>CAWFGT010000011.1:0-630420 GCA_963815415.1 uncultured Actinomycetota bacterium | reverse complement strand
GTCTCTCTGCGTGGGCCGGGCCATAGCGCCGGCTAGCTGTATTAACCACGGACGTTGGTGACAGGCGGCGTGGATAGGTGACAAAAAGAAGACCTCCGGGTGGAGTGGGGCTTGTCTAGAGTCCAGTTCCACAAACGGAGGTCTTCATGTCCCACCCTAATGCTTTTCTCGCGCCCAAGGGCCGGCTGCAGCTGGCCAGATGCATCGTCGATGACGGGTGGCCGCTGCGTCGGGCCGCGGAGCGCTTCCAGGTGTCCGTGCCGACCGCCGCACGCTGGGCAGACCGCTACCGCGAACACGGCGCGGATGGGATGGAGGACCGCTCCAGCAGGCCCCTTGGTTCGCCGTCTCGGACCCCGCAACGGCGGGAGCGGCGGATCATCGCCCTGCGTGTGAACCGGCGGTGGGGGCCCGCCCGGATCGGGTATCTGCTGGGCCTCCACCCCTCGACCGTGCACAAGGTCCTGTCCCGGTTCGGGCTGGCGAAACTCTCCTGGCTGGACCGTGCCACGGGCCGGGTGGTCCGCCGCTACGAGTACGAGAAGCCCGGGGACATGATCCACGTCGACATCAAGAAACTCGGACGCATCCCCGACGGCGGCGGGCACCGCGTCATGGACCGGGCCGCAGGCAAGAGAAACAAGACAGGGACCGCGGCGAACCGGCGCCCCGGCTACGCCTACCTGCACAACGCCGTCGATGACCACTCCCGCTTCGCCTACACCGAGATCCTCGAAGACGAGAAAAAGGAGACCGCCGCCGGCTTCTGGGAACGCGCCAACGAGGCGTTCAACGCCGCCGGCATCACCGTGAAGCGCGTCCTCACCGACAACGGCTCCTGCTACCGCTCCCACGCCTTCAGGGACGCGCTGGGCCCGGACATCAAACACAAACGAACCAGGCCCTACCGGCCCCAGACAAACGGCAAGGTCGAGCGCTTCAACCGGACCATGCTCGAGGAATGGGCCTACGCCCGCCCCTACAGCTCAGAGGCCGAGCGTGTTGCCGCTTTCCCGGCCTGGCTCCATGACTACAATCATCACCGAGGCCACACCTCACTCAAGGGTCAGCCACCAGCAGGCCGCGTCACCAACGTCAGTGGTTAATACAGCTAGTCGCTTGACGGAAGTATGGCCGCGTCCCGAGCGGATGCTGGCGCTGTGACGTTACTGGGCTGTGAAGTAGAGGGGCACCTGGACTTCTTTGCAGTCGTTCTGGTCGCGGGCAGGGTCATCGACCATTGACACGGTGATGGTGCCTGTCGCTGAGCTGCCAGCTGGGATGTTGACGGGGTTCTCCGGCGAAGTGGCGCCGGTCGAAGTCCCGCCGACCGAGGTTATGGTGGCTTTGCTAACCGTGAAATCCCGGGCTGAGCAGTTCCCCTGAGCCCAGTCGCCGCCGGTGCCGGTCTTTACGGCAGGCTACGACTTCGGTGAGTCGCTGGGTGCCGGTGCCGGTGTGCCTGACCGTGAATGTGACGGTCTGCGCCGGGGCCGCCGGGAGTCAAGCCTCCGGCTTGGTCTGAGCGGCGTTGATGATGAATGCGGCGCTTGTTCCAGCCTGCAGCGGTGTTCACGGCGCCGTTGCCGGTGGCGGACCAGTAGGCGATGGCGGCGCCGCCGCCGAGTGCCAGCATGACGGAGGTGGTGATGGCGATGCGCTTAGTGCGTTTAGTGACCTTGGACATTTCGAATTTCCCCTTGAACGAATGTGCGCGGGTCGCAGAGACCAATCGAAAGCGAGCCGCAGAGACCCTCAGTGCCTTCCGGCTCTGAGATACACCAATCCTTTCCCACGGATTTCAAGTGGCGCTCAACTGCCCTGCAAGTTAACTTCAAGAGTTCCTCAAGAACCCTTCGGCGCGGCCGGGTCACGGCCCGGCCAAATCGATCAATGTCCGCCGCACGCCATAGACTTGCACTTTGGATCTCATCAAACGCGCAACGCAGCGGCATCCGCTGTGACTCCAAGGGGAACGACTATGCCTGAACCGGTGGACACCACAGTCAAAGCTGCCTCCGAACCGACCGCCCCGGCTGACGCCGCCGCAGCCAGTTCGGCCAAACCCGCGCCGGCCGACGTCGCCGCAACGGACGCTGCCTCAATCGACGCTGCCCCGGCCAATGCCGCCGACGCTGCGGCGGAGGCTGATCAGCCGGAACTCCTGAGCCGCCGCGCCCGGCGTCGCGACGACCCGGCCACGGGAACCCTTCCGGTGATCTCCCCCGCCGGCAAGGGAAAGAACGCGGGCAAGGGAGCTGGCAAGAGCTCCACCAAAGGATCCGCCGGCAAGAACTCAGACCCGTCCCGGCCGCTCCGGAGCGGATCCTGGGCCGAAGCGGCCGCGGCCGTAGACGCAGCAGGCACCTCGGGCGATGCGACGGCGGCAGGCGATACGACGCCGTCGGACGCTGATCCGCAGCCCGCAGCCGTCGCGCCCCTGCCGGAGACGCCGGGGACAACTCCCGCGGTGCCGGCCCGTCCGGCCCGCTCCACCCGGGCCGCAAGCCGCGCCGCCGCGCTGGCCGATTCCCCGCTGCCCGACTTCATCAGCTCACCCGGGCTCTTCGTCCGTGAGCAGAAGCCCCGGCCCATCGGCGGCTTCCGCGGCACGGTCTACAAGATGACCGGCGGCAAAGTGAACATGGGCCCGAACGCCCGCCAGCGCGAAGAGGACGAGCTGGCCCGGCGCATCTCACGCCAGCTCCAGGGCAGCTACAACACCGCCGTCCTGAGCCTCAAGGGCGGCATCGGCAAGACCTCAACCACGGTCGGCGTCGGGCTGACCCTGGCGGAATTCCGGGGCGATCCGCCGTGCGCCATCGACGCGAACCCGGACTCGGGGGACCTCGTGGAGCGTGCCCTCGGCGAAGGCATCTACCAGCAGGCGAGCCCGCGCACCATCACGGACCTGCTCAAGAACATCGACTCCGTCGATTCGCTGACCAACCTGGCCCGCTACATGCACCACGCCGGCCGGCTGCACCTGATCGCCGGCGAACAGGACCCGGAAGTCTCGGACTCGCTGACCGCCGAGGAGTACCTGCGGATCCGGAAGCTGATCGCCTCCTACTACTCCGTGGCCCTGATCGACTGCGGCACCGGCGTCACGCACAACGCCATGAGCGGGATCCTGCAGACAGCGGACAACCTCATCATCGCCGCGGGCTACGCCGTCAGCGGCGCCAAGCGGGCCCGCAGCACCCTGCAGTGGCTCGCCAGCCACGGCTATGAGGACCTGGCGCGCAACGCGATCGTCGTCATCACGGACAAGGACGAGGTGTCCACGCGGGTGGACAAGGACGCGATCGAGGACCACCTCTCCGGCATCTGCCGCCAGCTCATCTCGGTCCCGCACGACCGCGGCGTGGCCGACGGCGACCTCGTCACCCTCGATGTGCTGCGGCCGGAAACCCGCCGCGCGTACCGGGAAATCGCCGCTGCGATCGTCGACGGATACGCGTAGGCCCTGCGCCGGCGTCGGGACAGCGCCGGGGTGAGCGCCGGGGGTTAGCGTCGGCGTCGGGTGTATCCCGGCGCCGGCCGCAGCGCGGGGTGGGCGTCAGCGCCGGGCGCGTCCCGCCGTCGGGCGCACCCGGGTGGGTGTAGCGAGGGGTGCGTCAGCGCCGGGGCGAGTCCCGCCGTCGGGCGGCATGGCCGAACAGCCACACGCCGGCAATGGTGGCGAGATACCCGGCGATGACTATCAGCGCGGTACCCGCCCAGAAGAAGCTCGTGGTGCTCTCCTGCTGCCAGGGGGTCGGCGCGACGATCAGCAGCGCGACGGAGGCCACCGCGGCCGAGGCAAGCCCGATCAGCACCGGCAGCGTCACCCAGACCCTGGCCGAGGCCCAATGCTTCCCGTAGCCGTCCCAGACGTTCCACTGCGGTCCCATCCGGAGGATCAGCCACCCGGCGGGAAGCATGAACGCACCCACCACCATGAACGCGGCCACCACGTCGGCGGGGCGGTGCCACTGGTTGATCAGCGTGGAGACCCCCGTGGCGACGGCGAAGCTGCCGCCCAGGAACCCGGCGAGCGGCCGCCAGCGCGGTGAAACCATCAGGAACACGGCACCCGCGGCCGACGCTGCCAGGGTGGTGTGCCCGGACGGCAGGGAATTGAAATCCAGCGTCTCAATACCGCGGTACGGCCGGACGGGCACCAGATCCTTCAGGATCTGCGTGGCGACGTTGGCGCCCACGCAGGCGGTCAGCGCAATGGCAGCCGCGGACCAGCGGCGCCGCAGGACCGTGACCAGGAGCACCACGATGCTGGCGATCAGCACGGACAGGGCCGGCAGCCAGTCAAGGAGCTGGGTGGCGGCCTTACCGGCCGGGCCGCTGAGGGCCACCGCTTCAACCAGGGCCGACTCGTCGATGAACTGGCCCATGGTGGTCCGGACGAAGAAGTAGTAGGTCCCTGCGATCGCGGCCAGGCAGCCCAGCGTGGCCAGCACAAACAGGAACGTGGTCCCCTTGCCGGGCCTCGCCGCGTGCACTGAAGGTGCCCGTGAAGGCAGCCGCGGGTAATCCGCCGTCGGGCTCATGCTGCTCCATTCGTGCCGAAAATTCATCGTATACAGGGTCGCACAGTAGCCTGCGAGCTCCCTGATCGGCCGCTGCGTGCCTTTGCTGGCGGCTCAATGCTGGCGGCGCCGGTGCGTGGTCCCCGGGATGCTGGCCGGGGCGTTCCGGACCTGGCGTGGGAGAAGGCCCGCCATTGGGGGGTTGGCGGGCCTTCGACAGAAAACGTTACCGCACCGTAACATTCATGTCGAGGCGACGCGCGGGCGGCTGGCGACACTCTTTGTGCCGGACGACGCGCAAATTGACCGGCGACGCGCAAATTACCGGCGCGCGGGTATTTCGGCCGCGCAGGGTATTTTGCGCAGCGCCGGGCATTTTGCGCAGCGCAGGGTTCGCGGCCGACACCGAATGGCCCTCTCCACCACCGTCCGGCGCGCGTATTCTGTGCTTATGGACAGCGCGACGGAGCATCCTGATCCGGCTTTCCCCCAATTGCATTCGCGGCCCCCGCAGGGCTGGATCGGCGGCCCCTGCGGACTGAGCTACCTGTACGGCAGGTATCACGTGTTCGCCCAGCACAACCCGGACTCGGTGCGGCGCGAACGGATCTCTTGGGCGCACCTGAGTTCCCCGGACCTGCTCCGCTGGCGGCAGGAACCCCTCGCGCTCCGGCCGCAGCCGCACGGCCCGGACGCGGTCGGCTGCGGGCCGGGTGTGGTGATCGACGACGACGGCGTCCCCACCGCCGCGTACACCGGCGCCCCGGACGCCGGTGCCGCGGATGACGTTGCGGATGACGCTGCGAAGGCGCAGGTGGTGCTGGCGCACGGGTCCAGCGATCTCACCCGCTGGGCGCAGGAGGGGCAGGTGGCCGCGGCCGCGCCGGGGGATCCGCAGATCACCGTGGTGCGGGACCCGTATATCTTCAAGTTCCTCGGACGCCGCTACGCCCTGCAGGGGGCCGGGCTGGCCAGCGGGCATGCCGCCGCGCTCCTGTACAGCCTCGAGGACGTCCAGGCCTGGCGTTACGAAGGCATCTGGCTGACCTCGGCGGAAGGACTCGCCGCGGACCACCTCGCCGCCGAAATCTGGGAGGGCCCGCAGTTGGTCGAGCTGCCGGATTCGTCCGGCGCCGATACCTGGCTGCTGCTGGCGACGCTGCGGAGCGGCGCCGCCGCCGGCGCAACCAACGCTGGCGCCGCCGATCCCTTATCCGCTGACTTGCCAGCCGCCGGCGGCGCAAGGACCGCCGAGCCCGTCGGCCCTTCCGCGATTGGTCCCTCATCCGTCGGCGGACACCACCGGGCGGGCGTCGGTTACCTGCTGGGAACCCTCGCGGCCGACGCCGTCACGGGCCTGCCCGTCTTCGGGCCGGCGTCCGGGGGAGCGGCGGATTTCGGCCCCGATTTCACCGCACCGCAAATCCTCTCGCTGCCGGATCGCGCCCTGCTGTGGGGACTTTCGCCCGAGGTGATCGAACCCGCCGCTGCCCGGAACGCGGGGATGGACGGCACGGAGGGTGCCGACCGGCACGGACGCCGCCAGCAGGAGGTCACCGATGCCGGCTGGTCCGGCGTGCTGACATTCCCCCGGCGGCTCTCCGTCCACGGCGGGGCGCTCGCGGTGGAGCCCGCCGCGGAACTCGCCGCCTACCGCGGGCGGAAGCTGCTCGCGAACGCCGCGGGGACCCTGCACCTGCCGCGGCAGGCGGAGATCCACGTTGCCGGCGGCGAAGGCGACCTCCGGCTGGAACTGGCCACGCCGTCGTCGGGCCGTACGGTGTTTGCCGAAACCGTCGCCGGCGGGGACGACCTGCGGATCTTCGTCGACTCCTCGATTGTGGAGGTCTACCGACACGGAACCGTCGCCGCCACCGTGCGCGCCTACCCCGGGGCGGGGGAGGAATGGCAGCTCGTGTTGCCGCACGGCGCCGCGGCCACCGTCTGGGAGCTCCGCGGCGCCGGTCCGTAAGCGCCGGTCCGTAAGCGCCGGGCCGGCTCCCCCTCGGCCGGGCTACTCCCCGGGCGGGCGCACCGCCGGACAAACGAGCCGCAGTTACAGTGGAGCATGCCCACTGATGCTGCCCCCGTTCCGCCGGCCGCCACTGCCAACGCCCGACCGGTCTTCGCCTCCGGCGAGCTGCCCGCCCTGGCAGAACTTTTGGCCGGCGCCCGGGTGGTGAGCCTGCCGATGCGGGTGAAGTTCCGCGGCATCATGCAGCGCGAAGCCCTGCTGCTCCGGGGCCCGCGGGGGTGGGGCGAGTTCGGCCCCTTCCCGGAGTACGCCGACGCGGAAGCCTCCCGCTGGCTGGCCGCCGCGATCGAGGCCGGCTGGCTGGGATTCCCGGAGCCGCTGCGGACCCGTATCCCGGTCAACGCCACGGTCCCCGCCGTCGCGCCCGGCCGCGTGCCGGAGATTCTCGCCCGCTTCGGCCGCGTGGACGCCGTCAAGATCAAGGTCGCCGAACGGGGCCAGGACCTGGAAGAGGACCTCGCTAGGGTCAACGCGGTCCGCGAAGCACTGCCCGACGCCGCGATCAGGGTCGATGCGAATGGCGGCTGGACCGTCACCGAAGCCGTCGACGCGCTCACCCGGCTCGCCGCCGTCGGCCTCGAGTACGCCGAGCAGCCCGTTGCGGACATCCCCGGCCTCGCCGAGGTGCGGCGCCGGCTCCGGGCGGCCGGGACGCCGGTGCTGATCGCCGCGGACGAAAGCGTGCGCCGGGAGGATGACCCCCTCAAGGTAGCGCGCGCCGGCGCCGCGGACCTGATCGTGGTCAAGGTCGCACCGCTCGGCGGGGTGCGCCGCGCCCTGGCGATCGTGCAGCAGGCCGGACTTCCCGCCGTCGTCAGCTCCGCGCTGGACACCTCCGTAGGGATCCGGGCCGGGCTGGCGCTCGCCGCGGCGCTCCCGGAGCTGCCGTACGCGTGCGGGCTGGGGACGGTCTCGCTGCTCGCTGCGGACGTCACGGGGGATTCGCTGGTGCCGGACGACGGCGCCATCCGGCTGCGGGAGGTCGCCGCGGACCCGGACCTGCTGGCCGCGCACGCCGCCGCACCGGACCGCCGCGACTGGTGGCTGGACCGGCTGCGGCGGACGCACGCCGTGCTGGCGGCCCGGCAACCGGACGCTACCGAATAGTAACGTTCACCCGCGCTTCATCTGGGAGACGCCTCTCGGTATCCAACGGCTGGAAGGGTGGCCGGGAAAGTTCGTCTCCCAGAGAAGGTCGCCTCCCCATGTCTGAAACTGCCCGCAAGTTCGGCCTCCTGCCCATGCTCGGCCACACCAAAGGCAAGCGCAGCGCCGTCACCTGCGCGCTGAAGTGCGACAACGCCTGCGCCAGCGCGGTCTGCAACACCAGCTCCAACGGCTACTTCCGCGACGTCGCCTCCGCCAGCATCTCCCGCCGCGCCGCCCTGGGTTTCGGGGCCGCCGGCGCGCTCGCGATCGCGTTCGGCGGCGCTCTGGGGTCGGCCGATTCTGCCGTGGCCGACGGGGGCCCGGGACTGGCCCCCGCCGCGAAGAACGGCTTCGGGAAGTCCAAGCTGACGTTCACGGCGATCGCACCGGTGGACGCCGCTGTCGACGCCGTCACGGTCCCGGAGGGCTTCGGCTGGCAGCCGATCATCCGGTGGGGCGATCCGCTCTTCCACGACGCTCCGGACTTCGACCTCAACGCCCAGACCGCTGCCGCCCAGGCCCGCCAGTTCGGCTACAACAACGACTACACGGACATCCTGCCGCTGGAAGGCTCGAAGGACCGCCGCGCAGTGCTCTTCACGAACCATGAGTACACGAACGAGTCGATCATGTTCCCGGCGTCCCTGCCGGCCGCCGAAGCGAGGGCCATCGGCCGCGCCGCCCACGGCCTGACCGTCGTCGAACTCGAACGCAAGAACAAGAACAAGCCGTGGTCCTACGTCAAGGGCGCCAAGCTGAACCGGCGCTACTTGACGGACACCGCCTACGAACTCACCGGCCCCGTGGCCGGATCCCCGCTCGTGCGCACCGTGGCCGACCCGGCCGGCCGCACCATCCGCGGGACCCTGGGCAACTGCTCCGGCGGCACCACGCCGTGGGGCACCATCCTCTCCGGCGAGGAAAACTTCAACGGCTACTTCGTCTCCGCCGGCACGTCTGCCGGAGACCGGCGCTACGGGCTGACCAGCACGCCGACCGCGCGGCAGTGGGAACTCGATGATCCCCGCTTCGACACCCGCAACGCCGGCTACGAAAACGAGGCCAACCGCTTCGGCTGGATCGTCGAGGTGGACCCGTTCGATCCGACGTCGACGCCGAAGAAGCGCTCCGCGATGGGCCGCTTCAAGCACGAGGGCGCCAACGTGATTGTGGCTTCCTCCGGGCATGTGGTGGCCTACATGGGCGATGACGAGCGCTTTGATTACCTGTACAAGTTTGTGTCCAGGGAGAAGTACCGTGCGGGTGGCTCGGCCGCCGACCGCCGGCACAACATGGACCTGCTCGCCGAGGGCGATCTGTACGTCGCGAAATTCACCGGCGACTCCCCGGCCGCTGAGATTGACGGCTCCGGCAGGCTCCCGTCCGACGGCGGCTTCGACGGCTCGGGTTCCTGGCTCCCGCTGGTGGTGGGCGGCAAGTCCGCGGTGGCCGGGATGAGCGTCGAGGAAGTCCTGGTCTACACCCGTCTCGCTGCGGACAAGGTCGGCCCCACCAAGATGGACCGCTGCGAGGACGTCCAGCCGAGCCTGCACACCGGCAAGGTCTACGTCGCCTGCACCAACAACACGGACCGCGGCAAGCTCGGGAAGGAAGGCGCCACCGAGGCGAACCCGCGCAATGACAACCGCGACGGCCACGTCGTCGAGATCACCGAACGCGGCGGCCAGACGTCCACCACGTTCGACTGGAACCTCCTGCTCGTTTGTGGTGACCCGGCGGTGAACACGTCCACCTACTTCAGCGGCTTCCCGGCGGACCAGGTCTCGCCCATCTCCTGCCCGGACAACCTGGCCTTCGACTCGGTGGGGAACCTGTGGATCTCCACCGACGGCGCCCCCTCCAAGACCGGCCTCGCCGACGGCCTGTTCAAGGTCACCCTGGACGGTGCCGAGCGCGGCCGGGTGGAGCAGTTCCTGGCCGTGCCCCGCGACGCCGAGACCTGCGGCCCGATCATCCACGACGAGGAACGGACGGTCTTCGTCGCCGTACAGCACCCGGGCGAGGACGGCTCCTTCGACGCCCAGACTTCCTTCTTCCCGGACTACGTGCCGGCCGGGACGACGCCGGCAGCCGGCCAGGTCCGCGCCCCGCGCCCGTCCGTCGTGCAGGTCTACCGCACCCGCGGCTGACCCTCCCGCACTTTCTGCGGGTTTCTAGCTGACCCTCCCTCACCTTCCGCGGGTTTCTAGCTGACGCTCCCTCACCTTCTGCAGGTTTCGGGCTGACGCTCCCGCACGTTCTGCGGGTTTCGGGCCGACCCTCCCGCACTTGCTGCGACGTCGAATCGCGGGACGTGCGGGAGCGTCAGTGGAGGGGCGGCGAAAGATGAGGGAGCGTCGGTGGTTGTTCTGCAGGACGTGAGGGAGCGTCGGGGGAGGGGCGGCGAAAGGTGAGGGAGCGTCCGGGGGAGGGGGAACTGCTAATTTGGGACTGTGAATAATCCGGCCGCATTGGTTGTCCCCAGAGTCCAGGCTGCAATTGCCACTGCGTTCGGCGAGGAGTTCCGCGAGGCGGACCCGGTGATCAGGCCCTCCCAGTTCGCGGACATCCAGATCAACGCGGCGATGGCGCTGGCCAAGAAGGCCGGGCTTCCGCCGCGGGACGCTGCCGCGAAAATCGTCGCAGGCCTGGACCTCGACGGGATCTGCACTGCGGTGGAAATCTCCGGCCCGGGGTTCATCAACCTCACCTTTGACGGCACCTGGATCGAGGAGCTCCTCAACGCCGAGGCGGCAGCCATAGCCGCAGCGGCGCCGGCCCGGCCCGCCCAGCCGCACCGCGTCGTCGTCGACTATTCCTCCCCGAACGTCGCGAAGGAGATGCACGTCGGGCACCTGCGCACCACGGTGGTGGGGGACAGCCTCGTGAAGGTTCTCGAAGCGTTGGGCCACACCGTGATCCGGCAGAACCACATCGGCGACTGGGGCACACCGTTCGGGATGCTGATCGAGCACTGGCTCGAGATCGGCGAGGACTCCCCGGAAGCGGCCCTGCTCGTGGATGACCCCAGCGCCTTCTACCAGGCCGCCCGCGCCAAGTTCGACGCCTCCGCCGCCGACGAGGACGGCTTCGCCACCCGAGCCAGGCTCCGTGTGGTCGCTCTGCAAAGCGGGGACGCGGAGACCTTCGCCGTCTGGGAACGGCTCGTGGCGCAGTCAAAACGCTACTTCAACGCGATCTACGCCATGCTCGGCATCAGCCTCACGGACGATCACATCGCCGGCGAGAGCTCCTACGACGCCCATTTAGCACAGTTGTGCCAGGAGCTGGAGGACCGGGGCATCGCCCGGATCAGCGACGGCGCCCTCTGCACCTTCCCGGCAGGGTTCACCGGCCGCGACGGCGATCCGCTACCGCTGATCATCCGCAAGTCCGACGGCGGCTACGGCTACGGCACCACCGACCTCGCCACCATCCGGTACCGGGTCCGCGAACTGCAGGCGGACCGCGTCCTTTACGTGGTCGGCGCCCCGCAGAACGTGCACCTGCGCATGGTCATCGCCACGGCCACCGAGGCCGGCTGGCTGCCGGACACCGTCGAGGCCACGCACGTGCAGATCGGCAACGTCCTGGGCGAGGACGGCAAGATCCTCAAGTCCCGCTCCGGCGCCCCGGTGAAGCTGATGGCCCTGCTCGAAGAAGCCGTGGACCGCGCCCGCGCCGTCATCGACGCCAGCCGGCCCGAACTGTCCGACGACGAACGCGCCATCACCGCACGCCAGGTGGGCATCGGCGCCGTCAAATACGCGGACCTGTCCACCGGCCACGACACCGAGTACGTCTTCGACTTCGACCGCATGCTCGCCCTGACCGGCAACACCGGCCCCTACGTGCAGTACGCGGCCGCGCGGATCCGCTCCATCCTGCGCAAGGCCGGGGTCCTGGAAGTGGACGACGACGGCGGCGCAGCCTCCGGCGGTGCGGCCACCAGCGCGGCGGCCGTCAGCGCCGCGGCGGCGATCGCCGTCGTCGAACCCGCCGAACGCGCGCTCGCCCTGCACCTGCTCGAATACGGCGCCACCCTGGAAAAGGTCGGCGAGCTGCTGGAACCCCACCGGCTCTGCGGCTACCTGTTCGAGCTCGCGCAGCTCTTCACCTCTTTCTACGATCAGTGCCCGGTGCTCAAGGCCGAGGAATCCGTCCGTGAATCGCGGCTCGCCCTGTGCGCCCTGGTGCTGCGCCGGCTCTCCGGCGGCCTCGAACTGCTGGGCATCGAGACGCCGGAGAACATGTGAGCCCCGCCGGGCCCACAGAGCCCACAGAGCCCGCCGGGCCCGCCGGGCCCGCCAACCTCGGGTCGCTGGAGGCCGCGCGGATCGCCGTCGCCGCGCTGGTCGGACGCCGGGGTCCGCCACGTGGTGGTGGCACCGGGCTCCCGGTCCGCGCCGATGGCCTACGCCCTGGCCGAAGCCGACGCGGCCGGGCGGGTGGAACTGCTGGTCCGGATCGACGAGCGCTCCGCCGGGTTCACCGCCCTCGGCCTCGCACTGGCAGCCAGGGCCCCGGCGGCCGTCCTCACCACCTCCGGGACCGCCGTCGGGAACCTGCTGCCGGCCGTGATGGAGGCCAACCACGCCGCGGTCCCGCTCATCGTGATCTCCGCCGACCGGCCCGAGGAACTGCGCGGCACCGGCGCCAACCAGACCACGTACCAGCTGGACCTGTTCGGGGACCACGTCCGCTTCGCCGTCGACGTCCCCGCCGGCAGCGACCCGACGCGGGCGGTGGAGACCGCCCTCAGCGCGGCCACCGGGGCCTTCCCCGACGCCCCGCCCGGGCCGGTGCAGCTCAACCTCGCCTTCCGCGACCCGCTGGCCCCGGCTGCCGGCGAGCGGCTTCCGCCGGAATCCGGCCGGCGCATCTACCGGGTCCCGCCGGCCCCGGAGGCGTTGGACCTGCCGGGTGCCGACGCCGACCTGCCCGAACGGCGGACCGTGGTCCTGGCCGGGCACGACGCCGGACCCGTCGCCGAAGCCTTCGCCCGGGCCCACGGCCTGCCGCTGCTCGCCGAACCGTCCTCCAACGCCCGGTTCGGCCCGAATGCCGTGGGCCCGTACCGGCTGCTGCTCGAACACTTCGGACCCGGATGCCGCGCAGCCGATCGAACGCGTGGTCCTGTTCGGCCGGCCTACGCTCTCCCGCCCGGTCAGCGCGCTCCTGGCCCGCGCCGACGTCCCCTCCGCCCTCTACCAGCCGGTCCCCGTGGCCTGGTACGAGCCCGGCCGCCGCACCGAACTGCCGCTCGAATCCCTGGCGGATCTCGCCGACTTCGCCGGCCGCGGGGCACCGGACTGGCTCGACGCCTGGCTGCTGGCCGGTGCCGCAGCCCAGCACGCCGTGGACCGGCTGCTCGCCGGCAGTCCCGCCGCGACCGGCCCCTCCGTGGGGGCGCTCGTCTGGGAGCATGCCCGCGGGCAGCTGGTGCTGGGCTCCTCCAACGGGATCCGCGACGTCGACCTTGCCGCGGCCCCCGTACCGGAACCCCGGGCCACGGTCTTCGCCAACCGCGGCCTGGCCGGGATCGACGGCACCACGTCCACCGCCGTCGGCATCGCCCGCGGCGGGCAGCAGGACACCACGGTCCTGATGGGCGATCTGACCTTCCTGCACGATTCGGGCGGGCTGCTCCTGGGCGCCGGGGAGGCCGAACCGCCGCTGCGGATCGTGGTCCTCAACGATGCCGGCGGGGCAATCTTCGGACTCCTCGAACACGGCGCCGTGCAGGAATCGGGGGCCTACGGGGACGCCGTCGAACGGCTCTTCGGCACCCCGCACACCGTCGACATCGCGGCGCTCGCCGCAGCGTACGGCGTCGGGCACCAACAAGTGACGACGACGGCGGGGCTCGCCGAGGCGCTGGCGGCGCCGATCGAGGGCCGCAGCATCGTGGAGGTCCGCACGGACCGGTCCGGGCTCCGCGACGCTGCACGCCCGGATCCGGGCCGCCGTCAGCGCAGCCGTCGCCGGGGTCCCCGCCGCGGAGTAGGGGCCTGCCCGGTTACCCGGCGACGCGGTTTCTGCCCGGCGACGCTGCGATTGCCTGGCGACGCGCATATTGCCTCCCGACGCCCGAATACCCGTAGCGTCAGGTATTTTGCGCAGCGCAGGGTATTTCGCGCCGCGCAGGCCGGGTTGTGCACATACGGACGCGGCCGCATGGCATCGCCGGGCGGAGCCTGCGACCGTGAGTCCATGACCGAACTGCCCCGGATGATCCTGGCCCGTGAGCATCTCCAGCAGGGGATCAGTCACAAGGAACTCGCCAGACGTTGCCGGTCGGGCGCGCTGGTCCGGGTGCGCCATGGCGTCTACGTCGACGGCGAGGCGTGGCGGGCGCTGCAACCGTGGGAACAGTACCGGGTCCGCGTCGGCGCCGCGGCGGAAACTTTCGACGCCCGGACCATCTTTGCCTGGCATTCCGCCGCGTCCGTCTGGGGCATACCGACGATGGGCCGGCACCACCCTGTCCACGCGCTGACCCTGCAGAACGACGGCGGGCGCTCGCGGGCCGGCGTCCGGCGGCACTTCGCCTCGCCAGCGGGCCTCCGGGCGGTCCGGCGTGAGGGAATCCTGATTACCGGCAGGGTCCGCACGGTGCTGGACCTCGCGGCGTTCACCCCGTTTGTGGACGCCATCGTGCCCCTGGATCACGTGCTCCGGCCGGACCCTGCGCGCGGGCTGTCAGCACTGAGCAAGGATGCTTTGCTGGCCGGCATCGCGGAACACTACACCGCGGCAGCGACCAGGCGGATCCTGGCAGCGGTCGGGTTCGCGGACCCGGCCTCAGGGTCGCCGGGGGAGTCGTACGGCCGGGCACTCATCCGCGCTGCCGGGTTCGAGGCCCCGGCCTTGCAGCATGAAGTTCGGGACGGCTCGGGCCTGGCCGGGTTCACGGACTACTACTGGGACAGCGCAAAAGTGGCCGGGGAGTTCGACGGCATCGCAAAATACCTCAAGCCCGAGTACCTTCGGGGCCGGACGGCGTCGCAGGCTGTGGTTGACGAGAAACTGCGCGAGGACCGGATCCGCGCCACGGGGGTAGCCGTGGTCCGGTGGGTCTGGGCGGACCTCATGGTGCCGGGACGGCTGGAACAGAAGCTGGCCGCGGCCGGGGTGCCCCGCCGTCGCACGCGGTCCGCCCGGTGACCGCGACGCGCACCCTTCCGCGACACGCAAAATTCCCCACGACGCGCAAATGCCCCGGCGCTACGGAAATTCCGGTAGCGCCGGGGCATTTGCGCGTCGCCTGGCGGGGTGCGCGTCGCCAGGTAGGATGCGCGTCGCCACGCGGGGTGCGCGGCGAAAAGGCTACTCCTCGACGATGTCGATGTGGGTCGGATCGAGCACGCGCTTGAGGAACTCCTGGGTGCGCGGCTGGGTCGGGGCGCCGATGACCTGCTCGGCCGCGCCTTCCTCCACCACCACGCCGCCGTCCATGAACACAACCCGGTCGGCGACCTCGCGGGCGAAGCCCATCTCGTGGGTCACCACCAGCATGGTCATGCCTTCCTTGGCCAGGTTCCGCATGACGGAGAGCACGTCACCCACGGTCTCCGGGTCCAGCGCCGAGGTCGGCTCGTCGAACAGCATGAGCTCGGGATCCATGCTGAGGGCGCGGGCGATCGCGACGCGCTGCTGCTGCCCGCCGGAGAGCTGGTCCGGGAAGCGGTCGGCGAAGTGTTCCAGGCCCACGCGCGTTAGATTCTTCCGGGCCGCTGCATCGGCGTCCGCCTGGTTACGCTTCAGGACCTTGGTCTGCGCGATGGTGCAGTTCTGCAGGACCGTGAGGTGCGGGAACAGGTTGAACTGCTGGAAGACCATGCCCACCGTGCGGCGCATCTTGTCGACGTCGACGTCCGGGTGGGTGGATTCGAAGCCGCCGACGTGGATGGTGCCGGCATTGGGCTGTTCGAGCAGGTTAACGCAGCGCAGCAGGGTGGACTTGCCGGAGCCGGAGGGCCCGATCAGGCACACCACATCGCCGGGGGCGACCTCCAGGCTGATGCCTTTGAGGACCTCGTTGGAGCCATATGATTTGCGGAGATCCTTGATGGATACTCCGGCGGCGTGGAGGCCGCTGCTGAAGGCCGGGGTGTTGGTTTCGACGTCGTTCATGACTGTCCTGCCTATCGCTTCGTCCGCGCGGAGCGGCTTTCAAACTTCCGGGCCAGAAGGCTCAGCGGGATGGTGATCACGAGGTAGATGGCACCGGCCACCAGGAGCGGGGTGAGTCCTGCCCCGAGGCTGGAAATGCCGTCGCGCCCGAACTTCGTGAGCTCGTACTGCGCCGTCGTCAGGCCGAGGACGAATACCAGCGAGGAGTCCTTCGTCAGCAGGATGACCTCGTTGGTCAGCGGCGGCAGGACGATCCGGAAGGCCTGCGGAATCACGATGCTCACCATGGCCCGGGGAAGGGGCATGCCCAATGACCGGGCCGCCTCCAACTGTCCCGGCGGGACGGCCTGGAGCCCGGCGCGGAGGGTCTCGGCGATGTAGGCGGAGGCCACGATGCCCAGCGACACCATCACCACAACGTGGACATCCCACAGCACACCGAACGCCAGCGGCACGCCGTAGCCGAAGGCGATGAACACCAGCAGCGCGGGGATGCCGCGGAAGAATTCGATGTAGGCGGTCGCCAGCCAGCGGTATACGGGGAACGTGGAGAGCTTCATGAGCGCCAGCAGCAGGCCGCCGGAGAGGCCCACGACGAATGCGAGGGCGGTGTAGATGAGGGTGTTCTTAAGCCCCACCAGGATGATGTCCGGGAACATCGGGGCGATCTTGCCGAAATTGAAGACGCTGGTTCCGACGGTCTGCCAGTCCGTGGCGAGGATGACGGCCGCGATGACCGCCACGAAGATCCCGGCCTGGACGTAGAGGCTGACTTTGGCTCGTTGCCGTGCGGTCATTGCCATGGGGTACTCACATTCATCTTGCGCGGAGGAGGCCCCGTTGTGGACTGCTGTGCAGACCGCAACGGGGCCTCCTTCGGGATTGGGTTCAGTCCGGGGCTGTTACTTGGCGGTCTCGCCGAACCAGGCGGCCTCGAACTTGGCCAGGGATCCGTCGTCGGTCAGGCGCTTGAGGGTGGCGTTGACCTTCTCCAGCATTTCGGTGTTGCCCTTCTTGACCGAGATGCCCAGCTGCTCGCCGGTGGCGAAGTCGGCAACGCGCTTCAGGTTGGCGTCATCCTTGATGGCGTAGGCGAGGACGGACTGGTTGCCCAGGGCCGCGTCGATGGTGCCGGCCTTGAGGGCCTGGACGAGCAGTCCGGAGTCCTCGAACTGCTGGGCGTTGAGGACTTGCGCGTTGGCGTATTCGGCGCCGGTGGTGGCCTGCTGCACGCCCACCTTCTTGCCGCGGGCGTCGCCGATGTTCTTGATCCCGGAGGCTTCGCTGGCGACGAGGGTCAGGTCGTCGTCGAGGTACGGGGTGGAGAAGTCCATCGCCGTCTTGCGGTTGTCCGTGATGGAGATCGAGGAGATGGAGACGTCGCACTGGTTGAGGGCGACGCCGGTCTCGATGGCCTCGAAGGAGCTGTCCACGACGCTCAGCTCGGCGTTGAGGTCCTTGGCGAGCTCGGCGGCGATGTCCATGTCGAAGCCGACGATCTTGCCGTCCTGCTGGAATTCGAATGGCTCGTAAGGAATGTCAGAGCAGACGGTGAGTTTTCCTGCATTGATAAGCTGCACGCCGTCCGCGGTTGGCGCGGGTGTGGAGCCGCCGCACGCCGTCAGGGCGAGTGCTCCTGCGGCCAGGATGGAGGCGGCCTTGAGGGCCAGCTTTGTCGGTGCGAGTGACTTGCGCTGCATGATCTTTTACCTTTTGTTGCGGGGGTGTGCTGACTAAGTCGGCTTATAGTGTATCGCCGACGACGAGATGTACATCACAGAAAACTTAGTTTCACTATTGGATAACTAATGCGGGTGATGTGCAACCCCGACCATTCGATCCAGTCTTGTATTCCGGACTCTAGCTGCTGAGGCCAAGGGCTTCCAGCATCGGCCGGAACTTCGCCCAGGTCTCGGCGAGCTCGGCCTCGGGCACGGATCCCTCCACCACGCCGCAGCCCGCATACAGGCGGACGGTGTCCGGGGCCTCGACGACGGCGCCGCGGAGCGCGATGCCCCATTCGCCGTTGCCGGCGGCGTCCAGCCAGCCCACCGGCCCGGCATAGGGGCCGCGGTCCATGTGTTCGAGCTTGCGGATCAGGGCGCCGGCCACCGTCGTCG
The DNA here is from genome assembly GCA_963815415.1 of uncultured Actinomycetota bacterium. Taxonomy (GTDB): domain Bacteria; phylum Actinomycetota; class Actinomycetes; order Actinomycetales; family Micrococcaceae; genus Arthrobacter. The sequence goes on along the minus strand of CAWFGT010000011.1, from coordinate 612,451 downwards.
GCGTTCCGCAGACGGCGGCGGTGGGATGCAGCGCATTGATCAGCGCCAGGCAGGTCGGGACATGCCCCTCCACCTCCGCCAGCTCGGCCTTCACATCCGAGGCCAGGTGCCAGACGTTGGGAAGCTCGAGGATGAACGGCTCGCTGTGGGCGGTCATCGCCTCGGAGAACGGCGCCAGCTGGGTTGTCAGGGACTGGATCGCAATGTCGTGTTCATGCCGCTGCTTTTCCGATCCGGCAAGCACCCGCTCCGCGAACTCCATCCCCGGGCCGGCCATCCCCTCCGCGTCGCGGCGGTCCAGGGTCCCGGCGAGCACCCGGGCCTGCGCCGTGCGGCCCTCCACCTGGATCAGCATCTCGGGCGTGGACCCCACCAGGCCGTCCACCCCGTAGGTCCAGCACTCGCGGTAACGGACGGCGAGCTGGCGCAGGATCTCCGCCGCGTTCACGCCGTCCGGGACCGTGGCGACGATATCCCGGGCCAGCACCAGCTTCTCCAGCGCTCCCGTGCGGATCTCGGCGACGCCGGCGGTCACCGCCGCCATCCAGTCCGTCTCCGTCAGGGACCCGGTGCTCAGCGACCCTTTGCGGGCGGCGGGCTCGACGGCGGCCGGCGCGGGTTCGGCGCCGGTCCCGCCGGCGGGTTCGACGGCGGCAGTGGCGGTCCCGTCGTCGGCGGTGTCCAGCCAGCGCTGCAGGGCGGCGTGGGCGCCGGCCTCGGTGAGGTCGCCGTCGTCGAACGTCAACTGGGTCAGCCAGGCGCGGCCGTCCAGGAGGCCCACCACAACTTCGGGGACAATCAGCCGGGAGTCATGGCCTGAGGCCTTGGAGAAGGCGAACGAGCCGAACGCCACCGGGCCGGTGCCGGGGCATTCCACCGCGTCGGTGATCTCGGCCTCGAGGACCAGGTGCCGCCACCAGATGTCCGCCTCCAGGAAACGGTCCGGGCCCGTGACGGTAAACCGGGCGATCTCGCCGAAGCCCACGAGGCCCGCTCCGCGCCGTGTCCAGCAGAGCATGTCATCCCGTACCAGAAACGACGGCAGCCCCCCGCGGAATGATTCTGCATCGAGGGGGACTGTCAAGGTACGGAACGCGCTCGTCATGATGTGATAACACTACTCCCGCCCGCGCGGGCACCCGGTCCTGCGGCTCCTGCGGCCCAGTTCAGGGAGTGGTTCGTGGGTGCCCCGATCATTTGAGACAATGACAGGGTGAACCGAGCATCCTTGGATAAGCGTCCGGACGAAGTAGCCACCATGTTTGACGACGTGGCCCCGAAATACGATGTCGTGAACGATGTCCTCTCCATGGGACAGACCCGCCGCTGGCGCAAAATCGTGGTCGAAGCCATGGACGTGAAGCCGGGCCAGCGCGTGCTCGATCTCGCCGCCGGCACCGGCACCTCCAGCGAGCCATATGCCGATGCGGGCATAGACGTGGTTGCCTGCGATTTCTCGCTCGGCATGCTCAAGGTCGGCAAGCGCCGCCGCCCGGACATCAACTTCATCGCCGGGGACGCCACCCGGCTGCCCTTCGCCGACGACTCCTTCGACGCCAGCACCATCTCCTTCGGGCTGCGCAACGTCAACGAGCCCAAGAAGGCCCTCGCCGAAATGCTCCGGGTCACCAAGCCCGGCGGGCGGCTCGTCATCGCCGAGTTCTCCCAGCCCGTCGTGCCGATGTGGCGCACGATGTATACCGAATACCTCATGCGCGCCCTCCCGGCCATCGCGGTCAAGGTCTCCTCCAACCCGGACGCGTACGTCTACCTCGCCGAATCGATCCGGGCCTGGCCGGACCAGGACCACCTGGCCGCCTGGCTCAAGGAATCGGGCTGGGAATCCGTCACCTACCGGAACCTCAGCGGCGGCATCGTCGCCATCCACCGCGCGCAGAAACCCAACGCGCACCCCACCGGCGCCGACGCGATCGCCGCCCACACCGGCCCCGTCGCGAAGCTGCGCCGGAACATCGTCCGGCCCGGGCGTTAGTCGATATCGATTGTGAAGGTACTGATCGTCGGCGCAGGCCCGGCCGGGTCCACCGCCGCCTACTATCTGGCGCAGGCCGGCCTCAGCGTCACGGTGCTGGAAAAGACAAGCTTCCCGCGCGAGAAAGTCTGCGGCGACGGCCTCACCCCGCGCGCCGTCCGGGAAATCCAGAAGCTCGGCCTCCCGCACCCCGAAACCGAGGGCTGGCGGCGGAACAAGGGCCTGCGGCTCATCGCCGGCGGCCGCACGATCGAACTTCCCTGGCCTGAGGTTTCCGACTTCCCGCAGTACGGGCTGATCCGGACCCGCCTCGGCTTTGATGAGGAACTGGCCCAGCACGCCCGGGCCGCGGGCGCCGTCGTGCTCGAACGCCACAGCGTCACCGAGGCACTGCGCGACGACGACGGCCGCGTCACCGGCGTCCGCGCCGCGCTGCTGGACGAGTCCGGCCGGAAGACCGGCCAGAGCCGGGACTTCAGCGCCGACATCGTCCTCGCCGCCGACGGCAACTCCACCCGCACCGCCGTCTCGCTCGGTATGCACAAGCGCGACGACCGGCCGCTGGGCGTGGCCGTCCGCACCTACTTCACGAGCCCCCGCCACGACGACGACTGGATGGAAGGCTGGCTGGAACTCCCCGGCCGCAACGGCAAGCTGCTGCCCGGCTACGGCTGGGTGTTCGGCGTCGGCGACGGCACCTCAAACGTGGGCCTCGGCATCCTGAACTCCTCCAAGGAATTCGGCAAGATCGACTACAAACAGGTGCTCCGCGAATGGACCGCCGGGATGCCCGCCGAGTGGGGCTTCACCCCGGAAAACCAGGTGGGGGACATCCGCGGCGCCGCGCTGCCCATGGGCTTCAACCGCACACCGCACTATTCGCCCGGCCTGATGCTCCTCGGCGACGCCGGCGGCATGGTCTCCCCGTTCAACGGCGAGGGCATCTCCTACGCCATGGAATCGGCCCGCTTCGCGGCCGAATTCATCATTGACGGCGCCGCCCGGCAGCGCGCCGGCGCCTGGGCCGGTTCGGCCGGAGCCGCCGACGCCCACTTCTCCCGGTACGCCGATTACGTGCGGGAACAGTGGGGATCGCACTTCACCCTCGGCCGGGCCTTCGCCGCGCTGATCGGCAAGCCCGCCGTCATGAAGCTGGCCCTCCGGACGGGCATGCCCATTCCTGTGCTGATGCGGTTTGTGGTGCGGCTGCTGGCCAACCTCACGGATCCCGCGGCCAAGGGCTTCGAGGACCGGGTCATCCGGGTCCTTGAAATGCTGGTTCCGGCCACCTCCAACCAGGCTCTGTCGAAGGCGGACAGTTCGTCGCTTTCGAGCACCATCACCGCGGATTCCGCGACAAAAGTTAGGGTTAACCCGTGACCAACTCCGCAGACCAAGGCTGGACGCACGCCGGACACGGCCTGCCGGGCTCCGAGCCCAGCCTCAACACCACCGCCATCGCCACCGGACTGCAGCTGCCTGCGGGGTTCGCGGCGATCGCCGGCGACGCCGATCTTGGTCCGGCCATCACCACCAACCTTGCCCGCGTCGAGAAGAAGCTGCGCGAGGCCATCGCAAACTCCGATCCGCTGGCCGATGCAACGTCGCGTCACCTCGTGGAAGCCGGCGGCAAGCGGATCCGCCCGCTCCTGACCCTGCTGTGCGCGCACCTCGGCGACGCCTCGCGCCCGGCCGTGGTGCAGGCCGCCGTCGTCGTGGAGCTCACCCACCTCGCCACCCTGTATCACGACGACGTGATGGACTCCGCGCCCTTCCGCCGTGGCGCACCCACGGCCCACGAGGTCTGGGGCAACTCCGTGGCCGTCCTCACCGGCGACCTCATCTTCGCCCGGGCCTCCATCCTGGTTTCGGAACTGGGCGGGCGGGCGCTCGGCATCCAGGCCCGCACGTTCGAACGGCTCTGCCTGGGCCAGCTCCACGAAACTGTGGGGCCCCGGCCGGACGAGGACCCGCTGGAGCACTACCTGTCCGTCATCGCGGACAAGACCGGCTCGCTCGTGGCGGCCTCCGGCCAGCTCGGCGCCATTTTCTCCGGCGCGGACGACGCCTTCGAGGCCGTCCTCGTCGAATACGGCGAGAAGGTCGGCGTGGCCTTCCAGCTGGCCGACGACGTCATCGACGTCACCGGCATCAAGGTCAAATCCGGCAAGTCCCCGGGCACGGACCTGCGCGAAGGCGTGCCGACCCTGCCGGTGCTGCTGCTGCGCAAGGCCGCGCTCGACGGTGACGCATCCGCCGTCGAACTCCTGACACTGATCGACGGCGATCTCAGCTCGGACGAGGCCCTCGCCGCCGCCGTCGCCGGCCTCCGGGTCCACCCGGTGACCGCGGAATCCTGGGTGATCGCCCGGGCCTGGGCCGACGAGGCGGTTGCCGCCCTCGCCCCGCTGCCCGAAGGTGTGGTCAAGGACTCCCTGACCAGCTTCGCGCACGCCGTGGTGGACCGCAGCAGCTAGACGTCTTGCGGCCGGCTTCTCCGGCCTTAACCGGAACGGCCCCGTTCGGCACACAGGAGGGATGAACCTCTGTGACGAACGGGGCCTTTTCTCCGGGCGACATTACCTACCGAAGATAGTCAGTTGACTTACCAAGAAGTCTAAGGCGCGGATCTCACCGTGTCCAAACGAGCCTGTGAGAGGTTCGCCGGCGCTCCTTCTGGGCTGCGGCCGCCGGGTTTCCCCACCTTTGCCGGGGACCGCCTGCGACACACCGTGCGGCGGCTTCGACACGCCGCAGGACGCTGCCGAAAGTGGGGAATCCCAGCGCGGCGTTATCCACATGGCCGTCCCGGGAGGTGCCGGCGGCCGGGATACCGGCGTGTGCTTGCCGGATGGACATGCCCACTTTTCTGCAGCAGGCCGGGTCGGTGGCGCGCACAACCACCCTGAAGAAGGCCGGATTCCGGGACCGGGCGATCCGCCAGGCCGTGGCCCGCGGTGAGATCCGCCGCCTTCGCCACGGCGTCGTAGCCTTGGCCGGAGCGCCAGCCGACATGGTGGCTGCCGTGCTGGCCAACGGGCTGCTCTGCTGCGCTTCGGCGGCTCCGCACCTGGGGCTGTGGCTGCTGCACCCGCCGGAGCGGCTCCATCTGCTGTGTCGGCACGGGTCCGCCCCCGGCGTGGTCATCCACCGGGGGAGCCTCGTGCCGCCGGAGTCCCTGCGGCCCGTCGCCAGCACCACGGACACACTCCTGCATGCACTGCGGTGCCTGCCGCCGGTAGAAGCCGCCGTTATGGTCGAGAGTGCCCTCATCCAGGGCCGGACAACCGTGGCCTACCTGGCCCGGCGGCTGCCGGGAAACCGCAACGGAGCCGCCCGTGCGGCACTGGCCCTCGTGGACGGCACCGCGGATTCGGCCATTGAAGTCCTCGCCAGGGTGCTGTTCCGCGGCGCGGGAATCGTCACCCAGACCCAGGTTGATCTGCCGGGCATCGGGATTGTGGACTTCCTGCTGGAAGGATTCCTGATCGTGGAGGTGGACGGCCGCTCACACCTGGAGGCCCCGCAGGTCCTCAAAGACCGGACCCGGAACAACGCCGGCGTCCTGACCGGCTACGCAGTGCTCCGCTACGGGTACCGGGACATCGTCTACAACCAGCAGAAGGTCCTGGACGAGGTGTGGCAGGTACTGCGCGGGAGGGTGATCCGCTGAGTTTCCCCAGGTTTGAAGACCGGAGGCCCAGCGGGCCCGGCGATTCGTGGCAACACGCCGTCGGGCCCGGTCAAAAGTGGGGAAACCGCAACAGAGCGGCCCCGGACTCCTGCAGCCAGGCTCAGTCCTCGTCGTCGTTGAAGGCCCATTCGAACATGTCGAAGACGAACTCGGAGAAGGTGCCTTCTTCGCTCTTCCACTGGCCGCGGGCGTTGTTGCGGCGGTACACAATGGGATCGGGGACGCCGAGGTCGCCGACGCGGAAGCCCCAGGTGAACTGCTCTTCCTCGTCCTCCAGGAACATCAGGAAGCCTTCGTCGTCCACTTCGAGCTCTTCCGGGTCCCAGAAGTAGTGGTAGGCCTCCATGAGGTCTTCACAGCCGCCGACGGCCTGGTAGAACTCCCGCAGGACCAGCGGCACCTGGAACTGGTGCTCCGAGAGGGCTGCCTCAAGCTCGTCGGCCCGCAGGCCGTCCTCTTCCTGCCATTCGTCTTCGAGATACTTCGGAACAAGCGCGCGGAATTTCTCGAGGAACATGTCAGTCATGCACTTATCCTAGCTAATCCCGGCTGCCGCTTTCCGCACCGTCCAGGCCGAGCCGGTGCCAGCCGCGGACCGCCAGCGGCGCGCGCCATTGCCGCCGCCACGCCGTGACCCGGAAGGCGAATACCAGGGCCGCGACGGCGGGGGCGGTGACCACGTTGAAACTGTGCACGAGGGACAGGATCACGGTCAGGGCCGAACCCAGGAAAGCGGGCAGCGCGTAGATGTCTTTGCCGTCGAACAGCTGGGGCACTTCGTTGGCGGTAATGTCCCGCAGCAGCCCGCCGCCGACCGCCGTTGTGACACCGAGCAGGATGGCCGCCGTCGGGTGGATGCCGGCGTCGAGTGCCTTGAGCGTGCCGACGATGCAGAACAGGGCCAGGCCGCCGGCGTCGAACAGGATCAGCAGCGACGTGAACCGCTGGACGCCGTTGAAGAGGAAGTACACGAGGAACGTGGCCAGGAGCGGCGGCGCCAGGTAGGCCGGGTTGGTGAAGGCCGCGGGCGGGCCGGCGTTGATGATGATGTCCCGGATGACGCCGCCGCCCAGGCTGACCAGGGACGCCAGCAGCAGGGAGCCGACGATGTCGAACTGTTTCCGCGCGGCGAGCAGCGATCCGGAAACGGCGAAGAAGAAGATACCGGCCAGGTCCAGCCAGACCAGGACCAGGCTAAAGGAGAAATTCAAGGGCGCGTCCCGGTCGGAATCAAAGGGGCGGATGGGGCGGCTCCAACGTTACGCTAGCGCCTATGAATAGCCCCATCCTGATTGCCTGCGCCCACGGAACGTCCAGCCCGCTCGGCGCCGCCGAAGTCAACGCGCTCCGGGACGGCATCGCCGCCCTGCGGCCCGGGCTCGACGTCCGCGAGGCCTACGTCGACGTGCAGGAGCCCGAACTGCCCGCCGTGGTGTCGGGCCTGCCGGCGGGGGAGACCGCCGTCGTGGTGCCCTTGCTGCTGAGCGTCGGCTACCACGTCAAAGTGGACATCGCCCGGGCGGTCAGGAGCCGGCCGGACACGCTGGCCGCCGCGCCGCTGGGACCGGATCCGCGGCTCGCGGCCCTCCTGGACCAGCGGCTCCGCGAAGCCGGGGTGACCGGGGACGACGCCGTGGTGCTCGCCGCCGCAGGCTCCTCCGACGCCACCGCCGCGCAGAACGTCGAGGAACTCGCGGACCAGCTCCGGGCGCTGCGGCCCAACAAGATCGTGGCCGCCTACGGCGCCTCCGCGAAGCCTTCCGTGCCCGACGCCGTCACCGCCCTCCGCGGCGAGCACGCCGGCCGGGTGGTGATCGCCTCCTACCTCCTCGCCCCCGGCTTCTTCCACGACCAGCTGGCCAAGGCCGGCGCGGACCTGGTGACGGCGGCGCTGCTGCCCTCGCCGGTGCTCGCCGAAATCGCCCTGGAACGCTACGACGCGGCGCTTGCTGCGCACCGCTAGGCGCCCGGTGAGGATGCACGGCAGGCCGCCCGGATCAAGGGTCCCGGGCGGTACGTGACGAATTATTTCCCTAGGTGACCTCCCGTTTCCGACCCTTTGTGACGGCTTTCCGGCCCGCCCTACAGTCGATGCATGACTGATACAGCTCTAGCCGGAGCGTCCGCGGACCAGGCCGGCGCAGGCCGCCCCGCACGCCCCTCTTCCCGGCAATCCCGGCCGGCGGCCAAGCCGCACGGGCAGTGGAAAGTGGACGGCACCACGCCGCTGAACGCCAACGAGACCTGGAAACAGGAAGACAACGGGCTGAACGTCCGCGAGCGTATCGAGTCCGTCTACGCCAAGCACGGGTTCGACTCGATCGACGGAACGGACCTGCACGGCCGGTTCCGCTGGTGGGGCCTCTACACCCAGCGCAAACCCGGGATCGACGGCGGCAAGACCGCCACCCTTGAGCCGCACGAGCTCGAAGACAAGTACTTCATGCTGCGCGTCAGGATCGACGGCGGCGCCCTGAGCACCGAGCAGCTGCGCGTGATCGGGCAGATCTCCGTGGACTTCGCCCGGGGCTCGGCCGACCTCACCGACCGCCAGAACATCCAGCTGCACTGGATCCGGGTCGAAGACGTCCCGGAAATCTGGCGCCGCCTCGAAGCGATCGGCCTCTCCACCACCGAGGCCTGCGGCGACGTGCCCCGCGTCATCCTCGGCTCCCCGGTGGCCGGCATCGCCAAGGACGAGCTGATCGACCCCACGCCGCTGATCCACGAACTCGCCGAGCGGTTCATCGGCGACCCGGAACTGGCCAACCTGCCGCGTAAGTTCAAGACCGCCATCACCGGCCACCCCAGCCAGGACGTGGTCCATGAGATCAACGACTTCGCCCTGGTCGGCGTGGTCCACCCCGAGCTGGGCGTCGGCTACGACCTGTGGGTCGGCGGCGGACTGTCCACCAACCCGCGCCTCGCCGAACGGCTGGGGGTCTTCGTCTCGCCCGAGGTCGCGGCCGAGGTCTGGCTCGGAGTCACCAGCATCTTCCGTGACTACGGGTACCGCCGCATGCGCACCAAGGCCCGCCTGAAGTTCCTCCTGAACGACTGGGGCCCGGCAAAGTTCCGCCAGATCCTTGAGGACGAATACCTCGGCCATAAGCTCCCGGACGGGCCCGCCGCGCCGAAGCCCACCTCGCCGGGGGACCACATCGGCGTCCACGAGCAGAAGGACGGCCGGTTCTTCATCGGAGTCGCACCGACCGTCGGCCGCGTCTCCGGATCCGCCCTCGTACAGCTCGCGGACACCCTCGAAGCCCACGGCTCCTACCGCCTGCGCACCACACCGCACCAGAAGCTCGTCATCCTCGACGTGCCGAAGGACCGGGTGGAACCGCTCGTGGCCGAACTCGACACCCTGGGCCTCTCCGCCCGGCCGTCCGTGTTCCGGCGCGGCACCATCGCCTGCACCGGCATCGAGTTCTGCAAGCTGGCCATCGTCGAAACCAAGGTCACGGCCGCGACGGCCATCGCCGAACTGGAACGCCGCCTGGCCGACCTCGCCGAGAGCAAGCAGCTCCCGCAGGCCCTCTCGCTGCACATCAACGGCTGCCCCAACTCCTGCGCCCGGATCCAGACGGCGGACATCGGCCTGAAGGGCATGATGCTGCCAACGCCCGACGGCGACCCCACCCCGGGATTCCAGGTCCACCTCGGCGGCGGGCTCGCCACGGTCGAACGCGAGGAAGCCGGGCTCGGCCGCACCGTCCGCGGCCTCAAAGTCACCGTGGAGGACCTGCCCGACTACGTCGAGCGGGTGGTCCGTAAATTCGTCGCTGTCCGTGCGGAGGGCCAGACCTTCGCCGAATGGGCGCTTTCCGCCGACGAGGGAGACCTGCAGTGACCGCGCCCGGAACCGCCACGCCGGCCCTGCGCTCCCATGACGAGCTCAAGGCCCTCGCCGAAGCCGGCGCCGCCGAGCTCGGCTGGGACGCGCCGGCCCGCGAGGTCATCGCCTGGGTGGTGCGCAACTTCGACCTTTCGGCCGTCGCCGTCGCCTGCTCCATGGCCGACGCCGTCCTGCCGGCCCTCGTCGCAGACCAGCTGCCCGGCGTCGACGTCCTGTTCCTGGAGACCGGCTACCACTTCCCGGAAACCTATACGACCCGCGACGAGGTGGCCGCCAGCCTGCGCGTGAACATCGTGGACGTCCTTCCGGAAAACACGGTGGAGCAGCAGGACCGGCTCCTGGGCAAGGACCTCTTCGCCCGCGACGCCGCCCAGTGCTGCGCCCTCCGCAAGGTAGCCCCGCTGCGCCGCACCCTCGCCGGCTACGAACTCTGGTTCACCGGCGTGCGCCGCGACGAGGCCCCCACCCGCACCAACACCCCGCTGATCACCTGGGACGGGACCAACGGACTCGTCAAGGTCAACCCCGTGGCGGCCTGGAGCTTCGACCAGCTGGTCCAGTACTCCGAGGACAACCTCCTACCCGTCAACCCGCTGCTTTCACAGGGCTACCCGTCCATTGGCTGCCAGCCCTGCACCCGCAAGGTGGCGCCCGGCGATGACCCCCGCGCCGGACGCTGGGCAGGAACCGACAAGACAGAATGCGGACTACACGTATGAGCACCCAAATCACCAATGAGGACCTGGAGCTGGCCGTGCTGGATCTTGACGCTGACTCGACAAAGACGCCGATTGCCGCCACGCCCGCGGCCCGTCTGTCGTCCCTGGACACCCTTGAGTCCGAGGCCATCCACATCATCCGCGAGGTCGTCGCCGAGTTCGAGAAGCCCGCACTGCTGTTCTCCGGCGGCAAGGACTCCGTGGTGATGCTGCACCTGGCCACCAAGGCGTTCTGGCCCGGCAAGGTGCCCTTCCCGGTGCTGCACGTGGACACCGGCCATAACTTCCCCGAGGTCATCGACTTCCGGGACCGCACCGTGGAGCGGCTCGGACTTAAACTCGTCGTCGGGAGTGTGCAGGAGTTCATTGACCGCGGCGAGCTGGCCGAACGCGCCGACGGCACCCGCAACCCGCTGCAGACCATTCCGCTGCTCGACGCGATCCAGTCCAACAAGTTCGACGCCGTCTTCGGCGGCGGCCGCCGGGACGAGGACAAGGCCCGGGCCAAGGAGCGCATCCTGAGCCTGCGCGACGAGTTCGGCCAATGGGACCCGCGCAACCAGCGCCCCGAACTGTGGAACCTCTACAACGGCCGCCACACCGTAGGCCAGCACGTGCGGGCCTTCCCGATCAGCAACTGGACCGAACTGGACGTCTGGCGCTACATCGAACGCGAAGGCATCGAACTCCCCGGCCTGTACTACGCGCACGACCGCGAGGTCTTCGCCCGCGACGGCATGTGGCGTGCGGTGGGCGAGGTCTCGCAACCGCGTGAGCACGAGGAAGTCATCACCAAGACCGTCCGTTACCGGACCGTCGGCGACATGTCCTGCACCGGCGCCGTGGAATCGGCCGCCGCCACCGTGCGCGACGTCGTGATCGAAGTTGCCGCTTCCACCATCACCGAACGTGGCGCCACCCGGGCTGATGACCGCATCTCCGAGGCCGCCATGGAAGACCGCAAGAAGGACGGGTATTTCTAATGAGCACCGACACTGATCTCGCCCGCGCCGCCGTCTTGCCGGACGAGGCCCCGCTAGCTGCTGGGACACTGTTCCGCTTCGCGACCGCCGGTTCCGTCGACGACGGCAAATCCACCCTCGTGGGCCGGCTCCTGCACGACTCCAAGGCGATCCTCGCCGACCAGCTCGACGCCGTCGCCCGCACCTCCGCGGACCGCGGCTTCGGCGGGACGGGAGCCACGGGAACGCAGGCGATCGACCTGGCCCTCCTCACCGACGGCCTGCGCGCCGAACGCGAGCAGGGCATCACCATCGACGTCGCCTACCGCTACTTCGCCACGGACCGGCGCAGCTTCATCCTCGCGGACTGCCCCGGGCACGTGCAGTACACCAAGAACACGGTGACCGGGGCGTCCACCGCGGACGCCGTCGTCGTGCTCATCGACGCCCGCAAGGGTGTCCTGGAGCAGACCCGCCGGCACCTGTCCGTGCTGCAGCTGCTGCGGGTGGCGCACGTGATCGTGGCGGTCAACAAGATCGACCTCGTCGGTTTCAGCGAAGCCGTCTTCCGGGACATCGAAGCGGACGTCCAGAAAGTGGGGCGTGAACTCGGCCTCGGATCCGACGGTGTCAGCGACCTGCTGGTCATCCCGGTGTCCGCGCTCGACGGCGACAATGTCGTGGACCGCTCGGACCGCACGCCCTGGTACGGGGGACCGGCGCTTCTCGAAGTCCTGGAAACCCTGCCCGCCGCGGACGAACTCGAAAGCCACCTCGAGAGCTTCCGCTTCCCGGTCCAGCTGGTAGTCCGGCCGCAGGGCGCACTGGCCCCCGACGCCGTCGCCGGCGGCCTCGACCCGGAAGCGTACCGGGACTACCGCGCCTACGCCGGGCAGATCACCGAAGGCTCCGTGCGGGTCGGCGACGCCGTCACCGTGCTCACCCCGGGCCAGGCGCCGCGCACCACCACCGTGGCCGGCATCGACTTCGCCGGCCGTGAGCTCACCGAAGCGGCGGCCCCGCAATCGGTGGCGCTGCGCCTCGCGGATGAGTTCGACGTCGCCCGCGGTGACACGATCGCAGCCGCGGGCACCATTCCCGAAGCTTCCGCCGACGTGTATGCCTCGCTCTGCTGGCTGTCCCCGAAGCCGCTCCGCGAGGGCGCCAAGGTGCTCGTCAAGCACGGCACCCGCACAGTCCAGGCGCTGGTCCGCAATGTGACGGGCAAACTGGACCTGGCGAACTTCCAGCTCGAACCGACCTCGACGCTGGAACTGAATGACATCGGCCATGCCCAGCTGCGGCTGGCGGCTCCGCTGCCGCTGGAGAACTACCTGCACCACCGCCGCACCGGCGCCTTCCTGGTGATCGACCCGCTGGACGGCAACACCCTCGCCGCGGGCCTGGTCAACGACCACCCCGGCGACCACGAGGACGAGCGCTACTCGATCTGAGCAAACGGGTTGTTGAACGGATAACCGCCAGCTGCTAGACCGTAGCAGTGGGCGCAGAATCTGATCTGTCCGTTGCCGTGGTTATGGCGCACCCCGATGACGACGCGTACGGACTCGCCGGGAGTGTGGCATTGCATGCGCGGAATCCGGCGTTTCGGTTCATCCTGATTCATGCGACCGACGGCGACGCCGGGGAAATTGCACCGGGCATAGAGGTTCCCGCTGGGAAGTTGGGCGAATTTCGGCGCCGGGAGGATGAGGCGGCGTGGCAGGCCCACGGACGGCCTCCGGACCGGCACGACTGGTTCGGGTATCCCGACGGCGGGGTCGCGGAGGTGCCGATTGAGGAGCTCACGGGAAAGATTGTCCGGATCCTGCGGGAGGAGCAGCCGCGGGTCGTATGCAGCTTTGGCCCGGACGGAATCACGGGACACCCGGATCACATCGCTGTGGGCGCGGCGACTGACGCGGCCTTCCACCTCGTCCGCAGCGAGGGTGGCCCCGGGTTGGAACGGTTGCTCCACGGTGCGCTGCGCGAATCAACCTTCCTGCGGTGGAACGAGGCGCGACGCAGGCACGGATTGGAACCGTGGGACCGGGACCGTGTCTATCACCTGCGTCCCGTGCCGGACGCCAGCATAGGAGTGGAAGTCGACACGCGTCCCGTGGCCGGCAACGTCCTAGCCGGACTGCTGGAGCATCGGACCCAGCGCCACGTGATCATGGCTGACACATTCACGCGTGAGCAACAGTTACGGATCCTCGGCCGGGAGTCCTATGTGATCGCCTGGCCACCCCGAGAGGAAGGCGCCTCCCTGCTGTCTGACATTTTTGCGGCCCTCGGAATGTGACGTCCCGTGAACCCGCGTGACCCCGGGTTTCCGGGCCATTGATCCACGTTTATGACTCTCCCTATGGTGAATCCATGACTACTCCCCAGCCCGGCATGACCCGGATCGAAGCCGGTGAAAGCGGCAGGTCGCAGCGCAGGCGCCCGCTTGAGATCGCCCTGGCCGTGGGACTTGTCCTGCTGATCGGCATCGGCGCCACGGTCGCCTCCGGCGTCTCCAAGAGTTCCGGAAACGGTGCCGCCGCTGCCTCCGAGGCCTCGGACCAGGGCCCGGCCGCGGAACTCCGGCTCGGCTACTTCGGCAACATCACCCACGGCCCGGCGCTGGTCGGCGTCAGCCAGGGCCTCATCGCGAAGGACCTCGGCGGGACCGCACTGAGCACCCAGGTCTTCAGCGCCGGACCGGCCGCCATCGAAGCCCTCAACGCCGGCGCCATCGACGCCGCCTACATCGGCCCCAATCCGGCGATCAACTCCTTCGTCCAGAGCCAGGGCGAATCGATCCGTGTCATCGCCGGCGCCGCCGCCGGCGGTGCCCAGCTGGTGGTCCGGCCCGGCATTACCTCCGCCGCGGACCTTCGCGGCAAGACCCTGTCCACGCCGCAGCTTGGCGGCACCCAGGATGTTGCGCTGCGCGCGTGGCTGCGGAAAGAGGGCTTCCAGACCTCCCCGGACGGCAGCGGCGACGTCGCCATCAACCCCACGGACAACGGGCAGACCCTGAAGCTGTTCCAGGACGGCAAGCTCGACGGCGCCTGGCTGCCGGAACCCTGGGCGTCCCGGCTCGTGCTGCAGGCCGGCGCCACCGTCCTCGTGGACGAAAAGGATCTGTGGGACGGGTCCCTGACGGGCAAGCCGGGCGAATTCCCCACCACCGTCCTGATCGTCAACAAGACCTTCGCGGCTCAGCACCCCGCCACGGTGACGGCGCTCCTGACGGCCCACACGGAATCCGTGGACTGGCTCAACACCGCCCCGGCCGCAGACAGGACAGCCGTCCTCAACGCCGCGCTTAAAGATGCCGCCGGGGCCGAGCTGAAGCCGGACGTCATCGACCGGGCGCTGCAGAACATCGTCTTCACCGTCGATCCGCTCGCCGGAACCTACCGCAAACTGCTGCAGGACGGCGTCGACGCCGGCACCACCAAACCCGCCGACCTCGACGGCATCCTTGACCTGACCAGCCTGAACTCGATCACCGGAAGCCACACCTCGGCGGCCGGACTCGGCAGCGACTGAGCTGACCCGCGACTGCCCCTGACCCGCGACTGACCCCGCACCGCGCGGGCCCCCGATGCGCCACCAACGTAAGGACAAGACCATGCCAGTCGTACTGGAAAACCTGGGTAAACGCTTCGGCGACGACGCCCCGGTGTTGGACGACGTCAACGCCAGCATCGCGCCGGGGGAGTTCGTTGCCCTGCTCGGTGCCTCCGGCTGCGGCAAGTCCACCCTGCTGAACATCATGGCGGGACTGGAACGTCCGACGTCGGGCGCCCTCGAGGTGCCCAGCGACGGCGCCGCCTTTATGTTCCAGGACGCAGCCCTGTTCCCCTGGCTGACCGCCCGGGAAAACATCGAGCTGGCCCTGAAGCTGCGCGGGCTTGGGAAGACCGAACGCCGGACGCGGGCCATGGAACTCCTGGACCTCGTGCACCTGGCCGGAGCGGGGGACAAACGCCCCCACGAACTTTCCGGCGGCATGCGCCAGCGGGTGTCCCTGGCCCGCTCGCTGGCCCAGGACCGGCAGCTGCTGCTGATGGACGAGCCGTTCGCGGCGCTCGACGCCATCACCCGCGATTTCCTGCACGACGAGCTGGAACGCATCTGGCGGGAAACCGGCCGCACCATCGTCTTTGTCACCCACAACGTCCGCGAGGCCGTCCGCCTCGGCCAGCGCGTGCTGCTGCTGTCCTCCCGCCCCGGGCGCATCGTTCAGGAGTGGAACGTCTCCGAGGAACACCGCACCGACGCCGGCCTTGCCGGCCAGCTGACCGGCGTCATCACCGCCCGGCTACGCGAGGAGATCCGCCGCCATGCCAAGTAACCCCACCTCCCTTGACCGGACCGACGAGCCGGCTGTCGGCACGTCCTCCCGGCACGTCACGGCCGCCCTGACCCGGTCCTCGACCGGCGCCGACGACCTGCGCGAACTCGAATCCGGGCTCGACTCGCTGCAGTCCGATGCGCCCCGCGTCTCCCGGTTCGACTGGAGCCGGATCCTGCTCCCGGTCGCGGCCCTGGTCTTCCTGGTCCTTGCCTGGCAGTTCTACGTCTCGCTCGGCCTCAAACGCCGCGACCAGGTGCCCGGCCCGCTCGACGTCCTGGAGCAGGTCGGCACGCTGTGGGCCGAAGGGTCCCTGCAGACGGCCCTGGGAACCTCGCTGCAGCGCGGAATCCTCGGATTCCTGATCAGCGTGGCCATCGCGACGCCGATCGGACTCCTGCTGGCCCAGGTGGCCCCGTTGCGGCGCGCCTTCGGGCCGCTCATCTCCGGGCTGCAGGTGCTGCCCTCCGTGGCGTGGGTGCCCGCGGCCATCATCTGGTTCGGACTCACGGACGCCACCGTGTACTTCGTGGTGCTGATGGGGGCCATCCCGTCCATCATCAACGGGCTGATCTCCGGAGTGGACCAGATCCCGCCGCAATACCGCAGGGTGGGCACTGTCCTGGGTGCGTCACGCCTGCAACTGGCCCTGCAGATCATCCTTCCGGCGGCCCTGCCCGGCTACCTTGGCGGCCTCAAACAGGGCTGGGCGTTCTCGTGGCGCTCGCTGATGGCCGCGGAAATCATCGCCGCCGGCGCCACCATGGGCTTCGGGCTCGGGTCCATGCTTAACCAGGGCCGGGAGCTCGCCGACATGACGATTGTGATGTCCGCGATCCTGCTGATCCTCGCCGTCGGCATCCTGATCGAACTGCTCGTCTTCGCGCCGGTGGAGAAGCGCCTCCTGCAACGCCGCGGCCTCCTCGCCGGCAGCACCCGCTAACCCTCCTCCAAAGCAACGCGGGGTCACTTTTGGCCCATAATTCCTCGGATCATGGGCCAAAAGTGACCCCGCGTTGCTTTTTGGGGCGGCTATGGTTCCCGGTCCGTGCCGGGAGTAGCCTTCAGCCATGGACAGGTCAACAGAGTCGCAACGCGGCGTCCTGGCGGGAATCGGTTCCACCCCCCTGATCGATCTGCACGCACTCGTTCCCGCCGGATCGGCCCGCGTCCTGGCCAAGCTCGAGTTCGCGAACCCGACGGGCAGCATGAAGGACCGGATGGCGGCCGCGGCCATAGCGGGGGCCGAGCAGCGCGGGGTACTCCACCCGGGGGACACCGTCGTGGAATACACGGCCGGCACCACCGGCATTTCGCTGGCACTGGTCTGCGCAGCCAAGGGCTACGGACTGCACGTGGTCTTCTCCGACGCGTTCAGTGACGAAAAACGCCACACCATGGAAGCCCTTGGCGCCATCGTGGAGGACGTCGCCAGCGATCACGGGAAAATTACCGAGGCCCTGATCAACGCCATGATTGACCGTGCCGGCGAGGTGAGCGCGCAGCCCGGCCACTGGGCCTGCGACCAGTTGAACAACCACGACGCCATCCAGGGCTACCTGCCCATGGGCGAGGAGATCTGGGACCAGACCGGCGGACATGTGGACGCCTTCGTCCAGTCCGTCGGGACCGCCCACTCCATCCACGGCGTGTGCCGTGCGCTGCGGGCCCACACCCCGGACCTGCAGGCCATCGCCGTGGAACCGGCCGAGTCAGCAGTGCTCTCCGGTGGCCCCAGCGGATCCCACCGGGTGGAGGGAATCGGGATCGGATTCATACCGCCGCTGTGGGAGCCGGACCAGATTGATGCGATTGAACAGGTCACCAGCGAGGACGCCATGGTCATGGGCCGCAGGCTCGCCCGGGAGACCGGAATCTTCGCCGGCACCTCCACCGGGGCCAACGTCGTGGCCGCGCTGCGGGTCGCGGAACGGCTGGGACCGCGGTCGACCGTGGTGACCGTCGTCGTCGACTCCGGGCTGCGGTACCTCAGCACCGATCTGTACCGGTAGCTGACTGCATCTTGTCCGGCGATGCGGGCACTCCTAGACTCTGGCTACCCCTCCGGGCAGCCGTCCGTGCCGCCTGGATCCGCAAAACCCCAGGAGGCAGCTGTGGCACCAAAATTTGGCGTGTTGGCGATTGTCGAGGCCCAATCAGGCAAGGAACAGGAAGTCTGGGATTTCCTCAATAATGGTCGCGCAATCGTGGCGGACGAGCCAGGAACGCAGACCTGGTACGCATTCCGCGTCAGCGAGAACACCTTTGGCATCTTCGATACCTTTGCGAGCGAGGAGGCCCGCCAGGCACACCTGCAGGGGGCCATCCCGGCCGCGCTCGCCGAGAACGGCCCGGCCATGCTCGCCGGGCAACCCGACATCAAGCTGATCGAGCTCATTGCCGTGAAGTAACAACCTCCGTTCCGCCCCGACTGTGACGTGGCGTTACCTTGCGTGAACGGGTGTTTCCGCGCCGTTGTTCCGCCCCGCGGCCCGGCCTATCGTCGATGCATGGCAACTCAGGACATTTACCCCACGGCGCTGCGCCTCCTTGGCCGGCCCGTGCTGGTCGTCGGCGGCGGCCCCGTCGCGGCCCGCCGGGCCAAGGGACTGCTCGACGCCGGCGCCGGCGTCACCGTTGTGGCCCCCGTTGCCTCCCCGCAGCTCCTTCACCTCGCCGCTGCCGGCCTCCTCACCTGGGAGCCGCGCCCGTACCGCAGCACCGACGTCGACGGCGTCTGGTTCGTCCAGACCGCCACTGGCGATTCCGCCGTGGACACCCGGGTCGCGGCCGACGCCGAGGCGCAGCGCATCTGGTGCGTCAACGCTTCGGACCACGAGTCCTCCGCGGCCTGGACCCCCGCCGTCGCCGTCGTCGACGACGTCAAGATTGCCGTCAACGCCGGGGGAGACCCGCGCCGCGCCATGGCCCTGCGCGACGCCGTCGCCACCGCCCTGGAGACCGGGGACCTGCCGCTGCGCCGGCACCGCCCGGCCACCGGCTCAACCGGCCCGGCCACCGGCCCGGCCACCGGCTCCGCCGGCTCTGTCGCCCTCGTCGGCGGCGGCCCCGGCGACACCGGCCTCATCACCGTCCGCGGCCGCAGGCTCCTGGGCCAGGCCGACGTCGTCGTTGCGGACCGGCTCGGCCCCCGGGACCTGCTGGCCGAACTCGCCCCCGACGTCCGCGTGATCGAGGTCGGCAAGACCCCCGGCCACCACCCCGTGCCGCAGGCCGAAATCAACACCATCCTGGTCGCGGAGGCGCAGGCCGGCCACCGCGTGGTCCGGCTCAAGGGCGGGGACCCGTACGTCCTGGGCCGCGGCGGCGAGGAGGCCGAGTTCTGCCGGCAGCACGGCATCGACGTCGAAGTCGTCCCCGGCGTGACCTCGGCCATCTCCGTTCCTGCCGCCGCCGGCATCCCGGTCACGCACCGCGGGCTGGCCAAGGGCTTCAGCGTCGTCACCGGCCACGAGGAGCTCTCCGAGGTCCCGGCCCGCGCCGACCACACCGTGATCCTGCTCATGGGCGTCGGCCAACTCCGCGATTCCGCCGCGTCCCTGGCCCGTGCCGGTTTGCCAGCCGGGACGCCTGTTGGCATCGTAGAGAATGGATATCTGCCGAACCAGCGGGTAACCATCGGAACACTCGGGACCATCGCGGACCAGGCGGAGGACGTCGGCGTCGCGAATCCCGCCGTGATCGTGATCGGTGACGTGGTCCGCGTCAGCCCGTTCGCGCCGTCGCACTTCAAGACTGCGGACTACAGCACGACGTCGCCGAACGCTCCGCGCCGCGCGCAGGCACCCGTCCTGACCGCCTAGCTCCACCCAGACCCACCCGCCAGACCCGTAGCCCCGAACAGCCCGAAGAACCAAAGGAACACAGCCGTGTCAACAAACACCCCTGTAGGAACCGCCGCCCGCCCGTTGCGCGTCGCCGTCGTCGGATCCGGCCCCGCCGGTGTCTACGCCGCGGACATCCTGACCAAGAGCGAGGCCGTGAAGAGCGGCGAGCTCACCGTCAGCATCGACCTCTTCGACCGCTACCCGGCGCCCTACGGCCTGATCCGCTACGGCGTGGCGCCCGACCACCCCCGCATCAAGGGGATCGTCAACGCCCTGCACAAGGTCCTGGACCGCGGCGACATCCGCTTCTTCGGGAACGTGGACTACGGCACGGACCTCACCATCGAGGACCTGAAGAGGCACTACGACGCCGTGATCTTCGCCACCGGCGCGATCAAGGACGCGGACCTGAACATCCCCGGCATCGAGCTTGAGGGATCCTTCGGCGGCGCGGACTTCGTCTCCTGGTACGACGGCCACCCGGACGTCTCCCGCGACTGGCCGCTCGAGGCCAAGGAAATCGCCGTGATCGGCAACGGCAACGTGGCCCTGGACGTGGCCCGGATGCTGTCCAAGCACGCCGATGACCTCCTCGTCTCGGAAATCCCGGACAACGTCTACCGCGCGCTGAAGGACTCCCCGGTCACGGACGTGCACGTCTTCGGCCGCCGCGGCCCGGCCCAGGTGAAGTTCACCCCGCTGGAGCTCCGCGAACTCTCCCACTCCAAGGACGTGGACATCATCCTCTACGCCGAGGACTTCGAGTTCGACGCCGAATCGGACCGCCAGATCCAGAGCAACAACCAGACCAAGACCATGGTCGCCACCCTCACCAACTGGATCGCCGAGCAGCCCGAGGACCTCTCCGAACTCACGGCCTCCCGCCGCCTGCACCTGCACTTCCTGCACAACCCGGTTGAGGTGTACGGGGACAATACCGGCGAAGCCGGTGCCCCCGGCCGCGTCGCCGGCATCAAGTTCGAACGGACCGAGCTCGACGGCACCGGCAACGCCCGCGGCACCGGCGAGATCGTCGACTACCCGGTCCAGGCCGTCTACCGGTCCATCGGCTACTTCGGCTCCGCCCTGCCCGAGGTCGAATTCGACCACACCCGGGGCGTCATCCCGAACGACGGCGGCCGCGTCCTGGACGCCGCCGGCACCCACGTGCCCGGCATCTACGCGACCGGCTGGATCAAGCGCGGCCCGGTCGGGCTGATCGGCCACACCAAGGGTGACGCGCTCGAGACCGTCACGTACCTGCTCGAAGACCGCGAAAACCTCCCGGCCGCCGCGGAACCGGAGGCTGGCGCCGTCGTCGACCTGCTGGAAAGCCGCGGCGTGCAGTACACGAGCTGGGAAGGCTGGCTGGCGCTGGACGCGCACGAACTGGCCCTGGGCGCCGAGGCGACCGCGGCCGGCAGCTCGCACGGCGTCGAGGTGGTCCGCGAGCGCATCAAGGTGGTCCCGCGCGAGGACATGGTCGCGATTTCCCGCGACGGCGTGGCCGCGCAGGTCTGACGTCGTGGCCGCGCAGGTCTAGTTCCGCCGGCTTACAGCAACGCGGGGTCACTTTTCGCCCATCCTGACGGGAATTATGGGCCGGAAATGACCCCGCGTTGCGTTGTTGGTCAGTAGGCTTAGCATCATGAGTGCTTCCCGATCGACTGCATCCACTGAGTTTCCGGCCGGCCGGGTCCAGGTCCGCCGGCTTCCGGCCAGCCAGGTGAGGGTCCGCGCGTGAGGCTGCGGCGCAGCAACGCGTCCGGCCGCGGCTATCGCCGGGTTCCGGCCGGAACGGGCTTCAGCTACAAGGACCTGGACGGCTCGACGCTGCCGCCGGGCGAGCTCCGGGACCGGCTGGAAAGCATCGGCATCCCGCCGGCCTGGACCGACGTCTGGATCGCACCGTTCGAGAACGGCCACATCCAGGCGGTCGGGGTCGACGCCGTCGGGCGGCGCCAGTACATCTATCACCCGGCCTGGCGCGAACGGAAGGACCGGCTGAAGTTCGACCGGTCCATGCAGCTCGCCGAGACGCTGCCGGGTGCGCGCCGCCTCGTCACGATCGACCTCCGCTCGGAGGGGATGGGCCGGGAACGGATTCTGGCGGCGGCCTTCCGGATGCTCGACACCGGGTCCCTCCGGGTCGGGTCCGAGCGGTACACCAACGAGAACGGCAGCCACGGCCTCTCCACCCTGCTCTGCGCCCACGTCGCGGTGCGCAAGGAGGAACTCCGGCTCAGTTTCCCGGCCAAGAGCGGCCAGACCTGGGATTCGCGGATCCACGACGCCGACCTCGCCGCCGTCGTCCGCCTGCTCAAGCGCCGCGGTCCCAACGCCCGGCTGCTGGCCTACAAAGACGGCCGGCGCTGGTGCCCGGTGTCCAGTGCCGACATCAACGACTACGTCAAGGAGCGCACGGGGGAGGACTTCACGGCGAAGGATTTCCGGACGCTCCGGGGGACCGTCGCGGCTGCGGTCAGCCTGGCCCGGAGCGGGCCGCAGGCGAAGGTCTCGGCGCGGAAAACCGCCGTGAGCAAGGCGATGCAGGACGCGGCCGAGGTCCTGGGGAACACGCCGTCGATCGCCCGGAAAAGTTACGTGGACCCGCGGCTCCTGGACCACTACGCCGCGGGCGAAACCATCGATCCGAAGCGGCTGGATTCCGCCGAAGCCGAGGTCCGGGCGCTGCTGTATCAGGAAGGGGACGTCGTCCCGCTGCGCTAGATCGTCCCGCTGCGCTGCGCTAGTCCCGCTGCGCTGCGCGGCGCCGGCTACATCCGGCCGAAGCGGGACCGGACCAGCGCGAAGACCCCGTAGGCGATGAACCCGGCGCCGATCGCGAGCAGCAGCATCCCGCCGTACGGCTGCTCCAGCAGGGCCTTGAGACTCCCGTCCAGGCCCGTTGACGAGCCGGGATCGTTGGTCACGGCGGCCACCACAAACAGGAGTCCCGTCAGGATCAGGGCCGCTCCCTTGGCGGCATGGCCGGCCACGCCCAGCGCGCTGATGAGCCTTCCGCGGCGGGTTCCCTCGAAATGGTGCAGTTCGTCCTTGAACCTCTTGCCGAGGCCCTTGACGATGAAGTAGACGCCGATTCCGATGATGGTCAGGCCCAGGCCGACCAGCGCCGGCACGCCGACCGGGCTCTGCACGAGTGCCGTGCTGAAATCCCGGGCGGAATCACCCGAGTCGCCGCCCTGCCCCAGCGCAAATCCGGCGAAGCTCAGCCCGACGCTGCCATAGGCGATGCTCAGGAATCCCGACGAGACCAGCTTGCCCAGCCGCTCGCCGCGGGGAAGGTGCCGGGCCCGCAGGGTGGCCTCGCTCAGTTGCCACAAGGACAATCCGGCGCAGCCGATGAAGCCGGCCCACATCAGCACCGGACCCCACCAGGGATTCGCCGCGAGTTGCGCGATCGCGCCGCTTGGCTCCGCCTGTCCGGGGGCACCGAAGACCAGGGCGATGGCAATGGCCCCGATGATGATGTGGAGTACCGCCATGACGGCGAACCCCGCGCGTGCGACGACGTCGAGCACCGGGCTGTTCGAGGCCGCCTCGGCGGCGTCGGCCGCTTCGTCGATGGTGGTGTCGCTGGTGGCCGCTTCGTCGATGGTGGTGTCGCTGGCGGCCGCTTCGTCCTCCGGTACCTGGCCGTGCACGTGTCTGCTCAGCCGTTCATGGGGCCTTCGGCGCTGATCTCGCCGGCACCGTCACCCGCCACGGTAACCGTGCAGCGCATGATCAGCCCGCCCGGGGCGGTTCCGGCGTCCACGAGGGCCTCGCGCGGATCCACGACGGCGTACGCCTCGGTTCCGGCCAGCACCTCGAATCCGCGCGCGGCGGCGTCCTGCCGGGCGTTTTCCAGGGCTGCGGCCCGCAGCCCGTCCAGGTAGGACTGGTCGTCGGCATTGGCCGGGTCACCAAAGGCCCAGCCGTAGAGTTTTCCCGTATCTTCCATGCTGCCGATCCTACGCGGAAGCCTGCGGCGTCAGCCACGGCGCGGCGCGGGTTTCCAACCTCTTGCTAAGTGTGCTTACTATAGTCCTGTAACGGCCCCACGGGCGGACTCGGCCAGTGTGCCGGGGGTTCCGCCCCGGGCCGTCCCGGTTCAGGTTTTGACTACAGACGATAGGAAGCTCAACATGGCAGGAAATCTTGTTGCCCGATCGATTCACGACCTCACGGCAGGCGCCTGGTTCGGCGGTTCCCTGATGGGTGCGCTGGGGCTCAATGGTGCGACGGCGGAAGCCAAGGACCCGGCCGAGCGTACCCGGCTCTCAAGCCTTGGCTGGAAGAAATGGGCCCCGTTCCAGACAGCAGCCTTCGGCCTGCACTTCCTCTCCGGACTGGCCGTCATTGCGGAGAACAAGGGCCGGATGGCCAAGCAGGACGGCGTCACGAGCCTGACGGTCATTAAGTCGGCCGTCACCCTCGCCGGTGCCGCGGTCTCGCTCTATGCGGGGATGCAGGGCGCCAAGGTGGAGAAGCTCGCTGAGCAGGGCGCGGAAGGTGCAACGGAGCCCCGCTCCGGCGCCTCGGAAGAGCTGAAGTCGGCGCAGAAGCAGCTGAAGATCCTGCAGTGGGCCATTCCGGTGTTCTCCGGCGCGGTGATTGTCCTCGGCGCCAAGCACGGCGAGATGCAGCGCCCGAAGAACGTCCTGACCGGCCTGGCCCGCTAGCGCGGCAGCGCCTCAACAGCGCTCCAGAGCAACACACAAAGGACCCCGCCCCGGGATGGAAATTCCCGGGCGGGGTCCTTCGTGCGTCCGTCAGCCCTTGAGCCACTCCGCACACGAGTTCAGGTTCCGGTTGACGCTCTCGACGGCGGCGGCCTCATCGTGTGCCTCGATGGCGTCGGCCAGTTCGCCGTGACCGGCCGGCTGCAGCCCGTCGAACCGGCCGCGGCGCTGCTGGCGGAGGAGATCCTGGAGGAAGACCCCGCCGAAGCTTTCGTACAGTTCGTGGAGCAGCGGATTGCCTGAGGCCTCCGCAACGCGGGCGTGGAAGTCCCAGTCAGCCTGCGCCCACGCGGCGTAGTCCCCGGCCAGCCAGGCGTCGCGGCGGGCGGCGATAAAGCCATGGAGGGCGGCGACGTCGTCGGCTGTGGCGTGGCGGGCCGCCAGCCGGGCGGCCTGGGTGTCCAGCCCCACCCGAACTTCGAGGATGTGCTCTTCGGTGTGGTCGCGGTAGAGGCGCCGGGCGGCACCGGCAATTTCACTGGTGGCCCGGACGTAGGTGCCGTCGCCGCGGCGGACCTCAAGCATGCCACCGTGGGCCAGGGCCTTGATCGCCTCCCGGAGCGTTCCGCGCGAGACGCCCAGGGCCGCCATGAGCTCCGGTTCGGCGGGGATCCTTTGCTGCAGCGGCCATTCGCCGGAGTGGATCAGGTCCCGGAGTTTGGCGGTGACCTCCTCCGCGAGCGGCGGCCGGTGGGAGCTGCTGAGAGTCATTGCGGGGTCCGTCCGGTGGAAGGTCCGGTGGAAGTTCCGGTGGACGGAGCGGCCGTCGTGGCGGGCCGGGCCGTGAGCAGGTGGCCCACGGCCACCTGGGCGACGGCGACGGCCAGCAGCAGGGCCAGCGGCAGTGTCCAGGAGCCTGTCGAACTGTGCAGCAGGCCCATCGCGAACGGACCGGCCGTAGCCAGCAGGTAACCCACCGACTGGGCCACCGTGGACAGCGCGGTGGTTTCCGCCGTCGTGCGGCCGCTGCGGCTGATCATCACCATCACGAGCGGGAAAATGCCCAGCCCGAAGCCGAGGAGCACGGCCGTCAGCGGTGTCCAGTCCAGCGGGAGGACCAGCATGGACAGGATGCCGAGCGCCATGGCCACCGTGGCCAGGTAAAACGCGGGCCGCAGCATCCGCGGACGTGAGCCGATGGCGATCAGCACCATGCCGGCCGGGACCGCGACGAGCTGCATGAGGCCGAACATCAGGCCGCTCTCGGCGCCGGTGAGTCCCATCGTGGCGAGCATGTACGGGAACCAGCTCAGGACCGAGTAGGCCAGGAGGGCCTGGACCGTGAAGCCGAGCGTGATGAGGATCCCGGTGCGGGTCCGCAGCAGCGGCAGGGCGCGGATCCGTCCGGCTTCGGCGGGCGGCGCGTTGCGGTGGGCGTGGAGTGCGATGGGCAGGAAGCCGAGGCAGGCGGAGAGGGCAAGGAGGCCGATCGCGCCCAGCCCTGCGGACGGCGAGCCCAGCTCCCGGGCGACGGGCACAATCAGGACCGCCGTCACGGTGGCGCCCGTGGTCATGGTCACCGTGTACAGGGCCGTCATCAGCGACGTCCGGTCGGCGAAATAGACCCGGATGAAGGACGGCATGGCCACGTTGCAGACGGCCAGGCCGGACATGCCCAGCACCGTGCCGGCGAGCAGCATCCCGGTGGAGGGGATGCCCCGGGCCAGGAGGCCGGCCGCGAGCAGGACCAGTGAGAGCAGGATGGCTTTTTCCAGCCCCAGGCGCCGGGTGAGCCAGGAAGTGGCAGCGCCGGCAATCGCAAAACTCAGGGTGGGGATGGAGGGGACGATGGCGGCGACCAGCGGCCCGTAGCCCAAAACCTGCTGGAGGTCATGGAAGAGCGCCGCCGCGCCGGTGATGCCGGCGCGCAGGTTGAGCCCGATCAGGACCACGGCGACGACGCCGGCGATGATCACGCCGCGCGGTCCGGGCACGCCGGGCGCAGCCTCCGTCGCGGGAAGGGCGGTTGGTGAGGTGCGGGTAGCCATGCCTAAAGGTTAGACGTTTGATGTTTGGGGAGGGAAGTTTCGTGACAGATCTCGCACCCCACACAGCAACGCGGGGTCACTTTTGGCCCATCCTGGGGTGGATTATGGGCGAAAAGTGACCCCGCGTTGCTGTAGGGGAGGGGTTATGCAGGGAGGTTTATGACCGGGAGCGCAGGACGGTGATCGAGCGGTCGCGCACGATCAGGGAACTGACCGGCGGCTTCACCTGCTGATCCGGGTCGGTGGAGAGCACGAGTTCCCATTCCTTCTGCGGGGCTTCCGGGACGGTGAATTCGACGCCGTTCTCGGCGGCGTTGAACAGAATGGCGAAGGCGTCGGCGCCGTCGTGCTCCAGCACGAACGCCAGGGCGCGGTGGCCCGCCGTCCAGTCCTCTTCGCTGAAGCCCGCGGCGTCGGCGCGGAGCACCCGCACGGTGTCAGCGCTGCCGGCCTCCGGTGCGTAGCGGAACCAGTCCGGGCGCAGCGCCGGGTTCTCGCGCCTGAGCGTGATCAGTTCCGTGGTGAACTTCAGGAGTCCGGAATCGACCTTGCTCCAGTCGAACCAGGAGATCTCGTTGTCCTGGCAGTACGCGTTGTTGTTCCCGCCCTGCGTCCGGCCCATTTCGTCGCCGCCCAGGATCATGGGCACGCCGGTGGACAGCAGCAGGGTCGCCAGGAAGTTGCGGCGCTGGCGGTCGCGGAGCTCGGTGACGGCCGCGTCATCGGAGGGACCCTCGACGCCGTGGTTGGCCGAGCGGTTGTCGCTCTCGCCGTCGTTGTTGTCCTCGCCGTTCGCTTCGTTGTGCTTCTCGTCATAGGACGTGAGGTCCGCCAGGGTGAAACCGTCGTGCGCGGTGATGAAGTTGACGCTGGAGACCGGCGCCCGGCGGCTGCCTTCGTAGACGTCCGGGCTGCCAAGGAAGCGCTG
Source organism: uncultured Actinomycetota bacterium (assembly GCA_963815415.1). Taxonomy (GTDB): domain Bacteria; phylum Actinomycetota; class Actinomycetes; order Actinomycetales; family Micrococcaceae; genus Arthrobacter. The sequence goes on along the minus strand of CAWFGT010000011.1, from coordinate 585,364 downwards.
GGCGAAGTCGCCGAGCACATCTTCGCCGCCGTGCCAGAACTCGCGGGCGTCGTCGCGGAACTTGCCGTTCCACTCGGACCAGTCGGCCGGGAACCCGCCCACCTGGTAGCCCGCGGTGTCCCAGGGCTCGGCGATCATCTTGACCGGGGCCAGGACCGGGTCCTGCTGGATCAGGGTGAGGAAGGCACTGTGCAGGTCGGCGCTGCCGTCCTGCCGGGTCAGTGTAGTGGCCAGGTCGAAGCGGAAGCCGTCCACGTGCATTTCCGTGACCCAGTAGCGCAGCGAGTCCATGATGAGGCCCAGTGCCGCCGGGTGGCCCACGTTGAGGCTGTTGCCCGTTCCGGTCGTATCGAAATACGCGGACTCCTCGCCCTCCACCAGGCGGTAGTAGGCGGCATTGTCGATGCCCTTAAAGGACAGGGTGGGGCCCATGTGGTTGCCCTCGGCGGTGTGGTTGTAGACGACGTCGAGGATCACTTCGAGCCCGGCCGCGTGGAGGGCCTTGACCATGGCTTTGAACTCCGCGACCTGGCCGCCGCCGTCGCCGGCCGAGCTGTAGTCGCCGTGCGGGGCGAAGAAGCCGATGCTGTTGTAGCCCCAGTAGTTGCGGAGACCCTTTTCCTCCAGGTGGCTGTCCTGCACGAACTGGTGCACCGGCAGCAGTTCGACGGAGGTCACGCCAAGGTCGGTGAGGTGCTTGATGGCCGCGGGGTGCGCCAGTCCGGCGTAGGTGCCCCGGATCTCTTCGGGGACGTCCGGGTGCTGCTGCGTGAAGCCCTTGACATGGACTTCGTAGACCACGGTCTCGGCGAGCGGGATGCGCGGCGCGACGTCGGGGGTGCCGGCGTCCCAGTCAAAGGACTGATCCGTAACCACGCAGCGGGGCGTCGAGGCGGCGGAGTCCGTGGCGTCAAATTCGGCCGGGTTGTTCATGTCGTGGGCGAAGACCGCCTGGCCCCAGTCGTAGCCACCCTCGATCGCGGTGGCGTGCGGGTCCAGGAGCAGCTTGTTGACGTTGTGCCGGAGCCCGGCGTCGGGGTTCCAGGCGCCGTCGACGCGGAGGCCGTACCGGGTGCCGACCTTCATGCCGGGGACGATGCCGTGGAACACGTGTCCGGTCCGCTCCGGCAGGGCGGTGCGGGTCTCGGCGCCGTCGCCGTCGAAAGTGCAGACTTCCACCGAGTCGGCCGTCTGGGAGTAAATGGCAACATTCGCGCCACCCTCCTGCAACGTGACGCCCAGGGGATAGGGAAGGGAACGCGTGGCAGCAGCCGAAGTCATGCGATGCTCGTTTCTCTACGGAGTGGTCAGCTCTCTACGGAGTGGTCAGCCCAGTATAGTAAGCATGCTGTCCAACCGGCGAACCGATAGCGGTTGTGACACCCACGACGCCGGTCAGCGCGGTCCGCGGGAGCCGATCCGCTGCACCGCCAGCGCCAGCCACAGCTGGACCCGGTCCTGGGTCTGGGCGGGATCGTAGCCGGTGAGTTCGGTGATCTGCGCCAGACGGTACCGGACAGTGTTGCGGTGCAGCGAGAGCTCCTCGGCGACGGCGGCCACCGAACCGTTGTTATTCAGGTAGCTCTCCAGCGTGGCCACGAGCTCGGACCCGTGGGCGGCGTCGAAGGCCCGGAGCGGATTGAGGGACTCGTTCGCCATGTCCGCCAGCGGGACGTCTTCGCTCGCCAGCAGCAGCGACGTCAGGCTCAGCCGTTCGGGTTCGTTGACCGGAAGCCCGTGCCGGGCCGCGTCGCGTGCCTCGAAATAGCTCCAGCGCAGGCCGTTCGGTTTGGTATAGGCCCCGCCGATGCCGATCGTGGCATGGATCCCGGCTTCGGCCAGATGGTCGCTGAAAGTCCGCGCGAGCGCGGTGGCGCCGCTGCCGTCGTCGGGAATCACCGCCATCAGGTCCTTCCCGACGACGGCGCTCACCGCTTTGCTTAGGGCCAGCGGCAGCGATGCGGTGCCCAGCTGCTTGGAGTGGGCGGCGGACTCGGCCAGCAGGACCACGTTTTTCCGCGTGCTGTTGATGCCGACGCCGGCAAGCCGGCGCGCCGCCTCGCTGGTGTCCAGCGCCCCGTAGATAACGTCCTCAAAGACCTGCCCGGCCAGGGCGCGTTCGGCCTGGCGCTGCTTGACCATGTTGTTGAGTTCTACGCTGATGAGGTTCTGCGCATAGCCGACGATGCCCGTGTCCTCGAAGGGTTGCTTCACCCACAGCGTGCACGCGTCGCGCCGGCCGGTCGGGACGGGGTAGGAGGTCCAGGTGTCGGCCGTCGGCGGCGGGCCGCCGGGATTGCTGCTGTGCAGTTCGGCGGTGAACTGGGTGAGGCTGACGTCGGTCCGCAGCATGGTGCCCAGATGCTTCAGCAGTTCCGCCAGGCCGCCGCCGGTCAACAGGGCCCGGGCCAGGATCTGGTGCCCGGCGATGAGGCGTTCGAGCTTGGCGACGTGATCGGCGGCCTGGGCCTCGGCCACGAGCTTGCCGATGGCAATGAAGGGCGTCTCGTAGGGCACTTCCACGACCGGCAGGCCCCAGCGGTTTGCCTCGGCGATGAGTGCCGGCGGCACGGCGTCGTGCGATAGCGCGATCCCGAAGCCGATCCCGACGGCCCCGGCGCGCTGGACCTGGCGGACAAACCGGCGCTGTTCGGTGGCCGTCTTGAGCCGCACCCCGGTGGTCAGTACCAGTTCGCCGCCGCTGAGGAAGCGTTGCGGGTCCTCCTGCTCGGTCACGGCCACCCAGATGATGTCATTGTGCCAGGTGGTCTCGGCCAGGCCGGCCTTGGTGAGTTTGAGCGACGGAACCCCTGCGAGGGCGGCGAGCGAAATGGCCATGGCTTCAGGATAGCCGCACGCTGGACAGGCGCACTAAAGGCAAGCCGATCCGGTGTGCAGCTGTCTATTCCCTGGGTAGCCAGGCTGGCATAGGCTCGTGAGCAGTGACACGTCCCGTCCGCCCGGGCCCCCGCGCTAGCCGCCGGCCTGGCACGACCCCAGCATGAAACCAGCACGAAAGAGGTTGCACACCGTGGTTCAAACCTTGCAGAACTTCATCAACGGCGAGTTCGTCACCCCGGCCGGCACCGGCACACTGGACATCGTCAACCCGGCCACGGGTGAAGTGGTGGCCAAGGCGCCGGTCTCGGTGCAGGCCGACGTCGATGATGCCATGGCCGCCGCTCAGGAGGCCTTTAAGTCCTGGAAGCGTGCGACGCCGGGGCAGCGCCAGCTTATGCTGCTCAAGCTCGCGGACGCCGTCGAGGCCAACAGCGATGAACTCGTCGAAGCCCAGCACCGCAACACCGGCCAGGTCCGGTCCCTGATTGCCGCCGAGGAAGTCGCCGCCGGCGCCGACCAGTTGCGCTTCTTTGCCGGCGCCGCCCGGATCATGGAAGGCAAGTCCGCCGGAGAGTACTTCGAGGGCCACACCTCCTACGTCCGGCGCGAACCGATCGGCGTCGTCGCCCAGGTCGCCCCGTGGAACTACCCCTTCCTGATGGCCATCTGGAAGATCGGCCCCGCTCTGGCCGCCGGAAACACTGTGGTGCTCAAGCCCTCGGACACCACCCCGGAATCGACCCTCGTCCTGGCCCGCCTTGCCGGGGAGATCTTCCCGGCCGGTGTGCTGAACGTGGTGCTCGGCACCGGTGAGACCGGCGCGATGATGGTCGAACACAAGATTCCGGGCCTGGTCTCGATCACCGGCTCCGTCCGGGCCGGCATTGCCGTCGCCTCCGGGGCCGCCAAGGGGCTCAAGCGCGCACACCTGGAACTCGGCGGCAAGGCCCCCGCGATTGTCTTCGCCGACGCCGATATCAAGAAGAGCGCCGCGGCCATCGCCGAATTCGCCTTCTTCAACGCCGGCCAGGACTGCACGGCCATCACCCGGGTGCTGGTCCAGGATTCCGTGCACGACGACGTCGTGGCGGCCATGGTGGAGCACACCAAGACCCTGCGGACCGGTTCGCAGAACGACGAAGATAACTACTTCGGCCCGCTGAACAACGTGAACCACTTCAACGCCGTCAATGCCGTGGTGGAGTCCCTGCCGGCGAACTGCCGGATCGAAACCGGCGGGCACCGTGCCGGGGACAAGGGCTTCTTCTTCGAACCGACCATCATCACCGGCGCGAAGCAGACCGATGACATCGTCCAGAAGGAAACCTTCGGCCCGGTCATCACGGTCCAGAAGTTCAGCACCGAGGACGAGGCCGTGGAGATGGCCAACGACGTCGACTACGCCCTCGCCTCCAGCATCTGGACCACCGACCACGGCACGGCCATGCGCCTGAGCCGGGACCTTGACTTCGGCGCCGTCTGGATCAACACCCACATCATGCTCACCGCCGAAATGCCGCATGGCGGTTTCAAGCAGTCCGGCTACGGCAAGGACCTGTCCATGTACGGCGTCGAGGACTACACCCGCATCAAGCACGTCATGAGTGCGCTGGACGCGTAACGCCCCCGCACCACGCTGACGCAGACTCCATACGTACGAGAAAGGCCCCCTCATGACCACCACAGCAAATGACATCACGTTCAGGCTCGAACAGAAGCGCCGCATCCAGGCTGACTTCCCGGGCCCCAAGTCCCTCGCGCTGACCGAGCGCCGCAAGGCAGTCGTCGCGGCAGGCGTCGCCTCCAGCGTTCCGGTGTTCGTCGCCGACGCCGACGGCGGCATCATCCACGACGTGGACGGCAACTCCTTCATCGACCTCGGCTCGGGCATCGCCGTGACTTCCGTCGGCGCTTCGGACCCCGCCGTCGTCGGCGCGGTCAAGGAAGCCGTGGAGCACTTCACCCACACCTGCTTTATGGTCACGCCCTATGAGGGCTACGTCGCCGTCGCCGAGCAGCTGAACCGTCTGACCCCGGGCGACCACGAGAAGCGCACCGTGCTGTTCAACTCCGGCGCCGAGGCGGTGGAGAACGCCGTCAAGGTGGCCCGCCTCGCCACCGGCCGCGACGCCGTCGTCGCCTTCGATCACGCCTACCACGGCCGCACCAACCTCACCATGGCACTGACCGCCAAGGCGATGCCGTACAAGACCAACTTCGGCCCGTTCGCGCCCGAGGTCTACCGCATGCCGATGAGCTACCCGTTCCGCGAGGAAAACCCGGAGATCACCGGCGCCGAGGCCGCCAAGCGTGCCATCACCATGATCGAGAAGCAGCTCGGCGGGGACCAGGTCGCCGCGATCATCATCGAACCGATCCAGGGCGAGGGCGGCTTCATCGTCCCGGCCGAGGGCTTCCTGCCGGCGCTCGCCGCCTGGGCCAAGGACAAAGGCATCGTCTTCATCGCGGACGAGGTCCAGTCCGGCTTCTGCCGCACCGGGGAATGGTTCGCCGTCAACCACGAGGGCGTCGTCCCGGACATCATCACCATGGCCAAGGGCATCGCCGGCGGCATGCCGCTGTCCGCCATCACCGGCCGCGCCGACCTGCTCGACGCCGTCCACCCGGGCGGACTGGGCGGCACCTACGGCGGCAACCCGGTTGCCTGCGCCGCGGCACTGGCGTCGATCGGCTCGATGGAGCAGTACGACCTCAACGCACGCGCCCGCCACATCGAGGACGTTGCCCTCACCCGCCTGCGCGAGCTCGCCGCTGAACTTGCTGACCGCTCCGTGATCGGGGACATCCGCGGCCGCGGCGCCATGCTGGCGATCGAACTGGTCCACGCCGGCTCCAAGGAACCCAACATGGAGCTGACCAAGGCCGTCGCGGCGGCGTGCCTCAAGGAAGGTGTCATCATCCTGACCTGCGGCACCTACGGCAACGTGATCCGTCTGCTCCCGCCGCTGGTCATCAGCGACGAACTGCTGCTGGACGGCCTTGAGGTCCTGGCCGCGGCCATCAAGGCCCACGCCTGATCAAACGGTCAGCCTGATCAGGGGGACTTCCTGATCAGCGGGACCACCTGATCCGGGCACCACCTGATCAGCGGGACCACCGAAAGAGCCGCGGACGAGACGTCCGCGGCTCTTTCCGCACCTCCGGATCAGCGCCCCTGCTGATCGGCCGGTGCTACCAGGAAGACCTGTCGAACTGGATCGCCACGACGTACAGGTGTTTGCCCTGCTCGATCTTCTCGACCTCCACGACGCGCACCTTCGTCTCCGGCACCACATCCAGCGGCCGGCCGATGCCGATGCCGTAGCTGACCACCCCTTCGAAGTCGCCGGCCGGGGCGTACTTGGTCAGGGCCACGTACCCGATGGCCGCCGGCGGCGCGCTCGTGACACTGCTCGCGCTGCCATCCTCGGTATGGGCCTGGGCTCCGCGGAACGCCACCTCCAGGATGCTCCCGGTGTTCGGCATCGGAATCGTCTCTCCGCTGCCGTCCGCGACGAGCTGCGGAACGACCTCAATGTCGTAGCTGGGGAAGCCTCCCTCGAACCGGAAGCTCAGCTGGTCATAGGGCGGAGTGTTGGCCGGATGCTGGCCCGAACCGATGCTGTAGAGCGTGGGCAGCGGAGCCGCGGGCGGCGGGGCGATCGGCACGGGGTTCTCGTGGGTCGTCTGGAACGCCGCCGCCCCGGGCCAGGCCCAGTCGTGGGTGACCTTGGACGCGATCACCGTATCTCCGGGCAGCGGCGGGGCGGTTTCGTCCCATTCTCCGGGACCGGTGGCGGTGGCCGTGGGAAGCGCCGAAGCGTCAGTGGGGGAGGTCGTGGGAGCCGCTGTCTCGCTGGCGGTCGCGGTCGCGCCGGGGCTGCCTGCCCCGGATCCGGGCGGTGACGCCGTGCAGGCCGAGAGGGCCAGCGCGAACACCAGCGTTCCCAGCCCGGCTTTCCTCGTGGCGATCGTGCGGCGGTTCCTGTCGGGCATCATCGGCTCCCCTCGATTGGGACCAGCGTAGGGGCCGCCGTCGGGATTGATCAGGGCCTTTAGTCCCCTTGACGGCCCGCCTGGGCTAGAGTCGGGGCTACCACTGCAGGAACGCAGGCCGGCCAGCGCAGCCCGGAAGTCCGGAACGCGGCTCGGCTCTGCCCCAGACCCGTGAGGGGTTCTTACATGCGATACGTAGTCGGCTACACGCCCAACGACCGCGGCGCTGACGCCGTGGCCCTTGCCTCGGCCATGGCCCGTGCCCAGGGGGCACATCTTGACCTGGTTTACGTCGTGCACGGGCGGACGCCTGCCGAGAAGATGGATCCGGCGGCCAACCGCGCCAGTGCCGCGGCGCAGGATGTCCTGATGGCCGAACGCCACGGCATGGAGCTCGTCCCGAAGGGGATTGAGGCCCGCTTCCACGTCCGGAAGGCGGAGTCGTTCGCGGCAGGCCTTATCGAGGCCGCCGTGGAATACCGGGCGGGCCTGATCGTCGTCGGTGCCGCCAGCAGCGGCCTGTTCAAGCGGCATACGGTCGGCAGCGTCGCCAACGCACTGCTGCACGCCGCCCCGGTTCCGGTGGCGCTCGCGCCGCGCGGCTACCACCAGCCGGCCCCCATCAGCCGCCTGACCCTTGCTGTCGGCCAGCGCGCCGGTGCGGAGGCCGCGATCAACGTCGCGATCGAATCCTCGGAACGCCGCGGCGTGCCGCTCCGGCTCGTATCCCTCGTTGCGCTCGACGCCGAAGGGGACAGCGGGGAGAGCATCAACGCTGCCCACATCCACGCCAACACAGTCCTGACCACTGCTGCCGGGCGGATGCCGGAAGGGCACCCGGTCAGCGTGGAGGTGGCGCACGGGCGCACGATTGAAGAGGCCATCGATGACCTGGAATGGGACGACGCCGAGATCATGATCGTCGGGTCCTCGCGCCTGGCGGAAAAGAACAAACTCTTCCTCGGCAGCACGGCGAACAAAGTGCTCCGGGCGCTGCCAGTGCCGATGGTGGTAGTCCCGCGCGACTACGAGCGGGTGGACACCGTCCCGGCGGACTGAGGTGCTCAGGCGGCGGCGCGGGCCAGTTTACGCATGACGGAGTTCTTCCGCGCCGTCCGGAGCATGTCCACGGTCAGTAGCAGCAGTGCCAGCCAGACGACGCCGAACCCGATCCAGCGGTCCGCCGTCATGGTCTCCCCGAAGACTGTTAGCGCCACGATGAACTGAAGGACCGGCGCCATGTACTGCAGGAGCCCGATCGTGGTCATCGGAAGGCGGCGGGCGGCGGCGCCGAAAAACAACAGCGGCACGGCGGTGATCAGGCCCGACGCCGCCAGCAGCCAGAAGTGCCCCGCGCCCTGGGTGACCAGCGTGGCGGTCCCGTTCACTGCCAGGACGATCATGGTGGCGGCGGCGAGCGGGGCCAGTACGATCGTCTCGACCGAGAGGCTGGTGACGGCGTCGACCCGCGGCCCCACACGCTTCTTCATGAAGCCGTACAGGCCGAAACTGAACGCCAGAGTGAGCGCAATCCAGGGCAGTTTTCCGTAGGAGACCGTCAGGACACCGACGGCGACGACGCCGATTCCGACGGCGGCCCACTGCAGCGGCCGGAGCTTTTCCTTTAACACGACCACGCCCAGGAGCACGGAGACCAGCGGGTTGATGAAGTAGCCCAGCGAGGCCTCGACGGCCTGGCCCGTGGTCACGCCGTAGACGTAGACCAGCCAGTTCACCCCGATCAGGCCGGCCGCGAGGGCGAGGGGGCCGATCACTGACCGGTTCCGGAACGCGGACCCCAGCACCCGCCAGGCGCGGGTGACGGTGATCAGCCCGACACAGAAAATCAACGACCAGACCACCCGGTTGGCAACGATCTCGACAGCGCCCGCCGGCTGCAGGAGGAAGAAATACAAAGGCATCGTGCCCCACAGCCCGTAGGCGGCGATTCCGAACAGGATCCCCGCCTTGGTTTCCGTGTCGACAGCCTTCAGCGCCGGCGGGAGCGCGGCCCCTGGACGGCCGCCAGGCGCGGCGGTCTCCCCGGCTGTCAGCGGGTTTGAGGACAGGGAATTGTCGGGGATCGGCACACGGTCAATAACACCACACTGCGGACTGCTATTCCGGCAATCCATCCGGCCATACTTCCGGTCATACTTCCGGCAGTGCTTCCGGTCATGCCGCGGGTGGCCTTGCGGACCCCCATGCCGGCCCGCGGACATTTAGAATAGGGGAGTTCTGCGCTGCAGGTATCCGTGCAGCCGCCATGACTCAGAAGGGCTTCCGGTGTCCAACTCGGCTGAATCCACGTCCAAGCGTCCCCTCCGCGTTGCGATTGTCGGCGCCGGACCGGCGGGCGTGTACGCCGCGGACATCCTGACGAAATCCAATGCGGTCAAGGGCGGCGACTTCGAGGTCAGCATCGACCTCTTCGAGGCCTACCCGGCGCCTTATGGCCTGATCCGTTACGGGGTCGCGCCGGATCACCCCCGGATCAAGGGTATCGTCAGCGCCCTGCACAAGGTCCTGGACCGCGGAGACATCCGTTTCCTGGGCAACATCACCTACGGCCGGGACCTTACGCTGCATGACTTCCGGTCTTTCTACGATGCCGTGATCTTCTCCACCGGGGCTATCAAGGACGCAGCCCTGGACATCCCGGGGATCGGACTGGAGGGATCCTTCGGCGGGGCGGACTTCGTCTCCTGGTACGACGGGCACCCGGACGTGCCGCGCGAGTGGCCCCTGGATGCCAAGGAAATCGCCGTGATCGGCAACGGCAACGTGGCCCTGGACGTTGCCCGGATGCTGGCCAAGCACGCCGATGAGCTGCTTTCGACGGAAATCCCGCACAACGTCTACGAAGGGCTCAAGAACTCCCCGGTCACCGACGTCCATGTCTTCGGCCGCCGCGGCCCGGCCCAGGTGAAGTTCACCCCGCTGGAGCTCCGCGAACTCAGCCATGCCAAGGACGTGGACATTGTCCTGTACCCGGAGGATTTCGAATTCGACGAGGCCTCCGATGAGGCAATCCGCAGCAACAACCAGACGCGGACCATGGTGAACACCCTCACCAACTGGCTCGTGGAGGACCACGCGGAGGCCGAGGAGCCCTCGTCCCGTCGGCTGCACCTGCACTTCCTGCACAGCCCGGTCGAAATTTACGATGCCGAGGGCAAGTCCTCCGGCTCCGGCAAGGTCGCCGGAATCAAGTTCGAGCGGATGCAACTCGACGGCACCGGCAACGTCAAGGGCACGGGGGAGTACCTCGACTACCCGGTCCAGGCCGTCTACCGCGCCATCGGTTACCACGGCTCACCGCTGGATGAGCTCGAGTACGACGCCCGCCGCGGCATCATCCCCAACGAGGGCGGCCGTGTGCTCGACGCCGAGGGGAACCCCGTCCCCGGAATCTACGCCACGGGCTGGATCAAACGCGGCCCGGTGGGCCTGATCGGCCATACGAAGGGTGACGCGCTGGAGACGATCGGGTTCCTCCTTGAGGACCGCCTGAGCCTGCCCCCGGCGGAGAACCCGGACCCGCAGGCCATCATCGACCTGTTGGAATCCCGCGGGATCGAATACACCACCTGGGAAGGCTGGATCAAACTCGACGCCCACGAACTCGCCCTCGGCGCGGAGTGGTCCGCCGATGCCGCCGATGCCGATGCCGATGCCGATGCCGCCGTCGTGCGCGAGCGCATCAAAGTGGTTCCGCGCCAGGACATGATCGGCATCTCCCGCGGCTAGGCAGCCGGTTCCGGAACCCTCCGGACGGAACTAGACTCGGAGGGACGCGGCGTGGTTTTCTGTCTGCCGCCGCGTCCGTCAGGTGGGAGTTCAATGAGGAATCCGGTCGTCCATGCTGCAGCGCCCGCGGGGTTGACCGCGGAGCTGCGGCAGAAGCATGCCAGCGCGGGCCACGAGAAGCTGGGCTCCGGGCTGCCGGGATTTGCCGGTGCCGAGCGGCTCCCCGGCCTGAGCTCGGTAATCCAGGAATCGTGGCAGCGTTCCGCCCTGCTCCATGCCAACCCTGACCGGTCTGAGGCCCCGCTGGCGCTGGACCGCGATGAACTCGACGAGTACCGGCGCCAACATCCGCTGGCGACCATCATGCCCGTCATCCACAAGCTCCTGGTGCTGCCCAGCCACGACAGCGGGATGCTGGTGGCCGTGGGGGACGAGCTCGGACGGCTGCTCTGGGTGGAAGGCGACGCGGCCCTGCAACGCCGCGCCGAAGGCATGATGTTCGTGGCGGGGGCGGACTGGTCCGAGGCCACGGTGGGAACCAGCGCACCCGGCACGGCCCTGGCGCTGGGCCGCGGTATCCAGATCTCCGGTGCCGAGCACTACAACCGCACCGTCCACCCGTGGAGCTGTACTGCCGTGCCGTTCCACGATCCCGATTCAGGCGCGCTGCTGGGCGTAGTGGACATCACCGGCACGGAGTCCGCCGTGGCGCCGCATACCCTGTCCCTCGTCGAGGCAACGGTCGCCGCAGCCCAGGCCCAGCTGCGGATCGAACGGCTTCAACTGGCTGCTGCCCTGCAGTCTTCGCCTGCACGACGACGGCCCACGGCCGCGCGGAACCGGCAGCCGGGTGCGGCGGACGAGGACGGGACCCAGCGCAGCAGCCTGTACCGAAACAGCCTCCAGCTGCTGGGCCGTGACCAGGCGCTGCTGAGCATCCACGGACGCACCGTGGCCCTCTCGGCCCGGCACAGCGAGATCCTGGCCCTGCTCAGCACCCATCCCGAAGGGCTCACCGCGGAGCAGCTCTGTGCCCTCCTCTACCCGGGGGAGGCATCCACCATGACACTGCGGGCCGAGATGGTCCGGCTGCGCAAGGTCATCCAGCAGCTCAGCCCCGACGCGCTGCCGGAGTCCCGCCCCTACCGGCTGCCGCTGGACCTGGTCCCGGATTCGGGTCAGGTCCTCAAATGCCTCCAGCGCGGCGCGCACAGGATTGCGCTGGAGACCTACCGCGGCGCCGTGCTGCCGCGCTCGGAAGCGCCCGGGATCGTGGAACTCCGCGGCAAGGTCTCCTCACTGCTGCGCGAGGCCCTGCTGACGGATGGCAGTGCGGAGTCGCTGCTGAAGTACGCCGAACTGCCCGAGGCGAGGGACGACGTCGGCGTCCGGACCGCCGCGCTGAAGCTGCTGGCCCCGCGCTCGCCGAAGCGGGCCGCCGTCGTCGCCGACCTCGAACGGCTGGAAACAGAACTCAGCGCCTGAGGTCCCGCCCGGCGCGTCCCCGTGACCCGGATCACAGCCGCGCAACCTGAGTGCAACCTTTCCGCTCGTACGCTGGGTGCAACGGCGGCGTTGTGATGATCGCGCCGTCACTCTTGCACAGCAAAGGAGCTAGCAAATGACTGTTTACGCCCAGCCCGGCACCGAGGGATCCAAAGTCACTTTCAAGGACCGCTATGAGAACTGGATCGGCGGCGAGTGGGTGGCCCCGGTCAAGGGCCAGTACTTCGAGAACTTCACGCCCGTCACCGGCAAGGTCTTCTGCGAGGTTGCCCGCGGCACGGCCGAGGATATCGAACTGGCCCTGGATGCCGCCCACAAGATCGCGCCGTCCTGGGGCAAGACCTCCGTGGCCGAGCGCGCCGCCATCCTGAACAAGATTGCCGACCGGATCGACGAGAACCTCGAGATGCTCTCCGTCGCCGAATCCTGGGACAACGGCAAGCCGATCCGCGAAACCCTCAACGCCGACATCCCGCTCGCCGCGGACCACTTCCGCTACTTTGCCTCGGCCGTCCGCGCCCAGGAAGGCCGGCTGTCCCAGCTCGACGACGACACCACCGCCTACCACTACCACGAGCCCCTCGGCGTCGTGGGCCAGATCATCCCCTGGAACTTCCCGATCCTGATGGCCGTCTGGAAGCTCGCCCCCGCGCTGGCCGCCGGCAACGCCGTCGTCCTCAAGCCTGCCGAGCAGACCCCGGCCTCGATCCTGGTCCTGATGGAACTGATCGGTGACCTGCTGCCGGCCGGCGTCCTGAACGTGGTCAACGGCTTCGGCGTCGAGGCCGGCAAGCCGCTCGCCTCCAGCCCCCGGATCCGCAAGATCGCCTTCACCGGGGAAACCACCACGGGCCGGCTCATCAGCCAGTACGCCAGCCAGAACCTGATCCCGGTCACCCTGGAACTCGGCGGCAAGAGCCCGAACATCTTCTTCAACGACGTCGCCGCCGCCGATGACGCGTTCTACGACAAGGCCCAGGAAGGCTTCGCGCTCTTCGCCTTCAACCAGGGCGAAGTCTGCACCTGCCCGTCACGGGCCCTGGTCCAGGAGGACATCTACGAATCCTTCATGGCCGACGCCGTGGCACGGGTGGAGAAGATCATCCAGGGCAACCCGCTGGACACCGAAACCCAGCTCGGCGCCCAGGCCTCCAACGACCAGCTGGAGAAGATCCTCTCCTACATCGACATCGGCAAGCAGGAAGGCGCCAAGCTGCTCACCGGCGGCGCCCGCGCCGAAATGCCCGGCGACCTGGCCGGCGGCTACTACGTCCAGCCGACCATCTTCGAGGGCCACAACAAGATGCGGATCTTCCAGGAGGAAATCTTCGGACCCGTGGTGTCCGTGACGCGTTTCAGTGACTACGACGACGCCATGGACATCGCCAACGACACCCTCTACGGCCTCGGCGCCGGGGTCTGGTCCCGCAACGGCAACGTCGCCTACCGCGCCGGCCGTGAGATCCAGGCGGGCCGCGTGTGGGTCAACAACTACCACGCCTACCCGGCCGGGGCGGCCTTCGGCGGCTACAAGTCCTCCGGGATCGGGCGGGAAAACCACTCCATGATGCTGGACCACTACCAGCAGACCAAGAACCTCCTGGTCTCCTACAACGAAAACAAACTCGGCTTCTTCTAAGCCGGCGTGAAACCGGGCGGGGCGGATCATGATTGGTCCGCCCCGCCCGCCGCCCCTGGGCGCATCTGCGAAAGGATCCGGATCCAGCACTCGCTTCAATCACACCCCCGCGCTTGATGACGCAAGGATTTCGCAATGACAACGGCACCGACGAAGACAATGCAAGCCGCAGTAGTAACTGAGTTCGGCAAGGAACTGCAGATCCAGACCCTCCCCGTGCCCGTACCCGGCCGGGGTGAGGCACTCGTCAAGGTGCTGACCACCGGCGTCTGCCACACAGATCTTCACGCGGCGGAGGGCGATTGGCCGGTGAAGCCGACCCCGCCGTTCATTCCCGGCCACGAAGGCGTCGGCGAAGTTGTTGCCCTCGGCGAGGGCGTCACGGACCTGGCCATCGGAGACCTCGTCGGCAATGCCTGGCTCTGGTCCGCATGCGGCGACTGCCAGTACTGCCGCACCGGCTGGGAAACCCTGTGCGAAGCCCAGCAGAATGCCGGGTACAGCGTCGATGGCTCCTTCGGCGAATACATGCTGGTGGACAGCCGGTTCGCGGCCCGGATCCCGGCCGGCTCGGACCCCGTGGAGGTGGCCCCGGTGCTGTGCGCCGGGGTCACCGTCTATAAAGGACTCAAGATGACCGAGGCCCGGCCCGGCCAATGGGTCACAATCTCGGGAATCGGCGGACTCGGTCATATCGCCGTCCAGTACGCGGTTGCCATGGGCCTCCGGGTTGCCGCCGTGGACATTGCCGACGACAAGCTCGCCCTGGCCACAACGCACGGTGCGGAACTGACCGTCAACGCCCTGCACGAAGACCCCGTCGAAGTCATTCAGCGCGAAACCGGAGGATGCCACGGAGTCCTGGTCACGGCGGTGCACCCGTCAGCTTTCGGTCAAGCGATCGGGATGGCCCGCCGCGGCGGAACCATTGTGTTCAACGGCCTGCCGCCGGGCGACTTCCCGGCGCCGATCTTCGAGATTGTGCTCAAAGGCCTGACTGTCCGCGGTTCCATCGTGGGAACCCGGCAGGATCTGGAGGAAGCTCTGGAGTTCTACGCCCAGGGAAAAATCCATCCCACTGTCTCCACCCGGGAACTCTCCGACGTGAACGCAGTCCTCGACGAAATGAAGCACGCCAAAATTGACGGCCGCGTTGTGCTGCGGTTCTGACCAAGAAAGGCCTCTGATGCCAGCGACAAAGCTCGACGCCGCCGTGACCCGTCCCGGTGAGGACTTCTCCCGGGTGGCGCTTACCCCAGAAGCCGTGGAACTGCTGCGCAAACTGTGGAACCAACACGGCCCGCTGATGTTCCACCAGTCCGGCGGTTGCTGCGATGGCTCCTCACCCATG
This sequence comes from uncultured Actinomycetota bacterium, assembly GCA_963815415.1. Taxonomy (GTDB): domain Bacteria; phylum Actinomycetota; class Actinomycetes; order Actinomycetales; family Micrococcaceae; genus Arthrobacter. Next base: position 570,281 of record CAWFGT010000011.1, on the reverse strand, counting down.
TGCTACCCGGCCGGGGAGTTCCTCACGGGTGACTCGGACGTCCTGCTGGGGTTGTTCGACCTGTCCGACCAACCGGGACCGGGGTCCGAGTCCCGGCCCGTGGAGTTCTGGATGTCCAGGGAGCAGTTCAACTACTGGAGCCACACTCACCTGACGGTCGACGTCGTGCCGGGCCGGGGGAGCGGCTTTTCGGTGGAAGCTCCGGAGGGCAAGAGATTCCTGATCCGTTCCACCCTGATGGATTGGCCGGTCTGACCCGGCGATAGCCGCACGCACCGCCGGATTCTACAAGGAGGCCCGTACCGAAAACACCGGTGCGGGCCTCCTTCGTGTCTCATGATGTGGGATAACTTCAACCGTCCACTGGGCGAACATTACGATAGATAGGTCTGTTTTCCTCCAGCTATTGAAATTGTGGACTTTCTATGAACGTTTTCCGGACCAAATCCATCGAGCAGTCCATCGCGGACGCCGAGGAGCCCGGACGCAAGCTGAAGCGCTCGCTCAGCTCCTGGGACCTGATGATCATGGGTGTCGCCGTGGCCGTCGGCGCGGGCATCTTCTCGGTCGGAGCAAAGGCCGCCGCGAACTTCGCCGGCCCGGCAGTGACCATCTCCTTCGCCATCGCCGCCGTCACGTGCGCCCTGGCGATCATGTGCTACGCCGAGTTCGCCACGGCCATCCCGGTGGCCGGCTCCGCGTACGTCTTCACGTATGCCACCATGGGCGAGCTGCTCGCCTGGATCATCGGCTGGAACCTCATCCTGGAACTCTTCACCGCAGGCGCCGTGATCGCCAAATACTGGGGCATCTACCTCAGCAAAGTCTTCGCGCTGACGGGCCTGGACATTCCGCCGTCCGTTTCCCTCGGCGGCATTGAACTCTACTGGGGCGCCTTCCTGATCGTCGCCGTCTTCACGGTCCTGCTGGTGCTCGGAACCAAGCTCTCCGCACGCGTCGGTAACATCTTCACCCTGGTCAAGATCGCCGTTGTGCTGTTCGTGATCGTCGTCGGCTTCTCCTACGTGAAGTTCGAGAACTACGCCCCGTTTGTGCCCGCCTCCGAGCCCACCGCCGCCGCCGGCTCCGCGGACGTCCTGAAGCAGTCCTTCTTCGGCTTCCTCACGGGAGCCGAACCCGCCCAGTACGGAACCCTGGGCATCTTCGCCGGAGCCGCGCTGGTGTTCTTCGCGTTCATCGGATTCGACGTTGTGGCCACCTCCGCGGAGGAAGTCAAGAACCCGCAGAAGACGCTGCCGCGCGGCATCTTCGGCGGCCTCGCCATCGTCACCGTGCTCTACATCCTGGTCTCCCTGGCCCTGACCGGCATGGTCTCCTACACGACGCTGGCCGAGGCGGAGAACCCGACACTGACCACCGCCTTCGAGGCCGTCGGCAACACCGACGCTGCCAAAATCATTGCCTTCGGCTCGCTTGTAGGCCTGACCACCGTGATCATGGTGCTCCTGATGGGCCTGTCCCGTGTGGTGCTGGCCATGAGCCGGGACGGGCTCCTGCCGCGCTCGCTGTCCAAGACCAGCACCGTCCGGGCGACCCCGGTCCGGCTGCAGATCATCTGCGGCGCGGCCGTGGCGCTGGTTGCCGGCCTGACCAACGTGGACGTCCTGGAGGAAATGATCAACATCGGCACGCTGTCCGCGTTCGTGATGGTCAGCCTGGGCATCCTGGTGCTGCGGAAGAAGCGTCCGGACCTGAAGCCGGCGTTCCGTGTCCCGTTCGGCAAGGTGCTGCCGGTGGTCTCGGCCGTGCTGTGCCTCTACCTGATGACCAACCTGGCCGTGGAGACGTGGATCTTCTTTGCCGTCTGGCTCGTGATCGGCGTCGCCATCTACTTCGCCTACGGCCGGAGCCACTCCCGGCTCAACGAGAAGTTCGCCGAGGCCAAGGCCTCCGTCAACGGGCCCGCAGCAGCCGACGCCCGCGCAGCTGACGACGAGGACGCCCTCACCCGCGTCTAGCCGGCCCGGCCCGCACCACCCCCTGCAACGCGGGGTCACTTAACGCCCATGTTCGGATGTTTTATGGGCCGGATGTGACCCCGCGTTGCTTGTTGCTCACGGGGAGGTGTGGCGGCCGATCCAGTCCATCAGCGGCCGCAGCTGCTCCCAGCGCCGCGCGACTTCCCCGGCCGCGGCCGGCGTGCCCACCCAGTCGGCCCGGCCCGCGGCGGTGGACGCGTAGAGCGACTTGTACTTGAGCAGGTCCGCCCGCGGGTGGTCCCTGGCAAACCCTCGCGGGACGGTTTTCAGGGCCTCGCCCTCCACGGAAAAGCCCGCACCCGCGACGTCGGCCACAATCGCCTGCAGCGCTTCGCCGCTCGCCGCGGCGTCGACGGCGGTGCGGAATCGGGCGAGCTGCTCCGGCGCCGACGTATGCCAGCCGCCGCCGACCATGAGGCCGTCGGCACTGACCTGGACGTAATACCCCACGCCCTCTGTAACCGCGGCGACGGCACCCTGCGCGGTCTTGTACGGGGACTTATCCGGGGAAAAGCGCACGTCGCGGTTGGGGCGAAAAAGCTTGAAGGCCCCGAATGCCGGCTCCAGTTCGGCCAGCAGCAGGGTCATCGGCTCCTTGACGGCGGAGTCGTAGACGGGCTTGTGCTCGAGCCACCAGTCGCGGTTGTTGTTCTCTTCCAGGTCGGCGTAGAACCGGAAGGCCTGAGCGGGGATGCCAGCGAAGGGGGTCATGCCTGCATCCTAGGCCTGCCTGCCGGCCCGCGGCGAGGTCCACGGAGCGCCTGTGGACAACGGAAACACCCCGCCACGGTGACCCGTGACGGGGTGTTCAAGACGCAGTGTTCACGACGCGGTGTTCACTCAGGCGGGCGCCGGCCGGTGCAGCCGGCCCCCGCGGACGGTGAGGCTAGAGCTTGTTGGCTGCCTCGGCGTCGGACGCTGCCTGGCCGGCGCCCAGGTTGGCGCGGAGCTTGGCGCCAAGGTCGGCGTCGACGTTGGTCCAGTACTGGATGGCGCGTTCCTTGATGCCGGCGTTCTTCACGCCGCCCACGGCGCCGGTGATGGTCGCCAGCAGGCGGGCCTTCTCGCCGTCGTCGAACACTTCGCGGTACATGGTGCCGGCCTGGCCGAAGTCGCCGTCCTCGGCGTGCAGGGAGTGCGCGGAGAGCGTGAGCTCACCATCGTTCTCCCAGCCGCCGGCCGGGTTCTGCGGCTCCACGGCAGCGGGACCGCCGACGGAGTTCGGCGCGTAGACCGGGACCGACGGGGCGTTGAAGTGGTACCGGCCCTGGCCGTCCTGGCTGTAGTTGTTGACCTGGCTCTTGGGCAGGTTGACCGGGAGCTGGGCGTGGTTGGTGCCCACGCGGTAGCGGTGCGCGTCGGCGTAGGAGAAGATGCGGGCCTGCAGCATCTTGTCCGGCGAGGCGGCGATGCCCGGCACGAAGTTCGACGGCGCGAAGGTGGCCTGCTCGATCTGCGCGAAGTAGTTCTCCGGGTTCTTGTTCAGCTCCATGGTGCCGACCTTGATCAGCGGGTAGTCCGCGTGCGGCCAGACCTTGGTGAGGTCGAACGGGTTGAACCGGTAGGTCTTGGCGTCCTCGTACGGCATGACCTGCACGTGCAGGTCCCAGGAGGGGAAGTTGCCGGCAGCAATGTTTTCCTGCAGGTCGCGGATGTAGAAGTCCGCGTCCGAGCCGGCCAGCGCCTCGGCGTCGTCGCCGGACATGGACTTGACGCCCTGGTTGGACTTGAAGTGGTACTTGACCCAGAAACGCTCGCCCTCGGCGTTGATCCACTGGTACGTGTGCGAGCCGTAGCCCTGCATTTCGCGCCAGGAGGCCGGCAGGCCGCGGTCGCCCATGAGCCAGGTGACCTGGTGTGCGGATTCGGGGGACAGGGTCCAGAAGTCCCACTGCATGTCCGCGTCGCGCAGGTGGGTGCCCGGCAGGCGCTTCTGCGAGTGGATGAAGTCCGGGAACTTGATGCCGTCGCGGATGAAGAAGACAGGCGTGTTGTTGCCGACGAGGTCGTAGTTGCCCTCGGTGGTGTAGAACTTCACGGCGAAGCCGCGGGGATCGCGCCAGGTGTCGGGGGAGCCTGATTCGCCTGCGACGGAGGAGAAGCGGATGAGCATGTCCGTCTCGGTGCCCGGCTGGAACAGTGCGGCCTTGGTGTACTTCGAGACGTCCTCGGTGGTGGTGAAGGTACCGAACGCGCCGCCGCCCTTGGCGTGGACGACGCGCTCCGGCACGCGCTCCCGGTTGAACTGGGCCAGCTTCTCGATCAGGTAGTGATCGGTCAGGATGATGGCGCCGTCGGCGCCGACGGACTTCGAATGGGCGTCTGAGGTGACAGGGGCTCCGGACTGTGTCGTGGACACGGCGGGCGCAGAGATGTTCGCGGTCATCATTCTCCTTCTGTTGGGGTTACTTGGTGTCGTTGGAGGAAAGTTTTTGGGAGCGCGCGGAGCGCTGGCAGTCCTGGCAGATGCCCTGGTACATCACATCGGCGATCTGGATGGTCATCGGCTTGGCGTTGTCGTCCCACTGCGGCGTGAGGCAGGGTGCGTGGCCGACAGCGCAGTCCACGTCCTCCACCCGTCCGCAACCCATGCAGATGGCGTGGTGGTGGTTGTCTCCCACCCGCGTCTCATAGAGGGCCGGGGAGTGCGGGGGCTCGAAGCGGCGCAGCATCTGCAGGTCGGTCAGGTCGCCGAGGACCACGTAGACGGACTGGGCGGTGAGCTCGGGCAGTTCCTCCCGCGCAGCGGCCAGGATGGTCTCCGCAGGCGCATGCGGGTGATGTTCGACGGCGGCCAGCACGGCCAGCCGCTGCTTGGTCACCCTCCGGCCGTGGGCGCGCAAGGCCGCAGCCCATGCTTCGTTGGCACCCCCGGAATCCGTCATGCCCCCATTCAACCATTTATTATGACTTGATCATAATAAATTCCGGTTGCGGCGTGTCGGAGCGGCCGGCCGGCAGCCGCAGCGGAATACCGCCCCGGAGCGTAGTGTTTTTGTAGGTGAGAACCGGGAGGACCAGTGCATAGGCATCACAATGGACTGAAAACGGCAGCCCTGTTCGGCGTGCTGTGGGCGGTGCTGCTTGGCGTCGGAGCCCTGGTCGCCAGCGGCATGCGCAGTTCCGCTCCGCTGTGGATCATGGCGCTGATCGGTGTCGGCACCACGGCGTACGGGTATTGGAACAGCGACAAGATCGCCATCCAGGCCATGCAGGCCTACCCCGTGGCGGAGGCCGAGGCGCCGCATCTCTACCGGATCGTCCGGGAGCTTTCGGTCCGGGCGAACCAGCCGATGCCGCGGATCTATCTCGCGCCCACCATGACCCCCAATGCCTTCGCGACCGGGCGGAATCCGAAGAACGCCGCCGTGTGCTGCACTGTGGGCATGCTTCGCCTCCTCGACGGCCGCGAGATCCGCGGCGTGCTCGGCCATGAACTCATGCACGTCTACAACCGGGATATCCTCACCGCCTCCGTCGCGGCGGCCGTCGCCGGCGTCATCACGTCCGTCGGGCAGATGATGCTTTTCTTCGGCGGGGCGCGGCGCAGCGGAAACCCGCTGGCGATGGTTGCCATGGCGCTGCTGGCGCCGTTCGCGGCGTCGCTGATCCAGATGGCCATCTCCCGGACCCGGGAGTACGACGCCGACGAGGACGGTTCGGCGCTGACGGGAGATCCGCTGGCGCTGGCCTCGGCGCTGCGCAAGATTGAGCGGGGTATCGAAATCGTTCCGTTGCCGCAGGACCAGAAGCTGGTCAATGCTTCGCACCTGATGATCGCCAATCCGTTCCGCGGCGGCGGAATGGCAAAGCTCTTCTCGACCCACCCGCCGATGACTAACCGGATTGACCGGCTCGAACGGATGGCCGGCCGGGCGCGGGGCTGAACCCGGCGGCCGCCCGCAGGGGCGGGGCGGCCGTCTGAGATGATCGACCCCTCAGCTCCCGGGGACGCCCAGCGTCCGGGCGTAGCAGACCGAGAGCGGCTCGCCGCGATAGGGTCCGAAATTGGGGATGAGCCGGTAGCCCTCGCGTTCGTAGAAACGGATGGCGTCCGGTTGCTCTGTGCCGGTTTCCAGGAGGAGCTCACCCACCCCGCGCCGCACGGCCTCGGCCTCCAGCGCGCGCAGCACGGCTGTTGCAGCGCCGCTGCCGCGGCTCGCCGGCAGCACATACATGCGTTTGATCTCCGCGGACCCGCGGTCCGCGGAGGCGCCCTCGATTAGGCGCAATGCCCCGCAGCCCACGGCCGTCCCCGCGCCATCCCGGGCGACCAAAAACACGGCGATGTCATCCGCCGTCGGTGGTGAACCCGGTTCGTGGTCGTCGCTGCCGTAGCGGGCATCGAGTTCCGCGCGTTGCGCGCGGCGGAGGGCCTCGCCCTCGGGCGAGGCCCATGGCTCGGGCGCGACGGTGATGCCCACGGTCCCTGCGTGCCGCGCCGGCCCTGCCGTCACGGCTAGCTGCGGAAGTTTACGAACTGCAGGTCGGCCTCGTCGAAGCCCTTCAGGATGTTCATGGTCTCCTGCAGGTCATCGCGGGACTTGGATGTCACGCGCAGCTCATCGCCCTGGATCTGGGACTTGACCGACTTCGGGGCCTCGTCACGGATCAGCTTGTTGATCTTTTTCGCGAGGTCCTGGGCGATGCCCTCCTTGATGGTGGCTTCCAGCCGGAACTCCTTGCCGGACGCGTACGGCTCGCCGGTGTCCAAAGACTTCAGCGAGATGCCGCGGCGGATGAGCTTGGACTGCAGCACGTCCAGCACGGCCAGCACCCGCTCCTCGGAGTTGGCCTTCATAAGGATCTTTTCCCCGCTGAAGTCGACCTCGGCGCCGACGCCTTTGAAGTCGTAGCGCTGGACGAGTTCCTTCTGCGCCTGGTTCAGCGCGTTGGCGACTTCCTGCTTGTCTACCTTGCTTACGACGTCGAATGTGGATTCGCCTGCCATGACTGTCCTCCTGGGGGTTGCGGGGTGCCTGGTGAAAGGCCGTGATGTCTGGGATCCAGCCTAATACGGATGCCCGCCGGATGGGGGTCCGCGGATGCCGGCTGCGCTCCGCGGGTCCGGTTCCGGGCCGAGCAGGTTCACAGCTTGTTCAAAGCCGGGCCTTGGCCTGGACGAAGCTTGGCCCGCGAGACTGGGTGGAGCCGGAACGCCGCTTGAAAGGTTAGAGCACATGAGTCAGAAGGCCATCCGATACGTCACCCGATCAACCGCTGCCGCCGCAGGCGGCATTGCAGCAGCGGCGACCACGGTGGCCGCCGCCGCGCTGGCCGCGTCCATTATCCTCAGTCCCGCAGCCGACGCCTCGGCGCGGCTGGACGGGGTCCACACGGATCTGGCCCGCGCGGTGGCGTTGAATCAGGTCACGGCAGAACAGGCCGAGCGATTTGAAGCGCGACTGGCAGGCCGCATCCTTGGAGAAGCCTGAGATTCCGGGCTTTTTCCGGCCGCAGAGCGCCGATTCGATTCTTCGGCAGAAGTTCTGTAAAGTTGTCTTGCCCGCGGTTACCGGAAGCGGAACTGACTGAAAAGTCGGTTCCGATCGAGGAAGCCGCGAGTGATCTTCTTTTGAAGTTCGGCAGATTACCCGAGCGGCCAAAGGGGGCTGACTGTAAATCAGCTGGCAACGCCTACGGGGGTTCGAATCCCTCATCTGCCACCCTTGGAAGAGCCTCCGGAACCACCAGGTTCCGGAGGCTTTTTCTTTATCCTGACGAGCGCCCGACTTTTCGCGCACGGTGTGTCCGCGGCCCTGGCAGCGCCTCAGCCCGCGGATTCAAGCAGCCGCACCGTGGCCGGATCGGGCACGCCGTCGAAATAGTCCGCCAGCACCTGCCCGAAGACTTCCTGCCCGGGTGCCGCCCGCTGGAACAGCGTCATGGACGAACGCAGCTTCAGCGCATCGGTGCTGCCGAAGATTTGCTCGGCGCTCCGCCCGTTGAGCCCGGCCAGGACGCCCGCGCACTCAAGCAGCCGCGGACCGAGCACGGGGTGGTCCAGGTAGGCGATGGCCTCATCCAGCGAGTCGATGGCGAAGCGCCGTGAGGTGGCGCTGTGCCCCAGCCCGGCGGCCTGCGGAAAGATGAACCACATCCAGTGGCTGCGTTTCGACCCGGAGCGGAGTTCCTCGATGGCCCGCAGGTAGGTCGCGCCCTCGTTCTGGGCTTCCACAAAACGCCCCAAATCATACGGGTCTTCCGCCAGCCCTGCGCCAGGAACCGTGTCCATAATCATCCTCCCTTGTAGTTATCCCGCCCAGTCTTCCCCGCCGCGCGGACCCGGGCAAGGCTCCGCCCCTTGCGGGATCCGAATTCATGCGCAGGGCCCAATGGAGGCCCGCCGATCCAAGCAACGCGGGGTCACTTTTCGCCCATCCAGGGGCCCAACATGGGCGAAATCTGACCCCGCGTTGCGTTGCAGGCCGCTGCCGCGCCGCGAGGGCCATCGGGGCCGCGCCCTACCGCACCAGGCGCATGATGCTCAGTGTGATCCCGGCGAGCTCCGCCGTCGAGCGTGTCCCGTCCGGGCCGAAGCCGTTCCGCCGGTAGAAGGCGAAGGCCCGCGGGTTGTCGTCCGCCATCCACAGGTACGCCCCGCTGCCGCCGACCGCGGCTTCCAGAAGCAGCTGGCCGGCGCCGGTTCCGTAGTGGCTGGCGAGCACATAGATTCCTTCAAGCTCCAGCGGCCGGGGGCCATTATCGTCACGGCCGGCCCCTGCGGAGGCCCAGCCGACGATGCGTCCGGCGTCGCACACCACCCACACCGTGGTCTGCGCAGCGGCAAGGATGTCCCGCCACCTGCCCTCCCGCTCGGCCAGGTCCAGCCCGGCCAGGGTTTCCGCCGGCAGCAGGTGCGCGTAGCTCTCCCGCCACGCCTGCAGGTGCACCCGGGCAATGCCGGCGGCGTCCGCTGCCTCGGCGCGGCGGACCGTAAGTTTGCTCGTCATTTCCACAGGCTATTCCAACGGCCCCTTGGCGGCGTTGTTACTGGCGGGTAACATGATGCTCATGCATCTGCTGCTGCGCACCCTTGTCCTGCTGTTCACGGCCTCCCGGCGCCCGCCGCTGAGCATCTGGGACAGCGCGTCGCTGCCGCTGCGGGTGCTGCCGACCGACATCGATATCGCAATGCATGTCAACAACGGCATGTATTTCTCACTGATGGACCTGGGCCGCTTCGACCTCATGGCCCGCAGCGGCACCTGGCGGCGGATGCGCCGCCGCGGCTGGACCCCCGTGGCTGCGGGGGAGACCATCGCCTTCCGCCGCTCGCTGCAGCTATGGCAGCGGTACACCATTGAAACGAAGATTATCGGCCTCGATGAGAAGGCCATCTATTTCGAACAGCGCATGGTGGCCGACGGCGAGATCTACGCCCGCGCCTACATCGCCACGCGGCTGGTCAGCAAAGGCAGGCCGGTCAGCCAGGAGGAGATCCTGCGCGAATTCGGGCAGCCCCCGGCGGACCTGGAACTGCCCGCATGGATCCATGAATGGCGCGAGACCAACGCCCTGCCGGGGGCACGCCGTCCCGCCCCGCACGTCTGGGCCTGACTGACGAGCCAGCGGCCGACGTCGACGCCCCCTCCGGTCCGGACGTCGGCGCCCGCGTCAGGTTCCGACGTCGCGCCGTTTCAGCGCCAGGGCGCCGAGCGCTACAAGCACGGCCGAGAGGATCCACAGCCAGGCGGCGGACGCCCAGTCGGGACCGTCGGTCAGCGGGTTGGTGCCGTAGGCCCAGTTGTACGGCGAGAAATTCAGCAGCCACTCGACGTCGGCGCTCTGCCTGCCCACCGCATTAAAGACGTACGCCAGGACACCGACGCCGGCGCCGCACGCCAGCCCGATCGTCTTGCGCCCGGAGACGGCGCCGCCCAACAGGGCCGCCGTGCCGGTGAGAAGGGCGAGCCCGGCGAAGATCACCGAGGCCCCGAACAAGTTTCCGGTACTGAGTCCCAGCCCGGCGGAATCGTTCAGCAGCAGGATCAGGACGAAGACGAGGGCCGTCAGCAGGACCACCCGCCCGGCCAGCGCCAAGGCGCGCTCCAGCACCACCTGGATCCGCGTCACCCCGTGGGCCAGTGTCAGTTCCAGCTGTCCGGATTCCTCGTCGCCGCCGACAGCAGCCGCTCCCCAGGACACGGATGCGATGGTCATCAGGGCGAAGCCGATGAGCCCGAAGATCGTGGCCTGGGTGTACCCGGGGCCGGAGGTGATCTGGTCGTAATTGAGGGCCTTGATCATCTCGGGCGGAAGCGTTTTGATCACGTCTTCCATCTGGGAGTTGGCCCCGATGGACGGGTACAGCGGCAGGTAGAGCATGATGGCAGCCGCGAGTCCCGCAGCCCAACCCAGAGTCGCCCGCCAGGAATCCACGAGGGCCCGCCTGAACAGCGGCAGAGTGCTCATCGCCGGCTCCCGTTGCCCCGGATGGTGCCGTACAGCTCCAGGACGGATTCCTCAAGATCGGGCTCAGCCAGAACCAGGTCCTTGAGTTCCAGTGTGGCGAGGACCTTCAGCAGCGGCTGGATCGGGCCTGCCAGCGCCGCCGAGAGTTCGACGCCGTCGCCGGCCGGCAGCACCTCGATGCTGCCGATGCCCGGGACCCGGCCCAGCAGCGCCCCGGCGTTGGCCGCGGAAATCCGGGCGGCAGTGAACCGGACGTGCCGGACCGCGCCCTCCCGCAGGCTCTCCACGGTGGCGACGGTGATGATCCGGCCGTCCCGGAGGATCGCCACCTGGTCGGCGGCCTGCTGGACCTCGCTGAGCACATGCGAGCTGAGAAAGATCGTCTGCCCGCGGGCCTGTCCCTCCCGGACGATGGTGAGGAACTCCTGCTGGACCAGGGGATCCAGGCCGCCTGTCGGCTCGTCAAGGACAAGGAGTTCCGGATCGTGCATAAAGGCCTGGACCAGGCCGAGCTTCTGCCGGTTGCCTTTGGAGAGCTTGCGCGTGGTGCGGTCCAGGTCCAGACCGAGCCGGTCGGCCAGGGCATCGATCCGGCCGGGCTTGACCGGGCCGCTGATGTCCTCGTAGTGCGCCAGCAGCTTGCGCCCGGTGATGCGTCCCTCGAGGAACAGCTCGCCCGGCAGGTACCCGATCCTCCGGCGGAGCGGCGGTCCGCCGGTCCGGGGGTCTTCGCCGAGCAGCTTCGCCGAGCCGGAGGTGGGGCGGATGATGTCCAGCAGGCACCGCATCAGCGTCGTCTTGCCCGCGCCGTTGGGGCCGATCACCCCGAACACCGAGCCCTCCTCAATGCCGAAACTGACGTCACGAAGGGCTTCGACGCTGCCGAATCTCTTGGTCAGGGACTCGACGACGACCGCTTTGCTCACGCCGTAACCTGGGCTGGTTGCATGGTCAAGATCCTAGGGCGGCCGCCCCGCCGCGCCTAGGGGCGCAAGGCCCTGGGAGCTTCCCCGGGTGTGCTCAGAGCGAAAACCCCGGGACATCAGGAGGGCCCTCGCGTACCGTTAACGGATGGCTACCGTAGACATCACAGGTGAACAGTTCGCATCCACCATCGAGAACAACGACATCGTGCTCGTTGATTTCTGGGCCGAATGGTGCGGCCCGTGCAAGCAGTTCGGACCGACGTACTCGGCAGTCTCCGAAAAGCACGAGGACGTCGTCTTCTCCAAGGTGGACACCGAGGTTGAGCAGCAGCTCGCCGCCGAAGCCGGTATCACCTCGATTCCGACGCTGATGGCCTTCCGCGAAAAGGTCCTGGTGTTCTCCCAGCCCGGCGCGCTCAATGCCCAGCAGCTCGAAGAGGTTGTCAGCGCCGTGAAGGCCCTGGACATGGACGAGGTCCACGCCCACGTGGCACGCGCGCAGGAAGAGGCTGCGGCCGCGGCGAAGCAGTCTCCGACTACCCGGACTCCGGCCGACCAGCAGGACGGCTCCCAGATCCCGGACTTCTAACCCGGCCGCCCACCCCGGCTTAAACTCCAACGCGGGGTCACTCCTTGCCCATCATTCCCCGGATGATGGGCAAGGAGTGACCCCGCGTTGACCGGTTAAGGTGACGTGAAGGGCGTTAAACCTTTTCGAGCCTGACCGGCTCGGCCAGCAGCGCGCTGAGGGACTCGTTGAGATCCTGGACCGCGACGCCCTTGGCGTGCTTGTCCAGGTCTTCCTGGGAAGCCCACCGCTCGGTCAGTACGAGGCGGTCCTCGGTGGCTTCAGTGAGTTCGTAACGGATGCAGCCCGGTTCGTTGGCCACCTCGTCGATGGCAATTTCCAAGGCGAGCTTCACGCGGAAGAATTCGCCCTCATTGGGGATGAACGTGGCCTGGAGATCAATGGGAGTGCTCATGGTTTTCCACAATACCGGCCTGCCGAGACCTCCCGCGGCATCGCCTCCCGGATTTCCTAGGGCTTCCAAGCTTTACCCTTCTCTTGCCGTCGGAGTGTTGGTAGCGTCACAGGATGCTTTCCTATACAGCCGGGGACACTGACGTTCCGCTGCTTGACGAAACCATCGGTGACAATTTCGAACGGATGGTGGCCCGGTTTCCCTACCATGACGCCCTGATTGAGGCCGCCGCCGTGCCGGGGGACGAGGCGCGCCGGTGGAGCTACACCAAGCTCAACGACGACGTCGACCGCCTCGCCCGGGCGCTGCTGGCGATTGGCGTGGCAACCGGCGAAAGGATCGGAATCTGGAGCCCGAACTGCGCCGAATGGACCATCGTGCAATATGCGACGGCGAAAATCGGCGCCATCCTGGTCAACGTCAACCCCGCCTACCGCAGCCATGAACTGGAGTTCGCTGTCAATCAGAACGGCATGCGGATGCTGATTTCGGCTCCGGCAGACCGGAACAGCGACTACACGGGGATGGCACGCCAGGCGCTCGCGCGCTGTCCGGAACTGCGCGAGCTGGTGTTCCTCCCGGATGCCGGCCTGCCGGGGCTCACTGCCGGAGACCCCGAAACCGACGCCGAGCGGACCTACGCGGAGCTGCTGAAGCGGGCGGACGACGTCGGGCATGCGGCGTTGAAGGAGCGCATGGCCGGGCTGGACCCGCACGATGCCATCAACCTCCAGTACACCTCCGGCACCACCGGGTTCCCCAAAGGTGCCACCCTGACCCATCACAACATCCTGAACAACGGCTACTCGGTCGGCGAGCAGCTGGGCTACACGGAACACGACCGGGTGGTGATTCCGGTGCCGTTCTACCACTGCTTCGGCATGGTGATCGGAAACCTGGCCGCCCTCAGCCACGGCGCGGCGACCATCATCCCGGGCCGGGGGTTTACCCCGGAAGCGGCGCTGGAAGCGGTGCAGGACTTCGGCGGGACATCCCTTTACGGGGTGCCGACCATGTTCATCGCCGAACTCGCGTTGCCGGACTTCGCCTCGTACGACCTGTCCACGCTCCGCACCGGCGTGATGGCAGGGTCGCTGTGCCCCGTGGAGGTGATGAACCGTGTGGTGGCCGACATGAACATGACCGACGTGGCCATCTGCTACGGCATGACCGAGACCTCGCCGGTCTCCACGATGACCCTGAGTTCGGACACCATGGCCCAGCGCACCGAGACGGTGGGCCGGACCATGCCGCAGCTGGAGACCCGGATCGTGGACCCGGCGACGGGCGAAACGCTCGAGCGCGGGGCGGTCGGTGAGCTGTGCACGCGGGGGTATGCGGTGATGAAGGGCTACTGGGACCAGCCGGACCAGACGGCGGAGGCCATCGACGCCGAGGGCTGGATGCATACCGGGGACCTGGCCCTGATGGACGAGGCCGGCTATGTGGTGGTGGAGGGCCGGATCAAGGATGTGGTGATCCGCGGCGGTGAAAACATTTACCCGCGCGAGATCGAGGAGTTCCTGTACACGCACCCGGATATCCGGGACGTGCAGGTCATCGGCGTGCCGGACGAACGCTACGGCGAGGAGCTCATGGCCTGTGTGATCCTCAAGCCGGGCGCGGCGCCGTTGGACGCAGCGGGCCTCGCCGAGTTCTGCCGCGGCAAACTGGCGCACTACAAGATCCCGCGCTACGTCGAGGTGCGGGAGAGTTTCCCGATGACCGTCTCCGGGAAGATCCGAAAGGTCCAGATGCGCCAGGAAGCGGCCGCCCGGCTCGGTCCGTGACCGCCTTCCTCACAGCTACGCGGGGTCACTTTTCGCCCATGTTGAGGCCTCATATGGGCGAAAAGTGACCCCGCGTTGTGGTGAGGCGCGGTGGCTGTGGATAACTCCTGCAGGGTGTCTGACGGGCGGCCACAATGGTGGGCATGGTCCGTATTTCTCCGCTTCCGGCGAGCCTGCGTGTGGCACCCTTCACCGTCTACGAGTCGCGCGCCCTGGGCGTAACGCCCAAGCGGCTGCGGGCCAAAGACCTGTCCCACGACGGACGCCTCATCTACGTGCCCGCGGACCGACCGCCCGGCCTGCTAGAGCGGGCGCGGGTGCTGACCGCGGCCACACCCGGGGCCTGGGTTTCCCATGAATCGGCGGCGCTCCTGACCGGTCTCGGCCTGCCGCCCTGGCTCGGCGGCGGGCCGACGATCCACCTCAGCAAGCCGCATGCGCTGCCCCGGGTCCGCAGGGACGGGGTCACCGGCCACCGGGTGCGGCTGATCCCCGGCGAGCTGACCGCCGTCGACGGCGTGCCGGTTACCGTCCCGCCGCGGACCTGGCTGGACCTGGCCGCGGCCCTGCCGCTGGACTACGTGGTTGCGCTCGGCGACCAGCTCATCCGGAGGCCACGGCCCGAGCTGGAGCTGCGCTCCGAACCGTATGCCTACAAAGACGGGCTGCGGCTCCTGATCCGGCAGCATCCCAACATGAAAGGCGTGGAGAAGGCCCGGCTGGCGCTCGCCGAGATGCGGGTGGGCGCCGACTCGTTCCCCGAAACGTTCCTGCGGCTGGCCATGCGGGATGCCCGGTTGCCGGAGCCGGAACTGCAGCTTCGCCTTGACCCCCAGTCCTGTCTCTCGCCATCAGCGGATCTGGGCTACCGGCATTTCCGCATCGCCGTGCAGTATGACGGCGCCCATCACCTCAGCCGGGAACAGCAGTCGCGGGACAACCGGCGTGATGAAGCCTTCCGCAACGCAGGCTGGGCATATTTCAAGGTCAACGCGGACGATCTGGCGGACGGATTCCGCGAGGTCATCGGCCGGATCAGGCAGGTCTATACCCGCTCCCAAGGCCAACGCGGGGTCACTTTTCGCCCATGGAGCGCCGAATAATGGGCGAAAAGTGACCCCGCGTTGCTTTGGTGGGGCGTTGCTTTGGTGGGGCGTTGCTTTGGTGGGGCGTTGCTTTGGGTTGGTGGTGGGGGTCAGTGGTGGCGGTGGTCCTGGATGGTGATGCGCGGGCCGAAGACGGGTTTGCGGAAACCGCTGAGCCCGAGCATCCGCACCACCCGTTGCCGGTGCCCGGCCCAGGGCTCCAGCAGCTTCAGCATTCCGGCATCGTCGGTCCGGCGCCCGGTCAGGGCCGCGCCCACGTACGCCGCCAGGTGGAAGTCGCCCACCGAGATCGAGTCCGGGCAGCCGTGGGTGCGCTGCACCACCTCCGCCGCGGTCCAGACGCCTATCCCCGGAATGGTCTGCATTTTCGTCGCGGCCTCCGCCGCCGGCAGTGCGGCGAGCCGTTCGAGCGCGACGGCGGAGCGCAGCGCCCGCATGATCGTCGCCGAGCGCTGGGGGCCCACTCCCGCCTTGTGCCATTCCCACGAGGGGATCCGCAGCCACTTCTCCGGCGTGGGCTGGACCATCAGGTTCGCGGGCGCAAGGGTGCCCGCGCCGGGGGCGGGCGTCCCGTACCGGCACGTGAGGTAGCGGTAGCCGCGGCGGGCCTCGATCACGGTGACCTTCTGTTCGAGGACGGCCGGAACCAGGGCATCGATCATGCGCCCGCTCGCGGGAAGCCGCAGGCGGCGGTGCCGGCGCCGGGCTTCCGTGACCAGACGGGGGAGCGTGGCCTGAAACTCGGGCTCGTCGAAGGCCGACCAGTCATCGTCGCGGCCCAGCAGCCGCGGCATCGAGGCCGCAGCATCGGCGGCCCCGGGGCCCCACGCCTGGACGTCGACGGCAGGCTCGTCGACGGCGGGGCCCGCGCCCGTTCCGGAAGCGGTGAGCCGCACGGTGGCCGGGCCCTCCGGAGTCGTGAATGCCATCCACACACCGCCGGGGGCAGGCTGGAACGTGGGATCCCCTTGACCGCGCGGCAGCGTTCCAATGGTCTGCAGCAGGTCGAACGGAGCACCGGGCCGCCACTGCAACGAGGCGTCCGCGGCGGCCGCGAGGCCGGCGGGGACGTCTGCAATGCTCATCCGTCCATGGTCCCACGTGCCCGGGACGGTGCCTGCGACCTGTACCCGGGGACCCTTAACCGGGGCAGGGTCCGGAGTCTAGACTCTGGCTGTGGTGCGGACGGTCCGTGCCCGCGAGGCCCTCAGGAGAAATGTCATGTCCGGAGAAGTGGTCCATTTTGAAATTCCCGCCGACGACCCGGACCGGGCGCGAGAGTTTTACAGTTCAGTCCTCGGCTGGAAAATGAGCGGCGTGCCGGAACTGGCCTACGACATGGTCACGACCGTTGAGACGGATGATACGGGCATGCCGACCGTCCCCGGCGGAATCAACGGAGGAATGATGCGCAGGGAAGGGGAGCTTCGCGCCCCGATAGTGGTTGCCGCTGTCGAAGACATCGACGCCACCCTCGAGAAGATCGGCGAGCTCGGCGGCTCCACAGTCATCCCCAAGCAAGAGGTGATGGGCATGGGGTGGAACGCGTATTTCCGGGACCCCGAGGGGAACATCATCGGTCTGTGGCAGAACGCCGACGATGCCGACGACGCCGACGACGCCGGCAGTGCCGGCAGCGCGGACGGTGCCAGCGCGGCAGCAGGCAACGACATCGGCGCCTGAACGGCGGCATTGGAACCCTTGGGCAAAGGCCCCCACCCGCCCTGCGACACCGGCGCACTGGCCGAGACGGTAACTTTGTATCTATGAAGTACGCCCAGTCCATTCTGGACCTCATCGGCCACACGCCGCTCGTCAAGCTCAACCACGTCACCGAAGGGATCGAGGCCACCGTCCTGGTGAAACTCGAATACCTGAACCCCGGCGGTTCCATCAAGGACCGCATCGCGGCGAAGATGATCGACGAGGCCGAACGGACCGGCAAACTCCTGCCCGGCGGAACGATCGTGGAACCGACCTCCGGGAACACCGGCGTCGGGCTGGCCCTCGTCGCCCAGCAAAAGGGCTACCGTTGCGTCTTCGTGGTCCCGGACAAGGTGGGCGAGGATAAACGTGCCGTCCTCCGGGCCTATGGCGCCGAAGTCGTCGTGACCGCGACGTCCGTTCCGCCGGACAGCCCGCAGAGCTACTACGGCGTCTCCGACCGCCTCGTCACCGAGATCCCCGGGGCCTACAAGCCGGACCAGTTCTCCAACCCGGCAGCGCCGGCCAGCCACTACGAATCCACCGGCCCCGAAATCTGGCAGGACACCGACGGAAAGATCACCCACTGCGTGATCGGCGCCGGCACCGGCGGGACCATCACCGGTACCGGGCGGTACCTCAAGGAAGTCTCGGCAGGGCGGCCGGAGGCCGACGGCGGCGTCGTCAAAATCATCGGCGCGGATCCTGAAGGCTCGGTCTACTCCGGGGGCACCGGCCGGCCGTACTTCGTCGAAGGCGTCGGCGAGGACATGTGGCCCGCCAACTACGACAAATCCGTCCCCGATGACGTCCTGGCCGTCAGCGACGCCGACTCCTTCGCCATGACCCGCAGGCTGGCCCGCGAGGAAGGCCTGCTCGTCGGCGGCTCGTCCGGCATGGCAGTCGTTGCTGCCTTGGAGGTCGCCCGGGACCTGCCCGCCGACGCCGTCGTGGTGGTCATCCTGCCCGACTCCGGCCGCGGCTACCTGGGCAAGGTCTTCAACGACCAGTGGATGCGTTCCTACGGCTTCCTGGCCGGCGACGACGAAGCGACGGTCGGAGAGATCATCAAGGCCAAGAACGGTGAACTTCCCGAACTCGTCCATGTCCACCCGAACGAGACCATCCGCGACGTCATCGACATCATGAACGAGTTCGGCGTCTCGCACATCCCGGTGCTCTCCCAGGAGCCGCCGGTGGTGATGGGCGAGGTCCTCGGCTCCGTCGACGAACGTACCCTGACGGCGAAGCTCTTCCGGGGCGAAGCCAAACTCGCTGACCTGGTCTCCGAGCACATGGGGGACCGGCTGCCGGTCATCGGGTCGCTCGAATCCATCTCCGCGGCCCGCGAGCTGCTCTCCGAGGACGACACCCTGATGGTGACGTTCGTCGGGGCGCCGGTGGGGATCCTGACCCGCCACGATCTGCTCAACTACCTCAGCAACTGACCAAAGCAACCGACCCGGAGCCCGGGCCTGCCCGCCAGGACAGGCCCGGCCACCGGCCGAAAGGACCGCACATGTCTTTGCCAGAAAACCAGAACACCGGATTCAACACCCGTGCCGTGCACGCCGGCCAGGCCTTCGAGCCGCGCACCGGCGCCGTGGTCCCGCCCGTGCACTTTTCCACCACGTACGCCCAGGAAGCGATCGGCGTGCTGCGCTCCGGCTACGAATACGGCCGCGGAACCAACCCCACCCGGGACTCGCTGCAGGAGCAGCTGGCCGCCCTCGAAGGCGGCTCGGCCGCGTTCTCCTTCAGTTCCGGGCTCGCGGCCGAGGATTCCATGATCCGCGCCCTCACCCGCCCGGGAGACCACATCGTGCTCGGCAACGACGCCTACGGCGGTACGTACCGCCTGATCAGCCGGGTGCTGGGGGAGTGGGGCATCAGCAACGCACCGGTGGACATGTCCGATCTTGACGCCGTGTCCGCTGCCGTCAGCGCCGGCGGTCCCGACGGCGGCGCCACCCGCCTCGTCTGGGTGGAGACTCCGTCGAACCCGATGATGAAGATCACCGACATCGCAGCGCTTGCCAAGGTGGCGCACGACGCCGGCGCGCTCCTCGTCGTGGACAACACCTTCGCTTCGCCGTACCTGCAGACCCCGCTCGCGCTCGGCGCGGACATCGTGGTGCACTCCACCACGAAATACATCGGCGGGCACTCCGACGTCGTCGGCGGCGCGATCATCGTCAACGACCCCGAGCTGGCCGAGAAGATCGGCTTCGTGCAGTTTGCCGTCGGCGCCATCTCCGGCCCGATGGACGCGTTCCTGACCACCCGCGGCCTGAAGACCCTCGGGGTCCGGATGGACCGCCACAGCGACAACGCCCAGGCCGTGGCCGAATGGCTGCTCACCCGCCCCGAGGTGGAGGCCGTGCTCTACCCGGGCCTGCCCTCGCACCCCGGCCATGAGCTGGCGAAGCAGCAGATGAAGAAGTTCGGCGGCATGATTTCCGTCCAGTTCAAGGGCGGCGAGGCGGCGGCGCGGCAAGTGGCCGAATCGACCTCCGTGTTCACCCTGGCTGAATCGCTCGGCGGCATCGAATCGCTGATGAACTACCCCTCGGAGATGACCCACGCCTCGGTCAAGGGCACCGAACTGGCCGTCCCGGTCAACCTGATCCGGCTTTCCTGCGGCATCGAGGACGTCGAAGATCTCATCGCTGACCTGGAGCACGCTTTCTCTACCCTCAAGACAGGCAATTAGTAACCCGTGACGATCACCACCCGGGCCACGCCCAAAACCACCCGCGGCTGGCTCCCGACGGCGGCCGGAGCGCTCGCCGTCGTCGTGGCGCTGGTGGTGCTGTACTCCTCCTACATCCCGTTCCTGAACGACTTTGACGTCTACTTCTACGGCGGCAACCGGGTGCTGGAAAGCGGTGCGGCCGGCGTCCGGGAACTCTACGCCCCGCGGGACGGCCTGCCGTTCACGTATCCGCCGTTCGCGGCGATGCTCTTCGCGGCGCTCGCCTCGCTGGGGCGGGACGCCGGGGTGGTCCTCTTCACGTCCACGGCGCTGCTGGGCGCCGCCGTTGTCTCGGCATGGCTGGCGCGGCACTACTTCCGGCTCGGACCGTGGCGGGCGGCCTTCGCGGACTGGCGCTTCCGGGCCGTCAGCCTCGCCGGGACCGCGGCGATCCTGCTGCTCGGCCCGTGGCGTGACACCTTCGACTTCGGCCAGATCAACATCATCCTGATGGGCCTGATCCTGGCCGACTTCGCGCTGCACGGAAAGTCCCGGGCCGGCGAGATCCGCTGGCCGGCGGGGCTGCTGATCGGCCTGGCGGCAGGGATCAAGCTCACCCCGCTGGCGTTCGGCCTGTACTTCCTGGTCCGCCGGGACTTCAAGGCCCTCGGCTGGATGGCTGCCGGCTTCTTCGGCTCCATTGCCGTGGCCTGGGCCCTGCTGCCCGTGGCCTCGCTGACGTTCTGGACCCAGATCCTGCCGGACACCGGACGGATCGGCGGGCCGGCGTACGTGGATAATCTGTCCGTCAAGGGCCTCCTGCTGCATCTCGGGCTGCCGGATTCCTCGTTCACCAGCATCCTGTGGCTGGTGCTGTCGCTGGCACTCACTGCCGTGGCGGCCCTCGTGATCAGCTGGGCCGTGGCGGCGGACGAGAATTTCGTGGCTGTGTCCGCGACCGCCGTGCTGATGCTGCTGATCAGTCCCGTGTCCTGGTCCCACCACTGGGTCTGGATGGCCGTAGCACTGCCGTGCATGGGCTTCGCAATCCACCGGGTGCCGTCCCGGGACGGAAAGATGCGGCTCGCCGGCTGGATCATCGTGGCGGCATCGGCGGTGGCCTTCTACCTCACCCCGAAGTACCTCGCCGTCGCGGCCGGGGCACAGGAATGGGGCAAAGACCCGCAGACGCAGTGGCCGCTGATCGTCGCCAGCCTTGGCGTCCTGTGCGGGATGGCCATGCTGGTCTACTGGGCCCTGGCCTACCGGCCGTCCCGGGCCGAGCTGCGCCCCGGCGCCTAGCGGCTTAACTCCCCGCGCGTGACGACTGCGTGGCGCCGGCGGCCCAGCGGCCCGGCGACGTAGCCCCGGCGGGGACCGTCCGTGGTGCCGCCCGCTAGGCTGGGCCGCATGACTGACACCGCCCCGCAGCCCGGAGCGTCCCCGCATCGCAAGACCGCCCTTATCACCGGCGTTGGCCGGTTGGCCGGGATCGGCGCCGGGATCGCGCGCCGGCTCGCAGCAGACGGCTGGGACCTGGTGCTTACCTACTGGCAGGACTACGACACGCGGATGCCGTGGGGTGTCCAGCCGGAGGACGTCGAACGGCTCACCGCTGAACTCGAGGCGACCGGAGCCGCGGTTCTGGCCGTTCCGGCGGACTTCGAGGACCCGCGCGCCGTGGAGGCCCTGATGGCGGCTGCGGCGGAAGACGCCGGACCGCTGCACGCACTGGTCCTTAGCCACGCCGAATCCGTGGATTCCGGCATCCTGGACACGGACCTGGCCAGCTTCGACCGGCACTTCGCCGTGAACACCCGAGCAAGTTGGCAGCTGATCGCCGCGTTTGCCAGGCAAGTCCCGGCCGACGGCGGCGCGATTGTGGCCCTCACGAGCGACCACACCGCGTTCAACCTCCCCTACGGCGCGTCCAAAGGCGCCCTGGACCGGATCGTGATCGCGGCCGCCCGCGAACTCGGTCCGCTGGGGATCAGCGCCAACGTGCTCAACCCCGGCCCAGTGGACACCGGCTGGATGGATGACGCGCTCCGGGAATCCCTGACGGTGCAGCAGCCCGGCGGCCGGCTGGGCAGCCCCGCCGACGTCGCGGGCGTCGTCGAGTTTCTCCTCTCACCCGGCGGCCGCTGGGTGTCCGGGCAGCTCATCAAGGCCGACGGCGGCTTTTCCTCCTGACGGGGATCTCCCGCCCGGCCCGCTCCGCGGGCCTACACTGGTGCCATGGACACCGCATCAGTGCTCGCCGTCTGCCGCGTACACCAGCTCCTCAGCGCCGAGGGGAGCGTGGGTGTCACCGCGATCGACAAACGTCCCGTGGAAGGCCCCGTAAAAGTCCACAAGCTGGGCCTGCACGGCGACATCCAGGCCAGCCGGATCGACCACGGCGGCGAGGACCAGGCCCTGTATGCCTATTCGCAGGACGATGCCGGCTTCTGGGAAGGCGAACTCGGGCGTGACCTTCCGCCGGGGACGTTCGGCGAAAACCTTAGGATCGCCGGGATCAATGCCTCCAATGCCGTCATTGGTGAGCGCTGGAAGATCGGGCTGGACGTCGAGGTCGAAGTGACCTCCCCCCGCGTGCCGTGCGCCACCTTCCAGCGGCATCTTGGCGAACCGCATTGGGTCAAGCGCTTCACCGAGGCCGGCCGGGTGGGTTCGTATCTGCGGGTGATCAAGACCGGCACGATCCAGGCCGGAGACCACATCCACCGGATCTTCGTCCCGAAGCACGGCGTGACCATTGCCAAGTTCTTCAGCGATCCCACCCTGGCGGATATCGAAGCACTCAAGGACGCCGACGCCGACGGCGAGATCCGGCTCCAGCCTGAGTTCCGTGAGGAATTCGAGAAGCTGGAGCGCCGGCTCGCCGTCTAGGACCTCGCTTTCCGGGTCGGTGTGCGCAAGCTCACCGCCGCTGGCGGCGTCCCGGGTGGCTATGCCTTGCCCTGATGCCTTATAGTTGAAGCATCCCCCACTCCGGAAATCCCTTATTTCTGCCCAATTCTTGAGGCAGGACTGGTAAGTGTTGGGGCCCGCACAAGCGATGCGGGCATTTTCATAGGGAGAGCCGGCTAAAGAAAACGCTGTACAGACTGCTGGGATAGCAGCCAAGAGATGCAGCGGGAAGTCCTGCCACGGGATTGCGAAAGCGCCGGGCTTCTGTGACCGGCCGGTCAATGTATGCCCGGCCCCTTTATGGTCACGCGTACTGCGGCTCCGCTCACCTCGGGTTGTGCCGCTTGGCCCCTATGGATGAGGAACATTCACCTATGCCCGAAAATCAGAACAACTCCGTCGACACCGAGAACACCGAAAACGACGTCGAGACTTCTGAAACGGCTGCAACCGCAGTCGACTCCAGCTCCGAAACCCCGGTCGCCACCGAGGCTGAGGCGCCGTCCGCTGCTGAGGCAGCTCCCGCCACCGACGCTCCGGCCAAGTCCGAGGACTCCACCAAGTCCGAAGACACCGAAGACGAAGGCGTCAAATTCGTTGACCTCGGCATTGACGGCCGCGTCCTGGCCGCCCTGCAGGACGTCGGCTACGAGAAGCCGTCCCCGATCCAGGCAGCAACCATCCCGCTGCTGCTCGAAGGCCGCGACGTCGTGGGCCTCGCCCAGACCGGCACCGGTAAGACTGCAGCATTCGCAGTACCGGCACTGTCCCGCCTGGCCGAACTCCACGACCTCAACGGTCCTTCCCGCAAGACCCAGGCCCTGGTCCTGGCCCCGACCCGCGAACTGGCCCTCCAGGTCGCCGAGGCCTTTACCTCCTACGCCAAGCACATCGATGACTTCACCGTCCTGCCGGTCTACGGCGGCTCCGCCTACGGCCCGCAGCTCGCCGGCCTGCGCCGCGGCGCCCAGGTCGTCGTCGGTACCCCCGGCCGCGTGATCGACCACATCTCCAAGGGTTCCCTGGACCTGTCCGAACTCCAGTACCTGGTGCTGGACGAGGCCGACGAGATGCTGCGCATGGGCTTCGCCGAGGACGTCGAGCAGATCTTCCAGCAGACCCCCGCGGGCCGCCAGGTTGCCCTGTTCTCCGCCACGATGCCGAGCCAGATCCGACGCCTGTCCAAGCAGTACCTGAACAACCCGGCCGAGGTGCAGGTCAAGTCCAAGACCACCACGGGCGCCAACACCCGTCAGCGCTACCTGCAGGTCATGGGCCCGCACAAGCTCGACGCGCTGACCCGCATCCTCGAGGTCGAAGAGTTCGAGGGCGTTATCGCCTTCGTCCGGACCAAGATGGCCACCGAAGACCTCGCCGACAAGCTCCGCTCCCGCGGCTTCCAGGCTGCCGCCATCAACGGTGACATCCCGCAGCAGCAGCGTGAGCGGACCGTCGAGGCCCTGCGCGACGGCAAGATCGACATCCTGGTCGCCACCGACGTTGCCGCCCGCGGGCTCGACGTCGAGCGCGTCAGCCACGTGGTCAACTACGACATCCCGCACGACACCGAGTCCTACGTGCACCGCATCGGCCGCACGGGCCGCGCCGGCCGTTCCGGCGACGCGATCCTGTTCATGACGCCGCGGGAGAAGTACCTGCTGCGTTCGATCGAGAAGGCCACCCGCCAGCCGGTCGAGCAGATGCACCTGCCCACGGCCGAGACCGTCAACACGCTGCGCCTGGGCAAGTTTGCCCAGCGCATCACGGAGACGCTCGAGTCCGAGGACGTCGCCGCATTCCGCGACCTGATCTCCTCCTACGAGGAAGAGCACAACGTGCCGGCTTCCGAAATCGCCGCTGCCCTGGCCGTGATGGCCCAGGGCGGACAGTCGCTCCTGGTCAAGGAACTGCCGGCAGCTCCGGAGTTCCAGAAGCGCGAGCGCTCCAAGGACGGCTTCGGCTCCCGCGGCCCGACCCGCACGCTGACCGAGGGCAACGCCACCTACCGGATCGCCGTCGGACGCCGCCAGCGCGTTATGCCGGGTTCCATCGTGGGCGCCATCGCCAACGAAGGCGGCATCTCCTCGGCCCAGATCGGCGGCATCGACATCCGCTCGGACCACTCCCTCGTGGAGCTCCCGGCGGACCTGAGCGCCGATCAGCTCAAGGCCCTGTCCCGCACCCGGATCGGTGGCGAACTGATCCACCTTGAACTGGACAACGGCCGCAAGCCTTCCGGTGGCGGAGACCGTGGCGGCTACCAGGGCAACCGCGGCGGCGACCGTGGCGGTTACTCCGGCGGAGGGGACCGTGGCGGCAATTCCGGCGGCGGCAACTTCAAAGGCAACGGCGGCTTCAAGCGCGAATTCCGCAAGACCGACGGCGAGCGCTCCTCGGCTGACCGTGGCGGCCGCTCCTTCAGCGACCGCAACGAGCGTGGCGTCGGCTCCGACACCCGCAAGCCGCGCACTGAAGGCGGCTTCAAGCCCCGCAATAAGTGGTAACCACTAGCTCCAACTGAGAACGGGCCGGCGATTTCGCCGGCCCGTTCCTGTTTAACGGTTCCACCCGCGCGTGTTCGTTCCATCACATCCGGCGCTGCGGGTCCCGCCGCACCGGGTAAATTGACGCTCCTGGCGGCCGTCCGGGCATGCTTTCGGCCCGCATTTGCGGGGTTTTGGCGGCATTGCAGGACGGCCGGCCGCCGATTTGTTGATGGGGAAATCTTCCGGTAGAGTATTTACTCGTTGCCCCCCTAGCTCAGTGGTAGAGCGCGTTCTTGGTAAGAACGAGGTCACCGGATCGATTCCGGTGGGGGGCTCTGAATGAGGGCCTGTGTCAAGGCGGTTTTTGACCGGCTGAGCGCAGGCTTTCCTCATTCGTGGCGGTGTAGCTCAGTTGGTTAGAGCGCACGACTCATAATCGTGAGGTCGGGAGATCGAGCCTCCCCACCGCTACAGGCAAGACCCCCGGATACCGTCAGGATCCGGGGGTCTTTCTGTCTCCGCCCGGACAAGTTTTGCAATGAACCGTTTCCGGGCCTGACCTGCGAAAACATTGCCGACGCGGCGCCGTCGCCGGTCCGCGGCCCGGCATCGGAGGGGGCCTGCAGGTCGGCAGCACGCTGACCGTTGTTGACGGTGACTGGGATCCCGCGGACGCGAAGCTCACGCATCAGTGGCTGCGAAACGATGTGCCGGTCCTGGGCGCCACCGGCCCGACCTACCTGCTCACCACGGCGGACCTCGGCAAGGGCATCCGGGTCAAGACCACGGCGGCAGCGCCGAGCTATGTAAAGACGACCCTGCAGTCCGCTAAAACAGCCCCTGTGGCGAGCGCCGGGGACGCGGTCCCGTCCCTCGTTGCGGGAAACGTTGGCATCGGTACCTTCAACACCCACCCGGACAGGCCCAGCCGGCTCGTCTTCGGTTCAGGGTCCTTCACCGGGGCTTCGGTCATCCACCGCCAGTACCAGTGGTTCTGCGACGGCAAACCCGTCCCGGGTGCCGTCGCGCACATGTTCGACCCGAGGGGCTGCCGTTCGACGGGAATGCTCAGCGTCAGGATCACCGGCCACGCTCCCGGGTTCAAACCGGCCACCGCAACCACAGGTCAGCGAAAAGTTTCAGACTTTGATCCAGCACCCGGTGCCGTGGTCACCGGCGGCACCGGCCTGGGAGAGGTCCTCACCGCCGTTGATGATGCCCCCTGGGCTGCCTGGCGGGGCGAGCGCACCTACAGGTGGCTGCGTGACGGCGTCGCGATTTCCGGCGCCACCGCGCTGACCTACAAGATCACGGCCAAGGACCAGGGCCACACCCTGGTCCTCGGGTCCGGTACTTGGTACGACACGGGCATCTACTCCAACGCGGTCGTCGTGCCGGCCGCGGGTGAGCCGAAGCAGTTGACGAACGTCACCAAGCCGGTCGTAACAGGGGACGCCGTGACCGGCTCTGTGATGAAGGTGTCGGACGGGACTTGGTCCGTGCCCTCCGACCAGCTGACGTTCACCTACAACTGGCTCGACGGGTCGGAAACGGTCAGCGGCGCGGCTTTCACCCCGGACAAGCCCCACGTTGGCAAGATCCTCACCGCCGTCGTGACCGCCTCCGCACCCGGCTACACCACCGCCTGGGCCAAGGTCACAGTGCCCAAGCCCGTGACCGCGCGTGAGTCGACGCGGGCCATTAGCGGGACCCTGACCGTCGGATCGACGGTGACCTTGACTCCCGATCCCTGGTATGACCGGGGGGGAAACTCGGACGTATTCTGGCTGCGCGACGGCGCCCGGATCGAAGGGGCCTACGGCTGGAGCTATGTCCTGGCAAAGGCCGACGCCGGCACCAAGCTCTCGGTTAACGTAGACCCGACTTCCTCGGCCGGCCTGTACCAAACGCTCACCGCGTCAGCGCGGGTGGCGGGTCTGCCTCTGACGTCGGCCACGCCGACAATCGCCGGCACCGTCAAGGCCGGGAACGTCGTGACCGTGCAGCGGGGCACCTGGACCTGGGGGACTGTCTTCACCTACCGATGGCTGCGCAACGGCGTCCCGATCTCCGGCGCCACGGAGTCAACCTACAAGGTCCGGACCGCCGACAAGGGCACCAAACTCACCGTCCGCGTCACGGGCGCCAAGTTCGGCTACACCACCGTCTCCCGGACCAGCGCGGCGCGCACCGCCCAGTGACACCGTCCGCTGATGCGTGGGATGAGTGCTGCGGATGACCCGTGATCCCCGGACTCCTTGAGGTTCCGGCGGTTTTTCCGGACGCGCGGCACGGGCAGAGTTCGGGCCGGCCGGGACGTCGGGGCGGAAATCAGCCCGGCCAGGTGCCGTCGAACGTTGAGATCCGCGGGGGCCGCGGGATCCGCGGGGTCCCTTTGTTTTATCCGATCGGCTTAAACTACTGACCGGACACCCCTCGGGGGGACAGAATGGACCAATGACACGAATCGCAATCATCGGCGGCCACGGCAAAGTGGCTATGGAACTGTCCCGCCTCCTCGCAGCGGAAGGGCACGACGTAACCTCTGTCATCCGCAAAGCGGAGCAGCAGGACGACGTCGCGGGCACCGGCGCCACGCCGGCGCTGCTGGACATCGAGAAAGCAACGACCGAGGAAATGACCGAGGCGCTCCGCGGCCATGACGCGGTGGTCTTCTCAGCCGGCGCCGGCGGCGGGTCCGCCGAACGCACCTACGCGGTGGACCGGGATGCTGCCATCCGCTCCATGGACGCAGCCGTCGACGCCGGGGTGAAGCGCTACATCATGGTCTCCTACATGGGCGCCGGCGAAGACCACGGCGTTCCGGAGGACAACAGCTTCTTCGCCTACGCCGAAGCCAAAGCGGCTGCGGATTCCTACCTGCGCGGCACCAAGCTGGGCTGGACCATCCTGGGCCCGGGCTCCCTGACCGACGGTCCGGGCAACGGGCGCATCGAGGTCAACCCCGCTGACACCTCGGACGGGAACTCCACCGCACGGGACAACGTCGCCGCCGTCGCCGTCGCCGTCCTCGCCCGGCCCTCCACCGTCGGCCAGACGATCGAGTTCCGCGATGGCGACATGCCCCTCGGCGAAGCCCTGGGTGAGGCGCTCGGCGGATAGCCGGAGCTCCCTGCTAGGCCGGACGGGCTGGACAGCGCGTCCGGCCTAGCGCTGCCCGGGCCGGCCCGGCAGCGTCAGCTCCAAGGCGTTGGCCTCAACGTAGTCCAGTGCATGCCGGACGGCGCCGACAGTCACGATCGCGTCGCCCAACGGCGAGGCGGTGACCCGTGGGGGAGTGGCGGTAAATCGCGGGAGCAGTGCGGTGATGCCGGGCAGCAACGCGCCGGCTGAATCCGCGACGGCACCGCCGATGACCACCTGCTCGGGATTGGCGAAGCCGGAAACCGTGGCGATAACCCGGGCCATCCTCTCCGCAATCCGGTCCAGGATCTCCAGCGCCCCGGGGTCGCCGGCGGCGGCGTCCTCGAAGACCCGCCGCGCACTGGCGGGACGCCCGCCACCGCCTGAGCCGGCCGCGGCGGCTGCCTCCGCGGACCACTGCCTGGCCAGGCTGGCAATCCCGTCACTGGACCCCACCCCCGCCACAAGATCCAGGTACCCCATTTCGCCGGCGGCTCCGGCGCGACCGTGCAGCAGCCGTCCGCACTCGATGACCCCGGCGCCGAGGCGTTCACCGGCCAGGAGCACCACGAGGTCATCCACCCCGGCGCCTGACCCGCGCCAGCGTTCGCCGAGGGCGGCGAGGTTGGCGTCGTTCTCCAGCAGTACCGTCCAGCCGTGCAGGTCCTGCAGTGCGGAGCGGAGTCCGACGTCGAACAGGCGCCAGAAGTGCTGGGTCACCAGGACGTTTCCGTCCCGGTCCACCGGTGCCGCGATCCCGGCCGCGGCGGCCAGCACCTGGCCCGCGTCCGCTCCGGCGGCCTCCAATGCCTGTCGGCAGGCCGTGTCCACCACCCGGATCCGTTCCTCGGCGGGGATGTCGGCGGCCCGGAAACCCGCGCTGGCACGCCCGATGATGTTGCCGCGCAGATCGGCCACCGCCGCCGTCGTGGTCGCGGCGCCGATATCGATACCGAGGACGACGCCGGCCCCGGGGTTCAGTTCGAACCGGCGGGCCGGGCGGCCCTTCCGCGGCGCTTCCGGGCTGGCGCTTCCGGCCGGCTCCGTGCGCGGCCCGTCGAGCTCGCGGATCCAGCCGCGACGGATGAGGTCTTCGCAGACCGCGATGACCGAGGCGCGGGTCAGGCCGGTGAGCGCCATGAGTTCGGTGCCGGTGGCCACGTCCGTGCCGCGGATCTCGCGCAAGACGGCCTGGGCGTTGACCCGGCGCAGCAGTTGCGGGGTGGCGGCGACGACGGTCTGGGGAAGCACTTGCATTGACCTCTTCCGCAACGGGCGACATAATTGACGAAGCAATATATTTAGATTCTATCTAAAATACCATTTCCGAGCCACGAAGGATGATCCCTTGCCCAACCCCGCCACTCTGGCAACCCTGTCCGGTTCCGACCTCACCGCCGACCCGAACTGGTGGCGCCAGGCCGCTGTATACCAGATCTACCCGCGGAGCTTCTCCGACTCCAACGGTGACGGCCTCGGCGACATCAAGGGCATCACGGCCAAGGTCCCGTACCTGAAAGACCTCGGCATCGACGCCGTCTGGCTGAGCCCGTTCTACCCCTCCGCCCTCGCCGACGGCGGCTATGACGTCGACGACTACCGCGACGTCGACCCGAAACTGGGCACCCTGGCCGACTTCGACGAGATGTCAGCGGCCCTGCATGCCGCCGGCATCAAGCTGATCGCCGACATCGTGCCCAACCACTCCTCCGACCGCCACGTCTGGTTCCGGGAGGCGCTCGCGTCGCCCAAGGGGTCCCCGGCACGCGACCGCTACATCTTCCGCGACGGCCTCGGCGAAAACGGCGAGCTGCCGCCGTCGGACTGGGACTCGGTTTTCGGCGGTCCCGCCTGGGAGCGGATCACCGAACCTGACGGCACCCCGGGCCAGTGGTACATGCACATCTTCGCCAAGGAACAGCCCGACCTGAACTGGTCCAACCGCGAAATCCGCGATGACTTCCTCAAGACCCTGCGGTTCTGGTCCGACCGCGGCGTCGACGGCTTCCGCGTCGACGTGGCCCACGCCCTGACCAAGGACCTCACCGAGCCGCTCATCTCCAAGGTGGAACTGAGTGAGATGAACTCCGGCACGGACGGGTTCGACGACGGCTCGCACCCGTTCTGGGACCGCGACGAAGTCCACGAGATCTACACCGAATGGCGCGAAGTCTTCAACGAGTACAACCCGCCCCGCACCGCCGTCGCTGAAGCCTGGGTCCACGCCAGCCGCCGGGCCCGCTACGCCAGCCCCAAGGGACTGGGGCAGGCCTTCAACTTCGACCTCCTGCAGGCGGACTTCAACGCCGACGAATTCCGCGAAATCGTCACCCGCAACCTTGCCGAGGCCACCGAAACCGGCGCATCGTCCACATGGGTCTTCTCCAACCACGACGTCGTCCGGCACGCCACCCGCTACGGCCTCCCGCAGGGCGACGGCAAGCACGCCAAGGGCCAGGACGGCAAGGGCTGGCTGCTCGCCGGCGCCCCGGCCGAGGAACTGGACATCGAGCTCGGCCTGCGCCGGGCCCGTGCCGCCACGCTCCTGATGCTTGCCGTCCCCGGCTCGGCCTACCTGTACCAGGGCGAAGAACTCGGCCTGCAGGAAGTCACCGAGATCAGCGACGACGAGCGCCAGGACCCCAGCTTCTTCCGCGACAAGGGCGTCCAGATCGGCCGCGACGGCTGCCGGGTGCCGCTGCCGTGGTCCGCCGAGGGGCCGTCCTTCGGCTTCGGCGAGGCCGGCTCCCACCTGCCCCAGCCGGAATGGTTCGCCGGCTACGCCGTGGACGTCCAGGACGGCGTTGAGGGATCCACCCTGGAGCTCTACCGCACGGCACTGAAGCTGCGACGCGAACTGCAGGGCGCCGAGGAACTGCAATGGCTCGAAACCGGCAACGCCGAGGTCCTGCACTTCCGCCGGCCCGGCGGCTGGCAGTCCGTCACCAACTTCAGCTCCGAACCGGTTACCCTGCCGGCCGGAGAGGTGCTGGTCAGCAGCGCCCCGCTCGACGGCGGGCTCCTGCCGGCCGATACCACCGTCTGGCTCCGGTGAGCCGGTCCGCCGGCGGAAAGTCGGACGGGGTACTGCCGGTCCAGGAGCTGATCTACGGCTGCATGGGCCTTGGCGGCAGCTGGTCGGAGGCGTCCTACTCGTCCGCGGACGTGGACCAGGCCGCGGCCGCAGCAGAGTCCGCCCTCGCGGCGGGCATCACGCTGTTCGACCACGCCGATATCTACCGGCACGGCAAAGCCGAGGCGGTGTTCGGCGAGGTGCTGGCACAGACGCCGGGACTGCGGGAAAAGATCCGGCTGCAGACCAAGTGCGGCATCCGGCTGGGTGAACAGGGACTTGACGCCTTCTACGACCTGAGCCGGGACGGCATCCTGGAGCGGGTCCACGAGAGCCTGGCGCGGCTCCGCACCGACTACGTCGACGTGCTGATGCTGCACCGTCCGGATCCGCTGATGGACCCGGACGAGGTGGCCTCCGCCGTCGGGCATCTGATGGCAGAGGGCAAGGTGCGGGCCCTGGGGGTCTCCAACATGTCCGGTCCCCAGATCGAGGCCCTGCAGGACCGGCTGGAGGCCCCGGTTGTGGCCAACCAGCTGGAGATGAGCCTGCGGAAACGGGCGTGGCTGGAAAGTACCGTGCTGGTCAACCACGCGGAGGGCACGGACCACAGCTTTCCGCACGGCACGGTGGAACACTGCGTCCGGAACGGGATCAGCGTCCAGGCCTATGGCGCGCTCGCCCAGGGACTGTACACCGGTGCGCCGGCGCCGAGCCCGGCGGAGGAGGCCACGGCCGCCGTCGTCGCGGCCATGGCGGCGGAACGGAACACGACGGGCGAGGCGATCGTGCTGGGCTGGCTGATGAGGCACCCGGCCGGGATCTCGCCGGTAATCGGCACCGCCAGCCCGGCCCGGATTCTGGCCTGCGCCGGAGCAGCCGACGTGGCCGCGGCGATGACCCGGACCGAGTGGTACCGGCTGTGGATCACGGCCCGGGGCAGCAACATCCCCTAGCCGCGGCCTGCGCTCCGACGCGCAGAATGCCATGCGACGCGCAGAAAGCCTGGCGCTACCGGAATTCCGGTAGCGCCAGGCTTTTTGCGCGTCGCCGGCCCAATTGCGCGTCGGTGCACATGTGAGATTGCTCGTAATCGACCCGTGTCCGGCAGGGCTGCGTCGCTGAACCTGCCCTCATGCGGCTAGCGTATATACATGACTTCCACCACCATCGCCGGATCCGTCCGGCCCCAGCGCAACATCCCGGCCGACATCGCCCGCTCGTGGCTGCTGGTCAACGCAATGAAGACGGAACTTTTCGATCAGGCCGCAGAGTCGCGGGCGGACGCCATCATCCTTGACATCGAAGACGCTGTGGACCCCTCCCAGAAGGACGCAGCCCGCGAGAACGTCGTGAACTGGCTGACCGCGGGCGGGAGCGCCTGGGTCCGGATCAACGACGCGACCAGCCGCTTCTGGGCTGACGACCTCGCCGGCCTCCGCGGCACCCCCGGCCTGCTCGGCGTCATGCTCGCCAAGACCGAGTCCGCCGACCAGGTCACCGAAAGCTACCACCGCATGGACGGCAAGACCCCGGTCATCCCGCTCGTGGAGTCGGCGGTCGGCATCGAGGAAGCGAACCACATCGCCAAGGCCCAGGGCGCCTTCCGGCTCGCCTTCGGCTCCGGAGACTTCCGCCGCGACACCGGCATGGCCGCCACCCCTGAGGCCATGGCCTACCCCCGCGCCAAGCTGGTGGTCGCCAGTCGTGTCGGCAACCTGCCGGGCCCCATCGACGGCCCCACCGTCGGGACCAACCACCCCATCCTGCGCGAACAGACCGGCATCACGGTCACGATGGGCATGACGGGCAAGCTCTGCCTGGCCATTGACCAGACCAGCGTCATCAACGAAGTCATCAGCCCCACCCCCTCGGACGTCGCCTGGGCCACCGAGTTCATGGCGGACTTCGAAGCCGGCGGCCGCGTGATCCGCGACGGCTCGGACCTGCCGCGACTGGGCCGCGCCGAAAAGATCATGAAGCTCGCCGTTGCATTCGGCGTCCAGCCGGCGCTGTGACCGGGAACCAGGCGTAGCCAAGAAGACCAGCGCGGCCCGGTAAACTGGGACGATGCTGACTGAATTCTGGGCCACCGCGTCACCGGCCTACAAGGCCCTCGTGTTCGGCGCCATGGGCCTGATCGCCGTCGGCATCATCCTGAACATCGTGGGCAACTTCGCAGGCAACCAGGCCCTGGCCCTGGCGTCGCTGCCGGTGATCGGTCTCGGCATGATCCTGCACCTGGCCGGGATGGTGGTCCGCGGTCAGGCCATCCGCAAGAGTCTCAAACGCTAGAGCCCGCCGCAGTGTCCGCGGTCCGCCGTACATGGCTCCGGGCGTGTTCGACGGCCGCCGGCAGGGTCGTGAAGAGGTGTTTGTGGTGCCGCAGCGAGCGGATCACCCCGACGTTGGTGACCAGGTCGAGATGCTGCGGCTGGATACCCTTGAGCAGGACCGTGACCCCGCGCAGTTCCAGAGCCGCGATGACTTCGACCAGGGTATGGGCTCCGGTGGCATCCAACATCCGCAGCTGCGAGAGGCGGATGATGGCCACCTGAATGTCCTGGACCTTGTTGATTTCCTGCAGGACGCGCTCCGCGGCCCCAAAGAACATGGCGCCGTCCAGCCGGAGGATGGCGATGTGCCCGTCCCCGGGAACACGGGCGCCGGGGATCTCCTCGCGCTGAACCCCGCTGAGCGATGCGAACTTCCGCAAAGTGAACACTGCCGCGGCTGCGAGTCCGATCTCGATGGCCACGATGAGATCGAACGCCACCGTGATGAGCGCGGTCAGGACGAAGACGGCGGCGTCTGCGCGGGTGGAGCGCAGGACGGCGTTGACCGTGCGCCTGGAGACCATACGCGTTGAGGTGACCATCAAAATGCCGCCCAGGACCGCGAGCGGAATCCGTCCGACGAGCCCGGCGGCCAGATAGATAATAGCCAGCAGCACGAGGGCATGCGTGATCGCAGAGAGCCGGGTCTTGGCACCGGAGCGCACATTCACCGCGGTCCGGGCGATGGCACCCGTGGCGGGCATGCCGCCGAAGAACGCGGCAGCCATGGAAGCCAGGCCCTGGCCAGTGAGCTCGCGGTCCGGGACATAGGCGCCGGTGGGACGCCCGTCCGGGCCGACCATCCCGGATGCCACCCGCGCCGAAAGCAGGGATTCGATGGCGGCCAGGGCCGCTATGGACACGGCCGGCATCAGCAGGCCCCCGACGGCGGATGCGTCAAGGGAGGGCATGGAAGGCGTCGGCAGCGAATGCGGCAGCGCGCCGATCCGCGGGATGTCCAGCCTAAGAAGCTCCGCCGCCACCGTGGCCAGCAGCACGGCGATCAGGCTGGCCGGCAGTGCCTTGTGCAGCTTCGGGAGCAGCAACATCACCGCGGCCACACCCGCGACGACTGCCAGGGTCTGCAGGGCCGTTGGGAAGCTGGACCGGGAGGCGCTCTCGATCGCGCCGAGAAGAGTGTTCTCGCCCGGTGTCCCCGCGGTGCCGGTTGCCATCGGCACCTGCTGGAGGAAGATGATCGCGGCGATGCCGAGCGTGAAGCCCTCTACGACCGGCCAGGGGATGAAGGCCACGGCCCTGCCCAGTCCGCTGATCCCCAGTGCGCAGACCAGCAGTCCGGCCAGGAGGGAGACCACGGCAATGCTTCCGGCGCCGTGGCTGGCGACCACCGGGGCGAGGACCACAACCATGGCGCCGGTAGGGCCGGAGACCTGGACGTTCGAACCGCCCATGATGGCTGCGACCAGCCCGGCCACCACTGCAGTAATGAGCCCGGCCTCGGCACCCACGCCCGAGCTGACGCCAAAGGCGAGCGCCAGCGGCAAGGCCACAATTCCTACGGTGATTCCTGACAGCAGGTCCGTCTTCCAGGCCGAGCGCAGTCCGGCGTAGTCCCCGCGGGACGGCAGGAACCGGCCGAGGTATTTGCGGGCGGCCCTCACAATTCGGACCCACCCAGATGTTCGCCGGGGAGTTCCTGGGCGAGCCGTAGTTGCTCACGGGACTCCGCCAGGCTGTCAAGGAGAAAGGTGCGGGCAATGGCCAACAGCTCAGAAATCTTCGGGTGTGCCAGCCGGTAGGTCACGGTGTTTGCTGACCGGACCGAGGTCACCACCCCGTGCCTGCGCAGGGTGGCCAGATGCTGGGAGAGATGGGAGGCCTCCAGCCCGGTCTCGGTTAGCAGGTGGCTGACCGGCGCCTGGCCATCCGGGGCGGCGGCCAGCAGTTCCAGCACCCTGATCCGTGCCGGGTGGGCCAGGGCCTTGAAAAGGTTGGCCTTGATTTCGTATAGGGGGGTCTGTGCCGATGAGATCATGCCTGGCTGGTTCCTCCCGCGCCGCTGTCCACCCAGGACCAACGACCTAATTGATGGAATGATGTTTTCATCATACGCTGGTTTTTGATCCGTCACCGCGGTCAGGAATCACGCCGGCCGCACGGCGTCACGACTCCGTGCGGCGGTTGCCGTGGCGCTAGGCTTGGAACCATGACTATCAATCCGGACCTGCAGGGGCGCAGCTACCCTGCCGCAGAGGTGTACGACGTCGGCCGCGAGAAGATCCGCGAGTTTGCCCGCGCGGTCAAGGCCACCCACCCAGCCCACTTCGACGTCGACGCTGCCCGGGCCCTCGGCCACGGGGACCTCGTGGCACCCCCGACCTTCGCGATCATCATCGCCCAGCGCGCCGACGCGCAGCTGATCGAGGATCCCGAGTCCGGCATCGACTTCTCCCGCGTCGTCCACGCGGACCAGCGCTTCACCCACCACCGCCCCATCGTCGCCGGCGACCGACTGGTAGCCGAACTGTACGTCGACGGCGTCCGTGCGATGGGCGGCGGCGCCATGATCACCACCCGCGCCGAAATCTTCGCGCTCGACCCCGACGGAGCACGCCAGGCCGTCGCCACCACCACATCGTCCCTGCTGGTCCGCGGAGAGGGACAGTAACCATGAGCCAGGCATTCTCAGAACTCAGCGTCGGCCAGGACATCGGCAGCCGCAGCGTCACCGTCACCCGCACCGACCTCGTCAAGTACGCCGGCGCGTCCGGTGACTTCAACCCCATCCACTGGAACGAGGCCTTCGCCACCGGCGTCGGGCTCCCGGGCGTGATCGCCCACGGCATGTTCACCATGGGCTCCGCCGTCCAGCTGGTGACCGACTGGGCCGGGGACCCGGCCGCCGTCGTCGATTTCCAGACCCGCTTCACCAAGCCGGTCCCGGTGGCCGACACCACGGGGACGCCGGAGCCCGGCGCGGTGATCGAGGTCAGCGGAGCCATCGGGGCGCTCGACGCCGAGGCCCGCACGGCCCGTGTGGACCTCACCGTGACTGCCGGCGGCCAGAAAGTCCTGGTCAAGGCCCAGGCCGTCGTCAGGCTCCCGTAGCGGATGAAGCCGGACACCAACGCCCGCAGCGCTCCGTCCCGGGAAGTCACACGCTGGCGCTATGCCGTCGCGGCGGCCTACGGGTTCAGCGGCATCGCGTTCGCCAGCTGGGTCTCCCGGCTGCCCGCGATCCGCGACGGACTGGACCTCACCCCGGGCACGGTAGGTCTTCTCCTGCTGTGCCTGACCGTGGGATCGTTTATCTCCGTGTCCGCCTCCGGCCTGATCGTCCTGCACTTCGGCTCCAGGCAGACCATCCGGATCGGGAGCATCATGGTCGGGTTCGGTCTCGTCCTTGCGGGCATCGGCACCTCGGTCCTGGCGAATCCGCTGGCCGTCGCGGCGGGCCTGGCCGTCATCGGCCTGGGCACCGCGAGCTGGAACACTGCCTCCAACGTCGAGGGCGCCGCCGTGGAACGGGCGGTGGGGCGGCACATCATGCCGCACCTGCACGGGGCGTTCAGCCTGGGAGCCGTCGCGGGCTCCGGACTCGGCGCCTGGGCTGCCGGCAGCGGCGTTCCTGTCTCCTGGCACCTGGCCGCCGCGGGCGTGCTCGTGGCCGGTTCGGTCAGCGCCGCATCGGCGTGGTTCCGTGCCGACACCACCCCGCTGGAAGGGCACAAGAGCTTCACGCCCGCCAACGTCGATACATTCGAGGACCCGATCACCGGCCCGATCCCCGTCGTCCGCGTCCGCGCGGAGGCCGACGCCAAGGCAGGCGCGGCGGCGGAGGTGCCGCTGGACAACAAACGCCAGATAGCCCAGGCCTGGCGGGACCGCCGGACCCTGCTGCTGGGCTTTATGGTGCTGGGCCTGGCACTCGCCGAGGGCGCGGCAGGGGACTGGGTGGCGCTGGCCCTGGCGGACGGGCACGGCCAGTCCAACGCGGCGGGAGCCGCAGGCTACGGGCTCTTCGTCACGTTCATGACCATCGGACGCTTCGCCGGCACGCTGGTGCTGGACCGCTTCGGCCGTGTCACCGTGATGCGCTGGTGCGCCGCGATGGCCGTGCTGGGGCTTGGCCTCTTCGTCTTTGCCCCGGCCCCGTGGCTGGCCTACGTGGCCCTGGCCATCTGGGGCCTGGGCGCCTCGCTCGGATTCCCGGTGGGCATGTCCGCTGCCGCCGACGACCCCAAGACGGCCGCGGCGCGGGTATCGGTCGTCTCCACGATCGGCTACGGCGCTTTCCTGTGCGGGCCGCCGTTGCTGGGACTGCTCGCAGAGCACGTCGGCATCCTCCACTCGCTGCTGGCCGTCCTGGTGATCCTCGTCGCCAGCTTCCTCCTCGCCCCGGTGGCCCGGCCGCTGGGACAGCCGGCTGGTGCCGCCCGCGGGCACTGACGCGGCGGGCGGGATGACCGAACCCGCCACGGGGGCGATTCCGGCTAGGCTGGTCAGGTGACCCAGACACTTCTCTCCTCCCTGACAACGGCGGCCGTCGGCGGCCCCGCCGGCACCTACATTGAAGCCGGCACCGAAGCGGAGATCATCGACGCCGTCCGGTCCGCCGACGCGGCGAAGGAAGAGTTGCTGATCATCGGGGGCGGATCCAACCTGCTGGTATCCGACGACGGCTTCCCCGGCACGGTCCTGAAACTCGCCTCCACGGGCTTCACCGTGAATTCGGAAGACTCATGCGGCGGAGTCTCCGTGGTGGTCCAGGCCGGCCACAGCTGGGATGCCCTCGTCGAATACGCCGTACGGCACGCCTGGTCCGGGATTGAGGCGCTCTCCGGCATTCCGGGGGCCACCGGCGCCACCCCGGTCCAGAACGTCGGGGCCTACGGGGCCGACGTCTCCCAGACCATTGCCGCGGTGCGGACGTGGGACCGGGAGCGGAACGCGGTGAAGACCTTCACCAATTCCGAGCTGAAGTTCGGCTACCGCGATTCCATCCTCAAACAGACCACCGTCAATGGTTCCCCCCGGTACATTGTGCTCACCGTGGAGTTCCAGTTGCTGCTCGGCCGGATGAGCGAGCCGGTCCGCTATGCCGAACTGGCCCGCGCCCTGGGCGTCGAGCCCGGAGACCGCGCCTACTCCACCGACGTCCGCCGCGAAGTGCTGCGGCTCCGCGCGTCCAAGGGCATGGTCTGGGACCGGGCCGACCGGGACACCTATTCAACGGGTTCGTTCTTCACCAACCCGATTGTCCCGGCGGAGGTCGCCGCGGGCCTGCCGGCGGATGCGCCCCGGTACCCCGCCGGTGCGGACGGACTGGTCAAGCTCTCGGCAGCGTGGCTGATCGACCAGGCCGGCTTCGGCAAGGGCTACGGCCTCGCGGCGGATGGCGTCTCGGGCGGCCGGGCCTCACTGTCCACCAAGCACACCCTGGCCATCACCAACCGGGGCGGCGCCAGTACCGCGGACATGCTGGCAATCGCGCGCGAGGTGCGCAGCGGCGTCGTCGAACGCTTCGGTATTGAGCTGCATCCGGAACCGCTGCTGATCGGACTGACGCTGTAAGAAGCGGCCGATCAGTCCAGGTGCGGCGGTGCGGCTCGGTTGAAGATCATAAAGGTGAAGCCGGATGCTGCCGCCCCGAGCAGGAAAACCTGGCAGAACGCGACCGACTGGGCGCTGGGCCCGTTCCGCAGGATCAGACCGGCGCAGGCGAACGCGATGGCACCCGCCAGGAGCGCCAGCGAACCGAACAGGAAGCTGCGCATCGTGGCCGGGAGATCGCTGGCCTCCGCTTCGGTCCCGGTTCCCTGCTGCGCGGGGGCGTCCAGCCGCCGGGCCAGGGCGGCGGCCGCAATGAAGCTCACAACCGTAATGGCGAGGCAGACGACGGCACCCAGCTGCAGCGCGCTCATGAGGGGCGACAGGCTGGTGCCGCCGGCGATCGCGACGGCGAGGCCGGCGCTCATGCCGGCGAGGCTGGAGATCCACCCCAGCAACGCAAGCCTCCGGCACAGAGGCCGAATCTGCGGCCACATTTCACTCATGGTCATGCATCAATCGTAGGGACGCCGGCTGGGCGATGGCTGGGAGCGGTCCGGGAGCCCACCGGAAGCGGCGCTTTGCCCCGGCCGGCACCGTCTCTGCCCTCCGCCGGGCCCTGCCGTTTGTGCGGGCCCGGCCCTACCATGGGTCCATGGCAGCAGTGGCCCGCCCCGGCATGAACCGCGGCACGCTGAACCGCGGCACGCTGAACCGCGGCACGCTGGGACGGCTCCGCCTGGTCTCGCAGCGGCTGATCGGGCCCGGCTGCACCTCGGCCGCCGACGCCGTGCGGTGGATGACGGCGATGCAGGCCCAGGACCTGCCGGCAGTGCTGTGGGCCGTGGGGCAGCGGGTCCCCGGACTGCGACTGGAAGATATCCGCGGGGCCCTGGACCGCGGCGAGGTGGTCCGGTCCTGGCCCATGCGGGGAACCCTCCACCTGGTAGCGTCCGAAGACCTGCGCTGGATGCTCGCCATCACCGCGGACCGGACACTCCGCGCCATGACGGCCCGGCACCGGCAGCTGGGCATCACGGACGCCGACGTCCAATCCGCACGGGAGGCCGCGCTCGGGCTCGTCTCCGGCGGGGGAGCCGCCAGCCGGGACCAGCTGTTCGATGCCTTCGACGCGGCGGGCCAGCCGACGGCCGGTCAGCGCGGCGTCCACCTGCTGCTGATCCTCTGTGTCCGGGGCTGGCTGGTCCAGGGACCGTTGGCGGGCAGACAGCAGTTGCTGGTCGCCTGCGAGGAGTGGATCACGGACTCCAGGATGCTGGAGAAGGACGAGGGAACCGCCGAGTGGCTGCTGAGGTATGTCCGTAGCCACGGGCCGGCCACCGAGCGCGATTTCGCCTGGTGGACCGGGATCCCCCTGACGGACGTCCGGGCGGCGCTCGCCGCTGTCCGGGACGAGCTGGTGGAGCTGGTGTTCGAGGGTGTCAGCTATTGGCTGGCTCCGGCCACCGCGGCATTGCTCGACGGCGTGGTGCCGGGCGCCCGCTCAGTGCTGCTGCTGCCGGGCTTCGACGAGTTCCTGCTGGGCTACACGGACCGTTCCCTGGTCCTGGACCCGGCGCAGGCGGACAAGATCGTTCCGGGCGGCAACGGGGTCTTCCGGAAGACAATCGTTGCCGGGGGCGAGGTGGTCGGCACCTGGGCGGCGGAGCCGCGGGCCGGTGCCACCGGCGTCGTGCCCGAACCGTTTGACCCGGTTAACGGGCTGCGGCCCGCAGCACAAAAGTCCTTTGCGCTGCAGGCCGCGAAGTACCGCGGATTTCTTGGACGCTGACCCCTAGAGGGTTCCCGTCGCGATGTTAAGCATGCGCCGCAACGGTTCGGCGGCACCCCAGAGCAGCTGGTCGCCCACCGTGAAGGCGCTGATGTACTGCGGGCCCATCTCCATCTTGCGGATCCGGCCCACCGGGATGTCCAGGGTGCCGGAGGCGGCCACGGGGGTCAGCTCGGCCATGGACGCGTCCTTGGTGTTCGGGACAACCTTCGCCCACTCGTTATCGTCGGCCAGGAGCTTCTCGATTTCGGCGACGGAGAGATCCTCGCGGAGCTTCAAGGTCAAGGCCTGGGAATGGGAGCGCATAGCCCCGATGCGGACGCACAGGCCGTCCATGATGACGTGGCTGTCGCCGGAGGTGCCCAGGATCTTGTTGGTCTCCACCCCGGCCTTCCACTCTTCCTTGGACTGGCCGTTGCCCAGGTCCGCGTCGATCCAGGGAATCAACGAACCTGCCAGCGGGACGCCGAACTGCGTGGCATCGATCTCCGTGCGCTGGTGCGCCAGGACCTTGCGGTCAATCTCCAGGATGGCCGACGCCGGGTCCTCGAGGTCGGTGCTGACCTCGGCGTTGAGCGTGCCGAACTGGCTCAGGAGCTCGCGCATGTGCCGGGCGCCGCCGCCGGAGGCCGCCTGGTAGGTCATGGACGTGCCCCATTCGACGAGGCCGTTCTTGAACAGACCGCCGAGGCCCATCAGCATGCAGGACACGGTGCAGTTGCCGCCGATGTAGTCCTTCACCCCGCCGGAGAGTCCGGCATCGATCACATCGCGGTTGATCGGGTCCAGCACGATGATGGAGTCATCGTTCATGCGCAGCGTGGAGGCGGCATCGATCCAGAGCCCGTCCCAGCCGCGGCTGCGGAGCTCACCGTGGACCTGCTTGGTGTAGTCGCCGCCCTGGGCGGTGACGATGATGGGCAGCTTCGCCAGGGTCTCGACGTCGAACGCATCTTCGAGCTTGCCGGCCCCCTCGGCAAAGGAAGGGGCGGCACCTCCGGCGTTAGAGGTGGAGAAAAATACGGGGTTGATGTTGGCGAAGTCGCCCTCATCCTGCATGCGCTGCATCAGGACGGAACCGACCATGCCACGCCAACCGACCAGTCCAACGGACGGAATAGCTGCTGTAGTCATTGGGACAGTCTAGACATTCACGCCGGGTCCGCGCAGTCGGTTACGTCCCCACACCCGCGCCGACGGCGCTACTGGCCGTCGGCCTCTGCCAGGAGCGCGTGCTTCCGCCGCCGGAGCGCGTAGACCGCGCCGAAGGCAAAGACCTGGGTCACCACCACCAGCACCACGGCGCCGAGGATCTTATCGCCGCCCAGGATCATAGTCAGGCCCACGATCGCTGAGATCAGCGCCAGCAGCGGCAGGAGCATGTAGCCCAGGACGAAGAGGAGTTCGGATTTCGTCAGCATTTCTAGCCTTCCGTCCGGCGCCACAGGGTGATGCGGTACCGGGTCTTGTTTTCCGCGGTCAGCCAGCCGTCGGCCGGCAGGCTGGCACCGATGGTCCAGTCGTACCCCAGCTCCGGGGCGAAGGTGTCGCCCTCGGCAGCCGAATCGATCGTGGTGACCACAGCGACGTCAGCGAGGTCCACGGCCTGCGCGTAGATGTTGCCGCCGCCGATGATCCAGACCATCTCGTTGCCCGGCGCGAACTGAGACTCAAGCAGGGCCTCGTCCAGGGACATTGCCGCGATCGCGCCCTCGGCCCCCGGAGTGTCGCCCCAACCGGCCTGCCTCGTGATGACAATATTCGTCCGTCCCGGCAGCGGGCGGAACTTGTCCGGGAAAGACTCCCACGTCTTGCGGCCCATGATGACGGGGTGGCCGGTGGTGAGGCGGGCAAAGTGCGCCATGTCCTCGGGCAGCTTCCACGGCATGCTGCCGTCCTTGCCGATGACTCCCGTGCTGGTCTGCGCCCACACAAGGCCCAGGCCGGTGACGGAAGCCGTCAGCTCGTCGGTGAACGCTTCGGGACGGGTGCCCTGCTGGGGGGTGTTTTCGGTGCTCATACGGCTATCGGCGCCTTAATCGTCGGGTGGTGCCGGTAGCCGACCACCTCGAAGTCTTCGAGGGTGTAGTCGAACAGGGAATCCGGGGTGCGGGTGATCCGCAGCTGCGGGTACTCGTAGGGCTCCCGGTCCAGTTGCTTCAGGACCTGGTCCATGTGGTTGTCGTAGATGTGCACGTCCCCGCCGGTCCAGACGAATTCGCCGGGCTCCAGCCCGCATTGCTGGGCCACCATGAGGGTCAGCAAGGAGTAGGACGCGATATTGAACGGGACGCCCAGGAACGTGTCCGCCGAGCGCTGGTACAGCTGGCAGGAGAGCTTGCCGTCGGCGACGTAAAACTGGAAGAACGCGTGGCACGGCGGCAGGGCCATGTCCTTGAGCTCGGAGACGTTCCAGGCCGAGACGATGTGGCGGCGCGAATCCGGGTTGGCTTTGATGTTCTCGACCAGCTCGGCAATCTGGTCGATGTGTCCGCCGTCGGGGGTGGGCCAGCTTCGCCACTGCACGCCGTAGACCGGGCCCAGTTCGCCGTCCGCGTCGGCCCATTCGTTCCAGATGGTGACGCCCTGGTCCTGCATCCACCTCACGTTACTATCGCCGCGCAGGAACCACAGCAGCTCCACGGCCACGGACTTGAAGTGCACGCGTTTGGTGGTGATCAGGGGAAAGCTTTTGCTGAGGTCAAAGCGCAGCTGGCGGCCGAAGACGCTGACGGTACCGGTACCGGTACGGTCGGATTTGTGCGTCCCGTGCGCCAGGACATCGCGCAGCAGGTCTTCATAGGGGGTTGGAATGCTCACGGTCCCAGTCTACTGAGTCCAGCCACCTAGTCGTCGAAGGGCCTGAAACGCTCCACCGCGACGATCTTGTTCTTGCTGCCGTGCGAGACGTGGCAGACCACCAGCTCGCCCGGTGCGAGGAACGGATCGGTCCCGGGCAGCAGGGCCCGCAGCGTGGGACCCATGTGCTTGGCCAGTTGCGCGAAGACGGTCGGCAAGGCCGGCCGGTGCGTGCACAAAACCACCGGGCGCTGTTTGTCGAAGAGGGATTCGACGACGGCGGCCGTCTTGTGCGGGCTGCGTGCGTGCCGGTGCTCGGTCAGGGCCTCGTGCATTTTGATCTTGGCCTCGCTGGCCTTGGCGTAGGGAGCAATGGTGGCGACGCACCGCAGCCAGGGGCTCGTGACGACGCGGCCGGGCTTCCAGGTCCGCAGCAGCCTGCCGACCGCCTGCGCCTGCCGTGTCCCGGTCGCGGCCAGCGGACGGTCGCCCTCGGCCTTCGTCCAGGACGAGCGGGGCTTGGCCTTGGCATGACGCACGATCAACAGCGGCCACGTCTCCAGTTCGCCCCGCTCATGGGCCGCGACGAGGTGTTTGAGCGGGCCCACGTCGCTGGGGTTGGTCAGCAGCCGGGCCGCCTTTTCCGGGGCACACCACATCACTGAGTCAACTTCCTTGCCGTCCGGAATGAGCGCGGCGCCGTCAATGTCGACCGCCCAGTAGTGCACCACTTTCAGCCCGGCAGACACGTGATAGTGGATAGGCGGAAGCGGGATGCCCAGCGGGGCGATGAGCCCGATTTCCTCTTCCACCTCGCGGATGGCGCATTCCGGAATTGTCTCGCCCGGATCGATCTTGCCCTTGGGCCAGGACCAGTCGTCGTAGCGCGGCCGGTGGATCAGCAGGACCTCAAGCTTCTCCTTGCTGATCCG
This sequence comes from uncultured Actinomycetota bacterium, assembly GCA_963815415.1. GTDB lineage: Bacteria > Actinomycetota > Actinomycetes > Actinomycetales > Micrococcaceae > Arthrobacter. Next base: position 525,676 of record CAWFGT010000011.1, on the reverse strand, counting down.
CCAGGGCAGGGCGCCCGCGGCCGTCACGGCGATGGCTTCGCCCTGGCGGTCTGTCTGGTCGGCTACGAGCGAATCGCTGCTCAACGCGGGCCCTTACCGCAGGCTCGCCGCGCGCTGCCGCGAGCGCGATGCGAGCAGCCAGGACTGGACGTCGTCGAGGCTGGAGTCGTCGTCCGCGAGGTGATGACGGGTCCAGTCCCCGGAGCTGTCCAGGTGCCAGCTGGACGTCGCCGGATCCATGTACCGGGCCAGCAGGTCCAGGACATACGTGGTGTCGTCTCCGTTGGCGAGCTGCACGAGGGCCTCCACCCGGCGGTCCAGGTTGCGGTGCATCATGTCGGCCGAGCCGATGTACACCACCGGATCGCCGCCATTGGCGAACGCGAACACCCGCGAGTGCTCCAGGAACCGTCCCAGAACGGACCGGACCGTGATGTTTTCGCTGAGGCCGGGGACTCCGGGGCGCAGGGAGCAGATGCCACGGACGATCACGTCCACCTTCACACCGGCCTGGGATGCGCGGTAGAGCGAATCGATGATGGCCTCGTCCACGATCGAGTTGACCTTGATCTGCACACGGGCGGCCAGACCGGCCTTGGCGTTGCGGATTTCCTTCTCGATCCGGTCGATCAGCCCGGACCGTACCGACCGCGGGGCCACGAGCAGCCGCTTGAAAGTGGACTTGGGCGCGTAGCCGGAGAGCTGGTTGAAGAGCTTGGAGAGGTCTTCACCGACCTGTTCGTTGGCCGTGAGCAGCCCAAGGTCCTCGTAGTAACGGGCCGTGCGGGGATGGTAGTTGCCGGTGCCGATGTGGCAGTAGCGGCGCAGCCCGTCCACTTCCTGGCGGACCACCAGGGAGAGTTTGCAGTGGGTCTTGAGTCCCACGATGCCGTAGACGACGTGGACGCCGGCCTGCTCCAGCTTCCGCGCCCAGGAAATGTTCGCCTGCTCATCAAACCGTGCCTTGATTTCCACGAGCGCCAGGACCTGCTTGCCGGCTTCGGCGGCGTCAATGAGAGCGTCGACGATCGGGGAGTCCCCGGAGGTGCGGTACAGGGTCTGCTTGATGGCCTGGACCTTGGGGTCCGCGGCGGCCTGTTCCAGGAACGCCTGGACAGAGGTGGAGAAGGAATCGTACGGGTGGTGCAGGAGGATGTCGCGGCGCCGCATTGCTGCGAACACGTTGGCAGCCTTGGACGTCTCGGACTCGTTCAGGTAGCGGGAGGTGTGCGGGACGTGCTTGGGGTAGTGCAGGTCCGACCGGTCAATGCCGGCAATAACCGAGAGCCCGCGCAGGTCCAGCGGCCCGGGAACGGAATAGACCTCGGATTCCTCGACGCCGAGCTCGCGGATCAGGAGCGCCCGGATATTCGGGTTGATGTCGTTTGTGACTTCCAGGCGCACGGGCGGCCCGAAGCGGCGCCGCAGCAGTTCCTTTTCGAGCGCCTGCAGCAGGTTCTCGGCGTCGTCCTCTTCGACCTCGACGTCCTCGTTGCGGGTGACCCGGAAGGTGTGGTGTTCCAGGACCTCCATCCCGGCGAACAGCTGGTCGAGGTGGACCGCGATGACCTCTTCAAGGGTGATGAACCGTGCCACCCTGCCCGGGACGGAACCGGCACGGGGACCGTCAATGGAGATCATGCGCGGCAGCTGGTCAGGGACCTTCACGCGGGCGAACAGCTCTTTATCGCTGACGGGATTGCGGACCACGACGGCGAGGTTCAGGGAGAGACCGGAGATATAGGGGAACGGGTGGGCCGGGTCCACTGCGAGCGGCGTCAGGATCGGGAAGACTTTTTCGGCGAACATTGCGCTGAGCTGTTCCTTGGCCTGGGAATCGAGTTCCTCCCAGTGCATGAGGTGGATGTGCTCGTAGGCGAGGGCGGGCCGGATCTGCTCGGCGTAGACCCGGGCGTGGCGCTGCTGCAGGCGGTGGGCTGCCTCGCCGATCTGGTCCAGTACCTGCATGGGGCTCAGCCCGGCGGGGGAGGGGACGGCGAGTCCGGTGGCGATCCGGCGCTTCAGCCCGGCGACCCGGACCATAAAGAACTCGTCCAGGTTGGAGGCGAAAATGGACAGGAAGCTGACCCGCTCGAGGAGGTACAGGGTGGGATCTTCGGCCAGTTCCAGGACCCGGGAGTTGAACGCCAGCCAGCTCAGTTCCCGGTCCAGGAAACGGTCCGGGCTGATATCGCCCTCCGGTTTCCGGTTCGGCGCGAACTCGGGAATATCGATCCGGTCCTGCGTGGCACGGGACGCGGGCACTTCGGAAGATCCGAACCGGGCGCGCACGGGACGGACCTTGTTATCGGGCGTTACGGTCCCGGCAGATTCCCGTGGCATGGTGTCTCCTCAATGCTGGCGTCAAATACTGGCGCGATTTAGCTTCAACCATACAAGGAATGCCTGAGGGGCGGGCCAGGTTTCGGCGGGGCCGCGCGGGCTGAATCCGGGCGGTCCTACTGCCCGTCCAGCGGTGCGTACATGACGTCCACGTCCCACCGGGTGAATCCCAGCCGGCGGTAGAGCGCGACGGCCGGTGTGTTGTCGGCATCGACGTAGAGCATGACAGCGTGGAGTCCCTGGTCCTGCAGGTGCCGGATGCCGGCGATTGTGAGGGCTTTGCCGAGGCCGATGCCCTGCGCCGCGGGGGTGACACCCACCACGTAGACCTCCCCGATCGCGGGGTGGGCGCCGTGCCGGGGATGCACTTTGGTCCAGTGAAACCCCAGGATGCGGTCCGAGGCGTCCACGGCCAGCAGCAGCCCCGCGGGATCAAACCATGACTCGGACATCCGTGCGTCCAGATCAGCGCGCGTCATGCTCCCTTGTTCCGGGTGGTGGGCAAATGCGGCCTTGTTGGCAGAGAGCCAGGCGTCCTCGTCCGTTCCCGGCCTGAAGGCGCGAAGCGTTACTCCCTCCGGCAGGGCGGCCGCCGGCAGCTCCGCCGCAGTGGTCAGGCGCATTTTCCACAGCTCCCTGACAGGCCCGTAGCCATAGCGTGCGGCGAGGTCCGCGGCGGCCTCGTGGTTGCCGTGGGACCAGGCCTTGAGGCCGGCGAAGCCGCGGGTCGTCTGCAGTTCCCCCACGAGCCGGTCGGCGACGCCCTGATTCCGGTAGCTGGGGTGGACGGCGACTTCGAGGATCCCGGAGCCATCGGTCTCCTCGACGACGACGGCGAAACCGGCCAGATCCCGGGCGGTCGCCGGATCGGATTTATCTTCGGGGGAGTACAGCGCCAGCGTCAGCAGCGGGTGATCACCGGAGCCGGCCCCGCGAAGCGCGAGCAGCGTCTGTTCGGACAGGGGCGGGTTGCCGTCGGATTCCTCCGCGGCGCCGACGAGGGCGCGGACATCGTGCAGCAGCTGATCATCCGCCGCTCCGTTGCCAGTGCGGACGGGCCAGTTTTCCGGGTGCGCAGAGCTCATGGGGCAAGGCTATCAGCGCACGATTTTGCCGGATCGGGACCGGCGCCGTATAGTCGTAGTTCGTCCGGCGTTGCGCCGGACGTGAGGGGGATCCACCACTGGGGTGGCCTCGATACGTTCGACCCGTATGTCCTCCACTGACAGCAGTTAAGTGCAGAAGGCCCCGGACTCGTCTGAGTCCGGGGCCTTCTGCGTTGATTCGTCCGGAGGCCGGGATCAGGCCTCGGTCAGTTCTTCATCGGGCTGCCGCACCAGCGTCAGGCGGTAACCGACGTTCCTGACGGTGCTGATCAGGTTCTCATGGTCCGCGCCGAGCTTGGCCCGGAGCCGGCGGACATGGACATCCACGGTCCGGGTGCCGCCGTAATAGTCATAACCCCAGACCTCGGTCAGCAACTGCTGCCGGGTAAAGACCCGGCCGGGATGCTGGGCCAGGTATTTCAGCAGTTCGAATTCCTTGAAGGTCAGGTTCAGGGCCGCGCCGTTGACGCGGGCCGTATAGCTGGCCTCGTCGATGACGACGCCGGCGGCCCGGATTTCCGAGGGTACGGCGTCCTTCTCCGGAGTGGCGCGCGCGACGCCCAGGCGGATCCGGGCTTCAACCTCGGCCGGGCCGGCCGATTCCAGCACGATGTCGTCGACTGCCCACGCGGAGGACACCGCGGCCATGCCGCCTTCGGTGAGGATGAGCATCAGCGGGGCACTCAGGCCCGTGGCTTTGAGCAGCTGGGTCAGGGAACGGGCGCCGACGAGGTCCTTGCGGGCGTCCAGCAGCACGATGTCGCACGGATCGGTCTCCAACAGGGCGGTGGGCTCGGCAGGGAGGATGTGGACCCGGTGGTTCAGGAGTTCCAGCGCAGGCAGGACGTCCACCGAGGATCCGGTGCTGTTCGTCAGTAACAGGATGTGGGACATTGTTCCTCCAAGGGCCGTCCGCGCATCATTGGGCGTTTCTGAACCGGGCTACCACCGGCCGTTCTTTGCCTCCCCCGGCAGCCCGTTACAGGGGGTCGGTCCGCACACGTGCCGGCGGACGGTTCCCCCGGCGCAAGGCCGAAGCAGGAAGCGTAGCTGCCTCCGAGTATACCGAAGCGCCGCTTTTCGGACATGGTTCGGCCACCTCGCGCGGGACTCCTTGCGACATATACCGGTCACATAGGGCAGGATTGAGCAGTCAGCGTCTGCATCCCTGACCGGGTTGCGCCGGATCCAAGCGGAGTCCGCAGCGAGCAAAGGTATGTCTAATTGATGGCGGGAAATCAGTGAAGTCGTGGAGCGTCGGAATCATCGGGCTGGCCGGCCTTGCCGCCATCGTGGCCGGCGCCTACGTCTCCGTGGAGTTCCTGCTGGGCGTTGCGGCGCTCGCAGCAATCGGTATCGGCATCGGCTGGCCCCATTTCCTCGGTGTTCCGGCCAGGAAAACCATGGCGGTCGTGATCGGGCTTCCCGGTGTCGGCTCGGCCGTAGCGGCAACCTATCTTCCGGCCCCGGGATTCCTGGACTGGACGCCGGCCTTCATCGCGCTAGGCATTATGGCCATCTTCGTTGTGCAGCTGCTCCGGGGCACCGGCCAGTCGCAGCGGCTGGAATCCACGCTGGGCTCGAGCGCCGGGGTGATGTTGTCCTGCCTCGGTGCCGGCTGGATAGCGGCGTACCGGTTCAACGGCGTGCGCGAGATGTTCGTGGTGGCTGCGATCAGTGCCGCAGTCGCCCTGCTGGCCGGCCTGATCCGCTGGCCTGACCGCGTTGTGGCGCCCCTGGGGATCATCGGCGCCGGGCTCGCCGCCCCGCTGGCCGGCCTCGTCTTCTCCGGCATCGCCGTCGTCCCTGCCATCGTCGGCGGTGTGGCCGTGGGAGCCGTGCTGGTGAGTTTCCGGCGGGTGGTGATTCTCCGGAGCGCACGGCTCAGCATTCCGGCGCTCGTGGGTGCCGGGTTGGGTCCGGTCTCCGCCGTCGGCTCGCTGGCATACTTCATCGACAAACTCCTCCTCTACTAACGCGTTAGGATGGCATCATGTCCGTACTTGCATTCGAAATTTTCTTCCTTGTTCTGCTCGGCGTGGCCAGCCTTTCCATGGCATGGTTCGCGGGCTTTGTGGTGTACCGCCTCTTCAAGGGCCAGAAGTAACAAGCCTGATACATACCGTCCAGTACCCGTAGTTTCCAGAGGTAGTTGCTGTGCCGATTGAAATACCTACTGACCTGACACCCGAACTCGTTCCGCTTTCCTGGCTCATTGGCGAGTGGGAAGGCCGAGGCCGTCTGGGGGCCGGGGAGGAAGATTCCGAACACTTCCTCCAGCACGTCTCCTTCACCCACAACGGGCTTCCGTATCTGCAGTACCGTGCGGAAAGCTGGCTGACCGATGACGAGGGCACCCGGCTTCGTCCGCTGACGGTCGAGACCGGATTCTGGGCGCTGGAGCGCAAGCAGCGCGAGGAAGACGGCGGACCGGGCCTGATCCCGGCCGACATCGTGCCCGTGCTCAAGAGCGCCGACGAGGTCGAGGCCCTGCGCAATGACGACGGCGGCTTCGACATCTCGGTTTCCATCTCGCATCCGGGCGGAATCTCCGAGCTCTACTACGGCCAGATCAAAGGTCCCCAGGTCCAGCTCAGCACCGACATGGTGATGCGCGGCAGCCACTCGAAGGAGTACACCGCCGCGACCCGGATCTTCGGACTCGTCGACGGTAACCTGCTGTGGCGCTGGGATGTTGCCCTGGGGAAGGACGCCTCAGCCGGTGGTGGCCTCGAGGCACACGCCTCGGCAATCCTGAACAGGGTGGACGCCCGGCCGGACCGCGCGTCGGACTGAGTCCCGGCAGGGACCGCACTGTTTTTCCGTTGATCGAAGCGAGAGCAGGGAGAACGACCGTGAATGATGCAAGGACCGACACCGGTAAAACGGCGGACTACAGCGACCTCAAGGCCGTCTTTTTCAACGGCACGCTTAAGAAATCGCCGCAGCAATCCAACACCGGAGGGCTGATCGAGGTCAGCCGCCGGATCATGGAAAAGCAGGGCGTGAGCACCAGCGTCATCCGCACCGTCGACCACGACATTGCCAGTGGCGTATACCCGGACATGCGCGAGCACGGCTGGGAACGCGACGAGTGGCCTGAGCTCTACCCGATGGTCCGGGAGGCGGACATCGTGGTCCTCGCCGGCCCGATCTGGCTGGGCGACAACTCCTCCGAAATGAAAAAACTGATCGAACGCCTGTATGCGCACTCGGGCCAGACAAACGACAAAGGCCAGTGGGCGTTCTACCCGAAGGTCGGCGGCTGCCTGATCACCGGCAACGAGGACGGCATCAAGCACTGCGCCATGAATGTCCTCTACAGCCTCCAGCATGTCGGCTTCACCATTCCTCCGCAGGCCGACGCCGGCTGGATCGGCGCCGTGGGCCCCGGCCCGAGCTACCTCGACGAGGGATCGGGCGGTCCCGAGTCCGACTTCACGAACCGCAACACCACCTTCATGACCTGGAACCTGCTCCATTTCGCGCGGATGCTCAAGGACTCCGGCGGCATCCCGGCCTACGGCAACCTGCCTGAAGCCTGGAAAGCGGGAACCCGCTTCGGCTTCGAAAACCCGGAATACCGCTAGCACCGCCACGGGCGGGGCTCCCGGAACCGGAATACCCACGGCGCAAAGGACGTTCCCTTCATCATGACTACCAAGAGCCCCCTCCTGTTGCGCCCGGGCGCCGTCGAAGCCGGCGGCGCTGACGCCGGCGTCGCGTCCCACTACGGTGAACCGTTGCGCGAACAGCGGGCGCTGGCGGCCGGCGCCGCCGTCGTTGACTTGTCCTGCCGCGGTGTTGTCACCGTGACCGGACCGGACCGGCTGAGCTGGCTGAACACGTTGTCCTCCCAGCAGTTGACCGATCTGGCCCCCGGCCAGTCCACCGAGCTGCTGCTGCTCAGCGTCCAGGGCCGGATCGAGTTTGATGCCAGGGTGGTGGACGACGGCGAGGCCACCTGGCTGATTGTGGAGGCCGCAGAGGCGGCGCCGCTGGCCGAGTGGCTCACCCGGATGAAGTTCATGCTGCGGGTTCAGATCGCCGACGTGTCCGCGGAGTGGGCTGTGCTCGGGTCCACCCGGCGGGTTCCCGAATGGGCGGACCTGCTGGTCTGGGAGGACCCGTGGCCGCACGTCGGCGCGGGCGGCTACTCCTACGCCGTGGTGGCGGAGGGTGCCCACCCGGGCCTGGAGCGGCCCTGGTTCGAATTCCTCGTGCCGGCCCCTGAACTCGAAGCCAGGGCGGGTGACAGGCCGCTGGCCGGGGTGTGGGCGGCCGAGGCGCTGCGGATCGCGGCCTGGCGTCCGCGTTGGGGCGCCGAGACGGATGACAAGACCATTCCGCACGAGCTGGATCTGTTGCGTACTGCCGTGCACTTGAACAAGGGGTGCTACAAAGGACAGGAATCCGTGGCGCGCGTCCACAACCTCGGCCACCCGCCCCGCCGTTTGGTGTTCCTGCAGCTCGACGGATCCCAGCACACGCTCCCGGCCGTCGGCAGCGAGGTCCGTGCCGGCGAACGCAAAATCGGCACCGTCACGTCCGTGGCGCAGCACTACGAAATGGGTCCTGTGGCGCTGGCCGTGATCAAACGCTCCGTCGCACCGGACGAGACCCTGACGGTCCTCGACGGTGAGGAACCCTACACGGCGGCCCAGGAGCTCATTGTGGCTCCCGATGCCGGCCAGGTCGTCGGCCGGCAGACCGGATTCCTGCGGGGGCCCCGATGAGCCGCGACGCCGCCGGCAGTCCGGCCCGTGGCGCCGCGGACGCGCAGGCCGCTGCTGCGCCCGATGACGCGACCCTGGCCCTTGCCCACGAACTGTTCCAGGCCGCACGCGACGGGAACTCCGGGCTGCTCGGCAGCTACCTCGCCGCGGGCGCGCCGGCCGGTATGACCACCGCATCCGGGGATTCCCTGGTGATGCTCGCCGCCTATCACGGCCACGCCGGGACGGTGCGGCTGATCCTGGACCACGGCGGCGATGCCAACGCGGCCAACGACCGCGGCCAGACGCCGCTGGCCGGCGCGGTCTTCAAGGGATACACGGACGTCGCCCGGGAACTCCTCAGTGCCGGGGCCGATCCTGACGCCGGCACGCCGTCGGCGCGTGCTGCCGCGCAGATGTTCAACCGGGCCGACATCCTGGCCCTGCTCACTTAAATCCCTGCAGCATGGCACCAGAGGGTGACCAACACCGCCGCAGAGCCGCTCTCAGCACGCGAAGGATTCGGATGGAAAACGTAGCACGGCCGTGGCCGGCGCTCTGGTCGCTGGTGATCGGCTTCTTTATGATCCTGATCGACACCACCATCGTCTCAGTTGCCAACCCGCGCATCATGGAAGGACTCAACGCCGACATCAACTCGGTCATCTGGGTGACCAGCGCGTACCTGCTGGCCTACGCGGTCCCGCTGCTGATCACCGGCAGGCTGGGCGACCGCTTCGGCCCGAAAAAGCTCTACCTCACCGGCCTTGTGGTCTTCACCGCGGCGTCCCTGTGGTGCGGGCTGTCCGGCGACATCCGGACCCTGATTGAGGCCCGCGTGCTCCAAGGGCTGGGCGCGGCCCTGATGACACCGCAGACCATGGCCGTCATCACCCGGATCTTTCCGCCGGACCGGCGCGGCGCGGCAATGGGCATCTGGGGTGCCACTGCAGGCATCGCGACCCTCGTGGGCCCGATCCTGGGCGGTGTCCTGGTGGACGGGCTCGGCTGGGAATGGATCTTCTTCATCAACGTTCCGGTCGGGATCGTCGGCTTTATCCTCGCGCTCCGTTTTGTGCCCTCACTCAGCACCCACCGGCACAAGTTCGACATCCCGGGGGTGCTGCTCAGTGCCGCCGGGCTGTTCCTGCTCGTCTTCGGCATCCAGGAAGGCGAGACCTATAACTGGGGGACCATCACCGGACCCATTACTGTCTGGGGTCTCATCATTGCCGGACTCGTCGTCCTCGGGGTGTTCGTTTTGTGGCAGCGCCTCAACAAGGGCGAACCGCTGCTGCCGCTGTCTCTATTCAAGGACCGGAACTTTTCGCTGGCCAACGTCGGCATCACCACCGTCGGCTTCACCGTGACGGCCTTCACCCTGCCGCTGATCTTCTACTACCAGGTTGTCCGCGGGCTGACCCCAACCCAGTCCGCCCTGATGATGATTCCGATGGCCCTGATCTCGGGTGGCCTCGCGCCGGTGGTCGGGAAGATCATCGACCGTATCGACCCGAAGTACATCACCGCGTCCGGGCTGGTGCTGATGTCTGCGGCGCTGTTCTGGAACTCCGCCCTGATGCACCCGGACACCCCGATCCTGTTGTTCCTGCTGCCGAGCGCCGTGCTGGGCTTCGCCAACGCCGGCATCTGGGCGCCCCTGAGTTCCACGGCCACCCGGAACCTCCCGCCGCGGCAGGCGGGGGCCGGGTCCGGGGTGTACAACACCACCCGGCAAATCGGGGCGGTCCTTGGCAGCGCGGCCATCGCCGTGCTGATCCAGGCGCGGCTGGCGGCCGAACTGCCTGCCATGCCGGGAGCCTCCGGGGAGCCGCAGCCCATGGGCTTCGGCGGCGTCTTGCCGGAAGCGCTCCATGATGGATTCTCGACGGCGATGGGCCAGTCAATCATGCTGCCCGCGGCTGTGATCCTGATCGGCGCCGCCGCGGCGGTGTTCTTCGCTAAACCGCAGCCCGTGCAGGGTTGGGGCGGCGCGCACCAAGGCGAAGCCAAACTGACAACGCCGGGCTGACAACGCCGGGCTGACAACGCCGTATTGGAGTTGGCCGCAGCAGCGGGACCTCGGCGTCAGCCCAGGAGGACGCTGGTCTGGATGCCTCCGGAGGCGAAACCGAGACTCCGGGCGAGGGCCAGGGCGCCCTTGTTGCTGACATCGGCGCGCCACTGAAGCGTCAGCCCGGAGGCGAGGGCTTCCTGGGCGGCGATTGAGGCGGCCAGCGTCCCGAGCCCGCGGTGCCGAAACTCCGGGTCCACCAGGACCCCGATATCCGCCAGGATTCCTTCCCGCTCCGCATACCCGGCGCAGGCGACGGGAACGGCGCGGCCGCCGTCGTCGCGCAGGACCGTAAAGAGGTGCGGCAGTGTGGACAACCTGACCTCGTTCACGTCGTCGGGCGGGCAGCGGCTTTCCAGCTCAAGCGCCTCCGCCGATCCGTGCGAGACGGTCAGTTCCTCGGCCGGCTGGATCAGGGGCAGGTCATCGGCGAAGAACAGGGCGGCGGCGCCGAGCCCGTGGCCGCCGGCCTGCCGGGTGATCGTCAGCAGCGTGACATGCTGGGCCATATCTTCGTCGGGAATGCCGGCCGCCGCGTCCAGCACCCACTGCGGTGCCACGAGGGCGGACGCGCCGAACAGTCTCACAAAGTCGACCGAGCCGCGGGTGTCGTCCGCCCGGGTCAGCCGGTCGGCGGCAGCTGAGGCGAGCCCGCCGTCGTCGAATCCCAGCTGCCGGGACCAGGCGAGCCGGATGATGTCAACGGAACCTGGCTCTAGAGTCATGGCTCAACCCTACCCATCCGCAGGCGAAGGCGGCCGGAATTGCCGGCCGCCTTCCGTTTCCGGCCCTCAGCCGAAGAGGACTGCAGCCTCGTCGTAGCGTTCCTGCGGGACGCTTTTCAGGTTCCCCAGGGCGGTGTCGAAGCCGACGTGCACGATGTCGGTGCCGTTGAGCGAGACCATGGTGCCCCAGCGCTGTTCCACGACCGAGTCGATCGCCGCCATGCCGAGGCGGGTGGCGAGGACGCGGTCGAACCCGGTCGGAACGCCGCCGCGCTGGATGTGGCCGAGGACCGTGGCGCGGGTTTCGATGCCGGTGCGGGCCTCCAGTTCGGGGGCGAGCCGTTCGGCGATTCCGCCCAGCCGGGGCCGGCCGAAGGTGTCCAGTCCGCGCTCCGAGTGTGCCAGTTCCTGGCCGTCCGGAACAAAGCCTTCGGCGACGACCACGAGCGGTGCCCGCCCGCGGTCGTGGGCCGAGCGGATCCAATCGGCGATCTGCTCCATCGACGCCTGCTGCTCGGGAATGAGGATGGCGTGCGCGCCCGTGGCCATTCCGGCGTGCAGCGCGATCCAGCCGACGTGCCGGCCCATGACCTCAGCGATCATGGTCCGGTGGTGGGACTCGCCGGTGGTGCGGAGACGGTCGATGGCCTCGGTGGCGATCTCAACGGCGGTATCGAAGCCGAACGTGTAGTCCGTGGCGTCAAGGTCGTTGTCCACGGTCTTGGGGACGCCGACGATCTTGAGGCCGGCATCGGTCAGGCGCTTCGCCGCGGCCAGGGTGCCTTCGCCGCCGATGGCGATGAGGGCGTCGATGCCCAGGCGGTCCATGTTGGCCTTGATGGCTTCAGGGCCGCCGCCGTTTTCGAAGGGGTTGGTGCGGGACGTTCCGAGGATCGTGCCGCCCTGCTTTGAGAGCCCGCGGACCATGGACCGGGGGATGTCGATGACATCCGCCTCCACCACGCCGCGCCAGCCGTCCAGGAATCCCACGAACTCGTGGCCGTGAACGGCGATGCCCTTGAGGACGGCGCCACGAATGACGGCGTTGAGTCCGGGGCAGTCTCCGCCGCTGGTGAGGATTCCGATTTTCATGTCTCAGCTCAAATCATGGTCGAAGGGTAAGGGGCGGAGCGCCACGCTGAGCTCACCTAAGAGTGTAATGGCGTCTGTGGGCCACGACACAACCGGTTACAGCACCGGGTGCCCCTGCCCAATGGACAGGGGCACCCGAGAGCCCGGAATCGCGTTCGGACCCGGCGAGGAATTTCAGGGGCGGCCGGTGCGGTTCCTGAGGAAGTTCTCCAGGATAATCGCGTTGCGCTGGTCGGGAAGGAGCAGCCACGCCACGAGGTAGAACACGAAGGCCGGGCCCGGAAGCAGGCTGATGAGCAGGAACGCGATCCGGACAAACGCGACGTCGACATTGAGTTTGGCGGCGATGCCGCCGCACACTCCGCCCAGCCAGCGTTGCGGTCCGCGCTTCAGGCCGAGGTTCCGGACAGTGCTGTAGAACTTTTCCATGACTCAAGACTTCCTTGTTGCCGGGTTTTTGTCACGTGCGCGGGCGGACAGAACTCCACCGATGACGAGCGCGGCCCCGGCACCGATCAGGAGGCCGAGCACAACGTAGGTCCCGTTCAGCGCCACGATCCCCAGTCCGGTGATGATCATCAGCGCCGCCAGGGCCACCACGATCAGCCCCCAGACCACGGTGCCGACGCGCCGGGGAGACTGTTCCCCGGCTGAGGCTTCGGGCTGGGAAACGCCGGCAGGGGCGCCGTCGGCCGGTTCGGCTGCGGGTTGGTTGTAGTTGCTCATGTCAGTTCCCTCCCTGGATGGATACGCTGCTCATGGCGCCGGAGATCTTGAGGACCAGGCTGGCGCCGGAGAGGCCGGTGTTGTAGCCGCGGTGAACGGTGGTGGTGCCGCTGCGGGTCTCGGTTCCGTCATTGAGCTCGCCCATGGCAATGTCAGCGTCGATTCGGACCGGCACGTTGTCAGGAATGATGATGGTCAGATCGCTGGCGAGTGCGTGGATGGGAACAACCACCTCGCTCTCGAGCGGCGCGCTGATGGCAAGCCGGGTCAGGTCCGCCGTTGCGCTGCCGGCCGCAAGGTCAAGGCCCGTCCGGGCCTGTTCAACGCTGGCGGGAGACCAGTCGCTGCTGGTGAACCGGAACCTGTCGCCGGCCGGAGCTGAAGCGGACGCGACGTTAAAGACGGCACCAACGGCCAAGGCGACGATAGCGAAGAAGCTAAGGACGCCCGAGGTGCGGCCGCGGAGACCGGAAAACAGTATCCCGAGGCCCAGGACCGCTGCCGCGCTGGCCCAGGCGACAGCATTTCCGGCCACTCCGAGGTCGATCACGTGGACGGCGTCCAGGGCCTTGAGGCCGCCGCCGACGAGGAGCGCCGCCCCTGCGGTGATAGCCACGGCGGGGGCGCTGGGTCCGGTGGAGCGCAGGCTCGCGGCGGGGGCGCCGCCGGCGCCGGGATCTGGCGCGTAGCCGGGCTGGCTGTAGCCGGTCTTCGTGTAGTCGGGATAGTAGCCGGGCCGGTTGGAGCCCGTCGCGTTGTATTCCGTCGCGTTGTAGCCCGGGGCCGGGACGCCGGCGGTGCTTCCCGCGGGGAAATCGCCGGCAGGCTGCGGATAGGCGGTCGGGATGACGTTCCGGTTTCTACCGCGGCTGCTCAGGTAGTAGATGAAGTAGATGACGCCGCCAACCCAGAAGACGGTCCAGGCAAAGCCGAAGCCGGACCGGTCCCAGCCCCAGGCACCGCTTCCCAGACCCGGGAATCCGATCAGTGTTGTGATCAGGGCCCCTGTCATGCCCGTGGTCCAGCGCCCGGACGCGGCCTCCTGGGCATGGATCCGGCCATCGGGTTCGGGCAGAAGCGCCCAGGCGATGCCGTAAAAGAGGATGCCGACGCCGGCGAAAATGGTCAGGACGATCAGGACGCCGCGGACGATCAGCGGGTCGACGCCAAGCCGATGGGCGATGCCGCTGGCCACCCCGCCGACCCAGCGATCGGTGCCGCGGGCGGCGCCCAGGCTGCGGATCCAGCCGAAGAACCCCTGCGGCGGGTTTTCGACCCCAGCCGGCATCGGGCCATAGAGGGGCGGCGGGGGCGGTGCGACGTTGCGACTGCCGGCGTCGTGGGGTCCGGCGTCGTGGGCGTCTTTGGGGCCAGCGTCGTCGGGTCCTGCGTCGTCGGGTTGCGGAGGGTGTGGAGTGTGTGGATTCATACTTCGATCCTCCCGCGCGGCGTGCCGCGCTGCTACGGGGGGACACCCTGAACGGACCCTGAAATCGGCCCGGATGAGCGCGGAAACCACTCAGGGAACCCCGGTTCGTGCTTGGATTGATCCATGACCACCGCAGGTATCCGCCCGCCGCTGACGCGCAGCAGCGACCGCATCCTCGCCGGTGTCTGCGCCGGCCTGGCGCGCCATCTGGGGTGGCCGGTCAGGCTCGTCAGGGCCGGCATGGTACTGGCCGCCTTCGCGGGCGGCGCAGGACTGGTCTTCTACGCCTGGCTGTGGATTACGGTGCCCACCGCCGACGAGTATGCCAAGCGGAGTGCCCGGCAGCCGGCCTCGCCCATCGCTCCCGCCGTCACGGCGGGAGCTCCGTCGGCCTACACCGCGGAAAGACGGGAAATGATGCCGCCCGGCGCCGCGGCAGCTGCGCCTGACCGGTCAGGCACCATCCCGGAGCAGCCCCGGCCAATGTTCCGTGGGATGCCGTACGGCAAGGAAATCCTCCTCGGCGCCGGGCTGCTGCTGGCCGCGGGGATCCTGATCGCCCAGCTGTTCGGCCTCGACGTACCCCTGGGCACACTCCTGCCGGTAGCGGCCATCCTCGGCGGAGCCGCCATCGCCTGGATGCAGCTCGATGAAACCCGAAGAGCCGGCCTCGTGGACAAGACGAAGGTCAATCAGGCAGGCGGCTGGGCCCGGTTCGGAGCAGGTCTGGCACTCGTCGTCGCCGGGGTGCTGCTGATGGTGTCCGGATCAGGGTCCTGGGAGCAGACCTGGCTGGCCCTGCTGGCCTCGGTTGCGGTACTGGGCGGCGTTGCCCTGGTTCTGTTGCCGTGGGGCCTGAAGTTCTGGCGCGACCTGGAGACCGAGCGCACCGGCCGCGTCCGGGCCACCGAGCGGGCAGAGATCGCCGCGCACCTCCACGATTCCGTGCTCCAGACGCTCGCCGTTATCCAACACCGGGCGGGAAACGAGCAGGACGTCGTCCGCCTGGCACGGGCCCAGGAGCGGGAGCTGCGCGGATGGCTCTACCGGGACCGCGACAAAGACGCCGGGCAGTTGTCAGAAGCGATTGGTGCCGCTGCCGCCGAAGTGGAGGACGCCGTGGGAGAGGCCGTCGAGGTCGTCAGCGTTGGCGACTGCGCCATGACCGACAGCCACGAGGCCCTGGTCCAGGCATCCCGCGAAGCAATGCTGAATGCCGCCCGGCACGGCGGCGGGAATGTGTCGGTCTATCTTGAAGTCACGAACGGAACCGCAGAGGTCTTCGTCAAAGACCGCGGCCCGGGATTCGAGCCCGAAGCCGTACCGGAGGACCGTCTCGGGATCCGGGAATCCATCGTTGGGCGGATGATCCGCCACGGCGGCAGCGCGGCCGTCGTCAGCGGCCCGGACGGCACCGAGGTTCGGCTGCGGCTGCCGGCGGCCAGCACGGCACGGACGGTCGACGGTAAAGCCGGCAGGTACGACAGAAAGGGTGGCGCATGAACGAAGCGGAAGTGGGAGCCGCCGGCCGGATCAGGGTGGTGATCGTGGACGACCATGCAATCTTCCGGTCCGGGCTGAAATCGGACCTCGACGCCGGAATCGACGTGGCGGGCGAGGCGGGAACGGTGGAGGAGGCGATTGCGGTCATCGCCGCGGCGCGCCCCGACGTCGTGCTCCTGGATGTCCATCTTCCCGGCGGCCGCGGCGGCGGCGGGCGGGAGGTGCTTGCCGGATCGGCAGCATTGCTCGGCAGCACCCGCTTCCTGGCGCTTAGCGTCTCGGACGCAGCGGAGGACGTGGTGTCCGTCATCCGGGCGGGCGCGCGCGGTTATGTCACCAAAACCATTTCCGGGTCCCAGATCAGCGATGCCGTCCGCCGCGTGGCCGGAGGCGACGCAGTCTTCTCCCCGCGGCTTGCGGGCTTCGTGTTGGACGCCTTCGGGACCGCGCCTGCGAGCATCGCCGACGACGAACTGGACCGGCTTTCCGCCCGGGAACTGGAAGTCATGCGGCTGATCGCGCGGGGTTACAGCTACAAGGAAGTTGCCAAAGAGCTCTTCATCTCGATCAAGACTGTGGAATCACACGTCTCCGCGGTGCTGCGCAAGCTCCAGCTGTCCAACCGGCACGAACTGAGCCGCTGGGCGGCCGAGCGCAGACTCTTCTGATCCTCCCTCACCTTTCGCCGCTTATCGACCGACGCTCCCGCACCTTTTGCCGCTTAACGACCGACGCTCCCTCATCGCGGTAAGGGAGCGTCGTGACGTTCGTGCGAGACCTGCGGGAGCGTCGTCGGCTCCGCTGCAGGATGTGCGGGAGGGTCCTACTTGGCCTGGCCCAAGAAGTCCTGCAGCCGCGCGACACCGGTGGCAAGGTCCTCGTCGCCGAGGGCATAGGAGAGCCGGAGGTAGCCGGAGGGGCCGAATGCCTCACCCGGAACAACAGCAACCTCGACTTCGTCCAGGATCAGGGTGGCCAGATCCGCGGACGTTGCGGGCCGCACCGGGCCGTTCGCCGACGGGAATTCCTTGCCCAACAGGGCACGGACGTCCGCGTAGACGTAGAACGCGCCCTTCGGCGTCGGGCAGTCCACGCCGTCAATGGCGTTCAGGCCTGCCACAATCGCTGTCCGGCGGCGGTCGAAAGCCACTTTCATCTCGTCGACGGCGGTCAGGGGACCGGAGACTGCGGCGATGGCCGCGACCTGCATGATGTTGGAGACGTTCGACGTCGCGTGGGACTGCAGGTTGGTGGCGGCCTTGATGACGTCGGCCGGGCCGATCATCCAGCCCACCCGCCAGCCGGTCATTGCATAGGTCTTCGCCACGCCGTTGAGGATCACGACCTTGTCACCGAGTTCGGGAGCGGCCGTCGCGATCGAGGTGAAGGGCACGCCGTCGTAGGTCAGGTGTTCGTAGATCTCATCAGTGACAACCCACAGGCCCTTGGAAGCGGCCCAGAGGCCGATCTCCCGGACCTGCTCCGGCGAGTAGACCGCGCCGGTCGGGTTGGACGGGGAGACAAACAGCAGGATTTTGGTGTTCTCCGTCAGTGCGGCTTCGAGCTGTTCCACCGTCACAAGGTAGCCCTGCTCGGGGCCGGCAAAGACCTCCACCGGCACGCCTCCCGCCAACCGGATTGCCTCCGGGTAGGTGGTCCAGAACGGGGTGGGAACGATGACCTCGTCGCCCGGATCCATCAGCGTGGCGAACGTGTTGTATACGGCCTGCTTCCCGCCGTTGGTCACCAGCA
Organism: uncultured Actinomycetota bacterium; assembly: GCA_963815415.1. Taxonomy (GTDB): domain Bacteria; phylum Actinomycetota; class Actinomycetes; order Actinomycetales; family Micrococcaceae; genus Arthrobacter. Next base: position 508,211 of record CAWFGT010000011.1, on the reverse strand, counting down.
CCTGGGACGCCTCGGCTTTGTAGCCGGAGTCCCGGAACGTCTTCTCGGCGATGGCCTTCTTCAGCTCGGGAAGTCCGCCGGCAGGGGAGTAGCGGTGGTACTTGGGCTGGCTCGCAGCCTCGATGGCAGCCTGCACGATGTAATCCGGGGTAGGGAAGTCAGGCTCGCCGGCGCCGAAACCAATGACAGGCCGGCCGGCCGCCTTCAACGCCTTGGCCTTGGCATCAACAGCCAGTGTCGCGGATTCGGCTATAGCGGAAATGCGCTGGGAAATACGGGCGGCAGGCATCGCTGGTCCATTCTTCGCTGAGCAGCCGGGCGGCTGGGTGTGGGATTCAACGGAATCTACTCTATGCTGTTCACCGGATCGACCGGAGAGTCGGTGGTAAGCGTGTTCGCTTTTCGCAGTCTCACCAGGTCCGAATGAGTCCAGTTCGACGTAGGCGCAGTTGTTGCGTAGACTGGTTCTCCGGTGTTGAAAACACGACGATGGTTTGCGCCTCAGGGAAACCTGGGGATGAGGTCGTCCGGTGGTATTTCACTCCATAGGGTAGTGGCGCAATTGGTAGCGCAGCGGTCTCCAAAACCGCAGGTTGCAGGTTCGAGTCCTGTCTGCCCTGCGCATGCGGTTCCGGGTCATCCGGAACCAGCGCAGCAACCATGGTTCATTTCAGAGCCGGGTATCCGACATCGCGAGGATGAGTGAGGACCAGGTGACCGAAACGGCTGCAAGCAGCTCCAAAGGCCGCCCCGCCAAGAACGCCACCAAGGCTGGCTTCTTCGCTCGCATCGCGCTCTTCGTCCGTCAGGTTATTGGCGAACTGAAGAAGGTCGTCGCACCGACCCGCAAGGAACTGATCAATTACACGCTCGTGGTGCTGGTCTTCGTGGTCATCATGATGCTCATCGTCACCCTGCTGGATCTGGCCTTCGGGACCGGAGTGGGCTGGGTCTTCGGCGATCAGGGCGGCTTGGACCGCTAAGGCGACCGGTCCGCAGACTGCGTGGACCCCGGAGAACCGGGGATTCCGCGGGGTGTGCGGAATTGAGTCATTTAAATAGGCATGTTAGGCAATGAGGAAGCAGGAGACCAAGTGTCTGAGCAGGAGCTCGAGGTAACTGAGACTGAGCTGGTAGAGAGCCAGGACGCCGCGGTGGAAGCCGCGGACGAGTCCGAGGCTATCGCTGCTGCGCCCGAATCCGACGCCGCCGACGAGGCAGAAACTGGCGAGGCAGAAACCGGCGAGGAAGTCACCGGCGAGGCAGTCACCGGCGAGGCAGTCACCGACGACGCGGAAGCGGAATCCACTGACGACGCCGACGCTGAATCCGGCGATGCCAACGACGAAGCCGACGCACTGGCGTCCGCCGCTGCCGCCGCCGCCGTCGATCCGGCCGATGAGTTCAAGGCCAAGCTCCGCCGCCAGGAGGGTGACTGGTATGTCATCCACTCCTACGCCGGCTACGAGAACCGCGTCAAGGCCAACCTTGAGACCCGCATCCAGACCCTGGACATGGAAGATTACATCTTCGAAATCCAGGTGCCGATGGAAGAAGTCGTCGAGATCAAGAACGCGCAGCGCAAGGTCATCAACCGCGTCCGCATCCCCGGCTACGTCCTGGTCCGCATGGACCTGACGGATGCCTCCTGGGGCGCGGTCCGCCACACCCCGGGCGTCACCGGCTTTGTGGGCAACGCCCACAACCCCGTCCCGCTGCGCCTCGACGAGGTCTTCTCCATGCTCGCGCCGGTCTTCGAAGAAGAGCAGGCCGAGAAGGGCAAGCCGGTCAAGCACGCTGCCGCGCAGATCGACGTCGACTTCGAGGTCGGCGAATCGGTCATCGTCAAGGAAGGCCCCTTCGAGACCCTTCCCGCCACGATCTCCGAAATCAAGGTGGATTCCCAGACCCTCGTGGTGCTGGTGTCGATCTTCGAGCGTGAGACCCCGGTGACGCTGGCGTTCAACCAGGTCAGCAAGATCTAGTTTCCCCACAGAATTCGCTCCGGGTTGCCTGCTTAGCAGCCAGGGAGCGGCCGGCCGCCTCGCCATGGCGGCCACCAACCTGAGGCACGCTCCTGTGCCCCAGGACGTATTTGAGAGAAGGACCTACATTGGCTCCCAAGAAGAAGGTCACCGGCCTCATCAAGCTGCAGATCCAGGCAGGTGCCGCTAACCCGGCCCCGCCGATCGGTCCTGCACTTGGCCAGCACGGTGTCAACATCATGGAATTCTGCAAGGCGTACAACGCTGCGACGGAAGCCCAGCGCGGCAACGTTATTCCGGTTGAAATCACGGTCTACGAGGACCGTTCATTCACGTTCATCACCAAGACCCCGCCTGCTGCGGAACTGATCAAGAAGGCTGCCGGCGTTGCCAAGGGTTCACCGACCCCGCACACCGTCAAGGTTGCCAAGCTGACTCAGGCCCAGGTTAACGAGATCGCCACCACCAAAATGGAAGACCTCAACGCCACCAGCCTCGAAGGCGCAGCGAAGATCATCGCCGGCACCGCCCGCTCCATGGGTATCACCGTCGAGGGTTAATTCCCTCCCGCTGATGCGGCACCGGGGCCGGGCAACCAGCTCCCGACGCCGGACAGCACCGCCGGGCGACCGGCACCACCAAAACATTGAAATATCGGATGTCCATGCCGGACGTTCGACTGTGGCAGGGCCCAGCGCGGTCCGCAGACCACAACTGCACAAGGAGAAATAGCAGCATGGCAAAGCGCAGCAAAGCATATGAGGCAGCCGCAGCCAAGATCGACGCGGAGAAGTTCTACGCGCCGTTCGAGGCAGTGACGCTGGCTAAGGACACCAACCCGTCCAAGTTCGATGCAACCGTCGAGGTCGCCTTCCGTCTGGGCGTTGACCCCCGTAAGGCCGACCAGATGGTCCGCGGCACGGTCAACCTGCCGCACGGCACCGGCAAGGTCGCCCGCGTCCTCGTCTTCGCCACGGGCGACAAGGCCGAAGCAGCAATCGCTGCCGGCGCCGACTTCGTCGGTTCCGATGACCTGATCGAAAAGATCGCAGCCGGCTGGACCGACTTCGACGCCGCCGTTGCCACCCCTGACCTCATGGGCAAGGTTGGCCGCCTCGGTAAGGTCCTGGGCCCGCGTAACCTGATGCCGAACCCGAAGACCGGCACCGTGACCGCAGACGTCGCCAAGGCTGTCAACGACATCAAGGGCGGCAAGATCGACTTCCGCGTCGACAAGCACTCGAACCTGCACTTCATCATCGGCAAGGTTTCCTTCGACGCCATCAAGCTGGCCGAGAACTACGCAGCCGCACTGGAAGAGGTCCTTCGCCTCAAGCCGTCCGCTTCCAAGGGCCGCTACATCCAGAAGGCCACCGTCGCCACGACGTTCGGCCCGGGCATCTCGGTTGACCCCAACGTCACCAAGGTCCTGACCGAGGTCTAAGCCTCACCGGATCCGCACGGATCTCCTGAAAGGCCGTCCCGCACCTGCGGGGCGGCCTTTCGTCTTTCCCGGCGTCCATGGGATTTCGGACATTACCGGCATTACGGGCATTCTGGCTCCGCGGCATCTTCCGGCGTCTTCTGGCCCGGTGCGTTGCCCGCTAGGCTGTGCCCGTGTGGACAGTGCCGTACGTGATTGAAGCCCTTGCCGTCCCGGCACGCCTCGACGCCCCGGACGCCGCTGACTTTCACGACTACGCCGAACTCTGTGACGCGCTTGAGCTTCAGACCTGGGGCAACCTGGACCGGTCGTTCCCGGCCGGGGCGCGGTTGGGCTACCTCCGTGACACGGCCTACACCCGGCAGCAGCATTTCGTCGTGCGTCAGAACGGCCGTATGGTCGCCACGTCCTTCGTCCAGACCTGGCTGCAGGAGAACACACGGCTCGCACTCCTCCACGTTCACGTTCTCGCGGACTTTTCAGGCCGGGGGATCGGGTCGGCGCTGCTCCGGCACGCCGAGACGCTGGCCCTGGCCAAGGGCCGCACCATCCTGCAGAGCTACACGGAGCATCCGGCCGGTTTCGACCCCGGGGGTCCCGGGTTGGTCCACCCCGCGACCGGCTCAGGGTCGCTGCCGGCCGAGGCGCCCGGCGTGCGTTTTGCGCTCCGTGCGGGTTACCGCCTGGAGCAGGTGGAGCGTTTCAGCACCCTGACGCTTCCTCCGCCCTCGACCGTGCTGGACGCGCTCGAAGACGATGCGCTGGCCCGTGCGGGGGAGACGTACGAACTCCTGCGCTGGACAGACCGCTGCCCGGACGCCCTGGCCGGGGAGCTGGCGGCATTGATGGCCCGGATGAGCACGGACGTCCCGAGCGGCGGGCTCAACTACGAAGAAGAAACATGGGATGTGGCCCGCCTGCGGGACCTCGAGGACACCTGGAACAAAGCAGGCCAGACATCCCTCATCGCCGCAGCCCGGCACCGTGCCAGCGGGGCCCTGGCGGCCTACTCCGTCCTTCAGGTTTCGGCCGGGAAGCCGTGGCTGGCCAGTCAGGAGGACACTCTTGTTGGCGCCGGCCACCGCGGCCACCGGCTCGGCATGCTGGTCAAAATCCTGAACCTGCGCCGGTTGTTGGCGGACCATCCCAAGGTCCGGCGTGTCATCACCTTCAATGCGGCCGAAAACGAGCACATGCTGGCCATCAACACCGCACTCGGCTTCCGCCCCGCAGGCTACGACGGCGAGTGGCAGCGTCTCGCCACACCAGGCGGCGGTCCAGAGGCCCCGCCACAGCAGGGCCGATGACTGTTTTCCCGATGGAACACGGGACGTTTCGGGCATATGCTGGCTGTTGATAAGCCCGGCCAGAACCGGGCTCCGTGCACCGACAACGGTGGCAGAACGGCTGGGATGATGCCCTTTATGGCAAACGATGTACGGATTGAGCAGCTTTGGATCCCCGATTCGCTCGAGGGGCGGGACGCCGCTGACTTCATTGCCGCCGTCGAAGTCGGGCGCAAGGTGCGCATGCAGACGTGGGGCAGTGACGACCTGGCCTACGCGCCGCAGGAAAAGCTGCTTGAGCTGGCGGATCCCTATGAACGCCAGGTGATCCTCGTCGCCCGCGTCGACGGAGAGATCGTCGGCACCGCCGATATCGCGCTGCCCCTCGCGGATAATCTCGACCTCGCCGAATTCACCCTGGATATCCTCCCCGAGTTCCAAGGCCAGGGCGTGGGCCGGCAACTGCTCGAAGCCGCGGAACACTTCGCCCGCGATGAAGGCCGACGGACGATCCTCATCGATACGAACCATCCCGGATCTTCGCTGCCGGACGCCGACGCCGAACAGCTCGTGCCCGGCAGCGGCCTCGGCTTTGTGCCGCTGGGCAGCCGGGAAGTGGAGTTCGCGCGGCACACGGGCTACACACTCCAGCACATCGAGCAGTTCAGCTCCTGCGCTCTGCCGCTGGACAGCAAGCTCGTCTCTGAATTGCAGGCCGAGGCCGAGGAAGCAAATGCCGGGCGCTACCGGCTGCACCATTGGACGGACCGGTGCCCCGACCAGTGGCTTGAGGGCGTCGCGGCGCTTGAAAACAAGGCTGGCGAGGACGGCGTGCCGGGCGTTGATGACGCGTCCATGGTCTTCGACGGCCGCATCCTCCGGGAAGCAGAGCAAGTGACCATCGCGCAGGGACGCCGGACGGTGGTCACCGCCGTCGAGCACATCAGCAGCGGCGCGCTTGTTGGCCTCACCACCATCAGCGTCCTGGCGTTACGGCCCGATGTGGTGTTCCAGGATGACACCGTGGTCCTGCAGGAGCACCGCGGCAACAAGCTGGGACTGCTGATCAAGGTCGCCAACATGGAACGCCTCAGCGAACAGTTCCCCGACGCCCGGGTCCTCTACACCTGGAACGCGCCGGAGAACCGGTACCTGCTCAAGGTCAACCAGCAGCTCGGGTTCACCACCGCGGGTGTGACGGGCATCTGGCAGAAGGAACTTCCGGACTTCAGCCCGTCGGTCAGCTGACGCACCCCGATTTGGTGCTGCGGCAGGGTCTCCCGTAAGCTGGACGAACCAAAGACCGTCGGTTGTTGGAAATCCACTCTCCCAAGCAAGACTCACTTCTGCAGTCGCGCCGGGGAGAACCAGTGGTTTTCCGGACGAAGGACCCTGAACATAGGGCGGCCGGCGCAGGTGAACGAAGCAAAGCTCCGCGGTTCTGAACCGCGTCGAGACAAGCCCCGTGCATCTGCGCGGGGCGTTTTTAGTTTTAGCTCACTTGAGCGGGGACCGGGACATACCGGCACTATCCCCGGAAGGAGGGTTATGGCAACGCCTAGCAAGGTTTCAGCAGTAGCTGAGATCACTAACGATTTCAACGAATCGAGCGCCGCTGTCCTGACCGAATACCGCGGGCTCACCGTTGCACAGCTTAAGCAGCTGCGTGTTTCTCTCGGCCAGGAAACCAAGTTTTCGGTCGTCAAGAACACCCTGACCGCTATTGCAGCCAAGGAAGCTGGCGTCGAAGCATTCAACGGTCAGCTCGCCGGCCCCACTGCAATCGCGTTCATCAAGGGTGACGCAATTGCCGCTGCCAAGAGCCTGACGGATTTTGCCAAGGCCAACAAGCAGCTGGTTATCAAGACCGGTTACTTCGAGGGCAAGGCAATGAGCGCCAGCGAAGTTGCTGCCCTGGCAGCACTCGAGTCCCGCGAGCTGCAGCTCGCCAAGGTCGCAGGGATCCTCAAGGCTCCTGCTGCCGCCGCTGCACGCACGATCGACGCACTGCGCCTCAAGCTTGAAGAAGAGAACGGTGCACCGGCAGAAGCCGAAGCGCCCGCCGCTGAAGAAGCTCCCGCAGATGCAGCAGTAGAGGCTCCGGCTGAAGCCGCAGCCCCCGAAGAGAACTAATTCTCTTCTCCACAAGACTCCGGTGTGAAGGCATGGCCCCGGCCCGCCGATCACCACTATAGGAAGGACGCCACACCATGGCGAAGCTCAGCAACGAAGAGCTCATTGAAGCTTTCAAGGAACTGACCATCATCGAGCTCTCCGAGTTCGTCAAGCTCTTCGAAGAGACCTTCGAAGTTACAGCTGCTGCTGTTGCTGTTGCCGGCCCCGCCGGTGGCGCTGCAGAAGAAGCCGAAGAGAAGACTGACTTTGACGTCATCCTCGAAGCTGCTGGCGACAAGAAGATCGCAGTGATCAAGGAAGTTCGCGCCATCACCTCCCTGGGCCTCAAGGAAGCCAAGGACCTGGTTGACAGCGCTCCGAAGGCTGTTCTCGAAGGCGCCACCAAGGAAGCTGCCGAGAAGGCAAAGGCTCAGCTCGAAGAGGCCGGCGCCCGCGTCACCCTCAAGTAATTCGATTGGTCCTGGATTTCCGCATCCGTGCGGGATCCGGTCTGCTCCGGGAAACCCCGTCCACTCCGGTGGGCGGGGTTTCCTGCGTTTCCGGGAGTTCCCCGGCCGGGCACGACAACGGGCCTGCGCAGCAACGGCCGGCTTACAGCAACGCGGGGTCACTTCTGGCCCATCCACGGCGTCTGGATGGGCCAGAAGTGACCCCGCGTTGGTCTGGGGGAGCGGCGCTGTTGGTCTATGCCGGGTCGCTGATATCGGCGACGACGGCGTCGAGCGCCGCAGTCAGCGCATCGGCATCAATGAACGCGCTGTAGCCGTGCTGCCCTGCGCCCAGGGAAATCCGGCGCCCTGCAATCGAGCAGTCCGCGTAGACGGGCCATGGCTGCGTGCTGCCGAGCGGGGTGATGGTTCCGCGCTCGTACCCGGTGGCCTCACGGGCCGTCTCCGCCGCGGGCAGGGACAACTTGTTCACGCCGAGCAGCCCGCGGAGCTTGGGCCAGGAAATCTGCCGGTCTCCCGGGATGAGCGCAAAAAGGAAGCTGCCGTCCTTGTGCTTGACCACGAGTGACTTCACGATATCCCCGGGCTGAATGCCCAACACCCGGGCCGCCTCTTCAAGGCTGCCGGCGGGCCGGCGCTCGACGAGTTCGACGTCGAGTCCCCGCGCCGCGGCGGCGGCCAAAAAGCGCTCCCGCCCGCTGCCGGGCACCGAATCCGACACGAGGGTGTTCAGTCGCGGAAGAGAAGCAGCGCCTCGCCCTGCCCGCCGCCGCCGCAGAGGGACACGGCCGCCTTGCCGGTGCCGCGACGCTTGAGTTCGTGGGCCGCATGCAGGGCGAGCCGGGCGCCGGACGCCCCGATCGGGTGCCCGACGGCGATCGCGCCGCCGTGCAGGTTGCACTTCTCCAGCGGGTAGTCGAGGTCCTTGAGGGACTGCACCGCCACGGATCCGAAGGCTTCATTGATTTCGATGAAATCCAGGTCCCCGACCGTCCAGCCCGCACGGGCCAGGGCGTTCTTGATGGCGTTGGACGGCTGGGAGTGCAGGGAGTTGTCCGGCCCGGCGACCTGCCCGGAAGCCCCGACGACGGCGAGGTAGTCCAGGTTGTTGTCCTCGGCAAACTGCCGGGAGGAGAGCACAAGGGCGCTGGCGCCGTCGGACAGCGGGGAGGAATTGCCGGCCGTGATGGTCCCGTCCGTCGCGAACGCCGCGCGGAGCCCGCGGAGTGTCTCCACCGTGGTGTCCGGACGGATGCCCTCGTCGGCGGCCACCACGATCGGGTCGCCTTTGCGCTGCTTGACGCTGATCGGCGCGATTTCGCCGTCGAAGACCCCGGCCGCGGCCGCTGCTGCCGCGCGCTGGTGCGAGCGGGCGGCGACCTCGTCCTGGGAGGTGCGGTCGATCCCGAGGGTGAGGTTCCGGCTCTCGGTGGAAAGGCCCATGGATTCGCCGTCGAAAGCATCCGTCAGGCCGTCATGGGCGGCCACGTCCAGGGCCTGGACTGTGCCGTAGTTCCAACCCTGCCGGGACCCGGGCAACAGGTGCGGCGCCCGGGTCATGGACTCCTGGCCGCCGGCGACGACTACCGTGGCGTCGCCGCTGCGGATCATCCGGGCGGCGTCGATCACTGCCGTCAGGCCGGACAGGCAGACTTTGTTGATGGTGACGGTGGGGACGTTCCAGCCGACACCGGCGCCGATGGCGCTCTGCCGCGCCGGATTCTGCCCCGCGCCCGCCTGCAGGACCTGGCCCATGATGACCGAGTCGACCTGCTCGGGCTTCACTCCGCTTGCCGCAAGGGCCGCCCGGATGGCGTGCGCGCCGAGTTCGACGGCGGTGAAGGTCGCCAACTGCCCGTTCAGGCGCCCTTGGGGCGTCCGGGCGGCGGCGAGGATGACAACATCGTTGTTGTCTGCGGGATTGACCATGGTGATTCGGATCCGATCTGTAGCGGGTCTTCCTAGATTATCGTGAGCCCGGTCACGTGCCCATTTGCCGGGCCGTTCCACATGTCAGGCAGCCGCCCGGCACCGGTATCACGGCGCGGCGGCGGGGCCGGAAAAGCGGATCCCGTGCTTGCAATCGGAACGGAAGTGGGGTAGACAAGTAGGTTGCTTTGCCGTATCGTAGATATTTGCGTCTTCCCTGTTTACCTTCAGCCTTCATATTGTGGTGGGCTTAGCCTGGCAGCTGCGCCATCAACGTGCCGTCAACAACGTGCACCGGGATGGGCAGTGCAGGTCCCGGGTCATATAGCGGAACCGGACTGGTAGCACTGCGGAGTCATTTCGCAGGGTACATAACGGGGGAGATCTGACAACGCCTGAAGGTCTGTGGAAGGATCCCTCTTGGTCGCCTCGAGCACCTCTAATGTAAACAACGCTACCGCTACCAATGCCGACAGCACGGACGGTGCTACCCGTCGGCTCTCATTCGCTAAGATTCACGAACCACTGGACGTGCCCAACCTGCTCGCCCTGCAGACGGACAGCTTTGACTGGCTCGTCGGCAACGAACGCTGGCAGTCCCGCGTCGCAAAGGCCGTCGAAGAAGGCGACCTGAGCGTCGCCACCTCCTCCGGCCTGTCCGACATCTTCGAAGAGATCTCCCCGATCGAGGACTTCCAGGGCACCATGTCCCTGAGCTTCTCCGAACCGGAGTTCGCTGATCCGAAGTACACGATGGCCGAATGCAAGGACCGGGACGCAACGTACTCGGCTCCGCTGTACGTCAAGGCCGAGTTCATGAACAACAACACGGGCGAAATCAAGCAGCAGACCGTGTTCATGGGCGACTTCCCGCTGATGACCGAAAAGGGCACCTTCGTCGTCAACGGCACCGAGCGTGTTGTTGTCTCCCAGCTGGTCCGTTCCCCGGGCGCGTATTTCGAGCGCACCGCAGACAAGACCAGCGACAAGGACATCTTCACGGCGAAGATCATCCCGTCCCGCGGTGCCTGGTTCGAACTCGAAATCGACAAGCGCGACCAGGTCGGCGTCCGTCTCGACCGCAAGCGCAAGCAGTCCGTCACGGTACTGCTGAAGGCCCTCGGCTGGACCGAAGGCCAGATCCTCGAAGAGTTCGGCCAGTACGACTCCATGCGCGCGACGCTGGAGAAGGACGCGACCGAAACCCGCGAAGACGCGTTGCTGGACATCTACCGGAAGCTGCGACCGGGCGAGCCGCCCACGGTCGAGGCTGCCCAGTCCCTGCTGGACAACCTGTACTTCAACTCCAAGCGCTACGATCTGGCCAAAGTCGGCCGCTACAAGATCAACCGCAAGCTTGGTATCGACCGCTCCCTCGGCGACAAGGAAGCGTCTGTCCTGCACGTCGAGGACATCGTCGCGATGATCAAGTTCCTGGTGGCACTGCACGCCGGCGAGAAGACCCTCACCGGCAAGCGTGACGGCCAGGACCACGAACTCCGCGTCGAGATCGATGACATCGACCACTTCGGCAACCGCCGTATCCGCGCCGTCGGCGAGCTCATCGAGAACCAGGTCCGCACCGGCCTGTCCCGCATGGAGCGCGTCGTCCGCGAGCGTATGACGACCCAGGACGTCGAGGCCATCACGCCGCAGACCCTGATCAACATCCGTCCGGTTGTTGCTGCCATCAAGGAGTTCTTCGGAACGTCCCAGCTGTCGCAGTTCATGGACCAGAACAACCCGCTCTCGGGTCTGACCCACAAGCGCCGCCTGTCCGCGCTGGGCCCGGGCGGTTTGTCCCGTGACCGCGCAGGCATGGAAGTCCGTGACGTGCACCCGTCCCACTACGGACGTATGTGCCCCATCGAAACCCCTGAAGGCCCGAACATCGGTCTGATCGGTTCGCTGGCATCCTACGGACGCATCAACCCGTTCGGCTTCATCGAGACCCCCTACCGTCTCGTGTCCGGCGGCGTTGTGTCCGATGAGGTCCAGTACCTGACGGCCGACGACGAGGCCGAGGTCCTGATCGCGCAGGCCAACGCTCCCCTCGACGAGAACAAGAAGTTCGCCGAAGAGACCGTCCTCGTCCGTGCCCGTGGTGGTGGAGGCGAGCCCGTACTGGTGCCCGCCGCCGACGTCGAGTTCATGGACGTCTCCCCGCGCCAGATGGTGTCGGTGGCAACCGCCCTGATCCCGTTCCTCGAGCACGACGATGCCAACCGCGCACTCATGGGTGCCAACATGCAGCGTCAGGCGGTGCCGCTGGTCCGCTCCGAAGCGCCGTTCGTCGGTACCGGCATGGAGCGCGCCGCTGCAGTCGACGCCGGTGACGTTGTCATCGCGAAGAAGGCCGGCGTTGTTTCCGAGGTTTCCGCTGAGCTCGTCGTCGTCCTCAACGACGACGGCACGGAAACCAACTACCGGATCAACAAGTTCGCCCGTTCCAACCAGGGCAACTGCTACAACCACCGTGTCCTGGTCAACGAAGGCCAGCGCCTGGAAGTCGGCGGCATCATCGCCGACGGCCCGGCAACGGACCAGGGCGAGCTTGCCCTCGGAAAGAACCTGCTCGTGGCATTCATGTCATGGGAAGGCCACAACTTCGAGGATGCCATCATCCTGTCCCAGCGCATTGTGGCCGAGGACGTCCTGTCCTCCATCCACATCGAGGAGCACGAGATCGATGCCCGCGACACCAAGCTTGGTGCCGAGGAAATCACCCGTGACATCCCCAACGTGTCCGAGGAAGTCCTGGCAGGCCTGGACGAGCGCGGCATCATCCACATCGGTGCTGAAGTTGAAGCCGGCGACATCCTGGTCGGAAAGGTCACGCCCAAGGGCGAGACCGAGCTGACCCCGGAAGAGCGTCTGCTGCGCGCCATCTTCGGTGAGAAGTCCCGCGAAGTCCGCGACACCTCCCTGAAGGTGCCGCACGGCGAGTCCGGCACCGTGATCGGTGTCCGCGTCTTCGACCGCGACAACGACGACGAGCTGCCCCCGGGCGTCAACCAGCTGGTCCGCGTCTACGTGGCTGCCAAGCGCAAGATCACCGACGGCGACAAGCTCGCCGGCCGTCACGGCAACAAGGGCGTTATCTCCAAGATCCTCCCGATCGAGGACATGCCCTTCCTTGCCGACGGCACCCCCGTTGATATTGTCCTGAACCCGCTGGGTGTTCCGGGCCGTATGAACGTCGGCCAGGTGCTGGAAACCCACCTCGGCTGGGTTGCCAAGACCGGCTGGAAGATCGAAGGCGAGCCCGAGTGGGTCAAGCAGCTGCCGAACCTGCCGCGCGAGAGTGGCCAGACCACTGTTGCAACGCCGGTCTTCGACGGCGCCCGTGAAGAAGAAATCACCGGCCTGCTGGATTCCACCAACGTCACCCGCGACGGCGACCGCCTGATCAACTCCTCAGGCAAGACCCGTCTGTTCGACGGCCGCTCCGGCGAACCGTTCCCGGATCCGATCTCGGTCGGCTACATGTACATCCTGAAGCTCCACCACCTGGTGGACGACAAGATCCACGCCCGCTCCACCGGTCCGTACTCCATGATCACGCAGCAGCCGCTGGGTGGTAAGGCACAGTTCGGTGGCCAGCGCTTCGGTGAAATGGAAGTGTGGGCGCTCGAAGCTTACGGCGCCGCCTACACGCTGCAGGAACTCCTCACGATCAAGTCGGATGACATCCATGGTCGCGTGAAGGTCTACGAAGCCATCGTCAAGGGCGAGAACATCCCGGAACCGGGCGTTCCTGAGTCCTTCAAGGTCTTGATCAAGGAAATGCAGTCGCTGTGCCTGAACGTGGAAGTTCTTTCCACGGACGGAACCACAATTGAAATGCGTGACTCTGATGACGCAGTCTTCACGGCTGCGGAAGAACTGGGCATCGATCTGTCTCGTGCAGAGCCCAGTTCCGTAGAAGAGGTTTAGCAGGTTCCCCGGGGGAAGGCAGCCGGCGCGCCCGCGCTGCCTCCCCCGGGGGTCCTCCCTCTTCCCGTAACCCAAGACTTCAGAATTTAGAGAACAAGAGAGAACAGGGACCATATGTCCAGCGAATCCTCCTTCGGCCTCATGCAGATCGGCCTCGCCACCGCGGAAGACATCCGCGGCTGGTCTTACGGCGAGGTTAAGAAGCCGGAAACCATCAACTACCGCACGCTCAAGCCCGAGAAGGACGGACTCTTCTGCGAGAAGATCTTCGGCCCGTCCCGCGACTGGGAATGCTACTGCGGCAAGTACAAGCGCGTGCGCTTCAAGGGCATCATCTGCGAGCGGTGTGGCGTTGAGGTCACCCGTGCAAAGGTGCGCCGTGAGCGCATGGGCCACATCGAACTGGCCGCGCCTGTCACGCACATCTGGTACTTCAAGGGTGTTCCGTCCCGTCTGGGCTACCTCCTGGACCTGGCGCCGAAGGACCTCGAAAAGGTCATCTACTTCGCCGCCTACATGATCACGAGCGTCGACGCCGACAGCCGCCACGAAGAACTGCCCAACCTTCAGGTTGAGCACGACATCGAGAAGAAGCAGCTGATCGACAACCGCGACTCCGACATCGCCACGATCGCCCGCGACCTCGAGGACGAGCTTGCCCGTCTCGAGGGTGAGGGCGCCAAGGCCGCCGACAAGAAGAAGGCCCGCGACTCCGCTGACCGCCAGATGGCCAACGTCCGCAAGCGCGCGGATGCGGAAATCGAGCGCCTCGAGCAGGTCTGGGACCGCTTCAAGAACCTGAAGGTCGCAGACCTCGAGGGTGACGAAGGCCTGTACCGCGAACTCCGCGACCGCTACGGCATGTACTTCGAAGGCTCCATGGGTGCCGAGGCCATCAAGAAGCGTCTTGAGAACTTCGACATGCAGGCCGAGTCGGACCTGCTGCGCGACATCATTGCCAACGGCAAGGGCCAGCGGAAGACCCGTGCGCTGAAGCGCCTCAAGGTGGTCAACGCGTTCCTGACGACCAACAACAGCCCGCTCGGCATGGTGCTGGACGCCGTCCCGGTGATCCCGCCGGAACTGCGCCCGATGGTCCAGCTGGACGGCGGCCGCTTCGCGACCTCCGACCTCAACGACCTCTACCGCCGTGTGATCAACCGCAACAACCGTCTCAAGCGCCTGCTTGATCTGGGAGCGCCGGAGATCATCGTCAACAACGAGAAGCGCATGCTTCAGGAAGCCGTTGACAGCCTCTTCGACAACGGCCGCCGCGGCCGTCCGGTCACCGGACCGGGCAACCGTCCGCTGAAGTCCCTGAGCGACATGCTCAAGGGCAAGCAGGGCCGTTTCCGCCAGAACCTCCTGGGTAAGCGCGTCGACTACTCGGGCCGTTCCGTCATCGTCGTCGGCCCGCAGCTGAAGCTGCACCAGTGCGGTCTGCCCAAGCAGATGGCCCTGGAGCTCTTCAAGCCGTTCGTGATGAAGCGCCTGGTTGACCTCAACCACGCACAGAACATCAAGTCGGCAAAGCGTATGGTCGAGCGCTACCGCCCGCAGGTCTGGGATGTGCTCGAAGAGATCATCACCGAACACCCGGTGCTGCTCAACCGTGCACCTACCCTGCACCGCCTCGGCATCCAGGCGTTCGAACCGCAGCTCGTTGAAGGCAAGGCAATCCAGCTTCACCCGCTGGTCTGTGGCGCCTTCAACGCCGACTTCGACGGCGACCAGATGGCAGTGCACCTGCCGCTGAGCCCCGAAGCCCAGGCCGAGGCGCGCATCCTGATGCTGTCCTCGAACAACATCCTGAAGCCCTCGGACGGCCGTCCGGTGACGCTGCCTTCACAGGATATGATCATCGGTCTCTACCACCTGACCACCAAGCGTGTCGGTTCAGCGGGCGAAGGCCGGATCTTCTCGTCCGTCTCGGAAGCCATCATGGCCTTCGACCTGCACGAGCTGCACCTGAACTCCAAGGTCAAAATCCGGCTTGAGGACTTCGTCCCCTACGCCGGCTGGGAAGCTCCCGAAGGCTGGGAGCCGGGTCAGACCGCACTGGTCGAAACCTCCCTGGGCCAGGTGCTGTTCAACGCCACCCTGCCCGAGGATTACCCCTGGGTCGAGGATGTTGCCGACAAGGGCGAACTGTCCCGGATCGTCAATGACCTCGCCGAGCGCTACCCGAAGGTCGTCACGGCGGCAACGCTGGACAACCTGAAGGATGCCGGCTTCTACTGGGCCACCCGCTCGGGCGTCACGGTTGCCATCTCCGACATCGAGGTACCTGCGGACAAGCCGCGGATCCTCGCCGGTTACGAGACCATGGCCGCCAAGATCCAGGGCCAGTACGACAAGGGCCTGATCGACGACGACGAGCGTCGCCAGGAACTGATCGAGATCTGGAACAAGGCAACCAACGAAATCGCCCAGGCGATGCGTGACAGCCTGTCCCCGATGAACACCATCAACCGCATGGTGTCCTCCGGCGCCCGTGGTAACTGGATGCAGGTCCGCCAGATTGCCGGTATCCGTGGCCTGGTGGCCAACCCTAAGGGCGAGATCATCCCGCGTCCGATCAAGTCCTCCTACCGCGAGGGCCTGTCGGTGCTGGAATACTTCATCGCCACGCACGGTGCCCGTAAGGGTCTGGCTGACACCGCGCTGCGTACCGCCAACTCGGGTTACCTGACCCGCCGTCTGGTGGACGTCTCGCAGGACGTTATTGTCCGTGAAGAGGACTGCGGCACCGAGCGCGGCCTGATGACTGCCATCGCAGTGGTCGACGCCAACGGTGAAATGGTCCTGGACGAGAACGTCGAGAACAGCGCCTACGCCCGCACCCTGGCCGTGGACGTCGTCGACTCCACCGGCAAGGTCCTGGCAGCAGGCGGCACCGACTGCGGCGACGTCGTCATTGCCGAGCTGTTCGCTGCCGGCGTCACGGAGGTCAAGGTCCGCTCCGTACTCACCTGTGAGTCCAGCGTCGGCACCTGCGCCCTCTGCTACGGCCGTTCGCTGGCCACAGGCAAGACGGTCGACATCGGTGAGGCAGTGGGCATCATCGCCGCACAGTCCATCGGTGAGCCGGGTACCCAGCTGACCATGCGTACGTTCCACACCGGTGGTGCTGTCTCCGCCGGCGGCGGCGACGACATCACCCAGGGTCTGCCCCGTATCCAGGAGCTCTTCGAAGCCCGTACTCCGAAGGGTGTCGCACCGATTGCTGAAGCAGCCGGCCGCATCACCATCGAAGAGTCCGAGCGCCAGATGCGCCTGGTCATCACCCCGGATGACGGATCTGAAGAGATCGCCTACCCGGTGCTGCGCCGTTCACGTCTTCTCATCGAAGACGGCGACCACGTCAGCGTTGGCCAGAAGCTCATCAACGGTCCGGTTGACCCGAAGCAGGTCCTGCGCATCATGGGTCCGCGTGCCGCCCAGAAGTTCCTGGTGGACGAGGTCCAGGGCGTTTACCTGAGCCAGGGCATCGGTATCCACGACAAGCACGTCGAGGTTATCGTCCGCCAGATGCTGCGCCGCGTCACGGTCATCGAGTCCGGCGAATCGGACCTGCTGCCCGGCGAGCTCGCCGAGCGCAGCCGCTTCGAGGACGCCAACCGCCGCGTTGTCTCCGAGGGCAAGACGCCGGCCTCCGGCCGTCCTGAACTCATGGGCATCACGAAGGCGTCCCTGGCGACCGAGTCCTGGCTGTCCGCTGCTTCCTTCCAGGAAACCACCCGCGTCCTGACGCAGGCGGCCATGGAAGGCAAGAGCGATCCGCTGCTCGGCCTGAAGGAAAACGTCATCATCGGTAAGCTCATCCCGGCCGGCACGGGTCTCCCGCGCTACACCGAGGTCAACGTGGAGCCGACTGAAGAAGCAAAGGCCAATCTCTTCACCGGCCCGAGCGCGTTCAGCGACTTCTCCTACGACTCGCTGGGCGGCGACGGAGCTCCCGAGTTCCACGCCATCCCGCTGGATGACTACGATCTCGGCAGCGACTTCCGCTAACCGCAGCTAAAGCAACGCGGGGTCACTTACGGCCCATTCCACCCGGTGGAATGGGCTCAAAGTGACCCCGCGTTGCTGTTTAACGCGCGGACCGCACGGACGGCCGGGGGAGGGCCGGTATTCCCCGCCGATTAAGGGCTGGGGGCTGTCCGTGTTAGAGTAGAGACTAATTGTTATTGTGGCAGTGGATGAGTGCGCCGGTCGAAGCCGAAAGGCTGGACCTGGACGACGTTTCCGGTTTGCAGGGTTCTTGTGCAACGTATGCCACATTTTCGCATGCCTAGGGGCGGTTCGGGACGGAAGTCCCCGCCCTTGTGTGCGGTCCGACTATTAAGGCTTCGCCTCAGCTGCTCTGGAGAAATCTTCAAGGCTCGAGCGGCGGGGCGCAGCGACAAGAGAGCGGCTGCCAACGGCCGCTCCGGATAAAACGGAGAACACGAGAGTGCCTACGATTAACCAGCTGGTCCGCAAGGGCCGCACGCCTAAGGTCAAGAAGACCAAGGCTCCCGCGCTTAACGGCAGCCCGATGCGCCGCGGTGTCTGCACCCGCGTCTACACGACGACCCCGAAGAAGCCGAACTCGGCTCTGCGTAAGGTTGCCCGTGTACGCCTCAACGGTGGCGTTGAAGTCACCGCGTACATCCCCGGTGTCGGCCACAACCTGCAGGAGCACTCCATTGTGCTCGTTCGCGGCGGCCGCGTGAAGGACCTTCCGGGTGTCCGCTACAAGATCGTCCGTGGCGCCCTCGATACCCAGGGTGTAAAGAACCGTAAGCAGGCCCGCAGCCGCTACGGCGCAAAGATGGAGAAGAAGTAATATGCCTCGCAAGGGTCCGGCCCCGAAGCGGCCGCTAGTACTAGATCCCGTTTACGGCTCCCCGCTGGTTACCCAGCTCATCAACAAGGTGCTCGTTGACGGCAAGAAGTCCACCGCAGAGCGCATCGTTTACGGCGCCCTCGAAGGTGCCCGTGCCAAGTCCGGCGGCGACCCCGTTGCAGCCCTCAAGAAGGCCATGGACAACGTCAAGCCTGCCCTTGAGGTCCGCTCACGCCGCGTCGGTGGCGCCACCTACCAGGTTCCGGTTGAGGTCAAGCCGGGCCGCTCCACCGCCCTCGCCCTGCGTTGGCTGGTCGGCTACTCCAAGGCCCGCCGCGAAAAGACCATGACCGAGCGCCTCCAGAACGAAATCCTGGATGCATCGAACGGTCTCGGTGCCGCTGTGAAGCGTCGCGAAGACACCCACAAGATGGCCGAGTCCAACAAGGCCTTCGCACACTACCGCTGGTAATACTTCCCGGACGCCGCCGGCCCGCACGGGCCGGCGGCGAACGTGCAGTCCATCCGAAAGGGAGACACCGTGGCACAGGACGTGCTTACCGACCTTAGCAAGGTCCGCAACATCGGCATCATGGCCCACATTGATGCCGGCAAGACCACTACTACCGAGCGCATCCTGTTCTACACGGGTGTGAACCACAAGATCGGCGAAACGCACGACGGCGCTTCGACGACTGACTGGATGGAACAGGAGAAGGAACGCGGCATCACCATCACGTCTGCCGCCGTGACCTGCTTCTGGGAAAACAACCAGATCAACATCATTGACACCCCGGGCCACGTGGACTTCACCGTTGAGGTTGAGCGCTCCCTGCGCGTCCTCGACGGTGCCGTCGCCGTGTTCGATGGCAAGGAAGGCGTGGAGCCGCAGTCCGAGACTGTCTGGCGCCAGGCTGACAAGTACAACGTCCCGCGTATCTGCTTCGTCAACAAGATGGACAAGCTCGGCGCTGACTTCTACTTCACCGTTGATACCATCATCAGCCGTCTTGGTGCCAAGCCGCTCGTGATGCAGCTGCCGATCGGTGCCGAGAACGACTTCATCGGCGTCGTCGACCTGCTGTACATGCGTGCACTCGTCTGGCCCGGCGATGCCAAGGGTGACGTCACCATGGGCGCCAAGTACGAGATCCGCGAGATCCCGGAAGACCTCAAGGCCAAGGCCGAGGAATACCGCGCGGCAATGGTCGAGGCCGTCGCCGAGGCTTCCGAGGAACTCATGGAGAAGTACCTCGAAGGCGAAGAGATCAGCATCGACGAGCTCAAGGCCGGCATCCGCAAGATGACGATCAACTCCGAGATCTACCCGGTCTTCTGTGGCTCAGCGTTCAAGAACCGCGGCGTTCAGCCGATGCTTGACGCCGTCGTCGACTACCTGCCGAACCCGCTCGACGTCCCGCCGATGATCGGTCACGATCCGCGCGACGAAGAGAAGGAACTGACCCGCGCTCCTTCTTCGGAAGAGCCGTTCTCGGCTCTTGCGTTCAAGATTGCCGCGCACCCGTTCTTCGGCCAGCTCACCTTCATCCGCGTGTACTCCGGTCACGTTGAAGCAGGCGCTCAGGTGGTCAACTCCACCAAGGGCAAGAAAGAGCGCATCGGCAAGCTGTTCCAGATGCACGCCAACAAGGAAATGCCCGTTGAGGGCGCTACCGCCGGCCACATCTATGCAGCCATCGGCCTGAAGGACACCACCACGGGCGACACCCTGTGCGATTCGTCCCAGCAGATCGTCCTTGAGTCCATGAGCTTCCCGGAGCCCGTGATCTCTGTTGCGATCGAGCCGAACACCAAGGGTGACCAGGAGAAGCTCTCCACGGCCATCCAGAAGCTCTCCGCTGAGGACCCGACCTTCCAGGTCTCCCTCAACGAGGACACCGGCCAGACCATCATCGCCGGCATGGGCGAACTCCACCTGGACATCCTGGTGGACCGCATGCGCCGCGAATTCAAGGTTGAAGCCAATGTTGGCAAGCCGCAGGTTGCCTACCGCGAAACCATCAAGCGCGCTGTAGAGCGTCACGATTACACGCACAAGAAGCAGACCGGTGGTTCCGGCCAGTTCGCGAAGATCCAGATTGCGATCGAGCCGCTGGACACCGCCGACGGCGAAATGTACGCGTTCGAGAACAAGGTCACCGGTGGCCGCGTTCCGCGCGAATACATCCCGTCCGTCGACGCGGGCATCCAGGATGCACTGAACGACGGCGTCCTGGCCGGCTACCCGGTTGTCGGCATCAAGGCCACGCTGATTGACGGCGCGTACCACGATGTTGACTCCTCGGAAATGGCGTTCAAGATCGCCGGCCGGATGGCTTTCAAGGAAGCCGCCCGTAAGGCGAACCCGGTTCTGCTCGAACCGCTGATGGATGTCGAGGTCCGCACCCCTGAGGAATACATGGGTGAAGTTATCGGTGACCTCAACTCCCGCCGTGGCCAGATGCAGTCCATGGAAGATGCCCAGGGCGTCAAGGTTATTCGTGCACACGTCCCGCTGTCCGGCATGTTCGGCTACATCGGTGACCTGCGTTCGAAGACCCAGGGCCGCGCTGTGTACTCCATGACGTTCAACAGCTACGCCGAGGTCCCGAAGGCAGTTGCCGACGAGATCATCCAGAAGAACCGCGGCGAGTAGTCTTCGGACCTCACTGCGACAAACTCGGGTGCGTCTCCGCCAACGGGGATTCGCCTGGTGTCGATGGCCGGTCAACGGCTTCAACCGGTTTCCGGCCATCGGCACGAACAGGCTCGTGGGACTAGTATCAGTTCCGGAATCTGCAATTTCACCAATCCAAAGCCCCCCAAGTAGACTTACTGGAGTTTCAGTCGCGACAAGCGCGGCCGAAGGGTAAGTCATTTGAAAACGTTCTAGGAGGAACCTGTGGCAAAGGCAAAGTTCGAGCGGACTAAGCCGCACGTTAACATCGGCACCATTGGTCACGTTGACCACGGTAAGACGACGTTGACGGCCGCCATTTCCAAGGTGCTGTACGACAAGTACCCGTCACTCAATGAGCAGCGCGACTTCGCGTCGATTGACTCTGCTCCCGAAGAGCGGCAGCGCGGCATTACCATCAACATCTCCCACGTTGAGTACCAGACCGAGAAGCGCCACTACGCACACGTAGACGCTCCGGGTCACGCTGACTACATCAAGAACATGATCACCGGCGCTGCTCAGATGGACGGTGCAATCCTCGTGGTTGCCGCCACTGACGGCCCGATGGCTCAGACCCGCGAGCACGTTCTGCTCGCCCGCCAGGTTGGCGTTCCCTACCTGCTGGTTGCGCTGAACAAGTCGGACATGGTTGACGACGAAGAGCTCCTCGACCTCGTCGAAATGGAAGTTCGCGAGCTGCTTTCGGCTCAGGGCTTCGATGGCGATGAGGCTCCGGTTGTTCGCGTTTCCGGTCTGAAGGCTCTCGAAGGCGACCCGGTTTGGGTCAAGTCCGTCGAGGACCTCATGGAAGCTGTCGACGAGTCCGTTCCGGACCCCGTACGTGACCGTGACAAGCCGTTCCTGATGCCGATCGAAGATGTCTTCACGATCACCGGCCGTGGCACCGTTGTTACGGGCCGCGCCGAGCGTGGAACCCTCGCCATCAACTCCGAGGTCGAGATCGTCGGCATCCGCCCGGTCCAGAAGACCACGGTTACCGGTATCGAGATGTTCCACAAGCAGCTCGACGAAGCATGGGCCGGCGAGAACTGTGGCCTCCTGCTCCGCGGTCTGAAGCGTGACGATGTTGAGCGTGGCCAGGTTGTCGTCAAGCCGGGTTCCATCACCCCGCACACCGACTTCGAGGCTAACGTCTACATCCTCTCCAAGGACGAAGGCGGACGTCACAACCCGTTCTACTCCAACTACCGCCCGCAGTTCTACTTCCGCACCACGGACGTAACCGGCGTTATCACCCTGCCGGAAGGCACGGAAATGGTTATGCCCGGCGACAACACTGAGATGACCGTTGCGCTCATCCAGCCGATCGCTATGGAAGACGGCCTCGGCTTCGCTATCCGCGAAGGCGGCCGCACCGTTGGTTCGGGACGCGTCACCAAGATCATCAAGTAATACTTGCTGATCCCTGAATTGAGCACTGACCGGTCCACCGTCTGACGGTCCCGTAAGGTGTGGAACAGCCCCGCTGCATTAGCAGCGGGGCTGTTCTGTTTAACGGCCGTTCCGTTGAAGGCCCTGCCGACGCGGACGCCGGTCCTGATACCGTGACTGGAGAAGGCGTGACAGGAGTAGAAGGGTGGCACCATGGAATGGTTTATTTTCCTGCTGGTGGTCGTGGCGGTCGTAGCCGGTGTCTTCTGGGCCAGGAAGCATTTCCGCCAGGAGATCGAGCGGGCCAAACGCATCAGCCGGGCCAACAAGGACCAATAACGGTTTCCGTCAGGCCCGCCGGGCGCGGGCCAGGGCCTGTAACCAGTAGTAGGACTCTTTCGGTGTGCGCTCGAGAGTCTTGAAGTCCACGTGCACGAGGCCGAAACGCTGGGAATAGCCGGCGGCCCACTCGAAGTTGTCCATCAGCGTCCAGATGTAGTACCCCAGCAGGACCACGTCTTCCGCGATCCCGCCCGGGGCGGTCGCCGCCAGCGCGCTTCCCAGATGGGATGCCAGGTAGGAGATCCTCGCCGCGTCCGGCACCGGACCGCTGACATGGTCCGGCTCGGGGAAGCTGGCGCCGCTTTCGGTGATGTACAGCGGCGGGAGCGAGGCCGCATAGCGGTCCTTGAGTTCCCGGAGCAGGACGCCGAGGTGCTCCGGTGCCACCGGCCAGCCGAAGCCGGTGAGGGAGTACTCCGGGAACTCCGCGAGGTGGAAGGGAACATTTTGCATGGCCTCCGGGCGTCCTGCGGCGTTCCTGCCCGGCCCCCGCCCGGCGCCTACCCGGGTGGGGTAGTAGTAGTTCAGCCCGTAGAAATCCAGGGGCTGGTGAATCGTTGCGAGGTCGGCGTCGGAAATCCTTCCCAGTGAGCGGAACCATGGCCTGGCGATCAGCGGCGGCTTCGGATACCGGCCGAGGAGGATCGGGTCCGCGTAGATCCGGTTCAGCATGAGGTCAAACACGCCTGCCAGCAGCCGGTCCGGCATGGAGCGTGACACGGGCCGTACGGGGGAGTGCAGGTTGGTGACACCCACTGCGCCCTTGACGGACGCCGCCCGCAGCGCCTGCACCGCCAGGCCGTGTCCGAGCAGCTGGTGGTGGACGGCCGGCAGGGCGTCGAAGAGCAGGCGCCGGCCGGGGGCGTGGACGCCCAGGGCGTAGCCGTTGAGGGTGACGGAGGCGGGCTCGTTCAACGTCACCCAGTGGGCCACCCGGTCGCCGAAACGCCGCGCGGCCGCCGCGCAGTACTCCGCGAAGCGTTCTGCGGTGGAGCGGTTCAGCCAGCCGCCGCGGTGCTCCAGGGGAAGCGGGGTGTCCCAATGGTACAGAGTGGCCATCGGCGAGATTCCGGCCGCCAGCAACTGGTCAATCAGCCGGTCATAGAAGTCGAGGCCCGCGGAATTGTAGGGCCCGGTTCCGTCCGGCTGGATCCGGGGCCAGGAGAGCGAGAAGCGGTAGGAATCAACGCCGAGGATCCGCATGAGTTCAACGTCTTCGGCGGTCCTGTTGTAGTGGTCACAGGCGATTGCGGGGGAGTGGCCATCAAGGATGCTGCCGGGCTTCGCGGCGAAAGCATCCCAACCGGACGGTCCGCGGCCGCCCGCGGACACCGCACCCTCGATCTGGAACGCGGCGGAGGCGACGCCCAGGGTGAAATTCGGGCCCAGGCGGGCGGCGAGGGCCTGAACTGCCGCTGAATCCAGCAAAGCCATGTCCCCATCATCCATTCGGCGGCCCCGTAGGGCAATGGCGGCCGGCACCGGGCCGGGAGCGGACTCCGATTCGCTTCTGACGGTTTATTCCGGCATACTAGATGAGTTGTTCAAGCGCTCTTTCGCGTCCCGATCCGGATAATGCCGGGTGTCAGGGTCCAGGTAAGAGACCAAACATAACCCACTCCCCATGGAACTGCGGTCGAGTACGCGCGCAAACCGCGACACGCCCGACCGCGGGGGTCGGTTACGTCGGCAGGTTGAGGAACCCGGATCCTTCCGGATTCAGCTTGTGCGGCGGGTGGTAGTTCAGACTTCAAATGCTTCGGCAGCCACATACAACAGGTAAGTGAACAGAGCAGCACTAACTGAAAGAGAGTCAGGCGACATGGCGGGACAAAAAATCCGCATCCGGCTGAAGTCATATGACCACGAGGTCATTGACGTTTCAGCACGGAAGATCGTTGAGACGGTCACGCGCGCAGGCGCCACGGTAGTCGGCCCCGTGCCGCTGCCGACGGAGAAGAACGTTTACTGCGTTATCCGCTCTCCGCACAAGTACAAGGACAGCCGCGAGCACTTTGAAATGCGCACGCACAAGCGTCTGATCGACATTATCGACCCCACGCCCAAGGCTGTTGACTCGCTCATGCGTCTCGACCTGCCGGCCGACGTGAACATCGAAATCAAGCTGTAGGGAGGTGCTGAGAGACTATGACCGCAACCCGTAACGTAAAGGGCCTGCTGGGCACGAAGCTCGGCATGACCCAGGTCTGGGACGAGAACAACAAGCTCATCCCCGTCACTGTGGTCCAGGCTGACTCGAACGTCATCACGCAGCTGCGCAATGCAGACACTGATGGCTACGTCGCCGTTCAGATCGGCTACGGCCAGATCGATCCCCGCAAGGTCACCAAGCCGCTGGCTGGTCACTTTGAAAAGGCAGGCGTCACGCCTCGCCGTCACGTCGTCGAGCTGCGCACCGCAGATGCCGACACGTACGAGCTGGGCCAGGAGCTCTCCGTTGAGCTCTTCGAAGCCGGCCAGAAGATTGACGTCGTTGGCACCACCAAGGGTAAGGGCTTCGCCGGTGTTATGAAGCGTCACGGCTTCCACGGTGTTGGAGCTTCCCACGGTGCCCACAAGAACCACCGTAAGCCCGGTTCTATCGGTGGCGCATCCACCCCGAGCCGCGTCTTCAAGGGCATGAAAATGGCCGGCCGCATGGGCGCCGTTCGTCACACCACGCTGAACCTCACGGTCCACGCGGTTGACGTCGAGAAGTCGCTGCTCCTGATCAAGGGCGCCGTCCCCGGCGCCCGCGGCCAGGTCGTACTCGTACGCACCGCCGTGAAGGGAGCCTAGTTCAATGACTAGCACTGTCAAGGTTGACCTGCCTGCAGAGATCTTCGACGTACAGACCAACGTGCCGCTGCTGCACCAGGTTGTCGTTGCCCAGCTCGCTGCTGCTCGCCAGGGTACCCACAAGACCAAGACCCGCGCCGAAGTTTCCGGTGCAGGCCGCAAGCCGTTCAAGCAGAAGGGCACCGGCCGCGCCCGTCAGGGTTCAATCCGTGCTCCTCACATGACCGGTGGTGGCGTTGTCCACGGCCCCACGCCGCGTGACTACAGCCAGCGGACCCCCAAGAAGATGATTGCTGCCGCTCTCCGCGGTGCGCTCTCGGACCGCGCCCGCAACGGACGCATCCACGTCGTCGCTGACCTGGTTGCCGGCACCAAGCCGTCCTCCAAAGAAGCACTGGCAACCCTGCGCGGCGTTTCCGAGCGCAAGAACCTGCTCGTCGTCATCGAGCGCGCCAACGATGTTGCTGCACTTTCCGTGCGCAACCTCGAGGAAGTTCACGTTCTGTACGCAGACCAGCTGAACACCTACGACGTTCTCGTTTCCGACGACGTAGTCTTCACCAAGGCTGCCTACGAAGCATTCGTTGCTGACAAGGCTGCAAAGAACCAGGAGGATGCCAAGTGAGCGCAGCCACCATCAAAGACCCGCGCGACGTTGTGCTTGCACCCGTCGTTTCGGAAAAGAGCTACGGCCTGATCGACGAGGGCAAGTACACCTTCCTGGTGGACCCCCGCTCGAACAAGACCGAGATCAAGCTGGCCGTGGAGAAAATCTTCTCCGTCAAGGTCGAATCGATCAACACCATCAACCGTGCCGGTAAGCGCAAGCGCACCAAATTCGGATGGGGAACCCGCAAGAACACCAAGCGTGCCATTGTGAGCCTCAAAGAAGGCACTATCGACATCTTCGGCGGTCCGCTCTCGTAGCGGAGACCACTTTAACGAGGAAATAAATTATGGGAATCCGTAAATATAAGCCGACTACCCCGGGCCGTCGCGGCTCGAGCGTAGCGGACTTCAGTGAAATCACGCGGTCGACGCCGGAAAAGTCGTTGGTACGTCCGCTGCCCAAAAAGGGCGGCCGTAACAACTCCGGTAAGATCACAACCCGTCACAAGGGTGGTGGACACAAGCGTCAGTACCGTCTGATCGACTTCCGTCGCCACGACAAGGACGGCGTCAACGCTCGCGTTGCCGAAATCGAGTACGATCCGAACCGCACGGCTCGCATCGCCCTCCTGCACTACGTTGATGGCACCAAGCGTTACATCATCGCCCCGAACAAGCTGGCCCAGGGTGACATGGTGGAAGCAGGTGCCGAGGCTGACATCAAGCCCGGCAACAACCTGCCGCTGCGCAACATCCCGGTCGGTACCGTTATCCACGCAGTCGAACTGCGTCCGGGTGGCGGCGCCAAGATGGGCCGCTCCGCCGGCGCATCGATCCAGCTCGTTGCCAAGGAAGGCCGCTTCGCCCAGCTGCGTCTGCCTTCCGGCGAAATCCGCAACGTGGATGTTCGCTGCCGCGCAACCGTCGGCGAGGTCGGCAACGCCGAGCAGTCGAACATCAACTGGGGCAAGGCCGGCCGTATGCGCTGGAAGGGCGTTCGCCCGACCGTCCGTGGTGTCGCGATGAACCCGGTCGATCACCCGCACGGTGGTGGCGAGGGCAAGACGTCCGGTGGACGTAACCCCGTCAACCCGAACGGTAAGCGCGAAGGCCGCACCCGTCGTCCCAACAAAGAGAGCGACAAGCTTATTGTTCGTCGCCGTCGTACTGGCAAGAACAAGCGATAGGAGCCTGGACACATGCCACGCAGCCTGAAAAAAGGTCCTTTCGTTGACCAGCACCTCTTTGTGAAGGTAGCCAGGGAAAACGAAAAGGGCACCAAGAACGTCATCAAGACCTGGTCCCGCCGTTCGATGATCGTCCCCGACATGCTCGGACACACGATTGCCGTGCACGACGGACGCAAGCACATCCCCGTGTTTGTCACTGAGTCGATGGTCGGGCACAAGCTCGGCGAATTCGCTCCCACGCGGACATTCCGCGGCCATGTCAAGGACGACCGTAAGGGCAAGCGCCGCTAGGCGCCTGCACTTACGTCAAAGACGAGAGAAGGAAAGCAATGGAAGCCAAGGCAATTGCGCGTCACATCCGCGTAACGCCTATGAAGGCCCGGCGCGTCGTCAACCTTGTTCGTGGTAAGCAAGCGAATGAGGCTCTGGCAATTCTGAAGTTTGCCCCGCAGGCAGCTTCGGAGCCGGTATTCAAGGTAGTTCAGTCGGCAATCTCCAACGCCCGGGTCCTCGCGGACCGCGACGGCGTGGCGTTTGACGAAGGTGACCTCATCATCAGCGAAGCGTTTGTTGATGAAGGCCCGACCATGAAGCGGTTCCAGCCGCGAGCCCAGGGTCGTGCATTTCAGATCAAGAAGCGCACGAGCCACATCACCGTGGTAGTCGCTACCCCGGAGAAAGAGGAGGCTCGCTAAGTGGGACAGAAAGTTAACCCGCACGGGTTCCGACTCGGCATCACCACCGATCACGTATCGCACTGGTTTGCTGACAGCACCAAGGCCGGCCAGCGGTACAAGGACTTCGTCCGCGAAGACATCCGTATCCGCCAGCTCATGTCCACGGGCATGGAGCGCGCCGGTATCGCCAAGGTCGAAATCGAGCGCACCCGCGACCGTGTCCGCGTGGATATCCACACGGCACGTCCGGGTATCGTCATCGGCCGCCGCGGTGCAGAAGCAGACCGCATCCGCGGCGAGCTCGAGAAGCTCACGGGCAAGCAGGTTCAGCTGAACATCCTCGAGGTCAAGAACCCCGAGATGGAAGCTCAGCTTGTCGCCCAGGGCGTTGCTGAGCAGCTGACTTCCCGCGTGGCGTTCCGCCGTGCGATGAAGAAGGCCATGCAGTCCGCGCAGCGTGCCGGTGCCAAGGGCATCCGGATCGCTTGCTCGGGTCGACTGGGCGGCGCTGAAATGTCCCGCTCGGAGTTCTACCGCGAAGGCCGTGTGCCCCTGCACACCCTCCGCGCGAACATCGACTACGGCTTCTACGAGGCCAAGACCACCTTCGGCCGCATCGGCGTGAAGGTCTGGATCTACAAGGGTGACGTCACCGCCAAGGAACTGGCTCAGCAGGCAGCTGCTGCTCCGTCCCGCGGCCGTGGTGCCAGCGACCGCCCGGGCCGCCCGGGTGGCGCTGACCGTGGTGACCGCCGTCGTCGTAACGACCGCCCGGCCGAGGCTGCACCCGCTGCTGCCGAAGCTCCGGCTGTCGAAGCAGCTGCCCCTGCAGTAGAAGGAGGACAGGCTTAAATGCTTATCCCACGTCGAGTCAAGCACCGTAAGCAGCACCACCCGGGTCGTTCCGGCGCTGCTACGGGCGGCACCAAGGTCTCCTTCGGTGAGTGGGGCATCCAGGCGCTGAGCCCGGCCTACGTCACGAACCGTCAGATCGAGTCTGCCCGTATCGCGATGACCCGCCACATCAAGCGTGGCGGCAAGGTCTGGATCAACATCTACCCGGACCGTCCGCTGACGAAGAAGCCTGCTGAAACCCGCATGGGTTCCGGTAAGGGTTCTCCGGAATGGTGGGTCTCAAACGTCAAGCCGGGCCGGGTTCTCTTCGAGATCTCCGGTGTCGAGGAATCTGTTGCTCGCGAGGCACTGCGCCTGGCGATCCACAAGCTCCCGTTGAAAGCACGCATTCTGCGTCGCGAAGGTGGTGAATAGAAATGTCAGTAGGATCCAAGGAACTTGCATCCGCACAGCTGGACGGTTTCGACAACGAGCGTCTCGTTGAAGAACTCCGCAAGGCCAAGGAAGAGCTGTTCAACCTGCGTTTCCAGTCCGCCACCGGTCAGCTGGAGAACCACGGTCGTCTGCGCGCGGTAAAGAAGGACATCGCCCGCATCTACACCGTTCTCCGTGAGCGCGAGCTGGGCATTCGTGCCGAGGTCGCCGCACCGGTTGTGGAAGCCAAGGAAGAAAAGAAGTCCAAGAAGGCTGCAGCCAAGAAGGCCGAAAAGGCTGAAACGGTTGAATCCGAGGAGGATGCCAAGTGAGTGAAAAGGACGAGAACGTGACGGAAACTGTTTCCGGCGCAGCCACGGCTGCCGAGCGCGGTGACCGTAAGACGAAGCGCGGCTACGTCGTCTCGGACAAGATGGAAAAGACCATCGTTGTTCAGGTCGAGGACCGCGTCAAGCACGCCCTTTACGGCAAGGTTATCCGCCGCAACACGAAGATCAAGGCTCACGACGAAGAGAACAGCGCCGGCATCGGCGACCTGGTCCTCCTCGCCGAGACCCGCCCGCTGTCCGCTACCAAGCGGTGGCGCCTGGTGGAGATCCTCGAAAAGGCCAAGTAGGCCTTAACACCTCAAACCCCCGTTCCCCTTGTGGGAGCGGGGGTTTGTGCGTTGGGCCCGGATTCTGCCTGGCCGCCCGATCGTGCTAGGATATTGAGTTTGTATGGCGCTCTCGTGCGCCGTCATCAAACTCGTAAACAATCGTGCCACGGCATAGTGCCCCCTTGTGCTCCGTTCGGAGTCCGCTTGGGGTGCAAATGCTGCTGGAACGGGCGTTTAGGCCTGGTCTGGCAAAATCCAGGCAGGTCAAGAGACACCCCGATCAACCGTTCCGCAAGGCTCATCCCGTAGCAAGATCTCGGTCTGAGAACCCGCGCGACGCAAGGAGTAAATAGTGATTCAGCAGGAGTCGCGACTCAAGATCGCCGACAACACGGGTGCTAAGGAAATCCTTACCATTCGCGTTCTCGGCGGATCTGGCCGTCGCTACGCAGGCATTGGCGACGTTATCGTCGCTACCGTCAAGGACGCAATTCCGGGCGGCAACGTAAAGAAGGGCGACGTCGTCAAGGCGGTCATCGTCCGTACCAAGAAGGAACGCCGCCGTGCGGATGGTTCCTACATCAAGTTTGACGAGAACGCAGCTGTGATCCTGAAGGCTGACGGTGACCCCCGCGGTACCCGCATCTTCGGACCGGTTGGTCGTGAACTTCGCGATAAGAAGTTCATGAAGATCGTTTCTCTGGCTCCGGAGGTGCTTTAGTCCATGGCTAAGATCAAAAAGGGTGACCTCGTTCAGGTCATCACTGGCGCCAAGGCTGAGCGCGGCGGCGACAAGGGCAAGCAGGGCAAAGTCCTGCGCGTCTTCCCGGAGACCAACCGTGTGTTGGTCGAAGGCATCAACCGCGTGACCAAGCACACCAAGGTCGGTCAGTCGCAGCGCGGCACCAAGACCGGTGGCATCGAGGTCGTAGAGGCTTCAATCCACATCTCCAACGTGGCTCTGGTTGACCCCTCCACCAAGAAGCCCACCCGCGTCGGTTTCCGCACCGAGACCGTTGAGCGCGATGGCGTGAAGCGCGAAGTGCGTGTCCGCGTGGCCAAGAGCTCAGGGAAGGACATCTAATGACTGAGACTCTCGAGACTCCGGCAAGCAAGATCGTTCCTCGTCTGAAGACCAAGTACGCGGATTCCATCAAGAGCACGCTCGTTGAGGAATTCAAGTACCAGAACGTCAACCAGGTTCCCCGTCTGGTCAAGGTCGTTGTGAACATGGGTGTTGGAGATGCCGCAAAGGACTCCAAGCTGATCGACGGCGCTGTCCGCGATCTGACCCTGATCACCGGCCAGAAGCCGCAGGTAACCAAGGCCCGCAAGTCGATCGCACAGTTCAAGCTGCGCGAAGGCATGCCGATCGGTGCACACGCAACTCTGCGTGGGGACCGCATGTGGGAATTCCTGGACCGTCTGGTCACGCTGGCCCTGCCGCGTATCCGCGACTTCCGGGGCCTCAGCGGCAAGCAGTTCGACGGCAACGGCAACTACACCTTCGGTCTGACCGAGCAGGTTATGTTCCACGAGATCGACCAGGATTCCATCGACCGCGTACGCGGCATGGACATCACCGTCGTGACCACTGCCAAGACCGACGACGAAGGCCGCGCGCTGCTTAAGGCGCTTGGCTTCCCGTTCAAGACCGAAGATTAATCTAGCTACGTAAAAGGTCCGCCGCGCAGGTTCCGACTTCTGGTCGGGGCATCGGCACGGCGGAAACCGTTATGAGGAAGGGCATGAGCCCACCATGACAATGACTGATCCCGTCGCAGACATGCTTACGCGTCTGCGCAACGCAAACTCGGCATACCACGATTCCGTGTCTATGCCGTACAGCAAGCTCAAGGCACGCGTTGCCGACATCCTGAAGGCCGAAGGTTACATCGCCTCCTGGAAAGAAGAAGACGCTGAAGTCGGCAAGAAGCTGACCCTCGAGCTCAAGTTCGGCCCGAACCGCGAGCGTTCAATCGCTGGCGTTCGTCGTATTTCCAAGCCGGGACTGCGCGTTTACGCAAAGTCCACCAACCTGCCGCACGTGCTCGGTGGCCTGGGTGTCGCAATCCTGTCCACCTCTTCCGGCCTCTTGACTGACAAGCAGGCCGGCAAGAAGGGCGTGGGCGGCGAAGTCCTCGCTTACGTCTGGTAACGGGAAAGGAAGAGAATAATGTCACGTATTGGACGTCTCCCCATCACCGTTCCTGCCGGCGTTGAGGTCAAGGTTGACGGCTCTGTCGTCAGCGTCAAGGGTTCCAAAGGCGAGCTGAGCCACACTGTGGCCAGCCCGATCGAGGTTTCCCTGGAAGAAGGCACCCTGACTGTCGCCCGCCCGAACGACGAGCGCGCCTCACGTTCGCTGCACGGCCTGACCCGCACCCTGATCGCCAACATGATCCAGGGTGTCACCGCAGGCTACGAGAAGAAGCTTGAAATCGTCGGTACCGGTTACCGCGTTCAGGCCAAGGGTTCTGACCTGGAGTTCGCTCTGGGCTACAGCCACCCGGTTAACGTCTCGGCACCGGACGGCATCACCTTTGCAGTTGAGACCCCGACCAAGCTCTCTGTTTCAGGTATTTCCAAGCAGCAGGTCGGCGAAGTTGCTGCCAACATTCGCAAGCTGCGGAAGCCGGACCCCTATAAGGGCAAGGGCATCCGCTACGCCGGCGAAGTCATCCGCCGCAAGGTCGGAAAGGCTGGTAAGTAACCATGGCCATCGCAATTAACAAGAAGCGTACGAACAAGAGCAAGTCTGCCCAGCGCAGCCGCCGCCAGCTTCGTATCCGCAAGCGCATCTCCGGAACGGCCGTACGTCCTCGTCTGGTCGTCAACCGTTCAGCCCGCCACGTATTCGTCCAGGTTGTCGATGACACCAAGGGCCTGACCGTAGCGAGCGCCTCCACTTTGGAAGCCGACCTTCGTGCATTCGACGGTGACAAGACCGCCAAGGCCAAGCGCGTTGGCGAGCTCGTTGCCGAGCGTGCCAAGGCTGCCGGCGTCGAAGCAGTTGTCTTCGACCGCGGTGGTAACAAGTACCACGGCCGGATCGCTGCTGTTGCTGACGGCGCCCGTGAAGGTGGGCTGTCACTGTGACCGAAAATAACGAAAAGGACATTCAGGTGACTGAAGCTGTAGCTGCTCCGGCAACTGAGACCGCTGCGCCTGCTGCCGCTGACAGCGCCCGTGGTGGCGCCCGTCGCGGCGAGCGTGGCGACCGCGGCCAGGGCCGTGGCGACCGTGGTGGCCGTGGTGGCCGCGACGGCGGCCGCGAAGCCGAAAAGAGCCAGTTCGTAGAGCGCGTTGTAACCATCAACCGCGTCTCCAAGGTCGTCAAGGGTGGTCGTCGCTTCAGCTTCACCGCACTCGTCGTCGTTGGTGACGGCAACGGTATGGTCGGCGTCGGCTACGGCAAGGCTAAGGAAGTTCCCGCCGCTATTGCGAAGGGCGTTGAAGAGGCCAAGAAGTCCTTCTTCCGCGTTCCCCGCATCGGCAGCACCATCCCGCACCGTGTCCAGGGTGAGGCAGCCGCAGGCGTTGTTATGCTGCGTCCGGCTTCCGCTGGTACCGGTGTTATCGCAGGCGGCCCGGTCCGTGCAGTACTGGAGTGCGTGGGTATCCACGACATCCTCTCCAAGTCGCTCGGTTCCTCGAACGCCATCAACATCGTTCACGCGACCGTTGATGCGCTCAAGCGCCTCGAAGAGCCGGCAGCAGTGGCAGCACGCCGCGGCCTGCCCCTCGACGAGATCGCTCCGCCGGCAATGGTCAAGGCGCTTCTGAACCAGAAGGCAGGTGTCTGAGTTATGG
The DNA here is from genome assembly GCA_963815415.1 of uncultured Actinomycetota bacterium. Lineage (GTDB taxonomy): Bacteria > Actinomycetota > Actinomycetes > Actinomycetales > Micrococcaceae > Arthrobacter. The sequence goes on along the minus strand of CAWFGT010000011.1, from coordinate 474,825 downwards.
CTAAGAACGTGCTTGTCTCCGACGCACAGTTGGAGATCACTCAGATCAAGTCCGCCATTGGCGGCAAGCAGAGCCAGCGCGACACCCTTCGGTCCCTCGGCCTGAAGCGGATCGGACACACCGTTGTCCGCACCGCCGACGCCGTCACCGTCGGGATGGTCAACGCGGTTCCGCACCTGATTAAGGTAGAGGAGGCGAAGTAAATGGCCGAGAACAAAACCGCCGAAAAGGCACAGGGCGCCGCTGAGAAGCAGAACGCACTGAAGGTTCACCACCTGCGTCCCGCCCCCGGTGCCAAGACCGCCAAGACCCGTGTTGGTCGTGGCGAAGGCTCCAAGGGTAAGACCGCCGGTCGCGGTACCAAGGGAACGAAGGCCCGCTACCAGATCAAGGCTGGCTTTGCCGGCGGCCAGTTGCCGCTGCACATGCGCCTGCCGAAGCTGCGCGGCTTCAAGAACCCGTTCCGGGTTGAGTTCCAGGTTGTAAACCTGGACAAGCTCAACGAGCTGTTCCCGGAAGGTGGCACTGTCACCGTGGAGAACCTGGTCGAAAAGGGTGCCGTTCGCAAGAACCAGCCCGTCAAGGTGCTGGGCACCGGCGACATCACCGTCAAGGTCGACGTCACCGTCCACGCATTCTCGGCCAGCGCCGCTGAAAAGATCGCTGCAGCAGGCGGAACCACCACCGCTCTCTAACGAGGCGGCGGGGCACCGGCCCGTTGTTGAAAAAACTCCCCGTACCGCAGGTTCAGGCCCGCGGTCCGGGGAGTTTTTCCGTTTTTGGGGTGCTGCCGATTATTCGCAGGGCGCATCCACCCGTTAGACTCGGTTGTTGGGTTTATTTGACCTGTCTCACAAGACTTTACATACTCAGGAGGACGCTTGCTTAGCGCATTTGGCCGGGCCTTTCGCACGCCTGATCTGCGACGCAAGTTGTTGTTCACGCTGGGAATCATCACAATCTTCCGCTTGGGTGCCTTCATCCCCTCGCCTGGTGTGAACTACCAGAATGTCCAGCAATGCTTGCAGAACGGTCAGACCTCGGGCGGGATCTACCAGCTCGTCAACCTGTTCAGCGGCGGTGCATTGCTGCAGGTGTCCATCTTTGCCCTCGGCATCATGCCGTACATCACGGCGAGTATCATCGTGCAGCTGCTCCGGGTGGTCATTCCCCGGTTCCAGCAGCTCCACGAGGAAGGCGCCTCGGGCCAGTCGAAACTGACGCAGTACACCCGCTACCTCACGATCGCCCTGGGTCTGCTGAACGCCACAACCCTGGTGTCTCTTGCCCGTTCCGGTCAGCTGCTGCCGAACTGCCAGCTCCCGATCATCCCGGACCCGTCGGTCATCACCACGATCCTGCTCATCATCACGCTGACTGCAGGCACCGGCCTGATCATGTGGATGGGTGAACTCGTCACCGAAAAGGGCGTCGGAAACGGCATGTCCCTGCTGATCTTCACGTCCATCGCTGCGGGTTTCCCGGGTTCGCTCGGCGCCATCTGGACGTCCCAGGGCCCGGGCACCTTCTTTATGGTGCTGGTCATCGGACTCCTCACCGTGGCACTCGTGGTCTTCGTGGAGCAGTCCCAGCGCCGGATCCCGGTGCAGTACGCCAAGCGTATGATCGGGCGCCGGACCGTTGGCGGCACCAGCACTTACATCCCGATCAAGGTGAACATGGCCGGCGTCGTGCCCGTCATCTTTGCCTCGTCGATGCTGTACCTGCCCGGGCTGATCTCGCAGTTCAACCAGCCCCAGGCCGGCGAGCAGCTGGCGCCGTGGGTTGAGTGGATCAACAACAACCTCACCCGGGGCGACCACCCGATCTACATGGCAATGTATTTCGCCATGATTGTATTTTTCACCTACTTCTATGTTGCGATTACTTTCAACCCTGAAGAGGTTTCGGACAACATGAAGAAGTACGGCGGCTTCATCCCGGGCATCCGGGCCGGCAAGCCGACGGCGGACTATCTTCAGTACGTACTTTCCCGGATTACCCTGCCCGGCGCCCTCTACCTGGGCTTCGTGGCACTGATCCCGCTGATTGCGCTGGTCCTGATCAACGCGAACCAGAACTTCCCGTTCGGCGGCACCTCGATCCTGATCATGGTGGGCGTCGGCCTGGAAACGGTGAAGCAGATCGATGCGCAGCTGCAGCAACGTCACTACGAAGGGCTTTTGCGATGACGAGAATGTTGATTATCGGACCCCCCGGTTCGGGCAAGGGTACGCAGGCGGAACGGATTTCGGAGCGCCTCGGCGTTGTTGCGATCTCCACCGGCGATATCTTCCGTGCCAACGTCAAGGGCGAGACGCCGCTCGGCGTGGAGGCCAAGAAGTACATGGACGCCGGCGACTTCGTGCCGGACAGCGTGACCAACAAGATGGTCCGGGACCGCCTGGGTGAGGACGACGTCGAGAACGGCTTCCTCCTGGACGGCTACCCGCGCACCACGGCGCAGGTCGACTACCTCGACGACATCCTCGCTGCCGGCGAGCAGAAGCTCGACGTCGTCCTGCAGCTGACCGCCGACGACGAGGAGCTCGTGACCCGGCTGCTCGGCCGTGCGAAGGAAACCGGCCGCAGCGATGACAACGAGGCCGTCATCCGGCACCGGCTTGATCTCTACCATGACCAGACCGAGGCGGTCGTGGCGAAGTACGCCGAGCGCGGCATCCTGACCCAGGTTGACGGGATCGGCGCCATGGATGAGGTCACGGACCGCGTCATGCAGGCCATCAAGGCAGCCCAGTCAGCCTGAGCTGCAGCTGATCATTGTGAGGCTCCTCCCGGACCACCGGGAGGAGCCTCCGCCGTTTTGACCGGACCTTGCCCAGCGCGGCACCGAGTCCGGCTGTACTGAAAGGAACGCTGCTGATGGCATTCGGCCAGCCCCGCATCGAATACAAGACCAACGCCCAGATGCGCACCATGGTCCAGGCCGGACGTGTCCTCAGCCGCGCCCTGGATGCGGCGGTGGCCGCGGCCGCCCCCGGCAAGACCACCCGCGAACTGGACGCGGCTTTCGCCGCCGTCCTCAAAGAGGCCGGTGCCACGTCCAACTTCCTGGGCTACCACGGCTTCCCGGCCACCATCTGCACGTCCGTCAACGAGGAAGTGGTCCACGGCATCCCCGGCGACCGGGTCCTCAAGGACGGCGACATCCTCTCCATCGACGGCGGGGCGATTGTGGACGGGTGGCACTCGGACTCGGCCCGCACCGTGATCGTGGGGACGGCCGATCCGGAAGACCAGCGGCTCTCGGACGTCACCGAGACGGCGATGTGGCATGGCATCGCGGCCCTGGCGAAAGGGAAGTTCGTCGGCGACATCGGCAACGCCATCGACGACTACGTCAGCGCGGTGCCCGGGAAACCGCTGGGCATCCTGGAGGACTATGTCGGGCACGGCATCGGCTCGGAAATGCACATGGCCCCGGATGTGCTGAACTTCCGCACCACCCACCGCGGGCCCAAGATCCGTCCCGGCCTGTGCCTGGCGATCGAGCCGATGCTGGTCCGCGGGAGTATCGATACCGCCGTCCTCGAGGATGACTGGACGGTTGTTACGACCGACGGCAAGCGATCCTGCCAATGGGAGCACTCCGTGGCCGTTCACGAAAAGGGCATCTGGGTTCTCTCGGCGCCCGACGGCGGCGCGGCGAAACTCGCGCCGCTCGGCGTCGTGCCGGTCCCGGTTCCCTGACGACACGCAAATTACCCCGCGACGCGGTAAATCCCGGGCGCTACCGGAATTACGGTAGCGCCCGGGATTTTGCGTAGCGCCAGGAAACCTGCGCATCGGGGAACGAGCCGGGGCACAATGGAGCCATGGGTGCCATTACCGACGTCACCGGAATCCGGGTGGGACATGTCCAGAAGACTGACGCCGGCTGGTTGAGCGGGGTGACCGTTGTGCTGCCGCCGCCTGGTACCGTCGGCTCCGTCGATGTCCGCGGGGGAGGCCCGGGCACGCATGAGACGGACGCGCTGGAGCCCACCACCCTCACCTCCACGGTGGACGCCGTGGTCCTGACCGGCGGCAGCGCCTTCGGCCTCGCCGCGGCGCACGGCGCGCAGCAATGGTGCGAGGAACACGGCAGGGGCTTCGCCGTGCCCGGCGGTGTCGTTCCGATCGTCCCGGCGGCCGCGATCTTCGACCTCGGCCGCGGCGGCGACTTCGCCGCCCGGCCGGATGCGGCCATGGGGTACGCGGCAGCATCCGCGGCGGCCGCCGCAGCGGAGGGGCACGACGTCGGACGCGGCAACGTCGGCGCCGGCACCGGCGCGGCAATCGGCCGGGGGACCTTCAAAGGGGGAGTGGGCACCGCCGCGATGACCCTCGAGAACGGCGTCACCGTCGGCGCGATCGCCGTCGTGAACGCGCTGGGTCTGCCGTTCGGCGCACCGACGCAACGGATGGAACCCGGCAGCGTGCGTCTAAGCGGCGAAGGAGCGAGCACGCAGCGGGATTCGTCCGCTGCGGCGGCGGAACCGCCAGCGCTGAACACCACGCTCGTGGTCGTGGCCACCGACGCCGTCCTGGACAAGGCGGAATGCAAACGCACGGCGGCCGCGGCACACGCGGGGCTGGCCCGGGCCCTGGATCCGAGCCATACGCTCGCCGACGGGGACACCGTGTTTGCCCTGGCCACCGGCGCCGTGGCGCTGGACCGCAGCACTGAATCCGCGCGGCAGACAAGCCTGATCGTGCTCCAGAGCGCCGCCGCCGACGTCGTGCGGCTGGCGATTCTGGACGGGATCAGCCAGGCCTGGGCGGTGGCCACCCCTGCGGTGCACCTGGCGGCCTACCCGGGATGAGTGCGCAGGGCAGCCATGTGCGCTACGATTATCGGTTTTGACCGGGGATTTAACAATCACGCCATCATGGCGTAGTGTTATCTGTTGGTTGTCTGCCCTGTTGTGCCCTTTTGTGGCCGGGAGGCATCAGCCAATCAATCAAAAACGTCCGCAGTCATGACCGGTGCAAGCCGGGAGGCGGCGGCAACAACAGTTAGCGGAGGGTATGGCCAAGAAGGACGGGGTCATTGAGATCGAAGGCGTTGTGACCGAGGCGCTGCCTAACGCGATGTTTCGCGTTGAGCTCACCAACAAGCACATCGTTCTGGCACACATCTCTGGAAAGATGCGCCAGCACTACATCAGGATTCTCCCGGAGGATCGGGTAGTGGTGGAGCTGAGCCCGTACGACCTGACACGTGGTCGTATCGTCTACCGCTACAAGTAAATACTGGGCGGCCAGGGCACAAGCCCGTAGCCGCTCCAGTTGACCAACTGCCACACGCAAAGGAACGCCATGAAGGTCAAGCCGAGCGTCAAGCAGATCTGCGAAAAGTGCAAAGTGATCCGCCGTAATGGCCGGGTCATGGTGATCTGCGAGAACCCGCGCCACAAGCAGCGCCAGGGCTAATTTCCCTTTCGGGAAAACCTGGGTTGCTAACCCACGCAAGTAAATACAAGGCAGCACAAGCTGATCTGGGACATTGAGCAACAACGAGTCCGGACAGCTGACCCCCGGTCGGAGGCTGGGGCCGCACAGAACGTGCGGGTGTACTGCCTACGACCTCCGGTTTATTCAAGGAGCACTGCCTCTATGGCTCGTCTCGCTGGCGTAGACATTCCCCGCGAAAAGCGGCTGGAAATTGCGCTTACTTACATCTACGGCGTGGGCAAGACCCGTGCACACGAAACCCTGACTGCCACCGGCATCAGTGCCGATGTCCGGGTCAAGGACCTGACTGACGCGCAGCTGGTTGAGCTTCGTGACTACATTGAAGGCAACTACAAGGTTGAGGGTGACCTTCGCCGCGAAGTGGCCGCTGATATCCGCCGCAAGGTTGAGATCGGCAGCTACGAAGGCCTGCGCCACCGCAAGGGCCTGCCCGTACGCGGACAGCGTACGAAGACCAACGCTCGTACCCGCAAGGGCCCGAAGCGTACCGTCGCCGGCAAGAAGAAGGCTCGCTAAACCCGGTTTGCCGCCCTTGAGATCGCTGGAGCGATCCCGAGGTACCCGGCAAATGCGGGAAAAAGCGTTCGCTTTCACCCAATAAACTTTCTGTAGGAGAAAAAATGCCCCCGAAGACTCGTGGCGCGGTTCGCAAGCCGCGTAAGAAGGACAAGAAGAATATCGCGCTGGGCCAGGCGCACATCAAGAGCACCTTTAACAACACCATCGTTTCCATCACGGATCCGTCCGGTGCCGTCATCTCCTGGGCCTCGTCCGGTGAAGTTGGCTTCAAGGGTTCACGTAAGTCCACCCCGTTCGCTGCCCAGATGGCCGCCGAAGCCGCCGCAAAGCGTGCACAGGAGCACGGCATGCGCAAGGTTGACGTATTCGTGAAGGGTCCGGGTTCCGGACGCGAAACCGCCATCCGTTCGCTGCAGGCCGCTGGCCTCGAAGTTGGGTCCATCCAGGACGTAACCCCCAGCGCCCACAACGGCTGCCGTCCGCCCAAGCGCCGCCGCGTCTAAGGCTTTCCCGCGCACCGGAGCTTGCCCGGACCGTCACCGGTCCGGGCAAGCCCAGCCGCGTTAAGTCTCCAGACCGACTTTTCCACCACCTGTGTTGCGTCATATAGCGGATGCTCGCCGAAAGGAAACCTAAGTGCTCATTGCACAGCGCCCCACCCTCTCCGAAGAGGTAGTCTCCGAAAACCGCTCACGGTTCATCATCGAACCGCTGGAGCCGGGCTTCGGTTACACCCTCGGAAACTCCCTCCGCCGTACCCTGCTCTCCTCCATCCCCGGTGCCTCTGTCACGAGCATCCGGATCGATGGCGTGCTGCATGAGTTCACCACGGTTCCGGGTGTCAAGGAAGATGTCACCGAGATCATCCTGAACATCAAGAACCTTTCGGTTTCCTCCGAGCACGATGAGCCGGTTGTTGCCTACCTGCGCAAGCAGGGCCCGGGAGTCGTCACCGCCGCGGACATCGCTCCGCCGGCCGGCGTCGAATTCCACAACCCGGATCTGCACATTGCCACGCTGAACTCGAAGGGCAAGTTCGAACTCGAACTCACCATCGAGCGCGGCCGCGGCTACGTTTCGGCAGCTCAGAACAAGTCCGGCGACTCCGAGATCGGCCGTATCCCGGTCGACTCGATTTACTCGCCGGTCCTGAAGGTTACTTTCCGCGTGGAAGCTACCCGTGTTGAGCAGCGCACCGACTTCGACAAGCTCATTGTCGACGTCGAGACCAAGCAGGCCATCGCCCCGCGCGATGCGGTTGCGTCGGCAGGTACCACCCTGGTGGAACTGTTCGGTCTGGCCCGCGAGCTGAACACCGCAGCTGAAGGTATCGAGATTGGCCCGTCGCCGACGGATGCTGCCCTGGCAGCAGACATGGCCCTGCCGATCGAGGATCTGGACCTCACCGTCCGTTCCTACAACTGCCTCAAGCGTGAGGGCATCCACACCGTGGGTGAACTCGTGGCCCGCTCCGAGGCAGACCTCATGGACATCCGCAACTTCGGTGCGAAGTCCATCGATGAGGTCAAGGCAAAGCTGGTTGAACTGGGCCTGTCCCTCAAGGACTCGCCTCCCGGTTTTGACCTCGCAGCACGCGCCGCAGCAATTGAAGAGGACGACGCCGCGTTCAGCGACGACGAGCTCTAACAAACAGATCTTGGCTGGCGGACTGAATGCACCACGGTGTGCGCAGTCCACCGGCTTCCATATGAGGAGAAACTATTATGCCTACCCCCGCTAAGGGTCCGCGCCTCGGAGGCGGAGCGGCTCACGAGCGCCTTATGCTCGCGAACCTGTCCGCCGCACTGTTCGAGCACAAGCGGATCACCACCACGGTGACCAAGGCCAAGCGACTGAAGCCCTACGCCGAACGCCTGGTGACCTTCGCCAAGCGTGGCGACCTGGCTTCCCGCCGCCGCGTTCTCGGCCTGATCAGCAACAAGGGCATCGTCCACGAGCTGTTCACCGACATCGCCCAGGCAGTGGAGAACCGCGACGGCGGCTACACCCGCATCACCAAGATCGGCAACCGCAAGGGCGACAACGCTCCCATGGCTGTCATCGAACTGGTCCTCGAGCCGGTTTCCCCGAAGCAGGCCGTCGTTGCTGAAGCAACGTCCGCTGCCAAGAAGGACGCCGAGAAGGCTGCCGCTCCGGCCGCCGAGGAAGAGGTCGTAGAGACCGAAACCGCCGAGGCCGCTGAAACCGAAGAGGCTCCGGCCGCTGAGGCCGAGGCTGCTGAAACCGAAGAGGCTCCGGCCGCTGAGGAAACGAAGTAATTCACTGAATTCTTCGCAGTAGACTTAAGTCTATGAACGAGCCAAAACCCGCTGCCCCCGTCCTGGGGGGCGGCGGGTTTTTGCGTATCCGCCTGGATCTGGCCTACGACGGCGGCCCCTTCAACGGGTGGGCTATCCAGCCGGGGAAGCGCACCGTCCAGGGTGTGCTGGAAGAAGCCCTGGCGCTGCTGCTGCGCCGGCCGGTGCGCGTCACCGTGGCAGGCCGCACCGACGCCGGCGTCCACGCAAGGGGCCAGGTGGTCCACGCAGACCTCACGGAAGCCGAATGGCTGGCGCTGCCGCGCGGCCACGAACTGAACCCCGACGCGGCCCTCCTCCGCCGCCTGCGGGGGGCGCTGAGCCGCGGCCTGGGCGATCTCTCCGGCGCCGTGGAAGTCCACCGGGTCTCCGTGGCGCCGGAGGGCTTCGACGCCCGGTTCTCGGCCCTGTCGCGCCGGTACAGCTACCGCATCGCAGACGGCCCGGTGCTCTGGGACCCGCTGGGCCGGGCCCTGACACTGTGGCACAAAAGCCCGCTGGACGTGGGGCTCCTGAATAAGGGGGCCGGTCTGCTGCTCGGACTCCAGGACTTCCGGTCCTACTGCAAACCCCGCGAAGGTGCCACCACGATCCGGGAACTGCAGCGCTTCGAGTTCGCCCGCGGATCCGACGGCGTCATCGTGGCTACCGTCCAGGCCGACGCCTTCTGCCACAACATGGTCCGTGCGCTGGTGGGGGCGGCACTGGTCGTCGGTGAGGGCCGCGAAGCGCCGGAATGGCTGCTGGACCGGCTCCTGGCCCGGCAGCGGGACGCCCGGTCGGTGCTGGCCGCCCCGCATCCGCTCGTCCTGGAGGAAGTCGCGTACCCGACCGCCAACGAGTTGCTCGCCCGCGCCGAGTTGACCCGCGCCCGGCGGAGCTAGCGGCCGTGACCTGCCTGTCCGGCGGAACCGCTAGCCGACCGTCTGCGGGACGACGGACGGGAGCTTCAGCGTGAACGTGCTTCCGCGTCCGGGGACCGACCGGCAGGAAATGGACCCGCCGTGGCGTTCGACGATTGTCTTGGTGATCGACAGGCCCAGTCCGACTCCGGGGATCGCGGTCTCCCGGACGCTCGGGCTGCGATAGAACCGGGTGAACACGCGGGTGGCGTCGGCGTAACTCATCCCCATTCCGGTGTCCTTGACATGCAGGTGCACCCAGCCGTTGCCGGCACTGGCCGTAACGGTGACCGAGCCGCCGTCCGGCGAATACTTGATGGCGTTGGACACGAGGTTGTCCAGGGCCTGGCCGAGCCGGAGCGGGTCCACCAGCGCCCACAGCGGCTCCGTCAGGTCGGTGGACAGCGTGACCCGTCCCCTCCTCGCCTGGTCCTGGGCCGAGCTCAGGCTTGCGGCCACGATGGCGGCCAGATCAGTGCGGCGGGGGAGTACGTGCATGGCCGAGTTTGATGACACCAGGAGATCGGCGATCAAGGCCAGCAGGCGCTCCGCATTGCGTTCAGCCACCTCGAGGCGCCGGATGGTTGAGGCGGGCAGGTCCTCGGCATCGGCAAGAACCAGGTCCAGGTTGCCGATGATGGAAGTCAGCGGGGTGCGGAGTTCATGCGCAACGGTGGGCAGCAGGTCTTCCGCCGACTCCGGTGCATGGCCGCCGCCGTCTGCCGGACCGCCGTCAGGGAAGTCTGCGGAGATGATCCGTGCGCAACGGATGACAAAGGCCACGGAGAGCATGGCGAGCGGCACCAGGAGTGCCTCGACCGCGCGGGAAGGTGCCGCACCGGCGACGGCATCAAGAATTCGCGGCACCTGAGGCAGGAGCGTCCCGAGGAAGCTGATCAGCAGGCTGGTAGCCGTGCTGAGCCGCGAAACGGATATCCAGGCCACCGGCAGGACCAGGAGCATGGCCAGCTCCGCATGTCCCGCAGCACGGTCCGCCGTCAGTCCGATGGCAATGAGGTCCAAAACCGGCAGGACCAGCGGAGCGGAGGGTGCCAGGCGCTGCCACGGCACGAGGAAAGAAGCCAGGAAAAGCGCTGCGTGCGCACCCGGGATTCCTAGGCCACCTGGGCCATCGAGGACGCCTGACCAACCGCCGGGGGCCGCGGCGAGGTGGGCCGCCATCACCAGCGTCACTGGCAGTTGGCATAGGAAAACCAGCGCTCTGAGGCCAAGCGCCGTTAGGTAGAGGTCCGAAGCCCGGACCACCCGCTGTTTATTCACCGACGACTCTCCCCTTTCGCGTTGCTCTAGTCTTACATTTGATTGGAAGTGCTAATGACACGGCGCGGGGGAATCCTGCGCTTGTCACTGCGTCGCGCGTGGTTCTTTCCTGCGGCACAGGTATCCTGACAATGCCGGTACCGGACCGGCCGTCCAGGCTTCGCCGCAGTGTGTGCGGTGGCCGTGGAGTTGCCAGATGTGAGGGGGGGCTATGACTGAGCTGGGAATCGCCGTCGTGGTTGAAGACGATGAGGATGTCCGTCACCTTATTGAAGACGTCTTGAGCCAGGCGGGATTCGAGGTCCGTTCGGCGGCGTGCGGGCGCGAAGGCGTCGAGGCCGTCCGCAGCACGGATGCCAGTCTGGTGACCCTGGACGTGGGTCTTCCGGACATCGACGGATTCGAAGTCCTTCGCCGGATCCGGCAGTTCAGCGACTCGTACGTGGTGATGCTCACGGCGCAGGCGGACGAGCTGGATACGCTCACTGCCCTGCACACAGGCGCCGACGATTTCCTTACGAAGCCTTTCAGGCCCCGGGAGTTGCGGGCCCGCGTCGCGGCGATGATGCGGCGGCCCCGGCAGTCCGCCGCCGCAGTACCTGCCCAGTCCCCGGCCGAGGGTCAGGCGTCTGACGGGGGAGCGGACCCGGTCCTCCGCCACAACGGCCTTGCGCTGAATCCGCAGACCCGTTCCCTGACCGTCGACGGTGAGGCCATCAGCCTGACCCGCAGTGAATTCGATCTCCTGCACGACCTGCTGAAGGGCGCCGGCGTCGTCCGGTCGAAATCCGACCTGGTCCGGGTGGTCCGCGCCGACTACTACCGGGATGATGCCTACGTCAGCGAATCCGATGAGCGGGCCGTCGAAGTGCATGTGGGCAATCTGCGGCGGAAACTGCAGGAAGATCCGGTACAGCCGCGCTGGCTCCAGACCGTGCGCGGCGTCGGGTACCGGCTGGCTCCGGAACTGGCCCCAACCGAATTCTAGCCCCGGGGTCCTGCCGCCGGAGCCAAGCCGTTTCGGCTCCCGCTCCCGCGAACGCTGCGTCACTGAGAAACCGCGGCAGCCGGTTATTGTGTGAGCCGAATCCTGGCGGCACCCAAATTCGGTCCGCCCTCCGTCCAGGATGCATCCGGGATGACGAAACGGACGAATTTTCCGATCAACCCTTTGCAGGTGCCGGTGCAACTGGGGGGTCCGGAGCTGTTCCATTCCAGGCCGCTGAAGTTGTAGCCGCGCAGCTCAAACGCGGCGAAGCCCTTGATCCGGTACGACACGTTGGTCCCGGAGCCCGTGACGCGGTCATAAACCGGCAGCAGAATGGTCTCGTTCTTCAGGGACTCAAATTTGGGCTTGCACAGGCTGGGAGTACCCAGCCCGGCGGAGGACGATATTGTCGGATTGGCCAGGGACAGGGCCAGGCCGCACTTCCCGGGATCCGAGTCCAGCCAGCCGAACCCACCGGGGATGGCAGTTCCGGTCCCGTCGGCGCTGGTGCAGGAGGGTGCGTTTTCGAGCTTGACTACCTGAACAACGCCGGAGAGATTGAACTGGCACTCGGAGATGACGATCGGAAGCGCCGTCGCACCGGCATACGGGCCTCCCCACGAGGCTGTCGCGGTGGCGCTTACCTGCACGGTATTCACGCCGAGGAATCTCGCAAAGGTCATTTCCACCCCGTCACCGCCGCTGTTCTTGGCGGTCGTGGTGATTTTTACGGTTTCAGGTGACGGGAACTCCGGGGGTTTGATGCCGACCATGCCGGCTGCGTTATTTGTCTTGGCGAAGTCCTGGGCGTTGGCCGCGGCCGTAGACGTGCACGTGGGGGTTCCCTGAAGCAGGCAATCCTGGGCGACGGCCAAGGCCGCAGCATCGGCGCCGGTCTGCAACTGGACCTTCTCCACGGTTATCAGTCCGATGTCCACGACAAACGCCACACAACCCAACAACACCGTCATCAGCACAGCAACCATCACCGCGACGGCGCCACGTTCGCCCTGATCCTTCGGCTGAAAAATCCGCCGGCTCATACTCCCCCAATTCCTGATGTGATGCGCAGAAGATCGTCGAACGGCCATCGCCGGGCGCGTGCCGACCTACTTGGTGCAGAGCCCGCCGCCCCAGTTCGTGCTGACTCCGGCGAGTGTGGTCGCCGTGCCTTCCATGCGCATGACGGCCTTGGTCTCGAAGGAGCCGTTGAGCGCCCAGTCGAAAAATCCCGTCAGGGACGTTTTGGGGTAGCGCAGGCAAACAACCATCACACCGGGGGCGCCTCCCGTGACATCCACCATGAATTTCGTCTCGAGCTTCGCCGGGTCCAGGATGCCCCGGGCGTTGCCGGACGCCGCAATCACATCACCTTGCGTGATCCCTTGCCTAGCACCCTCCCTCGCGGCGCCCTGCAGGCTGATGTACTGCCCGAAAACGATGCCAAAGTCGATCACACCGAGGAGCAGCGACATCAGGATCGGCAGGAGGAGGGCCAACTCGACAGCGGCCGAACCCCGCTGCCTGTCGGGCCGCTTCGCCGGGTCTGCCACCGGGTACCTAAACATCTGCTGCTCCTTCGATACGGCCATGGATTGCTCGCCGGTTCGGGACTGTACTTCGGTTGAACTGCATGTGAGACCCGTCAGTTCGAGAACGTGTTGACGATATTGATGGCGGCCGGTCCCAGAATGACGATAAAGAGCGGCGGGAAAATAAAGAGCAGAAGGGGAAACACCACGGCGACGGGGAGTTTCATGGCTTTTTCCTCGGCCCTGAGACGGCGTTTGATCCGCATCTGGTCCGCCTGCGGCTTGAGGACACGGGCGATGGACAGCCCCTGCGCGTCAGCCTGCACGATGGCTCCCACGAAACTTTTCAAGTCCGGTGCCGTGGAACGCGCGGCCATCGCCTTGTACGCCTCGCGCCTCGTCCGGCCGGCTTGAATGTCCTGCAGCGTGCGCACCATCTCTTCGGCAAGCGGACCCTTGCCGTTCGCGCCGACCCGTGCCATTGCGACCTCGAAACCGAGCCCGGCCTCGACGGAGATCAGGAGCTGGTCCATGACGTTCGGCAGGTCCATGGCGATTTGCTGCTGGCGCTTCGTACTGGCGTTGTAGATCAGCAGGTCAGGCAGGAAGTAACAGGCCGCTGTGATGCAGATGGCCAGGAGGGCTCCCTGCGGGGAGGTGGCGCCGCCGAGGATCAGACCGACCAGTGCCCCGCCCAGGGCTGCGGTGGGTTTGAGGGTGAGCACGCGGTCCAGGGGCATAGATGCGGGCCGCCCGGCTTTTCCGAGCAAAAGATCCAAGTGGCTGACGTAAGCGCGCGGTGTCAGATGGCGGGCGAGCCGGATCAGCCGGCCGCGCTTCGCTTGAGAGACTTCGGCCGGACGGTAACTGGCTATGGCAGTGAGCCTGGTCCGGATCAGCCGATCGGCCGTCCGGTCCACGGAGACCACGCACCAGGCCAGGTAAGTGACCGGAAGAATGACCGCTGCGATGAGCAGCCATACGTTTGGGGCCATGTCTAATCTCCCTAAAATTTGATCTTTACCATTCGGCTGATCCAGAAGGAGCCGATGGCCATCATGATCACACCGGCACTTATGAGGGCCCACCCGAGCGGCGTCTGGAACAGAACTGCCATGTACCCGGGGTTGGACAGGTTGATGAAAACGGCGACGAAGAAGGGCAAGGCGATCAGGATGTAAGCCGAAAATTTACCTTCCGCCGCGAGTGCCCGGATCTGACCCTTAATCTGGGCCCGTTCCCTGACTGTCTCGGCGACGTGGTCCAGCACTCCGGCCAGGTCCCCGCCCACCTCCCGGTTGATGTCAATGGCCTGGCTGAGCCATTCAAAGTCCTCGCACTGCATGCGTTGGCCCACTTCGGCCATCGACGCTGAGGCGTCCCTCCCGACGCGGTCCTCATTGACGATCCTCGCGAGTTCTTCGGACATCGGAGGCGGCATTTCCACACTCGCGCTGTGCATGCTTTGGGTGATGCTGTGCCCGGCCCGCAAGCTCCCGGAGAGTGACATCAGCATGTCGCTGAGCTGGTCCTCGAACGCGGCTTGACGGCGGCCTGTCTGGATTTTGATGAACGCGAACGCCGCCGCCGGGCTGAGGGCTGCGAATAGCAGCGCCGAGGGCAACCCCTGGACTATCAAGCCTGCAACGGCAAGGAGGAAGCTTGCGACCAGCATCAGGATAATGAAATCCGCCGGGGCCGTTTTGATGCCCGCTCCCCGAAGTGCCTCACGGCCGAATGGTCCGGTGGTCTTCTGACTCATGTGGCGTCCGACCGCGGCGACGGCGGCGCTACTCAGCCGGGAAATGCCTGAGGCGTCCGTCGTGGTCGGGTAAGGACGCCGCCGGCTGACGTGGATGTCCGCGTAGCGGGGCCTGAACGCGACAAACAGCGCCAGAATAACCCCCAGCAGGACGAGGGCGACCCCTGCAAGCATGACTGGATCGAATGCCACCGGCCTCACCGGCTCCGCATCGGGACACCGGCAGCGAACAGCTCGGGCGGAAGCTGGATTCCCATGTCGGCGAACTTTTCCACAAACCGCGGGCGTACCCCGGTGGGGATGGGCTTGCCGACATAGCGGCCCTGGCGATCGACCCCGGCGGCAAAGTCGAAGACAAAAGCGTCCTGGAGAGTCACCACGTCACCTTCCATGCCGAGGACCTCGGTAATATGCGTCACCCGGCGGGTACCGTCCTTGAGCCGGCTCAGCTGGACTATCACGTGGACGGCGCTCGCGATCTGCTCGCGGATGGCCCTCAACGGCAGGTCCATCCCTGCCATCAGTACCAGTGTTTCAAGACGGGCCACGGCGTCCCTGGGCGAGTTGGAGTGAACGGTTGAGATGGACCCGTCGTGGCCGGTGTTCATTGCCTGGAGCATGTCCAGGGCCTCGCCGCCACGGACTTCACCGATGACGATCCGGTCCGGCCGCATGCGCAGGGAGTTCTTGACAAGTTCCCGAATACCGACTTCGCCGCGGCCTTCAACGTTTGCGGGCCGGCTTTCCAGGCGTACGACGTGGTCCTGCTGGAGCTGGAGTTCGACGGCGTCTTCGATGGTGACGATGCGTTCGTCGGCCGGAATGAAGGAGGAGAGGACATTGAGCAGCGTGGTCTTACCGGTGCCAGTGCCGCCGGAGACGATGATGTTCAACCGGGCCTGAACGCACGCATCAAGGACTTGGGCCATGGCGGGCGAGATTGAATCGAACCCGATGAGGTCATCGACAGTCAGGGGTATCGCAGAGAATTTCCGGATGGTCAGCGAGGGTCCGTCGACCGCCAGCGGCGGGATGACGGCATTTACGCGTGAGCCATCCTGGAGCCGTGCGTCGACGAGCGGCGAGGATTCATCAATCCGGCGTCCGATGCGGGAGACGATCCGCTCGATGACCCGGCGAAGATCGGCATCGGACCCGAACGTGGTGCCTGTCAGGTGCAAGCGGCCTGAGCGTTCAACGTAGATCTGCTGCGGGCCGTTGACCATGATTTCAGTCACCAGGGGATCGTCCAAGAGCCGTTGGAGCGGCCCCAGACCGAGAACCTCGTCGACAATCTCGCGGATCAGACGCCGTCGCTCTTCGGCTGTCAGGGGGACCTGCTCATCGTCGATGAATGCAGAGAGCGCCTCGCGAACCATTCTGCGGACGTCCGCCTCGTCCAGGCTGTTATCGGTGATCCGGGAGCCCAGACGGGCGGCCAGTTCATCTGCGGCGCGCTTCTTGATGCTGGCAAGGGCGTCCGAAGAGCCGGACTGCGGCGCTTTGGCCGGGCGTTCCTCGGAACGCGTGCCGCCACCGGTTGCCACCGCGGGGGCTGCCGGCACCTCTGCGGCCCCGTCGGCGGGGTAGGCCTGGCCGTCGCCGGACAGGCGGACGGCTTCCAGACGGTCGATGAGATTCACGAGGTGACGGCCCTTCTCTGAAAGTTCTTGCGGGCAGGAGACGGTGAAGCCGGGGTGAACCGTGACACGAGATCCTGCAGGCCCTTGCCGGCGGGGTCCCGACGGCCATCCTGGATCAGCGGTACGCCCGAGTTGGTTGAGAACGGCACAGCCTTGGACCGCGGCAACTGGATGTCAACGGACCGGCCGATGGTGGCCTCAACGTCCTGCAGGCTCAGCCCGCTATGACGGTCGACGAAGTTCAGCACAACGGTGTTGGAGGGCGGCATGAGGTCCAACTGCCGCAAGACCTCAAGGCCGTGATTGAGTCCGCGGATGCTCGGGATATCCATGCCGACGACCCAAATCCCCTCGTCGGCAAGTTCCAGGACGGCCAGCACCTCTTCGCTGAGTCCCGGTGCGGTGTCCAATACAACGTAGGAGAATTCCAGGCTGAGCTGGTTGATAAGCGTGGACACCTGGGCCGGCTTGATGAGATCGGCCTCGGCCGGCAGGTGCGGCGCGCACATCGCGTAGAGCCCGGACGGGTGGCGCGTAAGGAAAGCCTTCAGCACCATTGAATCGGTCGAGGCTGCGCCGAAGACGGCATCGCTGATGGTGTGTTCGGGATCCAGGCCGAGCCCGGAGGCGACGTCGCCGAACTGGAGGTCGAGGTCAACTATCACCACTCCTTTCGGAGCCGCCTTTGCCAGGCCCACGGCCAGGTTGGTGGAGACGGTTGTCTTTCCCACTCCGCCCTTGGGCGACATAACGGACAATACCCGCCCGCGCTGCTGGCCGGATTCTTCAATGACGGCCTGCTTGCGGCTCATTGAAGTATCTGCTGCACGCTCCAGAGCCGCGCGCATCTCTTCTGGCTCTGAATCGGGCGCTATGACATCGCGAATGCCGGAGCGCATGGCGGCCAGCGTCAGCTCAGCCGTGGAAACGGCTGCAAGGACGAGGACGATGTCAACGTGCAAGCGGTCGAACTTGGCGGCGAGCGCGAACATGTGCGCGGGTTCGACGTCTGGGCCGAAAATGATCACATCGACGGCTTCGCCCACGTTGAGGGCGAGTACGCCGGCGGGGCTGCCGCTGGCAGCGGATGCGTTTACGACCTGGATATCATGGATGGAACCCAGCGACGCGTTGAGGCGGCGCTCGAAGTCCGGGGATCCGGTGAGCGCCAGGAAGCGGCTCATTGGAAGATCCCGGTCGTATTGACCCTGGTGCGGTCGCTTTCGGGTGTATCCGGTGTCTGCCTGGTCAGCCAGATGTTGCCGGTACGGGCACTGAGGATAATCTTGGCTGCGTCCGTTGAATTCCGCGCGAACGTGACAAACGCTGCACCGGTGGGGACGGCAGACGTTCCGTCCTCCGTGGTGGTGCCGCTGGCCGGGGCCTGCTGAATCGCGGTGACCAGGACTTTATCGAACACCAGCTGGGTGCTGGTAACTTCCGGAGTCGCGGGATCCTGCTGGGTGACGAAGAGTCCCACCAGGTCGCCGGCCCGCAAGGTGCCGCCTACGACGCTTTCCGGAGGCAGGACTACGGTGACTTCCTGGAGGCCTTCCGGCACCGGGACCGCTCCCGGGATCACGCGTTCTGAAGGGTTTACCAGGCGGCTCGCGAGCAGTTGCTCGCCCGGCTCCAGCGCGACGGCGGTGACCTGTCCGGTGGCGCCGTCGAGGGATGTCAGGGCGTCGGCGGCTATCGCCGCACCGGGGATGGACCGGGACTTGATGTAGTCGCCGAGCTCTTCCGCCTTGGTTCCGGCGGGGATGGGCGTGTCGACCACGAGAACATCGACGGGATCCAGCAAGGCCTGTGCCCGGCGGTCGGCGTTGGACACATAGTTGACCAGCATCATGGTGCCGACGATGGCCAAGACGAGAGCCGTGATACCCCCGAGCAGTCGTGATTTCATGGTTGATTCCTAACCTCTGGGTGTACCTGGACACGGCGTCGATGCCCTTGAAGCGGCAGACTACCGGGTGAGGGGATCAATTGTTGGCAATTGCTTGCCTGTGACACGTGTGCCGGCTGTCCCCATTGGGTGGACAGCCGGCGGCGTGGCTTGGTGGAACAGCTTACGGAACGGTGGTGGGGATCTTGCCGGCGACGTTGTTGAACATCGTGGCCAGGTTTCCGCCGAAGAGCGTGACTGCGGCGATGATGACGACGGCGATCAGCGCAACCATGATGCCGTATTCAACGGCGGTGGCGCCCTTTTCTTCGTTTGAGAGGCGCGTCTTGATACCTGAGACGAAAGCCATCATGGAGACCAGTGCAGCGTTCATTGTTATATCCCTTTTTTGAGTGCTGATGATGTGTTCCGAAGATCCGGCGCCCCCCCATTTGGAATGCCAGAACTTCGATGTCTCAAGGTTTACACGGGTGTCCGCTACTCGTACAACAAAGGGAAGTACCCGAGTTTTTCACACCAGTACCACCGAATTACTTACTTCACGGCGACCCCACCTGAGTACAGTACTTGGCGTGGTGCTGAGAGTACTCGGACGGTCCGGTCAGAAGAAGAGCGTGGGAAGGATTGCCCCGCCGATTTCCGGGCCGAACGTGACAGCGGCGATGCCCCCCGCAAACATGGCCGGACCGAACGGGACCGACGTCTTTCGCCCCGCCAGGCCGGAGGAATAGAGAACGAGGCCGATCAGGGCGCCTACCAAAAATCCCAGCAAGACGCCTAATACCAACTGGCCCGCGGAAAGGTAACCGAGGTAGAGGCCAAGTAGTGCCGAAAACTTGACGTCGCCCATTCCCATTCCGCGCGGTGAAATAACTGCCAGGACCAGGTAAATCAGGAATGTTGCGGCCGCTCCGAGGAATGCAACGAAGAGATTGGCCCATCGTTCGTTTATTGCCGCGTCCAGGGAAAGCAGTGCGAGGCCCGCCCCGAGGGAGGGAAAAACGATCCGGTTGGGCAGCAGCCTGAGCTGCAAATCAATCCGGGATAGGACAATTCCTGCAGCACTGAGGAATAGCAGAGCCGGCAGCAGCCATGAAATTCCGAACCGCCAGGCCATGAGTGCGAAGAGGCCTGCCGTGGCGGCAGCGGAGATGAGGCCTGTCCATGGCGGACGCCTCCACCGCAACGCCGGCACCAGACGCTGCGCGGCCCAGGCCGACGCCGGCCCCGCGAGGAGGCCCAGCAATCCGATCACCAGGACAAAAACGAGGGTCGGGGGTGCTGTGGTCACACGCTGCCTTTATGTCGGGGTGATCCGCGGGACGGGTTGATTCACACGTGGAAGCGGCGGCTCCGGCTTGCCGGGCCGCCGCACGAGGGCAGCTCTGATTGTATTTTGACCTGCACCCTGAGAGCAGGCTATTCTTGGTAGTCGTTGTGCGTGTCCTATCTCGATGATGCGTGTCCGCTTGAGAATCCGGTTGCAGGATAACTACTCAACGTGCACAGTCGGGACCTCAGGATGACTGGTTACATGGAGCCCTCACCTCTGTTCCGGTAGCGCATAGATAGTAGGCGCACTTTTCCGCGTGACGCCTAAAACAAGAACGCCAGAACAAGAACGAGGCAAACACCGTGCGTACGTACACCCCGAAGCCCGGCGATATCAACCGCCAGTGGCATGTCATTGACGCCACAGACGTTGTCCTTGGTCGTCTCGCCAGCCAGACCGCAATCCTGCTGCGCGGCAAGCACAAGGCCACCTTTGCGTCCCACATGGACATGGGCGACTTCGTCATCATCATCAACGCTGAAAAGGTCGCCCTCACCGGCGCCAAGCTGGAGCAGAAGCGCGCATACCGCCACTCCGGCTACCCGGGCGGCCTGACCTCCGTCAACTACGCGGAGCTGCTTGAGTCGAACCCGGTCCGCGCCGTGGAGAAAGCCATCAAGGGCATGCTCCCGAAGAACTCCCTCGCTGCACAGCAGCTGGGCAAGCTGAAGGTCTACCGCGGTGCCGAGCACCCGCACGCCGCCCAGCAGCCCAAGACTTTCGAAATCACCCAGGTCGCCCAGTAGTCCTGGCCACCAACCAACTTTTACCAAGGAGAATCGTGGCTCAGAACGAAGAACTGACCACCGAGGCCGTTGAGGCTGAGGAAAACCTGACCAGCTACACCTCGGAAAGCGGTGCTGCGGAAGCAGCAGCGCCGAAGAAGGAACGCCCGGCACTGACCGTTGCCGGCGCAGCTGTTGGTCGCCGCAAGGAAGCTGTTGCACGCGTTCGCGTTGTGCCGGGATCCGGCAAGTGGACCATCAACGGCCGCGAGCTGTCGAACTACTTCCCGAACAAGCTGCACCAGCAGGACGTCAACGAGCCCTTCAAGATCCTCGATCTTGACGGCGCCTACGACGTCATCGCCCGTATCCACGGTGGCGGCATTTCCGGCCAGGCCGGTGCACTGCGCCTCGGCATCGCCCGTTCACTGAACGAGATCGACGCCGAGAACAACCGCGCCACCCTGAAGAAGGCAGGCTACCTGCGTCGTGACGCCCGCGTCATCGAGCGCAAGAAGGCCGGCCTCAAGAAGGCCCGTAAGGCTCAGCAGTACTCCAAGCGCTAAAGCCGCTTCCAGACGCGCCAGCGTCTACGCGAAGGCCCGTTCCGCCCCTGTGGCGGGGCGGGCCTTCGCCGTTAACGGTGGATGGGGTCCGAGCGACTATGGGGCCAGGTTGTAGAACTCCGCGCCGCCGACGAGCTCTGCCGTGTAGTGATCCCGCACCCAGGCGACGATCCTGGCGGGCTCGCCCTGTCCTGCCACCGTGTACGGGGGCAGGGTCTGGATCATGACGGAGCCCACCCTGCCGCCGTCCACGAGGACCTTGAACTGTTCCAGTGTGGGGAACGGGTCTTTCCCGTCGAAACCGCCGAGCGGCAGGACGGCCTTGCCGGCCGCGAGCTGGTAGTTGGCGGCGGTTTCCGCACCGACGACGGCGGATGCCCAGGTCGCTGCCGACGGCGTCTCACGGAGCCTGTCCAGTAGGGCAGGATGGGGGACTTCGCCGAAGACAAGCGCACTGAGGCTTGCCGGCATGCCGGGGGGAGCCTTCCGGCGGTCGTCCATTCGGCTGCCGAGAATACCGGGGCCGGCGAGTACCGCGGCACCCTCATGCGTGTTCACCACTGTCGTCAGCGACCACAGGACGGGCCCGAGGAACAAAGCTCCCGTCAGCAGGACCGCCGTCACCCTCGCCGCCAGGGGTCCGGGCAGGCGCAGCAGTACCGCGGCGATCACGGGACTCCAAACAACCAGCATGATTAGGGTGAGGAACGGGAAATCCGCTGCCGACTGGAAGGCAGCCAGGAGGGCAAGAAGCATGCAGCAGGCCAGTGTCAGCGCTGCCGTGAACCGGATACGGCGTTCGGGCAGTCCGCGCACAAAATACATAAGCGCGACGGCAGCGAGGCTGCACAGCGGGGGAACCGCCGAAAGCACGTAGTAGGGGTGCACGATGCCGGTCATGAAGGCGACCACGGTCAAGGCGCTGACAAACCATGCGCAGGACAGCAGGAGCAGTGCGCGTTTCGCAGGCTGGTCCTGGCGGCGACCCACCTGCCAGATACCCAGGCACAGCCCGGCAACGGCCAAAGGAAGAAACCAGGCAAACTGGCCGGCGAAGTCAGCCTGCAGGAACCGAAGGAACCCGACATCCGGCGCGTCCGCACCGATGTCCGTAAAAGATGACTTGTTGGCGCCGTCGCCGGTGAGGCGGTCCAGTCCGTTGTATCCCAAAGTCAGTTCGATGGCACTGTTGTTCTGCGAACCCCCGATGAAGGGCCGCCGTGACGGGTTCGTGAGCTGAACGAGCAGGAACCACCACCCGCCAGCCACTCCGGCTGCAGCGAGGGCGCCGGTAAGGTGCAGAAAACGGCGGGCAACGGATGCCTGGGCAAAGACGAGGTAGGTCAAAGCCACTGCAGGCAGAAGGAGCAGGACCTGGAGCTGTTTGGTCAGGACGGCGGCGCCGGTCAGGAAACCCGCCACGATCAACCACCGGAAGCGGTGGCGGTCGACGGCTTCCAGGGTGAAGAGCGCTATCCCTATCAGCAGCAGCGTCAGCAGGGCATCCGGGTTGTTGTACCGGAACATGACCGTGGCAACCGGGGTGACGGCGAGGAAGGCGCCGGCCAGCAGGCCGGTCGCCGCATCCGTGCGCTTCCGCACCATACTGTAGAGAAGATAGACGCTGAGGACCCCCATCGTGGCCTGCGGGACGAGGATGCTCCATGGGTTGAGGCCGAAGATCCGGACGGATGAGGCCATGATCCAGACGCTGAGGGGTGGCTTGTCGACGGTGATGGCATTGCCGGGATCGAACGATCCGAAGAAGAATCCGGTCCAGTCCCCGGCCCCGGACGCTGCGGCTGCGGAGTAGTAGGCATTCGCCCACCCGTTGCGATCCAGACCCCAGGTGTAGAGCAGCGCCGTGAACGCTATCAGGACATAACGTGCAGGACGTTCCCAAACGGGGCCGTCGACGGAGCCGTGCAGGAAGTCCGCCGCGCGCGACACGGATCCACCGCGGCGCGCCGTGCGGTTCGCACCCCCGGTCTGGCCGGCAGTGCGAACCGCAGGACTCAAAGGACCAGCCCTTCCGCGGGTCTGACGGCAAACCTGCCCGTCCCGGCCTCGGGTGGCCGGTCGCGGAATACCCAGATGCGGAGCAAAGCGAATCTCATCAGCGTTGCAAAGATATTGGCTCCCGTGAGGACCAGGAGCTCATGCCCCGGGCCGGGCTCGGTAACGACGGCGTGAAAGAGAGTCAATGACGTTGAGGTGATGCACAAGGCCAGGAGGAAGACCGCGACTCCCTGCATGTGTTGGGTAAAAAGCCTCACCGGACCGCTGATGCCAAAGGTGAACCGTCGGTTGGCCGCCGTGTTGCCGAGAGCGGTCACCAGCAGCGCCAGGAAGTTGGCCTGCTGCGCGCCCAGCCGGGCTTGAAGAATCAGATACAGCAGGGCGTAAGCAATGGTGGACGCCGCTCCGACGACGCCGAAACGGAGTACTTGACCCAGGAAACCCGACTGCCCGGTCAAGGCGATGGGCCGGCGCCCCAGTTCGGTGTAGATTGCCCGGACGGGAATGGTGCCGTTCACGAGGGAACCCGCAACCCGGACCAATCCCCGGCAGTCGTCCAGGGCCGTCTGCGCGATTTTCACCCTGCTGTCCGGGTCGTCAACCCAGTCCACCGGAATTTCGTGGATCCGTAATCCGGATCGCTCGGCGATGATCAGCATCTCCGTGTCGAAGAACCAGCCGTTGTCCTGGATGTGGGGGAGAAGCCGCCTGGCCACGTCCGCCCGAATTGCTTTAAACCCGCATTGGGCATCGGAAAACCTCACCTGCATGGTCCGTTTGAGCAGGTAATTGTAGGACCGTGAAATGAATTCGCGTTTGGGGCCGCGGATAACGCGGGAGCTTTGGCCAAGCCTGGTTCCGATCGAGATGTCAGAATGGCCGGACAGCAGCGGAGCCACCAGCGGCGGAAGGGCAGCAAGGTCAGTGGAGAGGTCCACATCGACGTAGGCGAAGACCTTGGCGTTGGAAGCGCCCCAGGCGTCGCGAAGGGCGTAGCCGCGCCCCTTGACCTCAAGCCGGCGGTACACCACATGGGGTAACCGGGCGGCCAGGAGCGTCGCAATAGCGGCGGTGTCATCGGTGCTCGCATTGTCCGCAATAGTGATTTGCCACGTCGCGGACATTTCCTGCGACAAATAATTTGCCAGCTTAGTGATGTTGTTCTCGAGTACCGACTGTTCATTGAATACCGGTACGACGATCTCGATCGCCAAGCCCCCAGAGCTAGGTGTCATGCTCGAAGCATAAATGGCCGCCCGGCGCAATACGAACAATTCGGCAAAAGTAGAGTACAAGCCCGGAAAAACCAAGTAGTCGGTGACAGGTGTGGTCCGGGGCTGCCCTGACCGGATCCGTTGACAGCCTCCGGCGCATCGCCCGATCTGGCCGTGGCAGGTGCGCTTCCCGTCCCATCGACTAAACTTGTCCCGATGTCTAGATTATTTGGAACAGATGGTGTCCGAGGCCTGGCGAACGGCCTGCTCACGGCCGAGCTTGCGCTGCAACTGGCGCAGGCCGCCGCCGTCGTGCTGGGTCATGACCGCGTCACCGGCGCGGTCCGGCCCCGCGCCGTCGTCGCCCGTGACCCTCGGGCCAGTGGCGAGTTCATCGCCGCCGCGGTGGAGGCAGGCCTTTCCAGTTCCGGAATCGACGTCTATGACGCCGGTGTGCTGCCTACCCCGGCAGCCGCCTACCTGGTAGCTGACCTGAATGCTGATTTTGGTGTGATGATTTCCGCCTCCCACAATCCTGCGCCCGACAACGGGATCAAGTTCTTTGCCCGCGGCGGACAGAAACTGCCCGACGAGGTCGAAGACGCGATTGAAGCGCAGCTCGGCAAGGAGCCCTTCCGGCCCGTGGGCGGCGACGTGGGCCGCATCCAGCGCTTCTCCGACGCCGAAGACCGTTACCTCGTGCATTTGCTGGGAACGCTGCCGCATCGCCTCGACGGAGTCAAGGTTGTCCTCGACTGTGCTCACGGTGCGGCCAGCGGCTGCTCTCCGGAGGTTTTTAAGAGCGCAGGCGCTGACGTCTTCGTGATCGGGGCGGAACCTGACGGCCTCAACATCAACGAGGGCGTGGGTTCCACCCACCTGGGGCCGTTGAAGAGCGCGGTCCTGGAGCGCGGGGCGGATCTGGGCATTGCCCACGACGGCGACGCGGACCGCTGCCTGGCCGTGGACCATGAAGGAAACGAGGTCGACGGCGACCAGATCATGGCCATCCTTGCGGTGGCGCTCAAGAAGTCCGGAAAGCTCAAGGACGATGTCCTGGTTGCCACCGTGATGAGCAATCTGGGGCTCAAAATCGCCCTGCGCGAGGCCGGGATCAGCCTGCGCGAGACGGGGGTGGGTGACCGCTACGTCCTGGAGGAAATGCGCGACGGCGGGTTCAGCCTCGGCGGCGAGCAGTCCGGCCACGTGATTTTCGCTGACCACGCCACCACGGGCGACGGTGTGCTGACCGGCCTGCAGATTGCCGCCCAGGTAGCGCTCACCGGACGGCCCCTGAAGGAGCTGGCCGCAGTGATGACCAAGCTTCCGCAGGTCCTCATCAACGTCAAGGGCGTGGACCGTACCCGGGTGAAGGGCGATGCGGCCGTGGCCGCGGCCGTGGCCCTCGCCGAATCCGAACTCGGCGAGACCGGACGGGTCCTGCTCCGCCCGTCGGGGACCGAGCCGGTGGTGCGCGTGATGGTCGAGGCCGCAGACGAGGGCACGGCCAAGGACGTCGCGGAACGCCTTGCCCAGGTGGTCCGGCATGAACTCGCGCTGGAACTAATAGCCGACTGACGGCGGTAGAAGCAGCGCTACTTGCGCAGGGCGTCGCGGATCTCGGTCAGGAGGGCGATCTGCGGGTCTTCCGCGGCTTTCTCTTCGACACTTCCGTCAATCCCGAGGCTGCGGTTGCGGCGCTCGATGAGGCGGTTCATCGGCAGGACGACGAGGAAGTAGACGGCTGCGGCAATCATCAAAAACGAGATGACCGATGACAGTACGGCCCCGTACCTGAAGCCCTCCCATGCCATGTCCTCCACGCCCTTGGCATTGAACAGCCGGCCGATGAGGGGTGTTAGCAGGCCGTCGACAATGGACGTGACCACGGCACCGAACGCCGTGCCCATGACTACCGCAACGGCGAGATCGACGACGTTGCCTTTCATGATGAAATTCTTGAATCCAGTGAGCATGACACCCACCGTAGACGCTAAAGGTAGGCGGGTGCGGCCGCCAAGCCGAAATACTCCTCGAGGGTCCGGATTCCGCGGTTCGCCATGTCGGTGGCGGTCTCGATGCCGACGTACCGCAGATGCCACGGCTCGTAGTAGTAGCCCGTGATCTCATGGAACATCCAGGGGTAGCGCACCACGAAGCCGAAGCGGTGCCCGTTGGTGGCCGCCCACGCGGCGGCCGGCTGTTGCGCGAAGCAGGGCAGGAAGCCGCAGGCCCCGCCGCCGTCGCCGATGTCGAAGGACCAGCCGGTCTGATGCTCGGAGTACCCCGGCCTGGCGGACGCCGTGTCCGCCTCGGCTTGCCCCCGCGTGCTGAGGTGGTTACCGTACGTGGCTTCCTGCGTCGCGTAGGAGCGGTAGCCGCTGGCCAGGGTCAGCACGACGCCATCCGCCGCCGCGGCCGCGAACATCCGCTCCGCCGCGGCCGCCGTCGTGCTGTTCAGGAGTGCTGCCGCCCCGGACGTGGCGAGCCGGATGCGCGGCCGGACGAGATCCGCGGGTTCAAAGGTGGCCGGTGAGAGCGGCCGGTGTTTGTTGACGACCACCCACGGGCTGGCGGGGTCCGTGAGGGAGTGCCGGGTCCCCGGCGCGGATGCCGATGGCGCTGCGGCCGGCGGCGGTGCGGCAGTCGCCGTGTCCGACTGCGCCGGCGCCTGCGCCTCGGCGGTGCTGGCAGTTGCCGGTAATAGCGGGCTGGCAGCTCCGGCGGATGTCGTGGGCGCCGTCGGGGACGCGCCGGGCGGGGGAGCGGAGCCGGCGCCGGGGCCGCAGGCTGTCAATGCAGCCAGGCCGGAGCCTGCGATCAGGAGGCGCGCGAACGCCCTGCGGCCAGGGCCGGGCACCCCGTGTTGGCACATGCGTGCTAGACCTTCCTCAGCAGCATGCGGCGGATGGAATGATCCGCTTCCTTGGTCAGTACCAGCTGGGCCCGCCCCCGGGTCGGCAGGACGTTTTCCTCCAGGTTGGGTTCGTTGATGCGCTTCCAGATGCCGCGCGCGGTCTCCTCGGCCTCGGCATCGGAGAGTGTGGCGTAGCGGTGGAAATACGACTCCGGCTGGGCGAACGCCGTCGACCGCAGCGAGCGGAACCGCTCCACATACCATTCCTCGATGTAGGAGGTCTTGGCATCGACGTAGATGGAGAAATCGAAGAAGTCACTCAGTGCCAGTCCCTGCCTGCCGTCGTGCCGGGGGCGGGCCGGCGCCAGCACGTTGAGGCCCTCCACAATCAGCACGTCGGGGCGCCGGACGACCACTTCCTTGCCGGGAACAATGTCATATGTGACGTGGGAATACCACGGCGCGCGGACTTCTTCGGCGCCGCTCTTGATCTCGCTGACAAAACGCAGCAGCGCGCGGCGGTCATAGGATTCCGGAAAGCCCTTGCGCTCCAGGAGTTGGCGGCGCTTAAGCTCAGCGAGCGGATAGAGGAAGCCGTCCGTGGTGATGAGCTCAACGTTGGGGGTGCCCGGCCAGCGACGGAGCATTTCACGGAGCACACGGGCAATCGTGGACTTGCCCACGGCCACCGAGCCTGCCACCCCGATGACGAACGGTGTCCGCTGGGTGCTCTCACCGAGGAACGTTGTGGTGGCGGCGTGCAGCTGGCCGGCGGCCTCGACATACAGGTGTAGGAGCCGGGACAGTGGCAGGTAGACCTCGCGCACTTCTCGCATGTCGAGGGGATCGCCCAGGCCGCGGAGCCGGACGACGTCCTCCTCGTTGAGGGGCTGCTCCATCTGGGCCGCCAGCCGGGACCAGGTCTGCCGGTCCAGCTCCACGAACGGCGAGACGCCGTCGCCGTTCGTTTCATTGCGTTGCAAAGTCACCCTCATGATTCTGCCGTTCACGGGGCCAACTGGGAAATGGGAGGTCCGGCAGCGCCTGCCGGAACCCCGCCTGCCGGCCGATCCGGCAAGCGCCGCGGACTGCCGGCGGAGTGGCGCTCCTTCGTCCCCGGCCCCGGCAACCGCTAGGCTTAGGGCCATGTGTGGAATCGTTGGATATGTGGGCCATGCGAATGGCCGGGTCAATACTGGACACAATGCCTTGGACGTCGTCCTGGAGGGTCTGCGGCGCCTGGAGTACCGCGGCTATGACTCCGCGGGGATCGCAGTGGTGGCCGATGGGGCCATTTCGTCGCGGAAGAAGTCCGGGAAACTGGCTAATCTGACCGCTGCCCTGGAGGCGGACCCGTTGCCGGCGTCGCTGACCGGGATCGGTCACACCCGCTGGGCCACGCACGGCGGACCGACGGACCAGAACGCGCACCCGCACCTGGCCGACGGCGGGAAGCTGGCGGTCATCCACAACGGCATCATTGAAAACTTCGCCGAACTCAAGCTCGAACTGCTCCGCAAAGGCGTAACATTCGCGTCCGAGACGGACACCGAAGTCGCAGCGGCGCTGCTGGGCGAGATCTACCGCGAACAGCTCGGCGGCGATATCTCCAAGGGCGGACTGACCAAGGCCATGCAGCTGGCCTGCCAGCGCCTCGAGGGTGCCTTCACGCTACTGGCCGTGCACGCGGACCAGCCCGACGTCGTGGTCGCCGCGCGCCGGAACTCCCCGCTCGTCGTCGGACTCGGCGAGGGCGAGAACTTCCTCGGCTCCGACGTCTCCGGCTTCATCGATTACACCCGGCGGGCCGTGGAGCTGGGCCAGGACCAGATCGTCACGATCAGCGCCGACGCCGTGGAGATCACCGACTTCTACGGCGCCCCCGCCGAGGGCAAGGAATACCACGTCAACTGGGATCCGGCCGCCGCGGAAAAGGGCGGCTTCCCGTCCTTTATGGAAAAGGAAATCCACGACCAGCCCGACGCCGTCCTGCAGACCCTGCTGGGCCGGTCGGACATCGACGGGAAACTGACCCTCGATGAACTCCGGATCGATCCGGGCCTGCTCAAGAGCGTGAACAAGATCATCGTCCTGGCCTGCGGCACGTCCGCGTACGCCGGGCAGGTCGCGAAGTACGCGATCGAGCACTGGTGCCGGATCCCCACCGAGGTCGAACTCTCGCACGAATTCCGGTACCGGGACCCGATCGTGGACGCCAACACGCTCATCGTCTCGATCTCGCAGTCCGGCGAGACCATGGACACCCTGATGGCCGTCCGGTACGCGAAGGAACAGGGCGCCAAAACGGTCTCGATCTGCAACACCAACGGCTCCACCATCCCGCGCGAGTCCGACGCCGTGCTGTACACCCATGCGGGGCCGGAGATCGCGGTCGCGTCCACGAAGGCCTTCCTGGCCCAGATCACCGCCGCGTACCTGCTGGGCCTGTACCTGGCACAGCTGCGCGGGAACAAGTTCCAGGGCGAGATCAAGGACATCCTGGCGGACCTGGGCAAGATCCCGGCCAAGATCCAGCAGATCCTGGACAACGAAGCGGCGATCAAGGAACTCGGCGCGTCCATGGCCGAGGCCAAGTCCGTGCTGTTCCTGGGCCGCCACGTCGGCTACCCGGTCGCGATGGAAGGTGCCCTCAAGCTCAAGGAGCTGGCCTACATCCACGCCGAAGGCTTCGCCGCCGGTGAACTCAAGCACGGCCCGATCGCGCTCATCGAAGAAGGCCAGCCGGTCTTCGTGGTGGTCCCGTCACCGCGCGGACGGGATTCGCTGCACGCGAAGGTCGTCTCCAACATCCAGGAAGTCCGCGCCCGCGGCGCCCGGACCATCGTGATCGCCGAGGAAGGCGACGAAGCGGTCAAGGCCTACGCCGAGCACGTCTTTTACATCCCGGAGTCCCCGACGCTCCTGGCCCCGCTCCTGGCCACGGT
The DNA here is from genome assembly GCA_963815415.1 of uncultured Actinomycetota bacterium. Classification (GTDB taxonomy): domain Bacteria; phylum Actinomycetota; class Actinomycetes; order Actinomycetales; family Micrococcaceae; genus Arthrobacter. The sequence goes on along the minus strand of CAWFGT010000011.1, from coordinate 444,834 downwards.
CCCGCTGCAGATCTTCGCACTCGCCCTCGCCTCCGCCAAGGGCTATGACGTGGACCAGCCACGCAACCTCGCCAAGAGCGTCACCGTAGAATAACGCCATGATTGTAGGCATTGGCGTAGACGTCGTAGACATTGAGCGGTTCGGCCGCCAGCTGGAACGCACCCCCGGGCTGCGGGACCGGTTGTTCGTGCCTGCTGAGCGGGAATTGAACACCCGGTCCCTGGCGGCGCGCTTCGCGGCCAAGGAAGCGGTGGCCAAGGTATTGGGCGCCCCCGCAGGGATGAACTGGCAGGACTGCTGGATCGGGCTGGACCAGAACGGTCCCACCGTCCAGGTCACGGGAACCGTCCTGGCCGTGGCTGATTCCAAGGGCGTCAAGCGCTGGCACCTGTCCATGAGCCACGACGGCGGCATTGCCACCGCGACGGTCATCGCCGAAGGCTGACGGCCGGCCGGACGTCACCGGCCTGAAACGCCCCGGACTATCCCAGCGACTGCACCGTGAATGGACCCAACCGTGATCAGCGCCTACACCGGAACCCAGGTACGCGAGGCTGAAAAGCCTTTCCTGGAGGACGGTGCGGGCGCTGTCCTGATGCAGCGGGCCGCCTACGGACTCGCGAACACGGTGATCCTCGAACTTCGCGGCCGCGGCCGCCGGCTCTACGGCGCCAGCGTTGCCGTGCTCGCCGGCAAGGGCAACAACGGCGGTGACGGGCTCTTCGCCGCGGCATTCCTGGCCCGCCGGGGCATGCGCGCGACGGCGGTACTCACCGCCGGTGCGGGCCACGAGGCTGGGCTGGCCGAATTCCGGCGGGCCGGCGGGCACGTCAGAGTCCTGACGGCGGACAACGTCGCGGATCTTGCCGCGCTCGCCGGGGACGCCGACGTCGTCATTGACGCCGTGCTGGGGACGGGGGCCCAGGGCGGGCTGCGGGGCCCCGCGGGATCGCTGCTGGAATGCCTGGAGCGGGCGCGGCCCGCGCTGGTGGTCGCCTGTGACATTCCCAGCGGAGTCAACGCGGACACGGGCGAGACTTACCCGCCGGTCCTGACTGCCGCCGTGACCGTGACCTTCGGTGCTGCCAAGGCGGGCCTGCTGGCCGATCCCGGCGCGGATTTCGCGGGACACGTCACGGTGATTCCGATCGGGATCGAGGCGGCGCTGCCGGAACCGGTACTGCGCCGGCTGGAGGCCGAGGAGCTCCGGCTGCTGCTGCCGAACCCCGCCCGGCGTTCACACAAGTACACCCGGGGGGTCCTCGGCGTCGTCGCCGGCTCTGCGCGGTACCCCGGCGCTGCGGTGCTGGCGTGCCGGGGCGCCCTCGCGGCAGGCGCCGGCATGGTCCGCTACTTCGGCCCGCCGCGCGTGGCCGACCTGGTCCGCCAGTCATGCCCGGAAGTGGTGTGCAGTCAGGGCAGTGCAGCCGAGGCCCACGTCCAGGCCTGGCTCCTGGGTCCGGGCGTTGACGAGACAGCCGCCGACCAGCTCGAGCGCATCCGGGATGCCGCCGCCTCAGGCCTGCCCGCCGTGGCCGACGCCGGGGCGTTGCCGGCCCTACCGCGGTCCCTGGCCCCGAACATCATTCTGACCCCGCACGCGGGCGAACTGACAACCCTGCTGGCGGGCTACGGAGTGGAGCCGGACCGGGCCGGGGTGGAGGGGGCTACTTTGGCGGCAGCCCGCCGCGGAGCCGCCCTGACCGGCGCTACCGTGTTGCTGAAAGGCGCTACGACGATTGTGGCGGGCCCCGGCGGCACCGTGTTCAGCCAGGCCGAGGCCACGCCTTGGATGGCCACGGCCGGCAGCGGAGATGTCCTAGCCGGCGTGCTCGGCGCGCTCCTGGCGCAGCTGGCCGAGGGCAGCCCTGAGCCTGACGGCGCCGCCGACGGCATTCCCTCGGGGGACCGCTGGGCCATGATCGCGGCGGCGGCGGCCAGCCTGCACGGCCGCGCCGGCGTGCTGGCGTCCGGAGGAGGTCCGGTGACCGCAACGGCCGTCGCGCGAGCCCTCCCGGAGGTCATGCGCCGGCCGTAACAGAACGTGACACATTGCATCGCAAAATAATACTAAGTCGACTTACTAGTAGTCTGTCTTGAGTTAAACCGCACGAACGAGGAGTACACATGGAAGTCTGGCCCGGATCGGCTTACCCGCTGGGAGCCACGTTTGACGGCACCGGCACGAACTTTGCCCTGTTCAGCGAGCGCGCCGAGAAAGTGGAATTGTGCCTCCTGGCCGATGACCTCACCGAGACCCGGATCGAACTGACCGAAGTGGACGGCTATGTGTGGCACTGCTACCTGCCGCACGTCCAGCCCGGGCAGAAGTACGGCTACCGGGTTCACGGCGAGTACGCTCCGGACCACGGCAACCGGTTCAACGCCAACAAGCTGCTGATGGATCCTTATGCCAAGGCGATCCAGGGCCAGATCGACTGGGACCCGGCGCTCTTCTCCTATAACTTCGGCGACCCCGACTCCCGGAACGATTCCGACTCGGCACCGCACACCATGCACGGCGTGGTCATCAACCCCTTCTTCAACTGGGACGGCGACCGGCAGTTGCGCATCCCGTACCACGAGTCCGTCATCTACGAAGCCCACGTCAAAGGCCTGACCGAGCTGCACCCGGACATCCCGGAGGACCAGCGCGGCACCTACGCGGGGGTCTCCCACCCCGCCGTGATCGAGCACCTCAAGAAACTCGGCATCACCGCGATCGAGCTGATGCCGGTCCACCAGTTCGTCAACGACGGCACACTGGAGGAGAAAGGCCTCAATAACTACTGGGGCTATAACACCATCGGGTTCTTCGCGCCGCAAAACACGTACAGCTCCAGCGGCGACGTCGGGCACCAGGTCCAGGAGTTCAAGGCCATGGTGCGCGACCTCCACAAGGCCGGTATCGAGGTGATCCTCGACGTGGTCTACAACCACACCGCTGAAGGCAACCACCTCGGCCCCACGCTGTCCTTCAAAGGCATCGACAACGCCGCCTACTACCGGCTGGTGGACGATGACGAGAAGCACTACATGGACTACACCGGCACCGGAAACTCGCTCAACGTCCGGCACCCGCACTCCCTGCAGCTGCTCATGGACTCGCTGCGCTACTGGGTGACCGAGATGCACGTGGACGGATTCCGGTTTGACCTCGCCTCCACCCTCGCCCGCGAGTTCTACGACGTGGACAAGCTCTCGACCTTCTTTGAACTGATCCAGCAGGACCCGATTGTTTCCCAGGTGAAGCTGATTGCCGAGCCGTGGGACGTCGGCCCGGGCGGATACCAGGTGGGCAATTTCCCGCCGCAGTGGACCGAGTGGAACGGCAAGTACCGGGACACGGTCCGGGACTTCTGGCGCGGGGAACCGTCCACGCTGGGTGAATTCGCTTCCCGGCTGACCGGCTCGGCCGACCTCTACGAGAGCTCAGCCCGGCGACCGGTGGCCTCCATCAACTTCGTCACGGCCCACGACGGCTTCACCATGCGGGATCTCGTTTCCTACAACGAGAAGCGCAATGATGCCAACGGCGAGGGCAACAACGACGGCGAATCGCACAACCGATCCTGGAACTGCGGCGCTGAGGGTGAGACGGACGACGACGCCGTCCTGACGCTCCGGGCCCGCCAGCAGCGGAACTTCATTGCCACCCTGCTGCTCTCGCAGGGCGTCCCGATGCTCCTGCACGGTGACGAAATGGGCCGCACCCAGCAGGGCAACAACAACACCTACTGCCAGGATTCGGAACTGAGCTGGGTGCACTGGGACGCCATGGACCAGCCGCTGGTGGAGTTCACGGCGTTCGTCAACAAGATCCGCCACGACCACCCGATCTTCCGGCGGAGCCGGTTCTTCGACGGACGCCCGGTCCGCCGCGGCGAGGGCGAGAAGCTTCCCGACATCGTGTGGCTGAACACCGACGGCCACCCCATGCTGCCGGAGGACTGGGACAGCGGGTTCGGCCGGACCATCGGAGTCTTCTACAACGGCCACGGAATCCAGGAACAGGATGCCCGCGGCCGCCGGATCACCGACGACAGCTTCCTGCTGGCCTTCAACGCCCACGACGACAACGTCGACTTCGTGATCCCGCCGGACGAGTACTCGCCATTGTGGGAAATCCTCGTCGACACCGCGGACCGGGCCTATTCCCACAAGCAGCTCAAAGCGGGCTCAGTGCTGAAGCTTGCGGCCAAGTCCCTGGTCGTCCTGCGGGCCTACTCCGGGCCGGAGGTGGAGGTGGACTATTCGGCCGCCGCATCCCTGGCCGCCCGGACGGAAACCCCCGACGAGGAGACTCCGGCGGAGGCGCCCGAAACGCCAGAATCGCCTGAGGAGGCGCCTGAGGAGGCGCCTGAGGACGAAGCGGCGCCGGAACAGGAACCCGCGCCGGCGAAGGCCGCACCCGCAAAAACCGCCATCGCAAAGGGCGGCAAAGGCCGCCACAACCGCAAGCCCCGGGGCAAGAAAGGACACGCTTCATGAGGACACCAGTCTCCACCTACCGGCTGCAGATCCGTCCCGGCTTCACGCTTCAGGATGCCGCCGCAACAGTGCCGTACCTGAAGTCGCTGGGCGTCGACTGGGTCTACCTTTCGCCGATCCTCACGGCCGAGCAGGGCTCGGATCACGGCTATGACGTGACCGACCCCGCCGCCATCGATCCGGACCGGGGCGGCCCCGACGGGCTGCAGGCACTCTCCGCGGCGGCACGCGACGCGGGCCTGGGCGTGCTCGTTGACATCGTTCCCAATCACGTCGGCGTCGCCACACCCGTGCAGAACCCGTGGTGGTGGTCGCTCCTGAAGGAGGGCCAGCAGTCCCGCTACGCGCCGGCGTTCGACGTCGACTGGGACTTCGGCGGCGGCCGCATCCGGATCCCGGTGCTCGGCTCCGACGACGACCTGGACGCATTGGAGGTGGTGGACGGGGAACTGCGGTACTACGACCACCGCTTCCCGCTGGCCGAAGGCAGCTATACCGACGGCGACGACCCGCGGCAGGTCCACGACCGGCAGCACTACGAGCTGGTCTTCTGGCGCCGCGCCGACGACGAGTTGAACTACCGGCGGTTCTTCGCCGTCAACACACTCGCCGGCATCCGGGTGGAAGACCCCGACGTCTTCGACGAAGCCCATGCCGAAGTGGTCCGCTGGTTCCGCGAAGGCCTCGTCGACGGGCTGCGGATCGACCACCCGGACGGCCTGGCCGATCCGGAAGGCTACCTGCGCCGGCTGCGTGAGGTCACAAACGGAAGCTACCTGCTGATCGAGAAGATCCTCGAGCCCGGCGAGGTGCTGCCCGCCGGCTTCGAGTGCGAGGGCACCACCGGCTATGACGCGCTCGCCGACGTGGACCGGGTATTCGTCGACGCCGCCGGACAGGACGCGCTCGACGCCCTCGACGCCGAGCTGCGCGGGGGAGCGGCCGCCGACTACGAGGACATGATCCACGGGACGAAACGCCGGATCACGGACGGGATCCTGCACTCGGAAATGCTCCGTCTCGCCCGGCTGGTGCCGGCCGGGCAGGGCCCTACGGGCGAAACCGCGGCGGATGCGCTCTCTGAGATCATCGCCGCGTTCCCGGTCTACCGCACCTACCTGCCGGAGGGCCAAGGGATCCTGAAGGAAGCCTGCAACCTGGCGGCGCGGCGCAGGCCGGAGCTCGCGGACGCCATTGAACAGCTGCTGCCGCTCCTGCTCGACGCCTCGGAGGAACTGGGCCGCCGCTTCCAGCAGACCTCCGGGATGGTCATGGCCAAGGGCGTGGAAGACACCGCGTTCTTCCGCTACACCCGCCTGGGCACGTTGACGGAAGTGGGCGCCGACCCCACCGAATTCGCCGTGTCACCGGCGGAGTTCCACCAGCGGATGAGTCGCCGTCACGCGGAGCTCCCGTTGTCCATGACGACTTTGAGCACCCACGACACGAAGCGCAGCGAGGACACCCGGGCCCGGATCTCCGTGCTCGCCGAGCTCGCTCCCGAGTGGACGGCGTCGCTGCGCCGGCTCCAGGAACTGGCCCCGCTGCCCGACGGCCCGCTGGCAAACCTGCTCTGGCAGGCCATCGCGGGGGCGTGGCCCGCCAGCCGCGAACGTCTGCAGTCCTATGCGCAGAAGGCCTCCCGCGAAGCCGGGAACTCGACCGACTGGCTGGATCCGGACGATGAATTCGAAGCAAAACTCAGCGCAGCCGTCGACGCGGCCTTCGATAACACCGCAGTGCGCGCCGAGCTGGACTTCCTCATGGCCTTGCTGGAGCCCTACGGCGCCGTCAACTCGCTCGGCGCCAAGCTGGTGCAGCTGACCATGCCGGGCGTCCCGGATGTCTACCAGGGCACCGAGTTCTGGGACAGGTCCCTGACCGACCCGGACAACCGCCGGCCGTTCGATTTCGGCGAGCGCCGCCAGGCGCTGGAAGCGCTCGACGCCGGCTCCCGGCCGTCGTCGTTCCTGGACGAAGCCGCGAAACTCCTGGTGACGTCGCGGGCGCTGCGGCTCCGGCGGAACCGTCCCGAGCTCTTCACCGGCTACCGGCCGGTCGAGGCAACCGGCGCTGCCGCCGATCACCTGCTGGCCTTCGACCGCGGCAGCGATGCCAAACCCGGTGCCATCACGCTCGCGACCCGGCTGCCCCGGGGCCTGGAACAGCAGGGCGGCTGGCGGGACACCGCCGTCGACCTTCCTGTGGCTGTGGCGGATGAGCTGACCGGCCTGACCTTCGGGCCGGGTCCGGTGGCGGTGGCCGACATCCTGCGCGACTACCCGGTGGCCTTGCTGGTGCCCGCCGTCTAGCGGCGCCCTCGACACCGACGACTGATACGACTGAGAAACCGACATGGGGAACGGAAGACTGCCATGACTATGCCCGACCACGGAACCGCACGGTTCGACCTCTGGGCGCCGGAGGCGAGTACTGTCACGCTGCTCGCGGACGGCCAGCACTACCCGATGACCCGGACCGCCGCGGCCGGCGACGGTCCGGCGGACCCGGCCGTCGCAGCCGACGGCTGGCAGGGCTGGTGGACCGCCGCCGGCGCGCCCGCGGCCGGCGAGGTGGACTACGGCTACCTCGTGGACGGCGATTCCACGCCGCTGCCGGACCCGAGGTCCCGGCGCCAGCCGGACGGCGTCCACGCCCTGTCCCGGACTTTTGCTGCCGGAAGCCACGAATGGGCCGACGGGCAGTGGGCCGGGCGGGAACTCAAGGGCGCCGTCATCTACGAGCTGCACCTCGGCACGTTCACCCCGGAGGGGACGCTGGACGCGGCCGCCGGGAAACTGGACTACCTGGTGGACCTTGGCGTCGACTTCATCGAACTGCTCCCCGTCAACGGCTTCAACGGCACCCACAACTGGGGCTACGACGGTGTCCTGTGGTACGCCGTCCACGAGGGCTACGGGGGACCGGCAGCCTACCAGCGGTTCGTGGATGCCGCCCACGCGGCCGGAATCGGCGTCATCCAGGACGTGGTCTACAACCACCTCGGACCCAGCGGCAACTACCTGCCGCGCTTCGGCCCTTACCTCAAATCCGGGGAAGGCAACACGTGGGGCGATTCCGTGAACCTGGACGGCCCGGGCTCGGACGAGGTACGCCGGTACATCCTGGACAACGCCGCCATGTGGCTGCGGGATTACCATGTCGACGGGCTGCGGCTCGACGCCGTGCACGCCTTCAAGGACGAGCGGGCCGTCCACCTCCTGGAGGACTTCGGTGCCCTTGCGGACACCGTCGCCGCGGAGACCGGACGCCCGATCACCATGATCGCCGAATCCGACCTGAACAATCCGCGGCTGCTGTACCCGCGCGCCGTCAACGGCTACGGCCTGGCGGGGCAGTGGAGCGATGACTTCCACCACGCCGTCCACGTCAACGTCAGCGGCGAAACCACCGGCTACTACGAGGACTTCGACTCCCTGGCGGCGTTCGCGAAGGTCCTGGGCAAGGGCTTCTTCCACGACGGCAGCTACTCAAGCTTCCGGGAACGGCACCACGGCCGGCCCATCGACGCCGCGCTCGCGCACCCGTCCGCCCTCGTGGTCTGCAACCAGAACCACGATCAGATCGGCAACCGCGCCACCGGAGACCGGCTCTCCCAGTCCCTGGGCTACGGCCAGCTGGCGCTCGCCGCCGTCGCCACCCTGACCTCGCCGTTCACGCCCATGCTCTTTATGGGCGAGGAGTACGGCGCCACAACACCCTGGCAGTTCTTCACCTCCCACCCGGAACCGGAACTGGGCAAGGCCACCGCGGAGGGCCGGATCAAGGAGTTCGAACGGATGGGATGGGATCCCGCCGTCGTACCAGACCCGCAGGACCCGGAGAGCTTCACCCGGTCCAAGCTCGACTGGTCCGAGGCCGCCGACGGGGACCACGCCCGCCTGCTGGACCTCTACCGCTCCCTCATTGCCCTCCGCCGCTCAACCCCGGACCTCACGGAGCTCGGCTTCGAGGACACCACGGTCGAGTTCAGCGAGGACGATGGCTGGCTGCTGCTGCGCCGCGGCGCTACCGGCGTGGCCATGAATTTCTCGGCCGAGCCCCGCCGCGTTCCGGTTACCGGCACCGCGATCACCCTCGGCACCGACGACGGCGTGCGGCTCGCCGCCGGTCAACTCGACCTTCCCGGCCACAGCGCCGCGGTCATTCGCCACTAGGACAGGACCACACCATGACGTACCTTGCAGCGGAGACCCGCTACGACTCGATGCCCTACCGCCGCGTCGGACGCAGCGGACTGAAACTCCCCGCCATCTCCCTCGGGCTCTGGCACAACTTCGGCGACGACAAACCGTTCGAAACCCAGCGCGCCATCCTGCGCCGCGCCTTCGACCTCGGCGTGAACCACTTCGACCTCGCCAACAACTACGGACCCCTGGCCGGATCCGCCGAGACAAACTTCGGCCGCCACTTGAAGGACGACTTCGCGCCCTACCGCGACGAGCTCATCATTTCCACCAAGGCCGGGTACCACATGTGGCCGGGCCCCTTCGGTGAGTGGGGCTCCCGCAAATACCTGCTGGCGAGCCTGGACCAGTCCCTGAACCGGATGGGCCTGGACTACGTGGACATCTTCTACAGCCACCGCCCCGATCCGGAAACCCCGATGGAAGAAACCATGGGCGCCCTGGACCAGGCTGTGCGTTCCGGTAAGGCACTCTACGCCGGCATCTCCTCCTACACCCCGGAGCAGACCCTGGAGGCGGCGCGGATCCTCAAGGACCTCGGCACGCCGTTGCTGATCCACCAGCCCAGCTACTCCATGCTGAACCGCTGGACCGAAAACGGCAGCCCCAACCTGTACGAGGCACTGGACCAGGTGGGCGCAGGCTCCATTGCCTTCTCCCCGCTGGCGCAGGGCATGCTGACGGACCGTTACCTCGACGGCATCCCGGCCGACTCCCGCGCCGCGCAGGACAAGTCGCTGGACGAGAACATGATCACCGAGGACAAGCTCAACCGCATCCGCGGGCTCAAGCAGATTGCAGAGGGCCGCGGGCAGTCGCTGGCCCAGATGGCCATCGCCTGGATCCTGCGCGAACAGTCCAAGGGCTCGCCCGTCACCTCGGCCCTCGTCGGCGCCTCCAGCGTCGCCCAGCTCGAGGACACGCTGACGGCCATCAACAACCTCGACTTCTCCGCCGAGGAGCTGACGGCGATCGACGAGTTCGCCGTCGAATCCGACATCAACCTGTGGGCGCAGAAGTAACGGTCTGATCGTTTTCCAGTCCGGCGTCAACGGCGCCGGGGCCGGTCGGGAACAACGACGGCCCCGGCGCCGTTGACGTAAGATGCAATGGGTGCCGCAGGGCACCGAACCCGCCTGCCGCCGTCGCGTACGAAGGTGCGGCCGTGCCGGGCACCAGATTTTTCCCCCCAAAGGAGTTCCGTGTCTTCACATCCGATTCGTGTCGCAATCGTCGGCGTAGGTAACTGCGCCACTTCGCTGGTCCAGGGCGTCCAGTACTACCGGGATGCCGACCCCCAGGCCACGATCCCGGGTCTGATGCACGTGGAGTTCGGCCAGTACCACGTCAACGACGTCCAGTTCGTCGCCGCCTTCGACGTGGACGGCAAGAAGGTCGGCCACGACCTCGCCGACGCCATCCTCGCAAGCGAAAACAACACCATCAAGATCGCCGACGTCCCGCCGACCGGTGTCACCGTACAGCGCGGACCGACACTTGACGGCCTCGGCAAGTACTACCTCGAGACCATCGAGCAGTCCCCCGAGGAGCCCGTCGACGTCGTCCAGGCGCTCAAGGACGCCAAGGTCGACGTGATGGTGTGCTACCTGCCCGTCGGATCCCAGGAAGCTGCCGAGTTCTACGCGCAGGCCGCGATCGACGCCGGCGTCGGCTTCGTCAACGCGCTGCCGGTCTTCATCGCCGGCACGAAGGCGTGGGCGGACAAGTTCACGGCCGCAGGCGTGCCGATTGTCGGCGACGACATCAAGAGCCAGATCGGTGCCACCATCACGCACCGCGTCATGGCGAAGCTCTTCGAAGACCGCGGCGTCACGCTGGACCGCACCTACCAGCTGAACGTCGGCGGCAACATGGACTTCAAGAACATGCTCGAGCGCGACCGCCTCGAATCCAAGAAGATCTCCAAAACCCAGGCCGTCACCTCGAACGTTGAGGCCGACCTCGCCGCCAAGGACGTCCACATCGGCCCGTCCGACTACGTCCAGTGGCTCGACGACCGCAAATGGGCCTTCGTCCGGCTTGAGGGCCGGAACTTCGGTGACGCGCCCGTGTCGCTGGAGTACAAGCTGGAGGTCTGGGATTCCCCCAACTCCGCCGGTGTGATCATCGACGCCATCCGGGCGGCGAAGATCGGGCTGGACCGCGGCATCGGCGGCCCGCTGCTGTCCGCGTCGAGCTACTTCATGAAGTCCCCGCCGGAGCAGTTCAACGACGACCTCGCCCGTGAAAAGGTCGAGGCCTTCATCCGCGGCGACCTCGAACGCTAACCGCAACACCTCCGGACCCTCCCTCACGTTTCGCAGGGTGGGGCCGGACGCTCCCTCACGTTTCGCAGGGTGGGGCCGGACGCTCCCTCACGTTTCGCAGGGTGGGGCCGGACGCTCCCTCACGTTTGTTCGTGGGGGAGCGTTTGTGTTTAACCGGCGTCGGCAAATCCCGCTGCCACGGAACTGTCGACCCATGCCGTGCGTAACGTGCGCTTGAGCCGGACGACGGCTCGCTGGAAACCATCCGCAAGGTCGTCTTTGCCGAAGATGAGGACCGTCCACCCAGCCGCTTTGAACGACTTGTCACGTCGGCGGTCACTGAGAATCTGGTCTCCGAGAAGGTGATGGCCGCCGTCGTATTGGATGGCCAGACGACGACGGCGGTAGCCGAGATCGGCGGTAGGCGATGGACCTGCGCCCGGCCGCAGGGAAAGCTGGAGTTCGGGCTCCGGCAGGCCCGCGTCGGTGATCGCCAGACGCAGCAGCGTTTCAGGGCCCGAATCTGACCCGACCCGCATGAGGTCCAGGGCCTGCCTGGCGCGTACAACGCCTTGGAGATTGGGGTGCCGGGCAACCATCGCGCGGAGCCCGTCCAGAGTGGCATAGGGTTCGCGTCTGCCCTCGAAGTGCGGACGGGGCTGCCGGATGAGCTCGTCTCCCATGCAAACGAGTTCGTAGAGGTTCAGCCTCCTCGCAAGGTCCAGCCAAGTCCGGGACCGCGTGCTGAGACGGATCCCGTCGGCGCTCTCGATTTCGCCGTCGAGAGCCATGACCGTGTGTCCGTTAACTCCTCGACGGCGGACCTCCGGGAGGTGTCGAGGCTTGCTCAGGTGCAGTTCATCGCAATCCGCCAGCCAGGGAGGCAGGAGCTGACGGTGGAGCCTGGCCGCCGTGACGTGGGATACCCAGGCACCGGCAGAGGCGCTGGCGAGGGCGCGGGCCGCAGCCTCCAGCTCGTAGTCCCATGCTGCCGGACGGTACAGGCCACGGCTGACGTGCTCGATGTCGACATGTCTCAGCCGGGTGTCAGCAACACCGGAAGCCCGCGCGGAAGCAAGGGTGAAAGGAGCCGAAGCCAATATGTCCGGAAGCGACATCCGATTCTTCATATCCGCATTGTGAACCGGATTGGCCCATCGCGCAGAAGTTATCCACAGGTCCTACGGCGTCTGCACTTTTGATGTGAGGGAGGGTCGGGTGGGGGTCTGCGGGATGTGAGGGAGGGTCGGGTGGGGGTCTGCGGGATGTGAGGGAGGGTCGCTAGAAAAGGCCCACGGGGTTTCCGTCGGCGTCGACGTCCATCCGCAGCGCGGCCGGGACCTTGGGCAGGCCCGGCATTGTCATCACCGCTCCGGTCAGGGCCACGATGAAGCCGGCCCCCGTCTTGGGGATGAGGTCCCGCACATGGATCGTGAAGCCCTTGGGCGCGCCCAGCCGGGTGGCGTCGTCGGTGAAGGAGTATTGCGTCTTCGCCATGCAGACAGGCAGGCCGGACCAGCCGTTTTTCTCGATTTCGGCCAGCCGTTTGAGCGCCGGAACGGAGAAATCCACACCGTCGGCGCCATAGACCTCCTGCACGATGGTCCGGATCTTGTCTTCCACCGGCAGGTCCAGTGCGTAGAGGTGCTGGAAGCCGTGCGGCGCCTCGATTGCCGCCGCCACTTTCGCGGCCAGTTCGTCCCCGCCGTCTCCGCCCCCGCCGCGGCCCCAGACGTCGGCTACGGCCGCCGGAACGCCCTCGGCCGCGCACCAGTCCAGCAGCCAGTCCAGTTCCTCGCGGGTATCCGTGGCGAACCGGTTGATCGCCACGACCGGGACGATGCCGAATTTGCCCACGTTGCGGATGTGCCGCCGAAGATTGACGACGCCGGCGGCCAGCGCCTCCACATCGGGTTCCGTCAGCGCGTCTTTGGCGACGCCGCCGTGCATCTTCAGCGCCCGCACGGTCGCCACGAGCACCACGGCGGTCGGGGCGACGTCGGCCACCCGGGCTTTGATATCCATGTACTTTTCCGCGCCCAGGTCGGCGCCGAACCCAGCCTCGGTGACCACGATGTCCGCCAGATGCCGGGCCGTCTGGGTCGCGATCAGGGAGTTGCAGCCGTGCGCGATGTTGGCGAACGGCCCGCCGTGGACCAGGGCCGGGGTGCCCGCGATGGTCTGCACCAAATTGGGTTTGAGCGCTTCCTTCAACAGCAGCGTCAATGCGCCCTCGACGCCGAGATCCGCCACCGTCACCGGCCGGCGGTCGTAGGTATAGCCGAACGTGATCCGCCCCAGCCGCTCCCGCAGGTCCGTAAGGTCCGTAGCAAGGCAGAAGACCGCCATGATCTCCGACGCCACGGTGATGTCGAACCCGTCCTGGCGCGGAATGCCCTGCGCGGGCCCGCCCAGGCCTATGACGACCTCGCGGAGGGCCCGGTCGTTCATGTCCAGCACCCGTTTGAAGGCCATGCGGCGCGGATCGATGCCGAGTTCGTTGCCTTGGAAGATGTGGTTGTCCACCAACGCCATGAGGGCGTTGTTCGCCGATGTGATGGCGTGGAAATCCCCGGTGAAATGCAGGTTGATCTCGTCCATCGGCAGCACCTGGGAGTAGCCGCCGCCCGTGGCGCCGCCCTTCATGCCGAGGACGGGGCCGAGGGAGGGTTCACGGAGCGCGATCATGACGTTGTGACCGGCCCGGGCGAGGGAATCGGCGAGCCCCACCGTGGTGGTGGACTTTCCTTCACCTGCCGGAGTCGGCGACATCGCGGAGACCAGCACCACCTTGCCGGGGGCCCGCGTCGGCGCCGTCAGTTTGGCCGGGTCGATCTTGGCCTTGAACCGGCCGAAGAGTTCCAGGGCCTCGGCGTTGATGCCCGCCGTCGCGGCGATCTCCTCGATGGGTTGCATCACGGCGCGACGGGCGATTTCGAGGTCGCCCGGAACTGTCGTCCCGGCAGGGGTGGTGTCAGACATCGTTGTCCTTCGGTTCGTAGCTTCGGCTCGTCGCGTCAGCGGGCGGTCAATCCAAGATGTTCGGGGCGCCGGGCCCGCCGAAGCGTTGCGCGACCGAGGCCTGGTAGCTTTCCAATGTGATGGCGGCCGTGCGCTGCCAGCCGAAACTCTGTGCCTGCACCGCGGCCGCACGCCCCATGTCCGCCCGGGTTTCGGGGTCATCGTAAAGGGCCTCGAATGCGTCGGCCCAGTCGCCGGCCTTGTGGCCCTCGATCAGCAGCCCGGTACGTCCGTCAGAGACGGCGCGGGACAGTCCGCCCACGTTGGTCGCGACGACGGGAGTCCCGCAGGCCTGCGCCTCAAGGGCCACCAGGCCGAAGGACTCACTGTATGAGGGCATCACCACAAGATCGGCCGCGCGGAACCAGCCGGCCAGCTCCGGGGCGTTGACCGGCGGGTGATGGACTGCGGCGTCGTCCAGGCCGGCGTCTTTGATCAGGGTCTTGAGATTGAAATCCTTGGCGCCGCTCAGGGCCCCGAGGATGGTCAGTCGCAGGTTGATATCCGGCCGGCGGGTGCGAAGCAGGGCGGCGGCCTTGATGAGGATTTGCGGTCCCTTGAGCCTCTGGATCCGGCCGGCGAAAAGCAGATGGAAGGCGTCCGGCGGTATGCCGTGTTCAGCCCGGGACCTGCTCCTGAAGGCGGGAGTGAAGACGGTCAGGTCCACCCCGGGCGCCGCGACGTCGATGCGGTCGATATCAGCGCCGTAGTGCGAGACCAGTTCGGCGGCTTCGGTGGGTGTGTTGGCGATCAGACGCGTTGCGCCGGCGACGATCCGGTGCTCGCCTTCCTCGCGCCGGCGCGGTTCCGGTGCCTCCCCGGATTCCAGCAGCAGGTTCTTGACCTTGGCCATGGTGTGCATGGTGTGGACCAGCGGCAGTCCCCACAGTTGCGCGAGTTCCAGTCCGGCGACGCCGGAGACCCAGTAGTGGGAATGGATGACGTCGTACCGGCCGTGCGGCTGCAGCTGCCGGATCCGGTCGATTTCGGCCACCATGGAGTGCAGCAGCTCCGGGAGCTCCTCCTTGGGCAGCCTACGCCGCGGGCCGGCCAGGACATTGTGGACGCAGACCCCGGGGGACGGGTGTTCGACGGCGGGTTGCCCGGCGGCGGTGGAGCGCGTGAAGATCTCCACCTCGACGCCGGTTTCCGCGAGGGCCGCTGCAAGCGCGCGGACGTACACGTTCATGCCCCCGGCGTCGCCTGACCCCGGTTGCTCCAGCGGCGAGGTGTGCAGGGACAGAAAGGCCACGCGGCGGATCAGCGGCACCGTGCTCCTTCCTGCGCGGACTGTGTACCGACAAAACATTACTCCTGAAGTGCGCCCCGGATTCCGCGCCGGCCGCCGCCGGTCGGGAACCGAAAGCTCCAGCCCGGAACAGCCCGCCGGAACATCCCTCAGGTGCGGCCGTGCCAGAGAAGGCCAAGCTCGGGAAATGCCGCCTCGTACCCGGCCAGCAGCTTACCGGCCAGGGCCGGGTCACCGACCAGCGGGTGCCGGGCGAATGCCTGCAGCGCGGCCTCCCGGGCCCCGCTCCCGGCAGCAAGCACGACCAGCTGCTCGACCTCCTTCACCCGCTGCATCAGCTCCAGCTGTGCCGGGGCCGGAGCGTCCTGCGGCAGGGGCAAGATGCGGCCCGCGCCCACCCGGCAGGGCACTTCCACGACGGAGTCCAACCCCAGCCCCGGCACTGCAGGTACCGCGGACGCTGCCCCGGTTCCCGGCTCCGGCACGGTATTGACGGTATTGACGGTATTCAGGATCAGCTCCATCGTGCCGCCGCCGGCCAGGGCCCGCATCGCCGCCAGCGCGACGCGTTCGTAGCCGCCGCCGGCGAGGTCCGACTCGTCCCTGCGCTCGCCGGACGTCCGGGCCTCCGCCAGGTAGCCCTCTTCCCGGGACCGGCGCGCTGCTTCCCAGAGCGGAAACGCATCCGGTCCGGCGGCTGCCAGCCGCGGATACAGTTCGGCCTGCTGCCGGTCGATGGACTCCCCTCGGGTCAGGTCCGCGGCACGTATGCCGGCCACGGCCCGGGCGGTCGCGTAGTAGTAATAGAGGTACTCGTTCGGCAGGGCGCCGAGCCGGGCCAAAAATTCCTGACCGAAGAGCCGGCCTTCCTCGAATCCGGCCAGGGCGTCGGCGTCGGCCAACAGATCCGGCAACCGGTCCCGTCCTCCGGACTCCAGCCGGTTCAGCCAGCCCAGATGGTTCAGACCCGCATAGCCGACTCCCTCGAGCCGGCCTTCCGGGAGCGCGACGCCGGCCGCCCGGGCCGCCCGGTAAACCAGGCCGCTGGCTGAGTCGCAGATGCCGACCACCTTGCTGCCCAGCACGGGCCGCAGCGCCTCGGTGACCATCCCCGCCGGGTTCGTGAAATTCAGCAGCCACGCGTCCGGGCAGCTGCGCCGCATTTCCGCCGCCAGCTCCAGCATCCGGGGGATGGAGCGCAACGCGTACGAGATGCCGCCGGCCCCGGTGGTTTCCTGGCCCAGCAGCCCAAGGTCCAGGGCGATCCGCTCGTCGGCGCTCCGGCCGGCGGTACCCCCGGGCCGGATCGCGGCGAAGACCATGTCGGCGCCGTCGAGCGCCTCAGGCAGGGAGGCCACGGCCCGCACCTGCGGAGCGCCGGCCGCCGCGCCAGCCTGCCTCGCCAGGGACGCCAGGACGGCCTCGATCGCGGCCAGCCTGGCGGCGTCGACGTCGAACAACACCAGCTCCCGGACCAGCCCCGCGAATGGTCCGGAGCAGAGTGCCCGGTAGATCAGCGGAACCCGGAAGCCGCCCCCGCCCGCAATTGTGAGCCGCATGCTGAGAGTCTATGCGGTGCACCCGGAAGGGTCCCCGACGGCGCCCCGACGGCGCCCGGGCCGCGCACCGGCGGCGCCGGGCGGGCATGGCTGGGGCAGCGTCGGGGCAGGTCACAAGCCCGTCACGGCCGCTATCGCCCGCCAGAGCGACGGCGTAGGGTGCTTTGTATGGACGCGATCCCCACGCGGCGCTTTGACCCGCTTTCCGCTGTCCGCACCCCGGCGGCGGGCTTTGACCTGCTCCTGACGGGGACTGTTTTCCAGGACATCATCTTCACCGGATTGCCGCACGCACCCCAGGCGGGAACAGAAATCTGGAGCACGGGCATGGGCAGTTGCCCCGGCGGGGTGGCCAACCAAGCGATTGCCGCGTCAAGGCTTGGACTGCGGACCGGGCTGGCGGCCGCCTTCGGCGACGACGGCTACGGCGACTACAACTGGAAGATCCTGGCCGAACAGGAGCACGTGGATCTCTCCCTCTCCCGGCGCGTGCCGGGCTGGCATTCGCCCGTGACCGTGTCCCTCAGCGTGGACAAGGACCGCTCGATGATCACGCACGGCCATCCGGCGCCGGTCACAGCGACCGAGCTCATCGGACCCATGCCGCCGGCGCTCGCCGCCGTCGCGGACCTGGACACGGAACTTGAGCCCTGGGCGATCGAGGCGCATAAAGCGGGGGTCCGGCTCTTCGGCGACGTCGGCTGGGACCCGACGGGCGCCTGGGCCCCGCAACGGCTGAAGAACCTGGAATACTTCCACGCTTTTATGCCGAACCAGCGCGAGGCCATGGCCTTTACGGGCTGCGACGATCCGTGGTCCGCGCTGTACTCGCTGGCGGACAAGGTTCCGGTGGCCGTCGTGACACTCGGCGCGCAGGGCGCCATGGCCGTGGATTCCCTCACCGGCGAAGAAGAGTGGGTCCCGTCGCTGCCCGTCTCCGCCTACGATCCCACCGGGGCAGGGGATTGCTTCGGTGCCGCTTTCATCGTGGGCTGCCTGGCCGGCTGGCCGCTCGGGGACAGGCTCCGGTTCGCCAACCTGTGCGCATCCCTCGCCGTCAAGGAAGTCGGCGGTTCCCTCGCCGCGCCGGGCTGGGGCGATATTGCGGACTGGTGGCAGCGGATCAGCGCCCGCAAGGAACGGCAAAGCAGCCAGTGGCTGCGCCGGTTCTGCTTCCTGGCGGAGATCGTCCGGGATGTTCCGCCGGAAGCGCAGCGGCGGGCGGCAGCGACCATCGCGCACCTTTCCGACGCCTGAGGAGGGGCAGCCCCACGCCGGCTACGGCGCCGCAAGCTGCCAGGACCACCGGGATTATCCGCCGCGCGGCGGCGCCCCTAGAATCGTTAAGTGACTTACCCAGCAGCAACGGGCGATCTCCCGCCCGAAACCCCGATGGCCACCGCCCGCGCCGAGGAACGCTCGGCCGAAATCGACCTCGAGGCGGTCCGACACAATGTCCGGCGGCTCGCGGCTGTTGCCTCGCCTGCGAAGGTCATGGCCGTCGTCAAGGCCGACGCGTACGGCCACGGCGCCGTTCCCGTGGCACGCGCCGCCCTCAGCGCCGGGGCCAGCTGGCTCGGCACGGCGCACATTTCCGAGGCCCTCGCGCTGCGCGCGGCCGGCATCGAGGCGCCCCTGCTTGCCTGGCTGCACACCCCGGACAGCAACTTCGCCGCGGCCGTCGCCGCCGGCATCGACATCGGCTGCTCCGGCTGGGAACTGGAACGGATCGTGGCCGCAGCCCGCGAACAGGAACGCCCGGCGCGCATCCACCTGAAAGTGGACACCGGCCTCGGCCGCAACGGCGCCAACCCCGGCGACTGGGACCGCCTTGTCGGTGAGGCCATGGAGTACCAGGACGCCGGGCTGCTGAGGGTGGTAGGCATCTTTTCGCACCTTGCCGTCGCCGACGAGCCCGCCCGGCCGGAAACCGACGAGCAGCTCGCGTTGTTCCGCGACATCCTTGCGGTGGCCCGGGACGCCGGCGTGGATCCCGAAGTCCGCCACCTTGCCAACACCCCGGCCACGCTCTCGCGCCCGGACACGCACTTTGACCTGGTCCGCGTGGGCCTGGGCATCTACGGGCTCTCCCCGTTCGACGGGCTGAGTCCGGCGGAACTCGGGCTGCGCCCGGCCATGACTGTCCGTACCCTCGTTTCGCACTGCAAGGACGTGCCCGCGGGCCAGGGCGTCTCCTACGGCCTGAACTACCGCACGGGGGGAGTCAGCACGCTGGGCCTCATCCCGCTGGGGTACGCCGACGGCGTCCCGCGTGTCGCCACCGGAGGGCCCGTCCGGGTCGACGGCACGACCTATCCGGTGGTGGGCAGGATCGCGATGGACCAGATGGTGATCGACCTCGGGCCGCGGAACGTCGCCGCCGGGGGACCGAGCCTCCTCGGAGCCGAGGCAGTGCTGTTCGGTGACGGCGCTGACGGCGGGCCCACCGCCGAGGACTGGGCGAAGGCCGCCGGGACCAATAACTACGAAATCGTGACCCGGATCAGCCCCCGGGTGCCGCGACGCTACGTCAACGAAGCGCCGTCCGAGAGCGAAGGCCGGCCGTGAGCGCGCCGGCGTGGGAACGCAGCTACAAAGTCGGCACGGCGGACGAGACGCATGCCCTCGCGGCGGCGCTGGGTGCCCGGCTCCGGGCCGGAGACCTGCTGATCCTCACCGGCGAACTGGGGGCAGGGAAGACCACGTTCACCCAGGGCCTCGGCGAAGGCCTCGGCGTCCGGGCGGGGATCATTTCCCCGACGTTTGTCCTGGTCCGGATCCATCCGAATCTGCCCGCCGGACCCCGGCCCGGCGGCCCGGACCTGGTCCACGTTGACGCCTACCGGCTGGCATCCGCGGCCGAAATCGACGACATCGACCTCGAAAACACGATGGACACCGCCGTCACGGTGGTGGAATGGGGCCGCGACAGGGTGGAACACCTGAGCGAGAGCCGGCTCGAGCTGGAACTGCACCGGCCCCTGGGCGGCGGAGACGGCGGCACCACCCGTCCCGGGCCTGCCGCCGGACACGACGCGCCCGGCGGCGTGCTGGATTTTGACACCGACGACGCCGACGAGCCCCGGACCATCATCATCCGCGGGATAGGTCCCCGCTGGGCCGAACCCCCGGCGCTGCCTTTCGCGCCTGCCACCACTCCGGAACGGAACCCCTGATGCTGATCCTCGCCATCGACACCTCGGCCGTGGCCAGCGCCGCGCTTGTCTCCGGTGACGCGCCGGAGTCCGTTGTGGCCAGCTTCTCCACCGAGGACACCCGGACCCACGCGGAAGTCCTCGCCCCGGGGATCGAGAAACTCCTCGCCGGTGCGGGACTCACCGGGACTGACATCGACGCAATCGTGACGGGCGTGGGCCCGGGGCCCTTCACCGGCCTGCGTTCGGGGATCGTGACAGCCCGCACCCTCGCCTTCGTCTGGGACAAACCGCTCTACGGAGTGATGAGCCTCGACGCGATTGCCCTCGAAGTGGCAGAGTCCACGGACGCGGCGCCGGAGTTCATCGTCGCCACCGATGCGCGGCGCAAGGAGGTCTACTGGGCCCGGTACTCGCTCGCCGCAGGCCAGCTCCCGCAGCTGCACGACGGCCCGCATGTCGGGTTCGCGTCGGACCTTCCGGCGCTTCCCGTCTACGGTGCCGGGGCCGGCCTCTACGCCGACGTCGTCAACGCCGTGGACGACTTCAGCACCCGGCAGCCCGAGGCCCTTTCGCTGGGCCAGTTCGCGCTGGCGCGGCTGGCTGCGGGGGAGCGGCTTCTGGACTCCACCCCGCTGTACCTCCGGGAATCCGACGCCCAGGTGCCGGGCCCGCGGAAGCGTGCACTGTGAGCCCGGCAGGCCCAACACCGGTCACACGCCCCGACGGTGTGGCCCTGCGCGGGATGGACGCCGCGGACATCCCCGCGGTTCATGCGCTGGAATGCCGTCTCTTCCCCGTGGATGCCTGGCCGCTGCAGATGTTCTACGACGAGCTGGCACAGACGGAGACCCGCCGGTACCTCGTGGCCGAGCTCCGCGGGCAGATCGTGGGCTACGCCGGGCTGATGTGCATTGAACCGATCTCGGATGTGCAGACGATCGCCGTCGTGCCTGAGCAGGAGGGCCGCGGGATCGGCTCGGCGCTCCTGGCAGAGCTCATCGCCGAGAGCCGTCGGCGCCGGGCGGAGGATGTGTTGCTCGAAGTCCGGGCGGACAACCCGCGCGCCCAGCAGCTCTACGTCCGTTTCGGCTTTGAACAGATCCACGTCCGGCCCCGCTATTACCGGGACGGCGCGGACGCCCTGATCATGCGTCTCCAGCTCCATCACGACTCACCCAGCCACCAGCTCCGGGAAGCAGACCGCCCATGAACCGCACCGCACCGCTCGTGCTCGGCATCGAATCCTCCTGCGACGAAACCGGCGTCGGAATCGTCCGCGGCACAACCCTGCTGACCAACACGGTCGCGTCCTCGATGGAGGAGCATGTCCGGTTCGGCGGCGTGATTCCCGAGATCGCCTCCCGCGCCCACCTTGACGCGTTCGTGCCCACCCTCCGCGAAGCCCTGGACGAGGCCGGCGTGACGCTCGCTGACGTTGACGCCATCGCCGTGACATCCGGGCCCGGCCTGGCCGGCGCGCTGATGGTGGGTGTCTGCGCGGCCAAGGCGCTCGCCGTCGCGACGGGCAAGCCGCTCTACGCCATCAACCACCTCGTGGCGCACGTGGGCGTCGGCCTCCTGCAGACGGAGGAGGGAACGGCGGGGACGGGAGAGCTGCCCGAGAACCTCGGCGCACTCCTGGTCTCCGGCGGCCACACCGAGATGCTGCGCATCCGCAGCATCACCGACGACGTCGAGCTGCTCGGCTCCACGATCGATGACGCGGCCGGCGAAGCCTATGACAAGGTCGCCCGGCTGCTCGGCCTGGGCTACCCGGGCGGTCCGGCCATCGATCGGCTCGCGCGCACCGGCAACGCGAAGGCAATCCGCTTCCCGCGCGGGCTCACCCAGCCCAAGTACATGGGCACCGCCGACGTGCCCGGCCCGCACCGCTACGACTGGTCCTTCAGCGGACTCAAAACCGCCGTCGCCCGGTGTGTGGAACAGTTCGAAGCACGCGGCGAGGACGTGCCGGTGGCGGACATTGCCGCCGCTTTCCAGGAAGCCGTGGTGGACGTCATCACGTCCAAGGCGGTGCTGGCCTGCCGCGAACACGGCATCACCGAACTCCTGCTCGGCGGCGGAGTCGCCGCCAATTCACGGCTCCGGCAGCTCACCGAACAACGGTGCAACGCCGCCGGTATCCGGCTGACCGTCCCGCAGTTGTCGCTGTGCACGGACAACGGGGCCATGGTCGCGGCGCTCGGGGCCCAACTCGCCATGGCCGGGGTCGAGCCGAGCGGCACGGGGTTCGCGCCGGATTCCTCCATGCCGGTCACCACGGTCTCCGCCTGAGCGGAGGCCCGGGGTTGTAGTGCGCGGCCTGCTTAGCCTTCGCATTCGGTGCAGTAGGCGTGGCCGTCTTTTTCCCGGGCGATCTGGGAGCGGTGCCGGACGAGGAAACAGGAGTAGCAGGTGAACTCATCACTGGCCTGGGGCACCACCTGGATGATCAGTTCTTCGCCGGAAAGGTCCGCCCCGGGCAGGTCGACGCCGTCAACGGTGTCGGCCTCGTCCATTTCGCGCACGACGCTGCCGGCATCGGGGGTGTTGGCGGACTTGAGGGCTTCCAAGGAGGCGTTACGGGATTCCGCGACGTCGGGCCTTACTTCGTCATAGTCGGTTGCCACGGGAGGGTGCTCATTTCTTCTAATAGTGATGATGGGACTGGACCCTACCGGATTGGCCGTCAAGTGAAAAACAGTTCCGGCTGCAGGCCCGACTGACACCGTCCGGCCATCTCCGCCCGCCGCCGGCGGCTAGGCCTCGGGGCCCTTGCGCATCTGCTGGACCAAATCCAGGACGACGGCGCGGAGGTCGCCGCCATGTTCGGCCGCCACGCGGCGCTGCCGCTGGTAACCGGCACCGCGCTGGATGATCTTCTCGACGTCGGCAAGCTCGGCGCTGCAGCCGAGTTTGGCCGCGACGGGCTCCAGCCGGCGGAGCGTCTCGCGGAGGTGGTCGGTGACGAGCTGCTCGTTCCCCTCGGCATCGAGGATGATGATCGCGTCCAGGCCGTAGCGGGCGGCACGCCACTTGTTTTCCTGGACGTGCCACGGCGGCATGGTGGGAATGGTGCCGCCCGCCTCCAGGGTGGTGGAGAACTCGTCGACGAGGCACTGCGTCAGGGCCGCAATGGCGCCGACTTCCTCCAGGGTCGCCAGGCCGTCGCAGATCCGCATTTCAATGGTGCCCAGGTTCGGCACCGGGCGGATATCCCAGCGGATCTCGGACAGGGTGTCGATCACTCCGGTGGTGAACATGTCCTGGACATAGGACTCGTAGTCCTCCCAGGTGGGGAACTGGAAAGGCAGCCCCGCGGTGGGAAGCTGCTGGAACATGAGCGCCCGGTGGGAGGCGTAGCCGGTGTCTTCGCCGCCCCAGAACGGGCTCGACGCGGACAACGCCTGGAAGTGCGGGAAGTAGTTCACGAGGCCGTCCAGGACAGGGAGGACCTTGTCGCGGCTGTCCAGCCCGACGTGGACATGGACGCCGTAGATGACCATTTGCCGTCCCCACCACTGGGTCCGGTCGATCAGCTTGGCGTAGCGTTCCTTGTCGGTGACGGGCTGCAGCTGGGGCGGGCTGAACGGGTGGCTCCCGGAACAGAAGACCTCCACGCCCATGGAATCGGTGACCTCGCGGACCGCCGCGAGCGAGCGGCTGAGGTCCGCCTTGGCCTCCGCCACCGTCGTGCAGATCCCGGTCACGAGCTCCACGGTATTCATGAGGAGTTCCTGCTTGATATGCGGGTGCTCGTCGTCCTCCTCCAGTTCCGGATGCCGGGCGGCAACGCCGCGCAGCACCTCGCTGGCCACGGAGGCCAGCTCGCCGGTTTCCGCATCGACGAGCGCAAGTTCCCATTCCACACCAAGAGTTGATTGCCTGGATGAAGCGAAATCAATCTTCTTCATGTGGTCCCTTCGAGGTCTGATGTCCGTGGCCGCCATCCGGTCTGGACATGTCACTGGCAGGGCCGCCATGAGGGCGGCTGGCAGGGCAACGGCGGTTCAAGTCTAGTCGAGGGGTAGCATGGAAACGGTGTCAAAGTTACAGCAGGTTCGTCACGTTTTCTCCGGGCCCGCCCGGTTCGTTGCCGTCTTCGCGGCGAGTACCGCACTTGTTGCGGGCGCAGGCGCCTGCAGCGCCCCGCCGGAACCGCCCGCGGCACCCCCCGTATCCTCCTCGGCACCGTCAGCCGGCCCGACGGCGGCGCCGCCTGCCGCGGTCCGTCCGCTGGGATGGGGGCCGGACCAGCAGGACGCAGACCGGGCGGCCGAGGCCGTGGCCGCGATGAGCACGGAGAAACTGGCCGGTCAGGTGCTGCTGCCGTTCTACTCCGGGCTCGACGCCGAAGCCCACGCCGCCACGGTGGAGCGCCTGCACCTGGCGGGCTCCATCATCATGGCAGACAACGTCCCGGGCCTCACGGACGGACAGGTGGACACCGCCGCGATGCTCGGCGTTGCCCGTCGGTTCAAGGCGGCAGCGCAGTCGGACGGCCGCAGCTGGCCAGGACTGATCGGCGTGGATCAGGAAGGCGGAATGGTGTCCCGGCTGCGCGGACCCCTGACCGAATGGCCCGCCCCCATGAGCTACGGTGCGGCCGCCAGCGCCCCGCTGGCCGGGCAAGCCGGATCAGCCGTGGCTGCGGAACTTGCGGGACTGGGCTTCAACATTGATTTTGCCCCGACGATTGACGTCACCATGGGCCCCGCGGATCGCGCTATCGGGGCCCGGTCCATGTCCGGGGATGCCGGGGCAGCCGCAGGCCTCGGCGTCGCCTTCTCGCAAGGACTGCTCTCCGGGGGGCTGCTGCCGGCGGTCAAGCACTTTCCCGGCCACGGTTCCGTCACCGCCGATTCCCACGAATCACTCCCGGTCCTCAACAGCACACCGGACCAGCTCAGGGCCCGGGACCTGATTCCGTTCCAGGCCGCCATCGACGCGGGCCTGCCGATGGTGATGACCGGGCACCTCGCCGTGACGTCCTGGGATCCCGGGGTCCCGGCCACCCTCTCCAAGGCCAGCTATGCCGAACTGCGCGCCATGGGTTTCCAAGGTGTCGCGGTGACGGATGCCCTCAACATGGGCGCCATCACCGGAGAGCACCCGAACGACTCTGCCGCGCCGCTGGCCCTGGCAGCGGGAGCGGACCTGCTCCTGATGCCGGCCAACGCGGACGCGGCGCATGCGGCCATCGTCGCCGCCGTGGAGGACGGCAGCCTGCCGGCCGGGCGGCTGGCCGAGGCCGCACAGCGGGTGGTGACCTTGATGATGTGGCGCGGCCGGGCGGCCGAGCAGCCCGGTGCCGAACCCGGTGCTGCGCCCGGCAGCGGGGCAGTCCTCTCACAGGCGGTCTCGGCCGCAGCCGTTACGGTCCTTACCGGCCCCTGCCAGGGCGCGCTCGTTCCCGGCAGCGTCCGGGTCGCCGGCGGCTCGGCCCGGGACCGGGAACGGTTCACCGCTGCCGCGCGGGACGCCGGCATCACCGTCGGGCACGGCCCGCTGGTGGCGCTGATCGGGTTCGGCGGTTCGGCGACAGCACCGGAGACGGACGGGGCAGCCGTCGCGGTGGCGCTCGACGCGCCCTGGCCGCTGGCAGACACGGCGGCCCCGACGAAGATCGCACTGTACGGACGCAGCCCCGGAGCCTTCGCTGCCCTCGCGGCGGTGCTCACGGGCGCGGCCGCCGCTCCGGGGAAGCTCCCGGTCACGGTCGGCCCCCATGCGCCTGGCTCGGGCTGCGACGGATCCGCCGGCCCGTGAGGATGAGCTGGGTTTAGGTCCTGCCGTGGCGTTTAATAGGGCTGTGCCGATACTGAATAAAGACATGACCTTGTGCATCTCCCTCTCGGCCCGGCCGAGCAACAACGGGACGCGTTTCCACAACCACCTCTATGACCAGCTGGGCCTGAACTGGATCTACAAGGCCTTCGCCCCCACCGACCTTGGCCAGGCAATCGCCGGCGTGCGCGGCCTCGGAATCCGCGGCTGCGCGGTGTCCATGCCCTTCAAAGAGGACGTCATCGCCCTCGTGGACGAGATGGACCCCTCCGCAAAAGCCATTGATTCGGTCAACACGATCGTCAATGACAACGGCACGCTCACCGCGTACAACACCGACTACACGGCCATCGAACAGCTGCTGCAGCGCAACGCCGTGCCCGCCTCGCTCTCGGTCTGGGTCAAGGGATCCGGCGGCATGGCCAAGGCCACGGTGGCGGCACTGCGCGACGCCGGCTTCCGCGACGTCACCGTGATCGCCCGCAATGAGGAATCCGGCCGGGCGCTCGCAGACCTCTACGGCTTCGCCTGGCGGGCGGAACTTCCCTCGGACGGTGCCACCGCGGACATGCTCATCAACGTCACCCCGGTGGGGATGGCCGGCGGCCCTGACGCCGAAGCCCTGTCCTTCCCGCCGGAGGCCGTGGACGCCGCGACGGTGGTGTTCGACGTCGTGGCCCTGCCCGCCGAGACACCGCTGGTCAAGGCCGGGCGCGCCGCAGGCAAGACCGTGATCACCGGAGCCGAGGTGGCCACCATCCAGGCGCTCGAACAGTTCGTGCTCTACACCGGCATCCGGCCCGACGCGGACCAGGTCCGGGCCGCCGAGGAGTTCATGCGGGCGCAGTAGCCGCCGCCGGAACGGACCGTCCGCTACTGGACGGGTTCCACCGAAACGGCCACCCGGTCCTCGCCGATCCTGGTGAGGACCAGGGTGGCTGTTTTCTTGCCGGCCGCCTTGGCACCGGATTTGCCGCCGGGGAGCAGCTGCTTGCGGAGCTCCTCCGGGGTGACGGCAGTGCCGCGCTTCTTGATATCCAGGACGCCGATGCCTTCGTCCCTGACCCACGCCTTGAGGGCCTTGACGTTGTACGGCATCACGTCCAGGACCCTGTAGGCCCGGGCGAACGGAGTGTCGCGGAGTTCGGGGGCGCAGATGTAGGCAATGTGCTCGTCGACCAGGTGCCCGCCCAGCTGGAGCGCGACGTCGGCCACGAGCCCGGCGCGGATGACGGCGCCGTCCGGTTCATAGAGATAGCCTTCGACGGGGCCGACCGGGGCGACCGGGCCGCCGTCGAACCCGTCGCCGCTGGTGAGCTCCGCGGCCCCCTGCGGGCCGAGCACCAACGCGGCCCGGCGGATACCGGGGCGGCGCACTGCGTTGAACCACAGCGCGACTTCGGTCACGTCACCGGCCACCGAGACCCACTGGGCCTCGCAGTCCGCCGGCACGGAGTCGTGCGGCATGCCGGGGCCCATTTTGACGCCTACTGCCCGCCCGGAAGCAGCCACGGCTTCCACGAAGGACAGCGGCGGGGAAAAGTCCTCCGCATCCCACAGCCGCTTGGTGCCTGAGCTGGACGTGGTGCGGCGGGCCGGATCGAGCCAGACGCCGTCGATCCCGTCGAGGGAAACCGACGTGGCGTCGGCATGGACCACGGTGGCGTTCCGGAAGGGAATCAGGTTCATGGTGGCGCACGCCGCCGTGGTTTCATCCATCTCCACCGCGGTGACCCTGATGTCCATGGAGGCGAGCGCCATCGCGTCGGCCCCCAGGCCGCAGCCCAGGTCCGCGACGTGACCGATCCCGGCCTCGACGAAGCGCTGCGCGTGCCGGGCGGCGACGGTCAGGCGGGTGGCTTGTTCCAGGCCTGTCCGGGTGAAGATCATCTGCCGGGCGAACTCGCCGAACTTTGCCTCGGCCTTGGTCCGGAGCCGCGCCTGGGTGAGCGCGGCGGAAACGAGCTCGGGGGAGTGGCCGGCTTTTCGCAGGGAGGCGTTGAGCCGGAGGGCCTCGTCTTCGCTGTAAGGACCCAGCGAGGCCAACAGCTCCCATCCCTCGGGGTTGAGGAGGGGGGCAATCTGTTCCTGCGGTGCGTCAGCCATGCCATCCAGCCTAGTTCAGCGCCGGCGGGCCGGCCGTCCGAGGGTCCGGAAGCCCCGGGCCGGTGTTCACCGCGGATGAAATTCTGGCACTCGCCTTGACCGAGTGCTAACTACTTACATAGAGTCGTCGTTAGCACTCTCCCCAGGAGGGTGCTAACACATGAAGCACCACACGCCTGGTGCGCTGCCGGCACCGCGACGACGGCCAGTACGCCACGGCACCACCGCTTCATAGTCCACAAATTTGCTGACGAAAAGGAGAGGTCCGAGTGTCGGTCTCTATTAAGCCTCTTGAGGATCGTATTGTTGTCCGCCCGCTCGAAGCCGAGCAGACCACGGCTTCCGGCCTGGTCATCCCGGACTCCGCACAGGAGAAGCCGCAGGAAGGCGAAGTTGTCGCAGTAGGCCCCGGCCGCTTTGACGACAACGGCAACCGCGTTCCCGTCGACGTCGCCGTCGGCGATGTTGTCATCTACTCCAAGTACGGTGGAACCGAAGTCAAGACCGGCGGCACCGAGTACCTCGTGCTGTCCGCCCGCGACGTTCTGGCGATCGTCGTAAAGTAACTCTCTTGGACCCCGCGCCGCTGTTCCGTCTGATTCATCTCTGACAGGTCAGTTGCGCGGGGTTCTGTCTTGAAAGGACAAAATCATGGCAAAGCAGCTTGCGTTTAACGACGCTGCCCGCCGGTCGCTTGAAGCCGGCATCGATAAGCTCGCCAACACGGTCAAGGTCACCCTCGGCCCGCGCGGCCGCAACGTCGTGCTGGACAAGAAGTGGGGCGCCCCCACAATCACCAACGATGGTGTGACGATCGCCCGTGAAGTCGAACTGGACGACCCGTACGAGAACCTTGGCGCGCAGTTGGCCAAGGAAGTAGCCACCAAGACCAACGACGTCGCCGGCGACGGCACCACCACGGCAACCGTGCTGGCCCAGGCCCTCGTCAAGGAAGGCCTGCGCAACGTTGCGGCCGGCGCCGCCCCGGGTGAGATCAAGCGCGGCATCGAGGTCTCCGTCGAGGCCGTCGCCGCCCGCCTGCTTGAGAACGCCCGCCCGGTCGAAGGCAGCCAGGTTGCCAACGTCGCCTCCATCTCCGCCCAGAGCGATGAGGTCGGCGAGCTCCTGGCCGAGGCCTTCGGCAAGGTCGGCAAGGATGGTGTGATCACCATCGAGGAATCTTCCACCACCCAGACCGAACTGGTCCTCACCGAGGGCATGCAGTTCGACAAGGGCTACCTGTCCCCGTACTTCGTCACCGACGCCGAACGCCAGGAAGCAGTCCTCGAGGACGCCCTTATCCTGATCAACCAGGGCAAGATCTCCTCGGTCCAGGACTTCCTGCCGCTGCTGGAAAAGGCACTGCAGAGCTCCAAGCCGCTGTTCATCATCGCCGAGGACATCGACGGCGAGGCACTCTCCACGCTCATCGTGAACCGCATCCGCGGCACCCTGAACGTCGTGGCCGTCAAGGCACCGGGCTTCGGCGACCGCCGCAAGGCCATGCTGCAGGACATCGCGACGCTGACCGGTGCACAGGTTGTCTCCCCGGAGCTGGGCCTGAGCCTGGACACCGTGGGACTCGAGGTGCTCGGCACCGCCCGGCGTATCACCGTCACCAAGGACAACACCACGATCGTCGACGGCGCCGGTTCGGCCGAGGACGTCGCAGCCCGGGTTGCCCAGCTGCGCGCCGAGCTGACCCGCACCGATTCGGACTGGGACAAGGAAAAGCTGCAGGAACGCCTGGCCAAGCTGGCCGGCGGCATCGGCGTGATCAAGGTCGGCGCTGCCACCGAGGTTGAGCTCAAGGAAAAGAAGCACCGCATCGAAGATGCCGTCTCTTCCACCCGCGCCGCCCTGGAAGAAGGCATCGTGGCCGGCGGCGGCTCCGCCCTCATCCACGCCCTGAAGGCACTCGATGAGGACGCCACCGTGCAGGCCCTCGAAGGTGACGCGGCTGCCGCCGTCGGCATCGTCCGCCGCGCGCTGACCCAGCCGCTGCGCTGGATCGCCCAGAACGCCGGCTTCGACGGCTACGTCGTCGTCGCCAAGGTGGCCGACTCGGAGCTCAACCAGGGCTTCAACGCCAAGACCGGTGACTACGAGGACCTCATCGCCGCCGGTGTCATTGATCCCGTGAAGGTCACGCGTGCGGCTCTGCGCAACGCGGCGTCCATCGCGGCCCTGGTGCTCACCACGGAAACCCTCGTGGTCGAGAAGCCTGCCGAAGAAGATCAGCACGCGGGCCACCAGCACTAAACAGCGGCAGCCGGAGCCCCGGGCTCCCCGGCTTTTGCTTGCTCCACACCAGGGGGCCGGACCGGATTCGAGCGGTCCGGCCCCTTGCGTTTCCGGCTGAAAAACAGGGCCGCGGGTGCCCGGCGGCAGCGCCCCGATTGGAAAACAAAATCACGCTTCGGTAACATTAGTGTTTTGGATCCCGGCCCGAAGGGTTATTTTTGCCGAACGCGCGCGTTATCGACACCCCGCCAGAAGCGGCAGCAGGCTCTTCCAGGACCCGGAAGGCCAGTTACCGGCCCGAAGTCCAGGGCCTGCGGGCGCTCGCCGTCCTTATGGTGGTGACCTACCACGTATGGCTCGGAAAAGTCTCCGGCGGAGTCGACATCTTCCTTCTCCTTTCGGCCTTCCTGCTGACGCTCAGCTTCACCCGGAAAGTCGAGAGCGGACAGCCGCTCCGCCTGCTGAACCACTGGACCCACCTGCTCAAGCGGCTCCTTCCCGCCGTGGTGGTGGTCATCCTCGCCGTACTGGTCGGCACTGCGGTCGTGCTGCCGCAACGCCGCTGGCCGGAGGTCCTCGACCAGGCCTGGGCCTCCCTCTTCTACGGGCAGAACTGGTTCCTCGCGAACAACGCCGTCGACTACTACGCGCAGGACCACGCCGGCGCCAGCCCCCTTCAGCACTTCTGGTCGCTGTCCATCCAGGGCCAGGTCTTCCTGCTGTGGCCGCTGGTGTTTGCCGGTGCCGCGTTGCTTCGCCGCCTGCTCCGCCGCTGGACCGACCTGAACCCCCGGGCACTGCTGGCCGCCGCCTTCGGCGCCATCTTTATTGCGTCCCTGGTCTACTCCATCGACCAGACCGCCACCAACCAGACCTACGCCTACTTCGACACCCGGACCAGGCTGTGGGAGTTCGCCCTCGGTTCGCTGCTGGCCCTCGCCCTGCCGTACCTGAAACCCGGCAAGTACCTGCGGGTCGCACTGGGCTGGGCCGGCCTCGCCGCCATGCTTTCCTGCGGCCTGCTCGTCACGGTGGAAGGATCCTTCCCCGGCTACATCGCGCTGTGGCCCACCCTCGCCGCGGCCGCGATCATCGTCGCCGGGCAGAGCGGCAGCCGCATCGGCGTCGACCGCTTCCTCAGCTGGAAACCCCTCGTCGCCCTCGGCGACAACTCGTATGCGCTCTACCTGTGGCACTGGCCGCTGCTGGTCCTGGGCCTCGCCGGGAAGGGCCTCAGCTCGCCCAACCTGTGGCAGGGCCTGGTCATCGTGGCGGCTTCCATTGTGCTGGCCGTGCTCACCACGCGCCTGGTGGAAAAGCCGCTGCGTGACTGGCACTGGCCCAAAATCCGGGCGTGGCGCGGGGCAGTCGTCATCGCAGCCTGCGGTGCCCTCCTGGCCGGGCCCGTCTCCCTGTGGCAGAGCTGGATCGTGACCGACGCCGCCGCCGCGGCGTCCCAGTCCAGCGAACTGATCCCCGGCGCCGCCGCGCTGGCTCCCGAGAATGCGGGCAAGCCGACACCGGACGCGAAGATCGTCCCGGTTCCGGCCGCCATGAAGGACGAATGGGCGGAAATCGACGGGCTGTGCACCGGCGACAACATCCCGAGCAACCCCCTGCTGGGCGGGTGCCTGCAGAACAGCACGCCGGATACGGTGACCAAGCGCATTGTGGTGCTCGGAGACTCACACGCGCAGCAGTACATGGCGGCCCTCGGCCCCATCGCGAAGAGCCACGGCTGGGACGTTGTCACCCTCCTGAAGGGCGGCTGCCGGTTCGGCGGTGCATCCCCGGAACGCGACGAGGAATGCAACGCCTTCAACGAAGCCGGCGCGCAGTACGTCCTGGACCACCGCCCGGACGCCGTGTTCACGGTGGCCTCGCTGACGCTCAAGGAGGCCCCGTACGAAATCGAGGTCCCGCAGTACCTCGAGGGCATCAAGCCGTTCACCGACGCCGGCATCGAAGTGGTCGGTATCCGGGATAACCCGCGCTTCAACATCAACATGCCCGATTGCGTCGAGGACAAGGGGCACGACGCCCCGGAATGCAACGTCCCGCTCCAGGAATCCCTGGCCGGCGCCTCGCCCCTGGACGCGTACCAGGGACAGGTCGCCGGGCTCCACCTGATGGACCTGAGCGACTTCATCTGCGCCGACGGGACCTGCCCGGCCGTGGTGGGCAATGTCTACGTCTACAAGGATGACAACCACCTGACGAAGACCTACGTGCAGACCATGATCCCCATGTTCGAGGAGCGTCTCCTGGCCGCCACCGGGTGGAAATAATCCACCGTGACGCCGACCGGGATGCCGTTGCTCACATTGGCCTGTGTGAATATGGGGATCGGCGCCGAGGTCCTAGTATTTATTCAACACTTCCGCACAGGGCCCCCGTACCGGGGGCGTGCATCCGGAGTGGCTGCAACCGAACATCCTGCACGGACCAGACCCGTAATGACTGGCTGGTCATCTGCTGCAACCCCTACCCGTGAAACCCCGTAACCCAAGGTAAGAGGCGCACTCATGACCGAGCCAGAACACAACCCCTTCGGCTTCATCGGCCTGACCTACGACGACGTCCTGCTGCTTCCCGGCCACACGGACGTCATCCCCTCGGAGGCGGACACGTCCTCGCGGATCTCCAAGCGCATCACGGTCCAGACCCCGTTGCTGTCCGCCGCCATGGACACCGTCACCGAGTCGCGGATGGCCATCGCCATGGCCCGCCAGGGCGGCCTCGGCGTGGTGCACCGCAACCTGTCCATCGCCGACCAGGCCGACCAGGTCGACCGGGTCAAGCGCAGCGAATCGGGCATGATCACCAACCCGCTGACGATCGGCCCCGAGGCGACGCTCGCCGAACTGGACGAGCTCTGCGCCCGCTACCGCGTGTCCGGCCTCCCGGTCGTCGACGACGGAAACCGCCTGCTGGGTATTGTCACCAACCGCGACACCCGCTTTGTGCCCGAGTCCGACTTCCCGCTGCGCCTGGTCAGCGACGTGATGACCAAGATGCCGCTCGTCACCGGGCACGTCGGCATCAGCCGCGACGAAGCCTCGCACAAGCTCGCGACCAACAAGATCGAGAAGCTCCCGCTCGTCGACGAGCAGGGCCGGCTTATGGGCCTGATCACCACCAAGGACTTCACGAAGGCCGAGCAGTACCCGCTTGCCACGAAGGACGATGAAGGACGGCTCCGCGTCGGCGCGGCCATCGGCTTCTTCGGCGACGGCTGGGAGCGTGCCATGGCGCTCATCGACGCCGGCGTGGACGCGCTCTTCGTCGACACCGCCAACGGCCATTCCCAGGGTGTGCTGGAAATGATCCGCCGGCTGAAGTCTGATCCGGTCGCAGCCCACGTGGACATCATCGGCGGCCAGGCCGCCACCCGCGAAGGCGCCCAGGCCCTCATCGACGCGGGCGCGGACGGCATCAAGGTCGGCGTCGGGCCGGGCTCGATCTGCACGACCCGCGTCGTCGCCGGCGTCGGCGTCCCGCAGATCACGGCGATCTACGAATCCGCCAAGGCAGCCATTCCCGCCGGCGTTCCGCTGATCGCCGACGGCGGCCTGCAGTACTCCGGTGACATCGGCAAGGCACTGGTTGCCGGCGCCGACACCGTTATGCTCGGTTCGCTGCTGGCCGGCTGTGACGAGTCCCCGGGGGACCTGATCTTCGTCAACGGAAAGCAGTTCAAGAGCTACCGCGGCATGGGGTCCCTCGGCGCGATGCAGACCCGCGGCAAGAACACCTCCTACTCCAAGGACCGGTACTTCCAGGCCGACGTCTCCGGTGATGACAAGCTCATCCCGGAGGGCATCGAAGGCCGTGTGGCCTACCGCGGCCCGCTCGCCTCGGTTGCCTACCAGCTGGTCGGCGGCCTCCGCCAGACCATGTTCTACACCGGCGCCCCGACCGTCCCCGAGCTTAAGGTGCGCGGTAAATTTGTCCGCATCACGCCGGCGGGCCTGAAGGAATCCCACCCGCATGACATCCAGATGACGGTGGAGGCGCCGAACTACGGTTCACGCTAGGCCGCGGCGCTGCCCTCACAGCGACGCTGTCCTCACAGCAACGGGCCCCGGGATCATCCCGGGGCCCGTCTGCGTTCCCCCGTCTGCGTTCCCGCCGGCCTGCGGTTCGCCGCGGTGGCTCCGCCGCAGGCGGCCAGCTACTGCGTGGTGACCGCGGTGTCGTCGAGGTAGAAGAACGTCTTCAACGAGCTGTCCTCCACGCCGAGGAAACGCAGCGTCACCGTCTTGCCCTTGAACGCGCTCAGGTCCAGCGTCTTCAACCCGTAGGCCGAGGACTTGTTGAGGTTGGAGTACGTGGTCAGGGTGGTCGTCACGCCGCCGCTGATGACCTGGACCTTGAGGGTGTCGTAGACCTTGGTCAGGGTGGTCTCGTCGCTGAGGATCTTGAGGTAGAAGGACAGCGAGGCGCTGCCGGCCGCGGCCGGGATCGTGAGGGCCTGATCCAGGGTGTAGGAGGTGGCCTGGCCGTAGCCGTTCAGTCCGGCGAAGCGGGTGCCGGTGCGTGCGTCGGGGCCTGTTTCGAAGGTGTCCGCGTGGTCCGAGGTCCACGCGACAGCGCCTTCCTCAAATCCCGGGTTCAGCAGCAGGTTCCCGGCGGGCGGCGGCGTTGCCCCGCCCAGGAGCCCCATCGTCGCGCTGGCGTCGGAGAGCCCGGCGCCGCAGCCGGCTGTGCACCCGCCGGGCATGGGCCGGGTGCCCTGCTTCAGCGTCGATTCCACCTGCGCGGGGGTCAGCGACGGGGACTTCGCCTTCATCAGCGCTGCCAGCCCGGCGATGTGCGGGGCTGCCATGGAGGTGCCCTGGTAGCTCGCGAAGCCTTCGGCCCCCGGGGAAGTCGTTCCGGAGTTGATGGTGGACAGGATCCCCCCGCCGCTGACCCGGGTGTCGCCGCCGGGCGCCGTCAGGTCCACGGAGGCCCCGAAGTTCGAGTAGTAGGACAACGTGCCGCCGGTGTTGCTCGCCGCCACCGAGACCACGGAGTTGCAGTTGGCGGGGCGGAATCCCGCGGCGTCCTGGCTGCTGTTGCCGGCCGCCACCACCACCGATGTGCCGCGCGCCACGGCGGAGTCAATGGCTGCCTGGTAGGTGACACCGCAGGCGCCGGACCCGCCGAGGCTCATGTTGATGATCTTCGCCGGGTTCGCGTTGGCGGGTACGCCTGCGACGGTTCCGCCCGAGGACCAGATGATGGCGTCGGCGATGTCCGAGAGGGCCCCGCCGCATTTGGCGAGGACCCGGACGGGCACGACCTTGGCGTCCGGCGCGACTCCGGCCACTCCCGCGGAGTTGGACGTCACCGCGGCCACGGTTCCGGCGACGTGGGTGCCGTGCCAGCTGGAGTTGGAGGCCGTGGCCTGTCCGCATTCGCCGGCGGCATACCAGTCGCCCTGGTCCTGAGGGTTGCTGTCCCGGCCGTTGCCGTCCCTGGCGGCCGCGGCGTCCGCGACGAAGTCGTATCCGGGCAGGACATTGGCGTCCAGGTCGCTGTGTGCCGTGATGCCTGTGTCAATCACGGCGACGACGGAGCCGGAGCCTGTGGAGACGTCCCAGGCGCCGGGAATGCGCATGCCGTTCGTGCCGGTGAAGTCCCATTGCTCCCCGTAGCGCACGTCGTTGGGGGTCAGCACCGCTGTCATCCGGGCGTCCGGCTCGACGGCGTCCACGGCGCCGGAGGCGACGATCCCGGCCATGAAGTCTTTGGCAGCCTGACCGGACAGGCCCTTGTCCGAGGCGATCAGGGTTCCGCCGGTCGCGAGCGTCCGCACCTCCTGGACGCTCACGCCCAGCTGTTTGGCTGCCCTGCCCCAGGCGTTGGCCCGGCCGCCGGGGCTGGAATTGCCGGGGGTTTTCTTGAAGCTGACGATGAACTGGGTGTACTCCTCGCCGGCGTTGACTTCCTGGACGGTCGCGGGGGCTTCATTGCCCGGCGCTCCCGGGTCTGCCGCGACGGGGATGACGGCCAGGGTCATGGTGCCGACGACTGCGGCGAGTGAGAGGGCCAGGACTCGGGTGGTCCGGTGTATTGCAGTTCCCATGTATTCTGCTTTCTTTTGCCGGGCATAAGGGTGTGCCCGGGATTCAGGAGACTCGCCGGGATCGATCCGCGGGTTGCCGAAAAGCAAACGTATGGGCATATTCACATTTTGTAAATAGTTATTGACAAGATAGTCAAGCCAGGGTGGGCTGTGGGGGGGGCACCCGCCATCAAGCGCGGTCAAGTAAAGTGGGCACGTGACTTACGAGATTGAGATTGGCCGTGGCAAGCGTGGGCGTCGTGCCTACTCCCTCGACGACATTGCGATCGTCCCGAACCGACGCACGCGTGACCCCAGGGACGTTTCTGTTTCCTGGCAGATCGACGCCTACAAGTTCGACATGCCCGTCATCGCGGCGCCGATGGATTCGGCCATGTCACCGGAAACGGCCATCGCCCTGGGGCGCCTCGGCGGACTCGGCGTACTCGATCTGGAAGGCCTGTGGACCCGGTACGAGGACCCGCAGTCTGTGCTGGATGAGATCGCGGCACTCGCCGATGAGACCAACAGCCCGGCGGTCACGCGCCGGATGCAGGAGCTCTACCGCGCCCCGATCCAACCCGAACTGATCACATCCCGGCTCGCCGAAATCCGGGCCGCCGGCGTCACCGTGGCCGGATCGCTGACCCCGCAGCGGACGCAGGAGCACTACAGGACGGTCATCGCCGCCGGCGTCGACATCTTCGTCATCCGCGGGACCACCGTCTCGGCCGAGCACGTCTCCAAGGACCACGAGCCGCTGAACCTCAAGCAGTTCATCTACGAACTCGACGTCCCCGTCATCGTCGGCGGAGCCGCCGGGTACACCCCGGCGCTTCACCTTATGCGGACCGGCGCCGCCGGCGTGCTCGTCGGCTTCGGCGGCGGCGCCACCACCACCACCCGCCGCGCCCTCGGCATCCACTCGCCGATGGCTTCGGCCATCTCCGACGTCGCCGCCGCACGTCGGGACTACATGGACGAGTCCGGCGGGCGCTACGTGCACGTGATCGCCGACGGCGGGATGGGCGCCTCGGGCGACATCGTCAAGGCCATCGCCATGGGCGCCGACGCCGTGATGCTGGGCAGCGCCCTGGCACGGGCCGACGAAGCACCCGGCAAGGGCTGGCACTGGGGACAGGAAGCGCACCACCTGGAACTTCCCCGCGGCGACAGGGTCAACGTCGGCACGGTCGGACCGCTCGAGGAGGTCCTGTTCGGGCCGGGTCACCACACCAACGGCACGTCGAACCTCATCGGAGCGCTGCGCCGCTCGATGGCGACCACCGGCTATTCGGACCTGAAGGAATTCCAGCGCGTCGACGTCGTCGTCTCGCCCTAGGGGCAGCTGAATCGCCCCTGCCCATCCGGCGGACTAAGACGTAGTGTGGTGCACTACGAGGTTTGATCCGGATGGAGGCGTGAAATGAACAGTTTTCCCGGCGGTTCTCCCGTGGCAGGAGGTGCGCTGGGCCCGGCCCAGCGCGAAGCATCCCTGGCGGTGCTCAAGGCCACGACGGAACCGGGCAAGGAACTTGACATCCTGATAGTCGGCGGCGGGATCGTCGGCGCGGGGGCCGCGCTCGACGCCGTCACCCGGGGCCTGAGCGTCGGCATCGTCGAAGCCAACGACTGGGCGGCCGGAACCTCGTCCCGGTCGTCCAAACTCATTCACGGCGGTCTCCGGTACCTCGAAATGCTGGACTTTGCGCTCGTCAAGGAGGCCCTGCATGAGCGCGGGCTGATCCTTTCGGCGCTGGCACCGCACCTGGCCCGGCCGGTCCCGTTCCTGTACCCGCTGACCAAGCCGTTCCTGGAGCGGCCCTATGTCGGGGCCGGCATCGCGCTCTACGACGCGATGTCGATCACGGGCGGGCAGCGCCGGGGTGTGCCCTTCCACAAGCACCTGTCCCGCCGGGGAACGCTGCGCGCCGCGCCGAGCCTGAAGGACGATGCGTTCGTGGGCTCCATCCGCTACTACGACGGCCAGGTGGACGATGCAAAATACGTCGCCAACCTGATCCGGACCGCGGCGTTCTACGGCGCCCACGCGGTGAACCAGACGGCTGTGGTGGATTTCCTGCGGGAAGGCGAGCGCGTGGTCGGCGCGAAGGTGGTCAATCACGAGGACGGCTCCAGCTTCGACATCCGCGCCAAACAGGTGGTCAATGCCACCGGGGTCTGGACCGACGAAACCCAGGCCATGGTGACGGACCGCGGCCAGCTCAAGGTGCGCGCCTCCAAGGGCATCCACCTTGTGGTGCCGCGGGACCGTTTCCAGTCAACCGTGGGCCTGATCCTGAAGACCGAGAAATCCGTCCTCTTCGTCATCCCGTGGGGACGGCATTGGATCATCGGCACGACCGACACCGAATGGCACCTCGACAAGGCCCACCCGGCGGCGACCAGCCAGGACATCGATTACCTCCTGGAACACGTCAACAAGGTCCTCAAGCGCCCGCTCACCCGGGAGGACGTGGAAGGCGTCTACGCGGGGCTGCGGCCGCTCCTGGCCGGTGAAAGTGACTCTACGGCCAAGCTCTCACGCGAACACATCGTCGCCCACCCCGTGCCGGGGCTCGTAGTGGTGGCCGGCGGCAAATGGACGACCTACCGGGTCATGGCGAAAGACGCAGTCGACGAGGCGACGCGAAGCCTCGACGAACGGGTCCCGCCCAGCTGCACGGAGTCCATTCCGCTGCTCGGCGCCAGCGGCTTCAAAGCCGCCTGGAACCGGCGGCACCGGATGGCCGCGGACAGCGGCGTTCACGTAGCCAGGATCGAGCACCTGCTGAACCGGTACGGGGCCATGGCCCCGGAGGTTCTGGAGCTCATCACGGACGCCCCGGAACTCGCCGAGCCGCTGCCGGGTGCCGACGACTACCTGGCCGCGGAGGCCGTCTACGCAGCCACCCACGAGGGTGCCCGCCACATCCAGGATGTCCTGACCCGCCGCACCCGGATTTCGATCGAGGCGTGGGACCGCGGTGTTTCCGCCGCTCCGGTAGTCGCTAAACTGATGGGGAACGTTCTCGGC
Organism: uncultured Actinomycetota bacterium; assembly: GCA_963815415.1. GTDB lineage: Bacteria > Actinomycetota > Actinomycetes > Actinomycetales > Micrococcaceae > Arthrobacter. Next base: position 405,654 of record CAWFGT010000011.1, on the reverse strand, counting down.
TGGAGCGATGCGCAGCGCGAGAGCGAAGTCAAGCACTACCTGGCCAGGGTTGACGCCGAACGGCTCAGTCAGCAACAGCCGGACGACGAATCCGCCGACGCCGCACGCCTGGGCGTGGACGACATCGTCCCCTTGCGCTGAACCGCACGCCGCCGGCGCTGCTCTCGGCAATCAGCTCGCCGGCGTGCGCTCACGCCATTTCGAAGGGACACCACTTGGCCGAACCACTCGACAAGTATGACGCCGAGCTCACCACCCCTGACATGGTGATTCTTGAGCTGGATGCCACGGACAAGCTCGACGCCGCCTGCCAGCTTGCGTCCCGGATGCACGCTGCCGGGCGCATCTCCGACCTGGACGGGTTCCTCAAACAAGTCAACGCCCGTGAACATCAGATGGCGACGGGGCTGCCCGGCGGCGTCGGCCTGCCGCACGCGCGCAGCGAGCTCGTCTCCCAGACCACGATCGCCATCGGAATCACGAAGTACGGCCGCGCCTTGGATTTCGGCGCCGCGGACGGGCCGGCCACCGTGATCCTGCTCATAGCTACGCCGGCGAGTTCCTTTTCCGAACACCTTGAGGTGCTGGCCACCCTGGCACGGTCCCTGTCGAAGGAATCGTTCCGGGAGTCGCTGCGCCGGGCCTACGACCCTGAAGTGATTGCCGAACTCATCAACTCCAGCCTGGTGTTCTTCGACCACTAGGGCCCGTTCGTTGTTCTCCACCGTTCCGAAGTACGGTTAATAGGTGCTGAAAACTGCCCTCAAACCCCGTTGGATCGCCGGGCTCGTGTTTGCGATCCTGGTGTCCGGGCTGTTTGTGCTGCTGAGCCAGTGGCAGTTCGGCCGGTCAACGCAGGCAGAGATCCCCGTCAGCACAACGACCGAGGACCCTAAACCGCTCGCCGCTGTCCTGCAGCCCGGGACGTTCTTCCCGGGAACAGTCGCGGACCAGATGGTTTCCGCCACCGGCACTTACGACCCGCAGAAGCAGGTCCTGGTCCCGGACCGGCTCGCCGGAGGGGAGAAGGGCTACTGGATCGTGTCCGCCTTTGCCGTCGAGGGCGCGCCCGTCCTGACCGGGACCGCAGCGTCCGCGCAGACCTGGATCCCGGTAGCCCGCGGCTGGGTCTCCGATCCGGCAGCCGCCCCGGCGCCGCCGTCGGGCACAGTCGAACTCACCGGGCGGCTCCTGCCGTCCGAGTCCCCGCTTCCCAACACCGATGCGGGCCCCGGCCGCGCCTCGGCCGTCTCCGTCGCCGAACTCATCAATCTCTGGGACGTCAGCAGCTACCCGGGCTTCGTCGCGGCAACCACGGAGCTGCAGGCCGGCACGGACGTCGGCGCAGAGTCCCCGGGCAGCACGATCACGCCGCTCCGGATCGGTCCGCAACCGCCGGCGCAGCAGATCAACTGGCTGAACCTTTTCTATTCCGTGGAGTGGGTCGTCTTCGCCGGCTTCGCCCTGTTTGTCTGGTGGCGCCTGGTGAAGGACGACTACCGGCGGGACCTTGAAGAAGAACTCGACGACGAGCCCGCCCCCCGGACAACCGGCGCCGACGCCGTCCCGCACCCAACCGACCCGAGAGTGTAGTCATGATCGAACCCCAGCCCGCCATCCAGCCGCAGACCCCTGCCGGACCGAAAACGGCCAACGGCAGGAAGCGACGCTTCGGCGGCACCGAGGCCCAGATCCGGTCGGCCCTGAAGTTCTACCGGGTGCTGGCGTACCTGACCGGTGCGATGCTGCTTCTGCTATGCGCCGAGCTGATCGCCCGCTACGGCTTCGGCCAGTACCTTTTCGCGGGGGGCACCAACGCGGTCACCGGTCAGCCCTTCGGCCTGGGCTTCGCCGACGCCGAACCCGCGGGCGTCATCGGCGGCCTGAACCTCTCCGTGACGGTGCTCATCGTGCACGGCTGGATGTACGTCGTCTACCTCATCTCCAACTTCCGCCTGTGGTCGCTCATGCGCTGGCCGTTCCTCAAGCTCATCGTCCTGGCCCTGGGCGGCGTCGTGCCGTTGCTGTCCTTCTTCGTCGAGAAGAAGTTCCATGCCGAGGCCGAAGCCGAACTGGCCGCCAACCCGCAGGCCCCGCAACGCTACTGACCGCGGCCGCCGTCGCCGGTGTGAGTTCGCTTACCAAGTCCGGCCATCCGGGCTGCGGGCGGCTTCTCAATGTGCGGGCCGGCTGCGGTGCCAAGTAGTCTTGTACGGTGACTACTCCCTCTGCATCCCAGACGTCCCACAGGCCGGTGCTGGTTGTTGATTACGGTGCCCAGTACGCGCAGTTGATTGCCCGCCGCGTCCGGGAAGCCAACGTGTATTCGGAAGTCGTTCCGCATACCTACAGCACCGAACAACTGCTGGCCAAGGACCCCGCCGCCATTATCCTCTCGGGCGGTCCCGCGAGTGTCTACGCGGAAGGCGCCCCGAGCGTCGGCGCGGACCTCTTCGAAGCCGGCGTTCCGGTTTTCGGGATCTGCTACGGGTTCCAGGCCATGGCCAACGCCCTCGGCGGCAAGGTCGACAAGACCGGACTGCGTGAGTACGGCTCCACGGAGACCACCATCCTTGGCGAGAGCCGGTCCGTGCTGGCGGGCATGCCCCAGCACCAGAGCACGTGGATGAGCCACGGCGACTCCGTGCACGCGGCGCCGGAGGGCTTCGAAGTTCTCGCGACGACGGCGGGCGCCGAGGTTGCGGCCTTCGCGAACGAGGAAAAGGGCCTCTACGGCGTGCAGTGGCACCCCGAGGTCAAGCACTCGGCCTACGGCCAGCAGGTCCTGGAGAACTTCCTGTTCAAGGGCGCCAAGCTGGAACCGAACTGGAATGCCGGCAGCATCCTCGAAGAGCAGGTCGAGCGGATCCGCGCCCAGGTCGGCGATGCCCGGGTCATCTGCGGCCTCTCCGGCGGCGTTGACTCCGCCGTGGCCGCCGCCCTGGTCCAGCGCGCCGTCGGCGACCAGCTGACCTGTGTGTTCGTGGACCACGGACTGCTGCGCGAGGGCGAAGCCGAGCAGGTCGAACGGGACTTCGTCGCTGCCACCGGCGTCAAGCTCTACGTCGCCAACGAGCAGGAACGCTTCCAGAGCGCACTGGCCGGGGTCAGCGATCCGGAAACCAAACGCAAAATCATCGGCCGCGAATTCATCCGCGCCTTTGAGGAAGCCGAACTGGCCATCATCGCGGAGGCTGCCGCACACGGCGAGAAGATCAAGTTCCTCGTCCAGGGCACGCTGTACCCGGACGTCGTGGAATCAGGCGGCGGCGAGGGTGCCGCCAACATCAAGAGCCACCACAACGTCGGCGGCCTGCCCGAAGACCTGCAGTTCGAACTGGTTGAACCGCTCCGGGCCCTCTTCAAGGACGAGGTCCGCGCCGTGGGGGCCGAGCTTGGCCTGCCGGCCGAAATCGTGGGACGCCAGCCCTTCCCGGGACCGGGCCTCGGTATCCGCATCGTCGGCGAAGTCACCAAGGAGCGCCTGGACCTGCTGCGCAAGGCCGACGCGATTGCCCGCGCCGAACTGACCGCGGCGGGGCTGGACAACGAGGTCTGGCAGATGCCGGTGGTGCTGCTGGCGGATGTCCGCAGCGTCGGTGTGCAGGGCGACGGTCGCACCTACGGCCACCCGATCGTGCTGCGTCCCGTCTCGTCCGAAGACGCCATGACGGCCGACTGGTCGCGGCTGCCCTACGACTTGTTGGCCCGGATTTCCAACCGGATCACCAACGAGGTGGACGGCGTCAACCGTGTGGTGCTGGATGTGACCAGCAAGCCGCCGGGAACCATCGAGTGGGAATAGCACTGTGACACGGCCGGTCTCCGCGGAGACCGGCCGTTTCGGATTCGGGACAATTCCGGCCCAATTTCGGTCGCGCCAGTGTTGCGGCGCGGCACCCCCGGGGGATTCGGGCTACTCTCGAAAGCATGCCGGTATGGTCCAAGGCGTCCCGCGGGAGAACAGTGACTGCGGGTACTAAAACAGCGAGCACAGAAAAGAAGGCAGCAGTGTCAGTTGGTCAAGGCCACCCCGAAGGCTCGGAAGAGCTGAGGAAATGGCTGTCGGAGCTCAAGCCCGTTACTGGAGCGGATACGATGCTGCGCTTCACCAAGACGCCGGAAGGCTCCATCGACCTGACCCATGCCCATCCGTCCGGGCTTGCCCAGATGCTGGCCGGACGGCGCACCCGGCTTTCCACACTGATCCGCGATCGCCAGCAGTTCATGATTGCTGCCCGGGCCTCGCGCAACCTGCGCTCCAAAATCTTCGAGCTCGCCAACGACCGCGGCATTGACGCCGGGTACCTGTCAGCCGGTACGGTCGTCTGGACGTCCGCCGTCGGCGGCCGGCCGCAGCGCGTATCGGCGCCGGTCATGCTCGCCGGCGTTTCCCTGACGATGCGTCCGGGGGAGGACGACTACGAACTGCAGCTGACCGAGCAGGCGCAGATCAACCCGGCCTTGGTCCGGCATCTGAAAACCGTCCACGGGATCGGCTTTGACGTCAGTGCCGTCACCCGGATGGCCTACAGCACCGCCCGCTACGACCCGCAGCCCGTCCTGGACCGGATCGCCACCCTGATCCAGCCGATCCATGGCGCGGAAGTGGAACACAATATTTTGGTGTCCACGTTCGCGGACCTGGCCGGAAACCTGGATGACCCATGGATCCACGCGGACCATCCGCTCATCACCGCGCTGGCCCGTGCGGCTTCCGGGCAGCCGGCCGACGTCACCGAACTGCAGGCAGGCCGCTTCCCGAGCACCGACGAACGTGACCCCGCGGATGAGCTGCTGCTGCTGGACGCCGACACGGACCAGCAGTATGTGGTGGACGCCGTCCGGGCCGGTGATTCCCTGGTGGTCAGCAGCCCGCCCGGGACCGGCCAAACCCAGACCGCCGTCAACGCCATCGGCGCGCTGGCCGATGAAGGCAAAACGGTGCTGGTGGTCGGGGACAGGCGTGAAAGCCTCGGGGAAGTCTGCGCCCAGCTGGAGCTGCTGGGCCTGGACTCCGTCCTGCTCCAGCTCACCGGCAACGCAAGTCCCCTGCAGCTCAAAGGCCAGCTGGTCCGGGCCATCGTCCGGAATGAGAAGTCGCTCGAACCGCAGCTCGCGAACCTGCACGCCACGCTCACCGGGCACCGCCATGCCCTGATCGACCACGTCGACTCGCTCCATAACGTCCGCCGGCGCTGGGGATGCTCCCCGTACGAAGCCATGCAGTCACTGGCCGCCCTGACGTCCATCCAGCCGGCTCCGGCCACGACGGTACGGCTCAAGCGCAGCGTGCTGGATAACATCCGGGACCGTGCGGAACTCGCCGAACGGCTGCGCCGCGCAGCCGAGCTGGGAAGTTTCAGCCGGGCCGCCGCCACGAGCCCGTGGCACGGGGCGAGGCTGCTGACCCGCAAGGAAACCCAGGAAGCCCAGCAGGTGGCGGCCTCCGTCGCCGATAAGCTGCCGCGGCTGCGCGAACGCATGGCCGACGTCGCAGAACATGCCGAGATCCGTCTGGGCGAAACGTTCTCGGCATGGGGAGAGCAGATTGACCTGCTCATGGCGGTGCGCGGAAGCCTGGACAAGTTCACCCCGGACATCTTCGACCGTCCCGTCCACGACCTCATCTCCGCCACAGCGTCCTCCGCATGGCGGCGCGAGCGGAACATCGAGATGCCGTCGATGCAACGCTCCCGGCTGCGCCGAGTGGCCAAGGAGTACGTCCGGCCGGGTGTGCATATCGCGGATCTGCACAGCTCTCTGATCCTTGTCCAGGAGCAGCGGGCGGCCTGGACCGGCTACGCAACGACCCAGCGCCACCCGGCCGTCCCGTCCGGGCTCGGCGAGATCACCGCGCTGTACCGGGAGCTGCATTCCGAGCTTTCCGCGCTGGGCCTCGCCGTGAAGTACACGGCTGCCGGCGGCGACCTGCACGGCACCCCGTTCAACGAACTGATGGAACGCCTGGAGCGGCTGGTAGCCGATACCGAGACGCTGGAGACCCTGCCGGAGCGGACGCTGCTGGTGGAAAACATGCGTGAACATGGTCTCGGTGAGCTCCTGGCCGACCTCGCCGAGCGCGAGGTGTCCGCCGGGTCCGTGGCCGCCGAGCTGGAACTGGCCTGGTGGCAGTCCGCCCTGGAAGCGATGATCAGCGGCGATGACTATTTGGCCATGTCCGACGGCGACGCCCTCCGCCAGCTCGAGGCGGAGTATCGCCTGGCGGACAACGCGCACATTGCCAGCGGCTCCGCGAGGCTGCGCTGGAAGCTTGCCGAGCGCTGGCGCGCGGCTGTCGCGGCGCAGCCCCGCCAGGCCGATCTGCTGCGCAGCCTCCTCAAGGACGGCCGTGTCACGCTGTCGGCGCTGGCCGGGCAGGCACCCGAGCTCCTTCCGGTGCTCGTGCCGGTGTTTTCCGCGAGTCCCTACCTCCTGACAGGCCTGCTCCCGGTTGAGCAGAAGTTCGACGCGGTCATCATCCTGGACGCCGAAGCGACTTCCCTGCAGGCCGTTCTGCCTGCCATCGCGCGGGCCCGCCAGGTCATCGCCTTCGGTGACGACCGGATTGCCAGTCCCCGGACGTTCACTGTCGGAGTCGAGCGGCTTGCCGCAGGCGAGAGCTCCTACCAGAGCGTCGAGAGCGCCTACCAGGCGCTGACCGAGGTGCTCCCGGTCTGGAACCTGCGGACCGTCTACCGGGCCGTCGACGAGGACCTCGTGCGTCAGCTCAGCAAAGGCTATTACGACGGCGCGCTCCGCCGGCTGCCCGAAGGCCAGTCCGCGACCGGATTGGACCGGTCCCTGACGGTCGAGTACCTGCCGGACGGCACCGGGCTGCCCAGTGCCGAGGACGACGGCGTCGAGTCGGTCGTGGCCGAGGTCAACCGCGCCGTGGAGCTCGTCTTCGAACACGCCAGGCTCCGGCCCCGGACGTCGCTGGCCGTCGTGACAGGAAGCCTCCGCCATGCGGCGCGGATCGGCGAATCCATCAGGATGCAGCTGCCCAATCACCCGCTGCTGGCCGGTTTCTTCACGGCCGGTGATGAGTCGTTCCGGGTCGTGGATCTCGAGCGGGCCCAGGGCCTTGTCCGCGACCACGTCATCTTCTCCCCGGGCTACGGCCGCACCCCGCACGGACGCGCCCTGCACAGCCTGGGACCCTTGTCCGCCGAGGGTGGTCGGGCCAAATTCGCCCTGGCCATGACCCGCGCCCGGCGGTCCCTGCATGTGCTGAGCTGTTTCCGGCCCGAAGACCTGGACGTCACCCGGCTAAGCCATGGCGCGGTTGACTTCTACGAACTGCTGGACCGCGAAATTGCCGGCAACTCCGATCTGGGCAGTCCTGCTTCGCGTGCCGCGGAGAGTGAGCAGGAACTCGGAGCAGACCCGCTCGTGGCTGACCTCGGAGACCGGCTCCGCGCCCGCGGCGCCAGGGTCTGGCACCAGTACGACGGTGCCTTGAACATGGTCGCCGCAGCCGACCCGTTGAGCACCATCGGTCATGAAGAAGCCGAGATCCCCAGGCCGGTGGCCATCGAGTCCGACGGTACCGAGCAGTACCGCAGGCTGACCGTCCGTGAGCGGAGCAGGCTCCGGCCTCAGCTCCTGGAACGCCTCGGCTGGCGGTACATGCCGCTATGGACCATAGAGGTCTTCACCGATCCCTCGGCGTGCGCGGACCGGATCGGCGGATACCTTGGCTTGCAGAAGCCTGTTGTACCCGGCCGGGCACGGACCCCGCACGCATTCTTCGACGATGAAATGGCGCATCTGACGCTCTCCGAAGCCAGGTCCGCCGAAGCCCGGGGCTCGGCGCCAGAGACGGGAACGCCGGCCGGGTGGTCAGCGGCCGAGGTGCAATCAGGAACAGTATCAAGCAGCAAGGAGGCCGGCGGCATGAGTGCAGACGGCGGAACACAGAACAGGCAGAACGAGCCGTCGGCGGAGGAACCGCGGTCTTCGGCAACGCGGGCCGCGGTCCCCGCCGGAGTGCTGCCCAACAAGGCGGCGGAGGACGATCCGCGGCGCTGGGGCGATCAGCCGAACAGCTACGACCACGACGCGTGGCTGCAGGAACAAAAGCCCCCGCACTGGGGCTGACCCCGGTCGTCAACGGCCGGGCGTCCGGCGACCTAGCCCGGGGCTGCTGCTCCGACCAGGACAAAGAAGAGCTTGCCCCGGGTGGAGGCGCCGGCAAGTTGCCGGGCCTGGTCCGCTCCGGCTGCCACGACGATCAGGCCGTCTGTTTCCCCGGAATCGGACCACAGGCCCGGTGTATCGCCCGGCGTCGAGGTCCACAGCACCGGCACGCCGGCCGCCAGGACCTGGGACTCGGCGGTCTGGTCGAAGCTGTTGTCAAGAGTCAGAATAATGTTGACCAACTGTCCGGGAGCAACCAACCGGATGGATGCCGGGTCCGCCATCCGGAGCGGTACGGCTGCCGAGCCGGGCGGACTTCCGGCCAGCAGACCGGACCCCACAAACTGGGAATCGTTAAGCAGCTGCCCCTGGCGCAAGGCCACGGCGAGCTGTCCGCCGGGAAACCCGGCTGAGCCGGTGTGGCTTCCGTCCGGTATCAGCCCGGGCGGGACGGCGACGACCGCCACATCGCTGCTGTCCAGGACTGCTCCGGCCGGCAGATCCCTGGCTGCGGCGAGGGCGGCAACAGTTGCGGCAGGGGCAGGCGTCAGCTGCTGTACAGCCAGTCCGGCGGCCGCGCAGAGCAGCAGGGCAACAATCAGGCGCCGGTTGCGGCTCAGCCACGCCGCCAGGCGTCGGTGCGGCGGGCGGCCTGCCGCGCCCCGGAAGCCCGGCAGGATCCGGGAGCCCGGTCGGGGAGGTCGTAAAGTGCTGGAGCTGGGCATGCTTTGACGCTACGCACGGCGGGCCGTTTGCGGATGGCAGCTGATGCCTTATGTGGACAATTCCGGCGGCGGCCGGGAAAGCCCGGGGGAGTCCTAGCCGGCGGCGGCAGCGGCGGGGGCAGGCGTCGGGGAAGCCGCAGGGGCGGGCGCCACCGCGCTGCCCTTGGAATCGCGCGAGTCCGTCCGGTAAAAGCCCGAACCCTTGAAGACAACGCCCACGCTGTTGAACTTCTTGCGCAGGGTTCCTTGGCATTCGGGGCAGGCCGTCAAGGAGTTGTCGGAGAACGACTGCACAATTTCGAAATCGTGGCTGCAGTCCTTGCAGGCGTATGCGTACGTGGGCACTGGAAATCCTCCTCTGGGACAAACGAACAGGTCCCGTGCTGTCTGGTGCGGATGTCCGGTGGCCGGAATCCGTCCCTTAGCAGTCGCAGGGCCTGAGTGCCAATTCTATCACCCGGCCCCGGCGCTATGACCCAGCCGGATGACGCCGGCCGGGGTGAGAGCCGATCCCACGGCCCGGTCGAAAGGCTCGGCGGGAATGCTGCCGGCGGCAAGGACCTCATCCGCATAGACGACGGCGGTGGTTGGCAGCGGCCCGGCGTCGTGGTTGCCGTCGGCCAGGGCCGCCAGGAACCTGTCGTAGTACCCTCCGCCCTGGCCGATCCGGTTTCCGCTGAGGTCAACGGCGGTGGCCGGGAGGATGATCCCGTCGGCGCTCCGCATGACTCCGACGCCGTGGCGCTCCCCAACCGGTTCCTGGACAGGCGCGTAGCGGCTGCGGACAAAGACGGACCGCGCGTCCCAGTACACCCAGCTCAGTTCCCGCCCTGGTTCACAGACCGGCAGCAGCACCCGGTGCCCCGCGTCGGAGAGGGCTTTCACCAAGGGCATGGTGGGCGGTTCGGCCCCGACTCCGATGTAGAGGGCAAAGGTTCCCTGACGTGTCGGAGCCAGGGACGACGCCCACAGCGTTCCGTGGCGGGCAATGCCGGTCCCGGCAGCCTCCCGCGCAGCCTGGGGAAGGCTTGCTCGCCGGGCCCGGTGGCTTGACCGAATTTCTTCCTTTGATGCCATGGTGGAGAGTCCCTTCACAAGGTGCGGTCGTGGCGGGCCCGTCTGCGAGCGGGAAAAGATTACCGAATGCCTGCCACCTCCGTTAGATTAGTCGAGTGACTACACCCAACGCTTCCGTCCGCAAGGCTGTCATTCCCGCTGCCGGTCTCGGCACCCGCTTCCTTCCCGCCACCAAGGCGATGCCCAAGGAAATGCTGCCCGTGGTGGACAAGCCGGCCATCCAGTACGTCGTCGAGGAAGCCGTGAACGTCGGCCTTCAGGACATCCTGATGATCACCGGCCGCAACAAGCGCGCTCTCGAGGACCACTTCGACCGGGTCCCGGCGCTGGAAGCGACACTCGAGGCCAAGGGTGACACAGCGAAGCTGAAATCCATCCAGGCTGCCAGTAACCTCGGCGACATCCACTACGTCCGTCAGGGGGACCCCAAGGGACTCGGACACGCCGTCCTGCGCTCGAAACAGCACGTCGGCTACGAACCGTTCGCAGTCCTGCTGGGCGACGACCTGATTGACGCCCGCGATGAACTGCTCAGCACGATGATCGAGGTCCAGGCCAAGACCGGCGGCTCGGTTGTCGCCCTGATCGAGGTTGACCCCTCCCAGATCAGCGCCTACGGCTGCGCCGACGTCAGCTCCACGGACGGCGACGGATACGTCCGGATCAACCACCTGGTGGAGAAGCCCGACGTCGACGACGCCCCCTCCAACCTGGCGATCATCGGACGCTATGTCCTGCACCCGGCCGTGTTCGACGTCCTCGAACGTACCGAGCCCGGTCGCGGCGGCGAGATTCAACTCACGGATGCTTTGCAGGAGCTCGCCTCCGGCAGCGATGAAGGATACGGCGTCTACGGCGTGATCTTCCGCGGCCGCCGCTATGACACCGGCGACAAACTTAGCTACCTCAAGGCCTGCGTTCAGCTCGCCTGTGACAGTGACGATCTGGGACCGGGCCTGCGCGAATGGCTCCCCAGCTTTGCCGCCGGCCTGGAACCCAGCCGGACCGACAGCCTTACCCAATAGCGTACGTGGGCGGAAGCTTCAGCTGGCCGGTGACGCTGGAGAGCGGCGACATCGTCTTACGGCCCATCCGGTACCGGGACCGCAAGGAATGGACCCAGCTCCGTGCCCGTAATAGCGCCTGGCTGGCGCCTTGGGAGGCCTCAAACCCGGCGCCCGGCGGCGGATTGCCGGACTACCGGCAAATGGTGCGGTCCCTGAAGGCCCAGGCCGCCCAGGCGTCGGCGCTGCCCTTTGTCATCACGGCATGGACCCCAGGCCACAGGTCACCCGTGATCGTCGGCCAGCTCACGGTCTCGTCCATTGTCTGGGGTTCAGCGATGATGGCGAGCCTGGGATACTGGGTGGATCGTGACCGGGCAGGCCAGGGCATAGCCCCGACTGCCGTGGCCATGGCAACGGATTACTGCTTCAACACGATGGGGCTGCACCGGATGGAAATCAACATCCGGCCGGAAAACGGGCCCAGCCTGCGGGTCGTGGAGAAACTCGGCTTCCGGGACGAAGGATTACGGCCGCGGTTCCTGCACATCAACGGGGAATGGGCCGATCATCGCGCATTTGCCCTGACAGCCGAGGAAGTTCCGGGCGGGCTCCTGGCGAAGTGGAACCGGGAGCGCCACGGCTGACGCCTCGTGCCAGGCACCATCTGCACGGCGGCATCGAAGTCTTAATCCAGACATTTGCGGTTTCAGCCGCGACACACCTACGCCAATGCGGCTCCCCGCATGGTGTTGCTCATACCGTTTTGACTGTGGACTTCCCTCTTAGCAGCTCAGTGATCCTCTTCATTGCTGTTGCACTCTGGATCGTGTGGGTGGCGCCCTATGTTCTCCGGAACGGGCACCACCAGTTGCAGCCTGCGGCTGACTTCCTGGCCGACGTTATTGACCTCGAACCGGCAGAACCATTGGCTGGCAGGGTCCTGAAAATGACGGCCCGTCAGGAGACCCCCATGACCAGCAGGCAGACCGCACCAAGCGCCATGGGCTCCGTGCCCGCAGGCGGGCTACGGACTGACAAGCCGGCTGGTCCGGCCTTCAAGCTCCGGTATGGCCGGCTGGCACTTGCATTGACCGGCCTGCTCTCGTTGCTCACCGGTGTCATCGCCGCAGCCCTGAGCATCGCCGGCGTGGGCTCCGGGTGGCTTCCGGTTGCCGCGCTGACGGTCGCAGCCGCGGCCGTGGTCCTGCTCCGCCGGCTTGCCATCAGGGATCGGCGCCGCCGGATGAACGCTGCATTCCGGGCCGCGATGAGCGCTCCGACGCGCGGCGCACCGGCAACGACCCGCCAGGGCGACGGCGCAGCGACCGGCGGCGACGCCACGGCACCACGCGACACGGCTCTCTTCGACGCCCAGGCATCCCCGGCCGCACCCGCGGCCGAGACGAAACCCCAGCCAAAAGCGTTGACCGCGCAGGATCTCCGCGCGGCGGCCCTCGCGGAAGCAGTGGCCTCAGGTGATACCGCGGCCCGTGAAACCTCCGGGGCGGGGTGGGTGGCGACGCAGGACGCCGGCTGGGAACCCGTCGAGGTTCCCAAGCCGACCTATGTTGAAGCCCCGAAGGCCGAACGCGCCGCGCCGGGTCCCCTTGACCTGCCGGAGGCCCCGAAGGCAGTCGGCAAGCCTTCGCTCAAGCAGGGCGCCGCCCGGCCCGCCGCGACTGACCTGCGGACCGCCGGCGATCCCGGCGAGCAGCCGCTGGGCAAGGCGCAGAGCGCCCTGAGCAACCTCGACGACGTCCTGCAGCGCCGCCGGGCCTGAACCAGCCTTGGAAGCCCGGAAGCCCCGGACAGCCACCCCGGCTGCCGGGGCTTTTCCGCGCCCGCCGCATGCGACCCTGCGCCGAATATGCGACACGGCCAAGGCATCGCGCGGCGTGATTGGCAATGACCGGCGATAGTTTGTAGCCTAGGGACACCGGCAACGCCGTTCCGTTGGGACCGGCGTTGCTCCGGGGCTATAGCTCAGTTGGTAGAGCGCTTCGTTCGCATCGAAGAGGTCAGGAGTTCGAATCTCCTTAGCTCCACTGCAAAGCCCTTCGACCCGCCGGAACGCGGGTCGGAGGGCTTTCCGCGTTCCTGTCGTGAAAACGCCCCGAGAATCCGCGGTCCAGGTCAGAATCAGGGTCGCGGCTCGCCGGCGGCGGGGCGCGGGACGTTGACCGGGCCGATCTGGTCCAGGGTGTACCCGCCGGGGTAGACGGTCGAACCTGCTGCACCGGGGATGAAACGCGGTTGCGTCGTCAGGGGGCGACGCCGGTGGACGGCATTGCGGAGGGCGAGTCCTGCCGTGAGGGCGGCCCGCGTTGCCCGCGTAGCGCGGGGGAGGCCCAGCGCGTCGGTGAGGCGGTCGTCGTCGAGCATCGTGCTGATGATGGGCCTGGCCATCGGGCGCAAAGGCGCGGGCAGCCGGCTCTGGAAAACCTGGACGGTGGCGCCCATCAGACGCCGGCCGGCAGGGGATGGTGCGACATGCGCGGCCTCATAGCGGTCAAAAAAGGCTTCGGCTTCAGCGTAGGAGGATGGCATGGCTGTGATGTTCATCCGGAGGCCGAGTCCGCCGAAGAAGCGTGCGGCGGCTGCGAGTTCGGCCGATGTCGGTGGGCGCCAGGCGTGCGCCTGGGTCCACCGGATGGGGACGACCAGCAAGGTGACGAGGACGTAAAGGAAGTCCTCTTTGCTGCCCGGGACGTTGCGGTGGACGCGGTTGAGCAGGGCAAGAATTTCGGTGCCACGGCCGCTGTCGAGGCCGCCGGCGATGAGCTCGTAGATCAGGATCGCAGTGTCATAGGAACGCTTCATGGGACGCTGCGGGATTTCCGCGTTGGCGTCAAGGGTCGAGGCAATGCCGGGGATGGCGAAATTCCGGTAGTAGGAAAGGAAGAAGCCAAGTTCCATGTCCGCCGCGAGGTCGAAGAGAACCATCCTGCGGAAGGTGGACTCCCAATCCCCAGGGGAGGCCTCTTCCTGGTGGCGGAGACTGCCGGAAAGTGTGCTGTGGATGTCCATAATGCCCTCCGAACGCCGTATCTGAAGTTTACGCCGGCCGCGTCCAGCGGATTTCGGCACGGCTTCCGGATGCGGCTAGGGTCGTCGGTGGGCATCAGTCCATGTTGTGTACCGAAGCAGAGGGAATATGAAGAAGCCTGTGGCGACCATCCTGGCCCTGTTGATGATTCTGCCGGCAGCCGCCTGCTCGGGCTCCGAGGCAACCGGCGAGGCAACGTCGGATCAGGCGTCGAGCCAGACCGCCCCGGCAACTCCAACCCTGCCCGCCACCCTGCCCGGCCCTGATTCGGACGAGCGGAAGGCGCTGCTGGCCGAGCTTTCCACGATCAACCCGGAGTTCACGGACGACCAGACCGTCGAGGATGCCCGGCGGGTCTGCGGCGGCCTGCTCGGCGGGATGCCCCTGGACAGGCTCCTGGTCATCGTCACGGACCTGTTCAGCAGCGGCCGGGACACCGTTGTCACGGACAACGGCGAAGCCCGCCGGATCCTCCAGGTGATCGGGGCCAACGGCTTCTGCCGGTAGGCGGGCCACTCACCGAGGATCCGGCACTCCAGGCAGCGGACCGCTACGTTGCCGGCCAGAGCCTCGGGTCGTAGCCAAAGCGGTTTGGTCCGTATGCCGGGTGGCTTTCGGGCAGCTCCTGCGGCTGAACCCGTGCCGGATCGTCACCTGCGGACTGGTCAATAGCACCTTCAGTGATCATCGTTCCCCTAAGACGTTCGGAGACGCCGGCCCGTATTGCCGACCTGTGCAAGGTTAGGCTCCGCCGGCAGCGACGTGTAGGGACTTGTGGCCCTGTCCTGTCCTGCCGGGGCGCCCCGTGTCCGTCCGGGGACGGGCCCGGTTCTAAGATGGAAGCGTGAAAGAACAGACGCTGACGACGCACGACGGCGGTCAGCTCGCCTTATACAGCTACGGCACAGAGACCGCCCCGGGCGAACGGCGCGTCGTCGTCGTCGGCGGAGCCTTCCTGACAGCGCTCATCTACCGGCCCTTCTCTCTGGCCCTGGCCAAAGGGTTAGGGGAGGGCTGGGCCGTTGACGTCTATGACCGGCGCGGCCGCGGCAGTTCGACCCCGCAGCCCGAGGACTACTCCATGGCCACGGAAGTCGCCGATGTCCGGACGGTTCTGGACGTCACCGGGGCGCGAAACCTTTTCGGGCACAGTCTCGGCGGATCCGTAGCGCTCAACGCGGTCCAGGAATTTGCCGGCAGCAGCCACGAACCGGCGAAGCTCGCAGTCTACGACGCCGCCGTGAACATCCACGGCAGCATCGACATGGACTGGCTGGCAGGTTTCGAAGAAGCCGTCAATGCCGGCAACATCGGTCTTGCCCTCGCCCGGATGCGGCGGGGCATGCGGCCGGGGACTGCCCTGGCCAGGGTACCGGAACCCGTCCTGGCGGGGCTGATGGCACTTATGTCCCGGACAAAGCTGAACCGGATGCTGACGGAACTGATGCCCAGCGCCGTCGGGGAGCTGAAGGCCGCCTATGATGAGGCCGAGGACGTCCGGGACTTTTCCGTCCTGCCGGCCAACACACACTTTATGGTCGGCGGGAAGAGCCCCGCCTACTACCGGGAGACCGCCCGCCGGCTGCACGCCGCGGTTCCCGGCAGCACCCTTGCGACCTCGCCGAAGGGTGCGCACGGATCCATTCCCGCGGCCTTCAAAGAGCTCGTATCAGACATTGCCGAGTACTACCGGGGCTGACCGCCCCGTGACCCAAGGAGCACCATGACCACCCTCAAAGAACGCCTCCACGCCGACGTCGTCGGCCACATGAAGGACCGCAACAAGGTCGCGCTCATCACGGTGCGCAACGTCCTCGGCGAAATCGAAACCCGCGAAAAGTCGGGTAAGACGCCCGTCGTCCTCGACGACGTCCAAGTCACCTCGCTCCTGCAGAAGGAAGCGGCCAAGCGCCGCGACACCGCCCGCATCTACGCCGACGCGGGGGAAACCGATCGCGCCGCCGCAGAGATCGCCGAAGCCGAGATCATCGAGGCCTACCTGCCGCAGCCGCTGACGGCCGCTGAAGTGGAAGCCATCGTCGAGGAGACCATCGCTGCGCTGGAGGCTGACGGCGTCGAACTCTCGATGCGACAGCTGGGCGCCGTGATGAAGCCCGTCACCGCACGGGTGGCCGGCCGGTTCGACGGCAAGACCGTCAGCGAAATCGTGCGGACCCGCATCGGGCAGCAGAAGTGAGCCTGATCCGGCTCCATGACGTCAGCGTCCGGTTCGACAACGCACAGATCCTGCGGGAAGCGTTCTTCCGTCTCGAGCCCGGGGACCGGGTCGGCCTGATCGGCAAGAACGGCTCCGGAAAGACCACCATCCTGAAACTCGTTTTGGACCAGGTGGCTCCGGATACCGGCACCGTCACCGTGGAACCGGGCATCAAAGTGGGCTATTTCTCCCAGTTCTCCGAGCTGAATGGCGCCGCCACTATCCTGGACGTGCTGGACGGGCTGTTCGCGGACATCAAAGCCATCGAAGCCGAACTCGCTGCGATCGACCTGGCCATCGCCGGAGACCCGGCCGGCGCTGAACTTGACCGGCTCATCGCCCGCCAGGCAGAACTGTTTGAGCACATGGACCGGCTCGACGGCTGGGACTACGGCCGGCGCATCGACACGGTCCTGACCACGCTCGGTTTCGATGAGGCCCACCGTCGCTGTTCGATCGATGAACTGTCCGGCGGCTGGCGCAACCGGGCTGCACTGGCCAAGATCCTGCTGGAGGGGCCGGACGTCCTGCTGCTGGACGAGCCCACCAACTTCCTCGACGTCGCCGGCGTCGAATGGCTGGAGGCCTGGTTCCGGAACTTCCGCGGCGCCGCCATCATCGTCTCCCACGACCGGAAATTCCTCGACGCGGTCGTCACCAGGATCATCGAGGTGGAGAACTTCCATCTGCACGAATACCCGGGAAATTTCGCCGAGTACGTGGTGCAGAAACAGTTCCGGCTCAAGACGCTCGAGGCGCAGTTCGCGCACGAGTCCGAACTCCTCGCCTTCGAAGCCGAGGGCATTGCCGACCGCCGGGAAGCGGCCAAGGCGGCGAGCCGCGGGCTGGGCAACCAGCTGGCGAAGATCAAGAAGTCACGTACACCCCGGCCCGTGGACCAGATTGTCACGGAAATCTACGGCGGCCTGCACGTGAAGGACATCCTGTGCCGGGTGGAGGGGCTCGGCAAGTCCTATGGCAGCAAAGTCCTCTTCCAGGACCTCAGCTTCGAAATCCGCCGCGGCAACCGGATCGTGGTCCTCGGCTCCAACGGCAGCGGCAAATCCACCCTGCTCAAGGTCCTGACAGGCGAAGAGCAGGCCGACGCCGGGGACGTGGCATGGGCCAAGGGGCCCGGATTCGTCTCCTACAACCAGATGCTCGAAGACCTCGACGACGGCGACACCGTCTCCCACGCCGTTAACGCGCTTCCTGACAGCCTGGCCTTCAGTGCCACGAAGAAATCAGTCAACCGCTTCCTGGCCATGTTCCAGTTCTCCGAGGCTGACCTCAAACAGAAGATCGGGAACCTCTCGGGCGGCCAGAAGGCACGCGTTGCCATGGCCCAGTGCCTCCTCTCCGGCGCGTCGGTGCTGCTTCTGGATGAGCCCACCAACCACCTGGACATGTCCAGCACCCAGGTGATGGAGCGGGCTCTGCTGCATTTCCCCGGTGCCGTCGTGGTGGTCAGCCACGACCGCTTCTTCAGCGAGAAAATTGCCAACCGGCAGCTGGTGTTCGGCGGCGGGACCGAACCCGGGCAGGTTGCTGTCCGCGCCGCGTAACGAGGGAATCCGCGGGATAATGGGAGCATGACAGGGCAGGAGCAGGGCCAGGACCCGTGGGAGGAATTCGACGCGCTCAAGCCCGCCGGACCCGACCGGGTCGCCGGGTACCCGGGCGGTGAGCCGCTGGGCTTCGGCTTCCGGACGGGCGTGCGCAGCGCACGCGTGGCCTTCGGGTTTGCCGTCTACACCCTGGTGCTCGGAACCGCGTTGGTGGTTACCGGGGCGATCGTCTTTATCAGCACCGGAGAGTGGTTGCTGCTCGGACTCATGGCGCTGGCCGAGTCGGTCTTCATCATCGCTTTCGCCCGGCTGGTGGCCCAGGCGCGGAACCGCCGGGCCGCCGGCTGAGGTGCCGGAGGCTAGGGTGCGGGCGCTAAAGCCAGCCTTTCCGTTTGAAGATCGCAAACATCAGTGCCGCCGCCGCGCCCATCAGCCCGAGCGCCATCGGGTAGCCGAAGGCCCAGTGCAGCTCCGGCATCACGTCAAAGTTCATGCCGTAAATGCTCGCCACGATTGAGGGCGCGAAGAAGATCGCGGCCCAGGACGAAATCTTCTTGACCTGCTCGTTCTGCTGGGCGCTGACCTCGTTCTGCCGGTTGGCAGTGAGCGTCCCGTCGAGCGTGAGCGCGTTCTGCAACAGGTCACGGAATGAATCGGCGCGGGAGATCAGCCGTTCCACGTGGTCCTCGACGTCGCGGAGGTTGTGCTGCAGCTCCGAGTCCACCTCGTACTTCTCAAAACCGCGGCGGAGCAGCTGCATCATGGCCGGCAGCGGATGGATGGCGCGCTGGAACTGGATGACTTCCCGGGCCAGCTGATAGATCCGCCGGGAGACGGCGGGATCGCCGCTGAAGAGCTGGTCCTCGATCTCGTCGATGTCATTTTCGAGGCCGGCGACGACCGGCATGTAGTCATCCACCACCTGGTCCATTAGCGCGTACAGCACGGATTCGGGCCCATGGCGGAGGACTTCCGGCCGGTGCTCGAGGCGGCGCCGGACCTCGGCGACCCCGGCGGTCTCGGCGTGCCGGACGGTGACCACAAAATTCCGGCCCGTGAAGACGTGCAGCTCGCCGAACTCGACCGTCTCGGTGTCGTCCAGGTACCGGGCCGGGCGCAGCACGGTGAAGAGGTTGTCGTCATACCGTTCCAGCTTGGGCCGCTGATGTGCCGAGATCGCGTCCTCGACCGCCAGGCTGTGCAGACCGAATTCCTCCGCGACGGCGGCCATCTCCCCGGCGGTGGGGCGGTACAAGCCGATCCAGGCCATCCCGCCGTGCTTGGTCAGGGTCTCGAAGGTCTGCTCAAGGTTCTGCGGCTCGGCGCTGCGGATGCCGTCAACGTAGACGGCGTTGTCGATGATAGTCACGGGCTAATTATCACCTCACTTGGGCCGGGCCGGAGACAGCGTGCTGCCCTGGGCCAGCCTGCTGATCAGCGGCTCGGTGCGGTAGGGGATGTGCGTATGCAGCGCCAGGACCGTTTCGGTCCGGATGACGCCCTTGATCCGCAGAATGGACCGCAGGGCGCCCTGCAGGTTATGCGTGTCGGTCGCCACGACCCGGCACCAGACGTCGCCGCGCCCTGAGATCTCGTGAACTTCCAGGACCTGGGCAAGCAGGCGGAGCGCGGCCACGACGCCGTCGAGTTCGCGGTGGGTCACCTCGATCGTGACGAAGGCGACGACGTCGTACCCTACCGCCTCAAGGTCGATCTCGCGGCCGGCGTCGTGCAGCACGCCGGAGCGCTGGAGCCGGCGCAGGCGCGACTGCGCGGTATTCCGCGCGATGCCGAGGGCGTCACTGAGTTCACCAATCTGGATCCGGGGATCCCGGATCAGCTCCAGCAAAATCTTCACGTCGGTGGGGTCCAGACTGTTCAAATCATCACTCCGGTTCATGATTGCGCCCTGTGATTGCCTATTCTGATCAATTCTGGCACAGGAAGTGCTCCGAAAGATCATGAAGGCCGCATTCTTTAGGTATCCACTCTTTACCGGCCCAGGCCATGTCGCCCACCTGCGCGAAGGCCCGGCCCCCACCACGCAAGGGCACAGCAATGACAGTCTTCAGCGAGCTACGCATGCGTCCGGCCAGCGCCGAGCGCTGGGGCTGGGACGCCTCCATCACGGCGCGGCTGGTCATGGCCGGCGTCGTCATTTTCACGCTGCTGGTCGGCGCAAACCTGGCGACGCCGTTGTATCCGCTCCTGCAGGCCAAGCTCGGTATTACCTCGCTGGACGTCACGGTGGCATTTGCCGCCTACGTCCTTGCACTCATCGCCACGCTCCTGCTGGCCGGTCACTGGTCCGATCACATCGGGCGCCGGGCCGCGTTGCTGCTGGCCGTCCTGGTGGGGCTCGCCGGCGGCTTCGTCTTCGCCACGGCGGACAGCCTGGTGACGTTGTCCGCCGGCCGGGCGTTGCAGGGTGTCGCGGTGGCACTTGCCACGGGCGCCAGCTCCGCGGCCCTGCGGGAACTCCTGCCGAGCCGGCCGGAGTGGGCGTCCAGGTTCACCCTCCTCGCCTCGGCCGGCGGCGTTGCCGCCGGGCCGGCCATCGGGGGAGCGCTTTCACTGCTGCCGGGGCCCACCACCACCCCGTATTACCTGCACTCCCTGATCCTCATGGGGTTGCTGGTTCCGCTGTACCTGCTGAAGGCCCGCCCGGCCCCCACCCTGCTCAACGGACCGCAGCCGCTGCGGGTCCTGGCCCCGCGCCGGCCCGCTGTCTCGCGCGAAGCCCGGGGCGCGTTCTGGCTCGCCGCGTCCGTGGGGTTCCTCAGCTTCGCAGTCTTCGGGTTCTGCCTGTCCCTGGCTCCGAGCTATTTCGCCCAGATCGTCCAGGCCGACTCCCGGCCGCTGATCGGCCTGCTTGCCGGACTGACTCTCGGGTCCTCCGCCCTCAGCCAACTGCTCTCTGTGCAGGGACGGTTCGTGGTCCCCGCCGGGCTGGGCCTGCTGGCTGTTTCGGTCCTGCTGATTGCCGTGGCTGCGGCCTCGACCAGCCCATGGCTGCTGATTCTGGCCAGCATCACGGCCGGTTTCGGCCAGGGCGTCTCTTTCCGGACGGTCTTCAACGACGTGGCCGGCAAGGTCGAAGCGTCACGCCACGCCCAGATCATCAGCGCGGTCTACGTCATCACGTACCTCGGCAGTACGTTTCCGGTCATCGGCCTCGGCCTTGCGGCGGGGATCTTCGGCCTCCAGGCCGCGGTGGCCGGCTTCGTGGTGCTGTGTGCCCTCGGCGCCTTCGCCCTTGCCGGCATCACGCTCCGCCGGGCGCTGCGTTCCTAGTCGGGCAGCGGGCCGTGGTTGCCCTGCATATGTTCGAAGACCAGAGTGGTTTCGGTGTGGCCCACCACCGGATCGGTGGCCAGATTGTCGAGGACCCAGTCGCGGAGATCTTCGGTGGTCGCCACGGCGATGTGCAGCAGGTAGTCCACCGAGCCGGAGGTGTGGAAGGTCGACAGCACGGCCGGGAGCCGGGGCACCCGTGAGGTGAAACGGTCAATCTGTTCGCGGTCATGGGCGCGCAGCCTGACCGCGATAAGGGCCTGAACCGATCGGCCGATGGCTGAGAGGTTGAGCTTCGCCTCGAAGCCCTGGATGATGCCGCGCTCGGACAGGGCCCGGGTGCGCATCAGGGCCGTGGACGGGGCGATTCCCACGAGCTCGGCGAGCTGCTTGTTCGAGATCCGGGCATCCGCCACGAGCTCCGCCAGCAGGCGCTCGTCAATGGCGTCCAACGGCTCGGCGGCACCTGACGTCGGCCGAATATTCTTCGCACTGCTGCTCACGGTTCCTCCTTGGAAAGCTTACGGTTCATCATATCCGCGGTATTCCGGCCATTCCATTCACTTCCTCTATAAATTGTCGAATTATTGCCAGATGCTTGGCTGGTTCATTGGTGAAAATTCAAGAGGAGCAATGGTGCTTTCACAGGATTCCCTGGCTGTCCACGCTGGCCGCAACGGTCTTACGGAACTCGGCGTGCATGCCGTCCCGATTGACCTCTCGACGACGGCCCCGCTGCCCTCCGTGCACGAGGGCGGCCTCGCCTACGAACACATGGCGACCGGCGGGGTGCACCTGGACGGGCAGAGCACCGTCTACCAGCGGCTGTGGAACCCTACCGTGGCCCGCTTCGAAGAAGGCGTCGCCGTCCTCGAAGGCACCCCCGAGGCCGTGGCATTCGCCACCGGCATGGCGGCCCTCAGCGCCGTCCTGCTCGCCGTCGTCGCGGGCGGCAAGAAGCATGTTGTCGCCGTGCGGCCCCTCTATGGCGGAAGTGACCACCTGCTTGCCTCCGGCGTGCTCGGCACGGAGGTCACGTATACAACGCCGGAAGGCGTCCATGCGGCGCTGCGGCCGGACACCGGACTGGTGATCCTGGAGACTCCGGCCAATCCCAGCCTCGAACTCGTGGACATCGCCCGGATGGCGGACGCGGCCGACGGCGTCCCGCTGCTGGTCGACAACACCTTCGCGAGCCCGGTACTGCAGCAACCCTTCAAGTACGGCGCTGCCATGGTGCTGCACAGCGCCACCAAGTTCCTCGGCGGGCATGGCGACGCGATGGGCGGCGTGGTGGCCGCGGACGCGGACTGGACCGCGCGGCTGCGCCGTATCCGGGCCGTGACCGGCGGAATCCTGACCCCGTGGCCGGCCTACCTGCTGCACCGGGGACTGGCGACCCTGCCGGTGCGGGTCAGGGCGCAGCAGGCCGGCGCCGAGAAGGTCGCGGTCGCCCTGAATGAACACTCACTGGTCCAGCGCGTCCACTATCCGGGGTTGCCCGACTGCGATCCGCAGGGCCTGATCGGTACCCAGATGGCCGGTCCCGGCTCGCTTATGGCGTTTGAACTTGCCACCGCCGGGCACGCCGAACGTGTCCCGTCGGCCGTCCGCATGATCACGCACGCCGTCTCGCTGGGCGGCATCGACACCCTCATCCAGCACCCGGCCGGGCTCACCCACCGTCCCGTGGAGGCCGGCGCGAAACCGCACGCGGCCCTGCTGCGGATCTCCGTCGGGCTGGAGGACCCGGCCGACATCACGGCAGACCTGATCCAGGCCATCGAGTCCACCCGCTAGGCTTTCCGGGCCGCCGGACCCGCGGAGGGCTGCAGCATCGCCGGAAGTCCAAGGCATGGGCCAAAACCCCCGGCCGTGTCGGCGCAGGACACGGTTCAGTAGTCTGTTCCTGTGACTAACACTGAACTCCCGCCGACGGCGGACTCTGCTCATCCTTCCCCGACCGAGGGCACCCCGGGCCACGCCGCCGCCGGCACGGTGATCGGCCTGGATATCGGCGGGACCAAGACCCACGGCGTCCGGTTCGAGAACGGTACGGTCGTCGCCAACGAAACGGCCGGCAGCTCCAACGTCCAAAACGTCAGCCGGGAGGAAGCGGCCCGGAACCTCGCGGACCTCTTTGCCCGGATCGGCGGGGGCGACGTCGACCAGGTCTACGCAGGAGCCGGCGGCATCGACACCGACGACGACGCCGCCGCGCTCGCAGCCCTGATCGCACCCCACGTGCCGGGCGCCAGGATCACAGTGGTTCACGACTCGCGCCTCCTCCTCGCGGCCGGAGACACCAGCACCGGCGTCGCCGTCATCGCCGGCACGGGCTCTGCAGCCTGGGGCAGGAACGCCGCCGGAGCCGAAGCACGCGCCGGCGGCTGGGGTTACCTCCTCGGTGACGAAGGCAGCGGCTACTGGCTGGGACGGGAGGCTGTCCGGCACAGCCTGCGCCGGATGAACCAGGGGCTGGAACCGGACGAGCTGACCCGGGCCCTGCTGGCCGCCTGCAATGTGGACCACCCGAACAAGCTGATCGCGCTTTTCCACTCAGCCGAGACCGGCCGGCGCTACTGGGCCCAGCAGGCCCGGCTGGTGGTGGACGCCGCCGCAGCCGGGCACGCCGCGAGCGGCGCCCTCGTGGACCAGGCCGGCCGCGACCTGGCGGCCATGGCCGAGCAGACCCTCCGGCAGCTGGGCATCGACGGACCCGTAGTACTGGGCAGCGGATTGGGCATGCACGTGCCCCGGCTGCAGGAATCATTCCGGACGGCCCTCGCCGCCGCCGGGATCAGCGACGTCCGCATCCTCGCCCAGGATCCGATCTTCGGCGTCCTCCGGCTCGTGGCCGAACAAGGATAGGCAGAAAGGCGGCCCGCAGCGGCCGCTCAAGTCTCCCGCCGCAGCGCCGTTACGCTGGACGGATGAGCCTGATGTTCGACACCCGCCCTGCCGCCTACGCCGTTATCATCCGCGACGGCGGCATCCTCCTGGCCTACTGGAAGCAGGGCGGGCGGGAAGGCTGGACCCTCCCGGGCGGCGGGCTGGACCTGGCCGAACACCCGGTCGACGGATGCCGCCGGGAGGTCTTCGAGGAAACCGGCTACCACGCGGAGATCGGCGCGATGCTGGGCATCGACGTCGGGCACTGGCCCGCGGAGCTGCGGCTCGACGGCGGGGCGCGCGATTTCCAGGCCCTGCGCCTGGTCTACGAGGCAACGATCACCGGCGGCGAGCTGCGGAACGAAGTGGGCGGGAGCACCACGCATGCGGCCTGGATTCCGCTGGGCGCGGTGCCCGACCTCAACCGTGTTTCCCTCGTGGATACGGGTATCCGGCTGTATCTTGAGCGTCCCGCCGACGGCCGGCTCGGCTGAGATTTTTTCTGCAGCGCCTGGCACCCATCCAAAATCGTTGTGTATCCGAAGCCTTACGGTAGCCGCGGTGCCGCTGACATCGTCGGGGCCGCTGGCTACGCTTGTCCTACGCGCTTTACAGCCATAACCACCGTGCTTATGATCGGTTGGCTGGACCGTCCGATGTTGCCGCCAACAGTTAGGTATGCCCGGAAATGGCTGAAGCCATGATCGAGTTCCAGAATGTCACCAAGCAGTACCAGGGTGCACAGGCCGCCGTTGACAACCTCAGCATGACGATCGACAAGGCGGCGATCACGGTCTTCGTCGGCCCCTCCGGCTGCGGCAAGACCACGTCGCTGCGGATGATCAACCGCATGGTCGAACCGACATCGGGCACGATCACGGTGGACGGTGCCGACGTCACCTCGGTACCGGCGGCCAAACTGCGGCGCTCCATGGGCTACGTCATGCAGTCCTCCGGGCTGATGCCGCACCGCTCAGTTTTGGACAACATTGCGACGGTCCCGAGACTGAACGGAGTCTCCAAAGCGGACGCCCGCAAGCGTGCGCAGGAGCTGCTCGACGTCGTCGGGCTGGCCTCCTCGCTCGGCAAACGGTTCCCCTCCCAGCTCTCCGGCGGACAGCAGCAGCGCGTCGGCGTGGCCCGGGCGCTCGCCGCCGATCCGCCCGTACTCCTGATGGACGAGCCGTTCAGCGCGGTGGACCCGGTGGTCCGCGAAGAGCTCCAAAGCGAGCTCCTGCGGCTTCAGCGCGATCTGGCCAAGACCATCGTCTTTGTCACCCATGACATCGACGAGGCCACCATCCTGGGCGACAAGGTAGCCGTCTTCGGCATTGGCGGGAAACTGGCGCAATATGCGACGCCGGAGGAGATCCTGCGTGCCCCGGCCAACGACTTTGTCGCATCCTTCGTCGGGAAAGACCGGGGCTTCCGTCATCTCGGCTTCAGCCCCTCCGACGGCGTCACCGTACACCCGGTCGACACCGTCACTCCCGAGGAAATGGGCCGGGGCGGTACCGACGGCTGGCGGCTCGTCGTCGATAGCGGGCTGTATCCGCTCGGCTGGGCGGCCCCGGGCAGCAACCCGGAGGTGATCCCGGGCGGATCGCTCTTCCGTAAGGGGGACACCCTCCGCCGCGCCCTGGACGCGGCCCTGTCCTCACCGACCGGCCTCGGCGTCACCGTGGACGCGGACGGACGCGTGGCCGGCGTCGTCACAGCCGGTGAAGTGCTGGCCGTGATCGAATCGGACCGCCGCGCGCGGCAGGGCGCGCCCTGATGGAGTGGTTCCTGGCCAACAGCACTCAGGTGTTCGGGCTCGCCGGCCAGCACCTTGTCCTGGCCGTCATCCCCATGATCCTGGGCGTCCTCATCGCCGTCCCGCTGGCACAGGTGGCTCGGCAGAACCGGACCTTGCGCTCCGTGGTGCTGACGGCGTCATCCCTGCTGTACACCATCCCCTCGCTGGCGCTGTTCATCATCCTGCCGACGATCCTCGGCACCCGGATCCTGGATCCCGTCAACGTTATTGTGGGCCTTACGCTCTACGCCATCGCGCTGCTGGTCCGTGCCGTCCTGGATGCGTTCGACTCGGTGGACGAGGACCTCCGGCAGGCCGCAGTGGCCATGGGCTTCAAGCCGTTTGCCCGGTTCCTGCAGATCGACCTGCCGCTGTCCCTGCCGGTCCTCTTCGCCGGCCTCCGGGTGGTCTCGGTCAGCAACATCTCGCTGGTCAGCGTGGCCGCCCTCCTGGGCATCGGCAACCTCGGGATGCTGTTCACCTCGGGCCTGCAGCGGGACTTCGTCACCGAGGTCATGGTCGGCATCGTCGCCATCCTCGTCCTGGCGCTGATCATGGATGCGGTCCTCGTGGTCATTGAACGGCTCCTGACCCCGTGGACGAGGGCCGGCGCAAAACCCGCCGCAGCGGCCCCAGCCGCGGACGATCTTCCCCTGGAGACACGAGTGGGAGGCGGTGCCGCATGAGCAACGTCGTCACAGACACCTTCGCCTGGCTTGCCGACCCGGCGCACTGGTCCGGCTCCGCCGGGATCCCCGCCCGGCTCGCCGAGCACCTGCAGTACACCGGCCTCGTTATGCTGATTGCCATCCTGATCGCGGTGCCCGTCGGCCTGTATGTCGGACATACGGGCCGCGGACGGGTGGCCGTCGTTGCGCTCGCCGGGGCACTGCGGGCCCTGCCCACCCTGGGGCTGCTGACGCTGTTCGTGCTGCTGGCCGGGATCGGACTCATGCCGCCGATCTGGGCCCTGGTCATCCTCACCGTTCCGCCCCTGCTGGCCGGCACCTACGCCGGGATCTCCAGCGTCGACCGGAACGTCGTGGACGCCGCCCGGGCCATGGGCATGACCGAGCTCCAGGTCCTTTTCCGCGCGGAATTCCCCAACGCCCTTCCCGTGATGTTCGGCGGGTTCCGAACCGGCGTGCTCCAGGTGATCGCCACCGTCTCCGTCGTGGCCTACATCAACCTCGGCGGACTGGGCCGGTACCTGTTTGACGGGATCGTCCTCTCGGACTTCCCCCAGATGCTGGGCGGTTCGCTGCTCATCGCCGGCCTCGCCATCGCCGTCGACCTTGTTCTTGCCCTGATCCAGAGGCTGTTCCTGTCCCCGGGCGCCTCGTCCCAGTCGAACCGCAGCCAGCAGGCTGCGGTTGATGTCTCAGAATCCGCGACTGCGGAGACTGTTGTTGAAGGAGGAAAGTCATGAAGGAATCCCGCCACCACGCCCTCGGCCGGCGCGCATTCGGAGGCCTGGCCGCCGGTGTCGGCCTGGCCGTCGCGCTTACTGCCTGCGGCGGATCGCCCGACCCTTTGGGGTCCGCCCCCGCCACGGGAGGCACCGCGTCCGGCGGTGCCACGTCCCTGGTGGTCGGCTCGGCCGACTTCCCGGAGAGCCAGATCCTGGCCGAGGTCTACGCCGGTGCACTGAATGCCGCCGGGATCACGGCAACCACCAAGCCGAACATCGGCTCGCGGGAGGTCTACCTGAAAGCCGTCCAGGACGGATCGGTGGACGTCGTCCCGGACTACAGCGGCAACCTGCTGCTCTTTGTGGATAAGACCGCCACGGCGGAGTCCGCCGAAGACATCATGCAGGCCCTGCCGGCCAAGCTGCCGGAGGGCCTGGGGGTGCTGGACGCTTCGGAGGCCGAGAACAAGGACGCCATGGTGGTTACCAAGGCCACTGCGGAGAAGTACAACCTCAAATCCATCGAGGACCTGGCCAAGGTCTGCAGCGAAATCGTCGTCGGCGCCCCGGCGACCTTCGCCGAACGCGCCTACGGGCTGCCGGGCCTGAAGGAAAACTACGGCTGCGAGCCCAAGGGCCTTGAACCGTTCAGCGATGGCGGCGGAGCCGTCACCCTCAAAGCGCTGCTCTCGGACCAGGTTCAGGTAGCCGACATCTACACCACCACGCCCTCCATTGCGGACAACGACCTGGTGGTGCTGGAGGATCCGAAGAACAACTTCATCGCCCAGCAGGTGGTGCCGCTGTATAACAAATCCGAGATGACGGACACGGCGAAAGAGGCCCTGAACGCCGTCTCCAAGGTCCTCACCACGGACGACCTGATCAGCCTCAACCGCGCGGTCAGCGGAAGCCAGAAGCAGAACCCGAAGGACGCTGCGGCTGCGTGGCTCAAAGACAAGGGACTCGTCAAGTAAGACCTTGACGGCCTGAGGTCCACCACGACGGCGGCTGCCTGTCTCACCCTGCGTGCAGGGGAGAACGGGCAACCGCCGTCGCCGTCTGCCCCCGCGGCCCGTGACCGGACCGGCCGACGGGGTTCCCGGGACTCGGAGACGACGTGAGGCAGGTCTCAACGGAAGTGCATCCTTCATATGGCATATTTGATGGATGGCAGATTTCAAGCAGTCCACCAAGCTTCGCAATGTCCTTTACGACATCCGTGGACCGATTCTTCAGGCCGCCCAGCAGATGGAAGCCGAGGGTCACCGGATCCTCAAACTGAACATCGGAAACCCGGCACCCTTCGGGTTTGAAGCACCGGACGCAATCCTGGTGGACATGATCCGCCACCTGCCGCACGCCCAGGGCTACAGCGACTCCCGGGGTATTTTCTCGGCACGCACCGCCGTCTCGCAGTACTACCAGACCCGCGGGATCCAGAACATCCACGTCGATGACATCTACCTGGGCAACGGCGTCAGCGAACTCATCACGATGTCGCTCATGGCGCTGCTCAACGACGGCGATGAAGTCCTCATTCCGACGCCGGACTACCCGCTCTGGACAGCCTCCGTGGCGCTGGCCGGCGGCAAACCCGTGCACTACCTCTGCGACGAGGAATCGGGCTGGCAGCCTGACCTTGAGGACATGGAATCAAAGATCACCCCGCGCACCAAAGGCATCGTGGTGATCAACCCGAACAACCCTACCGGTGCCGTCTACCCGGAGGACACGCTCAAAAAGATCGTCGCCCTCGCCGAAAAACACGGCCTGGTGCTCTTCGCGGACGAGATTTACGAGAAGATCCTGTACGAGGACGCCGTCCACGTGAACATGGCCAGCCTCACCGGCGACGATGTCCTGTGCCTGACGTTCAGCGGACTGTCCAAGGCCTACCGCGTCTGCGGTTTCCGGGCCGGCTGGATGGCGATTTCCGGGCCGAAGAAGAGTGCAGCTGACTACCTTGAAGGCATCAGCCTGCTCGCGAACATGCGGCTCTGCGCGAACGTGCCGGCCCAGCATGCCATCCAGACCGCCCTCGGCGGCTACCAGAGCATCAACGACCTGATTCTGCCGGGCGGACGGCTGCTGGACCAGCGCAATAAGGCCTACGACATGCTCAACGCCATCCCCGGCGTCAGCACGCAGCAGGCCCGCGGCGCAATGTACCTTTTCCCGAAGCTCGATCCCGAGGTTTACCACATCCGCGACGACGAGAAATTCGTCCTGGACCTGCTCCGGGAACAAAAAATCCTCGTCTCGCACGGCCGGGCCTTTAACTGGGTCAGGCCGGACCACTTCCGGATGGTCACGCTGCCGCTGGTGAAGGACCTCGAAGAAGCGATCGGCCGCATGGGGGACTTCCTGAGCCGGTACAAGGGGAACTAAGCTTCGGTGAGCACCGCCCCGGGCCGGTGGCCCGGGGGACGAACCGCATGAACCGGAAAGAGGCTGTAATGGCGAAGACCGCGACATTCGATGAACACCCGTCCAAGATCCTGAAAGTCGGGAAGGGGTTCAGCCTCAAAGACGTTGATCCGGATTCCACCCCGGGCTATGACGGGGACAAGTCCGACGGCCATCGGCTGCTTGCCGATCTGGACGGCAAACTCGCCGATCTTCAGGAGCAGCTTTTTGCGGAATCACGGTTCGGCGGCCGCAAGCGGGTACTGCTGATCCTGCAGGCCATGGACACGGCCGGCAAGGGGGGAATCGTCAACCACGTCATGGGCACCATGAACCCGCAGGGCGTCCAGCTGGCATCTTTCAAGGCCCCCACCGCGGAGGAAAAGTCCTACGATTTCCTGTGGCGGATCGAAAAGGAAGTGCCCGCCGCCGGGATGGTCGGGGTGTTTGACCGCTCCCACTACGAGGACGTCCTGATTCACCGGGTCCACCGCTGGGCCGACCCGGCGGAGCTTGACCGGCGGTACGCCGCCATCAACGAATTCGAGGCCCGGCAGGCCGGGGCCGGGACCAAGATCGTCAAGGTCATGCTGCATATCAGCCGCGACGAACAGAAGGAACGCCTGCTGGCACGGCTCGACGACCCGACCAAGCGCTGGAAATACAGCGACACGGACCTGCAGGAACGCGCCTTCTGGGACGACTACATGGACGCCTACCAGCACGTGTTCGATAAGACCGCGACCGACCATGCCCCGTGGCACGTTGTTCCCGGCAACAGCAAATGGTATGCGCGGATCGCCGTCCAGCAGTTGCTGCTGGAGGCGCTTGGCAGCCTGAAACTGGAGTGGCCGGTGCCGGAATTCGACGTCGACCTGGAGCGGGACCTGGTGCTGCGCTCCTGACCGGGTGCGGTCAGCTGTCCTGGCCGGCGTGGTCTCTGGCCTCGGCCAGCCGTTTCCGGGCGCCCTCGAGCCATGACTCGCAGCGCCTGGCCAGAGCCTCGCCGCGTTCCCACAGGGCCAGCGACTCCTCCAGGCTGGCGCCGCCCGCCTCCAGTTTGCCGACGACGCCGACGAGCTGTTCGCGGGCGTCCTCGTAGCTCAGCGCTTCGACGTCGGAGTTCGGGGTGGTTTCTGCTGCCATGGGGTGCTCCTTGCGGTGGCCGGTCGGACGGGTGTTCGGACGAATATTTCGGATAGGTGGTCAACGGTGGTGGCCGGGGGTGATCCGGTGCCGGGCGGTCACGGGCGGTCCGGGGTCAGTCCGTGGACGGTTCCTGGCCGCCCGTGGACCGGGCGGCGAACCGGCCCCCGGCCACCCGCACCGTGAGCCCGGTGCCCGGCGGTACTTGGGACGGTTCGCGTACGACGTCCCCGCGGATGCCCTGCGCGTCCTCGCCGTCGGCGAGCTGCACGACGGCGTAGCCCCGGTCCAGGGTCTTTTGCGGAGACAATGCCCGTACCTGGGCTTTGAGATGGGCGAGCTGGTCCGCCGCCCGGACGACCGCGGAGCTGATCGCCGTGTGGGACCGGCCCTTGAGCCGCCCGACGTCATCCAGCCGCTGGGCGACCATGGCTTCAGGGGCGGCCAGGGCAGGCCGCGACCGCAGTGCGGCCAGCCGGTCGGTTTCCCGGTCCACGAGGCGGGTGACGCCGCGCCGCAGCTGGTCCCGGGCCTGCTGCACACGGGCCAGTTCCTCCGCGACGTCCGGCACTATCCGCTTGGCGGCGTCGGTGGGGGTGGAGGCACGGAGGTCGGCCACGTCGTCGAGGATCGGCCGGTCCGCTTCGTGGCCGATCGCGCTCACCACAGGCGTCGCGGCGTCGGCGACGGCCCGGATGAGTTCCTCATTGCTGAACGGCAGCAGGTCCTCCAACGCGCCGCCGCCCCGGGCAATAACGATCACGTCAACATCGGGGCGGGCGTCGAGCTCGCGCAGGGCTGAGATGATCTGGGCCACGGCCGTATTGCCCTGCACCGCCACTTCCCGGATTTCGAATTCGACGGCGGGCCAGCGGAGCGACGCGTTGCGCACCACGTCTTTCTTCGCATCGGAGTCGCGCCCGGTGATCAGGCCGATCCGGTGGGGGAGCAGGGGCAGTTTCAGCTTGCGGGAGTCCGCGAAGAGGCCTTCGGCGGCGAGGGCCTGCCGCAGCCGTTCGATCCTGGCGAGGAGATCACCGAGCCCCACGGGCCGGATGTCCTTCACTGACATGCTCAGCCTGCCCGTTTTCAACCAGAATTCGGCTTTGAGCAGTGCCACGACGCGGGAACCGCGTTCCAGCGGTGCGTCCTGCCGGTCCAGGACGTTGGTCCAGATCGACGCCGGCAGGGAGATTTCGGCGTCGATGTCCCGCAACGTCAGGTAGGCGTTGGTGCCCCGGCGGTTGAGCTCGATGACCTGGCCCTCGACCCAGGCAGACGGCGCCCGGTCGATGTGCATCTTCAGTTTCTGGGACAGCAACTGCAGCGGCCAGGGGTTGTCCGGGCTCGTCTCCGCCGCGGTAGCCGGCAGGGTGGTGGCGGCCACCGCATTGTCAGTCATACGTGACCCCGGTTCCATAGTGCCGTGTGCATGTGCGTCATTATCCTTTGCCGGGCGGGCTGCCTGCCGGTACCACCCCCCGTGGGGACGGTCCTGACGCAGCCGGGATGTTCCTCCTGCAACTCTATCCATAGCTCTACCACCGGGGACCGACTTCATGCCGCACACCGGCCGCCGTAAGATGGGCCTAACCTATCGATCCTCGGAACCAACGATCAGAGGAACTCAGTGCGAACTTTTGTCTCGGCCGTGGCGGTCCTCATCGGACTCTTGCTCGCCGCCGTCGCGGTTCCGGCGATGTGGGCCGAACGTAATGTCGTCCAGGAAGACGGATTCGTCGCCCTGACGGCCCCGCTGGGCAAGGATCCGGTCTTCCAGAAGCGCTTGGCGACCGCCACGGTCGACACCTTGCTTGCAGGGGACCTCATCCCTGAATACCTGCTGGAGCTGGCCCGGCCGGTCCTCGATTCCGCGGCCGAATCGTTGACGGGCCTGCCCGCTTATCCTGAGGCTTGGGCGGAAACCCTGCGCAAGAGCCACCGCTTCAGTTTCGCTGATCCTGGTAGCGTGCCGTCGGGTGCTGACGCCACCACCCTCACCCTTGATATCGCCCCGCTCGTGGCGCTGCTGGCCAAGCAGGTCGCCGATTCCACGCGATTGCCGGTGGAGGCGCCGGACCAGGTTCTGATCGACGTCGGGGAACCGGACCAGCGCCAGCTGATTCTGCAGATGGCCGCTTTTGCCCCGATGGGATACGCCGTCGCTGCGGCCGCAGCCATCGCGCTCGCGATAGGTCTCGTGGCCGCCCGCCGCCGCTCGGTTTTCCTCGTCGGGACAGGCCTGGGTGTACTGGTCCTCGCCGGCCTTTGGAAGCTTGCCGCCGTCGCTGCCGTCGGTGCCGCCACCGGGGCGCGGGGCGCTGATGAGGTAGCCGAGACGTTCAGGAACGAGGTCGTCGCGGCGGCCTCGTCAAGTTTTGACGGGTGGATTCTGGTGGCCGCCGCTGCCGGTGCGGCGCTGCTGGTTGTCGGGCTGATAGGACGTTCCGTGGCATCGCGCCGCCGCGGGTCCGGCGGCGCGTGACAGGGAACACTTACCCTGCCGGGACCGAAAAGTCGGACGACAACACCGGTAGCATGGGGGCATGACGACCTCCGCTGTTTCCATTCCGATGCCCTCAGTTCCGCGCCGGCGGCGTACGCCGGAGGACGTACTGGCCGCGGCGCCTGTCACCGGCCCGAAGAAGGTCCTGCTGGCCGCCCCGCGCGGGTACTGCGCCGGCGTGGACCGCGCAGTCATTGCCGTGGAGAAGGCCCTGGAGCACTACGGACCTCCGGTCTACGTGCGCAAACAGATCGTCCACAACGTGCACGTCGTCTCCTCACTCGAGGAAAAAGGTGCCATCTTCGTCGATGAAACCGATGAAGTCCCCGAAGGCGCCCTCGTGATTTTCTCCGCGCACGGAGTCTCACCCGCAGTGGTCCAGTCCGCCGAAGACCGCGGCCTGCGGACCATCGACGCCACCTGCCCGCTGGTCACCAAGGTCCACAAGGAAGCCGTCCGGTTCGCCAAGGACGACTTCGACATCCTGCTGATCGGCCATGACGGCCACGAAGAAGTCGAAGGCACCGCGGGCGAGGCGCCCGACCATATCCAGGTCATCAACGGCCCGCATGAAGTCGACAAGGTGACGGTCCGGGACCCGGAAAAGGTCATCTGGTTGTCCCAGACCACCCTGAGCGTCGACGAAACGATGGAGACGGTGCGGCTCCTGAAAGAGCGGTTCCCGACCCTCCAGGATCCGCCCAGCGACGATATCTGCTACGCGACGACCAACCGCCAGGTGGCCATCAAAAAGATTTCGCCGCAGGCTGACCTCGTCATCGTGGTCGGCTCGGCGAATTCCTCAAACTCCGTCCGCCTGGTCGAGGTGGCACTGGAATACGGTGCCAAGGCCTCCTACCGCGTCGACTTCGCGAACGAGGTCGACGAAACCTGGTTCGAGGGCATCGCCACCGTCGGCGTGACGTCGGGCGCCTCCGTCCCGGAAGTCCTGGTCAAGGATGTCCTCCGGCTCCTGGCCGACTACGGCTACGACTCCGTGGAGGAAGTCGTCACCGCCGAGGAAGACCTGCTGTTCTCGCTGCCCAAGGAGCTGCGGGCCACCTTGAAGCAGGCCGGAGACGTCACCCGCGCCCTCGGCGGCCGCGGCGCGCGCGCCGCCAACAGCTAGCTCCCCGGCTGGCGCTCCGGCGCCGGCTTCCCGGAATGCTGCAGGCCCCTGTCCGGGGCCCGCAGCATTACTGGCCGCTTTTCCCTAGGCCGCCGACTCCTCTGCGTCGTCCCGGGATCCGTCGTTCCCCGCCGGCCCGGACTGAAGCTCCGGCGCCGCGACAGAGCGCGGCATTGCCTCGACGGCGGCCGGCGTCGCCAGCCCCGCAGCGTCCATGGCGTTCAGTTTGCGCGCTGTCGGCAGGACCCGGGCTTCCAGCGTCCCGACCATGGAGTTGTACCGGTCCACGGAAGTCTTCAGCGAGGATCCCAGCTTGGTGACGTTCTCGCCGAGGGTGCCCATCCGGTCGTAGAGCTGCCGGGCGAGCTCGAACAGCTCCCGGGCGCTGTCCGTCAGAACATCCTGACGCCACGTGAACGCCACGGCCTTCAGGACCGCCAGCAGTGTCCCCGGCGAGGCAAGGACAACGTTCCTGGACAGTGCATGGTCCAGCAACGCCGGATCCGCCGTCAGGGCAGCTGCCAGGATCGACTCCGCCGGCAGGAAGCAGACCACAAGTTCCGGCGAGTTCCCGGGGATGTCCCAGTACTTCTTGTTACCCAGGGCGTCCACATGGGCTTTGAGCGCCTTGGCATGGGCGGCCAGATGGGCCTGCTGGCCGCCGGAGGCTGACCCCAGCTGCAGGCTGCCGCCCGAAGTGCCAAGCTCCTGTGCCGCGAGGTAGGAGGACAACGGCACCTTCGCGTCGACGACGAGCTGCTTGCCGCCGGGCAGTTGCACCACCAGGTCGGGACGGAGGGGGTTGTCCGCGCCGGAGCTGTGCAGCTGTTCATGGAAATCAACGTGCCGGAGCATCCCCGCGGCCTCAACAACGCGCCGCAGCTGGACTTCGCCCCACTGCCCCCGGGCGCTGTTGGACCGGAGGGCCGACTCCAGGGCATGGGTTGACCGCAGAAGCTGCTCATCGGACAGCCTGGCCTCCTGCAGTTGCTGGGCCAGCTGACCGTACTGCTCCAGCCGGTCCCGTTCGAGCAGGGAAACCTGCTGCTGCACGGCGGTCAATTTCTCGGCCACCGGTGCCAGAGCGCGCAGCACACTGCCGTCCTGGTTCCTGGACTCGCCGAGTTCCCGGTTCTGCGCCGAAAGCAGGCGCCGTTCGGCGTCGGCCGCGGCGAACTGCGCACTTACCTCCGAAAGCCGGGCCGAGACGGCGTCGAAGTCCTCTTCCGCAGCGAGGTAGCGTCGGCGGAGCTGCACGTAAACGGCCGCGGCGCCGGCAACGGCGCCGACGAGCAGCATCAGCAGGGCAAGAATCAATGAAAAAGCGTCCATGACCTCACTCTGGCATGGCCCCCGGACATTTCCGGTCCGCGGCCGGCCGCGGCACGGCTCCCGGGCGGTGCCGCAGGGAGCGCCGGCCGCAGCAGGTAGAATTTATGCTCGTGGCTCTTACTATTGGCATCGTCGGACTGCCCAACGTCGGCAAATCAACTCTCTTCAACGCACTGACCCGGAACCAGGTGCTTGCGGCGAACTATCCGTTCGCCACGATCGAACCGAACATCGGCGTCGTCAACCTGCCGGATTCCCGGCTGGAAAAGCTTGCAGCGATCTTCGGCTCGCAGCGGCTGCTGCCCGCCGCGGTGTCCTTCGTGGACATTGCCGGGATCGTCAAGGGCGCCTCGGAGGGCGAAGGCCTGGGGAACCAGTTCCTGGCCAATATCCGTGAGGCCGAGGCCATTGCGCAGGTCGTCCGCGTGTTCGATGATCCCGACGTCATCCACGTCGACGGCAGGGTGGACCCGAGCTCCGACATGGAGACCATCAACACCGAGCTGATCCTGGCTGATCTGCAGACGATCGAAAAGGCCGTCCCGCGGATCGAAAAAGAAGTCAAGATCAAGAAGCGCGAGGCCGCAGAGCTGGCCGCCGTGAAAGCGGCCCAGGCCGTGCTCGAACGCGGCGACACCATTTTCTCCTCGGTCAAGAGCGACAAGCTCGAGATGGAGCACCTGAAGGAGCTTGGCCTGTTGACGGCCAAGCCTTTCATCTACGTCTTCAATGCCGACGAGGGAATCCTGGGCAGCCCGGAAAAGCAGGAGGAACTGCGCGCCCTGGTGGCACCGGCCGACTGCATCTTCCTGGACGCCAAGCTCGAATCCGATCTCGTGGAACTTGACGAGGAGGAAGCCCGCGAGATGCTGGAGATGAACGGCCAGGACGAGTCCGGCCTGGACCAGCTGGCCCGCGTCGGCTTCCACACGCTCGGACTCCAGACCTACCTGACGGCCGGCCCCAAGGAAACCCGGGCCTGGACCATCCACCAGGGCGATACCGCTCCGCAGGCCGCCGGCGTGATCCACTCCGATTTCCAGCGCGGCTTCATCAAGGCCGAAGTAGTCTCCTTCGACGACCTGATCGAGGCCGGCTCCATGGCCGAGGCCAAGGCCCGCGGCAAGGTCCGGATCGAAGGCAAGGAATATGTCATGGCCGACGGGGACGTGGTGGAATTCAGGTTCAACGTCTAAGCAGGCAGCGCCACCGCGCGACGTGGACTGACGCGAGAGGCCCCGATTTCAAAATCGGGGCCTTCCGCACATACGACCACCCGGTGGGCGGGCACGGCCGATGTCACCGCCATGTGGAACTATGCTCGGAGAAACAGCCTTGCGCGGTGACACGGACACAGCGGTGTCATGACTCAGTACAGACAAGGAATTTGAATGCGTCTAGGTCGTCTCTCCACAGCCCTTGGCCTGGCGGCAGCGGCCGTTCTGGCGCTGGGCGCATGCACCGCCGTCGACGAGCCCGTTCCGCCGCTGCCGGTGCTGGCGCCGGAGGTCCCGGCGGCCGCGCAGGGCGGTTCTGCGACCGTGGCCGAGGTCAACGCGCTCAGTACCTTCAATCCGAACACAGCCGACGGCAACACGGACATCAACGCCAAGATCAGCTACGCCACGCATTCCGGGTTCTTCTACCTAGACAACAAGCTCAGCGTGGTCCGGAACGAAGAATTCGGGACCATGGAAAAGATATCCGATGACCCGCTGACCGTCAGATACACCATCAAAGAAGGCGTTAAGTGGTCTGACGACACTCCCGTCACTGCCGCGGATCTCCTGCTGCAATGGGCCGCGTTCTCCGGCTACTACGACGACGCCGCACCGGACGGCAAAGCCGGGACCTCCTATTTCTCTTATGCCGGGGACCCCGCCGGCCTTGCCCTCACCGGCTTCCCGGACCTTGGCGCGGACGGCAGGACCCTGACCCTGACCTACGCCCGGCCTTTTGCCGACTGGGAAACCGCCCTCGGCGGTCCCGGCGTCGATATCCCGGCCCACGTCCTCGCGCGCAAAGCGGGACTCGCCGGCACCCAGGAATTCGTGGACCTCCTCAAGTCCGTGCCGCGCGGCGACCCGGACAACCCTGTGCCGGGCAACCCGCAACTGGAAATCATGGCCGCGCTGTGGAACACCGGCTTCGATTCCACCACGCTTCCCGCGGACCTGAGCCTGTTCCTCTCCAACGGCCCGTACATCGTCAAAAGCATGACTGAAAACCAGGCGCTGACCATGGTCCGGAACCGGGACTACAACTGGGGCCCCGAGGCGAAGCTGGACGAAATCACGGTCCGCTACATCGGCGACGCCAGCGCCCAGGTGCAAGCGCTGAAGGACGGACAAGCGGACATTATCGCCCCGCAGGCGTCGGCGGACACGATGGATCAGCTCAAGGTTCTCGAAAGCGACGGCGTCACGGTTGATGTCGGCCGGCAGCTGGCCTACGACCACATCGACCTGAACTACAGCGGGCCGTTCGCCGAGAAGGACGTCCGGGAAGCCTTCCTCAAGACTGTTCCCCGCCGCGACATCGTCGAGCGGATCGTCAAGGGGCTTGACCCCACGGCGGCACCGCTGGATTCCCAGCTGTTGGTTCCGGACCAGGCCGCCTACGCTGACTCCGCCAAAAGCAACGGCTCCGCAGCATACCGGGAGGTCGACATCCCGGAAGCCAGGAAGCTCCTCAAGGGCGCCACCCCTGAAGTGCGCATCATGTACAACCGGGACAACCCGAATCGCGTCATCGCGTTCTCGCTTATCCGCGAATCGGCCGGCAAGGCGGGCTTCAGAGTCGCCGACGGCGGTCTCGGCAGCTCCGACTGGGGCAAGGCCCTCGGCAAGGGAGGCTACGACGCGGCCATTTTCGGGTGGAGCAGTTCCGGTGACGGCGGGTCCGGCGTGCCGCAGATCTTCAAATCGGGCAACGATTCCAACTTCAACGGCTTCAGCGATCCCGCCGCCGACGAACTGATGGACGAGCTCATCGCCACCAGCGACCCTGCCAGGCAGGACAGCCTGACGCAGGAGATCGACCGGAAGGTCTGGGAATCCGGCTACGGCCTCCCGCTGTTCCAACTCATCGGCGTCGACGCATACAGCGACCGGATCACCGGCGTGAAGTCCATGCCGAACCAGACCGGGATCTGGTGGAACTTCTGGGAGTGGGCGCACAAGAAAGGTTAGCCGGGATTAACCGGGTTGTCCGCGCGGGCGAATAATACCAGCCAGTAACACGTGACGGGTAAAGCGCCACGGTCGTCATCGGCGGTCAAACACGCATCTGATCACGGTTTGGCAACACGGTTCCACGATTCGGACCGTTAGGGGCTAGGCTACCTCCATGTGTAGTCCAGATCACAGGGATATCCCTGTGCCCGGGACTGCCGGGAAGCACAAGCCTTCCCTCGAATCTCCCCCCAAAAACTCATAGGAGGCGGAATGCGTTTTTCGCGCACTTCCAAAGCATTGGGCATGATGGCTATCGCCGCTCTCGCCCTGACCGGCTGCGGTGGCGGCACTACGGACGCCGGCGGCACCACCGGCGGTGACGCCAGCAAGGTCATCTTCGCTGACGGATCGGAGCCGGCGCGTCCGCTCATGCCGACCGACACCAACGAGGTCGGAGGCGGCAAGGTCATCGACATGACCTTCGCCGGACTCGTCAGCTACGACCCCAGCGGCAAGCCGGTCAACGAACTGGCCGAGTCCATTGAGGGCAAGGACGGCCAGAACTTCACCATCAAGCTCAAGAAGGACCAGAAGTTCACCAACGGCGAGGCCATCACGGCCCAGACGTTCGTCGATTCCTGGAACTTCGGTGCCGCAGCCAAGAACGCCCAGCTCAGCGCTGGCTTCTTCGAAAGCATCAAGGGCTATGACGAGGCCAGCGCGGAAGGCTCCACGGTTGAGACCATGTCCGGGCTGAAGGTCGTTGATGACCTGACGTTCACCGTCGAACTGAGCCAGCCCGAGTCCGACTGGCCGCTGCGCCTCGGCTACACCGCCTTCGTGCCGGTGCCCTCCGGTGCCATCGCGGACCCCAAGGCGTTCGGCGAAAAGCCGGTCGGCAACGGCCCGTACATGCTCGCCGAGGGCGGCTGGCAGCACAACGTGCAGATCCAGCTCGTGCCGAACCCGGACTACAACGGCCCGCGCAAGGCCCAGAACGCCGGCGTGACGTTCAAGATCTACCAGAACGACGATTCGGCCTACCAGGACCTGCTGGGCAACAACCTGGATGTCCTGCAGACCATCCCCACCAACGCGCTGCTGAACTTCGAGTCTGACCTCGGAGACCGCACCATCAGCAAGCCGTACGCCGGCAACCAGACCATCTCCATCCCGGAGTACCTGCCGGAGTGGAGCGGTGAGGCCGGCAAGCTGCGCCGCCAGGCCCTCTCCATGGCGATCAACCGCGAGGAGATCACCAGCGTGATCTTCAACGGCGCCCGCCAGCCGGCCAAGGAGTTCACTGCTCCGGTACTGGACGGCTACAACGCCTCGATCCCGGGTTCCGAAAACCTCGAGTTCAACGCTGAGAAGGCCAAGGAAACCTGGGCCAAGGCTGACGCCATCGAGAAGTGGGATGCGGACAAGACCTTCACCATCGCCTACAACGCCGACAAGGGCGGACACAAGGCATGGGTCGAGGCCCTCGTCAACCAGGTCAAGAACAACCTCGGCATCAAGATCGAAGGCAAGCCCTACGCAACCTTCAAGGAAGTACGCACCGAGGCCACGGCCGGCACCCTGACCGGCGCCATCCGCGCCGGCTGGCAGGCCGACTACCCGTCGCTGTACAACTTCCTCGGCCCGATCTACAAGGCCGGTGCCGGCTCCAACGATTCCCGCTACAACAACCCGACGTTCGAAAAGACCATCTCCGAAGGTCTCAAGGCGTCCAGCGTTGAAGAAGGCAACAAGGCCATGAACGAGGCCCAGGAGATCCTGCTGCAGGACCTCCCGGCCATTCCGCTCTGGTACCAGGTCGCCCAGGGCGGCTGGAGCGACAAGGTCACCAACGTTGACTACGGCTGGGACGGCGTCCCGCTGTACTACGCGATTACCGGCAAGTAATATCTGAGCGACGGCGGGGGCTGCTCGAATGAGCACCTCCGCCGTCGTGCTGTTTCCCCACATTTCGATCCGGACGGCCCGCGCCCGGCGCAACCCGCCGGGCCCCGCAGTGACCGGTGCGGCGCCGTCGTGCATTCATAGTGAAAAGGTTCTTTGATGAACAACTCCACAGCATCCCGGCATGGGATGCCTGCTGACGGGGGTGTACTGCGCTGATGGCGACGTATGTTCTCAAGCGCTTCCTGCAACTGATCCCGGTATTCCTTGGAGCGACCCTCCTGGTGTACTTCCTGGTCTTCAGCCTCCCCGGCGACCCGATCGCCGCACTCTTTGGCGATAAACCCGTCAACGAATCCGTCGCGGCCCAGTTGCGGGCCCAATACAACCTGGATCAGCCCTTCTGGATCCAGTATCTGCTCTACCTCAAGAGCATCTTCACCTTTGATCTGGGCCTGGACTTCTCCGGCCGCCCGATTGCCACCGTGCTCAGCGAGGTCTTCCCCGTCACCGCCCGGCTGGCCGTGATGGCGCTGATTTTCGAGTCCGTCTTCGGCATCGCCTTCGGCCTGTTCGCCGGTCTGCGCAAGGGAAAAATCTTCGATGCAACGGTGCTCGTAGCTTCCCTGATCGTGATCGGCATCCCGATCTTCGTCCTTGGCTTCCTGATGCAGTTCTTCATCGGAGTGCAGCTGGGCTGGGCCAAACCTACGGTCAGCTCCGCCGCCACCGTCCAGGACCTGATCCTGCCCGCGATTGTGCTCGGTCTGGGCTCCTTCGCCTACGTCCTGCGGCTCACCCGGACCAGCGTGATTGAAAACATGAACGCCGACTATGTCCGGACGGCCACGGCCAAGGGGCTCTCGCGCGGCCGGGTGGTGCGGGTCCACATCCTGCGGAACTCACTGATCCCGGTCATCACCTTCCTGGGTGCCGACCTCGGCGCCCTGATGGGCGGCGCGATCGTGACCGAAGGAATCTTCAACGTCCCGGGTGTCGGCAACCGGCTCTACCGCGCCGTCACAACCGGAGAAGGGCCGACCGTGGTGTCCATCGTCACCGTCCTGGTCCTGATTTACGTTGTGTCCAACCTGCTCGTTGACCTGCTGTACGCCTGGCTTGACCCGAGGATCCGCTATGACTCCTGAGAACACCCTTCCCGCCAACCGGGATGTCCGGCCCGGCCGCGACATTGAGCACTTCGTCGCAGACCTGGACGAGACCCCGCTGCAGGTCACTGACAAAGTCAAGGACGAAAACGCGCCCCTCAGCCTATGGGGTGAGGCCTGGAAGAACCTGCGCCGGCAGCCCCTGTTCCTGGTCTCTGCGTTCCTGATCGTCGTAGTGGTCCTGGTCAGTGTGTTCCCGGGACTGTTTTCGCCCATCAACCCGCAGTCGGAGGCATGCCAGCTGGCCAACTCCAACGGCGGATCGGCGCCGGGGCATCCGCTCGGCTTCACCCGGCAGGGCTGCGACGTGTATGCCCGGGTGATCTATGGCACCCAGTCCTCGGTCATCGTCGGGCTGTTTACCACGATTGGCGTCGTCATCATCGGCGGCACGGTCGGCGCACTGGCCGGCTACTACGGCGGCTGGGTCGACGCCGTCCTCGCCCGGATCAACGATATTTTCTTCGCCCTGCCGCTCATCCTCGGCGCCATCGTCCTCACGCAGCTCCCGTTCTTCCGGGCCAACCGCAACGTCTGGTCCCTCGTGGTGATCCTGGTGATCTTCGGCTGGCCGCAGATCGCCCGCATCACCCGCGGCGCCGTCGTCGAAGTCCGGAACGCCGACTTCGTCACCGCGGCCCGTTCGCTGGGGGTGTCCCGGTTCCGGTCGCTGATGCGGCACGTGATGCCGAACGCGCTGGCCCCGATCATTGTGGTCGCCACCATTTCCCTGGGTACCTTCATCGTCGCCGAATCGACGCTGTCCTTCCTTGGCATCGGACTCCCGCCGAGCGTGATGTCCTGGGGCAACGACATCCAGTCGGCCCAGGCGTCCCTGCGCGCCAACCCGATGCCGTTGCTCTACCCCTCAATCGCCTTGTCCATCACCGTCCTGAGCTTCATCATGCTGGGCGATGCCCTTCGTGATGCTTTGGATCCCAAAGCGCGTAAGCGATGAAAGGCGACGCAATGAACGCCTCTGTCGAAATCCACGAAGCCGGCGCCGCCGAGCGCCCGCTGCTTGAAATCCGTGACCTCGCCATCACCTTTGCGACCAGCAACGGTGACGTCAACGCGGTCCGGAACGCCCACCTGACGGTCATGCCCGGTGAGACCGTCGCCATCGTCGGCGAGTCCGGTTCCGGCAAGTCCACGACGGCGCTGGCCGCCATCGGACTGCTGCCCGGAAACGGGCGGGTCTCCGCCGGCCAGATCCTCTTCGACGGCGAGGATATCTCCAACGCCAGCGAGAAACGGATGATCGAACTCCGCGGCAACAGCATCGGCATGGTTCCCCAGGACCCGATGTCCAACCTGAACCCGGTGTGGAAGATCGGTTTCCAGGTCAGGGAGACGCTCAAGGCCAACGGCTTGCCCAGCAGCCCGGACGACGTCGCCAAGGTCCTCTCCGAGGCGGGCCTGCCGGACGCGGCCCGGCGGGCCAACCAGTACCCGCACGAGTTTTCGGGCGGTATGCGCCAGCGGGCACTGATCGCCATCGGCCTGTCCTGCCAGCCGCGCCTGCTCATTGCCGATGAGCCGACGTCGGCGCTCGATGTGACGGTGCAGCGGCAGATCCTCGATCACCTCGACACCATGACGGCCGAACTCGGCACCGCCGTCCTGCTCATCACCCACGACCTCGGACTCGCCGC
Organism: uncultured Actinomycetota bacterium; assembly: GCA_963815415.1. Classification (GTDB taxonomy): domain Bacteria; phylum Actinomycetota; class Actinomycetes; order Actinomycetales; family Micrococcaceae; genus Arthrobacter. The sequence goes on along the minus strand of CAWFGT010000011.1, from coordinate 362,049 downwards.
CGAGCGTGCTGACAAGGTCGTCGTTATGTACCGCGGGCAGGTTGTCGAGGCCGGTCCGTCGCTGGAGCTGCTGCAAAACCCGCGGCACCCCTACACCCAGCGGTTGGTGGCTTCCGCGCCGTCGCTCGCGTCCCGGCGTATCCAGGTCGCGAAAGAGCAGGGAGTCGCCGCAGAGGGGTTGCTGGCCCCCAGCGGAGACGGCGTCGCCGCTCCGGCCCTGCCCGACGATGTGCTGCAGATCGAAAACCTGACGAAGGTCTTCAAGTTGCGGTCCGGTTTTGGTAGGTCAACCGATTTCACCGCGGTCGATGACATCTCCTTCAAGGTCAAGCGTGGAACGACGACGGCGATCGTGGGGGAGTCGGGCTCGGGCAAATCCACCGTGGCCCAGATGGTGCTGAACCTGCTCAAACCCACCTCGGGCAAGATCATCTTCGACGGCGTCGACACCTCCACGCTGAACAGCAAGGACATCTTCGCGTTCCGCCGCCGCGTGCAGCCGATCTTCCAGGACCCGTACGGTTCCCTGGACCCGATGTACAACATCTTCCGGACCATCGAGGAGCCGCTGCGGACCCACAAGGTCGGGGACAAGGCCAGCCGGGAGAAAAAGGTCCGCGAACTGCTTGATCAGGTGGCGCTGCCGCAGTCCACGATGCAGCGGTACCCGAACGAGCTCTCCGGCGGCCAGCGCCAGCGCGTCGCGATTGCCCGGGCACTGGCCCTGGATCCGGAAGTGATCATCTGCGACGAGGCCGTCTCGGCCCTGGACGTCCTGGTCCAGGCCCAGGTGCTGAATCTGCTCGCGGAGCTGCAGTCCACGCTCGGCCTGACCTACCTGTTCATCACCCATGACCTGGCCGTGGTCCGGCAGATTGCCGACCACGTCTGCGTGATGGAGCAGGGCAAGCTGGTCGAGACCGGATCAACTGACGATGTCTTCGACGCCCCGCAGATGGATTACACCAAGGCGCTGCTCAATGCCATTCCGGGGGCCAGCCTCATGCTGCCGCCGGAAGTCGCCTAAGTCCGCCCGGTACCGCCGCCTCGACGTGACGACGGTGCAGGAGCCGGCGACCGCCCCCGGGCGGTCGCCGGCTCTTTGCGTGCTGCCGGCTTTTTCCGTTAGCCGGGGAAGTGTTGTGCCGGAGCGCAAGCGCTGCCCTTGCCGCTAGGGGGCGGGGAGGGGCCCGGGCAGCCCGGACCCTGCCTCGGGCTCGGCAGCCGGGATCCCGTAGGCCCGCAGCCGCTGGGCGAGGACCAGCCCGAGGATGTCGTGGCCCGTCCGGTTCAGATGGACTCGGTCGGTCAGCGCACGGGCCAGGTCATACCGGGTCAGCCAGTCCCCGGCGCTGACGAACGCCAGCCCGTGCTTCCGTGCGACGGTGCCAAGGAGCGTGTCGACTTCGGTGCGGCGGCCGCCGCCGTCGCTGGCAGCACGGGCGAGCGTGCCGACGATTGCGATTCTGGCGGCGGGATAGCGTTTCCTGACGCTGTCGATGAGGCGGTCCGCGTTCCGGACGATCTGCTGGTCGGTGGCACCTTTGCTGGCATCGTTCCCGCCGCCCTCGATCAGCACCAGGGGAGGGGAACCGTAGGGGAGCTTCCAGTCACCGCGCTGCAGCGCATCCATGTAGTTGCCCGTCTTCCCGAACGCGGCCACGTACCCGGTCCCGCCGCGCCCGCAGAAGTAGACCTTGTACCCGAGCGCCGCGAGAGCCTGCCGCGGCCAGCCGTAGGAGGGCTCGGACTGGGAGTCGCCGATCAGGACAGCCGTGCGGCTGATGTCCTTGACGATGACTTCCTTCCGGCCGTTTTCGGGATTCCGGTAGACGGAGCCCGGGCTGAGGGCCGCGGGATCCCCGTCCACTACCGTCTCCAGGCCTGGAACCGGTGCATCGGACGCCAGGACGCAGCCGGACAGGGCGATCCCGACGGCGATCATAGGTGCCGCGGACAACAGGCCAGTGATTTTTCTCACGCCGGATTCCCCCTCTCCGCGCCCTGACGATGGTGTCCGGGTACACACTGATTTCGTAGTTTAGGCCAATAAATGCCCTAGCGCTTAGACTTAGAGCAGGTGCCCTGTGTTAAAGGGGCTTATCCGTCGTGCGTTCCGGTTGGAAATGTCGCGATACCACAGCTGACTTCACCACTGAATCGAGCAATAACGCATGTCTGAAACCACCACCAACACCGCGGTAGCCACTGCATCGCGCAGTGATCTGCGCAACGTCGCGATCGTGGCCCACGTTGACCACGGCAAGACCACCCTGGTCGACGCCATGCTCAAGCAGACCAACTCCTTTGCCGAGCACAACCACCTTGAAGACCGGGTTATGGACTCGGGTGACTTGGAGCGCGAAAAAGGCATCACCATTCTGGCCAAGAACACCACGGTGGCCTACAACGGACCGTCCTCCAACGGCGAGACCATCACCATCAACGTCATCGACACCCCCGGCCACGCCGACTTCGGTGGCGAGGTAGAGCGCGGCCTGTCGATGGTCGACGGCGTCGTCCTCCTCGTTGATGCCTCCGAAGGTCCGCTGCCGCAGACCCGCTTCGTGCTGCGCAAGGCCCTTGCCGCCCACCTGCCGGTGATCCTCCTGGTCAACAAGACCGACCGCCCTGACTCGCGGATCGAAGAAGTGGTCCACGAATCCATGGACCTGCTCCTTGGCCTCGCCTCCGACCTCGCCGACGAAGTTCCGGATCTGGATCTGGACAAGATCCTCAACGTGCCGGTCGTCTACGCTGCCGCCAAGGTCGGCCGCGCGTCCCTCGAGCAGCCCGCCGATGGCACCGCCCCGGAGAACGAGGACCTCGAGCCGCTGTTCCAGGCCATCATCGAGCACATCCCGGCGCCGACGTACAACCCGAACGGCGTCCTGCAGGCTCACGTCACCAACCTGGACGCCTCGCCGTTCCTGGGCCGTCTTGCCCTCCTGCGCATCTACAACGGCACGCTGCGCAAGGGCCAGACCGTGGCCTGGGCACGCGCCAACGGCGAACTCAAGAACGTGAAGATCACCGAACTCCTCGCCACCAAGGCCCTGGACCGCGTTCCGGCCGAATCCGCCGGACCCGGCGAGATCGTCGCCGTCGCCGGCATCGAGGAAATCACCATCGGTGAAACCCTGACCGACGCCGACAACCCGCAGCCGCTGCCGCTGATCACGGTCGACGACCCGGCCATCTCCATGACCATCGGTATCAACACCTCGCCGCTGGCCGGCAAGGTCAAGGGCGCCAAGGTCACGGCCCGCCAGGTGAAGGACCGCCTGGACAAGGAACTGATCGGTAACGTCTCCATCAAGGTTCTCCCCACCGAGCGTCCCGACGCCTGGGAAGTCCAGGGCCGTGGCGAACTCGCGCTGGCCATCCTGGTCGAGCAGATGCGTCGCGAAGGCTTCGAACTGACCGTCGGCAAGCCGCAGGTTGTTACCCGGACCGTTGACGGCAAGATCCACGAGCCGATGGAGCACATGACCATCGACGTGCCCGAGGAATACCTGGGCGCCGTCACCCAGCTCATGGCCGCCCGCAAGGGTCGCATGACCAACATGGCCAACCACGGCACCGGCTGGTGCCGGATGGAATTCATCGTTCCGGCCCGTGGCCTGATCGGGTTCCGCACCAAGTTCCTCACCGACACCCGTGGCGCCGGCATCGCCGCCTCGATCTCTGAGGGCTACGAGCCGTGGGCCGGACCGATCGAGTACCGCACCAATGGTTCGATGATTGCCGACCGCGCCGGTGTTGTGACCCCGTTCGCGATGATCAACCTGCAGGAACGCGGCTCCTTCTTCGTCAAGCCGACCTCCGAGGTCTACGAGGGCATGATCGTCGGCGAGAACTCCCGCGCCGATGACATGGACGTCAACATCACCAAGGAAAAGAAGCTCACCAACATGCGTGCCGCTTCCTCCGACACCTTCGAGAACCTGACGCCGCCGCGCGACCTGACCCTCGAAGAGTCCCTCGAGTTCGCCCGCGAAGACGAGTGCGTCGAGGTGACCCCCGACGCCATCCGCATCCGCAAGGTCATCCTGGACACCAGCGACCGGGCCAAGGCCAACCGCGCCCGCGCCAAGGTCTAGTCTCGGCGCACTTCCGCTGACACAACAGGCTATTCGTGAATAAGAGAGCTGCCGGTACGGCGGGCGGTATTGCCGCCGCCGTGCCGGCAGCTCTTTTTGCTGCCCTCGCAGGTACCGCGCTGCATGGACAGGACATCCTCATCGACGGGATGCACCTGCCCTGGGGTGCGGTGGCTGCGCTGGTGCTTCTTGCCTCCGTGGAGCTGTGGCTCGGAGCGGCCTTCCGTTCAATCGTTCCGCCGGCGGTCTGCGGCATGATCTGCTACGCGCTCACGGGCTGGTGGTCCGCGCTGGAACCCGGCAAACGCCTGATCATCGACGACACGGCCGGCAACATCTGGATCTTCGGCATCGCGGGCGTCACCGTGGCCATGCTGGCGTGGTGCGCGCGGTACCGGCCGCAGGCGGGCTAGCGTCCCCGCGCAGACCCCTCCACGGCCCCACCCCCCGCGGGACATGCTCATTCTTCGCCGTCGCGGGTGGACATGAGGGACCATGCTCACTCGGCAGCCGCGCCGCGGGGCATGCTCACTCCTTCCCGGAAGAATCGGATCCGGGCCGCGGGACATGCTCCGCGTTGGGCCTGCCGAATGGGCAAGCACTTGTCCACATAGCGCAGATCTGCCGCGTCCGTGCCTAGGCGCCTCCCGCACCATGGCTTCATGGTCAAGATCCTCGACGTTCTGGAAAGTCATAGCGGCGTTGTCCGCGCCAAGCATCTTGCGGCAGCAGGGGTGCCGGACTCCCGGCTGAGGGCTGCATTGTCGGACGGAACTGTGGCCAGGATTGCCCGGGGCGTGTATGCAGTCCCCGCTGCTGATCCCGGGCTCAAGGCCATCCGTTCGCTCCCGGCCGAGCCGGCATGTGTCACGGCTGCGCAGCTCCAGGGACTATGGATTCTCGACCCACCATCCCGGCCTCACATTGCGATCACCCACAGCCGCGCTTATGAGGGGTTTGTCTGCCACAGATCTTCTGCCGCCCCCACTCTCATGGATGCTGTTGTGCAAAGCCTCCGCTGCCTGCCGGAGCCCGCAGGGCTTGCTATCGCTGAGTCCGCGGTGGTACTCGGCGGACTTTCCCTCACCGGTCTGCGACAGCGGTTGGACGGGCGCAATGACGCGCGGGAACGCCGGATCGCCGGAGCCATCGTTCCGCAATCGCAGTCAATCATTGAGTGCCTCGCCCGCTTTCTCCTGCGACGGGCGGGATTTCATGTGGAGTCGCAGGTCAACATCCCGGGCATGGGGCATCTGGACCTCATGGTCGATGGACGGCTCGGTATTGAAACCGACGGTGCGGGATTTCATATGGACCGGGCAAGCTTCGAAGAAGACCGGCGGCGCTGGAACGTGACAACCCGCCTGGGAATCCCGGTCCTCGTAGTGAGCTACGGGCTGTTGAAATATCGCCCGCAGGACTTCATCGCTATGGTCAAGGACGCGCTGGCCAGGCCCGCAGCGGCCGCGTAGCCCACTCGAGTCGTCACACTGCCTAGCCCACTCGACTCGTTACGCCGCCGAGCCCACCACTGGACATGTCCCGTCCCCGCGGGGGCGGATGGGCAGGATGGCAATATGTCCATCCGCGCATCCCGGGGGAGGGCATGTCCCTCCGGGGAGGGGTGGTTCAGGGCCGGCTCGGACCCCTGCGCGGGGGTGCCGGAGGGACTTCCTTGGCGGCCACAACGAGCGGCAGGGCAATGGTGACGTCCTCCCGCCGGGTGCGGACGGTACAGTCGCCGCCGGTCCGCGCCACGAGGTCGCCCAACGCGTCAGTGAGGCCTCCCTCGATCCGGTACCTGACGACCACGCGCGTCCCCAGCGGGGTCTCGGAAAGGAATTGCTGGGGCGGCGCTATAGGCGAACTCACCCGTTCATAGTATGACGCGCGGCGTGTATGACGCCCGGCTAGGTTAGCGGGAACGGACTGGGAGATAATAGGCTCAGATGTCAGCAGACCGGCGCTCAGGCCGGAGAACGATCCGGCCGGCCGCCGGAACCAATGTGGAGAGGCAAGGGACGTGACCTACGTAATCGCGCAGCCGTGTGTAGATGTCAAGGACAAGGCATGTATTGAGGAATGCCCCGTCGACTGCATCTATGAAGGTGAGCGTTCCCTCTACATCCACCCGGACGAGTGCGTGGACTGTGGTGCCTGTGAGCCCGTCTGCCCCGTCGAGGCGATCTACTACGAGGATGACACCCCGGAGGAGTGGGCGGACTACTACAAGGCCAACGTTGAGTTCTTCGACGACCTGGGCTCACCTGGCGGCGCCGCGAAGATCGGCAACACCCACACGGACCACCCCCTGATCGCCGTCCTTCCGCCGCAGAACCAAGAAAGCTAAGGCGGACGGGTCGGTGACAACCGCTGCGCGAAGCCATGGCCTCAGCTTGCCCGACTATCCGTGGGAGGCGCTGGCGCCGTACATTGCCAGAGCCAAGAACCATCCGGGTGGAATAGCCAACCTCTCCATCGGGACTCCGGTGGACCACACCCCGGAGCTGGTCCAGGACGCGCTGCGGGCCGCGGCCGACGCCCCCGGATATCCCACGGTCCACGGAACGCAGGCTCTCCGTGAGGCCGTCGCGGCCTGGTTTGCCCGGCGACGCGGCGTGGACGGCCTGGACCCCCGGGACGTGATGCCCACGGTCGGCTCCAAAGAGTTCGTGGCCTGGCTGCCGTTCCTGCTCGGCCTTCGCACCGGCGACGTCGTCGTCCGGCCGACCGTGGCCTACCCCACCTATGACATCGGCGCGTCGTTCGCGGGAGCCGAGCACGTTGCCGCCGACGACCTTGACGAACTCGACGACGCCACCCGGGCCCGCGTCCGGCTCATCTGGGTCAACTCGCCGGGTAACCCGACCGGCAACGTCCGGGACATCGCCTCCTTGCGGCGGATCGTACGCCAGGGACGGGAACTCGGCGCCGTCATTGCCTCCGACGAGTGCTATGCAGAACTCGGCTGGGGAGAATGGGACATCCAGCGCGGCGGCACGCCCGTGCCCAGCATCCTGGATCCGCAGGTGGCCGAGGGTTCGCACGAGGGACTCCTCGCCGTCTACTCCTTGAGCAAGCAGTCCAATCTCGCCGGCTACCGGGCAGCGTTCGTTGCCGGGGATCCGGAGATCATGGCGAACCTCATCAACAGCCGCAAACACGCCGGCATGATCGTTCCGTACCCGGTCCAGGAAGCGATGCGGGTCGCCCTCGGCGACGACGCCCACGTCCAGGCGCAGAAAGATCTGTACCGGGGCCGGCGCGAACGGATCGTGCCTGCGCTTGAACGTTTCGGGCTGACGATTCATGAGTCCAAGGCAGGCCTCTATCTGTGGGCCACGGCGGGCGAACCCACGTGGGACACGGTCGGCCGGCTGGCCGACCGCGGCATCGTGGTCGGCCCGGGCGTCTTCTACGGAGACGCCGGCAGGGGGTTCGTCCGGGTTGCGCTGACGGCCAGTGATGAGCGGATCGATGCCGCCGTCGCACGGCTGGCTACGGAAGCGTAACAATGCAGTGATGCGCGCCACATGTGGTGCGTTTTTAGGGTTGTCAGAGCATCCCGGATTAGTACGACCCGCGATGTGACGGTACTTTTTAACTGACTATCAATGGTGGCTTTCCACAAGAAGGCAGCGCCGCCTTTGGAATTCCTGACAGAACAGGAACCGCAGGCAGCTCCACCAGAGGTTGGACCAGCTTTCTACAGAGGCCCCGACGCCTCAGAGGAGACTCCATGACTGAGACCACCAGCGCAACCCTGCGCCATGCCGGCGGCGAACTCGAACTGCCGCGCATCAAGGTTGTAGAAGGAAACGAAGGTTACGACGTTTCGAAGCTGCTGACGCAGACGGGGGCGGTCACCTTCGACCCCGGTTTCATGAACACCGCGGCCACGTCATCGGCCATTACCTACATCGACGGCGACGCCGGTATCCTGCGCTACCGCGGCTACCCGATCGAACAGCTCGCGCAGCATTCCAGCTTCCTGGAAGTCTCCTACCTACTGATCTACGGCAACCTGCCAACACCCACTGAGCTCGATGCCTTTGACCAGCGGATCCGCCACCACACCCTGCTGCACGAAGAGCTCAAGGGCTTCTTCAGCGGGTTCCCCCGGGATGCGCACCCGATGCCGGTGCTGTCCTCGGCTGTGTCGGCGCTGTCGACGTTCTACCAGGACTCACTGGACCCGTTCAACGCCGAGCAGGTGGAGCTCTCCACCATCCGCCTGATGGCAAAGATGCCCGTCATCGCCGCCTACGCGCACAAGAAGTCCATCGGCCAGCCGATGCTGTACCCGGACAACTCCATGAACCTTGTGGAAAACTTCATGCGACTGAGCTTCGGACTCCCGGCCGAACAATACGAGCTGGACCCGGTCATCGCCAAGGCCCTGGACCTGCTCCTCATCCTGCACGCGGACCACGAGCAGAACTGCTCCACGGCGACGGTCCGCCTGGTCGGGTCATCCAATGCGAACCTCTTCGCCTCCGTGTCCGCAGGCATCAACGCCCTCTTCGGCCCGGCCCACGGCGGCGCCAACGAGGCCGTGCTGAAGATGCTGCGCCAGATCCAGGCCGACGGCATCAAGCCCGAGGACTACATGGAGAAGGTCAAGAACAAGGAAGACGGCGTCCGCCTCATGGGCTTCGGGCACCGCGTCTACAAGAACTACGATCCGCGGGCCAAGATCATCAAGGCCACGGCCCATGAGATTCTCACTAAACTCGGCGGCAACGACGAGCTCCTGGAGATCGCACTGCGCCTCGAAGAGAAGGCCCTGGGCGATGACTACTTCATCCAGCGCAAGCTCTACCCCAACGTGGACTTCTACACCGGTCTGATTTACAAGGCCATGGGCTTCCCCGAGAAGATGTTTACCGTGCTCTTCGCCATCGGACGCCTCCCGGGCTGGATTGCCCAGTGGCGCGAGATGATTAGCGATCCGAACACCAAGATCGGCCGCCCGCGGCAGCTCTACATCGGCGAACCGGAACGTAACTACCCCTCGGTCTGATTCGTTGACCGGGCGGCCAGCCCGGCTGATGGCCGCACACCCGCCGCGGGTGTGCGGCCGTCGTCGTTCCCGGGATCCTGCGTTGGCGGATCCATGCCTAAAATGACAGGTGCCAAAATTCGTCGACGCCGCAGCCCGGCGCCAGGAAATAGTTGAAGCCGTCTTCCGGATCATTGCCGCGGACGGTCTGGAACGGGCGTCGCTGCGCGAAGTCGCAGCCGAAGCGGACCTGGCGGTCGGGTCGGTCCGCCACTACTTCGCCAGCAGCGAGGAACTCCTGGCGCATGCGTTTGGAGTGGCCGTCGACAGGATCGTCGGCCGGCTGAACGCCGCCTACGCCGGACTGGCTGACCTGCCTCCCGGGACACAGGAGCACCACCAGGCCGCGCTGGCCCTGCTGGCTGAAGTCCTGCCCCTGGACGAGGAACGGGCCGTGGACGCCTGCGTCTGGATGAGCTTCAAGAACGCCGCCCGGACAAAAACCTTCCTCGCCCCCGAGGCCGACCGCAGCCACCGCGCCGTGGCCGCCATCGTGGGACGGCTCGTGAAGGAGCTCTCCGGCGCCGCGGGCACAGCCCGCACGGCCGACGCGGAGCAGCACAGGCTTGTCACCGAAGCCGAACGGCTTCTGGCCACCCTGGACGGACTGACCATGCACGCTTTGCTGCAGCCGGACTGGATGACGGCCCGGATCTGCGGTGACGTGCTGGCTGCACATCTGGCGGATCTGGGCAGCCTGGCCGGCGGCGATACCCCCGTCGCGGACGGGCGGACCGCAGCTTCGCAACCAGGCATTAACCTGTCCTGACTTCAGGAATAGACTGGGAGGGTACGTCTTGCCAAGGGAGGCAATTTGATGCACGAAACCGGCGGACCTGGCTGGCGGATCACGATGGACACATCGGGTCCCATGCTGATTGCTCTCTACATTCGTGACGCCGCCGGCTTGAACAGTGTCGGACATCCGGCGCTCTGCCACGTGGCACCGAAGGTCCGGGGCTCCGACCACCTACACCTCATTGCCGAGGTCGGTGGCGCCAGCGCGCTCAAGACCGAATGGGAAGCCTGGTGGGCGCAGATATTGAAGGCTTATCCGGACATGTCCCCTTCCCTGGCACCGCCCGGGTTTCAGGCCTTCAGCAATTCTCCGGCGCTCAGGCGGGTCCTGCAGGCGCATTTCGGAGCGGCGCTCTCATGGGCGCGGGAACGCCGGGGCGCCTACCAGGCGCTGGAAGCGGCCCGGGACAGCAGCGGAGCCGCGCTGCTGCTTGCCGACATGGTGGAAGACAGCCTGCTGGAGGCGGGACGCGCCGCCCGCGAGTTCACGCTGACGATCATCGAGCTGCCGCTGGCTGAACCGCGTGCCTGGTACCTTGAGCCGGACAAAATCATTATGAGTAACGAGCTCCTCTCTCAGCCGGAGCTCTTCCGCAGCTACGTGCAGCCTGTCGTGGACCTGCTCGTCTGATCCTGTCCCGCGCGGGCCCGGTCAGCCCGGAGGAACGTCCGCGACAGTGACCCTGACGTGGCCGGCTGGTCCGGCGGCCGGCTGCCAGCCGTCGCGGGCGTCCCTGCTCCAGCGGCGTCCTTCCACTTCGACCCCCGTGATGGCGAGCGCCTTCGCGTTTGCCACGGCCCAGCCCGCCGCCGCCCAGGCCCCGGCGCCCTGGGCCTCGACCAGGACTGATGCGCCGTCGCGGCTTGTCGGCAGGTCGCCGAGCGCTGCCGCCAGCTGTGCCTGGACGACGCCGGAATCGCCGGCCGCGTCGGGCGCGCGCAACGAGCAGTCCAGGCCCTCCGGGGTCTGGCCGGTCAGCGCCGATGCGAAGGCCCGCGCCGTCGTCTCATGCCGGGCATAGGCGTCCGGGAAAGCGGAGCGCTGAACCTCCTGTGCGGCGACGGTGATGTCCAGAGACTGGTAGCCGGGAACTGCCACGAGCGCATCGAAGAAGGCGTTGCTGGCGTAGTACGGGTCCATGACCTGTTCCGTGGAGCCCCAGCCCTGCGACGGCCGCTGCTGGAACAGCCCCCGTGAATCGGGACCGGCCTGGTCCCCATAGTTGATGTTCCGCAGCTTCGATTCCTGCAGGGCCGTCGCCAGGGCGATGCTCGCCGCCCGCGCCGGCAGTTCCCGGCGGACGGCGACGGCGGTGATCAGGGCGGCGTTGGCGGCCTGATCCGTGGCCAGATCGGCGCGCTTGTCTCCGGCGACGGCGGTGCACCGCTCCGTGACGAGGGTGCCGGAACGGTGCACGACGGCGGCCGTCGTGTAAATGCCGGCCGCCGCCAGGGCGGCGGTCAGCGCGAGCACGGTCCGGCGGCGCCAGCTCCGTCTACGGGCCATGGGGCTACTTTCCGTCAGGCCCGGTCGGACCACTCAATTTCTTGCCCTTAGTTGGCGTGCAGTGCGGCGTTCAATTCAACACTCTGGCCCTGGCGGGGGAGGACCTCCACGGCGCCGGAGGTGGAGTTGCGGCGGAAGAGCAGGTTAGGCACCCCGGAGAGCTCGACGGCCTTGACGATCCGGGTGGTGTCCTCGCCGTCGGCATCCTTGGCCCCGATGACGCGGACGCGGGTGCCGGCGGTGACGTAGAGGCCGGCTTCCACGACTGAATCATCGCCGATGCTGATGCCCACGCCGGAGTTGGCGCCGAGGAGGACGCGCTCGCCCAGTGCGATTTTCTCCTTGCCTCCGCCGGACAGGGTTCCCATGATGGAGGCGCCGCCGCCGACGTCCGTCCCGTCGCCGGCAACGACGCCGGCGGAGATACGGCCTTCGACCATGGAGGTGCCGAGGGTCCCGGCGTTGAAGTTCACGAAGCCTTCGTGCATAACCGTCGTGCCTTCGGCCAGGTGCGCGCCGAGACGGACCCGGTCAGCGTCGGCGATGCGCACACCCGACGGAACGACGTAGTCCACCATCCGCGGGAACTTATCGACGCCGAAGACGGTCACGGCGCCGCGTTTGCGCAGGCGCGCGCGGGTCAGTTCGAAGCCCTCCACGGCGGCGGGACCGAAGTTCGTCCAGACGACGTTGGGCAGCTTCCCGAAGACGCCGTCGAGGTTAATGGTGTTGGGCTGGACAAGGCGGTGCGAGAGCAGGTGCAGGCGGAGATAGGCATCGGCGGTGTCCGCAGGGGCTTCGTCGAGGCTGATCTGCACGAAAACGACCTGCTGCTCGGTGCCGCGGTCCGCGTCGGCGCCCTGTGCTGCGATGTCGAGCAGCGTCTGGTCCGCGTTGGCCACGTCCTTGAGGGTGGCGGCGGCGGTCCCGAGTGCCGGCGCCGGGAACCAGACGTCGAGGACGGTGGCCTCACCGTTGCCGGTGGCTACGGTGGCGATGCCGTAGCCATAGGCGGCGCGGTCGTCGGCGGGCACGGCGGATGCAGCAGAAGATTCAGTCATGGGCCAAGTCTAACGATCGCCTCCGCGCGCTTCGAAACCTGAGACGCCCTCGTGACCGGCAAACGATGTGATGTCCCTGACGTTCGCCGGGTGCTCCCGGAGCGCTGCCGCGGGCCGGCGGGGGAGGGCAGCCGATACAGTGGAACAGTGACTGCCCAGAACCCCGCTCCCCATGCGCCCGCCCCCCTTGACCTCCGCAAGGACGTCGCCCTGCTCACGGCCGACCTGATCGACTTCAACAGCGTCTCAGGCAACGAAACGGAACTGGCCGACGCCGTCGAGCACGCGCTCCGCGCGGTTGTGCAACTGGAGCTGGTCCGGGACGGCGACGCGATCATCGCCCGCACCAACCTGGGCCGTTCCGAACGGGTCATTCTTGCCGGGCACCTCGACACTGTCCCGCTGCCGGTGACGGCGGGCTCGCTGGGGACCGTGCCCGCCCACTGGCCGTCGGGCACACCTGGCGAAGGTATTCTTTATGGCCGCGGAGCTACTGACATGAAGGGCGGGGTTGCGGTGCAGTTGGCGCTCGCGGCAGGCTTGTTCGACGGCGGCACGGAACCGACCAAGGACGTGACGTTCGTCTTCTACGACCACGAGGAAGTTGAGGCTGTCAAGAGCGGCCTCGGCCGGCTGGTGCGCAACCACGGGGGGCTCCTCGACGCCGACTTCGCCATCCTGCTCGAGCCGACCGACGGAACGGTTGAAGGAGGCTGCAACGGCACGATCCGCTTCCACGCGATCACGGCCGGCGAGGCCGCGCACTCCGCCCGCGCGTGGATGGGCAGCAACGCCATCCACGCCGCCGCACCGATCCTCGCCCGGCTCGCCGCGTATGAGCCGCGGACCATCCCGGTTGACGGACTTGACTACCGGGAAAGTCTCAACGCGGTGAAGATCAATGGCGGCACCGCCGGCAACGTCATCCCGGACCGGTGCGTCGTGGAAATCAACTACCGCTTTGCCCCGGACAAGACCCCGGACGAGGCGGAGGCGCACGTCCGGGACCTGCTCTCGGGCTTTGACGTAGTCCGCACGGATGCCGCCGCCGGCGCCCGGCCCGGGCTGAACCACCCGGCCGCCGCGTCCTTCATGGCCGCCGTGGGAGCCGCGCCGAAACCCAAATACGGCTGGACCGACGTCGCCCGGTTCAGCGAACTCGGGATCCCGGCCGTGAATTTCGGCCCGGGTGACGCACTGCTGGCCCACAAGGACAACGAACACGTCGAGGCCGACGCGATCCGCGAATGCCTGCGCGCACTGCGGAGCTGGCTCGCCGCCTGACACCGCAGGAAAGCGCGGCAGGAAACCAAGAAGGTCCGGAACCCGTCAGGGTTCCGGACCTTCAATTCCGGACCGGTTGCTGTCCGGCCGCACGTTCAGCGGGAGTTACTTGGTACCCGGCTTGTCCTTGATCAGAGGATCGTTGGGAGCGTCCAGATCAGGCTCCTGCTCGGCGTGCGCCACGCCGCCGGCGGCCTTTGTCGAGCCCCGACGTTCGATCCAAATCGCCAGCCGGGAAACGGCCAGATTGATCAGGATGTAGATCGCGGCAGCGACAAAGAAGATCGGGAAGAGGAACTGCGGGCCGAGGAAGTCCGCCATGACCTGTACCGCGCGCAGGAGTTCGCCGTAAGCCACGATGTAACCGAGCGAGGTGTCCTTGAGCAGCACCACGAGCTGGGCCACGAGCGAGGGCAGCATCCTCCGGATGGCCTGCGGCAGCTCAACGAAAAGCCGGGACTGGAAGCTGGTGAGGCCGATCGCCAGGCCGGCCTCACGCTGGCCCTTGGGCAGCGACTGGACACCGGCGCGGATGATCTCGGCAAAAATCGCCGAGTTGTACAGGACGAGTCCTGCGACGACGGCGACGTAGGAGCTGGTCCCGAACACCAGCAGGACGAAGAACATCATCAGCACGACCGGCATGCCGCGCAGGAATTCCAGGACCACCCGGATCGGGATGCGGATGGCCGGGACCAGCGAGATGCGCAGGAGGCTGATGACGAGCCCTAGCGGGAAGGCGATGACGGCGGCGACGGCGGCAGCCGTCAGGGTTGCGGCGAGGCCGTCGCCGATGAGTTTCCAGACATCGGGATTGCCGAAAATGGCCCAGCGCCGCGCTTCGAAGATGCCTTGCGTGGCAAGGGTCACGATGGCGAGTGCCAGCAGCCCGGCGATGAGGAGCGCGCCAAGTATGGAAGCGACCAGTGAGAAGCGGCGGGCCTTGGGCCCCGGGACATCGTACAGAACAGACGTCATCGGGCGATCGCCACCTTTCGTTCAACCCGGGCGGCCAGGATGCCGAGCGGGACCGTGATGAGCAGGTAGAAGATCGCGACGCCGATCAGCACCCAGAGAACCTGGTCGCTGTTAGTGTTCGCCAGCTGCCTGCCGTAACCGAAGAGTTCAAGGACGAAGAAGGCGCCTGCAACCGAGGAGTTCTTCACAAGCGCGATCAGGATGTTGATCAGCGGCGGGATGACGGTCCGCAGCGCCTGGGGCAGCACGATATAGGACAGGACCTGGCCGAAGCTCATGCCGATGCTGCGGGCGGCTTCGGCCTGCCCGACGGGGACACTGTTGACGCCGGAGCGGACTGCCTCTGCGATGAACGCCGAGGTGTAGGCGCTCAGGGCGATGATTGCGGCGACTTCAAACTGCTGGAACGTCACTCCCAGCCGCGGCAGGACGATCGCAGCGAAAAAGAAGGCAATGGTGAGGGGGGTGTTTCGTACGATTTCGACGTAGAACATGCTGAACCCGCGCAGGGCCGCGACCGGTGAGACCCGGGCCGCTGCCAGCAGGGTGCCGACAATCAGGGAGATGATGCCGGAGACCACGGCGAGAAACAGGGTTCTGAGAAAGCCTTCCCAGTAAGCCGGGAGGTTTTCAATGATGACGTCCATAGGGTCCTTCAGCTGCGTTGAGGGGGGTCGAGCAGAAGACGGGAGTGGCGGCTGCCGGGCCTGCGTCGGACGCAGGCGCCGGCAGCCGCCGCACCTGGCTAGTAGCGGTTGAGCTCAGGCAGCTTCGGGGCGGTCTTGATGACCGTTCCGGCCGTGTCGGCCCAGGCCTTCTCGTATGAGCCGTCCTTGGCGAATTCCTCCAGCTGATCGTTGATCCATGCCCGGAACGTGTCGTCGCCCTTCTTCAGGCCGATACCGTAAGGCTCCTTGGTGAAGGTCTCGTCGGACGCCAGCTTGAACGCGTTGGGCTCCTTGTCGACAAAGCCGGCGAGGATGACGTTGTCCGTCGTGATTGCTTCAACCTGCTTGTTGCGCAGCGGTTCGAGGCAGGCTGCGTACGTCGCGGCCGGCACGAGCTCGGCTCCGTACTTCTCAACAATGGTTCCGGCGGGAGTGGAGCCGGTGACCGAGCAGACCTTCTTGCCCTTGACGTCCTCGGGCTTGGTGATCGTTGTGTTGTCCTTGTTCACCATCAGTGCCTGGCCGGCCTCGTAGTACGGTCCGGCGAAGTCGACTTCGTTCTTGCGCTTGTCATTGATCGTGTAGGTGGCGACGATGATGTCGACCTTGCCCTGCTTGATGAACTCCTCGCGGTTGGCCGAGACCGTCTCCACCCATTCGATGTTGTCGGCGGAGATGCCGAGCTTGCCGGCGATCAGCTTGGCGATTTCCACGTCGAAACCGACAGGCTTGCCGTCGAGGCCCTTCTGGCCGAAGAGCGGCTGGTCGAACTTGGTGCCGACGGTGATCTTGCCGGCGGACGAAAGCTTAGCCATGGTCGTATCGGCAGCGAAGCTCGGGGTTTCGGCAACGGGAGGGTTGCCGCCGGTGCCGGCGTCGCCGCCGCCGCAGGCGCTCAGGCTCAGGGCCACGGCTGCGGTTGCCGCAACCAGCAGGGACTTGCGCCGGGTCATAAATGCCTTCATGACATTCCTTTCATTGATCGGCCGCCACTCGGCGGCCGGGACTAAACGGGGTGAGAATCGGAAAACTAGTGGGTCAGCAGTTTGGACAGGAAGTCCTTGGCGCGGTCCGTCTTGGGATTAGTGAAGAATTCCTCGGGCGTTTCGTCCTCGATGATTTCACCGTCTGCCATAAACACAACGCGGTCCGCTGCTTTGCGGGCGAAGCCCATCTCGTGGGTGACCACAATCATGGTCATCCCTTCCTTGGCGAGCTGGATCATCACGTCAAGAACTTCATTGATCATTTCCGGGTCAAGGGCCGACGTCGGCTCATCGAAGAGCATGACCTTGGGCTTCATGGCGAGGGCGCGGGCAATGGCCACGCGCTGCTGCTGGCCGCCGGAGAGCTGTGCAGGGAGCTTCGGTGCCTGGTGTCCGACTCCGACGCGCTCCAGAAGCGTCATGGCTTCCTTGTCCGCCGTGCCCTTTGACTCGCCCTTGACCTTGATCGGCCCGAGCGTGACGTTTTCCAGGATCGTCTTATGGGCGAACAGATTGAACGACTGGAACACCATGCCGACGTCCGCCCGGAGCTTAGCCAGGTCCTTGCCTTCAGCGGGCAGTTCCTTACCGTCAATGGAGATCACGCCGTCGTCGATTGTCTCAAGCCGGTTGATAGCCCGGCACAAAGTCGATTTGCCGGACCCCGAAGGTCCGATGACAACAACGACTTCGCCCTTGCGGACGCTGAGGTTGATGTCCTTAAGTACGTGAAGCTGGCCATAGTGCTTATTCACGGCTTTCAGGGAGACGAGCGCGTCGCCGGGCACTTTAGTAGTCATAGGACGAATCTAGCGAACTTTAACCCTGTATGACCCCAATCACGTCCAATCCCTAGGATCGTGATCCAAGAGATACCTGCACGTCAGCGTCACAACTGTCGCTGCCGGGGTTCGCCGCGCCGGGCAGGCCGTGACAGGGTTCCGCGCTAGCCTATGGGGATGACTACCGATCCGCAGCCGACGCCAGGCCAAGACGACTCCGGGAAACCAGCCCGGGAAGCCCGCGAGATGCCCAACGGCATCCGGCACAAGGGGCCGCTGGAGCTGCGCCGCAAACAGGCCAGGGTCACGATGTCCGACCAGACCCTCCTGGATACCAAAGGCCCCGGCCAGTTTGTCCACACTGATCCGTGGCGGGTCCTGAGGATCCAAAGCGAATTTGTTGAAGGATTCGGCGCGCTGGCGGACCTCGGACCCGCGGTCAGCGTTTTCGGCTCGGCCCGCACGGCGCCTGGAAGTGCCAACTACGAACTCGGGGTTGAGGTAGGCCGGAAGCTGGCCGAAGCAGGGCTGGCCGTCATCACCGGCGGCGGTCCGGGATCGATGGAAGCCGCCAACAAAGGGGCTGTCCAGGGCAGCGGTGTCTCTGTGGGCCTTGGCATTGAACTGCCGTTCGAGCAGGGCATGAACCAGTGGGTGGACCTCGGGATCAACTTCCGTTACTTTTTCGCCCGCAAGACGATGTTCGTCAAGTACGCGCAGGGCTTCATCGTGCTCCCCGGCGGTCTCGGAACCCTGGACGAACTGTTCGAAGCCATGGTCCTGGTCCAGACCCGCAAAGTGACGTCATTCCCGATTGTGCTGCTGGGCACGACCTTCTGGGGGCCCATGGTGGAGTGGATCCGCGACACCCTCGTCGCGGAGGGCATGGTCTCGGTGGGGGACCTTGACCTCATCCAGGTGGTCGACGATCCTGCCCATGCGGTCTCCCTCGTCGTCGAGGGTGCCGCCCGGCACCGCAACCCCAACGGATTCGGCACCGGCACCAACGGCACGCGGGCCTGAGCAGTCCGGCTCCCGCAGTCTGGCACGATGGACTGGTGAGTCTTTTCCTGGTTTTCCTTGCTATCGCGTTGCTCGGCGCGGCCGGCCTCCTGGGCGCAGGCATGACGTCGAAGACCGCGCGTCTGCGCCGCGCAGCCGGCCGGGGGCGCAGCCGGTTCGAGGATGGCTTCGACGAGCCCGTCGCCGCCCTGCCGCCCGTCCTCCTGCCCGCCGCGGCAGCACCGGAAGACATCGACCGGCTCCGCTTTGCCCTGGGACTGCGGGGTTACCGGATGGACCAGGTGGACCAGGTTCTGGATGAGCTGCGCGATCAGATCGCCGCGAAAAACCGTGAGATCACAAGGCTGCAGGAGGACGTGGCACGCCTCCGCACGCCATCCGAGCAGGAGCCGTGAATTCCCCGGCCGATCCGCACGGGGGGGACGGGGACCTCAGGAGCCGGGCCGCGGCCGCACTGAATCCCGGCAGCCGGAACCGGGTCCGTGCCGTGGCGGCACGCGTGGCGCGGTGGCCGTGGTGGATCCAGGTCAGCGGCATCTACCTCGCTGCGCGGCTGGTGAGCGCCCTCATTTTCATGGCCGCGGCCCTGCACCAGGGCGTGAACCCATGGGGTCCGGCCCGGCCCGGCTACTGGGAATTCATCAATATCTGGGACGCCCGTTGGTACGCCACGGCCCTGCAGGACGGGTACCCGGAGGTCCTGCCCGTGAGCGCCGGAGGCCAGGTGCAGGAGAACACCTGGGCTTTCTATCCGCTGTTTCCCTTGTTGGGGCGGCTCATTGCGGCACTGACGGGGACCGGGCCGGAGTGGTCACTGACGGCTATCGCCGTCGTCTGCGGATTCGCCGCGGCCCTGGTGGTCTACCGGTTGTTCCGGCTCAAGGCCGGGCACTCCGCCGCGCTGTGGGGAACCGCGTTCTTCGCTTTTTTTCCGGTCTCGCCGGTACTCCAGGTGCCGTACGCCGAATCTTTGAACCTCCTCCTGCTCGGCACCGCGTTGCTGCTGGTGCTCCAGCGCCGGTACGTGTGGGCGATGCCGGTCGTAGCGCTGATGTGTCTGTCCCGGCCCGCCGGGGTTCCCTTTGCCGCCATGGTGGGGCTGCTGTTCCTGCTCCGGCTGGGGCAGTTCCACACCGACAGGCGGGGCCGGTCCGTCGCCGGGTGGCGCACCCCGATCGGGACCGCTCCCCACAGCGCCGCCGAGCTCTGGCGGCTCGCCGCACTGGCAGCAGTCAGCAGCGCCGCCGCCCTGCTGTGGCCGGGAATCGCCTGGGCGGCGACCGGAGACATCGGGGCGTATACCAAGACCGAGACGGCCTGGCGGGGCACCGATCTGGTGCCCTTCGCGCCATGGTTCGACATGGGAAGACTGCTCATCGGCGAGGAACTGGGCGGCATCGTCCCCTATGTGCTGGTGGCGGTCTTCGCCCTGCTCCTGACCTCCCGCCCGGCGGCCGCGCTGGGGACCGAACTCCGGCTCTGGTGCGCGTGCTATTTCGGCTATCTGCTCGTGTTCCTGCATCCCCAGACCAGCACCTTCAGGATGCTCCTGCCGCTCTTTCCGCTGGCGCTCGGCGCCGTCCTGGTTTCGCGTTCGCGGGCGTACCGTACAACGGTCATTGTGATGTTCCTGCTGCTGCAGATCGTCTGGATCGTCTGGCTCTGGGCCTGGGCACAGTTGCCCGGCGGCGGGGACTATCCGCCGTGATGCAAAACACCATTCCGGACTGCGGACCCGGCTCTGCGCAGCGCACGGGAAAGTCCAGCGATTAGCTACCGGCGCGGTGATACGGGATAATAGAGCCTAAGCAAGGACAAACAGCAGACTGACTTTTCAGCCGGGGCGGGCTCCACGGAGGCCGCCGGGCTGCTTGATTGACCAAGCGGACGCAGCCCGGCCGGGCTGGTATGTCACGGGACTGATGGAGGGGAAATTCCTTATGGCGGCTATGAAACCACGCACCGGCGACGGACCTATGGAAGTGACAAAAGAGGGACGAAGCCTCATCATGCGTGTTCCGCTCGAAGGCGGCGGACGGCTGGTCGTGGAACTCAACCCTGCCGAGGCGGAAAACCTCAAGGACTGCCTCATGGGCGTCACGGAGCAGCTTCGCACCTAGGCGTAATGAAACAAATGGGCGGGACCCGCAGCTTCGGCTGCGGGTCCCGCCCATTTTTTATCGACTCCCTGACTGCGATTACTTCTTGACTGTGATTACTTCTTGACGGCGATCAGCAGCCCGTCGCCCGTCGGCAGCATCGCCGATGCCAGGCGGTCGTCGTCGCGGATGGACTTGCCGACCTGGCGGAGCACCGCCGTGGTGGCCTCGCGGGCCGCAGGGTTGGCGACGCGGTCCTTATCCAGTGCGTCGTTGACGATCAGCAGGCCCCCGGACTTGAGCAGGCGGACGGCCTGCTCAACGTAGCTGGGGTAGTTCGGCTTGTCGGCATCGATGAAGACGAGATCGTAGGCGCTGTCGGTCAGGCGGGGCAGGACGTCGCCGGCCCGCCCGGAGATGGTGCGCGTGCGGTTGGCGGGGCTGCCGGCCTCCTGGAACGCTTCGCGGGCGGCTTTAAGGTGTTCGACGTCGACGTCGATCGTCGTCAGGACAGCCTGGGGGCCCAATCCGCGCAGGATGCACACCCCGGAGACTCCCGCGCCGGTGCCGATCTCCACGGCAGTCTGCGCCTTCGACGCCGCCGCCAGCACGGTCAGGACGGCGCCCACGCCGGGGCCGATCGGGGTAACGCCCAGCTCGAAGGACCGTTCGCGCGCGTGCAACAGAACCTCATCCTCGGCAGGCAGATCTTCTGCATAGGACCAGCTCGTGGACTTATCGGCGCTCATTTGTTTCGCTTTCTGGGCGGCAGGGGAGTGTTCCCTACAGCGTACTGTGTCCGGGGGGACCCGGCCGTGAGGCGGGGTCCCCGTGGCCGGGCGGACGGTCCTTGCAGGTCAGGAAACTCCCAGCAAGAGTTGACATGATTATTTTGCGCTCATCCAAAGGGTGTTCGGCGTCGAATAAGGGGTACAGGACCCGCACACCGCGGGCCATCGGAGTAACGGAACCATCCACGAGGGGAGCGGACGATGTCGGCACCGGCAGCAGTCCCGGTAACGGAAGAACCCCGGCCCACGGCCGAGGACGAATGGGTACGCCCGACGTGGGAAGAAGTCGTCAACAACCACTCCGCCAAGGTCTACCGGCTCGCCTACCGGCTGACCGGCAACAAGTACGACGCCGAGGACCTCACCCAGGAAGTCTTTGTCCGGGTCTTCCGGTCGCTGGAGAACTTCAAACCGGGAACGCTCGATGGCTGGCTGCACCGGATCACCACCAACCTGTTCCTTGACCAGGCCCGGCGCAAAAACCGGATCCGCTTCGATGCCCTCGCCGACGACGCCGAGTCCCGGCTGCCAGGCCGCGAACCGGGCCCGGAACAGAGCTTCGAATTCAACAACCTGGACCTGGACGTCCAAGCCGCCCTCAAGGACCTGCCGCCTGACTTCCGGGCCGCCGTCGTACTCTGCGATGTCGAGGGGCTCTCCTATGACGAAGTGGCTGCCGCGCTGAACATCAAGCTGGGGACCGTCCGGTCCCGGATCCATCGCGGCCGGACGATGCTTCGGGAAAAACTCGCGCACCGCGACCCCCGCCCGCAGAAGTCGGTCAAACCGTCCCTGAAACCTCGGCTGAAGATGCCGCGCATCGCCGGCCTGCTCTGACGCAGCTGATGGACTGGTTCCGCCGGCTCCTGGGCCAGGAACGGTGCCGTCACTGCCGCAGCAGGGGCCGGCGCCCCGCC
Organism: uncultured Actinomycetota bacterium; assembly: GCA_963815415.1. Lineage (GTDB taxonomy): Bacteria > Actinomycetota > Actinomycetes > Actinomycetales > Micrococcaceae > Arthrobacter. Next base: position 339,990 of record CAWFGT010000011.1, on the reverse strand, counting down.
CGCGGCCTCACACCGGCACCCTTCCGGTCCGGGAGGGAAGCCGGCATCCCGGAGCGCTGTGCCGACTGCCGCGCGCGGGCAGGACCGGGAACGCCAGTACCTGCGGCGGTTGCGCGATGCCGCCGTCCCTGCGGCGAGCGAAGACCTGACCGCACGGCTTCTGGCCCGGACCGAACACCTTGCACGGCTGCCACGGAATGAATCCTCCGGCCGGGACGCCGTGCCGGACCGTGGCCCGGGCACCGGCCGCCGCCGGCACCTCTCCGGCGTGCGCCTCTCCAGTGTGCGCCTTCTTGCCGGCACGGCCACGGGCGGGGCCGCGGCAGCCGTGACGTTGTTAGCTGGCGCCGCCTACCTTATGGGCGGCGACTCCGGCCCTGCCGGCGGCCGGGGCGTCACCGGCATTCCGGACGCCACCCGCGCCGAGACGCTCACGTCCGGCCAGCTAACGCACCTTCGGGCCCGGGGCTGGACATGTCCGGACCTGCACGAAGCCGGCTTCCACCTGATCCGGGCCCGGGTTGCCGCCGTGGCCGGTGCGGATGTCGTGGAGCTGCGCCTGACGGACGGACAGCGCTTCGCCACAATCCTCGAGCAGCACCCGGCACCCGTGCCCCGATCCGCAGGCCAGCCCGGGGCGCCGTACCCGCAGCCGCCAATCAACATACTGACCGGGCACGCCGCGGCGGCCGACGGATTCGCGCCTGCAACCCCGGCCGGCTTCCTGGCTGCCTTACCGGGCGGGGCTGCGAACCCGGACGGACGCTTCTGGGTGAATCCGGAGGAACCCTACCGGGCCATCTACCAGTCCGCGACCGCCACGATCACCTACATCGCCGATGCATCCGACGGTACGTCCACCGGCGTCGGGACCGGCGTGACCGGGGCGGAATCCGGCAGCAGTCCGGCGTCGAATGCGGCGGAGGCTGTCCGCACCCGGATGGAGCGGGGACTTGGCCGGCTGCTGGAGCTCGCGGCCCCGTGACAGGTAATCGGAGCGACTCCACGGACGCATGGGCCGACGGAGTCGTCGCAGTCGTGAGCGAGAGGGTAATCTTCCTAAAGTGCTTGGAATCAACGGACCGGAGTTTCTGCTTCTGCTGATCATCGGACTTCTCGTGATCGGCCCAAGCAGGCTGCCCGAATATACCCAGAAGCTGGCCAACATCGTCAAGGAAGTCCGCCGGATGGCGTCGGGCGCGCGGGAACAGATCAAGGACGAAGTCGGCATCGACATCGATGACGTCGACTGGAAGAAATACGATCCGCGTCAGTATGACCCGCGGCGGATTATCAAGGAAGCGCTCCTGGAGGACGACACCAAGCCCGTGAGCCCGGGCGCTCCGTCCGCTGTCTCCACCGTGGCCGCGGCGGCCGCTGTGGCGCCGCGTCCGTCCCGGGTGATCGAGCGCCTGCCGGCCGGTGAGCCGGCCCCCTTCGACTCAGAAGCCACGTAGCCACAGCCGGAGGCCGCGCCTGGTCACCGGCGCGCCCGGTCAGCGCGGCTGGAGCCCCAGAGGCATGCCCTTCAACCCGCGGGGTACTGCGGAAATCCGACCGGCGATGCCGGACAGGGCCTTGGCAGCCGGAGTCTCCGGACGGCCCAGCACCAGCGGCAGGCCCGCATCCCCGCCCTCGCGCAGCAGGATATCCAGGGGGATCTGTCCCAGCAGGGGCACGTCGGCGCCGACAGCCGCGGACAGGCGCTCGGCCAGGACGGCGCCACCGCCGCTGCCGAACAGGTCCATCCTGCCGCCGTCGGGCAGCTCGAGATAGGACATATTTTCCACGACGCCCGCCACGCTCTGGCCGGTCTGGGTGGCGATCGCCCCGGCGCGCTCGGCGACATCGGCCGCGGCAGCCTGCGGCGTGGTCACCACGAGGATTTGGGCTTTGGGCAGCAGCTGCGCCACGGAGATGGCAATATCGCCGGTTCCGGGCGGAAGATCCAGGAACAGGGCGTCCAGGTCGCCGAAGTAGACATCCGTCAGGAACTGCTCGAGGGCCCGGTGCAGCATCGGACCCCGCCAGGCAACAGGCTGGTTGCCGGTGACGAACATGCCGATCGAGATCACTTTGACCCCGTATGCCACCGGCGGGAGGATCATGTCATCCACCCGGGTCGGTGCCTGGGTGATGCCCATAAGCGCCGGGACGGAAAAGCCGTAGACGTCCGCGTCGACAATCCCCACGCGCAGGCCTTCCGCGGCCAGGGCGCAGGCGAGGTTGACCGTCACGGAGGATTTGCCGACGCCGCCTTTGCCGCTTGCCACGGCGAAAACCTTGGTCAGTGATCCCGGCTGGTTGAACGGGATCCCGCGCTGCCCGCCGGCGCCGCGCAACTGCGCCTTGAGGGCGTCCCGCTGTTCCTGGTTCATGACCTTGAGGTCGACGTCGACGGCGGTGACTCCCGGGACGGCGGACAGCGCCGCCTCACAGTCGGCGGTGATTGTGCCCCGAAGCGGGCAGCCCGCAATGGTGAGCAGCACAGCGACCCGTGCCACGCCGGCGGCGGAGACCTCCACGGATTCGACCATGCCCAGCTCGGTGATGGGTCGGCGCAGCTCAGGGTCGATCACGGTGGCCAGGGCCGCGTGCACGGATTGCTCCAGGGAATTGCTGCCCAGCGGGGTGCTCATGCGGTGAATGCTCAGCTTTCGGGGGAGAGAGGCGGTGTGGGGCGTTCCGGACGGTTCGGTTCGGGCCTGGCGGCTTTTACCCTGGGGATTTGCTGGGTCCGGGTTCCGCGCTGTTTGTCGCGCCGCTCCCGCACTTTCTCCTTGACCTTCTCCCGGGGGGTCTCATGGAGTCCTGCGGACGGATCGTGCGTGCGCAGTTCCTCCTGCGCTTCGAGCATGTCCTCGAGCAGGCTGCGCAGTTCCGCCCGCACGTAGTCGCGGGTGGCGACCTCGCGCAGGGCGATGCGAAGCGACGCCAGCTCGCGGGTCAGGTACTCGGTGTCGGAGAGGTTGCGTTCGGCACGCTGGCGGTCCTGCTGCAGCGACACCCGGTCCCGGTCGTCCTGCCGGTTCTGGGCCAGCAGCAGCAGCGGTGCGGCGTAGGAGGCCTGCAGGGAGAGCATGAGGGTCAGCAGCGTGTACCCGAGCAACCGGGAGTCGAACTGCCACTGTTCCGGGGCGAAGGTGTTCCAGGCCAGCCAGACGAGAACGAACACCGTCATATAGACAAGGAACGCCGGCGTGCCCATGAAGCGGGCAAAGCCTTCCGTGGCGTGACCGAAGGCGTCCGGATTCGGTGAGAACTTCGGCAGGATCCGCTGGCGTCCGCTCAGGGGGGTGTCGAGTCCCCCGGTGGTGCCGCCCGGCCGGATATTGGAGTTACGTGCTGCGCTGCTGTCAGCCAATGCGGCCTCCAAGTTTCCTTATCGGGGCGTCGTCCTCGTGGGCGCGCCAGTCATCGGGCAACAGATGATCCAGCACGTCATCAACAGTCACCGCCCCCACAAGCCTTCCGTCCTTGTTGACCACGGGGAGCGAGTTGAGGTTGTAGGTGGCCAGCGTGCGGGCCACTTCGCTGATGTGGGCCTGGTCCGAGACCGGCTCCAGGTTCTTGTCCACGAGGTTGCCCAGCGGTTCCGGCGGCGGGAAGCGCAGGAGCTGTTGAATATGTACGACGCCGAGGAACCGGCCGGTGGGCGTCTCCATCGGGGGGCGGGTGATAAAGATCGAGGATGCCAGCGCCGGCGACAGTTCTTCCCGCCGGACGTGCGCGAGGGCCTCGGCGACGGTCGCTTCAGGGGGCAGGATGACCGGGACCGGGGTCATCAGCCCGCCGGCCGTGTCCTCGTCGTATTCGAGCAGGCGGCGGACGTCTTCTGCTCCTTCGGGTTCCATCAGCTGCAACAGTTCTTCGGCCTGGGCGCTCGGGAGCTCAGCGAGGAGGTCGGCCGCGTCGTCGGGGTCCATCTCCTCCAGCACGTCAGCCGCGCGGTTAACGTCAAGGGCCGAGAGGATTTCCACCTGGTCCCCTTCGGTCATTTCCTGCAGGACGTCCGCGAGGCGCTCATCCTGCAGTTCGCTCGCCACTTCGAAGCGGCGCTTATCGCTCATCTCCTGGAGGGCGTCGGCGAAGTCGGCCGGCTTCAGGTCCTCGTGAGTGGCGACGAACTGGGTGGCGGCCTGACGTTCGGTCTTGGCGCCCTGCCGGGCGTCGGCCCAGTCAATGATCAGCGTCTCGTTGCGGCGCAGCCGGCTCAAGGGCGAGAGGGAATGGCCGCGGCGGACGAAGAGTTTGCTGACGAACCAGTCGCCGGAGCGGTGCCGGTCCATGGCAATGTCTTCGATGGTGGCGTCTCCGCTGCCGTCCGCGAGTGTCACGCGGCGGTCAAACATCTCGGCGACAACGAGGGTTTCGGCGCCGCGTTGTTCGAAGCGGCGCAAGTTGACCAGCCCGGTGCAGATGATCTGGGTGGAATCCATGGATGTCACGCGCGTCATCGGCACGAACACACGCTTCTTGCCGGGGACCTCGACGACGATGCCCACCACGTGAGGGGCGCCCCTGGTCCCGCGGGAGAGCACCACAACGTCGCGCAGCCGGCCCAGACGGTCGCCCAGTGGGTCGAAGACATCCAGTCCGAGGAGGCGCGCGACAAATACCCGCGAAAGATTTGTGCTCACGAGTACAGGCTACCGAGTCTGCTCTCTTTTAGCTGAATTTACAGGTGGACCCCAGCCTGATAGGCGAGAATGGGGTTATGGCAAATATTTTTGGTGCTCCGAAGGCAGGCGCCCCCACCGGGGCCGATGAGGCGCGCGCAGTCCCCAAGGGCGACGTCGTCGGTTCCTACAGCTCTTACCTCGACGCCCAGAAGGCGGTGGACTACCTGGCGGATCAGCAATTCCCGGTCCAGATGGTGTCGATCGTGGGCAATGAGCTGAAGATGGTTGAGCGGGTGACCGGCCGGCTGACGTATCCGCGGGTGGCCCTGTCCGGGGCGGCGAGCGGCATGTGGTTCGGCCTCTTCGTCGGTGTGATGCTCTCGTTCTTTTCCCCGACCGGCGGCTACTTCTCGATCATTACCTCGGTCCTGATGGGTGCAGCGTTCTTTATGCTCTTCGGCATCGTCACGTATGCGATGCAGCGCGGGAAGCGCGACTTTACGTCGACGAGCCAGGTTGTGGCCACGAGTTACGACGTCGTGGTGTCATTTGAAGCGGCCCATGAGGCCCGGCGCCTCCTGCAGCAGCTGCCGATGACCAAGTCCGAAGGTGCACCGGCGGCGCAGGGCGGCTACCAGCCGGACCGCGGGCCGGCAGGCCCGCAGGGTCCGCAGCTGCCCGGCCATGCCCCGCAGCGCCCGGCGGCCTGGAACGACCCCTACGGCCAGCGGAGTCCCGGGGCCGGCGAGCAGCCGTCCGGACAGTACAGAGGCGACGCCCCGGGCGGCCAGGCCCCGGAGGCAGAGGAACCTGCCGCCCGGCCGGCCGGCAGGGTATCCGGAGTGAGCTACCCGGATCTTCCCGACGGACGACCGCAGTACGGGGTCAGGGTCACGGACCGTGAAAGGCAGGATCCGCCGGAGGCCGGCCAGCAGCGCTGAGCCGGACCGCGTGCGCGAAGGGAGCCTCCCGGATGATCCGGGAGGCTCCCTTTTTGCTCTGCGCCACGTGCCATTTGCGGTGTGCCGCCGGCGGCGAGCCGCCTAGGAAACCTGCCCGTTGGCTTCCTGGTAGATGCCTGCCATCCAGGACTCGACGTCGTCCGCCTTGCGCGGGAGCGCTGCGCTGAGGTTGACCGGGCCCTCGGCGGTCATCAGGATGTCATCTTCGATGCGGACGCCGATGCCCCGGTACTCCGCCGGAATGGCAAGGTCCTCCTCCTTGAAGTACAGCCCCGGTTCAATAGTGAAGATCATGCCGGGGGTAAGGACGCCGTCGAGGTAGAGTTCCCGCTTCGCCTGGGCGCAATCGTGGACGTCCAGGCCAAGGTGGTGGCTCGTGCCATGCGGCATCCAGCGGCGGTGCTGCTGACCTTCGGGGCTGACGGCCTCCTCCACGGGAACCGGCAGCAGGCCCCAGTCAGCCAGCCGCTCGGCCAGCACGGTGGTGGCCGCGGTGTGGATGTCGCGGAACTTGGTGCCGGGCTGCGCGGCAGCGAAGCCGGCGTCGGCGGCGTCGAGCACTGCTTCGTAGATTTTCCGCTGAATGTCCGAGAAGGTGCCGTTGGCCGGCAGCGTCCGGGTGATGTCCGCGGTGTACAGCGAATCGGCCTCGACGCCGGCATCGAGCAGCAGCAGTTCCCCGGCATTGACCGTGCCGGTGTTGCGGGTCCAGTGCAGCACCGTCGCGTTGTTGCCCGCCGCCGCGATGGTGTCGTAGCCGAGCTCGTTGCCTTCCTCACGGGCCCGGGCGAAGAACACCCCCTCCACAACGCGTTCGCCGCGCCGGTGGGTCAGCGCCCGGGGGAGTGCCTTGACGACCTCGGTGAAGCCTTCCACGGTGGCGGCCACGGCAATCCGCATCTGCTCGATCTCCCACTCATCCTTCAGGAGGCGCAGTTCGGAGAGGGATTCACTGAGCTTCTCATCGAGGGCATCCAGCACGCCAAGGTCCAGGTTCTCCGGGTCCTTCGCCGTGTTGTACCGGGCGGTGTCGACGAGGGCGTCGATGTTCTCGTCCACTTTGCGAACGAGGCGGATGGAGATGCCGCCGATTTCCGGGGCCCCGACATCCTTCGTGATCGCCATTTCGAGTCCGCCGATATCAGCGGTCTTCAGTCCGAGCCGGGCCTGGAACTCGGCCAGGGTGGGGCGGGCTCCGATCCAGAATTCCCCGGAGCGTGAGTCGGCGTAGAACTGCTCCGTGTCCCGGCCGGCCAGCGGGCGGAAGTAAAGCGTCGCGTGGTGGTTGCCGCCGTCGTCGCCGGTACCTTCCGGGACGGGTTCCAGGATAAGGACCGCATCCGGTTCGTGGTCCAGGCCGAGACCGGTCAGGTGTGCGAATCCCGAATGCGGGCGGAACCGGTAGTCGCAGTCGTTCGAGCGGACCTTCAGCGGGCCGGCGGGGATGACCAGGCGCTCGCCCTTGAACTGGACGGAAACGGCGCGGCGCCGCGCGGCGGCGTGGGCCGCTACGGCGTCGCGTTCCGGCAGCCGCTGCTCGGCGGGCGCCCAGTTGCTGGCCATGAAGGCCTTGAATGCCTTCGAGCTGGGCCGCTGCGAGCGGTTGTTGACGCGCTCATCGAGGGGCTGGGAAGTGGAGATCTGGGTGTTATCTGCAGGGTTCACCGTCCCATAGTCTCACCAGCGGAGCGGCTGAGGCCAACGGGTCTACTAGGCTGATGCCGTGAGGATTGACCTGCATGCGCACTCGAATGTTTCCGACGGAACCCAGCCGCCGGCCGAGGTGCTCGCGTCCGCCGCCGCCGCCGGGGTGGACGTGGTGGCCTTGACCGATCACGACTCCACAGCCGGCTGGGCCGAGGCCGCGGCGGCGGCGCTTGAACTCGGTGTGGGCCTCGTGCCGGGCATGGAAGTTTCCTGCCGCACGGAGACCGGTATCAGCGTTCATCTGCTCAGCTACCTGCATGATCCCTCGCACCCGGGGCTGCTCAAGGAGATCACCAAGGCCAAGGATGCCCGGCTGACCAGGGCGCAGCGCATGGTCAGCCTTCTGGCCGAGGACTACCCGCTGACGTGGGACGACGTGATCGGTCAGGTGGCACCCGGGGCCACCCTTGGCCGGCCGCACATCGCCGACGCGCTCGTCGCGGCGGGCGTCGTGCGGGATCGGTCCGCGGCGTTCCGGTCGATCCTCACATCCCGGTCCCGGTACTTTGTCCAGCACTATGCCCCGGATCCTGCCCGGGCCGTGGAGCTGGTACGCGCGGCCGGCGGGGTCCCGGTCTTCGCCCATCCCGTAGCGTCCGGCCGGGGCCGGATTGTGGGCGAGAAGACGTACCGCGAGATGATCGACGCCGGGCTTGCCGGGCTGGAGGTGTACCACCGGGACAACCCCCCGGCAGGCCGGGCTTTCCTTCTGGGCCTGGCTGAACAGCATGGCCTTCTCGTGACGGGGTCCTCCGATTACCACGGGGCGGGGAAACCGAACCTTCTGGGGGAGAACCTGACCTCACCGGAGGTGCTGGCCCGGATCGAAGAGCTCGGCAGCGGATCCGCCGTCGTCCGTCGCCGGGTGCCGTAACCGCTACCCCGCCGGCGTGTACCCGGTGAACGTGGCGTGGGCCGCGAGCCGCTTGGACATCACGTCGATGGCGGGCTGGTTCTGGTCCACGCAGACGAACTTCCGGCCGAGTTTCGCGGCGACCGCCCCGAGCGTCCCGGAACCGGCAAAGAAGTCCAGGCACCAGTCGCCGGGCCGGCTGGACGCGGCCACGACCCGCCGGATCAGCCCTTCGGGTTTCTGCGTCGGATAGCCGGTTTTTTCTTTTCCGGTGGGGGAGACGATGGTGTGCCACCAGACATCGGTGGGGAGCTTTCCGAGTTCGCGTTTGGCCGGCGTGACGAGCCCCGGTGCCATGTACGGCTCGCGGTCCACTTCGGCGCTGTCGAAGTGGTAGCGGGCCGGGTTTTTCACGTAGACCAGGATGTTGTCGTGTTTGGTGGGCCAGCGGTACTTGGCCCGGGCGCCGTAATCGTAGGCCCAGATGATTTCGTTCAGGAAGCATTCCCGGCCGAAGATGGCGTCGAGCATGACCTTGGCGTAGTGCACTTCCCGGTAGTCCAGGTGCAGGTAGAGCGTGCCGTCATCGGCCAGCAGCCGCCACGCCTCAACGAGCCGGGGCTCCAGGAACGACCAGTAGTCGCTGAACGCGTCGTCGTAGCTGTGCAGGGCGCCCTTGATGGTGTCATAGGAGCGTCCCTTGAAGCCGACCCGGTCGCCCTCGCCGCCGGCGTTGAGGACCATCCTGGTCTCCTGCCGGCGCTGGACCCGCCCGGTGTTAAAGGGCGGATCCACGTAGATCAGTGTGAAGGCGCCGTCCGGCAGCGAGGGGAGGTATTCCGCGTTGTCCGCGTGTACCACCAGGTTGCTGCCGTCCGGCGCCCAGACGGTGTCAGTCATGGAGGGGTTTAGGCCTCGGCGTTACTCGGCCGGGAGGTTCCCTGCTGTGCCTCGCCGGCCACCACTTCGCCGTTCCGGCGGCGGGTGCGGGTGCGGCGGCGGGCCTGCGTGGCGCGGTCCACTTCGGTGGGAGCCTTGGCGGCGGCCGGTGCCTGGCCTGTGGCGGCCGGCTCGGCGCCCTGTGCCGCAGCGTCGGTTTCGGCGGGACGACGGCGGCGTTCGCCCGAGCGGGCCCCTGCGCCGCCACGGCGTGCGTCACGGCTGCCGGAGCGTCCGCCGTCCCGACCGGCACTGTCACGGCCGGCACTTTCGCGTCCCGTACCTTCGCGACCGGCGCTTTCGCGTCCGCCGCTGTTACCGGCGGAGCGGGCACCGCCGCGGGCACCGCCCTGGCCGCCGCTGCGGGCGGGCTTCTTGCCGGTCTCGCCGAGGTCTTCGAGTTCCTCCGCGTCGACTCCGGCGAGGACCCGCTTGTTCCGGGGCAGCCGGCCCTTCGTGCCTTCGGGGATGTCGAGTTCCTCGAAGAGGTGCGGCGAGGAGGAGTAGGTTTCGACCGGCTCCGGGTAGCTCAGGCCGAGGGCCTTGTTGATCAGGCCCCAGCGGGGCATGTCGTCCCAGTCCACGAACGTGACGGCCGTGCCCTTATTGCCGGCGCGGCCGGTGCGGCCGACGCGGTGCAGGTAAATCTTTTCGTCCTCGACGCACTGGTAGTTGATGACGTGCGTGACGTCGTCGACGTCGATGCCGCGGGCCGCGACGTCGGTGGCGACCAGGACGTCGACCTTGTTGTTCCGGAAAGCGCGCAGGGCCTGTTCGCGGGCGCCCTGGCCGAGATCGCCGTGGATGGCGGCGGCGGCAAAGCCGCGGTCCACGAGTTCCTCGGCGACTTTCGCGGCGGTGCGCTTGGTCTTGGTGAAAATGATGGTACGGCCGCGGCCGCGTGCCTGCAGGATCCGGGCGACGACCTCGACCTTGTCCATGCTGTGGGCCCGGTAGATCAGCTGGCGGATGTCGCGCTTGGTCAGGCCCTCGTCGTCCGGGTCGGCCGCGCGGATGTGGGTCGGCTGCGTCATGTACCGGCGGGCCATGGCAATGACAGGGCCGGGCATGGTGGCCGAGAACAGCAGCGTCTGGCGGACCGCGGGCGTGCCGGCGATGAGGGTCTCGACGTCCGGGAGGAAGCCCAGGTCCAGCATTTCATCGGCTTCGTCGAGAATGACCATCTTGACGTTGGCGAGGCTCAGGTGCTTCTGCTTGTACAGATCGATCAGCCGGCCCGGGGTGCCGACAACGACCTCGACGCCCTTTTGCAGGGCATCGACCTGAGGCTCGTAGGCACGGCCGCCGTAGATTGTGGCGATCCGGGCGTTGCGCTTCCGCGACGCGGTTTCGAGGTCACTTGCGACCTGCACGGCGAGCTCACGCGTCGGCACGATCACGAGGGCCTGCGGGGCGCCCGGCACGGTGAGCTTGTCGAAGCCGGCGTCGTCGCGTCCGATGACGCGCTGCAGCGCGGGGATGCCGAAGCCGAGGGTCTTGCCGGTACCGGTCTTGGCCTGGCCGATGATGTCGTGGCCGGACAGGGCGACCGGCAGCGTCATGGCCTGGATCGGGAACGGGTGCGTGATACCGGCGTCGGCAAGCGACTCCACGATGTCGGCCCGGACCTTGAAGTCGGCAAAGGTCTTTTCGGCAATCTCGTGCGGCTTTTCGTCCGAGATAATGGTTTCTTCGGGCTCGATCGATTCCGTTCCGGATTCGTCGGTCAGAAGCTGGTGCGTGTGCAATTCACTCACGGAGAGTTTCCTTATTCCTTTTGGGCTGCGCGGCTTGCTCGACGGGCCGGCCGGGTGGCCGTTCCGGAGCACGCTCAGGCGCGCAGGCAATTCCAGTGGAAGCCGATCGCGGGCTATCTAATGCTGGCACTGGGGACCAGCGGGTCTATCTCAAGATCGCGTAGGGGCGGGCTTGTTGAATTCGAAAATCATGGAAATCAACGACCGGGCATCCATATCTACCTCTTCAGTCTAGCCGCACGCGGCCGGGAACCTCGACTGGACGTGGATTGGACGTGGTCGACGGCGGGGAGCGTCAGTCGACGAGCTCCAGCCGGACCTCCCGGGCCGAGATGTCGGCGGAGAGAATCCTGACCCGCACTTCGGCGCCTGCCTCCAGCTCTCCGGGGCATCTGACGGTCACGGCAGGCTCCGCGATCTGGACGACTCCGGAAGGACCATTGCCGTTCTGCTTGCCGTTGCCGTTCCTATTTCCGTCCCGCGCGGGCTTGGAACCGGAGAGCACCACGGCGTCAAACTCCTGGCCGATGTGGTTGACCAGCAGGGCAGCCTCGACCGTGTCCAGAGCCAGCCGTTCCATCCGGCCCGCGAGCTGGTCCGAGGACGCCATGATGGCCGGCAGCGACGGAAGCGCCTCGCGCGCCCAGGCCGGAACCTCCGTGCCGCTGCACAGTGCCTCGCAGATTACCAGGACAAACCGGTCCACGAGCCGCCGCAACGGGGCGGTGGTGTGGGCATACGCGGCCCCGATGGCGGCCTGCAGTTCGGCCTCCGGCTCGGATCCGTCGAAGTGTGTGTAGCCGGCGCCGCGGAACAGCATGCCGGCCGAATGCACGATCGCCAGCTGCTGCGGGTCCGTCGGGTCGAGGGTCCGCAGGTATTCGCCATAGCTCACTTCGCCGTCCCACGGCTTGCCGAGGGCCCGCGTCTGGCGGTGGAAGTGCTGCAGCGATCCCTCATCCGGGGCCGGCATGGTGCGGAGGATTCCGACCTTCCCCTCGAGCATGAGCCGGGCCGCGGCCATTCCCGTCATGAGCGAAATCTGGGCGTTCCAGTCCTCGACCGGCAGCGACGGCGCCGCCACGATCCGGTAGCCGCCGTCGGGCAACTGCTGGATCTCCTGATCCGGCATGTTCAGGCTGGCCCCGCCGCGTCGGCGTTCCAGCTCGGCCCGTTTGATGCCGACTTCCCGGAGCAAGACCAGTGCGGGCGAAGCGGTGCCGACGTCCAGATCGGCCTGGACGCCCTTGTAGTTGAGCTTGGCCCGGCTGCGGATCTGCGCCCGGCGCACCTGCGCGGAGGTCACCTCCGCCTCGGCGTCGAGTTCGAACTCCCAGACGAACGCTGAGCAGAGCTGGTCAGGGAGCAGGCTGCCGGCCGCTTCGCTGATCACTTCCGGGTGCAGGGGAATCCGCCCGTCGGGCGTGTAGAACGTCTGGCCGCGGCGTCGGGTTTCGGCGTCCAGCGCACTGCCCGGGGCCACGAAAGAGGGAACGTCTGCAATCGCGTAGAACACCGTGTACCCCGTGCCCCGGCGCTCGATGAACACGGCCTGGTCCAGGTCAGTGGAGGACTCCGGATCGATGGTGACGAATTCGATGTGGGTGAAGTCCAGCTCCGGCATCTTGTGTTCGGCCACCGCAGCCTCCGCGTCCCGGAGCACGTCGTCGGGGAACGGGCCCGGGAGTTCAAGCTCGGTACGCAGCTCGGCGAGAGCCGCCGCCAGTTGGTTCTTCTGCTGGTGGATGCTGGGAGCTAAGCGATGATGGGACACGAAAATCAGCGTAACTCGAAATCCCTGATTAGTCCCGGATCGCGTCCCGCCACCGGCGGCGGGACGCCGGCCGGCTAGGCGCCTGCGTCCAGGGCCGCGAGCAGGGACTTGGCAGCGTGGGCGGGGTCATCGGCGTCGGTGATGGCCCGGACCACGACGATCCGCCGGGCGCCGGCGGCGACCACCTGTTCCACATTGCCCAGGTCGATCCCGCCGATCGCGAACCAGGGCAGGCCCCGGCAGTCCGCCCCGGCCGCGTACCGGACGAGATCGAGCCCGACGGCGGCCCGCCCGGGCTTGGTGGGGGTGGCCCACACCGGTCCGACACAAAAGTAGTCGAGGGCTCCCGGGCCCGGCGCGGCTGCGACGGCGGCATCGACCTGTTCGGGGCTATGGGTGGACAAACCAAGCACGGAATCAGGGGCGAGGAAGGACCGGGCCGCAGCGGGCGGGAGGTCCTTTTGCCCGATGTGGAGGACCGGGGCGCCCGCGAGCGAGGCGATGTCTGCCCGGTCGTTCACCGCCCAGAGCCGGCCGTGGCGCTGCGCCACGCTGCGCAGGATCTCAAGGAGCTCGAGTTCCCGGGCCGCTTCCAGCGACTTGTCCCGGAGCTGGATGATGTCCACGCCACCGGAGTAGGCGGCGTCGACGAAATCCTCGAAGTCGCCGCGGTCCTGACGGGCATCGGTGCACAGGTACAGGCGTGCAGTTGTGAGGGGTGCTGTGTCATAAGAGGCTTCTGGGCGCATGGCACCAGAGTAGTTGCTCTACACTGGGCGCATACCGCGGGAGCCCGCTGCAGCAGTCACATGCTGCAGGGCTGAGAGGGCGTCAGAGCCGACCGCTTGACCTGATCCGGTTAGTACCGGCGTAGGGAAGGAATCTTTGATGGACATGTTTTCGGCCCCGGATCCTGCCGGCGAATGGCCGGCCGGGGACTCCCCGTTCGAAGTGGCCGTGGTCGGCGGCGGTGTGATCGGCCACGGGATCGCCCTGGCGGCCAGCCGCTCCGGCCGGTCGGTGGCGCTGATCGACGACGCCCCCGGCAGCGGGGCCAGCTGGGCGGCCGCCGGCATGCTGGCGCCGGTCAGCGAACTGCACTACCAGGAAGAGGACCTGCTTGAGCTGATGCTCGAATCCTCACGGTTGTGGCCCGGCTTCGCGGCGGGGCTGGAGGGCCGGCCGGCGGGAACCGGACCCCGACCCGGAGCGGAAGATACGGGAACCGGCTACCTCACAACCCCGACCCTGGCGCTGGGTACCGACGCGGCCGACCGGCGGGCGCTCGCTGACCTGCGGACCGTCCAGCAGGCCTGCGGTCTTAGCGTGGAGCCGCTCACCGTCCGCGCGGCACGCGGCCGGGAGCCGCTGCTGAGTCCCGGAATCTCCTGTGCCTTCGAGATTGCCGCGGACCACCAGGTGGATCCGCGCAGGCTGCTTGCCCGGCTGGCTGCACTGCTGGCCGCGGACAACCGCAGCCAGGCCATACCCCGGCGCGCCTCCGGGCTGCTGTGGGACGGCGCCCGTGTTGGCGGCGTGAGCCTCGCCGGCGGGGGCGTGGTCCGCGCCCGGGAAACGATTGTGGCCAACGGACTGGGCGCGCCTGCACTGGGCGGGCTGCCGGCCGGGCTCACGCTGCCGCTACGCCCGGTCTACGGTGACATCCTGCGGCTCCGCGTCCCGGTCCACCTCCGTCCGCTGCTGACCTCCACGGTGCGCGGGCTGGTCCGCGGCGTCCCGGTGTACATCGTCCCCCGGCAGGACGGGACGGTGGTGATCGGGGCAACCCAGCGCGAAGACGGTCCGGTCATGGGAGCCGGCACGGACGCGGGCCAGGACGCCGGCGCAGACCGCGGCCCGGACCCGGCAGCGGGCGTCGCGGTTTCGGCCGGCGGGGTCTACCAGCTGCTGCGGGACGCCCAGCAGCTGCTGCCGGCGGTGGCGGAGCTGGAACTGCTCGAAGCCACGGCCCGGGCCCGCCCCGGCACCCCGGACAACGCCCCGCTGCTGGGCCGCGTGGCCGAACGCCTCGACGGCGGCGGAACCGGCTGCGGGGATATTGCCGGGCTGATTTTCGCCACCGGTTTCTTCCGGCACGGCGTCCTCCTCACCCCGGCCGCGGCCGCCATCTGCCGGGACCTGCTGGACGGGAAGGCGGACCCGCGCTGGGACCGTTTCCGTCCGGACCGGTTCTCCGGGGCCCGCCACGCAACAGCCGCCACATCCGCGTAGCGGCCTCCGTAACCCGACGCATCCCTCCAACACCACAGCAAGGAAGACCATGAACATCAGACTCAACGGAACGGAGCACACCGTCGCCGACGGCGCCTCCGTCAGCACGCTGGTCAGCCAGCTCACCGGCCGCAGCCTCGGCACGGACGGCCAGTCCTCGGACGGGCGCAAGCTCGGGGTCGCCGTCGCCCGGAATTCCGAGATGGTCCCGCGCAGCCAATGGCACGGCACGGCGCTCGCCGATGGCGACGCCGTCGAACTGGTGACAGCGGTGCAGGGCGGATGAATCCTCTCAGGCACACTGAAGCGAACACCCGTTCGGTGACGCAGGATCCGGCATCGGACCCCTCAGACCGGAGCGGCCGGGATCAGTTCGTCGTCGACGGCGTCCGGCTCGGATCGCGCCTGATCATGGGCACCGGCGGCGCGCCGAGCCTGGACGGACTGGGCGCCGCCCTGGTGGCGTCGGGGACCGAACTGACCACCGTCGCGATGCGCCGGTACTCACCCGCCGAAACGGGCTCGCTGTTCCAGCTCCTCCTGGAGCACAAGATCCGGGTCCTGCCGAATACCGCCGGCTGCTTCACGGCAAAGGATGCCGTGCTGACCGCTGAACTGGCCCGGGAAGCCCTCGAAACGGACTGGGTCAAGCTGGAAGTCATTGCTGATGAACACACGCTGCTCCCGGACGCCGTGGAACTGGTGGACGCAACCGAACAGCTGGTGGGCCGGGGTTTCAAGGTGTTCGCCTACACCAATGATGACCCGGTCCTTGCCCTCCGGCTGGAAAACCTCGGCGCGGCCGCCGTGATGCCGCTCGGCGCGCCGATCGGCACCGGCCTGGGCATCCTGAACCCGCACAACATCGAATTGATCGTCTCCCGGGCATCCGTGCCCGTTGTCCTGGACGCCGGAATCGGAACCGCCTCCGATGCCGCCCTGGCCATGGAGCTCGGCTGCGATGCCGTGCTGCTTGCCACCGCCGTGACCCGGGCCCAGAATCCCGTGCTGATGGGTGAGGCCTTCAAACACGCGGTGATCGCCGGTAGGCTGGCGAAAACAGCCGGCAGGATCCCGCGCCGCGAGCACGCCCTGGCTTCCTCCGCAATGGAAGGCCGCGCGGAATTCCTCTGATGGGAAGCCGGGCGCTATCCGGCCCGCCGGCCGACGAAGGAGGACCCTGTGGGAGCCGCGGACATTCTGGGACCGGACCAGATCCAGGCCGCCCTGGCTGACCTGCCGGACTGGAGATACCGCCTTGGCGGGCTCGTCTCCGTCTACAAGGCACCAACCAGCGCCGCAGCCCTCGAGCTGATCGCCGCCGTCGGGCGGTTGGCGGAAGAACAAAACCATCATCCGGACCTCGACTGGCGCTACAACCGGGTATTCCTGCGCTATTGCTCCCACGACGCCGGTGACGAAGTCACACCACGGGACGTCGCCGCAGCCGCGGCGGCCGGCAGGGCAGCGGCCGCGCTGGGCGCCAGCGCCGAACCGGGGCTGTTCCGCACCGTCGAAATCGGCATCGATACAACCGACCCTGCCGCGATTGCCGAGGTGTGGCGGGTGGCCCTGGGCTACCGCAGGGCCAGCGGGGGAGACCTGCGGGACCCGTACGGGCGCGGGCCCGCGCTGTGGTTCCAGGAGACGGCCACCCCCGACCCCAACCGTCTGCATCTCGACGTGCACCGGAGCCTTGCCGAGTCCGGGCCCGTCCTCGAGAAGACCGCCGCGACCGGGGCGTTAATGAACCGTGACCACGCACCCGGGTGGGTGGTGGTCACGGATGCCCAGGGCAACCGGCTCTGCCTCTGCACGGAAGCGGGCCGGAACTCGGCTCCGGGCCATGGACCAGGACCTGCCCCGGACTAGAGCTTGAGGATGGCCGTCAGCCGGGCCGTGTCGTGCCGGATCCTGCGCCTGCCGAGGAACAGTACAGCCGCGACGGCGGCGGCGGTGCCCAGGATAGGCGGCAGAATCCACGGGACCCAGGTCAGGCCCGGAAGGTAGCCGAATCCGGCGGCCATAAAGCCGATCCAGCTCAGCATCCCCACGGTGGCCGCGACTCCGGCAGGCACGCTAATGCCGTACTTGGCGTGCCGCTTATCGTTCGCCCAGACCACGAAGCCCGCGGCGACGGCCACCATGGCGACCACAATCAGGGACAGCATTCAGGACACCTTTTTCTTACGGGGGACAGTTGCGGGGCAGGGCAGCAGCCGGGCGGCGGCTAGAGGGCGCCGAATCCGACGCGGCGGACTTCTTCGGCGCCGATTTCGACGTATCCCAGAACTCCGGCGGGCACGATGACCTGGCGGCCCTTGTCGTCCGTCAGGCGGAGTTCGGTGCCCTTCGAAATCGCTTCCCCGACCACCTTGGCCAGCGCGTCAGCATCCTGGGTTGATTCGAGGACAATTTCGCGGCCGATGTTCTGAATGCCGATCTTTACTTCCACTGCAAGGCCTCCCAGCCAATCAAAGTTCTAAGGGTGTTCTCTATTTGTAGTCTAGGTCTCTTTGGGGAAGCGGGAGATTCCGCGCCAAGCTAAACGGTAGATCAGGTCGCTCGCGACATCGAGGTCAAGATCGCCGCCGGTCTCCAGCCAGTACCGGGCGCTCACCTGGGCCATTCCCGCGAGGCCGCGGCCCAGCAGCTGAGCCTCCAGCGGGGGCAGCTTGGTGTCCTCCGCGATCACCCGTGCCACAGCGTCGGCGAACGTTTTGTTGAACGTTTCCAGCCGCTCACTGACCTCGGGGTCGTTGATCAGGTCCGATTCGAACACGAGCCGGTGGGCGCGGTCGTCCCCGGCGATGAACCGGTAGTAGGCCCGCATTACGGCCTGGACGCGCTCGTCGTTGTCAGTCGTGGAGTTCAACGCTCCCAGCAGCAGCTCGATCAGGTTCGCGAGATGGCTGTCCAGGAGGGCGATGTACAGTTCGCGTTTGGACGGGAAGTGCTGGTAAAGCACGGGCTTGCTGACCCGGGCCGTATCGGCGATTTCGTCCATGGCGGCACCGTGGTAGCCGTTGGCCACGAACACCTCCTGCGCCGCCGCGAGCAGCTGGGCCCGGCGCTCGTCGCGGGGGAGCCGCGCGGAACGCCCGGCCGGCCGTGGCTGTTCCTCGGGCAGCTTGCCGGCTTGTCCACGCCCCACCGGTGACTGATCAATCACGGATGCCTCTTTCCTCGTTCTGATAAATACACCTTACGCGCGGGTAATATGACCCGGTGGCATCTGCGGGCATAGATTAAGGTATGGCTTCCACGATTGAAGAATCCGCCCGCCCCGTAGCGACTCCGCAACAGCCCGCATCCCTGCCCGGACCCCTGGTTGAGCCGGGGGAGGACCTGAGTCCTGAGGAAGTGGAACGCTACTCGCGGCATCTGATCATTCCCGAGATCGGCACGCTCGGCCAACGGCGCCTCAAGAACGCGAAAGTCCTGGTGATCGGGGCGGGCGGCCTCGGCTCACCTGCCCTGCTCTACCTGGCGGCCGCGGGGGTCGGAACCCTCGGGATCGTCGACGACGACACCGTTGACCTGAGTAACCTGCAGCGCCAGGTGATCCACGGTGTCGCGGACGTCGGCCGGCCCAAGATCGAATCGGCCCGGGACGCCATCACGGCGTTGAATCCGCTGGTCAGCGTCAGGCTGCACAACGTCCGCCTCGACGCGTCCAACGCCCTGGAGCTGTTCGCCGGGTATGACCTCATTCTCGACGGGGCAGACAACTTCGCCACCCGCTACCTCGTCAATGACGCGGCCGCCATCCTGGGCAAGCCCTACGTGTGGGGCTCGATTTTCCGCTTCGACGGACAGGTCAGCGTTTTCTGGGAACAGCACGGGCCCACCTACCGTGACCTGTACCCGGAGGCGCCGCCGGCGGGATCCGTGCCGTCGTGCGGGGAAGGCGGCGTCTTCGGGATGCTCTGCGCCGCCGTCGGATCGCTGATGGTGACGGAGGCCGTGAAGCTGATCACCGGCGCCGGGCGTTCACTGCTGGGCAGGCTCGCGCTCTTTGACGCGCTGGGCGGAACCTGGCGGGAAATCAAGGTATCCCGCGACCCTGAAGCCGAACGCGTTACGGAACTTACCGACTACGAGGCGTTCTGCGGGATCACGCCCGAGGCGGGGGCCGGGCCTGGGCACACCGTCACCGCCACCCAGCTCGCCACCATGCTGGCCTCGAGAAGCGCCGGCCTCAAGGACTTCCACCTGGTGGATGTGCGGGAGAGCGGCGAGTACGAGATCGTCCGGATTGAGGGCGCCGTGCTCATCCCGCAGGGCAGGATCCTCGCCGGCGAGGCATGGCACGAGCTGCCGCGGGACGCGGACATTGTCTTCCACTGCAAGGCAGGCACCCGGTCGGCTGCCGTGCTGGCCGCGGCCCGCGCCGCCGGCTACGAACGCGTCAGCCATCTCGAGGGCGGAATCCTCGCCTGGGTACGCGACATCGAGCCCGGCAAACCGGTGTACTGAACGGCGGTGCCGCCCCGGGCTACGCCGTGTGCCGCTCCCGGTCCGTGTCGCCAACCCGGTCACGGCCGACGGGGCAGGCCGCCGCCGGGGCTGCCGGCTGGTCGACCGTAATGCCGTAGAGCGCCTCGAGGGCGGCAACGTAGTCTTCCTGCTGGCCATTCGACGCCAGCTCACGGGCGCGAACGGTGGGAACATGCAGCAGCTGCTTGACCATCCGGCGGAGGGCGAACTCCACTTCCTCGGCCGCGGCGGTGCAACCGTGACGGGCACGCACCTTTTCCATCTCCGCGTCCAGCACGTTCATCGTATGGCGGCGCAGGGCGACGATGGCGGAATCCACGGAGCGGGTCTCACGCTCCTGCTCGAATGCGATGGCGGCGCCGGCAACAATGCTGCTCGCCTGCGTCAGCGACTCGGCCTGCTCCTGCGGGGCGGCGAGGCGGACCGACTCAAGGGTCAGCAGTTCCACGCCGTCGAGCTCGCCGACGGCGGGATCAAAATCGTGGGTCAGGGCCAGGTCAATCGCAATCAGCGGCTGCTGGGAACCGGCACGGACCTGCGCCAGTTCCGCGGCCTCCACCCGGGTATCGGAGCCGCTGCAACCGATCAGGACGTCGGCTGCGGCTACTGCAGCCGGCAGGGTTCCGTCATCCAGGGCGGTGCCCCCGCGGGTTGCGACGAACCCTGCGGCACGGCCGGAAGAAGAAAAGACGGACACGTCGGTGCAGCCGCGCTCGCGCAACAGGGACATCGTTGCCCCGGCGTAGGCGCCCGTCCCGAAGATCACGGTCTTCTTGGTGGACCAGTCGGGGATTTCGGAAAGGTCGGTGGCGAGATCAAGGGCCACGGAAACGATTGACAGGCCGCGGGAGCCGAGTGCGGTCTGCGCCCCGACGTCCTTGGCTGTCTTGGAGGCCGCCTGGAACAACCGCACCAGCGCGGGGCTCGCGGTCCCTTCGTGCTGGGCCGTGATCAGCGCGCGGCGGACCTGCCCGGCAATCTCGCGTTCCCCGACGACGGCGGAATCGAGTCCGGAGCTGACTGCAAAAAGGTGCTGGCTGACTTCGGGTCCGATCCGTGTGCCGAAGGCGCGGGCGACCATGGTGTCACTGAGATTGCTGGCGGAGCTGATCCGGGAGATAAAGGCGGCGCGGGCGCTGGCGATATCGTCGGCGTGCGGGGCCTCTGCGTAGATTTCAAAGCGGTTGCAGGTGGCAAGGACAATCGCACCCGCCACTGCCGGCGATCCGGCGAGGACGGATGTGGCGAGCTCTGAAGCGCCGGTGCTCAGTTGAGCAACGGTCTCGAGGTCGATGTCGGCGTGTGTAGCCACCAATGAAAAAAGAACCACAGCATCCCCATCATAGCTTTTCCGCGGAAGGAGGAAACGACAATCGCCTGCCGGACCGGCCACGCCGGGCTGTGATTCCGGCCACGGCGACCCCGCATGGGCTTCGCCGAACGCGCGCCGGCCCGCGCCGGAGGCCCTGTCCGGGAACCGCGCCGGCGCGCGTGACAGGCTGTCGTTATCTTTTGGGACCGAACTTGGGCACAATCGAAGGCATGAATCCTAGCGCTGCGGCCACCGACGACACCTCCCGAGTCAGCCCTGCCATGAACGGCCAGACCAGCGACGGTCTCGACGCCGGCCACCCCCTCATGGACGGGCGCACCGCGGACTCGCCGCTCATCACGGCCTACCGGGGCGGCACGCCGGCCCGCCGTCCTGTCTGGTTCATGCGCCAGGCCGGCCGGTCGCTGCCCGAATACCTGAAGGTCCGCGAGGGCGTGGGCATGCTGGAGTCCTGCCTGCGGCCCGAGCTCGCTGCAGAGATCACCCTGCAGCCGGTCCGCCGCCACGACGTCGATGCCGCGATCTTCTTCTCCGACATTGTCATTCCGCTCAAGCTGGCCGGCGTGGGCGTCGACATCGTCCCCGGAGTCGGGCCCGTGCTGGACAAGCCCGTCCGCACCGCTGCCGACGTCGCCGCCCTCCCGCAGCTGACCTGGGAGGCGCTGGAGCCGATCCGGGAAGCCGTCCGGCTCACCGTGGCCCAGCTGGGCAAGACCCCGCTGATCGGTTTTGCCGGGGCGCCCTTCACCCTCGCGGCCTACATGGTGGAGGGCAAGCCCTCCCGCGACCACCTCGGGCCGCGCACCATGATGCACGCCGACCCGGAGACCTGGAACGCACTGGCGAACTGGGCCGCGGACGCGTCCGGCATGTTCCTCCGCGCGCAGCTGGAAGCAGGGGCCTCGGCCGCACAGCTTTTCGACTCCTGGGCCGGATCCCTCGGGCTCTCCGACTACCAGCGCTTCGTCGCGCCCGCGTCGTCCCGGGCCCTGGACCATGTCCGCCACCTGGGTGCACCGCTGATCCACTTCGGCACGGGCACGTCGGAACTGCTTGTCGCCATGCGCGACGTCGGCGTCGACGTCGTGGGCGTCGACTACCGTCTACCCCTTGACGAAGCCAACCGCCGCCTCGGCGGGACCGTGCCGCTGCAGGGCAACATCGACCCCGCGCTGCTCCCCGCGCCGTGGGAGGTGCTGGAAGCCCACGTCCGGAACGTCATCGCCGCCGGCGCAGCGGCACCGGGGCACGTCGTGAACCTCGGCCACGGCGTGCCGCCGGAGACGGACCCGGCAGTGCTGACGCGCGTCGTCGAGCTCATTCATTCGATCGCGCCGTAGGCATGACCGCAGGCCAGGCTGTTCCCGGGACAACGGCGGTTGTGGTGGGCGGCGGCATCTCGGGCCTGCTGGCAGCACGTGAACTGGCCCTCGCCGGAGTCAGGACCACCATCCTGGAAGCCTCATCCGCCTGGGGCGGCTGCGTGGGAAGCCATGCCGTGGCCGGACTGACCCTGGACAGCGGCGCCGAATCCTTTGCTACCCGGTCCACCGCAGTAGCCGACCTCGCCGCCGACCTCGGGCTCGGCGGCGAGATCGTGGCACCGAACCCGGGCGGCGCCTGGGTCCAGCTGCCGGACGGGCCCCGCGAACTTCCCAAAACCGGCGTGCTGGGCATCCCGGCCAACCCTTGGGACCCCGAAGTGCGACGGTCGCTCGGGCTCTCAGGCACCCTCAGGGCCGCACTTGATGCGCTGCTGCCCCGCACGCTGGGCACCGGCGGTGAGGCCACCAGCGTGGCCGAACTCGTCCGGGCACGGATGGGCCGGCGTGTCCTGGAGCGGCTCGTGGCGCCGGTGGTCGGCGGGGTGCATTCGGCCGACCCTGCCGTGCTCGACGTCGACATGGTGGCGCCCGGGCTGCGTGACGGTATCCGCCGCCACGGCTCCCTGGCAGCCGCTGTTGCAGCCCAGCGCCGGGGCCGCCCGAGGAATTCCGCTGCAGTGCCGGGCGAGCCCGGGGCCCGGCCCGCCGGGCCGCAGAAAGCCGGCTCGGCCGTCGCCGGCCTGCGCGGCGGAATGCACACCCTGGTGGCGGCGCTCGTGGCAGACCTGCGGCGCCGCGGGGTGACGCTGCTCAGCGACACCCGCGCCGATACCGTGGAACGGATCCCGGCCGGCTGGCGCGTGACGGCAGCCGGCATCGGCCACGATGCCGGCCTCGTTGTGATCGCCGTGGAGGGACCGGCCGCGGTCGGACTGCTGGAAGGCGCCGTGCCCGGACTTGCCGCCCACCGGCCGGCCGGCGGACCCGACGTCAGCCTGGTCACACTCGTCGTCGACCGCCCGGACCTTGATACCGCCCCGCGGGGCACCGGTGTTCTGGTGGCACCGCAAAGCCCCGGCATCCGGGCCAAGGCCCTGACCCATGCCACCGCCAAGTGGGGATGGCTGGCTGCCCGGGCCGGCGCCGGCGTCCATGTCCTCCGGCTTTCGTACGGCCGCAGCGGCGACGCGGAACCAAGCGGCCAGCCGGCGCCCGGCACGGGTCCCGGCACGGCGCAGGGCGCGGTCGCGCCCCGCTCCGACGACGAGTTGTTTCACGCTGCCCTGCAGGATGCCTCGGCGCTGCTCGCCACTCCCGTCTCGGCCGGAGACGTTCTGGGCTGGGACGTTGTGCGCTGGTCCGGGGCGCTGCCTTTCGCGTCCCTCGGGCATAAACAGCGCGTCGCCGAGGTCCGGGGAATCTGCGCACGGGAGGCATCGCTCGCTGTGGTGGGCGGCTGGCTCTCCGGCAACGGCCTGGCGGCAATCGTCGCCGACACGCCAAAAGAAGTACGCCGGCTGCTGGCGCGGCCGTAGACCCGCGGCGGGTGCCTGATCGGCACCTACCCGGCGCCGCAGTCCCATGAGTACCTTGTTTCCCAAGTGTCCGCGGGGCCTCAAAAATCACATAGTTCCCATCCGGCACGCCAGCTGCTCCACCCTCCTGAATCACTCTGATTACCGCCTTTTCCCTTGAATCCGCGCGGATTATCGCTGTATGCCGATTCTCGATAGTGTCGATGGCCATGGTTATTTTCAGGCGCACAGCGTCACACACGCAGACACGCCTCAGCGGGGGACTCCGGCAAGGGGCGACGGCGGCCGCGATCGGGGCATTGCTCGCCCTGGCCCCGGCAGGAACGGCCGCACACGCCGCAGGGGGAATCGCCGCCACAACGTCCGTCTCGCAGCCGATCAGCGGCCCGCTGGCAATCCGAATTGACGTCCGAAGTGAAATCCGGAGTGAAACCCGGAGTGAGGACGAGCCGTCCGGTCCGGCGCCCCGTCCGGTTCCGTCCGGCCCGTCTGCCTCGCCGGCCCCGACGCAGCCGGCCCCGCAGCCGACCCCGCCGGAGGCCAGCCCGGCGCAGCCGCCGTCCGGGCAGCCCTCCGGTCCGGAGGGCGGTTCCTCGCAGGCGCCGGAGCCCGCGGACCCCGGCACCCCGCCGTCCGGCCGCGGCGACGGCCCCTCACAGTCCTCCGGCGACGCGGCATCCGCCCGGCGCCAGAGCGGCGGTGCGTCCGCCGTTGTGCCGCCGTCGGACCGCACCGGCCCGGCGGATCCCGCCGCACCCCCGGCCCCGGCCCCGGGTGCCGTGCCCGCCGGCGAGGGGGCTGCCCCCTCGCCGTCGGACCCGGCCGGGGCGGCATCCCCGGCCGGTCCGGACACGGCTTCCCCGACTTCCTCGGCCACGCCGGCCGCCGGAATCCGGGGGCAGGCCGGGAGTGCGTCCCGGGACGCGACGTGGCCAGCGGATACGGCCGGATCCGCGGCGCTCGTCGGCTGGGGGATCGCCCTGGTCGCGCTGTCCGCCGGCGCCGGGATCGTTGCTTTCCGGCTGCGCAGGATCTGACGGACGGAGCGGCGCCGGGCGGGCTCTCCGGGCGTTGTTTCCGGATGCCCGGCGGCCTGCAAAAGTGAAATAACGCACTTCTACGTGTTGTAGAAGTGCGTTATTTCGACTTAGCCGCAATAAGGGGGCAGACTTGTACGCATGAGCCACACTTCTGCCGCATCTGTCACCAAAACCGATGAATCAGCCGAGCAGTTTTTCACCCTTTGGACCGTCTTCAAGCGTTCCGCCGAGGTTGCGCGCGGCGCTGACGCCGCCGCGGATTTTGACGCCCTGACCACCCGGCTGGCCGAGGACAGCGTGATCTACCGCGGCGGCTACGACGTCTCCGCGATGCGCGCCGACGCGGACATTATGGTGTGGCTGCATGGACCCCGGCCGGAGGCCCTCCAGCGGGCCGTTCGGGACATCCGGCGCAGTGCCCTGTTTGCCGGCACGGACATTGTCTGGTCGGCCATGGGCGTGCACCGCGAGGCCGAATTCGCGAAGAACCACACGCCGGCCTTTTCCCGCGGCGTTGCACCGGCCGAGTGGCTTTGCGTCTACCCCTTCGTCCGGTCCTACGAGTGGTACCTGCTCCCGGACGCCGAGCGCGGCGCCATGCTCCGGGACCACGGACTCCTCGGCCGCGACTTCCCGCAGGTCATCTCGAACACCGTCTCCTCGTTCGCCCTCGGCGACTGGGAATGGATCCTCGGCCTGGAAGCCCCCGAGCTGGTGGACCTGGTTGACCTGATGCGCCACCTGCGCGCCACCGAGGCCCGCCACCACGTCCGTGAAGAAATCCCCTTCTATACCGGCCGCCGCGTCAGCGCCGCCGAGATTGCCGAGGTCCTCGCATGAGCCCGCTGGAATCCACCGACAACCTGACGTCCATCAACGAGGTCACCCAGGCCGGCCGGATGGCGCCGAAGGACTACGATGCCGTGCTCCTCGCTTCCTTCGGCGGCCCCGAAGGCCAGGAGGACGTGCTCCCGTTCCTGCGCAACGTCACCCGCGGCCGCGGCATCCCGGACGAACGCCTGGAAGAGGTCTCGCACCACTACCGTGCCAACGGCGGCATCAGCCCCATCAACCAGCAGAACCGTGAGCTCAAGGCCGCCATGGAGGCGGAACTGGCCGCGCGGGGGATCGAACTGCCGGTTTTCTGGGGCAACCGCAACTGGGCGCCCTATGTGCCGCAGACTCTGCAGGACATGTACGACGCCGGTCACCGCAAGGTCCTGATGGTCACCACAAGCGCGTACTCCTGCTACTCCAGCTGCCGCCAGTACCGCGAAGACATCGGGATGGCGCTGACCGAAACCGGGCTGGACGGCAAACTCGAAGTCGACAAGGTACGCCAGTACTTCGACCACCCCGGCTTCGTGGAGCCCTTTATTGAGGGCACCGCCGCCGGCCTCGCCGACGTCCGCGCCCGGCTTGCCGCGGCCGGCACCCCGGACGCGCCGGTGCACATCCTCTTCGCCACGCACTCCATCCCCACCCGGGATGCCGAAGCCGCCGGCCGCTCAGAAGGCGAACCGCGGCAGTTCGAAGAGGACTCCGCCTACGCGGCGCAGCACCTGGCCACCGGCGCGGAAGTCATCCGGCGCGTCGAAGCCGAAACCGGCCTCACCGCCCCGTGGTCTCTGGTCTACCAGTCCCGCTCCGGGGCCCCGCACGTGCCGTGGCTGGAACCGGATATCAACGACGCCATCGAGGAACTTGCCGGCACCGGGGTCAAGGGCGTCGTCATTGTGCCGCTCGGCTTCGTCAGCGACCACATGGAAGTTGTCTGGGACCTGGACACCGAGGCCCTGGAGACCTGCGGGAAGCTGGGCGTGGTGGCCACCCGCGTGCCCACCCCCGGCACGCACCGCAAGTTCGTCAGCGGCATTGTGGACCTGATTTGCGAACGGACCGCCGCGAACAATATCGCCGACCGGCCCCACCTGACCAAGCTTGGCCCCTGGTATGACGTCTGCCGGCCGGGCTGCTGCGCGAACTTCCGCGGTGAGAAGCCCGCCATCGCCGCCGCCGACACGACCGTCGGCACGGGCCACGACCCGTACCCGGCGGCTCCAGGGTCCGCCCCCGCGGCCGAACGGGACCTGCCGTGACCGTCCGGATCGGCACGCGGGCCAGCAAACTGGCGCTGACCCAGACCCAACAGACGGCCGACCAGCTGTCCGCCGTCGGCGGGTTCGCCGCCGAACTCGTGCACATCCGGACCGACGGCGATGTCCTCACCGGCTCGCTGTCCCAGATGGGCGGCACCGGCGTCTTCGTCGCGGCCCTGCGCGACGCGCTGCTTCGGGAGGATTGCGACGTCGCCGTCCACTCCCTGAAGGACCTGCCGACCGGCCCTGCCGTGGGGCTGACCCTGGCGTCGACGCCGAAACGGGCCGACGTCCGGGACGTCCTGTGCGCCCGGGACGGACTCAAGCTCGCGGATCTGCCCGCCGGCGCGAAGGTGGGGACCGGCTCCCCGCGCCGCGCGGCCCAGCTGCGCGCCGTCCGTCCGGACCTGGACATCCTCGACATCCGCGGCAACGTCGACACCCGGCTCGGCCGCGTCCCGGGACTGCCGGGCAACACGACCGACGCGGTCGTGGCCGGCAAGTCCTGCGATCTTGACGCCGTGGTGCTCGCCGCCGCGGGCCTGCACCGGATCGGCCGGCTCGATGCGGTCAGCGAATACCTGGAACCGGATGTGATGCTGCCCGCGGCAGGCCAGGGCGCCCTGGCCATCGAATGCCGCACCGCCGACGCACCGCGCAAGGCAGGATCCACCGAAGGCTCGCATGGCGTGCTGGCGCAGGCTCTGGCCGCCCTCGACGATCCCGACACGCGGCTGGCCGTCACGGCCGAACGGGCCCTCCTGGCCCGCCTGGAAGCCGGCTGCGCGGCCCCCGTGGGCGCCCATGCCTACCGCAGGGGCAGCATGCTGCACCTCGAAGCTGTGGTCTGCGCCGTCGACGGAACGGCCGCGGTCCGCGACAAAAAAGCCACCGACGGGCTGACCGAAGTCGGGGCAACGCTGCTGGGAATCGAGCTGGCCGAGGTCCTGCTGGCCCGGGGAGCCGGCGACATCGCGGACCTGGCAGCTTCCTGACCGGCGGGATCCACAACTCATGGGACGGCACAGCAGCCTGAGCCAGCCACACGGTTACCGTGAGGCGGGGGTGCTGGACGGCGCCCGGATCCTGGTGGCCCGTGCCCCCGACCGCGCCGGAGAACTCGTGACCGCCCTCCGCGACGTGGGCGCCGAGCCGGTCCTGCTGCCCCTCATCGACTTCGAGGTCGCGAGTGACCAGCACTCCCTCGATGTCGCGTTCGATGCCCTCGGGGCGGGGGCTTACGCGTGGCTGGTGATCAGCAGCGTGACTGCGGTGCAGGCCCTGGAAGCCAAGGCGGCCGAGCGCGGCGCGACCCTGGAGACGTGGCTTCCCGGCAGTCTCCTGGTGGCCACAATCGGACCCGCCACGCGCCGGGCACTCCAGCTGCGGGGAATCGGCGTCGACCTGGCGCCTAGCGCCGAGCAGTCCGGCGCCGGCCTGGCCGGAATCTGGCCCGAGGGCCGGACCCGGGTATTCCTGCCCCAGGCGGACATCGCCGACCCGGCGCTCCGCCGCGGCCTCGAAGCCCGGGGCGCATCGGTGCAGGCAGTGACGGCGTACCGCACCGTGGACTACCCCGCTGATCCGGCCCGCAGCCTGGCGACCCACGCGGCCGCCACCGGAGATCACAGCGCCGAACCACCGGCCGCCGTGCTGACGGCAGCCGAGGCCAAGGCCGAGGTCGAGGCCGGGCGGCTGCACGCCGTCGTTGCCGCCTCGCCCAGTGCCGCGCGGCGAATCCACGCCGAACTCGCTCCCCTGGGCGGCTGCCGTTTCGTCGCGATCGGACGCTCAACGGCGGGACAGGCCGAAGCGCTGGGCCTGACCGTAGCGTCCACCGCCGAACAGCCGACAGCCTCGGGCCTTCTTGCCGCGGTCATCCGGTCGCTGGCAACCACGTCCGCCCCCGCCACGCACACTCCCGCCGCCGATCACCCCGCGAAGGACAGACCATGAGCTTCCCGACCCACCGCCCCCGCAGGCTCCGCACCACCCCGGCCATGCGCCGGCTGACTGCCCAACACCGTCTCGCCGCCGCAGAGCTCATCCTTCCTGCCTTCATCCGGGAGGATCTGAGCGAACCACGGCAGATCACCTCCATGCCCGGCGTGCAGCAGCACACCAGTGACTCGCTCCGGCGTGCCGCCGCGGAGGCCGTGCAGCTGGGGGTCGGCGGCATCATGCTCTTCGGCGTCCCCGCCCGGCGCGATGCCCAAGGCACCGCTTCGCTGGACCCGGAGGGCGTACTGAACAAGGCCATTCGGGACGTGCGAGCCGAGGTCGGCGACGACCTCGTGGTGATGAGTGACGTCTGCCTGGACGAATTCACCGATCATGGCCACTGCGGCGTGCTCGATGACCACGGTTACGTGGATAATGACGCCACTTTGGAGATCTATGGCCGGATGGCCGTGGCGCAGGCCGACGCCGGGGCGCATGTGCTCGGCCCGTCCGGCATGATGGACGGCCAGGTGGCCGTCATCCGGCAGGCGCTCGAGGAGGCCGGACACGCCAACACGGCGGTCCTGGCCTACGCCGCAAAATACGCCTCGGCCTTCTACGGCCCGTTCCGCGAAGCCGTCGATTCCCAGCTGAAAGGCGACCGCCGGACTTACCAGATGGAAGCGGCCAACCGGCGCGAGGCCATCCTCGAGGTCGAACTCGACCTGGCGGAGGGCGCCGACATGGTCATGGTCAAGCCGGCCATGAGCTACCTCGACATCCTCGCCGACGTCGCCGCCATGAGCCCGGTACCGGTGGCGGCCTACCAGATTTCGGGGGAGTACTCCATGATCGAGGCGGCCGCCGGAAACGGCTGGATCGACCGCCGGTCAGCCATCACCGAATCCGTCCTCGGCATCAAGCGCGCCGGCGCCAACATGGTCCTGACCTACTGGGCGAGCGAACTCGCCGGCTGGCTGAAGGAGTCCTGATGCAGCACACCCACGCGGTACCGCCCGGAGCCGAGTCCGGCCCGACCGCCCCGGTGGGACCGGAGCGCATCCTCCTGGGCCTGAACACGTTCGGCGACGTCGGAGTCTTCCCCGACGGGCACCCCGTCCCGCACGCCCAGGTGCTCCGCCAGCTGCTGGAACAGGCCGAACTCGCCGACGAGGTGGGACTGCACGCCTTCGGCGTGGGGGAACACCACCGGAGGGATTTCGCCGTCTCCGCGCCGGAAGTCTTCCTTGCCGCCGCGGCGGCCCGGACCAGGAACATCCGGCTGGGCTCGGCCGTGACGGTCCTCAGCTCCGATGACCCCATCCGGGTCTTCCAGCGGTTCTCGACAGTCGACGCCCTCTCCAACGGGCGCGCCGAAGTGATGCTGGGCCGCGGCTCGTTCATCGAGTCCTTCCCGCTGTTCGGTCTCGACCTCGCCGACTACGAGGTCCTCTTCGAAGAAAAGCTCGCGCTCTTCGACAAGGTCCGCGCGCAGCGTCCTGTGCATTGGGACGGCCGCACCCGCCCGCCGATCAGCGGCCTGAGCGTCTACCCGCCGCTGGAACACCATCTCCTACCGGCCTGGATCGGCGTCGGCGGCACCCCGGAATCGGTGCTGCGCTGCGCCGAGTACGGCTACCCGGTCATCTTCGCCATCATCGGCGGCCAGCCACGGTCTTTCGCCCCGCTGGCCGGCCTCTACCGGGAGGCCATGACCCGGTACGGCCATCCCCTGCAGCAGATGGCGACGCACTCGCCGGGCCACATCGCCGCAACCGACGGCGAAGCCCGGGAGGAGCTCTTCCCGCACTGGCTCGCGTTGCGCAACCGGATCGGCGCCGAGCGCGGCTGGGGTCCGGGCAGCCGCGCCGAGTTCGATGCGCTGTGTGAACCCGAGGGCGCCCTGTACGTCGGTTCCCCGGAAACCGTGGCCGCGAAAATCGTCCTGCTCAAGAAGACCCTCGGCGTCGACCGCTTCGACCTCAAGTACAGCAGCGGCACCTTGCCGCACCCCGCCATGATGCGCTCCATCGAACTCTTCGGCACCGAGGTGGCGCCCCGCGTGGCAGAGCTGCTGGCAGCGGCGTCCCCGGCGAACTGAAAGAATAGGAACCATGACTTCCAGCACCCCTCGGAACGAGGAACTCTTTGACCGCGCCCGCAAGCTGATGCCCGGCGGCGTGAACTCACCCGTCCGCGCCTTCGGTTCGGTGGGCGGCACGCCGCGCTTTATGGTCTCGGCCAAGGGCGCCTACCTGACGGACGCCGACGGCGCCGACTATGTGGACCTGGTCTGCTCGTGGGGCCCGGCGTTGCTCGGACATGCCCACCCGGAGGTCCTGGCCGCCGTGCACGCCGCCGCCGACCGCGGCTTGTCCTTCGGCGCCTCGACCCCGGACGAGGCGAATCTTGCCGCCCTCGTCCAGGAACGGGTTCCGGCCGCCGAACGCGTCCGGATGGTGTCCACCGGCACCGAGGCGACGATGACCGCCGTCCGGCTGGCCCGCGGCTTCACCGGACGCAACCTCATCATCAAGTTCGCGGGCTGCTACCACGGCCACCTCGACGGGCTCCTGGCCGCGGCCGGCTCCGGTCTCGCCACGCTCGCCCTCCCGGGATCGGCAGGCGTCACAGCCGCGACGGCTGCGGAGACGCTGGTGCTGCCCTACAACGACCTCGCCGCCGTGGAAGCGGCGTTCGCCGCGCACGGGTCCAACATCGCAGCCGTGATCACCGAGGCCGCCCCCGCCAACATGGGCGTTGTCACGCCGGGCGAAGGCTTCAACGCCGGGCTCTCCCGGATCACCGGCGAACACGGCGCGCTGCTGATCGTCGACGAGGTCCTGACGGGATTCCGGACCGGCTACTCCGGCTACTGGGGACTGACCGGCGGGGCAGCCGACGCTGCCGAGCCTTGGACGCCGGACCTGCTCACCTTTGGAAAAGTCATCGGCGGCGGCATGCCGGCCGCGGCCCTCGGCGGCCGCGCCGAAGTGATGGACTACCTTGCGCCGCTCGGCCCCGTCTACCAGGCCGGCACCCTGTCCGGGAACCCGGTGGCCATGGCCGCCGGCGTCGCCACCCTGACCCACGCCACCCCGGAGGTCTACTCGTTTGTGGACGCCCGCTCACTGGAGCTCTCCGCGGCATTGTCCTCGGCGCTGGATGCCGCAGGCGTGGACCACTCGATCCAGCGGGCCGGGAACCTGTTCTCGGTGGCCTTCGGCACGTCGGCGCGGGGCGTGCACAATTACGCCGACGCCCAGGCCCAGGAGGTCTTCCGCTACGCGCCGTTCTTCCACTCCATGCTTGACTCCGGTGTGTACCTGCCGCCGTCGGTCTTCGAAGCCTGGTTCCTGTCCGCCGCCCATGACGACGCGGCCATGAACCGGATCTTCGACGCCCTGCCCCGGGCCGCCAAGGCCGCGGCTGCCGCGGCGGCCTGACCGGGCCGGGTGGCCGGTCACACCTTGTTAACTACGGATGGCACCCGCCGCGGCGGGTGCCATCCGTAATTAAGCCGTGCCGGACCTAGAAGGCCGGAGTCACATCGCCGTTGGGCCATTCCTTCTCGATGAAGGCCTTGACCTCGGGGGAGTGCAGGAGCTCATCGAGCTTCTGGATGCGGACGTCGTCCTTGGAGTCCTCGCGCCAGGCCAGGAAGTTGGCGTACGGGTTGTTCTCGACGGACTCGACGGCGAGGGCGTCAGTGGTGCTGAGGCCCGCCTTGAGGATGAAGTTTCCGTTGATCAGGGCCAGGTCCACGGACGGGTCCTTAAGGTCGTTGATCAGCAGTTCCGGCTGGTTTTCCGAGAACTTCAGGTTCTTCGGGTTCTGGGCATCGGTCAGCGTCAGGACGGACGTGTCATCGGCGATGTCCTTGACGAGGCCGGCAACTTCGAGGACCTTCAGGGCGCGGACCTGGTTGGAGGGATCATTCGTGATGGCGACTTTCGCGCCGTCCTGGATTTCCTGGATGTCCTGGACCTTTTCCGAGAAGGCGGCGTAGGGCTCGATGTGGACGCCCTCGCCGTGGCCGAACTTGTAGCCCTTGGTCTGGACCTGGTCCTCATACCAGGGCAGGTGCTGGTAGAAGTTGGCGTCCAGCGAACCGTCGCTCAGCGCGGTGTTGGGGGTCTGGTAGTCCTCGATTTCCTTGATGTCGAGCTTCAGCCCGGCCTTCGGGGCGAGGTCCTGGTTGACGAATTCCAGGATCGCGGCGTGCGGCACGGGGCTGGCGCCGACCGTGAGGGTGACCGGATTGGCCGGATCGAGGGCGGTGGTCTGTGCGCTGGGGGTGGACGAGCCACCGCAGGCCGACAGGGTCAGGGCCGTGACGAGGCCGGTGGCCAGGAGGGTAAGTGATTTACGCATCGGGTGCGTTCCTTTCGAAATGGCGGGGACGTTCGACGTCGGTGCCGTGGTTCGCGCAGAGGTCGGGCAGGGTCGCTGCCCCGCTGCAGGGTAGTGGTCTGAGACCGCGGGCCGGCGGCCGGCCCGCGGTATCAGCGGTGGTCGAGGCTGTGGGAGACCCGTTCGCCGACCAGTTGGATGACCTGGACGAGGAGCACGATCAGGACGATGGTGACGACCATGACCGTGACATCAAAGCGCTGGAAGCCGTAGTTGTAGGCGAGCTTGCCGAGGCCGCCGCCGCCGACCAGGCCAGCCATCGCGGAATAGCCGACGAGCGTGACCACGGTGGTGGTCACGGCGGCGATGATGGCCGGCAGGGATTCACGCAGCATCACCTTGTTGATGATCTGCATGGTGGTGGAGCCCATCACCTGGGCCGCGTCGATCTTGCCGTGATGCACATCCCGCAGCGAGGACTCGACGAGCCGCGCGAAGAACGGGATGGTTCCCACGGAGAGGGACACCGACGCGGCGACCGGGCCGAGGCTGGTGCCGACGAGGGCCCGCGCCAGGGGGATCAGGGCCACCATCAGGATCGCGAACGGGATCGACCGGGTGATGTTGACGATCACGTCGCTCAGGATGCGGTTGATGACCGGCATCGGCCGGAGCCCTCCGGGCGCGGAGATGTGCAGGAAAACCCCGAGGGGGAGTCCGACCAGCACGGTGAAGAAGCCGGAGATACCGACCATCTGCAGAGTTTCCACGATGGCTTCGGGCAGGGCTTTGGCCAGTACCGGGTTGCTGAAGAAGTCGTTCATGAGGTTCCTCCGGCGTTGGCGTTGCGGGCAGGTGTGCCGGGCGTGGTGCGCTTCGCGCTGATGCCCCGTTCATGCAGGTAGTCCAGGACGGCGTCGGAATCGGCGTCTTCGGCAAGCTGGACGCGGAGGTGACCGAACTGTTCGCCGCCGAGAGTCTCGACGCTGCCGGCGAGGACATTGATGTCGATGTCGAAGTGGCGTGCCACGCCGGTCAGCACCGGCTCCTTCGCGCGATCCCCGGAGAAGATGATTTCCACGATCGGACCGCCCTGCAGGATGCCGTGGACCGGCTCCGAGGGGGGCAGCGGCAGAAGGGCGCGGGCCAGTTTGCTGTCCAGTTCGCCTGCGACGTCCTGCAGGGCGCCGTGTTCAACGATGCGACCTTTGGCCAGGAGCGATACGGAATTGCACACGCGCTTCACAACGTTCATCTCGTGGGTGATGATCAGGACGGTGAGCTGGAGACGGGTGGTCAGGTCCTGGATAAGGTCCAGGATCTCCTCGGTCGTCGTCGGGTCGAGTGCGGACGTCGGCTCATCGCAGAGCAGGACGTCCGGATCTGAGGCCAGGGCGCGGGCGATCCCGACACGCTGGCGCTGTCCGCCGGAGAGCTGCGAAGGATACGCGTTCTCGAATCCTTCAAGTCCGACCAGCTTCAGAAGTTCGGCAACCCTGGTCCGGATGGTTTCCTTCGGCGTTTTTACGAGTTCAAGCGGGTGCGCGACATTTCCGGCGGCGGTGCGGGAATCCATCAGGTTGGCATGCTGGAAGACCATGCCGATGCGCCTGCGCGCGGCCCGGATCTCGGAGTCCTTCACCGAACTCAGCTCGGTGCCGTCGATGCTGACTGACCCGGACGTCGGCCGGTCCAGCAGGGTCAGGCAGCGCACCAGGGTCGACTTCCCGGCGCCGGAGTGGCCGATGATGCCGTGAATGGAGCCCTTGGGGACTGCGAGGGTGACGCCGTCCAGGGCCACCACTTCTTTCTTGCCCTGCTGGTAGACCTTGCGCAGGTCGGTAACTGTGATCATTTATCCCTTGGCGGTTGGAGTTGGGCGCGGCTCAGCACACGCCCGACGCTGAATTTAAGTATGTCAGCGACGCCGATTGGCAACCACTCGTCCATAATGTTCGCTGAAAGAGTGCTGTTGCTCTTCAAAATTTCGCTGAAGACGCCAGATGCCGGGAATCAGGGTGGGGTCTCTGCACTTTGCGGAATCCGGCACGGGCACTCCGGACCCGGCGGCGCCGGGATCCCCCTGTGATGTCCATCCCACCCTGCCCTGTCCCCATAAGCAGGCCCCTAAGGCTGGGTTCCTAGAAGTCGCCGCGGCTGGCGTCTTCCGGCGGCAGCACGGGCCAGTCGCCTTCGATCACCGCTGCCGGCTTGGTCTTGCGCAGGTAGGTCTGGAAATCGGCGGCCTGCGCCGCTGCCCATTCAACCTGCAGCTGGTGCAAGTGGCTGGCGGGCATCTTGAGCTTGGGGAACTTACCGGCCATGGCGTCGAGCATCCGGAGCGTGGCGAGAGCGTCCGCCGCCGACGTGTGCGCGTTCTCCAATCCGACGTTGTACTCCTCGCACAGGGCGGTCAGGGTCCGCTTGCCCTTCCGATAGCGGTCCACCTGCTTGTTCATGATGTAGGGGTCCAGCACGGGGAAGCGGCTGAGCTGCGGGATGCCGTAGCGGGCTGACTCCGCCGCCAGGACAGTGAAGTCGTAGCTGGCGTTGAAGGCGATGACAGGCACGCCGCCGTCGAAAAGCTCCTGCAGCACCGCGGCAAGCTCCCGGGTCACTTCCGCCGCAGGCCGGCCTTCACGGCGGGCCTGTTCGGTGGTGATGCCGTGGATGTCACTGGCCTCGGTCGGGATTTCCACGCCCGGGTCCGCGAGCCATTCGTGTTCCTTCAGGACCGCGCCATGCGCGTCCACCACGGTGACCGATGCAGTGACGATTCTCGCGGCTCGGGAGTTCCGGCCGGTGGTTTCGAGGTCGAAGGCTGCGCGGGGGAGGGTGTTCCAAGTGCTCATGCTTCAAAACTACCTGCTGCCTCCGACAAAACTTGCCACCGCGCCAGCCACCCCCGGACCAACGCAACGCGGGGTCACTTCCGGCCCATCCGGTGCGGCCACACCGGCCGTACCTGACCCCGCGTTGCGTCTCCGGGGAGCATCAGCGCCCGCCTGCGCCGGGCCGGAGCTAGGCTGGATCGATGCGCATGGAGTACGTGGAAGCAGTGCTGGAACTGGTGGACCTGGTCCCGCCCGGGACCGTGGTGACGTACGGCGATGTGGCTGAACTCCTTGGCTCCGGCGGCCCCCGGCAGGTCGGGTCGGTCATGAGCCGACACGGCGGTGAGGTCCCCTGGTGGCGCGTTCTCAGATCCAGCGGCGAGGCCCCGTCCGGGCACGAAAGGGCAGCACTGGCCCACTACGTCCTCGAGGGCACTCCGTTGGCCGGACGCTACGCCGACTTTCTCCGCTCGGGCGAGGGACGCTGGCGCGTGGATCTGCCGACGGGCCGATGGTCTCCCTCGGAGCCGGAATTTGACCGGATTGACGCCGTGGCCCGGCGGCTGGACCGTGCCCTGACCAGCACAGTGCCTGAATTGTCACTGCCGGATGATGGAATGGCTGGGTGAGTATCAGCGAGCACCGCAATTCCCCGCAGCGCAAGCCTGTATCCGGGTCAGTGCGTGGGCCGGCCAGTGATCCGGCGCGCGGATCCGGTGCCAGGCCGCCGGAGCAGGCGTTGCGGCTGCTCCCGCCGAGGACACAGCACTGCGCCGCTCCGGAGCTGACAGCCGACCAGCTTGCCGTCGTCGATGTCCCGCACGGGGCCGGCCCCGTGCTGGTCCCGGGGGCGCCAGGGACCGGGAAGTCCACCGTACTCGTCGAAGCCGCCGTCCGCCGTGTGCAGCGCGACGGGCTGGATCCGGAACGGATGCTCATCCTGGCCCCCGGCCGGCTCGCCGCGGACACGCTCAGGGACCGCTTCACCGCGCGCCTGGACCGCAGCCTGAGCACGACGCCGGCCCGCACCTGGGCGTCGTACGCCTTCGACCTGATCCGGCGCGCCAAGGCCGAAGGTGTCCTGCCGCTGCCCCGTCCGCCCAAGCTGCTTTCCGGGCCCGAGCAGGACCTGATCATCAAGGAACTCCTCGAGGGGCACGCGCTGCCGGGATTGGAGTTGCCCTGGCCGGAGGATCTCGGTGCGGCCCTGCAGACGCGCGGTTTCCGGCACGAGGTGCGGCAGCTCTTCGACCGGATTATTGAATCCGGACACACGGCCGATGACCTGGTGGCGCTCGCCGGCCGCTGCCACCGGCCGGACTGGGTCGCGGCCGCAGCACTGTACTCCGAATACCGGGACGTTCTGGACCTGCGCATGCCTGAAGCATTCGATCCCGCGGGCATCATCACGGCCGCACGCCAGATCTTCCAGGATGCCCCGGACTTCCTTGCCGCCGAACGCGAACGGCTGCAACTGATCCTGGTGGACGATATCCAGGAAGCGAATCCCGCAGTATTCGAGCTGCTGGCAGACATCGCCGCGGGTAAAGATGCGATCATTACTGCGTCTCCCGACACCGTGGTCCAGGGCTTCCGCGGGGCGCGGCCGGACCTCGTGGCCGAGTTGCCGCGCCTGCTGGCGCCAAACGGGGGGACCGTGCTGGAGCGCCCGCTCACCCTCGCGCACCGGCACGCCCCGGCCGTGGCGGCGGCGTGGCAGTCGGTGGCCGGGCGGATCTCCCGGCGCGCCGGCGGCCAGTCCGCGCGGCGGCTTGAACGGCGTCAGGGCAACCAGCGAGAAGATGCCGACGGCAGCGTCGAAGCGCATCTGCTCCCGTCACCGGTCCACGAATTGCGCTACGTCGCGCAGCGGATCCTCGAAGCGCAGTTGAAGGACGGCCGCGAGCTGGGCGAGATCGCGGTGATCGTGCGCAACGGCGGCCAGCTCAGCCAGCTCCAGCGGTACCTCGCCGGCCAGGGCATCCCGGTCCGGATCCCTGTGGCCGAATCCGCAGTGCGGGACGAGGTTGCGGTCCGTCCGCTGTTGGACGCCTACGCCGTTGCCCTCGATCCCACGGCCCTGACGCCGGAATCGGCCGTTTCCCTGCTGACATCCCGGATCGGCGGCGCGACCTCGATCGAGCTGCGCCGGCTTCGCCAGAGCCTGCGTCACGAGGAAATCCTGGGTGGCAATGGCCGCACCAGCGACGCGCTGCTCGTCGAGGCGCTGCTGGAACCGGGGGCGCTGGCCACGCTCGGCATCGAGGGACGGTCAGCTCGGCGGATAGCCCGGATGATCGCTGCAGGCAGGGAAGCCGCCGCGACGCCAGGCGGCAACGCCGAGACGGTGCTCTGGGCACTCTGGCATTCGACCGGATTAGCGTCGCACTGGACCGCGGCCGCCCTCGCCGGCGGATCCGCGGGCGCGCGGGCGGACCGCGACCTCGACGCCATGATGGCGCTATTCCACACGGCCGAGCGGTTCGTGGATCAGCTGCCAGGATCCGGCCCGGACCAGTTCCTTGAATACTTGCTAAGCCAGGAACTTCCGATGGACACCCTCGCCGCCCGGGCGCAGCTGGAAGACTCCGTGGAACTGATGACCCCGGCCAGCGCCGCCGGACGCGAATGGCCCGTCGTGATCGTCCCTGGGCTCCAGGAAGGCGTATGGCCCAACACCCGGCTCCGCGGCGAACTGCTCGGGAGCACCCTGTTCGCCGACGCCGTCGAACACGGCGTGGAGTATGCCTTGCGGCTTGATCCGCTCAGCCGGCTCCGCGAAATCCGCTACGACGAGCTGCGCAGCTTCTCGACCGCCATCTCCCGGGCCAAAACAGTGCTGATCTGCACTGCCGTCGCTTCCGAGGACGAGCAGCCCTCGTCGTTTCTGGACTACGTGGCCCCGCTGCTCCCTGACCAGGACCGGCGCGGATACACCCCGGTGGAACGGCCCCTGACCCTGCGGGCCCTCGTCGCCGAACTGCGGCAGTTCGCCCAGCTGGATGCCACCGCCAACGAATCACTCGAGGCAACCACGGTGCTGGGGGCCCTCGCCGCTGCCGAGCCGGCGGTGCCCGGGGCTCACCCGGACACTTGGTGGGGACTTGCGCCGCTGTCCACGGACGTGCCGGTCGTGCCGCCCGGCGGCACGGTGTACGTCTCTCCGTCCAAAGTCGAGAGCGTGCAGAAATCCCCGCTGGACTGGTTCGTCCAGGCGGCAGGAGGCGAGGCGGCGACCGATTTTGCCCGCAGCCTGGGAACCCTGGTCCATGCCATCGCCCAGGACTTTCCGGACGCCTCCGGCAGCGAATACGTCGCAGAGCTCGTGCGGCGGTGGCCCGCGCTGGGTATGAAAGACAACTGGGAGGGCAAGCTCGACTTTCAACGGGCCGAATCGATGGTCCGGAAACTCGCGCAGTACGTGCTGGTCATGCGCAGTGAGGGCCGGAGCCTGCTGGGCGTCGAGCAGGACTTCGAAGTCAAGCTGCCGGACCTCGCCCCGGATGCCGGAGCAGTTCCGGGCCAGGGCCCGGTCCCGGAGGACGAGCCCTGGCCGGCCCGCTCTGCCGTCCTCCGTGGCCAGGTGGACCGGCTTGAAATCGACGCGGCGGGGCGCCTGGTGATCGTGGACCTGAAGACGGGCAAACGCCAGCCCGGCAAGGCGGAGCTGGACCGGCATCCCCAGCTTGGCGCCTATCAGGCGGCCGTGCTGGCCGGCGGCTTTGCGGGGCCCGACGACGGCCCGCCGCCGCTGCCCGGCGGCGCGGTCCTGGCCCAGCTGGGCACCACCACCAAGAGCCCGGGGGTCCAGGTGCAGCCGCCGCTGGACCCGGGGGACAACTGGGCCCTGGAGATGGTGCAGGACGCCGCCGTCGCGATGGCCGCAAATACTTTCGAAGCCCGGCACGACCCGAGCAAGGGCGGCTTCGGCGGCCATGGCTGCCGGCTTCCCGACATCTGCCCGCTGTGCGCGCGCGGAAAGCAGGTTACCGAATGATTCCCGATCTTCCGCAGGCAGCCCAGCCCGGGCAGGGTCCGGCCGAGGGTGCCGCACTCCCTGTCCCGCGGTTCAGCCCGGCGGAACTCTCGGCCCTGCTGGGGGAGAAGAACAGTCCCACGGCCGAACAGGCGGCCATCATTTCCTCGCCGTTGTCCCCGCGCCTGGTGATCGCCGGTGCCGGCTCGGGCAAGACGGCCACCATGGCGGACCGGGTGGTGTGGCTCGTGGCCAACGGGTGGGTCCGGCCCGAGGAAGTACTCGGGGTGACGTTCACCCGGAAGGCGGCCGGGGAACTGGCTTCACGGATCCGGGCCAAGCTGACGGCCCTGCAACGGATCGCGGCCGCCGACACGACGCACGAAACTTTCCCTGCCGGGCTGTTGGGCACGGAAGCCCTCGAACCCAAAGTGTCCACCTACCACTCCTACGCCAGCGGCGTCGTGTCCGACTACGGGCTCCGGCTCGGCGTGGAACGGGACGTGGTGCTGCTCGGCGGCGCCCAGTCCTTCCAGCTAGCCAGTGAGGTGGTGGAAGCGTTCGACGGCGATTATGAGCATTTCCGGGCGGCGAAATCCACCCTCGTCAAGGCAGTGATCCAGCTCGCGGGGGAGTGTTCGGAGCATCTTCGTGACCCGGCTGAGGTCCGCGGCTGGCTGCTGGAACGCGTGGCCGAATTCGAGGCGTTGCCCTACGCTGCCGGTGCGAAGAAGAATCCCAGCCAGGCCGCCGGAGAGCTGAGCGGCATGCTGCGCACCCGGGCGAGCGTCGCGGACATGGTGGCCCGCTATGCAGAGGCCAAACGGTCCCGGGGAGCCCTGGACTTCGGTGATCTCGTGGCCTTGGCGGCGCGGGTGGCCAATGAGATTCCCGTCGCCGCGCAGATGGAGCGCCAACGTTACAAGGTGGTGTTGCTGGATGAGTTCCAGGACACGTCGCACGCCCAGCTGGTGCTGTTTTCCAGGCTCTTCGGTGACGGGCACGCGGTGACGGCGGTGGGGGACCCGAACCAGTCCATCTACGGGTTCCGCGGTGCATCCGCGGGGCAGCTGTTCCACTTCGTCCGGGAATTCCCGGTCCGCGTCGACGCCGGAACGTTCGGCAGGGCCCGGCGTCCTGCGCGACGGCGCGGCGCAGGTCCCGCGCTTCGCCGTGGCGCCGACGTCATACCTGACCACCGCATGGCGCAACGGCCGGAACATCCTCGCGGCCGCCAACGTCATCTCGTCGCCCCTGAGCAAGGCCGCCGCCGCTGCCGGGGCCGCCGGCGCCCGGGACACCGCCGGCGCCGTTGACGTCCCGCCCCTGCAGCCCAGCCCGGCAGCAGTCGCCGGGAGGGTCCTGATGGGACGTTTTGTTTCCGACGAAGCCGAAGCGTCAGCGATCGCCGGGGATGTACTGAAGTTCCGGGTGACGGACTTCGACACCCAGGCGGCGGAACCGGTGCCGCCCGCCATGGCGGTGCTGTGCAGGCGCAGGGCGCAGATGGAGTGCATCCGGCGGGAGTTCGAGGCGCGCGGAATCCCGTATGAGATCGTCGGTCTGGGCGGCCTGCTGGACACTCCCGAGATCATCGACCTCGTCGCCACCCTCCGGGTCCTGGCCGATCCGGGCCGGTCGGACTCGCTGATGCGGCTCCTGGCCGGCGCACGCTGGCGGATTGGCCCGGCTGACCTCATGGCCCTCCGGGACTGGTCGAGCTTCCTGGCGCGCCGGCGCGGCCGCCCCGGCTTTGTCAGCGCGGACGACGACCCGGACCACGACCCGGCCGATCCGGCCGTAATCGAAGGCGATCTCTCAGACGCCGCAAGCCTCGTCGAGGCCCTCGACTGGCTGCCGCGTGAAGGCTGGACGTCGGCACACGGCCGTCGCCTGAGCCAGCCTGCGCTGGACCGGCTGCAGAGGCTGTCCGATGAGCTC
The DNA here is from genome assembly GCA_963815415.1 of uncultured Actinomycetota bacterium. Classification (GTDB taxonomy): domain Bacteria; phylum Actinomycetota; class Actinomycetes; order Actinomycetales; family Micrococcaceae; genus Arthrobacter. The sequence goes on along the minus strand of CAWFGT010000011.1, from coordinate 298,267 downwards.
CGGCAGTTGCGCACCTACATGGGGGATGACCTGACCACCCTGCTGGGTGAAGTCGAGCGTGCCATGCTGCTGGATATCGAAGTGGCGGCGCGGCCGGGGATCAGCATCCATCAGGCCCGTCGGAACCTGGATGCTTTCCAGGATGCGGCAGCCGGATTCCTGCATACCTCCCAGCGGATCGATGTCCTGGCGTTCCTCGCCTGGCTCGAAGCCGCGGCGGCAGAGGAGAACGGCCTCGATGCCGCCGCGCCGGAGGTCAACCACGAGGCGGTCCAACTGTTGACCGTCCACGCGTCCAAAGGGCTCGAATGGGATGTTGTCTTCGTGCCGGGCCTCAACGCAGGTGCGTTCCCCAGCAGCCGCGACTCGCGCTGGAGCAGCGGCAGCGCCGCCCTGCCTTGGCCGCTCCGCGGGGACCGCGCCGACTTGCCGCAATGGGACCTTGACCAGCCGGACCAGAAAGGGTGGCTCGACGCCGAAAAGGAATTCAAATCGGCCGTCCAGGCCCACGGGGAAGCCGAGGAACGCCGGCTGGCCTATGTGGCATACACCAGGGCCAAGCACGTGCTTTGGACCTCCAGCGCCGCCTGGGTCGGATCACGGGCAGGCATGGCAGCCATGTCGCCGTTCCTGGCCGAACTTGAGGTGCTCTCGGCGGAGGGGACGGCGGAGGTCCATCCGCTGTCCGTGCCGGAGGATGCGCTGCCGGAGGCAAGTCCTTTGACCTCTGAACTCGAAGTGGCCGGGTGGCCCTATGACCCGCTGGAAGGGCCCTGCGACCCCCGAACCGGAACCCGGCTCCGGCTCCGACCGGGCCGGCGGGCGGCCATGGAAGCAGCCGCCGCACGGGTCCTGCAAGGCATGGAAACCACCGCCCTGGACCCGGACCTGCTTGAAGAAACCCCTGCCGAGCCGCAACGGCCGCTGCGGGGCCCTGCGGCAGGCTGGGCGCGGGAAGCTGCGACGCTGCTGGAGCGCCGGTCCCGCCGGGCGACGATGCAGGACGTCCACCTGCCGGGTCATATATCGGCATCGACCCTCGTAGATCTGGACGCGGACGCCGGGTCGGTGGTGGCCCGGCTGCGGCGCCCGGTGCCCCGGGAGCCGGGAATGTCAGCACGCAAGGGCACGGCGTTCCATGCGTGGGTGGAGGAATACTTCGGCGCGGCCGGCATGTTGGACCTCGGCGAGGCCGCCGGCGCCGATGACCATATCGATGAGGCTTACGGGCTGGAGACCATGGTGGAAACGTTTCGCCGGTCCGAGTGGGCCCACCGTGCCCCGGCGCATGTCGAGGTGCCCGTGGAGACAAGGGTCGGTGATGTGGTGGTTCGTGGCCGGATCGACGCCGTCTTCCGCGACGCCGACGGCGGCTGGGACCTGGTGGACTGGAAAACGGGCCGCCGGCCTTCCGCAGGGCAGTTGAGGACGAAAGCTGTCCAACTCGCTGTCTACCGGCTGGCCTGGTCGCGGCTGAAAGGGGTGCCGCTGGAGGACGTCCGGGCTGCGTTCTACTACGTGGCAGACAACCAGGTGGTCCGTCCGCATGATCTTGGCTCGGCCGAGAGGCTGGAGGAGATTGTGGCTGCGGCGCTGGGACGGCCGTCGGCGCGCGTCCCGTGATGCGGGGCTCGCAGCCGGGCGCCGGACAGCCGGTTCCCTAGACGGACTTTGCGTTGACCACCGTGATAGCCGCGGTTGAAGGATCGCTTTCCCGGGGCATCGTCACGACTGCTATCGACTGTGTCGAGTCGTCCTCGCCGCGCCCGGCCGCCGCGTCGCCGTCGGCCGGCTCGCTGTCGTTTGCGTCGCCGTCGGCCAGCTCGCCGTCGGCCACATTTCCGTCGGCGAGATCGCCGTCGTTCGCGGCTCCGTCAGACGCGTCGCCGTCGGCCGCATCTGCGGCGGACGGATCTGAGTCGGCCGGTTCGCCGCCGGCCGCATCGGACGTGGGACCGTTGCCTGGGTCGTCACCGGCCGGCTCGTCAGCGGGAATCGGGGTCACGAGCACCGTCGGGGCAGCGGCGCGGTCCGGAGCGGCACCGGGCACCGGCGATGGGACCGGGTCCGCGGCGAGCAGGGTCACCTTTTCGACTACGGGAGCCGCGGGCGTGGACACCTCGTCGGCGCTCTCCGGCGCGGGTGCCTGGACCGGGCGGGGCAGCGGTTCCACACTGATGGGCTGTCCGCCGTACTCCGCAACGTCCTCGGCGAGCGCCGTCAGCATGGACTCTGCATCGTTGATCATGTCCTGGTTGTCCGCGGCGAGGCCCTTGACCAGGTACTGCGCCAGCGCGAATTCGGCGGACAGTGCTGCGCGTCGGATCAGGTGGGCGTCGGGGGAGTCCCGGCGGCTTGAGGTGTAGTGCTCCAGCACCGCATCCACGAAGTCCTGCTCGTTCGAGGCGACGAGCCACGCCATGTCGTCGGCCGGGTCTCCGATGCGCAGATCGGTCCAGCCCGTCACGGCGGTGACCCGTGGACCGTCGACGAGGAGATTGTCCTCGTGCAGGTCGCCGTGGACCACGCAGGGATTGAACCGCCACAGTGAGACATCTTCCAGCGCATGTTCCCAGCGCCGCAGCAGCAACGGCGGGATCCGGCCGGTGGTCGCGGCCTGATCCAGTTCGTTCAGCCGGCGTTGCCTGAATTCATTGGGGGTATAGCTGGGCAGATCGGCGTTCCGTACCAGGGACCGAGGCAGATCGTGAATGGCGGCGAGGGCCGCACCGATTTCGCGGGCCAGCCCGGCAGGCCCGCTGCTGAGTTCCTCGACCGACCGGGTGGCGCCGGCCAGATGGGAATACACGAAGGTCGTCAGCGGGCCCTGACGAACGGAGCCGGCCACGGTGGGCATCAGGAAAGGGAGCTCCGCACGGATGCCGGGGGCGAACGCACGGAGCACCAGGAATTCAGTCTCCAGGCGGGCGCTGGCTTCAGCGTGGCGGGGCGCGCGGACGCGCCAGCGCTTGCCGTCGCAGTCGAGCAGCAGTGCCGAGTCGAAGTCCGCCGGATCGTCGGGCGCAGAGCTGACAGCGGTCGGAGTCAGGCCGGGTACCGCCGCGGTTGCTATGGCTGCCAGTTCGATAGGTTTTCTTCGCACAGTTCCACGGTAGATTGAGCAGCGCCTAAGTCAGTGATGCACGGCGGCGAGTCTCCAGATCAAGTGCAACTGGCGCCGTGGTCCGCGGGCCCTACGGGCCGCCGTCGGGGGCTGTAAATGTGAATTGTCAGCCCGAGTCAGTACGGTGGGTGTATGAGTCTTGCGGAGTCGCCTGCAGCAGGAAACCTGGCACCAGGAAGTCTGGCACCAGGAAACAGTGCGCCAGGGGCGGCCGCGCCCGGGAAGAACCCGGCAGCGACCATCCCGGGGGTGCCCGACTCCAGTACGCTGGCGAACGGCCTGGCGGACACCGTCCTGCCGGTCCTCCGGGCGCAGGTCGACCGGCGAAGCGCGGCCCGGATGAAACCCGGCATGGTCCGGGACCTTGTCCGGTCCGGCACCGCACGGGCCATGCTGCTGTCCGGCCGGCAGGCCCTCATCGCGGGTGACGGCCTCGCACTCCTGGAAGCGGCCGAACTCGAGAGCCGACTTCACGACACCCCGTACGCTCCGGAGCACCTCGTGTATCTGGGCTCAGCCTTGGCGGGGTCTGATCTCGCCCCGGGAACCGAGCTTGTCCTGTTCGTCCTGCCGGAGCCGTTCGAAGTCCGGACCGAGGAATTTGAGGAACATGTCGGCGGAATCCCGGCGGGCGCGCGGTGGGCAGGCTTCCGGGACGTCGCCGCCCGGCTGAATCCTACGGACACAGCCCTGTTCATCGAGGCCAGCGCCATCGCGAACTGGCACGCCACCCACACCCACTGCCCGCGCTGCGGCGCGGTGACCGAGCCGGAAGCCGGTGGTTGGGTCCGCCGTTGCCCGGCGGACGCGTCCGAGCATTATCCCCGCACGGACCCCGCAATCATCGTCACGGTCGTGGGTCCCGACGACAGGCTGCTCCTGGGTGGCGGAGGCCCCGCGGATGCGCGGAACTATTCCACGCTCGCCGGGTTCGTGGAACCGGGTGAGTCACTCGAACAGGCCGTGGTGCGGGAGATCGGCGAAGAAGTCGGCGTGCGGGTCACTGCGTCCCAGTACCTGGGGTCCCAGCCCTGGCCGTTCCCGGCCTCGCTGATGCTTGGATTCACCGCGAGGACGCAGGACACCGTAGCCCGGCCCGACGGCGTCGAGGTCACCCGGGCGCGCTGGTTCAGCCGCAGCGAACTGCAGGCAGCGGTCCTCAGCGGGGAGATTGTCATCTCCAGCCGGCTGTCAATCGCCCGGGCCCTGATCGAGCACTGGTACGGCGGCGTCATTGAAGACCGTCCGGACACCGCATGACGGCACTTCGAAGCCCCGCACCCTACCGGACATCTTCTAGCGACTGAGCAGCAAACGTGACCACAGAAAATTTTGACCTTAGTGAACTGACCCTTGGAAACGGGTTGACCCTTGGCGGTGCCGGCAGCCCTGGAGCCGCCCACCGGGCCGCTGAGGCCACAGGGGGTGCGGCCGAGGCGGCACCTGATAACCGGTCCTTGGAGGAGCGCATACTCGGCGAACTCGACGCCGAACAACGTGAGGTCGCAAGCACCCTGCACGGTCCGGTGTGTGTGCTGGCCGGCGCAGGCACCGGCAAGACCCGCGCCATCACACACCGCATCGCTTACGGCGTGCACTCGGGCGTGTACAGCCCGCAGCGGCTCCTCGCCGTCACGTTCACGGCACGGGCAGCGGCGGAAATGCGCAGCCGGCTCCGTGACCTGGGTGTCGGCAATGTCCAGGCCCGGACCTTCCATGCCGCGGCGCTGCGCCAGCTGCAGTTCTTCTGGCCGCAGGCCGTCGGCGGTGCGCTGCCCAACCTTCTGGACCACAAGGCGCAGATGATTGCCGAAGCCGCGCGCCGGCTCCGGCTCAGCACGGACCGCGCATCGATCCGGGACCTTGCCTCGGAGATCGAATGGGCCAAGGTTTCCATGCTGACGCCGGCGAACTACCTCGAGAACGCCCATGACCGCGGGAATCCCGGCGGTTTCGACCTGACCGCCGTCGCGCGGGTCTTCCAGTCCTATGAAGACGTCAAGACGGACCGGAACGTCATCGACTTCGAGGACGTGCTGCTGATCACCGTGGGCATCCTGCAGGAGGATCCGAAGGTGGCCGCGACCGTGCGGGAGCAATACCGGCACTTCGTGGTTGACGAGTACCAGGACGTCTCGCCGCTGCAGCAGCGGCTCCTCGAGCTGTGGCTGGGCGGCCGGGACGACCTGTGCGTGGTGGGCGACGCAAGCCAGACCATCTACTCCTTCACCGGCGCCTCGCCCAAGCACCTGCTTGGATTCAAGGGAATGTACCCCGAGGCGCAGGTGATCAAGCTGATCCGTGACTACCGCTCCACCCCGCAGGTGGTGCGGCTGGCCAACGAGCTGCTGGCCGGGCGCCGCAGCGGCGGCCCGGCAGCCGACGCCGCCTGGGCCGCGCCCCTGCAGTTGGTGGCGCAGCGTCCGGCCGGGCCCGCGCCGCAGTTCACCGAATGCTCCGACGATGAGGCCGAGGCTGCCACCGTTGTGGCCCGGGTGCGCGAACTGCTCGACGCCGGTACGAAGGCCAGCCAGATCGCGGTCCTGTTCCGCACCAACGGGCAGTCCGAGGCCTACGAACAGGCGCTGGCGTCCGCCGGCATCGGTTACCAGCTGCGCGGCGGCGAGCGTTTCTTCGCCCGCAAAGAGGTCCGGGACGCAATTCTCCAGCTCCGCTCGGCGACCCGGGCCGTCGCGGAAACCGCGGCCGCGGAACCCCTGGGGCAGGTGGTGCGAGACATCGTGACCTCCCTCGGGTACAGCGACTCAGCACCGCACAGCGGCGGCGCCCTCCGCGAACGATGGGAATCGCTGGCCGCCCTCGTGGCACTCGCGGACGAGCTCGCGGCCAGCCGGGGCACGCAATTCACCCTCTCGGATTTCGTCAACGAACTCCAGGAGCGTTCCCTCGCGCAGCACGCACCCACGGTCCAGGGCGTGACCCTGGCTTCACTGCACGCCGCGAAGGGCCTGGAATGGGATGCCGTATTCCTCGTCGGGCTCAGCGAGGGACTCATGCCGATTTCCTTCGCGGATACGCCCGAGACCGTGGATGAGGAACGGCGGCTGCTGTATGTCGGCATCACCCGCGCCCGCGAGCATCTCTTCCTTTCGTGGTCGACCGCCCGGACACCGGGCGGCCGCGCCAACCGCAAACCCTCGCGATTCCTCGACGGGCTCCGGCCGGACTCGGTCGCCAGCTCGTCACTGCGGGGCAAGGGCGCCGCACCGCGCCGGAAGGCGGCCGTGCCGGCTTCGTGCCGGGTCTGCGGCACCATGCTGTCCTCCGGCGCCGAACGGAAGATCGGGCGCTGCAACCAATGCCCGCCCACATATGAAGAACAAACGTTTGATGCGCTGCGGCAGTGGCGCAAGGACGTCGCGCTCGCGGCCGAGGTACCGGCCTTCGTGGTGTTCACCGACGCCACGCTGACGGCAATCGCCGAGGCCCGGCCGGCGTCGATGGAGGAACTGGCCGGAATTGCCGGAGTGGGACCGTCCAAGCTGGAAAAATACGGCGAAGCGGTCCTGACGGTGCTCGTCGAAAGCACCAGCCTCTGATGGCCGGCCGGAACTCCGCCGGCGCAGCTCCGGCCGCCACGCCGCTGGCAACCGCCACGCCGCTGACGACCGCCGACGGCGCCCCGGTGGAAGTCCGCCGGTCGGCGCGCCGGCGCCGGACCGTTGCCGCGTTCTGGGAGAACGGAACCGCAGTGGTCGCCATCCCTGCCTCGTTCAGCAAATCGCAGGAGCACGAATGGGTCCGTCGGATGCTCGAGAAGCTCCGGCTCCAGGGCACCCGGGGAAGCCGCGGCGCGGGCAGGCGCCCGCCCCGGACCGACGCGGCGCTCGCGGACCATGCCGCGGAACTCTCAGCGAAGTACCTGGGCGGCCGGGCCGTTCCATCGTCGGTCCGGTGGGTCAGTAACCAGAACTCGCGCTGGGGGTCGGCGACACCCTCGGAAGGGACAATCCGCCTGTCGGAGAAGCTGCAGCCGATGCCGCAGTGGGTAATTGACTACGTCCTGCTCCACGAACTGGCGCACTTGCTGGTCGCCGGGCACAACGCTGCCTTCTGGCGGCTGCTGCAGGCCTACCCGGAGACCGAACGGGCCAAGGCGTTCCTGGAAGGCGTCTCCTTCGCCACCTCGCGGGGCCTGCCGCCGGACGGCGCCGGCCCCGCCGCTTCCTAGGCTTTGGGGCTCCCGCTTTCCGGGCCGTCGCTACCGTCGCTGCCGGCGTCCTCATCGGCCGGCCTCGGGTCCTCGTCGGACTGAGTCCCGGCCGCCGTATCGGTTTCCGGGTCGGCGGGCTCGTCGAAGCCGCCGTCCAAGAGTTTCATCAGGGCGTCGTCGACTTCGGTGTCGCTGGCCTCGGCCAGTTGCCGGCGGGTACTGAACCCGGCCGGATCGTCCAGATCCTCCGCCGTCGGCATCAGATCCGGGTGATGCCAGATTGCGTCCCGGCCTTCGATTCCGCGTTCCTTCGTCAGCGTCGCCCACAACGTTGCGGCCTCCCGGAGGCGGCGCGGCCGCAGCTCAAGGCCCACGAGGGACGCGAAAGCCTGCTCCGCGGGACCTCCCGTGGCGCGGCGGCGACGGACGGTCTCCCGCAGAGCCGCTGCTGAGGGCAGCATTTTCTCCGTCGCGGCGGCAGCCAGTTCATCCACCCAGCCTTCAACAAGGGCGAGCGCGGTTTCCAGTTTCTCGAGCGCCTGATCCTGGGCGGGTGTGCGTTGGGGCATAAAGACGCCCTGGGACAGGGCCTCCTGGATTCCTTCTGGATTGCTGGGGTCCAGGTCCCGGGCGAGTTCCTCGATCCGGGACGTGTCGATGTGGATTCCCCGGGCGTAGGCCTCGATGGCGCCGAGCAGGTGTCCCCGCAGCCACGGGACCTGGACGAACAGCCGGGCGTGGGCCGCTTCGCGGACGGCCAGGAAAAGCCGGATGTCGTTCTCCGGGAGGCTGAGGCCTTCGCCGAACTTCGCGACGTTGGCCGGCAGCAGCGCCATTTCCAGATCCGCCAGGGGCAGCCCGATGTCCGTAGAGCCGACCACATCGGCCGAAAGGGCCCCGATAGCCTGCCCCAGCTGCATACCGAAGATGGCGCCGCCCATGTTCTGGATCATGGCGGAGGCGCCACCCATCATGGACTTCATTTCCTCGGGCATCTGCTCGGACATGGCCGCGGACAACGCGTTGGCGATGCTGTTGGCGACCGGCTCCGTCAGCCGCTTCCAGGTGCCCAGGGTTTCCTCAACCCACTCCGCGCGGGACCAGGCCCGGCCGATGAGTCCGGTGGCGGGCAGGACGGTGACCGGGTCCAGCCAGAGTTCGGCGAGCCTCAGGGCTTCGTCAACTTCGCGGGACTGCTGGGTCGTGACGGAAGGATCCGAACCGCTCGCTGCCACCCGCCGGGCATTTTCATGCGCGAGCTGCCAGTTGACCGGGCCCTCCGACGTCGAACTCATCATCGCCTGGACCTGGGAGAACATCTGGGCCAGCAGGTTGGGATCGTTGGGCAGGCCGGCGGCCTTGGCGAGCTCAGCAGGGTCGATGCCACCTAGCCCCTGACCGGCCATGAGGTTCTTCAACATTTCGGCCAGCGGGTCCTGCGGCTCCTCATCGCCGTTGGACGGAGTGAGTGGGTTGGAGGTCATGATCCCGCCGATCGTCGGTATGGCTTATTCTCAACTTCACGGTACCTTGCGCCGAGACCGGCTGTCTGCCGAAACCGCAATCCGTTCGCTGTAGGCAAAGAGCGCTCCGCGCGGCTGAGCGCGTAGGCTGGAAACCGGAACATATGCAGGCGGCGCCCTCGGCTGAGGCCGCGTCCCCGAGCGCTGATCAGGCCCTCCAGGGCCGGTTGCGCCGGCACGGAGAGGTCCTTAATTGACAATAACCCAGGGCGGACAGCCCGCAAGCGATCCAGCGGCCGGGCCGGTCCGGGGACGGCGTGGTCGCGCGGCAGGACCCTGGCCGCGCCGGAAGCCTGACAACAGGAGCGCGGCCATGCTGGTATCCGGCATTCTCACGCTCGCGCTGGGCATCACCGCGGTAAGCCTCCCCGTTCCGTACGTCATCGAATCTCCCGGACCGACGTTCAATACCCTGGGCGAAGACCGCGGAGAACCGGTTATCAGCGTGTCCGGTACCGAAGTCTTTCCCGCCGAGGGCAACCTGGACCTCACCACGGTCTACGTCGATGGCGGACCCAACGGGCCGGTCAGCGTCTTCGCCGCCTTCGCGGCATGGCTCAACGGCAGCAAGGCCGTCTACCCTGAAGAGCTGGTGTTTCCGAGCGGTGTAACGAAGGAACAGTCGCAGGAGAAAAGCGCGACGGCGATGCTCACTTCGCAGGAAAACGCTGTCGCCGCCGCACTGAAGGAACTCAGCATTCCCTTCGAGCAGCGGATGGAGATTGCCAGCATCACCGACGATTCTGCCGCGACCGGCAAGCTGCAGGCAGGCGACGTCCTGCTCACCATCAATGACAAACCCATCACGGCACTCTCTGTCGTCCAGTCAGTGCTCGCCGCGGGAAGCGGGGAACCCGTCACGGTCGTCGTGGACCGGGCAGGCAGCCGGGTGCCGGCCACGATCACTCCGGCCTCGGGTCCCGACGGCCGCTTCATCCTCGGCGTCCTTCTGCAGTACAAGTTTTCGTTCCCCTTCGATGTCAGAATTTCCCTGGACAAAGTCGGCGGACCCAGCGCCGGATTGATGTTCGCATTGGGGATTATTGACACCATCACGCCGGGGGAGCTGACCGGGGGCACGCACGTCGCCGGGACCGGCACCATCGGCCCCGACGGAGCGGTGGGGCCGATCGGCGGGATCAGCCAGAAGATGCACGGTGCCCGCTCCGCCGGGGCATCCCTCTTCCTGGCTCCGGCTGCCAACTGCGCCGACGTCGTGGGTCATGTTCCGGACGGTCTCCAGGTCGTCAAAGTCGAGAACCTGGCCGGGGCCCGGCAAGCGGTCGAGTTGGCCGGATCGGGTGCGGACACCTCCGGGCTTCCGGGTTGTACCGGCGAATAGGCGGCCGGTGGAACTAAGCAATACCGCCACTCGTGCCACTATTGACAGTGGGCAGCCGTGACGGCGATAGAATGCAGCAACGCATTATTGCCCGCACCGAAACAATGCTTTGACCGATGACTAAACCAGTTTTTGACGACACAGCTATGAGGTACCGAGTTTGTCCCGTCCCGCCAGCACCGTCCCGTCCGGAAGACCCCCGACACGAAGAGGCGCACTGACGCCGACGTTGATCGTCGTCGCCGCAATCGTGATCGGCTTCATTTTCTTCGCCAGCGTATGGACGGATGTCCTCTGGTACCAGCAGTTGGGCTTTTTCGAAGTCTTTCTAACCGAAAACCTCGCCCGGATTGCTATTTTCCTTCTCGGTTTCGCACTGATGGCCGTCCCGATGTTTTTTGCCATCCGGATTGCCTATAATTCCCGGCCCGTTTATGCCCCCGATTCGGAAATACGGGACAACCTGAACCGGTACCAGGCTCAACTTGAACCGGTGCGCCGCGTGGTGATGCTGGGGCTGCCCGTGCTGTTCGGCCTGTTTGCCGGCAGCGCCGCCTCCAGCCAGTGGCAGAAGGTCCTGCTGTTCTTGAACCAGGTGCCGTTCGGCAAGACCGATCCCGAGTTCGGCCTGGACATCAGTTTCTACCTGATGACGCTGCCGTTCCTTGGGTTCGTCACCGGCTTCCTCATCAGCGTGACCGTCTTCGCGGGGATCGCCGGCATCCTCACCCACTACCTGTACGGCAGCATCCGGATCATGGAGCGGGGTATCTTCACCAGCCGGGCCGCGCAGATCCACCTTGCCGTCACCGGCGGAGTCTTCGTTCTGCTGCTGGGTGTCAATTTCTGGCTTGACCGGTACGCAACCGTGCAGAACAGCAGCGGCCGATGGGCCGGAGCGTTGTTCACGGATGTCAATGCCGTTATCCCCACGAAGTCGATCCTGGCCGTCGCGGCCGTGCTGGTCGCCGTGCTGTTCGTCATCGCGGCGGTTATCGGCAAGTGGCGGCTGCCGATGATCGGCACTGCCATGCTGGTCATCACCTCCATCCTCGCCGGCGGCGTCTACCCGTGGGTCATCCAGCAATTCCAGGTCCGCCCGTCTGAACAGACCCTGGAGCGGGAGTTCATCGCCCGCAACATCGACATGACCCGGGCGGCCTACGGCCTGGATAAGGTCGAGGAGAAGCGGTACAACGCCACCACCACGGCGACCTCCGGCGCCCTGGCCCCGGATGCCCAGACCACGGAGAACATCCGTCTGCTTGACCCGAACCTGATCTCCGATGCCTTCTCGCAGCTGGAACAGTTCCGGCCGTACTACCAGTTCCCGGAAACCTTGAACGTTGACCGCTACGAAGTCGACGGGAAAATTCAGGACACGGTCATCGCGGTCCGCGAACTCAACCCCCGGGGGCTGAGCACCAACCAGCAGTCGTGGCTGAACCAGCACATCGTCTTCACCCACGGCTACGGCATCGTGGCTGCAAAGGGCAACAAGTTCACCGTCGACGGCAAGCCGGACTTCCTCCAGGCCGGTATCCCGACCACGGGTGTGCTTGGCAGCGAGGAAACGTTCCAGCCACGGATCTACTTCGGCGAAAACTCCCCGGAATACTCGATCGTCGGCGCGCCGGCCGGGGCGCCGCCCCGGGAACAGGACCGTCCGGCGTCCGCGAACGGCGACGGCGAGACCCAGTACACGTTTACCGGCGACGGCGGACCGAACGTCGGCAGCTTCTTCAACAAGATTCTCTACGCGATCAAGTTCCAGTCTTCGGATCTGCTCCTCTCCGACGGCGTAAACTCGGCATCCCAGATTCTCTACGAACGTGACCCGCGGGACCGCGTGCAGAAGGTCGCACCGTACCTGACCGTGGATGGCAACGCCTACCCCGCCGTCGTTGACGGTCGTGTGAAGTGGATTGTGGACGGCTACACCACGAGCCAGTTCTACCCGTATTCCCAGCAGGAACAGCTCTCCAGCGCAACGGCGGACTCGCAGACGACGGCAGGCCGGACCCCCGCCCTGCCGAACAGCTCCGTCAACTACATCCGCAACTCAGTCAAGGCCACTGTTGACGCCTACGACGGCTCCGTGACGCTCTATGCGTGGGACGACCAGGACCCGATCCTGAGGTCGTGGCAGAACGTGTTCCCCGCATCCCTGAAGCCCTATTCGGAGATGTCCGGCGACGTCATGAGCCACGTTCGGTACCCCGAGGACCTGTTCAAGGTCCAGCGCGAACTCCTTGGCCGCTACCACGTCACCAACCCGGACCGCTTCTACACCAATGAAGAAGCCTGGAGCGTGCCGAACGACCCCACGGTGCAGACCGACGTCAACCAGCCGCCGTTCTACATGTCGCTGAAGATGCCGGGCCAGGAGCAGCCGGCGTTCCAGCTGACGTCGTCCTTCATCCCGCAGATCGTCAACGGAAACGCCCGCAACGTGATGTACGGCTTCCTTGCGGCAGATTCCGACGCCGGGAACCAGAAGGGCGTCAAGGCCGAAAGTTATGGTCAGCTCCGCCTCCTGAATATCCCGCCGGAGACCCAGGTGCCCGGCCCCGGCCAGGCTCAGAACAAATTCAACTCCGACCCGACAGTGTCCCAGGCGCTCAACCTGCTGCGCCAAGGCGCGTCAGCGGTCCTCAACGGCAACCTCCTGACGCTCCCGGTGGGCGGCGGCATGCTCTACGTCCAGCCGGTCTACCTGAAGTCCACGGGTGAGACGTCCTACCCGACGCTGCAGCGCGTGCTGGTGGCCTTCGGTGACAAGATCGGGTTCGCCCCGACCCTGGACGAGGCACTGAACCAGCTGTTCGGCGGGGATTCAGGCGCCGCCGCGGGTGACTCGGAGAACAAGGGCCAGACGCCGACGCCTCCGGGCGGCGCCCCGGAGACCCCCGGCATCACGGATGCCAAGGCAGCGCTGAAGGCGGCCCTGGACGAGGCCAACGCCGCCATCAAGGCCGGTCAGGAAGCCCTTGCCAAGGGTGACTTCGCCGCCTACGGGGACGAGCAGCGGAAACTTTCCGCCGCACTGCAGAGGGCGCTGGATGCGGAGTCAAGGCTTCTGGTGACGGAGCCGGCAACTCCGGCTCCCGACGCCGGGGCCACCCCTGCACCGGAGGTTACCCCGGCGCCGGAGGCCAGCAACTGACCGCTTCCCGCTGACGGCCGCTGAAGGCCGGGCCGGCGCCCACTACGGGCGGCGACCCGGCCTTCCGCGTATCCGCCGACACCCGGGAGACGCACATCACGCCGCCCGGATTTTGCCTCCCGTCCACCGGAAGGTAGAGTTGATCTTGCGACGCGGGGTGGAGCAGTTCGGTAGCTCGCTGGGCTCATAACCCAGAGGTCACAGGTTCAAATCCTGTCCCCGCAACTGAAGGAAAGGCCCGGAAGACTGGAAACAGTGTTCCGGGCTTTTTGCTTTAAAGCTTGGCTATAAGTGCCTCCCCGGCGTTTGACGGCGGGCTCCCGGCGCCGGCGCTGCCGGGTGGTCAGGGAGACCTTGAAAGTGCGGTAGAGTTGATCTTGCGACGCGGGGTGGAGCAGTTCGGTAGCTCGCTGGGCTCATAACCCAGAGGTCACAGGTTCAAATCCTGTCCCCGCAACCAAAGAACAAGGAAAGGCCCGGAACACTGGAAACAGTGCTCCGGGCCTTTCCTTTTGCGTCAACCGTCTTTGAGCCGTTGATAGGCGTCCAGGGCCCGGGCCCGGGATTCCGGCAGCCCGACGATCGGTTCCGGGTACCCCGGCGCCTGCTCGCCGGACGGGGACGCCTTCCACGGCTCGTGGATGGCTTTGGCGTCGAGACCCGAAAGCTCAGGAAGGTACTGCCGCAGGTATCTGCCCTCGGCGTCGAACTTCTTGCTCTGCGTGACGGGGTTGAAGATCCGGAAATACGGCGAAGCATCAGCGCCCGACCCGGCAACCCACTGCCAGTTGGCCGGATTGCTGGCCGCGTCTGCGTCAACCAAAGTGTCCCAGAACCATGCTTCGCCGAGCCGCCAGTCGGTCAGCAGGTTCTTCACGAGGAAGGACGCCGCGGCCATCCGCACCCTGTTGTGCATCCAGCCCGTCTGCCAGAGCTGGCGCATCCCGGCGTCGACCAGCGGGTAGCCGGTTCGTCCTTGCTGCCAGGCGTGCAGCTCCGCCTCCGAGGGGGCTTCCCACGCAAAATGGTCGAACTCGGGGCGGTAGTTCCGCGATGCGAGCGAGGGATTCTCGTACAGCAACTGCCAGCAGAATTCCCGCCAGCCGAGTTCGGAACGGAAGATGCCGACGTCGGCCGGCTCCCGGTCCGGAAAGCGATCCCGGAGGGCATGCCAGATCCGGAAGGGGCTGATTTCGCCGAACCGCAGGTGCGGGGAGAGCCTGCTGGTGCCTTCCACCCCGGGGATGTTCCTGCCGGTGCTGTAGTCCGCGGCGGGCCCGTCCAGGAAGTCGTGGAGCAGGGTATCGGCGCCCGCTTCCCCCGGAGTCCAGGTGCTGGCCAGTCCCGCACTCCAGTCCGGCCGGCGCGGGAGGAGCCCCCAGTGTTCCAGCGTATCCCCGGCGGGCGGTGCGCCGTTCCCTGACGGCGCCGCCGCCGGCAGTTGCCCGGGCGCAGCGAGGGGACGGCGCGGTTCCGGCCCGTTCAGGCAGGCGCGCCAGAACGGCGTAAAGACTTTGTACGGGCCTCCGGCGCCGGTGCGGACCGTCCATGGCTCGAACATCAGGTTCGCCTGGAAGCTCGCCGCACTGATTCCGCAGTCCGCGGCCCAGGTCTTCACGTCCTCGTCTATGGCGCGCTCAGGTCCGCCGTAGCGGCGGTTCCACAGCACTGAAGAGGCCGACGTCTCGTCGGCAAGTCCGCGGATGATCGCTGCGGCGGCGCCGCGCCGCAGCAGCAGCCGGGACCCGGCCGCCTCGAGGGAAGCAGCGAGCCGGGTCAGAGAATGGTGCAGCCACCACTTTGATGCGCCGCCGAGCGGGCGCACTCCTTCTGATTCCTCGTCAAGAATGTAGACGACCGTCAGGGGGTTTCCGAGCGACACCGCTTCGGCCAAAGCCGGATTGTCATCCAGGCGGAGGTCGTCGCGAAGCCAGAGAAGTGTCGAAGACATGAGTCACACGCTACACGCCGGAGGCCGCCCCGCGGAGCCCTGTCAACGGGTGACAGGAGTTCCGGCGGAGCGGCCTCCGGGTCCTCTGCAGGCGGCGCAGGGACGAACGGATCAGAGCCGGTCGAAGTCGGTTTCCTCCACCGCGGCGTCGGCGGTGGTGCCGTTGCCGGCGCCGATGGCAGCGGCGGACCCGCCTGACTTCAGCGCCGCGAGCCGGGCCTCGATTTCGGTTTGCTCTCCGAGGTCTTCCAACGAGTTGAACTGAGAGTCAAGACTGGACTCGGCGAGTTCCTGCTGGCCGCGGACTTTGGCTTCTTCGCGGCGGATTTTTTCTTCGAAGCGGCCGACTTCGCTGGTGGGGTCCATGATGTTGATGCTCTTGAGGGCGTCGTGGACCTGGGTCTGCGCGGCAGCGGTCTTGGACCGGGCCACGAGCTCGTTGCGCTTGCTGGTGAGCTCGTTGAGCTTGCCCTTCATCTGGTCCAGGCCGTGCTTGAGCCGGTCAACAACCTCGACCTGGGACGCGATGCCCGGCGCCGATGCCTTGGCCTCGTTTTCGGAGCTCATCTGGCGCTGCAAGGCCACCTTAGCGAGATTGTCGAATTTCTCTGCATCGGCGATGTCTCCCTTGGACCGGTACTCATCGGCCTTGCGGGAGGCCGCGAGCGCCTTCTTGCCCCAGTCCTGGGCATTTTTCAGGTCTTCGTTGTAGTCATCCTGGAGCATGCGCAGGTTGCCGATGGTCTGGGCCACGGCGGACTCGGCCTCGGCAATGTTGTTGGTGTAGTCGCGGACCATCTGGTCCAGCATTTTCTGTGGATTCTCGGCCTGGTCCAGCAAGGAATTGATGTTGGCTTTCGCCAGTTGCGCCATGCGGCCAAAGATGGACTGCTTAACCATAGTGCTACCTTTCGTCCTGCTCAGTTGTTCCCACTGCGTTCAGTGAACCGATGATGTACCGTTTTTGTCCGCCGGCGGTCTGCGTCCGCCGGCGCCAAACCTGTGCGCCGCGGCTAGAAGTCGCCGCCGCCGCCGAAGTCTCCGCCCCAGCCGCCGCCGCCGGAGCCGCCGCCGCCCCAGCCGCCGCCGGAGTCGCCCCCGCCGCCGTGCCCGCCGTGCCCGCCGTGCAGGATGGAGTTGATCAGAATGCCGCCCAGGATGGCGCCGCCCAGGCCGCCGCCGCCGCCGCCGAACATGCCGCCGCGGCCGTAGCCCTGGTTGGCGTAGCCGCCGAACTGGTTGACGTCGGCCTGGGCAAGCTGGGCGGCCTGCGCCGCCAGCGCATGGGCCTGCTGGGCGTACTGCAAGGCCGTGACGGGATCGGTGCGGGAAATGGAGAGGACGTAGTCGAGATTGCGCTGGGCTTCCGCCAGCCGTGTGCGGGCCTCGGTGCCCACGCCCCCGCGGCGGGCAGTGATGTAATCGGAGGTCGCACTGATCTGTGCCTGGGCGGACATGATGCTCTGCTGCAGTGAGGCCTGCGCGCGGCGGGTCTGCTCCTGCTGGTCGCGGATACCGGTGAGCGCAGCATCGAGGGACTGGTGCGCCGTCTCGACCCGCTCCAGCGTGGCAACCGGGTCGATCTTGCCGGCTTGGATTTCTGTCTTCACCTGGGCCAGGGCTGCCTCGACAGCGGCCACGGGGCCGGCCAGCTCGGGGTGGGTCCCGGCCTGGATCATGGCCCGGGCCTGGGCGAGGTCCCGGGACGTGTCCACGACTGCCGTCTCGAGACCGCTGCGCGCGTCATCGAGCGTTCCGGCGGTCTTCAGGATGGCGCCGATGAGGACGTTTGTTTGGTGCAGGCTCTCTTCGGCGGCCCGGACGGCGACGGCGGCGAGGCTGGCTTCGCCGGCGTCGAGTTTCTCGCGGGCCGTTGTGGAGGCGTTCTGCACGAACGCCAGCCGGTCCTTGGCCTGGCTGATGTTGTCAGAGACCTGCACGAGGGCGCTCCCGGCATACTTGGCGCGCAGCTCATCAAGGGACTGTTCCGCGCCGGAAATCCTTGCCTGGGCTTCGTCCGCGCCCGCACTGACCGCGGCCAGCGCCTGGGGCGCGTTCTTTTCGAGTTCGCGCAGCGCGTCGAAGTCCGCTTTCTGCTCCTGGAGGGAGCTCAGGGCGGCCTCGGAGCGGCGGATGATTTCGGTGAGCCAGGTCCGCTGCTGTTCTTCGGTGTCCGGGATATGGTCATCTAGCTGCTGCTGCAACTTGAAGGACTCCGACATGTGGGCCTTGGCTTCCTGCAAGGCCTTGGTGAAGTTCCCGACGGCGGCATCACCGTATTGTGCCTGGGCGAAGCCCAGTTCCTGCTCACTGGACTTGATGGCGTCGTCCGCTTCGATCAGCAACGAGCCGCCTTTGCGCCGGAGCTGCTCGATACTGAGCCCGGCCAGCGGATCCACGTCGGCGTGGGCTCCGGCCGCCCCGGCGCCTTGAAGGGCTTTCTTCCGGCGGTTGCGGAAGTAGAGGTAGGCGCCCGCACCGGCAGCTACAGCGCCGACCCCGACGAGCGCGGCGCCGCCCGCACCGGAATCGGAGGGGACGTTCCCGCTGCCGCCGCCGGCCGCGTCGCCGATGGCTGCTGCCGTATCGATGGCGGCCTGGGCGTAATCTCCGTTGCGTAGTTGCGGGTCCACGGCGTTCTTGACGATATTGTCCCGCTCGGCGTTTGTGATGGTGCTGTTCGACGGTTTGCTCAGCTGGTACTGGCGGGTCTCCGTGGCGACGCTCAACAGCATCGCGTTGGCACCCAGGCCGGCTTTGTCGGCGACGGCAGTCGCCCACGCCACGCGGTCCGTCGGGTTCTCGAATTTGTCAACGTACACCACGTGGAGGGTCATCGCGTGGTCTGTGCCGAGTTTCTTGATCGCTGCCTCGACGTCGGACGTCCGGTCGCCCAGAACTCCTGCCGAGTCCACAATTTTCGTGACCGGGTTCAAGGTGACGGGGTCCTCGGCGAACGCCGGAGTGGCAGGCAAGGCCAGGAATCCCGCAACGGCGAGAACCGCCAGAAGTCGTTTGATCATAGACCGCATGCGCAACCCTCCAGCACTTCCGCGACCGGTTCGGCCGAACCGGTCATCACAGGCGCGACAGCGCCGGTGCAGTTGTGAAGCCGCAGGTCGCTGTGGCCGTTCCATTCGATTCTATGGTGCACGCGAATCGTGGTCCACCGGCGGGAATATGCCACCAGCGAAACGCGCTGAAGGACAAACACTCCCAGGCGCGGCCCTGGCCTCCGGCCTTTCAGGAACCTCCCAGCAAATGTCCGCCCTAGTGTCAGCCGGAGCGTCCATAGTTAATGGCAGATGAGGAAAGGAAGTCCCATGACCGAGAACCCAGTGCAGGGTGCGTCACCAGAAGACCGGGAGCCGGCAGAGCAGCAGGAAGGTCCGTCCGGGCCCGCCCGCGATGTGACGCCTGCCGGCGAGAACCCGACCGTCCCCCTCGACCGCCACGACACTGGGTCCCCGCGTCCGGTCTATCCGCAGCACCAGCCGTCGTACGGTCAGTACGCCCCGTCCGAACCGCCCCGGCACCCGGCGCCGGAAGCGTCCGCGGACACCCGCCAGTACCCTGTCCCGGCCGGGCAGGCCGAGCAGGGCGAGCAACCCCATACCCCGGTGCGGCCGGCGGATGCTGCCTGGTACCACGGCAGCGAGACGCAGCACGGCCAGTCCCCGGTCGGTCCGGCGGCAGGCGGCCAGCACCATTCCGGGTCTCCTTATGCGGCATATGCCAACGACCCGGCCTATGCCCCGAGGCGGAAGGCCGCTTTCGGTGTGCCGACCCTCGTTGCCAGTATTCTTGCCGCCGGCCTGGTCGGCGGCGGCGTCGTCGCGGGCAGCAACGCCCTGCTGGGCAACGATCCCGCTACGACCGTCGGCGCGAACAACAGCCAGTCCGCCCCGGTCATCGTAAACAACAGGGACGCTGTCAACGCCATCACCGCAGCTGCCGTAAAAGCATCTCCCAGTGTCGTAACCATCAAAGCCACCAGCGGCAGCGACGGCGGCACCGGCTCCGGCATCATTCTCGACGCCGAGGGCCACGTCCTGACCAACACGCACGTCGTGACCCTGGACGGCACGGTGGCCAATGCCGCCGTCGAGGTCCGGACGAATGACGGAAAGGTCTACAGCGCAAAGATCGTCGGCACCGATCCGCTCTCGGACCTTGCCGTCGTCAAAATGGCAGATGCCTCGGGGCTGGTCCCGGCGACGCTGGGCGATTCCGCCAAATTGAATGTCGGCGATACCGCCGTCGCCATCGGCTCTCCGCTCGGACTCACGGGAACCGTCACGGACGGCATTGTCTCGACGCTGAACCGGACCATCAGCGTGGCCTCCTCCGCGGCACCCAAGGATCCGGCCGACAACTCCCAGGGCGGCGACCAAGGCTTCCAGTTCGCGCCTCCGGGAGGCGGCCAGAGCCAGAACACCGCCAACCAGGGCTCCATCTCCATCAACGTCATCCAGACCGACGCGGCCATCAACCCGGGCAATTCCGGTGGCGCGCTGGTCAACATCAAGGGCGAAGTCATCGGCGTGAACGTCGCGATCGCGTCTGCGGGAGGTGACTCCGCCGGCAGCGGCAACATCGGCGTCGGCTTCAGCATCCCGATCAACAACGCCAAGCGGATTGCACAGGAGATCATCAGCACCGGCAAGGCGACGCACGGCCAGTTCGGCGTCAGCGTCAAGTCCAAGCCGGCTGGCTCGTCCAACTCCGGGTTCTCGGTCGGCGCGGAAGTTGCCACGGTCGAATCCGGCTCCGCCGCGGACAAGGCCGGCGTCAAGGTCGGCGACGTTGTGACGAAGTTCGAGGACCTCACCATCAGTGATCCGAATCAGCTAACCGCAGCAGTCCGGGAGCAGCCTGCAGGCGCAACCGTCAAGGTGACCGTCCTGCGCGGCAGCCAGTTGAAGGTGCTCGACGTGACCCTGGGCGCGGCAGCCGAGCAATAGGCTGCAGCCGCCCGTCAGGGCGCCCGGACCGCACCGGCCCGGACGGCACCTGCTCGTGCCGTCCGGGCTTTCGGCCGGGCCCTGACACGGGCGTTAACCGAGGCGGCGCCGGGGCGCAGCTTTGTGGTTAGCTAGGAGCACCCCGGCACCCCGGGTGTCCCGTGGCCACGACCCGCCTGGTTGGCCATCCCCGCATGGAAGGCTGCTGTAATCACAGTGGAAGAGACTTTGAAGATCATTGTGCTGGTCAAGCACGTCCCGGATGCGCAGTTCGATCGCCACCTGACCGGCGCCGGCCACGCGATGGAGCGTTCCGAGAGCATCCTGTCCGAACTGGACGAATATGCGCTGGAGGCCGCGCTTCAGCTCATCGAAGCCCGAGGCGGCGAGACTGCCGGCAACACGGTCATCGCCCTCAGCATGGGTCCGGCCGGTGCCGTTAATGCCGTCAAGAAGTCGCTGCAGATCGGCGCTACGGAAGGTGTCCACCTTACCGACGAAGCACTGGCCGGCTCCGATGCCGCGGCGACCTCCCTGGCGCTGGCCGCGGCCATCCGGCACCTGGGCGCCGACGCGCCGGCCGACCTGATCCTGACCGGGATGGCCTCCACCGACGGTGAAACCTCCCTGGTCCCGGCCCAGCTCGCCGAGCGACTGCAACTGCCGCAGGTCACCTTCGCCGCTTCGCTGCAGCTCGACGGCGGAACCCTCACCGCCCGCCGCGATGGCGACACCCACACCGACACCATCGAGGCCCCGCTGCCGGCCGTTGTATCCGTCACGGACCAGATCAACAATCCCCGCTACCCCAACTTCAAGGGGATCATGGCAGCCAAAAAGAAGACGATCACCACGCTGTCCCTCGCTGACATCGGCGTGGACCCGGCGCAGGTGGGCACTCACGGGTCCTGGACCGCAGTACACACCGCCGAGGCACGCCCGCCGCGCACGGCCGGGACCATCATCACGGACGACGGTGACGCCGGGATCCGGCTGGTCGACTTCCTGGCCGCCCAGAAGCTGCTCTAAGGGGAATTCCAACATGGCAAAAGTACTCGTATTCATTGACAACCCCGGCCAGGCGCTGAAGAAGTCCAGCCTCGAGCTGCTCACCATAGCCCGCTCCCTGGGCGAACCCACCGCTGCCGTCAACGGTGACCTGCACAGCGGCGCCGAAGCAGCCCTGGCAGACTACGGCGTCCAGGCCCTCTACCGGCCCTCGGCAGACAACCTGGACGACTACTTGGTGGGCCCCAAAACGGCGTTTCTCGCCGCCGCCGTCGCGGCGTCGGCCGCCACTGTGGTCCTGACGGAGAATTCCTCCGAGGGCAAGGAGATCGCCGCCCGGCTCGGCATCCGGCTCGGCGCCGGTGTGATCACCGACGTGGTGGGTGTGGACCCCGACGGTACCGCCCACAAATCGGTGCTGGCCGGTTCCTACACCACCACGGCACGGGCAACCACCCCGGTGGCCGTACTGACAGTGAAATCCAACAGCGTCACCCCGGAACCCGCCGTAACCGCGACGTCGCCCCAGGCGACCACGGTGGACCTTCCGGCCGATGCGGCGGCGACGTCGGCCAGGGTAACCGCACGCAGCGAAAAAGCAGCCAGCGGACGCCCGGACCTGACCGACGCGCGGATCGTCGTTGCCGGCGGCCGCGGCGTGGACGGTAACTTCGGACCGGTCGAGGACCTGGCCGATGTGCTGGGCGCCGCCATCGGGGCGTCACGGGCCGCGACCGACGCGGGCTGGATCGGCCACGACGCCCAGATCGGGCAGACCGGAAAAACCGTATCGCCGCACCTGTACATCTCTGCGGGCATCTCCGGCGCGATCCAGCAGAAAGCCGGGATGCAGACCGCCAAGGTGATCGTCGCGGTCAACAAGGACGCCGAGTCGCCGGTCTTCGAAATCGCCGATTTCGGCATCATCGGCGACCTCTTTCAGGTCCTGCCGCAGGCAACCGAAGAAATCAAGAAACGCCGGGGCTGACCGGATGAGCGCCGAGGCCGGCCGGCCGCAGAGCCCGTTTGATCAGGAAACATCACGGATCGAACGCGTCCTCTGCTTCACCGCACACCCCGACGACATCGATTTCGGTGCCGCGGGAACCATCGCAGCCTGGACCGCTGCCGGCGTGCACGTCAGCTACTGCATCATGACGGACGGCGACGCCGGGGGTTTCGATCCCGGACAGCGCGACGAAATCGCGCAGCTGCGGATCGAGGAGCAGAAGCGCGCCGCCGGCCTCGTCGGTGTCACGGATATCCACTACCTGCATCAGCGCGACGGTTTCCTGGAGGCCTCGCACGAGGTAATGCGCGAGGTGGTACGGCTCATCCGCCGGATCAGGCCCGACGTCGTCCTCTCCATGCACCCCGAACGCAATTGGAACCGGATCCAGAAGAGCCACCCGGATCACCTGGCAGTGGGGGAGGCGGTGACCCGGGCGGTCTACCCGGCCCTGGAGAACCCCTTTGCGTATCCGGAACTGGCCGACGCCGGGCTGGCCGCCTACAAGCTGCCGTGGCTCTGGCTTTTCGCCGGCCCCGACGAGCGCGACAACCACTTCGTCGACGTCACCGACCACGTGGACAGCAAGCTTGAGGCCATCCACATCCATGCCAGCCAGCATCCCGACGTCGACGCCATGGAGCGCACCGTGCGCCGGCTGATGCTGGACACGGGCAGCCGTGCCGGACTCCCGTCCGGCCGCAGCGCCGAAGCCTTCCATGTGGTGGCAATCAACGGGCCCGCAACGATCGCCGGTTTTTAGACCACAAAAGCCGCGTAGCCCGCAGCTCCCGTCCCGCCCGGGAGGGAACTGCGGGCTACGCGGCTTTTGCGGGTCAGGCGCCGAGCGGTGCCGCGGCGACGGTCGGAAGCGTCGGAGACGCGGAGCCCCCCGCCGGTTCCACGGTGATGCCCAGGGCTGCGGCCGAACCGATGCCCGTGACGACGGCCGGTTTGGCCAGTGCTTCAGCGTCCATAAGCCCCTGCGAGACCGGTGCGGAGCCATCCTTGGGGATCAGCCACATCTGGTAGACCTTGCCTTCCGGTGGCGCCGGGACCCCGTTCATCTCGACGACGGCAGCGTCCTTCGATGCCGAGATGGAGACGGTGGCCGTGCCGCCGCCGTTGACCTCGACGGTGGCCCGCCGGATGTCCCCCGCCGCCATGACCTGGTTGAACGGATCGTTCTGGTTTGCGATGTAGGCGCTGACGCCGACTCCGCCGACGGCGATGATGGCTGCGGCGGCAACCCCGACGAGCCAGCTGCGCACGCCCTGCGGGCGGCGCCGTTCTTCCCTGCGCTGGCGGGCAGCGCTGAGTTCGTCGGTGGCCGTTGGCTGCTGCGGATTTGAGGCCGGCGCGGCGGTGTCCCGCGGCAGGGATGCCACGATGCGGTCCAGGAGCCAGGCCGGGGGTTCTTCCTCCACGATGAAGCTCGTGGCCAGCGTCTCCCGGGTCTGTTGGACACGCTCGGTGAACGCCGCGCGTTCGGCCGGCGGCGCCGAGTCGATGTGGCCCTCGATGGCGGCCCGTTCGGCGTCGTCGATGGCGTTCAGGGCGTAGACCTCGGCCAGGTCGACCGCCCGGCCGGAAGCGAGATCCGTTGCGATGTCAGCGGCAAAGGCGCCAGGGGTGCGGGCGTTGTCCTGTGAATTCATGTCGGTCATCTCAGCTCACCCCCAGGCAGGTCTTGAGTCGGATCAGGCCGTCGCGGATGCGGGACTTGATGGTGGGAACGGCCGCACTGAGCCTTTCGGCGACTTCGCGGTAGGTGAGGCCGCCGTAATAGGCGAGCTGCACGGACTCCTTCTGCGTCTCAGTCAACGTGTCAAGGCATTTCACGACTGCTTCGGCTTCGAGTCGGCTGGACACTTCGTCGGAGACCGAGTCGTGGTCGATCTCCTGGCTGCTGGCGCCGTACTTGGCTTCGCGGTCTGTGGAGGACTGTGAGGACCGGACCTTGTCCACGGCCCGTCGATGCGAAATCGTCATGAGCCATGCGAGGGGGCTGCCCGCCTCGGGATTGAACTTGGATGCGTTCTGCCAGACCTGGAGGAAAACCTCCTGGGTGGTGTCCTCGCTGAGCTCCAGGTCGATCAATACGCGCCGGGCCATGCCGAAGACACGCCGAGACGTGAGCGCATAGAACTCCGCAAAGGCTGCCTGGTCTCCTTGGGCGATCTGAGCCAGCAGGCTGCCAAGCCTTCGGTTGACGTCTGCTGCGGCCCCCGGGAGAGCCGCGGCTTCGGGGTTGGGAGCATTGGGAGTTTCCATCACTTCCAAGCATAAGCTCCCGGCCGCTGATCCACGGGCAGGATGCCGGGAACGGAGAGCGTGGTCACCCGATGCCCGCCATCCTGGGCGTCTGTTCGCCTGAAGTGTTGTCACTTACGGCTCCTCGCTCCTTTCCCCGCTTGCGTGCCTTTGCCCTGCAAAACCCTGCACAGTCCGATACCGGGCTGCATAAGTAATTCGGAGCAACAGGAAGACCGGATGGGCGGGCGGCGGAACGACGTTGCGGCAGGCGCTAGAGCTTCGCGCCGGTGAACCCGTTCTGCCGCCAGGCCTCATAGACGGCAATCGATGCGGCGTTGGCGAGGTTCAGCGAGCGCAGGGCAGGAAGCATCGGCAGCCGGACACGGGAGGTGATGTGCCGGTCGTGCTTCAAATCCTCGGAAAGCCCTACCGATTCCGGGCCGAACAGCAGCACGTCGCCGGGCAGGTAGCTGATGTCCGTGTAAGAGGTCTCACCGTCGGAAGTGAAGGCGAAGACGCGCTCCGGCTTCAGCGCCGCCCACGCCGCATTGATGTCCGGGTGGACGGTGACGACGGCGAGGTCGTGATAATCCAGACCGGCGCGCCGGAGTTTGGCGTCGGAGAAGTCGAAGCCGAGGGGCTCCACCAGGTGCAGTTCTGCTCCGGTGATGGCGGCCAGGCGGATGGCGTTGCCGGTATTGCCGGGGATTTCGGGGGCGTGGAAGAGGATGCGGAACACGCTCCTATCCTAACGAGCTGCCGTGCCCCGCTACGCCACCGGGCACCGCGCCACCGGTATCCGAAGGCGGCGCAGCTAGTGCACACCGCGCAGCTAGTGCATGCCGCGCAGTAGCCGGGCGAGCACGGGCACGCTGACGGTATTGGGGGCAGGACCGGCGCTCAGGAACTGCTTGAGGCCCCGGGCGAGTCCGGCGGCGTTGAGAACCCGGACGGTATCCTCGCTGCCGCCGCGGCCGGCGGCCGAACGCCGGTGGTCGTCGATGACCGGCTGGTGGAGGTTCCCGTCGGTGCTGTGGATCACCGTCCAGCCTGTGACGTTCAGTTCGGGGAAGAGGTCCTGCATCCGGCGCACACTGTTCGCCAGCTGCGGCGGGGCAATGGACCGTCCGCCATGGGTCAGGGTGGAGCCGTTCCAGGCGTAGGCGCCCGGTGGCAGGAGCATCGACCCGATGAGGGCCAGCCGGTACCCGGCCAGCAACGCATGATCGATGTGGCTGTTGTCCGCCGGTGACTGCAGGCCGTTGATCAGCCGCGCGGCGGGAATGGCCGGCAGGATCTGCCGGCTGATGAGCTGGACCGTTCGGAGCTCGCGCTGGATTCTCGCCTCGGCTCCGAAGATTCCGCGTTTCCGGGGCATGCCGTGAACCTGCTGCCGGGCCTGCTCCTCCGGGATCAGGGGCACCTCGCCACTCTGCGCGATGTCAGCGAAGTCCGGCACGTAAACCGGCGCGTCCGCTGCCGTGTTCCGGGGTGTGTTGGGCCGCCGGACGTGCGCCGCGGCGTGGCTGCCGGCCGCCGGGGCGTCGAAGCGGGCTCCGTCCCCGGCCTCGCCGTCAGCATCGCCGCCGCCGGGTCCGGCCGTGGTGCGGTGCCGGCCGGGACCGGAGAAGCTGCCGTAGGAGCGGTCGTAGTCGGCGCGGCGCTTCGCATCGATGAGGGTCTCGTACGCGAGCGTGACACGCCGGAAGGCTGCCGGGTCGCCGCCGTGATCGGGGTGCGCCTTGCGGGCGGCCCGTCGGTAGGCCACCTTGATTTCCTTCTCTGTCGCCGTCACGGGGATCCTGAGGACCTGATAGTGCGAGCTGCTGCCCTGGGTCAAGCAAGAATCCTTATCCTTGAGTGGCCGGTGCATCCTGGATGTCCGGCCTGGCCAGTTTAACCGGACGGAACACTAAACGAGTGTGCGTACCCGCCGGGTTCCCCCGCGCGGCCGGCAGCGGGCCGTGACGCCCCCGGCGCCTGAACGTCCACCGGGCGGGTGCGCCGGCCGCGGGTAGAATTGATGCGTGCCTGTCTACCTGGATCATGCCGCGACCACGTCCCTCGCCCCGGAGGCCCTGGCCGCGATGACCCGCGAGTTGTCCCGGACCGGCAACCCCTCGTCCCTCCACGGCTCGGGACGCAGGGCCCGCCGGGCGGTGGAGGATGCCCGGGAGGCGCTGGCAGCCGCTGCCGGGGCCCATCCCTCCGAGGTGATTTTCACCTCCGGCGGCACCGAAGCGGACAATCTCGCCGTCAAGGGACTCTACTGGGCCCGCCGCGCGCAGGACCCGGCCCGCCGGCGCATCCTGTGCTCCGCCGTCGAGCACCACGCCGTCCTGGATACGGTGGAGTGGCTGGAACGGCACGAGGGTGCCGACGTTTGCTGGCTGCCGGTGGACGCCGACGGTGTGGTGGACCTGGCCGTGCTGGCAGCGGAACTCGACCGGGACCCGGCATCGATCGCCCTCGTCACCGTGATGTGGGCCAACAACGAGGTCGGCACCATCCAGCCCGTCGCCCGGATCGTGGAACTGGCCCATGCCGCCGGCGTTCCGGTCCATTCCGACGCCGTCCAGGCTTTCGGATCGGTGCCCGTGGATTTCCGCGCCGCGGGACTGGACGCCATGTCCGTCTCCGGACACAAGATCGGCGGCCCCGTCGGCGTCGGGGCTCTGATCCTGGGCCGCGCCGTGGCGCTGACGCCGGTCCAGCATGGCGGCGGACAGGAACGCGACGTCCGCTCCGGCACCCTCGATACGGCCTCGATCGCCGCGTTCGCCGCGGCCGCCGAAGCCGCCACGTCACACTTGAGCGGCGAAGCCGCACGGATCGCGGCGCTGCGGGACCGGCTGATTGACGGCGTCCGCGCCGCGGTCCCCGACGCGGTCCTCCGCGGCGCGCCCGGCGCCGGCCGGCTGCCCGGCAACGCCCATTTCACCTTCCCCGGCTGCGAGGGCGACTCACTGCTGTTCCTGCTGGACCTGGCCGGCGTGGAGTCCTCCACCGGCTCCGCGTGCACCGCCGGGGTGCCGAGGCCCTCGCACGTCCTGCTGGCCATGGGCCTGGATGAGGATACCGCCCGGGGCGCCCAGCGTTTCACCCTCGGGCATTCCTCCACCGACGCCGACGTCGATGCCCTGCTCGCGGCACTGCCGGGCGCCTGCGCCCGGGCACGCCAGGCCGGAATGGCCGGGCACGAATCGAGCATCCAGACGGCCGGGACCGTGGCCCGGCAGGCCTCCGCCCGGGGCTGATCCATAGCCGGTCCGCCCGCCGGGGCGGGGGGCTTTTAGGCCCGGATTCGGCGCGGCGATACAATGATGGGGCAGGCATTGTGTTAAGCGATCCTAGGAATACCCGCAGCAGATGCCCGCAGCCCCTCAACCCTAGAGAAAGTCAGTATGCGAGTTCTTGCAGCCATGAGTGGCGGCGTCGATTCCGCCGTTGCCGCCGCCCGCGCCGTCGAGGCGGGACACGACGTCGTCGGCGTCCACCTGGCGTTGTCCAGGATGCCGGGAACCCTGCGTACCGGCAGCCGCGGCTGCTGCACCATCGAGGACTCCCGCGACGCCTGGCGGGCCTGCGATGTACTGGGTATTCCGTACTATGTCTGGGACTTCTCCGAGCGGTTCAAGGAAGACGTCGTCCAGGACTTCATCGACGAGTACGCCGCCGGCCGCACCCCCAACCCGTGCATGCGCTGCAACGAGCGGATCAAGTTCGCGGCACTGCTGGAGAAGGCGATCGCCCTCGGCTTTGATGCCGTCTGCACCGGCCACTACGCGAAGGTGATCACCGACGCCGACGGCAACCCCGAACTGCACCGCGCCGCGGACTGGGCCAAGGACCAGAGTTACGTGCTCGGCGTCCTCACCCACGAACAGCTCAAGCACTCCATGTTCCCGCTTGCGGACACACCGTCCAAGGCCGAAGTCCGCGCCGAAGCCGAACGCCGCGGACTTTCCGTGGCCAACAAGCCCGACAGCCATGACATCTGCTTCATTCCCGACGGCGACACGGCCGGCTGGCTGGCGGAAAAAATCGACATGACCACCGGCGACATCGTGGATGAATCCGGTGCAAAGGTCGGCGAGCACCCGGGTGCCAACGCCTTCACCGTCGGCCAGCGCCGCGGCCTGAAGCTCGGCACCCCCGCCGCTGACGGCAAGCCCCGTTTCGTCCTGGAAATCCGCCCCAAGGAAAACAAGGTGGTCGTCGGCCCCGAAACCTTGCTGGCCATCGACGAAATCCGCGGCATCAAGGTCTCCTGGGCCGGGCTGCCGATCGCCGAGATCAGTACCGGTGCGGAGTTCGACTGCCACGCCCAGGTCCGCGCCCACGGCGACCCCGTCCCGGCGAGGGCGCACATGGAACCGGACAACCTGGTTGTCACCCTGACCGAGCCGCTGCGCGGAGTCGCTCCCGGCCAGACCGTGGTGCTCTACCAGGGCACCCGCGTCCTCGGTCAGGCGACCATCGACGCCGCACGGTCACTCCAGCGCGCAGCGCTCTGACCCCGCCGAGCACACAGCACACAACAGCCCCGTCCTCCCGGACGGGGCTGTTGTGTTCCGCGTTGATGCCGGCGCCGGTGCCTCCGGACCGGGCCCCGCGATGGCGGAAAGATCGCCGGTCTACCCGGCGAACAGCCGAAGAAAACACCGGAACTGCCGGTCTCTGGTAAATTTTGTGTCTCAACTCACAGGATTCGCCGGTTCGCGGGCGGTTTTCTGATTGAATCAGGCAATCAGCACAGCGTGCCGCCGGTGAAGCCACACTCTGGCTCCGGCCGGCACTGGCACTCATCGAACAGAAAGTTCACAGATGGCAATGAACAAAACGGCCTTGAAGAGCGCCATCGCGCTCGCCGGGGTTTCAGCCTTGGCACTCACAGCCTGCACCGGCCCCGCCGGCGGCGGCGGATCGGCAACCGGCGGCGCCGCCGGCGGCACCATCACCTTCGGCACCACCGACAAGGTTGTCACCCTCGACCCGGCCGGCTCATACGACGCCGGCTCGTTTATGGTGATGAACCAGATCTATCCCTTCCTCTTGAACTCCGAGCCCGGAAGCGCGGACTCAGTCCCGGACATCGCGGAATCCGCCTCGTTTACCAGCCCGACGGAATACACGGTCAAGCTCAAGTCCGGGCTCACGTTCGCCAACGGCAACGCCCTCACCGCCTCCGATGTGAAGTTCTCGATCGACCGTGTTGTGAGCATCAACGATGACAACGGCCCGGCGTCGCTGCTGGCCAACCTGGATTCGGTCACCGTCAAAGACGACTCGACCGTGGTCTTCACCCTCAAGGAGGGCAACGACCAGGTCTTCCCCGGAGTCCTCGCCGCCAACGCCGGACCGATCATTGACGAGGAAGTCTTCCCGGCCGACGCGCTCATGACCGACGACGAGATCGTCAAGGGCAAGCCGTTCGCCGGCCCGTACACGATCGAGAGCTACAAGAAGAACGAACTCGTCAGCCTCAAGGCCAACCCCGACTACAAGGGCCTGCTCGGTGCGCCTGCCAACCCGGGCGCCACCATCAAGTACTACGCCGACTCCAACAACCTCAAGCTGGACGTCCAGCAGGGCAACGTCGACGTCGCGGGCCGCAGCCTCACCGCCACCGACGCCGCGGACCTTGCCAACGATCCCAAGGTCACGGTCCACAAGGGCCCGGGTGGCGAACTGCGCTACATCGTGTTCAACTTCGACACCATGCCGTACGGCGCTACTACCCCGGAAGCCGACCCGGCCAAGGCGCTCGCCGTCCGCCAGGCCGTCGCCAACATCATTGACCGCGACGCCATCGCCAGCGAGGTCTACAAGGGCACCTACCTGCCCGCCTACTCCGTCGTCCCGGACGGCTTCGCCGGTGCCATCCAGCCGCTCAAGGAACTCTACGGCGACGGTAACGGCAAGCCGAGCCTTGAGAAGGCCGAGAAGGCCTTCAGCGATGCCGGCGTCACGGCACCGGTAAACCTGAAGCTGCAGTACAACCCGGACCACTACGGCAAGTCCTCCGGCGACGAATACGCCAGGATCAAGTCGCAGCTGGAGAAGTCGGGACTGTTCACGGTGGACCTGCAGTCCACCGAGTGGGTCACCTACAACAAGGACCGCACCAAGGACGTCTACCCCGTTTACCAGCTCGGCTGGTTCCCGGACTACTCCGACGCCGACAACTACCTCACGCCGTTCTTCATCCCCGGAAACTTCCTGAAGAACCACTACGAGAACCCGGCCGTCACGGACCTGATCAAGAAGCAGCTCACCACCGTGGACAAGACCGAGCGCGAAAAGGTCCTCGGTGAGGCCCAGACAGCCGTCGCCAAGGACCTGTCCACGCTGCCGCTGCTCCAGGGCGCCCAGCTGATGGTCGCCGGCAAGGACATTAAGGGCGTCGACAAGACCCTGGATGCGTCCTTCAAGACCCGCCTTGGCGTCATTTCCAAGTAGGTCCATACACATCCGGTCCTGACTGGCATGGGAGGCGGGGCGCCCGCACGGCGCCCCGCCTCCCGTGTTGGGCCAGGACAAACAGTTTCCGAAGCCCACGAAGCCGGCGGAGACATAACTCTAGGTACCAATGACAACACTTATTGAGGCGCCGCCAACCGACGCCGACGGGCTCCTTCCGTCCAAGAAAAAGTCGTCCGGCGGGGGACTGGGCCAATACATCCTGGTCAGGTTCCTGCTGATCTTCCCGACCATCCTGATCCTGGTCACCATGGTCTTCTTCCTGATGCGGATCACCGGCGACCCCATCACCGCCGCCCTCGGCGGGCGGCTCCCTCCTGAGCAACTGCAGGAACGGATCGCCGCCGCCGGCTACGACCGGCCCATTCTGATCCAGTACTTCGAATACCTCCGGCAACTGATGACCGGCAACTTCGGCACCACCCTTTCAGACAACCGCAAGGTCACCGAAGTGCTGACCACCTACGGTGCCGCCACGTTCGAACTGGCCCTCAACGCCGTCCTCGTTGCGCTGCTCGTGGGGATTCCCCTCGGCATGATCGCTGCCCACCGGCGTGACAAAGCGCCCGACGCCGTGCTGCGGATCCTCGCCATCCTCTTCTACGCAACGCCGGTCTTCTTCGCCGGCCTGCTGCTCAAGCTCACCTTCTCCGTCTGGCTGGGCTGGCTCCCGGTCGCCGGACGCGCCAGGACATCGACCGAGCTGGCACTCACCGCCCTCGAAGCCCCCACCGGCATCTACTGGCTGGACGCGCTCCGCAGCGGCAACCTCGACGCCCTGGCCGATGTGATGGCGCACGCGGTGCTGCCCGCCCTGGCCCTGGGGCTGCTGACGGCCGGGATCTTCCTGCGCCTGGTCCGCACCAACGTCATCGGCACCCTCGGCAAGGATTATGTCGAGGCCGGCCGTTCCCGCGGCGTCAGCGAATTCCGGCTCGTCACCAAGCACGCCTACAAACCGGCACTCATTCCGATCATCACCGTCATGGGCCTGCAGATCGCCGTGCTGCTCGGCGGGGCCGTGCTGACAGAGACCACGTTCGAATGGAAGGGGCTCGGCTTCCAGCTGGCCACCTACCTCACCGCCCGCGACTTCGTGGCCGTCCAGGGCATCGTGGTCCTGCTCGCCGTCATCGTGGCCGTAACCAACTTCATCGTGGACATTGTCGCCGCGCTGATCGACCCCCGCGTGAGGTACTGACATGAGCACTGAACCCCTTCCGGAGAGCCGCGGCAACGCCCGGGGCTCATGGTTCGGACGGCTTCCCGTCGTCTCACACTTCAACAAAAGCGTCGGACTGCAGCGCGGCATGCTCGTCGCCGGCCTCGTCCTGACCGCGGCGTTCCTCCTCACGGCCGCATTCGCGCCCCTGATCGCACCTTACGGTTTCGCCCAGATTTCCGACGCCGGCGGCAGCTTCCCGGCCCAGCAGGCCCCTGACGGCAAACACCTCATGGGCACGACCGTCGGCGGCTACGATGTCTTCTCCCGGGTGGTCTGGGGAACCCAGACAGCCCTGATGGTGATTATTGTCGCGGTCGTCATGTCGATCTTCATCGGCGTCGTCCTGGGCCTGGTCAGCGGCTACCTCGGCGGCTGGCTGGACCGGATCCTCGTAGTCATCGCGGACGCCATCTACGCCTTCCCGTCCCTGCTGGTGGCCATCGTGATGGCGATCGTCATCAGCGGCGGCCGCTCCAGCCTGTGGGGCGGCATCCTTGCTGCCGCGATCTCCATCACCGTGGTCTTCATCCCGCAGTACTTCCGCGTCATCAGGGCGGAGACCATCCGGCTCAAAGCCGAGCCCTTTGTCGAATCGGCGAAGGTGGTGGGGGCCTCCAACCTCCGCATCATGAGCCGCCATATCTTCAAGAACGCGACCCGGACGCTGCCGCTGATCTTCA
This sequence comes from uncultured Actinomycetota bacterium, assembly GCA_963815415.1. GTDB lineage: Bacteria > Actinomycetota > Actinomycetes > Actinomycetales > Micrococcaceae > Arthrobacter. The sequence continues at coordinate 265,362 of CAWFGT010000011.1, read as the reverse complement.
CCCTGAACGCCTCCGAAGCGATCCTGACGCTGGCCGGACTGGGCTTCCTGGGCTTCGGCATCGAGCCGACGTCGGCCGCCGAATGGGGCTTCGACCTGAACAAGGCCCTCGCGGACACCACCTCCGGGATCTGGTGGACCGGTGTCTTCCCCGGCCTCGCCATCGTCTCGACCGTGGTCGGCCTGACCCTCGTCGGCGAAAGCATCAACGACCTCAACGACCCCCGCCTGCGCGGCCGCAAGAGGGCCTCCGCCGGCAAAGTCGGACCGGCCGGCACCACCGGCGCGCAGCCGGCCACCGCGGCAGAAGTGAGCAGCTCATGAGCACCAACATCGACCCGTCAGCCCCCGTGCTCGACATCGACCACCTCCAAGTCACCTTCGCCACCGATGCCGGGGACGTGTACGCCGTCAAGGACGTCAGCCTGACCGTCAATCCGGGCGAGGTCGTGGCGATCGTGGGCGAATCCGGTTCCGGCAAAACCGTCACCGCCAAAACCATCCTCGGGCTGCTCCCCGAAACCGCCATCAGCTCCGGGGCCGTGCTCATCAACGGCAGCAACGTCATCAGCGTCAGCGCCGCGGAACTCCGCCAGATCCGCGGCCGGGACGTGGCCATGGTCTTCCAGGAACCGTCCACCGCCCTCAACCCGGTGTTCACGGTCGGCTGGCAGATCGCCGAGGGCATCCGCGCCCACGCCGGCCGCGGGGGAGCCCGCCGGGTCAACGCCAGGGACGCGAAGGCCCGCGCCATCGAGGCGCTGAGGAAAGTGGGGATCCCGGATCCGGAAACCCGGGTCAACTACTACCCGCACCAGTTCTCCGGCGGGCAGAAGCAGCGCGTTGTGATCGCCGCCGCGCTGGCGCTGAATCCGGGACTGATCGTCGCGGACGAACCCACCACGGCACTGGATGTCACGGTGCAGGCGGAAATCCTCGAACTCCTGCGCGATCTCCGGGACACCTACGGCACCTCCATCGTGCTCATCACCCACAACATGGGCGTCGTGGCCGACCTCGCGGACCGCGTCGTCGTGATGTACCAGGGCGACGTCGTCGAAGAGGCCAGCGCCAGGACGCTCTTTGCCGAGCCGAAGCAGGACTATACGAGGCAACTGCTGGCCGCCGTCCCGCACCTGGGCCGGAACTCCGCGTCCGCCGGCATGACGGAACGGCCCCACCAGGGCGGCAAGGTGCTGGTTGAGGCCCGCGACCTGACCATCGAGTATCCCGGCCGGCTGGGGCGTGCCGGTTTCAAAGCCGTCGACGGCGTCAGCTTCACCGTGTCTGAGGGTGAGGTGTTCGGCCTGGTCGGCGAATCGGGATCCGGCAAGACCACAATCGGCCGTGCCATCGCCGGGTTGAACCGGACCACCGGCGGCAGCCTGAAGGTGCTGGACTACGAGATGCTCCACCTCAAGGAGCGCAGCTTCAAGCCCCTGCGCAAGGACATCGGCTTTGTGTTCCAGGACCCGGCGGCATCGTTCAACCCGCAGTTGACCATCGGCGACTGCGTGGCCGAACCGCTCATCATCCACGGCAATCCGACGCCGGCGCAGGCCCGGGCGCGGACTGCCGAGCTGCTCGAATCGGTACAGCTGCCCGCCTCCTACGCCGACAGGTTCCCGCACGAACTCTCCGGCGGGCAACGGCAGCGCGCCTCCCTGGCCCGGGCCCTGATCCTGAACCCGAAACTGCTGATCGCCGACGAGCCGACGTCGGCACTGGACGTCTCGGTGCAGGCCAAGGTGCTGGAACTGTTCAAGGAGATCCAGGCTGAATTCGGTTTCGCCGCCCTGTTCATCAGCCACGACCTCGCCGTCGTGGACATCCTTTCGACGTGGGTGGGTGTGCTGTACAAGGGCAGGCTGGTCGAGCAGGGGCTTGGGAACCAGGTGATGGGCAGCCCGCAGCACGACTACACGAAGAAACTCATCGCGTCCCTGCCGGTCCCGGACCCCGAGGAGCAGGCCCGCCGGCGCGAATCCTTCCGCGCGGTGCTCGGGGCCTAGCGCACCGCCAACGGGACATGCCCGCCGTTCACGACGAACGGCGGGCATGTCCCGTTTCGGCCGCCTGCGCGGTCCCTCGGATCGGCGTCGGACGGCGGAGACCGAGGGGTGCCTGCCCCTAGACTGGGACCATGACCGAGCAGAACCCCTCTCTTCCGGACGACGATTCCTTTGACCCCGCGGCCAGTTCGCTGGCCGGTCAGGTGGACCCGGCGGTGATGGCCGAACTGTTGTCCATCCGTTCCAGCATCGACAACATTGACGCCACGCTGGTGTTCCTCCTGGCCGAACGGTTCAAGGCCACACAGAAGGTCGGTTTCCTGAAGGCCACGCATAAACTCCCCGCGGGGGATCCCGGCCGCGAGACCGCCCAGATCGCGCGCCTGCGGCGGCTTGCCGCCGAGGCGCAGCTGGACCCGGCCTTCGCGGAGAAATTCCTGAACTTCATCATCGGCGAAGTCATCCGCCACCACGAGGCCATTGCCGAGAACCACGAGGCAGCCGGCCAGGCGTCCGGGAGCCCCTCTCCCGGCGGTAGCCCGGGCACCGGCTCCGCCGGCGGCCCCGGGGTCCGGGCTGCGGGATCTGCGGATCCCACCGTCGCTGCGGGCGCCTAGCCATGGCCAATCCCGAACAGCCCGCCGCCTCCCAGGTCACCGCCACAGCACTGGGTCCGTGGCCGGGTGAAGATCCGGTCGAGGCCCTGCGCATCGTCCGCGGCGAACTGGGCAGCCCGCATCTCCCGTTCCTCCCCGAGTTTCCGGACCGCGGCGTCGGCTCGGACGCACTGGGCCGGACCGCTTCGTTGCTGGTGGAGCTCCCCGTCGACGTCCAGCCTTTCGGCTGGCGGCTGGTGGACCGGCCGGGCAAGGACCTCATGCGGGCCGTGTCAGCGCTGTCCACAGACATCAACATCCTGGCCGACCTCGTCGGCGCCGAAGATACGCCGTCGGCCGAGCTCAAGGTACAGCTGCGCGGGCCGCTCAGCCTCGCCGCCGGCCTTCACCTGCACAACGGGGAGCGCGCCCTGATTGACTACGGCGCGCGGCGGGAGATCACCGCGTCCCTGGCTGCCGGCGTCGAGGGCTACCTGAAGCGGGTGGCTGCGGCGGCGCCCGGGGCGGGACTCGTGGTGCAGATCGATGAACCGGACATTGCCTCCGTCCTCGCCGGCACCATCCCCACGTCCAGCGGCTACCGGACCCTGCGGTCCGTGCCGGGGCAGGAAATCACCGAATCGTGGCGGCTGGTCATCGATGCCCTCCGGGCCGCCGGCGCCGTCGAAATCGTCGTGGCAGTCCCGGAAGTGGAAGCCCCCTTCGACCGGATCCTGGCAGCCGGGGCGGACGGGATCGCCGTGCCGCTCCGCGCCCTCACCTCGCGCCAATGGGAGCAGCTCGCCGGGGCGGTCGAGGCCGGCAAGCGGCTGTGGGCCGGTGCCCTCGACGTGGCCGGTCCCGGCGCGGCCCTGCCCCGGGTATCGGCGGTCGTGGAGGACATCTGGCGGCCGTGGCGGCAACTCGGGCTTCCCGCGTCCACGCTGGGCGCGCTGCGCATCACCCCGTCGGACGGCCTGGAACGGCACTCGCCGTCATCCGCGACGGCGGTTCTGGCCAGGCTGACCCAGGTCGCCGACGGACTTAACCAGTTGGCCCTGGGCTGACCGGCCGGGCGCCTGGCCGGACGTCAGCTGCGGCTTTCCCACCGGTCCGGCCGGGCGCGCCCGGGCAGGTATCCCGGAGCGGTGCTGCCGTCCGGATAGGGTTCCAGCCGGTAGTCAAAGTGACCGGCGTAGACGAGTACCAGGCCGATCTGGGGCTGGATCACCTTGACCTGGATCCGGTGTTTGCCTTTGCCTCCCGCCCGCGGTTCCCACCACTGTTCGGCGTAGGCCTTGGCATCGAGGGCGGCGGGCAAGGGGATCCGCAGCGGCCCGAGGAGCAGCCGTGAGGCCTCTGACACGCCCCGCAGCCTGCCGTCCGGTGTGACGCTGAGATTGAGGTCAGTGACGAGCCGCCGGTAGCGGCCGACGTAGTCCAGCAGTGCGGGGCTGCCGCCGGAGCCGTCGACGCTGGTGGTGTCGTGGAACAGCCTGGTGGTGCCGGGGAAGAATATTTCCCGCCGCGCCGTCAGGCTGGACCTGCCGAACGGGTCCAGATGGGCATGGTTTTCGATCCGGAACGGGATGCCCTCACCGTATTCCGGGAAGAAAGCCTGCTCGCCGGTCGCGAGCCGCAGCAGGGGGCGCAGCCAGGCCTGCCGGCACCCGACGACGTCGAACACCCCCTCGCCGACCCCGTAATGGCCGGAGCCGGGCGCCAGCGAGAAGTAATCCTGCAGCTCCGGCTGCAGCTTGGTGAAATCGCGGCCGAGGGCAAGTTGGTAGATCGGGGTGTACATGGGAACCTCCTGTGGTCCATGGCCGGCAGACCGGCCCCTGCCCACAGCATGCAGGAGATCCGGCCGGTTGTCACAACCGGTATGCTGCCCGTGCGCCATGCCGGGCGGCCCGGCAATACGACAAAGCCAATTCCATAGGGGAATATATAACTATGAAGGCACGCATTCTGGTAGTGGACGATGACGAGGCACTGGCCGAGATGATCGGTATTGTGTTGCGCAATGATGGGTTCGAGCCCGTCTTCTGCGCGGACGGCGGACGGGCGCTGGAGGTTTTCCGCGCATCGAAGCCGGATCTCGTCCTGCTTGACCTCATGCTGCCTGGCATCGACGGGATCGAGGTCTGCCGCCAGATCCGGGGTGAATCCGATGTTCCGATCGTGATGCTCACCGCCAAGGCCGATACCTCCGACGTCGTCCGCGGCCTTGAGTCCGGCGCCGACGACTACGTGCCGAAACCGTTCAAACCGGCCGAGCTCGTGGCCCGGGTCCGGGCGCGGCTGCGCCCGGGGGACCTCAAGGCTCCGGAAACCCTGCGGATCGCCGATGTCACCATCGACGTCGCAGGTCACCTGGTGAGCCGCGGCGGCGACCGGATTTCCCTGACGCCGCTGGAATTCGACCTGTTGGTCGCCCTCGCACGCAAGCCGTGGCAGGTCTTCACCCGCGAGTTGCTCCTGGAACAGGTCTGGGGCTACCGCCACGCTGCGGACACGCGCCTGGTCAATGTCCATGTCCAGCGGCTGAGGTCAAAAATCGAACGTGACCCGGAAGCCCCCGAAGTTGTATTGACGGTCCGTGGTGTCGGCTACAAAGCAGGTTCCTGAGCCCGCTGACGGGACCCCGGGTACCCGGCCGGCGCTGACGTTCCGCGTCCGGCTCTGGATCCGGCGCGCCCGGATCGTGGGAGTGCGGGTCGCGCGCCTGGTCAGGACGGGTGCTGGACTGGCGCTCCCGGGACTCCGGTACCTGCTGCACTCGCTCCGACGGCGGTGGCGGCGGTCCCTGCAGTTCCGGACCGTCCTGACCACCCTGATCCTGGCGACCACCTCCGTTGCCGTGGTGGGGGCCTACCTGTCCAGCCAGATCGCCAACAATCTCTTCCAGGAACGGCTCACCCAGGCCGAATCCGAGACCCGCTACAACGTCAAACAGGTCCAGGAAACGTTCGACGGCGCCCAGGTGACGGACCAGTCCAGCGTCATCACCCTCGTCTATGACACCCTCAATGCCGTTGAAGGGCGCGGCTCCGTGCTCCAGCGGCGGTACGTGTTCGAGGCGATGCCGGAACAGACCAAGCCGCGCAACCGCTGGGTCGAGTCACGCGCCTCCGACCAGCTGACCATCAGCGTCATCCCCACTGATCTGCGCAAGGCAGTGCAGGAGTCCGGCAAGGACCAGTACTGGGCCCCCACGGAGTTTGCTGTCGGCACCGAAGACCGGCCGGGCATCGCCGTCGGGAACAAGGTGACCTTCAACGGGACCGTCTACGAGCTGTACCTCATCTACGACCTCAACACGGCGCAGACAACCCTCGACGAAATCCAAGGCGTCCTGCTGGCCGGTGGTGCAGTGCTGGTCCTGATGGTCGGCGGCGTCGCCTGGTACGTGACACGGAATGTCGTCAGCCCTGTCAGCCATGCCGCCCTCGTGTCCGAAAAGCTCGCCGCCGGCCAGCTCCAGGAACGCATGGTGGTCAAGGGCGAGGACGAAGTGGCCCGGCTCGGGGCCTCGTTCAACCACATGGCGGCCAGCCTGCAGGAGCAGATCACGCAGCTGGCCACGCTGTCCCAGATGCAGCAGCGGTTCGTGTCCGATGTCTCCCACGAGCTCCGAACCCCGCTGACTACCGTGCGGATGGCCGCCGAAGTGCTCTACGACGCCCGTGACGACTTCGACCCGATCAACAAGCGCTCCGCCGAGCTGCTCTACAACCAGGTTGAGCGATTCCAGTCCCTCCTCGCCGATCTGCTCGAAATTTCCCGTTTCGATGCCGGCGCCGCCACGCTGGACGCCGAACCGACGGACATCATCCAGCTCCTGGAGCATGTGATCGAAGGCGTGGGTCCCGTCGCCGCCCAATACGGCTCGGCGGTCACCCTCCATGCCCAGCCCGGCAGCATCGTGGTGGACATGGACGACCGCAGGATCGACAGGATCCTCCGGAACCTGATCCTGAACGCCCTCGAACACGGCGAGGGGCGGCCGGTCAATGTTTCCGTCGCCGCCAACGACACCGCCGTGGCCGTGGCTGTCCGGGACCATGGCATAGGCATGGCCCCGGAAGACGCGGCACGGGTCTTCGACCGTTTCTGGCGGGCCGATCCGGCCCGTGCCCGGACCACCGGCGGAAGCGGACTGGGCCTGTCCATCGCGACCGAGGACACGAAGCTCCACAACGGCTGGCTGCAGGCGTGGGGGGCGAAAGGAAACGGCGCCAACTTCCGCCTCACCCTTCCCCTCCGCCAGGGTGAGGGCATCGGCATGTCCCCGCTGCAGCTGGAGCCGGCCGACGTCGCCTTCCCCGGCGCCGGACGTGACCGGACCATGCTGCTCCTGGAGCCGCCCCGGTTCGCGGAGAACTCCTCCCTGTCCGGCCAGGCCGCCTTCCCGGCCACCGCACTGCCGCCCGCCATCTTCCCGCCCACCACCGGATTCAAGGACGGGCCATGAAAACCTCGAACCAACTCTCCCGGGCGGCTGCGGCGTTGCTCGCCCTGGTTCTTGTCCTGCTGACGTCGTGCGCCCAGATTCCGCGGTCGGGGCCGGTCGGAAAGAGCAAAGACGAGAGCGCCGGCAACCCGAACGCCCCGGTGTTCTTCCCGTCGGCACCCCGGGCCGGCGCGAGCCCGCAAGCCATTATCGAGGACTTCTTCCAGGCGGGCAGCGGTTACGAGGACGATTACGCGGTCGCCCGGCAGTATCTGACCCAGGCCGCGTCCGTGGCATGGAAACCGGATCAGCGGTCCTTGGTCTTCCGCAGTGCCCGGGTGGTGCCGACCGGCGTCGACAACGTCTTCAACTACGAACTCGACGTGGCCTATTCGGTGGATGCCGTCGGGGTGGCCATGCAGTTCCCCGAAGGGACGAAGGAATACATCCCGGCCACCCTGGCGCAGGTCGACGGCCAGTGGCGGATCGCCGAACTCCCTGACGGCACGGCGATCCCCGAGGAGACGTTCAAGGTCATCTACGGCGCGTATCCGATTTACTTCTACGACCCCACCTTCACATATGCCGTACCTGATATCCGTTGGTTCATCCGGAAGAAAACCGTCAAGGCCATGACCAGTGCCCTTCTGGGCGGTCCGGCGCCCTATCTCAAGGGCGTCGTCGTGAGCGCTTTCCCCTCGGGAATCAAACTGGCCCGTGAATCCGTGCCGGTGGTTTCCGGTGCTGCCCAGGTGGACCTCACCGCCAAAGACCTGGTGGAGGCATCCAACGAGGACCGGCTGCGCATGCAGAGCCAGCTGTCCCTGACATTCCGCAGCCAGCCCGATGTCATCAACGTGGAACTCCGGGCCAACCAGGCTCTCGTGCGGGTCGAAGACGACGGCAGCGTGCTCCCGCCTGTCCGGGACAAGAAGATCCCGTCACGCCAGATCGCCGTGAGCAACGGCGACCTTGTCCGGTACGAGAACAACAGAGTCTCCGCGTTGCCGGACATCGAGTCCGTCACTGCCCTGGGCCCGCGTGCGCCGGCCGAATCGCCGGTGTCCCAGGCGGTGGCATTCCTCAATGCCGCAGGCACGACCCTGTACAGCGTCGTGCCCGGCCAGCCGGCCCGGGCCCTGACCACCCGAGCAACGCTGACCGGACCGTCCTTTGACCGGTACGACTGGGCGTGGAGCGCCGGACCCGGCGCTTCGGGCGCCACCGAAGTCGTGGCGCACCGCCCCGTCGGAGTAGCGGCAGGGGCCGCCGTCCCTGCCGTGACGCTGGCCCCGGACTGGCTGGCAGGGCGGACGGTCAAGGATTTCCGGGTTTCCCGCGACGGCGTCCGGGCGCTGGTCATCTCCGAGCAGGACGGCCGGACAAGCGTCCACGTCACCGGCATCATCCGCGGCGTCGACGGACTGCCCCGGGACCTGACCCCCCCGATTTCGCTGCTGACCACCCGCGACCCGGACCAGGGGGCATGGGTGGATGACACGACGGTGGTGGTGATGAAGGGATCGGCTACGGACAACGTGGTCCCCGAACTGCTGTCCCTGACGTCCGCTGAACCTGAGCTGCTGGCCCCCTGGCCCGGACTCACGGCACTCAGCGCCGGCAACGGGGAGGGGGAGATCTTCGGTCAGTCCGCCGACGGGATCTTCCAGCGCCTCGGCAACGGCTGGTCGGCCCAGCTCAAGGGACCCACAGATCCGGCTTTCCCCGGCTGAGAGGCGAGGCCGGTGCCGGGCAAAGTTGTCCACACAGGGTGACATTGCGGCTCCGGCACGGGGCCTCTGGGCGAAGACTCAGAGGATGATGAGGCAGCGGACGGGAGTTCCGGATGTGGCGCCCGGCAGGCTCCGGCGCGCCGCGGACCCGGATCTCGCCCCGGCCGCGACGACTGCCGCAAAACACCGGGGATCCCCTGCCCGGGCGGCGGCGCGGATGCTCGACCGTGCGGCGGCGGCTGCGACGGAGTTGATCGCACTCGCCGTCCCGGTGGACTGCGTGTGCTGCGGCCTCGAGGATTCGGCGTTGTGCGGTGACTGCGCGCGGCAGGTCCGCAGGCAGACGTCGCATCCGTTCCGGGCGGAAGCCGGGGCGCCGGCGCTGGGGGAGACGGACGGTTCAACACTTCTGCCCGTGGTCGCCGCGGGCGTGTACCGCGGGGAACTGGCACAGTGCGTGCTGGCGTTCAAGCGCCACGGCCAGCGCCGGCTGGGCGCGGTGCTGGCCCGGGGACTGGCCGCGGCGCTGCGTGCCGCGCTGGGGAACGGGCACGCGGTCATCCTGGTGCCGGTGCCGACGAGCAACAGCGCTTTCCGGAAACGGGGCTTCAGCCCGGTCCATCTTCTGCTCCGCAGTCTGCGCGGCGCCGGCGGCCTTCCCGCGTTCGCCGTGGCCGACCAGCTGCGTGCCACCCGGTCCGTCGGGAGGCTCGCACGGCCGGGCGGCCCGCCCCGCGCCGGCGGCCAGAAGGGGCTCGGACGCGGGGCACGGGCACGGCGGGCCCGGGGATCCATGCGCGTCAGGTCCGGGTTGCGTTCCCTGGACCTGACTGGACAGCCGTGCATCATCGTGGACGATGTGCTCACGACCGGGGCTACCCTGGCGGAGGCCGCCCGGGCCCTCCGCGCCGCCGGAGCACTGGTCCGCGGCGCCGTCGTCCTTGCCGCGACACGCCCGCCCGCCGCCGCGGCCTTCGGCGCCGATGCTCCCGCCACACCAGGGGAAAGCGGACGTCAAGGAAAAAAATAAACCGGAAAAGGATGAATAACGGGGTGCTATGAACTAACGTCAAATATGGGTACCAAGAACAGATGTACCTGTCGATAGCGGCTCGGAAAGGGGCTCGACTGTCAAGCAGTTCGGCCCCCGGAAGTGCCGCTGTCGTGTCACCGAAGTCATTTGGAGGGCACCATGGAGTTCATGATCAGCGGACGCAATTTGACGGTCTCAGACCGCTTCCGCGAATACGCCGACGAGAAGATCGCGAAGATCGCCTCGTTGGGAGACAAGGTCCAGCGGGTCGACGCTAAGGTCACCAAGGAGACCAAAGCCCGCCAGATCGCTGAATCACTCACTGTCGAGCTCACCGTCCTGGGCAGAGGCCCCGTGATCCGTGCTGAGGCCAGCGCCGCCGACAAGTTCGCGGCCTTCGACCTCGCCTACAACAAACTTCTCGAGCGGCTGCGCCGCGCCAGGGACCGCAAAAAGGTCCATCACGGCCGGCACACGCCGAAGTCGGTCACCGAGGCGACTGCGTCCCTGGAGCCGGCCAGTACCTCTGAGCCCCTGTACGTCGAGGCAGGTCATCACAACGAGGCAGCGGCGGCGGCAGAAAAGTCGCCCTACGAGGTGGAGAATGACATCCCGGCGGGTGACTCGCCGGTCCTGATCCGGCGGAAGGTTTTCTCGGCCGAGAACCTGACCCTGGATGATGCCGTCGACAACATGGAACTTGTCGGCCATGATTTCTACCTGTTCGTAGACAAGGAGACAAAGGCGCCATCCGTGGTGTACCGCCGCGACGGCTGGACCTACGGCGTCATTTCCTTGGACCAGACCTGCGAGCCGGGACAGTCCGAACTTGCTGAGCAGATCCTCGCCTACCGCTCCGAGGACGTGCCTGCGAGGGCTTAGGCTACGACTCTTCCACAGAAGGGACCCAGGTGCACCCGACGCTAAGCCTCCCGCAGGCGCGGCGGATCGCACTGGCAGCCCAGGCATTGGACAAGGTGCGGCCCGCCGGACCCGTGACTGCACGGGCGGTGGGCCGCACCTTTTCCCGTCTGCACCTGGTCCAGATCGACTCCGTCAACGTGCTCTCGCGCAGCCACTACCTGCCGTTCTTCTCGCGCCTGGGCAACTACGACCGTGAAATCGTGAACCGGATGGCAGGCAAGCACCCCCGCCAGATGATGGAGTACTGGGCCCATGAGGCCAGTTTCATCCGGCCGCAGCATTTTCCGGACCTGCTGCAGTGGCAGAAACGCGCCTGGGTCGGTGCGTCCTCCATGGACCCCGGCCTGCGCAACCGGGTTGCCTCGGCCGTGCTGGCGGCGCTGGCCGCCGGGACGCCACTGACCGCGGCTGAACTGACTGCCCGTCTGGGCCATGTGGAGGATGTGACCCGGGAGAACTGGGGCTGGAACTGGAATGTGATCAAGCGGGTACTGGAGCACCTGTTCGAGGAGGGGATCGTCTCGGCGGCGTCCCGGACCGGATCCTTCGAACGCCGCTACACCCTGACAGGAAGGGTCCTGCCGGAGGGCGTCGGGCCAGGAAGCGGCCTGCCTGAAGGCGTTGTCCCGCCCTGGGACCGGGGCGGGGAACGGGGCCGCGACGGGGACGAGGGCGCCGCCGCAGCGATGGACCGGCTGGTCGACGCCGCCGCGCAGGCCCACGGAATCGGGACGGTCAGGTGCTTCGCGGACTACTTCCGGGTTCCGGTGCGCGCCGCCGCGTTATCCGTGCAGCGGCTCGTTGTGGCCGGCAGGCTTCAACCAGTGTCCGTCACGGGCTGGGAGAAAGCGCTCTACCGGCACGTGGGAGCGAAACTGCCGCGCGCTGCGACGGGACGGGCACTGCTAAGCCCGTTCGACTCCCTGGTCTTTGAACGCCGCCGGCTGCAAGCGCTGTTCGGGTTTCACTACAGGATCGAGATCTACACCCCGCAACCACGGCGACAGTTCGGCTACTACGTGCTCCCGTTCCTGCTGCGGGACGGGATCGTGGCGCGGGTGGACCTCAAAGCGGACCGGGCCGGCCGGCGGCTTCTCGCGCGGGCCGCCTACGCCGAACCCGGCGCGCCGCCCGACACCGCCGTCGAACTTGCCGCCGAGCTCGAGCTGATGGCCCAGTGGCTGGAGCTGGACGACATCGTAGTCATCCCGACCGGTGACCTGGCGCCCGCGCTGGCAGCCGCCGTCGCCGGCCGGCATCCGCTCTCAGGGAACACACGCAGCCGGGCTGCCGTCCCTCCCGTAGACTAAACACGCCAGAATTCGGCAGCTTGAGACTGGGAGCAACTTCACGTGGCATCACTTATCGAAAAACTTCTCCGCACGGGCGACAAGAAGACCTTGCGCCAATTGCGGAACTATGCCGATTCCATCAATGCCCTGGAGTCCTCGCTCAAAACCTTCACGGACGCCGAACTGCGCGAAGAGACCGACCGGCTCCGCGCCCGCCACGCCGACGGCGAGACACTCGATGACCTTCTGCCCGAGGCGTTCGCCGCGGTGCGCGAAGCGTCGTCGCGTACGCTCGGCATGCGTCACTTCGACGTGCAGCTGATGGGCGGCGCGGCCCTGCACCTGGGAAATATCGCCGAAATGAAAACCGGTGAAGGTAAGACACTCGTGGCCACCGCGCCGGCCTACCTCAATGCCCTGGCCGGCAAGGGCGTGCACGTCGTCACGGTCAACGACTACCTCGCCGAATACCAGTCGGACCTCATGGGCCGCGTCTACCGCTTCCTCGGCCTCAGCAGCGGCTGCATCCTGTCGAACCAGGACCCCGCGTACCGCCGGGAGCAGTACGCCGCTGACATCACATACGGAACCAACAACGAATTCGGCTTCGACTACCTGCGCGACAACATGGCGTGGGACCAGTCCGAACTCGTCCAGCGCGGCCACAACTTTGCCATCGTCGATGAAGTCGACTCCATCCTCATCGATGAAGCGCGGACCCCGCTGATTATCTCCGGCCCTGCGCAGGGGGACACAAACCGCTGGTACAGCGAGTTCGCCAAGCTCGTTACCCGGCTGAAGCCTGAAGTTGATTACGAAGTCGACGAGAAGAAACGGACCGTCGGCGTCCTCGAAGCCGGGATCGAAAAGATCGAGGACTACCTCGGTATCCACAATCTCTACGAGTCCGCCAACACACCGCTGATCGGCTTCCTGAACAACGCCATCAAGGCCAAGGAGCTGTTCAAGCGGGACAAGGACTACGTCATCCTCAACGGCGAAGTCCTGATTGTCGACGAACACACCGGGCGCATCCTCGCAGGCCGCCGCTACAACGAAGGCATGCACCAGGCCATCGAAGCCAAAGAAGGCGTCGAGATCAAGGCCGAAAACCAGACCCTGGCCACGGTCACGCTGCAGAACTACTTCCGTATGTACAACAAGCTCGCGGGCATGACCGGCACGGCCGAGACCGAGGCCGCCGAATTCATGGGCACCTACAAGCTCGGCGTGGTCGCCATCCCCACCAATAAGGACATGCAGCGGATCGACCAGCCGGACCTCGTCTACAAGAACGAGGCCGTCAAGTTCGACGCCGTCGTGACGGACATCGCGGAGCGGCACGAGAAGGGCCAGCCCGTCCTCGTCGGCACCACCAGCGTCGAAAAGAGCGAATACCTTTCCCGACTGCTGGCTAAGGCAGGCGTCCGGCACGAGGTCCTGAACGCCAAGAACCACGCCCGCGAGGCCTCCATCGTTGCCCAGGCCGGGCGGAAGGCCGCGGTCACCGTCGCGACCAACATGGCAGGCCGCGGCACCGACATCATGCTCGGCGGCAACGCCGAGTTCACCGCCGTCGCCGAACTGGCCAAGCGCGGACTTGACCCGGAGGAAAACTCCGAGGAATACGAGGCAGCGTGGCCGGCAGCCGTGGAGGCAGCGAAGTTGTCCGTCAAGGAGGAGCATGAGGAAGTCCTGAACCTCGGCGGCCTCTACGTGCTCGGCACCGAGCGGCACGAGTCCCGCCGTATCGACAACCAGCTCCGCGGCCGTGCCGGGCGCCAGGGCGACCCGGGCGAGTCACGCTTCTACCTCTCACTCACCGATGACCTGATGCGGCTCTTCAACTCCGGCGCAGCCGAGCGGCTCATGAACAGCTCCGTTCCGGACGACGTCGCCCTTGAATCCAAGCTCGTATCCCGCGCCATCGCGTCCGCCCAGGGCCAGGTGGAAGGCCGGAACGCCGAGCAGCGCAAGAATGTCCTCAAATACGACGATGTCCTGAACCGCCAGCGCGAAGCCATCTACGGAGACCGCCGCCGGATCCTCGAAGGCGGGGACCTGCACGAGAAGGTCCAGTTCTTCCTCGAAGACACCATCGTGTCCTTCATCGACGCAGCCACCGCGGAAGGCACCGGCGACGACTGGGATTTCAACCTTCTCTGGACCAACCTCAAGACGCTCTACCCGGTGAGTTTCACGCCGCGGGACCTGATCGACGAGGCCGGCGGCACGTCGCGGGTCACCGTTGAATTCCTCAAGGAGGAAATCCTCTCCGACGCGCGTCTCGTGTACGCGGCACGGGAACAGGCGATCGGCGCAGAGAGTATGCGTGAGCTCGAACGCCGGGTTGTGCTGTCCGTGATCGGCCGGAAGTGGCAGGAGCACCTGTATGAAATGGACTACCTGAAAGAGGGCATCGGCCTGCGTGCGATGGCCCAGCGCGATCCGTTGGTCGAGTACCAGCGCGAGGGGTTCATCATGTTCCAGGCCATGATGGAGTCCATCCGTGAAGAGAGCGTCGGGTTCCTCTTCAACCTGGAGGTGGAGGTCACTCCTGCGGCAGACGTGGTCGTCGCCGACGCCGAGGGCGGACACACCGAGCACCACGACGTCCAGATCCGCGCGGCGGGACTCGAAGCCCCCGAGAAGCCGGCGCAGCTGCAGTACACGGCCCCCGGCGAGGACGGTGCGGTCCAGACGCGCGTCGAGACCAAGTCATCCGGCCGGCCCGGCAACCCGGCGAAGTCGGGCAACCCGGCGAAGGCAGCGGGACAGGACGGCGGACGCCGCACGGCCAAGAAAAAGCGGCGCTGACGTCAGGGCGGGCCGCCGGTACCGGGAAGCCGGCCCGGCGGCCGGGCGGCTGACCCGGACCGCGGTCCGGGTCAGCCGATCTCCAGCACTGTGACGCGCCAAACTGCCTTGCTGCGTTCGAGCCGCAAAGCGACGGCGCGGATCCGCAATTCCTCCACGACGACGGCGCACGCTTCGTAGACGTCCTCGGACACCCGGCAGGCCCGGACCGAACGGACCGAGGGGTTCCTGTGCAGCAGCATTGCTGTACGCGACCCGCCGGACACCGCCCGGCGGGTCAACGCCGCACGGTGCTGAAGTGCGGCGATGCACCCGGGGTCGAGGCGCCGGGAAAGCTGCTGGGCCGGCCGGGTGCCGGCAAGGACTTCGATGGCCGCCTGCACGGTGCTTCGGGAGATCGCGCAAATCTCCCGATGATCATCGACGACCCGCAGCGCCGCGCGGCCGGAGCCGGGACCGGAGTCCCGGACGGGAACGCCGGATACCGGCCGGTTCAGGGCTGCGGGCGGGGTCGGGGCGGCAGTTGTGGTGCGGATCGGGGCCAGTGTGCCCATGATGCGTCCTTCACGTGGTTGTAATTGTGGATGGGGCGGATACGGCTGTATTGAGCGGTCAGGATCGGGGCGGAATCCGCAGGATCTGTCCCGGGTGCAGGAGGTGGGGGTCGTCCCCGATTACTGCCTTGTTGCTTTCGTAGAGACGCGGCCAGGCCATGGCGATCTCGACGTCGGACGCGAAGGGACCCAGTGACGCGGCAGTAAGACCCCAGAGCGTGTCTCCCGCCCGGACGGTCACGGTGGAGGATTCCTCCGCGGGAGCATCCGCACGCAGTTGCCGGGCCGTCAGGGGTCCCGGAAGCGGGGCCGGGCCCTGGGGTTTCCAGCGGGGATCGACGCCGGCGGTGTCGCCGTCGGATCGCTCGTTCCACACCGCTGCGGCAACGTGATCCGTCCCGACAGTCCCGACCGTCCCCGGCAACCCGGACTGGACGGAAGCGGTGGCCAGCGGTGCGGTGACCAGTTGGATTCCGAGCGCGGCTAGGGCCAGGCGGCGCATAAAAGCAGGGCTAAGCTTTCCCGCGGTCGCCGCAGCACGGGTCCGGCCGCTCCGTTCCAGCACGGCCGCCGTGACAGCGCCCAGGATGGAGACTATCCACCAACTGAGCACGATGACTCCGGCCAGCGTTGCGGCAATCCCGAGCAGATCTTCATAGGACGTTGCCTCGCGGCGGGACTGGGACTCTTGCCAGCCCAGCGCAAGACGACTCCCCGCCGCTGTCAGGAACCCTGCCAGAAGCAGAATCACCGATGCCATCACTGCGTCGCCCCGGACTACGTCCGGCGTCCTGGCAGCCGTGCCTTCGTCACAGTCCGTGGTGCGCGGTTCAGTCATTGGATCCACCTGAGTGCCTTTTAGTGCGGTTTGATGCAATTAGACATAGTTTGAACTTATTCAATCCTGTTTGTCCAGAGGTAGGTGCTGAACCGCAGGACGGCCGGATCGCGATTGACCCTCACAGCGGGCACGCCTACGCTGGCGCCATGCGTTGGGAGGCCTTGTTTGATGATTTGGAGTCGCAAGCAGCTGCAAGCGAGCGGTTGGACCTTGACGCGGAGGTCACCGAACGGGCCCGCCTGGACCATGCGGGCGTCGAGCTCGCCGACCGGATCCGCGGGTCGCGGGGACTGAATGTGCGGATCCAGCTGGTGTCCGGAACCATCGTTGAAGGGGTGCTGAGCCACGCCGGGGCCCAGGCCCTGGTGCTCGTCGAGCCGCGACATCAGCTCCTTGTTCCCTACACCGCCGCGGTGAGATACTCCGGGCTCGGACGGCTAGTGATGCCGGTGCCGGCTGGGGCCGGCCAGCGCCTCTCGCTGGCGAGTTCGCTGCGTGGCCTGGCGCGGGACCGGTCGGCTCTGTCAGTGCTGGTCGCGGGCGGGACTGCCGGACAGGCGGAGTCTGCCTTCCACGGAGTTATTGACCGGGTGGGGCGGGATTTCTTGGACCTTGCCGTGACGGGGGAAGGTCAGGACCGGAGGGCCGCCAACGTCCTGGACGTCACGACCATCCCCTTTCGGGTGCTGGCGGGCATCCGGTCTGCCCTGTCGGCCGGCGGATGAAGGCGCCGCGCGGAGTCCGGCTCAGCCGCCGTGGGACTTGGCTTTGGCTTCTTCAATCATCCGGCTGGCCTCGGCATACCGTTCCTCGATGTACTGCTCCAGCATCTTTTCCTCAACGCGCCACTGCCCCCTGCCGCCGACCTGAATTGCCTTGAGCTCGCCGCTGCGGACCAGTGCATAGGCAGCAGGGGAATTGATCTGGAGCTGCTCGGCAACGTCTGCGAGGGTCAGGAATCGGGGCATGAATCCATTTTGCCACCGTTGCCCGCGACAGGTGCGGTTATCCACAGTTTGTCCTTGTT
This sequence comes from uncultured Actinomycetota bacterium, assembly GCA_963815415.1. Taxonomy (GTDB): domain Bacteria; phylum Actinomycetota; class Actinomycetes; order Actinomycetales; family Micrococcaceae; genus Arthrobacter. Next base: position 248,078 of record CAWFGT010000011.1, on the reverse strand, counting down.
TGGTCCCTGCTCTTCCGTCCGGGGCACACGGGACGTGAGAATGATCGGGACCGCACCCGGAATGCGGGCGGCGACAACGGGGGGAGCAGGACGCATGAGCGGCAACGCCAACGCGGCACGTTTGAAAAAGCCGTCCTGGAAAGATCCACGCCTCCTTATCGGCATCCTCCTGGTCCTGGCCTCGATCGTCGGCGTCATTTCGCTGGTAGGAGCCGCGGACCAGACTGCTGAGGCGTATGCCGCCAGGGAACCGATCGCAGTCGGCGAGGCCCTGACGGCGGACAAGCTGCACCGGGTCAGGGTCCGTCTCGGTGAGGTGGAGCCGCACTACCTGACGCCTGAAACGGGGCTGGCCGATGGACTCGTCGCGGTGCAGCGGATCGGCAAGGACCAGTTGCTGCCGCGCGAAAGCGTCGGGGTGGTCGACGGGCTGAACCGCAAGCCGGTGGCCGTTACCGTCCTGGAAAGCCTCCCGGCGCAAGCCGTTGCGGGCTCCCGGGTCGACGTCTGGGTGGCCCTTCCGGACGCCGGCAACGGGTTCACTGAACCGACCCTGTTGTTGCCGGGCGCCGAAATTGCGGAAATCACGACGGGCAGCACGGCGCTTGGATCGTCCCGTTCCACCGTCGTGATGGTCCTGGTCCCGGACGCGCAGATGCCCAGGCTCCTTGGCGCGCAGGCCAACAAGGCGAAGATTTCCGTTGTCTGGAACCCGGGGGGAGTGTCGCGATGAACATCCCCGTGGTGACTGTGGGCCACTCCGGGGATGACCTCGTCGGCGGTCTCGAGCGCCTCCATGGTCCTGTCTCCGTGGTCCGCAGATGCAGCGAACTCGCGGAACTGCTCGCCGCCTGCCAGAGCGGACTGGCGCGGGCCGCCGTCGTAGCTGAAGGCAGCGAGGCGTTGACGGCATCAATGGTTGACCGGTTGTCCGCAGTTGGCGTGGCGGTCGTCGCCCTGACTGACAGCGCCGCTGAAACGTCCCGATTGCACGGAATCGGGGTGGCGGCCGAACTGCGTGCAGTTGACCCGGCAGCATTGGCGCTGCGGATCTCAGCTGCGGTCGCCGAGCTTGGCGGCGCGGGCCCCCGGCCGTACCTGGCCGCGGAAGGCGCGTTTGTGGACCCGGGTCCCGGACCCCGTCCCGCGTCCGCGCCTGCCGGGGCCGGTCCGGGCGGCGTTCCCGGGGGCGCGGGGAGGGGGACCATCATCGCCGTCTGGGGGCCCGCGGGCTCGCCAGGCAGGAGCCTGCTGGCGGCCAATATCGCCGGGGAACTGGCCGCGGAAGGAAAATCCGTTGTGCTCGTCGACGCTGACAGCTACGGCGCGAGCATAGCGGCAATGCTGGGACTACTGGACGAGTCTGCGGGCCTGGCGCAGGCCTGCAGGCTGGCGGACCAGGGGCTGCTCGATGCTGACGCGCTGCTCCGCATTGCGGCGCCGATACCTGCCGGGGCCGGAACCCTCCACGTGCTGACGGGCATCACCAGATCGGACCGGTGGACGGAACTACGGGCCGCGGCCCTTTCGCTCGTGCTCGAACGGGCGCGCGAAGTTGCTGCGGTCACTGTCGTGGATGCAGGTTTCTGCCTTGAGGCCGATGAGGAATTGAGCTTCGACACGATGGCGCCGCGACGCAATGCCGCTACACTCCGGTCGCTGGAGATGGCGGACACCGTCTTTGCCGTGGGCGCTGCGGACCCGATCGGAGTGCCCCGGCTTGTGCGCGGCCTTGCCGAACTGTCGGCGGCCGTGCCGGGCACCGTTCCCAGGGTGGTGCTGAACAAGGTCCGGGCATCGTCGGTGGGCAGGTCTCCCGAGCGGCAACTGCGCGAGGCGTGGGAGCGGTTCGGGCCGGCTGTGCCGCTCTCGGCGTTCCTGCCCGCCGACGCCGCTGCCAGTGACGCAGCGCTGCTCTCAGGCTCGCTCCTGCTGGAGGCACACCCGGAATCGCCGCTCCGAAAAGCAATCGCCGCACTCGTTTGTGCATCTGGCCAACATAAACGCAAAACCTCTGTCTCTACTGCCACAGCAAATCGCCGACCAAAGGACTAGGGTCATCCTAGAGGCCGCAAAGAGGCGGCTAATAACTTCTTAATGGAGGCGTTTGTTGATGTCGTCTGGGTCCAGCGTGGAGGATCAAAAAGTCTCGGTAGGTACCGGTGACGGCTTCCTCAATGACTACTACGAGCACCTCGCGGAGGAAGACGCCCGCGCCTATGCGGCAAACGTCCTGTCCGCCAGGGCCGAAATCCACCAGCAGCTTGCCGTTCAGCGGCACCCGGGAACAGCAAAAATCTCCATCGTCGACGAGCCGGACCGCAGCGTCGTCTACATCGTCACGGATGACATGCCGTTCCTCGTCGACTCGGTCAACGCGGAGCTCGTGCGGCAGAACGCCCCGATCCGCCTCGTCCTGCACCCGCTCTTCGTGGTCACCCGGAACCGCGAGACCGGCAAACTCGTGAAGGTCGCACGGGTTCCCTCCCATCTGGGAATTTCCAGCGGCGATACGGCAGCCATGCCGAACCTATCGGCCATGATCGCCCAGGGCGATAACGCCTCGCACATGGAGTCCTGGATCGCCGTCGAGATCGACCCCGTGGACGACGAAGCGCGTGAGCAGCTGACCGAGGGCATCAGCCGTGTGCTCGGTGACGTCCGCGCGGCCGTCGAGGACTGGCCCAAGATGCGGGCGAAAGCCCTCGAAATCGCCTCCGAGCTGGACAAAGTGGTCCATCCCGAGCAGATCGCCGAAATCCGCCAGGCCGCGGACCTGCTGCGCTGGATGGACGACGGAAACTTCACCTTCCTCGGCTACCGCGCCTACGACCTCAAGAATGTGGACGGCGAAGACGTCCTGGAGCTGCGCGACGCAAGCGGGCTGGGCCTGCTCCGCCACGCCGACAAGCGGCCGGTCCACCACCTCACCGAGGCAGGCCGCAAAAAAGCCCGCGAGAAGCGGGCCCTCGTCATTACCAAGGCCAACTCGCGCTCCACGGTGCACCGGCCGGCCTACCTGGACTACATTGGCGTCAAAAGCTTTGACGCCGCCGGCAACGTCAACGGCGAGCGCCGCTTCATCGGGCTGCTGGCTACCAGCGCCTACTCCGGCTCCGTCCGCGACATTCCCGTCGTCCGGGAGAAAGTTGCCGCCGTGCTGCGCGACGCCGGCTTCCCGCCGGACTCCCACTCCGGCAAGGATCTGCTGGGCATCCTGGAAACGTACCCCCGTGACGAGCTTTTCCAGATTGAGATCCCCGACCTCGCCGCGACGGCGACGGGCATTCAACGGTTGCAGGAACGGCGCCGGACGCGCTTGTTCCTCCGGCCCGACACCTACGGCCGGTTCATGTCCGCCGTCGTCTACCTGCCGCGCGATCGCTACACCACCAATGTGCGGCTGCGCATCGAACAGGAGCTGCGCGAGACCTTCGACGCCGTCACCATCGACTTCGAGGCGCGCATGACCGAGTCCGCGCTGGCCCGGCTGTTCTTCCGGATCCGGCTGCCCAAAGACGCCGACGTCAGCCATGTCAACGTCCAGGAACTCGAAAAGCGCCTGGTCCGGGCAGGCCGCTCCTGGAGCGAGGGCATCACCCAGGTCCTGCAGGCCAAGACCGAGGTCTACGGTACTGACCGGGCCAAGGAGCTGTCCGCGTTGTGGGCCGAGGCCTTCCCCGCCAGCTACCGCGTGGACTACGAGGTCGAAGACGCACTGAAGGACATTGAGCGCTTCGAAAAATACGGTGCGGCCGCGGAACGGGCCGGGCAGGGGGTTGCGGAAAGGCCGGGAGTGCACGTCTACCTCCCGGACGGTGCGGGAGCAACGCTGGAGGAGGACGCGCGCGTCAAGCTCTACATGCTGGAACCCAAGAGCCTCAGCCAGATCCTGCCGTACTTCCACAACTTAGGTCTCGAAGTCCTGGACGAACGGCCCTTCGAGATCCAGACCGCGGACAGCCGCGACTTCTTCCTCTACGACCTCGGCCTGAAGTACCCGGCCGGAGTCGACCCGCTGACCACCGGAGAGCTGCTGGCCGATTCGTTCGGTGCGGCCGTGTCCGGCGACGCGGAGTCGGACAGTTTTGACCGGCTCGTGCTCCGCGAGGGCATGCGTTGGCGCCAGGTCATCGTGCTGCGCGCCTATGCCAAGTACATGCGCCAGATGGGCAACACCAACTCCTTCGGGTTTCTGGCCGACACTCTCCTGGCGAACCCCGATGTGACCCGGGCACTGGCCGAACTGTTTGAAGCGCGCTTCGATCCGGCGTTGGACGATGCCGATCGCGGGCTGCGCCAGGACGAAGTGCGTGCCCGGCTTGACGCCGCCATCGAGGGCGTCGCAACCCTGGACGCCGACCGGATTCTGCGGACGTTCGCCAACCTCATTCAGGCGACCCTGCGGACCAACTACTTCCAAGGCAAAACCCACGTCAGCTTCAAACTCAACCCGTCCATGATCGAGGGGCTGCCGTTCCCGCGTCCCGTGTACGAAATCTGGGTCTACTCACCGCGCGTCGAGGGCGTGCACCTGCGCTTTGGCAAGGTAGCCCGCGGCGGGCTGCGCTGGTCGGATCGCAGGGAGGACTTCCGGACCGAAATCCTCGGCCTCGTCAAGGCCCAGACGGTCAAGAACGCGGTCATCGTGCCGACCGGGGCCAAGGGCGGGTTCTACGCGAAACAACTGCCCGACCCGGCTGCCGACCGGAGCGCGTGGATGGCCGAAGGCATCGAGAGCTACAAGACCTTCATCCGCGGCCTCCTGGACCTCACGGACAACCTGGTTGCCACGCCGGAGGGCGAGTCGGTAAAGCCGCCGGCCGACGTCGTCCGGCACGACGACGACGATTCCTACCTGGTTGTCGCCGCAGACAAAGGCACCGCGTCCTTCTCGGACATCGCCAACTCGCTGGCAGCCGAATACGGCTTCTGGCTCGGCGACGCCTTCGCCTCCGGCGGATCGGTGGGCTACGACCACAAGGCCATGGGCATCACCGCCCGCGGCGCCTGGGAATCCGTGAAGCGCCACTTCAGCGAGCTGGGGGTCGACACCCAGTCCGAGCCCTTCACCGTGGTGGGAGTCGGCGACATGTCCGGCGACGTCTTCGGCAACGGCATGCTGCTGTCCAAGCACATCCGGCTGCTCGCGGCGTTCGATCACCGGCATATCTTCCTTGACCCCAACCCGGACGAGGCCGTGTCCTTCGCTGAACGCCAGCGGCTCTTTGAACTGCCCCGGTCCTCGTGGGACGACTATGACAAGTCGCTCATCAGCGAAGGCGGCGGGGTGTTCGCCCGTCACGCGAAGGTCATCCCCGTAGCCGAACCGGTCCGGGCGGCGCTGGGACTGCCGGAGGGAACCACCCAACTGAGCCCGCCGGAGCTCCTCCGCGCCATCCTCCTCGCCCCCGCGGACCTGCTGTACAACGGCGGAATCGGCACCTACGTCAAGGCCAGCACGGAAACCAACGCCGAGGTCGGGGACAAGGCCAACGACTCCATCCGCGTCGACGGACGCGAGCTTCGGGTGAAGGTGGTCGGTGAAGGCGGCAATCTCGGCATGACGCAGCGCGGACGCATCGAGGCGGCACTGCAGGGCGTCATCCTCAACACCGACGCCATCGACAACTCCGCCGGCGTCGACTGCTCCGACCACGAGGTCAACATCAAGATCTTCGTCGACCGGATGGTGGCGGCGGGCAAGCTCGCGGACACCGAGCGCGCCGAATTCCTTGCCTCGATGACCGACGAAGTGGGCCGCCTCGTGCTCGAAGACAACATTGACCAGAACATCATGTTGCTCAACGACAGGATCCGGGTGTCCGAATGGAGCCCCAGCTACGAACGGCTGATGGACTGGCTGGAAAAATCGGCGGACCTCAAACGGGACATGGAAGCGCTGCCCAGCACCGCCACGCTGCGCGAACGGCTGAGCCAGGGCCAGGGCCTGACGTCGCCGGAACTCTCCGTCCTGGCCGCCTACGCCAAGATCGAACTCACCACCGCGCTGCGCGAGAGCGACCTCGCCGATGATCCCTGGTTCCGGTCGACGCTCCGGGCGTACTTCCCGCAGCAGCTCCGGGAACGGTTCGACGCCGAACTGGACACCCATCCGCTGCGTCGGGAAATCATCGCGACGGTCGTGGCCAACGACATGATCAACCTCGGTGGCATCACCTTCGCGTTCCGGGCCATTGAGGAGACCTCGGCAACCGAGGCCGCCGTCGCGAAGGCCTTTGTGGCGCTCCGCGAGGTCTACGAGCTCGACGTGATGATCACGGAACTCAACGAGCTGCCGGCGTCGTTCCCGACCGAGCATTGGAGCACCGTCCACCTGGACATCCGCCGGATCCTGGACCGCGCCGTCCGGTGGGTGATCGTCCAGGGGTACACTTCCCGGCCGATCGACCAGATCGTGGCCGAGTTCAAGCCGCTAATGTCGCCCATGAGGTCGCGGCTGCTGGAATACCTGCGCGGCGACGACCGGGCCCGGGTGGCCGAATACCTCGAAAGGGGCCGGAGCTGGAACCTGCCGGACGACCTCGCGTACCGCTGGGCGGAACTGTTTGAGACCTTCGTTCTCCTTGACGTCGCCCGGATCGTCCACGAAAGCCCCGAGCCGGTCGAAGAGATAGCCCACGTGTACTACACGGTGTTCAACCGTTTCCACGCCGACTCCCTGCTTGAGCGCATCACCAACCTGCCGCGCGAAGACCGCTGGCAGGCCCTGGCCCGGGCAGCCCTTCGCGATGACCTGTACTCCACGATCTCGGACATGACCTCGGCTGTGCTGCAATCCACGGTGCCGGGAGCTTCCGCGGAGGAAAGGCTGGCGATCTGGGAAGGCCAGAACGTGGAGCAACTCAGCCGGGCCAAGAGCATGTTCGACGAAGTCAACGCCCTCGAAGCCGATGACATGGCCTCCCTGTCTGTAGCATTGAGGCTCTTGAGGTCAATCGTCCGACGCTAGGAATCGTCCGCGTCGCAAATGGAGGTGCTGTGGCAATCTTTACGGACCCGATCAGGGAACATGCTGATTTTGGGCCGGGGGATGCTGAGTGGCTGCACCTCCTGGTCGGCGACTGGCAGATGGTCGCAGACCTTGCCTTCGCCGACCTGGCGCTGTGGTTTCCGCACCCGGAGCTGGGCTACGTCGCGCTGGCCCACGTCCGCCCCTCCACCACGCATACGGTATTCCACTCCGATTTCGTGGGGGAGGGGATCCGGTCCGATCTGCTGCCGCTGGTCAACAGGGCCTGGGAGAACCGCACGATTGAGCGCTCCAACGAGACAAGTTGGAGCGGCGACATGGCCTTGCGCGTCGAGGCCGTTCCGATGGTCCGTAACGGGCAGACCCTTGCCATCGTGACAACCCACATGGATCTTTCCAGCTCGCGGATGCCGTCCCGGCTGGAGCTCACCTACCGCCAGTGCGCCTACGACCTCCTCCGGATGGGCACTCTGGGACTGTGGCCCGACTTCGCGTCGCCGACCGGGTCCCGCCGCGGCGCCCCGCGGGTAGGCGACGGCCTGATCAGGCTCGATGCCGACGGGATCGTGCAGTATGCCAGCCCGAATGGCGTCTCTGCGTTCCGGCGGCTCGGCGACGGTGAGTCGCTGGAGGGGCGGTCCCTTGCGGAAGTGACGGCGGGGCTTTTGAAAGACCGGCGGATGGTCGATGAGACCCTGCCGCTGGTCGTCACGGGCCGGATGCCGTGGCGGAGTGAGATCGAATCACGCGGTGTCAGCCTGTCCCTGCGGGCCATCCCGTTGCGGGACGAAAAACAGCGGTTCGGTGCCTTGGTCCTCTGCCGCGACGTGTCCGAGCTTCGGAGGCGGGAACAGGAACTCGTCACAAAAGACGCCACGATCCGTGAGATCCATCACCGGGTCAAGAACAACCTGCAGACCGTGGCCGCACTCCTGCGGATGCAGTCCCGCCGGATGGTCAGCGACGAAGGCAAGCAGGGACTTGAACAGGCCATGCGACGGGTGGCCACGATCGCCCTGGTGCACGAGACACTCTCCCAGGGGCTGGCGCAGAGCGTCGACTTCGACGAACTCATCGGCCGCCAGTTCCGGCTCTCCGCCGAGGTCGCCTCCGGGTCCCAGCAGGTCAAAACCCAGCGGTCCGGCCTGTTCGGTGAGCTTCCCAGCGATTTCGCGACCCCGCTGGCCCTGGTCATCAACGAGCTCGTGACCAACGCAGTGGAGCACGGGCTTGCGGGGCGCGCCGGCACCGTCCGGCTGATCGCCGACCGCTCCGAAAACGACGACGCCGAGGAGCTCCTCACTGTCACGGTCGAGGACGACGGCATCGGGTTGCCGGAATCGCCGTACGTAGAGGGCCTGGGTTTGCAGATTGTCCGCACCCTGGTGACGAGCGAGCTGGGCGGAACCATCCAGTGGGCGGCGCGGGACGGCGGCGGCACCGCCGTCCAGATTGTCCTTAGCCTGGCAACGCGGTAGGCCGGGGCCCGCGGACGTCTGCACCAGGATCAACGGGCGGCGCGTCCCGGGCCGCCCGGGAGATTAAAGACCGGTGGCCGCAGACCCTTCGGTCTGCGGCCACTGGTGCCGGTAACTCTCGCGTGTTACCCGGCGTAGGTGCCGGGCCGTGACTCTACGGGCGCGGTTCAGGAAGCGCGGCGGGCGCGGGCAGCGCGGCGCTTCAGGGCGCGGCGCTCGTCCTCGCTCATGCCGCCCCAGACTCCTGCATCCTGCCCGGATTCCAGAGCCCACTGAAGGCACGTGTCAACGACCGGGCAGCGCCGGCAGACGCTTTTGGCTTCCTCAATCTGCAGGAGGGCCGGTCCGGTGTTTCCGACCGGGAAAAATAGCTCCGGGTCCTTTTCAAGGCACGCTGCGCGGTTACGCCAATCCATGCTGATCAGTTACTCCAATTCTGGGAATGCGTCGATTGCCTTGTGAAATTATTCACTAGAGGCTCCATAAGAAAAGGGCCCTAGCAGGCCCCCTCGATCATCTGCGTTAAGCGTGTCATGTTAACGACATGTAAACAAGGGGTAAGCGGCGTCAAGATGCCCTGAAATCGTGAGCGATACGTCACAGACGGTGGCGGCGTCTTCACAAGTAGACGACTATGTCCGGTAGGGTGCGAGTGTGTCAAGACCCCCTGTGAATCCGTCCGGTCCGGCTGACAACGGCAATGGAGACTCTGACGAGGGTCCTCCCGTGTCCCGTGGCGAGCGGCCGGCCGGCGCCGGGGAAGCCAGGATGGACGCCAGACCGGTGCGCCCCGCCGGCATCCTCGTCATCGCGGTTGTCGTAGCTCTGGAGGCGGCGGCGCTGCTGCTGGCGGCGGCCTGGTACAGCTCGCAGCTGCTGACCGGCGCACCGGTTCTCTCCTTCTGGGGCGCGGTTTTCACGCTGGCCCTGCTGCTTGCGCTGTCCGTGTGGCTGTTCGCCGTTGCTCGTTTCCTTCTTCGCGGATTCCGTTGGCCCCGGGCAGCGGCCCTCGTGGCGCAACTGCTCGTTCTGACCATAGGATTCCCCACTGCGACGGGCGGATACCTCGCTGCCGGTCTGGCCATGCTCCTGCCGGCGGTCACCGCGATTGTGCTTCTGTTCGACGGGCGGGTCATCGCCTATGCCTCCCGTTCGGGCGGGGCCCCGCCGGCACTGTAGGCGCCGCCACCAGAGGTGTCCGGCGCGGCGAGCTGCACCGGGGTCGCGATGCCCTCGGAGATCACTACGGCACGTCCGGGCGGCGGGCCGGCTTCCAGCCCGAAACGGACCCCGAACAGGTCGCCGTCCATGGCGGAGCGCGGGCGGATCAGGATGCCTTGGCCCTGGCTGCGCGCATTCAGGACCAGGGGCACGCGCTGCTGCAGCGAGGGGCTGTAGGCGGCGGTAAAAATCACCGGCCATCCCAGGCCGGTCAGCGTCAACAGACGGTTAATTGTTTCCGGCGGCTGCTGGTCCAGATCGTCCGCGAGCAGGATGACCGTGCGATCCAGTGCCCCGTCAAGCGCCTTCGCGTGCAGTTCGGACCAGAAACATTCCGGTGCCATCCCGGGTCCTGGCGCCGACATGAACGTCAGACCCGGGTTCAAGTCCGGGAGAGCCGTCAGCAGCGTGCTCTTACCGGCCCCCGCACCGCCGAGGACCGCAAGGACGCCGCCCGTCCGGACGGGAAGCCGCACCGGAACCAGTTCGTCTCCGCCAACTCCGACGCACACGAGCCGGCGCGCAGGTGACGGTGGCAGCGGCGCGGCCGGCGGAAGGCCGCCATCCGGATCGGGACGGCCAGGGAGGCTCCTCAGCTCCGCGACCGTAATGAGCGCGGGCAGGGCATCGACCCGGAACGGTTGAACGCGGACGGGCACAGCGGCGCGGCCCCCGCCGCGCGCAGGCCCACGGTCGAACAGCTGGCCGGCATGCCCGGACGTGGCCTGCCCGGTGACGGCAGGGTTCTCCACAAACGCCCCAAAGACCGCTACCCGGCCAGGAACCGGATCGAGCTCGGGCATCCGGGGCCAGCCAAGCCGGCCCTCGTCGGTCGATCCCAGGGGCAAAAAGACCCGGTTGGGAATGGCGGCAAAAAACCTGGCGGTGACCAATTCGCGCTCTCCGGACACGATGACGGTCACACCGCACCGGGAACCGTCACGGACGATGTCGAGAACGAGGTCTTCGGCCCAGGACAGCGGGCCGGCCCGGAAGGCCGAGACCCACGAGCCCCAGCCGCCAATCACCAGCACGAGGGAAGGAGCGTCCGCGGGCAGCGGCCGGGTGCCGCGCAACGTCAATTCATCCGCCAGGCGTTCGAGCACCCGAACTGCGCGGCGAAGCTCCGGCAGCCCTGCCACTGCGCCGATCCTCGGGCATGCGGTTGACGCAGCGAAAGTACCCGCTGCATCCAGGAGGTACAAGTGGCTCTCCGCCGGCCCGGTGAGCAGCTGTTCAACGGCAAGGGCCAGGGCAGCGTCTGCCGTACCCGGTGTGCCCCCGACCAGCCCCAGATGCCCGTGCGCCCCGGGACTCCAGTTCAGCCCGGCCACCCGTTGCTGCTCCGGAAGGTCCACCCACCCGAGCCGCACTGTGTCCGGCGGAGTCGGGGCCACACCCGGCCCGGTCGCCGGCCCGCCGGGGCAGGACGGCACACGGGACTCCGCAAAGTCCGGGAAGGGCAGCGCCGCGGGGAGCGGATCTGCCACGGGATGGTGAGGCGCGACGCCCCCGCGGGTCTCCCACAGCCGCGATGCTGCTTCCACAAGAGGCAGTGCCGCCCGAGACGGCATCGGAGCGGCCGACCGGCCGTGCCCTCCATCGGCGCCGGCGCCGCCACCTCCATCACCACCACCAGCGCAGTGGCCGTCAACTATGACGCGGGCCGCTGACCGACCCAACAGCGCGTTCCGGGCTTCCTCCACAACGATGACGCTGCCGGGACCGTCCCCGGGTGGTTCCGCGGGACCCAGAGTTGCCGTCTGGAACTCCACCGGAGCTCCGTTTCCCCGGGTCAGGAACGCACGGCCGGGCCGGTTGAGGGGGATGCCGGCAGCGAGCGGGGAATTCATCACATCGATCGACTCGGAGCCTGACTGGACCCGCAAAGCGACACAGCTGGTGACGTTGGCGCGGATGTCCGCGGTCACGGCTCCCTGCGGGCGCTGGGTTGCCATCACGAGGTGGATTCCCAGGGAGCGTCCGATGGCGGCGATCCGCATCAGCTCCGAGAGGGCCACTGGCGCGTCTTCCACCAGCACCCGGAATTCGTCGATGACGATGACCAGATGCGGCAACCGCCGGCCGGGCAGCCCCAACGACTCGTACGTGGTGAGATCGGGTGCCTGCGCGGCCGCGAGCAGCTGTTCCCTGCGCCGCACTTCGGCCCGCAGGGAGATGACGGCCCGCCCCACGTTGTTGACGCCCAGGTCTGTGAGCATACCGACGCAATGCGGCAGACCGGTCAGCGGGCCGAGCCCCGAGCCGCCCTTGAAATCGATGAAAAGGAGATTCACACGGTCCGGGGGATAACCGGCCGCGAGGCCCGCCGCGAGCGTGCGCAGGAACTCGGACTTGCCGGACCCGGTGGTGCCTGCGACCAGTAGATGTGGGCCGTCCTTTTGCAGGTCCAGATGGAGGACACCACTGGCACTGGCGCCGACCGGAACGGAAAGCCCGGACGCCTGACGTGCTTGGCTCCAGCGTCCGGAAATATCCGGCTCGCCCAGCGGCATGATGCCAGCCAGGACACACCGGTCCGGAACGGCGGGCGCCGGCGCCGGCCCCCTGCGGCCCTTGGCCCCAAGGCCCCGGCAGGCCTTGTCGAACACGGCAAGGGGCACCAGATCGGGAACGAACGCGACCGAGGTGCGGCCTGTCGTCAGCCGCCCGCAGCGCTCGCCGAGAAGAATGGCCGGGCCCGTCCCCGTCCCCGGTCCGGTGCCGGGAACGCAATCTACTACCTTCCAGCCTTGACCGGCGGCTGCTGCACGAAGCGGACCCAAGCCGTCCCGAGGCGGCGCTTCGGGCCCGGCGCACCCGTCGTCGCTCCCGCCGGCGGTGCCACTGCCGCTCCCGCCGGCGGTGCCGTTAGGGCTGGGACCGCCGGGGTCCAGGATGATCAGCAGGCCATCGTCGAAGCCCTCGCCCGGACCAGCGGCCAGCCATGCCGTCGCCGCCGTCGGGTCCGCTGACAACAACACGCCTGGCAGAAACCGTGCCGCGATCGGCAACGACTCCGGGCTGCCGAAGACAAGGACGCGGGTGCGGCAGGCGAGCGGGTAGCTGGCGAGCTGCATGATGACGAAGCGGACGAGCCCGTGCACGGCTTCGCGCGGGCCCCGAACCGTGACGGGCCCCGCGGCCGGGTCCAGTAGCAAGGGAATCGCGCCGAGCCCCGGCGGCAGAAACCCCCGGAGGGGAGGTTCCAACCGGAGGTTCGCGGGCTGCTCGGACAGCCCGATCCGCAAGCACACCTGGGAGGAGGCACCATCCGGCGTCCCACAGGCAGAATGCCCCGCGGCCGCGTGGGCGGCCAGGTCTGCGGCGGACGGTGCGGCACGGTAGCGGCGCTGCCGGTCCTGCAGCGCCGCCTCCGCGACGGCCACCGTGAGTTCGCGGCGCTGGCGGCGGCCTGACATGGCCGGGACAAGGACCGAGACCGCGGACACGCCGGTAAAAGCGAGAAATATCCACATCCCCGTAAAGACAGCCAGCCCGACTCCGGCCAGCAGCGGCAAAACCGCCGTCAGGACCAGCCCCGCCCTGCTGACCTGGGCGACGTGGTTTCGGACCACGATGGGTTCGGCAACTGAGCCGCCCGCCGCCTCCAGCCCCGCCGCCTCCAGCCCTGCTGCTGCCGCACCGGAAGGGTCCGGCCCGGAGCCGAGGGCCAGCGACAGCGTGGAGTCACCACAGCGGATCGTGGATCCGGTGGTCACCGCACAAGCCCGGATCTTCCGGCCGTCCACGAAGGTCCCGTTCACGCTGTCTAGATCCGTCAGGGTCACCGCAGCGTCCGACACGTCCAGCAGTGCGTGGTTCCGCGAAAGCCCGGCATCCGGGATGACGATGTCCGTCCCGCTGCGCCCGATCCGGAACCGACCGCGGGGCAGCGTGATGGTTGTTCCTGCGGCGGGGCCGCCGTGCACAGCCAGTACCAGCACCCCGCCGGCAACCGGCCGCCGCGGAATCGCGACGAAACCGTCGACAATGACCGCCCCGTTGACCAGCGGCCCCTCACCGACCGATAAGGAGCTGAGGGGCCGGCCCCGGACATAGAGTTCACCCGTGCCGTAGCACCGGGAGAGGGCCGCCTGAAGGTGCCGCCCGGCCAGGCCCGGGGCCACATTGATGGAGAGTTCCACCTGCGCACGGGCCAGCCCGGAGCCGGGGGCCTGGACGAGTGTGCAGTGCAGCATCATCGGAAGTCCTTTCGTGCGGCGCCGCCTGCGTCCACCCTAGGGACGGGCGCCGCGCGGCGCGTCCCGTAAAACGGCCCATGTGGAAAAACCCGCGGGCGGGCCCTGCACGGTCCGCGCCGCAGGTCAACCGCGCCGGTCCGGGCACCCTGCGCCGGGGCCCCGATCACTGATTCCGATAACGGCTCGGGTACGCTAGAGCAGCAGACAATGCGCCCCATTGCGCTGCCCGCATTCGAATCAGGAGAGTTTGTGACCGCTGACCTTGTCATCGTAGGGTCGGGCTTCTTTGGCCTGACAATCGCAGAACAGGCCGCCACGGAGCTGGACCTGAAGGTAGTCGTCATCGACCGCCGCCACCACATCGGCGGCAATGCCTACAGCGAAAAGGAAGAGCAGACCGGCATCGAGGTCCACCGTTACGGTGCCCACCTCTTCCACACGTCCAATGACCGCGTGTGGGAGTACGTGAACCGGTTCACAACGTTCACCAACTACGTGCACAAGGTCTACGGCGTCCACAAGGGCGAGGTCTACTCGCTGCCGATCAACCTCGCGACGATCAACCAGTTCTTCCGGGCCAACCTGACACCCGGGCAGGCTAAGGACCTGATCAACGAACAGGCTGGCGAACTGGCCGGCACGGATCCGCAGAACCTCAATGACAAAGGCATCCAGCTCATCGGCCGCCCGCTTTACGAGGCGTTCATCAAGCACTACACCGGAAAGCAGTGGCAGACGGATCCCAAGGACCTGCCTGCCGGCATCATTTCCCGCCTCCCGGTCCGGTACAACTACGACAACCGGTACTTTAACGACAAGTACGAAGGCCTCCCGACCAACGGTTACACCGCCTGGATCGAGAAGATGGCCGAGCACCCGAACATCGAAGTCCGGCTCAACACCGATTTCTTCGATGAGTCGCACGAATACAGCAAGGACAAAGTTGTCGGCACGATCCCGGTCGTCTATACCGGACCCGTGGACCGGTACTTCGACTTCGCCGAGGGCGACCTCTCCTGGCGCACCATCGACTTCGAGGAAGAAGTGCTCGATGTCGGTGATTTCCAGGGAACGTCCGTGGTGAACTACAACGACGCCGATGTGCCCTACACGCGCATCATCGAGCCGCGCCACTTCCATCCGGAGCGCGACTACCAGACGGAAAAGACCGTCATCATGCGCGAATTCTCCCGGGCGGCGGAAAAGGGCGACGAGCCTTACTACCCCATCAACACAGCGGCCGACCGCGAACGCCTGCTCAAATACCGTGACCTCGCCGCCGCCGAGCGCGATGTCCTCTTCGGCGGACGCCTCGGCACTTACAAGTACCTGGACATGCACATGGCCATCGGTTCCGCCCTGGCCATGTTCGACAACAAGATCCGCCCGCACTTCGAGAGCGGCGCCACGATCGAAAGCGGAGGAGTGGACGCATGAGCGCCGCCGAAACGACCACCGGCTGGACGACGATCCAGCGCGTCATCCTGCCCTCGGCAGACCAGACGGACACCGTCCCGCTCTACGTTGACGCCGGCACGGCCAGCGGCATCCGGCTGCGTGAGAACGACGAACTGGCACGCACCCCGAAGCTCCCCGAGGAAAAGCTGCAGATGTTCAGCTCAGGAGGCCGGGCAGCGCACTTCGAGGACTTGCTCACCCGGACTTCGATGCGGGTCCGTTCCGGCGAACAGATCTCCTTCGGAACCTACTTCAACGCGTTCCCGGCCAGCTACTGGCGCCGGTGGACCTCGGTCCGGGACATCCGCCTGGTCGTGAACACCCGGGGGACCGGCACGGTCACGGTCTACAAGTCCAACGCCCGGGGCGCGGTCCAGCGGGTCGACGGCCGGCACGTCGACGGCACCACCGGTTCGGTCTTCGAGCTGAACCTGAAGCCGTTCGGCGACGGCGGCTGGTACTGGTTTGATCTTGCCGCCAGCTCCGAGGAACTGGTCCTGGAAAACGCGCAGTGGGAGACCAACGACGGCGGCGTCGACAGCCCCGGCCAGGTGACCCTCGAAATCACCACGATGAACAAGCCGGACTTCTGCCTGAACAACGCCCGCATCCTGGCGGAGAACCCCGACGTCCTCCGAAACGTCAAGGAAATCCTGATCGTGGATCAGGGCACGCAAAAGGTCGAGGACGAAGAAGGCTTCGCGGAAGTCCGCGCTGCCCTCGGCGGAAAACTGCGGATCATCAACCAGGCCAACCTCGGCGGCTCCGGCGGCTTTGCCCGCGGCATGTACGAGGCAGTCGAGAACGGCAGCGACTACGCCCTGCTGCTTGACGATGACATCGTCGTCGAACCCGAAAGCATTGCCCGGCTCCTGTCCTTCGCCGACCACTGCCGCACCCCGACGATCGTCGGCGGGCACATGTTTGACCTTTATAACCGCAGCATCCTGCACACCTTCGGCGAGGTCGTCGACCCGTACCGGTTCGTCCCGGCGGCCCCGCACGCGGATATGGAAGTCCGGCACGACTTCAGCGTCTCAAACCTCCGGCAGACGGCCTGGCTGCACCGCCGCGTGGACGTTGACTACAACGGCTGGTGGATGTGCCTGATCCCGACCAAGGTGATCCGGGAAATCGGGCTGTCCCTGCCGCTGTTCATCAAGTGGGACGACGCCGAATACGGGCTGCGTGCCCGGGAAGCCGGCTTCGCCACGGTGTCCCTGCCCGGCGCGGCCGTCTGGCACGTTTCCTGGATCGACAAGGACGACCTCGTCGGCTGGCAGGCTTACTTCCACGAGCGCAACCGGCTCATTGCCACGCTCATCCACAGCCCCTACCCCAAGGGCGGGCGCGTGCTGCGCGAATCCGTGCAGGCCGACGTCAAACACCTCGTCTCCATGCAGTACTTCACCGAGCACGGCCGGATCGAGGCCCTGAAGGACATCCTCAAGGGCCCCGACGGCCTGCACCAGGTCCTCGCCACCAAGCTGCCGGAGATCAACGCGCTCAAGGCCGAGTACCCGGACGCCCAGCTGAAGGACGACGTCAATGACTTCCCGGCGCCCAAGCTGGGCCGCGGCCCCATGGGCGGGGCCGTCGTCGGGATGCCCCGGAAGAAAGACCTCATCCCGTGGGGAATCAAGACCGTCGCCCGGCAGCTGATCAAGGCTCCCGGCCCTGAGAGCGCCGAACGGCCGCAGGCCTACCTGGCGCACCGGGACAACCGGTGGTTCCGGGTGGCGCACTATGACAGCGTAGTGGTCTCCAACGCGGAGGGCACCGGCGCGTCCTGGTACCAGCGGGACCCGAAAAAGCTGAAGTCGATGCTGACCGAAGCCACCGCCCTTCACGTCCGGCTCTTCCGCGAATGGGACAGCCTGGCCGAGCAGTACCGCAACGCGGTGGCCGACATCAGTTCGATCGAGGCCTGGAAGAAGACGTTTGAGGCGAACTCCAAGGATGGCGACTAGATGGCCGGTCACTCCGACCAACTGAACACCCCCGGCAGCGGCCGCGGCCTCCTTGATGTCTACGGCCACAGGTTCCTCCTGAAGCTGCTGGTCCGCAAGGAAATCAAGGTCCGCTACCGCGGCTCCGTGCTGGGACTGCTCTGGTCCTACGTGAAACCGCTCGTGCAGTTCCTGATTTACTACGTTGCCCTCGGCATCTTCCTGAACCTGCAGCGCGGCACACCCAACTACGCGATCTACCTTTTCGCCGGCATCGTCCTGGTGAATTTCTTCACCGAATCGCTCTCGAACGCCACGCGTTCGATTGTGGACAACCGCGACCTCATCCGGAAGATCTACCTGCCCCGGGAGTTGTTCCCGGTCGCAACGGTCTGGGTCTCCGCGGCCCATTTCTTCCCCCAGCTCGTGGTGCTGGTCGGGGCGTGCCTGCTGGTGGGCTGGACCCCGACGGTCCTCCAACTGCTGGCCATCATCCTGGTCTTCCTGATGGTCGCGGTCCTGGCGACGGGCCTGGGCCTGCTGTTCGGGGCGATGAATGTCTATTTCCGCGATTCCGAAAACATCGTGGACATGATCGTTATGGTCGTCACGTGGGCTTCGCCCGTGCTCTACGTCTGGTCGATGGTGGAGCGCGTGATGGGGCCGTGGTACTGGATCTACCAGTTGAACCCGATGACGGTCGCCGTCGAGGTCTTCCACTGGTCCTTCTGGGAGCCGACGCTCAACACCGACCAGGCCGTGGCCCAGGCGATCCCGCCGGATCTGTTCGGACTCTGGCTGCCCGTGGCCATGCTCATCACCCTCGGCATCCTGTTCCTGGGACAGCTGACGTTCCGCCGCCTCGCCGTCCACTTCGCACAGGAGCTCTAAGATGACCACGCACGGCCAGGTGGCGATCAGCTGCACCGGTGTCCGGAAGCAGTTTGTGCTGCGCCACACCCGGTCCCTCAAAGAAGCGCTGGTGTGGCTGGTCAAGGGCCGCAAGGGCGATCTTTCCAAGAAGTTCCTCGCGCTGCAGGACGTCGATCTCGAGGTCAAGCAGGGCGAGACCGTGGCGCTGCTCGGACTGAACGGCTCGGGCAAGTCCACGCTGCTGAAGCTGATCTCGGGCGTCCTGCAGCCCGACGGCGGGAGCGTTCGCACCCGGGGCCGGGTGGCCGGGCTGATCGAAGTCGGTGCCGGCTTCCACCACGACCTCAGCGGCCGCGACAACGTCTACCTGAACGGCGCGATCCTCGGGATGACCGAGAAGCAGATCGACGAGAAATTCGATTCGATCGTGGAGTTCTCGGAAATCGGCGAATTCATTGACACCGAGGTGAAGTTCTACTCCTCGGGCATGTACCTGCGGCTGGCGTTCTCCATCGCCGTGCATACGGATCCGGAAGTCTTCCTCATTGACGAGATCCTCGCCGTCGGTGACGAACCGTTCCAGCGCAAGTGCATCGCAAAGATCAAAGAGCTCTCCGACAAGGGCAAAACCCTGTTCGTGGTCAGCCACGACCTGGACCTGGTCGCCACGGTGTGTGAGCGCGGTGTCCTGCTCGAACACGGCAAGGTCATCATGGACGGGGAAGTCCACGACGTCGTCGGCGAACTCCGCCGCCGCACCACCACGCACTGACGGGCGGGCCTCAGGCCCCGCAGGCGGTGATCTTGTAGAGCCTGGCCCGGCCTTCGCTGTCGACCAGTTCGACGCCGGGATTGTGCTCGAGCCTGAACAGCCCGGGCGGCGTGTGATAGCCGCGGTGGATTTCCTTGCTGCCGAAGTCCAGGATGTAGAACCCGTTGGCTTCCCGCACGGCCTCGCAGACGCTCGGATCGGTCGTGACGGACGCCGCCGAGTCGTAGATTTTCTGGACCGCGGGGGACACGCTGCTCATGATGTGCAGCTGTGCCGACTTCCGCCCGCCGAGCGCGTAGGACAGCGCGGCGCCCGTATACGGGTTATCGATGAGGACGGCGTCCGCCGGGACGGTGTCTTTCAGCCGGTGGATCAGGGCGAGCTCGTCGGCGGAGACCAGCGGGGAGTCGTTATCGAGCTCATAGCGGGAGGACGCAAGCTGGACCTCCTCCTTGAACCCGCCCTGCTGCCCCAGACCGATCGCCGCCAGGACCAGCACCAGGCCGGCCGACACCCGGTAGACCGTCGCCGCCGTCGATCCCGTGCGGCCGGGGCCGTCGAGGGCCAGCGCGAGCACCCGGTGGCGGTCCCTGGCCGCCGCCACCGTCCGCGCGGCCCAGTCGAGCCCGACGGCGGTGAGCACCACCCCGGCGACCGGCAGGAGCGCGGCGATGCGCGGGCTGTCGTTGTACCAGACACCGGTGAGGAAGTCCCGGGTCGGTGACTTGGGGAACCCGGCGACCACAACGTAAAGGCCGGCGAAGATGAGGTAGACGGACCCGATCCAGGCAAACCTGCGGGGGGCCTGGAAACACGCCCAGAGCCCGAGCAGCGCCAGCGGCGCAACGAGCCAGGCAGGGGACAGATCCACCGGGGAGAAACTCAACGCTTCGCCGAAAGCCTGCGGTGCGGTGCCGTTGGGGCCCCAGAAGGCGGCATCCGCCGGCGGCCGCAGCACAATCCACAGGGTCAGGAATACCACTGCGTACCCGGCGGCGCCCGCAACTCCGGCAACCAGCGGCCGGGGTGCTGTGCGCCGGGCGGGCCAGGCCTGCCGGATGGCCCGCCACGAGAGGATGGCAGCCATCGGCAGGGTCCAGGTCAGCCACGCCATAAAGGTGGTGGGGTGGGCTACGGCGAGGCCGGACAGCGCCAGCAGGAGGGCCAGCACAGCTGGCAGCACGGCCGGCAGCACGGCAGCCCGGCCCGGGGCGAAACCCGCGAGCGACGCGGCGAGGGCGATGGATGCGGGCAGGACGCTGATGGCGAGCAGGTTGGGGTAGAGGACGCCGAAGTCCAGCATCAGGAGCGGGAAGGCCCCCAGCGAGGCGGCGGCGATCCCGGCGCCGAGGATGACGGCGGGACGTGCACTGACCACCCATTTGGCCAGGAGCACCACACTCAGCGGCCAGGACACGGCGGCGAGCACGACGCTGGTGATGTTGACGGCGACGGGCACGCCGGCGCCGGTCGTCACGGCGACGAGGGTGGCGACGGCGTTCCAGCCGGCAGGATAGAACCCGCCGCCCGTCATGCCGCCGAGGGTCAACGACGACGACTGGCCGGTGTCGAGGGCGTACCTGACCGAGTTGAGGTGGAAGACAGCATCGTAGGTCTGCGAGATGGCATCCGGGGTGCCCGTGATCTGGAGGACCCGGGCGGCCAGCAGGCCGCCCGCGACGAGGACCGCGGCGAAGGCCGCGGCGTCCCGCCGCCACCAGGGCACTTCCCCGGATGCCAGCGATGCCTCGGGTGCCAGCGCTGCCCCGGCTGCCTGCGCCGCACGGGAGGTCTGGGCAGCCCGGACGTTTGCAGCCCAGGCGCCGGCGGCGGCCAGGACGAGCGCTACCGCCGCGACCGGAAGCAGCCCGAAACCGAGCCCGACGAACGGCGCCGCAGTTGCGGCGAGCACGATGGTGCCGACCGAGAAAGCCGGGGCCAGGGCGAGAGCGTCAAATCCTTTAAAGCGCAACGCGAGGGAAACCAGGAGTCCGGGCAGCAGCAACAGGGATACGGCACCAAGGATGTGCGGAAGAAACGACCACCACATCGGGCGGTTACGGCTCCAGAAGTTCGAGCAGGTACGCGCCGTAGCCGCTCTTGATGAGGGGCTCGGCGCGCTGGCGGAGCTCGTCGTCGGTCAGGAAGCCCTGGCGCCAGGCGATCTCTTCCGGGGCGCCGATCTTCAGCCCCTGGCGGTTTTCCACCGTACGGATGAAGTTCGAGGCATCGTTGAGGTCGTTGAAGGTACCGGTGTCCAGCCAGGCGGTGCCGCGGGGCAGGATTTCCACCCGGAGCTTGCCGTTCTCCAGGTAGGTCCGGTTGACGTCGGTGATTTCGAGTTCGCCGCGGGGCGAGGGCTTGAGGTTCTTGGAGATTTCCACCACGTCGTTGTCGTAGAAATACAGGCCCGGGACCGCGTAGTGCGACTTCGGGTGAGCGGGCTTTTCCTCGAGTGAGATGGCCCGGCCGGCGTCGTCGAATTCCACGACACCGTAGGCCTTCGGGTCCTTGACCCAGTAGCCGAAGACGGCGCCGCCGTCGATGTCGGCGTGCTTGCGCAGCTGGGTGCCCATGCCCTGGCCGTAGAAGATGTTGTCGCCGAGGACCAGTGCGACGGTTTCATTGCCGATGTGCTCTTCACCGAGGATGAACGCCTGGGCGAGGCCGTCCGGGGAGGCCTGCTGGACGTAAGTGAGGTTGACGCCGAACTGCGAGCCGTCGCCGAGGAGCCGCTGGAACTGCTCGGCGTCGTGTGGGGTGGTGATGATCAGGATGTCGCGGATGCCGGCCAGGATCAGCGTGGAGAGCGGGTAGTAGATCATCGGCTTGTCATAGACAGGCACGAGCTGCTTGCTGATGCCATGGGTGATGGGATGAAGACGAGAGCCGGTCCCGCCGGCAAGAATAATTCCGCGCATGGACTACATCCTCTCTTATCCGTCAACTACCGGCCAAACCCGGGACCCCGGGTGTGACGCCGGATCCGGGTAACTGCCGGATGCGGTCAGTTCGTGTGGCGCCGGCCGCTGCGGCCCCGGACCCCGTCGGCGATGCCGCGCAGCGCCGAGGCCAGCCGGGCCGGCCGTCCCGGGGCCAGCAGGGTGACCACCATCAGGTGGCGGAGATCGGTCCAGATCCCCGCGGCCACCCAGGCCGGGTTCCGGGCGGCATATCGCCGGCTCACGAGCACCCGGTTCCGGAAGATGTAGTAGTACCGCCAGGTCGCCGCGATCCGGACCTTCAGGGGCATCCCGCCGACGGGGATCGTCCGGCCGAACACCGCAGCGTCGACCATGGTGCCGAGGGAATGGTCGAATTCGGCGGCGGCGAGGACGGTGGGGAGGCCCGCATTGAGGGCGCGGAAGTAGTACTCGGTGTCCACGAGGTCGATGAAGAGCTCTTCCCAGAAGCCGCCGATCGCTTCCAGCGTGGCAACCGGGACGAGGAGCCCGGATTGGATCGGCTCCTTGCCGAGGGCAATGCCGTTCCGGGTGCCGGCGCGCATGACCGGGTTGCCGTGGATCCTGGCCGGGGACACCAGGCCAGGCTCCACGCCGGCGGCCCGGGCGGCGGCGGCAGCGTCGCGCAGTGCCTGCACGTAGCCGACCGGCAAATGCGAGTCCTGGTCCACGGTGAGGATGTATTCGGGCGTGCCGGTCTTCCTGGCCCGGGCGATGCCCGCGTTCAAAGCTGCGGCGATGCCGGCGTTGTGGTCGAGCCGGACCACCTCGGCACCGGCGCCGGCAAGGGCGGCGAAGATGTCGTCGAAGCCGGGGCCGCCGCCGTCGTCGACCACCACCACGGATGCGACCTGCCGGAGGAGCGATTCAAGGTTCCCGATCAGTTCCGGCGACGGCCGGAAGGCAGTCACGACGGCGGCAACGCCACCTACGGGATCGGTCGGTTCTGCAGGCATTGGCGTATGGCTCACTTTCCGAAGGCATGCCGGAACAGCGTGCCCAGCGGGCCCTTGCCGATCCGGCGCAGGGCGCCCGGGACGAACAGCAGCGCGTGCGCCCGTGAGGTCAGGCGCAGGCGGGCGGCGCGGGCTGCCTTGCGCCAGCCTTTGGCGGCGCACAGGCGCTCGGCCAGGGCGAAGTAGTCCCGTTCACCGATGAACCGGGTGCCGTCGACGAGTTTGGCTGCCGATGCGCTGGAGGTGTGCCGGCGGTATTCGAAGCAGACCTCCGGTTCGATCAGCAGTTCGGCGCCGCCGAGGACCATGTCGATAATCAGGGCCAGGTCCTGGATGACGGGGAAGCCGTCGCGGAAGTCATAGTCCCGGATGCGGTCCGTCCGGAAAGCCAGCGAGGGCCAGTAGAGCCAGTCCCCGTGGAGCAGGCTGACGGCGAGCGATTCGCCCGCCACGATCCGGGCGCCGGAACCGCGCGGCTTGACCAGGCGTTGCTTGACGATGTCCACGAGGGGGACAGCCGGGTTGCCGGATTCGTCGATAATCTGCACGCCCGGCTGGATGATCCAGGCCTGCGGAAATGCCGCGTGGGCGCGGAGGACCACGTCCACGTAGTTCGGCAGCAGCAGGTCATCGCAGCCCATCACGACCACCACGTCCTGGCTTGCCAGCGAGACGCAGGTGCGGAAGTTTTCGGTGATGCCCTCGTTGATGTCCTTGCGGACGTAGGTGATCCGCGGGTCGTCCAGTCCCGTGACGTAGCGGCGGATCTCATCGCCGGGGTACGCGTCATCCACGACCGTCAGGCGCCAGTCGCCGTTGGACTGGGCCAGGACGCTGTCCACGGCCTGTTTCATGAACGGAACATCACCCCAGTAGGGGATGAAAATATCTAATGCCATTGCTGGTTACCGGCCCTAGGTCGATCTCGGCGACGCTGACGGGTCCCCGCCGGAGTCCTGCGGGGCCAGGTCCTCCACCATGGCCCGGAGGATCGCGACTTCCTCGGCCAGGGCGCGGGTTTCGTCTTCGACCACCGAAATCTCCCAGGACAGGTGCAGGCAGACACCCAGAAGCAGCAGAATGCTGATGATGAACAGCAGGTTTGAGGGCAGCTGGACCCCGACGGTTTCCGCGACGATGGTCAGCAGGCGCGGGAACGCGGCCAGGACCAGAGTGCCGACGCCGACGATCAGCCACAGTGCGGCGTATTTTTCGCGGAGTTTCTTCCGCCGGAGCATCTCAAAAACGACCCCGACGATCGCAAGCGACAGAACAAATGCTGCGATGTTGATCATGATGCCCTCCCCGGAACATTCAACGGTGCCGCAGGGAGCCGGGACGGCTTGCGGGTCAGGGCGAGAAGCAGGGCGAAGATCGAGCGGCCCAGGTAGATCGCGGCCTTCAGCGGGTTGTGGCTGGGGGTGCCACCCTGGCGCGGACGCATGGCGACCGGAATCTGGGTCACGGTGCATCCTGACCGGACGGCGACCACGAGGGAATCGATGGTGTCACCGAGGTACTCCGCGGGGTAGTGGTCCAGGTACTGGCTGATGGCGCGGTCGTTGGCCGCACGGAACCCGGAGGTCACGTCGGTCAGCCGGGTTTTCGCGAGGGAGGAAATGACTTTGGCCAGGAACTGCATGGCCCACTTGCGCGGGCCGCGGACCTCGTAGTCGCCGCGGTCGGCGAACCGGGCGCCGATGGAGATATCGGCGTGCTCCAGTCCGGCCAGGACCTCGTCGATGTTGCGGGGATCGTGCTGGCCGTCGGCGTCCACCTGGATCACCCGGGTGTAGCCGAGGCGGCGGGCGTACTTGAAGCCGGCCCGCATGGCGCCGCCCACGCCGAGGTTGAACGGGAGCGTCAGGACAGTCGCGCCGGCATCCTTGGCGACGTCGGCGGTGGCATCCGTTGAGCCGTCGTTGACGACCAGGACGTCATACGGGCGTCCGACGCCGAGAACCTCGCGGACGGTGTTGCCCACAGACTCGGCTTCGTTCCACGCCGGCATGATGACCAGGACACGGGTCGAGTCATGAATTTTCATAGTTCTCCAATATATCAACGCGCCCGGAAGCGGTTGAGGAGGTCGTTGGTGATCCGGCCGTCGCGGCCGCGGACCGAGTCCAGGAGTCCGTGCCAGGCGGCGGTCATGAGGTTGCGGCGGTCGGGGCTGAAGGTGAAACGCAGGAGCTGGGCCTTGGTTTCCTCCACGGAACGGCGGAGCAGCCAGGCGGGGTTCCGCCGCCAGTAACGCCGGATGAGGGTGGTCCCGTTGCGCACGATGTAGTACATCCGGAACGGGGAGTAGTAGTTGAAGGAAAGCCCGGTGCCCTTGAAGCGGAGCTGGCGGCCGAACGCGGTGGCCGGGAGGCGCGCCCCCAGCCGGTGCTCGACGGCGCAGCCGGCGCCGATCAGGATCGCATACCCGGCGGCCCGGGCCCGGGCGGTGAACTCGGAATCCACGCAATCAATGAAGAAGCCGGCCTCGAAGCGGCCGATCGCGGCGAAGGTCGCGGCCGGGATGAAGAAACCGGACTGCATGGGGTCGAAGGCCTCGGGCTGCCCGTCGCCGGTGCCTGTGCCCATGGCGGGGACGCGGTGGCCGCTGAAGGACTCGGCGGACACGAATCCGACCTTGCGGCCTGCGGCGGTGGCCTGGTCGTATGTCGCCAGGGCGTTATCGACGTAGCCGTCGACGGGCAGGGAGTCCTGGTCGAACGTGAGGATGAACTCCGGGCGGGAGGTCGCCTCAAGTTCCTCGACGCCGCGGTTGAGAGTCGCGGCGATGCCGGAATTGTGCGGCATCGCCAGGACGGTGACGCCGTCCTGCGTCAGCTGGCTGAAGATCCCGGCAGCCTCCGGGGCGGTGCTGCAATCGTCGACAACAACGAGCTCATCAACCTGGGCCCGGATGGCGGCCGCGTGGGCCAGGAGGTCGTCGTCGGGGTTGAAGGCGGCAATCACGGCGGCAATCCGCCGCTGGCGTCTATCAGTCACGCTGTCGATCCTACCTGTCGGCCGTTGCCGGGCTGGCAACGGCGGGGAGGATGCGCAGTGCCGGGACCATCAGGCCGGCGAAGAGGATCGCCTCGCTCACGGCCATTCCGAGGGCCACGCCCGGCACGTTCCCGGCCAGGCCGGCCAGGACCATGAGGAGCACACCGACGACGGCGGAAATCCCCGTCCACATCAGGACCGTCTTCTGGCGCCGGGCCGGGATCAGGATGTTCCTGATGAGCGGAGTGGAGGCCGAGAGGAAGAAGAAGGAGACGCCGTAGAAGACGCAGGTGAGGGTGTCGGCTCGTACCGGTTCGCCGAACATGATGCCGGACACCCAGGGGCCGAAGAGGCCCAGGAACGCTCCGCCGGCGACGCCGAGGATGGCGTGCGCGCCGAGCGCGACCAGATGCCGGCGCCGCGGATCGGCCGCGTCGCGCTCCAGCGTCCAGCCCTGGAAGGTGTTGCCGAGGGCGACGACGCTGAAGAGCCCCAGCCGGTAGATGGCGTCGGCCGAGGCGAAACCGGCCGTGGCCGCGGCGGACGGAACCGTGGCGGTGGCGATCGGCAGCGGCGAGGAGGCGTAGGCGCTGCCGGTGAGGTTGATGCCCGCGGTTCCCGCGTGCGGGACGATCACTTCACGGACGACGGCGCCCGGCTTCTTCGGGAACCAGGTGCCGGCCTCGCCGAAACGCCGGTGGAAGGACACCAGAGCCACCAGGACGGCCAGGACCATGGCGACGCCGTAGGTCCAGATCTGCCCGGTGAACAGGATCAGCGGCGCGCTGACGACCGCCGCGACGAAGCGGGGGAGGGTGTCATAGACAGCGAGGATCCGCGGCTGCCCGGTTCCGATCCCGTACCAGGCCGGCGAGAATCCGGTCAGGGCCGTCGCCCAGGCCATCGTGATGGCGTCGAGTTCGAAGCCGTCCTTCGCCACGAAAACGACGATCAGGGTCATCACCGGCAGGACCAAGGCGGCTATCACCATCCGGGAGCGCATGCTGCTCGAATACAGCGACGCGCGGACGGGCGAGGCGCCGGCGCGGGCAATTTCCACCGGGCCGGAAATGTTCCAGCTCCAGAGAATGATGGTCGCCGCGAAAACGCCGATGGCCTGGCCCGACGTGATACTGGACCAGCCGTCCGCCCCGACGACCCGGGAGATGATGGGCAGCAGCAGGAACGGCAGGGCCAGCGCCAGCAGCGGCAGCAGGGTGAAGCCTGCGAGCCGGAGCAATACGGGTTTCATGCGGTGGTGGGTCCTATTGCTCGAGGGCTTGACCAGACGATGATACGTGATGGCCGGGCCCGCGCTTCGGTCCGCCGGAGTCACCTAGAGTGGTCTGCATGACTGATTCGACGGCGCCGGACGGGCGGACCATCCGGGCGAGCGTATGCATGGCGACCTACCGGGGCGCCGCCTTCGTCGAGGAACAGGTGGCATCCATCCTCGCCGAACTCGGACCCGATGACGAGCTGGTCATCGTGGACGATGCGTCCCCGGACAACACGGCCGACGTGATCGCCGCAATCGACGATCCGCGCATCCGCCTCGTCCGGGCCGCGACCAACCGCGGCTACGTCCGGACGTTCGAGGAAGCCGTCCGGCTCAGCCGGGGCGAGTACATCTTCCTCTCCGACCAGGACGACGTCTGGATGCCGGGCCGGGTTGACCTGATGCTCGGTGCCCTCGCCGGATCGCGGGTGGTGGCCAGCAACTTCGACATGCTCGGCGGCGGACCGCGGCCCTGGATCCGTCCGCTGCGCTCATCGGATTCACGCCGCCATCTCGCCAACCTCGCCGCGACCCTGGTGGGCGTCCGGGCGTATTACGGCTGCGCGATGGCGTTCCGCCGCGACGCGGCCGCGTTGTTCACCCCGATCCCGTCCTATGTCCGGGAATCCCACGATCTCTGGCTCGCCATCTGCGGAAATGTTGCGGGTTCGATCACCCACCTGGACGAGTCCACCATCTACCGGCGCCTGCACGAGGAAAACCAGACCCCGGCGGGCTGGCGCTCGCTGCGCCGGATCATCGCCGCACGCATTATGCTGCTGCGGCTCATGGTCGAAGCCCGCCGCCGGACACGGCAGCCGGCCTGAACCGTCCCGACTTGTTTCCTTGCCTGCACCGGGCGTTGGGTAGGCTGGGCACATGCAGAAACTCCTCGTTACCGGCGGTGCCGGCTTCATTGGTTCGAACTTCGTCCACTACGTCATGGCCAATACCGACCGTCACGTCACGGTCCTGGACAAGCTGACCTACGCGGGCAACCTCGAATCACTCAAGAACCTGCCCGGTGACCGGTTCGACTTCGTCGAGGGGGATATCGCCGACCCGGCCGTCGTTGACGCGCTCGTCCGGGACCACGACGTCGTGGTCCACTACGCCGCCGAGTCCCACAACGACAACTCGCTGCACGATCCGCGCCCCTTCCTGGACACCAACATCATCGGCACGTACACGCTGATCGAAGCGGCCCGGAAGCACAACAAACGCTTCCACCACATCTCCACCGATGAGGTCTACGGCGACCTGGAACTCGATGACCCGGAGCGCTTCACCGAGGACACCCCGTACAACCCGTCCAGCCCGTACTCTTCGACCAAGGCCGGCTCCGACCTGCTGGTCCGGGCCTGGGTGCGGTCCTTCGGGCTGCAGGCGACCATCAGCAACTGCTCCAACAACTACGGGCCTTACCAGCACGTGGAGAAGTTCATCCCGCGCCAGATCACCAACGTGATCGACGGCATCCGCCCCAAGCTCTACGGCAAGGGCGAGAACGTCCGCGACTGGATCCACGCCAACGACCACTCCTCGGCCGTGCTCGCCATCATCGACAAGGGCAGGATCGGGGAAACCTACCTGATCGGCGCCGACGGCGAGAAGAACAACAAGGACGTCGTCGAGCTGATCCTGACGCACATGGGCCAGCCCGCCGACGCCTACGACCACGTCGTTGACCGGCCCGGACACGACATGCGCTACGCGATCGACTCCACCAAGCTGCGCACCGAGCTGGGCTGGACCCCGGAGTACTCCAACTTCGACGCCGGCATCGAGGACACCATCGCCTGGTACCGCGACAACCAGGACTGGTGGCGCCCGCAGAAGGCCGCGACCGAGGCAAAGTACAAGGAGCAGGGCCAGTAACGTGACGATCGAATTCTCGAAGCCGCTGCAGGCGATCGAAACGCCCATTCCCGGCGTCGTGCTCTATGACCTGCCGGTCCACGGTGACAACCGGGGCTGGTTCAAGGAGAACTGGCAGCGCGAAAAGATGCTGGCCCTCGGGCTGCCCGACTTTTCCCCGGTCCAGAACAACATCTCCTTCAACGAGTCCGCCGGGACCACCCGGGGCATCCACGCCGAGCCGTGGGACAAGTTCATTTCCGTCGCCACCGGCCGGATCTTCGGCGCCTGGGTGGATCTGCGCGAGGGCCCGTCCTTCGGCGCCGTCTTCACCGCCGAACTCGATCCCAGCCAGGCCATCTTCATCCCGCGCGGGGTGGGCAACGCGTTCCAGACGCTCGAGGACGGCACCGCCTACACCTATCTCGTGAACGACCACTGGAGCGCCGACGCCCAGGGCCAGTACACGTTCCTGAACCTGGCGGACAGCACGGCCAACATCGCCTGGCCCATCCCGCTGGAACAGGCTGAACTGTCCGAGAAGGACAAGGCGCACCCGCACCTCGCGGACGTCGTGCCCATGCCGCCGAAGAAGATCCTCGTCCTCGGTGCCAACGGCCAGCTCGGCCGGGCCCTGCGGGAGGAATACAAGGACCGCGGCGAGGTCGAGTTCGCCGGCCGCGCCGAGTTCGATATCTCCGCCCCGGGCAGCTACGCGGACCGGAACTGGAAGAACTACTCCACGATCATCAACGCCGCCGCGTATACGGCCGTGGATGAGGCGGAGACGGCAGAGGGCCGCCGGGCCGCGTGGGTCGGCAACGTCCAGGCTGTCGCCGAACTCGCCCGGGTCGCCACGGCCCACGGCATCACCCTGGTCCAGGTCTCCAGCGATTACGTGTTCGACGGTACGGCCGCCACGCATGACGAGGACGAGCCGCTGAGCCCGCTGGGCGTGTACGGGCAGACGAAAGCCGCCGGCGACGCCGTGGCCGCCGGCGCGCCGCGGCACTACATTGTCCGGACCAGCTGGGTGATCGGCGAGGGCAACAACTTCGTCCGGACCATGGCATCGCTGGCCGGCCGGGGGATCAAGCCGAGCGTGGTCAATGACCAGATCGGGCGGCTGAGCTTCACCCCGGACATCGCCGCCGCAATCCGGCACCTGCTCGACACCGGTGCGCCGTACGGGACGTACAACGTCAGCAGCGACGGCGAACCCCGGTCCTGGGCTGCGATAGCGGCCGAGGTCTACGAGCTCGCAGGCGCGCAGGCCACCGACGTGACCGGCGTCAGCACGGCGGAATACTTCAAGGACAAGGCGGCCGCTCCCCGGCCGCTGAACAGCGTCCTGTCCCTGGCGAAGATCAAAGCCACCGGGTTCGAGCCGCCGCAGGCGTCAGCACGGCTCAAGGAGTACATGGCGGCGCATTCCGGCGCCTAAGGGCCCCGACACCGCAGCCACGCAAAAGGACCCGTTCAAGCCCTGGGCTTGAACGGGTCCTTTTTGTGTCCGAGGCTTTGACTCAGGCCAGGCTATGACGCGGGCTCAGGCCCGGGCGCGGGCTCAGGCCCGGGCGCGGCCGGGGCGCAGCTTCGCCAGCCGCCGGGAAAGGCCCGGTAGCAGCTGGTGGCCCGGGTGCAGGTAGCTGAAGAACGCCGACGCCGCGAGCAGCAGCACGGCGACAAACAGCACCGTGAGGACCTCCCAGGACAGCGGCGGCTGCCAGCCCGGAACCGTGAACATGGTCTGCCAGTTGGCCCAAGGCTGCAGGCCCACCACGTAGCGGCGCAGCACATTCAGGAAACCATAAGCCTGGGCAACGCATGCCCCGAGCAGGACAATCCGGGCGATCGACCGGCTGCGGGGGGTCCGGGCGAACGGCCTGAACCGCATGGCCAGGCCGGCGGCGATCAGCGCAATGATGAACAGCGGGAGGCTGTACCGGCCCTGCCAGATGAAACCGGTGGTGTTCACAAGCGCCGCCTGGAGCAGTGCAGGGACTACGCCGAGGAAGGCCACGGCCACCCAGAATCCGGCCTGCAGCCGGTAGGGGCGGACGAGGAACACCATCAGCATCAGTGCGATCAGGAGCATGTTCCAGAACATAAACACGCCCTGCGGCAAGGGCGCGTCAAGCCAGCCGGCGACGCCGATGTACTGGCTGACAAAGTCGAAGGACCGGTCCATCATGGTCAGGAAGGCGTTATACGGGCGGACTTCGCCGTCGACGTTGGAGATCCCGGCGGGTGCCTCACCGGCGGAGGCCGGGGCCCGGAGCATCAGGAAGTTCCAGGCGACGCCCAGGACCACCCCTACCGTGGTCAGCGCAGTCACCGCCAGCACGATCCTGTTCCGGAAGATGGCGGCGATATCGGCCCAACGGAAGAACAGGGCCGCAACGATCACACCGCACAGAAGCCAGAGGAGGGAGACGTTGCGGGTGTTGGCCAGGGTCGCGGCGGACAGCCCCACCGTCACAATCCCGGGCAGGGCCCGGTCCAGGCGCCGTGCGTTCTCCAGGACGGATACCAGCCCGCAGAACGCGGCCATGGACGCGGCGATCTCGAGGGAATTGGGGTTGATGCCGCTGGCCAGGAACAGCACCATCGGGGTCGTTGCGACGGCGGCGCCGATCAGCGGCCACTTGGGGTGCCGGAGCCGGGACAAGGCGGTGAAACCGGCCGCATAGAACGCGGCGGAAAGCAGGCCGCTCACGATGCGCATGGCGAAGATGGCCGGGGCCCCGGACATGAACAGGCTGGGAAGGCCGACGAGCCAGTAGTAGAACGGGTTGTACAGCCCGGCCGACGTCACGCCGATGGTGAGGTAATTGTCATCGAGCGGGATGGACGGTGCGCAGCCGGCCGTCTCCTGCATCTTGAAGGCGAAACACATCTGGGACTGCAGGTTGGCGATGTAGGACGGGACCTGGACATGGACGCCGTGGCCGTAGGATTCCCCGGGAGCGGGGAAGAACTGGCCCCGGGCGACTGCGGCGGCCTTGATGGTGTGGGCAGGCTCGTCCGGGTACGCCATCAGCGGCGTGGCGAGGATCCACAGCGTGATGAGCATCGAGAGCAGGCCGAAGACGGGCAGGAAGAACCGCAACCCGCTGCGCGTGGTCGATGACAGGCTGTAGCGGCGGGTCCCGGCGACGGCCGGTCTGCCGGCGCCTGACGGTGCGGGTTTGCCGGCGTGGGTCGCGGGGATCACTGCGCGTCTCCGATCGTTCGAATCAACGTCTTGGCTTCCCGCAGGGCTTCCTGGCCGGGCGAGGCGACGTTTGCGAAGTAGGCGGACGCGACCTGGCCGTCGGAACTGAGCACGAACTCGCCCCACGATTTCACCAGGACGTCCAGGTCCGGGTTCTTGTATGAAGGGCAGAACGCCTGGTAACTGACGACGCCGAGGGGGTAGCCCTGGTCGCTGGTTTCCGGAAGCGTGAATTCAACGCCGGTGGGCGTGGTCCGTGTAGCGCCCTGCTGGGATGCGAGGGCAGCGGAATCCTTGGACATGCGGACGAAACCGCCGCCGAACGGCAGCAGCGCGGTGTCGAACCGGGTGCCGATCGCGCCCAGGTTCATAAACGCGATGGCCCCTGCCGTCTGGTCGACTTCTTCGGCAACGTCGGTCTGCTTCTTCACTGCCACCCCGTTCTCCGGCGCGGCCCAGACATCGGTGACCCCGGCCGCCCAGTCGGCAGCGGTGCTCAGGTAGGTGGTGGCCGCTTTGGTCTCGGCGCTGGGGGCCGACGCCGTGATCGGGACGATGTCTTCGGCCGGCAGCGTCACCCCGGGGTTGATATCGGCGATCTCCGGGGCGTCCCAACGGTCAATCGCGCCGGAAAAGATCCCGGCAAGCACGTCAGGGGTCAATTTGAGGCTGCGGATGCTCGGCATGTTGAACCCGACGCCGAGGGTCGTGACGGAAACCGGTACCGAGAAAGCGCCGGCGGGTCCGCAGGCGGCCCGCGTCTGTTCCTGCTGGTCGGCTGTGAGGGGGGCATCCAAGGCGGCGAAGTAGGCCTGGCCGGTGGACAGCGCCGAGATCCCTACCTCGGAACCGTCGGGGGAGTAGTTGAGGGACGTCGCATTGTTGTCCTTGGTCCAGGCGTTGCTCCAGGCCCGGATCGGGTCTTTCTGCACCGGGCTTCCAATCGCCGTCAGTGAGCCCCTGACCGCGGTGGCGGAGGAGTCGCCGGCGCAGCCGGCCACCCCGGTTCCGGCGAGCACAAGGCAGGTGAGAATGCCGCCGATGGACCGATTGCGCAACGATTCTTCCTTCCAAAGGGGGAGTGCCCCAAGACGTGTGTGACTACAACACCCTAGCCGCTTCCCGTTCCCGGACCCCGATTGGCGGGTCCCGGGGGTGGAAGAAGTCCACGGGTGCGGGGCCGCGGGGCGTGCCGGATAGACTGTCCTAAGCTCCCGGACGACGCGGTGCCGGAGACCTCAACACCACAGGCGGTACCTTCACATCATGCGGGATGGATCCATGAGCCTGGTCAGCCGACTCAAGATGTTCGTCCACAATGGGTATCTTGTGCGGTTCCTGGTGGTCGGCGGTGCATCGTTTGCCATCGATCTCGGATTGCTCGCCCTCCTCCACGAGGTGGGCGGCGTCGACCTCTGGGTCGCCACCCCCATCGCCTTCCTCGCGAGCCTTGTCTTCAATTTCCTGGTGCAGCGCAAGTTCACGTTCCGGTCCAGCGGCCGGGCGGATGTCAGCCTGCTTAAGTACGGCGCCCTCGTGGTGTTCAACGTCATCGCGACGGACGTGGTGGTGAATGTGGTCGACGGCGCCGGATACCCCTACGCACTCGGGAAGGTCATTGCGACCGTCGCCACCACCGTTTGGAACTTCCTGCTCTACAAGCACTGGATCTTCAAGTCGCCCTCCCGGGAAGCCGCCGTCGCGCCCGCCCGGGACGGGACCGCGGCCGCCGTCCCGGATTCCCTGCCCAAGGACTGACCGGCGTCAGCGCCGGACGCCGCCCCTGACAGTGCGCGCTCTAACCGGGACCGGCCCGGCCGCGCGGCGGTCCGGTCAGTAGTTCAGCGAACGGCATCCCAGCAGGGAGTTTGACGCACTCAGCGGGGACGCTGCCACGCCGTAGACGCAGACCTGGTACTGGCCGCGCTGGGTCACCGGCACCGAGGAGGAAAAGCCGTGGTTGCCTACGGTCACGAGTGCGCTGTTCACGTCCGGCCGCTTGAGCGAGGCTTTGAAGGCAAAGCCCTTCCGGGTCCCGTCCGGGTAGGTGACGTAGACATGGTTCGGGATGGAGACGGCCGGCAGGACCGGGTCCAGCGTCCAGCCGGTGACATTGATCGAGGTAGTACCGGCGGCGGTCCGCACGGTCGCCGAGTCCAGGTGCCCCATCGTGGCGGGCGTCGGCTGCACGGCCAGGGTGGAGCAGCCCAGGGACGGATTGCCGATGGGGACAGCCGCAACCGAAATCGCGTAGGCGCAGACCGTGTACGATCCGGGGCCGCTGATCGGCACCGAGGCGGAGAATCCGTGATTGCCGGTGGTGCCCAGGACCGAGTTCACATCCGCGCGCGCCTTGTTGGCGGTGAACGCGTAGCCGGGGTTGCTCCCGTTCGAGGAACGGACATAGACGTGGACCGGGATGCTCGTCGCGGACGACGTCGGGTCCAGCGCCCAGCCGGTGACCAGGAGGTTCGCCGAATTATTGGCCAGGCGGAGGGAGAGGGAATCATAGGAGCCGATGGGCAGCTGGGCGGGTTTGGCTTCCACGCCGCTTGCCTGCACGGACTTGCAGCCCAGCGAGGTGTTTTCGAACTTCCCGATGGCGTAGGCGCAGACCTTGTAGGTGCCGGAGGCCGTGATTTTGATGCTTCCGTCGAATCCGTGGGACGCGCCGTACCCGAAGGCCTGGTTCACGTCCGGCCGTGATTTGTCGGCGGTCCAGGCGTGGCCTGTGGTGGTGCCTGCCGGATCCGTGACGTAGACGTGGGCCGAGATCGCCGCGGACGGCGTTGAGCGGTCCACCGCCCAGCCCATCGCCCGCAAGGAAGTGTCGCTGCCGCTGCGCGAAACGGAGACGCTGTCGAACGAGCCGACCGGCGAGGCTGCGCCGGCAAATTTGCGCAGCGAGTCGTAGTCGCCGTTCCAGACGTTGGAGTCGCCCGGGAAGGGCCCGGTGCTGCTGTACTGCCAGATGCTGTAGGTGGACCAGCTGGACGGGACGGGGCCGGCGTCGTTCGTCGCGGCGCCGGGGTAGGCGGCCACCCAGAGCGGATAGTCGCCGAATCCGGGGGCGGTC
The DNA here is from genome assembly GCA_963815415.1 of uncultured Actinomycetota bacterium. Taxonomy (GTDB): domain Bacteria; phylum Actinomycetota; class Actinomycetes; order Actinomycetales; family Micrococcaceae; genus Arthrobacter. Next base: position 212,780 of record CAWFGT010000011.1, on the reverse strand, counting down.
CCCAGGCAGTAGTTCCACCAGTTGGTGTTGGTGTAGATCACGGGAAGCCGGCCGGTCAGCGCCAGCATGGTGTCGCCGAAGTCCCGGACCCAGGACCGGAGCTGGGATGCGGTCATGTCGTAGCAGGTGTTGCCGAAGTCGAACCCGTTGATGGTCCGGTTGGCGTACGGGTTGAACTCGAAGTCCAGGACGGGCGGCATGGTGTAGCCGTCCGCGGTCCAGCCGCCGCCGTTGGCCACGAAGTAGCGCGCCTGGTTTGCGCCGGAGGACCAGTTGGGAATGGCGAAGTGGTAGGCCCCGCGGATCATGCCGACGCTGCGCGAGCCCTCGTACTGCGGGGAGAACAGGGGGTTGGTGAAGTAATTGCCTTCGCTGGCCTTGACGTAGGCGAAGCGGGCACCGAGGTTCCACTGCTTCTGCCAGTCGACGGTGGGCTGGTGGCTGCTGACGTCGAGGCCCTGGACGCCGAAGGTGGGGGACCAGGCGGCCTGGGTGGTCAGGGACTGCGTGGTGGCCCTGGCGGCTTTTGCGGCCGGGTCCTGTCCCATCGCCGCGCCTCCGGGGCCGACGGCGATGGCCATGGCGGCCCGGTCAGCGGCGGAGTTGGGATCCGGTGCCGGAGCGGGTGCCGGGCGGTGCCGGTGCCGGTGCCGGTGCCGGTGCGGTAGCGGGGGCAGGCACGGGGTCGGTGGTTACCGTGCCGGGCGTTGCCGCGGGAGCCGCGGTGGCGGACGCCGCGGGCGTCGGCGACGGCTCGGCCGCCACCGACGGGCCGGCCAGGGCCGGGCCGGCCAGCATCGCGGTGGCAAGAAACAGGGCCCAGATCCGGCTGCTCGCCTGGCTGCTGTGGGGAAGGGTGGTCCGCTTCATATATCGCTCCGGAACGCAGGCGCACGCAAAGTTGCGCCACATAAGTCTTGGGCCCGGGGAATGCCACAGGAACTGCCCGGGTGAGAGAGTGCTGACTGGTCGCGCCAACCCTAACACCAGCAAATAGACGAATCTAGTGATTCAGGTGTTGCGCGTGGGAATGTTGTGATCTCGAGATTCAGCGGCTTGCCGGGCCGGGTCGTCCAGCCCGGCAAGTGCGGCCGGCCGCGTGCCGCCGTCGGACATCACGCCGGCCTTCGCGAGGGCGGCGTCGGCGAACAGGTGCCGGTGGAACAGCACGCCCGCGGCGGCGAGGACGGCCAGGTAGGCCACGGTCAGGGCCAGCCAGCCCAGCGGCGGTTCCCATTTCGCGGCGCCGAACATGTCCCCCCAGTTGGCCTCGTCGAAGATGCCGACACCGTAGCGGCGCAGGGCGTTGGCGAACACCGTGGTGTGCGCGGCGATGCTCAGGCCGATCACCCAGCCGGCCAGCCGCCGGGCATAAGGGCTGTCCGGCAGGTCCCGGGAGCGAAGCGCCAGGCCGGCGGCGAGGAGCATGGGCACGATCACCGGCAGGAGGTACCGGCCCTGCCAGATGTAGCCGAGGTCGGTGATGACCTGGGACTGGAGGACGGGCGGGATGGCCAGGGCGGCGGCGAAGAGGACGATGAAGCCCAGCCGGACCTGCAGGCCCCGCACGGAAATGGCCATTACCATAAGGGCGGCCATCAGGCAGGACCACCAGACGAACACGCCGTTGGGCCCGGGGGTGTCCAGCCAGCCGAGCTGCGCCACATACGCCGCAGCGAAGTCAAAGGTGCGGTTAAGCATGGTCCCGAAGGCCTGCTCGGGCGTGACGGGACTCGGCTCGCCCAGCAGGCTGGCCAGGGTGTTGGAACGCTGAAGCCAGATCAGGCCTGCGGCGGCCGCGGCGCCGATGAGCCCGGTCATGGCCAGTACCAGCTTGTTCCTGGCCAGCAGGAGCAGGTCCCGCAGCGGGAACATCAGCAGGGCGGCAATGACGGCGAGGGCGAGCCACAGCAGGGACAGGGCGCGGGTGTTGGCCAGGACGGCCGCGGCGACCCCCACGACGACGATGTTGAAGCGGACCCGGCCCAGGTCACGGGCGTTGTCCAGGACGAGGGCCAGGTTCATGAACACGGCGGCGGCCGTGACAATCTCCAGGGCATTGGGGTTCACGGCACCGCTCAAGTACAAGACCATGGGGGTGATGGCGGTTCCGGCGGCGATGAACGGCCACCTGCGACGGGTGAACTGGGTGGCAGCCAGCACCGTGGCCGCCAGGAAGAGCGAGGCCAGCAGGCCGCTGAGGATCCGCATGGCGTAGATGGCCGGTTCGCCGCTGATGCCCCGGGAGCCCATCCCCACCACCAGGTAATAGAGCGGGTTGTAATTGCCGGCCGAGGTTCCCGCGACCGTGGGCTGGCGTTCGTCGGGGTTCAGCCGCGGGGCGCAGTCCGCGGTGACGTTGACCTTGAAGCGGTAGCAGGCCAGCTCCGGCACGTCGGCGATGTACTTGGGCACCACCACATTCAGCACTTCGCCCTGTGTCTCGCCCGAGGTGCCAAAGAACTGCCCGCGCGCCACGGCCGCGGCCTTGATGGTGTGGGCCGGTTCGTCCGGGACGGACATCAGCGGTGAGGCGAGGCTCCACAGGGTCGTCAGCAGGGACAGCACCAGGAAGATCACGCCGAAGCGGCGCAGCAGGCGAGGGGCTTTCTCGGCTCGCTGGTGCGGGATGGTTCGCGACGGGGACTTCATGGATTCACTGCACCGTTTCGGTAAGGCCAGACGCATCATGCGTCACTGGCCGTGGGGCGGGCGTGTTGTCGTGGCGCCGGGGGCCGTCCGGCCCCGTGTTGATGGTAGGGCCAACACGGCTGTGGGTTCAAAGCGTGCCGGATAATGGTGCCAGTGGGCTTGCTGTGGCAGGTGTTGAATCTGTTAAGTCGAACCGGCGAAAGTTGTCCACATACGCACTCTGGGGCTCTTGCCGGGCATGCGGCCCCCGCCTAGTTTTAACCCCAGTTGCACGCCTCGTCCTTGAGGCGTCAGTCGTAGTGGGGGGCGGCATGGAGGCTGTGCGCATTGTCGAGGACGAGGTTCGCGAGCTCATCCGGCGGCGTGGACTCGACCCGCTCCTGCAGGCAGGCGAGGTGCGGCGGTTGGTGGAGGCTGCGGTCATTGACTACGACGAACGTGCTCTCCTGGCGCCGTTGCCTCCCTTGGGGCCATTGGAGGGCGCCCGACGGTTTGTCTTTGATGCCGTCGCCGGATTCGGCGCTCTTCAGCCGTTGCTGGATGACCCGGCAATTGAGGAAATCTGGCTCAACGCCCCGAACGAGGTCTTTGTGGCCCGCAATGGTGACTCGGAGCTGACCTCGGTCTCCCTGACCGAACAGCAGGTCCGCGATCTGGTGGAACGGATGCTCAAGAGTTCGGGGCGGCGGCTGGACATGTCCTCCCCGTTTGTTGATGCGGCTCTCCCGGACGGATCCCGTCTTCACGTGGTTATCCCGGACGTGACCAGGCGCCATTGGGCGATCAACATCCGAAAGTTCGTGGTGAAGGCCAGCAGGCTGGAGCATCTGGTGGAGTTGGGAACGCTGACAGCCCAGTCTGCGCGCTTTCTCGGCGCCGCGGTCGCCAGCGGCCTCAACATTCTGGTGTCCGGAGCCACCCAGGCGGGAAAGACGACCATGCTTAACTGCCTGGCGGCGAGCATAGGCACCCGGGAGCGAGTCATCACGGTGGAGGAGATCTTTGAGCTGAAGATTCCGCTCCGCGACGTGGTGGGACTGCAGTGCCGGCAACCGAACCTGGAGGGGGAAGGCGCGATCCCGCTGCGAAGGCTGGTCAAAGAGGCGCTGCGCATGCGTCCGGACCGGCTGGTCGTTGGTGAAGTGCGGGAAGCGGAAAGCCTTGACATGCTGATCGCGCTGAATTCCGGCCTTCCCGGGATGTGCACCGTCCATGCCAACTCGGCTCATGATGCCGTCACGAAAATCTGCACGCTTCCGTTGCTGGCGGGCGAGAACATATCCAGTGCCTTTGTTGTCCCCACTGTCGCTTCCTGCATCGACCTCGTGGTCCACTGCAGCCGGCATCCCAACGGTCGCCGCCAAGTGACCGAAATCCTGGCCCTTGGTCGCAGAGTCGAGAACGGGATTATTGAATCGTCCATGATTTTCGCTATGAAGGACGGGCAACTGACACCCAACGCCAACTCGATGCCGGCCGCGGAAAAGTTCGCGCGGTCAGGCTACGACGTCTCGGCGTTACTGGAGATGCGCTGATGTCCGCCCTCCTGGGTGCGCTCGCCGGGATCGGGCTGCTGCTCATCTGGTGGTCGGCCTGGGAGCAGCCGCCAAAGCCTGAGACGAGGAAACGAACGAGCCGGCTGGAGGACCTGCTGGGGGCAGCGGGTATCGAGAGGGTCAGTTCTACCGGTCTCATCGTCTCCTGCCTGGCGGTAGCGGCATTTACAACGATTGCCTTCTACGCGGCGACCAGATCATGGCCGATCTCAGGCTGCTTCGGCCTGTTCGGCGGCTGGTTGCCGGTGGCCATCGTACGGTGGCGCGCACGAAAGCGCACCACGCTCCTGCGCCAGCTGTGGCCCGACGTCGTTGATCACCTGCGGTCCGCAATCAGGGCCGGATTGTCATTGCCGGAGGCGCTCATCCAGTTGGGGGAAAAGGGCCCGGTGGAACTGCGGCCTGTGTTCCTGGAGTTCGGTTTCGACTACAGAGCCGGTGGACAATTTGATCCGTCGCTCACACGGCTGAAGCAGCGGCTGGCGGACCCGGTTGCCGACAGGATCGTCGAGGCCTTGCGCCTGACCCGGGAGGTGGGCGGTTCTGACCTCGGCCGGCTGCTCGGCACCCTTGCGGAGTTTCTGCGGGAAAGCGCACGGACCCGGAGCGAACTTGAAGCCCGGCAATCGTGGACTGTCAATGCGGCCAGGCTGGCTGTGGCTGCCCCGTGGATTGTTCTGGTGCTGCTGGCGAGCCGCCCGGAGGCAGTGGCGGCCTACAATACGGCAGCCGGTGCCGCGGTACTCCTTGGCGGACTGACGGTCTCACTGATTTCATATTCGATCATGTTGCGTATCGGAGCATTGCCCGAAGACGAAAGGGTTCTCCGATGACGGGCCTGATGGCGAGCGCAACCGTCTGCGGCGTGCTCCTGGGCGTCGGCCTGTGGCTCGTTCTCGTGCGCCTGCCCTTCATGCGGCCCGTGACATTCGTCGAACGCATCGGGCCCCAACTGAAATCCCACAACCTGGAATCGCGCCTGCTGCGTGCAGTCCCGGGCAACACCACTCCCTTCGGACCGTTGGAATCGATTCTCCGCCCCGTGCTCACCGATGCCTTTGCTTCGCTTGGCAGGGCGAACCTGGGATCAGCGGCGCTGCGGCGACGGCTTGAGCGGGCAGGCAGCGCCCAAACCACTGCCCACTTCAGGGCAGAACAAATCCTGTGGGCTGCCGGCGGCTTCGTTCTTTCCCTGCTCGCGGTAACCCTCGGCGGTGTCCTCGGACGGCTCAGCCCGGTGATCGCCGTCGTCGTTGTACTGGGCAGCGCAACCGGGGGGTACCTGCTCCGGGATTATGTACTCGGTGCCCGGATCAAGAAGCGCGAGTCCCGCATGATGGCCGAATTCCCGAGCCTCGCGGAGCTTATGGCGCTCGCCGTCAGTGCAGGCGAGAGTGCCACGGGGGCCCTGGACCGGGTCTGCCGCAGCGCGCACGGGGAGCTTTCGGCGGAGTTCACCAGAGTTCTCGCTGAAACCCGGGCAGGAAAGCCCCTGACCGAGGCTCTGCAGGAGTTCTCGGCCCGGACAGATTTGGGGACGCTCGTGCGTTTCGTTGACGGCATGATCGTGGCCGTCGAACGCGGGACCCCGCTCGCCGATGTCCTCAGGGCCCAGGCCCAGGACGTCAGGGACACGGCAAAGCGGGACTTAATGGAGTCGGCCGGCAAGAAGGAAATCGGGATGATGGTGCCTCTTGTCTTCGGGGTACTGCCGCTCACGGTCATCTTCGCCGTGTTTCCAGGGCTGGCCGCCATCAGCTTGGGACTGTAACTGCAACAAGGACATCGAACCGTCAACCACCACGGAATGAGGAAAAATGAAAACCACCCCGATGCGCCTCGCTTGGCTTGCCTGCGCCTTCACCATGCTGATTCTGCCGGCGGGCAAGTGGCGGATGCGGCCCGCACCGGCACGGGCGCCGCGCCGGAATCACGCTGAGCGAGGCGACGTGCCCGGTTGGGTGATGATCACGTTGATGTCCGCCGTCCTGGTCGCGGCGCTCCTAGCGCTCGCCGGCCCAGCGCTTGAGGCTTTGTTCAACCAAGCCATGGACAAGGTCGGACAGTAGCGCGGAGGTGGCACCCGGAGGATGCGGGGAAGAGCCCGGCTCCGGCCGCGGGGAGCGCGGCTCGGCCGTTGTGGATTTCGTCCTGATCGGCGGGCTGCTGACGGTCTTCTTCCTCGCCATCATCCAACTGGCACTTTTCGTCCACGTGAGGAACACCCTGATCGATGCTGCAGCCTCGGGCGCGAGGTACGGATCGCTGGCTGACCGCAACCCCGGAGACGCCCGCGAGAGAACGGAACGGCTGATCACTGCAGCCCTCAACTCCGAGTTCAGCCGAGACGTCACGGCTGGTGAATCGGAGTATCGCGGTCTTCGCACCCTGGAAGTAACGGTCCGGGCGCCGTTTCCCGTCATCGGCCTGATCGGTCCGAAGGCAGCGTTGGAGGTGCGGGGGCATGCAGCCATCCAACCGTGAACCGGACCCGGGCGGCGGCCCCGGCAGCGACTCGGAACGGGGCACCGCCGTCGTCGAGTTCGTTTTTCTCTCCCTGTTGCTGATGGTGCCCCTCGTCTACTTCATCATCACAGTCGGACAGCTCCAGGGCGGGTCATTCGCCGTCGTCGGGGCCGCGGATCAGGCAGCCAAGGTCTTCGTTTCCCAACCGGACCCGGCCAGCGGACGGGCCGCCGCCGAGCAGGCCGTCCTGCTGGCCCTGGCCGACTACGGGCATACGGCCACGGACGCGGGCCTGGAGATCAGATGCGATCCCGCGGACTGCTCGGCCGCCGGAACGGCCGTGACGGTCACTGTGCACCTGAACGTACCGCTGCCGTTTGTGCCGTTCAGGGATGCCCTCCCGCTTCACGCCGGCCGGCTCGACGCGTCGGCCACCCAAATGGTCGGACGGTTCCGATGAGCGGGGCGGGAGCCACCGCAGCCGATGCCACCCGCAACGGCAACAGCAAGCTGCCCCGGCCCAAGGACGGCAGGCGTGTCCGGCAGGAGGGACAGCTGATGGTATTCATCATCGGCTACGTCGTGCTGGCCCTTCTCGTCACCGCCGTGGTGGTGGATGCTTCCAGCGTCTACCTTGAGCACAAGAAACTGCTCTCGCTCGCGGACGGGGCTTCGGTCGCCGCGGCGGACAGTTTCACCCTCGGTCAGCTTGAAGACCCGGCGGGCAGCCCGACGGCGGTCCTGACCAGCGCCCGGGTACGCAGCGCCGCCGTCGACTATCTCAACCGCAACGGCGCCTTCAGCAGATTCAGCGGCCTTGAAGTGGCATCGCTGACCGGCAGCCCGGACGGCTACACCGCCGTCGTGGTGCTGAGTGCCGCCGTGGACCTTCCGGTGGCCAACTACGTGGTGCCCGGCCGTGTCTACATCGAGGCGAGCTCCACGGCCCGCGCCCGGCTGACCCGGTAGCTGTACAGCCAGCCGGGCCGGCCCCGTCCGCTGCAGCAACAACGGCCCCGCGCGTCGGGCCGGACAAGGGCGGATAGCGTAGGCTTGAAAAACCATGGCAAACATCGATTTTCCCGCTGAAATCCGCGCGCTGCGGGCCACCTACACCTCCATCGAGAACGTCTCGAATGTCGAGCAGCTCAAGGAAGACATCGCCGAGCTCAGCGAGCGCGCCGGCGAACCGAACCTTTGGGACGATCCCGCGGCCGCGCAGGTCATCACGTCCCGGCTTTCGCACCGGCAGTCCGAGCTGGCCCGCCTGAACAGCCTGGTGTCCCGGATCGATGACCTCGAGGTCCTGGTGGAACTCGGCCAGGACGAGGATGACGCGGACTCCATGGGCGAGGCCGCCGCGGAACTCGAATCCATCCGCAAAGCCCTGAAGGACCTCGAGGTCGTGACGCTGCTGTCCGGCGAATTCGATGTCCGCGAGGCCGTGGTCACCATCCGCGCCGGCGCCGGCGGCGTGGACGCCGCGGACTTCGCCGAGATGCTGTTGCGGATGTACCTGCGCTGGGCCGAACGCCACGGCTACCCGACCACCATCATGGACACCTCCTACGCCGAAGAGGCCGGCCTGAAATCCGCGACCTTCGAAGTCAAGGCGCCCTACGCCTTCGGCACGCTCAGCGTCGAAGCGGGCACCCACCGGCTGGTCCGGATCAGCCCCTTCGACAACCAGGGCCGCCGCCAGACCTCCTTCGCCGCCGTCGAGGTCATCCCGCTGATCGAACAGACCGACTCCATCGACATCCCGGACAACGAGATCCGGGTGGACGTCTTCCGCTCCTCGGGTCCCGGCGGGCAGTCGGTCAACACCACGGACTCCGCCGTGCGCCTGACCCACATCCCCACCGGCACCGTGGTGTCCATGCAGAACGAGAAGTCGCAGCTGCAGAACCGCGCCGCCGCGCTGCGGGTGCTGCAGTCCCGCCTGCTGCTGCTCAAGAAGGAACAGGAAGACGCCGAAAAGAAGGCCTTCGCGGGAGACGTCAAAGCCTCCTGGGGCGACCAGATGCGCTCCTACGTGCTCAACCCGTACCAGATGGTCAAGGACCTCCGCACCGAGCACGAGGTCGGGAACACCTCGGCAGTGTTCGACGGCGAGATCGACGACTTCATCGACGCCGGCATCCGCTGGCGGACCGACAACCGGAACGCCCAGGACTAACCAGGGGCCCGCACCATCGAACCGGCGGGCCGTCGGGACGAGCCAGGCAGCCGCCCAATCGCGCGACACGCCCCGCCGCTCCGGCTGATCCGCCGGGACCCGTGCGTATAGTCGAGAAGCCGGAGCTCTACGTCCCCCAACGAAAGCCCTTGCACCGGCGGCAGCACCGTGTCTCCACGCCGTGTCCTGCCGGGTACTAAGGGCCATGATCCGCTTCGAAAATGTCACCAAGGTCTACGACCGGACCGCGCGGCCGGCGCTGGATTCCGTCACGCTCGAAATCGACCGTGGTGAATTCGCCTTCCTCGTCGGTTCCTCCGGCTCCGGCAAGTCGACCTTCCTGCGCCTGGTCCTCAAAGAGGACCAGGCTTCCTCCGGCGCCGTCTACGTTGCGGGCCAGAACGTCGCCAACATCTCCAGCTGGCGCGTGCCCCGGCTGCGGCGGGGGATCGGCGTGGTCTTCCAGGACTTCCGGCTGCTCCCGCAAAAAACCGTCTTCGCCAACGTCGCCTTCGCCATGCAGGTCATCGGCAAGAGCCGCAGCGTCATCCGGGACACCGTCCCGGAGGTCCTGAAGACCGTCGGCCTCGAAGGCAAGGAAAACCGTCTGCCGAACGAACTCTCCGGCGGTGAACAGCAGCGCGTCGCGATCGCCCGCGCGGTGGTGAACCGCCCGGGCATCCTGCTCGCCGACGAGCCCACCGGAAACCTCGACCCCACCACGTCCATGGGCATCATGGGTGTGCTGGACAAGATCAACCAGAACGGGACCACCGTCGTCATGGCCACCCACGACGACGACATCGTCAACGAAATGCGCCGGCGCGTCATTGAGCTGCGCAACGGCGTGGTGATCCGCGATGAGGCCAAGGCGCTCTACACCTCCATGATCCCGGTGGTCGGACAATCCCGCCGCCTGCGCGACGCCAGCGGCCGGGACTTCGCGCCGGATTCCCCGCGCAGCGAGGCACGCGCCGAATCGCGCGCCGCTGCGGCCGCGGCAGGGGAGGGGCAGCGATGAGGCTCGCGTTCGTCCTCGGCGAGATCGGCAGCGGCCTCCGCCGCAACCTGTCCATGGTGGTCTCCGTCATTCTCGTCACGTTCGTGTCCCTGACGTTTGTCGGCGCCGCGGGGATGCTGCAGATGCAGATCAATCAGATGAAGGGCTACTGGTACGACAAAGTCCAGGTGGCCATCTTCCTGTGCAGTGACGGTTCGACGGCGCCCGGTTGCGTTGCGGGCCCGGCCACCGCGGAGCAGCAGGACATCCTGCGCAGCCTCCTGGAGTCGCCGGCGGTTTCCCCCTATATCAACGACTTCCAGTTCGAGTCCCAGGATGACGCCTACCGGCACTTCAAAGAGCAGTTCTCGAATTCCCCGATCGTTGATTCGGTGACGCCGGACCAGCTCCCGGCGTCCTTCCGGATCAACATGAAGGACCCGGAAAAGTACGAGATCATCAGCGAGACCTTCTCCTCCCAGACAGGCGTGGAAACGGTCATCGATCAGCGGCAGCTCCTGGAACGGCTGTTTTCGGTCATGAACGCGGCCTCCCTGGTTGCGGTGAGCATTGCCGGCGTGATGATTGTCTGCGCGATCCTGCTGATCGCGACGACCATCCGGCTCTCGGCCATGAGCCGGCGCCGCGAAACCGGCATCATGCGCCTCGTGGGCGCCTCGAAGACGATCATCCAGCTGCCGTTCATCCTTGAAGGCGTGATCGCGGCCGTGATCGGCGCCACCCTTGCCTCGGTCACGCTGTGGGCGGTGGCCCACTTCTTCCTCGGCGGCGTCCTGGCCCAGCAGTATCAGGACACGGCGTTCATCTCCTCGGCGCAGACGCTGATGCTGGCCCCGGCCCTGATCGGCCTGGGTGCCCTGCTGGCCGGAACCTCCTCGCTCCTGACCCTCCGCCGCCACGTGCGGATCTGACCGTGCCCCACGCTACCGAGCACCACGATAAGGGATTGCCCATGACTCCGAACGCCTCCCGCTTCTCCCGGCTCCGCCTGGTCGGACGCCGCAGCCGGATGATCAGCGCCACCCTCGCGCTGGCCCTGGCGGGTTCGATGGCCGCTTTCACCCCCGTGGCGTTCGCGGACGAGCTTGAAGACAAGCAGGCGGCGCTGCGGGACAAGGCGACCGAGGTGGAGCACTCGCTGGAGTTCGTGGATGCCAAGATCGCCGAGGCTGCGGCCGACCTTGTGGTGTTCCAGGGGCAGCTGCCGGGCGCCCAGCAGGCTCTGCTCGAGGCCCAGGGCCGGGTGGCCGGCGCCGTAAAGGAAGCGGAAGCCCTGGCGTCCCGTGTTGACATGGCGCAGCAGAACAAGGCCAAGCTCACCGAGCAGTTGGAGACCGACAAGCAGAAGATCGCCGACGCCCGGCGGCTGATCGGGCAGATCGCCACCCAGGCGTATAAATCCGGTGGTGTGCCCTCCAACCTGTCGCTGCTGTTCGGCGCGAACAAGGGCGGCTCGCTGACGGACACGATGGACCTCGCCGACCAGGCCATGCGCAGCCAGAACTCCGCCATGGACAAGCTCTCGCAGCAGAACGCCACGAACGTGAACGCCCGGGCCCGGCTGGAAGCCGTGGAAGCGGAAATCCGTGACCTGAAGGCCAAGGCGGACGCCGCGCTGGAGCGGGAAAAAGTCGCCCGCGACGAAGCTGAAGCCAAGAAGGCCCAGGTGGACCAGCTGATCGCCGAGACCACGCGGATCGACGCCGAACTGCAGGCGGCCAAACCCGGCATCCAAAGCCAGCTTGCCCAGGTCCAGGCGCAGCAGGACGCCGTGGCGGCGGAAATCGTGGAACGTGACCGGAAGCTGCGCGAAGCGTGGGAAGCCGAGCAGCGCCGCATCGCCGAGGCCGCAGCGGAGGCCGCCCGGATCCGGGGCCTGTCCGTGAAGCCATACGTCGCCCCGGTGCCGGGACCGCCGTCGGCCTTTGGCCTGCAGCGTCCGCTTACCGCAGCGATCACCTCCGGCTTCGGCTGGCGTGCGACGCCGCCTGGCACGATTGATTTCTTCGGCCAGGGCGGCTACATGCACACCGGCATCGACTTCGGTGCCGCGTGCGGGACGCCGGTCTACGCACCCGCGGCCGGCACTGTGTTTTCAGCTGGCTGGGCCAACGACGGCGGCGGCAACAACGTCAAAATCTCGCACGGTGTGGTCCAGGGCAACTCATTGACCACCATTTTTTACCACAACGTCAGCGTCACGGTCTCAGCGGGCCAGCGCGTCAGCCAGGGCCAACTCATCGCCTACGTTGGCTCGACGGGCAACTCCACCGGGTGCCACTCGCACTTCGAAACCTGGCTTAACGGCCAGGCCGTCAACCCGCTGAACCTGCTCTGACCCCGTCCGTGCAGGGCCCGGCCGCTGCGGCGGTGCCCGCCCTGCCGTAAACTGGAATAGCCCCGCGGCACACCGGCCGCGGACCGCAACCACAAGATTCAACCTGACAGTCAAGGAGCCCGACCGTGCCGAAAGAAAGTGGCCGAAAGGCAGTGGCCACCAACCGCAAGGCCCGGCACGACTATCACATCCTCGATACGTACGAGGCCGGCATTGCGCTGATGGGCACCGAGGTGAAGTCCCTCCGTGAGGGCCACGCCTCCATGGTTGACGGGTTCTGCACCTTCTACAACGACGAGCTCTGGATGGAGGGTATCCACATCCCTGAGTACCACCAGGGGAGCTGGACCAACCACTCCGCCCGCCGCCGCCGGAAACTGCTGTTGCACCGCGAGGAGCTCACCAAGATCTCGCACAAGATCCGCGAGTCCGGGTTCACGATCGTCCCGCTGCAGCTGTACTTCCTGGACGGCCGGGCGAAGGTCGAGATCGGCGTCGCTCGCGGCAAGAAGGAATACGACAAGCGCCAGACGCTGCGTGAGCAGCAGGACAAGCGTGAGGCGCAGCGGGTCATGCGCGAACGCAACCGGCGCTGATATTCCCGCACCAGGGGAATGATTCCGCGCAACGGTGCGTTATGATGAATAGTCCGGGACGGAACCGCACATGCTGGTCACAGCACACGGCGAGTCCAGACCGGGTTTGATAAAAAAATACGGGGATGATCGGTTTCGACGATGTTAGTCGCGACAGGTGAAGCGGGCCGAGGATGCAGAATTATCTCGTAAACGCTGTCTGCAAACCAATAAGTGCCGAATCAAAACGCACTGACTTCGCTCTTGCTGCCTAAGCAGTAAGACAGTCCGTCAGCCCGAGGTTGCTATCGCCCCGGATCCTGGCGTCATTTAGATGGCCACTGCTGTTTACCCCCGTCATCGGGGTGGACGGGACTCTTTGATGACTGGGCCCGGATCGGCCAGCTGTTCGCAGCATGGCCGGGGCCGAGAAAATCCGACGCGAACTGCGCCCGGAGAAGCCCTGACAACACGACATCGGACGGGGGTTCAATTCCCCCCATCTCCACCATCGGAGCGCCGGAGACGGCGCCCCACCCCGTAGTTCCACAGCGAAAGGCCGGAAGCGCATGCTTCCGGCCTTTCGCTTTTTAACCCAGATCCATACAGGTACTCAGGGACACGGCTCAACGCTTCTTGATGTGTGCCACCGGGTCCACATGCCCGTCCGCCTCGTGCTTGGACTTCTTGTCGGCCCGCTTTTCCTTGATGGTCTTCACCGGCTTCTTGCTCAGGTGCCGGTGCGGAGATTTGTCAGGCATGATGCCTCCTCAACGCCGGGCCCCGGACGGGTCCCGTCTTTCCACGCTACGCCCCGGAACGCGCAGCGTCCACGATGCCAAGGCCCGCGATGCCTGGGCCCCGCAATGACACAGCGACGGCGGCCCGGTGGTCCGGGCCGCCGTCGCGGTGTCAGTCAGGTGGTGCCGGTGTTCGGGTTAGTTGGCGGTGGCCGGTGCGGGGGTGTCCTGGTGGGCGGTCCAGGCGGCGTAGCTGCCGTCGAGTTCGACGATGTCGTAGCCGGCGCGGCGCAGGGCGCTGGCCGCGACGGAGTTCCGGACCCCGCTCTGGCAGTAGCTCACGATAGTTCCCTCGGCCGGGAGCTGGTCGAGGTTCCACATGACCCGGCCGCCGGAGAGCTGGTGCGAGCCGGGGATGTGCCCGGCGCCGTGTTCGGTGCGGTTCCGGACGTCCAGGACCATCGCGGCCTCGAAGCCGGCGAGGTCCTCGGGCCGGATCAGGGTCGGGGTGAACGTCGGCAGCCCCTCGAGGCCGGTGACGTACCCGGCGACGTCATCGATGCCGACCCGGACCAGGTGGTCCCACATCTGGTGCGCGGTGTCCTGGTCCGGGGCCAGGAGCACGAGCGGGTTCGTATCGGTGTCGGGGTTGATGACCCAGGCGCCGAAGCTGGCCGTGGATTTGCCGGCCGGGATGTTCACCGAACCGGTCACGGTGCCGGTGTGGACCTCATTGTTGGGGCGGGTGTCCACGAACGTCACCGTGTCCGCCTCGAGGTCGCGGACGACGTCGGCGGGGGTGAGTTCGGTCAGCGGGGCGCGGTCTCCCATCACGGCCGGGCCTTGACGGTTTTCGCGTTTCATCCGGGCGAAGTAGGCGTGCGCGTCGGGCTGGCCGTCCAGGAGTTCGGTGATGAAGCCGGCTTCGTCGTTCGCGGCGAGGTACGGGCCCCACCAGGCGTAGAGGCGTTCGTAGCCGACGGTGCTGGAGGGGATCGCGCCGAGGGCCTTGCCGCAGGCGCTGCCGGCGCCGTGGCCGGGGTAGACCTGGACGTGGTCCGGCAGGGTCAGGAACTTCTCCTGCAGGCTCTTGAAGAGCTGCTTGGCGCCCTCGAAGCGGGTGTCGATGCCGCCGGCGGCTTCGTCGAGCAGGTCCGGGCGGCCCAGGTCCCCGGAGAAGACGAAGTCGCCCGAGAGCAGGTACCCGGGGGTGTCCGCGAACGCACCGTCGGTGATCAGGAAGGAGAGGTGTTCGGGGGTGTGCCCGGGGGTGTGCAGGGCCTTGATGGTGATGTTGCCGATGCGCACCGTGCCGCCGTCGTGCAGGCGTTCGGCCTCGAACCCGTACTGCCAGTCCAGTCCGCCCTCCCCGGAGACATAGGCGGTCGCGCCGGTCGCGGCGGCCAGCTCCCGGGTCCCGGAAAGGAAGTCGGCGTGGATGTGGGTCTCGGTCACGGCCACGATCTTCATCCCGTTCGCCGCGGCCAGCTCACGGTAGACGCTGATGTCGCGGCGGGCGTCGACCACGACGGCCTCACCCTTGCGCTGGCAGCCGATCAGGTAGCTGGCCTGGGCGAGGTCTTCATCGTAAATGCGTTCCAGAAGCATACAAGTCTCCTTCAAAAAGCGGATCGGGGCGGGGAGCTTATCCCCGTGAACTACTACCGACAATAATACCCCCGGGGGTATTATTCAAGTCAGGATGAAACCGGTACCGGCTGGGCCTCGCGGTTGGATTTGCGCAGCGGACAGGAAGCGACGAACAGCCGGCAGACAACCGCCGCGGCAATGGCCAGAGCCACTACGGCCGCAAAGACGAGGCCGCGGATGTCAGCAGGAGCCTGCTGGGTGAGCACAAAGGTGCCCATGGCCAGAACGAACCAGCCGAAGCCTTTACGCAGGGCAGTCTCAGGGATGCGGCCGGAGACTTTCGAGCCGATCAGGGTGCCCACAATGGCGGCGGCGGTGACGGCCAGGGTCAGTCCCCAGTCCAGCTCGACACTGGTGAGGTACCCGGCGAGTCCCGCGAAGGACTTCATGGCGATGACTACGAGGGATGTTCCCACAGCAATGGACATGGGCAATCCGCCCAGCAGGGCCAGCGCGGGGACCACGAGGAAGCCGCCGCCGGCGCCGACAAGGCCGGTGACCAGGCCGACTACGGCTCCATCGAGCAAAACGCGGCCCAGGGGCAGCTCGTGCTTTTCCGGTGCGCCGGAGCCGTCCCCGGCCGGTTTCTTGCGGCCGCGGATCATGGCCGCGGAGGTCGCGACCATCATGAGCGCAAAGGCGACCAGGAGGATCTGGCCGGGAATTTTCCCGCCGAGCAGCCCGCCGACAAACGCGCCGGCCATGCCGGCGGCGCCGAAGACGAGGCCGGTCCGCCACATCACACGTCCGGCTCGGGCATGGCTGATGACGCTGACTGCTGAGGTGACGCCGACGACGAAGAGCGACGCGGCAATCGCTTCCTTAGCCTCGAACCCGGCAACGTACACCAGGATCGGGACGGTCAGGATTGAGCCGCCGCCGCCGAGGACGCCGAGCGAGAGTCCAACAACCACCGATAGGGCCAGGACAAGGATCAGGGTGGCGGTCACGCGGCAGCCACCCCGCGGCCGGCGGGCGCGGGCAGCTGGGAGATGGCGGATTCGCGGGTGGGTTCCTGGGCGGCTTTGTTCCAGGGCATCGCGGAGATGGCCTGGCCCATGGCGCAGGTGTTGGTCGCGGCCGAGAATGTCAGGCCGGCGCCGATCGCGCCGGCGAGCAGGGTGATCTTGGGCGAGACGAACTTCCCGCCGGCCAGGCCCAGGACCACGAGGGAGCCGGCGGCCAGGCGGACCTGGCGTTCGAGGTCCCAGCGGGTCTTGCCGCGGACCACGTCGCCGCCGGCGGCGGCGAAGCCCGGTACCCCGCCGGTGAGGACGTAGGCGGTGTCGATGCCGGCGGCGCCGAGGCGCTGGCGGGCCTGTTCGGCCCGGGCCCCGGACTGGCAGACCAGGACCACGCGGCTGCCGAGCCGGGCGGCGAGTTCGTCGGTGTGCTCCGAGAGCAGCGGCAGCGGGACGTTGTAGGAGCCGCGGATGTGCATGTTCTCGAATTCCGCGGCGGAGCGGACGTCGATCACCACGAGGTCCCGGTGCTCCTGGAACCAGCTGCGCAGGGCTTCCGGGTCCAGGGCGGTGATGGACGGCGCGGGGGCGGTGGCGGTGGAGGGCGTCATGGGGTCCTTTCGGGACAGAACAAACAAGAGCTGAATACCCCACCGAGTATTACAGATACCCCCCGGGGTAGTCAAAATACCCATGGGGGTATATTTCCGGGCGCAGACGCACTCACTTCACCCTGTTCTCCCGGGTGCCCGGACCCGCCTGACAGCCCCGGCCGATGGCAGGGGCGTTACTCCCCGGGGACGGGGGCGTCCACGATCCCTGCAAACCTGCTGCCGACGCCGTCGTACACGCTGCGGACGAGCCCGGCGCCCAGGACAGGGATCTCGCGTGCCTCATGGTGGGCGCAGCAGACATAGGTGAAATCAGGCCACCACTTCTTCGGCCGCGCCGCTTCGGAAAAGCCGCAGACGGCGCACGTCAGCTGGACCCAGACCGGACGCTTGCCGGTGCGGTTGGCCCGTGACTGAACGAGCCAGGCCGGGGGATTGTCGAGGATGGCGCCGAGCTCGGCTTCGGTCATCCGGGGCGGAATGCCGTGGCGGTGGGCCATCTCCAGTGGAATGTCGAGGGCCAGGGCTGCTTCACGTCGGGTAACCATCCATCAACGATACGCGAGCCCGGCTCAGCCGCATGCCGGGCAGGTGTAGGCTCAGGATAAAATCCGGGCTCCAGCCAAGGAGGCGGCAGGCATGTCGAGCGGCCCCGACGCCGGCGGCGCGGGTGCAGGCGACCCGGACGCCGCCACCGTCAAGTTGCAGCAACGTGTGCTTGTCGTGGCCATTGTGGCCTCCTTTGTAGCGTTCCTCGACAGCTCCGTGGTGAATCTGGCCCTGCCGGCCATTGAACGCGAGCTCGGCGGCGGGCTCGTTGTACAGCAGTGGGTCGTCGACTCCTACCTCCTGACGCTCGGCGCCCTGATCCTCGTGGCGGGTTCGCTCTCGGACTCCTTCGGCCGGGCCAGGGTCCTGCGCTGGGGCCTGGCGGGTTTCACCGCCACTTCGGTCCTTTGCGGCCTTGCCTGGAGCGGTGAGTCGCTGATTGTATTCCGCGGCCTCCAGGGCATCGCCGGGGCCATGCTCGTCCCCGGTTCGCTGGCCCTGATCGTCACCTACTTCAGCGGCGCCGAGCAGTCCCACGCGATCGGCAAATGGTCCGGCTGGACCAGCGGTGCCATCGTCCTGGCGCCGCTGATCGGCGGACTCTCCGTCGATTTGCTGTCCTGGCGTTTTGTGTTCTTCATCAACGTACTGCCCGCCGCGGCCGTGTGGCCGGTGCTAAGCGGCCTGACCAGTCTGGACCGGGCGGGCGGGTCCGGCCAGCGCATAGATATCAAGGGTGCCCTGCTGGCCGTCGTGGGCCTCGGGGGAGCCGTCTACGCGTTCATCGAGCGCGGCAGCTTCGGGTGGGACAGCCCGCAGGTGTACCTCCCGCTGGCGGTGGGGGTGACTGCCCTTACCGCATTCCTGCGCCATGAAGCCCGCACGCCGTTCCCGATGATGCCGCTGCGGCTCTTCCGGATCCGCAATTTCGGCTGGGGCAACCTGGCCACCGCCGTCGTCTACGGGGCCTTGTCGCTGGGATTCTTCGTGCTGGGCCTCTACCTGCAGCAGGTCGCGGGCCTGAGCGCGACGGCGGCCGGCTTCGCGATGCTGCCGTCCACGCTGATCCTCCTGCTGTTGTCCGCCAGGATGGGCGGACTGGCAGGAAAATTCGGTCCGCGCTGGTTCATGACAAGTGGTCCGCTCCTGTGCGCGGCAGGGTTCCTGCTGTTCCTGGCCGTGCGGACGCCGCTGGATTTCGTCTCCCAGGTGCTCCCCGGGGTGCTGGTCTTCGGCGTCGGGCTGGCCGTCACCGTCGCACCGTTGACGGCGGCCATCCTCGGGGCCGTGCCCCCGGCGGAAGCGGGCATCGGGTCGGCGGTCAACAACGCCGTGGCCCGGATCGCCGGCCTGGTCGCGATCGCCTTTGCCGGGTTGATCACGGGGCCGGAACTGACGACGGCGGGACTGCAGAACGCCTGCTACGTCACGGCGGCGCTGTTCGTCACCGGGGCCGTGCTGTCCGCCGTCGGTATCCGGAACCCGCGCGCCGACGTCCCGCTCACATCAACCGGCGGTGGATAGCCCCAGGGCGGCGGCCGCGAGGCCCAGCAGCAAATTGACCGAGACGTTCAACCCGGCGGCGCGGTACCGGTTTTCGCTGACCAGCCGCACCGTGGCCGTCGTCCAGGAACTGAAAGTCGTGAGCCCCCCGGCAAGCCCCGTCGCCATGGCCGCCTGCCATTCCGGCCCGAGCCCCGACTGGCCGGTCAGCCCGATCGCCAGGCCGATAATGAACGAGCCGGCGGTGTTGACCGTCAGGGTGGCCCAGGGCCAGTGCGGATGCGTGCCGGGCCGGTGGGCAAACCAGGAGTCGACGGCGAACCGCAGCAGTGCACCGGTCATGCCGAAGACCCCCACCAGGAGTGCGGTCAACACGGCGCACCGCCGCCGAGGTCGGCGAGTGCCTTGCCCGTCTTCCAGCCCGCTGCAGCCGCGGCGAGGCCCAGGACGAGGCTGAGGCCGAGGTAGGCGAGCCAGACGGCATGGGAGCCGCCGCGGAAATCCTGGTCGACCGCCATGACAAGTGCGGAGAACGTCGTGAAGGAGCCCAGCAGCCCGGGGCCGATCCCTGCCCGGAGCCAGAAGGCGGTTTTCGGCCGCGCGATCCAGATCGTTGTGAGGGCGGCCAGGATGAAACTCCCGACAACGTTCGTGGTCAGCGTGGTCCAGGGCACGGCGCCGGAGGTTTCCGGGAAGAGCAGCCCGGCCCCGTACCGCAGCTCGGTACCGACCAGCCCGCCAGCGGCCACGGCCGCCCAGGCCTGCCAGCCGGGCAGGCCGGGGCGCGCCGGGGCGCGGGCTCCTGCGGAGGGGCTCGTCATTCAGCGTCGCCGACGCTGCAGCCGGCATGGGTGCCCTGGCTGTGCACCCACAGGGACGCTGCGACTTCGCCGGAGAGGTCGACGTTGTGCAGGGCGGGCCCGGTGCCGATCCGCACCATCAGCGGCCCGCCGAACGGTCTGCGTCCCAGAACTTCCACGCTGGCATCGACGTCGATGTTCTCGGCCGCGAGATAGCGGAGCAACTCGGGATTTTCGTCGCTGATCCGGATGATCCGGCCGGTATGGCCGGGGTCGAGTTCGCTCAGGCGGTGCGCTGACGGTATGAGGACCGTGCCGTCCGCGGCCGGGATGGGATCGCCGTGCGGGTCCCTGGCCGGGTGGCCCAGCTTGTCGGCGAGGCGCTCGATGAAGGTGTCCGAGACGGCGTGTTCGAGAAGCTCCGCCTCGTCGTGGACCTCGTCCCAGCGGTACCCGAGTTCCTGGACCAGGAAGGTTTCGATCAGCCGGTGCCGCCGGACCATGGACAGGGCGAGGCGGGCGCCGTCGGCCGTCAGGGTTATGGCGCTGTAGGGCTTGTGGTCGACGAGGCCCTGCTCTTTGAGCTTGCGGACCATCTCGGAGACCGAGGAGTTGGCGACGCCCAGCCGCTGTGCGAGCTGGGTGGAGGTGATGGGTTTGTCCTGCCACTCCGTGAAGGAGTAGATGACCTTGACGTAGTCCTCGATTGAGGAGGAGGGCGTGTTGGTCTTCACGGTCTCAAGCCTACCGTCACCCGGGGCCGGAGGCTCTGTCCCGCGGCGCAGCGGACGGCCCTGACGACGCTCAGGCGCGGACCGCCCGCCAGGTCTGCGTCAGGTAGGGGAGACGGAGTGCTTCGCCCCGCGGATGCCCCAGATGCTCGTGCAGGTACCAGTCGAGGTTGCCCATGACCTTGGCCCGGGTGGCATCCGTGGCTGCGAGGTAGTAGCTGCGGGATTTGGTGAGTTCCTTGATGTCCTCCGGGGTGACCGGGTCCTCCCAGCGCGTCAGGTGGCTCTCCAGCCCGGTGAACTCCCGGCCGACTACGGGTTTGAAGTGCGGCTTGAGGACGTCGCCGGCGTGCATGATGCGGGAGAGCCGGTGCACCCAGGGAACGGACGTGTCGAGCTGGTTCCAGATCAGCCCGAGGACGCCGTGCGGGCGGAGGATCCGGGCGGTCTCTGCGCTTGCGAGCTGCGGGTCGCACCAGTGCCAGGCCTGGGCTACCGTGACGAGATCGAAGGCGGCGGAGTCCAGGCCGGTGTGCTCGGCGGTTCCCTCGACGGCGTTCACGCCCGGCAGGGCCCGGCGGAGCTGCTCCAGCATGTCCGCCGAGGGATCGACGGCGACCGTCCGAAGGCCGCTCTCCACCAGCAGGGCAGTGAATTTTCCGGTTCCCGCGCCGATATCCGCGGCGTCGGTCGCCCCTGGCGGAATCAGCCAGCAGGCCGACTCCGCGGGATAGCCGGGCCGGACGCGGTCATAGTGTTCGCCGCCGTCCTGGAAGCTCTGGCCGAGCTCCTGGCGTCGCTCCTGCTGGAGCCTGGGGCCGCCGCGTGCCACGTGCGATCTCCTTCGGAAAGTTCCTGCCTGTTACGGATACCTTTCGAATTTACCGCACGGACACTGCCGCCGTTTGCCGCCGGCGCGGTGTCCGGTCCCGGGAGCCTACTCTCCGTTGCAGGGTGCCGCGCCCGCCGTGCCCGGGGTGTTGGGCGCCCAATGCGGGTAGGTGCGGGTGTCATTGGCGGGCACCCAGCGGCCCTCATCGACGACATAGTCCCAGCCGAGGCCGGTCCGCAGGAGTTGTTCGATGCCGGTGAGCAGCCGCTGTGCATCCTCAAGCCGTGAGCCGAGGCCGAAGCTGGCGCGCAGCGAACCGCCGGGCAGCCCCAGACGTTTCAGCAGCGGGTGGGCGCAGAAGCGTCCGTCGCGCAGGCCGATGCCGTGCTCGGCGGCGAGGTAGGCGGCGACCAGGCCCGCGTCGAAACCGGCGAGGGAGAAATTGACGACGCCGATGCTGCCGGGCCCGCCGTCGTGCCCGGCCGCCGGAGTGTCGGCGAAAATCCGGTGGACGGTGACGCCGTCGATCCGCTCGAGTCCTTCGATGAGGAAGGACCGGATGGCGTCTTCGTGCGCCTGCCATTCCTTCTCGTCCAGGGCCGCGATGACCTGGGTGGCCCGGGCCAGCGTCGCTGCGCCGAGGACGTTGGGGGACCCGCCTTCGTGCCGGGCGGGGCCGGTGGTCCAGCTGACGGAATCCAGCCGCGCGTCGCGCACGGCGCCGCCGCCGGCAAGGTGCGGTGTCCCGGCGTCGAGCCAGTCAGTCCGCCCCACGAGGACACCGGCTCCGAACGGTGCGTACAGCTTGTGGCCGGAAAAGGCGACGTAATCGACGTCGTCCGCGCTGATATTGATCCGCCGGTGCGGGGCGAGCTGCGCCGCGTCTACGACGATCCGGGCGCCGTGTTCATGGGCCAGCGCGGCCAGGGTGCCGATCGGCAGGATTTCCCCGGTGACGTTGGACGCTCCGGTCACGGCCAGGAGGCTGACGTTGCCGGCGGCAAGTTCCTGCCGCAGCCGGTCCACCGTTGCAGCAAGGGTGGGCGCCGCGACGACGCTGCGGTGCGGAACGTTCTGCCACGGCAGCAGGTTGGCGTGGTGCTCGATGTCGAGGTAGAGCACTTCTCCGGTGTGCCGGCCGTCGCTCAGCGGCAGGCAGCCTGCCAGCAGGTTCAGGGAATCCGTGGTGTTGCGGGTGAAGATCACGGAGTCGTCGGGGCGGCCGCCGACGAAGTCACGGACAATGCTGCGCGCGTTCTCGTAGACCGAGGTGCTGATCTGGGAGGCGTACCCGGCGCCGCGGTGGACGCTGGCGTAGTAGGGCAGGATCTCGTTCAGGTAGGCCGAGACTACGGACAGTGCCGGCGCGGAAGCGCCGTAGTCCAGGTTGGCGTACCGGGTGTGGCCGCCGCGGATCAGCGGGGTGAGGATCTCGGCACCTGTGACCGCGGCCAGCGGCTGGCGTCCTGCCGCGAAGCGGGCGTCGGAAAGACCGGGAAAGGTGACGGGAAAAGTGGCAGTTGTCATGGGACCTCGCTCAAAAAGGACCCCTCGCACCGGGGATCCGCGCTTGCCTGCATCCACTCCGGACCGGCCAGGTCGTCACCCGGGGCACCCCACCGCGAATGGAGGGTTGCCGGCCAGCAAACCGGGGTTTAGCGCTGGCACTCGTGACCTGTTTCGAGCGTAGGACATCCCGGCGGCGGAGGAAAAGGCGGCCCTTAATGTGAAGCTGTTTGTTACGCGGCGCGTGGTTAGAGCAGGTCCTCGAGGTCGTCCAGTCCCGGATTGAGGCGTTTGAGGACTTCCGAGTGGAGGATGGAGTTGGTGGCGAGGGCGTTGCCGCCGAAGGGGCCGTCTTCGCCTTCCAGGGACGTGAACCGGCCGCCGGCCTCGGTCACGATCGGCACCAGGGCTGCCATGTCGTAGAGGTTCAGCTCGGGCTCGCAGGCAATGTCCACGGCGCCCTCCGCCACGAGGCAGTAGGACCAGAAGTCGCCATAGGCGCGGGTCCGCCAGACCTCCTCGGTGAGTCCGATGAACTCATCCAGGTTGCCGCGCTGCTTCCAGCCCGTCAGGCTCGAATATGACAGCGACGCGTCGGAAAGCTCGGAAATGTTGGACACTTTGAGCCGGGTGGCGGCGGCCAGCGAACGGCCCGTGTAGGCGCCGGACCCCTTGGCAGCCCACCAGCGCTTCCCCAGCGCGGGTGCGCTGACGACGCCGAGGACGGGTTCGCCTTCATCCACGAGGGCGATTAGCGTGGCCCAGACGGGGACGCCCCGGACGAAGTTCTTGGTGCCGTCGATCGGGTCGATGATCCAGCGGCGGGAACCGTGGCCGGAACTGCCGAACTCCTCGCCGAGGACGGCGTCCCGGGGCCGCGACCGGGACAGCTGGCCGCGGATGGCTTCTTCCGCGGACTTGTCTGCGTCAGTGACCGGCGTGAGGTCGGGCTTCGTTTCGATCCGCAGGTCGAGCGCCTTGAAGCGGCTCATCGTCTGGGCATCGACGGAGTCCGCCAGTACATGGGCAAGTCGCAGGTCGTCGTTGTAGCTCGAAGCGGTTTGACTCATGGTTCCAAACTACCGTCAAAGCCGCTTTCCGGGCGGCAGGCCGGGCTCAGTGGCGGGGAATGGCGGGATTGAGCGGATGCCGTGCGGCGGCGTTTAGGAAACGATGCCCAGTTCCTTGGCGTCCTGCGCTTCCATCCGCGGGTCGGTGCCGAGCAGGCGCCGCAGCGAGGCGAGCCGGGCCGGTCCGGAGGGGCCCGCGTGGCCGGCGGCCACCCAGGCGTCCACGCCGCAGTTGACGGCTTCCGTGTTGTGTTTGCAGCCGCGTTCGCAGTCGTCCGTCCCCGGCTCGAGGTCCGGGAAGGAGCGCAGGATCCGGTCCGGGTCCACGTGGGCCAGGCCGAAGGAACGGATACCGGGGGTGTCGATGATCCAACTGCCGGCCGGAGCGTCGTTGACCTTGAGGGCCAGGGCCGAGGACGAGGTGTGGCGGCCGCGTCCGGTGACGGCGTTGACGCCGCCGGTGGCACGTTCGGCACCGGTCAGGGCGTTCACC
The DNA here is from genome assembly GCA_963815415.1 of uncultured Actinomycetota bacterium. Lineage (GTDB taxonomy): Bacteria > Actinomycetota > Actinomycetes > Actinomycetales > Micrococcaceae > Arthrobacter. The sequence continues at coordinate 188,546 of CAWFGT010000011.1, read as the reverse complement.
ATGGTGGATTTCCCGACGCCGGAATGGCCGATCATCACGGTCACCTTGCCGTCGAGGTAGTCGCGCAGCTGGGAGACGGCGTCCCGGTCGAGCCGGGCGGAGAGCCCGTCATCGGAGCGGGCGTCGATCCCCGACGCGGCCGAATCCGCGGTCCGGCTGATGATCACCGGAAAATCGAGGTGCTGGTAGTTGGAGAGCAGCTCCGCGGGATCCTTGACATCGGCCTTGGTGACCAGCAGCAGCGGCGAGATGCCGGCGTCGTAGGCGGCCACGAGGGCGCGGTCGATGAACCCGGTGCGCGGCTCCGGATTGGCCGCTGCCACCACGATCACGAGGGTGTCCGCGTTGGCGACCACGGCCCGTTCGATCGGGTCGGTGTCGTCCGCGCTGCGCCGCAGGAGCGTCTTGCGGTCCTGGATTTTCACGAGCCGGGCGAGGGTGTCCGGTTCGCCGCTCACATCCCCGACCAGCGAGACGAAATCGCCGGCGACAACCGGATTGCGGCGCAGCTCCCGGGCCCGGGCGGCGATGACCTTGCGTTCGTCGGCGGTTCCTTCGCCTACGACGGCGGTATACCGGCCCCGGTCCACGGTGATGATGCGCCCGGTCTGGGCGTCGTCGTAGCTGGGCCGGTCCTTGGTGCGCGGGCGCGTGCCCTTCTTGTTGGGCCGGATGCGGACGTCGGACTCGTCCCAGGAATCAGTGCTGCGTGCCACCGGTGGTGTCCTTGTCTGCCAGCATCGCGGTCCACAGCCGGGGGAAGTCCGGCATGGTCTTGGCCGTGGTCGCGATGTCCTCGACCTCGATGCCGGGCACCGCGAGGCCGAGGATGGCCCCGGCGGTTGCCATGCGGTGGTCTGCGTAGCTGTGCACGACGCCGCCGTGGAGGGGGGCGGGGCGGATAACGAGGCCGTCCGGCGTTTCCTCGGCGTCGCCGCCGAGCCGGTTGATTTCGGCCACGAGGGCCGCGAGCCGGTCCGTTTCGTGGCCCCGGAGGTGCGCAATACCGCTCAGCCGTGATGGTCCGGAAGCCAGGGCGCACAGCGCCGCAACGGTCGGGGCCAGCTCGCTGGTTTCATCGAAGTCCGCGCCCTTGATCTCGGCGCCGCCGGTCACCGTCAGCGTCCCGTCTGCCAGGGTCACGGTGGCTCCCATGGTGGCCAGGATGCTGCGCCATAGGTCGCCCACCTGGGTGGTCCCGGCCGGCCAGTCCGGGATGCGGACGGTGCCGCGGGTGGCCAGTGCGGCGGCCAGGAACGGGCCGGCGTTGGAGAGATCCTGCTCGATCCGGTGGTCGAACGCCCGGATGCTGCCGGGTGCGACGATCCAGTGGTCCGGGCGCGAGTCATCCACGGAGACGCCCGCGCCGCGCAGGACGGCGACCGTCATGTTGATGTGGTCGAGGCTGGGGACCGGGGGGCCGGCATGCTCCAGGTGCAGTCCCTCCGTGAACCGGGCGCCCGCGAGGAGCAGCGCGGAGACGAACTGTGAGGACGCACTGGCGTCAATGACGAGGTGTCCGCCCCGCACCTCGCCCGTTCCCTGCACCGTGAACGGCAGCGACGTCGCCGGCGCGCCGTCGGCAGTTCCGACTCCGACTCCCAGGCCGGTGAGGGCCTCGATGATGGTGCCCATCGGCCGCTTCCGGGCGTGGGGATCGCCATCGAACAGGGTGGTTCCCTGACGCAAAGCTGCCACCGGGGGAACGAACCGCATCACGGTTCCGGCCAGACCGCAGTCGATCTCGGTGTCCGCAGCCGGGGCGGCCAGGCTGATCGGGCTGATTTCCAGATCGGGCCCGAAGGCTCCGTCGCCCGGGACCTCCGTGATGGTGGCACCGAGCAGGCGCAGTGCCTCGATCATGAGCGCAGAGTCGCGGGAGTGCAACGGAGCACGCAGCCGGGACGGGCCGTCGGCGAGGGCCGCCAGCACGAGGTACCGGTTAGTCAGCGACTTGGATCCCGGCACGGTGACGGTGGCATCGACGGGATGCTCCGCATACGGGGCCCGCCAGTGCGGGCTGCCCCCGGACCGGGAAGGATTCGAGGGGCCGGATGCGGTCGCTGCGGTCGAGGTGGAACCGGTCATGTCTGGTTTAGGCTCCGGTCGCGTGGTCGACGGCCTTGCGGACAGCCTTGTCGGCCTTGGACAACCGCTTGGCGGTGGTCTTCTTGGCGTCGGAGGCCAGGTGCCCCGCGCTCTTCTTAGCATCGGCGGCGAAGTGCTCGGCCCGCCATGCCAGGCTGGGGCGTCCGGCCGTGTCCACGGAGGCCAGCAGCACACCGCCGGTGAGCGAAACGTTCTTCAGCAGTTGCTTGCGGCGGGCGTCGCGGCCCTCCTTGGAGGAAATGTCCGCGCTGCGCCACTCCACGAAGCTGTTCAATGCCGAGACGACAGCCAGGATGGTGGCAGCCAGACGGGCCGATTTACCGAGGGCGAAAAACACCCCGGCGCCGACCTGGGCGCCGCCGATCACGCGGGCCAGAACTTTCTCATCGGTCTGGAAGGGCAGCGACTCGGCTGCGCGGCGCAACAGGGGCGAGAGTTGCTCCGCAGTGTCGTCCGCGTTCTTCAACTTATCCATGCCGGCAAGGACAAAGCTGGACGCGAGCATGGGACGGGCGAGAAAACGGACAAAGGACATGAATTTCCTCCTGGATGGATGAGCCGCGGACACTTCGCGGGAGAACCGGTTCCAGTCTCGCACTTTTGCGGAATATTTGCCCGTCACACGTGGTTGTGCACTACAGGTTCCCACGGTTTCATCCTGCGTGGTTTTGAGTCGCTCGGGCCCGCCTTCGCGGGCCTGCGGGCAGTTTTTGCCGGTTGCCGGCAATAAAGGAGGCAGAGGTTGACACTTGTGAAGGAAGCGGCGGGGCGGAGCGGTCCGTTGGCGGTCGCGGCGCCGGCCACTGTGCCCGCAGACCCCTGGGGCAGGAATGCCGGGACCCTGGAAGCGCGGGCCGCGGCACGGGCGGGCCGGCGGGTGGTGACAGTAGACTTGAAGGCAATGAGTACCATGGAACCGGCCGGAACGGCCACACACGAGGCCACCGGCAACGACGCCCAGCCCGCCACAACTCCGGACGCAGACGCGGCTGACGCGCTTCAGGCGGCGGTCGCCCAGGAAACCACGGTGGACGGTAAGCCGCTGGACGTGGCCTCTGAAACCGTCGAGCAGCGCAGGCTGCGCTTTGAACGCGACGCCATGCAGTATGTTGACCAGCTCTACTCCGCGGCCATGCGGATGGCGCGGAACCCCTCCGACGCGGAGGACCTCGTCCAGGAGGCGTACACGAAGGCCTTCTCGGCCTTCCATCAGTACAAACCGGGAACCAACCTGAAAGCCTGGTTGTACCGGATCCTGACGAACACGTACATCAACCTGTACCGCAAGCGCCAGCGCGAGCCGCTGCAGTCGAACTCGGACACGATCGAGGACTGGCAGCTGGCGCGGGCGGAGTCGCACACGTCGTCGGGCCTTCGGTCCGCCGAAGCCGAAGCGCTCGATCACTTGCCGGATTCGGACGTGAAGCGGGCGCTGCAGGCAATCCCGGAGGAGTTCCGGCTGGCGGTTTACTTCGCCGACGTCGAGGGCTTCGCCTACAAAGAAATTTCAGAAATCATGAATACCCCCATCGGCACAGTGATGTCCCGCCTGCACCGCGGCCGGCGGATGCTCCGGGACATGCTGGCCGACTACGCCGCCGAGCGTGGATTCAAGGCCGCGGGTTCAACCGCAGCGGCGGGAAGCACCACAGAGGAGAACACGAAATGAGCGACTGCCAGGGTTTGGGCGACTGCGACGATACCCGGATGCAACGTATCTACGAGTACCTGGACGGGGCGCTGACCCATAACGACATCGCCGAGATCAAGGGCCACCTGGACACCTGTCCGGAGTGCTTCGAGCAGTACGATCTCGAATGCGTCATCCGCACCATCGTGAAGCGCTCCTGCATCGAGGCTGCGCCCGAAAACCTCAAGAACAACATCCTGGACAAGATCCACTCGATGCGGACCGTCGAGGCCTAAGCGGTTCCGCAGGCCAGGTACACAGCAAATAACCCCGTACACCGTGAGGTGTCCGGGGTTATGTGTTTAATGCTGACAATCCAAGCCTTAGCTTAGGCGTTGGGGCGCTTGCCGTGGTTCGCGCCGCCACGCTTACGGTCACGACGTTTACGTGCACGCTTGCTCATAGCTGGCCTCCTTAAATGTTGGTACTCAAAAGAGCTGCCCTCAAGTCTCCCACATCACGGCACCCGCCGCGAACCGGCCGGGCGGTCAGGCCTGCAGCGAATTGCGGATGGAAATCCGGGCCTGGTCCAACACCGTCCTGACTGTTTCCAGCGTCATCGGGGTGACCGTGCGGCGTCCGGCGTGGCGCCGCAGCTCCACCCGCATGTCGTCCCGGAAGGCCTGAACCAGCATTTCGGCTTCCTGCAGGCGCAGCTCGCCCTCCCGGGAGTAGTGCGGGGTTAGCGTCTGCGGGCCGGCTGCCGGCACCGTCCGGGCCGCCGTGCGTGCGGCCTCGGCGGTCGCGGCGAGGTCCGCCCGGAGCCCGCGCATGTTACCGCGCAGGTCCTCGCGCAACTTGTCGGCGAGCCGGCGCACGGAGGTGGAGATCTCGTTTTCCACGCCGGCGAGTTCATCCCGGCGCTTGTCGAGTTCCACGAGGCCTGCCTCGGTGATGCTGTAGTTTGTCCGGCGGCCCTCCGCCTCGGTAGCCACCAGCCCTTCATTCTGCAGCTTGCCCAGGCGCGGGTAGATGGTTCCCGCGCTGGGGGAGTAGGTCCCGCCGAAGCGCTCGTTGAGGGCCCGGATGAGTTCGTAGCCGTGTTTGGGGCCGGATTCCAGCAGTGCCAGCAGGTACAGGCGCAGGGCGCCGTGGGCGAAGACGGGAGCCATCAGCGTCCCGGTTCGGTGTCCGGGGCGGGCCTGGAGTGGATGATCGACGTTGTGCCTGAGACGGAGTTGGTGCGCAGCAGCATCAGCTGGGCGTCCGGGCCGGCGATCGTCTCCACGGTGCCTCCGGGGTGGCTGTATTTGTGCTCGTCGATGACAACGGCGCCGCTGCCGGATTTGGCGATGATATCCACCCCGACGTCATGCGGGACGCGGATGGTGACGTCGCCGGAGACTGAATTCGCGCCGAAATCGCGGGTGAAGCCGTGCAGATCGAAGCTCAGGTCGCCGCTGACGGTGTTGGCCCGGACACTGCTGAACTCGCCGGAAGCCGTGACTTCACCCGAGACGCTCCTGGCGGACAGCACACCACGGTGGTTACGGGCGATCACGTCTCCGCTGACGGTGTTGACCGAAAGTTCGCCCGAGGTGCCGTCGGCCAGGACAGACCCGGAAACGGTGTTCAGCCTGGTGTGGCCGCCGGTTCCGGACACCATGCCGCTGCCGCTGACGGTCCCGGCTTCAACGTCGACGCCGGCCGGAAGGGTGATGTTGACCACGACTGAGTTTCTGCTGCCGGCGCTGACGGTACCCATCAGGGTTTTAAACCAGCCCTGCGGGCCGTGCAGCTGATGGCGGATTTCCAGCCGGCCGTCGACCTGGGAGATGGCGAGGGGATCGCCGTCGATCGTGGAAACCTCGATCCGGGTGCGTTCATCATCGCTTGAGACGATGTCGAACCGGCCGCGGACAATGCCGAGCCGGAGCGAGCGGACGCCTTCGACGTCGATGGTCTCGGGACCGGTGATGGTCCAGGTGGTCTCTGCCATAGTTCCTTCCGGGGTTCCGCGCGGATGCGGAGGTCGCGATATATCGCGATCTCCCTGACGCTAGTCGGAGCCAGGCCCCCGGTCAAGCTATATCGCGAACGCGCCCGCACGGGTGGAGCCCGGGGGCTACTCCGGAGCGTCCATCTTGAGCCACTGGAACCAGCCGCGGTGCAACACCAGCCACGCCATCAGGCCGTAGCCGGCCTGGCCCGGTGTTCCGCCGTTCGCCGCGAGATCCTGGCGCCACTGTTCGTGATTCAGGAGCGGGGAAAACGTGTCCACGTAGAGGTGTTTCCGGCGCGTGGTCACGTCGGCGAATGCAGTGTTGAGCTCGCCGAGGCGGCGGTTCTGCGCCGGATCCAGCGTCGGCGGCGGGCCGACGACGAAGACCTCGATCTTGTTCTGCGAGGCGGTGTCCAGGATGTTGGCCAGATTGAGCCGGCTGCGGGCGGTGGAAAGGCCGAAGGCGATGTCACGTCCGGACAGGCCGATCACCAGGCGGTTCTCGTGGTGGTCGCCGAAGCGGCGCCCTGCCTCCTCGAGCCAGCGGGCCGCCAGCCCTTCGGTGCCCTCCTCGGGGCACGGCAGGGAGTAGCTTTCCAGTACCGTCCCGTCCAGCGGGGTGCGGGCCAGCACCCGGCCCAGCCAGCCCAGCGCGCGGGGATCACCAAGCCCGGCCAACAGCTCGTCCCCAACGGCCGCGATCCGCAGCTTCCGATCTTCCACAACTACCTCTTCACTTCACGTTGCCCGTGACCCTGTCACCTGATCGGATCATAAACGCTTTTCATCAAACGCTGTTCACTCGGCACTGTTCATTAAGCACAGTTCATTCATCGCGTACTTCCATTAAACAAAGCTGCCCGGCCGGAGTCGCACGTTGAGTCTCCGGCCGGGCATCTTGACGCTACTTCCGCGCGAAGGCCTGCTTCAGCAGGGCGTCCTGCTCTGCCGCGTGGCGCTTCATGGAACCTGCCGCGGTGGACGCGGAGGCGGGGCGCGAGATGCGCCGTACCGACCGGTCAAGCGCTTCCGGCAGGTTCAGGCCGATAAACGGCCACGGACCCTGGTTCGCGGGCTCGTCCTGGACCCAGACGACTTCAGCGTTCGGGTACTTGGCCAGCTCGGCAGCGATCTCGTCCGCCGGCAGCGGGTAGAGCTGCTCGACCCGCACGATCGCCGTCGTCTTGTCATCTGTCTTCTGCCGGGTGGACAGCAGATCGTAGTACAGCCGGCCGGAAACCAGCAGCACGCGCTCGACGGCGTCAGCCTGCAGCCGCTCATGCTCCGGGATGACCGGACGGAAGGCGCCGGTGGTGAAGTCCTCGACGGAGGATGCGGCGGCTTTGAGGCGCAACAGCTGCTTCGGGGTGAAGATGATCAGCGGCTTGCGCGGCCGGCTGTACGCCTGGCGGCGCAGCAGGTGGAAGTGCGACGCGGCCGTCGTCGGGTTGGCGACCACCATGTTGTCTTCCGCGCACATCTGAAGGAAACGCTCGATCCGGGCGGACGAGTGGTCCGGTCCCTGTCCCTCGTAGCCGTGCGGCAGCATCAGCACCAGCGAGGACCGCTGGCCCCACTTCTGCTCGGCGGAGGAGATGAACTCATCGATAATGGTCTGCGCGCCGTTGACGAAGTCACCGAACTGCGCCTCCCACAGGACGAGGGCGTCCGGGCGCTCCACCGAGTAGCCGTATTCGAAGCCCATCGCGGCGTATTCCGAGAGCAAGGAGTCGTAGATCCACAGCTTGGCCTGGTCCTCGGAGAGGTTGGCCAGCGGCAGCCACTCGTCGCCGTTGGCACGGTCGTGGAAGACCGCGTGACGCTGCACGAACGTGCCGCGGCGGGAGTCCTGGCCGGCCAGCCGGACCGGCACGCCTTCCATGATCAGCGAGCCGAAGGCGGCGAGTTCGCCGAAGCCCCAGTCGATGCCGCCTTCACGGGACATCGTTTCGCGCTTCTCCAGCAGCTGCTTGAGCTTGGCGTGGACGGTAAAGCCTTCCGGTACCTCAAGGTGGGCCTTGCCGATGCGGGCGAGCGTTTCGGCGGAAATCGCCGTTGTGGCCGGCGCGTTGACGCCGAAATCGGACTGCTGGGCGATGGGCCGTTCAATGTCGGACACCGCGGCGGAATCGGCCGTCACAATCGGGATCGGGGAGGTCTGGGCCGCATGGGTCTCCGCGAAGACGCGTTCCAGGCGCTCCTGGTAGTCGCGCAGGAGCTGCTCGGCTTCTTCCTCGGTGATGTCACCGCGGCCGATCAGGGACTCGGTGTACAGCTTGCGGACCGAGCGCTTGGCCTCGATGAGGTTGTACATCAGCGGCTGCGTCATCGAGGGATCATCGCCCTCGTTGTGTCCGCGGCGGCGGTAGCAGACCATGTCGATGACAACGTCCTTGTGGAACCTCTGGCGGAACTCGTAGGCGAGCTGGCCGATGCGGACCACTGCCTCCGGGTCATCGCCGTTGACATGGAACACCGGCGCCTGGATCATCTTGGCGACGTCCGTGGAGTAGGTGGATGAACGCGACGACGACGGGGCGGTGGTGAAGCCGACCTGGTTGTTGACCACGATGTGGATGGTGCCGCCGGTGCGGTAACCGCGCAGCTGGGACAGGTTGAGGGTCTCCGCGACGACGCCCTGGCCGGCGAAAGCGGCATCGCCGTGGACCATGATCGGCAGCACAGGGAAGCTTTCGCCCTGGTCGAGGCGGTCCTGCTTGGCGCGGACAATGCCTTCCAGGACGGAGTCAACGGCCTCAAGGTGGGACGGGTTGGCGGCCAGGTAGACCTTGGTCTCCTTGCCGTTGTCCGAGGTGAAGGTGCCCTCGGTGCCGAGGTGGTACTTCACATCGCCGGAGCCCTGCACGGAGCGCGGGTCCTGGGTGCCTTCGAATTCGCGGAACACCTGGGCGTAGGTCTTGCCGGCGATGTTGGTGAGCACGTTGAGACGGCCGCGGTGGGCCATGCCGATGGCCACCTCGTCGAGTCCGTCGTCGGCGGCGTCGGAAATGATGGCATCCAGCAGCGGGATCAGCGACTCGCCGCCCTCAAGGGAGAACCGCTTCTGGCCCACGAACTTGGTCTGCAGGAAGGTCTCAAACGCCTCGGCGGAATTGAGCTTGGAAACGATCCGCAGCTGCTCTTCACGGCTCGGCTTGGAGTACGGGTGCTCCAGCTGATCCTGGAACCACTTGCGTTCTGCCGGATCCTGGATGTGCATGTACTCGATGCCCGTGGTCCGGCAGTAGGCGTCGCGGAGGACGCCGAGGATGCTGCGGAACTTCAGCATCGGCTTGCCGCCGAAGCCGCCTGTGGGCCATTCGCGGTCCAGGTCCCACAGGGTCAGGCCGTAGGTCAGGACGTCGAGGTCCGGGTGCTTGCGCTGGACGTACTCGAGCGGATCGGTGTCCGCCATGAGGTGGCCGCGGACGCGGTAGGAGTGGATGAGCTGCTGGATCCGGGCAACCTTGTTGATCTGGTCGGCCGGGTCCACCTGCAGGTCCGGGCTCCAGCGCACGGGCTCGTACGGGATGCGCAGGGACTCGAAGATCTCGTCGTAGAAGTCCTGGCCGCCGAGCAGGAGCTGGTGGACCAGTTTCAGGAACTCGCCGCTGCCGGCGCCCTGGATGACGCGGTGGTCGTAGGTCGAGGTGAGGGTGAGGACCTTGCTGACGGCGTTCTGCGCGAGGATCTTCTCGCTGGCACCCTGGAATTCGGCGGGGTAGTCGAGTGCGCCGACGCCGATGATGGCGGCCTGGCCCTTGGACAGGCGGGGGACCGAGTGCACGGTGCCGATGCCGCCCGGGTTGGTCAGCGAAACCGTGGTGCCCGAGTGGTCGTCCGCAGTCAGCTTGCCGCTGCGTGCGCGTTTGATCAGGTCCTCGTAGGTGTGCCAGAACTCGGAGAAGTTGAGGGTCTCCGCCTTCTTGATGTTCGGCACCATCAGCAGGCGGGTGCCGTCCGGCTTCGGCATGTCGATGGCGATGCCGAAATTCACGTGTGCCGGCTGGACAGCGCTGGGCTTGCCGTCGATCTCGTCGTAGTAGACGTTCATCGACGGGAACTGGGAGAGGGCACGGATGACGGCGTAGCCGATCAGGTGCGTGAAGGAGACCTTGCCGCCGCGGGCGCGGGCCAGGTTGGAGTTGATGACCACGCGGTTATCGATCAACAGCTTGGCCGGGATCGCGCGGACGCTGGTGGCCGTCGGGACCTCGAGGCTGGTCACCATGTTCGTGGCGATGGCCTTGGCCGGGCCGCGCAGGACCGAGACGACGTCCTCTTCCGGGGCGGTGGGGGCCTTGACGTTCTTGGGCAGCTGGGCGGGGATCGGCTGCGTGCCGAGTCCGGTTTCGACGTTCCTGGAACCGTCGCGGGCGATCGTCGCGGGCGCCTTAGGCGCCGCGGCGGCGGGAGCAGCGGCCTGGGGCGGCGTCTTTGCCGCAGCGGCCGGGGCGGGAGCCGGAGCCGGCGCTGCAGGAGCCGGCGGCGCTGCCGGAGCCGCTGCAGCGGGGGCTACTACGGGAAGTTCGCGGGTTGCGGGTTGCGGGGCTTTCGTTGCCGCGCCTGACGTTCCGTTGGTTGATGAATCATCGCCGGCGTCGTAGGACTCGAACAGGGGCCACCACTTGGCGTCGACCGTGTTCTTATCCTGCTGGTAACGCTCGTACAGTTCGTCAACGAGCCACTCGTTTCCGCCAAATTCCTCGGGTAGACGGTGGCTTGGCTGCTCTGGCACTTGAAATACGCCTCTTCCATGAGTTTGATTCCCGCTGATTCCACGGTGCGTCGGCACGACGGACGAACCATTTTTACGTCCAGTGAACCCAGACCCATGCCAGTCTAATGACGATTCTCGCCAAACCACCAATAAGCGTGACTCAAATCATGATGTGGCCGAAAACGCCCTCACGGCGGGGTCCGGACCGGGCGCTGCTCCGTCGCCGCGGAGGGAGTAAACCTCGCCTAGAATCGCAGGGGAGCCACCCGTGGCGCCGGGAATGCGTGTCACGAACGGGCATACCTCCCTGCCTGCCCTATATAAGGAGCCCTTGTGCGTTTCTTGAATGAGCCCGCCACCGACCTGACGTATTCGGATCTGTTCCTGGTGCCGTCGCGTTCCGACGTCGTCTCGCGGCTGGACGTGGACCTGTCAGCGGACGACGGGACGGGCTCGGGCATTCCCCTGGTCGCGGCGAACATGACGGCCGTGACGGGAAAACGGATGGCCGAGACCATGGCGCGTCGCGGGGGCCTCGCGGTACTGCCCCAGGATGTGCCGATCGGGGTCATCCGGGATGTCACGGCCTGGCTCAAGACCCGGCACCCGGTGCTCGAGACGCCCGTCAGGCTCGCGCCCTCCGATACCGTCATCGATGCCCTCCACCTGATGGGCAAGCGTCCGCACGGGGCCGTTGTGGTGGCGGACGACGCCGGTGCCGTGGTCGGCGTCGTCCGGGCCGCCGACTGTGAGGGACGGGACCGGTTCGCCTCACTGGCCTCGGTGATCCGGCACCGGCCCCTCGTGCTGGCAGCCGAAACCCTCGACGGCGGATCGGGGCAGGCGCTCCGTGACGCTTTTGCTGCCATGGACGCTTCCGGGACGGACTTCGCGCCGGTGCAGCAGGGCGGCAGCCTGATCGGGGTACTCACCCGGAAGGGCGCCCTGCGCTCCACCCTCTACCGTCCATCCCTCGACGGGGACGGGAAACTCAAGGTTGCCGCCGCTGTGGGAATCAACGGTGACGTTGCCGGACGGGCCGCGGACCTCCTGGCGGCCGGAGTCAATGTGCTGGTCCTGGATACGGCGCACGGTCACCAGCAGAAAATGTTCGACGCGTTGGCCGCCGTGCAGGGCCTCAACCCGGGGGTGCCGGTGGTGGCGGGCAACGTTGTCACGGGCGACGCGACGCGTGAACTCATCGAGGCGGGAGCGGACATTGTCAAGGTCGGCGTGGGGCCGGGCGCCATGTGCACCACCCGCATGATGACGGCGGTCGGGCGTCCGCAGTTCTCTGCCGTGCTCGAATGCTCCGCCGCGGCGCGCGCCGCGGGCGGCCGGGTATGGGCCGACGGCGGTGTCCGGTATCCGCGTGATGTGGCACTGGCATTGGCGGCCGGGGCAAGCCAGGTCATGATCGGTTCCTGGTTCGCCGGCACACACGAAAGCCCCGGCGATCTCCAGGTCGATGCCAACGGACGCCAATACAAGGAGAGCTTCGGTATGGCATCGGCCCGCGCGGTCCAGAACCGCAACCAGCGCGAGGGCGCGTTCGAGAAGGACCGCAAGGCACTGTTCGAGGAGGGCATCTCCACGTCCAGGATGTTCGTGGACGCTGCGAGGCCCGGCGTCGAGGACCTCCTGGACATGATCACCGCCGGCCTGCGCAGCTCCATGAGCTATGCCGGGGCCGCCGATCTGGCCGCCTTCCGCGAACGCGCCGTGGCCGGGATCCAGTCCGCGGCGGGCTATGACGAAGGCCGGCCGCTGGCGCAAAGCTGGTGACCGCCGGGACAGGTGATCCGCTCCCTGTAGACTGAAACTCTTATGGACAGTAAATCTAGGTGCCGGCCTGGGGGCTGTCAGCGAGGAACGGAATCCGTTCCCGCGCAGTCCACCCGCAGAGCCGGCAAACCCCGTTCACGCGCCCATCATGCTCCGGCGGCACGCCAGCCCGGAGCCTTCCAGGAAACAGCGTCGGTCTCCGCCGACCATCCTCCGCCGGGCAGTTTCCCCCGGCATGGACTCAGGCCGGCACCACGGCGGCTCCTGCTGTCAGCCGGCACGCCGGAAGCAGGCCGTTAAATGGAATGGATCCTCCTTGCAACGGGCCTGTTGCTGATCCTCGGCACCGGCTTCTTTGTGGCTGTCGAGTTCTCCCTCGTAGCCCTGGACCAGGCCACGGTGCAGCGCGCCGTGGACAACGGAGACACGGCCGCCGAGCCGCTGCTGAAGTGCCTCAAATCCCTGTCCACCCAGCTGTCCAGCTGCCAGCTCGGCATCACCATGACCACCCTGCTGACCGGCTACGTGATGGAGCCCTCCGTCGGCAAGCTGCTCGAAGGGCCGCTGGCCGCCGTCGGGGTCCCGTCCGCGATGACCGGCTCCGTGTCCCTGATCCTGGCCATGACGCTCGCGACGCTGCTCTCCATGCTGATCGGCGAGCTGGTCCCGAAAAACATGGCCATTGCATTGTCGTTCCCGATCGGCAAGGCCGTCGCCCGCCCGCAACTGGTCTTCACCGCCGTCTTCAAACCCGCAATCGTGGTCCTGAACGGCTTCTCCAACAAGGTCCTGAACGTTTTCGGGCTGGAGGCCAAGGAAGAGATCTCCGGAGCACGCACCCCGGCCGAACTGGCCTCCCTCGTGCGCCGCTCCGCCGCCATGGGTACCCTCGACGCCGGCACGGCGAACTTCATCGCCCGGACGCTGAACTTCTCGGGCCGGACCGCCGCGGACGTCATGACGCCCCGGATCAGGGTCGAAACGATCGACGCCGACCAGTCGGTGGCGGACATTGTGGAGGCAGCCAAGCGCACCGGCTACTCCCGTTTCCCTATCATCGGCGAATCCTCGGATGATATCCGCGGTGTGGTCCACATCAAGAAAGCCATTGCCGTGCCCGCCGACCGGAGGGCGAACCTGGAAGCAGGCGCCATCATGACGGAGGTGCTCCGCGTGCCGGAAACCATCCACCTCGATGCGCTGCTCGCCGAGCTCCGCGAGGGCAGCGGCAACCTCCAGCTCGCCGTGGTCCTGGACGAATACGGCGGCACGGCCGGCATCGCCACCCTGGAAGACCTGGTTGAGGAAATCGTCGGTGAAGTAGCCGATGAGCACGACAGGGTCCGGCCCGGTCTGCTGCAGAGCGCCGCGGGGGACTGGTACTTCCCCGGGCTGCTGCGTCCCGATGAGCTCTCCGAACAAGTCCCCGGCCTGACCGTGCCGGACGAGGCCAGCTATGAAACCGTGGGAGGCTACGTCATGAGCAAGCTGGGCAGGATCGCGGCAGAAGGTGACACCGTCGACGTCGGCGGCGGCACCCTGAGCGTGACCCGCATGGACGGCCGGCGGATCGACCGGATCTGCTTCCGCCCTGCACGGCGGCATCCAAGCGGGGAAAAGTCCGACAGCCAGGCAGGTGCCGCATGAGTGACTGGGCAGGAATTGTCTGGCTCGTCGTCCTGCTGATCGGCAACGCGTTTTTCGTCGCCGCCGAGTTCGCGGTCATGTCGGCCCGCCGCAGCCAGATCGAACCGCTGGCCGAGGCCGGGTCGAAGCGGGCGCAGACCACCCTGCGCGCGATGGAAAACGTCTCACTGATGCTCGCCTGCGCGCAGCTGGGCATCACCGTATGCTCCCTGCTGATCCTGCAGGTCGCCGAGCCGGCGATCCATCACCTGCTGGCGGTACCGCTCCACGCGGTCGGCATCCCGATAGAGATCGCGGACATCGTGGCGTTCGCCCTGGCACTGCTGGTGGTGACCTTCCTTCACGTCACGTTCGGCGAGATGGTTCCCAAGAACATTTCGGTCTCCGTCGCGGACAAGGCAGCCCTGCTGCTGGCACCGCCGCTGATGTTCATCGCCCGGATGGTCAACCCGGTCATTTCGGTGCTGAACTGGTCCGCGAACCACATCCTCAAGCTGATGCGGATCGAACCGAAGGACGAAGTCAACTCCTCGTTCACCCTCGAGGAGGTCCACTCGATCGTCCAGGAATCCACCCGCCACGGGCTGGTGGACGACGACGCAGGGCTGATCACCGGAGCGCTGGAATTCTCCGAGCACACGGCGGCCCGCGTCATGGTCCCGCTGGAGAAACTGGTCATGCTCAAGGGCACCACCACCCCCGCCGAATTCGAGAAGGCCGTGAGCCGAACCGGCTTTTCGCGTTTCCCGATGCTGGACGAGGACGGAATGCTCTACGGGTACCTCCACATCAAGGATGTGCTCTCCATCCCGGAATCCGCCTACCACCAACCGGTCGCGGACAGCCGGATCCGCTCGCTCGCGAACCTTGCCATGAACGACGAAATCGAGAAGGCAATGTCCGTGATGCAGCGCACCGGCTCGCATCTGGCCCGCGTGATCGGCGTGGACGGCAAGACGCAGGGTGTGCTGTTCCTGGAGGACGTCATTGAGGAACTCGTCGGCGAAATCAGGGATGCTACCCAGGCCACCGGCTACCGGAGGCTTGGCCAGGACCATTAGGTTACGGCCGCGTAGCCCTAAATAGGAATGATTCCTATTTAGGGCTACACTCGAGCTATTGCTCCTGATTCTCAATAACAGATCCGAGGTTCCCTTGCGCCGTCATGCTGCCCGCGCCATGGTCTCCGCCGTCGCCGGCATCACGCTCCTGCTTACCGCCTGCGGAACCCCCGCAGATGGAAACCGCGACGGCGCCGGGGACGGCGTCGTGGACGTGGTGGCGTCCACCAGCGTCTACGGGGACATTGTCACTACCATCGGAGGGGACAAAGTCCGGGTCACCTCGATCATCTCCCGTATCAGCCAGGACCCCCACTCCTACGAGGCCACCACGCAGGACAAACTGGCGGTTTCCAAAGCGGAAGTGGTCGTGGAGAACGGCGGCGGCTATGACAACTTCCTCCGCAAGCTAGCGGACGATACCGGAATGGACGATGGCAGAATTCTGAACGCCGTCGAAATATCCGGACTGGAATCGATGGACGCACAAACGCCGGCCGCCACCGACGAGGCAGGCCACGGCCACGGAGAAGGCTCGTTCAACGAACACGTCTGGTACAGCCTGCCCGCCATGTCCCGGCTCGCCGACGCCATAGCGGCCAAACTCGGAGAGCTTGAACCTGCCGCGGCACCAACGTTCCTGGCCAACGCGGAGGCCTTCAAGGACGCGCTGGGACCGCTGGAAGAGCGGCTGGCGGGGCTCCGGCCGGCCGGCGCGCACGTTCCGGTCGCCATGACCGAGCCGGTCCCAATGTATCTGCTTGAGGCTGCAGGGCTGGAAAACGAGACCCCCGCCGAGTACCTGTCCGCCATCGAGGATGACGCCGACGTACCGCCGGCGGTCCTGAAGGAAACGGTTGACCTCGTAGGATCCGGTGCTGTCCGGCTGCTGGCCTACAACACGCAGACCGAAGGGCCGCAGACCCTGGCCGTGAAAAAAGCGGCCGAAGACGCGGGAATTCCGGTGCTGGACTTCAGCGAGACCCTGCCGGACGGACAGACCTACGTCGAGTGGATGACCGCCAACGTCGACGGCCTCACCGCCGCCCTGGGCTGACCGGCGGACGGCAGGACCACCCTGACGGCCGGCGACGCGGCCTAAGATGGTCGGAACAGCGGGCGCATCCGGCTCCGCAGGAAATCGAGGAACTTCAGTTGACACCGGTAGTGAGCCTCCGCGGCGCCTCTCTCGCGTTTGGCCGGCGGACCCTGTGGGAAGGCCTGGATCTCGACATCCACGCCGGCGAATTTTTCGCCGTGCTGGGCCCCAACGGCAGCGGAAAAACCACCTTCCTGAAGGTCCTGCTCGGGCTGCAGGAACTGAGCTCCGGAACGGCGGTGCTTGGCGGCCGGCCCGTGGAACGCGGCAGCCGGCGCATCGGCTACGTCCCCCAGCAGAAATCGTTCGATCCGGACACCCCGCTGCGCGCCCGGGACCTTGTCGGTCTCGGCGTCGACGGCCACCGCTGGGGCCTCCGGACCGGCGTCGCCAAAACCAACCGACGGATCGATGAGCTCCTCGGGCTCGTCGGCGCCTCCGACTACGCCAACGTTCCGGTCGGCCAGCTTTCCGGCGGCGAGCAGCAGCGGCTGCGCGTGGCTCAGGCCCTGGCGACGGACCCGGCGGTGCTCCTCTGTGACGAGCCCCTGCTGTCCCTGGACCTCCAGCACCAGCAGGCGGTCAGCGCCCTCATCAACGAGCAGTGCCACGAGAGGGACAGCGCCGTCGTGTTCGTGACCCATGAGATCAACCCGATCATGGACTACGTGGACCGCGTCCTGTACCTGGCCGGCGGCCGGTTCCGTGTGGGCACGCCCGCCGAGGTCATGACCACCGAAGTACTCTCCGAGCTGTACTGCAGCCACGTGGAGGTCATCCAAGCCAACGGACGGCTGATTGTTGTGGGCCTGCCGGAGGCCGCCACGCACCACCATGAAGATTCCCACGCAGTAGCAGAGGAAGTGGGCTGAGTGGATTTTGACGCCCTGCTGAACTCCATCTTCAACTTCGAGAACTACGGCGAACTGCTGGTTCTGGTCCAGAACTCCATCTGGGCCGGGGCAGTCCTCGGGCTCCTCGGCGGGCTCATGGGCACCTTCGTGATGAAGCGGGACCTCGCATTCGCCGTCCACGGCATCTCCGAACTGTCCTTCGCGGGAGCCGCCTTTGCGCTGCTGATCGGGGCGGACGTCATCCTGGGCTCGCTCGCCGGCTCGGTGACCGCGGCGCTTGTGCTCGGGCTGATGGGCGTCCGGGCACGCGACAAGAACTCGATCATCGGCGTCATCATGCCGTTCGGCCTCGGCCTGGGAATCCTCTTCCTGTCCCTCTACGAGGGCCGGGCCGCGAACAAGTTCGGCCTGCTCACGGGGCAGATCGTATCCGTCGGAACCGTCCAGCTGCAGGTGCTGGCGGGCGCCGCCGTCGTCGTCATGCTGGTGCTCCTCGCCATCTGGCGGCCGCTCACTTTTGCCAGTGTGGACCCGGACGTCGCCACCGCCCGCGGCGTGCCGGTCCGCGCCCTCGGCATCGGCTTTATGGTGCTGCTGGGCGTCAGCGTGGCGCTGTCCATTCAAATCGTGGGCGCGCTGCTGGTCCTGGCGCTGCTGATCACGCCGGCGGCGGCCGCGCTGCGGGTGACCTCGTCGCCACGGCTGGTGGTGACCCTGAGCGTGGTGTTTGCCCTGACGGCGACTGTCGGCGGCATCATGCTGGCGCTCGGCGGGCGGCTTCCGATCAGCCCCTACGTGACCACGCTGTCGTTCCTGATCTACGTGGTGTGCCGCGTCATCGGGACCTACCGGATGAAGCGGGGCGCCAACGGGCGGGTGCTGCGGAGCTCCCCGGTTCCGGCCGCCTGAGGACTCCCGCTCCTGCCTGAGGCCGCTGGGATTCCCCAGGTTTGGCCGCCGCCCGCGGCGTGTCCGGCCGAATCGCCGGTGCCAACAGGGACCTCGGAGCCAAAGGTGGGGAAATTCAGCGCCGCGCGGACGCTACGTGCCGGCGGAGGCCGTGCAGGACGGGCACAGACCGAAGATTTCCACCGTGTGCTCCACCTGGGTGAAGCCGTGCTCCTGGGCGATCCGCGCGGTCCAGGCCTCGACGGCGGGTGCTTCCACCTCGACGGCCTTGCCGCAGCTGCGGCACAGGAGATGGTGGTGATGGCCGGTCACGGCGCAGCGCCGGTAGACAGCTTCCCCTTCGGCATTGCGGAGCACGTCCACAAGCCCTTCGTCGGCGAGGGACTGCAGGATCCTGTAGGTCGTGGCCAGGGACACCGCGGTGTCGCCATCCTGCAGGAGGCGGTGGAGCTCCTGCGTGCTGACGAAGTCCGCCAGATCATCCAGCGCGGCGCTGACGGCCAGGCGCTGCTTCGTTACGCGCTGTTCCTTGCCGGCGGCGGGCGGCGCCTCGGGGGTCCGGCCGGTGCCGGTGGTGGCGCCCTGGGTCATGATGGGACTCGCTTCGGTGACGGTGTCGGTGCAGGTGGTGGCAAGGTTCAAGATTACCAGCCGGCTTCGTGGACACCGGGACGCCGGATGCCTAGGCTGGCCCGATGAAGCTCACGAAATTCACCCATGCCTGCGTCCGCCTCGAAAAAGACGGCCGGGTCCTGGTGCTGGACCCGGGGACTTTCTCTGAGACGGACCAGGCCCTTGCCGGGGCCGACGCGGTCCTGATCACCCACGAGCACCCGGACCATGTGGACGTCGACGCCGTCGTGGCGGCCCTGCTGGGCAGCGGTACCTTTGAGCTCTTTGCCCCGGAGGGGGTTGCGGCCCAGCTGCGGGAAAAGGCGGACGGTGCCGCGGACCGGATCCACGCCGTGGCTCCGGGGAAAGACTTCGACGCGGCCGGGTTTGCGGTCCGGACCTTCGGCGGGCAGCACGCCCTCATCCACCCGCAGATTCCCGTGGTGGCGAACATCGGATACCTCGTGGATTCCAATGTGTACCACCCAGGGGATTCCTTCGTCATTCCCGACGGCGTGGACGTCCGGACGCTCCTGGTGCCGATCCACGCGCCGTGGAACAAAGTCGGCGAAGTGGTGGACTTCGTGATCGGAGTCCGCGCGCCGCGGGCCTTCCAGATCCACGACGCCCTGCTCAACGGGGCCGGGCTGGGACTCGTCGAGGGACACGTGACGCGGATCGGCGCGAAGTACGGGACCGACTACCGGCACCTGGACAGCGGCGAGTCGGTGGAGGTGTAGGGGAAACGGATGGGCGACGGCGAGTAGGCCCTCGCTGGCGGGAACCTGCCGGTTTCCTAGGCCGGCCATACCCCGGTGGCGAAGAATTCGGCGATGACGGCCTCGTGCGGTGCCGGATCCAGGTCCTGGCCGCGCAGCCAGTCCGGGCTGTAGTAGTTCCCGGCGTACCGTTCCCCGCCGTCGCACATTAGAGAGACGATGCTGCCGTGGCGGCCGTCGGCGATCATGCCGGCGACAAGCTGCCAGACGCCCCACAGGTTGGTGCCGGTGGACGGTCCGGCGTGCAGGCCGGCGTGCTCGTTCAGGTGCCGCATGGCGGCCACCGAGGCAGCGTCCGGGACCTCGATCATGTGATCGATCACGGACGGGACGAAGCTCGGTTCCAGCCGGGGCCGGCCGATCCCCTCGATCCGGGAGGGCAGGGCGGTGCCCGCAGTGCCCGCGTCCGTGCCGCCGTCGCGGGCCGCCTGCCAGCCGGGGTGGAACGCGGAGTTTTCCGGATCCACAACGCACAGCCGGGTGTCATGGCTTTGATAGCGGAGGTACCGGCCAATGGTGGCGGAGGTTCCTCCGGTTCCCGCGCCGACCACGATCCAGTCCGGAACGGGATGGGCCTCCAGCGCCAGCTGGCCGAAGATCGACTCGGCGATGTTGTTGTTGCCCCGCCAATCGGTGGCGCGCTCGGCGTACGTAAATTGGTCCATGTAGTGCCCGTTGGTGCTGCGGGCCAGCTCGGCGGCGACGTCGTAGACTTCCGAGGCGTGATCCACCAGCAGGCAGGATCCGCCGAACTGTTCGATCAGGGAGATCTTCTCGCGGCTGGTGGTCCGGGCCATCACCGCGATGAACGGCAGGCCCAGCATCTGGGCGAAATAGGCTTCCGAGACGGCGGTGCTCCCGCTGGAGGCTTCCACGATGGTGGTGCCCTGCCTGATCCAGCCGTTGACCAGGCCGAAGAGGAAGAGGGAGCGGGCCAGCCGGTGTTTCAGGCTGCCGGTGCGGTGGGTTGATTCGTCCTTGAGATACAGCTGGACGCCCCAGTGCTCCGGAAGCGGAACCGAATACAGGTGGGTATCGGCAGACCGGTTGTTCTCGGCATTGATTCTGCGGATGGCCTCGTCGGCCCATGCTCGGTCCTGGGTACGCTCACTGATCACCGCACCAGACTACCTGCGGCAGCCGATCCGCATGGTTAGAGTGGGCAGATGAAGACCCTGATGGATGTGGCCGAACTCAACGAACGCATGCTCTCCGGACACCGCACTGTCCTGTTGGACGTTCGCTGGGCGCTGGGTGACCCGCATGGCCGGGAACACTACCTTGAGGAACACCTCCCCGGGGCCGTCTTCGTGGATCTTGGCGCCGAACTCGCCGGCCCTCCTGATCCCCGTCGCGGCCGGCACCCGCTGCCAACGCCTGCCGATTTCCAGGCTTCGGTCCGCCGTTGGGGCGTCAACGACGGCGACGTGGTGGTCGCCTATGACGACAGCGGCAACATGGCCGCCGCTCGGCTGTGGTGGATGCTGCGGCATGCCGGCGTGCAGACCGTGTACCTGCTCGACGGCGGCCTCGCCGCCTGGCGCGCAGCCGGTTACGAACTCACTGCAGGCCCGGTAGTACCGGCCCCTGGCGACATCACACTGTCCGACGGCGGGATGCCGGTCATCGACGCCGAACAGGCCGGTGCCTGGGCGCGCGGCGGCTTCCTGCTCGACGCCCGGGCGGGGGAGCGCTACCGCGGCGAGTTCGAACCCGTTGATCCCCGGGCCGGCCACATTCCCGGGGCAGTCAGTGCACCCACTGGTGCCAACCTCGCACCCGACGGGCGGTTCCTGCGTCCGGTGGAACTAAAGGAGCGCTTCCGTGCGCTGGGGTTGCGGCCGGACGTGCCGACCGCCGTCTACTGCGGCTCCGGCGTGACGGCGGCCCACGAAATCGCAGCCCTGGAGATAGCAGGTTTCCCGGCGGCGCTGTATCCGGGTTCGTTTTCCGAATGGTCCAACAACCCGGCGAATCCGGTCGCGACGGGACCAGAGCAGTAGACCGAATTCAGGCTGCGGCCCGGCCGGGGAGCGGCGGGGCAGTGGATTGGTAGGTGTGGCCGGTGGGGGTGGTGATTTCGACGGTGTGTCGGGGGCCGGGAACGGGCTGGGATTGCCAGCCGGGGACTTCTTTGGTGTGGTTACAGGCTTCGCAGAGTCCGGCGCCGTTGCCGGCGGTGGTCTCGCCCCCGTGGTGCCAGGGGATGATGTGGTCCAGATGGCGGATAGGGGCGTCGCAATAGGGGGTGCGGCAGGTGTCGTCCCGGGTGTGGAGTAAGCGGCGGAGCCGGGGCGGGAAGAACCGGGCGCGGGAGTCCATGGCGAGCAGGTCTCCGGTGGCGGGGGCGGTGTAGACGCGCCGGAGCCAGGTGCGGAACGCGGAGCCGCCGGCGCCTCCGGTCCCGGCGGTGCCCGTGGTGAGGAGTTCGCGGGCCTGTTCGGCGGGGATAATGCCGTAGCCGGGGATCCGGGCGGGTTCGGAGTCGGCCTGGAGGAGGGTGCGGTCAGTCATGATGAGCTGGAGATCGATACCGGTGATTCCGGCCGGGGTTCCGGTGAGGCGTTCGAGAAGGGTATCGGCCATGGCTTGGCCTCGGGACCGGGGGTCGCCTGTGGCGCGGAGGGTGTCGGCGGCCCGGGTCAGGGCCGTATAGGCGGCGACGCCCTGGGAGACGGGCAGCAGTGCGGTCAGGTACGTCATCGTGTCCGGAGCCGGGCGGAGGCTCACGAGCCGGTCGGCCGCGGCGCGGGCCGCGCGCCGGGTGATAGTGCGGGGGTCGGTGCGGTAGGCGGCGGCACGGGCCGTGGCCGTGATGCTCCGGGTCCCGGCGCCTTCGAAGGTGCCGGTGTCGGCTGCGAGTTCTTCATCGACCGCGATCCGGTCGGCGGAGGTGAGGCAGGCGGTTTCCTTCACGAGCAGGGTGGCCCGCCATTCGCTGAGCTGGCCGGTTTCGAGCGCAGTGAGGGTGTGCGGCATTTCGCTGGTGAGGGCTTTGGCCAGGCCCAGGAGGTGTCCGCCGCGGTGCGGGGATTCCCGCCGGGCAAGGGCGATCTGGGCGCTGATGCCTTGCCCGATCCGGTCGGCGGGGATCCCGGCCGCGGTTTGTTCGCAGCGGGCCAGTGCATCGAAGACGACGGTGATCCGGGCCTGCAGCGCGGCCGCGGCGGACTTCAGGTCCTCCAGGTCCCTGAGCTGGCTGATCAGCCCGGCCCCGTCCCCCGCAGGCCGGACAGTACCGAGAAAGCGCGTCACCTCAGTGACCGCCCAACCTGTTCGAACTATCTCCGGAGGAACGCCTCTGCCGTCCATATCTTGAGTCTCTCAGGAGCCTCTGACATTTATGCGCGGCATTGCGCAGGCCAAGCCGGAGAATGCTACTGACCGGTATCGCTGTGAGCGGACGAATTGGATAACAATACGGCAACGGGCGTAGCGTCAGGGGTATGACTCCCGGACGCCCCGTACCCCCGCCCCTTGCCACGCCCCTGCCCGACATCAACGATGCCCGGCTGAACGATAACGTCCAGGCTGACGGCACCACCCTCGTTGCAGCCTACGGCTCCACTTCCGCCGACAGCGGCCTTGTCCCGCTGACCGTCGCACGCCGCGCCCCCAAGGCCGACGACATCGAGATTTCCATCGACTTCGTGGGCCTCTGCCACTCCGACGTCCACGCCACCCGCGGCGAATGGGGCGGCGACAAGTACCCGCTCGTCCCCGGCCACGAAATCGTCGGCCGTGTCAGCCGCGTCGGCTCCGACGTCGACGACTTCGCGGTCGGCGAGCGCGTCGGTGTCGGCTGCATGGTCGATTCCTGCCGCGAATGCGAGGCCTGCCTCGACGGACTTGAGCAGTACTGCGAAAAGGGCATGGTCGGCACCTACGGCGGAGACGACGCCCGCAACGGGAACACTGTCACCCAGGGCGGCTACTCCACATCCATCGTTGTGGACCGGAACTATGTACTGCGCGTTCCGGAGAGCCTGGACCCGGCCGCCGCAGCACCCCTGCTGTGCGCCGGTGTGACCACGTACTCGCCGCTGAACCACTTCGAGGTCGAAGAAGGCGACGTGGTCGGCGTCGTCGGACTCGGCGGACTGGGCCACATGGCCGTCAAGATCGCCAAGGCCATGGGGGCCGAGGTGAAGGTCTTCACCACATCGGAGAAGAAGTTCGCCGCCGCCCGTGAACTCGGCGCCGACGACGTCATCCTCTCCAAGGACACCGCAGCGATGGCCGCCGCGGACCGCAGCATCGACGTCATCATCGACACCGTTGCCGCACCGCACGACCTCAACCCGTACTTCCGCACGCTCCGCCAGGACGGCGCGCTGTTCCAGCTGGGACTGCCCTCCGAAGCCATGCCGCCGGTCAACCCCGGTGCCCTGATCAGCCGCCGGATCGCTTACGCCGGTTCGCTGATCGGCGGCATCGCCGAGACCCAGGAAATGCTGGACTTCTGCGCCGAGCACGGCGTGGTCTCCGACATCGAAATGGTGACCGCCGATCAGCTCAACGAGGCGTACGACCGGATGGTGGCCGGCGACGTGAAATACCGGTTCGTACTCGATGCCAGCACCCTGCCGGCACCTGCGGGGAGCGCCGACGCATGAGCACGCTCTTCACCCGGATCATCAACGGTGAGATTCCCGGCCGGTTTGTCTGGCGCGAGGATGACGTCGCCGCCTTCCTGACGACGGGCCCCCTCGCCGACGGCCACACCCTGGTGGTGCCCACCGAGGAAATCGACCGCTGGACGGACGCTTCGCCCGAGCTCCTGGCCCGGGTCATGGAAGTGGCCCGGAAGATCGGCGCCGTCCAGGTCGACGTCTTCGGCGCGGCCCGGGCCGGACTGATCATCGCCGGCTACGAGATCAACCACCTGCACGTCCACGTCTGGCCTTCGAACTCGATGGCCGACTACGACTTCGGCTCGGCGGACCAGAACCCCGATCCGGCCCGGCTCGACGCCAACGCGGACAAGCTCCGCGAAGGGCTTCGGGCGGCTGGTTACACCGGGCAGGTCCCGCAGGCCTGACCGGCACCTGACCCGCAAGAAGCGACACAGCGCTGGCGCCGACCTGTTGCCCATCCGGGCGTCAGGCCGGCGCCAGCACCTTGTTAAGGGCGGCGCGGATCCGCTTTTCCGAGACGGAATAGGCGGTCCCGAGCTCGACGGCGAACAGGCTGACGCGCAGTTCCTCGATCATCCAGCGGACATGGGTCAGTTCAGCCCCGGCACGGCGCCCGGGCAGCAGCGCCGACACCGCGTCGTCGTAATCGTCCTCGATGGCCTGGACCGCGGCCATGTGCTGGGCGTCGCGCTGGACGTTGCCCGGCAGTTTCTCGAGCCGTTTTTCGATGGCGGCGAGGTAGCGCGGCAGCTGGCTCAGCTGCGCATAACCCGTGCGTGCCACGAACCCCGGGAAGACCAGTTGCTCCAGTTGGCTCTTGACGTCGTTCAGGGCGCTGATCAGCGCCAGGCTCGTGGTTCCCTTCAGCTGCTTTTCAATCCGCCGTGTGCTTGCCAGAATGCGTTCGACGACGGCGGTCACCGTAAACACGGTGTCGATCAGCTCGGCCCGGACGTTCTCGTACAGCGCACGGAACGAAGCCTCATCCCAGGGGAGGGAGGCCGGCGTGAGCTTGTCGATGGCGGCGAGGGAACAATCGGCGATCAGTGCCGACACGGAGCCGTGCGGATTCTGGCTGAAGGTCAGCTTCTCCGTATTGTTCAGGTGCTCCAGGACGTAGCGGTCCGGTGGCGGAACCTTCAGGGCAAGGAGGCGGATGACGCCGCCGCGCATGGCCTGTTCCTGCTCGGAACTTGTCTGGAACAAGCGCAGGGCCACGGAAGCGCCCTCATCCACGAGGGCCGGATAACCGGTGACCGTATGACCCGCCACGATGCCCTGCACCTGGCGCTGGACGGTCCCGAAGGTCCAGTCCGTAAGCCCTGACTGCTCGGCAAACCCGCCGGTTCCCGCGGCCCGGGCCGGCTGAATGGCGGTGGCGCCCCGGCCGGCGGCGCCGGCAGGGCCCTTACCGGACGTCTTCCCGGCGGCCTTCGGCGCCGTCGTCGACGGGGTGGCGCCCAGCGACTCCGCGATGGCCCGCCGGGTGGCCGGGGCCAGCCTCTCCTGCAGGGCCGCGAGGTCCTTGCCCTCGTCCAGGATTTTGCCACGGGAATCCACGACCCGGAAGCTGACCCGCAGGTGGGCCGGCACCGCGTCCCAGTTCCAGAGCCCCGGGGGAATGACCTGGCCGCGGATCCGGCGCAGCACCAGCTCCAGGGAGGGCTCAAGCTCATCGGCAGCGGGATCGAAGTCCGCCTCGAGGGCCGCCACGGCCTGGCGTGCCACGTCCGGGGCGGGCACGAAGTTCTTGCGCACCTGCTTCGGCAGCGACTTGATCAGCGCCGTGACGAGTTCGACGCGCTGTCCCGGGATCAGCCACCGGAACGCGGCGTCGTCGAGCTGGTTCAGGAACAGCACGGGGACCTCGGCGGTGACGCCGTCGGAGGGATTGGGCGGGGATCCGGGCGCGACCGGATGGAACTCGTAGCTCAGCGGGAGTTCGAAGCCTTTGTGCAGCAGGGTCTTGGGGTAGGCTGCGTCGTCGAGCCCGTCGGCGTCCTCGCTGATCAGCAGGGACTGGTCGAAGTCCAGCAGGGCAGGGTCCTGCTGCCGGGCCTCCTTCCACCACTTGTCGAAGTGCCGTTCGGAGACCACGTCCTTGCCCACGCGTGCGTCGTAGAACTCGAACAGCGTCTCGTCATCGACCAGGATGTCCCGGCGGCGCATCCGCGCCTCCAGCTCCTCGACCTCGTGGAGCAGGGCGCGGTTGCGGTGGAAGAACTTGTGGTGCGTCTGCCAGTCGCCCTCCACGAGGGCATGGCGGATGAAGAGCTCCCGGCACAGCTCCGGTTCGACCTTGCCGTAGTTGATGCGGCGGCTCGGGATGATGGGTACCCCGTAGAGCGTGACCTTTTCATGGGCCATCACCGAGCCCATCTTCTTGGACCAGTGCGGCTCGCTGTAGCTGCGCTTGACCAGGTCCGGCGCCACCTGCTCGGCCCAGAGCGGATCGAACTTTGCAGCGACCCGGGCCCACAGCCGGCTGGTCTCGACCAGCTCGGCCGCCATCACGAAGGTGTGGGACTTCTTGAACAGGGCCGAGCCGGGGAAGATCGCGAACCGGCTGCCGCGGGCGCCGGCGTACTCGCGCTTGCGCTCGTCGAGGATGCCGACATGGCTCAGCAGCCCGGAAAGCAGGCTGATATGGATGCCGTCGTGGAGGCCCACCGGGTCCGCGAGCCGCTTGTTGTCCAGGCTGATGCCCAAGGGCCGGGCCAGCTGGCGCAGCTGGGCGAAGAGATCCTGCCATTCGCGGACACGCAGGTAGTTGATGAATTCGGCCCGGCACAGCCGGCGGAAGCCGGTGGAGGAGAGTTCCTGCTGCTTCTCCTGCAGATAGTTCCACAGGTTCAAAAAGCCGGTGAAGTCCGAGTTCTCATCCCGGAAGCGGGCGTGTTTCTCGGCGGCGAGCTGCTGCTTGTCGGTCGGGCGCTCGCGCGGGTCCTGGATCGTCAGCGCGGCCGCCAGGATCATGACCTCACGGACGCAGCCGCGCCGGCCGGCCTCGACGATCATCCGGCCCAGCCTCGGGTCAACAGGCAACTGCGCGAGCTGCTGCCCGACGGCGGTCAGGCCGCCGGAGGCCGGCGGACGGAGCGCGCCGAGCTCGCGCAGGAGGCTGACGCCGTCGTTGATGGCGCGGGAATCCGGCGGCTCGACGAACGGGAAGTCTTCCACGTCCTTCGGCCCGCGGGCCACGCCCATGGCGGTCATCTGCAGGATGACGGCGGCGAGGTTGGTGCGCAGGATTTCCGGGTCGGTGAAGAGCGGGCGGGACTCGAAGTCCTCTTCGGAGTAGAGCCGGATCGCGATGCCGTCGGAGACGCGGCCGCAGCGGCCGGAGCGCTGGTTGGCGGAGGCCTGGGAGACCCGCTCGATCGGCAGGCGCTGGACCTTGGTGCGGTGCGAGTAGCGGGAGATGCGGGCCGTGCCGGTGTCGATGACGTACTTGATGCCCGGTACCGTCAGGGAGGTCTCCGCGACGTTGGTGGCCAGGACGATCCGGCGTTTGCTGCCGGGGTGGAAGACCTTGTGCTGCTCCTGCAGGCTGAGCCGGGCGAAGAGCGGCAGAACTTCGGTGCCGGCGAGCCGCCGGTTGGACTGGATCCGTGCGTTGATGGCCTCGGCCGCGTCGCGGATCTCGCGCTCGCCGGAGAAGAAGATGAGGATGTCCCCGGGGGCTTCCTGTGCGAGTTCGTCGACGGCGTCGCAGACGGCGTCGAGCGGGTCCCGGTCCTCCTCGAGCTCGTCGTCGGAGGCTGCGACGGCATCGTCGCCGGCTGCGCCGCCGGCCGGCTGGGACAGCGGGCGGTAACGGATCTCGACCGGATAGGTGCGGCCGGAAACCTCGATGATGGGCGAGGGCTCGTCCTCGGTTCCGAAGTGCTTCGCGAAGCGCTGCGGATCGATGGTGGCGGAGGTGATGATGATCTTCAGGTCCGGGCGCTGCGGCAGGATGCGCTTGAGGTAGCCGAGGATGAAGTCGATGTTGAGGCTGCGCTCATGGGCCTCGTCAATGATGATGGCGTTGTACTTGCGCAGCAGCTTGTCGCGCTGGATTTCCGCCAGCAGGATGCCGTCGGTCATGAGCTTGACCTTCGTGGAGCGGCTGACCTCGCCGGTGAAGCGGACCTGGAAACCGACCTCCTGGCCGATCTCCACACCGAGCTCCTCCGCGATGCGCTCGGCGACCGTCCGCGCCGCCAGCCGGCGGGGCTGGGTGTGGCCGATCAGGCCGCCCTCGCCCAGTCCCAGCTCAAGGCACATCTTGGGAATCTGGGTGGTCTTTCCGGAGCCGGTCTCGCCGGCGATGATGGTCACCTGATTGGCCGCGATGGCTGCCATCAGATCTTCGCGGCGCTCGGAGACCGGCAGCTCGGCGGGGTAGGAAATATGAAAGGTCATGGCTGGACATAGTCTACTGGGGAAGTCGCCCCGGGTGGCCCCGGGGCGCCCGGCAGCAGGCGATGTCCAGCGTGCGGATGTCAGGTGCGGGTCGGGTGAGGCACGGCGTGCCGGCGGCGGTTCAGAGGAAGCGGCGCAGGTAGCTGATGCTGGGCAGCTCCAGCGCAGTCCAGTCTTCGTCGGAGCGGACTGCCGGAGTGTGGCCGAGTCCGTCGCTGCGAACGGCGGCGACGGTCGCGGAGAGGGCGCTGATGATGAGGATAAAGACGGCTATTCCGAGGAGTTCCATACCTCCATGGTTCGCCGTCCGCGACGACGAAAGAAGTGGCAGTAATGACCAATTGCGACTATTTTCTGCCACAATTAAGGCATGATCAAGTCCGTAGCCGTCATCGTGTTGCCGCCCCTTGCGGCCTTCGAATTCGGTGTTGCCGCAGAGGTTTTCGGCATCGACCGTTCCGTCCGGGAACCCGGACTTCCGCGCTTCGATTTCCGTGTGTGCACGGCAGTCCCCGGGAACGTTCCGCTCAAGGGCGGTGTGTCTCTCCTGGTGGACCGGGGACTGGAAGCCACGGCCGACGCCGACCTTGTCATCATGGCCCCGTTCGGCGACGACGACGGCCAGGACATCCCCGACGCGGTGCTGGATGCCCTGCGGGCAGCCCACCGGCGCGGTGCCTGGGTGATGTCGATCTGCTCGGGGGCCTTCGCGCTGGCCCGGGCCGGGCTGCTCGACGGCCGCCGCTGCACCACACACTGGCACTTCTCCGGCCTGCTGGCCGCCCAGTATCCGGAGGCGCTGGTGGACGAGAACGTGCTTTACGTCCAGGACGGCCGGGTGATCACGAGCGCCGGAACGGCCGCGGGCGTTGATGCCTGCCTGCACCTGATCCGGGTCGAGTTCGGGGCCAGGGTGGCTGCCGGGATCGCCCGGGACATGGTGGTTCCGCCGCACCGCGACGGCGGCCAGGCCCAGTACATCGACCGGCCGATCCCGGCCTGCGGATCCGAACCGATGGAGCGGCTGCTGGAGTGGATGGTCCGGCACCTGCAGGAGGAACATTCCGTCAGCGAACTGGCGGCCCGGGTGCACATGTCCCCGCGTACCTTTGCCCGCCGGTTCCGTGCCGAGACCGGCGCGACGCCGGCGGCCTGGCTCAACGCCCAGCGGGTGCTGCGGGCGCAGGAACTGCTGGAGACCACGGATTTCAGCATCGATGAGGTGGCGCGGGAAGCGGGGTTCGGCCACTCGGTGCTGCTGCGGCACCACTTCACCAAGGCGCTCGATACCAGTCCGCAGGGCTACCGGCGGACTTTCCGGGGACACCTGGCTGCCGTCTAGCGGCCGTCCGGCGGCCGGGGTGATTTCGCGGCTTCCTTGGCCAGATCCACAAGGGTCCGCCACGGACCGGTCAGGGCCTGCTCCGGCACCGTCGCCCGGTGCTGCCCGGCGCGGATACTGTAGATGAACCGGTCCGGCTGGCCGCCGTTACGCTGGCCCCGCGCCGGGAGGGACTCCCACGGGCACGCCTCGACGACCGGCTGCCAGCGCTCCACTTCGTCCGGAGTCGCCGCTTCGGCGGTCCAGATCCGTTTGATGCCGGCAAAGCCTCCGCTGCGTTCCACGGTGATTTTCAGCAGACTGTGACCTTCGTTGGGCAGTAGATTCATGGGACTGCGATCGTTTCGGGACTGCGGTCTTCACCAGACCGCGGTCCGTGGGACGGATTAGAGCCTTACCTTCACAGTTTCCCACGCGGACCGCACGGCGTCATGCTCTTTCGAATCCGCCCCGAAGCGTTCCCTCGCGGTGCCGGCCGTGGCCCGGGCGAACGTCCGGAAAGTCGCCTTGGGCGCAAGGGATCCTCCGGTCAGGGTCTCGTACCAGATCTGCGCGGGCGTCTCCCACGCATTTCCGCCCAGCGCCGTCGCGACGAGGCAGAAGGCCCGGTTGGGAATGCCGGAGTTCAGGTGCACCCCGCCGTTGTCCGCGCTGGTCCGGATGTAGGAGTCCATGGAGTCCGGTTGCGGGTCCTTGCCGAGGATGTCGTCGTCATAGGCCGTACCCGGTGCCTTCATGGACCGCAGGGCCGAACCCTGGACCTCGTCCGTGAAAAGGCCTTCTCCGATCAGCCAGCTCGCCTCGGCGGTGGACTGCTGTTTTGCGTATTGCTCGACGAGGGCCCCGAAGACATCGGACACGGATTCGTTCAGGGCGCCGGCCTGGTACCGGTAGACCAGTCCGGTCGAGTACTGCGTGACCCCGTGGGCGAGTTCGTGGCCGATCACGCTCAGGGACTTCGTGAAGCGGTCAAAGATCTGGCCGTCTCCGTCGCCGAAGACCATCTGCCGGCCGTCCCAGAACGCGTTGTCGTAGCGCTCGCCGTAGTGCACGGTGGCGTTGAGCGGCAGGCCGCGGCCGTCGATGGAGTCGCGGCCGAAGGCGTCCGTGTACAGCCGGTGGGTGTGCCCCAGTCCCTCGTAGGCTTCGTCCGCAGCAGGGTCGCCGGTCGGCGGCGAACCTTCCTTGCGGACCACGGTGCCCGGGAGCTCCTCGGTGGACGCGGCGTCATAGATGGTCCGCTCCGGCGGGCCGGGCTTTTCTCCGCGCAGGCCCGGGGGAGCCGGGGGAGAGCCGGGAGCCAACTGCTCACGGGTCGCCTGGAAGCCGGGGGCCTGCCGCAAGGCTTTCCGCGCCGCCGCGGCAGCCTCGGAGAGCCGGGGTTCGTGCAGCGACGCCACGCGGCGCAGCAGGTACGGCGGGATGATGGAACAAAACATGCGAGACCCCTTTGTGCTTCCGCTGACGATGCGAACAGCCTACGGGCAGGCGCCGACAATCGGCCGCAGGCGGCTACCTCAAGGTGAAGTTCCGGCCGGGTCACAGGAGGCGGGAATGCAAAAACCCGCCGTTTCCAGTGAAACGGCGGGTTCTCGCTGCTGTGCCCTCGATTGGAATCGAACCAACGACCTTCTGCTCCGGAGGCAGACGCTCTATCCCCTGAGCTACGAGGGCAATCAGGGATCCTGCCGTTACCGGCGGGACGTCCTAGAGCTTAGCAGGAATGAGGCCCACAAAGGAAAATCGACGCGCGGAGTGTCGCTGAGAACCGCTCAGTAGCCCGCGAACGAGTCCACATGAACCCGGCGGGCGCCCGCGTCCCGGGCTGCCGTCCGCAGGGAACGCACACTCGCCGGGGACCCGGAGACGAATACCTGCCGCATGGCAATATCCGGGACAAGCTCGCGGAGCCGCGCCCCGTCCAGCCGCGCCTGCCCGGCATCCTGTGCGAAGCCGGGCGGGGTGGATCCGTCGGCGAGCCGGACGATGACGCGGGCTCCGGAGCGTTCGAGTTCGTCGGCGTAAGCAAGCTCGGCGGCGTTCCGGACCAGGTACAGCAGGACAACGTCACGGTCCCGGGCGGCGCCGGCGCCCAGCTGGGCGAGGTAAGGCGTGATGCCGATGCCGGCGGCAATCAGCAGCACCGGTACCCCGGGGTCCCGGGGCAGGACAAAGTCGCCGCCCACCGCGGTGCCGGTCACCTCGTCTCCGGGTTCGAGGGCCAGCAGGGTCCGTTTTGCGGCCGACACCGGTTCGGCGGTGCCCACGCCGATCGCCAGCCCGGGAGACCCTGGCGCACTTGTCAGGCTGAAGACTCGCCGCGGCCCCTTTCGGTCGGCCCCCGCTCCGTCGGCTCCCGCTCCGTCGGCCCTGGTTCCATCGGCCCTGGCGGGCGGGAGGTGGAGTTCCAGGTACTGCCCGGCCGCATACCGCAAGGGGTGCTCCGGTCGGAACCGGAACTCCGTCGTCGTTGGCGTCAGCGGGCGGGAGCCCTCAAAGCGGAGCCGGATCCCGCGGCGCTGACCCGCAGCGAATGCGAGCAGGTTCCCGACCAGCAGCGCCAGCTCGGGGGAGTTCGCCGCGAATCCGAGATTGAACGGCACCGCGAACAGCAGCCCGACGACGCCGGCGAGCAGCAGCTGCTGCCAGCGACGCGGCGGCAGCGTGAGCGGCTCGGTGAGCATAAAGCCGACGAAGAACAGGACGGGACGTTGCGCGATCGCCTGCCACAGGGCCGAACCGGTATCCAGGCCCGCGCGGAGCAGTTCGAATGTCACAATGCCGACGGCGAGGACCGTGAATACCGCGGCCATCTGCAGTTTCCGGACCCGGTAGAGGACCAGGAGCACCCCCGGCACGACGAGCCACAGCATGGCGGGCGTCGCAGCCCACCAGGTGGCGATGTTCAGGCCGGTCAGGCCGGCCAGGAACGCGCCGGCGGCGGCAGGGTTGAAAATGTGCCGGCCGCGCCAGGCCAGGGCATACTTCGAAGCCGACGCCAGTACGCACGCCAGGGCCACACCGGCGAGGTCCGGCAGCTGCACACCGTCGGTGAGCTGCGTGGGCCAGAAGAGGAAATACAGCAGCAGGCCCGTGATGAGCGAGGATTCCGCGTGCGGACGGACGTGGAAGACCGCAGCCAGCACGCGGTTGGAGGCGTAGGTCAGGCCAAGACAGAGGACCAGATGGGCAAGCAGCTCCGGCACCCCGAACGTCAGCCAGCCGAGAACGTCGAGCAGCAGGCTGTAGACGGCAAGGACCGCGAGGACCAGAAGAACCAGCCGGTACATGGTGAACCGGCCCAGGGCCGTATCCAGCCGGGCGGCTACCGGAGCCGCTGGATGCAGTGTCATGAGAAAAGTGTCCCCTCGAAGTCGGCGGAAAATTCCGCATGCCCGTCCGAATACACGGTGAGCCAGGCGAAATCGAACTCGCGCTGCAGTCGTGCCCCCTCGACGAAAAAGAGCGCGGTCGCGAGCGCGTCGGCGGCCATGGCCGTTCCGGCCATCGCCCAGCTGGCAACGACGCCCCGGACGGGTACGCCCGTGGTGCCGTCAAGGACATGGTGGAGATCCCGGTCCCAGACCCGCCGGTTGACGGCCGAGGCGCACAGGGCACCCGGACCCAGCACCACGGTGCCGATGGCCTGGCCGGGGTCCGAAGGGTGCTCCAGCGCCACCGTCACGGGGGCCGGTCCGCCGTTGAGCAGGTCCCCGCTGGCGTCGATGAAGTGCCCGGCGTGACCGCGGGCCGCCAGCGCGGCTGAGAGCAGATCCGCCAGCTGCCCCTTGCCGGCGGCGCCGACGTCGATCGTGACAGGGGCCGCAGTGGTCACCATGGACCCCTGCCAGTGCAGAACGTCCTCCCACCGCGGCGCGGGCAGCGGCGGGCCGGCCGCCCGCAGGGAATACTGCGCGTCGTAGCCGAGCTGCACCAGGCTGCCGCCGACCAGCGGCGTCATGGCGCCGCCGGTGAGGCGGTAGAGCGCAGCGTACAGCCGGCCCAGTTCGGCCGCCTCGTCGGGAAATTCTCGACGCCCCGGACTGCGCGCGATCGCCGCCACGAGCGAGTCGGTCCGGAAACGGGACCAGGTGGTGTCGTAGCCGGCCACAACGCCAAGCAGGTGCCGGCGGTCGTCGGCGGACAACGCCGACGGCGTCGAGATTTCCCAGCCGGTTCCGATTCCGTCGAACGTGAATGACGTCCAGCCTGGATGCGGCACGTCCTCTCCTTGGCTTCGCCGCCTGTCCGGCCCGGCTACGATGCCTGGGTTTTGATCTTGGCCACGGCCTCGTTGAAGCCGCCGCTGGTCAGCGAGGACCCGGCCACCTTCGAGACACTGATCGCGTCCAGTTTCTTCCCCACGATCTGGTCCTGGATCCCGCCGGCGAACTCGCCCTGGAACTTCTTGGTATTGGGATTGGACGGATGCGGCGTGATCTGGACGCCGGATACCACGCCGTCGGCCAGGGTCAGCTCGACGCCCACCGTTTCCGTGCCGTTGGGCGATACGTAGTTGCCGTCGGCGCTATAGGTCCCGTCCTTATAGGCTGCGGAGGCTCCGCCGGCAGCGGCGGAGCCTGAGGTTGCGGACCCCGGGGTGGAGGGGGCCGCCTCTGCGGCCGGGGTCTGCGCCGGGGCGCATCCGGCGGCCGTGCCGGCCAGGGACAGGCCGGCGATGCCGGCGAGGATGCTTTTGCGGAATACGGAATTCATATAGTGACTCGATTCGTTGCGACAACCGGACGGGCGGGGTACTCGGGGACAGCTGTTTCAGTGATGTCACTTATAACGTCGAGTTCAGCGTATAGGTTCACCCCGTCCGGCGGGACGCCAGATTCTTCGACACTCCGGCCCACCGGTAGGCTAGAACCGTGACCCCAGAAGAACTTTCCCTCGCCATATCCGCCTGCCTGAAAGACGCCGTCGCCGGCGGCGACATCGCACTGTCGGCTACCGACATTCCCGACGCGGTGCGCGTCGAACGTCCGAAGAACAGGGACCACGGCGACTGGGCCACCAACATCGCCCTGCAGCTGGCCAAGGCGGCGGGCATCAATCCGCGGGAATTCGCCGCCGTCCTCAGCGCCCGGCTGAAGACCATCGATGGCGTCTCCGCCGTGGACATCGCCGGACCCGGATTCCTGAACATCACGGTGGACGCGGCTGCCGCGGGGGCCCTGGCACGGGCCATCGTCGAAGCGGGCCCGGCCTACGGCACCAACTCGGCGCTCGCCGGACGCGTGGTCAACATGGAGTTCGTCTCGGCCAACCCCACCGGGCCGCTGCACATCGGCCACACCCGCTGGGCGGCGCTGGGCGACTCGATCGCGCGGGTGCTGCGCGCCTCCGGGGCCGACGTCACCGCCGAGTACTACATCAACGACGCCGGAACGCAGATGAACGTCTTCGCCCAGTCCGTCCTCGCCCGGATGCACGGCAGGGACATGCCTGAGGGCGGGTACCCCGGCGGATACATTGCGGACCTCGGCCACGAGGTCCTGACCCGCCACCCGGACATCCGCGAACTCACCGACGTCGCGGCGCTCCCGGTGATCCGCGGCGCGGCCTACAAGGCGCAGCTGCAGGACATCAAGCAGACGCTGGGCGAGTTCGGCGTCGACTTCGACGTCTACTTCTCCGAACAGGAACTCCACGACGCCGGCGCGATTGCTGACGCCGTCGCGCGGCTCCGCGAGCAGGGACATGTCTACGACGACGGCGGCGCGGTCTGGCTGCGCACCACGGACTTCGGCGATGACAAGGACCGGGTGATGATCCGCGCCAACGGCGAGCCCACGTACTTCGCCGCCGACGCCGCCTACTACCTCTCCAAGAAGGACCGCGGCTACACGGAGAAGATCTACCTTCTCGGTGCCGACCACCACGGCTACATCCACCGGCTCAAGGCGATCGCGGCCGCGGCCGGTGACGACCCCGAGGTCAACATCGAGGTCCTGATCGGCCAGCTTGTCTCCGTCAACGGGGCCAAGCTCTCCAAACGTGCCGGCAACATCATCGAGCTTAAGGACCTCATCTCCTGGCTCGGCAAGGACGCCGTCCGCTACTCGCTGGCCCGTTTCCCGGCCGATTCACCGCTGACCCTGGATCCGGAGCTGCTCAAGAAGCACAGCAACGAGAACCCGGTCTTCTATGTCCAGTACGCCCACGCCCGTTCCCGCGGCACCGCCCGGAACGCCGTGGCGGCCGGGGTGGAGCGCCGGGTTGACGGCAGGGACGCCTTCGAGGCCGCACTGCTGGACCACCCGACGGAGAACGAACTCCTGTCCTACCTGGGCAGCTACCCCTCGATCGTGGCCAAAGCCGCGGAACTGCGCGAGCCGCACCGCGTCGCCCGGCACCTGGAAGTCATCGCCGGCGCCTACCACCGCTGGTACGATGCCTGCCGCGTGGCGCCCCAGGGCGAGGAAGCCATCACGGACCTCAACCGCACCCGGCTCTGGCTCAACGACGCCACCAGCCAGGTGCTGGCCAACGGACTGGAACTGCTGGGCGTCTCGGCGCCGGAACGGATGTAACCATGAACGCGACTTCCATGAACACCACACCCGCCGAGGCCTCCCCGCTGGCGCCGTCGTGGCTGCAGGTTCCTGCCGACCTCAATGAACTCCACGAACCGCTGTGGGCGGCCGGCGTCGGGCGGAACAACGACGGCGAGCTCAGCATCGACGGGATTTCCGTCAGCGAACTCAAGCGCCAGTTCGGTACCCCGCTGTTCGTCATGAGCGAGACCGATTTCCGGGCCAGGGCCCGGGCCTTCAGCGACGCCTTCAATGACGCGTTCGCGGACATCTGCGGCGGCGTGGACGTCTACTACGCCGGGAAATCGTTCC
Organism: uncultured Actinomycetota bacterium; assembly: GCA_963815415.1. Classification (GTDB taxonomy): domain Bacteria; phylum Actinomycetota; class Actinomycetes; order Actinomycetales; family Micrococcaceae; genus Arthrobacter. The sequence goes on along the minus strand of CAWFGT010000011.1, from coordinate 152,099 downwards.
TGTGCACGTCCGTCGTCCGGTGGGTCGAGGAAGAAGGGCTCCGGCTCGATACCGCGTCCGGCGGGGAACTCGCCGTCGCGGCCCGCGCCGGAATCCCGGGCGCCGACGTCGCGCTGCACGGCAACAACAAGTCCGACGCCGAGATCCACCGCGCCCTCGACATGGGCCTGGGGAGGATCGTGGTGGACAGCCTGGCCGAGCTGGACCGCGTCGCGGCGATCGCCGGCAACCGCGGCGACACCGCCAAGGTCATGCTCCGGCTCACCCCCGGGGTCCACGCCCACACCCACGAATTCATCGCCACGGCGCACGAGGACCAGAAGTTCGGTCTGTCCATGGCCGGAGACTCCACCGACCGGGCCGGACTGTCCGCGGCGGAAGAAGCCGTGGCTGCGGCCGCAGGCTACGACAGCATCGAGCTGCTGGGGCTGCACTGCCACATCGGCTCCCAGATCTTCGAGCCCGACGGCTTCGCCCTGGCCGCCGTGAAGCTGCTCGAATTCCTGGCCGCCATGCAGGAGAAGTACTCGATCGTGCTGCCGGAACTCGACCTCGGTGGCGGTTACGGCATCGCCTACACCCCGGTGGACACCCCGCGCCCCGCGGCCGAGATCGCGCAGGCCATGGCCGCCGTCGTCCGTTCCAAATGTGCGGAACTGGGCATTGACGCGCCCCGGATCTCGATCGAACCGGGCCGTGCGATCGTCGGCAGCAGCACCTTCACCCTCTACGAAGTCGGCACACTCAAGACCGTCCGTGTCGACGCCCCCGCTGAAGGAACCGCGGAAACCGCAGCGGCAGGGCCTGCCGGGGGAGGGAACGTTACGCACCCCCGCCGGTATGTGTCGGTGGACGGCGGCATGAGCGACAACGCCCGTCCGGTGCTGTACGACGCGGATTATTCGGCGATTCTGGCATCGCGGACCACGGACGCGGCGGCGCAACTGTCCCGCGTGGTGGGCAAACATTGCGAGAGCGGCGACATAGTTGTTAGAGATGTATATCTGCCCGAGGACGTGGCAGCCGGTGATCTGCTCGCTGTACCGGGGACCGGCGCCTACTGCTGGGCCCTGTCTAGCAACTACAACTATCTGGCCCGGCCGGGCGTTGTCGCTGTGCGCGACGGATCTGCCCGGCTCATTGTCCGCGGGGAAACCGAAGAAGATCTGCTCAACCGCGACATGGGAGTCTGAATGACTGAATTGCGAACCCTGAAAGTAGCCCTGCTGGGCTGTGGCAACGTCGGGGCCCAGGTTGCACGAATTCTCCTCGAGGACGCCGAGGCGCTGGCTTCCCGCACCGGGGCACGCCTGGAACTGACCGGTATCGCCGTCCGGAACCTCGAAGCGAAGCGCGACGTCGAACTGCCGCAGGAACTCTTCACTACCGACGCCGACTCCCTCGTCAAGGACGCCGACCTCGTCGTGGAACTCATGGGCGGGATCGAACCTGCCCGCAGCCTCATCCTCAGCGCGCTGCGCAACGGCGCCTGCGTCGTCACCGGTAATAAGGCGCTGCTGGCGCAGGACGGCGCAACCCTTCACGAGGAAGCGGACCGCGCCGGCGTGCAGCTCTCCTACGAGGCCGCCGTGGCCGGAGCGATCCCCATCCTGCGGCCTATCCGGGACAGCCTCTCCGGTGACCGGATCACCCGCGTGCTCGGGATCGTCAACGGCACCACGAACTTCATCCTGGACCAGATGGACTCCACCGGGGCGCAGTTCGCCGACGCACTCGCCGAGGCACAGCGCCTGGGCTACGCGGAAGCCGACCCCACCGCCGACGTCGAAGGCCATGACGCCGCGTCGAAGGCCGCCATCCTTGCTGCCCTCTCTTTCCACACCCGGTTCGCCCTGGAAGACGTCTACTGCGAGGGCATCAGTTCCGTCAGCGCGGCCGACATTGCGGCCGCGAAGGACGCGGGCTTCGTTATCAAGCTGCTCGCGATCGCCGAGAAACTCACCGATGAGCAGGGCAACGCCGGCGTCTCCGTGCGGGTCCACCCGACACTGCTGCCGCGGGACCACCCGCTGGGCGCCGTCCGCGGCGCCTTCAATGCCGTCTTCGTCGAAGCCGAGAACGCCGGGGAGCTGATGTTCTACGGCCAGGGCGCCGGCGGGACCCCGACGGCCTCCGCCGTCCTGGGCGACCTCGTCTCCGCCGCCCGCCGGATCGTCCTGGGCGGCCCGGCCGGCACGGAAACCAGCACCGGAAACGTCCCTGCGCTGCCCATCGACGCCGCCGTCACGAGCTACTACATCGGTCTCGACGTCGCTGACCAGCCGGGCGTCCTGGCCCGGATCGCGCAGCTCTTTGCGGAGCACGGCGTGTCCATTGAGATCATGCGGCAGACCATTCACCGCTCCGAGGACTCCTCCGTGGAGTCGGCGGAGCTGCGGATCGTGACGCACCGCGCAACCGAAGCTGCCCTCGCAGCAACCGTCGAGGCCGTCAAGGGCCTGGACGTCGTCAATTCCGTCACATCCGTACTGCGGGTAGAAGGGGTCTAAGTGGCTCACCAATGGCGCGGAGTCATCCGCGAATATGCTGAACGTCTGCCGGTCACCGAGGCCACGAAGGTCATCACCCTCGGCGAGGGCGGCACGCCGCTGGTCCACGCGCAGAAGTTGTCCGAACTGACGGGTTCCTCGGTGTACCTCAAGGTCGAAGGCATGAACCCGACCGGTTCCTTCAAGGACCGCGGAATGACCATGGCCATGACGGCCGCAGTCGCCGCCGGCGCCAAGGCGGTGGTGTGCGCTTCCACCGGCAACACCTCCGCCTCGGCCGCGGCCTACGCGACCGCTGCCGGGCTGCAGTGCGCCGTGCTGGTCCCCGAGGGAAAGATTTCCATGGGCAAGCTGTCCCAGGCGATCGCCCACGGGGCCACGCTGCTGCAGGTCGACGGCAACTTCGACGACTGCCTGGACATCGCGCGCAAGCTTGGCGAGTCCTACCCGGTCTTCCTGGTCAACTCCGTCAACCCCGCCCGGATCGAGGGCCAGAAAACCGGTGCGTTCGAGATCGTCGACTCCCTCGGTGACGCGCCCGACTACCATGTGCTTCCGGTCGGCAACGCCGGCAACATCAGCGCGTACTGGAAGGGCTATAAGGAGTACGCGGCGCCGTATGCCTCCGCAACGGCCGGCACGCTGCCTGCAGTCTCCACCAAGACGCCTGTCATGTGGGGCTTTCAGGCCGCCGGCGCGGCTCCGTTTGTTGCCGGTCACCCCATCACCGAACCGGACACCATTGCCACGGCCATCCGGATCGGCAACCCCGCCTCCTGGGACACGGCTGTTGCTGCCCGCGACGAGTCCGGCGGACTGATCGAAGCAGTCACGGACGAGGAAATCCTCGCCGCCCACCGCTGGCTGTCCGCCCGCGAAGGGGTATTCGTGGAGCCGGGCTCCGCCGCCGGCGTCGCCGGCCTGATCAAGAAGCACGCCGCGGGGGAGGTGCCCGCCGGGAAGACGATCGTGATCACCGTAACCGGCCACGGCCTCAAAGACCCGCAGTGGGCCCTCCGGACCGAAGACGGCAGCGACGTGCAGCCGGTCAAGGTCTCCAACGACGTCGTCACCGTTGCCGCAGAACTGGGACTGGAAGAAAAATAGCCTTGGAAACCACTCTTACCGTCCCTGCGGAGCCCGCTGCCGTCAACCCGGCGGTCGCGGCCGCGCAGGTGGTCACCGTCCGCGTCCCTGCCACAAGCGCCAACCTGGGACCGGGCTACGACAGCCTGGGACTGGCACTGTCGCTCCACGACACCCTCACCGTGGAAACCCTGGCCAGCGGAGAACTGGAATTCGACCTCAGCGGTGAGGGTGCGGATTCGCTGCCGCGTGACGCCACACACCTGGTGGCCAAAGCCATCACGGAGGCCTTGCACCGCCTGGGCTACCGGCACGAAGGATTGCGGATTACGGCGGACAACGTCAACCCGCACGGCCGCGGCCTCGGATCGTCGGCGTCGGCCGTAGTCGCTGCCGTGACCGCCGCCAACGCCCTCGTCCCTGAGGCGGCACGTCGCGGCAAGGATTGGATCCTGCAGCTCACGAGCGAAATGGAGGGCCACCCGGACAACGTCGCCCCCGCCATTTTCGGCGGACTGGCGCTGTCATGGCAGAACAGTGACCAGTACAGCAGCACCCGTGCGACCGTCGCACCGACGGTCATCCCGGTTGTCGCCGTGCCCGACTACGAGCTTTCGACCGAGGCCGCGCGCGCATTGCTCCCGGCCTCGGTGGGCCACCACGCAGCCGCGATGAATTCCGGCCGCGCGGCGCTCCTGATCCATGCGCTGACCCAGGACCCGGCGTTCCTGCTGCCCGGCACCTTGGACTATTTGCACCAGAGCTACCGCGCCCAGGCCATGCGGCCCAGCGCCGACCTGATCCGCGCCCTGCGGCAGAGCGGCTACGCTGCGGTTGTCTCCGGGGCGGGACCGACGGTCCTGGTCCTTGCCAACGGAGACCAGGAAGCCGAGGCCGTGGTCGCGTTCATCGCCTCCCACACCGCGAACAACACGCCCGAGGTGGGCTGGCGTGTGATGAAACTGGGCGTAGACATTGAAGGTGCTAAAGTGGAAGTACACCGGCGGTAAGCGCGCAGCTGTTCACATTCGCAATTGTCCTTTGACGGCATTGTTCGCAGACGGCATTGTTCTTAGACGACAGTGTTCCGAGGCGGCATTGTTCATAAGCGCAACTGTTTATAAGACCGTGATGTAGGCCGTATCGCCTTTCTCATCTTCTGACGAGTATCGTCTTCGCTGCGTCTGGTCTTCACTGCGCAATATCTTCCGGTGCCACCTGCTTTCGGTCTGACACAGGACATTGCAGAGTTGCTCTGCACTCCTCACATGTCAGCCCACCGTTCCGCGCGACTTGGAGCGTGCAAGGTGGAGCAATATCCGGTCCCGCTGGCCGAAATTCATCCGGCGGGACTGAAAAGCGCGGCTGCAGATCTGAACTGCAGCCCGGATCAAATCATCGCGTCCAGCTCCCAGTCTGGACGCCGTCGAGGGGGAAGGATCCTTCGTGACCGAAACCACTGAGCTGTCTTCAGCTGTGGACACAACTTCTGCTGCCGGATCGTCATCGGAAGCACCCGTAAAGAGCAGCGGCCTTGCAGGCCTCAAGCTCGCCCAGCTCCAGGCGCTTGCCAGCCAGCTGGGCATATCCGGCGGTTCCCGCATGCGTAAGGGCGATCTGGTCTCGGCCATTTCGGCCCACCGTGCGGGCACCCCGGTCACCAAGGCTCCGGCCCGCACCGCAGTGAAGGCGGACGAGAACGGCGCGCCCGCCGCGGCCGCTGCCCCCGCAGCCGCCCCTGCCGGTGCTGAAGCTGAGGCTCCCGCGGCGGAGAATCCCCGCGCCCGCCGCGGACGCAGCCGCCGCGCCGGCAGTGACGGCATCATCACCGCAACCGCTACCGAGGCTCCGGCCGCTGCTGCCGCCCCGGAAGCAGCACCGGCCGCCGAAGCCGCTCCCGCGGAGACCGGCCCCGCCGAAACCGGCGAACGCCGTCAGCCCCGGACCCGTAACCGCCGCCGAGGCGAAGCCGCCGCCCAGACCGGCGAAGCCACCACACAGGCTGCCGAAGCCGCTGAAGCGCCGGCCGAGCAGCCGAAGGACGACCAGCGCAACGACCAGCGCCAGTCCGCGCAGCGCCAGCAGGAGCAGCGCTCCGACCAGGGTGCCGACGAGGGCCAGCGCCGCGAGAACACCCGCAACCGTAGTGGCCGCGACACCGCGGACAACCGCGACAACTCCCGCGATAATGACGACAGCGACGGCGGCAGCCGCCGCAACCGCCGCAACCGCCGCGACCGCAACGACCGCTCCGGCGGCCAGGACAACCGCGACAACTCGCGCAATGACCGCAGCGATCGTAACTCCAGCTTCCGGGACCGCAACGACCGCCGCCGCGGACGCGCCCAGGGACCGGACTTCGACGACGTCGAAGTTACCGAGGACGATGTCCTGCTGCCCGTAGCAGGCATCCTGGACGTCCTGGAGAACTACGCGTTCATCCGCACTTCCGGCTACCTGCCGGGTCCGAACGACGTTTACGTCTCCCTCGCCCAGGTCAAGAAGTACAACCTGCGCAAGGGCGACGCCGTCGTCGGCGCCATCCGCGCACCGCGTGAAGGCGAAGACCGCAGCCAGCAGTCGGCACGCCAGAAGTTCAACGCCCTCGTCCGCGTGACCTCCGTCAACGGCAAGACGCCGGAGGAGCTCAAGGACCGCGTCGAATTCGCGAAGCTCGTGCCGCTGTACCCCTCCGAGCGCCTGCGCCTCGAGACGGACCCCAAGAAGATCGGCCCCCGCGTCATCGACCTGGTTGCCCCGATCGGCAAGGGCCAGCGCGGCCTGATCGTTTCGCCGCCCAAGGCCGGCAAGACGCTCATCCTGCAGTCCATTGCAAACGCCATCACCACCAACAATCCTGAGGTCCACCTCATGATGGTGCTCGTTGACGAACGTCCCGAAGAAGTCACGGACATGCAGCGCACCGTCAAGGGCGAGGTCATTGCCTCGACCTTCGACCGTCCGGCCGACGACCACACCACCGTGGCCGAGCTTTCCATCGAACGCGCCAAGCGTCTCGTGGAAATGGGCATGGATGTTGTGGTGCTCCTGGATTCCATGACCCGTCTGGGCCGCGCCTACAACCTGGCGGCACCGGCTTCCGGACGCATCCTCTCCGGCGGCGTGGACTCCGCAGCGCTGTACCCGCCGAAGCGGTTCTTCGGCGCCGCGCGCAACATCGAAAACGGCGGCTCGCTGACCATCCTGGCCACGGCCCTCGTCGAGACCGGCTCCAAGATGGACGAGGTCATCTTCGAAGAGTTCAAGGGCACCGGCAACATGGAACTGCGCCTTTCCCGCCAGTTGGCGGACAAGCGCATCTTCCCGGCCGTGGACGTCAACGCGTCCGGCACCCGCCGCGAGGAGAACCTGCTCTCGCCCGAGGAAGTGAAGATCATGTGGAAGCTGCGGCGCGTCCTGTCCGGACTCGAAACGCAGCAGAGCCTTGAACTGCTGACCAACAAGATCCGGGAGACCCAGAGCAACGTCGAGTTCCTGATGCAGGTGCAGAAGACGACGCTTGGCGCGAAGTCCGATAACGACAAATAGCGTCGCGTAACCGCTCGAAAATTGGCGGCCCCGCCCCTACGCCGGGTGGCTGACGATCTGCGATCGTCAGCCACCCGGCTCCGGCAGGCCCGAAGCCACTCCCAGGCCGCCAATTTTTCGAGCGGTTGTTGGTTTAACCGAACGTGCCGCCGTAACTAGACTTGTAAAAGTCGAAAGAGGTTTGAAATGTTTGAGTCCGTACAGGGCCTGCTGGATGAGCACAATGCCATCCAGGCCCAGCTTGGGGATCCCGCTGTTTACGCCGACCAGCGGCTTGCCCGGAAACTGGGACGCCGGTCGGCTCAGCTGAACGGCATCGTGGAGGCGTACCACAAGTGGCACGCCCTCCAGGATGACCTGGCAGCGGCCAAGGAGATGGCGGACGAAGACCCCGAGTTCGCCGCCGAGGTTCCCGAACTGGAGGCTTCGCTGGAGACGGCGGCGGCCAAACTGCGCCGGCTGCTGATCCCGCGGGATCCGGACGACGCCCGCAACGTGATCCTCGAGGTCAAGGGCGGCGAAGGCGGCGACGAGGCAGCCCTGTTCGCCGCGGACCTGCTGCGGATGTACAGCCGGTACGCTGAATCCCGCGGCTGGAAGACCGAACTGATTTCCGCCACCGAATCGGACCTCGGCGGCTACAAAGACGTCCAGATGGCCGTTAAGGGCAGCTCCAATGACCCGGCCGAGGGAGTCTATGCCCGGCTGAAGTTCGAAGGCGGCGTGCACCGGGTGCAGCGCGTGCCCGTGACCGAATCGCAGGGCCGCATCCACACCTCGGCCGCCGGGGTGCTCGTGCTGCCCGAGGTCGACGAGCCGGAAGAGCTTGAAATCAACCAGAACGATCTGAAGATCGACGTCTACCGGTCCTCCGGACCCGGCGGGCAGTCCGTCAACACGACCGACTCGGCCGTGCGCATCACCCACCTGCCCACCGGAATCGTGGTGGCCATGCAGAACGAGAAGTCTCAGCTGCAGAACCGCGAAGCCGGCATGCGCGTGCTCCGGGCCCGCATCCTGGCGCACCAGCAGGAGCAGATCGACGCCGAGAACTCCGCCCAGCGCAAATCGCAGATCCGCACCATGGACCGCTCGGAGCGCATCCGCACCTACAACTACCCGGAAAACCGGATCGCGGACCACCGCACCGGCTACAAGGCGTACAACCTGGACGCGGTCATGAACGGTGATCTCGAGCCGGTCATCCAGTCCGCCATCGAGATGGACGAACAGGCACGCCTGGACGCCATCGGCGAATAGCCCGGACGGGATGTCATGATGGCAGCGCCAGCTGCGGGACTCGGTGCGGCGGTCCGGGACGCGACAGCGCTCCTGGCGGCCGCGGGAGTGCCGAGTCCCCGCGTCGACGCCGAGCTCCTGGCCGACCACCTCCTCGGCGTCGGGCTCGGGCGCCTGCGCGCCCTCATGCTTGGCGATGCCCCCGCTCCGGAAGGCTATGCCGAACTCGTTGCCGAACGGGCGCAGCGGATCCCGCTGCAGCACATCACGGGCGTCGCGTATTTCCGGTACCTCGAACTCGCGGTGGGGCCCGGCGTTTTCATCCCGCGCCCGGAAACCGAGTCCGTGGTGCAGCTGGTGATCGACCGGCTGCAGGGAATGACGCATCCCAAGGTGGTGGATCTGGGCACCGGCTCCGGTGCGATCGCCGCCTCGATTGCGCACGAGGTGCCCGGAGCAGAGGTCCACGCCGTCGAATTCAGTGAATTCGCGCATGCCTGGGCGGCGAAGAACCTGCTGCCGCTCGGCGTCCACCTGGTCCGCGGCGATCTTCGCGACGCCCTCCCGGAACATAACGGCAGCTTCGACGTCGTTGTCTCCAACCCGCCGTATATTCCGGCCGAAGCCGTCCCGAACGAACCCGAAGTGGCGTTGCACGATCCGCCGGAGGCGCTGTACGGCGGGGGAGCAGACGGAATGGAGCTCCCGACGGCGGCCGCCTCCTCCGCCGCCCGGCTGCTGGTCCCCGGCGGCTATTTCGTGATGGAACACGCCGAGGTGCAGGCCGGCTGGATCATGGCGATGCTGAACCGCGCCGGTATCTGGACCGACGTCACCACGCACCGGGACCTCAACGGCAAGGACCGGGCGACGAGTGCGGTGCTCGCCGTGCCGTCACAGTCAGGCGCCGGTGTGTCGGCAGCGTCGGAGCAGGCCGGGAACTGATGAAAGAATGGTCCGGTGACCACTAGCTACGATTGCTCGGACGCCGAACAGCGCGCCGCAGGACTTGAACATGCCCAGCGGGCCATCCGCGAGAACAAATGCGTGGTGCTGCCCACGGACACCGTGTACGGGATCGCGGCCGACGCTTTTTCGCCCCTCGCCGTGACCTTGCTGCTGGCAGCCAAAGGCCGCGGGCGGAAGATGCCGCCGCCGGTTCTGATTCCCCGGCTCAACGCCCTCGACGGCCTGGCCACGGAGGTCCCCGCCGAGGCCCGGCGGCTCGCCGAGGCTTTCTGGCCCGGCGGCCTTACCCTCATCCTGCACTGCCAGCCGTCGCTGGACTGGGACCTTGGCGAGACCAAAGGCACTGTCGCCCTGCGGATTCCCGCCGACGAAGTCGCGCAGGACCTCCTGACGCTCACCGGGCCGCTGGCGGTTTCCTCGGCCAACCGCACCGGCCAGCCAGCCGCGCAGACCGCTGCCGAGGCCGAAGCGCAGCTGGCGGAATCGGTTGAGGTCTACCTCGAAGGCGGACACCGGCCCCTCGACGGAGCCGACGCGCTGCCCTCCACCATCGTTGATGCCACCGCCGTGCCGCTGCGTGTTGTCCGCCAGGGCGCACTCAGCCTTGAGCAGCTGCGCTCGGTGGTGCCCGGCCTGCTGGACGTCGACGGCAACGCCGCGGCTCCGGCCGGAGAGCCCGCCCCGGCCGCGGCCGACGATCCGGACCCGGATGGTCGGCCCGGCCCCGGCACTCCATGATGCCGGCCCGCCAGTTCGTCCCCGTGCTCGACGTCGAAGCGACGCCCCTGACGGTTCCCGAACTGACTGAGGTCCTCAACGGCTTCATCGCGGAGGGCGGTACCAGGACAGTGGTGGGCCACAACCTCCACAGCGTCACGCTCCTGCACTCGGATCCGGAATTCCGGTCCTTTTACGAGCAAAGCGACGTGGTCCTGATCGACGGGGCACCCGTCCTGTGGTGCTGGGCCAGCACGTCCGGAAAGAGCGATGACCGGGGCCCTGCCATGGACTACCGCCTGGGCTCGACCGACTGGATCCCGGCACTCGCCCAGGTGCGGGGACTGGAGCGGATCGCAGTGGTCGGGGCGGGCGGCGCCGCCAACGCCGGAGCCGTCGCACGGCTCAGGGAAATCGTTCCCGGGGCCCAGGTTGACGGGTTCCCCGGCGAGGGCTGGAACAGCGACGTCGAGGAGCGGGCCGCAGACTGGCTGGCAGCGCGGCGCCCGCAGCTCGTGCTGCTGGGTCTCGGCATGCCGCTGCAGGAAGAAGTCCTGCTCCGCCGCCTCGCCACGCTGCCGCCGGCCGTCTATTGTACCGTGGGCGGTGCGATCGAACAGCTCGCCGGCGTCCAGAAACTGGCGCCGCGGTGGATCGGGCGGATGGGCCTGGAGTGGGCCTGGCGGCTAATCCTGCATCCGCAACGGGTCGGATACCGGGTCTTCGGCGAGCCGTGGGTCCTGCTGGGACTGCTGCTGCGCCGCCGCCTCCGCCGGCGCAGCTAGCTGCTGCCGGCTAGAACTTCTGGTCCTTGAGCGGACCGAAGCCCTTCCCCCGGAGACCGGTGGAAAAGGCCTGGAACCAGTTGGCCAGGCCACGGAAATCGCCCTGGCGCAGGAAGTACCCCAAGTACCCGCCGACGTCGGCCACGAAGGACTTGACGCGGAAGTGGCGGCGGATCATGTAGCCGCGGTTCCGGTAGTAGAAGTAGCGCTTGAAGGCGGAGTCGGGGACGATCACGTGCCACCGGGCTCCGAAGACGTGCTTGGTCTCGGAGAACGCGTGCGGGTGGGTGATGGCAGCCGTGGTGACGGTCCCGAAGCGGATCCCGGCCTTCCGGAGCCTGAGGGTGAAGTCCACTTCGTCGCCGCGGATGAAGAGCCGCATGTCCGGAAGCCCGACCTTGAAGAACACATCCGAGCGGATGAGCGCGCCGTTGAAGAAGTGCCCGTCGTCGGGCAGGAACCCTACCTTTTCCAGTGCGGCCCGTTCGTGCGTGACTTTCCCGTCGAGGCGGAAAAAGAAGGACAGCCTGTCCGGGTGGCCGGGCGCCACGACCAACGGAACGACGGCGTCCAGGCCGCGGGCCTCAGCCTCACGGAGCAGCGTGGCGAGGCAGTCCGGGTCGGCCGGCTCGGCGTCGTCGTCCATCATCCAGATCCAGTCCGCGCCGCTGGCCACTGCCTTGAGGATCGCCAGGGAAAAACCACCCGCCCCGCCCAGGTTCGCCTCGGAACGGACATAGTCCACGTTCCCGTGCCGGTCGGCGACATCCTTGGCGGGCACCGTGCCGCTGTCGACGAGGCAGATGGAGCGGACTTTTGCGCTCTGGTTGTTGATGGCGTCCAGCAGGACCGCCAGCTCCCGGGGACGATCAAACGTCACGGCAGCGACTGCAACCGGCAGGGTCATCGCGGGGTCCTTTCAGCACGGCCGGTAGTGCGTTTCCCGCCGGCAAAGGGCCGTGTGACGCGAAGACAGGTGGCCGTTGGCATTAGTATCTTGACTAGAGTCCACTGTAATACAGCCCTGTCAGGCACCACGCACTGCCTGCCCTGAGCACGGCGACGGAGAAGTTTCATTTACCGAACGACAGTTCCACGGCCCCTCTCATCACCCCGAAACACGCACCAGCCGCGCCCCTTCAGGCTGACGGTGCGGCGGGGTGCTGCCTGCGCTGACGCCGGGACGGTGGTTTCCCGATGATCATGTACCTGCTGATGATGCTGACGGCGGCGATCGTCAGCTACGGGGCAACCTGGGGCGCCCGGCTTGCCGGCAACAGGCTGGGGCTGTTCTCTCCGATCCGCAGCCGGGACGTGCACTCCACCCCGGTGTCCAGGCTCGGGGGCCTGGGCATCTTCTCCGGCGTCCTGGTGGCCCTGGTCGTAGCGAGCAACTCCTTCTTCGTGAAGGACATTTTCCGCAACAACGATGCTCCCTGGGGAATCCTCGCCGGGGCGGGCGTGATCGTCCTGGTCGGCATTGCCGATGACCTGATCGACCTGCGGTGGTGGGTCAAACTGATCGGCCAGAGCGCGGCAGCAGTGGTGGTAGCCGTCTGGGGCGTGCGGATGACTATTATTCCGTTCATTCCCGAGTCCATCCCGCTCGAGTCGGAGATGGTGCAGATCATCGTGACGTCCGGCCTGATCGTGACCACCATGAATGCGTTCAACTTCATCGACGGCCTGGACGGGCTGGCAGCCGGAGTCGCGATCATCGGGGGAGTGGCGTTCTTCCTCACCGCCTACTGGGTGCACCGCAACGCCCCGCTGACGGACTTCTCCGATCTGGCCACGCTCCTGACGGCGGTGCTGGTAGGAAGCTGCGTCGGCTTCCTGCCGCACAACTGGTTCCCCTCCAAGATCTTCATGGGCGATTCCGGCGCCATGCTGATCGGCCTGCTGATGGCATCCGCCGCCGTCGTCTCCACCGGCCAGATCACCTCCGGCCTCTACGACCGGGCCAACGGTATCCCCACGATCATCCCGATCCTGCTGCCCTTCGCGGTGCTCTTCCTGCCGTTGCTCGATCTCGGCCTGTCCGTGGTCCGGCGGACAGCGCGTGGCCGGTCGCCGTGGTCCGCTGACCGGGGCCACCTGCACCACAAACTCCTGGACATCGGCTATTCGCACCGCGGCGCCGTGGTGCTGATGTACCTGTGGACCTGCATCCTGGCCTTCGGCGGCCTGGCCTTCGCGATTTTCCCGTGGCAGGTGATCCTCAGCGTCGATGTTGCGGCAACGCTTGTGATGGCGATCATCACGGCCTGGCCGTACCTGCGTCAGCGCAGGCCCCGGCAATCCGCCGGAATAGCGGAGTGAGCCCGGAACCCGGAGTAGCCCGGCCGGCCGACATGCTTTTCTCTATCGTTTCTATCTGCTGTAGAATTCAGGGGCGGTCTTCAGCCCGCCTTGTTGACCAGCACCCACCCGCGACGATTGGGATCTCATGACCTCCAACGCCGAGCCCGGACCCGCGTCCGGAACCGGACCCGTTGGTGTTTCCGGTCCCACCGCGTCACTGTGGTTGCGGTTGCTGGCCCTGAGTGCGGCAATCTCCGGCGGCGCCCTGGTGCTGACCGGCCTGGCTGCCCTTCTTCTGAGCGGCGGAACGGGCCTCTGGTCGACCGTCCTGGGCGGAATCCTGGTCATGGTGTTTTTCGCCATCAGCCTCGCAGTCGGGCACATCGTCGGCCGCAATAATCCCTCCGGCGCGATCGGCGTCTTCGTCGCCACCTACTTCATCAAGGTCGTCGGGTTCGCCGTCGTCCTTCTTGTCATTGGGGCTCCGGACTGGCTGCATGCCCGCTGGTTCGTCGCCGGCGCCGTCGTGACCGTTGTGTCATGGCAAGCCGCCGAAATTTACGGTTTCAGCAAGGCCCGCCTGCAGATCTACAACGACCCCCACAGCCCGGAAGGCGGCGGTCATGCGTAGCCGCAAAACAGGACGCCCGGCGAAGGCCCAGACCCCCAAAACAACGGCCGGCGCCCCCGGTGTATCCGAGGACAGCAACGACGGCGGATACAACGCCGGGATCGCCGTCTTCAGCTATATTATTGGCGGAATTGTCGTCTGGAGTTTGATAGGGTGGGGTCTGGATAATCTGTGGGGAACCCGCTGGATTGTGCTCGCAGGCGCTCTGCTTGGAGCTGCTGGGGGGTTCTATCTTTCTCATATGCACGGCCTCACCTCGGCAATAGCGCGGGGCGGGGATAACTCTGCACGTGGCCCGTCCGAGGACGAGGAACAGTAATGCCGAATAATTCCACACGGGGAGTGTCAGACAGCAATGTCGCCGCTGCCCGACCAACGCCCAATGATGGACACTGCAGAGAGGAAACGCGTTGATCGCGCTTGCGCTCCCGGCCCAAGAATCAGGACCCTTCACGCCTCCTGGAATCGAAGAAATGCACCTGCCGGCTATTCTGCCCTGGGGTGCGGCCGAAGGATTCTCCAAGCAGATGCTGCTGGTGATCCTCTCGGTCGTTATTATCGCCACATTCTTTATCCTGGCTGCGCGTAAGCGCCAGCTCGTTCCCGGCAAGCTGCAGTTCGCAGGCGAAATGGCCTATGGCTTCGTCCGGAACAGCATTGCCAAGGACATCATCGGCGGCAAAGACTTCATGAAGTATGTCCCGCTGCTGTTCAGCCTGTTCTTCTTCATCCTGGTGAACAACATCTACGGCGCCATCCCGCTGATCCAGCTTCCGAGCTTCTCCCACGTGGGCGGCGCGTATGTGCTGGCAGGGATCGTCTACTTCACCTGGATTGCCATCGGCATCAAGAAGAACGGCATCAAATACTTCAAGCTGGCCACCGTGCCCTCCGGAGTTCCGTTCTACATCCTCCCGATCGTTGTTCCGATCGAGATCATCTCGAACTTCCTGGTCCGGCCTGTCACGCACAGCCTCCGTCTGTTCGCCACCATGCTCGCAGGGCACTTGATCGTTATGCTCGCCGGTTCCGGCATCGAGTACCTCATCATGCAGGAAAACGTCCTCCTCAAGGGCACCTCCGTGCTGGTGCTGGTCGGTGCGATCGCGATGTACATGCTGGAGGCGCTGATCATGGCACTCCAGGCCTACGTCTTCACGCTGCTGACTGCCATCTACATTGAGGGCGCGCTGCACGCGGACAGCCACTAGGCATCCACAAACTTCCCCTCACGGGGATGAACTACCCCAAACAACCTGCCACACGGGTGGCATCTTGAAAGGAAAAAACATGCAAGGCAATCTCAACCTCGTAGGTTACGGTCTGTCCGCAATCGGCGGTGGTATCGGTGTTGGTCTCGTGTTCGCCGCTTACATCAACGGTGTGGCACGTCAGCCGGAAGCGCAGCGCGTGCTGCAGCCGATCGCCTTCCTCGGCCTCGCGCTGACTGAAGCCCTCGCCATCCTCGGCCTGGTCTTCGCTTTCGTTCTCTAGTCTGAGCTTTAGAACCAAGCGAACATCCAGAACCGAGTAGATAAGGACGGGTGAATTATGAATCAAGCGATCATCTCAGCCGCCGTTGAGGGCCAGAGCCCGCTCGTTCCCAACATCTGGGAAATGGGCGTAGTCCTCGTCGGCTTTGCTGTCCTCATGTACATCGTGGTCAAGTACATTGTCCCGATGTTCGAGAAGACGTTTGCGGAGCGCGCCGAGGCCATCGAAGGCGGCATTGCCAAGGCGGAAAAAGCCCAGGCAGAAGCATCCGCCGCTCTCGAAGAGTACAAGCAGCAGCTCACCGACGCCCGCGCTGAAGCCAACCGGATCCGCGAGGAAGCCCGTGCCGAAGGCGCTCAGATCCTTGCGGACCTGAAGGAAAAAGCCGGTGCCGAGTCTGCCCGCATCACGGCGCAGGCCCATGCGGCAATCGAGTCCGAGCGTCAGGCGGCCGTTGTGTCGCTTCGCTCGGAGGTCGGCACGCTGGCCACGACGCTGGCAAGCCGCATCGTCGGCGAGGCACTGACCGACGACGCGCGTTCGGCTCGCGTGGTTGACCGCTTCCTGGCAGATCTGGAGAACCAGAACGCAGGTGCAGCTAAGTAATGGCAGGTGTATCGAGCGAATCGCTGACCGCGGCGCTGGCGGCGCTGGAAGCCAAGCTTCCTACCGCATCGCTGCAGTTGGCTAAGGAACTCTTCGGAATCCTGGGCACGGTGGACAGCTCGGCCGGCTTGCGCCGGGCCCTGACTGACCCGTCCCGCAACGGTGACGAAAAGTCAGCGCTGGTCAAGCAGCTTATCGGCGGAAAAGTCTCCGCTGACGCTGTGGAAATCACGAGCGGATTGGCCAGCTCACGCTGGGCATCGGCCCGGGATATCGGCGATGCACTCGAGACTCTTGCCGCTTCGGTGGTAATTGCCGTTGCCGAGAACAAGTCGGCCGTCGCAGCTACCGGCCTCAGCGGACTGGAAGCGCTGGAGAACGATCTGTTCTCCTTCAACCAGACCGTGGAGTCCAGCCACGACGTCCAGCGTGCTCTGTCCGAGCCGCAGGCGAGCCCGGCTGCCAAGATTGCCCTCGCTGAAAAGCTCGTACCCGGAGCCAGCGCCGAAGCGAAAGTCCTCATTGGACAGGCTGTTTCGCAGCCGCGCGGTCTCAAGGTCACCCGGCTGGTCCGTCGTTTCGCAGAGCTTGCAGCCAAGCGCCAGCAGCGCTGGATTGCAACGGTCAGCGTCACCCGTCCGCTGACATCGGAGCAGACCAGCCGTCTGCAGGCAGGGCTGAACGCCCTGTACGGGCGCGAGCTCAAGATCAACATGAGCGTCGACCCGTCTCTGATCGGTGGCATCCGCATCCAGGTCGGTGACGAAGTGGTAGACGCTTCCGTCATCTCCCGCCTGGGGCAGCTCCAGCGTCAGCTTGCATAACTGCCGGACAGGCACAACTTAACGAAACGAAACCCCGGTCATCGTGAGCAACGATGATCACGAAAACAGGAGAGCAGGGACTGCAGATGGCCGAATTGACCATCAACGCCGACGACGTCCGTATTGCGTTGAACGAGTTCGCGGCGTCCTACGAACCCGGAAACGCGGAGCGCGTAGAGGTTGGCCGTGTAACGACCGCAGGTGACGGCATCGCCCGTGTTGAGGGCCTTCCCTCGGTCATGGCGAACGAGCTGCTTCGCTTCGAAGACGGCACGCTGGGCCTGGCCCAGAACCTTGACGTCCGCGAGATCGGTGTCATCATCCTCGGTGACTTCACGGGCATCGAAGAAGGCCAGGAAGTCCACCGCACCGGGCAGGTTCTGTCCGTGCCGGTCGGCGATGCCTTCCTCGGCCGCGTTGTTGACCCGCTGGGCCAGCCCATCGATGACCTCGGCGAGATCAAGGCCGAGGCCACCCGTGCCCTGGAACTTCAGGCGCCCGGCGTGACCCAGCGCAAGTCGGTCCACGAACCGATGCAGACCGGTCTGAAGGCTATCGACGCCATGATCCCGATCGGCCGCGGCCAGCGCCAGCTGATCATCGGTGACCGCCAGACGGGCAAGTCGGCAATCGCGATTGACACGATCATCAACCAGAAGGCCAACTGGGCTTCCGGGGACACCACCAAGCAGGTGCGCTGCATCTACGTGGCCATCGGCCAGAAGGCGTCCACGATCGCTGCAGTCCGCCAGACCCTCGAGGACAACGGCGCGCTGGAGTACACGACCATCGTGGCTTCGCCGGCGTCCGACCCCGCAGGGTTCAAGTACCTGGCACCGTACGCCGGTTCGGCCATCGGCCAGCACTGGATGTACGGCGGCAAGCACGTCCTCATCGTCTTTGATGACCTCTCGAAGCAGGCTGAGGCCTACCGTGCAGTATCGCTGCTGCTCCGCCGCCCGCCGGGACGCGAAGCCTACCCGGGCGACGTCTTCTACTTGCACTCCCGTCTGCTGGAGCGTTGTGCCAAGCTCTCCGACGAGCTCGGTGCAGGTTCGATGACCGGCCTGCCGCTCATCGAGACCAAGGCAAACGACGTTTCCGCCTACATCCCGACCAACGTGATCTCCATTACCGATGGCCAGATCTTCCTGCAGTCGGACCTCTTCAACGCCAACCAGCGTCCCGCCGTGGACGTGGGTGTGTCCGTCTCCCGCGTTGGTGGCGCCGCACAGGTCAAGTCCATGAAGAAGGTCTCCGGTACGTTGAAGCTGGAACTGGCCCAGTACCGCGACATGCAGGCATTCGCGATGTTCGCGTCGGACCTCGACGCGGCTTCGCGTCAGCAGCTCACCCGCGGCGCACGCCTGATGGAACTGCTCAAGCAGGGCCAGTACTCGCCGTTCCCGGTCGAGGACCAGGTTGTGTCCATCTGGGCCGGCACCAACGGCCACCTCGACGACGTTCCGGTTGAGGACATCAACCGCTTCGAGACCGAGTTCCTGGAGCACCTCAAGCACAAGTCCTCCATCCTGACCACGCTGGCACAGACCAACGTGATGAGCGATGACACCGCAGAAGCACTGAAGACCGCGATTGTGGACTTCAAGAAGGGCTTCTTCGGCGAGGGCGACAGCTACCTGGTAGGTGCGGGGCACGAGGAGCACGCCCCCATCGACGAGGCTCAGGTCGACCAGGAAAAAATCGTCAAGCAGAAGCGCTAGTTCCGCCGGCAGGGACTGCCGGGACCCGCCAGGGTCCCGGCAGTCCCGGCCATCGGGATCTTAGGAAAGGATAAGTATGGGAGCCCAGATCCGGGTCTACCGCCAGAAGATCAGCTCGACGACGTCGATGCGCAAGATCTTCAAGGCGATGGAACTGATCGCTACCTCGCGCATCGGCAAGGCCCGAGCACGCGTAGCAGCTTCACTGCCTTACGCAAACGCGATCACGCGTGCCGTTTCTGCTGTTGCAAGCCAGAGCGAAATCGACCACCCGCTGGTTACCGAGCCGGAGCAGATCCGCCGGGCCGCCGTCTTGGTCATCACCTCCGACCGTGGCCTTGCAGGTTCGTACTCGGCGAGTGTGCTCAAGCAGGCCGAAGGCCTTGCTGAGCTGCTCCACGAGGAAGGCAAGGAAGTCAAGACGTTCCTGATGGGCCGCAAGGCGCAGGCGTACTTCGACTTCCGGAACCGTCCTTACGGGCGGGTATGGACCGGCAACACGGATGCGCCGGAGTTTGCGACCGCGCAGGAAGTCAGCTCTGCACTGCTGGCCGACTTCGCAACAGCCTACGAAGAGGGCGGCGTCGACGAGATCCATGTCGTGTACACCCGCTTCAAGTCCATGGTGACGCAGGAGCCGACGGTCATCCGCCTGCTTCCGCTGGAGGTCGTCGAAGAGGTTGCAGCATCCGAATCGGATCTCCTGCCGCTCTACGAATTCGAGCCGGAAACGGAGCAGGTTCTCGATGCTCTGCTGCCGCGTTACATCGAATCACGTATCTTCGCCGCCATGTTGCAGGCTGCAGCTTCCGAGCTCGCTGCCCGCCAGCGGGCCATGAAGTCTGCCGGCGACAACGCCACGGACCTCATCAAGAAGTACACGCGTCTGCGCAACACTGCCCGCCAGGCTGAAATTACGCAGGAGCTTTCCGAAATCGTTGCCGGTGCCGACGCGTTGAACGCGTCCTAGCCTGCTCGAATCGGTCCCAGCTGTACCTGCACCAAAGATAAACTTAACCCCCACGCCATCTACTGAGTGAAGTGAGAGAGATGACTGCCACTGCTACCGAACACGTAGCCGCAACGTCCGGTGCTACCGGTCGTATTGCACGTGTTATTGGCCCGGTTGTCGACGTCGAATTCCCGGCTGACGCAATCCCCTCGATTTACAACGCTCTCACCACGGAGATTACTCTCAACGGTGAGACCAAGACCATCACGTTCGAGGTTGCCCTGCACCTGGGCGACAACCTCATCCGCGCCATCTCCCTGCAGGCTACCGACGGACTCGTCCGCGGCACGTCAGTAGTGGACAGCGGTGCCCCGATCTCCGTCCCCGTCGGCGACGGCGTCAAGGGCCACATCTTCAACGTCCTGGGCCAGCCCCTGGATGTCACCGAGGATGAACTGCAGATCAGCGAACGCTGGCCGATCCACCGCAAGGCTCCTGCATTCGCGACCCTCGAGGGCTCGACCGAAATGCTCGAAACCGGCATCAAGGTCATCGACCTCCTGACCCCGTACATCAAGGGCGGCAAGATCGGCCTGTTCGGCGGCGCCGGTGTCGGCAAGACCGTGCTGATCCAGGAAATGATCACCCGTGTGGCCCGCAACTTCGGCGGCACCTCGGTGTTCGCCGGCGTCGGCGAGCGTACGCGTGAAGGTAACGACCTCTGGGTTGAAATGGAAGAGGCAGGCGTCCTCAAGGACACCGCCCTTGTCTTCGGCCAGATGGATGAGCCGCCGGGAACGCGTCTGCGCGTGGCACTGTCGGCCCTGACCATGGCGGAGTACTTCCGCGATGTGCAGAACCAGGACGTGCTGCTCTTCATCGACAACATCTTCCGCTTCACCCAGGCAGGTTCCGAGGTTTCCACCCTCCTCGGCCGCATGCCGTCCGCCGTGGGCTACCAGCCCAACCTGGCAGACGAGATGGGCCTCCTGCAGGAGCGCATCACGTCGACCAAGGGCCACTCCATCACCTCGATGCAGGCCATCTACGTTCCCGCAGATGACTACACCGACCCGGCCCCGGCCACGACCTTCGCACACCTCGACGCGACCACGGAACTTTCCCGTGAAATCGCTTCCCGTGGTCTGTACCCGGCCGTTGACCCGCTGACGTCGACTTCCCGCATCCTGGATCCGCAGTACATCGGACACGACCACTACAACACGGCCGTCCGCGTCAAGCAGATCCTGCAGAAGAACAAGGAACTTCAGGACATCATCGCCATCCTCGGCGTTGACGAACTCTCTGAAGAAGACAAGATCGTTGTCTCGCGCGCACGCCGCATCCAGCAGTTCCTCTCACAGAACACCTACACCGCCAAGCAGTTCACCGGCGTGGAAGGCTCCACCGTTTCCATCAAGGACACGGTCGAAGGCTTCACCGCTATCTGCGACGGCGACCTTGACCACATCGCAGAGCAGGCGTTCTTCAACGTCGGCGGCCTGGATGACGTCGAGCGCCAGTGGGCCAAGATCCAGGAACAGACCAAGTAATATGGCTGAGCTTGAGGTTGAGATTGTCGCAGCGGACCGCTTCGTGTGGTCCGGAGCGGCCAAGATGGTCAAGGCCCGCACCAGCGATGGTGAAATCGGAATCCTGCCCGGCCACTCGCCCCTGCTGGCGATTATGGCCGAAGGTGAACTGGCGATTGAGCCGGTCTCCGGTGACCGCATTGCCGTGGCTGTTGACGGAGGATTCTTCTCCGTCGACAACAACCGGGTGGTCATTGTTGCTGACAACGCCCAACTGGGTGACGCAGCTACTGCTGGGATCCGCTAGCACTACCTTGGTGAACGATCCTGGTTTGCCGTTCATCATTCTGGCCGCCCTTTTCGGGCTGCTGGTCTTAGCACTGTGCCTTTCGGGGGTGCGCCGCCTTACCTTGCGGCGTGCCCTCGGCACCGTGGACGCCTCCATCTGCACTGCGGGAAACCGCTGGCAGATGGGGGTTTGTCGTTATCAGGACAATGACCTCGAGTGGTTCCGGCTGATCTCGCTCAGTGTCCGCCCCAAACACACCTTCCGGCGGAGCTCCCTTGAGCTGCTCGGCCGGCGCGAGCCCACCGAGGCCGAACTCGTCAAGGTCCAGCCCGAGGCTGTGATCGTTGAACTCCGTTACGAGGGCGAGGATTTCCGGCTGGCCATGCGATTCGACGCCTACACCGGCCTGTCCTCGTGGCTGGAAGCAGGACCGGTCGTCGGGGTCGGCACCTGGCGCTAGTGACCTTGGATTCCATTCAAGACATCAGGCTCGTTGACGGACCAGTGATGTGGTTCGCCTGGGCCGCCGGTGCAGCCGGGCTCGGATACCTCACGTGGAGCGTCGTCCGCCGCCGCCGCCCCGCCGTCTCTGCCGTGCTGCTCGCAGCGCTGGCCGTCCTCGCCGTCGCCCTCGTTGCCGGCATTCACTGGCTGCTCATCTACGCGTGGTCTGTCTTCCCCGGCGAACTGCCGCAGGAAGTCC
Organism: uncultured Actinomycetota bacterium; assembly: GCA_963815415.1. Lineage (GTDB taxonomy): Bacteria > Actinomycetota > Actinomycetes > Actinomycetales > Micrococcaceae > Arthrobacter. The sequence continues at coordinate 130,185 of CAWFGT010000011.1, read as the reverse complement.
TCGCCTGGGCGCTCCCCGCCGTGGCGGCGTTGCTGCTGTGGCTGCTCCGGCTCACGGGCCTCTGGTCCCGTTCCCGACGATCCTCCACCGCGCCGCCGGCCCCCCGCCGAAGCACTGCTTCGGCCTGGCGCGGCACGGCAGCGGCGACGGCGGCCCTGCTGGGTGCACTGATGCTTTCCCAGGCCCAGATCAATCTCTACTTCGGACTGAACCAGACCGTGAGCGACCTCACCGGAACGGCCCTGGCCCGCATCCCGCCCCTGGAACCCGGGCTCGCCCGCGGGACGGCGCCCGCCGTCGGACTTTCCCAGTGGGTTCCTCCGGACGGACTGCCGGCCGGTGCCCTGCGGACGGCTGCGATCCCCGGCACGGTATCGGGCTTTAAAAGCCGGGACGCCTACGTCTACCTCCCGCCCGCCTACCAGGGCTCGCCGCGGCCGGAACTCCCCGTCCTCGTGCTCTTCGCCGGGCAGCCCGGCAGTCCTTCGGACTGGCTCGTCGGCGGGGCGCTCCGGGCCCGGCTGGACCGCTTCGCGGCAGGGCACAACGGCATCGCGCCCGTGACTGTGGTGGTCGATCCGAACGGCACGCCGTCCGCGAACACGCTGTGCCTGGACAGCGACATCGCACAGGCGGACACCTTCCTGTCCGTCGATGTGCCGGCGTGGATCAAAGCCACGCTCGACGTCGATCCCGATCCCCGGGTATGGGCGGCCGGCGGCTTCTCCTTCGGCGCCACCTGCGCGGTCCAGATGGTCACACGCCACCCGGATGTCTACAGCGACGTGGTGGCGATCGCCAGCGAGAAGGAACCGGCGCTGGCCAAGGAACGCGACAAGACGGTCCAGGCCGCCTACGGAGGCGACACTGCGGCCTTCAACCGGCAAACCCCGCTGTGGCTCATGCAGCGGAACCGCTACGAGGGCCATGCCGGCTACTTCGCTGCCGGTGAACGGGACCAGGAGTTCCAGGACAACATGCGCACGCTCGCCGACGCCGCTTCCGCCGCCGGGTTCACCGTGAAGACGAGCGTCATCGCCAACACCGGGCACTCCTGGCAGACGGCTTCCGCCGGGCTGCCCGAGGCCTTGGAATTCCTCGCTCCCCGCTGGCAGATCACGGGCCGGGAGAGCAAATGAACCACGGCAGCGGCACATCGGATTCCCGTTCAGCCGCGGCCCCGGCCGCGGGCAACGGTGATCCGTCGCTGTTCCGTGCGGGTGTCCGCCGCACGCTGGCGCACTTCCGCGCGATACCGTTCACGCTCGCCGTCCTGGGCGTGTTTCTCGCAGCGGGTGCCGTGACCGGCAGCTTCCTTGCCGGGCCGCCCGCCTCACTGCTGGGCTTCGCGTCCGTCAGCGCCCCCGGCCTGCAGGCAGGGCACTGGTGGTCCATGTTCGGGTCGCTCTTTTTTGCGACCAACCTGCTCGCCTACGTCGCGGCGTCCCTGATGATCCTGTTGTTGCTCGGCCTCGCCGAACGCTACCTTGGCACCCTGCGCACGGCCGTGTTCTTCTTCGCCGGCCAGTTCGCCGCCGTCACGGTCTTCCTGCTGGTCACCCAGCTCTTCCGCTTCGCCGGCGACATCTGGCTCGGCCGGATGGTGGACGCACGGCTGATCGGCCCCTATGCCGCGGTCCTCGCCGTGGTGCTGGCGGCCAGCGGCCTGCTGCCGGCGCTCTGGCAACGCCGGCTGCGGATCGCTGTTGTGTCCGGGGCGCTGTTGCTGGTGCTCTATTCCGGGCACCCCGAGACGGTCGTTGGGCTGGCGGGCGCGCTCGTCGGGCTGGCGGCAGGCTGGTGGATCCAGAGCGACCAAAGCGGGCTGCACCGGCACCGCTCCACCGGAAGCGAGGCGCGGAACCTCCTGGCGCTGACGGTGGCGATCTTCGCCGTCGGGCCCCTCGTCACGGCCACGGTCCGCAGCCCGACGGGCCCGCTCGCCATGCTGCGGGACATTGTGCTGAACCCCGTGCCCACCCTGGCTCAGCTGCAGGCCAACTGCGGCGGAATCGTCGACGTCGGCTGTCTGGCGGCCGGGCGCGCCGGATTCGCCGGCCCGCTGGGCATCGTCCTGGCCGTCGTGCCTGTGATCCTCCTGCTGATCTGTGCCGACGGCCTGCGCAAGGGCCGCCGGCTGGCACTGAGGATCGCCGTGGCCGTCCAGCTCGCGGTGGCGGGCCTGGCTGCCGTGTACCTTTTCTTGATTGCCTCCATCCCGCACGCACCGGGACGGCATGCGGGCGCCGTGCTAGGATCCGGCATTGTCCACATCCTTCCGCTCCTGGCCGTCCCGCTGCTGCTCTCGGGGCTGCTATGGGCCAACCGGCGGCAGTTCCGCGTCGAGACGGAGCCGGGGTCCCGGCGCAGCCTCGGCCTGGCAGTCGGCGGAACCTGGCTGGTGCTGGCCTGCAGCTACAGTGCGGCGTGGCTCGCGTCCGACGGGATGGAGCGCGACGGCGGGCTTCTCGGCCTGGCCGCGGAACTCGCGCGCCAGTACCTTCCGTTGCCGATCCCCGGCAATTTTGACCGCGTCTTTGTGGGCCGCAGCGCCGTCGAGGCGTTCCTGTTCGGGGCCTCCGGAATCATCTTCTGGATTGTCTGCCTCGCGGCCGTCTGGCTCGCGCTGTTGCGCCGGGCACCCGGCACGGGCACCGGTGCGGGGGACCGGGAGGTTGCGCGCGGCCTTATCCGTCAAGGTGGGGACTCACTGTCCTGGATGGCCTTGTGGGAACCGAACAAGTACTGGTTTTTGCCGGACCGGAGCGGGGGAGTGGCGTACCAGCAACACGGCAACGTGGCGCTGACCCTCGCGGGTCCGTTCGGGCGGGCGGACGGTCACCCGGCGACCGCGGCGGGGTTCCTGCGCCACTGCGCCGAGCACGCCCTGATTCCGTGCTTCTATTCCTGCACCGATGAGCTGTGGCCCCTGATGCGCAGCCGGGGCTTCCGACGGGTCGCGGTCGCGCAGGAGACCAGGCTCGCCGTCCGGGAACTCGAATTCAAGGGCAAGGACTGGCAGAACGTGCGGACGGCCCTGAACCGTGCCGCCAAGACCGGGGTCAGGGCCGTCTGGGGCCGGTTCGGCGACCTACCGGCACCCCTGCGTGCCCAGCTCAGCGAGGTGTCCGAGGACTGGGCGGCGCAGAAGCAGGTTCCGGAAATGGGGTTCACGCTCGGCGGTATCGACGAGCTCGACGACGACGAAGTCCTTTGCTGCCTTGCGGTGGATGCCGACGGCCGGGTTCAGGGTGCAACCAGCTGGCTCCCCGTCTTCGAGGACGGCAGGCTGGTCCGGTGGACCCTGGACTTCATGCGCCGCAGCCACGACGCCTTTCCGGGCGTGATGGAATTCCTGATCGCGTCGGCCGTCCTGGAACACCGGAAAACGGTGGAGGTCATTTCCCTCTCCGGCTCGCCATTGGCGAAAGAAGCCGCGGTTTCGGGGACCCCGGAGGGGCTGGCTGGAATTCTGGATGTGGTCGGCCGCGCGCTCGAACCCGTCTACGGATTCCGCTCCCTGGCATCGTTTAAGTCGCGGTTCAAACCCGAATACCGCACTCTTTATATGTACTACGAAGATCCGCTGCATCTGCCCGCCATCGGCCGCGCGCTAAGCCGGGCGTACCTTCCCGGGCTTTCGGTCCGGCAAAGCGCCCGGCTGCTCCGGACCCTTGTCAGATGACCGTTTGTCAGGCGATCGTTTGTCAGGCTTCCGCTTGTCAGATGAGAGTTTGTCAGGCTTCCGTTTGTCAGGACGGCGGCTGAATGCGGAACAGTCACAATGCAAAAATGATCCCCGGCATGATTGCCGGGGATCATTTGTTGCGGGGCGGGCCGGAGGCGGCGCCCCGGGGCCGGACTAGACTACCGTCACGCCCGTAGCCTGGGGGCCCTTGGCGCCCTGGCCGATCTCGAACTGGACCCGCTGGTTCTCGTCAAGGGTCTTGAATCCGCCGGTCTGGATTTCGGAATAGTGAACAAACACATCACCATCGGCATCATCCGGGGTAATGAAGCCGAAGCCCTTTTCGGCGTTGAACCATTTGACAGTTCCCTGTGCCATGTAATTCTCCTCATTGTGGATCTGGAATAAGTCCGGCACTGTTTGTGGCGGACTCGGTCACTCTGCGAGAAGAACCGTGGCTTTCCCCGAATGGATCGGGTTCGGCGGCAGGAGCTCCACGCTCGCAACTGGTCTTGCGAGCATGAAAGAACACCTACACAAAGACTTGTCCTAGAATTTCATGACAATTTTGTCAGGTCAACGGGCGGGCGGGAATTGACTGAAATTAATTCAATACCGCTCAGAAGAGACGGGACTCGCTGTCGTCGATGCCGCGCATGGCGTCATAGTCCAGCGTTACACAGTCGATCCCGCGGTCGTTGGCCAGGACCTTGGCCTGCGGCTTGATCTGCTGCGCGGCGAAGATGCCCCGGACCGGCGCCAGCAGGGGATCGCGGTTTAGCAGCTCCAGGTAGCGCGTCAGTTGCTCGACGCCGTCGATGTCGCCGCGCCGTTTTAGTTCAATGGCGACGGTCGCTCCGTTGGCATCGCGGGCGAGGATATCGACCGGGCCGATGGCGGTGAAGTACTCGCGGCGGATGAGCGAGAATCCTTCGCCGAGGAGGTTGATCTGTTCGGCCAGGAGGCGCTGCAGGTCTGCCTCCACGCCGTCCTTGATCAGGCCCGGGTCCTGCCCGAGTTCATGGGACGTGTCGTGGAGTTGTTCATGGATATTGATGATCAGCCGGTCATCGGTCTTTGCGGACTGGACGGTCCACTGTTCGATCACGCCGACCTCGACGTCGATTTCGTCAGGACTGGAGACCCGGAGCGAGGCCGGCGGACTCATCCAGTTCAACGGTTTGTAGGATCCTCCGTCGGAATGGACCAGGACGGAGCCGTCGGCTTTGACCAGCAGGAGCCGTGTCGCCAGCGGCAGATGGGCTTTGAGCCGGCCGACGTAATCAACGGAGCACCGGGCTATCACTAAACGCACCCGGACAACTCTACCGTCTGCCGGGAGAGCGGGCCGCCGCGCTGAGGCAGAATGGAATCATGCCCCGTTCGAACAGACCCCGCCGCGCACCCTCCGCAAAAGCGGGCTCCGGACGGACTGCCAAGCCGGGATCCAAGCACGGCCCCGCACCGGAGCTGGACCTGGAACGCGCCCGCACCGGCGTGGCGCGGCGGGAGAGCGCACCCGACGGCGAGTGGATGGTCCGCCTCATCTCGGCCGGGCGGGCCGAAAAGACTTACATCTGCCCGGGATGTTCGACGGCGGTCCTGCCCGGGATCGCCCACCTTGTGGTCTGGTCTCAGGACCATCTGTTCGGTGCCGCCGCCGGCCTGGCGGAGCGTCGGCACTGGCACTCGAATTGCTGGACGTCACGGAGCTACCGGTATCGCTAAGCTGGGCAGCATGACTTTTGATCCGGCGTCGTACGTATTCACCCAGCCTTCGGCACCCACCGCCATCCGCGCGTCGACCGTCCTGCCGGCCCGCCGCGAAAACGTGGAGCTCCATACCGCTGACGGCCATGTGCTGGTGGGGGAGCTGTCGCTGCCCGAGTCCGGCGAGATCAAGGCCACCCTGATTACCCTGCACCCGCTGCCCACGCACGGCGGTTTTATGGACTCCCATGTCTACAGGAAGGCGTCCTACCGGCTGCCCGCCCTCGCCGGAATTGCTGTGCTGCGTTTTAATTCCCGGGGCACCGAATCACCGAGGGGCACCAGCAGCGGGGCGTTCGCGGAGGGCGTCGACGAACGGATGGATGTTGAAGCGGCCGTGCACTTCGCGGTGCAGCGCGGCCTGCCCAACCGCTGGCTCATCGGCTGGTCCTTCGGCACGGAACTGGCCCTGATGTACGGGGCGTCGGCTCCGGTGGCGGACGAGATCGAGGGAGCCATCCTCCTCTCGCCGCCGCTGCACCGCGCCACGGACGCGCACCTTGCGGAATGGGCCGAGTCGGGCAAGCCGCTGAAGGTGCTGGTCCCCGAGCTGGATGACTTCCTGCAGCCCGCCGAAGCCGCCGAGCGTTTCCGCGCCGTGCCGCAGGCCCGCCTGGTGGCCGTCGACGGCGCAAAGCATCTGTGGGTAGGCGAGAAGTACGCCGGCAGGGTGCTCAACGAGATTGTGGACGAAGTCATCCCGGGCGGAACGGGCGGCGCTGCGCTGCCTCACGAGTGGGCAGGGCCGGTAGCCGCAGCGCACCCCTGAGCCGTGCGGTTCGTCAGTGGACGTCCTGGCGGGCAATGAAGAGTTCCCGGATCAGGAGCAGAATTGCCGCGGCCGTGGGGATGGCGATCAGCGCCCCCAATACGCCGAGGAGGCTGCCGCCGGCGATGACTGAGATGACGGCGACGGCCCCGGGCACCGCGACCGCTTTTTGCATGATGCGGGGAGAGACAAAGTAGGCCTCGAACTGCAGGTACGCGAAATAGAAAGCTGCGTACGAGGCCGCCGTCTGCCATCCGGCGGTCAGCGCGATCACGGTCACCAGGATCCCGGCGATCAATCCGCCGACGAGCGGTATGAATGCCAGCAGCGCCACAAGGAAAGCCAGCAGGACGGCAAAGGGAACGCCAACGATCGACATCACGACGAACGCAAAGGCTGCATTAAGGAGGGCGACGACGGCCTGGCCGATCACATAGTTGCCCACCGATCCCGTGATCTCCTCGGCCAGGGCCTCGACGCGTGCACGGCGGGAGCGGGGCGCCAGCCGGTACCCCCATTTCTTCATGGCCGGGAGCGCCGCGAGGAAGTAGAGACTGAGCACGAGCACGATCAATGCCCCGAACAGCCCGTTCGCCACGGTGGTGCCGAATCCCACGACCCCGCCGAAGATGCCGCCCATGGCCTCGGGGTCGTTGACGAATTTCTCGAGTTCCTGCTGGATGCGGTCACGGACGCCGAACTGGCGGTCAATGGACCGGAAGAAGTCCGAATCGATGAACTCCTGGATCCAGCGCGGCGCCGCCGCGACGATCTCGGTCACCTGCTCGACGATCGTGGGAATGAGCGTGGCAAAGAACCCGACCACTGCCAGGGTCAATGAGGAGAGGGAGACCAGGACCCCGGCCGCCCGGGGCACGTTTCTCCGTTCAAGCCATCGCACCACGGGGTCCAGGCCCAGGGCGATGAAAAGAGCGGTCACGATCCAGAGCAGCAGTTGGGTGGTGTTGGACCCGATCCAGTAGACCCCCAGCGCCGCGCCGACGCCGACCGTCCCCATGAACCCCATGTAGAGCGGATGTTGCGCGGACGGACGGGTGCCTGGGCCTGTGGGGCCCGAACCGGTAGCATCCGCCTTCAGTTCCTGCACGGGAGGCATCTCAAAGCGCAGGCGCGGCTGCGGGCCGGGAAGCGGGCCGAGTACCCGCCGGACCATTGACATAAGCACACCGGCGGTCGCTGCCCGGGGGAGGGAGATGTCCGCGTCATCGCCCTTTATCGACAGGCTCACTGCCGGAGGAGCGACGCCGGCCTGATCCGCCGCCTGTGGCGCGGGGTAGGCGTCTTCGCCGGCCTGATCCGCGGAGTCCTCGACGCCAGACGCGCGGGCACGGTCCGGTCCTGGAATTGACGCATGCGTGTCTTCAGTCACTGCGTAGGAGCCCTTTGGTTCTGTGCGGCGCCTGGCGGGCGTCCCCGGTGGAATGATCACCGCAAAGACTATCAGCAGGCTTGTCACCCGGTGCCTCGGTCCCGGACAGGGCCGGAGCGTTGCCGACCCCGCCGCCGGATCTGACTCGCCGGTAACAAAACGGCTACTATTGAACCAAAATGTCCGCTGATGATGGGTTAAATTTTGCGTTTCAAGACTGCCGTTGCACTAATATTGCTCGGCCTCCTGACACTGCTGGCCGGGATCGGCCAGAGGACTTTCTGGGCCCCGGCGGAAAGCGTGACGGCCGCCGCCCCGGCGGATGCCAAGGCCGCACCGCTGACCGTGTTCAACGAAGAACTGCGCACGGCGCACGGCGGCCCCGTCAAGATCAACATCAAGGGGGAGGGCAGCTTCCTGCTGGCCGCCGGCCGGCCGGACGACGTCGCGGCCTGGGTGGGCCCGGCAGCCCACAACACCGTCACCGGGCTCTCCGCGGACGGCACGGCGCTCGAACTGACCCACACGGACGGGGAGGCCGCGGCGCCGTCGCCCGCCGGTTCGGATCTGTGGGTTACCAGTGAGAACGCCAGCGGCGAACTCACATACACCTGGAGCGCCCCCGCTGACGGGGAATGGTCGCTGCTGCTCGCGACGGACGGCACCAAGCCGGCACCGTCATCGATCACCATGACATTCCCCAACGACACCTCCACGCCGTGGGCCGTCCCGTTCATGGTCCTCGGCGTGCTGCTGATAGCCGGCGGCGGGCTGATGCTCCTCAAGCCCCGGGCAGGGGGTTCCGGCCCCGGCCGGGCCGGGGGCAGCAAGAAACCGTCCTCCGCCGCAGGAGCGGCTCCCGCATCCGGTTCCGGCGGGGCCAGCGGCCAGCAGCGCAGCGTGCCGGCGCGGGTACGGCGCCAGGGCGCCGCTGTTGCCTTCCTGACCGCCGTCGCCGTCGCCGGCAGCGGGGCAGCCGCCCAGGCAAGCGAGACCCCGGCCCCTGCGCCGGGCACCTCCACGGCAGCGCCGTCACCTGCCGCTTCCGGGTCATCACCGGCTTCCGGCGAATCCGACGGCGTTCCGGTGCTGCTCGATTCCCAGTTCCGCCGCATCCTGGAGCAGGTTGCCGGCGCCGTGGACGCCGGCGACGCAGCCAAGGACGCCAGCAAGCTCGAGCCGCGCGTGGCGCGCACGGAGATGCAGATCCGCACCGAGAACTACAAGATCCGCTCCCAGGTCGGCGCCTATGAGGCGCGGATGCCTGTCCGCGCAACCAAGCTGCTCACCACCGTGGTCCCCACGGACCGCGGCTGGCCCCGGACGGTCCTGGCCGTAACCCAAGGCGAAGGCAACGTCGTTCCGCAGCTGCTGACACTGACCCAGGACTCGGCGCGGGAGAACTACAAGCTCGTCAACAGCTCACCACTGCAGCCTGGCGCGACATTCCCCGGGATTGCGCGGGGCGGCACGGACGCGCTGGCGCCTTCGGAAAAATCAGGGCTCCTCTACAGCGGCGATGAAGCGTTGGCCGCCCTCGGCGACCGCCTGACGAACCCGGACTCCTCCTTCAAGGACAAGCTCGTGGAAGGCGAATCGTCGCCGTACATCGCCGATACCCTTGCGTACCAGGCCGACGTGGTGGCCACCGGAGTGAACGGCACCTTCTCCTTCACCCACAAGGTTGACCCCGACAGGACCGCGGTGTTCCGCACGTCCGACGGGGGCGCACTGGTCATGGGCCGGCTGGACTTCTCCCTGGATGGCACCCCCAAGGCCGAAGGCGACAAGCTGACGATCGGCGACGATGCGGCCGCGCTGGCCGGTGGCAAGGAAACCAGCACCGGCATGGTGCTCAACTTCGCCGAAGTGGTCGCCGTGTACGTCCCGCCGTCGGGCTCCACGGATCCCATGCGGCTCATTGCCGCCACCCGGGGACTGGTAGGCGCGAGCTTCAAGTAGCCAGCACACCAGGCGGGTTGGCAACGGCAGGCGCCGGAGTGGCTAGAGTGGAGCTATGACTTCGCCAGCTTCCCGTCCGGTCCCGCCAGCTGCCGCCAATCCGCTGAATCTGCGGGGCGCCGTCGACCTTTCTTCGCTGAAACAACGTCCGGCGGCGCCGGCGCCCGGCTCCGGCGCTCCGGCCGCCAACGTGCCCGGGACGGCGTCCCCGGGCGCCCCTGCCGAGGCCGGTGCCGGGGACCGCGGCCGGCCGCTCCGGGTCGATGTGACCGAGACGAATTTCCAGGAACTCGTGGAGCTTTCCGCCCAGGTTCCCGTGGTCATCGCCCTGTGGGCCGCGTATTCACCCGGCTCCGGTCAGCTGGTCGACGTCCTGGAAGGGATCGTGGAGTCCTATGACGGCCGGATGGTCCTGGGCTCTGCGGACATAGAGGCGTTCCCGCAGCTGGCGCAGGCGTTCCAGGTGCAGGCCGTGCCCACCGCGGTCGCCGTCGTCAAGGGCCAGCCCGTGCCGTTATTCCAAGGTGGTGCCGACGAACAGCAGATCCGCGACCTGTTCGAGGAACTGTTGAAGGTCGCGGCTGCGAACGGCGTGAGCGGACGGATCGGGGCCGGCGGACCGGGTGCGGCCGAACCGGAGCCCGCGCCGCTTCCGCCCCTGCACCAGGCCGCGTTCGATGCGATTGAGGCCGGCGACTACGCCGCCGCCGCGGCAGCGTTCCGCCAGGCTCTACTGGAAATGCCGGCCGACGCGGAGGCCAAAGCCGGGCTCGTCCAAGTGGAGCTGATGGGGCGGCTCCAGCCGCTCTCCGGCCCCGACGCCGATGCGCTGCGGCAGCTTGCTGCGCAGGAACCGGACAACCTCGATGCCCAGCTGGCGGTGGCCGACCTCGACGTCGCCGGTGGCCACATCGAGGACGGCCTCGGCCGGATCGTCGCGTTCATCGGCCGGAACTTCGGCCCGGAACGCGAAACCGCCCGGATCAGGCTGCTCGAGCTTTTCGAAGTTGTGGGCACCGCCGATGAGCGCGTTGCCAAATCCCGGCAACAGCTGGCACGGGTGCTCTTCTAATGACTTCGGCGTTGTTCACGCCGCTGGACCTCCGGTCGCTGCGGCTTGAGCACCGCGGCTGGGTGTCGCCGATGTGCCAGTACAGCTGTGAACCCGAGACCGGCGAAGGGGTCCCGACCGACTGGCACCTGATGCACCTGGGCTCCTTCGCCGCCGGGGGCGCGGCGCTCATCCTCACTGAGGCGGCGGCGGTAAATGCGGCCGGCCGGATCAGCCCCCGCGATGCCGGAATTTATACCGAGGAGCAGGCTGCAGGCTGGGAACGGATCATCGCCTTCGTGCACCGCCACGGCGCGGCCGGAGCGAAAATCGGCACCCAGCTGGCACACGCCGGCCGGAAGGCGTCCACCTACTGGCCGTTTTCCGGCAAACAGGGCACCGTGCCGGCGTCCGACGGCGGCTGGAGCACGCTCGGTCCGGGCACCGGTGCCTTCGACGGCTTCGCCGCGCCGGCGGCCATGACTGAGGACGAGCTCGCGGGCGTGATCGCCGACTTCGCGGCCGCGGCGGCCCGGGCCGTCGCCGCCGGCTTTGACACCATCGAAATCCACGGCGCCCACGGCTACCTCCTCCACGAGTTCCAGAGCCCGCTGGTCAACGACCGGACGGACGGCTGGGGCGGGGACGAAGCCGGCCGGAACCGCCTGACCCTCGCGGTCGTGGACGCAGTCCGGAACGTCATCCCCGACTCCATGCCGCTGCTGCTGCGGATCTCGGCCTCCGACTGGGCCGAGGGCGGGATCGACGCAGCCGCGTCCGTGCGGCTGGCCCGGGCGGCGGCCGACCGCGGAGTGGACCTGATCGACGTCTCCAGCGGCGGTGCCGTGGCCCACCAGAAGATCCCCGCCGGCCCCGGGTACCAGACCGGGTTTGCCGCGCGGATCCGCCGCGAAACCGGCATCCGCACCGGCGCCGTCGGTCTCCTGACGTCCGCCGGCCAGGCCGAGCACACCGTGGCTACCGGCCAGGCCGACGGCGTGTTCATCGCCCGGGCCGCGCTGCGGGATCCGCACTGGTGGATGCGGGCAGCCTACGAACTCGGCGGCGACCTGGCGTGGCCGCCCCAATATGAGCGTGCGGCGCCGCGCCATTCGTTCTAGCTGAGGCTACTCTGGCGACATGAGACTTCCGCCGCCTCCGCCCGAGTCTGAAGATCAACCGTCTGAACATCAACCGGCGGGCCCCGTCCCCGCACTGTCCCTGCGGGGGCTAGCGAAGCGGTTCGGTGCGAAAATCGCCGTCGACGGCATCAGCCTGGAGGTGCCGGCAGGCTCCTTCTACGGCATCGTCGGCCCCAACGGCGCCGGAAAGACCACCACGTTGTCGATGGCGACAGGACTGCTCCGACCGGAATTCGGCACCGCCCTCGTGCACGGAGTCGACGTCTGGCGGCACCCGCACGAAGCCAAGAAGCTGATGGGCGTGATGGCCGACGGCGTCCGGCTTTTCGACCGCCTGAGCGGTGCGCAACTTCTCACGTACGCGGGACTGCTGCGCGGCATGGAAAAGGACGTCGTGGCGTTCCGGGTCAACGAATTGCTGGCGGCGCTGGACCTGCATGAGGACGCGGGGACACTTGTGGTCGACTATTCCGCAGGCATGGCCAAGAAAATCGCCCTGGCCTCAGCATTGATCCACGCGCCGCGTCTGCTGGTGCTTGATGAGCCGTTCGAATCGGTGGATCCGGTGTCCGCGGCCAATATCCACGGCATCCTGGACCGCTACGTTGCGTCCGGCGGCACCGTCATTGTTTCAAGCCACGTCATGGACATGGTCCAGCGTATGTGCGACCACGTCGCTATTGTGGCGGCCGGGCGGGTGCTGGCCGCCGGCACGGTGGACGAGGTGCGGTCCGGGGTGTCCCTGGAGGACCGCTTCGTCGGGCTGGTTGGCGGGCGCGGCCAAACGGAAGGACTGGAATGGTTGCGCACCTTCTGAGGCTGAAGATCACTTTGCTGCGGAACGGCATCCGGCGCAGCCCGTGGCAGCTAGTCGGTCTCAGCATCGGGGCCTTGTTTACGCTGGCACTCGTGGGACTGGCAACGGCCGGACTGTTTGTCCTTCGCGGAGTGGAGCCGGGGCTGGCCCAGTCGGTGGTAGTGCTTTCGGGCGCGGCGGCGCTCCTGGGCTGGGCGGTCGTCCCCGTCGTGCTGACGACGGCGGATCTGACGCTTGATCCTGCACGTTTTACGACCTTCGCGGTCCCCATGCCGCAACTGCTGACGGGGCTGGCCCTTGGCGGCCTTATCGGTATCCCCGGTGCCGCCACCACCCTGGTCGCGCTCGCCACCGTGGCGACCTTCTCCACTAGCCTGCCCGCCGCAGCCGGGGCCTTGATGGGCGCTGTCCTGGGGGTGCTGAGCTGCGTCGTCCTGTCCAAAGTGGTCACCACGGGTACAGCCCGGCTGGCCGGTTCCCGGCGGTTCAAAGACATCAGCGCGGTCGCGTTCCTGATCCCGATTGTGCTCACCGGACCCATCGTGGCCGGTGTCGCGGACGGTGTGGCCGGCTCGGGAGACTTCCTCCCGCAGCTGGCCCGCGTCCTGTCCTGGACGCCGGCCGGCGCTGCCTGGTCGCTGGGCGGCGAGCTCGCTGCCGGAAACCTCGGGGCGGCGGCACTGAAACTCCTCCTCGCGCTGGCCACACTGGCCGGGCTGGTCCTGTGCTGGAAGATCCTGCTGGAACGGGCCCTTACGTCGCCACCGTTCGCGGGCCCGGCCCGGAAAAAAGGCCGCGGGCTGGGCCTGTTCAGGCTGTTTCCGGGGACGCCCACCGGGGCAATCGCCGCGCGCTCGCTGAGCTACTGGGTCCGGGACCCCCGATACTCCGGCGCGCTCGTCGTCGTTCCGCTGATGCCCGTCCTCTTCCTCTTCCAGTCGACCCAGACCGGAACCTATGCGCCCCTCCTGCTCGTCGGGCCACTGACAGCGTTCCTGCTGGCGTGGGCCATTTCCTCCGACGTCTCGTATGACAACACGGCGTTCGCGCTACACCTGGCCACCGGGGTGCAGGGGATCCACGACCGCCTCGGCCGTGCGCTGGCCTGCCTGGTCTTCGCGTTGCCGGCGGTGCTGGCCTTCAGCATCGGGCCCTTCTTCCTCACCAGCGACTGGGGCCGCCTGCCCGGAATGCTCGGACTGTCCCTCGGGGTCCTGTTCACCGGGGTAGGGCTGTCCTCTGCCGTCTCGGCCCGGTACACGGTCAACGTCCCGCTTCCGGGCGACAACCCTTTCAAAAAGCCCCCGGGGAACGTGGCGCAGACGATGGCTGTGCAGCTCGGCGGCATGAGCGTGCTCGTGCTCCTGGTCTCCCCGGAAATCTTCCTGCTCGTGCTGCAGGCGACCACAGGCAGCCCCGTGCCGGGGTGGATCAACCTGCTGGTGGGTCCGGTCCTCGGCCTCGTACTCTTCGGCGCGGGCGTGCGGATCGGCGGGAAATGGCTCGACGCCCGGGGACCGGAGCTGCTTGCCCAGGTGGCAGTCCACCGGTGACGGAAACCGTGGGATAACCTGCCAGTAGGGCACACCGGTGCCCGGCGCAGACGCCCGCCGCAACCAGCGCGCGGCACAAGCAGAGGCAGGGACCATGGAAGTCGTCATCCTTCCGGGCAGCAAGCCGATCGCCGCGCTCGCCGCGGACGCGGTCGAAGCGCTGGTGCGGCGCAGGCCCGAAGCCGTCCTGGGCCTCGGCACGGGTCCGTCGGCCCAGCCCCTCTTCGACGACCTCACCCGGCGCCACACCGGCTACGGCCTCGACTTCAGCCGCGTCCGGGTCTTTGTCCCCGACGAATACGTCAGCCTGCCCGCCGACCACCCGGAGACGTCCCGGCAGGCCCTGATCCGGGACTTTGCCGCCCACGTTGGCATCAACCCGGGAAGAGTCCATGCACCCGACGGAAACGCCTCGGACATCCCCGCAGCCTGCCGGGACTACGAGGATGCCATCCGGGCGGCCGGGGCAGTAGACCTGCAGGTCCTCGGCGTCGGCACGGACGGACACCTCGGATTCAACGAACCGGGTTCCTCCCTGGCCTCCCGGACACGGATCAAGTCCCTCGTGGAGCAGGCACGCCGGGACAGCGCGCGGCCCTTCGGCGGGCTGTCCGAGGTGCCCCGCCACGTCCTCACCCAGGGGCTGGGCACCATCCTCGATGCCCGCCACGTAATCGTGCTGGCCACGGGGGCGCAGAAAGCGCAGGCCGTCCGGGACCTGGCGGAGGGGCCGGTCACCGCCATCTGTCCGGCCTCTGTCCTGCAGCTTCACCCGCACGCCACACTCCTGGTGGACGAGGCGGCGGCGTCATCCCTGCGGCTGGCCGACTACTACCGCCACAGCTACGAGATGAAACCCCAGTGGCAAGGCCTCTAAGCGCCCCGACGGACGGCCCGACGGCCGACGCCGTCGTCACCGTGTCCGCGTCAGCGGCTAAGATGGTTTCCATGACTAGCATGACCGATCCCCTCGACGACGACCCGATGCGCGAGCTCTCCGGAGCCGGGACGTCTACGGCCACGATCGAGCGCGAGGAACTGCGGCAGGAAGTGGAACCCGGTGACCGGGAACGCTTCTCGCACTACGTGCGCAAGGAAAAGATCATGGAATCCGCACTGACCGGTGAGCCTGTCATCGCGCTCTGCGGCAAGGTGTGGACGCCCGGCCGGGATCCGCAGAAGTTCCCAGTCTGCCCGGAATGCAAGGAAGTCTACGAAGGCCTCCGGCCCGGCAGCGACGGCGGCGGCAAGGATTCCGGCGGCAAATAACCGGCGGCAAGCCGGCGGTATGCGGTAGGGCGGCCAGTACGGCGCGTGTGAACCGCCGCGCTTTGCTGCGCGCCGCGGCCCAGTTGTCTGCTCTCCGGTTCATCCGAAAAAAGATTGGTGTTTTTGTGCTTATTTGGGTTTCTTCTCCGGCCACAGCCGTGCGCGGAACGGAGGGGACCTAGGTGACAGAGACACTCTTCGGCGGACCCACGCTACCTCCCGCCTACCCGGAGCGGGCCGCATGGGGTACCGCGCAGAAACTCCGTGCCTGGCAGCAGGAAGCACTGGACCGCTACTTCAGCACCCACCCCCGGGATTTCCTGGCCGTGGCCACGCCCGGCGCCGGAAAAACCACGTTCGCCCTGCGGGTCGCCTCCATGCTCATCGATTCGGGCGTGGTGAACCGGGTCACGATCGTGGCGCCGACGGACCACCTCAAACGCCAGTGGGCCGACGCGGCCGCCAAGGTCGGCATTGCCATCGACCCCAACTTCAAGAACGCCGACGGCCAGCACGGCCGCGGCTTCATCGGCGTCGCAGTCACCTACGCCCAGGTGGCCAGCAAACCGATGTTGCACCGGGCCAAGACCGAGGCCGCCCGGACGCTCGTCATCCTCGATGAGATCCACCACGGCGGCGAGGCCCTGTCCTGGGGCGACGGGCTGCGCGAGGCGTTCGACCCCGCTGCCCGCCGGCTTTCCCTGACCGGTACACCCTTCCGTTCCGATACCTCGCCGATCCCGTTCGTGGAATACGCCGAGGACCGCGACGGCATCCGGCGGTCCAAGGCCGACTACACCTACGGCTATGGAAAGGCGCTACGGGACCACGTGGTGCGTCCCGTGATGTTCATGGCCTACTCCGGGCAGATGCGCTGGCGGACCAGCGGCGGCGAGGAGATGGCTGCATCGCTGGGCGAGTCGGCCGTCACTAAGGACATCATCTCGCAGGCCTGGCGGACCGCACTGAATCCCGCCGGCGAATGGATTCCGGCCGTCCTCGCCGGAGCGGACAAGCGGCTCAGCGAGGTCCGGCGGACGGTGCCCGACGCCGGCGGCCTCGTGATCGCCACCGACCACGACGACGCCCGGGCCTACGCCGGACAGTTAAAACGGATTACCGGCGAGTCGCCCACGGTCATCCTTTCCGACGACGTGAAGGCGTCCAGCAAGATCGAAGAATTCACCGCGAGCGACAAGCGGTGGATGGTGGCGGTCCGGATGGTCTCCGAAGGCGTCGACGTGCCCCGGCTCTCGGTCGGCGTCTACGCCACCTCCACGTCCACGCCGCTGTTTTTCGCCCAGGCGGTGGGACGCTTCGTCCGCGCCCGGAAACGCGGCGAGACGGCCTCCGTCTTCCTGCC
The DNA here is from genome assembly GCA_963815415.1 of uncultured Actinomycetota bacterium. Taxonomy (GTDB): domain Bacteria; phylum Actinomycetota; class Actinomycetes; order Actinomycetales; family Micrococcaceae; genus Arthrobacter. The sequence goes on along the minus strand of CAWFGT010000011.1, from coordinate 113,411 downwards.
CTCGGTGCCGCAGCTGACGGCACTGGCGAACTCCATGGAAGCCGAACGGGACCACGCACTGGACCGCCCGGAAAAGGAAGACGGCGACGGCCTCTTCAACCCGGAAGACTCCCTGATGGACGAGGCCAACCGCGAGGAGAAGGCCTCCGATTCGCTCATGAAGGGCAAGTTCGAGGCCCTGGACTCGCAGGCGTCATTCGACCGGGTGCTCTTTGACGGCGGCGAATTCGGCACCGGCGGCGAGGTGGGCTCCGACGACGAACTCGACTTCCTCGGGATCCCCGGACTGCTCGACGCCGAGCAGGTCGGGACGCTGCTGCGCCAGCGCCAGCATGAGCAGCTGAGCCGCAAGAACCAGCGGGCAGCCCCGCAGGCCGCGGCCGCTGCCCCCGCGGTGCCGGACCACCGGATGCTGATGGACCTCCGCAACGAACTGGCCAAGAACGTGGCGGCCTGGTCCGCGCGTACCGGCACGCCCCATGGCGTCATCCACACCAAGCTCCGCACGGTCTGCGGCGGCCCTCCGGTAGCGCAGGCCAACGAGGAACAGCTGCAGACCCGTCTGCGGAAGCTCCAGGACTGGTTCATCGGCCGGAAATAGGCTCCGCCGAAGCAAAGGAAGCCCCGGACAGCTTGAGCTGTCCGGGGCTTTGCTCTTGGTCCGGCCAGTTTGGTCTGGCCGGCCTGGTCCGGCCGGATTCTGTTCTGGCCGGGGCCGGCTACTGGCCGCCGCAGACCGAGCTGTAGACCTGGCCGGCCGACGCATACTTGGCCTGGAGATCCGCCAGCTTGTCGGCGTCGGTGTGGTCGCTGGTGGACGCGTCCAAGTAGGCAAGAATGTCCTGCAACGGGGCCCTCAGTTCATCGGAGGATACTGCCGCGATCGGCCGGATCTGGTTGGCGAACCGGATCGTTCCGTACTTGTCCGAAGCGGAGGGCTGGCCCGCGGCGACAGAGTTGATCCTGGCGCAGGTTTCCTCGCTGGTCAGCTGCGGGGCCGAACAGCCGGCGGCGCCGAGCAGCGCCCCGGCAGCGATCAGGACGGTGAGGGTCTTCTTCATGGTGTACTCCGGGGTCGTGCGGGTCTGCCGAACATGGCGGGCTTTCGAGTCTAACTGCGGGACGGGGGTTTTGCGGCCAGGCCCGCCACTATCGGGCAGGCCGGCGCCGGCGGCAGCTGCTTAGCCGACCTCTGCGCCGCCGAGTTCCATCTCCGCCACCGCGTCGTCGAGGTCGTCCGCGATGCCCACGGTCAGCCCGCGCAGCACCGTGACGGAATAGCCGGCCTGGACCGCGTCCAGCGCCGTCGCCCTGACGCAGTAGTCGGTGGCGATACCCACAATCACGACCTCTTCGACATCGTGGCTCTGCAGCCAGTCGTCGAGCCCCACCGCGTCGCCGTCGACCGCAAAATCGGCGGCGTCGGTCAGCGGCATCGCGCCGGGCGCCCTGTCTCCCGTGGGGACGGCCTCTTCGGGAGCAAGCAGCCCTTCGAACCCCGAGTACGCGGCGGTGTACTGGCCCTTGCGGAAGTAAGCCTCGATGTATTCCGTGTCGAGGTCGGGGTGCAGGTCCGCGCCGCGGGTGCCTGCCACGCAGTGGCGGGGCCAGCTGTCCACGAAGTCCGGGTCGTCGGAAAAATGCGATCCCGGATCGATGTGCCAGTCCTGCGTGGCGATGATGTGGTCGAACTGGCTGTGGCGGGCATCGAGGTACTCGCTGATGTCGCCGGCCAGCGCCGCGCCGCCTTCCACGGGCAAGGAGCCGCCCTCGCAGAAGTCGTTCTGCACGTCAACAATAATCAGGGCACGGGACATTCAGTCCTCCTCGTAGATGGTGGGAATGGCGGCCTCGCCGCGTTGCAGCCGGTTCACGACGGCGGGAAGCTCGCGCATCGTTTCGGCGTGCCGGCGGCGGGCGCGCTGCACGCCCTCGGCGCCGGTCCAGCCCGGCAGGAGCTCGCCGTTCTTAATGAACTGCTGCAGGAGCTGGCGGTCGTTGCCGTCATCTTCCGGGGGCCGCCCGATTCCGACGATCTCGTGCGTCGCCGTGCCGCGGTCGTTGAGGCGGCGCAGCGCGTACTTGCGGCCGCCCTTGCTGGTTTTGTTCTTGGCGGCCTTGGCCACCGGCACGAACGCTCCGGCGTCGTCGGTGCGGCTGACCAGTTTGTAGACCATGCTGGCCGTCGGCGCGCCGGAGCCGGTCACGAGGGACGTGCCGACGCCGTAGGAGTCCACGGGTGCGGACTGCAACGCCGCGATGGCGAATTCGTCCAGATCCGAGGTCACCACGATCCGGGTGCGGTCGTTGCCGAGCTCATCCAGGAACTGGCGGACCCATTGCGCCTGCGCCACAAGGTCCCCGGAGTCCAGCCGGACCGCGCCGAGCCGGCTGCCGGCGAGCTCGACGGCGGTGCGGACGGCCGCCTCGACGTCGTAGGTATCCACGAGCAGCGACGTTTCCGGGCCGAACGCGGCGATCTGGGCGGCAAAGGCCTCACGCTCGGTGTCGTGGAGCAGGGTGAAGGAGTGGGCGGCCGTGCCCACGGTCTTGAGCCCGTAGCGCAGTCCGGCCTCAAGGTTGGAGGTGCTGTCGAAGCCGGCAATAACGGCGGCGCGGGCCGCGGCGGCCGCCGCCTCCTCATGCGTGCGGCGCGAGCCCATCTCTATGCACGGCCGGTTTCCCGCCGCCGAGATCATCCGCGACGCCGCGGAGGCGATCGCGCTGTCATGGTTCAGGACCGAAAGCACATAGGTTTCGAGGATGCAGGCCTCGGCGAACGTGGACTCCACGATCAGGACGGGGGAGTTGGGGAAGTACGCTTCCCCTTCGGGGTAGCCCCAGACGTCACCGGAGAAGCTGTATCCGGCCAGGTATTCAAGGGTTTCGTCATTGACGACGCCGGTGCGGTGCAGATAGTCGAGCTCCGGCTGGCGGAAGCGGAAGTTCGCGATGCCTTCGAGCAAACGGCCGGTGCCGGCGACGATCCCGTAGCGGCGGCCGTCCGGCAGGCGCCGGGCAAACGCCTCAAACACCGATTTCCGGTGGGCGGCGCCGGACTGCAGCGCGCCCTGCAGCATTGTCAGCTCGTAGTGGTCGGTATAGAGGGACGTGCGGGGATGGTCCCAGCCGGCTGAGGTACTCACAATTTCACTCTAGTCCCCACCGGCTCCCACGTCTCGCTCCGCTTCGCCGCGGGGCCCTCGCCGGCGTGGGCCCACCCACCGGCTCCCACGTCTCGCTCCGCTTCGCCGCGGGGCCCTCGCCGGCGTGGGCCCACCCACCGGCTCCCACGTCTCGCTCCGCTTCGCCGCGGGGCCCTCCACCCAGGACCAGCTCGCGCCACCGCAGCATCCCCATAGACCAGCATCCCCATAGAATGGACAGATGACCCTCAGCGTTGCGCTTGGCCCGGACACCCGGGCGGGCACCCAGACCGGAACACTGACGTCCTCGGACGTCTTGACCGCCCCGGACATCCCCTGGAATCTCGTGATCTGGAATGATCCGGTGAATCTGATGAGCTACGTGAGCTACGTGTTCCGCAGCTATTTCGGCTATTCCGAAGCCAAGGCCAACAAACTCATGCTGGAGGTCCACAAGAAGGGCCGCTCCATCGTGGCGCACGGCAGCAAGGAACAGGTGGAGCAGCACGCTGTGGCCATGCACGGCTACGGGCTCTGGGCCACCGTCGAAAAAGCAACGGGCGGCGGCGACGGCACGGGATCAGGCAAGGGCAAAGGAAAACGTGGCTAAGGCATTCAAATACGGACTCAAAGGCATTACCGGCTACCTCGAGCCCACCGAACGGGAGCTCCTGCGCAGCCTCTTCGCGGACGTTATCTCCATGCTGGAACCCGAGGAACGGGCCGGCGAGGACCCGCTGGCTGCGCTGGTCGGGCTCGACGCCGAGGCCCGTGAACCCTCCGACCGCGCGCTGCGGCGGCTGCTGCCGAACGTGATGAAGGACGACGACGAAGCATCCCTTGAGTTCCGCCGCCTTACCGAGCGTTCGCTGCGCGAGAGCAAAATCGGCGCACTGAAGGCGGCCGCGCTGGGCCTGGACAAGGACGCGCTGGAGCTCACCCCGGCCGACGCCCGGAACTGGTCCACGGCGCTGAACGATGTCCGGCTGGTCCTCGCCGAGCGCCTGGACATCCGCGACGACGCCGACGCCGGGCATGTGCACCTGATGCAGGACTGGTCACAGGCCGAGGACGTCGAAAGCTACCTTGCCCTCGTCTACAACTTCGCCACCTGGCTGCAGGAGTCCCTGGTGCAGGCCATGATCCAGTCCTTTGAGACACGCCGCTGAACCGGGCGTGACGGGCGCGGGCGTGACGGAGCAGACACGAGTTCCGCGCCACAATGTGACGACCGCAACGGCGGATACGCCCTATCCTCGAATAATCATGACTTCAGCATCGAACCTGGATCCGGCGGCGGCAGCCGCGGCGGAGTCCCCAGCGAGCACAACCGCAATTGCCCGGGTCGGATCACGGCCCATCGGCGTCTTCGATTCCGGGGTCGGCGGCCTGACCGTGGCACGGTCCATCATTGATCAGCTCCCCAACGAATCCATCCTGTATGTCGGGGACACCGCCCACGGCCCGTACGGTCCGTTGCCCATCGCCGAGGTCCGGGCCAACGCGCTCGGCGTGATGGACGAACTGGTGGATTCCGGGGTGAAGCTGCTGACGATTGCCTGCAACTCCGCATCGGCGGCCGTCCTCCGCGACGCCCGCGAGCGGTACACGGCCCGCTACGGCATTCCCGTGGTCGAAGTGATCCAGCCTGCCGTCCGGCGCGCCGTCGCGGCCACCCGCAGCGGACGCATCGGTGTCATCGGCACCTCGGCGACCGTCGGATCCCGGGCCTACGAGGATACCTTCGCCGCCGCCCCGGACCTGGAAATCACCTCCGTGGCGTGCCCCGCGTTTGTGCCCTACGTTGAGGCCGGGATCACCACCGGGCCCGAACTCCTTGCCGTCGCGCGCGAATACCTCGCGCCGCTCAAGGCAGCGGGCGTGGACACCGTGGTGCTGGGCTGCACGCACTATCCGCTGCTGACCGGCGTGATTTCCTATGTCATGGGGGAGGACGTCACCCTGGTCTCCAGCGCCGAGGAAACCGCCAAGGACGTCTACCGGGCCCTGGCCTCCCGCGGCCTCGAGCGGACGGACGCGGCCGCCCCGGAGCACAACTTCATCGCCACCGGAGACGCGGCCCAGTTCGAGGCCCTGGCCCGCCGCTTCCTGGGCCCCGAGGTCCTCAGCGTCAGGCACGTGGACCACGTGGCCGCGCAGTACCCCACCGGGAGCCTGGCCCGGATCACCCCCGAGATGATCGCCGCCGCCCAGGCCGCGGCGGGCCGTCCGCGCCTGTCCAACTTCGTGGCGCCGTCCGCGGGGCGGGGGTCCGGCCTGTGAAACTGACCATCGTCGGGTGCACCGGCTCCTTCCCCGGCCCGGGGTCGCCGGCGTCGTGCTACCTGCTGACCGCCAACGACGGCGAGCGGGACTGGAAGATCGTGATGGACATCGGCTCCGGTGCACTCGGCGCCATCCAGCGGTACACGGACCTGGAGGACATCGACGCGATTTTCCTGTCCCATCTGCACCCGGACCACTGCATGGACCTGTGCGGACTGCACGTTGCGGTGCGATGGAAGCCCGGCGGCTGGGGCCGGGGCCGGATCCCGGTCTGGGGACCGGCGGCGACGGCGGACCGGATGGCCACGGCCTACGGACTGGAACTGGATCCGGGCATGCACGAGGAATTCGACTTCAGCAACTGGGCGGAGCGCAAGCCGGTGACGGTGGGCCCGTTCACCGTGACACCCTACGCCGTGAACCATCCCATCGAGGAGTGCTACGCGCTGCGCGTGGAGGCCACCGAGCCCGCCCCGGACGGTACCCCGGTCACCCGCGTACTGAGCTATTCGGGGGACACGGATTCCTGCCGTGCGCTTGAGGACGCGGCCCGGGACGCCGACCTGTTCCTGTGCGAAGCAGCCTTTGAAGAAGGCCGCGACGACGCGATCAAGGACGTCCACCTGACGGGAAAGAGGGCCGGCGAGGCAGCGGTCAGCGCGGGGGCACGCCGCCTGCTGCTGACGCACATCCCGGTCTGGACATCCCAGACGACCGTGATGGCCGAGGCCAAGGACGTCTTCGGGAAGGACGTGGCCGTGGCCGTGGCCGGGGTGCACTACACCGTCTGACGGCCCGGCCGGGGAGCCGGCCGGACCGCCGGGGCGGAGCCGGATGTCGATAAGCTAAAGGCATGACTTCCGAAGCACTCACTGTCCCCGTCATCCGCGCCGATGGCCGCACCCCCGACCAGTTGCGCCCCATCAGCATCACCCGCGGCTGGTCCAAGCAGGCCGAAGGGTCCGCCCTGATCGAGTTCGGCAACACCCGGGTCCTGTGCACGGCATCACTGACCGAGGGCGTCCCGCGCTGGCTCAAAGGCGAGGGCCGCGGCTGGGTGACCGCCGAGTACGCCATGCTGCCCCGGGCCACGAACACCCGCTCCGACCGTGAATCCGTCAAGGGCAAGGTCGGCGGCCGCACCCACGAGATCTCACGGCTGATCGGCCGGTCGCTGCGGTCCATCATCGACACCAAGGCCCTCGGCGAGATCACCATCGTGCTGGACTGCGACGTCCTGCAGGCCGACGGCGGCACCCGCACCGCGGCCATCACCGGCGCCTACGTCGCGCTCGCCGACGCGATCCGCTACGCGCGCGAAAACAAAATGCTCGCCCGCAACGCCCAGCCGCTGGTCGACACCATCGCGGCCGTTTCGGTGGGAATCATCGACGGCGTCCCGATGCTGGACCTGCCCTACGTCGAGGACGTCCGGGCCGAGACGGACATGAACGTTGTGGTGACCGGTTCGGGCAAATTCGTCGAGGTCCAGGGCACGGCCGAGGGCGCACCCTTTGACCGGGACGAGCTGAACAAACTGCTGGACCTGGCCCTGGCTGGCACGGAGCAGCTCGCCGCGATCCAGCGCGAAACCCTGGCAGAAGCCCCGTGACGGGCGGCCCTGCGCCGCGGCTCGTCCTCGCCACCCACAACAAGGGCAAGCTGCGGGAACTCCGGGAACTGCTCCGCGGGCAGATACCCGGGCTCGACGTCGATACGCAGGTAGTGGACGCCGGCGCCGTCGGCGCACCGGACGTGGCGGAAACCGGTGTGACGTTTGCCGAGAACTCCCTGCTCAAGGCCCGGGCGGTCGCGGAGGCCACCGGTCTCGTGGCGATCGCCGACGACTCAGGGCTCGCCGTTGACGTCCTGGGCGGTGCGCCGGGGATATTTTCGGCCCGCTGGGCCGGACGGCACGGCGATGACGCCGCCAACCTGGAACTGCTGCTGGCGCAGCTGGCGGATGTCCCCGACGGCCACCGCGGCGCCGCATTCGTCTGCGCCGCCGCCCTGGCCCTCCCGGCAGCAGCGCCGGGCGGGGCCCGCGAAGTCGTGGAGTACGGGCAGCTGGAGGGGACGTTGCTGCGCGAACCGCGCGGCGAGGGCGGCTTCGGGTACGACCCGGTGCTGCAGCCGGCAGGGCTGGAGCGCAGCTGCGCGGAGCTGAGCCCGGCCGAAAAGAACGCGATCAGCCACCGCGGCCAGGCGTTCCGGGCGCTGCTTCCGGCGATCGTGGAGGCCCTGGCGGGCCACTAGCGGCCGGGCAGGCAGCGCCGGGACGACGGAAGGCGCCCCATCCTGTGGGGCGCCTTCCGTCATCCGGGCGCTGCGTCGGGCTGTGCCGGGTCCCTAGGGGGTCTGGCGTTCTTCCTCGGGCTCGTGCTCCTCGATGAACTCAACCACGACGTCCGTGCCGTACTTTTCGGCCTGGCGCTTCGCGATGAAGCCGCGGATGACCTCGATGCCGATCGGGATGACCGAGACCAGGACAATGATGATGAAGATGATGTCCAGGTTTTCCCGGACCCACGGGACCCTGTCGCCCAGCAGGTACCCCAGCAGGGTCACTCCGCCGCCCCACAGGACAGCGCCGATGACGTTGAAGAGGAAGAACCGGGGCTTGCTCATCTGGGCAACGCCGACAATGACCGGGACGAACGTGCGGATAATCGGCACGAAGCGGGCCAGGATCAGGGCCTTGCCGCCGTGCTTTTCGAAGAACGCGTGGGCCTTCTCCACGTTCTCGCGCTTGAACAGCTTCGAGTCAGGCTTATTGAAGATCGCGGGGCCGACCTTGGAACCGATCAGGTAGCCCGTCTGGTTGCCGACGATCGCGGATACCATGATCAGCGCGGCGAAGGCCCAGATATTGAATTTGATGGTTTCCGTCGCCACGAGAAGACCGGCTGTGAACAGCAACGAGTCGCCCGGCAGGAAAAAGCCGATCAGCAGCCCGGTTTCCGCGAAGATGATGCCGCAGACCAGGAGCACAACCCACGGCGCCAGGGCCGGATCGGCCAGGAATACCTGCGGGTCGAGCCATTCCGGGAGGAGGGAAGACATACGGGGTTGTACCGGTCCGGCGCCCCCAAGGGCGGAGACGGCAAAATCACTCATCGCTATAAGGTTCACCCGTTAAGGGTACTGGACCGCCGCCGTCGGGCAATTGAACCCGGGCCTGCCGCTCAGCGGCCGCTCAGGATGCTGTTCAGGATGCGGCGCAACGCGGCCCGCGACGGTAAAGTTGACCCGTGGCTTTGGACTTTACGGCGATCGACTTTGAAACTGCGAACGGGTTTCGCGGTTCTCCGTGCGCCGTCGGCCTGACCAAGGTCCGCGGCGGCGTCGTCGTCGAGGAAGCATCCTGGCTCATGCGGCCGCCGGAAAACCACGACTCGTTCGACCATCACAACGTCCGGATCCACGGGATCCGACCGGACGCGGTGGCCGGGCTGCCCCGGTTCGGGGACCTGTTCCCGGAGATCGGCGCCTTCATCGGCGGGGACGTCCTGGCCGCGCACAACGCCGCCTTCGACCTGGGGGTCATCCGGTCCGGCCTGGAGGTCTCCGGCCTCGCCGGCCCCGCCTACGACTATGTCTGCACCGTGATGCTGTCCCGGCGCTGCTACTCGCTGGTGTCCAACTCGCTGCCCTACGCCGCCGAGGAAGCCGGCGTGCCGTTGCTCAACCACCACGACGCGGCCGAGGACGCACGGGCCTGCGCCGGAATCCTGATTGACATTGCCGCACGCAACGGTGCCGGCAGCATCGCCGAACTCTACCTTTCCCTGGGGCTGAAGGTGTCCCGCCAGGCGGCATTCGATCCGCGGCGCGACGCGCTGTCCAAAGCAACGCAGTCGGCGCTGGCCGCGCTCGCCGGCGGCCCGGGCGGCCGTGCGGCTGCCCGGGCGTACCTTCCCGGCTGGCCCGAGGAGGGAGCCAACCCGGCTCCGAACGCCGACGCTGCCCCGGACCACCCGTTATTCGGCCAGACCGTCGTCTTCACCGGCGAGCTGGCCATTCCCCGGCCCGAAGCCAAAATCCGTGCCGCGGAGTTCGGCGCGCGGCCCGAAAGCCGGGTCACCTCGCGCACCACGGTCCTGGTGGTGGGGGACGGCTTCGTTGCCGGCGACCTCCGGTCCGGGCGGCTCACGGGAAAAGCCCGGCGCGTCCTGGAACTGCACGAGCGGGGGCAGCGGATCGAAGTGCTGTCCGAGGGCGAGTTCCTGCAGATGCTCGGCGGCCACCTGGCCCCCGCGACTGTGGCCTGACGTCATATGGCGCAACAAACATTTCACGCGTGCCGCGGCGGCTTCTAGCCTTGGTTGATGAGCAAACTGATCAATGCACAGGCTCCGGCCGCGGCGGGGGACCGCCCGGTGCGCCGCGGCATCAAACGGGCCGGCGTGTTTGCTTTCCCCAACCCGGTCAACGAGTACGCCGCGCGCATCACCGCTGGCCTCGTCGTGGCGCTGTCCGCCGCGACCTTGCTGACCGGCTCCGGCTGGGGACTGGCCGTAATCGCGGCCGGATTCTGGTTGCGCGTGCTGTTCGGCCCGCGGATATCCCCCCTTGCCCTGCTCTCCGTCAAGGTCCTGACGCCGTGGCTGGGACGCACCCGCCTTGTTCCCGGCCCGCCCAAGCGATTCGCCCAGGGAATCGGCGCCGCTGTGTCGACGGCGGCTGCCGTGCTGTTCGCGTTCGGCGCCGCGCCGGCAGCCTGGATCCTGCTGGCTGTCCTGATTATCGCCGCCTCGCTTGAGGCATTTGCCGGGTTCTGCCTCGGGTGCACGATCTTTGGTTTCCTGCAGCGCCGCGGCCTGATCCCCGAAGACGTCTGCGAAGCCTGCAACAACATCTCGCTGCGCCGCGGCTAGGCGCCCGGCTCCGTTCGCTTAGAACCGCTTGGCGGGCCGCGGCTCAGGCCCCGGTGACCGCTGCCAGTTTCCCGGCCAGGCCGCGGATAACGTCCGCGCCCTCCACCGCCCCGATCCACGCTGCCGGCAGGCAATCCTCGCCATAGAACGCGCCAAGGATGTTGCCGGCCATCGAGGCGGTGGCATCGCTGCCGCCGCCGTGGTTGACCGCCACGGCCACGGCCGCCCGGAAATGCTCCTCGGCCTGTTCCGCGCCCGCGGACGGCTCCTGCGGAGCTGTGGCCAGCACCGCGTAGAGGGCGACGGCGAGGGCTTCCTCGGCGGTCCGGCCCCCGCCAAGTTCCCGGACCAGGTCTTCGGGGCTGAGCAGCGTTCCCGCGTCGCCCTTGCTTTCCGGCTCCAGTGCCGGTCCGCTCAGGCGCAGTGCCGCCTGGAGCCGCAGAGCCAGGGCGGCATCCGGTGCCTCGCCCCGGCCCAGGGGCGCGGTCCGCAGGTACCCGAGCGCGTCTTCGGCCGCTGCCCGCGGGGCGGTGCCGGTTGCGATGTCCCGGATGAGCAGGCTGAAGATCCCTGCGGCCTGCCGGGCCGCGGGGTGCCCGTGGGTCAGTGCTGCGGCGTCGGCGCTGAGCTTGTAGACCGTGGCCGGTTCAATATGCGGGATCAGGCCGAACGGCGCCGACCGCACCACCGTGCCGTTGCCGTTGAGGTCCGCGTTGACGGGCCGGAGGACGGTGCCCATCTCGCCGGTTGCCAGCCCGCCCAGGCAGGCCTCGTCCGGCGACCGGCGCTGCTTGAGGACGGCATGCGAATCAATCCAGCGGGGCGGCTGGAACGGCGCCGACGACGGGACGGGCACACCCTGGGTGGCGAGCCAGCGCAGGTACGCCAGCCACACGCAGGCGTTGATGTCCGCAGCCACTCCGTCGTTGGCCCATTCCAGTGCCTCCAGGAGGCCATCGGCCGTGTACAGCGTCAGCTGGGTGCCGTCCGCGAACCGGGCGCCGCCGTCGAGGGCTGCAACGTCGTGCAGCCCGGCAGGGCCGAACCTGGCGCGGATGGCGTCGATATCGTCAGATTCCACGGCGGACCCCAGCGCATCGCCGATGGCGCCGCCGAGCAGGCAGCCGCGGATCCGGGAGGCAAAGGACGGCGTCTGCGCAGGTTCCCGGGAGGGTGCCGATGGCTGGACGGGGGAGGGGCCGGGCTCAGAGCTCATACGCTCCAATTTACCCCGCTCACCGCACGCCGGCGGCCGGCCAGCCGGCCGCGGCGGGCTGCCTGCGGTGCGGTTTGGCGGGCCGGCCCCGGGTAGGGTGCTGTTAAGAACGCCGGCACCGGCCGTACCCGCACGCCCCGTCGATGCGGGGACGCCGGGCCACAGCCCGGGCCGGCCCGAGCGGAGGACGAGGATGCGCGAACCCGCGTGGCGCAGGACCGGAAGCACGCCCGACTACCGGTTTTCCCTGGCCAACGAACGGACGTTCCTGGCCTGGCTGAGGACATCCCTCGCGCTGATAGCCGGCGCCCTGGCCATCGACCAGCTGGCCCCGGACATTGCCCCGGCACCCATCCGGATCACGCTGTGCGTCATCCTGGCCGGCCTCGGCGCGGGCCTCGCCGCGCTCGCCTACCGCCGCTGGGGACGGATGGAAGCGGCCATGCGGCACGGGCGGGAGCTTCCGTTCTCCGGGGTCATGCTGGTGATGGCCATCGGCGTCGCGGCGGCCGCGCTGGTTTTCGCGGTCCTGATCCTGCTGGCGCCGTGACCCCGGGGGCAACTCAGGCCGGGACAGCGGAGCCGGGGCCGGCCCGGGATCCCGGGCTGCAGCCGGAACGGACGTCGCTGGCGTGGCGGCGGACGCTGCTGGCCCTGATGGTCGTGGACCTGCTGATCTGGCGGAGCTGGGTGCTCGCCGGGAACCGGGCGCCGGCTCCCGGGACTGTGGATTACCTGGGGATCTGTGCCCTGACCGCGGCCCTGGCGACCGTGGTTCTGTGTCTCTGTGTGCTCGAACGCGGCCGGGAGCTCCGCCGCTCCACAGCGGCGCCGCGCGCAGCACTCCTGCGCTGGGCGTCCGCCGCCGCCGCGGTGCTGGCCGCCAGCGCCGTCGCCGCCGTAGCGCTGGGCAGCTAGCTGCGGGTACGCGTCACGGACCTGCGGACCCGCCAGATGGCGACGGCGACCACGGCCGCGATGCCAAGGACCGCCGCGAGGTCGCGCCCGGCTGCCCGGGCCACTGCCTCGTATGAATTGCCGGCCAGGTACCCGAGCAGGACAAAGCCGGCGCCCCAGACAGCGCCGCCGGCGGCATTGGCGGCCAGAAACCGCGGATACGGCATCCTGGCCGAGCCGGCCAGCGCCGGCATCACCGCACGGAAGAAGGCAACAAAGCGCGCCAGAAAAACCGCCGCGCCGCCCCGGCGCCGGAGGAACGCCTGGGCCTCATCAATCCGTCGCCGCCTCGTGCGGAACGCCCGCGACGCCAGCAGGCGCGGACCGGCGCGCCGGCCGACTTCATAGCCCACGGAATCTCCCAGAACGGCCGCCAGAACCACCAGGGGGATCATCAGCCACAGCTGCACGGTGCCGCGGCTGGCGATGACCCCGCCCAATACGGCCGCCGTCTCGCCCGGCAGGATGAATCCCACAAACAAGGCATCCTCGGCAAAGACCAGGGTCGCGACAATGACGTAAGCCAGCAGCGGCGGCACATTCAAAATGCTGTCCACCACCTCGCCCATGGGCCTGAGGATACCGGCAACCAGGCAGGCACCGCAGCCCCCGGAGCCATGGTGCCGTCCTTTCGTGCCGTCCTTCGTGTCAGCGCCGTCCTTTCGTGTCGGTGGCAGCCGATACCGTAGAAGCATGCGGTTATTGCACACATCGGACTGGCACCTGGGCCGGTCGTTCCACGGCGTCGGGATGCTCGACGCCCAGCGCGCCTTCGTTGACCAGCTGGTGTCCTTCGTCCGGGACGAGTCCGTCGACGTCGTCCTGATCGCCGGAGACGTCTACGACCGCGCGCTGCCCGGAGTCGACGTCGTCAGCCTGCTCGACGACGCCCTCGTGCGCCTCACCGGAGCCGGCGCCCATGTGGTGCTGACCAGCGGCAACCACGACTCGGCGATCCGGCTGGGGTTCGCCTCCCGCCTGCTCGAGCGCGGGGGAGTGCATCTGCGTACCCGCCTGGCCGAGCTGGAGCAGCCGCTCGTTCTCCCGCTCGGGACCGGCGCCGGCGACCCCGACGGTCCCGTCCTCGCCATTTACGGCATCCCCTGGCTGGAACCCCGCCTGGTCGCGGAACAGCTGGACGTCGGAACGGCGAGCCACTTTGAAGTCACCCGCGCCGCCACGGAACGGATCCGAACGGACCTGCGCCGGCGCTCCGAGACCCGCACGGTCCATTCCGTGGTCCTGGCGCACACGTTCGCCAGCGGCGGGATCAGCTCGGACAGCGAGCGGGACCTCAGTATCGGCGGAGTCGGTGCCGTGCCGCTGGATCTCTTTGACGGGTTCAGCTACACGGCGCTGGGCCATCTGCACGGCCGCCAGGCGCTCTCCGCTGCGGTGCGCTATTCCGGCTCGCCCCTGCCGTATTCCTTCTCCGAGGCGCAGCACCGGAAGGGCGGCTGGCTCGTCGACGTGGACGGCACCGGCGTCCGCGAAGTCACCGAAGTGCTGTGGGACGCACCGCGCACCCTCGCCGTGCTGCGCGGGAACCTGGAGCACCTGCTGACGGCGGAGGAATTCGACTGGGCCGAAGGGGCCTACTGCCAGGTCACCCTGACCGATGCCCAGCGGCCCGCCCGGGCCATGGAACGGCTGCGCAGCCGTTTTCCGGACACCCTGGTGCTCGGTTTCGACCCGGAAGGGGCAGCGGCTACGGCGAAGACCAGTTACAGCAGCAGGCTGGCCGAGGCTGAGGACGACCTCTCGGTCTGCTGCGGTTTCCTCGACCATGTCCGGGGGCGCGGCGCCGAAGACGCCGAAGCCGCGGTCCTCGCCGAGGCACTCGAAGCCGTTCGACTCAACGGAGCGTCGCTATGAGAATCCACCGCCTTGCCGTCTCGGCCTTCGGCCCGTTCGCCGGCACCGAGCACATCGACTTCGACCGCCTCAGCGCGCATGGACTGTTCCTGCTGAACGGGCCCACCGGAGCCGGAAAGACCAGCGTCCTGGACGCCATCTGCTTTGCCCTTTACGGGTCCGTCCCCGGGGCCCGGCAGGACGGCAAGCGGCTGCGCAGCGATCATGCCGACGCTGCTGCCGAGCCGCGGGTCACCTGTGAATTTTCGGCCCGCGGCCGGCATTTCGAAGTCTCCCGGTCACCGGCGTGGGACAAGCCAAGCGCCCGGGGCAAAAACGGCTTCACCGTCCAGCAGGCCAACACGCTGCTGCGGGAACGCATTGACGGGGTCTGGGTCGAGAAGTCGGGCCGGAACGATGAGGCCGGAGCTGAGATCGCCGATGTCCTGGGCATGAACCGGGACCAGTTCACGCGCGTGGTGATGCTACCGCAGGGGGACTTTGCCGCCTTCCTCCGGTCCAAAGCCGCCGACCGGCTGGATCTGCTGCAAAGCCTCTTCGGCACCGAGAGGTTCGAAGCGGTCGAAGCCGAACTCAGCCGAAAAGCCCAGGACGCCCGCACCGAAGTCGCGAGCCTCAACCACCAGCTGGAGCTTCTGCTGGCCCGGGCCGAGTCCGAAGCGGCCGCCCTGGACCTCGACACGTCCGCGGCCCCGGCCCGTGCTGACGCCGAAGACCTGCTCGGATGGCTGGAAAAGCAGGCCTCCGCCACTGCCGCCGAGCACCGGGAAACGGCGGCCGAAGCGCAGACGCTGCGGGAAGGACACCTGGCCAGGCTCGACGCCGCGACGGCACAGGCCGCACGCCAGGCAAAGCTCAACTCGGCGTTGACGCGGCGGACGGCGTCCGAGGCCGCCGCGTCCGCCCTCGCACTGAAGGCCGAACAGCTTGGACTGCACCGCAAAGCCGAAGTGCTCAGCGGCCAGCTGCAAGCGGTTGCAAACGCCGATGCCGCCCGGGACACGGCCGCCGCCGCCATGGCCGGCGCTTTCCGGAAACTCCACGCCGCGGCCGCGACGGACCCCGAACTCGGATCTTTCCAAAGCGCAGGCCCGGCGGACTCCGCCGGAGACGCGGACATCATGCGGGTTGACGACGCCGCCGTGCAGACTGTGCTCGCCCGGCTGCGGTCCGTCCGCGCCGTCCTGGAGGCGCGGCTGCCGGATGAGCAGAGGCTTTCCGGGCTGAGGACCCGCACCGCCCGGTTGGCCACGGACCTGGCGCAACTGCACGACGCCAGGGACACGGCCCGGACGGCCCTGGCGACCCTTCGTTCCGAATCGGAGGCGCTGCTCGCGGGGATGCGCCCGCTCGAGGAACTTGCTGCGGAGGTTCCGTTGCGCGTCAAGGAAGCCGAGTCCGCCGAGGACCTCATCGCCGTGGTCGCGCGTTTTGCCGCCGCCGAGAAGGCCTGCAATGCCATCACCGAACGCCGCGGCCGGGCCCGGGACAAGCACCAGGAACAGCGTCAGCACTGGCTCGACCTCCGCGAGGAGCGGCTCGCGAACGCCTCGGCCGAGCTTGCATCCCAGCTGCAGGCGGGTGTCCCGTGCACGGTCTGCGGGAGCACCGAACACCCGCTGCCGGCCCCCGCCGCGGTCTCCGCACTGGCCGTCGCCGCGGCCGAACAGGCGGCCGAACAAGCGTGCGGCACAGCCGAGTCAGCCCTCGCCGCCGTCGAACGGGAGCTTACCGACGCGCAGCGGGACCTTGCCGTACTGGCCGCCCAGGGCGGAGACACCGCCCCGGAGGAAGCCCGGCTGGAGGCTGTCCTCGCCCGGGAGCGTTCCTCGGAGGCCGCCCGTGCCGCCAAGGACCTCGCCGCCAGCCGGTCGCGGCAGGCAACGCTGGAGGAGGACATCGCAGCCGCGGGGCTCGCCGCTGCCGAAGCTGCCGCCGACATTGCCCAGACGGAGTCAACGATCGCGGAGGTCCGGGAGCAGGCCGATTCCCTGGAGCCGGCCCTGGCCGAACTGCGCGCCGGACACCCCACACTGGCGGAGCGCATCGCGGCCCTCGACGGGACCACGGCCATCCTGGAGCAGGCGGACACCGCACGGACCCGGCTTGAACAGGCCGAAACCCGGAGCGCAGAGGCCCGCGTCGAGCTGGAACAGGCGCTCGTGCCGTCCGGCTTCGACTCGGCCGAATCCGCGCGGGCCGCGCTGCTGCCCGCCGCCGGCGCGGCCGCCGTCGAGACCGAAGTACGGGCCGGGCAGGACGAGGTTGCCCGGATCGAGGAACTGTTCGCAAGCGAAGAGCTGATACTCGCCGTGCGTGAGCGGCAGACCGGCGAGCACCTCACCGAGGACGCACTGGCCGGACTTCGGCGGGAGGCCGAAGCCGCGGAAAGCGTCGCCCGCGGGGCTGCCCTTGCCGCCGGACTTGCGGAGAACTCTGTCCGGGCCCTCGGCCGGCTCACCGCGGACTACGCGGCGCTGGCCGCCGAAAGCCGGGAGCCCCGCGACCGGGCGGCGCTGCTGGCAGCCGTAGCGGATGCGGCCCGCGGCGCGGGGGACAACACCTACCGGATGAGCCTCAACACCTACGTGCTCGCCGCGCGGCTCGAACAGGTGGCGCTCGCAGCCTCCGAACGGCTGGTCGGGATGAGCGACGGCCGGTACACGCTTCAGCACACGGATGCCAAGGCCGCACGCGGGGCCAAATCGGGGCTGGGCCTGGAAGTCGTGGACCAGTGGACCGGTCAGCGCCGTGACACCGCCACCCTGTCCGGCGGCGAGTCGTTTATGGCCTCCCTGGCCCTGGCCCTGGGCCTGGCGGACGTGGTGCAGCAGGAATCCGGCGGCGTTGATATCGAGACGCTGTTCGTCGACGAGGGCTTCGGCAGCCTGGACGAGCAGTCCCTGGAACAGGTCATGGACGCCCTTGAGGGACTTCGGGACGGCGGACGCGTGGTGGGGCTCGTGAGCCACGTCGGGGAAATGAAACAGCGCATCGGCACCCAGCTTCAGGTTCTCAAAGGACGCAACGGCTCCACCCTGCGCATCACCGACGACGTACCCGGCTGAGCAAAGGCGCCGCCGGCGCCGTCGGCTATCATGGAAAAGTTACCGGGTCGCGCGCATCGGGAGGAGGGACGATGCGCACAATTGAGCGAACCCGGAAACCATGAACACTTCAACGCTTTCCCCGGCGCCGGAAACTGCTGCGCCCACACCTCCCCCCGTCCGTCCCGGCGGCCGTTTTGCCAGGCTCCCGCACCTCGCCGGCCGCAGCTTCCTGCCGATCGGCCTCTTCGCCCGCCTGCCGCTGGCCATGCTCACCATTGGCGCGCTGACCCTCATCGCGGCCGTGACCGGTTCCTTCGCCGTCGGCGGCGCGGCAGCCGGCGCCGTGGGCATAGGCTCCGCCATCGGCTCGCCGGTCCTGGGCTACCTGGCGGACCGGCTGGGCCAGCGCAATGTCCTGCTCGTCGCGGCCGCCGCGAACACCGTAGCCGTCGTGGCACTGATCCTCGCCGCCTACCTGATCCCGGCCGGTCCGGACCTGGTGGCGGCACTCCCCGTCCTTGTCACGGCGTTCATCGCCGGTGCCAGTTCTCCCCAGGTCGGACCGCTGGCCCGTGTCCGCTGGATGGCGCTGACCTCACGCGGCGGCCGCGACGCCAACACCGCGGACCTGGACACGGCCCTGTCCTACGAAAGCACCGCCGACGAGCTGACCTTCGTGCTCGGCCCGGCCCTGGTCGGCATCCTCGCAAGCCTCGTCACACCGTGGCTCCCGCTAGCACTGGCGGCCGCCCTGACACTGACCCTGGTCCCGGCGTTCGCCGTCCACCCCACGCATACGGCTGTGACGCCGGCGCCGAAGCGCACCACGCCGGGACCCGCACACACCCCGGCCGACGCGGGACGGCCGGCGGGCCGGCGCCTCACAACGACCGCCGCCGTGGCCCTGCCCGTGCTGGCCATGGTCTGCATGGGGGCCTTCTTCGGCGGCACGCAGGCGGCGCTGAGCTCCTTCTCGGCCGGGGTAGCCACCTCGGAGGTGGCCGGCCTGCTGTACTCGGCCATGGGACTCAGCTCCGCGGCGGCGGCGCTCTCGGTCGCCTACTGGTCCCGGCGGTTCACCGTCCGGGCCCGCTGGGTTGCGTGCGCAGCCCTCATGACGGGGCTGGCCGCGCTTCTAATGCTTCCCACGACGGTCCTGTCCATGGTCCTCGTTTTGCTGTTCCTGGGACTGCCCGTGGGGCCGCTCATGGTCACCGTCTTCGCAATCGGCGGCGACGTCGCCCCGGCTGGCAAGCTCGGCACCGTCATGACCGCCTTGGCCAGCGGCATCGTCGCCGGCCAGGCCCTGGGATCCGCGGTGGCGGGCCGGCTGGCCGAGGACCAGGGCTCCACCGCGGCGTTCATTGTTTCCGTCTGCGCCGCGGCCGGGCTGTTCCTGCTCGGAGCCGTGTCCGCCGTCGTCATCCGGCGTCGGAACGCCGCCTAGCCGCTCTTCCCGCGTAGCCGGCTGCGCTTGCGCGTCAGCCGAGCTGCGCTTCGATGCGGGCGGCGCCCGCCACCAGGGCGGATGCCACCTCATCGGGATCCTGGGCTGCCCTGATGTACACGACGGCGAGCGCCGCGGGCCGGCCGCCGGGAATCCTGATCGGCACGGCGAGGGAGGAAACTCCGGCAATGACCTCATCGTGGCTGGCGGCGTAACCGCGGCGGCGCGCTTCGGCAGCCTCGTCCCGGTAGTCGATGCCCGGGGCCAGGATCCGCCATTCGGATTCCGAGAGCGCCGACTGGATGGCCATCCCCGGAGCGCCCTTGCTGATCGGGTGCCGCGATCCCGGGTGCTGGACCACGGCGGCTCCGGCATGCCGGGGGTCCACCGTGACCAGCGTGACGCAGTCCTCGTGATCCCACACCGCCACGAAGGCGCTCATCATCAGGGTGTTGGCCAGCTGGGTGAGTTCCGGGAGGGCCGCCGTCTGCAGGTTGCGCGAGACGCCCCGGGCCAGCACCGCAAGTCCCGGTCCGGGCTGGACGCGGCCGGCATCATCGCGGACCAGGAGGGAGTGGTCTTCCAGCGTGCGCAGGATGCGGTAGGCCACGGAACGATGGACGCCCATGGCGTCGGCGAGTTCGGCGATGGTCAGGGGCCGCTGGACCTCCGCGAGGATCTCGAGCGCGCGGATTCCCCGGGAGAGCGTCTGGGACGGGGAGGCCTGGGTGCTGCCGGCGTTCGTGGTCATGGTCTCCATCCTAGGTGCGCGCCGCGGCCGGTACGTGAGGGTCACGGGTCAACCCTTGCCTTCCGGCGGGCGGCGGCCTAGCGTTCTAAAAAAGAAGTCAATGTTCGACTATCGAATACTGAAATTATCAGGTGTCGCGGCTGTCCCGGCCAGGCCGTCATGACCGGTCCGGGCTGGTCCGAGACTATGCAAGGGATCGATGATGATTGCCACGCCCCGCGCCGCGGCGCATTCCGACGATCCCGGCGGGATGTCCGGCCCCCGCACAAGCCACTTCCGCGGCAGCCTCGGCAGGTTTGCCACCGGCGTCGCGATCGTCACGTTCGACGGGGCCACCAAGCGTCACGGCATAACCGTCAATTCCTTCACGTCCGTGTCGATGGACCCGCCGCTGGTGCTCGTGAGCATTGCCCGTTCCGCGAAGGCGCATGACGAGCTGGCCGGCCGGCCCTTTGCCGTCAATATCCTTGGCGCCGAGCAGCGCCGGCTCGCGCTGCACTTCGCCGGTAGCCCCGGGCCGGAGCCGGTTTGGGTCGAAGGCGGAACGGCGCCCCGGCTTTCCAACGTGCTTGCCTACTTCGTCTGCACGCCCTGGGCAGAATACGACGGCGGCGACCACACGCTCTACCTTGGCGAAGTTGTCGACTTCAACTACCGCAGCGGCGATGCGCTGGCGTACGCCAACAGTGCCTTCACAACCATCCCGGAAAGTCAGCTGGGCGTGGAGGAACTTCTTTAGGCACCGTTTATTGAGGACTGGAGAAACCATCATGGGCATCCGCACCGGCCGGCAGTACCTGGACAGGCTCAACGCCATGACGCCGCACGTGATGATCGACGGCGAGGTGGTGCGCGAAAAGGTCGCTGAACATCCGGCGTTCCGGAATGTGGCCCGCTCCTACGCGAGGCTTTTCGACATGCAGCACGATCCCGCGTACCAGGAGGCCCTGACCTATGCCTCGCCCACCACGGGGGATCTGGTCAACGCGTCCTTCCTGGTGCCACGGACGGCGGGGGACCTGGAACGGCGGCGCCGGGCCATCTCCACCTGGGCGGAATCCTCGCACGGCTTCCTCGGCCGTTCGGGTGATTACATGAATTCCTCACTCACCGCCCTCGGATCCGCGCAGGAGTGGTTTGCCCAGGCCGACCCGAAGTTTGCCGAGAATATCCGCAACTACTACGAGTGGGCACGGGAAAATGACGTCCTGGCCACGCACACCCTGATCCCTCCCCAGGCCAACCGCTCGGTATCCGGTTCGGAGCAACTCGGCGGCCAGCTTTCGGCCCGGGTCGTGGAGGAGCGTGCGGACGGGATCGTCATCCGCGGCGCCCGCATGCTCGCCACCATCGCCCCGATTGCCGACGAGTTGCTGGTGTTCCCGTCCACGGTCCTCCGCGGTACACCCGAGGATGCGCCGTACTCCTACGCGTTCGCCATTCCCAATGACGCTCCGGGCCTGCGGTACCTGTGCCGTGCCTCGCTGTATCACGGCGGCAGCACCCACGACGAGCCCCTCGCGTCGCGCTATGAGGAAATGGACGCCGTCGCCGTCTTCGACAACGTTTTTGTGCCTAACGAGCGGATTTTCATGCTCGGTAATCCCCAGCTGTGCAACTCCTTCTACAGCGAGACCGGCGCGGGTGCGCTGATGACGCACCAGGTGGTCACGCGTACCGTCGCCAAGAGCGAGTTCTTCCTCGGCCTGGCCTCCGAGCTGGCCGAATCCATCGGCATCGACGGGTTCCAGCACATCCAGGAGGATATCGCCGAACTGATTGTCGACGTCGAGATCGGCAAGGCGCTGATCCGCGCCTCCGAGGCCGACGCAGCGCCGAACGGGGCCGGCGTGATGCTGCCGAAATGGACCACGCTGAACGCGGCCCGGAACTGGTACCCCAAAATCGCCCAGCGCTTCCCGCAGATCATCCGCAAATTTTCGGCTTCGGGCCTGATGGCGCTGCCCGGAGAGGCCGACGTCCACGGCGAGGCGCGGGCGGACATCGAGATGTACCTGCAGGGCAAGACCCTGACCGGTCCCGAGCGGGTGCGGCTGTTCAAACTGGCGTTCGACGCCTCCATTTCCGGCTTCGCCGGACGGCAGTCCCTCTACGAGTACTTCTTCTTCGGTGATCCGGTCCGGATGGCCGCGGCCCTGGTCAACAGCTACGACCGGGAACCGGCCCGGGCGCGGGTCCGCGGGCTGCTGAACCGGGCGGACTGAGGTCCGTGGAGTGACGCGCGGGGCCGGGACCGGCCCCGTTGACGGCCGCCGCGAACATTCCGCCGGAAAAAGACGTGCGCGGGATCACAATTCCTTGTATCCTGCTAACAGCTTACTGACCGTTCGATCAGTAAATCACGTGCGCCCATCCCGGCAGTACCTCTGCCATCAACAACGGAGTTCCAATGACCGCAACTTCCACCGTCGACCTCGAGGCGGGCCCCAGCACCAGGCGCGAGGAACGCAAAGTCCTCGCCGGCACCCTGGTCGGAACCACCATCGAGTGGTACGACTTCTTTATTTTTGCCCAGCTGACAGCAACGCTGCTGTCGCCGTTGTTCCTGGCCCCGCTCAATGAATCCAACCCCGGCCTGGCGCAGATCCTCTCCTTCGCCCTCATCGGCATCAGCTTCCTGTTCCGCCCGCTCGGCGCGATCGTTGCCGGCCACCTCGGCGACCGCCTCGGACGCAAGGCCATGCTGGTCTTCACCCTGATCATGATGGGTGCGGCCACGGCCCTGATCGGCATGCTCCCGACGTACAACGAGATCGGTGTCTGGGCACCGATCCTGCTGATCACGCTGCGTGTTATCCAGGGCTTCTCGGCCGGCGGCGAATGGGGCGGCGCGGCCCTGATGGCTGTGGAGCACGCTCCCAAGTCCAAGCGCGGCCTGTTCGGCGCGTACCCGCAGATCGGCGTTCCGGTCGGAATGATCCTCGCCACCGGCCTGCTCTACTTCCTCAACACCTCGATGTCCAAGGCGGACTTCGCAGCCTGGGGCTGGCGCGTGCCGTTCCTGCTCTCGATCGTCCTGATCGTAGTCGGCTACCTCATCCGCCGCGCCGTGGCCGAAAGCCCGGTCTTCAAGGAAATGTCCGAACGCAAGGCCCAGAGCAAGGCGCCCCTCGGCGAGCTCATCCGGAACCACAAAAAGCCGGTGCTGTTCTCGACGATGATCTTCATCGGCAACAACGCCGCCGGCTACCTGCTGATCGCGTTCTTCATCTCCTACGCCACCAAGTCGCTGAAGATGCCCCTCGCGGAAGTTCTGCTCGCCACCACCCTGGCTTCCTTCGGCTGGCTGATCTTCACGCTGGTCGGCGGCTGGCTCTCGGACAAGATCGGCCGGGTCAAGACGTTCCTGACCGGCTATGCGATCGTCTTCGTCTGGATGATCCCGTTGTTCGCCCTCATCGAGACCAAGAACATCTTCCTGTACGGCGTGGGCCTCTTCGTCCTGACCATCGGCCTGGGCCTGTCCTACGGTCCGATGTCGGCCATGTACGCCGAAATGTTCCCGGCCCACGTGCGCTACTCCGGCATCTCGATCGGCTACGCCTTCGGCGCCATTCTGGGCGGTGCCTTCGCAGCGATGATCGCCGAAGCCCTCCTGCAGAGCACCAAGTGGAGCGGCTCCATCGGGATCTACATCATGGTCCTGTGCGTCATTTCCGCGGCCGGCGTCCTGCTGGCGAAGGAAACAAAGGGCAACCCGCTCGGCGTCAGCCAGCACTAACACCTAACAGCAACGCGGGGTCACTTCCGGCCCGTTCTCCAGTGGAGGATGGGCCGGAAGTGACCCCGCGTTGGTTTAAAGCGGTGGACGGTCAGGCGCCGAGGAAGGCGATGGCGCCCTGTTTGAACGCCCGGCTGGTGATGGCGTTGGTGTGGCTGCGGCCGGGCAGGATGAGTTGTTCGACCATGGTGCCGGCCTTGGCCGCCAGCTCGGCGAGCTCGGGCATGGAGGCGGCGCGTTCGTCGCTTTCGCCGGCCACCAGGAGCATCGGCATGTGCGGGACGGCCTCGGCCGGGTCGTAGGGCTCGGCCTTGATGGCTTCCACGAGGGAGAGCAGCGCGAAGATGTTGTTGCTCGGCAGCACCTGGGCCATTCTCAGCAGCCCGGCGGTCGACTCATCGGCGATGGGGGTGCCGTCGGCGAGGTGGCGCTGGGCCGCGACAAGGTCGAAACGGGCCAGCGGGTCTGCGACGTTCGGGCCGCCCAGCACGAGCCGGTGCACCAGCTCCGGCTGGGTGGCGCCGAATTCCCAGGCCAGCCGGGAGCCCAGCGAGTAGCCGATCACATCCAGCCCGCTGGAGGGGTCGCCGTCGCGCAGCGGCGAGGCGCCGGCGTCGACCGCTATCTGCAGCAGGTCGGCCCGGATGCGGCTCGGGGAGTAGGAATCCAGGTCCTCGGGGGATCCGCTGCGGCCGTGGCCGGGCAGGTCCACGGTGACCACACGGCGGCCGGCCTCCTGCAGCGCCGAGACCCAGCCGGTGTCCTCCCAATTCAACTTCGAAGAGGAGGAGAAGCCGTGCAGCAGCAGGACGGGCCGCAGCCCGGCGTCGTTCGCGGGCTCGTGGACCCCCACATACAGCTGCGGATCGGTGCCTTCCACGGTGTGGACGTGCTGTTCGCCCGTGTGTCTGCCGCTCATCGTCTCAGTCCTCATCAGGTACGGCGCGCAGGCGGACCCGGCGCTGGGGTGGTTCTTCCGTCGGTACCGTGCCCACGATACCGGCCGTGTTGTCCGGTACCTCAAACACGATCAGGGGCTCGCCGACGTTGATTTTGTCGCCGGGCCCGCCGTGGATACGCACCACCTTACCCGCCTGCGGGCTGGGCAATTCAAGGGCCGACTTGGCGGTTTCGACCTCGACGAGCGGCTGGTTCCGCTCCACCTGGTCGCCGGCGGCCACGAGCCATTCCAGCAGGTCGCCTGACGGGTCGGGGACGTCGAACCCGGTCACGCGTTCCACCGGGGCCTTCAGGGTGTCGAAGCAGCCCCCGGTGATCAGCTGCGCCACCTCGGCGCCGAGACCGGAGGTCAGGGGCGCTTCGTGCACGACGACGGCGCGCCGCGTCTTTCCCACGGAGGCGGCCAGGGCGGCGGCGTCGATCGGCTTGAGCCAGCGCACGCGACGAGCGTGACGTGCCGGCCCGCGCGCTTGACCTTCGCGCCGGTGGGGGAGTTGTCGCCGCCGGCATCGTCCTGAGCCAGGTTGACCTCGCCTTTCTGCCAGTAGCGGGACTTCGGCTCCATAAAGACCGCCGGGTCCGGCCGCGTGGCGGCGTATTTGAGCAGGTGGTAGGCCTCATGAGGGTTCGACGGCGAGACGACCTTGAGGCCGGGCACATGGGCGAAGAGCGCCTCGAGGCTTTCGCCGTGGTGCTCGGGGGCCCGGATGCCGCCGAAGCCGGGCACCCGGAGCGTGACGGGCATCGGCAGGGTGCCGCGGCTGCGGTAGTTCAGCCGCGCGATCTGGCAGACGATCTGGTCGATCGCCGGGTAGGCGAAGCCGTCGAACTGGACCTCGGCGCTCGCCGTACTTGGCCTGCAGCCCGTCGGTGATGCGGAAGACGCCGCCGAGGCGCCCGCAGTCTTCGCCGAAGATGACGGCTTTCGGGCTCTCCGCAAGGATCTCATCGAGGGCCAGGTTCAGGGCCTGCTGCATCGACAGGGTCACGGTGGCGGGATTCACGCCGGCCTCGCTCTCCAGGATTGCGTTAGACATGTTCGGACTCCTCCCGCCAGCTGGCGGCCTGGGCCTGCAGGGCAGGGGTGGTTTCCTGGAAGACCAGGTTGAACATTTCGGCGCCGGGGCGCGGGCCGAGGTCCTGGAGGCCGGTGCGGATCTGCTCCTCCTCGGCGCAGGCGGCGGCGTGGGCGGCGTCGAAGAAGGCGGCGTCGGCGATTCCATCGGCGAGCAGGCGCTCCCGGAGGCGATCCAGCGGGTCCGGTCCGGCGCTCTCGCGCTCCTCGTCGAGGGAGCGGTAGCGTCCCGGATCATCGGCGGTGGAGTGCGGTCCGCGCCGGTAGGTCATGGCCTCGATGACCACGGGGCCGCCGCGGCGGAGCTGTCCGCGGATTCCAGCGTCTGGCCGTGGGCCCAGCCGTCGGCGTGCAGCACTGATCCGGCGACGACGGCCTGGATCGGGGCAAGCCGGGACGTGAGGGGGATGTAGAGGCCGCCGTGCCAGGTGGCCCTGTGGGTGGCCATATAGGCGACCATGTCCACGCCCAGTGTGCGGGCGACGCCCATTTCCCGGTACGTCGGGAAGGCGAAGTCGCGGGTGGTGTCCATGGCGTAAGCGCTGCCGACCTGGGCTGCTTCCTGGCCGTGCTCGGGCGCGTAGCCGGGGATCAGGCCCTGCCGCTGCCAGTCGATGGCCGAGGTATCGAGGTGGCGGACAGCCGCCATGAGGGTATAGAGCTCGCGGAGCTCATCGGCGGTCAGCGGCGCGGCGTCCTCGCCGGCAGCCAGAGGTAGGAGAGCCTGCATGCCTGTGACCCTAGTCACCCGGGTGTTGCCGGGCAATCAGTTCAGGGGCGGGTGACCAAGCTGTACAAATTCGCTGAACTCTAGCCGGCAAAGCACTGCGAATTGTCAATCGAGGGGCTGGTTCAGGTGATTTCGACGGCATCGCCGCTGACGGTTATGCCGCCGAGCCGGGGAATGTCAACGGTGAGCATGCTCGCGCGGCCGACGTGGCTGCCCTGGTGCACCACCAGGCGGGCGGGCGGTGCCACGAGACCGAGCCCGCGCAGGTAGCCGCCGAACGCCGCCGCGGCCGAACCCGTCGCAGGGTCCTCGGTGATGGTGCCCACCGGGAACAGGTTGCGGGCGTCGTATTCGCCCGGTCCCGTCGGGCAAAGTGTCGTGACCGTCCCGGCCCAGCCCTGCTCATCCATCAGCGCGCGCAAGCGGTCCGGGTCGAAGGCGAAGGAATCAAAGGTCTCCCGGTCCGCGAAGACGAGCATGGGGTGCCAGTTGCCGGCGAACGCGAGCCTCGGCGGGTAGCCGGAATCCAGGTCCGCCGGGGCCACACCGAGCAGCCCGAGCAGCGCCGCCAGGACGCCGTCGGGGAATTCGGCCACCTTTGGCTCCACGCTCGTGAACTGCGCGCGCACGGCGGTGCCCTGGCCGGCGGTCTCGATGACGACCGGCCCCACCGGGGTGTCGAAGTCGAAGGTTCCGGTTCCGTCGCGCCTTGCCAGCGCCACGGCCAGGGCGATGGTGGCGTGGCCGCAGAAGGGCACTTCGGCAATCGGGGAGAAGTACCGCACCCGGTGCCGGCGGGGATTTCCGCCGATGGCAGCTCCGGTGACGAACACTGATTCGGCGTAGCCGACGTCGGCAGCGATGGCTTGCATCCGGGCCTCGTCCAGCCCGGCCGCGTCCAGCACCACCCCCGCGGGATTGCCGCCGTCGGGGGAGGTGCTGAAGGCCGCGTAGCGCAGGACCTCGGGGGTCTGTTCCATCCCGCCATGGTCGCACATGGCGGAAAGGCCCGGGAGGGTCAGTCGGCTGCGGCGCGCGGACCGGTGAGACGGGCGCCGAGCCACGAGGCGCCGGCGATTGCCGCGACCAGTGCGAAGGTGCTGGCAAGCTGGCGGCTGGTCTCCGGGCTGCTGAAGCCGACGGCGAAGATGAGCGCCAGGATCACGAGGCCGAAGACGGTCAGTGCGGGGAACCCCTTCATCCGCAGCGGCAGGTCGGTGCCGTCCCGGTCCGCCCGGCGGCGCAGGATCAGCTGGGAGACCAGGGCCGAGCCCCAGACCACGAGGCAGGTGGAGCCCACCAGCTGGAAGAGGGCCGGGAGGATCTGGTCGGGGAACAAGAGCTCCAGCACGGCGGCGAGGAAGCCGAACGCCACGGAAATGCCGACGGCGACGGCCGGTACGCGGGCCGAGTTGAGCCGGGACAGGGCGCGCGGGGCCTCGCCGCGCTGGGACAGCGAGTAGGCCATCCGGGAGGCGCCGTAGAGGTTGGCGTTCAGCGCCGAGAGGAGGGCGACGACGGCGACGAGGGTGATCGCGGCCCCGGCGCCGGGGATGCGGGCCGCGTCCAGGACGCCGGCAAACGGCGACGCCAGCGCCTCGGACGTGGCCGGGAGGATGGCGGCGATCACGAAGACGGAGCCGATGTAGAAAACGAGGATGCGCCACAGGACCGTGCGGACCGCCGTCGCGACGCTGCGCGCGGGATCCTCGGTCTCCGCGGCGGCGACGCTGACGATCTCGGTGCCGCCGAACGCGAAGATCACCACAAACAACGCCGTGGCAATCCCGCCGAGCCCGGCGGGGGCGAAGTCGGAGGTGATGTTGGAAAGGCCGGGCGAGGCAACATCGGGCAGCCAGCCGAGCAGCAGTGCGGCGCCGATGCCGACGAACAGCAGGATCGCCACGACCTTGAGGATCGCAAACCAGAACTCAAACTCGCCGAAGTTCTTCACGCCGGCGAGGTTGATCGCCGTGAACAGTGCCATGAACACCAGGGACAGGGCCCAGACCGGCAGCACGGGCCAGACGGTGACGAGCAGCGCGGCGGCGCCAAGGGCCTCGGCGGCAATGACCACGACCAGTTGCAGCCACCAGAGCCACCCCACCGTCGCGCCGGCTGTCCGGCCCATGGCCTTCCCGGCGTACACGGAGAACGCGCCGGAATTGGGGTTGGCGGCGGCCATTTCACCCAGCGCCCACATCACGAGGATGATCAGCGTTCCGGCAACCAGGTAGGAGATCAGCACGGCAGGGCCCGCGGCCTGGATGCCGGCGCCGGAGCCCAGGAACAGGCCGGCGCCAATGGCGCTGCCGAGACCCATCATGGTGAGCTGGCGGGGTTTCATGCTGCTGCCGTGGCCGGGCGTGGTGGCCGGGCGCTGCACTGTGGACGTCATTGTCATGCGGGCAAACCTTCTTGTGGTCGGTGTCGAGAGGTCCTTGTGGGACTTAACGAATTTACCGCCTCCGGGACCGGACTTCCGCCGCGTCCGGTGCGGGCCCGTGAAAGCATGGTGGCAGTTTGCCAACCGGAATGGCGCATCTGCGTGCGCTTTGTCCGGTCGCCATGGCCGGGGCCCGGATCTGGTTGCGAGAAAAGGGGAAAACGATGACAGTTGACCCACTGGATGCAAAGATTGTGCGGTTCTTCACGGATTCCCCGCGGGCCTCGGTCCTGGAAGCCTCGCGTGTGCTCAAAGTTGCCCGCGCCACCGTGCAGTCGCGGCTGGACCGCATGCAGGAAAGCGGCGTGATCGGCTCCTGGGTCCCGCACCCTGATCCGGCCCGCTTCGGCTCCCCGGTGGCGGCGTTTTGTTCGCTGACCATCAACCAGGACCTCGGACACGATGCCGTCGTGGCGGCGCTGTCCAACCCGGACCTCCAGCGGGTGCTGGACGCCATGCTTGCCACCCGGACCGTGCTGCGTTCCTCCTCCGTGATTGTACTCAATACCCACTTCCAGGAGCGCACCCTGCCGTTGCTCGAGGCGGCCGCGCACCAGGAGTAAGTCGAAACCCGCACCGGCTGCATTTTGTCCGCCGCCCGGGTGGCCGTAGAATGAGTTCTAGTCAAGATGACTATAACTACTCCGGCGGTTGGCCCGGAGCCGCACGGGACGTCCCTTGGGACCGGACCGGGTCCCTGAAAGCGGGTGATCCACCATGTACACCGCAGCAGCCAACGTCTCGGAACGCCGGACGGCGCCGCCGGGCCTGGCCATTTCCACGGTGATCTTCGCCCTCCGGCCCAGCGAGCGCTCCGGCCGCCCCACGCTCTGGATCCCGCTGGTGCGCCGGATCCGGGAACCGTTCAAGGATCTCTGGGCGCTCCCCGGCGGACCGCTGACCCATGCCGAATCCCTGCAGGACGCCGCCTCCCGGAACCTGCGCGAGACCACCGGACTCGCCCCCAGTTACCTCGAGCAGCTCTACGCCTTCGGCGGGCTGCACCGTTCACCCACCCAGCGCGTGGTCTCGATCGTCTACTGGGCACTCGTCCAGCCCACCGAGGCCGCGCTCGCGGATGAATCCGAAAACGTCCGCTGGTTCCGGGCCGACCGGGTGGGGGAGCTGGCCTTCGACCACAACGCAATCGTTGACTACGCCCTCTGGCGGCTGCGCAACAAGATGGCTTACGGCTCGATCGCCTACCACCTGCTCGGCGAGTACTTCACCCTGGCCCAGGTCCGCGAAGTGTATGAAGCCGTCCTGGACCGTGAGCTGGACCCGGCCAACTTCCGACGCCAGATCAAGGCCACGCCGGAAATTGAAGAAACCGACCAGTACCTGCAGGGCGGCAAACACCGCCCGCCCCGCCTCTACCGCTTTACCGGCCGCCCCGGCCTTGACCCAGATAACAGGAGCACACCATGAGCAGCGTCAACACGGCAATCCAGCTGATTACTCGTGACCAGGCGGAGCGGACGGGCACGGCGGCCAGCACTTGCAGCCCGGCGCTCGCCCGCGGCCCCTGGGACTTCGACGCCGCCGAGTCCCTCGCCGGGACCCCGGCCTACGGACCCGGCGCCTCCTCATCCGACGTCGCCCCGGCCTCGACGCCGCGCCAGGTCCAGCTCCCCGAGGAGTACAAGCTGGCCAGCGACGCCGAACTGGACGTGCGCATCCGGGCCGCCAAGGCAGCACTAGGCGACCGCGCCGTGGTCCTGGGGCACTTCTACCAGCGCGACGAGGTGATCGAATACGCCGACTTCGTGGGCGACTCGTTCCAGCTCGCGAATGCGGCCCTGACCCGGCCGGACGCCGAAGCCATCATCTTCTGCGGCGTGCACTTCATGGCTGAGACCGCGGACATCCTGTCCCGGCCGGACCAGGCCGTGATCCTGCCCAACCTCGCCGCCGGATGCTCCATGGCAGACATGGCGGACATCGATTCCGTCACCGAGTGCTGGGAACAGCTTGAGGAACTCTTCGGCACCGAGCCCGACGCCGACGGCCGCGTTCCCGTCATCCCTGTCACCTACATGAACTCCTCGGCCGCCCTCAAGGGCTTCTGCGGCGACCGCGGCGGCATCGTCTGCACCTCCTCCAACGCCGCGACCGTGCTGGAATGGGCGTTCGAACGCGGGCAGCGGGTGCTGTTCTTCCCGGACCAGCACCTGGGCCGCAACACCGCCAAGGCAATGGGCGTTCCGCTGGAGCAGATGCCGATGTGGAACCCGCGCAAGGACCTGGGCGGCAACGACGAGCAGGCGCTGCAGGACTCCCGCGTCATCCTGTGGCACGGCTTCTGCTCGGTGCACAAGCGCTTTAACGTGGGCCAGATCGACAAGGCCCGCGCCGAACACCCGGGCGTCCAGGTGATCGTGCACCCGGAATGCCCCATGGAGGTCGTCGATGCCGCCGACTCGGCCGGATCAACCGACTTCATCAAGAAGGCCATCGCCGCGGCCACCGAACCGGCCGTGTTTGCGATCGGCACCGAGATCAACATGGTGAACCGGCTGGCAGCCGAAAACCCGCAGCACACCATCTTCTGCCTCGACCCGGTCATCTGCCCCTGCTCCACGATGTACCGGATCCACCCTGGCTACCTTGCCTGGGTGCTGGAAGCCCTCGTCCGGGGCGAAGTGCTCAACCGGATCACGGTGGACGACGAGGTTGCCGGCCCGGCCCGGATCGCGCTGGAACGCATGCTGGCGGCGCGGCCGTGACCAGCGCCCCGGCCAGGCGTCCGCGCCTTGTCATCGTCGGCAGCGGGATCGCCGGCCTCTACGCCGCGCTCCTGGCGTCCGACGCCGTCGCGGATAACGCCGACTGCCCCGGCGCGCCTGCCGCCGACGTGGTACTGCTGACCAAGGGGACACTCGAGGAAAGCAACACCTTCTACGCCCAGGGCGGCGTCTCCGCCGTGCTGTCACCGGCGGAGGCCGCCCCGGGAGACTCCGTGGCCGCGCACATCGCCGATACCCTCGCTGCGGGCGCCGGGATGAACGATCCCGAGGCGGTCCGGATCCTCTGCACGGAGGCCGTCCGGGACATCGACGGCCTGCGCCGTTTCGGCGTGGAATTCGACGCCGGTCCCGGCGGCGACCCGGCGCTGGGCCTTGAAGCGGCCCATTCGGCACCGCGCATCCTGCACGCAGGCGGCGACGCCACCGGCGCCCGCATCGCACGGGGGCTCGTCGCTGCCGTACTGGACCGCGCGGTCCAAGGCCGGCTCCGGGTCGAAACCAGCGCCTTCGTGACCGAACTGCTCACGGAGACCCCCGGGGGCACCGGCCCGGCGGGGCGGCCGACACCTGCCCGGGTCACGGGCGTCGGATACCTCTCCCACGGTATGTCGAAGCGGCTGGCAGCTGACGCCGTCCTGCTCGCCACCGGCGGCGCCGGCCGGCTGTTCGCCCGGACCAGCAACCCCGCCGTCGCCACCGCCGACGGGCTCGCGCTCGCCTGGCGTGCGGGGGCGGCAGTGCAGGACCTCGAATTCTTCCAGTTCCACCCGACGACGCTCGCCGTCGCGGAAGTCCCGGGCGGGCCGCCCGCGCTGCTGATCTCCGAAGCCGTGCGCGGGGAAGGCGCCGTCCTGGTCGATGCCGCCGGCTACCGGTTCATGCCGGACTACCACCCGGACGCGGAGCTCGCCCCGCGGGACGTGGTTTCCCGCAGCATCGCACTGCACCTGGCGGCCACGGGCGCGCCTGCTGACAGCGCGGTCTACCTCGATGCCCGGGGCATCGAAGCCGCCCGGGGCGCCGGCTACCTCGCCCGGAGGTTCCCGACCATCACGGCAGCGGCTCTCGCCGCCGGTTACGACTGGACCCGCCGGCCGGTCCCGGTCTCGCCTGCCGCGCACTACTGGATGGGCGGTGTGGCCACGGACCTGTGGGCCCGCACGACCGTCCCCGGTCTCTACGCCGCCGGGGAAGTGGCGCGCACGGGAGCCCAGGGCGCCAACCGGCTGGCCAGCAACTCACTGCTGGAGGGCCTCGTGTTCGGTCGCCGCGCCGTGACGGCTTTCCTGCACGACGCACGCACTGCCGGCACCGGACGGGACGCCGCGCCCGGCGCCGTCGCGGAACACCCCGCCGGCCCCCGGCACGCTGTCCTGCCTGTCCCTCCGGAGGCTTCCGCCGGGACCCCTTTCAGCCGCGCCGCCCTCGGCCGGCTGATGACGGGCGCCGCCGGTGTGATGCGCAGCGGCGCCGAACTCGCGCAGGCCGAGAGGCAACTGGACCACTGGGCCGCCGAAATCGCCGCCGGGGAACGGACCCGCGGGATCCTGAACCAAGGGGACCTGAGCCAAGGGATCCTGAGCCAGGGGGACCACGAGGACCGTAATCTGCTCCTGGCCGCACAGCTCCTCGTAGCGGCGGCCCGTCAGCGCACCCGTTCCGCCGGCGCCCACTACCGGGCGGACACCGCCCCGCCAACGGACCGGCCTGCGGCCGGCACCCGACCCATGCAAAGGACCCAGTAATGACCGCACCTGCCGCTGCCGCGGAAGCAAGCGCCGCCACGCCAACCGCCGAGGGAGTGGCCGGGACGCTGCCGACGTCCGCCGTCGATGCCGTCCTCCGCATGGCACTCCAGGAGGATGCCCCGTACGGGGACATCACGTCCCAGACCCTTATTCCCGCCGGGGCGCGGGCGACGGCGGTGCTGAACGCACGCGTGCCCGGCATCTTCAGCGGCGGCGCGGTCTTCGCCGCCGCCATGAAGCTGACGGACCCGGACGCCGTCGTTGAACTCCTCGTCGGTGACGGAGAGGCCTTCGACGCCGGCACGGCGCTGGCCACCGTCACCGGAAACGCACGCGCCGTGCTGCTCGCCGAACGCGTTGCCCTGAACCTGGTCCAGCGGATGAGTGCCATCGCCACCAAGACGGCCGGCTTCGTGGCGCTGGTTGCCGGCACGAAGGCGAGGATCACGGATACACGGAAGACCACGCCGGGCCTGCGGGTGCTCGAACGGTACGCCGTGCGCTGCGGCGGCGGCGCCAACCACCGTTTCAGCCTGTCCGACGCCGTCCTCGCCAAGGACAACCACCTGGCCGTGCTCAGCGGCGGGGACCCGGAAAAGCTCACCGCCGTGCTGCGGCACGCGAAAGCGCAACTGGGCCACACCACGCATTTCGAAGTGGAAGTGGACAGCATGGCGCAGATCGGGCCGGTGCTGGCTGCCGGGGTGGATACGATCATGCTCGATAACTTCGCGCCGGCCGAACTGACCGCGGGCGTGGCCCTGGTGGCCGGCCGGGCCCGCGTCGAGGCCAGCGGCAACGTCACTGCCGCCACGGTGGCCGGGATTGCCGCCACCGGAGTGGACGTGATTTCGATCGGCGGCCTCACCCACAGCGTCATCGCCCTGGATCTCGGGCTGGACATCGACCTCGGACTCGAGACCGGCGCTGCATCGGACGCCCGCTCCGGCGCTGAGCCGGCGGCCGGCTGAGGCACCCGGTGATCTTCCTGGACGCCGCGGCCACCACGCCGGTCCGCCGCGAGGTGCTCGAAGCCATGTGGCCGTACCTCAGCGGCGACTTCGGAAACCCGTCGAGCCACCATTCGCTGGGTGAGGCGGCCGCCGCCGCGCTCGCCGGGGCACGGGCGGCCACCGCCCGGGCGCTGGGCTGCCGTGCAGGGGAGATCACGTTCACGGCCGGCGGCACGGAGGCGGACAACCTCGCCGTCAAGGGCGTCGCCCTGGCCCGGCGGGTGGCCGACCCGCGGCTGGACCGGGTCGTGATCAGCGCCGTGGAACACCCCGCCGTGGTGGAGTCCGCGGACTACCTGGCGCGGATCCACGGTTTCGCGGTGGACGTTGTGCCCGTGGACGCCTTAGGGCAGGTCACGGTGGAGGCGCTCGCCGCGGTGTTGCGGCCGGAGACGGCCCTGGTCAGCGTCATGTACGCGAACAACGAAGTCGGCACCGTGCAGCCCATCGCGGCGCTAGCCGGGCTCTGCCGGGCCCACGGGATTCCGTTCCACACCGACGCGGTCCAGGCCGCGGGCTGGCTGCCACTGGATACGGCAGCGCTGGGCGTGGACGCACTGAGCATGTCCGGGCACAAACTGGGCGCGCCCAAAGGAAACGGCGCTCTGTTTGTGCGGGGCCGGACACGGCTGGAGCCGCTGATCCACGGCGGAGGCCAGGAACGCGGCCGCCGCTCCGGCACGGAAAACGTGGCCGGCGCAGTGGCGCTCGCGACGGCGCTCGCCCTGGCGGGGGAGTTCCGCCCGGAACGCGCCCTGCGCGTCGCGGCCCTGCGCGACGACTTCATCGGCTCCGTCCTGGCCGGGGTTCCCGGTGCCGTCCTGACCGGCCACCCCACCGAACGGCTCCCGTCCGTCGCGTCGTTCTGCTTCCCGGGCACCAGCGGCGAGTCGGTGCTGCTTGAGCTGGAACGCCGCGGCGTCATCTGTTCCAGTGGCTCGGCCTGCGCGGCGGGCTCCGATGCGCCGTCGCCGGTGCTGCTGGCGATGGGCATCAGCCCGGAAGTCGCCCAGACGGCTGTCAGGTTCAGTTTTGACGCCACCATCACGGAGCCGGAACTCCGGGACGCCGCCGCCGCGGTTAGCGCCGCCGTCGCCGGCGTCCAGGCACTGGGCCGCACGAGCTGACGCGGGGCGCCGTCGCCGGGTGTCAGTGGTGCCGTGCCCGCCGGAAGATCCAGTGCCGCAGGAGGGTGAAACGCACCGCGGTGGCAACGAAGCCGGCGAGCGTGGTGGTCCACAGCTCCTCAGCGACGGTGGCCCCGGGTCGGACCCAGTGCAGGACGGCGAGGCTGCCGCCGGTGAGCAGGAGCGCCACGAGGATCACAACCAGCCCGCTCAGATGATCCCGCTTCATCCGCCGCCGCTCGGTGATCTTGAAGGTCAACCGCCGGTTCAGCTCGGTGTTCATGACTGACGTGACGATGAGCGCCGCCGCGTTAGCCGGCTGGGCACCGGTCCAGGGCCGGAACAGGGCATACAGGGCCAGCGATGTCACGGTGCATACAATGCCGACGCCGGTGAACCGGATCAGTTGCCTGACCACCGGGTGGCGCAGCGGCCCGCGGTAGCGGCGGGCGGGCGGACGGTCGGTGCCGGTTGTTGCCGGCCCGGCTGTTGCGGTGCCGGTTGCTGCTGTCCCGGGTGCAGTGTCTGTTGTGGCAGGCACCGGGCTCAGTAAAGCTCGCCTACGGGGATCTCCACGGCGAGCCTGTTGGACGGGCCGGCGAGGGGGCAGGCCCAGGCCTCGTTGTAGGCGCACGAGGGGTTGTAGGCAAAGTTGAAGTCCAGGACGTACGCGGCCTCCGGCCCGGAACCGCTGACGCCGTGGAAGGCTCCCTTGATGGTGTCCAGCAGGTAGCGCCCGGCGCCATAGCTCCCGCCGGGTTGCCCCGCGGTGGCGTCCCGGAACGGAACGAAGATGCCGCCCCCGTAGCCTTTGAGCTTCCAGACGGCCAGCTGGCCCATCTCGGGGAGGTCAAAGGTGCCCAGCCGGACAAAGTGCACCGCACCGTCGGTCCCGGTCTCCACGGTCATTTCCCGGCCGGCGCCTTCCTTCGTCAAGGGCACGTGGAAGCGGTAGATCGGATCGTAGTCGGCGGTCTGGAGCCCGCCGAAGCTCGACTTGGCGGCGGCGGTCAGCGCCGAGGCCGGGTGGGTGCCGAACATGCGGTCCCGTTCCTGGCGCCAGTAGGAGTGCGCCTCGGCGGGGTTATCCTCCGCGATTTTCCGCACCGTGTCGTAGAGCGCGAAAGTCCTGAGCCGCCAGTCGGCGATATCGAGGGCGGAGATCTCCGCCAGGTCATCCGGATCCGCCCCGCGTGCGCTGTTCAAATGCTGTTCCGCCATGTCCCCAGCGTAGCGCCCCTGCGGGGTCCGGGTTCCCGCGGAGACGTGCCGGCGCTTCCGCTGCACCCGTCCTTCGCTAACACTTAATATCACGGATTCCACGGGAATTGCGCCGGCGAATGCTAGTCTCTGAGAAACATTGGTCGCTGGGGTCAATGTGGACGACGTGAGTGGGGGCACCACGGTGCAATCGGTCGAGCGCAAGACGCATTCGGAATTCCGCCCGGGGAACGGCGGGACGGGCCAGGCCGGCCCGCGCCGCGGCAAAGCCCGTGAGCGGGGAGCTTCCGCAGTTATTGTCGCCTTGCTGGTCCCGGCGATCTTCGCCGCGGCAGCCATGACCATCGACCTTGGCCGGCTGATCAACGACCGGCAGGCCTTGAGCAACGCCCTCGACGCCGGTGCCCTCGGGGGAACTTATTTGCTTCCCGGCGATCCGGCCGGTGCCAGGGACGCCGGAGTGGCCCTGGCCAAAGCCAACGACCCCGGAGCTGATCCGGCGGCGGTTTTCTGGTGCGTTATCGCATCCACGGGAGCCTCCAAAACCCCGGACACCAGCCAGATCCCCAGTGTCTGCAACCCGGGTTCAACGGCCGGGGCCAAGTGCGACGAGAACATCTGCGCGATCCCCTGCGCCACGGCCAGCGGCAATTCGTGCAACACGATGACGCTGACGGCCGACAAGGACGTCCCCTTCGCCGTTGCCCCGGCGATCGGCGTCAACGTTGGAAATACCGGGTCGCTTTCTTCCACTGCGTGCGCAGGTTCGTGCGGCAAGACGGTTCCGAACCCCATGGACGTTGTTCTGGTTGGCGACCGCACCGGCAGCATGTCCGACTCTGACCGCAACGCGATGGTCGCCGGAATTAAAAGCACGCTGCAGACCATGGACAAGGGGCAGAAGTACGTCTCACTGGGCACGATCCACAAGAGCAAAACCGCGAGCTGCATCACGGAACCCTCCGGAGACCTGACCGGTAAATGGATTCCCGTCCCCTTCTCCAACGACTACACGATGGCGCCGGCCTTTCCGGGGGCAACACCGGCCCTCAACACCTCCAGCACCCTCGTCCAAGGCCTGAACTGCCTCAAAAAATCCAGCAAGGGCACCTTCCTTGCGGCGCCGATGAAAGCCGCCGCACGGTATGTGCTCGGGCTGGAGCCCAATAACATCGCCAGCCTGCCGGCCCGCGCGCAGACGGCAAAGAAAGCCATCATCTTCGAAACCGACGGCGAGCCGAACGAAACTGCGCTGCCGGGTACGACGTCTCTGGCTGATCCCCTCGATCTCGGCACCAGCAACGGGGCAACGGCCTGCAACAACCTGAAAACGGTCGCGGCCAGCGCCAAAGCCCAGGGCGTCCTCATCGTGACGGTCGCATTCGGGGATGCCAATACTGCGCTGTGCGCATCGGGCGGCGAGTCGGTACGCCAGGTTCTCGCAGCCGCTTCGTCGCCGGATTCGCAGGGCAACGCGAGCGTCGCCGACAACGACTGCGCCACCGCGGCACAGCGCTCGGCAGAAAATTCCGACGGCGACTTCTTCTTCTGCGCCGCAACCGGCTCGGAACTCGGCCCGATCTTCGTCTCCGCGGTCAACGCCATCAGCCCGAACACCCGGCTTGTCCGGATCCCCGCCTAGCAATCCGGGCGGGCGCCGCCGGGTGCTAATGTCTCTGGAGATCAACAACGAGTCCCGACTGCCCGCACACCCACGGGCAAGGCCCGCAGCCCCGGCCGCCGTCGGGATTTCGTTTGCCGTAACCCCACACTCCGGAGATACATGGAACGCACCGTCGCCGCCCGCTTGGCATTCAAGACCACTGCCGACACCAAAATCGCCCTGGCGGTCGCGGTTGCCCGCAATGCCGGCTATGACGCCCTCGAGGAGTCGCTTTCCGTTACTGCCGGCGGGGAGGATGTGCCGCTGACGGAACTGACCGATCACCACGGCGGGCGCTTCCACTACATGGAAATCGAGGACCCCGCCGAGGTCCTCGTCAACTACACGGCCACCGTCACCGGGACCGCCCTGCCCGAAGAGCCGAAGCTGATGGAACTCATCCGCTACGTCCGGCCGAGCCGGTATGCCGAGTCGGACCGGCTGCTTCCGACCTCGTATGCGGAATTTGGCGGGCTGCACGGCGTTGAGTTGCTCAACGCCGTCCGCAACTGGGTCCACAGCGAACTGCGCTACGTCAGCGGATCCTCACGCGGGACCGACGGCGCCGTCGAGACGCTGCTGCACCGCCGCGGTGTCTGCCGGGACTTCGCGCACCTTGCCATTGCACTGCTGCGGTCCAAGAACGTCCCGGCCCGGCTGGCGGCCGTGTATGCTCCCGGGCTGAGCCCGATGGACTTCCATGCGGTCGCAGAGGCCCACATCGACGGTTCCTGGTACGTCATCGATCCCACGGGCCTTGCGCCCCGGGAGAGCCTGTTGCGGATCACGGCCGGGCGTGACGGCTCGGACACCGCGTTCCTCTCCACCGTCGGCGGCAGCCTTGTCCTGACCGACATCCAAGTCATGGCCACCGTCGCCGGAGACCTGCCGGACGAGGATCCGGCAGGACTCGTCGTCATCCGCTAGCCACTGCGGCTGCAACGGCCGCTCAGCGCGGTGCCACGGAGGCCCGCAGCTTCGTCGTCAGCCGCAGCAGTTCCCGCTGCTCGGCATCGGTGAGGGCCGGCGTGACCAGGGCGGCAATGTCGCGGACGTGCTCCCGGCCGATCCGCTTCTGCAGGTCCCGGCCTTCCTCCGTAAGCCTGATGAGGATCCCGCGGCCGTCCTTCGGCGCGGGTGTCCGCTCGAGCAGGCCGCGTCGTTCGAGTCGTTCCACGAGCCGGCTCAGGCTGGACTGGCTGAGGAGCACGTGATCGTTAAGTTCGTTCAGCCGCAGCCAGCCCGAGGGGCACCGGGACAGCGTGAACAGCACATCGTACTCATTGACGGCGAGGTCCCGGAACGCAGGCGCCGCCTGCAGCTGGCGCATTACGGCCACCTGGGCCCGGAACAGGGACTCCCAGGTCTCCGAGGCCAACCGCACGCCCGCGCCGCCCGCGCCTGCTGTGGCAGCAGGCGCGGAGCCGGCTCCCGTGGTTTCGCCGGGCTTGCCGGGCATCATCCCTCCTGGCTTCCCGCGGGGCTGAGCTCCCCGGCGCCTGTGCTTCCGGCCAGGGAGGCTGCGACGCGCCCGGCGTGCGTGGGCGGGGCCGGGATGCCGGCAGGTGTCAGGGCCGCGTATTCCTTCCGCAGGACCGGCAGGACTTCCTCGCCGAACAGGTCCAGCTGCTCCAGTACGGTCTTCAACGGCAGGCCGGCATGGTCGATGAGGAACAGCTGGCGCTGGTAATCGCCGAAGTACTCACGGAACGTGAGGGTTTTTTCGATGACTTCCTGAGGGCTGCCGACGGTCAACGGGGTCTGCGCGGTGAAATCCTCCAGCGAAGGGCCATGGCCGTAGACCGGTGCGTTATCGAAGTAGGGCCGGAACTCCTGGACCGCGTCCTGGGAGTTCTTCCGCATGAAGAACTGTCCGCCCAGGCCGACGATTGCCTGCGCGGCCGTGCCGTGGCCGTAGTGCTCGTAGCGTTCGCGGTAGAGCCCGATCAACTGCTGGTAGTGCTCCTTGGGCCAGAAAATATTGTTGGCGAAGAAGCCGTCGCCGTAGTAAGCGGCCACTTCGGCGATTTGCGGCGTGCGGATGGAGCCGTGCCATACGAACGGGGCGACGCCGTCGAGCGGGCGGGGTGTGGAGGTGAAGTTCTGCAGCGGGGTCCGGTGTTTCCCGGACCAGTTGACGGTGTCCTCGTCCCAGAGCCGGCGGAGCAGGCTGTAGTTTTCGACGGCGAGTTCGATCCCGTCCTGGATGTTCTTGCCGAACCACGGGTAGACCGGAGCGGTGTTGCCGCGGCCCAGGACCAGGTCCACCCGGCCGTCGGAGAGGTGCTGGAGCATCGCGAAATCCTCCGCGATCTTGACCGGGTCATTGGTGGTGATCAGCGTGGTGGCCGTGGAGAGGATGATGCGCTCGGTCTGGGCTGCAATGTAGGCCAGTGTGGTGGTGGGGGAGGAGGAGAAGAACGGCCGGTTGTGGTGCTCGCCGAGGGCGTAGACGTCCATGCCGATTTCTTCGACTTTCCTGGCAATCGCGACGGACGCCTTGATGCGCTCGTTTTCCGTCGGTGTCCGGCCCGTCGTGGGGTCGGCGGTGATGTCGCTGACGCTGAATACGCCGATCTGCATGTTGTCCCTTTCCGCGGCCGGACTGATCCGGTCGCCGGTTACACTCTATCCAATTTACATGCATCTGCATGTATCGACAGGTATAACGCCTCTCGGGGCCCGGTATTCCCGGGGGCCCGGCGGGTCGGCAGCCCGGTCAGCGGGCCCCGCTGGGAACGGGCAGGTCGTCGGTCTCGCCGGTCTCTTCAGCGCCGGATGCGACGGACGCGGCCGCCGGGGCCGCGTGGCGTGCCCGGCGAGGCCGCCGGGGTTGGCGTCCCTTGCGTCCTTCGACGAGCCGGTACAGCACGGGAACCAGGACGAGCGTGAGCGCGGTCGACGAGATCAGCCCGCCGATCACCACGATCGCGAGCGGCTGCGAGATGAAACCGCCGCCACCGGTCAGGCCCAGCGCCATCGGCGTCAGGGCGAACACTGTGGCCAGCGCCGTCATCAGGATCGGGCGGAGGCGCTGCCTGGCACCGTGGGTGATGGCATCCGCCACGCTCATGCCCGGTTCGCCGTTGCGCGGCTGGCGGTACTGGTTGATGAGGTCAATGAGGACGATTGCGTTGGTCACCACGATCCCCACCAGCATCAGCATGCCGATCAGGGACGGAAGACCCAGCGGCACCCCGGTCACCAGCAGGAGCGCGATGGCGCCGGTGGCGGCGAATGGGACGGACACGAGCAGGATCAGCGGCTGGATGAGGGACTTGAACGCCGCCACCATGATCACATAGACGATCGCGATGGCCGCGAGCAGGGCCAGCCCGAGCTGGGCAAAGGACTCAGCCTGCTGCGTCGTGGCCCCGCCGATCTCGGCCGTCACCCCGGGCGGCAGCTGCACCTCGGCGAGCCGGTCCTGGACTTCGGCGCTTACCGCGCCGAGATTCGCGCCCGACGGCGTCACG
This sequence comes from uncultured Actinomycetota bacterium, assembly GCA_963815415.1. Taxonomy (GTDB): domain Bacteria; phylum Actinomycetota; class Actinomycetes; order Actinomycetales; family Micrococcaceae; genus Arthrobacter. Next base: position 71,858 of record CAWFGT010000011.1, on the reverse strand, counting down.
GAGACGCGCGCGGTCCGCTGTCCGTTGCTTGCGGTGATGGAGACCGGAACGTCAACCTGCTCCACGGTGGCGATGCTGCCCAGCGGAACCGGACCGGCGGCCGTGGGCAGCGGGATGTCCCGGACGGCGCCGATGCTGGTGAACAGGGTCCCCTCGCCGATGCGCACCGGGAAATCGTCGGTACCGATGCGCACCGATCCGGCCGGTATCGGGCTGATGGTGGAGGCAAGGATGCCGGCCACCTGATCTTCGTTCAAGCCTGCCGCGACGGCCTTGGCACGGTCTACCTTGACTTGGACCACGGCCTGGCTCGCGGCGAGGTTGGTGGCCACCTCGGTGCTGCCGGGAACACCGTCCATGGCCTTGACCATGGCATCGCTCGCGGTCTTGAGGTCAGCTGACGTTGCTGCCCGGAGCGTGATGTCCACGGTCGATGAAGTACCGAAACCGCCCTGCTGGGAACCGACGGTAATCTTGCCCGCGCCGCTGACTGTGGCGAGTTCGTCACGGACCGTTGCTTGAAGCGCTGACTGCTTGGCCTTCTCGTCGGTTACAACGGTGAAGCTGGAGTTCGAGGCGCCGGTGGAGCGGAGCGCCGAGAAGCCGGACTGGGCATTGCCGGTGGTGACCTGGACGTCCTTGACCCCCTCGATCCTCCGCAGCACCTCCTCAACCCGGATGGCCGCCGCGTTGGCTTCGCTCAGGCTCGTGCCCGCCGGTAGTTCCTGCTTGATGCTCATGCTGTTCTGCCCTGAACTGCCGAGCAGATCCGTGGCCAGCAGCGGGGTCATGGCTGCGGTGCCGCCGAGGACGAGGACGGCGGCGAGCAGGGTGATGACCGGGTGCCGCTGGGTCTTGGTCAGGACCGGAAGGTAGCTGCGCTGCAGTCGGCTGCGCTGCTCGGCCTCGTGGGCCTTCGCCGTGATGGCCCGGGCGTCGGCCTCGGACATGCCGGAGTCCGCCGGTGACTTCAGGAACCAGTAGGCCAGCACCGGCACGATCGTCAGGGAGACGAGCAGCGAGGAAAGCAGGGCGATGGTGACGGTGAGCGCGAAGGGCCGGAACAGCTCGCCGGAGAGGCCCGAGACGAAGGCGATGGGCAGGAAGACCGCCACGGTCGTCAGGGTGGAGGCGGTGATGGCGCCGGCCACCTCACGGATGGACGTCAGAATCGCCGTGATTTTTGCTTCCCCGTAGCTCAGGTGCCGTTTGATGTTCTCGATCACCACGATGGAGTCATCCACAACACGGCCGATCGCGATGGTCAGGGCACCGAGGGTCAGGATGTTCAGGGAGTAGCCGGTCGCCGAGAGCCCGATGAACGTAATCAGCAGGGACAACGGAATGGAGACGGCCGTGACCAGGGTGGAGCGCACGGACATCAGGAAGGCCAGGATTACGGCGACGGCGAACCCGAGGCCCAGCAGTCCCTCGGTAGTGAGGTCCTTGATGGACTTCTCGATGAAGGGCGCCTGGTCAAAAATCGGGGTGAACCTGGCGTTGGACCCGAGCTCCGCCTCAAGCTGGGGGATGGCATCCTTGACCGCACGCGAGATCGCCACCGTGTCGCCTTCGGGCTTCTTGGTGACGGACACGGCCAGGGTTTCCTTGCCGTTGGTCCGGGTGATCGAGGTGCGGGCGTCCTCGGCAAGGCTGACGTCTGCCACGCTCCCGATCGTCACGCCGTCCCCGGCGGCGGCAAGGGGCAGGCTCCTGACGGTGTCCAGGGAGTCGACGGGGCTGCCGATCTGCAGGGACAGCGTTTTGCCTTGCTCTTCAACGGTGCCGGCAGGGATGAGGGAGCCGTTGTTCGCCAGCGCGGTGCTGATGGCCTGGATGCCTGCACCGGCGGCGGCCATGTCGGCGGGACGGGGAAGGATGCGGATGTGCTGGCTGGCGCCGCCGGTGACGTCGGCGCCGCGAACGCCGTCGAGCTTCTGCAGGGCCGGCACGCTGAGGCGGGCGAGGTCGGTATTCAGTTCGCTCAACGGCTTGTCCGAGGAGACGGCGAGGAAGATGATGGGGAAGTCGCTGATGCTTCCGGCGATTGCCTGCGGCTGGACGTCCTCCGGCAGCACCTGCCTGGCGTTGGAAATCGCACGGTCGATCTGGTTCCGCGCCCGGTCCAGGTTGGAACCGTAGGTGAAGACCATGGTGATCTGCGAGATGCCGCTGCGTGACGTCGACGACGTCGATTCCAGCCCTTCGACGCCGTTCAACGCCGTTTCCAGCGGCGCACTGACCTGTTTGTCCACGACTTCCGGCGAGGCGCCCGGCATCGCCGAGATGACCGTAATCTGTGGAAACTCGACCGAGGGGATGAGCTCCTGTTTCAGCGAGGACATCGTGATCACACCGAAGGCGGACGCGAGGACCGTGACCAGCGCGATCAGCGCCCGGTTGGCCAGTGAGAGCTTTGCGAGCCGGAACATCCTATGGACTCCTGAAAGGTCGGCGAAGGTGCTTCAAAAGGAATTCACGGTACGAAGGTACCGCGGCCGGCCGTCTAGCTCTGAGGTGCGCCGATCTGCTCGAGCTGCAGTGATTTGGCGGTGTCAGCCTCCAGCTGCGCCGCGAGCTCAGGGTTTTCGTTGAGCTTGACGCCGTAGCCGGGCATCATGTCCTTGAGTTTGGCCTGCCAGCCCTTGAAGTTCTTGGGGAAGGTCTTTTGCAGCAGTTCGATCATGATCGGAACGGCCGTGGACGCACCCGGGGATGCGCCGAGCAGGGCGCCGATGGTCCCGTCCCGTCCTGCGATGACCTCGGTCCCGAACTGGAGCACGCCGCCCTTCTTCGGGTCCTTCTTGATGATCTGCACGCGCTGGCCGGCGGTGATGAGCTCCCAGTCGCTGTCCTTGGCCTCCGGATAGTACTCGCGCAGGGCCTCGACCTTGTCCCCGTGGCGCTTGGCGACTTCCTTGATCAGATACGCGGTGAGGTCCATGTTGTCCTTGGCCACGGCCAGCATCGGGATGATGTTGGAGGGCCGGATGGACAGCGGCAGGTCCAGGTAGGAGCCGCTCTTGAGGAAGTTGGTGGAAAAACCGGCGTAGGGGCCGAAGAGGAGGGACCGCTTGCCGTTGACGTAGCGGGTATCCAGGTGGGGGACGGACATGGGCGGTGCCCCGACCGACGCCTGGCCGTAAACCTTGGCGCTGTGCTGCGCTGCGATTGTCTCATCCGTGCAGCGGAAGAACTGGCCGGACACCGGGAAGCCGCCGTAGCCCTTGCCCTCCGGGATGCCGGAGGCCTGCAACAGGTGCAGGGCGCCTCCGCCGGCGCCGACAAAAACAAAGTTGGCGTGAATTGAGCCGTGTTCCCCGGATTGCGGGTGTTTGATGGTGAGGTCCCAGCCGCCGTCGGCCGCCCGGGAAATGCCGGTCACGTTGTGGCCGTAGTTGATTTCGACACCGTTGTTGCCCAGGTAGCCGGTCAGCTCGCGGGTCAGGGCGCCGAAGTCGACGTCGGTTCCTTCCGCGGCCCGGGTCGCGGCAATGCGCTGCTTCGGGTCCCGGCCCTTGACGATCAGGGGAGCCCACTTGGCGATCTGCGCGTGGTCTTCGGAGTATTGCATCGACCGGAACAGCGGATTCGGCTTAAGCGCCTCATACCGGGTGCGCAGGAAATCAGCGTGGGCATCGCCGATCACGAAGCTCATGTGCGGCACGGTGTTGATGAAGCCCTTGGGTGAGCCGATCAGGGACTTGTCCACCAGGTGGGACCAGAACTGGCGGGACAGCTGGAACTGCTCGTTGATGTGCAGCGCTTTGCCTGGATCGACGGAGCCGTCCTTGCCCGCGGGGGAGTAGTTGAGTTCACACAGCGCGGCGTGGCCGGTGCCTGCGTTGTTCCACGGGTCGGAGCTTTCGAGTCCGGGCTCGTCGAGCCGTTCGAACAGCGAGATGCTCCAACCCGGCTCGAGCTGCTTGAGGAAGGTGCCCAGGGTGGCGCTCATGATGCCGCCGCCGATCAGGACGACGTCGGCGTGTTGGGTCTTTGAAATGAAAGTCACAATGAGTCTCCGGTAGCAGCGGCTCTGGCTGTCACAGAATATCCCGCAGCGACTAGTAACTGAAATTGGCCCCGCGCGTCAAGGCTTTAGCTTGATCTTCGTGAAAACTTCGTCCAGGACAGGCGAGGCAGGATAGGACAGGACCCGGTCGGAGAGGGCCAGGGCGGAGATCGGAAATGCAATCGGCACGGCCGGAACGATTTCGGCGATCTGGGTATTGATCGTCTGGTACGCCTCGGTGCGCTCGTCGCCGTCCGGCAGGCCGCGGGCACGGGCGATCTTGGAAAAGATCTGCGGATCCTGGAGGCCGAACTCGCCGTTGTTTTCGCCGAAAAGGGGGCCCACGAAATTGTCCGGGTCCGCGTAGGAGCCGTTCCAGCCCAGCAGATGGAGGGCGTGATCGCCGGGGGACATGACCTGCTTCAGGTAGCCGTCGGACCATTCCACCGGGACCGGCTTGATGTTGAGCCCGACGGCGGTCAGCTGACGGCTGATTTCGGCGTAGACCTTTTCGGGGGTGGGCAGGTAGGGGCGGGCGACGTTGAGGGGATAGTAGAACCTCAGCTCCTCACCGTTGTAGCCGGCTTCGGCGAGGTACTGCTTGGCCTTGGCCGGGTCGTAACCCAGGGCCGGGGCATTGTTGTTGAAGCCGCTGAGCTTGGGCGGGACGAATTGGGAAGCCTTGGCCGTGTTGTCGATGAAGAACCGGCGGATCAGGGTGTCCTTGTCCAGGGCCATCTCAATCGCCTGGCGGACTTTGACATTCTGCAGGATGGGCACCGCCTGGTTGATGCCCAGGTACATAACGGAGAAGGGGTCACGCTGGATGATCTGCTGGCCGTTCTTGACGAGCTGGTCGAAGTTGCCCACCGTAACGGAATCATAGGCGTCGATCTTGCCGTCGAGGAGCGCCTGCAGCCGGGTTTCCGGGTGGTCGTAGGTGACGAAGTGGACTGTGCCGATCTGCCCCCGGTCGCCCCAGTAGTTCTCGTTGCTGCTCAGCGTGATGCTGTCCGGCTCCCGGCCGGTGAAGACGTAGGGGCCGGTTCCGACCGGGTGGAGCGCATACGCGGAAGCCGGCAGGCCGTTGACGCTCTGGTCCAGGACATCGGCGCTTTTTTCCGCGAGGGCCTGCGGCGAGCTTATGGCGAATGCCGGGAGGGTCAGGGCCTGGAGGAAGCCGGTGAAGGCCTGGGTGAGGTCGATCCTGGCGCTGTCCGGGGCCTGGGCGGTGCAGCCCTGGTAAAGGGAGAGCTCGGCCTGGTCCGCATGGGCCTTGAAGACTCCCTTGAAACTGCTTCCGGGTGCCTGGCGGCGGAGGTCGTCCGAAAAGTTGAACCAGCGGTTGAAGTTGGTGCACACGGCGGTGGCATCGAAGCGGGTGCCGTCCTGAAAAGTAACGTCGTTGCGGAGCCGGAAGGTGTAGGCCTTGCCGTCCTCACTCGTTGTCCATTCCGTGGCGAGCAGCGGAGTGGGCTGGCCGGTGGTCTGGTCCACGCCGACGAGCCCCTCCAGGATTTGCCGTGTGACGCGGTAGGTCTCGATGTCGGAGACGAGCGCCGGGTCAAGGCCGGGGGCCCGGGCTGCGGTGCCAAAGGTGAACTCGGCCGTGGGTCCGGTTGCCGGGCTGGCGGACGACGCGGGCGAGGCGGACGGGGTGCCGGCGTCGGGCCCCGGCGTTCCGGTGCATGCGGCGAGGGTCAAAGGAAGGATGGCAGCGCAGACACCGGCTGCAATACGGAGCAATCTCTTGCTGGGCACGGCGGTGCGGGGCATGGGGAACCACCTTGGGGACTGGACGGGCCGACGGCTGCGGACCAGCCCCAGTGTAGTTGACCGTTGCAGAGGGCGCCGTCCCGGGCGGCGGGCGGCGCAGGCCCCGGGTGCACAAGCGAAGGCCCGCACCGGATGGTGCGGGCCTTCATTTCTCCAGGTGGTTCCAGGGAGTCAGGCTGGGACCGGATCAGGAGGGCTTGGTGCTGCTTACTTCGGCATCAGAACTGAATCGACGAGGTAAACAGTGGCGTTGGCGGTCATCACGCCGCCGCAGATGACGTTGGCGTCGTCGACCATGAGAGCGTCCTTGCTGCCGGTAACCGTCACCGAGCCGCCTTCAACCGTCTTGTGGGTGCCGACGATGTTGTCCGGGGTGATCTGGCCGGGAACGACGTGGTAGGTCAGGATCTTGCTGAGCAGGGCGTCGTCCGTCTTCAGCGTCTCGATCGTGGCCGGGTCGATCTTGGCGAATGCCTCATCCACCGGTGCGAAGACCGTGAACTCACTGCCGTTCAGCGTGTCCACCAGGTCCACCTTCGGGTTCAGCTTGCCGGAAACGGCGGCTGTCAGGGTGGTCAGGAGCGGGTTGTTGGAGGCGGCGACGGCAACCGGGTCAAGGGCCATGCCGGAAACCGAGCCTGCGCCGGACGGAACTGCCTCAGCGTAAGCTGCGCAGCCGGATCCGACGAGGTTGGCTGCCGGGTCCATGGCGGCCGCGGAGCTGGTGGCCGGTGACGGCGCTGCGCTGGAGGTTTCCGGTGCAGCTGCCGGTGCGGAGGTCGCGGCAGGGGTGGTGGTTCCGCCGCAGGCCGTAAGGCTGAGCATTGCTGCTGCTGCGATTCCGGCGACGGCGAATGTGTTGCGCTTGATGGTCTGCATTTTGGTTTCTCCTTGGTTGTGCCGATTACTGGCTGCGGTTGACTTCGCCGCTATGGTTCGTTTCCGACTGTCGGGCACCGACCCTTGGTTGGTGTCTCAATGGGTATTCGCCGGGTCCGGGGAAACGGATGGGTGGAGAATCAAAATTCTTTTTTTGGCCGCCTTCCTACGCCGATCCTCTTAGGGTTTCCGCGATCTCAGCGGTCGTGAGGATCCGCTGGCGGTACTCGCGCGAGAGGATGTCATGGACGGAGGCGGCTGCCTCCGCGTTCTCTGACTCCGCAGCCGCAGTAACAGATCCGTCCCAGGAAAAGCGCTGTCCCGCGTTCTAACCAGTCGAGGCAGGCCCGCCGTTGTGAGTCCGGGAACGAAGCCGGCCTGCTTCGTTCCCCAGAAGATGAAGCCCTGGTCGTCGTCCAGCATGTTCAGCGTCCAGGTGGATTTGTCCACTTCGTGCTCCGTTTTTACCGGCAGGACTTTCGCGCCCCGCTCCTGCGCAGCGGCGATGACCTTGGTGCAGGCTCCTGTCAGGCGCTCCCGGCGGGCACTCAGCGTCGGATCTTCGAAATAGGCGTTCTGCATATCGATGACTAATACGGCGAACACGGGACGTCCTCCTGCCGTTCCTGAACTGAAAAGTTTGGTTACGGTATATCAGGCTCCGGCTGCTTAAACCACGCTGCTTTGCGCGCGCTGCTTAAAGGACGCAGCCCCGGTCCGTGACCGGGGCTGCGTATTGGTTCTTTCGCTTTTTCGTAATGTGCGCAAGGGGGGACTTGAACCCCCACGCCCGAAGGCACAGGAACCTAAATCCTGCGTGTCTGCCAATTTCACCACTCGCGCGCGGCGTCGCCGTCAATCGCATCCAGACCAGGAGTCTTTGAACGGCCGACGGCGGATGCCAGCTTCCATTGTACCTACAGCTGCACCTGCTACGGGCAGCTGTGCCTGCTACGGGATCGTGCGGCTGCGCCCGGGGACTATACGACCAGTTCCAGGTCACGCCGGAGCTTGGCGACGTGGCCGGTGGCGCGCACGTTGTACTGCGCCAGCACCACTGTTCCGCCGGGATCCACCACGACGGTGGAGCGGATGAGCCCCTCATAGGTGCGGCCGTAGTTCTTCTTTTCACCCCAGGCGCCGTAGGACTCCGCAACGGCGTGATCCTCATCGGAGAGCAGGGGGAAATTGAGTCCCTCCGACGTGGCGAAGCCTGCAAGTTTGGGCTGGGGATCAGGTGAAATGCCGAGCACCTCGTAGCCTGCCTGCTGCAGGGAAGCGAGGGAGTCGCGGAAATCGCAGGCCTGCTTTGTGCACCCCGGAGTGGACGCTGCCGGGTAGAAGTACACCACCGTGCTCCGTCCGCGGAAGTCCCGCAGGCTGACATCCTCGCCAGCTATGTTTTTCAGGGTGAAGTCCGGCGCCGGGGCGCCGGGAGTTAGTCGTTCCGGCACGATTTTCTCCTTAGGGAATGGAATTCATGTTTCAGCCTAACCATCCTCGCGGTGACCGACGATTCCGTGGCTCGCTATACTCGTATGTATGCCTGATATGGATCGCTGGCCCACGGGCCGCCTACTGTCCACGGCAGCGCGCCTTGTAGAACACTCCTGGAATGAAAAGCTGGGGGCCATCGGCCTGACCCACGCCGGTGTTATTGCCATGGAAGTGCTGTCCGCCAATGGCCCCATGACGCAGGCCCAGCTCGCCCAGCTAGTGCGGGTCCAGGCTCAAACCATGGGGAAGACGCTGAGCCGGTTGGAGGCTCACGGCCACATTTCCCGCCAGCGGAGCGACTCGGATCGCCGCAGCCAAGTGGTCTCGCTGACCGACCGTGGCCGTGAAGCAGTAGCCGAAGCCGCCGACATGGAACGTGCCGTCCTGGCTGCCACGTCGATCGACCCGGACCTACTGCGCCAGGAGCTGCAGGCCGTCGTCAGGACGCTTGCGATCAGGGCCCCGTCCACCGAGCTCAAGGCCATCGTCCTGGAGTCCGGAGCGGACAGCATCGCCGGCATCACGCGCCTGGGCTGAGCCTCGCATAAATCCCTCCACGTCGGTACACGTACCGGCGGCTGACATCGGCTGAAGGTCCCTCAATGAGGGGCCTTCAGCGTTTAACCGCTGTTCTCCTGTGCTGCTTCGGAAGGTTGCGCTGCTCTGTTGTCGGAAGGTGGGGGCCGACGTGGAGGGGCCGCCGGCAAACACAAAAAACCCCGCCTTCGCCGGCCGCTAAGCCAGTGAAGACGGGGTCTTTATTCCGTGGTGCACCCCCCGGGACTCGAACCCGGAACCCATTGATTAAGAGTCAATTGCTCTGCCAGTTGAGCTAGAGGTGCATCTGTTGTTTTCGTTCATCGCGGGCTTTTTCTTTCCCGCGTTGTTCTCCGCAACGACATGAAACTCTACACGAGAATTCGGGCCGTGTGAAATCGGCGCCCCGGACCCACGGTGACCTCACCCTGAGGGGTCCAAGATCAGCACGAAATCAGGGTTTTTGTTGTTGCTCAGCACCCATAGCCGGCCGTCAGGTGCCAGTGAAACACTGCGGATCCGGCCGTAACGCCCTGTGAAATAGGCCACAGGATTCCCCGCAAATTCGCCCTTCAGGGGGACGACCCAGAGCCGCTGTCCGCGCAGGGCCCCCAGGTAGGCGGTGTCGCGGACAATTTCGAGGCCGCTGGGGGAGGAATCGGCCGTGGACGGCCACACCACCTTGGCGTCCAGAAAGCCGGACCGGTGCGGGGCGCCGGTGACTTCCGGCCAGCCGTAGTTGCCGCCTGGGACAATCAGGTTGAGCTCGTCGTCCACCTCGGGACCGAACTCGCTGGCCCACAAGCGGCCTGCGCTGTCCCAGGCCAGGCCCTGGACGTTGCGGTGGCCCAGGCTGTACACGGGGTTGTTGCCGAATGGGTTGCCGGGCGCCGGATCACCATCCGGCGTGAGGCGCAGGATCTTGCCGCCAAGGGCACTGCGGTCCTGGGGCTGGTCGCGGCGCTGCGAGTCTCCCGTTCCGACATAGAGGTAGCCGTCCGGTCCGAACCGGATCCGGCCGCCGTTGTGGGTCCGGGCCTTGGGAATCCCCGTGAACACAACCTCCGGGGGGCCCAGCGTCAACTGACCGCCGCGCCCGTCGATCCGGAGCCGGGCGATCCGGTTGTCATCGGAGGCCGTGAAGTAGGCATAGAGGTAGCGGTCCTGCTCGAAATCCGGGGAGAGGGCAAGGCCCAGCAGTCCGCCTTCGCCGCCGGGCACGACGCCGGGAATCCGTCCGATCGTCGCTGCCGTCCCGGTTCCTGCAGCGCTGGTGCCGGCGGTGCCCGGCAGGGATTTCACTAATGCCGTGTCGCGTTCGGAGATGAGGGCGGTGCCGTCCGGCAGGAAGACGGTTGACCAGGGTAGTTGCAGTCCGGCGTCGATCGTGGCACTAACCGACGGCGGGGCAGGTTCCCGGGTGCCCCGGTCGCTGCCCTGCTGCGACCCGTCGTGCGTGGCATTGCCGGTGCCGGCCGGGACCGCCCCGCCTCCGGTGCAGGAGGCGAGCATCAGGGCCGCAAGTGCCGCCACGGCCGCCCGGGCCACCCGTCGGAAAGGGCGTTCCGGGTCCGGATTCCTTGCGGGGCCGGCCATGGCGTCGGTGTGCTTGCGGTGTCCGGTTACTGCCGGGTCCGGCGTGGCGGCCGGAAGCCGGCGGCCTCGGCGTGCGCGGGGGAAAGGAACCAGACTTCGGCGCGTGTTTCGGCGAACAAGGGGCTGGTTTCGTCGTAGTAGACCATCGAAGACGCGTCGCCCTTGACGGTGAAGTCCTCCGGACCGCTGCCATCGTGGGCGGGGGAGGCTGATCCTTCGCCGTAGGGTTGCTCGACCGCAAGATGGCCCGACGGCTCGGCGGCGGGCGCCTGCCCGGAGTCGTGACCCGCTGACTCGGCGGTGTGGCTTGCAGACGTCTCGACGGCGGCGGCCGATTGAGTTGTCTGTCGGATTTCGGCGTCCGCCAGGGCATTGGTTTCGTCCGGTGTTTCCGCGGCCGCGGATTCCGCGCCGGGCAGCGTGGGGGCATGCGCCTCGGTGTATTCGGGGTGGTGGACCGGGGCCTGGGCTGCCGCCCCGGCGGCCGGACGGGACTCTGCTTCGTCCGGTGTGTCATCCGTCTCCGCCGCCGCGGATTCCGCGCCGGGCAGCGTGGGGGCATGCGGCTCGGTGTATTCGGGGTGATGCGTGGGGGAGGGTGCAGCGTCGGACTGCGGAACCTCGGCCTCGGCCGGCGCGTCCTCCTCCGCGGCAGTCTTTCCGGCCGGCGGCTCGGAGGCTGCCGGCGGCTCCGACGGAGATGTTGCTGCCGGCACCATCCCGGCAACCGGTGCGGCCGTGGCAACCGGGGCAACAGGCGCTGCGGCGGCCGCGGCGGCCGGGGACGCGTCCGTGGCGTCGGGGGCACCCGTTCCCGCACTGCTGCGCGAATTATTGCGGTTCAGCAACCACCACACGACGGCGACGATGGCGACGATGACGATCAGCCAGAGAATCCAATCCATAGCAGAGTCCTTCTGTCCGTGAGGCGGCAATGCGGTTGCTTGACGTTACGTCGGGTCCAAGCGGACTGTCCAGCCTTGCAGCACGCAGTCCACAGTAGGAACAGCTAACGGTGCCGGTCCCGCCGTGTAGCCTCGCTTCATGGATTTCAAGCGACTCCGGATCCTCCGTGAGCTCTCCGAACGCGGCACCGTCGGCGCCACCGCCGAGGCCATGAAGGTCACGCCCTCGGCGGTGTCCCAACAACTCAAAACCCTGCAGGAGGAACTCGGGGTCGTCCTGGTGGTTAAATCAGGCCGCGGTGTCCGGCTCACGGAGGCGGGGCTCGCCATGGCCGGTGCCGCCGCTGACCTCTCGACGGCCGTGGCGCGAGCGGAAGCGACGATCGACCTGTACAGGCTCGGACGGCAAACCCGCGTCAATGCCGCCTTCTTTCCCAGCGCCGCCGAAATGTTCCTGCCAGGACTGCTGCACCGGACCAAGGCGATCGAAGGACTCCGTTTCGAAGCCCATTACCAGGACCCGGCCGTCGCCGGCTTCGCCGCCCTGACCGCAGACTATGACATCGTGCTCGCGCACAGCGTCGACGGCCCGGACGTCTTCTCCCGCAAGGGCCTGACCGTGGTGCCGCTCATGGAAGAGCCGCTCGACGTCGCCCTCCCGGTCGGGCACCCGCTGGCGGCCAAAGCGACGCTGACAGCGGCGGACGTCGTCGCGTTCCCCTGGATGGGGATGCCCGAGGGCTTTCCCTTTGACACGGTCGTGCGGCGGATTGAACTCCAAGCGGATTCACCGGTCTTCCGCGCCCAGCTTTTTCCCGATCTGCGCGTGCTGGAGGCGCTCGTCAGTGCCGGCCACGGCCTGACGGTCCTGCCCCGCTTCACCGCCTTCAGGAACCAGGGCCGCGGATTCGTCCTGCGCCCGCTGGAAGGCGTCGAGGCGAGCCGGACCATCGTCGCCCTTGCACGTCCCGATGTCGCCGCCCGGACCACGATCCAACAGGTTCTCGCCATGCTCGAGGCCGAGGCCCAAGCCGTCGCCGCGGGGCCGCAGGCGGGTGAGCTGCCCCACACCTGACGGGCAAATGGAAATTTTAGTGTCCAGAATGTGAGATGGAAGTCCACTATTTGGTCGAAATATTCGCTGAATAGGGCTACATCCGGCAAGTCCGGTCGTTGGCACCGGCCGCGGAGCCCTAGACTTTGACTCATGAGTGAGGACACCCAAACAGCGACAGAAACCACGCCGGACATCAAGCCCCGCAGCCGGGTCGTTACCGACGGAATCCATGCCGCCCCCGCGCGCGGCATGTTCCGCGCGGTCGGGATGGGCGATGACGACTTTGCCAAGCCCCAGATCGGCGTGGCCAGCTCCTGGAACGAAATCACTCCCTGCAATCTTTCGCTGAACCGGCTGGCCCAGGGCGCCAAGGAAGGCGTCCACGCCGGCGGCGGCTTCCCCATGCAGTTCGGCACGATCTCCGTCTCGGACGGAATCTCCATGGGGCACGAGGGCATGCACTTCTCGCTCGTGTCCCGCGAAGTCATTGCGGACTCCGTCGAGACCGTGATGCAGGCCGAGCGGATCGACGGCTCCGTGCTGCTGGCCGGCTGCGACAAGTCCCTCCCGGGCATGCTGATGGCGGCGGCCCGCCTCGACCTCGCCAGCGTCTTCCTCTACGCCGGCTCCATCATGCCCGGCTGGGTCAAGCTTGAGGACGGTTCCGAGAAGGAAGTCACCCTCATCGACGCGTTTGAGGCCGTAGGCGCCTGCGCCGCGGGCAAGATGAGCCTCGGGGACCTTGAGCGCATCGAAAAGGCCATTTGTCCGGGCGAAGGCGCCTGCGGCGGAATGTACACGGCCAACACGATGGCCTGCATCGGCGAGGCCCTTGGCATGTCTTTGCCCGGCTCCGCGGCGCCGCCCTCGGCAGACCGCCGCCGCGACGAATTCGCCCGCAAGTCCGGCGAAGCCGTCGTCAACCTGCTGCGCAAGGGCATCACCGCCCGGGACATCATGACCAAGAAGGCCTTCGAGAACGCCATTGCCGTGACCATGGCCTTCGGCGGTTCCACGAACGCTGTCCTGCACCTGCTGGCCATCGCCCGCGAGGCCGAGGTGGAGCTGACCCTTGATGACTTCAACCGGATCGGTGACCGGATCCCGCACCTGGGCGACCTCAAGCCGTTCGGCCGCTATGTCATGACCGACGTCGATAAGATCGGCGGCGTGCCGGTCATCATGAAGGCCCTGCTCGACGCCGGGCTGCTGCACGGTGACTGCCTCACCGTCACGGGCAAGACCATTGCCGAAAACCTGTCCGCGATCAACCCGCCGGACCTGGACGGCAAGATCCTGCGCGCCATGGACAACCCGATCCACAAGACCGGCGGCATTACGATCCTGCACGGCTCCATGGCCCCCGAAGGTGCCGTGGTCAAGAGCGCAGGCTTCGACGCGGACGTCTTCGAAGGCTCGGCACGCGTGTTCGAACGCGAGCAGGGCGCCTTGGATGCCCTGGACCGGGGAGAGATCCAGGCCGGCGACGTCGTCGTAATCCGCTACGAAGGCCCCAAGGGCGGACCCGGCATGCGCGAAATGCTCGCCATTACCGGGGCCATCAAGGGCGCCGGGCTGGGCAAGGATGTCCTGCTGCTGACCGACGGCCGTTTCTCCGGCGGCACCACGGGCCTGTGCATCGGCCACGTCGCCCCCGAGGCGGTCGACGGCGGACCCATCGCCTTCGTCAAGGACGGCGACCGGATCCGCGTCGACATCGCGGCCCGGAGCTTTGACCTGCTGGTCGACGACGCCGAGCTGGAGGCCCGCAAGGAAGGCTGGCAGCCGCTGCCGGCCAAGTTCACTAAGGGTGTGCTTGCCAAGTACGCCAAGCTCGTCCACAGCGCCTCCACGGGCGCGTACTGCGGGTAGCGCCGGCTCTGCGGAGGAGGCCCGGCCTCCTCCGCAGGACCAGCAAATGGACAATGTGGTCCAAATAGTGAGACAGGAGCCTGCTTCGTTGACACCTGTCTTGCCCAGAGGGAAAACTAAACGCATGATCGAGTTCGTAACCGCCGACGCCGCAGTTGACGTCGCCGTCGTACTTACCCAGCGCGTGGCTCATTAGCCTTCACTGGTAACGAACCGTCACGCGCAACCCCTCGAAGAGCCGCCACGGCTGAGGGGTTTTTTTATTTCCGCACCACACGCACCACCAGCACCACGCAGTTTCAGTTGTTCCAGATCGCCGTAGATCCACCAGTAGATCCACAAAGGAAGAGTCCGATGAGCAAAGGATCGCCGATCAGCCCCTCGCTGATGGCTTCAAAGTCCGCTGGAGCCCACAAGGCTTCGGAACGTATCGACCGTGCGGCTGATGCCGCCGCCGACCTTGCTGCCGTCTCTCCTGTCCTCGGGCCCAACAACGTCGTACCCCCGACGGTGATGACCGGCTCGCAAGCAATCGTCCGTGCGCTCGAAGAACTCGGCGTCGACGACATCTTCGGTTTGCCCGGTGGCGCGATCCTGCCCACCTATGACCCTCTGATGGCTTCCCGAATGAACCACGTTCTGGTCCGTCACGAACAGGGAGCCGGCCACGCCGCGCAAGGCTATGCCATGGTCACCGGACGGGTCGGCGTCTGCATCGCCACATCCGGCCCGGGTGCCACCAACCTCGTCACCGCCATTATGGATGCCCACATGGATTCCGTGCCGATGGTCGCCATCACCGGACAGGTCTCCAGCGGGGTCATCGGAACCGATGCCTTCCAGGAGGCGGACATTGTCGGAATCACGATGCCGATCACGAAGCACTCCTTCCTGGTCACCGACCCGAACGACATCCCGCACGTGATGGCCGAGGCCTTCCACCTCGCCTCCACCGGCCGGCCCGGCCCTGTCCTCGTGGATGTCGCCAAGGACGCCCAGCAGGGTGAAATGACCTTCTCCTGGCCGCCCAAAATCGATCTCCCCGGTTACCGTCCCGTGCTCCGCGGCCACAGCAAGCAGCTCCGTGAGGCCGCGCGGCTCATCGCCGCCGCTTCCAAGCCCGTGCTGTACGTCGGCGGCGGCGTCGTCAAGTCCCACGCCTCGGCCGAACTGCGCGAACTCGCCGAACTGACCGGTGCTCCCGTCGTCACCACCCTGATGGCCCGCGGGGTATTCCCGGACTCGCACCCGCAGCACGTGGGCATGCCCGGCATGCACGGGACTGTCTCTGCCGTCACGGCCCTGCAGCAGTCCGACCTGCTGATCACCCTCGGAGCGCGCTTCGATGACCGGGTGACGGGCATCCTGAAGTCCTTTGCCCCGAATGCCAAGGTCATCCACGCCGACATCGACCCTGCGGAAATCTCCAAGAACCGCACGGCCGACGTGCCGATCGTGGGTTCGGTCAAGGAGATCATTCCGGACCTGAGCGAGGCCGTGCGCCTCCAGTTCGAGGCAACCGGAACTCCGGACCTGACAAGCTGGTGGGCCTTCCTGAACAACCTCAAGGAGACCTACCCGCTGGGCTGGACGGAACCGGACGACGGACTGAGCGCCCCGCAGCGCGTCATCGAACGCATCGGCGCCTTGACCGGACCCGAAGGCGTCTACGTCGCCGGCGTCGGGCAGCACCAGATGTGGGCGGCCCAGTTCATCAAGTACGAGCGGCCGCACGCCTGGCTCAACTCCGGCGGAGCCGGCACCATGGGCTACGCCGTCCCGGCGGCCATGGGCGCCAAGGTCGGCGAGCCGGACCGTGTGGTCTGGGCAATCGACGGCGACGGCTGCTTCCAGATGACGAACCAGGAACTCGCCACCTGCGCAATCAATAAGATTCCGATCAAGGTTGCCGTCATCAACAACTCCTCGCTCGGCATGGTGCGCCAGTGGCAGACCCTCTTCTATGAGGGCCGCTATTCCAACACGGACCTGAACACCGGCCATGACACTGTCCGCATCCCGGACTTCGTCAAGCTGGCGGACGCTTACGGCTGCGCCTCCTTCCGCTGCGAGCGGGATGAGGACATTGACGCCACTATCCAGAAGGCACTGGCCATCAACGACCGCCCGGTGGTCATTGACTTCGTCGTGAGCCCCAACTCCATGGTGTGGCCGATGGTCCCCGCCGGAGTCAGCAACGACCAGATCCAGGTTGCCCGCAATATGACCCCGGAATGGGAAGAGGAGGACTGACCATGACCCGCCACACACTGTCTGTTCTGGTCGAAGACAAGCCCGGCGTGCTCACGCGCGTTGCCAGCCTCTTCGCCCGCCGCGCCTTCAACATCAACTCACTGGCCGTCGGCCCGACGGAAGTTCCGGGCATGTCCCGGATGACCGTCGTCGTCGACGCCGACGGCGAGCTGATCGAACAGGTCACGAAACAGCTGAACAAGCTGATCAACGTCATCAAGATCGTTGAGCTCAACTCAGAATCTTCCGTACAGCGCGACCACATCCTGGTCAAGGTACGGGCGGATGCCGCAACACGGCTGCAGGTCACCCAGGCTGCAGACCTGTTTCGCGCGTCAGTGGTCGACGTCTCCACCGAGTCGGTGGTCATCGAGGCCACAGGCCACCCCGAGAAGCTCACGGCACTGCTGTCAGTGCTCGAGCCTTTCGGCATCCGCGAAATCGTGCAGTCCGGCACCCTCGCCGTCGGGCGGGGATCCCGCTCCATGAGTGACAGGGCCCTGCGCTCCGCCTAAGACACGGCACAGGCGACTGCCTGGCCAAACGCTGCTCCCACCAGTGCAGCACCAAAGACACCACCGAAGAAACCACTCAAGAGGAGTTACGCAAGTGACTGAAATGTTCTACGACGACGATGCAGACCTGTCAATCATCCAGGGCCGCAAGGTAGCCATTGTCGGCTACGGCTCCCAGGGACACGCCCACGCGCAGAACCTGCGCGACTCCGGCGTCGACGTTGTCATCGCGCTCAAAGAAGGCTCGAAGTCCATCGCCAAAGCCGAAGATGCAGGCTTCACCGTCAAGAACGTCGCCGACGCCGCGGAATGGGCTGACGTCATCATGATCCTGGCGCCGGACCAGTACCAGCGTTCGATCTACAACGACTCCATCAAGGACAAGCTGACCCCCGGCAAGGCTCTTGCCTTCGCCCACGGCTTCAACATCCGCTTCGGTTACATCGAAGCACCGGAGGGCGTTGACGTCATCCTGGTCGCCCCGAAGGCTCCCGGCCACACCGTGCGCCGCGAATTCGAAGCCGGCCGCGGCATCCCGGACATCATTGCCGTTGAGCAGGACGCTTCCGGTGCGGCCTGGGAGCTGGCGAAGTCCTACGCCAAGGCAATCGGCGGCACCCGCGCCGGCGTCATCAAGACCACTTTCACCGAAGAGACCGAGACCGACCTCTTCGGCGAGCAGGCTGTCCTGTGCGGCGGCGTCTCCCAGCTCGTCCAGTACGGCTTCGAGACCCTGACCGAAGCCGGCTACCAGCCGGAAATCGCCTACTTCGAGGTGCTGCACGAGCTCAAGCTCATCGTCGACCTCATGTGGGAAGGCGGCATCGCCAAGCAGCGCTGGAGCGTCTCGGACACCGCAGAGTACGGCGACTACGTCTCCGGCCCGCGCGTCATCACCCCCGAGGTGAAGGAAAACATGCAGGCCGTCCTGAAGGACATCCAGGAAGGCGCCTTCGCCAAGCGCTTCATCGATGACCAGGATGCCGGTGCCCCCGAGTTCAAGGAACTGCGGGCCAAGGCCGAGAAGCACCCGATCGAGGGCGTCGGCCGCGAGCTGCGGTCGCTGTTTGCGTGGCAGCAGCAGGACGCGGACTACGTCGAAGGCTCCGCAGCCCGCTAGGCTTAACCCGGCAGGGAAGCCGGACACCATTCATGGGGTCCGGCTTCCCTGCTTTTCAGCGCCACCCGTTTCACCCGTTCATCCGTTTCACCAAAATCCCCACCTGAACCACAAGAGAGCTAAAGAGGTCACCGGTGACAAGCACCAAACCTGTTGTACTCCTCGCTGAGGAACTTTCGCCCGCCACCGTAGACGCCCTCGGCCCGGACTTCGAGATCCGCCAGACCGACGGCGCCGACCGTTCCCAGTTGCTCTCCGCAATCGCCGACGTCGACGCCATCCTTGTCCGGTCTGCCACGCAGGTCGACGCCGAGGCCATCGCCGCCGCCAAGAACCTCAAGGTCATCGCCCGTGCCGGCGTCGGCCTGGACAACGTCGACATCAAGGCGGCCACGCAGGCCGGCGTGATGGTCGTCAACGCCCCGACCTCCAACATCGTTTCCGCGGCTGAGCTGACAGTCGGACACATCCTGAGCCTGGCCCGTCACATTCCCCAGGCCAGCGCTGCCTTGAAGGACGGCGAGTGGAAGCGTTCCAAGTACACGGGCATTGAGCTGTACGAGAAGAAGATCGGCATCATCGGCCTCGGCCGGATCGGCGCACTCGTCGCGGCCCGGCTCAAGGGCTTCGACACCAAGATCCTGGCCTACGACCCCTACGTCACCGCGGCCCGGGCCGCCCAGCTTGGCGTTCAGCTGGTGACCCTCGATGAACTGCTCGCGCAGTCCGACTTCATCACCATCCACATGCCCAAGACCCCTGAGACGGTCGGCATGCTCGGCGAGGACGCCTTCCGGAAGATGAAGAGCACGGCCTATGTCATCAACGTCGCCCGCGGCGGACTGGTGGACGAAGAGGCCCTCTACACCGCCCTGGAGTCCGGTGAGATCGCCGGCGCCGGCGTCGACGTGTTCGTCAAGGAGCCCAGCACCGACCTGCCGTTCTTCAAGCTCGACAACGTCGTGGTGACCCCGCACCTGGGCGCCTCCACCGACGAGGCGCAGGAGAAGGCAGGCGTGTCCGTCGCCAAGTCCGTCCGCCTGGCGCTGGCGGGCGAACTCGTGCCGGATGCCGTCAACGTGGCCGGCGGGGTGATCGCCCCCGACGTCCGTCCCGGCATCCCGCTGATCGAGAAGCTGGGTCGCATCTTCACCGCGCTGACCCACGACTCCCTGACGCAGTTCGACGTCGAGGTGGCCGGCGAAATCTCGTCCCTGGACGTGAAGGTGCTGGAACTCGCCGCGCTGAAGGGGATCTTCGCCGACGTCGTGACCGAGCAGGTCTCCTATGTGAATGCCCCCGTCATTGCCGAACAGCGCGGCATCAACGTCCGTCTCCTCACCACCCCCGAAACCGAGTCCTACCGCAACCTGCTGACGTTGCGCGGGGCGCTCAGCGACGGAACCCAGATCTCCGTGGCTGGGACCCTGACCGGGCCGAAGCAGATCCAGAAACTCGTCGGAGTGAACGGATTCGAGGTCGAAATCCCCATCAGCGAGCACCTCGTGGTGGTCGCCTACGCTGACCGCCCCGGCGTGATCGGCACGATCGGGCACATCCTGGGCATGAACAACATCAACATCGCCGGAATGCAGGTGGCACGCCAGACCGAAGGCGGCCAGGTCCTGGCGCTGCTCACCATTGACAGTTCCGTGCCGCAGCAGGTCCTTGACGCGATCAAGTCCGGCATCGGCGCGGACATGGTCCGCGAGGTTGATCTCGAGGACTAATCTCCTCGCCGTGTCCGCCGGCGGCACCACCGCCGCCGGCGGACACGAATGAGCGGCCGGTCTGCGTACAATGGCTAGGGCCCAATTTTTATTGGGTCCCGGCCGGCACAGACCGGCCTTCACTTTTGCACGCCCCGGCCGGGGACGCCTTCAATCCGTACGGACTGAACTGCGGCGTGCGCACGCAATCCAGCTTTCAGGAGCCCAATGAACGCCGTCCAGAGGTTCATCAGAAGTCGAGTGCTTTTGTTGACCGCGTCCATTTTGATCGTCGCCATGTGCCTGTCCGTCCTTGTCCAGAGCCAGTCCCAGGCGGCGCTGAACCGGACCGTGGACCAGAACTCGCGCGGGCTCTACGACATCCTTGTCCAGGCAAGCACCGAGGGCAACGGGGCCCTGATGCAGCCGGACATCGCCACCGGGCAGGGCGGGATCAGCTTCGACCAGCTCGATGCCATCCGCAAGCTCGGCGGGACCTCCGTCGCCGCTCCCATCAGCCTGGTTTCCCGCGTCACCCAGAACCTCGAAGCCCCGCGGCTGGAAGCCACCGACTACCTCGGCTACAGCGCCGGACTCGCCGGCACTGCGGGGGACCCCACGGCCACGGATCCGAGCCAGTGGCCGGCCGCCGAGTCGGTCCTCAACGAAACGCCCACCAAATACCGGCTCACCGCCACCGCAGTGAGCTCGGACGGGCACTCCGAACAGACGCTGTTCAAGACGACAGCCGAAGGCGCCGTCGGCCAGGCTCAACTTGTCGAGGAGGAGGTTGCCGGCGGCAAGAACGTCCGCATCCAGGGCCCGGCGGGGGAGACCGGCATCAAGTTCCCGGCCCCGGCCGGCGGATCCGAGCACACCCTCTTCAACCTCGCCATCTCCCTGCCAATGGCACCGCAGGTGACCGAATCCGTTGTCGCCGTCGATCCCGTCTCCGAGCGGGCGCTCCTGGGCTCTGCCGGCGACTTCCTCGCCCCGCTCGAGAAGGCGCCGCCCGCGGACGCCCGCAACGCCGCGGCGATCGGCCGGCACTTCGAAAGCCTTTTCACCAGCGGCATCAGCATGGACGAGCTCAAGGAAGGCCCCGACTTCCTGGGCGTCAAGCTCAAGTACTGGGCCCCGCTGATGACCCAGTACCAGCAGGCCAAGCGCAGCGGAGACCTCACCGAAAAGTCGGAAGCCATCCCGCTGATCGTCCGCTCGGGCACGTCCCTTGACCTGACATACTCGGTCAAGATTGAGGAAATCGACGCCGCCGGCAACGTCACCAAGGACGTCGGCACGGCCACCCGTTCACTCGGGAGCGATTACCTGCCGTTCGTGTCCAAGTCCCCGTTCGCGCTGGCCTGGCCCGGATCCACGGACCTGACCGCGCTGCTGGGCGACACCGGTGCCTTCGGCCAGGGGCTCTACAACCCCGCCACCTGGAGCACCGACTTCGCGGCGGCTCCCAAGTACAGTGACGGCGAAACCGCCGGCAACGGCGCCGTGGACAAGACTGCCACTCCCGGCGACTGGGTCACCGTGAACCGGCTGCCGGAGAAGTCCGCCACCGGAGAGTCCGTGGACCAGACCCAGCGCGAACCCGTGGACGAGCGCTCCTACCGGGAAGACCTGGAAACCGGCAAACAGCTGGCGAGCCCGCTCGCGATGGTCTACGGAACGTTCGACCCCGCGCAGGTCCAGGAGGCCGCCGGCGACGTCAACCGGCTCCCGCTCGGCGGCTATGACCCGACGCCGTTCACCCTGACCCGTGACGCCGACGGCACGGACATCGAAAACACCGAGCTCAAGCCGTCCCTGAGCGCCACCGGACTCGTGAGCCAGTCCGCCGGTGCCATCACCGACTACTACGGTCTCGCCGCGGCGCGGGGCTTCGACACCAACGCCAGCGTCATCGACGCCGTGCGCGTCCGTGCCAAGGCAGCGGGCAGCTGGAAGCAGGCGCAGCCGGACGTGGAAAAGCTTGCCGACGAGATCCGCGACCTGGGCCTGCAGGCCACGGTGGTCGCCGGCTCCGCCCGCGAGGACGCGAACATCGCCGTGCCGGGCTACTCCAAGGACGACGCCGGCAAGGAATCCCCGCTCGGGGTTGTGCAGCAGTCGTGGGTGCGGCAGAACGCCGCGGACGCCGTCTCCTCGGCGCTGACCTCCACCAACCTGACCCTGCTCTTCCTGACCCTTTGCGGGGCCGCCCTCCTGACCGGAGCCTCGACGGTGAGCTTCATCCGGAAGCGCCGTAGCGAGGCCGGCACCCTGCGTGCCATGGGCTGGACGCAACGGCAGATCCGCTCCTGGGTGCTCGCTGAGTTCGGCGTCGGCGCGGGCCTGCTTGCCGTTGCCGGAATCCTCCTGAGCGTGCTCAGCTGGAGCCCCGCCACCGCCATCGTCTCGGCGTCGGTCCTGGCGCTCTACACCGCTGCCGCCCTGGTGGCGGCGCAGCAGCTGCGCCACCGCGATGTCGTGGACCAGGAACCGCAGCACGACGAGCGGCTGATCCCGGTGGATTCGCCGCTGACGTTCGCGAACCGGCAGTTGAGCACCAACAAGTTCAACACCATCTCGCTCGCTGTCGCGGTCGGCGTCTTCGGTGCCGCCGTCGGCGGACTCGCGGCGCTGCTGATCGACATCCCGCGGGCCGCCGGTGCCAGCGCGCTCAGCGGGCTGGCCGCGGCCAGCATCGCCCTGCCCAGCATCATCCTGGGTGTGGCCGGGGTGGCTGTGGGCCTCATCCTGACGCTCGTCACGGGACGTTTTGAGCTGCAGGCCAAGCGCCAGTACCTCGATATCCTGGCGGCGATGGGCTGGAACCCTGACATGCTGGGGCAGGTCCGCTTCTTTGAAACCGCCATGGTCGGAACGGTCGCTTTGCCGCTGGGTGTGCTGGGCGCCCTCGGCATCGGTCTGCTCGTGGCTCCCTATGCCGCACTCTGGGCCGCGCTTGCCGGTCTTGTGGCTGTAATCTGCTGGATTCCCATTGCAACGAAAGTGGTCCAATGACTAACGAGCTGAACCCTGACCGGGCGGCGCACGACCGGATGACGGCGAGCACCCGCCGCGGTGCCCACAAGACCCGGGCCAACACGATCGTCAAGGTCGCGGACCACGCCACGCCGCTGGAACTGAGCAACGTCACCATCCACTACGGCGGCGGCAAGGGCGGTGCGGACGCCGTCGACGTCGTCGACGACTTCAACCTGACACTGCACGCCGGCGAGATGCACTGCATCGCGGGCCGCTCGGGCTCAGGCAAGACCAGCATCCTGACGGTCGGCGCCGGACTGACCCTGCCGACGTCGGGCCGGGTGTTCTGGGAAGGCGATTCACTCGAGTCCATGGCGGACGACGAGATCGCCGACCGCCGGCGCGCGCTGATCGGCTACGTGGACCAGGGCGGGGCCCTGATCGACGGCATGAGCGCCCTCGAGAACGTCCTGCTGCCGGCCGTTCCGGACGGTGAGGTGGACCAGCGCCGCGACATGGCCAAGGACCTCCTGGACCTCGTGGGCCTCGGCCGGCGCATGCGCCACCGTCCCGCCCAGCTCTCCGGCGGTGAGCGGCAGCGTGTCGCGATCGCGCGGGCGCTCATTCTTGGCACCCGCGTCCTCGTGGTCGACGAACCGACAGCCAGCCTGGACCGTGCCGCCGCGAACCGGATCATCAGCATCCTCAAGGACACGACGTCGGACGGCATCGCCGTGCTGGTGGCATCACACGACCACGAGCTCGTCCGCCTCAGCGATACCCTCACCGAACTGATCTAGAACAGCCATCCCTTCGCACCAAAGGTAACGTCCAGCCCGTGACATCTTCTGACAAGACCCCGTTCTACATCACCACGGCCATCACCTACCCGAACGGTGTGCCGCACATCGGCCACGCCTACGAGTACATCGCCACCGACGCGATGGCCCGCTTCAAGCGGCTGGACGGGTTTGATGTCTTCTTCCTGACCGGAACCGACGAACACGGAATGAAGATCGCGCAGACGGCCGAAAAGGAAGGCATCACGCCCAAGGAGCTCGTGGACCGGAACGCGGATATCTACAAGGCGGCGCACGCTGCCCTGGGAATTTCCTACGACCGGTTCATCCGCACCACGGATGCCGACCACTACGCCGCATCGCAGGCCATCTGGAAAAAGATGGAAGCCAACGGGGACATTTACCTGTCCAAATACGAGGGCTGGTACTCCGTCCGCGACGAGGCGTACTACGTCGCGGACGAGACCGTGGTCAAGGACGACGGCGTGCGCTACTCGCGCGAAACGGACACCGAGGTGACCTGGACGGCCGAGGAAAGCTACTTCTTCCGCCTCTCCGCCTACCAGGACAAACTGCTGGCGCTCTACGAGGCACACCCCGAATTCGGCGCCCCGCAGTACCGCTTCAACGAAGTCATCAGCTTTGTGCGGGGCGGCCTGGAGGACCTGTCCATCAGCCGCACCAGCTTCGACTGGGGCGTCCCGGTCCCGGGCAACGACAAGCACGTGATGTACGTCTGGGTGGACGCCCTCACGAACTACCTGACCGGCATCGGCTACCCCGACCTCGAGTCGGAGTCCTTCAAAAAGTACTGGCCGGCCGATGTCCACGTGATCGGCAAGGACATTTCCCGGTTCCACGCCATTTTCTGGCCCGCGTTCCTGATGAGCGCCGGGCTGGAACTGCCCAAGCGCGTCATGATCCACGGCTTCCTGCAGAACAACGGCGTCAAGATGTCCAAATCCGTGGGCAACGTCGTGGCGCCCGAGGACTTCGTGGCGCAGTACGGCCTGGACCAGGTGCGGTTCTTCCTCCTCCGCGAGGTACCCTTCGGCGCGGACGGCAACTACAACCATGAGGCGATCGTGGGCCGGATGAATTCGGACCTCGCCAACAACTTCGGCAACCTCGCGCAGCGGTCGCTGTCCATGGTGGCGAAGAACTGCGAGGGCCGGGTCCCGTCGCCGGGCGCATTCACCGCCGCCGACGAGGCGCTCCTCGGCCAGGCCGACGGCCTCCTGGAGATTGCCCGGTCCGCGTTCGAGAAGCAGGAATTCAGCCGGGCACTGGAGGCGATCTGGACGGTCCTGGGCGACACCAACGCCTACTTCGCCGAGCAGGCGCCCTGGGTGCTCCGCAAGACCGACTTCGAACGGATGAACACCGTGCTTTACGTCACCCTTGAGGTGCTGCGGATCGTGGCCATCCTCGCCCAGCCGGTCATGCCGACGGCGGCGTCGGCAATCCTGTCCTCCCTGGGCCAGCCGGAGGGGGAGTCCCGGCAGTTCGCCGCGATTCCCGCAAGGATCGCCGCGGGCACGGAACTGCCCGCCCCGGCCCCGGTCTTCCCGAAGTACGAAGAGCCCGCCGAAGCCTGACCCCGCCCCGCCCCCCTGTGACGCTCCCGCAGATCCCGCAGGTCCGGCCGTGACGCTCCCGCAGGTCCCGCAGGTCCTGCGGGTCCGGCCGTGACGCTCCCGCACCCGCCGCCCTGTGCTGCGGGAGCGTGAGCGTACAGGCTGCAGAACGTGAGGGAGCGTCGTCTCAGAAAATGAGACAACTTGACCAGCATGTGGATTCCTTGACTAACCTGACTGTATGAGCGCATCCACGATCGATCTGGCAGTCATCCCGGGCGACGGCATCGGCCCCGAGGTCACGGCCGAAGCCCTGAAAGTCCTCGAAAAGGCCGTGGCCGCCGAGGGGCTCGTGCTGAAGCAGACCCACTACGCGCTGGGTGCCCAGCACTGGCTTGAAACCGGGGAGACCCTTCCCGAGGAAACTCTCGCGGACCTCCGCACCCGTGACGCGATCCTTTTCGGCGCCATCGGGGCGGCCCCCGGCGACACCCGCATCCCGTCGGGCCTGATCGAACGCGAACTCCTGCTCAAGCTGCGCTTCAGCCTGGACCACTTCGTCAACCTGCGCCCGTCCCGCCTGTACTCCGGCGTCGGCAGCCCGCTGGCCAACCCCGGCACCATCGATTTCATCGTGGTCCGCGAGGGCACCGAAGGCCCCTATGTCGGTAACGGCGGCGCGCTGCGAGCCGGCACCCCGCACGAGATCGCGACCGAGGTCTCCATCAACACCGCGCACGGAGTGGAGCGCGTAGTCCGTGACGCCTTCCGCCGCGCCAGCGAACGTCCGCGCAAGAAGCTCACGCTGGTGCACAAACACAACGTCCTCGTTTACGCCGGGCACCTGTGGAAGCGCACGGTCGAGGCCGTGGCACAGGAATTCCCCGAGGTCACCCACGACTACCTGCACATTGACGCCGCCACGATCTTTATGGTCACCGACCCCTCCCGCTTCGACGTGATCGTCACGGACAACCTCTTCGGGGACATCATCACCGACCTTGCAGCGGCCGTCACGGGCGGCATCGGACTCGCGGCCTCCGGCAACATCAACATGGAACGCACCGCACCGTCCATGTTCGAGCCCGTCCACGGCTCCGCCCCGGACATCGCCGGGCAGCAGAAGGCCGATCCCACCGCGGCGATCCTGTCCGCCGCCCTGCTGCTGGACCACCTGGGCTTCACCGGCGCCGCACGCAAGATCGAGGCGGCCGTCGTCGCCGACGTCGAAAGCCGCGACGGCGGATACCGCAGCACCAGCGCGATCGGCGATGCGATCGCCGCAGCGCTCTAGCCGTCACGTGCCGCCGGCCGCCGCGCGATCGGCCCGCAGGCGCACCTGATGGCGACCGGCTTCGGGCGTAAGCTTGTCTCGAATCACCAATATGCTGCCGTGGTCCGAGGGTGAACCACGTTCACCGGCCAGGCAGCCGATCGTGGAGGAACCATGACACAGACTGCCCCCGGCGTCGAATTCACCCAGCACCGCTCGGCCACCCCGAAGTCTGCTGAAGAACGTGCCGCCATCCTGGCCAACCCGGGCTTCGGCGACTATTTCACCGACCACACCGCGATTGTGGACTACACGGTAGACGTCGAAGGCAAAGGCGGCTGGCACGACGCCCGGGTTGAACCCTACGGGCCGATCTCCCTCGACCCGTCCGCGGCGGTGCTGCACTATGGCCAGGAGATCTTCGAGGGGCTCAAGGCCTACCGCCACGCTGACGGTTCCATCTGGACTTTCCGCCCCGAAGCCAATGCGGCCCGCCTGAACAGGTCCGCCCGCCGCCTGGCACTGCCGGAACTTCCGGAAGAGCACTTCCTGGCCGCCATCCGCGAACTCGTGGCCATGGATAAGGAATGGGTTCCCTCCGGCGACGGCGAGGCCCTGTACCTCCGGCCGTTCATGATCGCGACCGAGGCCTTCCTGGGAGTCCGTGCAGCCCGTGAAGTGTCCTTCCGCGTGATCGCGTCCCCTGCCGGTAACTACTTCGGCGGCGAACTCAAACCCATTTCCATCTGGATTTCCCGCGAATACGCCCGTGCGGGCCGCGGCGGAACCGGTGCCGCGAAGTGCGGCGGCAACTACGCCGCGTCCTTGATCGCCCAGCAGGAGGCCGAGGCCCACGGCTGCAAGCAGGTGCTCTTCCTGGACCAGTTCAACGACAACGCCGTCGAAGAACTAGGCGGCATGAACGTGTTCTTCGTCATGAAGGACGGCTCCCTGGTGACCCCCGCGCTGAGCGGTACCATCCTGGAAGGCGTCACCCGGATGTCCGTCATCCAGGTCGCCAAGGACATGGGCCGCGAGGTCACCGAACGTAAAATCACGCTGGATGAGTGGCGCGACGGCGTGGCCTCCGGCGAGATTGCCGAAGTCTTCGCCTGCGGCACCGCCGCCGTCATCACCCCGATCGGGGTGCTCAAGGACGCCACCGAGTTCATCGGATCCGAAGAAGCCAAAGCGGGGGAGACCACCATGGCCATCCGTGCCCAGCTGCTCGGCATCCAGACCGGCGCCGTGGAAGACACCCACGGGTGGCTGACGCGCCTGGCCTAACCCGTCCCGCGCACGACGGCGGCCCCGCCTCCCGGTGCGGGCCGCCGCCGTCGTCGTTGGATGAAGTTTTTGGACCCGACACCTTTGACGGCGCCCCGCCGGGGCGCAGAATGATCCCATGACTGGGCTAATCCAGGTTCTCGGAGTGGTTTTGGGCGTCCTGCTGATCAGCGTCGGCACCCTCGAGGCGTTTTTCATCCGCGATCAGCGCCTCCACCGTTTCTTCCTCGTGGACCCCGACGACGTGGACACCGTCCGGCTGTGGACCCTCAACGTGGGCCTGTACAACGTGATCTGGGGCCTCGGCGCGATCACCGGCTCCCTGCTGCTCGGCGGCGCAGACCCGGCGCAGGGCCGGACCCTGTTGCTGTTCGTCTGTACGGCGCATGTGATCCTCGGCATCGTCCTGTTCTTCACGGAGCGGCGGCTCTGGCTGAATGCGCTGGCAGAGGCGGTCCTGCCCGTGATCATCATCGTCCTGCTGTTCGCCTGAGCGGCACGCCGCACAAGATGCAAGGATGGGAACCGTGGCCACAGAATTTTCTTCCGGACTGGTTCGCAGCAGCGAGCTGACCCGGTTCCGGCTCGCCCCGAATCCGGGACCGATGAGCCTGCACGGCACCAACTCGTACCTGATCGCCGCCCCGGGCGCAGCCACCGTCGTGGTCGTGGATCCGGGCCCCCTCGACGACACCCACCTCCAGGACCTGGCGCGGGCCGGCGAGGTTGAGCTCATTCTCATCACCCACCGGCATGCCGACCACACGGCGGCTGCGGCCCGTTTTGCCGAGCTTACCGGCGCCCCGGTGCGGGCTGCCGACCCCGCCCACTGCCATGGCGGTCTTCCGCTCGCCGACGGGGAGGTCATCCGCGCCGCGGGCGCCGTGATCAGGGTCCTGGCAACGCCGGGCCACACCTCGGATTCCGTCAGCTTCCACCTGCCCGACGACGGCGCCGCCGGCTCCGTCCTGACCGGGGACACGATTCTGGGGGTCGGGACCACCGTCCTTGACTACCCTGATGGAACGCTGGGCGCCTATCTGGCCTCCCTGGAAAGGCTCGAAGGCCTCGGCCCCGCCACGGTCCTGCCCGCGCACGGCCCGGTCCTGCCCGCCCTGGACGAGATTGTCCGCGCCTACCGGGACCACCGCGAGGACCGCCTGGCGCAGGTACGATCCGCCCTGGCCGGCCTCGGCGCCGGCGCATCGGTGTCGGAGGTGGCCGACGCCGTCTACGCCGCCGTTGATCCGGCGGTGCGCCCGGCAGCGGAACTTTCGGTGGCGGCCCAGCTGCATTACCTGCGCGCGGCAGACGGCGCCTCCGAGGACATTTGCTGAGGGCAGCTGCGGGGAGCCGCAGGGCGCCCGGAACCCGGCTGAGACGGTAGGGTTGGAGCCATGCGTATTGCCCGGTTTGTCGTCGATTCTGATCCCCTCTACGGCGTGGTTGAAGGTGAGTCCGGCAGTGAAGAGGTCACTGTCATTAAGGGCGACCCCTTCTTCCATGGCGTGGAACGAACTGCCACCAAGCACAAACTGGAAGACGTGCGGCTGCTGGCCCCGATCATTCCCCGCAGCAAGATCATCGGCGTCGGGCGCAACTTCAGGGAGCACGCCGCGGAGCTCGGCAATGAGGTCCCGGAGCAGCCGCTCCTGTTCCTGAAGCCCAACACCGCCGTCATCGGGCCCAACGATCCGATCATCCTGCCGGAGTTCTCGGAGGAAGTCTCCTTCGAGGCCGAGTTGTGCGTGGTCATCGGCCGGATCTGCAAAGACGTTCCCGAGGAACGCGCTGACGAGGTGATCTTCGGTTACACCTGCGGGAATGACCTCACAGCCCGCGACGTCCAGCAGACGGATCTGCAGTGGGCCCGGGCCAAGGGCTTCGATACGTCCGCGCCCCTCGGTCCCTGGATCGAGACCGAGCTCGACACTGACGACCTCCAGGTCCAGGGCCGGCTGAACGGTGAACTGCGCCAGGACGGCAACACCAACCAGATGATCCGCGGTGTCCGCGAACTCGTCTCCGTCGTCTCGCAGGCCTTCACCCTGCTCCCCGGCGACGTCATCATGACGGGCACCCCGGCCGGCGTCGACCTGGTCCAGGCCGGCGACCGCTTTGAGGTGGAGATCGAGGGCATCGGCCGCCTGTCCAACCCGGTGGTGCGGCGCTAGGAGCAGTGTTGCGGAAGCGGCTCTGCTGGCGGAAGGCGTGGCGTGCAAGACGGTAAAGTTGGACGCACTATGACTAATCCCTCTGCGCCTCACGCTGCCCCCAGTACTGCCACCGGTTCCGTCTCCGGCGGCGTCACCGCCGAAACGCCGGTCCGGGTCCGGTTCTGCCCGTCGCCCACCGGAACGCCGCACGTGGGCCTGATCCGTACCGCCCTCTTCAACTG
Organism: uncultured Actinomycetota bacterium; assembly: GCA_963815415.1. Lineage (GTDB taxonomy): Bacteria > Actinomycetota > Actinomycetes > Actinomycetales > Micrococcaceae > Arthrobacter. Next base: position 41,813 of record CAWFGT010000011.1, on the reverse strand, counting down.
GGCCCACGCCCGGCACACGAAGGGCACGTTCGTGTTCCGGATCGAGGACACGGACGCGGCGCGCGATTCAGAGGAGAGCTACCAGCAGCTGCTGGAGGCGCTGAAGTGGCTCGGCATCAGCTGGGAAGAGGGCGTCGAGGTAGGCGGCCCGCACGAACCCTACCGCCAGTCCCAGCGTCTGGACCTGTACAAGGACATCGTCGCGAAGCTGATCGAGGCCGGCTACGCCTACGAGTGCTACTCCTCCCCGGAGGAAGTCGAAGCCCGCCACCGGGCTGCCGGCCGTGATCCCAAGCTCGGCTACGACAACTTCGACCGTGAACTCACGGCCGACCAGCTGGCAGCCTTCAAGGCTGAAGGCCGCCAGCCCGTGCTTCGCGTGCGGATGCCGGACGAGGACGTCACCTTCACCGACCTGGTCCGGGGTGAAATCACCTTCAAGGCCGGCAGCATTCCGGACTACGTGATTGCCCGCGCCGACGGCTCACCGCTATACACGCTGGTCAACCCGGTCGACGATGCGCTGATGGGCATCACCCATGTGCTCCGCGGCGAAGACCTCCTGTCCTCCACGCCCCGCCAGGTGGTGCTGATCCGGGCTCTGATGGACATCGGAGTCGCCAGCTACATGCCGGTCTTCGGGCACCTCCCGTACGTCATGGGCGAGGGCAACAAGAAGCTCTCCAAGCGTGATCCGCAGTCCAACCTGTTCCTGCTCCGGGACCGCGGCTTCATCCCGGAAGGCCTGCTCAACTACCTGTCCCTGCTCGGCTGGAGCCTCTCCGCCGACGAGGACATCTTCACCGTCGACCAGCTGATCGAGCACTTCGACGTCGCCGATGTCCTTGCCAACCCGGCCCGCTTTGACATCAAAAAAGCCGAAGCCATCAACGGAACCCACATCCGGATGCTCGCCCCGGAAGACTTCCGCGGGCGGCTGGTCCCGTACCTGCAGGCCGCCGGACTCGTGGGGGACAGCCTGACCGCCCGCGACGAGGAAGTCCTCGCCGAGGCCGCCCCTCTGATCCAGGAGCGGATCTCGCTGCTGGGCGAAGCACCGGAAATGCTGGCGTTCCTCTTCAAGGCCGATGACGCTATCGACATCGCGGACGACGCCCGCAAGGGCCTCCCGGAAAACCTTGCCGAAGTTCTGGACGCCGCCCTCTCCGCGCTGGAGCCCCTGGACGACTGGACCGCCGAAAACATCCAGGCGGCCCTGAAGGAAGCGCTCGTGGAAGGTCTGGGAGTGAAGCCGCGGCTGGCCTTCGGCCCGGTCCGCACGGCCGTTTCCGGGCGCCGGATCTCCCCGCCGCTCTTCGAATCGATGGTCATCCTGGGCAAGGATTCATCCCTGGCCCGCCTGCGCGCCTTCCGCGGCTGATGACGGCTCCCGGAGCAGGTCCCGGCGTTCCAGCCTCCGGACCGGGCAGCATCCGCGGGGTGCTCTTCGATATCGACGACACCCTGGTGGACCTTGAGTTCTCCATGACGACCGCGCTGCGGGATGTCAGCGAGCATCTCCTGCCCGGCCTGGACCAGGCCGGGTGGGAGAAGCTCGGGCGGATCTTCACCCATGAGACCACCCACTATTACGACCGGTACCTGGCCGGTGAACTGACCTTCTTCGAGCAGCGGCTCCTGCGCGGCCGGGCCGCCCTCGGGCACTTCGGCGTCGAACTCGACGACGGCGAAGAGGCGCACCACTGGGTGAGTTCCTACGCCAGCCGCCAGCACGGCTACATCCGGGCATTCGACGACGTGGTCCCCGTGCTTGAGGCGCTGGACGCCGCCGGCGTTCCCTACGGGGCCGTGAGCAACAATGTCCACGACTACCAGCGCGTTAAGCTCGACGCCGCCGGGCTGGAACGGATCAGCGTCCTCATCGGCACGGACACCGTCGGCGTGGCGAAGCCGGATCCCGCCATTTACCTCGAAGGAGTCCGGCGCCTCGGCACAGCCGCGGGGGAGACGCTGTACGTGGGCGACAACCGGCTGCTGGATGCGGAAGGCTCGACGGCGGCCGGCCTCCGCGGGATCTGGCTCAACCGGGGCACGGAACCGGACCCTGATTTCCAGGGCCACGAGATCACCTCCCTGCTCGAATTGCTGGAACTCGTGGCCGCACCGGACTAGGCAGATCCCCGGCCGCCGCACCCCGATTTGTACAAGCCAAAAGTCTCGTGTAAAGTAATTTCTCGTGCTGAGGCGCCGGGAGCGAGGGTTTGAACCCAAACATCCGGTCCGAAAGTTCCATTGGGATATGGTGTAATTGGCAACACTACGGTTTCTGGTACCGTCATTCTAGGTTCGAGTCCTGGTATCCCAGCTCTGAAGTTCTGCGGGTTTCCGCTGAAATTCGGACGTTTTGAATCAGCTGGTCCGATTTGAAACAGCGCCAAGTGTATGAAACAATCATTTGGCTTGAATGGCGGAAACGCCGTTCCGGAAAGTACACGGCCCCATCGTATAGCGGCCTAGTACGCTGCCCTCTCACGGCGGTAACGCGGGTTCGAATCCCGCTGGGGTCACCAATGAAGCGGTCCCGGGCATCAGCCCGGGGCCGCTTTTGTCTTGTCCTTTTGCCGGCCCGCTGCCGCCGGGCGGCTGACCGTGCCGACCCGGACACGGCCCGGAAACCGCGCTGAACTGGCATGATGATGCTGTGAGCTCCACTGGGAATTATGGCAAACCCGGTCGCCCGGCGCCGACGCGGCCCCCGGGCGCCGTTGCCCTGCTGGAAACGGTCCGGGACGACCTCGCTGCCACGGCGCTCCCGCTCCGCCTGCCCGGCGTCGAGCAGGCCCGCCTGGACCTCCGGAACGCCGTGGCCCAGCTCGACGACTACATCATTCCGCGCTACCGCAGCCTGGACGCGCCCCTGCTCGCCGTGGTCGGCGGTTCCACCGGAGCCGGAAAATCGACCCTGGTCAACGCACTGGTGGGTCACGCGGTCACGCGCGCCGGCGCGATCCGCCCCACCACCCGCCAGCCGATCCTGCTGCACCATCCCGCGGATCTGCGCTGGTTTGAGGATGAACGGGTCCTGCCGGGCCTGGCCCGCATCCGCGGCACCGGCGTCGTCGCCGCACCGGCCCCCGCCCGGCCGCGGCCACCGCCCCGGCCGTGCAGGGCCAGCGACCGTCACCGACCGGCCAGGGCGCCGCGGCATCCCTGGTGCTGGTCGCCGACGCCGCAGTCCCTGCCGGCATCGCCGTTCTTGACGCACCCGACGTCGACTCCATTTCCGACGAGAACCGCCAGCTGGCCGGCCAACTGCTGGCCGCAGCCGACCTCTGGGTCTTCGTCACCACGGCCAACCGGTACGCGGACGCCGTCCCGTGGCGGCTGCTCCTGGACGCCGCCTCGCGCGACATCATGGTGGCCGTGGTGCTGGACCGGGTGCCCGACGCTGCCGCGGCGGAGGTGAGCGCGGACCTGCGGTCCATGCTCAGCCGCGAAGGCCTGGCCGGGGCACGCCTCTTCCTGGTGCCCGAACTGCCCCTGGACGCCGACGGCATGCTCCCCGCGGACGCCGTCGAACCAATCCGGGAGTGGCTGCGGGAACTCGCTGCCGACGCCGCCGGCCGCGCGGAGATTGCCCGGCGCACGGTCAACGGCGCCGTCCGGGCACTGGTCGGACGGGTGGAGGAAGCCGCCATCGGCATCGAAGCCCAGGACCAGGCCGCCGGAGTCCTCGCGGCGGATGCCCGCTCGTCCTACGATGACGCCCTCACCAGGATTCTCGACGCCACCCGTGACGGCGCCCTGCTCCGCGGCGAGGTCCTGGCACGCTGGCAGGACTTCGTGGGCACCGGGGAGTTCTTCCGGGCCATGGAACAGAACATCGGCCGCTTCCGGGACCGGATGGGCGCTTTCTTCCGGGGGGAGCCTGCACCTGCGGTCCGGGTCGAAGTGGCGATTGAAACCGGACTGCAGGCCGTCATCATCGATGAAGCCGCCGGCGCGGCGGAACGCACCGACCGGCGGTGGCGCTCGGATCCGGCGGGACGCCAGCTGCTGGGCACGGACGACCTGTCCGGCCCGTCCGACGGCTTTGCCGCCCATGTGGCAGCGGAGATCAGGGCCTGGCAGGGGAGCCTGATGGAACTGATCAGGACCGAGGGCCAGGGCAAGCGCACCCAGGCCCGCTGGCTGTCCTTCGGCATCAACGGGCTCGGGGCAGCCCTCATGATCGTGGTGTTCTCGATGACCGCCGGCCTGACCGGTCTGGAGATCGGCGTCGCGGGCGGGACGGCCGTGATCGGCCAGCGGCTCCTTGAAGCTGTCTTCGGCGAGGATGCCGTGCGCCGTCTCGCCAAAACCGCACGCGAGGACCTGCACTCACGCTGCCAGAGGCTGCTGCGGGATGAACAGCAGCGCTTCCTGGACCGGCTCGAGATCGGCGGCGGGGTCCCGGCCGCCGTGCTCACCCGGCACGCCGCGGCGCTGCGCCGGCTGGCGGCCTCCGCATGAGCCGCCATGGAGCCGCCCGCGAGGCCTCCCGGCTGCACACCCGGCTGGAGGCACTGAACGACGCGCGCGAGCTCGCCGCCGGGGCGCTGCCGGAGGAAGCCCTCGAAGAGGTGCTGGAGGTGCTGGACCGGGCCAGCTCCCGGCGCTCCCTCTCGGCGGCGCACACCGTGGTGGGGTTTTTCGGCGCCACCGGCAGCGGCAAGTCCTCGCTCTTCAACGCCGTCAGCGGCAAGGAAATCGCGACCGCCGCCGCCCGGCGGCCGACGACCTCCGAACCGCTGGCCGGCATCTGGGGGGCCGAGGGCAGCGAACCGCTGCTCGACTGGCTTGACGTCCGCAGCCGGCACCGCGCCGCGCCCGTGCCGGGGTTCGCGGATGAGGACACCGGCCTGATCCTGCTTGACCTGCCGGATTTCGACTCCACCCGGGCGGCAAACCGGCAGGTCGTGGAGCGCATGGTCGGACTGGTGGATGTCCTCGTCTGGGTCCTTGACCCGCAGAAGTACGCCGACGCCGCCGTCCACAACGACTTCCTGGCACCCCTTTCCGCACACGGGGCCGTGACCTTGGTGGTCCTGAACCAAATCGACAGGCTGCCCGCATCCGACGTCGACCCTGTCCTGGAGTCGCTTCGGGGCATCCTCGCGGGTGACGGCCTGGGCGCGGTTCAGGTCATCGGTGCCTCCGCCGTGGACGGCACAGGGGTCGGCCGGGTCCGTGCCGCGATCCGGGACGCCGCGATCCGGCGGCAGGCGCTCTCCCAGCGGCTCGCCGCCGACGTCGCACGGTCTGCAGCCAGGCTTGCCGAGGTTTCAGGTACGGGTGAGGCCGCCGGCGTCACCGCCGCGGCCGGCTCTCGGCTGACTTCGGAACTCGCCGTGGCAGCCAACGTCCCGGTGGTGGTCGACGCCGTCGTCCGCTCCTACCGGCTGGAAGCCGTCCGGCGCACGGGCTGGCCCGTCACCCGGTGGCTCGCGAAGTTCCGGCCGGATCCGCTGCGCCGGCTGAACCTGCGCCGCGACGGCGGTGCTCCCGAAGTGAACCGGACTTCGTTGCCGCCAGCCGGCGCTCCGGAACGCGCCCGGATCGATTCCGCCGTCCGTGCTTTCGCCGATGCCGCCTCCGACGGCGCACCCGGGCCCTGGCGCGCCGCTATCCGCGGTGCAGCACGGGACGGGCGGGAGCAACTGCCGGATGCCTTGGATCAGGCGATCGCCTCGGCGGACCTGAAAGCCGCCCGGACCTCCTGGTGGTGGCCGGTCTTCAACATCATCCAGTGGCTTGCGCTGGTGACTGCACTCGGCGGCTTCGTATGGCTCGGCGTTCTCGCGGTCCTCGGGTACCTGCAACTGCCGGTGCCCGAAGCCCCGCGCGTCGAAGGCTGGCCGCTGCCGACGATCATGATTGCCGGGGGAGTGCTGTTAGGCATTGTCCTGGCCATCGCGGCCGGGATCATCGCCGGTGCGGCGGCCCGGGCCCGCGGAGCGGCGGCGCGGAGGCGGCTCACCGCTGCCGTCGGCGCGGTCGCAGAGGAGCTCGTGGTGGAGCCGGTGGCACTCGAAGTCAGCCGGCTGGCGTCCTTCAACGCCGCGCTGAAGACGGCGTCAACGGTCTAGGGCCGCGGCGGCGTCGCGGACCTTGACCATGGTCCGCAGGTTCCGGGTGGTGGTGGACGCCTTGTACCTTGGCTTGGACGCGATCTTGCTGACCGGGCTCGCCAGGGTGCCTCCGGCGGGAGCCTGCCAGGCCAGGGCTTCGGGGCCGAGCCGCGTCAGCTCCGTCCCGTCTTCGGCACCCGCGGCCTCCTGCAGGTGGGAGAGCTCCTCCGGGTTCGAGGCGAGCGTCAGGTACGTATGGATGGAGGCATCGGCGGCCGGATACGGGCAGGCTGCCACCAGTTCCGCGACGCGGGACGCCGTCATGACCACGACCCAGGCGTCGTAGCCGAAGGATTCGCGGAGGCAGGACTCAAACTCGTTTTTGACCCCGGAGGCGTCCAGGGAGCTGGACAGCACCACGTTGCCGCTGGCCAGGAGCGTTGTCACCCCGGTGAACGGCCGGGGGGCCAGGGCGGCCTTCAAGTCGGCCATCCTGATGCTGATGCCGCCGACGTTGATGCCGCGCAGGAACACTGCGTAAGCGGTCATGGATCAGTCGGCGCCCTTGCGCAGGGCATCCGTGAGGAGCCGGCCGGCGTTGCAGACCACTTCGGCGTGCAACCGGCCGGGCTGGCGGGTAAGGCGCTCGATCGGACCCGAGATCGAAACCGCGGCGATGACACGGCCGGACGGTCCGCGGACCGGAGCGGAGACGGAAGCGACGCCGGGCTCGCGCTCGCCCAGGCTCTGCCCCCAGCCGCGACGGCGCACGCCGGCCAGGACTGTGGGCGTGAACCGGGCAGCCTGCAGGCCTTCCAGCAGCCTGTCGTGGTCTTCCCACGCGAGCAGGACCTGGGCCGCCGAACCGGCCTTCATGGACAGCTGGGTGCCGACGGGGATGGTGTCGCGCAGGCCGATGGGGCGCTCGGCGGACGCGACGCAGACCCGCCAGTCGCCTTGGCGGCGGAAGATCTGGGCGCTCTCACCGGTGGCATCGCGCAGTTGCATGAGCACGGGGCCGGCGGAGGCAATGAGCCGGTCTTCACCGGCGGCGGAGGCGAGCTCGACGAGCCGGCTGCCGAGGACGAAGCGGCCCTGGATGTCACGGCTCACGAGGCGGTGGTGGACCAGCGCCAACGCCAACCGGTGCACCGTGGGCCTCGCGAGGCCGGTGGCGGCTACCAGCTGCGCCAGGGTGGTGGGACCGGCCTCAAGTGCGTCGAGCACACGGGCCGCTTTATCGATGACACCGACGCCGCTAGAATTGTCCATGTAATGATATTGCCGTCTCATTATCTGAGATGCAAATCTTTCGACTGGCGTATAGCAGTCCGCTGCTGGTTCAGTTGGAGGCAATCAACCAATTGCAGTGAAGGGAGTAGGCCGTGGCAAAGACACTGGCCGAGAAAGTTTGGGATGCGCACGTGGTGCGCAAGGGCGACGGCGAAGGAGCCAACGCCCAGCCAGACCTTCTTTTCATCGACCTCCACCTGGTGCACGAGGTCACGTCCCCGCAGGCCTTTGAAGGACTGCGCCTGGCCGGCCGCAAGCTGCGCCGCCCTGACCTCACCATTGCGACGGAAGACCACAACACGCCGACGCTGGACATCGACAAGCCTATCGCCGATCTGACCAGCAGGACCCAGATCCAGACCCTGCGCAACAACTGCCAGGAGTTCGGCGTCCGGCTGCACTCCCTCGGCGACGCCGAACAGGGCATCGTGCACGTGGTGGGGCCGCAGCTGGGCCTGACCCAGCCCGGCATGACAGTCGTCTGCGGCGATTCACACACCTCCACCCACGGCGCCTTCGGTGCGCTGGCGATGGGCATCGGCACCTCCGAGGTCGAACACGTTATGGCCACGCAGTCGCTGTCGCTGAAGCCGTTCAAGACGATGGCCATCAACGTCGAAGGCTCGCTGCGCCCCGGCGTGTCGGCCAAGGACATCATCCTGGCGGTCATTGCCAAGATCGGCACCGGCGGCGGCCAGGGCTATGTGCTGGAGTACCGCGGCTCGGCGATCCGCGCCCTCTCCATGGACGCCCGCATGACCATCTGCAACATGTCCATCGAAGCCGGCGCCCGCGCCGGCATGGTGGCGCCCGACCAGACCACGTATGACTTCATGTACGGCCGCCCGCACGCGCCCCAGGGCGCCGATTGGGATGCCGCCGTCGAATACTGGAACACACTGCGCACCGACGACGGCGCCACCTTCGACGTCGAAGTGGACCTTGACGCCGACACCCTGGAGCCGTTCGTGACGTGGGGAACCAACCCCGGCCAGGGTGTGTCCCTGTCCGAGAACGTGCCCTCTCCTGAGGACTTCGGCGACGAAAACGCCAAGGCCGCCGCCGAGCGTGCCCTGCAGTACATGGATCTCCAGGCTGGCACACCCATGAAAGAGATCCGGGTGGACACGGTCTTCCTGGGATCCTGCACCAACTCCCGGATGGAGGACCTCCGGGCCGCCGCGGACATCATCCGCGGGCGGACGAAGGACCCGAACGTGCGCATGCTGGTGGTCCCCGGCTCCGCGCGGGTCCGCCTCGAAGCCGAGGCCGAGGGCCTGGACAAGGTTTTCAAGGACTTCGGTGCGGAATGGCGTTTCGCCGGCTGCTCGATGTGCCTGGGCATGAACCCGGACCAGCTCGAGCCGGGGGAGCGCTGCGCCTCCACGTCGAACCGGAACTTCGAGGGACGCCAGGGCAAAGGCGGCCGCACCCACCTTGTCTCGCCGGTCGTGGCGGCCGCTACGGCCGTGCGCGGCACGCTGAGCTCGCCGTCGGACCTGGAGCCCGCTCCCGAGTCCGCCGCCATCCGTATCGACGCAGCGTAGCTGCGACAGCACCGAAGGATCCGCCATGGAAAAGTTCACCACCCACACCGGGATCGGCGTCCCGCTGCGCCAGAGCAACGTCGACACGGACCAGATCATCCCGGCCGTCTACCTCAAGAGGATCACCCGCACCGGCTTCGAAGATGCCCTCTTCGCCGCCTGGCGCAAGGATCCCTCGTTCATCCTGAACACGGAACCGTTCAGTTCCGGCTCCGTACTGGTCGCCGGTCCGGATTTCGGCACCGGTTCCTCCCGCGAACACGCCGTGTGGGCGCTGAAGGACTACGGCTTCAAAACAGTTCTGTCCTCGCGCTTTGCGGATATTTTCCGCGGCAACTCCGGCAAGCAAGGCCTGCTGGCGGCCGAACTTGCCCAGGACGACATTGAGCTCATCTGGAAGGAACTCGAGTCCAGCCCCGGACTGGAGGTCACGGTGGACCTGGTCTCCAAGACCGTCCAGTGCGGTACCATCGTGGCGCCGTTCCGGATTGACGATTACACGCGCTGGCGCCTGCTCGAGGGCCTCGATGACATCGGCCTGACTCTCAAGCACGAGGAAGACATCACGGCTTTTGAGGCCACCCGGCCGCGTTTCCTGCCCAAGACGCTGCCGGCCAAACTCTCCTAACGGTTTCCGGCGCCCCGTGACGGTGACACCTTCGACAACCCATGTCGAAGATGTCACCGTTTGCGTTAACGGCGCCCGTCCGGGCACCGGGATACAGGGCTGCGACAGCCTCTGGCTGCCCGCCACAACCCGACTCCGCCGGTGAGCCCCCGACACTCCGGCGGCCGTGAAAATTCAACGCTATTTCGGATCGGTAACGCTTGCTCCTATGCTTAGCAGGTGCCTTTGTAAGGATTTGGGGGCTAGTAGTCGTGAGGAAACCGGTATATGAGTAGTGTTCTGACAATCCGCGGAGGCGTCCCGCTGACTGGCCGCGTCACCGTTCGCGGGGCCAAGAATCTGGTCCCCAAGGCAATGGTGGCCGCCTTGCTGGGCAACGAGCCCTCCGTGTTGCGCAACGTCCCCGAAATCAAGGACGTCGAGGTTGTCACGAGCCTGCTCCAACTCCACGGCGTCACCGTAGTGAAGGATCCCGTCACCGGAGACCTCACCCTTGACCCGAAGGGCGCGAAGACCGCCTCAAGTACTGCGATCGACGCGCACGCAGGCGATTCGCGCATCCCGATCCTGCTCTGCGGGCCACTGATCCATGCCATTGGCGAGGCCTTCATCCCGGACCTCGGCGGGTGCAAGATCGGCGACCGTCCGATCGACTACCACCTCAACGTCCTGCGCCAGTTCGGTGCGGTTGTGGAGAAGCGACCCGGTGGAATCCACATTTCCGCCCCCGGCGGACTCAAGGGCGCCAAGATTGCGCTCCCGTACCCGTCCGTCGGTGCCACGGAGCAGGTCCTGCTCAGCGCCACACGGGCCGAAGGCATCACGGAACTTTCCGGCGCGGCCACCGAGCCCGAGATCGTTGACCTGATAGCCGTGCTGCAGAAAATGGGCGCGATCATCAGCGTCCAGACGGACCGGACCATCAGGATCGAAGGCGTCCGGGACCTCGGCGGCTACAACCACCGTGCACTTTCGGACCGCAACGAATCCGCCTCCTGGGCGTCCGCCGCCCTCGTCACCCGGGGTGACATTTTTGTCGAAGGTGCCACGCAGCGCGACATGATGACCTTCCTCAACACCTACCGCAAGGTCGGCGGCGGGATGGACATCGGCGAAGACGGGATCCGCTTCTACCACCACGGGGGCAAGCTCAACCCGCTGGTCCTTGAAACGGACGTGCACCCCGGCTTCATGACCGACTGGCAGCAGCCTCTGATCGTGGCCCTGACCCAGGCCGAGGGAGTCTCCATTGTCCACGAAACCGTCTACGAAAACCGCTTCGGGTTCACCGACGCGCTGATCAGGATGGGCGCCAGTATCCAGGTCCACCGCGAATGCCTCGGCAGCGTGCCGTGCCGCTTCGGCCAGCGCAACTTCCTGCATTCCGCGGTGATTTCAGGCCCGACGCAGCTGAAAGGCACCGACATCGACGTTCCCGATCTGCGCGGCGGCTTCAGCCACCTCATTGCAGCGCTGGCAGCGACGGGAACCTCGAGGGTCACCGGAATCGACATCATCAACCGCGGCTACGAGCGCTTCACCGAAAAGCTCGCCGGCCTGGGCGCCGACTTCGACATCACTGCGGCCAAGTAAGCAGCGCCGCATGAAGGAATCGGCCAAGAGCCACATCACCTTTCTCATCGTGGCCGCAATCGTCCGGCCGGCCATGAACCTCCTGATGAACAAAAAGTGGGAGGGACTCGAGAAGCTCCCCGCCGGGGGCTTCATTGCCGCGCCCAACCATTGCACCGAAATCGATCCGCTGGTGGTTGCCCACATGCTGTACAACCAGAACCGGATGCCGCACTTCCTGGCCAAGGCTGGCCTCTTCAAAGTTCCCGTGCTCGCAACGGTCCTGCGCAACACACAGCAGATCCCGGTGGAACGCTCCTCCGCCGGGGCGAACCGCTCCCTCCAGCTGGCCAAGGACGTCGTGGACGAAGGCGGGGCCATCATCATTTATCCGGAGGGGACGCTGACGCGCGATCCCGAGCTGTGGCCCATGCGGGGACACACCGGAGCCGCGCGGATGGCCCTCGAAAGCGGAATCCCGGTAGTGCCGATGGCGCACTGGGGCGCGCACGAGGTCTTTCCCCGCTACGCGAAACGCTTCCACATCTTCCCGCGGAAGACATCACGCCTGGTGGTCGGGGAACCCGTGGACCTCAGCGCCTTCGCCGGCAAGACGCTGGATAAGACAACGCTCGCGGAAGCGACAAACCTGATCATGGACGCCATCACGGCACTCCTGGCTGGTTTACGCGGCGAAGAGCCTCCCGCCGAGCGGTGGGATCCGGCAGCACACAACCAGGCCACACATGGCCGGTTCGTGGAGCGTGGCGGGAAGTCCAAAAACAAAACCACCCGCGAGGGCGGTTCACAGCAAAACGTTGGGGATAGCACGGCATGACGATCGATCGTGAACGAGGGGGATCGGCCGCCACGGTGGCCGTCCTCGGGGCAGGGTCCTGGGGGACGACCTTCGCGAAGGTCGTCGCCGACGCGGCTGCCGCCTCCGGCATCGAACGCGAGATCCTGCTGTGGGGCAGGCGCCCGGAAGTCGTGGAGCAGATCAACACCCTGCACCGCAACCCGCAGTACCTCAAGGACACCGCCCTCCCGGCCAGCATAAGGGCCTCGACCGACGTCGCGGAGGTGCTCGACGGCGCCGAACTCGTCATCCTCGCGGTTCCCGCGCAGACACTGCGGCTCCAACTGCGGGAATGGAAGCACCTCGTGAAGCCCGGCGCCCTGGTGGTGTCCCTCATGAAGGGCCTAGAACTCCACACGGATGCGCGCATGAGCGAAGTGATCTGCGACGAGCTGGGCATACCTGCCAGCCAGGTGGCCGTCGTTTCCGGACCCAACCTGGCAATGGAGATAGCCCGCGAGGAGCCAACGGCATCCGTCGTCGCGTGCTCGGACCAGGCTGCGGCCGGCTGGATTGCCCGGAGCTGCACGGCACCGTATTTCCGCCCTTACACCACCAGCGATGTGACCGGCGTGGAAATCGGCGGGATCGTCAAGAACATCATTGCCCTGGCCGTCGGGATCTGCGAGGGAAAGCAGATGGGGGACAACACCAAAGCTTCGGTGATCACACGAGGCCTGGCAGAGACTTCCAGGCTGAGTCTCGCGCTGGGCGGCGACGCCCGCACCATGGCCGGCCTCGCCGGCCTGGGCGATCTCGTGGCGACCTGCTCCTCACCGCTGTCCCGGAACCATACGGCAGGACGGCTGTTGGGCAAGGGCCTGACCCTTGATGAGGTGACCGCGGAAATGAACCAGACGGCCGAAGGCATCAAGTCGAGCCAGGCCGTCCACGAACTCGCCGGGAAGCTTGGCGTCGAGATGCCCATCACGGCGGCCGTCGTCGCCGTCCTGGACGGAAAACTGTCCGTCGACCAACTGGGCCCCTTGCTGCTGTCCCGCGACCTGAAACCTGAAGGCGATAACTGAGAGTGGCTGACAACACCATGTCCACGAACGTGACCGTAAAAGACTCGTCCGGCCAGCCCAAGCCACGGGTTGCCGTGCTGTTCGGCGGACGCTCCAGCGAACACGCAGTCAGCTGCGTCACGGCCGCCGGAGTCCTCGGCGCGATCGACCGGGAAAAGTACGAGGTCATTCCCATCGGGATCGCGAAGACCGGCCAATGGGTGCTTGTGTCCGGGGACACCAGGCAGTGGTCCCTCTCCGCATCGTCGCTGCCCGAGGTCGCCTCATCGGCGCAGACGGTGACGCTGGCCGAAATCGGCGGCGAGCATCAATTGATCGAAGCTTCCACGGAAGAGATTCCCAAGGAACTCGGATCCATCGACGTTGTCTTTCCGCTGCTGCACGGGCCCTTCGGCGAGGACGGAACCATCCAGGGCCTCCTGGAACTTTCCGACACCCGCTACGTCGGTGCCGGCGTCCTGGCCTCAGCGGTCGGCATGGACAAGCACTTCATGAAGGTGGTCTTCGAATCGGCCGGCCTCGACGTGGGCCCCTACATCGCCGTTACCGACCGGCAGTGGCGCAACGACCCCGAAACGGTCCGCAAACGCGTGGACAAGCTCGGCTTCCCGGTATTCGTCAAGCCCTCGCGGGCCGGATCGTCGATGGGCATCTCCAAAGTGGACTCCATGGAGCATCTGGACGCCGCGATCGAGATGGCGCGTGAGCATGATCCCAAACTGGTCATTGAAGCCGGGATTATCGGTCGCGAGATCGAATGCGCCGTCCTGGAAGGCCGCGGAACGGATGCGCCGCGGACGTCCATGCCGGGCGAAATTTCGGTGGCCGGCGGGGGACACGAGTTCTACGACTTCGACGCCAAGTACGTGGATGACGCCGCCGCACTAAGCTGCCCGGCCGATATTCCCGCCGAAGCCATCTCCCGGGTCCGTGACCTCGCCGCCGTGGCCTTCGACGCCGTTGGCGCCGAGGGCCTGAGCCGCGTGGACTTCTTTTACACGCCCGACGGCGATCTGATCATCAACGAGATCAACACCATGCCCGGCTTCACGCCCAAGAGCATGTACCCGCAGATGTGGGCGGCATCGGGCATCGGCTACGCGGAACTGATCGACGAGCTCATCCATCTGGCGTTGAACCGCAAGACCGGTCTGCGCTAGTAGCCGCTGGACTCCCTGGGGCTCCGGCCGGCGGCGTGCCGGCGGCAGCCCGCCGCCCGTCACTGGCCGGTGGGAAGATCCTGCAGGTCCTGCTGGCCGACGCACCCGCGCGTCGACGGGATCTTCTGGGCAGGTGCAGCAAGCTCGGCCAGTACCGTGGCCGAGCTGATCCGGTCAGGGTCCATGAGGATCTCAGTCGCCGGTTCACGGCCGTAGGTGGTGAGCGTCCACGCCGGATTGCCTTCCTTGATCACCCAATCAACGCCGTTGACGCTCACGCAGCGGTCCGTGGTGGGCCCCGGAACGTTGACGCCGCAGCGCAGGATCACGAGCGACGGGTCGCCCCAGGCGGCTGTCGCCTGGGCATTGGTCTTGCGCAGTTGTGCGTCGCCAATGGTGTCGGGCAGCGCAAGCATCATGGGCGCGCAGGCCGCGTTTGCCGCGTCCTGCGCGGGGGTCACGTCCACCACCGGGGCACAGGCTGTCAGGGCCATCCCGGCTGCCGCGGCAAGGGCGGCGTAGGACGCTGGTCGGGAGTTCGGACGGGGGAGGCGGGACTGCATACTTCCAGCCTATCCCTTGCGGAAGTGCGCTCCGGGGCAGGCCCGGGCACGGCCGGCAGCGTTCGGAAAACAGTACGGAAACCCTGCAGTCGGCCGTCCCGAGTCTTGGCGCCGGGACGGCTTCGAGTAGACTTGGGGGAATCGTGCACCGCTGGGCCCTGCCGACAAAAACGTTAGTGTTGGCTTCGCCCGCACAATTCTGATCTATTTCTCGCACCTGGGGGAGGACTGTCGATGATGTCGCGCAGCCAAAAACTGAAGACACGCGTCGGGCTCGGAAGCCTGATCCTGGCGCTGTCGGTCCCCGGGGCGGCCGCGGCCGCTTATGCCGACGGCGTTGTGCTTTCGCGGCCGCTCACGACCGTCGTGGACCCGGTTCCGGTAACGCCAGCGCCGCTGGTGACCGTACCGGCACCAACCGACCCGACCCCGACCGCGCCGGCGGAAGAACCCGCTGCCCCGGTCGCGACGGCCGATCCGGTGCCCGCGGTGCCCGTCGAGCCCCAGCCCGTCGTGGTGGCGCCCCCCGTTGTTGTCCCCGTGCCGCCGGTCGTCGAAGCCCCGCCCGCCCCCGCTCCCGCCCCCGCTCCCGCGGTTGTGGCGCCGCCCGTCGAAGAACCCGCGGCCGTTGAAGCAAGCCCGACGGCGACACCCTCTCCGACGCCCACACCGGCGAAGTCGACGAAGCCCGCTGTCATCGCGACCCCCGCGAAGGCCCCGCTCATGGTCAAGGCAGAGGTGCAGGCCGCCGTTGCCGTCGCCACGGGAAGCCCCCTGGCCGTGCAGGCTCTCACCGCCATGTTCCTGATCGGCCTCGGCTTTGCCTACTTCCGTTTCCTGGGCTCGAAGAAGCTTAACGGCACGCCCCGGACGGGCAAGTCCTGAAGGCCGTGCAGGATGACGTTTCCGCTGAGCCCGCAACGGGTCAGCCGGCAGGTTCCGGCCTGCAGATAACCCTCATCACCCACTCTTACTGGCCGGAACAGAGCCCGCCCCAGCGGCGGTGGACTGCCATGATCAAGGAGTTCTCGCACGCCGGCTGGGGCGTCGACGTGATCACGCCCGTGGCTCACTATCCTTTCGGTCGCCGGGCGCTGCCGCGCTGGATGGCCGGCCGGCCGTTCCACTTGAGGAACGGCCAGTTCACGGAGAAAATCCTCCACGTTCCCTACCTGCGGCACGGCAATTCCCGGGTCGCGCGGCTGCTGGACCAGGCGTATTCGGCCGCGTTGTCCGTGCCGGCGGGGCTGATGGTCCGCAAGCCCGACGTCGTGATCGTCACCGCGCCCGGCCTGCCGTCCCTGATGGCCGGCTACGTGCTGGCGAAGCTCCGCCGCGTGCCGCTCATCGTGGAAATGCGCGATGCGTGGCCCGACCTGGCCCGGGACGCACGGCTGGTCCAGGGCAGCGTCAAAAGCATCGTCGAACACGTCGTTGACTTCGTCCAGCACCGGGCCGACCTCGTGGTCACCGTCACCGAAGGCTTTGCGGCCACCCTGCGAGCCCGTGGCGTGAAGAACGTCGCCACGATCAGCAACGGTGTGGCGCTTGACGCCATTCCGGTCCTCGATCCGCCCGAACCGGAACGGGACCACTTCGAGGCGCTGTACCTCGGCAACCACGGCGAAAGCCAGCGGCTTGACGTGGCGATCCGGGCCAGCGCCCTGGTCGGCGATTCGATGCACCTTCACCTGGTGGGCCATGGCACGCAGCGGCCCGCGCTGGAGAAGCTGGCACGCCAGCTCAAGGCACCCGTCACCTTCCACGCCCCGCTCACCGGGGACGCCATGATCGAACGCTATGCCTCGGCCGACACCTGCCTCGTGTCCCTGCGCGATGACTGGAAATCGTTTGAAACCACCGTTCCGTCGAAAACCTATGAGGTCCTGGCCCTCGGACGGCACGTGACGGCAATCGTGCGCGGCGAAGCGGCACGGATCGTAGAAGACGCCGAGGCCGGGGACATCGTTGCCAGCAACCCGGAGGAGCTTGCCGCCCTGTGGCGGGACCTTGCCGCGGACCGCGGCCGGCTCATCCGCAACGGCGACAGCCGGCAGTGGGTCAAGGCCAACGCAGAACTTTCGCACCTCGCCGGCGACTACATGGAGCTCATCACCGGCCTCCTGGCGGAATCGCGTACCTGACCCCATGATCCAACTTCTGAAAAACGCCCGCCTGGCCGCGGGCGTCGTCCGTCAACACCTGGCCGACGATCCTGTGGTCCTTTTCCTGCAGATCTCCCGCCGGCTGCCCTCAGCGGTGCTGCCGCTTGCCAGACTGCTGCACCGCCGCGCCCCGGGAGGCTCCGCTTCCGCAGTGGTCCTCTTCGCCGCCCTGGCCGCCGGTGACGAAGCCGATGTCGAACGCCGCCTCAACCTGGCCGCCGACCGCGGCCTTGCCGGCGAGCAGGCACGCCGCCTGGCGGACATCGCCCTCGCAGCCCACCTGCCGTTCGCTGGCTGACCGCTTCCTCAGCCGCGCTGGTGGCGCCCGACGCTTCCGCCAGGCGCGCGCCCGCCGCCTCTGGTACGCCGGCGCCGTCAGCGAGGCAGTGCAGGCCCTCGCCGAACCGAGCGCGGCGGAAGCGCGGCAACAGGCACGGCTCGCCGCGGAAGCCGCCATCCTCAAGGACGCGTCGCCGGTGCTGGCGCCCCGCAGCTATACGCCCGGTCCGGGCCGGATCCTGCACCTGCTGACGAACTCGCTGCCGCACACGTCCAGTGGCTACGCCCAGCGTTCGCACTCCACCCTGGTGGCGCAGCGGGAGGCGGGCTGGGACGTGCTTGCAGTCACCCGGCTGGGGTATCCGGTCCAGGTAGGCAAGCTCTTCGCGAAGGCCACGGACACCGTCGACGGGGTCCGCTACCGCCGGCTGCTGCCGGCCAGCCTGGCACCGACCATCGACGCGCGGCTGCAGCAGCAGGCCGAGGAGTTGCTGGCCATCGCCCTGGACTTCCGGCCCAGCGTGCTGCACACCACAACGCACTACGTCAATGGCCTGGTGGTGCGGGCCGTGGCCGAGGCACTCGGCATCCCGTGGGTTTACGAGGTCCGCGGCCAGCTGGCGGACACCTGGGCGGCAACCCGCGGGCCCGAGGCCAAGGACAGCGAGAAGTACCGGTGCTTCAACCGGCGCGAAGCCGAAGTCATGACGTCCGCGGACCTGATCCTGACTTTGGGCCAGGCGATGAAAACCAATATTGTCGCGGCCGGCATTCCGGAAGAAAAGGTGCTCATTGCCCCCAACGCGGTGGGCGGGGACTTCCTGGCGGAACCCCTGGATCCGGAACAGGCCCGGCGTGTCCTTGGCCTCGGGACGCACGGCCGGATGATCGGCACCGTCAGCAGCTTGGTACCCTATGAAGGGCTCGAAGACTTGATAGCAGCGTTCACGCAGCTCGCGCCGGACCTGCCCGATCTGCGCTTGCTGATTGTCGGCGATGGGTCGGCCATGCCATCGCTGCAGGTCCTGGCGCGGCGGAGCGGCTATGGGGATCGTATTCTGTTCCCGGGCCGTGTGCCGCGCAATCTGGCGGTCCGGTACCACCAAGCGCTCGATGTCTTTGTTGTGCCGCGAAAAGATCTGGAGGTGACGCGCTCGGTGACACCACTGAAACCGGTAGAGGCGATGGCGTGTTCCCGCCCGGTTGTGGCCAGTGACCTGCCCGCCCTGGCAGAGATTGTGGACGACGGCGTGACCGGGCTCCTGGCGGACGCCGGCGACCCGACGTCGTTCGCGGCAGCCCTGAGGACGCTACTGACAGATCCCCGGCTGGCTAGAGAATTCGGCGCCGCCGGCAGGGACCGCGTCCTGCGGGAACGGACCTGGGCCGCGAATGCGGCCGCCATGGCTGAGGAACTAGAGAAGCTGGGAGTGTCCATCTAGATGAGCGTCGAAGAACAATCCAAGGCGCCCACGGTTTCCGTGCCGGTGGACCTTGTCCACTTGACCCGCATCGGTCAGCGGCCGGGCCTGGCCGATTACCTGGTCCAGCTCTGGGACCGGCGAAGCTTCATCCTCTTTGACGCGCAGGCGCGTGTGCAGGGCGGAAATGAGAAGAACCACCTGGGCAGCGCCTGGCTGGTGCTCACTCCGCTCCTCAGCGGGTTGAGCTTCTACCTCGTCTTCGGCCTGCTGCTTAACACCAGCAAGGGCATCGAAAACTTCATCGGCTACCTGGTCATCGGTGTCTTCACCTTCCAGATGTCCACCCGGTCCGTCCTCGGCGGGGCCAAGTCCCTCACCGGCAATACCTCCATGATCCGGGCCTTCCAGTTCCCGCGTGCCGCGTTGCCCATCGCGATCAATGTCCGCGAGTTCCTGGCGAACATCCCGGTGGTCCTGGTCATGCTGCTCCTCATCATCTTCATCGGTCCTGCGGAGGAGATCAGCTGGCGATGGCTGCTGATCCTGCCTGCCCTCGGCCTGCAGTTCCTGTTCAACCTGGGGATCGGAATGATGCTGGCCCGGCCGCTGCTGAAGATTCCCGACGTCGGAATGCTGCTGTCCTTCTTCATGCGGCTCTGGATGTACACGTCAGCGGTCTTCTTCTCGGCAGACCGTTTCAACAACGTCCCAATCCTCAAGACCATCATGGACGTAAACCCGCTGTTCCTGATTATTAAGATCATCCGCGACTCCGTCCTGTACGCGACCACGCCCTCCTGGCGCTCCTGGGCGATCGTGTCCTTGTGGGCGCTCGGCGCGCTTATCGTCGGCCTGATCGTGTTCTGGCGGGGAGAGGAATCCTATGGACGCGCCTGAGCTTTCCCCGGCACTGCACCAGCCGACCGTGGTGGTGGACGATATTTCCGTCGTCTACCGGACGAGGAACCAGCCGGCGGGCCGGACCAACACCCGGAAAACACTGTGGCAGGCCCTGGGCCGGGGCGCCGGCGCCGACAGCGCCGTGCGGACCACCGCCCTGCGCAACGTCTCGTTCGTCGCCAACAAGGGTGACGCGATCGGCGTCATCGGCCGCAACGGATCCGGCAAGAGCACGCTGATGAAGGTCCTGGCCGGCCTCATCATCCCGGACACCGGCAGCGTCTACGCCTCCAGCAACCCCGTCCTGCTCGGCGTTAACGCGGCCCTCATCTCGTCCATGTCCGGGGCGCAGAACATCCGCCTGGGTTGCCTGGCCATGGGCATGAGCCACAACGAAATCGACGCCAAGTACGACGCCATCGTTGACATGTCCGGACTTGAACACGAGATCTACCACCCGATGAATTCCTACTCGTCCGGCATGAGCGCGCGGCTGCGCTTTGCGATCGCCGCGGCTGTGGATCCGGAAATCCTGCTGGTTGATGAGGCGTTGAACACCGGTGACGCCCAGTTCAAGGAGCGCTCCAAGAAGCGTATGCAGCAGGTGACGGCGCAGGCAGGGACAGTCTTCATCGTCAGCCACAGCCTCAGCACCATCACCTCCACGTGCAACCGTGCCATCTGGATCGACAAGGGCGACTTCGTCATGGACGGGACACCGGATGCCGTGGCCAAGGAATACCGGAACTTCATCTGGCGGATCAACGAGGGCAACGCAGACTACGGCCGCAAGATCCGGGCCGAACTTATGGCGAGCCTGCCGGAAATCCGCACGACGCTCCTGCCCAACGGCTGGAAGCGCGCCCGGTAGGCCGATGACAATTCAGGACAGGATCGCGTACTGGCGCCGTGCCCTCTGGCACGCCCGCAACGGCGGGATGGCACAGGCGAAGAGCTATCTGCACCGCAGCGGCACCGAACGGGACGAGGCAAGCCTTGCCGGCGTCCGCGGAGCCGAAGGAGCCTGGCGGGGCTTCGGCCGCGGCCGGCACCTCGTGTTCCGCGAAGCCGCAACTCCGGGTCCGGCGTCGTCGGCTCCGCAGCTGCGGGTCGGCGTCATTATGGACGATTTCTCGGCCGAGGCGTTCTCCTGCGAATGGTCCGTTGTGGCACTCCGGCCCGACAGCTGGGAACAGCAGCTCCGCGGCGAGGAATTGGCGTTTGTTGTGGTGGAATCGGCCTGGGCCGGCAACAACGGACTCTGGCGGGGAAAAATCACCGGGACCAATGGCCCCTCGACCGTCTTCCGCGAGCTGATCGAGGCGTGCAGGAATGCAGGGCTGCCTACGGTCTTCTGGAACAAAGAGGATCCGCCGCACTACGACGACTTTCTCCCGGCCGCCAAGCTGTTTGACCACGTGTTCACCACGGACCAGAACATGCTGCCGCGCTACCGGACCGATCTGGGACACAGCCGCGTCTCGGTGCTGCCGTTCGCGGCACAGCCGAAGCTCCACAATCCCGTCCGGCCCCGGCACGGCTGGCATGCCCGGGATATCGCCTTCGCCGGAATGTACTTCGCACACAAGTACGAGGACCGGCGCCGGCAGATGGACTACCTCCTGGGCGCAGCCGCTGAGGTGTCCGGCGGCAAACGCTCCGGCTTTGAGATCTTCTCCCGTCAGCTCGGCAAGGAATCCCAGTACCAGTTCCCGGGAATCCTCGCACGGCACGTCGTCGGATCGTTGTCCTACAAACAGATGCTGACGGCCTACAAGGCGTACAAGGTCTTCCTGAACGTCAACTCCGTCACCGACTCACCGTCGATGTGCGCGCGAAGAGTTTTCGAGATCACGGCTGCGGGCACGTGCGTGGTCTCAACGCCCAGCACGGCCCTGGCCGCCTTCTTCCCGGGCAACGAGATTCCCACGGCGGAAACAAAAGAGCAGGCGGCCGCCCTGCTGAAGGCGCTGCTGGCGAATCCGGACTACGCCTCACGGCTGGTGCATAAGGCGCAGCGGAGCATCTGGACCGAGCACACCTACCGCCACCGTGCGGCGTCGATTCTCGCCGTGGCCCGGCCGGACCTGATCCTGCCCTCGGCACTCCCGCGGGTTTCCGTCCTGGTCTCCAGCTTCCGCCCGCAGCAGGTCGACCATGTCATTGCCGGCGTGGCAGCCCAGGAGGGTGTGGACGTCCAGCTGGCCTTCCTGGCACACGGGTTCGCCCTCGACGAGGCCGACTTCCGCCGGAAGTGCCGGGACGCCGGGATTTCCGACGTCGTGGTCCTGCAGGAACCGCAGGCGACGACGCTGGGGGACTGCCTCAACGCCCTGGTCGCCCGTGCGGACGGAACGTACGCCACCAAATGGGACGACGACGACTTCTACAGCCGTCACTATTTGGCCGATCAGGTGCACTCCATGATGTACTCGGAGGCGGAAGTGGTAGGAAAACGCGCCCACTACATGCATCTGGCCGGGCCGGGAGCCACCATCCTGAGGAACCCGCAGCTGGAACACCGCTATGTTGAAGCAGTCTCCGGTCCGACGATTTTTGCCGCGACCGGGACGTTCCGGCGCTTTCCGTTCCAACAGCTGCAGCGCGGCGAAGACTCGCGCTTCCTAAGCGACGTGATTGCGGCGGGAGCACGGATCTACTCGGCCGACAGGTTCAACTACTGCCAGTTCCGCGGCCACAACGTCGCAGGACACACCTGGTCGATCACTCATGAAGAGCTGCTGGCTTCTTCGAAAATCCAGTTCTTCGGGTCACCCGAAGACCACATCGCAGTTTAAGGGGAGTCATGAACGAGACGGTATTTGACGTAGCGGTCATTGGACTTGGCTACATCGGCCTGCCCACGGCAGCGAGTTTCGCCGCCAAGGGAAAACGGGTTGCCGGAGTCGACGTCAAGCAGTCGACGGTCGATGCAGTCAACCGGGGCGAGGTCCCCTTTGTGGAACCCGACATGGGTGTTGTTGTCTCCGGCGCTGTGAGCCTGGGCAACCTAGTCGCCATGACAACTGTTCCGGCGGCGGATGCCTACATCATCGCCGTCCCCACGCCGCTTGCCGAGGGCAACGGCGCCGACCTCTCCTACCTGCTGAGCGCAGCAGACGCCATGGCTCCCGTGCTCCGCGGCGGGGAACTCGTGATCCTGGAATCGACCTCCCCGCCCGGCACCACCCAGCGGCTGGGCAGCTACCTCATGGAGCTCCGGCCGGATCTGTCCCTCGAGGCTGCCCCCGGACGGAATCACGTGCACGTGGTTCACTCGCCCGAACGCGTCCTGCCGGGCCGCATCATGATCGAGATGGTCACGAACGACCGTGTCATCGGCGGCCTCACCGAAGAAGGCGCGCTGCTGGCAAAGCGGCTCTACGAAGTCATCTGCCAGGGCGAAATCCTCGTCACCGACGCCACCACGGCCGAAATGACCAAGCTGGTCGAAAACACTTTCCGCGACGTCAACATTGCCTTCGCCAACGAGCTGTCCATGATATGCGACAAACTCGGCATCGACGTGTGGAAGCTGATCGAACTGGCGAACCACCACCCCCGGGTCAACGTGCTGCGGCCCGGACCGGGCGTGGGCGGCCACTGCATCGCCGTCGACCCGTGGTTCATCGTCGACGCGGTCCCCGAGCTGGCGACCCTGACCCGGACCGCGCGCGAAGTGAACGACGCCAAACCCCGCCACGTCGTGGCGCAGACCCTTGCCGCGCTGGAAGCGCAGCCTGGTGCGGGCATCGCGGTGCTGGGCCTCGCGTTCAAAGCGAACATCGACGACGTCCGCGAGTCACCGTCAGTGACCATCGTGGAAGAACTCGTCCGCGAGGTTCCGGGAGTGCGGCTTATGCTCGTGGACCCGAACGTGGACGAAGTCCCCGCGCCGCTCGCCAAACTCGGAGTTTCACGGCTGCACCCGCTGGACGAGGCTCTGGCCGGATCAGAGCTGGTGCTGCTGCTCGTTGACCATGATGAATTCCTCAGCCCGGATCCGCTTGCCCTGGCCGGCAAAACCATCATCGACACCCGTGGCATCTGGAACCAGCCGAGGCAGGAAAACACCGCCAGCGGGCTCGCCGCCGTGAGGGCTACGGCCGGTGTTTAAAGGACACGCCCCGGCAGCCCCGGCCATTGAAGACGAACTCCGGCTTGCGGGCGTCGTCCTGAAGCACCTGCACGCACCGCGGCGGGCCACGCCGCTGCTGCACATCCTGATCCGCGCCGGGAAGGCCACGGACCTACAGGTGGCAGCTACCATCGCCTCGCTGTTCCGCTCCTCCTGCCAGGACTTCGCCGTCGATGTAGTCCAGGAAGAGCACAGCCACCGTCCCCGGCTGGAAGAGTGGCTGGCGACAGACACCCGGTTTTCCTTCGTCCAAGCCGACGAAAAACGGGTCGGGGACGGCACCTACACCCTCGTGCTGAACGCCGGCACCGCCCTGGGTACGCATTCGCTCGAAGCCATGATTGACAGCATGGCGGAGACCGGAGCGACGGTCCTGCGCGCTCTGGTGGACGGCCAAAGCGGCGCGATCGAGTTCTGGCGTGCCGCGGATCTCCGCACCCACGCCGACGCCGGAACCGACCCTGAAAAGGCCGCCCGCCGTGCCGGCACGGAACGCTGGATCTCCGGGAACGCCCTCGGACTGCACGAATACCACCGGCCCAAACCCAAGATGCATCTCCGGAAAGGCGCTGCCGGCGCGCACGACCTGACGATCGTGGTCCGGGACCTCCGGGACCGTTCCACCCGCGTCGATTACGAACAGCAGATCCGCACTCTCGAATCTCGGCTACAGAAATCGGAGACGGAGCGGCGCCGGCTGGAGCAAGGACTCGCGCCGAACCGCGGCCTGGCCCGCGCCCGGGCCATCGCCCGCCGCGGCCCCGCCTATATCCTGGTCCGCCTCAAGGCCCGTGCCGGCCGCGCATCGTCCGGATACTGACGTTATGGCCTTGAAGAGCGTATGGGCGGGAGCGGGGGAGAAGACCCTCGCCGAGCTGTCGTTAGCCCTCGGGCTCGAATTCGCGCGCAGCGACTGGCAGAGCCGGGATCCGGACATCACCGCGGACTGGGAGCATCACCTTCCGGCCGAAGAGCTGTGGTGGGAGAACTACGTTGTCCGCGCGTCGTCCCTCGCCGAAGCCCGGGCCATGCTCCCGCTGCTCCGCAGTGAGGGCAAGTCGCGGCGCCTGATCCTCGTGATCGGAATGGACCCGGCCGTTGCCCCCTCAGCGGGCAACCCGGCACCCGGCAATCCCGCCTGGACTCCCCGGCGGCTGCAGAACCACGCGACCCACGCCCGCATGATGGTTCCCGGGGTAGGCCTGGCCGTCGTCATCGAAGGCGGAACCTGGGTCACCGTGCACGCCGCCGCCCTCGCAGCCCTGCGGACCTGCTCCGAAGCCGACCGGGCATCCGCACTGGGAGGGCTGAGGGTCGGTATCACCGACACCGTTGACAGGTCGTGGCTCGCGGGCGATCAGAACGGCAGCTTCATGACCGAGCGGCTCCTGCAGCCCGACGCGGACGACATCTACGCCGCAGACGTCGTCCTCGGCAGTGCCCGGCTGGTTGAACTGCCCGGCCGGCAGACCCCTCCGGTCTGGCCGGCGGGAGACGTTCTCCCGCCGGTGGATACCGCCGTCATCTCACCGATGGGCTTCCGGCCGCTGGCAGACAAAGCGGCCGCCGCACTCGACCCGCACGAACTGGCGTGGGCACGGGAGTTCTCCGAGCTCGACGTGACCGCGTTACGGGGGCACCAATACCTGACAGTCGACGGGCCGCAGTTCGCCGGACAGGACGCCGCCCTGGCCCGGCGCCTCACGCAACTGGCCGTCGCCGGCGTTCCCGTCCTCGCCAACGGACTGCCCGCCACGGTGCGGTCAATGATCGGCGAGAAACTGGCGGCACGAATCGACGCCTTCGCGGCACAGGACGACGTGCTCGCACGCGAATGCAAGTCAATCGACATGCGGCGGACCGCTCTTGACCTCTACAGCCCCCGCGGCCGCTGGAATATGGTGCTCGGTGAGCTCGGCCGGGCGCCCGCGCCGGAAACGTCAGTCAGCGTGCTGCTGGCCAGCCGCCGGCCGGACAAGCTGGCATCGGCGTTCGCACAACTTGGCCGCCAGAGCTGGAAAGAGACCGAGGTCGTGCTGGTCCTGCACGGCGTCGACCCCGAACGCCCCGACGTCAGGCAGGCAGTCAACAGCTACCCGGGCAACGTCACGGTCCGCGCCGTCCCGGCGGACACAATCTTTGGCGAGGCGCTCAACGCCGGAGTCGAAGCTGCTAGCGGCGATCTCATCAGCAAAATGGACGACGACGACTGGTACGGCGAGCACCATTTGCGCGACCTGGTCCGGGCAAGGGAGTTCAGCGGCGCAGCGCTCGTGGGATCCCAGGTCGAGTTCGTGTATCTGGAGAGCCTGGACATCACCACCCGGCGGCCGCCCGCAGGGGAGCAGTACACCGACCACGTCGCCGGCGGGACCATGACCATTTCCCGGGCCGAGCTGCGGGACCTGGGCGGGTGGCGCCCGGTCCACCGTGCCGTGGACCGGTGCCTGCTGCAGGCGGTGCAGGCCGCGGGCGGGCTCATTTACCGCACCCATGGCCAGAACTACCTGATGCACCGACATTCCGGCACTGATTCACACGGGGGCCACACCTGGAACCCGGACGACAGCGTGTTCCTCCAAAGCGTCGCCGGGCAGTGGGACGGCTTCCGGCCGCCGCCGCAGATCAAGGCGGCGCACGCCGTCCCGGAAGCGGTGAGGAACGCTTCGTTGCGAAGCTATTTTGCCCCACCGCCCGCATCCGCTCCTGATACTTATACCGCGACCAGCTTTGAAGAGGTAAGAGATTGAAACCTGTAGACGCGCTCCTTAGGATCACGCAATTATCGCCCAAGAAGAAACTGGCCGCTGTCGGGTTCGCGGGCCTGCTTGGCGTGATCGTTCTTGCGGCCTACGCCCGGAACTTCTGGCTGCTGGGCGCGCTGGTGGTCGTCTTGCTGGCGTCCCTGCTTTTCGGCGCCATGCATGTGGACCGGCTGCTCAAGGGCGCCAGGCGCCAGGCCCGGGCAGCCGCCATTGCCCGCGATGCGGCGCTGGCGCCCCGGCCTGGCGCCTCACGGGCACAGACAAGGCCGGGTGCGCTCGCATGGTGGGGTACCAGGTCCAAAATTCCCAACGCACGGCTGGTCCAACGCCTCGTCAAGCTGCGATCGGTCGAAGGCCGCGACGTGCTGGTCAGTTCCCTCACCGGCGGCAAATGGAGCTGGCGGGACATGGCCGCAGGCCTGGAGATGTACCGGCTCGGCGGGAAGGCGCGGCAGAACGTGCAGGGGGTGCTCGATTCGTCGTCGCGCACCGCTTTGCTGAAACTCGCGGACCTTTGTTTCCGTCAGGACATCCTGAAGGACGATATCCTCAACGCGGCCACGCTTTACAGATTTGTCTACCAGAAGCTTGGTGCCGCGCCGTTCAGGAACTCCCGTCGCGGCGAGTTCTTTTTGGACGCGCTGTCCCGGACGGGGCAAGGAAACGACGTCGTGCGGCTGCAGGATCTCTACGCTTCCGAGGAAGCGAACTCAAACGATCTCCATCTTTACCGGGCCAACGCCGCCAATCCGTTCAAGGACCTAACAGCGGATGCTGACAGCTGGCTCACCGAAATCAACGACATGTACGGGCGCGCCGGACTGGCCAGGCTCGTCCTCGAGCCCGGAACGGCCCCCGCATTCCTGCGCCTCACGGCTGAACCCACGGCCACCGTGACGGACGGCCCCCTCGTCAGCATCGTGATGCCGGTCTACAAGCCGGATGAGTACACGGACCTTGCTATCCGCTCGGCCGTCAACCAGAGCTATCGGAACGTCGAAATCATCATCGTCGACGACGGCTCCGGCGGCGACGCGGCAGAGCGCCTGAACCGCTGGGCACAGCTGGACAGCCGCATCACCGTCGTCCTCAACGAACAAAACTCCGGTGCCTACACCTCCCGGAATATCGGCTACTCGATGGCAACGGGTGAGTACCTGACGATCTTTGACGGAGACGACTGGCAGCACCCGCAGAAGATTGAACTCCTCGTGCGGACGGCTTCGGCCCAGACCGACAAGCGGCTGGTAGCCGCACCATGGACGCGTGCGGACGAGGACCTGTTCTTCCACTACCGCGGCTGGAAGGGCGCCTTCATCACGCCGGCGCACGTCTCCACCATGTTCCACCTGGCGACGATCCGCGAACACCTGGGCCACTGGGACTCGGTACGCAAGGCCGCGGACACCGAATTCATCCTCCGCTACCAGGCGCTGGTCCACCCGGACGATCCCCTGGAAGCAACGGACGCCCCGCTCACCCTCTCCCTAGTGAGCAGCACCAACCTTTCGATTGACGATTTCCGTCTCGGCTACCGTTCCCCGGACAGGGTTTCCTACCGGGACTCCTACGAGCACTGGCACAAGCAGATCCACGCCGGCGCGCACAGCGGCTACCTGGAGTTCCCGCTCGCCCAGCGCGCATTCCCGGCACCCATGCGGTTCCTGCCGGCAGCCCAACCCGTACCCGAACTGGACCTTCTGCTGGTCGGCGATTTTGGCGACGAAACCCAGAAGTCTAAACTCATGTTCCAGCATTTGAAGACAGCCACGGAAGAGGGACAGCGAATTGGGCTCCTGCACGTCCCGAGCATCCTCCACACCCGCTCGATCGACCGTTCGTTTCCGAAGTGGCTCATGAAGGCATTTGCCGACGGAGAACTCCTGCGGGTCGAGCTCACGGATCGGGTCAGGTCCCGGACGGTGCACGTCTATGACCCGACCGCATTCCAGTTCGCCCGCGAGCTCCGCAGCGGACATGCTGCTGAAACTGTCGTGGTCTGGGCCGCAGAACCGCCCTTCAATCGAACCACCAACGAGCACAAGTACGAGGTCGGCACTGTTGAACGCAACCTATCGGCGGTGTTCGGCGGGCGCCCTTCGTGGGTGCCGCTGAACGGATCGACGACCCGGGGCGTCTCGAATTCAGGCCATGGGCGCCTGGCGGCCATCGAGGCCAGCCCCGCCGTGGCATCGGCCGAAGCACCAGCGCCGGACGAGCGCCCGGTCAAGGCAACGCAAGTACTAGCACATAGCACCGTGGGCGCCACGGAAACTGGAGGCAAGCAATGACCGTTCCATCCGCAACTCAGGAAAAGACCTGGGACGAACGGAATGACGTGGAGATCCGGCATCTTGCGTCCCCGTCGGAGATCGACCACGCGGCCGATAAACCCTACGAATTTGTGATGCCGGCGCCGTCGGGCGGTCCGCTTGACATCGTCGCCTTGTACATTCCGAAGGCGACCAAGACCTTGATCGTGACCTTCCATGGTTCGCTCCAGCGGTCCAAGTACCAGCTGCCCCGGTTCGAATGGCGGAAATCCCTGGCCACCGTCGACGCCGCCCAACTGTTCATCGCCGACTCGAGCCTGCATCTCGACAACGGGATGGCCCTTGCCTGGTACATCGGCAACGCCGAGCAGGACCTCAGCACGGACGTGGCAGGCCTCATCAAGGACATAGCGGCCGCTGCAGGCTACGAGCACATCCTCCTGACCGGATCGAGCGGCGGAGGATTCGCATCCCTGGCCGTTTCCCGGCAGATTCCAGGCTCCGTAGCAGTTTGCTTCTCCCCGCAAACCCGGGTGGGTGATTACCAGGCATCGGTAGTTGGCAAGTTCTCCCGAGTCTCGTTCCCGGAGCTGGAGGGCTACGGCACGATTGAGGAAGCGCACCGCTCCAGGGTGGACATGCGCCACCTGTACGCCACGACGCCCGACTCAAACTTCGTGCGCTTCGTCCAGAACACCCGGGACACGGACCACTTTGAGAAGCACTACTCGCCTTTCGCGGAGGCCCGCGGGGTTGATCCGGCCCTCGGCGGAGTGGATGCGGCCGGGCGGATCCATTTTGTCCCGCAAGAGCTCCAGGAGGGACACCAGCCCCCGTCCAGGGGACGATTCCGCGGCCACGTCCTGAGGGCGCATGCCGAGTTCTTCGGTGTAGAGCTTGCGGGCCTCGACGACGGCGGAAAATGACGTCCGGGTAAGAAGCGGCTTGGATAGCCGGTCACGTAGCTCAACAAACTAAGGAAACAGATCATGAACGCCCCGACGCAGGCATTAGCTCCCGTTTCCGTCCGTAGCCAGCGGTTGATGAAGACCGAGGTGTTCGACGCGGAGTACTACGCTGCTGAGAGCGGAAAGGACTTCGCCTCGAAGACAGCCGCTGTGCGCCACTTCGTGCAATACGGCATGAAAGCCGGACTCAGCTTCCACACTTTGTTTGACCTGGGCATGTTTCCACCCCGTGTCCGCGACCGCTACAAGGCCGGCGACGTCGAGTTCCTGCTGGACTACCTGAGGAGCCCGGAGTCGCGGGAGCACGCCTGGTCCTGGCTTTTTGATCCCGCAGGCATGACGGAGTCCGGAGCATCCAGCTCGGTCTTACTGTCGCGGTTCCGCCCCGGCAAACCGCGTATCCTGCCGGTTCCCAGCAAGTTCCCGGGCTCCGCGCCGGCCTGGCCGGCTGTGCGGGCGCTCATGATCGCCCACGCCCTCGCGGCGAAAACCTACGAGACGGACAAGACGCCGCTGCGCTTCAGTACGTGGTCCGAGTCGGCAGAAAGGGAATGGCTTGGCAGCGTCAGGCACGTCTCTCTGGCATCCGGGGACGCGGCTCCTGTCGTCAGCATTATCATGCCTGCCTGGAACCGGGAGCATGCGATTGTGGCTTCCATCGACTCGGTTCGCCAGCAGAGCCTGAAGGCCTGGGAACTCATCGTCGTCGACGACGGAAGCACTGATGGCACCCGGGAAATCGTGAGTGCCTATGCGCGTTTGGACCGCCGGATCCGTTTGGTCGAAGCGGATCATCTGGGCGTCTGCGCGGCCCGTAACCGGGGCATTGAAGAAGCACACGGAGAGTTCCTCGCGTTCCTGGATTCCGATAACACCTGGCGACCGGACTTTCTCGGGAACATGTACGCGGGGCTGAACGCCTCGGGCGGGAAGGCTGCCTACTCGGCTGTCAGAATGCTCAATGCCCGCGAGGAATTCACGGGTCAGCCGATCACCGCCGACCAGCTTCTGGTGCGGAACTACGTAGATCTGAACGTTCTGATGGTCGAGACGGCACTCGTCCGGGAACTGGGAGGTTTCGACACGTCCCTTCGCCGGTGGGTTGACTACGACCTCGTACTCCGGATCACCGAAACCAGCAGCATCGAGTACTTCCCCTTTATCGGTTGTGACTACGTTGATGATCACAACGAAGAACGAATCACCCGCCGGGAGGCCGCGAACTGGGAGTTCGCGGTCCTCGGCAAGAATGTCGTGCACCGTTTCGTCCCTGACGCCCAAAGTGAACGACTGCCGGTGCCCGTCCTGTCGATCGTTATGCGGATCACGGAAAACATCGACATGGCGATTCGCAATATCCACAGAATCCAGGAAACCGTTCCCGCGGAAATGACCGAGCTGATCGTCCTGGACGAAGTTCCCGGGTTCCGTACATCATTGCGCCTTCGCGCCGCCCTCGCAGGCGTACCAGGTTTGAAATACATCAAGCTACCCCGTCGCTACACCGAGGCAATCGCCCACAATATTGCTTCGAACCATGCAGCTGGCCGGAACCTTATGTTCGTGAAAGAGACGGTGGAGGTCCGGAGCGGCGCGCTCGAAACGCTTATCGAGCAGCTCAACGATCCAACGGTAGCGGCGGTCCAGCCGCTCCTGACTGATCCTGCGGGAATCGTGGTTTCCGCCGGTTCTGCGGGACACCGGAGCAGCCTCCCGATTCCCTTGTTTCGAGGCCTGAATATCGCCGACGCCCGGCGCCACAGCGGCAGGGACGTCGATGAGCTGGCACCCGCGGCATTCGTGGTCCGCACCGAAACATTTGAACGGCTGGGGCGCTTCAACGCGATCTTTGCCGGTGAAGCGGCATCAATGGATTTCCTGCGCCGGCTCAACGCCGCAGGGGCAGGCAAGCTCGTCGTCTCAAACGCTGCTATTGCCGTAGACCATTCGGCCGACGCCTATGCCGAAATTCCTTCCTTGGCCGCTGCGGACGCGGAGTGGTTCAGCGCATCCAATGGTCCTGCACGGGCCGTTGAAGACCACTACCGGGACATCGGCCTGGACGTCGTTGCACTCACAGCTCCGCGGAACCCCGGGCTGCAGCCGGCGACCCCCGTAGTGTTCCGGAGCTCGGCGGCCGCGTCCGGCTCACAGCTGCGTTGGGCGCTCAAAATCGGCGCAGATTTCAGCGTCGGAGGGGACCGCTGGGGCGATGT
This sequence comes from uncultured Actinomycetota bacterium, assembly GCA_963815415.1. Lineage (GTDB taxonomy): Bacteria > Actinomycetota > Actinomycetes > Actinomycetales > Micrococcaceae > Arthrobacter. The sequence goes on along the minus strand of CAWFGT010000011.1, from coordinate 9,964 downwards.
GCCGTATGCGGCTGATCTGGCGGAGGCACTAACTTCCCGTGGGCAGGAAGTCGTGGTCGACAGGGCCGGGGCGCTCTCGCGCCCCTCCAACCATTTGGACGATGTTGTTGTGGTCATCAGGGGCCTGCACCCGTGCGAACCGCAGCCAGGCAAGACAAATATCTTGTGGGCGATCAGCCGGCCGGACCTGATTACCAAAGACGAGCTCCATGGATTCGACCTGGTATTTGGCGCGTCCAGGATCTGGTGCTCCTACGTGCGCAGTGAGTGGGGGATTGAAGCCCAGTACCTGCCACAGGCCACAAACCCACGCCGCTTCCGGCCCTCTCCCGAGGCCGCCGGGAGGCCGCTTTTCGATCTGACATTCGTCGGTGGTCCGCGGAAACCGATCGGACGCAAGATCGTGTCGGACTGCATCGGCCTTGGTCAAGAGGTCAATGTGTGGGGCCCCCGTTGGGAGCAGTTCATTCCGGCCGGCATGGTGATGGCCGATTTTATCGACAATGACGGCCTCGCTGCCGTGTACAGCTCGTCGAAGATTGTCCTGAACGATCACTTCGAGGACATGGCCAAGTGGGGTTTCGCCAACAACCGGCTCTACGATGCCGTCGCCTCGGGAGCGCGGGTCATCAGCGACGACGTTGACGGCATTGACGAAATCTTCAAGGGAGCGGTCCGCACCTACGCTTCAACCGAGGACCTGGCCGAAATCCTGGCCGACCCTGCCGGGTTCCCAGACGACTCGGAGATGGCTGCCATCAGCCGGATGATCCGGGACGAACACAACTTCGACCAGCGAGCCGAAACGCTGCTGGCAGCGGTCCGGGCACACCGGGACCGGCCTATTTGACGCCCGACTCTTTGGTGCCGGGTATCCCAGGCGGCCTCACCAGGAATCTCTCGATCGATTGTGCAATGACAAAATCCGGCCGAACATCTTTGACATACTCCATGTCGACGGCTGCATCCCATTTCATGTGATACTCGCTGAAAAGCCGGGAGAACCACCATCCGAGCCGTGTCGGGCTGGATATTCCGCCAAAGAAGGAATTGCCAAAAACTACCACTTTCTTTTTAATCGGGGCGCTGGCGTTTGTCCAGATATTGTGTGATCCGACAAAATGTCCCGGGGTATACGAATATGCATGTTCTATGTCCGGATCCCCCAGCGTTCCCGGAGCTGGCATGAATTGCTTATCCAGGAGTGGAATGTCGAAGAATTTAGGCGACAGGTCGCCGTTGCGGTAGACCGTCTGAGTCAGCTCGACGTCGTCCAGAAGGGAGGGATCGCAACCGGGCAGCCAGTCCAACAGGGAACGAGTCATGGCCAACGAGCCAGCGGGAGAACAATGCGTATCATTCCGTTGCCACGCGCCGATGTCACCGGACCAGCTTTCGAACATCGGCAGGAAGTCCAAGTAGCTGGATTCATTCTCCATGAGCTCATTAAGTCGACGGTACAACGGCGTGGGGCCACTGACGGGCAGCGGAGCAAGGTGCCGTAGCGCCGTCAATTTCTCAGGGATGACTACCTGGATAAACGGTATGCCCAGCTGGTCCAGAGCGTCCTTACTGGCACGGATCGCGGAGGCCCACATGCCAGCCTTCGCCTCCAATTGGGCGGCCGCGGAAGCGTCTCTGGGCTCGCTGTACTGATCGCGCAGGGCGTTATTGCCGCCCGTCAGGAAGAGATGACCGTCCCGGCCAATCTGTCCGACATCGTCCCTGGATTTTAATCCAACCGGAAATCCAAGGTAGGAAAGCTCGCCGGCCTCGTAGGAACTCCTGACCTCCTCGAAGTGCTTGGATAGTCCAAGCTCCTTCACCTCCAGGGCCTCGAGAATGACTTCCCTTGTACCACTGACCTTGGCAGCCGCCGTCCGAACAAAGTCCGCCATGAGCTGGTGGTAAGCAAGGCCGCCGAGTGGAAGGAAACTCGTTGCCCCATCAGCCACCGCCACTACCCGGTGGGCGTTTACCAGGAGGTTCTGACTTTCGGCAGGAGACCCAAGCGTCAGGGTGAAGGCCCGATTGGCCACGCCCCGGGCGGCGCGAACATCCGCGCGTTCGTTGCCCAAAACGGTCTTCCCGGTTTGTTTTCCTTGGATGTCGAGGCTTAGGACCGGGTGTTCGCCGCTCTCCCCGACTTGAACCCAGCCAGTGAGCAAGAGCTTGTCCGGTGAGATTGAATCAACGTAACCTTGAAGCATTTTTCCCTCATCACTGTTTTTCCGGACTCGATTTTCTCACACGGAGGTTACGCTGCCGGCCGGGGATCGCCTGGGCAGGCCTCCGTGGAGTGCGCCGCCGGACCGAAGCCTGCCGCCGTCCGGCCGAACAGGGACGACTGCACCAGCTAAGATTTGCGATGAGATCCCGCTGGCAGCCTGATATCCGGATTCGACAAGTTCCGGTTCCTGGCCACGTCCAAACGGCCATAATGTGTGCGCGGACGCGCAGAATGAAAAAGAGGAGCTGCAAATGGACGGGAATTCGTTCCTGGGGCTGATGCGCCAACGATTCAACCAGCGCAACGACCCTCAAGTGGACCCCGTACCCTGGGAACTCGATGACAAAGCCACGGCCTACAGGTTCGTCGAACGGGCCGGATATGCCGTGCCGAAGTACGTCCGGACCAGCAGCGCTGCCGAGGCACTGGCCGCCGGGGAGCAGTTCGGCCACCGGTTCGTCGTGAAGCAACCCAACCGCCATTCCGCGTCAGGTGTGTACGTCCTGGAGAAATTAGGCGACGACAGCTACCTTGACCTTTTGTCGATGAAAGTTCTTGCTTCTGCCGATATTCAGCCAGTCGGTTCGCCTCCGGATTACTGGCTCGCTGAAGAATGTATCGAGTCAATGCCGGCCGGAAAGCCCGTTCCCCTGGATTACAAGGTGTATGCCTTCCGCGGCCAGATCAGCCACATTACCCAGATCGACCGCAATGTTTCCCCGCCCAGAGTTGCATTGTTTGACGGGGCATTCATCCCCCTGGAGCTCGGAAAGGACTACTCACTTGACGAGAACCGGTGGCTGCCCGAACAACACATCCTTCCCAGATTTGCGGGGGCGATCCTGGAAATGGCGTCGACACTTTCGGCGAACCTGAACACGCGGTTTGTGAAGGTGGATTGTTACGACGGACCCGCCGGCCCTGTCTTCGGGGAGTTCACCTTTGCTTCGGGTGGCGATGACACGGGGATGCTGCGCTATAGCGAACGGCTGGGCGGGGCACTCGATATGGCAATGAAGACCGGTCGCGTCGCTGCCCTCTCCGGCTTCGGGATCGATCTTGACAAGTTCCGGGCGGATCTTAGCAAAAACGCGACGCTAGTGGGGGATGCCCATGTCCTGGCACGGCTCGCCAGCGGCGCGGCACAGGGCGACGTCCGCTACGCGCAAGGCCTGCCCTCCCTCTTGTCGCAGGAGTCCACGAGATCTGTGTTCGCTCTCGCGGCCTTTGTCATCGGCCACCTCAGCGGCGATGGCAGCCAGTCGTTCAGCATCCAGTCGGCAATCCGTCGCGGGGGAAAATACCTGAATGGCAGGCAGCGGCTGGCCGAGTTCGAAGAAGCTGCCATCGCATTCCATGATCAGCGGTCGGCAGGCAACCCCTGGCACACCGCGAGGGCGGCCGAAGTCCGGCTGGCCTCAGGCGACGGCTCCGCCCTGGAAATACTTCAGCGTCTCGCTGAAGGCGGTTACGGACACGCGCAACGGGTGGTCGCCCGGTACGAGGCGGCGCGCACGCAGCTCTGAACCGGTCCCTGAGCCTGCGTCCAGTTTCCCCCGGAACCCATCGGATAACCGGATTGTCCATGGCCATCGTCATGTAACTGACTGTCGCGAGTCACGTGGAAGACCCACGACCAGCGATTATCACGAAGCGTTATATAGTGGACTCGTTTGGTTGCGCCGCTTTCGCGCGCCCAAGGAGAACATTGACGCGAAAACTGTGGGGGAACCTAATGACATTACGTATGACTGTGATCGGCACCGGATATCTCGGCGCCACGCACGCGGCCTGCATGGCGGAACTGGGCTTCGAGGTCCTCGGAGTGGACGTCGACAAGGAAAAGATCGACAGCCTCAGCCGCGGCGAACTGCCCATCCATGAGCCGGGCCTGCCGGAGCTGCTGCGCAAGCACACGGCGTCCGGCCGGCTGCGCTTCACCACCTCCTTCGAAGAGGCGGGCGCCTTCGGTGACGTGCACTTCATCGCTGTCGGCACCCCGCAGCGGGCCGGCGAGCACGCCGCGGACATGACCTATGTTGACGCGTCCGTCACCGCGATTGCCCGGGCCGCGACGAAGGATTCCCTCATCGTCGGCAAGTCCACCGTGCCGGTGGGGTCAGCACGCCGCCTCAAGGGCGTGGTTGCCGCAGAAGCCCGCGACGGCGTCACCGTGAACTTCGCGTGGAACCCGGAGTTCCTTCGCGAGGGCTTCGCCGTTGAGGACACCCTGCGTCCGGACCGCCTCGTGATCGGCACCGATTCCGAGGCCGCGGAGAAGACCCTGCGTGAGGTCTACGCCGACGCCCTGGGCCGGAACACCCCGTTCATCTCCACCGACTTTGAGACCGCCGAGCTGGTCAAGGTCGCCGCCAACGCGTTCCTGGCCACCAAGATCTCCTTCATCAACGCCTTCTCCGAGGTGACCGAGACCGTCGGCGGTAACATCCGGACCCTCGCCGACGCCATCGGACTCGACGCGCGCATCGGCCGCAAGTTCCTCAACGCCGGCATCGGCTTCGGCGGCGGCTGCCTGCCCAAGGACATCCGCGCCCTCCAGGCCCGGGTCTCCGAGCTGGGCCTCGACAGCACCATGCGCTTCCTGAATGAAATGGACGAGGTCAACCTCCGCCGCCGGGACCGCGCCGTCTACGTCGCCGAAACCCTGCTCGGAACACTGGCCGGGAAGAAGGTTGCCGTGCTGGGCGTGGCGTTCAAGCCCAACAGCGACGACGTCCGGGACTCCCCGGCCCTGGACGTGGCCGCCCGGCTCTTCAACAGCGGCGCCGATGTCAGCGTCTACGATCCGGCCGCAAACGCCAACGCCGCGAAGCGGTACCCGCGCCTGAACTACGTCGACGCCCTCGCGACCGCGGTCGCGGACGCCGACCTGGTGATGCTCCTGACTGAATGGTCTGAATTCGTCAGCATCGACCCGGCGGAACTCGCCGCCGTCGTGTCCCATAAGCGGATCGTGGACGGGCGCAACGTCCTGGACCACGAGACGTGGACAGCGGCCGGCTGGGACATTCTCTCCCTCGGCCACAAGAGCGACCTCCTGGAGCTCGCCGCAGCGCAGTAGTCATCCGCGCAGGCGGTTCAGCCCGGTCCGACGGTGCCATGGCACCGTCGGACCGGGCTGAGCTGTCTTCCCCGGATCCAAATTTTCGGTTCTAGGCTGACGAGGTATGTTTACGGATGTATCCCCCCGGATTTGACCGTGCGGACACGGACTCTCACTTCCTTGGCTTCGTCGCGGATGAATTCCTGCAGCGCGGAACAGAGCGCCGACGGCAACTAGCGCAAAAGCTCGTTTCGCACGCCTTCGTTGCGGATCTTGGCATGCGCGTCCCCCGGCAATTCGCCGTTCTCGACCGGATCGAGGCCTTGTCCGGGATGCACCTGCCGGATTCCTTCGTGGTGAAATTCTCGAACGGCTGGTCGTCGCGAGGCGTTATGCTCCTGGAGCGCAGTGGAGAGGATGAATACTTCGACCACATGAGCCACCGGGCCTACAGCTTCAGTGACATCGTTGCATTCCAGCACGAGCAAGCCGCGTTCTTCGAGAAGAAGGAACCGCGGTGGATCGTGGAGGAAATGGTGCCCTCCCTGCTCGGAGCGGGGCCCATCCCGTTCGACTACAAGTTCTACTCATTCCGGGGCGAGGTGGCCATGGTCCTGCAGATCGACCGCAATACGCGACCGTCCAGGCTGGCGTTCTTTGACGGCGGCTTCCGTCCCTTGAAGCGGGGAACGGACTATGTCCTCTCGGCCGATTCCCGCTCCGGTGTCCCTATAATTCCGCTGCACGCGCCGGAGATGCTGTGGTGGGCCCAGAAACTCTCCCGGGAGGCGGATTCGCCCTTCGTGCGGGTGGATTTGCTCGACAGTCCGCAGGGCCCGGTCTTCGGCGAATTCACCTATTCCACCGGAGGCACCCACAAGCGCTCCTATGTATTCTCCGAAGAGATGCTCGACCGCTTCGATTCGCTGATCACGGCGCCGCTGGCAGCGGCCGAGCCTTTCGCGGAGACACCGCTGGAGGCGTGGCGGTCTTTGAACCACCCGGCCCCGCTGCAGTACAGGGCCTGGGCCGATTACGCTTACAACGGCGGAGCGCGGGGCGCGGAGCGGGTGCACGCCTTCTACAAGGAGCAGGCGCGCATCGCGGCTCCGGAGGACCCCGCAACTGCCTGGTACACGCTCCTAAGCCGGCATTGGGCCATCATCCGGGACAGGCTACGGCCGGCAAAGACCGGCTCCGACCCCGTAAGGATACCTGCCGCGGCGCGTTGACTTTGACGTCAGAGCGAAGCCCACAGCCTGCCGGTCGAGGTCAGGCTGCCGTTGGTGTGGTACAGCGCGGATGAACGCATGATCGGGTCCGTGGCCGAACGGGTCTTCCAGGCGAATCGTTCCACGAAGGGCATGGCCCGCATGCCCGCGACGGTCGCCCGCATGAAGTCCTCGGTCTCCTGCCTGCTGTACCGCGAGGGGTTCGCTTTTGTGGCGGCCCAGTCGGCGACGGCGTACTCGGTCACCCAGATCGGCTTTCCGTACTTTTCGTACAACGCCGTTACTTTCCCGAGGAAGCTTTCGGCGTTCGGCCAGGCGTAGACGTGCATCGTCATGAAGTCCACGCGCCGTCCTGACTGGTCGGCCTTCTTCATGAAGTCTTCGAGCCAGAGGCTTGTCGGGTTGACCGTCGCCGGTGAACCCAGCCGCAGGCCGGTGGCTTCCAGCTGGGGCCACAGCTTGATGGCCTGGTCGACGGACATGTTGGCTTGTGATTTGTGATCGGGTTCGTTGAACCCGAGAAGGTGCGTGGCCTTTGTCTCGGCCAGTTGTGCCTTCATTTTCCCGATGGCGTCCTGTTCCAGCAGGCGCCGGGCGTCCTTGATCATGGGCACGAAGGGCGGGTTCGTGGTGAGGTAATAGGTGGATTCCCACCGGTAGTGCCAATCGACATTCAGGCTCCGGATCTGCTTCAGTGCCAGGGCGTCCTTCCCGCCGTGGCCGATGCCTTTAAGAGCCTTCGTGGCTGACGTATTAGCCGGGGCCAGGGCCGGCGCCGGAGCCGCAAAGGCCGGTCCGGCATTGACAGCGGCGAGTGCCGCCGGTGCAGCCAGGGCAGCCAACGGTACGGTGAGAAATTTGCGGCGATCCATGAATACCTATCTCTGCAACGAGGTGTGACGCGAGTAGCCCATTGAAACGGGTGTAACGCAAGTCAACATAACAGGGGAGGGCTCACGGGAGGGGACCAGTGGGCGGATCCTGCGAGAATCCTGAGAGTTGCCCCGCGCCTCGGCGCCGGAGCCCGGACCTACTTTACAGGGATTTGTACAACTCGCCCGTGGGGGAGAGGCTTCCGTCCTTCGTAAACAGCGCAGACTTGCCCATGATGGGATCATCGTGGGCCCGGGTCTTCCACGCGAAACGCTCCACGAACGGCATCTCGCGCAGCCCTATTACTGTCTCCTCCATAAAGGAGAGGATTTCAGCCTCGGAGTAGCGGCTGGGGGAGGACTCTGTGGCCTGCCAGTCCGCAACCGCGAATTCGGTAATCCAGACCGGTTTTCCGTAGCGCTCGTGCAGGCTCTGCACAGTTTCCAGGAACGAATCCGGGTTCGGGGACGCATACGAGTGCATGGCGACGAAGTCCACCCGCAGGTCCTTCGCCGCGGCCTTGTCCATGAATTCCTTGAGCCAATCGCCCAAGGCCTGAACGGGCGCCGGCGAGCCGAGCCTCAGGCCTGCCTCCTCCAATTGCGGCCACAGCTTAATGGCCTTGCTGACGGACATATTCGCCTGCTGGGGATGGTCAGGTTCATTGAACCCGAGGAGGTCAGTTGCCCCGGAGAATTCGATTTCCGACTGGATACGCTCGATCGCGTACCTGCCGAGGCTTCCGCTTCCCCAGATCATGGGAACGAATTCGGCACGCGGCTGGACGACGGGATAACGGTCGCCCCAGTTGTAGAACCAGTTGACGTCCAGCGAGTCCAGTTGCTCGAGGGCAAGTGTCCTGGCAAGCGAAGTGCCGAAGCCCTTGCGGGCACCCGGGGGAATGGACGGCGCCGGCGGGCGCGCAGTACCACGGGGTGCCGTGACAAACGGTGCGGAAGTATCCGTTGCTGTACACGCGGACAAGGCGCCGGCGCCGGCGGCGAGCGGCAGCGTCAGGAACATCCTGCGGTCCATGCGCTGCTCCCTTCCATCGGATTTTTTGACAGTGACGGTCCGGACGGACAGTTTTGGCCGAATGGCTAGGCCGCCATTCTCTCACGTAGAATGGCGGCAAAGCGGGGTTTTGTGAGTGCTTTCACTACGGTGCATTTGCAGGTTAAGAATTGGATTAGTGAGAATGCAGCCGGCAGGATTTGACCGTTTAGAGACAGAATCACCGTTCCTTAGTTTTGTCGCTGAGGAATTCGGGCGCCGCGGAACGAAGCGCCGGGCTGAACTCGCGCAGAAGGTTATCGCGCATCCCTTTGTTGGGTCGCTGGGCATGCGGGTCCCGGGCAGACTCGGACTGCTGCAGCGGATCGAAGACCTGCCCGGCGGGGAGCTGCCAGCGAAGTTTGTCCTGAAGCTCGCGGACGGCTGGTCTGCCCGCGGCGTCATGCTGCTGGAATGCACGGGGCCGGACGAGTATTTCGACCACATGAGCCTGAAGCCGCTCGCAAGGGAAGCTATCATCACGACTCAGCGTGCCGCCGCGGAATCGTTCGGCCTGCAGCAGCCGCAATGGATCATCGAGGAAATGATAGAGCCGCTACTCGGGCTCGGAGCCATCCCGTTTGACTATAAGTTCTACAGCTTCCGGGGCCAGGTGGGGCTCATTATCCAGATCGACCGCAATTCCGGCCCCGTCAAGATTGCGATGTTCGACGGAGAATTCCGGCCGCTCAAGCGCGGTACGGACTTCCTGCTGTCCGCACGGGCCCGGCAGGGGGTTCCGCTGATTCCCCTGCATGCCCCCGAAATGCTCTGGTGGGCGCAGCGGCTGTCGCTTGAGGCCGATGCGCCATTCGTCAGTATCGATATGTTCGACAGCCCCACGGGACCCGTCTTCGGCGAGTTCACGTATTCTCCGGGCGGCACCCACAAACGGATGTTCACGTTTTCGCACGCACTACTTGACCGGTTTGACCGGCTCATCACGGAGCCTGAAACCCCTGGCGAGCTCGCGCAGTCAGGGTTGGAGGTCCGGCAGTCCGTTGCCGGCCCGGCGCCCCTGCATTTCAAAGCCTGGGCCGGCTACGCCTACAACGGAGGATCCAGAGGCGCGGACAGGCTGCACATGTTCTACAAGCGGCAGGCGGAGGCCTGTGCGCCGGGCGACCCCTCGGCCGCCTGGTCTCGACGGCTCAGTACCCTCTGGGCCAGGGTGCGGGACCGGCTTCGCAGTGCCAAGCCCGGCGCCGCGAAGCGGGAGCTTCCGGTCATGGCGGGCCGCGCGGCGGAGCCGTCAGCCGCCGTCGAACTCGCCGATACGTGACCCGACGCCCAGCAATTGGGCCAGCGCCGCGACCGTCCGCTCGGCGGCCTTGCCGTCGCCGTAGGGATTGACGGCGTTGGCCATAGCCGCAAAATGCCCGCCGTCGTGGAGCAGCCGGTCCACTTCCGCGACGATTCTGTTCTCATCGGTGCCGATCAGGGCGACTGTCCCGGCGTGGACGGCCTCGGGGCGTTCCGTATTGTCCCGCATGACCAGCACCGGCTTGCCCA
>CAWFGT010000010.1:0-84434 GCA_963815415.1 uncultured Actinomycetota bacterium | reverse complement strand
ACGGTCCTGGACGCTGCGCCCGTGGCGAACCTCAGGGACGCCGCCGGCGGACAACTCTCCTTCGGTTTCGCGTTTGATTCCTTTGCCGACCACGTCGGCTATCACATGGGTATCCGGCGCGAAGCCGATTTTGATCCCTCGACTGAGAGCGCCGGATACGCCCACGTCGAACTGCCCGACGGGGACGCCGTCGCCAAGGTCATCTTCGGCGATCCTGCCTTCGGCTCCGTTGACGCGGCCAAAGCCTGGATGGCCACGGAGCAATACAGCCAGCTGAAGGCCATGCTGCTCAGCCTCAGCTACAACTGATACCTGCTCTTGTAAACAAATGGTGCGCAGGGCGAAACTTGGGGCTATGATGGCTGTCACAACTGACGGTCACATCCTCGAAGGAGAGGCTACTTTGGAAGAGCTGCGCATCGAGGCCAACGGCAACATTGGCCCCATCGATTCATCCCGCATTCCCCGCTATGCGGGAGCTGCCACGTACGCCCGCCTGCCGCGCCTGGACCAGGTCGCCAAGGCTGACGTTACGGTCGTCGGCGTGCCGTTCGACTCCGGCGTTTCTTACCGGCCCGGCGCCCGTTTCGGCGCCAACCACGTCCGCGAGGCCAGCCGCCTGCTGAGGCCGTACAACCCGGCCTGGGACGTCAGCCCCTTCGAAAACATCCAGGTGGCCGACGCCGGCGACATGGCGGTCAACCCCTTCAACATCAACGAAGCGATTGAAACGGTCCAGCAGAACGCCCTGGACCTGACGGCGGCCGGCAGCAAGCTCCTGACCCTTGGCGGGGACCACACCATCGCTCTGCCGCTTCTGCGTGCCGCCGCCGAACGCGCCGGCGAACCCATCGCCATGCTGCACTTCGACGCGCACCTGGATACCTGGGATACCTACTTCGGCGCGGAATACACCCACGGAACTCCGTTCCGCCGGGCTGTCGAGGAGGGAATCCTCGACACCGAGGCCATCAGCCACATCGGCACCCGCGGCCCCCTCTACGGCAAGAAGGACCTCGACGACGACCACCGCTTCGGCTTCGGGATCGTGACCTCCGCGGACGTTTACTACCAGGGCGTGCTGGAAACCGTCGCCAAGGTCCGGGACCGGATCGGCAACCGTCCGCTGTACATCTCCGTGGACATCGACGTCCTGGACCCGGCCCACGCGCCGGGCACGGGCACGCCGGAAGCCGGCGGCATCACCAGCCGTGAGCTCCTGGAAATCATCCGCGGGTTCCGCGGCATGAACCTCGTGGGCGCGGACGTCGTCGAGGTGGCCCCGGCCTACGACCATGCAGATATCACCGGCGTGGCCGCCAGCCACGTCGCCTACGAACTCATCACGCTGATGGCGGACCGCGCCGTCCCGGGGGACAGGCTAGGCGCCCAGACCGGCTACGCCGCCCAGGCCCTCGGCCAGGAATCCCGCCGCCCGGCCGGATTCGCCCCCGCTGCAGCAGCACCCGCCGCCGCACCCGCCATTGAGACCGTCCGATGAGCGGAGTACGCAACGGCGGAGACCTCGTCGTCGAAACCCTCGAAGCGCTCGGCGCCAAGACCGTCTTCGGCATCCCGGGCCAGCACGCCCTGGGCCTGTTCGACGCGATGGGTCGCGGCAACCTGCACTTTGTGTCCTCCCGGGTAGAAAACAACTCCGCCTTCGCCGCGGACGGCTACTCCCGCGCCACCGGCGAAGTCGGCGTCCTGTTCCTCTCCACCGGCCCCGGCGCGCTGACCTCGCTCGCCGGGCTGCAGGAAGCCTACGCGACGGGTGTCCCGATGGTGGTGATCGCCAGCCAGATTCCACTTGAGGGCCTCGGTGCCCGCCGCAAGGGCATGCTGCACCAACTGGACGACCAGAAGGCCTCCGCCGCGAACGTCACCAAGAGCCAGCGCCTGATCCAGCACGCCTCCGGCATCCCCTCGGCCATCCAGGACGCCTGGACCGAAGCCATTTCCTCGCCGCAAGGACCCGTGTGGCTGGAGATCCCGCAGAACGTCCTGCTGGATCCCATCATGGTCCCGCCGGTGGAGGACGCGCTCGCGGAGGCCGCGGACAACCCGCCCCGGGTCGAGCTCATCCGTGAAGCCGTGAAATGGCTCTCGACGGCGGAACGTCCCGCCATCATCGCCGGCGGCGGCACCCGCCGCGGCCACGCCGAGAAGTCGCTGCTGTCCCTCGCCGAAAAACTGCATGCCCCGGTCATCTGCACGCCGGGCGGCAACGGTGCGTTCCCTTGGAACCACGAGTTGTCACTGCAGTCCTGGATCGAGGACCAGTACATGACCGAGCTGCTCGAGGACGCCGACGTGCTGATCGTCATCGGCTCCTCGCTCGGCGAAGTGACCTCGAACTACTTCACCTTCGAGCCCCGCGGCCGGATCATCCAGATCGACGCCGAACCCCGCGTGCTGGAATCCAACCGCCCCGGCCTGGGGATCCGCGCCGACGCCGGCCAGGCACTGGCCGCGCTGGACAGCGCCCTCGACACCGCCCTCAAGGCCGCCGGCCCGGACCAGGGCCGCCCCGACTGGCACGGCACCTCGCCCGAGACGCTCGTGGCGGAGACCCTGGCCAAGGTCAAGGCACGGCTCGAATCCCAGGACCTGGGCAAGGAACTGAAGTTCATGGCCGACATCCGCGAGGCGGTGCCAGCCGGTATGCAGACGTTCTGGGACATGACCATTTCCGCCTACTGGGCATGGAGCTGCTGGGACGCCCGCGAGGGCCAGTTCCACTCTGCACAGGGCGCCGGCGGGCTCGGCTTCGGCTTCCCTGCGGCGATCGGCGGCGCCGTCGGCCTCGAAACCACGGGTGCCTCCGGAGGTTCGGCGCGCGTCCTGGCGGTCTCCGGTGACGGCTCGGCGATGTACTCCATCTCCGAACTGGCCACCGCCAAGCAGCACAACGTCCCGGTCACCTGGCTGATCGTGGACGACGGCGGCTACGGCATCCTGCGCGAATACATGGTGGGTGCCTTCGGCAAGGCCACGGCCACCGAGCTAGCCCGGCCGGACTTCGTGAAACTCGCCGAATCATTCGGCGTCCCTGCAGTCCGGGTCGCTCCGGAGGGCGTCGGGGAGGCGCTGAAGGCGGGCTTCGCGGCCGACGGACCGAACGTCGTCGTCGTCGAAACCCTGCTGCAGATGTTCGCGCCGACCCACCTCGACGACTAACACCCACGCCGTCGCAGCGCGGACCAACCTGACTTCCCCCTCACCAGGAGGGACGGACCAGGTCGGTCCGCGCTTGGCGTTTAAGCTCCGTACCCCGCCGTTTCGAGCCCAAGTCGACGGCGGTTCCCGGCCCCAGAGAAAGTTAGTTTCCTAAGGTAACCACTTTTGCTATATGGTTGCCTGAGGCAATCAAAGAGGGGGTGTCCGTCATGTCGGCTCAACCCAGTGCTGCGGCCCAACTTGTAGACCAGATCTTCGACCTGCAACGCGCCGTCCGCTGCATCGCCGCGGCCAGCTTGCGCGGGCAGCACACGGGGGTGGCGCTGCAGGGCGTTCTCCGTTTTGTAGCCGCGGGTGAATGCCGTGCGGCCCAGCTCGCGGAGCGGCTGGGCGTCAGCGCTCCGGTCCTTAGCCGGCACATCACGGAACTTGAGGAGCAGGGCTATGTGGTCCGCCGTCCGGATCCGGACGACGGGCGCGCACAACTGATCGCCTTGTCCGCCTCAGGCACCGAAAAACTGCGCGTTATCGAAGACCACCGCACGGCCACCGTCCAGGGGCTGCTGCAGGACTGGAGCCAGGACGACGTTGAACTGACGACTCAGACGCTGAAAAAACTTGTTGAATCCCTCAGGACTGCAGCCCGGGCAACGACGGCCGGATCCACGACGACGACCGACACTTTTTAGGAGTAGATACATGGCCAGCCACGCCGCCGCCACAGGACCCTCCGCGGTCCCGTCACACTTGCCGCCGGAGTCAGCCCGTACCTCCCGGCCCGCCGTTGAACCGGTGGCCATGACGCACCGTCAGATCATGGAGGCGCTCACGGGACTCCTGGCAGCCTTCTTTACCGCCATCCTGAGCAGCACAATCGTTGCGAACGCGCTGCCTACCATCATGTCCGAACTCCAGGGCACGCAGACGGACTTCGCCTGGGTGATCACCGCGGCGCTGCTGGCCAACGCCGCGACCACGCCCATCTGGGGCAAGCTTGCGGACCTCTTCAACAAAAAAGTTCTCGTCCAGCTGAGCATCGTCATCTTCGTGGCCGGCTCCGTGATGGCAGGCCTTTCCGAGACCATCCCGCTGCTTCTGGCCGCCCGCGTCATTCAGGGCGTGGCCATGGGCGGGCTCACCGCCCTGGCCCAGGCCATCATTGGCTCGATGATTCCGCCGCGCGACCGCGGAAAATACTCCGGCTACATGGGAGGTGTGATGGCGGTCGGCACCGCTGGCGGGCCCCTGCTGGGCGGGTTCATCGTGGACAGCCCGCTGGGCTGGCGCTGGACCTTTTTTGTCTGCGTTCCGCTCGCCGTCATTGCACTCATCCTGCTCCAGATCACCCTCAAGTTGCCGCATGTCAGGCGCCCGGCCAAAATCGACTGGCTCGGCTCCGTCCTGCTGACCTCCGGCGTCAGCCTGCTGCTCATCTGGGTCTCCTTCGCCGGCAACCCCGATTACTACGACTGGTGGTCGTGGCAAACCGGGACCATGGTCGGCGGCGGCTTATTGCTGCTGGCCCTGCTGGTCGTCGTCGAAACCCGGGTGGAGCAGCCCATCATCCCGCTCAAGATCATCTCCGAACGCACCACCGCCCTCGCGATCCTAGCCTCCGTGGCGGTCGGCGTCGGCATGTTCGGCTCCTCAACGTTTCTGGGCCAGTACTTCCAAGTGGCACGCGGCGCCAGCCCGACGGAAGCCGGGCTTCTGACGCTGCCCATGATCGCCGGCAACCTAATCGGTTCTGTCGCCTCGGGCATGCTCATCAGCCGCACCGGGAAGTGGAAGCGTTTTCTGGTCGCCGGCGCCGTCTTGCTGGTCGGCGGCCTCGGACTGGCCGGCAGCATGGACCACACCACCGATCTGTGGCTCACAGGAATCTACACGGCCATCCTCGGGCTCGGGCTCGGGTTGCTGATGCAGAACCTGGTTCTCGCCGTCCAGAACACGGTTCAGGCCAAGGACATCGGCACGGCGAGCGCCTCCGTCGCGTTTTTCCGGTCCGTCGGCGGCGCAATCGGCGTTTCGGTCCTGGGCGCCGTCCTGGGCAACCGCGTCAAGGACATCGCCGAGGAAGGCATGGCCAAGGCCGGCATCCAGGCCCCGGCCGGATCAGCCGGCGCGAGCCTGGATCTCAAGGATCTGCCGGCGCCGATCCGCGACATCTTGCGGGCCGCTTATGGTGATGCGATTGCGGGGGTTTTCCTGATCTCGGCCGTCATTGGACTTGTGGCGCTGGCAGCTGTCCTGCTTATCAAGGAACGCCCACTGCGCCGTACGGTGGATATCCGTCCCCAAGCCACCGGGCACTCCGGGACCGGCCCGGCTCGAACCGCTGCGCCCGCTGCAGAAACCGGCATTGTGGACCTGGACCGGGAATTCATCGAGGTGCTCAGCCGCGAACACGCCGAGTCCCGCGTCTTTGACGGCGACCGCCAACGGGCAGGGATGCTGGTGGCCGACGTCCGCACGGAGCCGGCCGACGTCGTACCCGTGCTGCTTCAGACCCAGCAGTTGATGGCCGAACAACAGCTGCAGCTGGCGCGGGCGCTGCGCGCCGTCCACGAACAGGCTGCCGGGCAACGTGCGGTGGCCGCCGAACAGGCCCGCGTTGCCCAGGAGCTCACGGTCCTGCGCCGACGGCTCGCCAAACAGCGCAAAATGCAGCGCGCCGCCGCCGACAACATCGCCCACCCCGGCCGGCACCGGAACCCCTAGCCCTCAATCGCGACGGACCTTAAAGCCCGGCGCGCATGGCCTGACGTGCAATTTCCCAGCGTGGGTGACCGTTACTGTCCGCACTGTCGGCTAGTCTCGAATTAGCGCTTCAACGCACTACTTTATTCGGTCTCCTTAAGGACTCCTGGGCATGCTTGTGACCCTCATGCGGCGCTATTCCCGGCCGTACCTGCCGTACATCGCGGCCGTCGTCGTTTTCCAGCTCGCGTCGACGATCGCCGCGCTCTACCTGCCCAGCCTTAATGCGCAGATCATTGACGAGGGCGTCTCCCGCGGGGACACGGACTACATCTGGCGCACCGGCGCGGTGATGCTTGCCGTCGCCTTGGCCCAGGTTGTCGCCGCGATTGCCGGTGTCTACTTCGGCGCCAAGGCATCCATGGCGTTCGGCCGGGACCTGCGCCGCGGTGTCTTCCGCAAGGTCAACAGCTTCTCGGCCAAGGACGTCAACGTGTTCGGCGCCGCCACGCTCATCACCCGCGGCACCAACGATGTCCAGCAAGTGCAGATGCTGATGCTGATGACGTTGAACTTCATGGTGTCCGCGCCCATCATGTGCGTCGGCGGGATCGTAATGGCGATCCGCGAGGACCCCAACTTGTCCTGGCTGGTCTGGGTTTCGGTGCCGCTGCTGCTGGTGGTGGTGAGCCTCATCGTGGTCCGGCTCATCCCGCTTTTCCGCTCCATGCAAAAGAAGATCGACCGGCTGAACGGAATCCTGCGCGAGCAGATCGTCGGGATCCGCGTAATCCGGGCCTTCGTACGCGAACCCCACGAGGCCCTGCGGTTCGGCGCCGCCAACCAGGAGCTGACGGATGTTTCGCTGCGGATCGGCGCGCTGTTCGTCCTGATGTTTCCCGCCATCGGCATGATCCTGCACGTCTCCACCGCGGCCGTTTTGTGGTTCGGCGGCCAGCGTGTGGACGCCGGCGAGATGCAGGTGGGGGCGCTCACCGCCTTCCTGCAGTACCTGCTCCAGATCCTGATGGCCGTGACGATGGGCGCGTTCATGGCCATGATGATTCCGCGGGCCTCCGTCTCCGCCGACCGCATCGGCGAGGTGCTCGACGTCGTCCCCTCCATCCATGAGCCGCTCAACCCGGTGGCACCGACAGGAAAAACGGGCCACGTCGAATTCAGGAATGTCACCTTCGCCTACCCGGGCGCCGAGGCGCCGGTGCTGAGCGATATCAGCTTCACCGCGGAGCCGGGCCAGACCGTCGCCATCATCGGCTCCACGGGCGCCGGGAAATCGAGCCTGCTGGGCCTGGTGCCGCGTCTCTACGACGCGGCATCCGGTGAGGTCCTGCTCGACGGCGTCCCCGTCACCGCGGCTCGACCGGGCTGAAATCACGCAGCGGGTGGCCATGGTGCCGCAACGGCCGTATCTGTTCTCGGGAACCATCGGGCACAACCTGCGCTTCGGCAAGCCCGAGGCCAGCGAGGAGGAACTGTGGGCGGCGCTGGCCGTGGCGCAGGCCGAGGACTTCGTGCGGGACAAGGCAGACGGGCTGGACTCCCGGATTGCCCAGGGTGGCACTAACGTCTCGGGCGGCCAGCGCCAACGGCTGTGCATCGCCCGGGCCCTCGTCACCGAACCCAAGGTGTACCTCTTTGACGACTCGTTCTCGGCCCTGGACGTGGCCACCGATGCCAGGCTCCGCCGCGCGCTCAAGGCGAAAACCGCCGACGCGACCGTCATCATCGTCGGGCAGCGGGTCTCGACCATCGCCGATGCCGACCAGATCCTGGTGCTGGACAAGGGCCGGATCGTGGACCGGGGCACGCATGAGGAACTTCTGGAAAGCTCCGGCACCTACCAGGAAATTGTCGAATCCCAGTTGAGCGCGGAGGCCGTGGCATGAGCGCCATCGGTAAAGGTACTCCGGCCGCCACTGATGAGGAATTCCACGAAGAGGAATTCACGCCCGGCGAAGCCGACGGCGGAATGTTCGGCGCCATGCCCGCCAAGAAAGCCCAGCAGTTCTGGCCCTCCGCGAAGCGGCTCATGGGGCTGCTGAAACCGGAGCGCGCCGGGATCGCCGCCGTGCTGGCCATGGTGACGGTCGCCGTCGTCCTGAACGTGATCGCCCCGCGGATCCTGGGCCAGGCGATGGACGTGATCTTCGCGGGAGTGGTCGGCAAACAGCTGCCGGCCGGGGCCACCAAGGAGCAGTTCGTTGACGGGCTGCGCGCCCAGGGCCAGGAGAACTTTGCCGACATGATCGCCAGGATGGACCTCGTCCCCGGCGTCGGCATCAACTTCCAGGAGCTCGCCTACCTGATCAGCGTGGTGCTGGTGATGTACTTCGTGGCCAATATCTTCCTCTGGCTGCAGGGCTATGTCCTGAACGTGCTGGTGATGCGGGTGGTCCGCCAACTGCGGGACAGCACCGAAAAGAAGCTGAACAGGCTTCCGCTGAACTACTTCGATACGCGCCAGCGCGGCGACACCCTCTCCCGCGTGACCAATGACGTGGACAACATCCAGCAGGCGCTGCAGCAGGCTTTTGCCCAGCTGGTGAGCTCGGCGCTGACGGTACTTGGCATCGTGATCATGATGTTCATCGTGTCCTGGCAGCTGGCCCTCATTGCGCTGATCGCGCTTCCGCTCTCGGCCGTGGCCGCGGGCATCATCGGTTCCCGCAGCCAGAAGCTCTTTGCCGCCCAGTGGAAGAACACCGGCGCGCTGAACGGCCAGATCGAGGAATCCTTCGCCGGCCACGACCTCGTCCGCGTCTTCGGCCGCGATGCCGACATGCTGGCCCGCTTCGACGAACAAAACGAGGCCCTCTACCGCGCCAGCTTCGGCGCCCAGTTCGTTTCCGGCATGATCATGCCGGTCATGCAGTTCGTGTCCTACCTCAGCTACGTGGGGATCGCCGTCGTCGGCGGACTGCGCGTGGCCTCAGGCGGCATGAGCCTCGGCGATGCCACGGCCTTCATCCAGTACTCGCGCGAGTTCACCCAGCCGCTCGGGCAGATGGCCGGCATGGCGAACATGCTGCAGTCCGGCGTCGCCTCCGCGGAGCGGGTTTTCGAGTTCCTTGATGCCGACGAACAGGATGCCGAGACGGCCACCCGGCACCTGCCGGCCAAGGCCGACGGACATGTCGATTTCCAGCACGTCACCTTCACCTACACCCCGGGCAAACCCCTGATCGAGGACCTGTCCTTCACCGCCGAACCCGGGCACACCGTCGCGATCGTGGGACCGACCGGCGCCGGCAAGACCACCCTCGTGAACCTTGTGATGCGTTTTTACGAACTGAACGCCGGCACCATCACCCTCGACGGCGTGGACATCACCGAGCTGAGCCGCGCGGAACTCCGGGCCAAGGTCGGGATGGTCCTGCAGGATGCGTGGCTGTTCGGCGGGACGATTTATGAGAACATCCGCTACGGCAAGCTGGACGCGACGGAGGACCAGATCATGACGGCGGCCAAGGCAACCTTCGTTGACCGCTTCGTGCGGGCGCTGCCGGAGGGCTATAACACCATCATCGATGAGGAAGGCAACAACGTGAGCGCCGGCGAAAAGCAGTTGATCACTATTGCCCGGGCTTTCGTGGCCGACCCGTCCCTGCTGATCCTGGACGAGGCCACGAGCTCCGTGGACACCCGCACCGAGGTGCTGGTCCAGAAGGCCATGGCCGCGCTGCGCACGGACCGTACGAGCTTCGTGATTGCGCACCGGCTCTCCACCGTCCGGGACGCGGACACGATCCTGGTCATGGAGGCCGGCCGGATCGTGGAGCAGGGCAAGCACGAACGGCTCCTGGAAATGCAGGGCGCGTACTACCGGCTCTACATGTCCCAGTTCGCGGGCGAGGACGCCCCGGATGCGGCTGACCAGGAGACGGCGGTGGCCACATGAGTGTCGTCGCGACGGGCGCCGGAGCAGCGGCCGGCCAGGATCCGCAAACCATCGAGGTGCTCGTTCCGATGCGCTGGGGCGACATGGACGCCTATGGCCACATCAACAACGTCCAGGTCGTCCGGATGCTCGAAGAAGCCCGCATCGCCGCGTTCGGCCCGCCCGGGGGGACCGGATTTCCCGGCGTCGAACCGCCCGTCGGGCTCTTCAACGAGATTCCCGCGGGAACACTGGCGCTGGTCGTAGAGCACAAGATCCGTTACGTCCGGACGCTGGAGTACCGGAACATCCCGGCTGTGGTGCAGCTCTGGATCGGCGCGCTCAAGGGTGCCAGCTTCGACATCCACTATCTCGTGCAGGACCCCGTGACCCGGGAAGACTGCGTGCGGGCCACGTCCCATCTCGCATTTGTCGACGAGGCCACGGGCCGGGTGCAGCGCCTGACGCAGGAGCAGAAGGACCGGCTCCTTCCGTACACCCGGGCACATCCGGGCGGAACCTCCCGGCCGTCCGCCGAAGCACCGCCGCCACCGCCGGCGCCGTAGACTCTACTGCGGCAGCAGGATCGCTCTTACAATGAACATTCCCCCAGCAAGGAATCGTGATGACGAACAAGCGCACGGATAAAGCCCTGAAGAAG
Organism: uncultured Actinomycetota bacterium; assembly: GCA_963815415.1. GTDB lineage: Bacteria > Actinomycetota > Actinomycetes > Actinomycetales > Micrococcaceae > Arthrobacter. The sequence continues at coordinate 73,995 of CAWFGT010000010.1, read as the reverse complement.
TCCTGGAAAGAACTCTCGACCAAGAAGAAGCTGTGGACCGCGGCCGTGGGCGTTGCCCAGGTGAGCCTCCTGATCGCGGCGCAGTGGGACATTTCCCACCGTTCGCCCGATGAGATCCGCGGGAACAAAACCCTGTGGCGGCTCGCGACCCTGGTCAACTTCGTCGGTCCGGGGACGTACTTCACCCTTGGCCGGAAGAGCGGCGGCATCAAGAAGTAGCGTCCGCACGCGGCCTCCCAAGCCCCGTCCCGACGGCCACTAAAGTTACTAGGCAGTAGCGTTCGGCGGGCTTAAATGGGTGCGTTCAGGTTGAGCCTGTAAATTGAACGTATGACCCCAACCAAAAAGCCTGCCATGCACCGCGCCCTCGGCGTCTCCAAGGAGATTGAAGATGCGGCCTGGTTCGTGCTGGGCCCCGGGTTGCAGGGCAAGCCCTCACCGCTGGACGGGCGCACCCGGACGTGGAGCGCCGCGGCGTCCGCCGAGCTGTTGCGCCGCCTGGAACAAGCGGCGCCCGATCCCAAAGCCCCCATGATGACCAACCTCCGGCACAACCTGGAGGGCGCATCGCGGGGAGCCAAGCAGCTCGCCGTCGAACTGCTCTTTTTGCAGTCGCTGCCGCTGGCGCACGAGGTCAAGTCGCTCAAGGTCAAGCGCGCCCGGGTGGCGGAGGCCGCGTCCTGGCTGCAGCCCGCGCTGGAGCTCCCGGACGAGCTCTTCGCCGACATGACCGACCACGGCGTCATCCGGGACCGCACCGCAGAATTCAACTGGACCATCTGGGACCACCTGAAGTGGCTCTGCCGCTTTGTGCACCACGTGGCCCTGCAGCCGGCGAACGTTGTCTCCGCGGCCCTCAAGGACCCGCTCGCCTTCCACAAGCTCGTGGCCGGCACCCCTGATGATCAGCCCGCCATCCGGCGGAGCATCGAATTCCTGGTCTGGCCCAGCTACTTTGAGCCGGTTGTGACCGACGTCGAGCGGCGGGAGATCCGCGACGCCTTCGCCTCCCTCGTCGGCGGGGCCAAGGGTGACAGCGACGAGGAGGTCTCGGCCGACATCCACCGCATCCGGCTCCACCTGGACGAACAGGCCGGCCGCCGGATCGACTGGTACGCCCGCCAGCTCGTCAGCCAATGGCGGAAAGTCGGCGACCCCGGCCGCCGGGCCTGGCTGCTGCGCACCCACCACGACAACGCCGAACTCCTCGGAACCTGGCGGGACGAGGAAGCGGTGACGCTCGACGTCGAACATCTCCGGTTGCTGGACCCGGGCGTCACCGCCGGGCTCGTGCAGCACGCCGTGGACGAGGACTACAAGCACCTGGGCTACGTTGAACGCGAAGACACCAAGACGGCGGTCTTCGCCTTCCTGACGGTCATGAAACCGGGCGACCTCGCCCTTTACCAGAACGCCGGCACCGTCCGGATCGGGGTAGTCCTCGGCGAGCCCCAGCACCACGACGACAACCGGCGGCTGCGGCGCAAGGTCCGTTGGTTCGACGAGACACACGACATGACCGAGCTGCCCCGGCACGTCCAGCGGCAACTCGCCACCGCCGGCATCATCGTGGACATCACCCGCGTCATTGACGCGCTGCAGGCGCTACTTCCCACGGAAGCGGAGGCGGACCCGGCCGACGACGCCGAGCCGGCCGCCGTCGTCGAACCCGTCCCGGGAGGCTTCCGGCCGCTGACAGCGGAGTTCGCCGCCTCCCTGCACATGGAGCTTGAGCCGCTGCAGGAGATCGCCGAACTGCTTGAGGAAAACCGGCAGCTCGTGCTGTACGGTCCGCCGGGCACCGGCAAGACGTACCTGGCCAAGCACCTCGCGGCGGAGCTGGCCGGGGACACCACGGACGAACGGGTGAAGCTGGTGCAGTTCCACCCGTCGTACGCTTACGAGGACTTCTTCGAGGGCTTCCGGCCGGACAAGACGGATGAGGGCCAGGTGTCCTTCAAACTCGTGGCCGGGCCGCTGCGCCGGCTCGCCGAGGAAGCCGCCAAACCCGGCAACGAGGCCAAGCCGTATTTCCTGATCATCGACGAGATGAACCGGGCCAACCTCGCAAAAGTCTTCGGCGAGCTCTACTTCCTGCTCGAATACCGCGATGACCGGATCTACCTCCAATACAGTCCCAACGAGCCGTTCACCCTGCCGGACAACCTGTACATCATCGGCACCATGAACACTGCGGACCGCTCCATCGCGATGATGGACGCGGCCATCCGCCGGCGTTTCTCCTTCATCGAACTGCACCCGAAGACGGAACCGGTCAAGGGATCCCTGCTGCGGTTCCTGCAGGCCCGGGACCTTGATACGACGCCGGCGCTGCTGCTGGATGCGCTCAACGACGCCATCGACGAATGGGACCGCGATCTGATGATCGGGCCGTCCTACTTCATGAAGAAATCCGCCCAGACCCCCAAGGGCCTGCAACGGATCTGGAAGTACGAGCTGATGCCGCTGCTCGAGGAGCACTATCACGGCCAGCTCAACCGCGCGCAGCTGCAGGAGCGGTTCGGCCTGGATCAACTGCTCGACCGCCTTGCGCGCGACTGACACCGCGCCGGTCCGGGGTTCGACGCCGGTACGGCAGATTGTCCTGGACGAGCTGTCCCAAGGGGTTGTGGAACGCCTCGACTCCGGCAGCGCCGCCTACCTGAACGCCAGCGGACTGGCCAGGGTCTCCCCGCTGGGCATGGGCCTGTACCGGATTGCGCCGGTGGGCATGGTGGGGTCGGTGCGCACGCCGACGTTGCAGCTGGACGTGCGTCCCAAGCAGCGCCTTGACCTGACGCGGCTGCTGTTCCTGCTCGGCTACGCGGGGGAGCAGGGCTTCCGGGAGGACGCCGTTGCTGCGGTCGAAGTACCGGAGCTGTGGAGCGCGCTGGCCGAGTCGCTGGCGCAGCTGGCGGACCGGGCGATGAGCCGTGGAGTGCTTCAGGGGTATCTGACCGTCGACGAGTCACTCCGTACGGTCAAGGGACGAATCCGGATTTCGGACCAGATCGCCCGCCGGCCGGGCATGCTGGTCCCGCTGGAGGTCTCCTACGACGAATTCACCGAGGATATCGCCGAGAACCGGATCCTGCGGGCCGCGCTGGAGCGGATGTCCCAAGTGCCGAGGGTGCGGCCGGAGGTCCTCAGCAGGCTGCGGCAGCTGAAGGGAAAGCTCGACGCCGTGACGCGGTTGCAGTCCGGCGCTCCGCTGCCGCAGTGGCGGCCCAGCCGGATGAACACCCGCTACCATGCTGCCCTCCGGCTGGCCGAACTGATCCTGCGGAACGCCTCGGCGGAGGCCGGCGACGGCCAGCAGCAGTCGGCGTCGTTCGTCGTCGATATGGCCAAGGTTTTCGAGGACTTCGTCGGGAAGGCGCTGCGCGAAGCCATGGCTGCCTTCCCGGGGGAAATGCGGCTTCGGCATAATGCCCTGCTCAACGAGGCGGTCCGTGACTGTGACCGGATCATTGTGCAGCCCGGCGCCGTCCATTTCCTTGGCGGCCGGCCGGTGATGGTCTATGACGCCAAATACCAGGCCGCCGCTGACCCCGGGGCGTCCCTGTCGGCCGACCACTACCGGATGCTGGCCTACTGTACGTCGCTCCGTGTACCCACGGCCTGGATCGTCTACCCGGGCGCCGGGGAGATCAAGCTTCGCCGGATCCTCAACACGGACATCGACATCGTGGAGTTCCCGCTGGACCTCTCCCGCTCGCCGTCGGAAATCCTGGCCGCGATTGCTGACCTTGCGCAGCAGTCCTGGGGCGAAGTCCTGCGTCAGGCCAGCCTCGGGCGCTGACCTGCCTTAACTCGGCGCCGGTTCAGGCGGGCTCGTGCTCCAGGGCGGTGGCGCTGTCAGAGGGTTTCGGCGGAGGGGCCCTCGGTCGCAGGAGCGCTGAGCAAGTGCTTCAATAGTGCCCGTTCCGGCGCGCCCGGGTTCCTCTCGACGTGGAAACGGAGCCTTTCACGGACAGGCTCGTCGGCGGGGCCGTTATCGGCGAGAATCTCTTCGATGATTGAGGTCACTTGCCGACGGAGCGGTCCAAGGTCCTGCTCCGCCCTGTTCTGCTCCAACCGGAGCTGTTCCGTACGGTGGAGAAGATCGCGGGAGGCCGTGGGGTTAGGGTGCCGCTTGGTGGCCTCACGGTGCCGGAAGGGCAGAATTTTGGCAGTGAAATCGGCCTCGACCGAGGACGGTCGCGGGGTGTCCAGTGCTTCGCTTGGAATCATGAGGTGGGGCATCTTGCGCTCTCCCGAGGCGTAGTAATTGCCATTCGCAACCGAATGGTACGGGTCAAGTCCCCAAATTTATTCCCCAGAGGACAATTTTAGCCCAGTCCGCCCGCTCTGTCGCCCCGAGCACGGGCCGAGCCTCGCGGTGGCGAACCGTCGCCTGGGTCGAGTTGCGCGATGGTGGACGCTATTCGGCCACCCGGGCCGGTTGGTCGCCGTCGGGAGCCGCCCCGCTCAGGTAGGAGTCGAGGCGGCTCTCCAACGCGGACGTGTCCGCTAGTTCGCATTCCCAGATGGTGAGGACCTGCCAGCCGGCGGTCTCGAGCAGTTGGCGTTTTTCGGCGTCGCGGTCCCGGGTCCGTGTGCGCTTGGCAGCCCAGAATTCGGCGTTACTTTTTGGTGCGTGCCGTCCCGCACGGCAGTCATGGAAATGCCAGAAGCAGCCGTTGACGAAGAGGACTTTGCGGCGCCCGGCGAATACGAGATCCGGGCTGCCCGGGAGTTTGCCTCCACGGCTGGAGCCGTGCAACCGGAAGCGGTAGCCCTTGGCATGGAGCAACCGCCGCACCAGCATTTCGGGCTTGGTGTCCTTGCCCCGGATGCGGGACATGTTCCAACTGCGTCGCTCGGAGGTGAGCCTGTCCGCCATAGTTAAAGTGTAGGCAGCCGCGGAATCTCGGGGATGCCTGGGTCGGTGATGCCTGCGTCGGCGATGCCGGGGCCGGCGTGAATTTCCCGGATCAGCCAGTCAATGATCATCCGGCTGCCGCCCGAGCTGCCAGCGGCCTGGTGCTGCTGCGCATGCCACCGGTCCACGTCGCCGCGCTCGGCCCCGCATTCTTCAAGGTAAGCGGTGAACGGGCAGTCCTGAACGGTGTTGGGGTGCGGGGAGCCCAGCCGCAGGAACTTCCAGTGGAAGGCCAAGGCTCCCAACGCGGTCCGCAGCCTGGGCGCGGTGTGCCCGGCAGTGAATTCCGTCGTCCAGCGGGGAACTTCTTCGGCGGGCATCGGCCGGGCGAGGTGGTAGCCCTGGCCATACTGGGCGCCGAGAACGGCGACTGCTTCTGTCATGGCGCGGTCTTCCAGCCCCTCGGCCACAACCGTCAGGTCGAAATCCCGGCCGATCTGGATCAGGGTTGCGATCAGGCTGAGGGTTTCCAGATAGTTGCTGCGAAGGCCCGTGAGCATATCCCGGTCGATCTTCACGGTTGTGAAGGGCAGCGTGGAAAGGCGTTTGAGGCTGCTGTAGCCTGCGCCGAGGTCGTCCATGGCAAGGCCAACCCCCAGCTCGATCAGCCTGTTCAACGGGCCGGCCAGCCGATCCGTGTTCAGGGTTTCGGTTTCCAGCAGTTCCAACACCAGCCGCTGCGGAGAAATCGCGTGCCGGCGGAGGGCATCTTCGATCAGCCGCGCACAGTCCGGATCCAGCAGCGTGGAGGGCGAGATATTCACAGAGACCTTCGTGGACAGCCCCTGCGACTCCCATTCCGCAAGCCAGCCGAGAGCTTGGTCCAGGCCCAACCGGAAAAGCAGGTCCACCTCGGCGGGGTTGAGGCGGGAAAGGAACGCGGCCGGAGGAAGGTAGCTGCCATCCTCAAGCCGCAATCGCGCCAGCGATTCAAAGAGGTATACGCCACCCTCCCGCAGATCCACTGCAGGTTGCATGAACATCTCCAGCCCGCCCCCGAACAGTCGCTCGGTGTACGTCGCGGTGGAGCCGGTGGCGGCCACTTCCGACGTCGAGGGGGTTCCTTCGCCCGCGACGGGCCCGGAGGCGGTGACTGCGGCGTTTTCAGCCGAAGCCAGCTCCGAGGGGCCGGGTCGGCAAGTGCCACCAGTCCTGTGAATTGGCGTGGCGGGCCTTGGCGATGTTGAGTGCTGCGTCGGCGCTGCGCAGAAGGGATCGGATGTCCGAGCCGTCACGGGGTGACAGCGCCAGCCCGGCACTCATGGCCACGGGAATGTCGCTGCCCGCGGTCTTGAAAGGGGACTCTACGCTGCGGATGAGGCGGTGCATGACGGCAGTCAGCCGCTCTGTGGCCTCTCGCTCCGGGACATCCTCGATCACAATGACGAATTCGTCGCCGCCCATTCGAGCCAGACACTCTCCGCCTTCAAGGCAGGCCTGAATCCGGGCCGCCCAGTCCGCGAGGACGGCGTCTCCTGCCTCATGGCCGAAGGCGTTGTTGAGTTGCTTGAAGCCGACCAGATCAATAAGGCCGACGGCGACGGCCGGCCTGGGGCCGCCGTCGGGGTCCAGTACCTTGGCCAGATGATCGTCCAAAGCGGCACGGTTGGGGAGGCCCGTCAGGGGATCGTGGGTGGACTGGAACCGGAGTTGCTCCAGCAGCGCCATCCGGGCGTTGATATCCCGTTGCACGCTCACAAAATGCGTGACTTTGCCTGAGTCATCCACCAAGGGCGTAATCTTCAGTGCGTTCCAGAACGGCGAGCCGTCCTTGCGGTAGTTGAGGATGTCTCCCTGGAACTTCTCGCCGCGTGCCAGCGCATCCCTGATCGCGCGGACAGCCTCCGGGGCGGTGCCGGGGCCCTGCAGGATGCGGCAGTTGCTCCCAAGGACTTCCTCGGCGGAGTATCCGGTAATCGCCGTGAAGGAATTACTGGCATGCAGGATGTTCTGCCCGGCATCGGTGATCAACGAGATCTCGGATGTGGCCGCCAGCGCCCGGACCAGGAGATCACGAGGTACGCCGGCGGCAATGTGGGGACGATTCTCCAGACCGGTCGAGGCGAGTTCAGTCGATGTGAGCCGTAGGGGAAGAGACATAGAGAAGCCCTTGGGAGCCGGGACCGGAATGCGGAAATTAAAGGTTCTTTGAAAGAGTAGCCCAGCCCGGCGGGGTCGGACTACGCATACCCCGCTCTTGCTGCCGGTTGCCCCGGTCAGCGTGGGTGAGGCCGCTAGATTTCCCGCTCCGGATGCTCGCCGAACTGGAAGTGCCGGCCGCTGATGGACGTTGGTTCAATCTCGACGTAGAAGTCCTTCAAAGTCGGTACCCACGGTTTCAGTCCCAGCGTCTCGGCCGCCGCAATGTCGGCAGACTGATTCAGCACCTGGGCAGTGCCGCGCAAGACAACGGACCAGGCTTCGTCGGACAGGATGCCGTCGGCCTCGAAAAGCACTTTTTCATTGATTGTGAGCTCGGCCAGTTTGTTGCCCGGCGCCGTCCGGAGGTAGAGCTTCCGGCCGCGCGTTGCGAAATTCACCGGGAAGATATCGGGTTCACCGGTCACGGTGACAACGAGGCGTCCGTGGTTGGTGCTTTCAAGGAGTTTCCACGCCTGATCCTCGTCGAGGATCAGGACCGGATTGTCGTCTGGGTGTTCGAACATCATGGGTCAATTCTTCTGAGTGATGTTCGGGAATGCCAGAGTCTAAGGACTCAGGGAGTCGGTCTCCGGCGGGTGCGGATCCGGACCTGTGGATAACCCTGAGCTGCACATGTGACGTCGGTTACCCTTAAGCAAGATTTTGCTCCAGGCGTCGGGTTTTTTCTATCGGGGGAGTAGCTGGCCATGACATCTCGTACTTCGACCTTTATCGGACGTCGCCGGATTGCAGGTGCGCTCGTTTTGGCCGCGCTCCTGTTTACCAGTGCTTGCACGGGAGTCAACGCAGGCCAAGGCACGCCATCGGCTGCCGCTTCTCAGAGTCCGTCCGCGTCCGCTTCTGCCACGGCCAGCGCGACGCCGACTGCGTCTGCCAGCTATAAACCGGCCGACGCGTCTGGGAGGGCACAGAATGTCCCGGTGCCGGTATTGCCCGAGGCGGCAAAGACGGAGACAAAGGAAGGGCTGGAGGCATTCGCCCGGTACTGGTTTGAGTTGCTCAATTTCGCCTACGAAACAGGTCGACCCGGACGGAGTGGAATCAGTTTCCTCTCCAGCGTGTGAATTATGTTCGAACATCGCGAGGTCTTTGCTAACCAACTACGAGGGCGATCGGTGGCTGGCCGGAGGAAAAATCAGAGGTTCCTTCTGTCAGCACTACTTTTGAAGCCCAACCCGATCGCGGTTATCAAGTAGTTGTACAGGTTCAACAATCGACAATCTAGCTACTTTGGCCCTGGCGGAACGGAGTTTCGGAAGCCGACGCCGTCATCAGACACAGGGAATGTCATGCTCGCCGCTTTTAAAGACGGCGCATGGCGAGTTACAGGTCTGCACCAGATCCGATGAACCGGGGAACGCGGCGTCGTCGGAGCCGAATATTCACGCTAGCCGCCACTGTTTGCCTGCTTATTACCCCGCTACTTGCGCCGGCGACTGTCGTCGCAGGAGATGATGGCGTGGATTCGGGATTCGGTAATCAAGGAATTGACGTTGACGGTTGGCGATTCGACGAAGTAGCGGGAAACTTCGCTCCCTTACTGCCAGGCGCCGCAACTGCCGACCCCTACCAGTACAAATACGAACTTCAATGCCACCTCGGGGGCGCGGATTTCGACACCACCTGCCTGGGTAACCGCGTCGACTGCAAGAACGGGCCCGGTGGAACGGAGGGAATCCCCGTGGTCTGGCTCCGGGCGCCGGCAGGTGTGCCCAACCCGACGTGGTCTTTCCACTCCGGGCCAACCTGCCTCTTCGACCCTCAACCCGAAGACATCCTTCCCCGCATCGCGGCCGTAATTCAGACGGAGTTTCAGCGACTCCCAGTTGCCGCGGGTACCACCACTGCTCAACCCAGCCCGAACACGCTGCGTGGAGCAGAAACCAATTTCTTCGCGGACGCGGTCGAGCAGCGGTTCGATATCACTATCCTTGCCCAGTCCGTCCATGTCGTGGCTAAGCCTGTCCAGTACTCGTGGAATTATGGCGACGGCTCGCAGCTTGGCCCTCTTGCGGCGTCGGGCGGGCCTCTTCCGCAGGACCGCTGGGGGGAGAAGACGCCCACCAGCCACGTCTACACGCAGACCGGCGACTTCAACGTAGTACTGACCACTCACTTCAAGGGCACGTACTCCGTGAACGGCGGCCCGCCTCTGCCCATTCCGGGTCAGGGCCAGTTCAGTTCGCCTCCGCAAACCGTAAGCGTCTGGCGGTCGGTCACCCGCAACTACGCAGACACATGCCTGGAAAACCCCCGTGGCCAGGGGTGCCCGGGGGCGGCGCCTTCTCCCTGAACCGCGCCATCCTTTGAAAGCCACCATGCAGCGTGCTTCGGATCACATCCGGAATAGTTGCAGGCGCCTCGCAGTTGCCGCCTGTAGAGCTAATCCACTGCGAAAGGAACTGCACATGCTGTTTTCCCCGATGAACCTCGGCGAGCTTGAACTGAACAACCGCCTCGTGATGGCGCCGCTGACCCGCGTCCGCTCCGGCAACGAGGGCATCCCCGGCCCCTTGGTAGTCGAGTACTACCGCCAGCGCGCCTCGCTCGGCTTGATCGTCAGTGAGGGCACCTACCCGAGCCATGCGGGCCGCGGATTCCCGGGACAGCCGGGCCTGGTGACCGAGGAGCAGCTCGCGGGGTGGGCGAAAGTCACCTCCGCTGTGCACGCTGAAGGCGGTCGCATTTTCGCCCAGGTCATGCACGCAGGTCGGGTAACCCACGAGGCCACCACCGGGGGCTACGAGGTTGTCGCCCCGAGCGCCATCGCCATCGACGGTGAAACCCGTACTTACGAGGGCAAGAAGACGCTCCCCGTCCCGCACGCCCTTACCACCGACGAGCTGCCCGGCATTGTCCAGGAATTCGTCACCGCGTCGCGCAACGCCATTGGCGCAGGGTTCGACGGCGTGGAGCTGCACTCCGCCAACGGCTACCTGCTGCACGAGTTCCTGTCTCCGGCATCCAACCAGCGCGACGACATCTACGGCGGATCGCCGGAGAACCGTGCACGCTTCGTGATCGAAGTGACCGAAGCAGTGGTGGCCGCGATCGGCGCGGACCGGGTTGGTATCCGCATCTCCCCGGAGCACAACATCCAGGGCGCCCTCGAACAGGATGCCGCCGACGTCAGCGAGACCTATGGCCACCTTGTTGAGACCTTGGCTCCGCTGGGGCTGGCCTACCTGAGCGTTTTGCACAATGAGCCCACCGGCGATCTCGTGAAGGACCTGAAGACGCGTTTCGGCGGCAAGTTCCTGTTGAACACCGGCTTCGGATCGATCACCACGCCCGAGGAAGCCACCTCGCTAATCGCCGACGGCCACGCGGACGCCGTCGTCGTCGGTCGCCCCGCTATCGCGAACCCGGACCTCGTACGCCGCTGGCGCGAAGGCCTGCCCATGAACGAGCCCGACCAGGCCACGTTCTACAGCGAAGGCGCCGAGGGCTACACAGACTACCCGGCCTACCAGAACTAGGCTTCGCCGGCAGCACGGCAGCACGGCAGCACGGCAGCTCGGCAGCCACGGCTGTGCGAGCCTGGGCACCGCCGGACCCCTTACCCCGCTGGACATGCTCAGTGGCGGCTACGAACAGTGGGCAGAACACCATTCTGTCCACTGTTCGCGTTTAAGAATGAGCATGTCCCTCGGAGCGGTGCGGCGAGAAGATGAGCATGTCCCTCGGAGCGGTCCGGCGAGGGATGAGCATGTCCCTCTGGGCAGGTTCAGCCTGGGGGCAGGTTGGACGTGGGGGCCCAGCTCAGGTTGGGTTTGAGCGCTGGCACAGGCCGATGAAACCGCCCAGCTGCTCCAGGCCCTCGGGGTGGAGCGGTAGGTAATTCGTCAGCTCGGGGGCCCGGATGATCACGGCGCGCCACTGACCCCGGGACGCCGCGACGTTGATGCGGTTGCGCGAGAGCAGGAATTCCATGCCGCGTGGAGCTTCCGCCACCGCCGAGCACGCCATGGATACGATCACCACGGGCGCTTCCTGGCCTTGGAATTTGTCCACTGTGCCCACCCGAACGCCGGGCAATCCGGCCGCATCCAATGCCTCGCGGATCAGGTTGACCTGGGCGTTGTATGCAGCGACGACGAGGATATCGGCGGACTCGAGCTGCCGGCTGGTCCCGTCGTCGTGCCACCGAAGACCCACGTGGCGCCGGACCTGCCGGACCACTTCGGCCGCCTCCTCGGGGGAGGACGTGGTGTTTCCCTGGTGACTGACCAACACCGTTTCGATTCCGGCCGGAACGCCGTCGAGGTGCCGGAGGTCCGCGGCCGGTGCGGAGTGCAGCCGGCCCTCGTAGGAGAGTCCGGACACGGCCTCGCAGAGTGCCGAGGTCATCCGCCACGAGTCCGCCAGGAAGTACCCCAGCTCCGCCGGCAAAGTGGCGTGGCCGGTGGAGATCCAGCCCAGCGCCGACTCGTCCACCGGTTCGGGGTGTGAGCCCTGGCTGACCTGGGGCAGTTGCTGCGGGTCGCCGAGCAGCAGGAGCCGGCTGCTTGCCCGGGCCACGGCCAAGGTGTTGGCCAGGGAGAACTGTCCGGCCTCGTCGATCACCAGCAGATCGAGCGAGCCGGCCGGGACCGTGGCTCCCGTCATGGTCCAGGCTGTCCCGCCCACGAGCGCTCCACCAGCTGTGCCGAGCAAGTCCGCGACGTCTTGCGCCGTGCGCTGGCCCCAGGGGAGGGCCTCTTTGTGCTTCACCTCCTTGGCCACCAGGCCGGGGTCTACTCCTGCCTTGGTGATGGCGGTGTTCAACAGGTTCTCGACGACGGCGTGAGACTGCCCGACGACGCCGACTTTCCACCCGCGGGCCACCAACCGGGCGATGACGTGGGAGCCCACATGCGTCTTGCCGGTTCCCGGCGGGCCCTGGACCGCCACGTAGGAGTGGTCCAGCGCCAGGACGGCGTCCGTGATGGCATCAATGAACCGGTCCGGGCCGTCGCCAGGCGCGGGCAGCGAAGCCCCGGACACAAGCCGCGGCGAAACTCGACGCATGAGGTCCAGCGCGGGATGGCGCGGAAAAGCGAAGCTTCTGGCCACTGCCGAGGCCGAAGCCGACGCCGGTCCCGGTCCGGACGCGACTGATGCCCGCAGCCCGGCGGCAACGCTCCCGGCCAGCTCGGTCAGTGCTGCTTCAATATTGGTCGTCTGGAGCGGCTCCTTCTCGGTCAACGCGATGGGCAGCTGTGCATAGGGTTCGACGTTGCGGCGGAGCTTGTCCCGGATGACGACGGTGTCCTTGCCGTCCTCGTGGCCGAGCTCAAGGATTTCCGTCCCGAACCAACCGTTGCGTCCGGTCCCTCCAATCCCGGTTCCTTCCAGGCCGCCAGGAAGCGGGGGAGCGTACATGCGGAACCAGGTGGAGCCCTCGCGGAGATCGGATCCCGGGCTGATCGTACCGGTCAGCTTCACCCGGCGCTCGGGGAGTTTGGCGCCGTCCTTCCACCAGTCCTCGAGGGCTTCAGCAGACTCGACCAGAAAGACGTTCCGATCCTGCTGATGGGTGTCGGGCCCGCTCTCACAGCGGTCGAAATGCGCCCACCAGAAAGATTTCCTCTCGCGGCGGTGGTAGCTCACGGCCGCAGCCAGCATGGCCACGGCCTTCCGGTCCGGCTCGGACAGGCCGTGACCGGGCTCGCTGAACTCCGCCAGGTCCGGCTCGGCCGCCGCAGATTCGGCCGCCGCAGATTCAGCGCCGGATTCTGCGCCGCCCTGTGCAGTTTGGGATTGGCCCCGGCGTGCTCGTTCGGGGTTGGCCTGAATGCCATCTGCGGTGATGCCGCGTTCCCGCGCGAGGCCGAGCAGCCAGTTCCGGAGCTCCAGGGTGGAGAGGCAGTCGTATTCGTTGTAGTCCGAGATGCCCGCTAGGATCTCGGCGGCGTTCTTGGTGTCTCCGGCGTCGAGGGCGTCGCAATAGTGCGCGTAGGCGACCACCGAGGCACCGGCATCCTTGACATCTCCGGAGCGGAGATTCGTTCCCATGTATAGGGGTTCGAGCTTCTTGATGCTGTAGGAGTTCTCGGAGATCCGGATGCTGTTGCGGACGGTCTGGTAGAGGTCAACAAGCAGGCCATCGCGTAGCCACTGGTCGACGATGTCCTCGCCGGCAACGTGCATGACCGAGAGCTTCCGCAGCGCCGTTTTCTCGTACGCTGCGTAGTGGTAGACGTGCATGTCCGGGTACAGCCGCCGGCGTTCCTCGACATAGTCCAGAAATTTCAGGAAGGCCTGTTTCTCCGCCTCCCGGCTGTGCGCCCAGATTGGCTTGAAGACGGCCTGGGCTTCCGGAGCAGTCGGTGCTTCCACGACGCCGAAGAGGTACTCGAGTCCCCAGACCCCGGTGGTGCTCTCCTGCCACAGGGGGTCTCCCTCGAAGTCAAAGAAAATGTCGCCGGGGCTCGGCACGGGCAGTTCCGCCAGGGAGTTCCCGGGGATGACCCGGTAGCGGATCGTGTGTTCCTCTCCGTCTTTGACGTACCGGACGTTGCCGTCGGCGTCTCCGGCGCCGGACTGCATCCGGGCCTGGTCCTGCAACCGGAGGAGTGAGGCGTTTGCTCCCGGGAGGGAGGCGGCGGCCAGCTCCTTTACGGTGAAAATCTTGCGCTCGTGCAGCTTCTTGCGCTGGCTGGAGTTCATTCGTGCCACGAGGAGCAGATCGTCGGTGGCCCTGACTTGTTCCTGGCAGTAGTTGCAGCGCCCGCAGGCAGAGAGTCCCGGTTCGTCCCAGCGGACAGGGTCCGGCTGTGCCCGGTGCGCAGAGGTCAGACCGAGGAATCTGTCCCGACGTTCGCGGAAGACGGGCAGAAGGTCCACGAGCTGGTGGTGGCTGCGGACGTAGTCGAAACCGCCGCCCTGGCGCGGGTTCGTGGCCCCGAGGACCAGCGTCACTGCCGGGTCCGGTGTGATCCCGGCCTTGAGGAGCTGGTCCGCGTAGGCGGCGAGCTGCAGCAGGGCAGTGACCTTGGCGTGGCGGGCCAGTTTGGTGTCAAACACGGCGTAGCCGCCGTCGGCCTGGCGGACCAGGAAATCCGAACGCCCGTGGAACTGGCCGTCGAAGAAAGCGGCCTGGAAAACGACGTCGGCACCCGACCGGAGGGCAGCGATCGACTCCTCATGTTTTGCCTGCAGGGTGGCGCGGTCAACGGTCGCGGCCGGAACGACGTCGTACACGCCGCGCTTGGTGCCGGGATCCCACACCCCGAACTCGGACACGAACGCGTCCAGGACCTTGTGCTCGTGAACGTCGCCCAGCGTTGCGGCGCGCCCCAGCATTTCGTCCTCGTCAAAGACGGCCTTGGGTGAGCGGCCGAGTTTTTCATCGAGCGTGTGTAGGAGCTGGTACTCACAACTGGCGGCCACCACAAGATCGCTCGCGGAGAAAACCAGATCCAGTGCGGATCCGGATACTTCCGGTTCGAGAAAAAACACTGTGCCCCCGTTGAACTGTGTCCCCGTCGATTGGCCCCGTCGATTGGCCCCACCGATTGCGGCTTTATGCCAAGCTATCAAAGCCCACGGACAATCACGGTACCGTTCCGGGACAGGCCGGACTGCCCTGTTCCCTGCCCGCCGCCCGGCGTATTGTCAGACGACCATGACTGAACAGCAGCCCTATGAACTGGTCCAGCGCTTTCCCGGCTTCGAACTACGCCGCTATCCGCCGCACGTCGTGGCCGAAGTCGAAGTCCAATCGTCGTTTGACCGCGCCGGCAACATGGCGTTCCGCACCCTTTTCGGCTACATCAGCGGGAAGAACACAGCACAGGCGTCGTTGGCTATGACCGCACCGGTGCTCCAGGAGCCGGGATCGCCGCAGAAGATTGCCATGACGGCGCCCGTGGTCCAAACCGCGGAAAGCGGGGCCCCAAGTCCTAACGGCCAAAACGGCAATTTCGTCGTCGCGTTCGTGTTGCCTGCGGACATGACCGAGGAGACCGCGCCGGTGCCGAGCAGCCCGGACGTGAAAATCCGGACGTCTCCCGGTTCCACTGCCGCCGTGTTGAAGTTCTCCGGTCGTGGAACCGAGGAGGCTTTTGCGCAGCGGACCCAGGAGCTGCAGGACGCAATCCGCGAGGCAGGCTTAAACGCAGTCGGGACGCCACGCTACGCCCGCTTCGACCCGCCGTACAAGCCGTGGTTCCTGCGACACAATGAGGTTATCCAGGACGTCAGCAACCCGATGTCGGGTGACACCCTATAGGCCGGGGCGCGGCAGGTAAGGCAAAATGGCGGGGTGAATGAACTCCCGCAGCGCCCGTCCATGCCCGTCAAAAAAGCGCCCGCGCAGGACGGGACCGTCCGCAACGGAACCGCCCACAATGGGACCACGCGCAACGGAACCACGCAGGAGTCCGGCATCGCGGCCCAGATCGCAGGGGAGCTCGGCGTCGCCGCCTGGCAGGTCACGGCGGCGGTGGACCTGCTGGATGCCGGATCGACCGTGCCCTTCATCGCCCGGTACCGCAAGGAGGCCACCGGGACCCTGGATGACACGCAGCTCCGTGCACTGGAGGAACGGCTCCGCTATCTCCGCGAACTGGAGGACCGTCGTCGGGCGGTGCTGGAAGCCATCGCCGCCCAGGGCCAGCTGACCCCGGAACTGGAAGCCGCCGTCGCCGGCGCGGACACCAAATCCCGGCTGGAAGACATTTACCTGCCGTTCAAGTCCAAGCGCCGGACCAAGGCACAGATCGCCCGCGAAGCCGGGCTGGAGCCGCTCGCCGACGCGCTGCTGAAGAGGCCCGAGCTGGACCCCGAGCGGGAAGCCGCGAAGTACCTGAACACCGAGCACTCGATCACCGACGCCGCCGCTGCGCTCGCCGGCGCCCGCGCGATTCTCGTCGAACGGGTGGCGCAGGACGCGGACCTCGCCGCCACGCTGCGGGAACGGCTCTGGACCCAGGGCCGGATGGTGTCCCGTGTCAAGAAGGGCAAGGAGGCCGAGGGGCAGAAGTTCAGGGACTACTTCGAGTTCGCCCAGGTTCCGTCCGGCATGCCCTCGCACCGGGTCCTGGCGCTGCTGCGCGGCGAGAAGGACGGGGTCCTGGAGCTGGATCTCGCTGAGGCGCAGCCCGACGACGACGACGCCCTCGCCGCCGCCCGCCGACGGTACGAAGGTGCTGTGGCCAGGTTCCTCGGGGTCGCCGACCGTGGCCGGCCCGCCGATGCGTGGCTGCTCCAAACCGCCCAGCAGGCCTGGCGCTCGCGGGTACTGGCAAGGCTCACGGCGGACCTGCGCAGCCGGATGTTCGCCGCCGCCGAAGACGAGGCCGTCCGGGTGTTTGCGGCCAACCTGCGCGATGTGCTGCTCGCTGCACCGGCCGGGAACCGCGCCACCCTGGGCCTGGATCCAGGGTTGCGCACCGGGGTGAAGGTCGCGGTGGTCGATGGCACCGGCAAGGTCGTGGCCACGGACACTGTATACCCGCACGCACCCGCCCGGAAGTGGGACGATGCGCTGCGGACGCTGGAACGGCTGGCGCGCCAGCACGCCGTCGAACTCGTGGCGATCGGCAACGGAACCGCCTCGCGGGAGACGGACAAACTCGCTGCCGAGCTGATCAAGCAGCTCGTCGCGGCAGACTCCAAGGAGGGCAGCGCCGCGCCGCAGAAGCTCGTGGTCTCCGAGGCCGGGGCGTCGGTTTACTCGGCATCCGCCCTGGCCTCCGCCGAACTGCCCGGCATGGATGTGTCCCTGCGCGGGGCGGTCTCGATTGCCCGCCGCCTGCAGGACCCGCTCGCGGAACTGGTCAAGATTGAGCCGAAGTCGATCGGCGTCGGGCAGTACCAGCACGACGTCACCGCGGCCAAGCTGGACCGTAGCCTCGATGCCGTGGTGGAGGACTGCGTCAATGCCGTGGGCGTCGACGTCAACACGGCCTCGCCGGCGCTGCTGAGCCGGGTGGCCGGCGTCGGGCCCTTGCTCAGCGAGAATATTGTGGCTTACCGGAACGAGCACGGGCCTTTCGCCAAGCGCAGCGAACTGAAGAAGGTCCCGCGGCTGGGCGCCAAGGCCTTTGAACAGTGCGCCGGCTTCCTGCGGATCACCGGGGGAGCGGAGCCGCTGGACGCCTCCAGCGTGCACCCGGAGGCGTACCCCGTGGCCAGGAAGATCAGGGCCGCCGCGGGCACCGGTTCGGCGTCCGCGCTGAATCCGCAGGACTTTGTGGACGGCGCCTTCGGCTTGCCGACCGTGCAGGACATCATCGCCGAGCTGGAAAAGCCTGGCCGGGACCCGCGTCCCGCCTTCGCGGCGGCGGCGTTCTCGGAGGGTGTTGAAAAGATCTCCGATCTCACCCCCGGAATGATCCTCGAAGGTACCGTGACCAACGTGGCGGCCTTCGGTGCGTTCGTCGACGTCGGGGTGCACCAGGACGGACTGGTCCATGTGTCTGCGCTGGCTAACCGTTTCGTTTCTGACCCGCGCGAGGTGGTGAAGTCCGGGCAGGTGGTCCGGGTCAAGGTACTGGAGGCCGATCCGGAGCGGAAACGCATCTCCCTGACGTTGAGGCTCGACGACGAACCGGCGGCGGCCGCTGGGCGCAATAGTTCGCGGCGCGAGGTCCCGCGGCGCGAGGTCCCGCGGGGCGATTCACAGCGGGGCGAGCGACGGCAGCAGGGGAATGCGCCAGGGCAGCCGGGCCCGGCGGCCAAGGTGGAGCAGCCTCAAGGAGCGCGGCAGGCCGCCGCCAAAGCCGGCCCGGGGGCTACTCCAAAAGCCGCGCCGAAGTCGGCCCCAAAGGTTGCGCCGGCGACCACCGCCATGGCCGAAGCGTTGCGGAAGGCCGGACTGGGACGCTGAGAGCACCACTTACCGCTCAGTAACTACCGCTTGGCGCACGGGAAGGGTCATTCCGCGGAAATTGCCCCAAGATAGCCGGAGGCAAAGCGACGGATGGGGGTCTTTCGCCTCTAGGCCGACGAGACACCGACGTCTGCAACAATCAAGGGAGCAAATATGGGCTGGCTGGACCGCGAACGAACTATTGCCCCACCCGGGTTCAACCGCTGGCTGGTGCCGCCGGCCGCTCTTGCCGTGCACCTGTGCATCGGCCAGGCGTACGCGACCAGCGTGTACAAGACCGCTCTGGTCAAGCATTTCGATGCCAGCCTGACCGAGATCGGCGTGATCTTTTCAATTGCCATTGTGATGCTGGGCCTTTCGGCTGCCGTCATGGGCACCTGGGTGGATACCAACGGCCCCCGCAAGGCGATGTTCACTTCGGCATTGTTCTGGACCAGCGGCTTCCTGATCGGTTCTCTCGGCATCTTCACCAGCCAGCTGTGGCTTGTCTACCTGGGCTACGGTTTCATCGGCGGCATCGGCCTGGGCATCGGCTACATCTCCCCGGTCTCCACGCTTATCAAGTGGTTCCCGGACCGCCCGGGCCTCGCCACCGGCATGGCCATCATGGGCTTCGGCGGCGGCGCACTCATCGCCAGCCCGGTCTCCACCGCGCTGCTGAAGATGTACGATCCCAACTCCGACGCCAAGGGCTGGGTGGCCAGCGGCGACTCGGTGGGAAAGCTCTTCCTGACCCTGGCCGTGATCTACCTTGCCTACATGATGTTCGGTGCGTTCACCATCAAGGTCCCCGCCGACGGGTGGAAGCCGGCCGGCTTCGATCCGTCGAAGGTCAAGAAGTCCGTGCTCGTCACCACGGACAACGTCTCGGCCAAGAACGCCATCAAGACCAAGCAGTTCTGGCTGGTCTGGATCGTGCTGTTCTGCAACGTCACCGCCGGCATCGGCATCCTTGAGCAGGCCGCCCCGATGATCCAGGACTTCTTCCGCCAGTCCGACGGCGTCTCCCTCGTCAGCGCCGCCGTCGCGGCCGGCTTCGTAGGGCTTCTGTCGATCGGCAATATGGCCGGTCGCTTCGTCTGGTCCTCCACCTCCGATGTCACCGGCCGCAAGCGTATCTACATGGTCTACCTGGGCGTCGGAGCGGTGCTCTACACCGTCCTGGCCCTCGCCGGCTCCACCACCACCGCCCTGTACGTGCTGCTGGCGTTCGTCATCATCTCCTTCTACGGCGGCGGCTTCGCCACTGTTCCGGCTTACCTCCGCGACCTCTTCGGTACGTTCCAGGTGGGTGCCATCCACGGCCGGCTCCTGACCGCGTGGTCGGCTGCCGGCATCGCCGGTCCGTTGATCGTCAATGCCTTCCTGGACGCCCAAGGCAAGCCCGGCCAGCTCACGGCGGTCTCCTATCAGCCAGCGCTGCTGACCATGGTGGGGTTGCTGATCGTCGGCTTCATCGCCAACCTCATGATCAAGCCCGTTGATGCGCGCTTCCACCAACCGCGCCCGGAAACCCGGACCGCCGAACCCGCCATGGAGGCATGAGATGAACACCGGAAAAGTAGCCATCGCCTGGACCCTCGTCGGGGTACCGCTTGCCTACGGCGTTTTCCAGACCCTGACCCGCGTAGCAGCGCTTTTTGGCGGATGAGCGTCAGGTGACGCTTTAGAAAACACCGTAGGACCGGCCCGCTCAAGAGGCCGGTCCTACGGTGTTTTTGAGCTCTCGCATGAATTGCACCGTCGCCGCCGTGATCTGGCGCTGGGACACGGACCGGGACACACCCGCAACCCCGTCTCCAGGTTGCGCGCCGTAGTTTCCAAAGTGGGCATGCACGCCGCCGTCGACCTCCACATACCGGGTGGACGGCGGGAGCATAAGTTTGGCTGCGTCGATCTTGTCCGGAGTGCTGAGGCCGTCATTCGACCCGGAGATGGAGAGAACAGTTAGTCGGGTGGAATCCGCCATGGCTTCGATCGGATACGAGGCATAGAAGATAACCCCGGCGACATCCCGGTTGGCTACAGCGAAGGAAGATGCACTCACGCCGCCAAGCGAATGCCCGCCGACAGCCCAGGTTGAGATTTCGGGATGCCGGTCCATCACGCCTCGCGCCTGGCCGGTGTCCAGCAACGAGATCCCGAGCGGTTCCTTGAGGATAACCACGAGATAGCCCGCGTCTACGACCGGGCCCAAAATTTCCTGATAGGCGCGGGCGTCCACCCTGGCGCCGGGGTAGAAAATAAGCCCGACGTCGGCCTGCCCTCCCGGCGCCATAGTGATGGAGCCGGCGTCCACAGAGACGCTAATGTCTGGTGCCGCGAAGCCGCTCGGCTGGTACGTGAAGGGGTTCAACCACGCCAGCGCGGCGACGGTCGCCAAAACGGCCAACCTCCCCACCGACCCGCGGACCAGCCGCAGGCGGGTCGCGCGGACGGGCCGCTCCCGGCTCATGATGAGACGCACTATCCACAGGACACCCCCAGCGATGGCCCCGCACAAGATGGCAGGCAACAACGGGTGGCCGGCCAGGACCGCGCTGTTGCCAATCAGCATCCAGGCGGGAGCGACTATCGCGACGGCAGCCGCTGCGGCACCGGTCCAGCGCAACAGGCGGAGGAGACCCGCCGATTGGGGAGATTGATTGTTGCTATCCGGTGTCATTTACGCAGCCGGTATCCGTGCGGGCGGCCGGAAGTAATGGTTGCGTCGAGGCTTCTGGTGCGGATCGATATGCGGAGGCGGAATGAACCAAGGAATTCCGTCGCGGACATGGATGGTCCACTGCTCCTTGTGGATCAGATGGTGATGATGGCTGCATAGGAGTGTTCCGTTGCCTGTGCCAGTAGTTCCGCCTTGGGACCAGTAACTGATGTGGTGGGCCTCGCACCAAGGGGCGGGGATGGTGCAGCCGGGAAAGGCACAGCCTTGATCCCGGGCCATGATTGCTTTACGGATATGCGGCGGGAAGACCCGGGACGCGCGGCCGATGTCCAAGATCCGGCCTTCACCGCCAAGAACGACGGGGATGATATCCGCGTCGCAGGCCAGTTTGCGGATAGTTGTGGCGTTGATGGGGCCGCCGAACAACATTGAGCCGGTTTGGTCCGGCTCCGTGCATCCGCCGGACGCGGTGAGGGGGCTGGCGGTCAGGAGCCTCGAGAGCAGGTCCCGGTAGTCGATGGTGACCATGACCTGGGGGCGGAGTCCGCCGGCAGCGGGCAGTGTTCCGCTCGCGAGGGCCACTTTGCAGGCACCCACCAGCCCGTCCAGGAGCTTTTGTGGCCGGGAGCGGAGATCGAGTTCCGCGGCGTTTTGTTCCGCTGCGTCGTGGTCTGCTGTGCTGGTGCCGCTGCCTGACGCGGGGCCCTCGACTTGGTTGCGGGGATTCGTCGCCGTATTCATAGCCGTGATGAGGTGCTCGAACTGATCCGGCGTCGCGAAGATCTCTAAATGGTGCAATCCGCGACGGGCCTTGCGGATGAAGGCTCCCTGCACTTGCCGCAACAATTCCTCGGTAGGTTCGGCACCGTCTTGGTCGATGGCATCGGCCCATCGTCGCGCGATCCTGGTGAGGAAATCAGGGTCGCTTTCCGCCGCGGTGCGGGTCAGGGCGTCTTCCATGCGGGCGAGCGATTCGGAGTCAGCAACGGCTTGGACCCGGTCCAGGGCGAGGGTGATGATGCTCGCGCTCCGCGACGACACCGTTGCCGCCGCCATGGCTGCTCCAAGTTCCTCGCGCCTTGCCGGCATGGGCAGCCCGGCGATTGAGGTGCGGGGGAGGAGGTCTTCGGACAAAGCCAGTCTGCGCCGCGCTTCGGCGGCGCTGATCCGCAGCCGTGCGCGGAGGAATTCGACGGTGTTTCGGTAGCCGTCGTCGACGGCTGTCGCGCCGGCTGTCGCGCCGGGTGCCGGTTCGCAGGATACCGGCGCAGGGCTTGCCGTGGCTGGGGACGCAAGCATCCCGTCGCTAAACTTTCCCGCGTCGGGCTGGTCATGCCAGCCCGTGGCCCAAGAACTGCTCCCGCCACTTGCCACGGCCTTTGCGATCTGAATGCTGGACTGCCGGCGGGTCCTGTCCACTGCTCCTGCCGCCACCAGTTGAAGGTAGTCCAGGGTGCGGGAGATTTCCTCGATTGTGGCGGCAAAGCCAGTCGCTTCATGGAAGGAAAACGTGGCCGCCTCCGATGCCGCCGAGCCACTCATGTCCCGGAGGTTGGCGCAGATGGCGTCCAGGACCCCGCTATTGAGGGCGTTGTCGGCCAGACTCGGGCTATCAAGACCTGTGTCTCCGAGACCCGTGTTCTCCAAAGTTGTCTGGATGAAACCGCCGCTGGCTTCCATGGTCTAACTCTGCCAGAGGGGTACGACATTTAACATTCGGACGAAAGTCCGGCTGCCGTCCTCAGAGCCGCAGAGCCCGTGGACGGCCAAACTGGGTGAATACTCCCGGTGAAAACAACACGGAATCCGGTGCTCCGGCCACCTCAATACCGGCGGCCGCGATCAGCTGGTCCTCCAGTACCGTCAGCCGCGCCCGGTACAGCGGCCAGGGCGTGTGGGTATTGGGCACGTACAACGTGCGTCCGTGAAAACGCGTATGCAACCCGAACCGCGCCGTCAGGTGAACGGAGAGGTCATCGGTGGCCTCGTCGTCGAACGCCGGCGTGACAGCGAAGTTGCTCCGTGCGCCGCCCCCGAACCGTCGCACCGAGTACCCGGTGGACGGATCTGCCGGGGTGGCGGCCCGGAAGCGATCCCGCGACCACACGTAAGGAATACCCGCGCTCCGGGCGGCGAGTACGACGGCCAACCGTCCGGCGTCGAGGGTGAGAAACACAACGCCCCGCGTCCCATCGGGTTCACGCGAGTACAACCGGACGTTGATTTCATTGAAACTGCCAAAGTAGGGAATCCCGGGGCCACGTCCCAAGCCTGCGCCCTTCATCCGGAACCCGATCAGTCCCACCCACGCGGAGCCGTCGAAAGCGTCCGGGACAACCCCGGCGGGCATAAAGGCCGCCGCGACGGACTCCGGGATGCGCCAGTGCAGGAAGACGGCGTCGGTCCAGTGCTGGCCCATGATGACCGGGGCAGGGAGTTCCGGGGGGAGCGGCCACGGATCAATTCCCACGCGAATCATCCCTTGCGGCAGGTGAAGTAGAAGGTTCGGCTCATGGCATGAGCTTAGTCAGAGCCTTAGACACCCGAGAAGTCCTTGCCGCCGGTGGAGGAACTTTCGGGCTGGTCCGCCGCTTCCTTTTGCCACGGCCAGTGCCCGGTGATTTCCAGTTCCAGCGAGAAGCTCAGGAAAGTCCGGATCACCACGATGATGGCCAGCACGCCGACGCTTTCGAACGTCGGCGTGATGGCCACGGTGCGAATGATGTCAGCCGCGACGAGGAACTCCAGTCCCAGCAGGATAGAGCGGCCGAGCAGCTGGCGGTACGAACGGTAAACGGACAGCGGGCCAGATTCCGCCGGTCGGCCGCGGAATTGGAAACCGCGGAGAGCCAGCGGAATCGAGATAACGGCGCCGAACACCATCACGGCCACCCCGGCAAGATCCACGTAGGTGCCGACGGTCTCGATCATGTTCTTTGAAATCCATGGTTTCCTTTCAGCGGAGAGCCTGCCGATGCCGTAGGTGCCCGCGTCGGGAACCCCACTGCAACCGGTTAGTGGTGCCGCACGCCGACGCCGGCCAGGATCGCCCGGTAGCCCTCGCGGAAGGAGGGGTACTGGAACTCGAAGCCGGTGCCAAGAAGACGCGCGTTGCTGCAGCGCTTGTTGCCGCCCCGCGATCGGTTCGCCTTTGAGCGTTCGCCGCCTCGCGACGGTTCGTCCGACGTCCCACCCCGAGGCTCCTCCGACGCCGATTTCGGGAGCCCCAGCTCGGTGGCCAGGAAGCCCAGGACGTCGCCGAGCTCGGCAGGGTCATTGTCCACCCCGACGTAGAGCGGCTCGGGCTCCGCGTCCATGGTGCACAGGTGCACGATCGCGGCGGCGGCGTCATCCCGGTGGATGCGGTTGGTGAAGTGGGACTCCGCCGGAATGACGGCTTTTCCGTTGCGGACCTGGTCGATCAGCCGTGTGCGGCCGGGCCCGTAGATGCCGCCAAGGCGCAGGACGACGGGGGTGATGCCGGTTCCGCGCAGACGGCTCGTCAGCAGGTCCTCGGCCTCGCGCATGACGCGACCGGAGAAACTCTTCGGAGCCGCCGTCGTGGTTTCATCAACCCAGCCACCGTCGGAGTCTCCGTAGACGGCGGTGGAGGAGACAAAGACGATGCGATCCGGTGACGTGCCAGCAGCGCGGGCGGCGTCGACGGCGTCGAGCACGTGTCCGAGTCCGTCCACGTACGCAGCCCGGTAGGCATCCTCTGTGGGGGAGTCGGCGGAAAGAGCGACGACGACGGCGGTGGTCCCCGGCGGGAGAGGCGGCAGTTCGCCGCTGCTGAGGTCAACGCCGACGCCCTCGATGCCGGACGGAATCTTGTCCGGCGAGCGCCGCCACCCCACAACCTTGTGTCCCGACGCCGCGAAACGCAGCCCCGTCTCCGTGCCGAGATCGCCGCAACCGGCCATAAGTACAGTCATGCGAACAGTCTGCCAGTGTTCATGACGGTGTTCTTGAAATACGGGTGGACTCACTTGAGGAAAACTTGATGAGATCTTGTTCGTCGCCGGAGGGCTGGCTTGAGAGGAGCCCGGCATTGTGGTTCTTGTCAGCCAGTGGTTGGCGCTAAAAATTTCACCCGGTCCATTCGGTCCGGCTCGACGAACGGATACTCCGATGGGTCTCAACCTTAACTCCACCTCCAGCAAGGTCCTGGCATCCGCCGCTCTCCTCGCCGCAGCTGCCGGCGTAGCCGGCCTGGGCACCTACGGTGCCTTCACCAGCGCCACCGATGCCTCGGCCGCGGTTTCCGCAGGCACCGTGAAACTGGAGACGGTCGGTGGCGATGCCAACTTCACCGCCAGCGGCTTCGTCCCCGGGGACAGCATGCAGCGCGCCGTCACCATCAAGAACGCGGGCGACCAGGATCTTTCGGCCATCCTCCTGTCAACCGCTCCGAGCTCTCCGATCTCTGCCCGGACGACGCTGACGGGTAGCGGCGGCCTCAAAGTTGCTGTGGACAGCTGCCCCACCGAATGGGTTCCGGTTGATCGTGCCGGGTTGGAGTTGAAGTGCACTGAAGGGCCGACGTCGCTGACGACGAACATTGCGGCGACGGCCACCAACGTGGCGCTGACGTCTGCCACCAAGGTTCTGCCTTCGCTTGAGGTCGGCAAGCCCAGCTACCTCCGGGTGACGGTCTCTCTTCCCTCCACCGTCACGGACAACACCATGCAGGGCAAAACGGACAGCCTGCGGGTCTCGTTCATCGGCGCAACCCGCGCCGGAACTCTCAAGTAACCCTACGTTCGAGACCCGGCGCTGCCTATCAGCGGCAGGCCGGGTCCCGAGGCATGTCCCAGACCTAGTAGATCGGCAGGAGGACCACCCATGAACAGCACGAAGCTGCTTGCAACCCGCAAAACAGCAGTGGCCGCCAGCGCTAATTCCGCTCATGGGCGGCGCCGGCTAGCGTCCCTTCCCAAGCAGACTGGTAAGCCTGCCGCTCAGGCAATGGCCGCCGTAGGACGCATCACGCTGGCCCTGCTCCTGACGGCCACCGTCGCGATCTTCCTGTTCCTGGCAATCGGTCCGCGATTCTTGCCGTACCAGACGTCCACAATGCTGACCGGCAGCATGTCTCCGGTTATCAATCCCGGCGACGTCGTGGTCAGCGCCAGGATCCAGGTTTCCGAGCTCCGGGTAGGCGATGTCATCACCTACAGCATTCCGATTGATGACCACAAGATTGAAACGCACCGCGTCACCTCCATCGAGCGCGACGACGCAGGCACCACTTCGGTAATCACCAAGGGTGACGCCAACCAATCAGCCGATCCGTGGGTTGCCGTACTGTCCGAAGACTACATTTACAAGAACGTTGCGGTAGTGCCCTACCTCGGAAGCGGCATACGAGCCCTTCGAGAGCCGCCCGTGCAGGCCGCCCTACTCTACGGTGCTCCCGCCGTGCTCGTCCTGTTCGCGATGAAAGCAATCTGGTCCAAGCCAAAAGCCCAGGCCGAAACTGCCGAAGGTTCTGAGGATGCGGACCGGGAAGTGCAGCAATG
The DNA here is from genome assembly GCA_963815415.1 of uncultured Actinomycetota bacterium. Classification (GTDB taxonomy): domain Bacteria; phylum Actinomycetota; class Actinomycetes; order Actinomycetales; family Micrococcaceae; genus Arthrobacter. Next base: position 47,902 of record CAWFGT010000010.1, on the reverse strand, counting down.
AAAGACTCCGACTGTCTCGTCCTGGACATCCGCCGGATCAACAGGCTATCCGCCGGGCTGGACTCTCCCTCTCATGCCATAGGCGTGGTCAGCCGCTTCGTCGAAAGGCTTCCCGAAAGGCTGGTCAGCCTGCACCTCAGCCTGCGCGACGGCAAGGGCGAGGCGGCACTGGGCGACATACTCAGCGTCGCGACGTCGGCGTTTACCACCGGGGCCACCCAGTTGGAAGAACAGAGCCGCAGGGTGGAACGACGCATCCGTGCCGGTGACCTGGCTGCAGCCCTGGTGGCCGCACAGGAGTTGGACGCCTATGCCGCCGATTTTGCGCAGCAGGTCAGCGAAGTCTTCAACCAGCCCTCGAGCTGGGCCGGGATGGCCTCGCCGGTCGAGGTCCGCTCTGCAGCCTGACTTCACCGGCCAAAGCGGCGAAGCTGTCCCTTCACCCCATGGATCCGTTCACCCCATTGAGCTGTAGGTGCTGACTCGCTCCCCGGCAGTCGTCGGGATCCGCAACGGCATTCTCAAGGACACCATGGTGCCGCCGTCGGATCCCTCGCCGATCTCGAGGCGCCCGCCATGGGCGCCGGCGATCCGGACGCACGTGGCCAGCCCGAGACCGGATCCTGGTGGATCACCGTCCCGGTGCAGGCGGGTCAGCGGCTCGATGACATGCTCACGGTCCTCGGCCGGAATTCCCTTGCCGTTGTCGGCGACACTAATGGTGAGTTCGTCGGGGCCCACGTCCGCTGTGACCCGGATTCTGGGTGCCGTGTCGGCCCGCCGGTAGGCCACTGCGTTGTGGATGAGGTTCTGCAGGAGCGTGCGTAGCTGCTCCGGGTCGGCCTGGAAATGGAGATCTGTCACAGTAATCTTGGCGTCCACGGCCGCAAGGCTGTGCGCCAGGTCTTCTTCGACGTCGTGGACCAGGGATGCCAGGGACACCAGCTCCGGGCGGATGTCACCACCGATGCGCGCGAAATGACAGCATGTCATGCACCCGCCCCAGCATCCGGCGCGAGGTTCTTCCGATGGTCGCGAAATCCTTCGCTGCGGAAGAGCCCAGCTCTTCGCCAAGTTCTTCGCCCAGCTCCGAAAACCCGATGATGCTGCTCAGCGGGTTGAGCAGCTCGTGGCTGACGCGGCCGGCGAATGAGGACAGCAGGTCATTGCTGCGCTGAGCGTCCGCCAAACTTGTCGCGAGAGCCCGGGCACGCTGTTCGAAGTTCCAGCACCGCTACCGCCTGGGACGCAATGATCTCCAGCGTCGCTCGCTTGTCCGCCGCGAGCCTTCCCGGAACCGGCGACCACACGCAGAGCGACCCGAGGAGGACGTCAGAGTCCGACATGAGCGGAACGGAGGCATGGAAGCGTGCAGTTCCAGACCCGCCCTCGAGGGGGCATCCCGTCGTTTCGCACCCGGCAGCGAGGATCTGGCGCCGCTCACCGTCAGTGATGAGGTGGATCGCCCCGTAGGGTTTGCCCGAGGCTCGGGTAGCCAACGCCAAGAGATTCTGCAGTTGGGTCAGCAGGTCCGGAGTTTGCGGACCCGAAACGGTAACGGAGGGGGCTGCGGCCATCTATGCTGCCTCCTCCGGCGGAGCCATGCGGTATCCGACCCCCCGCACCGTGCGGATGAAGCGTGGTTCCCGGCCTTTGTCGCCGAGCTTCCGGCGGAGGTTGCCGATGTGGACCTCGACCAGGTGCTCGTCCGTAGCCCATTCGTTGCCCCACACTTTTGCCAGAAGGGCCTTGCGGGTCCAAACGCGCCGCGGTGCGCCGGTGAGGGCCGCCAGCAGATCGAACTCGGTCCGGGTCAGGTCTAGTTCCACGCCGTCAACGGTGGCAATGCGGGCCTCGGCCTCGACAGCCAAGGGACCGTGCCTGAGCGCGGTGACGCCGTCTGCAGCACCCTGAGCAGGATCCGTCGCGAGCGCCGTCGCCGCGGGTGGGCTGGCCTGCGGGGCGTCCGCTGGAGCTGGGGCCGCGGCGCCGGGTTCGGCGTCCGTGGCTCGGCGCCGGTAGGTCGGGGCCGCTGCGCCGGGTGCCGGATCGGAGGCGCGGCGCTGGTAGGCGGGGGCGTCTGCACTGCGTTCGGTGTCCGTGGCGCGGCGCTGGTAGGTCGGGGCCGCTGCGCGGGTGCCGGATCGGAGGCGCGGCGCTGATAGCCGCGGCTCGCCGCGGCGATCTCGTCCGATGACATAGGGACGACGTCGCTTGCCCGCCTCTGCGGGGTGGGGCGTTGCGGGGTGGGCCGGTGCCGGCGGAGGACGGCGGATATCCGGGCCTGAACTGTGCGGGGACTAAACGGCTTGCTGATGTAGTCGTCCGCGCCGGTTTCTAGGCCCATCAGTTCGTCAATTTCGTCTGCCCGGGCGGTGATCATAAAGACATAGGCCTGGGAAAATTTTCGCAGTCGGCGGCAAACCTCGATGCCGTCCAGGTCCGGCAGGTTGAGGTCCAGCGTCACGACGTCGGGCTGGTGCTCCTTGATGTGCAGGAGCGCCTCGACGCCGTTTGCACTTTCGGACACGGCGAAGCCCTGCATCTCGAGTGTGCGTCGCATCAAGAGGCGGACATCGCTGTCATCGTCCACAACCACCGCGCGTAATTGACTCAGCGATTCAAACATGGCCCCGGCTTTTCGGCTAAACATCTGGAGTCACATGTACCACACATGTCACGTGAGTTACAGATTAGCAGGGACTAGCACCTCTGTCTTGAGGAAAACTTGAAGTCTTGCGGAGTCGTTGGTCTTTTGTGGACCATCCAGTTGAGTTTGCGCTGGCAAAATTGGACAGGACAAGCACCAACAAACGAAGTCGAGCCGATGAAATCCTCCAGCAGCATGACGCCAGCATCGCCCGTGGGGCGATCGCGCTGGCATCTTCTGCTGGCCGTGCCACTGGCTCTGTTGATGGTGCTCGGTGCCCCGTACTTGGCGACGGCGGCATTCACGGCCACGACGTCGGCGACGCTCAGTGTGGGTACCTATAAGATTCCGGCTCCGACCGCGATGATGACCGGAACGCCCAGTTGCACGAATAACAAGGGCGCAAAGGTGGGACCATTGCCGTCAGCGAGCTGGTCGGCGGTCGACCGTGCCACCGGGTACATAGTGACGCTGACATGCGCCTGGCGGAGTGCAGTCCCAGACAACGATCCGTGGCGGGAACAGCTCTGCCGTGACCATCTCCGTCCAGGACGCCAGCGGCAACGGCAACGGCAGCGGGAGCGGTACCTATACGCTCAGCATCAGGGCGACCATCAGCTCGTGGGTCGGAGACCCGCTGGACAAAACGTTCATCTGCTGATCACCGCCCACCCGCCGACACCCCCGAGGCTGGACCCTACTGCGCCGGAATCGGGAAGAACAGCCGCGGATCCTGCAGGAGCGCCGGGTAGTCAAAGGCGGAACGGTCGCGGATCTCGTCAACGGTGAAGTTGCGGGCAAAGTGCCCGTCGACGGTGATCGGCCGGCCCTGGACCCTGCCCACCGCGAAGGAGGCGCCGCCGTCGAGCGGGATGGCCACGACGGAGTTGCCGGGAAGGGTGGTGAATGCCTCCTCCTGCTGCTGGCGTTTGCGGGTGGGCTTCTTCGCGAGCTGCTTCGGCGGCAGCTTGCGTTCCTTGCTGGGGCGCCGGGAGCCGGGCTCGGCGTAGACGAACTGGTATTCGTCGTCGGCCGGAGCGTTTTTCGCGCGGCCCACGGGCGGAAGGCTGACCGTGTCCAGCTTCGCGGGATCGGTGTCACCGACGGGCAGTCGCAGTACCCACATGCGGTCGCCTGCGGGGTCCTCCGGCAGGAGAAGGTGCTTGGGCTCGGGCCAGACGAATTCCAGGTCCGGCTCTGTGCCGGGGAACAGGGGCTGGTAGAAGCGCGGGTCCTTGGCCACAAGGCGGGAGCGGTGGCTCAGGTGCAGCTCTTCGTTTCCGAGCCACGGCGGCATCGGGATCTTGGCCGCATAATCCGGGTGCGCCGCCTGCGGGGCGAACTCCATGATTTTCGCGCGGGTGGAATCCTCGTGGCCGCGGGATGTCCATTCGTCCACCATCGCCAGGCCGTACATGGTCAGCGCGGGGACGTAACCCATCCACATCTGGATGGCGGGGTGGGACTGCCGGCCGTACTCCGGGATCACCAGCGCACGGAGGGTCTGCAGCGCTTCAATGCGCTGCTTGTCGAGCCGGACGTCGTCCAGGACCGAGGCGCTCTGCCGGAAATCGGGGAAGGGGAGGAAAGTCTGCATCTCTCCAGTTTGGGGCCACGGAGCCAAAGCGCCAATTGCAGACAGCACGACGTGTGGATGTTCACATGCCGGAATGAGGCTGACAGCACCCGCTAGGGGCGCGTACCATATCAGCATCCCACTAACGCCGCCCGGAGGACACGCCATGAACCCAGCACCCGTGATGCCCCTTGTGCCCAATTCGATGCCGAAGTACGGACAGCTGCTCGGACCGGAGGCCAACGGGATCCTCGTGCTGGAGGAATTTACGCTGGATCCGGCCACAGCCCTCCAGGAGCAGCACGGCCTCCGTGCCGCGATGGCCTCGGTGGCGCTGAGCATGCGGCGGTTGCTGGCCCTGCGTCTCTTCATTGCCGTCGTCGCAATCGCGAACCTTCCGCTGTTCCTGCTCAACACCGGATGGTGGATCTACGCTGTGAGCCTGGCCGTCGTGGTGGGCGTCCACGCCGCCGTGTCCTGGCTGAACCGGCACGAGCCGAAGCTCCGCCAGCGGCACATGCTGCAGCTTCACCTGCACCGCGAGCGCAGCGCCAACTACCGCAAGGTCCGCGACGCCGTGAAGTACGTGATCGATGCGCCGGCCCGGATGAACGAAGCCCTTTACCTGGAACTGCTGGCCGCCAAGCGGGTCGGCCTGAACCTGGCGATGGGCACCGTCGCGCTCCTGGACACCAGCGACGAAAAGCACTGGAAGGTGCAGATCGTCCGGGAACTCCCGCGCACCGCTTGAGCCTTAGCCGCTGAGCGCAGGAGCTACTTCAGCGCCCCGGCCAGATAGGGGGCCGTCCGGCTCGTCGTGGATTGCGCGACGGCGGCGGGCGTCCCGGTCGCGATGATCTGGCCGCCAGCGTCACCGCCGGCAGGCCCGAGATCAATGACCCAGTCCGCGGCGGCCACGACATCCATCTCGTGTTCGACGACGATCACTGTGTTGCCGGCGTCGACCAGGCGCTGGAGCTGCGCCATGAGGAGTTCGACGTCGGCGGGATGTAGTCCGGTGGTGGGCTCGTCGAGTAGGTAGAGCGAATGTCCGCGCTGGGCCCGCTGGAGCTCCGTGGCGAGCTTGATCCGTTGCGCCTCGCCGCCGGAAAGCTCCGTTGCGGGCTGCCCGAGCCGGAGATAGCCCAGGCCGACCTCCCGCAGGGTCCGGAGGCTGCGGGCCGCGGCCGGGACCTGGTCAAGGAATTCGGCGGCCGCGTTCACCGTCATGCCCAGCACCTCCGCGACGTTCTTGCCGCGGTAACGGACGGCCAGGGTCTCGGGGTTGTATCGCGCACCGTGGCATTCCGGGCACGGCCCGTAGCTGCCGGGAAGGAACAGCAGCTCCACGGCCACGAAGCCCTCGCCGAGGCAGGTCTCGCAGCGACCGCCGGCGACGTTGAAGGAGAACCGGCCGGCGCCGAAGCCGCGCGCCCGGGCCTCCTCCGTGGCGGCGAACTCTTTCCGGACGGCGTCGAACAGACCGGTGTACGTGGCGAGGTTGGAGCGCGGCGTGCGTCCGATCGGTTTCTGGTCCACCCGCACCAGCCGGTCCACCTGGTCCAGCCCGGCGATCGGGCCGACGGTCAGCGGCTCGCCGAGTACGTTGGGCGTGCCCGGTTCGCCGGGTGACGCAGCGTCCCCGCCCTCGGCAGAGGCGGCGGATTCCGTTGCCCACGTCTCGGGGTGTAGCCGGGCGCCGATCACCTCGGCGAGGACCTGGCTGACCAGCGTCGATTTACCGGAGCCGGAGACTCCTGTGACCGCGGTCAGGACTCCCAGCGGGAAATCGGCGTCGAGTGCGCGCAGGTTATGCCGGTTGATGTTGCGCAGTTCCAACCAGCCTGCGGGATCCCGGCGGGAACCGCCGGTGGAGGAACCGCCGTCGTCCGTGCCGTTCGGCGATGTGCCGTCCTGGGACCCGCTGTCCCGGGGCGCGCGGTCCGGGAACAGGAAGGGCCGCGTGACCGAGGCTTCGACGTCGGCGAGGCCGGCAACCGGGCCGCTGTACAGCACCTCGCCGCCGCCTTCGCCAGCGTGCGGTCCCACGTCGACGAGCCAGTCGGCGCGGCGGACGACGTCCATGTTGTGCTCCACCACGAACACCGAGTTGCCTGCGGACTTGAGCTCGTCCAGGACTGCGAGGAGCGGCTCGGCATCGGCGGGGTGCAGGCCGGCGGAGGGTTCGTCGAGGACGTAGATCACGCCGAACAGGCCGGAGCGCAACTGGGTGGCGATCCGGAGGCGCTGCATTTCGCCGGGGGAGAGGGTCGGCGTGGCGCGGCCGAGCGCCAGGTAGCCGAGGCCCAGGTCCAGCAGCACGGTGATCCGCTGCAGCAGATCGCGGGTGATGGCGACGGCCACCTCGTTGTCCTCACCGGAGGCCTGCTTGCGGGAGGCGGTCCCGGCGTCGGTCGAGTCCGGCGGTGGGACGGATGATGTCGGCAAGGTCGGCCAGGGGGACGGCGTTGAACTCGGCAATGGTCCGGCCGGCGAAGGTCACGGCCAGCGCCTCGGGGGTCAGCCCGCTGCCGCCGCAGCGCGGGCACGGGCCCGTCTCCATGAACCGCAGCACCCGCTCGCGCATCGTGGCGCTCTTGGTGTCCGCCAGGGTGTGCAGCACATAGCTCTTGGCGCTCCAGAAACGGCCCTTGTAGGGCTTGGCCACGCGGTCGCGCTGGGGCGTCACTTCCACCACCGGCTGCTCGTCCGTGAAGAGGATCCAGTCGCGGTCCTTCTTCGGCAGCTTCCGCCAGGGCACGTCGACGTCGTAGCCCAGGTGCGTGAGGATGTCGCGCAGGTTCTTGCCTTGCCACGCGCCGGGCCACGCGGCGATCGCGCCGTCCCGGATGCTCAGGGCGGTATCCGGGACCAGTGACGATTCACTGACGGTGTGGGCGATGCCGAGGCCGTGGCATTCCGGGCAGGCGCCGGCCGCGGTGTTGGGAGAGAAGGCGTCCGAGTCGAGCTGGCCGGCGCCGTCCGGGTAACTTCCGGCGCGGGAAAAGAGCATCCGCAGCGAGTTGGACAAGGTGGTGAGCGTGCCGACGGTGGAACGGGAACTGGGGGTGCCCCGCCGCTGCTGAAGCGCGACGGCCGGTGGCAGCCCGGTGATCTGCTCCACCTTGGGGTTGTGGCCCTGCTGGATCAGCCTCCGGGCGTAAGGCGCCACGGATTCGAAGTAGCGGCGCTGGGCTTCGGCGTAGATGGTGCCGAAGGCCAGGGACGATTTCCCCGACCCGGACACGCCGGTGAAGGCGACGATCGCATCGCGCGGCACATCCACGTCCACGTTGCGCAGGTTGTTTTCCCGCGCGCCCCGGACCCGGACGAAGCCGTCCGCGGAGTGACCGGCGGCAGCCGCTGGGATGCTCAGCTCGGACAGATTGGAAGCATGCTGTTCATTTGGCATTGGTTCGACTCTATCGCTCCGGGCATATCCTTACCGAATGAATGCTTTCGACGGCGATATTGAACCCCCCACCGTTGGCGATGAGACCCCGCACGCGCTGCCGGTGGCGGAACTGCACCTGCACATCGAGGGGACGTTGGAGCCGGAATTGATCTTCGCGCTCGCCGAGCGCAACGGCATTACCCTCCCGTATGCCGATCTTGACGAACTCCGGGCCCGCTACGAGTTCACCGACCTGCAGTCCTTCCTGGACCTCTACTACGCCAACATGGCCGTCCTGCAGACCGAGCAGGACTTCGCCGACATGACCCGGGCCTACCTGGCCCGCGCGGCGCTCGCCGGCGTCCGGCATGCGGAAATCATGCTGGACCCCCAGGCGCACCTCTCCCGCGGGATCTCCCTGGCCACCTGTGTCAACGGAGTCGCGTCGGTGCTGGCCACCTCACGGGAAGAGTTCGGCATCTCCACCCTGCTGATCGCGGCGTTCCTGCGGGACCTGTCCGAGGACTCCGCGCTCGCGGTCCTCGACGAGCTCCTGGCCATGGACGCCCCGATCGCCGGAATCGGCCTGGACTCGGCCGAGGTCGGCAACCCGCCGGCCAAGTTCGAGCGGCTGTTCGCCCGGGCCAAGGACGCCGGCCTGCACCGGATCGCCCACGCCGGCGAGGAGGGGCCGCCGTCGTACATCATTGAAGCCCTGGACGTCCTGGGTGTGGAACGGATTGACCACGGCATCCGGTGCATGGAGGACCCGGAGCTGGTGGAGCGGCTGGTGGCCGACCTGACGCCGCTGACCGTGTGCCCGCTGTCCAACGTCCGGCTGCGCGCCGTAGACACCCTCGCCGAGCACCCGCTGCCCGCGATGCTCGCCGCCGGGCTGAACGTGAGCGTGAATTCGGACGACCCGGCATACTTCGGCGGCTATGTGGACGACAACTTCGCGCAACTGTCCTCGGTCATCGGTTTGTCCGAGTTCGATTGCGTGCGGCTGGCCGCGAATTCCATCCGGTCATCGTTCGCGAGTGAGGAACGCCAGGCGGAACTGCTGGCCGAACTCGCCGAATCCGGAACCTAGCCCACAAAAGCAACGCGGGGTCACTTTTCGCCCATCCCGGGGCCTTAATGGGCCAAAAGTGACCCCGCGTTGCTGTACACCGTCCGGGCGCGGCAGGCAAACTACCCGTGCGTACCTGAACCAAACCCTCGCTTTAGCGGCAAAAACCCGTCATAGTCGGTCAAGACACCTAAAGTTAACACGCGCCATTCGCGCAATCGCCTTGATCCTTGGCAAAATGCAAGTGGATCAATCGCTTTCAAGGGGAGACTTCATGGCCACCACCACAGCAGAAAACACCACTCTTCGGCTCAAGGCCGTTCTCGACGTCCTGTCGGAGGCAGTGCAGACCGGCGAAAAAATGAACGCCGGCGACGTTCTCGGCGCAGCAATCGCACGCGTGCCGTTGAACGAGCAGGAGAGTGAACTGCTGAGCGGCGGCATTCCCCGCGGCCACAAGACGCTGACGACGGCCACGGCCAAGCTCGTCAAGGCAGGCTGGCTCGTCAAGGGCCGGGCGGGCTGGTCCATCACCGAAGACGGCCAGCGCGCCACCGTCGCCTTCGCTGACCCCGCAGCATTCGCCGCAGCGCTCGACGCCGGCACCCCGGTTCCGGCCGACACGAAGCTGCCCGAGGCTCCGGCCGCCAAGGCAGCCCCGAAGGCTGCCGCTCCGAAGGCTGCCGCCAAGGCCGCGCCGAAGCGCAAGAAGGCTGAAACGGCCCCCGAGGCTGCGCCGGAGGCGCCCGCTGCTGAAGCTCCGGCTGATCCGTGCTGAAGCCCCGGCTGAGGCTCCCGCTGCCGAGGCTCCGGCCGAGAGCGCTGAGAGCGTCGACCAGCCTGACGCCGTCGCCGTCGTGGGTGACTTCAACACCTTGCTGGGCGCCCCGGAGAACTGGTCCCCGGAATTCGACGAGGTCCAGATGAAACTGGACAGCGCGGATCAGCTCTGGAAGCTCGAGGCGGAAATCCCGGCCGGTTTCTACACCTTCAAGATCGCCCTGAACCGCTCCTGGGCCGAGAACTTCGGCGCTTACGGCCTCTTCGACGGCCCGAACCACGAGCTCCACCACGAGGGCGGCAAGCTGGTCATCCACTACAACCACCGGACCCGCGACATCGTCCTGAAGTAGTCTCGCAAGCGGCTCGTCCCTGACAGAGCGGCTCGCAACAGACACGTCACCCGGCAGCGGGCGGCGGGGTAACCCGCCGCCCGCTGCCGCATTTTTTGGCGCCTTCTGCCGGAATCCGAAGACTTCAGCGTCCGCCCCTGGCCTAGTGCATGGCCTAATGCGTGGCCTAATCCGTGTCCCGGCCCGGCGGCTGCGGCCCCGGATCGGGGATCGGCAACGGGCCGGGTCCGGGTTCCGGCGGAAACGGGCTGCCGGGGTCCGGGTGCGGGGTAGCGGGACCCGGCTCCGGCGGGAACGGATCAGGGTCCGGGAATGGGGGGATGGTCATGGCGGGCTCCCTTGCTGCCGATTTCCGGTTGCCGGTCGTGGCGGACATCCCGCCACGCACTGATTATCGACCCGCCGCCGCAGACAGGGAACCCCCGGGCGGTCGGGATGTTCCGCCGCCCGGGGGCCCAGCGTCCGGCGTCGGGACGCAGTTTCAGTGACCTGCGCAGTCTCAGTGACCTGGCGTCACGGGCTGCTAGTTCCGTGAGGCGACAGTCTTGTCCCGGTCCTCGAAGACGTCCTTGCCCGGCCCGCTGAACGCCTTCGAGCGTTCCGTGGCCTCGATGGAGCCGGTGAACAGCTGCGCCTCGCCCGGCTGGGCGTGCTGGCGGGGCTGGTTGGAGGGCTTGGCGGCGCCGGTCTGCAGGCGCGTCTGCGGCAGCGCTTCCGGATGGCCCTGCTGCAGGAACGTCACGAGCTCCTCGCGGATCAGGCAGCGAAGGTCGAACAATGCTGCGCTGTCCGCGGCGCTCACCAGGATCCGCACCCGGACGAAGCCCTTGGTGGCGTCCGTGATCTGCAGGATGCCGACCTTCTTGTTCCAGAGTTCCGTCTCGGCCAGGATGGTCCGCAGCTCGGCGCGCATGGCCTCAAGCGGTGCACGCCAGTCGAGATCGAACTCCACCGTGCCCATGACTTCGGACTGGCGCCGGGTCCAGTTCTCGAAGGGGGTGGTGGTGAAGTGGGTCGAGGGCAGGATCAGGCGGCGATCGTCCCAGATGTGGACCACCACGTAGGTCAGGGTGATTTCCTCGATCCGGCCCCACTCTTTCTCGACCACAACAACGTCACCCACCCGGATGGCGTCCGTGAAAGCGAGCTGGATGCCGGCAAAGACGTTGACGAGGGATGTCTGGGCGGCGAGGCCGGCGACGATGGAGATGACACCGGCGGACGCCAGCAGCCCGGCGCCGAGAGCCTGGACGGCCGGGAAGGTCAGCATGGCGCTGCCGAGGGACACCACGATGATCAGGGCCACCACGATCCGCCGGGCAAGGATCAATTGCGTCTGTAGCCGGCGGGCCCTCCGGTTGTCGCTGACGTCGACGCTGTAGCGGGAGAGCAGGACGGCCTCGACGATCAGGAGCGCGGTGATGGCCAGCCATGCGATCGCGCCGATGAGGGCGATGAGGAGCAAATGGTCCACCGGGGTCCGCCAGCCGCCGCTCTCCGTAGTGAGCGCCAACGCGATCTTCACCCCGATGAGCATCAGGACAATCCGCAGGGGCGCACGCGCCAGGCGGGAGGTCTCCCTGAGCTCGGTGCGGCCCCGGTTCAGGGCAAGGACGACCTTGCGGATCAGCCATGACGCGACGATTCCCGCGAGGAGGGCGATGGCAACGGCCAGGAACGGTAGGGCATCCTTCAAGAGTTCTTGCATCTATCAAGCTGTAGCAAGGTTCTGCGGACAACGAAAATCACGGCGTTGTCAACGTGGGCGCTGTCACTGCGTTCGCGTCTCCGGATGACGCGAACCCGCACCGGGGTGCCCTGGTTTGGTTGGTTGATTCGGTTAGTCATGACGATTCCGGGTCCGAAGGCCCTTGGTATCTGCGGAAGAGCGGGGATAATTGGCAGACCATACGTATCCCAGGGGAGGACGGTATGCACCGGACACCGATGTCCGCTCCACGGGCCTTGAGGACCTTGCCCGGAGTCATCGGGCTCGCCGTCGTGCTCGCCGCTTGCGCTCCGACGTCGGCGGAGACGCCTGGGGGCACCGGCGCCCTCGTCGACCAGCGCGGCAGCGCCACGCCGGACGCCAGCAGCGCGCCAGCCAGCCCGGGCGACAGCACGCCGTCGGGCTGGGAGACGTTCACGACGTCGGACGGGACGTTAAGTTTTGACTATCCGTCCGCGTGGACCGTCCGGGACGAGGCCGGGAAGGCGGCGCTGGAGGGGGAGTTCGTCGACGTGCTCAACGCCGACGGGAAACAAATGGCCGCCTTGCGGACCAACGTGGTGACCGGACTGGTGTGCACTGAAAGGGTTCCCTTCCAGATTTTCGACTCGGAGCCGATGCAGGCCCTGACCGAACCCGGGGCCGCGGACCGCTCTGCGCCGCGCTTCGTTTTCGAAGGCCGCGGCGATGAGACGGCGCTGGAGCCCTCGCCGCCGACGATTGCCGCCTACGGGATCACGGCAGTGCCCGAGCCGACAGACGCCGTGGCGTGTCCCGTTTTCCACCTCTTCCTGTGGCCGCCCAGTGGCGCCCTGTTCGGGCAGGCTTACAACCCGGCGGTCAACACCACACCGGGGGACCCGGGACTGCCCTACCTGGCGAAGGCCAAACTGTACGCGGAAACTGCCGAATACCAGGACATCCGCGCCATGATCACCTCACTCCGGCCGGCAGCGACGCAGCAGTGAAGCCGGAGTGAAGCAACAGCAGTGAAGCAGGGCAGTCGAAACGTTCAGGCTGAAGCGGTTGAGCTAAAGAGCATTGCAGCCGGCGCCGGCAAGCAAGGGACACCGCACCGCTGAGGGGTGACCGGTGTGCCCTGCTGCCGGAAGCGTTGCCGGAAGCCGCGAAAACTGGGCGAAGGCGGCGGACTAAACCGCCGGGGCGTGCCGGTGCCGCCGGTGCGACGGGGACGGCAAACCGGCGGCACGGCTTCTGGCCGCCCAAGGGGATGACCGGACTTCCTGGATGAGGCCCGTTCCGGCGCATTCCCGCACGGCCCGGATCGCGTCTGCCGCGGCGCGCTTGTCCTCAAAGGGTGTGGAGACGGCCAGCACGGACCCGTCCTTGTCCACGAGACGGAACCGGATGTGCGATTCCGCGTCGGTAAAGAGCTCGAATTGACCTGCCATGGTCTTCTCCCCTCGATAAGTATGCCGTGGGCGGTGGAACTAAACACCGTTGTTTAGGTCCGCCGTCCGCGGCAAGTCTGTGGGTTGTGCCTGCCTGACTGCCTGACTGGCACATGGATGGCGATGAGCCCTTTGCCGGACCCATGCAATGCCTCCAGCCTGCCAGCGGCGAGACCGGTTCGGTTAGGGGCTAAAGTCCCGGGTTCCGGCTGCTGTGGGCGCACTCTGGTCCTCCGCGGCGCTAGATTGGAACCATGACTGAGATTCCGCACAGCGATTCCGGTGAGCGAGTCCGCCTGACAGCCCGGGTAGACGGCATGGTGCAGGCCGTTGGCTTCCGGTACTCCACGGTCCGCAAGGCCGACGAGCTGGGTCTGACCGGCACTGTGGGAAACAACAGCGACGGCTCAGTCACTATTGTGGCGGAGGGGCCGCAGACACTCGTGCTGGAGCTGCGGCAGTGGCTCCGTTCGCCGTCGGCGCCGGGCCGGGTCGATTCCGTGAACGAGTCGATATCCCGGGCCACGGGCGCGTTCAGCAACTTCCGCGTGATCCGGTGAGCCGGCTAAGGAACCACCTGTAGAACCGGAGCCCGCCTGCGGCTACCGTGTCCTCATGCAAAAAATATCAATCGAGGCACTGGCCAGGCAGCAAATCGAGGCGGCGCTCGCGGCCGGCAGCGGCCGGGCGGCGGATACGGTCTTCGGCGGACATGAGAAAGTCCTGCGCCAGACAGTCATGGCGTTCAAAGCGGGTACTCGGTTGAGCGAGCACCAGAATCCGGGCGAAGCCACGGTCTACGTGCTCCGGGGCTGCGTCCGCCTGCACGCCGGCAACGACTCGTGGCAGGGCAAGTCCGGGGATCTTCTGATCGTCCCTGACGGGTTGCACAGCCTCGAAGCGGAAGAGGACTCCGCAATCCTGATGACGGTAGCGAAGACCGCCCGCTGAGCCGCTTTCCGGCGGCACGCGCCCGAAAGCCCGGATCCGGGCGCCCCGGTGCGGGAGACTGTTGCCGTGAGCAACACTTCTGGACATCGCGACGCCGGCCGCGGCGGACTCGCCGTCGCCGGCCTCAGCCTGGGCACGGCGCTTAACCCGCTGAACTCCTCGATGATCGCGGTCGCCCTGGTGGTACTGCGGGCCGACTTCGGGCTCGACGTCGCGACTGTCACCTGGGTGATCACCGCCTTTTACCTCACCTCGGCGGCAGGCCAGCCTCTGATGGGCCGGCTCGCGGACCGCTTCGGGCCGCGCCGGCTCTTTGTATTCGGCATGGTGCTGGTTGCCGTGACGTGCGCGCTGGCGCCCTTTTCGCCGAACTTCGCGGTGTTGTGCGTGGCGCGGGCTTTTATGGCGCTGGGAACCGCGACGGCGTATCCGAGCGCCGTCGTGATGGTGGCGGCGCTGGCCCGGCAAGGCAATGTGCCGTCCACGCGCCCGCTGGGCCGGATCCAGATGGCCAACGCATCCGCGGCTGCCGCCGGCCCGGTGATCGGCGGAGTGCTCGTCAGCCTGATCGGGTGGGAGGCCCTGTTCCTGATCAATGTCCCGCTGACGCTGGCGGCCATGGTCCTGGTCCTGCGGTACGCCCCCGCGGACGGGGACCGTGAACGCGGCCGGGCCACGGAGTTGCTGCGCGACTCGGACATCCCGGGGATCCTGGCGTTCGTCGGCGCGCTGGTTCTGGTCATGATGGCACTGCTGGATGTCCTGCCCGCCGTCCGCTGGTGGCTACTGGCGGCCGGGCTGCTGCTGGCGGTCCTGTTCGTCCGCCGGGAGCTGCGGTTCACCCCGCCGTTCCTGGACCTGAGGCTGCTGGGCCGCAACCGGCCGCTGCTGCTGGTCTACCTCGGTTTCGCCCTCTTCAACGGCGTCTACTACTTCGCGTTCTTCGGCCTGCCGCAGCTGCTCCAGGAGGCCGGCGGGTACGATCCGGGCGTCGTCGGATTGTTGATGTTGCCGCTGGCTGCGATGTCGGTGGTCATCACGCCGGCGGCGGTGCGGGCGATTGACCGCTTCGGCGTGAAACGGGTGCTGGTTACCGGCGTCGTCCTGCTGGTAGGGGCGTCGGGGATGATGTGGCTGCTGACGGCATCCTTCGCTCCTGCCCTCGTGCTGGCTCTGACAGCCCTGCTGGGACTTCCCTACGGGGTGATCAGCATCGCCTCCAGCCAGGGCCTGTATGTGTCCACCCGGCCGGAGGAGCGTGGTGTGGCGGCGGGGATCTTCCAGACCTGCCGGTACCTGGGCGCGATCACCGCAACGGTCCTGATCGGCATTTTCTACGGCAGCGGCGTAAACCAGGCCAACTGGGGCCTGATGGTGGTGGCCATGCTGGGCCTAGGCGCGGTGGTCTTCGCTGTGTCGCTGGCTTGGCGGGAGCGGCCGGAATAGCAGGCACTGCGGGAACGGCCGGAATAGCAGGGATCCGGACACCGCCCGGTCACGGACCTGCAACGATCTCCGGCGTTGCCCATCCGTCGCCCGGAAACTGCCGAAAGACGTAAGGGAAGCTGCGGACGTGGGGCCCGCTGGCTATTGGTCGCGGTACAGCTGAATTGGCTGAAATTTTGGAGCAATGAATGATTGAACGCCCCGTGTCGGTCGGCACCGATCGCGCTGACGCCATCGATCGCATCGACGGCACCGTAGGGAAGGTGCCCGCCGAGCACCCGGCGGCAGGACCTATCCGCGTTTCGTCGGAGTGCTGATCGCTGCGGCGACCCTTGGAGCGGCGGCGCTGCTGTGGGCGGCAGTGGCGGTTGCCGGGCCGCCGATCGGCTCCAAACCGCTAGAGGGGGAGCTATTCGGAGTCTGGAACGTCCTCTACGCAAACGATGCCCCGTCCACACGTGAAATTGTCGCGGCGGTCTGCGTTGCGATTGCCCTGGCGCTCGGGGTGGCCTTGGCGGAACAACGCATCGCAAACCGCACCCGCCGGTCGCAGTCGCGCCGATCGCGATCCCGGCGCGCAACGCCGCTGGCGCCGAAGGCGATCATGCGGGAAACGAAGGGAATCTACGCCGGTCCCGTCACGGTTACGGTGCTCATCCCGGCGCACAACGAAGACGCCTCGCTGCCGCTCACCCTGGCGTCCCTGAAGACG
Source organism: uncultured Actinomycetota bacterium (assembly GCA_963815415.1). Lineage (GTDB taxonomy): Bacteria > Actinomycetota > Actinomycetes > Actinomycetales > Micrococcaceae > Arthrobacter. The sequence goes on along the minus strand of CAWFGT010000010.1, from coordinate 31,827 downwards.
CAGTCGCACCCGCCGGAGCGGGTCATCGTCGTGGCGGACAACTGCACCGACGCGACGGTCGACGTGTCCCGTGCTGCCGGCGTCGAGGTGTTTGAAACGGTGGACAACTCGCACAAAAAGGGCGGGGCCCTGAACCAGGTCCTGCGCCGGCTCCTGCCCGGGCAGGGCGACAACGACGTCGTGATGATCATGGACGCGGATACCCAACTCGACGACGGGTTCCTCGAATCCGCCGTCATGCGGCTCACCGCGGACCGGGCGCTGATGGCGGTTGGCGGGCTGTTCTATGGCGAGGACGGGCACGGCATCCTGGGCCAGTTCCAGCGCAACGAATACATCCGCTATGCCCGGGAGATGCGGCGCCGGCGGGGCCGGGTTTTCGTCCTGACCGGGACGGCTTCGGTGTTCCGCCCGGCCGCTCTCCGGGCGGTGGCCGAAAGCCGGGGCGAGGCGATTCCGGGAAATCCGGGCGACGTCTATGACACGGCGTCCTTGACCGAAGACAACGAGCTGACGATCGCGCTCAAGTCGCTCGGCGCGCTCATGATCTCCCCGCAGGAATGCTCCGTCGTCACCGAGCTCATGCCCACCTGGCGCATGCTGTGGGCCCAGCGTCTCCGGTGGCAGCGCGGGGCGTTGGAGAACATCGGAGCGTACGGGGTCACACCGCACACCATGCGCTATTGGGCCCAGCAGCTCGGCATCGGCTACGGAGTGATCGCCCTCGGCTCCTATCTGCTGCTCATCATTGTCATGGTGCTGGCCCTGGATGAGTGGGTCTGGTTCCCGTTCTGGCTGGGCCTCGGCGTGATCTTCACCGTTGAACGCGTGGTCACCGTGTGGAAGGGAGGCTGGAAGGCGCGGCTGCTGGCTGTGCTGGTCTTTCCGGAACTGATCTTCGACATGTACCTGAACTTCGTCTACGTCCAGGGGATCATCGATCTCGCCCGGGGCCGCCAGGCCGATTGGAAGCATCTCGATCACGCGGCGGGCCCGTCCGCATTGCCCTCCGCAGAACTGGTATCAGCCGCATCGGAGTTGTCATGATTGTGCCCAGCATTGCGGTCCCGGCCGGCATCCTGCTGCCTGAAGCGATTCTCGGAACCGAACTTTTCTCCATCCTGGCGACGTTCGTTGCCATTAATACCGTTATGTATGTGGCGTTGGCGGTCGCGAAGATCCTGCCCAAGGTATATCTGGCCGACTTGATCCGCCGCAGTAATGAACGCGCCGAAACGCGAAGCATCCATCCGGAGAATTCCCGGTCCCGGGTCAAGGACATCAACCACACGTTGGGCCACGACGCCGGCGACCAGGTGCTCCGCCAGGTTGAGGCCCGTCTAACGGAGGCTGGAAGCGCTGTCGATACGGTTGCCCGCTAAAGCGGCGACGAATTTACTGTTTTGGTCGATGGCCCCGACACGTTCCCGGATCTCGAACTGGTCGCCGCAAAAGTGCAGGACCGTTTGCTCGAGCCGGCGACCGTCGACGGCCTGCCGGTGCCGGTGCGGCTTGCCGTGCGGCGTGCACTGACGCCGGAGCTCGGCGCGGGGGAGCGCGCCGAGCAGAGCGCGGGTAGCGCCGGCACGAAGGCTGAACTCGCACGGGACCTCCTGCGCCGGGCGGACCAGGACATGTACGCGGCGAAAGCACGGGCCTGGCCCGGAGTCCGCGCGGGCCATCGCCGTGCCGGAAGAGCGTTGCGGAAGCCTGGCCCGTCTTAGGCGAGGGTGAGGAAGAGTTTTTCCAGGTCTTTGGTGCTCATGTCCGTGTCCTTGTTGCTGATGCATTGTTCGAGGCCGCTGGCGATGATGGCGAAGCCGGCCCGGTCCAGGGCTTTGGAGACCGCGGCGAGCTGAGTGACGGTGTCCTTGCAGTCCCGGCCTTCCTCGAGCATCCGGGTCACGGCGGCGAGCTGGCCCTGGGCCCTTTTGAGGCGGTTGATGACCGGGGCAAGGTCGGTTGGATCAAGTTCCATGGCTGGCTCCCTGGTAGGCGGTTTTCACTCGGTGTCTCCACTCAAGACTATACCCCCACGGGTATTTTGACTACCCCGGGGGGTATCTGTAATACTCGGTGGGGTATTCAGCTCTTGTTTGTTCTGTCCCGAAAGGACCCCATGACGCCCTCCACCGCCACCGCCCCCGCGCCGTCCATCACCGCCCTGGACCCGGAAGCCCTGCGCGGCTGGTTCCAGGAGCACCGGGACCTCGTGGTGATCGACGTCCGCTCCGCCGCGGAATTCGAGAACATGCACATCCGCGGCTCCTACAACGTCCCGCTGCCGCTGCTCTCGGAGCACACCGACGAACTCGCCGCCCGGCTCGGCAGCCGCGTGGTCCTGGTCTGCCAGTCCGGGGCCCGGGCCGAACAGGCCCGCCAGCGCCTCGGCGCCGCCGGCATCGACACCGCCTACGTCCTCACCGGCGGGGTACCGGGCTTCGCCGCCGCCGGCGGCGACGTGGTCCGCGGCAAGACCCGCTGGGACCTCGAACGCCAGGTCCGCCTGGCCGCCGGCTCCCTCGTGGTCCTGGGCCTGGCCGGCGGGAAGTTCGTCTCGCCCAAGATCACCCTGCTCGCCGGCGCGATCGGCGCCGGCCTGACATTCTCGGCCGCGACCAACACCTGCGCCATGGGCCAGGCCATCTCCGCGATGCCCTGGAACAAAGCCGCCCAGGAACCCACCCGCGAATCCGCCATTCTCCAGTTCCCCGCTCGCGCCGCGAGCTAGCACAAACCGCCCGTACCCCCTCTGAAAGGACGATTCCCATGTCTGAAATCACCATTGAAGAAGCCAACCGCCGCCGCGGCACTGATCGGATCCTCGACGTCCGCGAAAACTTTGAGGTTGCCGAAGGCATGATCCCCGGCGCCCTCCACATCCCGATGGGTGATCTGCAGGCCCGGCTGACCGAGCTGGACCCCGCTGTTCCCGTGATCGCGGTCTGCCGCAGCGGTAATCGCAGCGCCCGCGTCGCCGACGCCCTCAACGGAGCCGGCTACACCGCCGACACCATGGCCGGCGGCATGACCGCCTGGACCGCGGCTGGCCTGCCCACCACCTAGGCATCATTCGGCCGCCCCGCCCGGGCGCGGCACCCCATCCGCCTGACTCCCCAAACCCGGAAGGACCCTGGTTATGACAACCATCGACATCACCGAGAAGACCCTTGCCGACACCCTGGAAAACAACGACATCGTCTTCGTTGACTTCTGGGCAGGCTGGTGCGGACCCTGCCGCATGTTCGCCCCCACCTATGAGGCGGCCTCACAGCAGCACCCGGACGTCACCTTCGCCAAGGTGGACACCGAAGCCGAACAGGGCCTGGCGGCCGCGGCCGGCATCACCTCCATCCCCACTCTGATGGCCTTCCGCGATAAAACCCTGGTCTTTTCCCAGCCCGGCGCCCTCAACGCAGCGGGCCTGGAGGAAGTCATCCAGGGCGTGAAGAACCTGGATATGGCAAAGCTCCGGGAGCAGGCCTCGCAGCAACAGGCCTGACCGCGGCGGGCCACAACCCGACCCACCGGACCGCTTGCAATATACCCCCGGGGGTATTATTGTCGGTAGTAGTTCACGGGGATTGAGTCCCCGCCCCGATCCGCTTTTTGAAGGAGACTTGTATGCTTCTGGAACGCATTTACGATGAAGACCTCGCCCAGGCCAGCTACCTGATCGGCTGCCAGCGCAAGGGTGAGGCCGTCGTGGTCGACGCCCGCCGCGACATCAGCGTCTACCGCGAGCTGGCCGCCGCGAACGGGATGAAGATCGTGGCCGTGACCGAGACCCACATCCACGCCGACTTCCTTTCCGGGACCCGGGAGCTGGCCGCCGCGACCGGCGCGACCGCCTATGTCTCCGGGGAGGGCGGACTGGACTGGCAGTACGGGTTCGAGGCCGAACGCCTGCACGACGGCGGCACGGTGCGCATCGGCAACATCACCATCAAGGCCCTGCACACCCCCGGGCACACCCCCGAACACCTCTCCTTCCTGATCACCGACGGTGCGTTCGCGGACACCCCCGGCTACCTGCTCTCGGGCGACTTCGTCTTCTCCGGGGACCTGGGCCGCCCGGACCTGCTCGACGAAGCCGCCGGCGGCATCGACACCCGCTTCGAGGGCGCCAAGCAGCTCTTTGCGAGCCTGCAGGAGAAGTTCCTGACCCTGCCGGACCACGTCCAGGTCTACCCCGGCCACGGCGCCGGCAGCGCCTGCGGCAAGGCCCTCGGCGCGATCCCCTCCAGCACCGTCGGCTACGAACGCCTCTACGCCTGGTGGGGCCCGTACCTCGCCGCGAACGACGAAGCCGGCTTCATCACCGAACTCCTGGACGGCCAGCCCGACGCGCACGCCTACTTCGCCCGGATGAAACGCGAAAACCGTCAAGGCCCGGCCGTGATGGGCGACCGCGCCCCGCTGACCGAACTCACCCCCGCCGACGTCGCCGCCGACCTCGAAGCGGACACGGTGACGTTCGTGGACACCCGCCCCAACAATGAGGTCCACACCGGCACCGTGACCGGTTCGGTGAACATCCCGGCCGGCAAATCCACGGCCAGCTTCGGCGCCTGGGTCATCAACCCCGACACCGATACGAACCCGCTCGTGCTCCTGGCCCCGGACCAGGACACCGCGCACCAGATGTGGGACCACCTGGTCCGGGTCGGCATCGATGACGTCGCCGGGTACGTCACCGGCCTCGAGGGGTTGCCGACGTTCACCCCGGCCCTGCTCCGGCCCGAGGACCTCGCCGGCTTCGACGCCGCCATGGTCCTGGACGTCCGGAACCGCACCGAACACGGCGCCGGGCACATCCCCGGCTCCCACCAGCTCTCCGGCGGCCGCGTCATGTGGAACCTCGACCAGCTCCCGGCCGAAGGCACCATCGTGACCTACTGCCAGAGCGGCGTCCGGAACTCCGTCGCGGCCAGCGCCCTGCGCCGCGCCGGCTACGACATCGTCGAACTCGACGGCAGCTACGCCGCCTGGACCGCCCACCAGGACACCCTCGCACCGGCCACCGCCAACTAACCACCCGCCATACCTGACTGACACCGCGACGGCGGCCCGGACCACCGGGCCGCCGTCGCTGTGTCACCAACCACTGGAGTGCATCCATGACGCCCGGCAACACCTCCTCACCCCAGCACCGCAACACGCGGGCCGGCATCACGCTGGGGCTGCGGCAGAACCTGGCCCAGTTCATGCTGCTGGTTGCCGTCAACGCCCTTGTCGGCGGAACCCTCGGGCAGGAGCGCACCGTCCTGCCGCTGCTGGCCGCGCAGGTTTTCGAGCTTGACCTATATACGTCCGCCCTGACCTATATCCTCGCGTTCGGCCTTGCCAAGGCCGGCACCAACTACTTCGCCGGCACCCTCTCGGACCGGTACGGCCGCAAGCCGGTCCTCGTCGCGGGCTGGCTCATCGCCCTGCCGGTCCCGCTGCTGCTGATCTTCGGGCCCTCCTGGGGCTGGATCGTTGCCGCCAACGTCGTCCTGGGCATCAGCCAGGGCCTGACCTGGTCCACCACCGTGATGATGAAAATGGACCTCGTCGGGCCTTCCCGCCGCGGAATGGCCATGGGCCTGAACGAAGCCGCCGGCTACCTTGGCGTCGCCGGCACCGCCCTCGCCACCGGCTACATCGCCGCCACCTACGGGTTGCGGCCGGGGCCGTTCCTGCTCGGCGCCGCGTTCATCGCCGTCGGGCTCGGGCTCTCCGTCCTGGCCGTGCGGGAAACCCACCACCACGCCAAAGCCGAGGCCGCCAACCACGTTTCCGTCCATGCCGGAACGCACGCCGGGCTCAGCACCCGGGACGTCTTCACCCTGACCAGCTTCCGGGACAAGTCGCTGTCCTCGGTCAGCCAGGCTGGCCTGGTGAACAACCTCAATGACGGCCTCGCCTGGGGCCTCTTCCCGGTCCTGTTCGCCGCCGCCGGGCTGACCATCGACAAGATCGGGATCCTCGCGGCCGTCTACCCGGCCGTCTGGGGCGCCGGCCAGCTCGTGACCGGCGCGCTCTCCGATCGGATCGGCCGCAAGCCATTGATCGTGGGCGGCATGCTGGTCCAGGCCGCCGCGCTGGCGCTGACCGCCGTCGGGCAGGACTTCGGCACCTGGCTCGCCGCCGCAGTGCTGCTCGGGGCGGGCACCGCCATGGTCTACCCGACCTTGCTGGCAGCCATCGGCGACGTCGCCCACCCGGAGTGGCGGGCCAGGTCCGTCGGGATCTACCGGTTGTGGCGCGACGGCGGGTTCGCCGTCGGCGCGCTGGTCTCCGGGATCATCGCCGACGCGGACGGCATCCCGGCCGCGGTCGGCGTCGTCGCCGCGCTGACCGGCGTATCCGGCGTCATTGTGGCTGTCCGGATGCGTAGCACGGACCACCACGCAGCGGGGTGAAAGCCATTCTTCGGGGCTTGGAACGGTGGCAAATTCCGCATATTGACACGCCTTGGAAGGCGGCCTAACGTCTGACTTAACGAGCCATGATGCCCGCTTTCTATCGATTTATGGTTGCCGGGCGCGCCCTTTTCGCCACGTGATGGCGCCAGCAAGGAGAGCCGTGACGTCTTTGTGGGTTACTTCCCGCTGACTGGCTCCCGCGCGTGCCGGATCCCTTCCTGGCGGCGCCCTGTCCCTGTAACGCCCTCTTCCACGGACCTCTTGAGGGATGCCATGCCGCGGCAAACCTGGGGGAAATTAACGACGGTCTCACTATTGGAGGAGTCGGACATGAAAGACGAGATTGGGCTGATCCCACGGTTCTACAAGGAGGTATTGGAAGGTGGAAACCTGTCGCTTGTAGATGAACTGACGGCAGATAACTACGTTGACCACGAGGAGGCTCTCCCAGGGCAGCCGCCCGGCAAGGAAGGGGCCCGGTACTTCGTGGAGATGATGCGCGCCGCGTTCCCGGACATCCACGTCAAAGCCATCGAACCGGCAGTTTCCGCCGAAAACATGGAGGCGTGCCACGTCATTCTCACAGGCACCCATCGTGGCGAAATGGCCGGTATTCCGGCAACGGGCAAGAGCGTCGAATTCGACACCACCGACATCATCCGTGTGGAGAACGGAAAGGTCGCCGAGCACTGGGGCACCACCGACAGCCTGCGGCTGATGCAGCAGTTGGGAGCCGTATCGGTTTAGAGCGCCACGCAATAAGTGAATGATCACCTTGAAATGCAGAGGCCCTTCCCGGCGGGAAGAGCCTCTCCACGTTTACGGCAGACGTGCGCCAGAGCAGTTGATTAAAGCCGGATTTGCTAGCCCTTGGTCTCGTACGCCTTCGGCAGCTTCATGCCGCGCTCTTCCATCAGGGTGCGCAGCCGGGTGGGGTAGTCGGTGATGATGCCGTCCACACCCAGGCCGATCATGTTTTCCATGTCGGTTCGCGCGTTCACGGTCCACGGGATGACGGCCAAGTTGAGCCTGTGCGCCTCGTTGACCATTTCAGGTGTGACGGACTTGAAAGCGGGGGAGATGACGTCGTAGCCCTGGGCCGCGGCGGCTTGGGCCAGTGAGCCGTTGTAGTCGTCGATGTCGATCCCGCCGAGGTCCGGGCTCTTGCCGGGCTGGCCTACCTGGGCCCAGGCGTCACCGCTGGAGAGCGCCACCAGGACCAGCGACGGGTCGAGCTCCTTGGCCAGGTTCAGCGAGGACCAATCGAAAGACTGGAGCGTGGTGCGGTCCTGCATGCCGGAGGACTGGATTTCGGCCACTACGGCGCGGGTCAGGGCAACCATGCCCTCGCCGCCGGACTTGCCTTCCTCGACCTTGGTTTCGACGTTGAAGCGGACCTTTTTCGCCTTGTAGTCGCGGGCCAGCTGATAGACGTCCTTGAGTTCGGCGATCCGGTTGCCCGCGATGACCTGCTGTTCGGGGTAGCCCGGCAGTTGCATGAAGCCGCAGTCGAGGGTCTTGAGCTGGGCAAGGGTCAGGTCTGCGACGCGGTCGCCCACGTAAGGGAAGTCGACGTCGCCGATGGTCACCGGCGCGGTGTCTCTGCACTTCTCGGGCTGGATCAGGTCGTCATGCCAGACGACGATTTTGCCGTCTTCGCTGAGGTGCGTGTCCAGTTCCAGCGTGGTGACGCCAAGGTGGAGGGAGTTGCCGAACGCGGCGAGGGACTCTTCGGTCCATTCCCCGCGGCCGCCGCGGTGGGACTGCAGGTCCAGCGGCGCCGCTTTGGCGTGCGTGCTGGTTTCCGACGTCGTCGGCGCCGAAGCCGACGCTGAGGGGAGTCCGACGGCGCCGCCGGCTGCTGCGGCGGTGAGAACGAGGGCGGTGGTGGCCGTCAAGATGGTGCGCATACGTGGGTTCCTCCTGGGTAGCGGGTTGCCGGGAGGGCGCCGGCAACCCGTTCACGGTAGGCCGTTCACATGGCCGCCGGGAGGAGCTATGGTGGCGGCGAGATGAACGGCGTAGGTCCGCAGCTCCCATGACACGGGACGAACGTGACGGCACTACCCGACTGAAAGGGAATCACGGCATGGATACAACAACACTTCGTGCAGCCTACGAAGGCCTGCTGGATGCGGCGGCCACCCCCGGCCTCGGCGCTGCAGCGGATGGAGGCTGGAACGCGGATCAGGTTCTGGCCCACGTCCTGAGCGTTGACGCGGCGATCGCGGCGGTGGCGCTCAGTGTTGTCGCGGGCGACCGCCCCAGCTTCGATAACCGGATCTGCCTCGATCCCTGGAACCTGCAGCGCATCATCGGAGAGCACCGGGGCCGGGCGGAGCTGACGGAGCACGTCCGGCACCAGGCCGCCATTCTCTGCGACATCGCCGATCACCTCAACGACGAGGCCACCGCGGTCCTGATCCCCGCGCTCCTGGTGTCCAACGATGCCCTCGTGATCGACCAGCCGCTCACACTGGGCCAGCTCATCGAGGGCCTTGCCGCGGACCATGTTCCGGTGCATACCCGCCAGATTCTGGATCTTCGTGCCGGGTCCAAGGCGGCCGTCCACAACGCCTGACCCGGGAGCGGGGTGTCGGACAGCGGTTTACGCTGCCTGCCGGGATTGGGCCGCCGTTTCCTGCGGTGCCCGCGTGGCGGCGAGCTGCTTGGCCAGGTACTTGGCGTCGCGGCTCACGCCGGGGAGCGTGTCCGAGGTGGCGGCGAAGATGAAGTCCTTCCCCAGCAGGTACAGGCCCGGCAGGGCGTCGACGATCCCGCGGTGCTGCTGTTTTCGCCAGTCCGCGGGCAGCGCGGGGATGTCCAGCCACGGGTAGTCCTCGACGTAACCCGTACACCAGATGACGTTGGCCACCGGAAGGCTCTGGCCGCCGTCGAGCATGGCTTCTTTGCCCTCAACGCCGGTGACCCGGGGCACCCGGTGCACGCCGGCGGCGACGAGGTCCGCGGTCTTGGTGCGGATCAGCGGCGTAGCCATGGCCGCCATGATGGGCAGGACCTTGCGGCCGACCGGCGTGTTAGTGGTCAGCACGTGCATTCCGGCAAAACGGATCAAAGGGAGGAAGAACCGGGCCGCGTTCCGGCCGTGCCGGACCGGAATCTCGGCGCTCGGCTTCCCGGCGAGCCACGTTTCGTGCGTGCGGCTGGTTTCCAGGGCGATTTCCGCCCCGGAGTTGCCCACCCCCACCACCAGGACCGGGCCGGGCTGGAGCTGGCTGGCGTTCCGGTAGTGACGGGAGTGGAGCTGCACGACGTCGGCCGGCAGGTTCGCGGCGAAGCCCGGCGTCTTCGGCAGCTGGCAGCCGCCGGTGGCGAGGACAACGTTCCCCGCCGTCCAGCGCCGGGTTCCGGCGGTGACGTGGAACCGGTCGCCGTCGTGGGTCATTCGGGTGACGGCCGTGTTGGGCCGGACCGGCAGGTGGAACCGGGAGGCGTAGTCCTCCAGATAGTCCGCCATTTCGTCCTTGGTAGGGAAATTGAGCGGGTCGCCGGGGAAGGGCCGGCCGGGCAGGCCGTCGTATTTGGCCGGGGTGAACAGCCGCAGCGAGTCCCACCGTTGCCGCCACGCGTCGCCGACCCGTGTTGCGGCGTCGAGAATGACAAAGTTCCGCTGCTGCTGGGTCAGGAAGTAGCCAAGGGCTAGTCCGGCTTGACCGGCTCCGATGATGACGGTGTCGACGGCGGTAGTGCCGTCGGTGTCAGTGGCTGGGGTGGTGTCCATAATGGTTCCTCCTTGATAACGCGGGTGCGGTTGGTGGTTATGAACGCTGTGCCCTGACTGCGGGACGGTCAGGGACTGACCGGAAGCGCAGGAACCAGATGAGCAGCAACGCGGAGGCGCCGACGTAGAAGCAGTGCAGCGCCCAGATCGGCCCCAGCGGAAGGCTGAAGACGTAAACGGAGTGCACGGCGTTGGCGACGTTGCTCAGCGCGAGGTAGCCGAGGCTGTAGGAGTCGAGATCCCTCGTACGGAGGGCCTTGACCAGCATGGGCAGGTAGCTCGCCGCAAAGAGCACGGTGGAAACCATTCCTGCAAGCACTGAAACGTTCATGCCATTAACGCTATTTTTCGGCGCGTCACGGCGAATCGGGCAAATCACCCATTTCCGCGGCGGATTCCTTACGTCCGGCGGGTGGGTATGGGTGGTTTTATGCAGGCGGCGGCTAGACGATGCCGTGCTGATAGGCGTAGGCGGTGGCGGCGGCCCGGGAGGTCAGGCCCAGCTTGGTGAAGATATTGCTCAAGTGCCGGGCCACGGTCTTTTCGCTGATGAAGAGTTCCGCGGCGATGTCCCGGTTGGTCAGCCCGGCGGAGACAAGCCGGACGACTTCGGTTTCGCGGGCGGTGAGCGGCCCGGCGTCGGGAGACCCGAGGTCGTGGTGCCCGACGTCGACGGCGGCACCGGTGCGGCCGGCGTCGTTCGTGGTGGGCGGCCGTGAGTCTGTCCTCGTGTTCAGCGCAATGGGTCCCGACTGCTCCAGGGCCGACAGTGCCGGCACGGCGCCCAGTTCGGCGAAGGTGGCCCGGGCCGCCTCGCGCTCCAGCCGGGCGGAGTCTTCATCGCCGACGGCGGCGCACAGGATCGCCAGGAGGGCGCGGCAGCGGGCCGCTTCGAACGGGGCGTCGAGGCTCAGCCAGCGGGACCACGCGCGGCGGAGGAGGACGAGGGCAGCCGCGGGGTCGCCGTCGTGGGCAAGCACGGTGGCCTGGGATTGTTCGGCGAGGGCGTGCAGCATGGGCATGTCGATCGTGGCGCAAAGTGCGGCAAGCTCCTCCATGGCGCTCCGGGCCGCCGCTGGATCACCGGCGGCGAGTTCGATCTCCACCCGGGCCGCGAGCATCCTGCGCCGGTAGCCGGGGTCGACGCCGTCCATGGCCTGCCGGAGCATGGTTTGGGCCTGCTCCGGCCGGCCCTGGGCCAGGCGGAGGAGCGCGAATCCGGGTTGCGGTGGGAACCCGGTCTCCTGGGCGTGCAGGTAGGAGGCCTCGGCGGCGTCGAAGTCGCCGCGGAGCCGGTGGATTTCGCCCTGTTCGTAGAAGCCGCCGTAGGTCGCCATCCGGTCGCCGCGGAAGGCGAGCTCCTGCGCTGCTGTAGCGGCGTCGATCGCCTCGGACCAGGCGCCGTGCAGCCGGTACAGCTCGGCCCGGTGCATCTGGCACTGGCCGCTGAAGGCCACCAGGTTCTGTTGCGAGTCGCACCACCGGTCCAGCGCCCGGGTCCACTCGTGGGCGCGGCGCACGTCGAAGGCCAGGTGGCAGGTTTCGATCACCGCGCAGTAGATGATCCCGGCGGGGACCGGGGAGATTTCCCCGACGGTGACGGCGACCATGGCCTCGTCGAGCAGGGCCAGGCCGTCGTCGAGCTGGCCGAGCATGACCTTTGCCTGCCCGAGGCCCAGCACGCCGAGCGCCGCGGTGTCCGCGTCGCCGCGCTCGCGGCCGAGTTCGGCGGCCCGGGCGAAGGCTTCTGGCCGCGGCCGCGCCGTCGCCGCCGTAGAGGGCGCCCAGCCCGGCAGGGACGAACAGCAGGCCCTCGAAGGGGCAGGGCTCGGGCAGGTCCTCGACGATCCGGCCGGCGCGCGCGAGCCACCCGGCGCTGCGGGCCGGTTCGCCCAGCAGGATGAGGTTCATCCCGGTCCAGACGGCGCACCGCGCGGCGGCTGCGTAGTCGTCGTCGGCAAGGTACTTCAGGTGCGCTCGGGCCAGGATCTCGACGCCCTCGGCGGCCCGGCCGGTGAGGATGACGGAGGTGGCCAGTTGTTCCAGGTCGGCGGCCGGGAGCCCGTCCGTTTGTTCGGCTTCGGTGTATTGTCCGACGGCGTCCGGCCAGCGCCGCTCGGCGTAGGCTTCCCGGCCTTGTGTGAGTGTGGACATCGGCCTCTCCCGTCCCCGGTGGCGGGTCGGACCCTGGCGGCGTTGCCGGTTCTGGTTGGGCGTTCTCGGGTGAGCGGTTCCGGCGGGCGCTGTCCGAGCCGTGGGGCGCGGCCCGTCATCTGCTTTTCAGGCTACCGCCGGGGCTGTGGGGCGGCAAGGTGCGCGGGATTGGGGCGGTTTCGGATAGCAGCGCGAATTGAAGCGCCGTGCCATTTCTTCCATCGTGCCCCTTCGGCAGGCCGCTCTTTGAAGGTAACGTACGGGGTGAGGCGGCGCTGGGCCGCCGCATCTGAACTGGGGTATGCGATGGCGGTAGAGCTGGGTCTTTGGCGGGTTGACGACGAACCACGGCGAATTCCGACGACGGCCATGCCGCTGGAATCCAAACTCGAACGTCTCATCCTCCAGGACCCGGAAATCCTGGAGGCGAAACTACTTCTCATCGGAAGCCAAGTGCCAACCCGCTACGGGAAGTTCATCGATATTCTGGGCGTGGATTTAGAAGGTACCGTCCACATTCTGGAGCTGAAGAGGGATCGGACTCCTCGCGAAGTCATTGCCCAGACACTCGACTACGCCTCCTGGGTGGAGGGACTCGGAAACGAGGAGATCCGTAATATTTTTGAAAGCGGGCACCCGGGGAAGAACTTCGACGAGGAGTTCGCCATCCGCTTTGATGGCGCCCCCGTCCCTGATGAGCTGAACTCGAATCACATCATGACGATTGTGGCGAGCGATCTCGATCCAAGCACGCAGCGAATCGTGTCATACCTCAACCGTTCCCACGGCGTGCCAATCAACGCCATGATTTTCCGCTACTTTGTAGACGATGGCCACGAGTATCTGGCGCGCACCTGGCTTATTGATGAAGCAACTCCCGCACCTGCGGGCGCGGGCACGAAAGGCTCGACGAGAGCTGCCTGGAACGGGCAGGACTGGTACGTCGCGTTCGGTACTGACAGTGAATCTCGGTCATGGGCGGATGCTTCAGCTTTTGGCTTTGTTTCGGCTGGTGGGGCTGACTGGTATTCGAGAACCTTGAAAAGCCTTCCCGTCGGGGCCCGTATCTTTGTGCACGTTCCTAAGAACGGATATGTGGGCGTGGGGACTGTCACCGGCAAGGCGATGCCCGCCGACGACGCCGAAGTCCGCGTCAACGGAGAATTGCGGAAGTTCCGTTCACTCAACCTCCAAGGCAAATACGCGCATCCAAGCGCCGGCGAGGGCGTGGACACCGCCGAATATGTAGTCCCCGTGGACTGGAGCCATACCGTGCCGCTCGAGAAAGCCCACTGGCGGGAAGGCATGTTCGCGAATCAGAACAGCGCCTGCAAACTCAGAAACCAGTTCACGATCGATGAGCTGTCGAGGCACTTCGGGCTTACGTCTGAGCCCTAAGTGGCGGAGCCCTAAGTATTGCTAAGAGGGTCGCCCGAGACGCTACTCGCGAACCTCAATGTCGGGGTGGTTCTCTATGACCCACTTAGCCATCCGACGCCCCCGTCCTGCGATGAACTCCAGTGCGGCCTCCCGGTAGGTCACATACTCTTCAGTAGTGGCTGGTGCCCCAAAGCGCGCGAAGTTGTCCAACGGCAGGAAGAACCGCACTGCGTGGTAGTCGGGCGTCACGAGTTCTTGCAGGTGGAAAAAGTCCACGAACTCGGCGAAACCGTCGAAGAGCGCAAAGAAGTCCGCATAAGCGTTAAGGACACTGGCGAGGGGGCTCTCTGGTTCGCCTGTGTAGTGACGTCGGATGCATTCAAGGGTGAGGTCCATCCGGTCGCCGATCAGCCCGCCTGAGGGTCCGAACCCGCGTGCCTGGTTTATGGTGGGCCCGTCCTTTGACCGGACGGGCCAAATCATCGAACTGCCGATGGTGTACGGCGGGTCAAGGTAGCGGGACCGCTGGTCCTCGTTCAGCGCGGCGATGGCGTCGACGAGAGGCTTCGGGCGGGACCATGCGGTGTAGGAGCTGGTGATGGCGTCGCTGCCGTACCAATGCCTCCCTCCGGAGGCGTCAGTGAAGATGAGGTACCCGTCTCGACGAGCCGACGGCGGGTTCGGGGCAAAAAGAATGCCGGAGCGCAGGTTTTTGGTCCATAGCAGCTCATGGTCCAGCCGGAGCCTCGGGCTGTCCCTGTCCGCGTCGGGTTTGGTCTTAGCAGGCTTGTCAGATTTGTAGTCGAATGAAGTATCGAAGACGCGCATGCTGGAAGTGTATGCGCACGTCATCGTCTTTTAGCGCCGGCTCGTTCGTGTCAACGGCGTCTTTGGAGAGTTGAAGAAGACTTGTTGAATTCTTGAGTTGCCGCAGTGGTATGGCTTGATCGGCGCGCTGCATTGTTAGGGCTATTCCCGCTAGTCGGTCTCAATCGAAACGGAATAGTCCTCATGGACAGCTCAACCACTAATGACTCGGGTCCGCGCCGGGGGGCGCGGGCCCGTCCCACCCAATCCGCACTCCGGATACTGGGCAGAGCCGCTGTAGTCGTGGAATGAGACGACCGGCGCCTGCCAGGGTTCACCGGGTACCATTGCGACCGTCTGGACAACCTCGGCGGGGTCATCAAGCACAACAGTCGTCTCCACCACCGTCCCGGAACACCCCGGCGCGGCCCTCCGGCTCAAGGCGACGCTGAAATTCACCGGCAATGTGCCAAGCTCGCCCGCTACCACGCTGACCATTGGCGTGGCGGTGGACCGCACCTACGTGCGGGCCGCAACAACTACCGGCGGCCGATTAGCCTAGTTCTGGGGTTCCCGCTGGATGGCTTGGTCATGCTCTTCGTGGGCCCGCTTAAGGAGTCCTTGGAATTCTGTTTCGTCGCGGATGAGGGCCTTGTACTTCTCGGGCAGCTTCTTGAGTTCTTCTTCCTCGTGGACCATGTTGGCGTAGATCAGGTCGCGCTCCGCGATCCCTGTCTCGTAGGTGAGGTCAAGGTATTCGATGGCATGCCGCCGGGCGCCGGAGACCATGTTCTTGGCCTTGCCCTTGGGGCTGAGGATCGACGCCAGCACTGTCACCGCCAGGACGCCGAGGATCACCGTCAGCGAGACTTCGGTGCTGACCTCGATGACGGGGACCTTTTCGCCGTCGTTGATGAACGGCAGGGTGTTCTCGTGCAGGGCGTGCAGGACTAGTTTCACGCCGATGAACCCCAGGATCGCGGCGAGGCCGAAGGCGAGGTAGATCAGGCGGTCCAGCAGTCCGTCGATGAGGAAGAACAGCTGCCGCAGCCCCATGAGCGAGAACGCCGTCGCGGTGATCACGATGTACACGTTGGTGGTCAGGCCGAAGATCGCCGGGATGGAGTCCAGCGCGAAGAGGATGTCCGTGCCGCCGATCGCCACCATCACCAGCAGCATCGGTGTCAGGACGCGTTTGCCGTTTTCGACCGTGAACAGTTTGTCGCCGTCAAAGTGCTCCGACGTTGGGAGGACGCGCCGGACCAGCCGGACGACGATCCCCTCGGTGTCGTCGTCGTGCGAGTTGGGCCGGAGCAGGTTCCCCGCCGTGAACAGCAGGATCAGGCCGAAAATGTAGAACACCCAGGCGAACGTGTTGATCAGGGCCGCGCCGAGGAAGATGAAGCCGGTCCGGGCGATCAGCGAAAACACGATGCCGAAGAGAAGTACCTTCTGCTGGTCCGCGCGCGGGACCCGGAAACTCGCCATGATGATCAGGAAGACAAACAGGTTGTCCACGGACAAGGCCTTCTCCGTGATGTAGCCGGCGAAGTATTCGGTGCCCATCGTGGGGCCGCCGAAGATCAGGACCCCGACGCCGAACAGTAGCGCGATGCCCACGTACAGGCCCGACCAGATCGCCGATTCCTTCAGTGAGGGGGAGTGGGCCTTCCGCACATGGAAGAAGTAGTCGAAGGCCAACAGGCCCACAATCCCGACGATGGTCAGGATCCATACGTTGAGGGGCGTTTCCATGCGGTGCCTTTCACTGCCGATGTACTGCGGGGCGGTGAAAATAGCCTACCTGTGGGGTTGCCTTAAGCTTGCAGGCCGGGTGTCGATACGGTGATCCCCGCCTCAGCCGCTGCGGTGACAAGCTCTTTATCGTAAGCCACCAAAACGTCCGCCTGCAATCGGATGGCGGTGGCCAGATGGATGGCATCGGCGCTCCGGAGTCCGCCTGGCAGTGCGGCCGCATACATGAGGTCCGAGCGGGCCACGTCCACCAGGTTGATTCCGCCCAGCACGGTGTTGATCAGATCGGCTGGCAGCCCGCGCCGGTGCGCAGCGCAGTGGAGTTCCGTGTACAGGAGCATGGAGGCCACCAGGTGGTCTCTCTCGGCTGCACTTCGAGTGAGGTATTCGGCAACGGCGGTTGATTCAGTCTCGGCGATCACCAGTTTGAGCGCGGCGGACGTGTCGACGTAGATGATCAACGGTCGCCACGCAGGTCAGCCAGTATCTCACTCGTTCCGGCGATGACGCTCACACGGGGCAGAGCTTGGAAGTCGACGGCGTCTTTGGCGGCGGGCCGAACATTCCCCGCGAGCAGCAAGCGTTCGAACGGAGAGGACGACGGCGGTATCAGTGTCGCGGCGATTTCGCCGTTGTTAGTGACGTCGATGATCTCGCCATTCTTCACGCGCTCCAGGATTTTGCTGCTTTGGTTCCGGAGTTCGCGGTGCGGAATTGTAGTCATAAGGGCCTCCGTAGCAATCGTAGCACTGCAACGCGGGGTCAGATCTGGCCCATCCTGGCGCGTGGGATGGGCCAGTAGTGACCCCGCGTTGCTTTTACCAGGCGGCAGAATCAGCCAGCAGACAGAAGCCTCTCCAGCGCCCATGCCCAGCGGATTCGCTCCTGCTCGAGGCGGACAGCAGGACCGTAGTCGTCGGCGGTCAGGGCACGGTAGACGGCGGCTTCCTCGTCTGTCAGCCGGGTCAGCACTGCCCGGGTCGTCGTGGGTTCCGCGCCCCACACGTCGCGGTGCGCCAGCAACGTTGCCTCGTCCATCAGGACGCTGGCCACATGCGGGTGCACGGCACGCAGTTGGTCCAGGATCCGGAAGCCGTGCGTGTCGATGTCTCCCCAGTAGAGAACTTGGCAGTCGTGAAGCCACCGGGCATCGCGCAGGGACGAGAATCCGTAACCGGCACCATAAATGGCCAAGGTACCCGGACGGTCGGGCAGTGCGAGGAAGTTGATTTGGTTCTCGGTGACGATCACCGTGTGGCCTGGCAACTTGAGGGCGCTGAAGGCCTCGGCCGTGACGGTGATGTCGCGAGCGCCGCCCAGCACGTCGATCCCGGGATCGAGGAGCCGGAACCGGACCAGTTCCGGCACATCCAGAAAACCATGTCGCTGCGCAAACCGCGTGGCCGGGGTACGGGCCGCCGCCGCGTCCGGTGGGGTTTCGGGTGCGTCTTCGATGCCACGCACCACGGCCGCCATCTCGTCGATGACCCGCCGGTGGGTCTCGATGAACTTGGTGTGCACCCCGGGCAGGCTCAACTGCCGGACGTAGATCCCCGGCGCCGGGTGATCCCGAAGCCACACAGCTACCTGGGCTGCAGTCAGCGCAGCATCACCAAGGCCCAGCAGCTGCAGCGGACGCTTAAGCGCCCAGCTGTGCAGGGCGGGGTCGATCCCGGTCAGCCCGGCTGCCAGTTTCCGGAAGAGAGCCGCGTCCCGCGCCTTGCCGGCGAAGGCGATTTCGTCCTCCGCGCTCGCGAAAACCGCCGCGGACGGGAGACGGTTGGCCCCGATCGTGGTTCGGCCGACGTCGACCGTCTCCAGGCTGTAATGCCCCACAGCCGAGGACAGCTCGGCTGCCCACGCGCGTGCAGCGGCGTAGTCGCGAAGCAGCTCGGCCGCCGTCGGGCGTTTTAGTGTCCGACGGCGGGGATAGGAACCAGTGGGTTCCAGCAGCTCGCGCAGCAGCACGCCCCGGTCCCAGGCCGTGCGGGACTGGGAGCGCAGTGCCGCCAGGGTGGTCCAGCCGGATGGCCGTTCAGGCACGCCGGTCCCGTTCGTCGCGGTATTCCTGGATGGTCATGTTCCGCAATTGGGAATCGTCGCCGTTGATGTTCGCCACGAAGCCCACGTGCGAGACGAATGGCTCGATCACGTGGATTTTCTGCAGCGGGGTGACGATCAACAGCTGCAGTTTCATCCGCTGGAACAACTCCAGTCCGTACCGGGCGGATTCGTCCGAGCCGCGCCCGAACGCCTCGTCAATCACCACAAACCGGAAACTGCGGCCGCTGCCGGCATTCCGGCCGGCGGATTTCCCGGAGGCCAGCCCGAACTGGAACGCCAGCGCCGCCGCGAGGATGGTGTACGCGAGCTTTTCTTTCTGGCCGCCGGACTTGCCGCCGGAATCCGTGAAGTGCTCGAACTCCTCGCCGGTCTCGGTCCATTTCTCCGACGCGGAAAACGTGAACCAGTTCCGCACATCAGTGACCTTGGAGGTCCACCGCTCATCAAGGGTGGTGTAGCCGTCCCTGCCTCGAAAGCGCTCGATCAGCCGCTCCACCTGCAGGTACTTCTGTTCCGAATACTGGTCCTCGTCGCCGATGGTTCCTTCCGAACAGGCCCGCAAATCGATCCCGAACTGGCGCACGTCAAGGTCGGTCGAGTTCTGGTGCTCCAGCTGAATGTGCCGGCCGGGGTTGTATTCGATTCCGGCGAGCGAGAGGTTGATTTCGCCGATCCGGCCCACGATGTCCTGCCGGCGGCTGTCCAGGAATGCGTTGAACGCCACCACCTCGTGGATGGTGTTCTGGTTCAGCGACTCCTTGAAATGCGCCTCGTAGCGGGGCAGATCGTTGCTGACGAGCTGCTTGAGCAGCCGGTCGAAGTCACCGGCGGCCTCGAGGGCCGCATCAATGTCCGTGGTTTCGTTGGGGTATTTGTTGCGGAAATCCGCCATCAGCCGGATGGTGGATTCCGCGGCCCGGGCGATCCTTTTGGACAGCGCATCGATGGTCTCCGTCAGCCCGGAGCGGACCGAACTTTCCACGGTGCCGGTGTTCTTGTAGGTCAGTGTCCTGTCCCCGAGCGTGGCGGCGGCGAGCCGTGCGACGGCGGCCAGCACGCCGTCGTCGTCCGTCAGCGGGGTCTGCGCCAGGATGCCGTGGCATTCGGTGATTGCCTCGGCGATGTCCCGGGCGTCCTTTTCATTGGCACCCAGCCGCTGTTGGAGTTTCCCGGATTTCTCGTCAAGACTGCCCAGCTCGGCGGTGAGTTCGGCTTCTTTGGCCATCAGCTGACGCAGAACATCACTGGTGGACTCCAGTTCGCGTTTCTCCGCCTTGAGGTCCTCGATCTTGCGGGCGGTCAGCTGCCAGCTGATCTCGGCGAAGTCCTGCACCGAACGGATCGTGCCGAGGTGCTGGTTTTGCCTCCCCAGTGCGCCGAGGGACCCGTTGACTTTGACGAGCTCGGCAGCGATGACGCTGAGCTGGCCCTTGATGCCGTCCTGTTCGGCGAGGAAGCCGGTGATTTTGTCGTGGTTGTCCCAGCCGAGGACGTAGTTGCGCCGGTCCGTGAGGTCCCGTCGGTCATCCTTTTCGTGCCGGCCGCGGCCGCCCTTGAGCTGGCCGTTGGCCGTCAGCGCTTTGGGGTGGCGACGGAAGTCGGCCAGATTTTCGCAGCAGAAATAGTCGAACCGGCTGCTGAGCTCATCCTGCAGGAAGTCACGGAAAGGGGTGCCCTGCTTGATCGCTATTTTTGCGGCCAGCGTTCCGGGCTCCGCGGCCTTCGGGACGTACGAAACCCCGATCTTCAGGTAGACCAGCCGGCCGCGCAGATGATTGGAATCCACCCAGCTGCTGACGGCGGCGTAATGCTCGGCCGGCACCAGCAAGGACAGGGCGAAGCCGTGCAGGGTGCGTTCCGCGGCGCCTTCCCATGCGGCTTCGCCGTCCCTGACCCGGAGCAGTTCGCCGGCATACGGCAGCGCGGATTCCTGAATTCCGGTCCCGTCGCACAGGCGGCGGCGGAGCTCCAGCTGGGGCCGGGGCAGGAGGTTGGGGCGGGACTGCAGGCTGGCGAGCTCGGCGGCAATATCGTCGGCCTGTCCCGTCAGTGCGGTCCGCGTCATGGTCAGTTCGGTGCGGCGGTCCTGAAGCTCATCTGAGCGGGCGCTTAGCTCCGCCTCCACCTCGCTGAGCCGCGCCCGGTTGGCGTCGAACAGGACCCGGTCCTGCGGGACGTGCAGGCCAAGGTCGGCCGCAGCTGTCGCGTAGCCCTCGAAGCGCTGCCGCTGTGCCGCCGATTCCGCGCCGAGCCGGGAGATGTCGGCGTCGATGGCGGCCAGCCGGCCGCCGCCGTTGGTGCGGATGTCCTCCTGGACGGCGGAGAGGTCGTGGCGCCGAGCGGTGATCTCGGCGGCGGCCTTGCGGCTGTCCTCGTGTAGCCGGGCGCCGGTCCGGTCAAGCTCAGCTTGGTGTTCCAGACTCAGCCGCAGCTTTTGGTCCGTGAACCAGGGATGGAGCTGGTCCCGCTGCTTCCGGGCGAGATCGTCCTCCCCGCTCAGCTTCGCATGCTGGGCGGCTCCCTCGGTGATCGGCGTCAGCAGGGCGATCTGGTCCTTGGCACGGAGCACGGCCTCGTGCGCCCGCTTGAGGTCATCGAAGTGATGGATCAGGTTGCCGATCCGGGTGGCAACGTCGTCTTCCTCCAGCATGTTGGTGCGCACGAAGGAGGTGATGTTCTCCACCTGCTTCATCGACACGGTCCGGTGGAACAGTTCCATGGCCTGGTTGCCGCTGATCCCGAACTGCCGCTTGAACGCCGCGGCATAGGGGTCAAAGGAGTCATGCACGGCAGCGCCCGCGGCACGGAGTTTCTTCTTCAGTTTCGCCGGGTCCTGACCGAAGTTGGCGAAGTCCGCCGCGATGGACTGGTCTGCCTCCGCGAGCGAGTAGAAGCGGCTGGGCTGGCCGGCCTCCTGGGTGGCCCAAAGCGTGATGGCCAGAGTGACCGACCTACCCAGGACCGCGTTATGGAAGACGCCCAGAACCACGGTCAGGGCCCCGGTGCCCCGCAGTGCCACCGGCTTGGAGTATTCACCGCCGGTGCTGCGGGTGCTCTTGTGGAAGCCCCGGACGTAGGACATGAGGGAGCGTTCCTTCTTCTGCGCGCCCGCGGCCTTGTTGTATTCGATCCGGTTGGCCGGCAGCAACAGCGTGGTGATGGCGTCCACTACCGTCGACTTGCCCGAGCCGATATCGCCGGTGAGCAGGCTGTTGGCGCCGTCCAGGCGGAAGATGCGCACGCCCTGGTGGAAGGTGCCCCAGTTCAGCAGTTCCAGCCGGTGGAGCCGGAATCCCGGGGGAGTCCCGGCGTCGTCCGCGGTCTCGTCCAGGCTGAACAGGCTTCCCTGGAGATCATGATTGGCCACTTCGGCGGTCACGCCCCGTCCCCTTCTGTTGCCCGGGTCTTGGGTTCGCCGGTGAGCGACGAGCGGTAGTCCGCCAGCCGCGCGTCGAACTCTTCAAGCCACTGCGCGTCAATGTAGGCCTTGAGGATGCGGGCCACTTCATAGGTGTCCGCCTGGCCCTTCAGTTTCCGGAGGAAGCCGAGCTCAACCGCCTTCTTAATATCGGTGCTGAGCCGATCCAGGATCCGGGCCTCGTTGCTGGACTCGGGCAGGAAGACCGAGATCATGTCCGCGATTTCCTGTTCGGTCATGATGAGCCGGAGTTCGCTGCTGTTGGTGTCGAACTCCAGCATCCGGCCGCGGAGCAGGGCCAGCAGCAGGCTCACGTTGAATGTCAGTTGGCGTCGCGGGATCAGCCGGGGGAGCGTGCCGTCCGGGTCTTCGCGCGATTTGAGGAACGCATAGCCTTCGGCTTCGTCCAAAATGAGGTCCAGCCCCAGCACGGACACGTAGTCGCGGACCTGGGAGGTCAGGCCCAGCAGCGACTGCCAGATCTTCTCGTCCGTCTCGGCGTAAACCACGCCTTTGAAAAGCCGGGTGACGACGCCGGGCAGCTCCTCCGGTGGACGGGTCTGGACTTCAGCGGTGCCGGGGTTCGTTGAAGAGTTCGCTGCCGGATTCACGCGGGCCTTCCGAAGATGATCTGATCGATGGTGGCTTCCCTGATGGTGCCGTCCGGCTGCTGCCAGGACACTTGCTGGACTTCCGCGGGGTTGATGCTGGCCCAGCCGGATTCCGTGGCCAGCTGGTAGTACGCAACGATCTCGGCCAGGCCCTGGGAGAGCGGATACGCCGCGGTGACCTCCGCGAGCGTGGCCTGGTCCGCATCTGCCAGGACGGCCTCGATGTTGGACTTGAGGCGTTCCGTGTCCACGTGGAACTGGCTGAAGAGGGCGCCGGCGTCCACGTCCGCGTCGTCGGCGGTCAGGACGGCGTCGTCCACCATGACCCGGCGGCTGGGCTCGTACAGGGGCCGTTCAAAGGGCAGCGCCACGTCCACGGACGGTGCTGCGACGTCCAGGAAGACGCCCGACGGCGGCGCCTCCCGGGTGGCGAGGGCGCCGGATTCGATCCGCCGGATGAGCTGCATGATGCGTTTGTTCTCCAGGAAGACTTTGTCGTCGAGGAGCCGGCCCATTTGTTTGGACAGCTCGCGGACGGTTGCCTGGGTCTGTTCCACGGCCGGCAGCCAGTCCTGATGCAGGGTGGCAACGGCGTCGAGGTTCTGCGCTTCCGCCAATGCTTCGATCCGCGTGGCGCGCTGGAGCAGGTCCTGTAGCTCGGCGCGCAGCCGCGGGGACATCAGATAGTCCCAGAAGCCCTGGAAGGTCCGGCCCTGCAGTGAGCCCCGGATGTCCTGCTGGTTAGCGAAAATCGCGGCGAGGAGCTCGCCCTGGGTGCCTTCCCAGGTGGCGATCTGCTCGCGGACCTGGCGGTCCAGCTTGCGGAAATTCTGCTCTACTTCGCGGAAATCCGAGAGCAGGTCCTTGGCCAGGGTGGTGAGTTGCTGGAAGTGATCCAGCGCTTCCGGGGCGCTCATCACCCGGACGTGGCCGTCCCGGATCCGCTGCATCTCGGCGTCGACGTCGTCCCGTTGGCGCTGGAGTTCGGCCAGGCGCACCTGCGGATCCGTCTCCGACTGCTGCACCAACTGCTTCAGCACGGCAAAGATGCTGGTCAGCCGGGACTGCGTGGCCACGAAGTCCCGGCCACGCAGGTTCTCCACCCAGCGGACCACATCCTCCGCGGCGGGCGTCAGGTCAAAGTGCGGTTCGTCCTGGCCCGGAATGTAGTACTTCCGCAACCACGCGCGTTCCGGGGCAGCCCAGTCATCGAGGTATTCGGCGGCCGCGCGCGGGAACTTGTCCTCGCCTTCGGCATCACGCAGGCCGAAGAGCACGTCGTCCAGAACATCAATGAGGTGCTGGCGGGCGAGGTTGCGCTGGTTGGGCCCGGTGAACGCCGCCATAAAAAATGAGACCGCCAGCGGGGCGTTCTGGGCGCGGAGCAGGGACCATCCTGCGTGGTTCTCCCGCAGCGCGTTGATTGCGTAGTAGTCCATCCGGTCCCCGTGTGGTGTTCCAGCGTCGCATTACCTGTTACTTCACTTTAAGGGGAGCCGCGGACATTTTTTGCGGTCGCTCACGGCTGCGTCCTGACGACCCCCGGGACTGGCTGGTTCGGTACCGTCGGCGCTGGCTTGCCCATGCCTTGGAGCACGTTTTGCAAGATGGCGAGACCGACAACAATCAGCACCACGCGCACATAAACCCCGAAGCAGCCCAACTGCTTGGAATTCCGTTTGGACGAACGGGGGACGGCAGCGCGGGCGGGCCCTCTGCGGTACGAGCCGCCGGACCGGCGTTGGGGAGTCTGCGTGCGGAAATGTTCGCCATGCGGCGCCATTGCCGGGCGCGAGGTAGCGCGGCCAACGTCTGCGGTAGTGATCAGAGACGGGCTTCCCCGACCGATCAGCAGCCCCTGCAGGTAGCTATGGATGGTTTCCACCTCATCCGGGGTCAGGACCTGCGGCAGAGCGTCCATGGCCGCAGTCAGAGAGCCCAGACCCTGGATTTTGACGCCATTGGTCGTGGTGGCCTGCAACTCGGGCTGGCCCACCATACACAGCCACGTCTGCACCAGATACCTGTGCTGCGGCTCTAAAAGCGCGGACACCGAGGCTCCCTGCTGGAGCGCGGCCTCGGTCTCTTTAGCCCGCGAGTAGCCGTTTTGGCGCAGAATTCCGTTGCGCACTTCCACGTTGCCGGTCCAGTTCTTGGCGTCGATGACGATGACTCCGCCTGGTCCGACCATAATGTGGTCGAGGTTGGCTTTGGGCCGTCCGGGCCAATGGACATCATTCAGGATCCGCCAGCCCCGCGCGGTCAGTTCTTCGAGCTTCTCTGCCACGAGTCGCTCGCCCGTAGCCCCTGCGGTCCAGGCACGTTCATCGCGTTCTGCCTGTTCGAGTTGGCGACGCAACCGGATCACCCGCTCATTGGCTAGCCGAGCTTGTTCCGATGCACCATTTCCTGCAGTCATTTATCCCCCCAAGGACAGTTCGCGTTTGTGCCCGGATAGGGCATTCAGACGCACGGAGATAAGAATAAGCAGATGCGGGCTGGCGCGGCGCATTTTCGTTATTTATTTCTGCGCGCAATTGCGTAAGAAAAAATTACAACGCGGGGTCAGATATGGCCCATCCTGGCGCGTGGGATGGGCCAAGGAGGAGTGACCCCGCGTTGCTTCTCTCAGGCCCTTAGGATCCGGACGTGGTCCGGGGTGAGCTCGGAGATCCGGGTGACGCCCAGCAGGGCCATGGTGCGGGCCATGTCCTTTTCCAGGATCTGGAGGGCCCGGTCCACGCCCGCGCGCCCGCCGGCCATCAGGCCGTAGAGGTAGGCGCGGCCGATCAGGGTGAAGTCCGCGCCCAGGGCCAGGGCCGCGATGATGTCGGCGCCGCTCATGATCCCGGTGTCCAGGATGATTGCGGCGTCGCTGTGGTCCGCTTTCAGGGCCGCGGAGACCTCCGGGAGCAGGTGGAACGGGACCGGGGCGCGGTCCAGTTGGCGTCCGCCGTGGTTGGACAGCACGATCCCGTCCGCGCCGTGGTCCACCACCCTGCGGGCGTCCTCGACCGTCTGGATGCCCTTCACCACGAGCTTGCCCTTCCACGTCCCGCGCAGCCAGTCGAGGTCGTCAAAGGTCAGGGTGGGGTCGAACATGGAGTTGATCAGGTCCGCCACCGTCCCGGTGTACCGGGACAGCGAGGCGAAGGTCAGCGGCTCGTGTGTGAGGAAGTTGAACCACCAGGCCGGCCGGTAGGACGCGTCCAGCACGGTCTTCAGTGTCAGGGCCGGCGGGATGGTCATGCCGTTGCGCACGTCGCGGAGCCTGGCCCCGGCGACGGCGGTGTCCACCGTGACCATGAGGGTGTCGTTGCCGGCTGCTGCGGCACGCTCAATCAACTCGAGCGAGCGGTCCCGGTCCGTCCACAGGTAGAGCTGGAACCAGTTCCGGCCGTGCGGCGCGGCGGCCGCTACGTCCTCGATGGACGCCGTGCCCATGGTGGAGAGCGTGTACGGGATGCCCGCCGCTTCCGCCGCCTGCGATCCGGCGTACTCGCCCTCGGACTGCATCATCCGGGTGAACCCGGTGGGTGCGATCCCCACCGGCAGCCGCGACGGTTTGCCCAACACCTCGGTGGACAGGTCCACGCTGGAGACGTCCCGCAGAATGCCGGGACGGAACTCGATGTCCAGAAACGCCTGCCGGGCCCGGCGCAGCGTGATCTCGGCTTCGGCCGCGCCGTCGGTGTAATCGAACGGGGCCTTGGGGGTACGCCGCTTGGCGATCTCGCGCAGATCCCAGATGGTGTTGGCCCGCTGCAGCCGGCCGGCCCTGCTGAAGTCGGGCTTCTTGAACTGCATCAGCGGCGCCAGGTCGGCGTACTTGGGGACACGGCGCTTGAGCGCGGCAGGAACGGTGCCGGGCTGACCGACGTCGGGCATGGTCGCTCCGCTGCCGGCGGCACCGCCGGTGACCAGTGCCCTGAGACGTTCCAACTCCATGTGCCGACCGTGCCCTTCCTTAGGCCTGGATGAATTCCTGACGCTGGCGCCCGAGGCCTTCCACCTCAATTTCGAGGACGTCGCCGGCCTTCAGGTACGGGAAGCGCCCTGACAGCGCCACCCCTTCCGGGGTGCCGGTGCAGATCAGATCCCCTGGCTCCAATACAAGATACTGGCTGAGGTGGTGGATGATGGCGGCGACGTCGAAGATCAGGTCCGCGGTGGTGGAGTCCTGGCGCGGCTCGCCGTTGACCCAGCTGCGCAGCCGCAGGTTGCCGGCGTCGACCTCATCCGGGGTGACCAGATAGGGGCCGGTGGGGCAGAACCCGGCGCAGCTCTTGCCCTTGGCCCACTGGCCGCCGGACACTTCGAGCTGGAAGTCGCGCTCGGACAGATCGTTGACGGTGACGAAACCGGCGATGTAGTCCATGGCTTCCGACGGCGACGCGAGGTAGGAAGCGCGCGCCCCGATGACGACGCCGAGCTCGACCTCCCAGTCCGTTTTGCTGGAGCCGCGGGGAATCGCGACGGCGTCATCCGGGCCCACCACGGTGTTGGGGGCCTTGTGGAAGAGGATGGGGAAGGCCGGGGGAGCGGCGCCGGACTCGGCGGCGTGCGCGGCGTAGTTCAAGCCGATGCAGAAGACCGAGGAAGGCCGGGTGATGGGGGCGCCGATCCGCAGGCCCTCCGCCTCCAGCTCGGGCAACGTGCCGGCGGCCAGGGCCGCTGCGGCGCGGGCGGGCCCGCCGGAGGACCAGAAGTCCGCGTTGATATCGTCGGTCACGGACGCGAGGGAGTAGTACTTTCCGCCGTCCATGATGGCGGGGATTTCCGAACCGGGTGTACCCAGACGTGCAAATTTCATTGATTCAGCTCTTTCTCGGGAGGCAGGATCAGGCCGTCGTACTGCACCCCGGGCCGGCAGTGGTCGGGGTGCTTTTCGTCAGTCTAAGGAGCGCCGGCCGAGGAAACCGACTGTGACTGCCGCCCGGATCCACAACAGCAACGCGGGGTCACTTTTCGCCCGTCCCGACGTCCGGAATGGGCGAAAAGTGACCCCGCGTTGCATTGGGTGGATGCTTCGGCTCGGTCAGCTCATGGCCGGGACCGTGGCCGGCTTGCCGTTGAGGTATTCGAGCTGCCAGCCGTCGACGGTGTGGTGGTGGGCCAGGTTGAGCACGGCGTTCTCGATGCGTTCCAGCTGGTGGCCGATGGCGCGGTTGAGGCTCAGCCGGAGGAGGGTGCCGTGGGCGACGACGAGGACGCGGCGGCCGCGGAACTCCTCGGCCAGGGCCTCCAGCGCGCCGAGCCCGCGCAAGGCGGCATCGTCCTCAGTCTCGGCGCCGTGGAAGCCGCCGGGGATGCGCAAGGCTTCCAGTTCGGGCCCGGCCTGCAGTCCTTCGGCCTTGCCGAAGCTGCGTTCGGCGAGCTCGGGGATGTGCCGGGCCACGCTGAGCCCGAGCCCGGCGGCGATCAGGTCCGCGGTCTCCGCGGCACGGCCCAGCGGCGAGGACACCACCGCGTCCCACTCGTAGCCGGACACCGCGGCGACGGCGTCGCGCGCCTGGCCGCGGCCGACGTCGTTCAGCGGAATGTCGGTGGATCCCTGCAGCCGGCGCTCCGCGTTCCAGTCGGTCTGGCCATGGCGGATGAGCGCGAAAGTTGTGAGGGTCATGCTGTCCATTGTCCCTGACGGCGATGGGGGCCCCGAAACCGGGGACGCCCGAAGCGACCCGCACGCGCGGATGACTGGGACCCGGCCGGTCTAGAAAAAAGGAAACCCCGCCAGCGCAGATGGCTGACGGGGCTTCCTCGCGGTCCGGGCTGTCGTTCCGGTCCGGTGATAACGGCGAGCCGTCTACTTGGCCACGATCGCGGTCGGGGCAGAGGTTCTGGCGAAGGTTGTGAAGCCGGACTTGGAGGCGGTCACCTTGACGGTAAGGGTTTTCGCGGCGTCAGGCGCGGTGGAGCTGTACGTGGCAGTTGTGGCTCCGGTGATGGCCGAGCCGGAGCGGTACCACTGGTAGCGGAGCGTGACCGGGGCGGGCCCCCATGCGCCGGGGTTAGCGGTTAGAGTGGCGCCAACTTTGGCCGTTCCCGTAATGACAGGGGTAGCCCTGATGAGGGATCCCTTGACCACTGGGGCTGTTGGGGCCGAAGTTCGGGAGAAGGTGGCAAAACCAGCTTTGGACCCTGTGACCTTGACGGTGAAGACGGCACCGAGATCCGCCGTCTTTGGAGCATAGGTGGTGGCGTTGGCTCCCAGGAGGAGGACGCCGGAACGGTACCACTGATACTTGAGTGTGACCGGGGCCGGCCCCCATAAGCCGGGGTCCGCGGTGAGGGTCGACCCTACCGCCGGAGTCCCGGTGATCGTCGGAGTGGACCTGGCCAGTGAGCCTTTGGCTACCGCCGCCGTGGGAGCGGACGTGGTGGAGGCGGAGTTGTATCCGGATTTGGAACCGGTCACCTTGACGGTAAGTGTTGCTGCGGCGTCGGTGGCAGTGGGCGTGTAAGTGGACGCATTGGCTCCCAAGATGGGGGCGCCGGCGCGGTACCACTGATATTTGAACGACGCCGGAGTCGGCGTCCATGCGCTCACGTTAGCTGTGAGGGGCTGGGCGACTCGGGGTGTCCCGTCGATTGCGACTGTCCGCCCCGCGAACGAGCCCTTCTTTACCGTGGCGGTCGGAGCCGAATTTGTGGTGAGGGGCGAGTAGCCATCTTTGGAGCCCGTGACATTCAGGGTGATGGTGTTTCCTGCGTCGGCCGCGGCCACGACGTATGTGCCGCTGTCGGCGCCGGCGATGGCAGCTCCCGAGCGATACCACTGATAGCCGAGGGCTACCGGAGAGGGGGTCCAGTTGCCGGTGTTGGCCGTGAGCGTGGATCCGACCTGCGCGGTGCCGGAGATCGTGGGGGCGGACCCGACCAGGAGGCCCTTGAACGTTTGGGTCCAAGACGAGGTTGCCTTCGGTGCCAGCACATAGCCGGTCCGCGCGACCGCAGTCACCGTCACCTTGCCCATTCCAGGGTACGTGCCGGCGGGAAGAACTTTTCCGTCGACCAGGTACTGGACTCCGGTTTTCGAGGGAATCGTGTATTTGTCGTCGATCGTGCCTAGGTTGTCAGTAAAGGTCACCGCGGCAGGCGACACCTCGGTCGGGGGTGCTTCGTCGATCACCGTGACGGTAGCCAGCGTCTGGAAAAAGGACGAGTTGTTGCCCCAGATATCATCTAGCGGGTAAAGCTTTATCGCCCAGTTCCCTGTGGCGGCTCCCTGGGGAATAGTGATCGTGTGTTTCCAGATGCCATCTTTCATGGTTCCGGAAACCAAGGACATGCCGCCAAAGCCTTGGCTCTGGCCCCCGCCCCAACTCCATGGATCGGGGTTGATCCAACTGGCGATCATAGTCGGCGACCGCACTCCCGACGCATCAACCAGGCGGAGCGTGATGTTGATCGTGGCCGGTCCGTTGTGGAAATTGAGGTTCGTTGGGGTGACTTTCGGATTTAGTAGCACGGGCCCCGACATGTCCGATGCCTGTGCCGGGACCGCAAAGGTAAGCCCAGCCGCCACAGTCATAGCGACTGCCAGTACCAAAGTCGCGAAATAGCGAACGCGTTTTAAGACGAGCATTACTTTCCCCCAATAGTGCTGCCCGCAAAGGGCGGTGCGAAGTCTGCAGAAGACGCAAACATACGAATATTACACGTGAAGGTTCAACAATCGACGCCAATTAGTTGGGACGTACGCACCGGCCGCATTTTGACCTCGCAGGCACCTGGCGTTCAATGTGCTTTAGCGGTGTTAAACCGAAGACGCCTAGACCAGCAGCCCACTCTCCGGACCCTCCCCATCCCAACCAAGTTCTCGCAACATCCGGTCGATAACGGGCGCGGCGCTGCTGGCGCCGTTAGCGGCTGGCAGCGTCTTGAGAGCGAGGAGAGCCTCCCGCAGATTTCGCTCGTCGGACGAAAGACCGCCGTCGTAGGCGTCAGCCAGAAGGAAAGCGTGGCTGTCCGATGAATAGGCTATGAGGGCATCCAGGAAGATTTCCAGGGTGCGCGCCGCACGCTCCACATCAGGCTCCGAAGAGTCTGGATCCGCCATGCTGACCAGACTTAAGTGTTTTTCCCACAGGCGTTGTCGCATTGGATCGCTGTCGAGCATGAGCGCCGTCCCGAACTTTCCGTCGGCCTCTCTTTCGGGCAGGGCCCGCCGCACGTCGTGCAAGATTTCGTGGAAGTGGTCGTCGGACAGGCCGAATCCGACGAAGAGGAGGTGGTGGGTGATTAGGTGGGCCTTAACGAGGGCTGAAAGGGCTTCCTTTGTGGCGCTGTAGTTGAGGTAATCGTCCCGGGTCAGCACGATTGATTCGGGTTCTTCGACTGAACCATGGAGATTGAGCAGCCATCTGGAAGCCGCGCCTTTTCCATTTCCAGGAATGGAATTTCTAGGATTTCCCGCGTCCTCGGCAGCCATTTTGAAGAGAGAATCGTAATTAAGCGTGATGGCGCCCTCCGAGGGCAGACAGGCGAGTAGCGAAGGCGCGAGTCCGTACTTTTTCATGTCGACGGCGGACTTCACAGCCTGGCCGAAGGCGAGCTTTCCCCCAGCCTGAAACCGGTCCGTGTAAAACGCTCTGAGCACGGACGCCCGGTCTAGGTTGCCTAGTCCTCTGAGCGCGGTTTTCTCCAGTCCACTCAGACCCGCCTCTTCCGCGAGGCGTTCCAGCAGTTGCTCCCAGGTTGGAGCGCCGGCGCTGATACTCACGCCTGCACCGAGAAACGGCACGAGTTTTCCAGCTTGGGCAAGCTTGGCGAGCTCTTTGGCCTCTGCCAGATGCGAACCGCGCAGCGAGGACCACGCAGCTTCGCGGCCTCGGCGTTGCTGCTGGGCCAGCGCGAAGCCAGCCTGGTCCTGGAACACAAAGACGACGTCGACGCCGGATCGTGCAGTTTTTGCGTAGGCTTCCTCGAGCAGCACGCGCAGGATCTCGCCGCGGTAGATGTTGCCGCCCCCGCGGCCGGTGCCAAAGAAGGGGACGGCAAGAAGTGATCGGCCCGATGCGCTCCTACCTCGGCGGGGACGGTCAACAAGTCCGTCAGTGGCAACGTCGAGAAACGATCGAAATCTAGGCCGAAGGTCCTCCGCGGCCTCGACCCCGTGGAACGGAACAGCCGTGAGGACCGGCATCGGTTCGTTCCACGGCCAGTCTCCAAGGGCGACGGCGAAAGCGGTTTCGTTTCGAAGTGGCTCCAGATTATTGGCATTCAAGGACTTTTGGAGCCGGGGCAGAGCCGTCGTCCAGTGGGTTCCCGGTGAAGCCTTCCGATCAACTGGCAGCAGCCACGCGTCCGCCTTGAGGTTGAGTATGTTGCCCATCGTGACGAATACATGCCCGGCATTCATGGAGTCTGTCTATCAGGCGGCGCTGTTAGTTTCCTAGTAGTTGCAGGGTTTTTAGGCGAATTGTGTGGGTTGGGTCGAGGCCTGTTCCGTCTGAGGTAGGGATGCGCCTAATAAAACGGTTG
>CAWFGT010000009.1:0-1082621 GCA_963815415.1 uncultured Actinomycetota bacterium | reverse complement strand
GGCCTTCGATGGGCGAAAAGTGACCCCGCGTTGGCCGTTTTGCACTGTGTGCCCCCTTCTGCGTATCCTTGGTTGGCTAGTTACTAGCAATTGGAGACGTGCCAGAGCGGCCGAATGGGCTTCACTGCTAATGAAGTGTGGGGCACAACTCCACCGGGGGTTCAAATCCCCCCGTCTCCGCGTTTGGCCCCGGTCCTGGACCGGGGCCTTTTGCGTGTCCGGCCGACACCGGCCGCGTACTTGCCGGGCCGCGGCGGGTCCGGATGGCAGGATGGGCGCATGTCTGACACTTCCGCATTTGATGCGATCATCCTCGGCGGCGGCCACAACGGCCTGGCCGCGGCGGCCTACCTGGCGAAGGCCGGCAAATCCGTGCTGCTACTGGAAAAACTCGAGCACGCCGGCGGCGCGGCGGTTTCCGCGCGGGCGTTCGACGGCGTCGACGCCCGGCTGTCGCGGTACTCCTACCTGGTCAGCCTGCTTCCGCGGCAGATCATCGAGGACCTCGGCCTGCGGATCGAACTGGCCCGGCGCCGGTACTCGTCCTACACCCCGGATCCGGCTCTGGCGGGCCGGGCCTTGCTGATCGACAACGGCGATGCAGAGGCCACGGCGGCGTCTTTCACCGCTGTCGGCGCCGTGGACGGTGAATTCGCTGCGTTCAACGAATTCTATGCGGGGTGCCGGAAGCTCACCGAGGCGCTGTGGCCCACAATGACGTCACCGCTTCGGACCAGGTCCGAGGCCCGGTCCCTGGCCGCCGCCGCAGGCGCCGCAGGGGCCTGGGAGGAGATGATCGAGCGTCCCATAGCGGAGGCGATCACGGCCCGGCTGAAGAACGACCTGGTTCGCGGCGTCGTCCTGACCGACGCCCTGATCGGCACTTTTTCCCGCGCCGACGACGCCGACCTGCAGCAGAACATCTGCTTCCTGTACCACCTGATCGGCGGCGGGACCGGCGACTGGGACGTCCCGGTCGGCGGAATGGGCTCGGTCTCCGGCGAACTCGAACGCGCCGCCCGCAACGCAGGCGCCACCATCGTGACCAACGCGGAGGTCACCGCCGTCCGCCCGGACGGGACCGTGGCCTACCGGCTCGGCACCGACGGCGCGACCGCCACAGGATCGTGGATCCTCGCCAATGTGGCCCCCGTCGTCCTTGACCGGCTGCGGAACGCGGGCGCCGCACCCGCGGGCGCCGCACCCGGAGCACGGCCTGCAGAGGTCGCGGCCCCGGCGGCCATCGTCAACCCGAATCACCTGCGCGAGGGGGCCCAGGTGAAGGTCAACCTGCTGCTCCGCCGCCTGCCCCGCCTCCTTGACCCGACCGTCAGCCCGGAGGCGGCCTTCGGCGGAACGTTCCACATCAACGAGACCTGGTCACAACTGGATGCCGCCTACCTCAGCGCCGCGGACGGGACGGTACCCTCGCCGCTGCCGTGCGAGATCTACTGCCATTCACTGACCGATCCGAGCATCCTCTCCCCCGAACTGCAGGCCGCAGGAGCACAGACCCTCACCGTGTTCGGCCTGCACGTTCCGGACCGGCTGATCAGTGCAGAGAACAACGACGCCCGGCGCGCCGAACTGCAGGCCGCGGTCCTGGCATCGCTGAATTCGGTCCTCGCCGAACCGGTCGAGGACCTGCTCCTGACGGGCCCGGACGGTCATCCCTGCATCGAGACCAAGACCACCCTGGACATCCAGCGGGCGGTCGGCATGCCGCGGGGAAATATCTTCCATGGCGGACTGGACTGGCCGTTCGTTGAAGACGGCGCCCCGTTGGACAGCCCGGCCCAACGCTGGGGGGTGGCAACGGATGATCCGCGTATCGTGCTGTGCGGATCCGGGGCCCGCCGCGGCGGCGCGGTCAGTGCCATTGGCGGACATAACGCCGCCATGGCGGTCCTGGAGGCGATGGCCGGGACGCGCTGATCCGCGGCCCGTCCGGCTGCCGGACGTCCGGTGCCTAACACTATGTCCTGATGACAGGATGGCTCTATGAATGGCACCAGCGCGGGGTACGCGACCGTGGGAGCGGGCCGGGCCCTGCCGGCGCGCCCCGCAGCATGAGCACAGCATCGACCGGCGGGCCGGATTCCGACGGGTGGAGTCCGCGGCTGGCCCTCCTTGTCGCGGCCACGTTCTTCATGGAATTTCTGGACGGCACGGTCCTGACCACGGCGATTCCCAGTATCGCGAACGATTTCTCGGTGGCATCCGCCGACGTGAACATCACCATGACGGCCTACCTCATGACTGTCGCGATGGGAATTCCGCTCAGCGGCTGGCTCGCTGAACGCTTCGGGGCCCGCCGGGTCTTCTGCCTGGCCATTGCGGTGTTTACGGTCGCGTCGCTGCTGTGCGCCGTGAGCCAGGACCTCACCATGCTGACCCTGAGCCGTGTGCTGCAAGGGGCGGGCGGCGCCATGATGGTCCCGGTGGGCACACTGGTGGTGCTTCGCGGGACGCAAAAGAAGGACCTGTTGCGGGCGACGGCGTATCTGGTCTGGCCGGGGCTGCTCGCTCCCGTGCTGGCGCCGCTCGTGGGCGGGGCCCTGACCCAATTCCTGTCCTGGCACTGGATCTTTCTGGTGAATCTCCCGTTGGGGCTGGCCGCGTTTTTGGCCGCCCTCCGCCTGGTCCCGGCCGGCGCAGCGGACAGCACCCGCCGTTTGGACTGGCTGGGACTTGCACTCACCACGCTTGGCGTCGGGTGCCTGGTCATCGGGCTGGAACTCGCAGGCGGCCGGCCGTCCGCGGCACCGGCAGCCGTGGGCATCGCTGCCGGGCTGGTCTTCCTTACCGCCGCGGTTGCCTGGATGCGCCGGGCCCGTTCCCCGCTGTTCAACCTGTCCGTCTTTGCCGCACGGACGTTCCGCGCGACGGCCAGCGGCGGCTTCGTCTACCGTCTGACGATCAGTGCCGTGCCCTTCCTGCTGCCGTTGATGTTCCAGAACGGCTTCGGCTGGGACCCTTTGCGCGCCGGTGCGATGGTGGCGGCGGTCTTCGTCGGGAACATCGGCATCAAGCCTGCCACGACGCCGCTGATCCGGCGGTTTGGCTTCAAACCGATCCTCGTGTTCGCGTCGCTGGCGTCCGCGGCCTCCTTCGGCCTGTGCGCACTGCTCGACGCCGGGACACCGGAACCGTTGGTCTTCGCGCTGCTCGTGGCCAGCGGGGCCTTCCGGTCCATCGGGTTCTCGGCCTACGCCTCCGTCCAGTACGCCGACGTCGAGACCGCCGACCTGCCCTCGGCCAACGCCGTGTCGGCCACCCTGGTGCAACTATCGACCGGCGCGGGAATCGCCGTCGCCGCGTTGCTGCTGCGCCTCTTCGACCCGGCCGGCGGCGTCGAGGCAGCCGTCACAGGCGCCGCGGCCGCCGCTGATCCGCTGGCGGCATACCGCGCAGCTTTCCTGGCCATCGGCGCCCTGATGCTCCTGAGCACCCTGGACAGCCTCTTCCTTCCCCGCCATGCGGGAGCCGAAGTCAGCCGGCCTGGCCCAGCACCAGCGGCAGCACCGCCCCCGCACCGGCGAGCCTAAGCGCCCGTCCAGCGACCGTCACGGTCCATCGGCTGTCGACCAGATCGTCAACCAGCATGATGCTCTGCCCCTGAATTCCGGCGAGGGCCGCTTCGAGCTCCGGACCAACCACCAGCCGGTCCCAGACGCCGGCCAGCCGGTAGGCGCTGTTGCCCCCGCGGCTGCCCGTGGGTCCGCCGTGGTCAAGCTGCAGCTGGCCCAGGTAGGGAAGGCGCCCGATAGTGGAAATCCCGCGGGCCAGGGAGTCGACCAGCTCGGGTTTACTCCGCGAGGGCACGCTGACGATGGCTACCGGGCGCCCTGCCCCGCTCCAGCCCGGGTTGCGGCCGTCCGCGGCGCCCCACTCGCGCAGGACCTGAACGCAGGCCTGAAGCATCCCGGGGTCCACGGGCCGGTCCGGCGCGCCGGCGGAAAAAGCTTCCCGCAGGGCGCCACCCCAGCCCAGGTCCGTCAGGCGAGCCAGTACCCGACCGCTGGCGATACTCTCGTCCGGCTTAATCTTGCCCTTCACGTTCACGCCCAGCCGGTCCATGCCGCTGGGCCACTGCAGCCGCGGTTCGAGGACCACGCCGGCACGGCGCAGCGTCTGGCCCGCAGACTCGGCGGCCGACGCGGCGATGTCGGCCGGGAACCAGCGGCCGGCGCAGTTGTCGCAACGGCCGCAGGCATGTGCCGTTTCGTCGTCGAGAACGGAGGTGATGTACTCCATCCGGCAGCCGGCGGTGTCCTGGTAAATCACCATGGAGTCCTGTTCGTCCACCCGGGCCTCCGCGATGCGCTCATACCGTTCGGCGTCGTAGTTCCAGGCCAGCCCGGTAGCGCGCCAGCCGCCGCCGACGCGTTCGACGGCCCCGTCCACTGCCAGGACCTTGAGCAGCAGCTCGAGCGGGGTCCGGCGCAAGTCCACCCGGGCCTCAAGGGCCACGGTGGAGACCGCGGTGCCTGCCTCCGCGAGGGCCGTCAGCACGGCCGCGGCCTTTTCCTCCGAGGGCATGGATGCTGTGGCGAAATACTGCCAGATGTCGCGGTCCTCTGACCCGGGCAGCAGCAGCACGTCGGCGTTGGCGGCGCCGCGGCCTGCGCGGCCGACCTGTTGGTAGTACGCCACGGGAGAGGAAGGCGCCCCGAGGTGAACCACGAATCCAAGGTCCGGCTTGTCGAAGCCCATACCGAGGGCCGACGTCGCCACAAGGGCCTTGACCTTGTTGTCCTTGAGGAGCTGCTCGGCGCGTTCCCTGTCCGCAGGATCGGTGCGGCCGGTGTAGGCGAGCACCTCGTGGCCTGCCTCAGCCAGGAGGCGGGCGGTGTCCTCGGCCGCGGACACCGTCAGCGTGTAGATGATTCCGCTGCCGGGCAGATCCGCCAGGTGCGTCAGCAGCCAGCCCAGCCGTTCGCGCGAATCCGGCAGGTTCAGGACTCCCAGCCGCAAGGACTCCCGGCCCAGCGCGCCCCGGATGGTCAGCACCCCTGTACCGAGCTGTTCCTCAATGTCGTGCACCACCCGGGAATTCGCCGTGGCGGTCGTGGCGAGCACCGGCACCGTGTCCGGAAGCTGGGTGATGAGGTCGGCGATGCGCCGGTAGTCGGGGCGGAAGTCGTGGCCCCAGTCAGAAATGCAGTGCGCCTCGTCAATGACCAGGAGTCCGGTGCGGCGGATGAGTTCGGGGAGCTGGTTTTCGCGGAAGGAAGGATTCGTCAGCCGTTCGGGGGACACCAGGAGGACGTCCACCTCGTCGGCCGAGAGCTGCTCGCGCACCGTATCCCAGTCGAGCTGGTTCGCGGAGTTGATCGCGACCGCGCGGACGCCGGCGCGTGCGGCTGCTGCGACCTGGTCGCGCATCAGGGCCAGGAGCGGGGACACAATCAGGGTGGGCCCGGCTCCGCGGCGGCGCAGCAGAAGTGAGGCGACGAAGTACACGGCTGATTTGCCCCACCCGGTGCGCTGTACGACGAGAGCCCGCCGGCCGCCGTCGACCAGCGCTTCGATTGCCTCGAACTGGCCGTCATGGAAGGCGGCCTCGGGGTTTCCCACCAGTTCCCGCAGCACGTCCCGGGCCTGTTCCCGGGTCCCTGCCGGGGCAAGAGCGGAGGCGCCGGCCAAGCCTGCGCCGGGAGCGGCTCTGACGTCCGCACTGGCTGTTGCGTTTACGGCAGTATCGGGGGCGGAATCGGAAAGGACGGCTTCGTTCTGGTGAGGGACCATTGATTCAGTATCCCAGCAGCCCCTGACACTCACCCAGCCGGAACCCGCTATGTGGATAGATCCGGCGTCAACAGACGCGGCGCCGGTAGTCCCGGCGCTGGATCGCCGGTGCCCGGCGCGGTCTTGCCGGCGCGGTCCTGCCGGCACAATCCCGCCGCGCCTTCACGTCCGCCGTCAGGGCGGCACCGTAAGATGAGACCCGTGACTACGGACAAGACAAAGACCTTTGACCTCTCGGCTTCTTTCAAGGCCTACGACGTACGCGGAATTGTGGGCACTTCCATCACCGCGGAGATCGTCGAAGCTGTCGGTGCCGCTTTCGTCGACGCCATGGAACTGGCCGGGCAGACCGTCCTGGTTGGCGGGGACATGCGGCCCTCCTCCCCCGAGTTCACCAAGGCCTTCGCCAACGGCGCGGCCACCCGCGGTGCGAACATCCAGTTGCTGGACCTGATCTCCACCGATGAGCTGTACTACGCCTGCGGCGCCCTCAATGCCGCCGGAGCGGTGTTTACAGCGAGCCACAACCCGGCCGAGTACAACGGCATCAAAATGGCCAAGGCCGGCGCGGTGCCCATCTCGTCCGAAACCGGGCTCAGGGACATCCAGGCCCGCGCCGAGGCATACCTGAACGCGGGTTCGATCGCCGCCGTCAGCCAGCGCGGCCTGATCGGCATTCACGATGTCCTGAAGGACTACGCGAAATACCTGCGCGGCCTCGTGGACCTGCGCGGGTCACGGCCCCTGAAAGTCGTTGTGGACGCCGGTAACGGCATGGCGGGCCTCACCACCCCCGCGGTGCTCGGCGACGCACTGCTGCCCAAGCTCCCGCTGGAAATCGTGCCCCTGTACTTCGAGCTCGACGGGTCCTTCCCGAATCACCCCGCGAACCCGCTGGAACCTGCGAACCTCCTCGACCTTCAGGCCGCGGTCGTCGAACACGGCGCGGACATCGGCCTGGCGTTCGACGGCGATGCCGACCGCTGCTTCGTCATTGACGAAGAGGGCAACCCGGTGTCACCGTCTGCCGTGACCGGCATGGTGGCCCGGCGGGAGATTGCCCGGGCCCGGGCCGCCGGCGAGGAAACCCCCACGATCATTCACAACCTGCTGACTTCCCGTGCGGTCCCCGAGCTGATCGAGCGGCACGGCGGCAGGGCCGTCCGCACCCGGGTGGGCCACTCTTTCATCAAGGCCCAGATGGCCGCCGAGGGCGCCATTTTCGGCGGCGAGCACTCCGCACACTTCTACTTCCGCGATTTCTGGAACGCTGACACCGGCATGCTCGCCGCGATGCACGTCCTGGCCGCCCTCGGCGAACAGGACGGACCGCTTTCCGAACTCGGCCGGGAGTACGAGCCGTACAGCTCCTCGGGAGAAATCAACTCCGAAATCGACGACAAAGCCGCGGCCGTCGAGAGGGTTCTGGCGGACTTTGCCGGCGAAGACGTCGAGGTCGATCACCTGGACGGCAGCACGTTTACCGCAGCGGATGGCAGCTTCTGGTTCAACCTGCGCCCGTCCAACACCGAGCCGTTCCTTCGGCTGAACGTCGAAGGAACGGATTCCGCCACGATGCAACGCATCCGGGACCGCGTCCTCGCGCTGGTCCGGGGCTAGTGCCGTGACGGAAACCACCGGGCAGCGGGACTCGTGGCGCGATTCCGTGCCGGAAGCGAGCGCCACGGATCTGGAAAACCTGCTCGGCACGGGCGTGGGCGCCGCGCAGGAGCAACTGGAACGCAACGGAGGCTTTCTGCCGTTCGCGCTGGTCGTCGAGAACGACGGCGAGGTTCGGCTGGTTGCCGTCACGCCGGCGGACGCGACCGACGGCATCGACGGCGACTACGATGCCGACGCCATGATCGGCGACCTCAACGAGCTGCTTCGGCAGCACCGCGACGAATTCCGGGCCGCCGCCGTCGTGTGCGACATCCTGCTGCTGGATGAGGCATCCGATGCCATCCATGTGGCCGCCGAACACCAGGACGGGTCCCTCTTCGCCGCGGTCCTGCCCTACGCGCCGAACCCGGCCACGCGTGAGCTGGAATTCGGCGAGCTCGCCGCCGATGCCAACGAGGCAACCGTCTGGGTGGACTAGACCAGCCTATGCTGGTGCCATGAAGATCAACGCTTTTTCGGATGTGAGCCTGCGCGCCATGATGGTGCTCGCGGCTGCACCCGACGGCGGACTCCTGACCACCCGGAACGTTGCCGACGCCGTCGGCACGCCGTACAACCACGTCAGCAAGGCAATGGCCAGGCTGCGGGAACTCGGCATGATCGACGTCGAACGCGGCCGTAACGGCGGGGCACGCCTGAGCAGCGCCGGCCGTCGAGCCTCCGTAGGACAGCTCCTGCGGCAACTGGACACCCGGCAGGATCTTGCCGAATGCGTGGCCTCCGACGGCGCGGCGTGTCCGCTGATCGCCGAATGCCGCCTTCGGGCCGCGCTGCTTCGGGCCCGCGAGGCGTTCTACAGCGAACTCGACGGTCTCGTCGTCGCTTCCCTGC
Source organism: uncultured Actinomycetota bacterium (assembly GCA_963815415.1). GTDB lineage: Bacteria > Actinomycetota > Actinomycetes > Actinomycetales > Micrococcaceae > Arthrobacter. The sequence continues at coordinate 1,074,356 of CAWFGT010000009.1, read as the reverse complement.
CTACGGCGCGCCAGATGCTCCCCGTTTTCCAGGCGATCGGCCTGCGCCCGGGCCTGTGAGCCCTGCCTCGGCGTGCCCGCCGCCGCGCCCCACCGGGCAGGCGCGTCAACTCCCATCCGCCGCGCCCGGGATCCCGACCGATTAGCAGATGTTCTCTACTGCCTGTAGAAATGAACTGTAAATACTTGTATTTGATATGCAAGTATTTACCTCATGGTCCGGCTCAAGACTCCGGCCACTATTTCAGGAGACAGCATGCTCTCGGACAAGTCCTTCCCCGTTATCGAGGCCACCCTTCCGCTCGTCGGGTCCCGGATCGGTGCGATCACGCCCAAGTTCTACGCCCGGCTCTTCGAAGCCCACCCGGAGCTGATGGATGGCCTGTTCAGCCGCTCGAACCAGCGCGCCGGCAACCAGCAGCAGGCCCTGGCCGGGAGCATCGCGGCGTTCGCCAGCCATCTAGTGAGCAACCCCGGCACGCTGCCGGAGACCGTCCTTGCCCGCATCGCACACCGCCACGCCTCGCTCGGCATCACCGAACCGCAATACCAAGTGGTCTACGAGCACCTCTTCGCCGCCATCGCCGAGGACCTGGCCGGGGTCATCACCCCGGAAATCGCGGAAGCCTGGACCGAGGTCTACTGGCTTATGGCTGACGCGCTGATCAAGCTCGAGAAGGGCCTTTACGCCGCTCAGGCCAACGGCAAGATGTGGAGTCCGTGGCGGGTCGCGGCCAAGGCCCCCGCCGGCACCGGCTCCATGACGTTCACCCTGGAACCGGCCGACGACACCCCCATCACCCCGGCACTGCCCGGCCAGTACGTCAGCGTCAAGGTCACCCTCCCGGAGGGCCTGCGCCAGGTCCGCCAGTACTCGCTCTCCGGGGACGCCGGCACCAGCCGCAGCTTTACCACCAAGCTCGACGACGGCGGCGAAGTCTCCCCCGTGCTGCATAACACCGTCCAGGTCGGCGATGTCCTCGAGATCTCCAACCCGTACGGCGAAATTACGCTCAAAGACGGCGACGGCCCCGTGATCCTGGCCTCGGCCGGCATCGGCTGCACCCCCACAGCGTCGATCCTGCGCGCCCTCGCCGCGGCCGGCTCTGACCGGCGCGTTATGGTCCTGCACGCCGAAAGCAGCCTGGACAGTTGGGCGCTGCGCGGACAGATGACAGACGACGTCGAACGTCTCGCAGGTGCCGACCTCCAGCTCTGGCTTGAGGAGCCTGGCGCCGGTGCGAAAGCAGGCTTTATGTCACTGCGTGAAGTCGATCTGCCGGCAAATGCCTCGCTGTACCTCTGCGGGCCGTTGCCTTTCATGAAGAGCATCCGCAACGAGGCCATCACCGCCGGCATTCCGGCCACAAAGATCCATTACGAGGTCTTCGGTCCCGATGTCTGGCTCGCCAGCTGATTGCCCGGACGGAAACGACGACGGCGCGGCACCTCACGAGAGGTGCCGCGCCGTCGTCGTTGGCAGTTTCGCCTGACGGGCCTAACTAGCTGAGGCGCGCCTTCAGGCCTTCGAGTTCGGAGCGAAGCGCCTTGGGCAGCGAGTCGCCGAACCGGGCGTACCATTCCTCAATGGACGCGAGCTCGGCGGCCCATTCCTCGGGGTCGACGCGGACGGCGTCCTCCACATCGGCGGGTGTCATTTCCAGGCCGGTCAGATCGATCGAGTCACCCGTCGGCACGAATCCGATCGGCGTCTCGACGGCTCCGGCCTTGCCTTCGATGCGCTCGATGGCCCACTTGAGGACCCGCGAGTTGTCACCGAAACCGGGCCAGGCAAAGCCTCCGTCGGCCGTGCGGCGGAACCAGTTGACGAGGAAGATCTTGGGCAAGCGTGCCGGATCCGCCTTGGCCGAGAAGGTGACCCAGTGATTCAGGTAGTCGCCCGCGTCGTAGCCGATGAACGGCAGCATCGCCATCGGATCGCGCCGCAGCACGCCCACCTGACCCGCGGCTGCCGCCGTCGTCTCGGAGGACAGTGTGGAACCCATGAAGATGCCATTTGACCAGCTGCGCGCCTCGGTCACCAGCGGGATCGTCGTCTTGCGGCGGCCGCCGAACAGGATCGCGGATAGTTCGACGCCATTGGGGTTGAAATATTCTTCGGCCAGCATGTCGATCTGGGAGATCGGGGTGCAGAAGCGTGAGTTCGGGTGCGCGGCCGGCTTGTCCGAATCCGGCGTCCAGGAGTTGCCCTGCCAGTCGGTCAGGTGTTCCGGGACGTCGTCGGTCATGCCCTCCCACCACACGCCGCCGTCGTCGGTCAGCGCCACGTTGGTGAAGATGCTGTGGCCCTTGGCGATGGCGCGCATTGCGTTCGGGTTGGTGCTCCAGCCGGTCCCCGGAGCAACGCCGAACAGGCCCGCTTCCGGGTTGGTCGCACGGATCTCGCCTTCCTTACCGATGCGCATCCACGTGATGTCATCGCCGAGGGTTTCGACCTTCCAACCCTCAATGGTCGGCTCAAGCAGAGCCAGGTTGGTCTTGCCACATGCCGACGGGAACGCCGCGGCCATGAAGTAGTTCTTCTGCTCCGGGGACGTCAGCTTGAGAATGAGCATGTGCTCGGCAAGCCAGCCCTCGTCGTGGGCCATTGCGGACGCGATGCGCAGGGCGTAGCACTTCTTTCCCAGGAGGGCGTTGCCGCCGTAGCCGGAACCGAAGGACCAGATGGAACGCTCTTCCGGGAAGTGCACGATCCACTTGTCCGGGTTGCACGGCCAGGGGACGTCGGCCTGGCCGGGTGCCAGCGGAGCCCCGAGGGAGTGCATGGCCGGGACGAAGAAGGCCTCCGTGGCGGTGATGCGGTCGAGTACCTCGGTGCCGATCGTGGCCATGATGCGCATGGACGCGACGACGTAGGCGCTGTCCGTGATTTCGACCCCGAACTTGGGATCGTCGGCGTCAAGGTGGCCCATAACGAACGGGATCACGTACATGGTGCGGCCGCGCATGCAGCCGGAGAAGAGGCCGTGAAGCTTTTCCTTCATGGCCGCCGGATCCATCCAGTTGTTCGTGAAGCCGGCGTCGCGCTGCTTCTCCGAACAGATGAAGGTCTGCTCCTCGACCCGGGCGACGTCGGCGGGATCGGAGAACGCCGCGAAGGAACCGGGGTAGAGGTCCTCGTTGAGCCGGGTCAGCGTGCCTGCCTCAACTAGCTCGTTCGTGAGCCTGGTGTTCTCTTCCTCCGAGCCGTCCACCCAGTAGATCCGGTCCGGCTCGGTCAGCTCGGCCATCTCACCGACCCAGGCCAGCAGACCGGTATGGGTGGTGGGTGCACTTTCAAGCAGCGGCGGTCGGGCCAGATCTCCCATTACGCTTCCCTTCTTCGGGTTTCTTCGGTTAGGCGGTGTGAGCTAAATGCTAGGTGTCGCTAGAGGGCATTTTCCGGCTCCGGTCCCGGTAAGTCCTTGGGGTCCCAGGTCAAAAACCGCGTGGTTGCAGGGAACAGGCCACCCCAAACCCCCCTTTTTTGTGACTAAGGTCACGTAGACCGGTCTAGTCATCCAGATTACACCTCTTTGGATTTGTAACTAGCGCAGTCCTCGCGTAAAGTAATTCGAGGTTCGGGGAACGAGAAGTTCTCCAAGAGCCAAGAATGCGCCCATAGCTCAGCTGGATAGAGCGTCTGTCTACGGAACAGAAGGTCAGGGGTTCGAATCCCTTTGGGCGCACAGAGTGAAGATCCGCACCGGATGACCGGTGCGGATCTTTTATTTAACCGGCTTTAGCGGCGCGCGGACCTGACAGGCCCCCCGGCCGGCAATTGTCCCGGAACCCGCGTATTGCCGGGAGTACTCTAGGTGCCATGACGGAACCAGTTGTGCGGGAATTTGATGTCATTGTGATCGGGGCCGGCGCGGTGGGCGAGAACGTCGCCGAGCGGGCAGTCCAAGGCGGCCTCACGGCGGTGATGATCGAGTCGGAACTGGTAGGCGGGGAATGCTCCTATTGGGCCTGCATGCCGTCGAAGGCGCTGCTCCGGCCGGGCACCGCCCTGCACGGCGCCCAGGCCGTTCCGGGCGCCGCAGAGGCGGTCACCCGCACGCTCGATGTTCCCGCCGTGCTGAAACGCCGCGACTCTTTTACCTCCCATTGGCAGGATGAGGGCCAGGTCGATTGGGCCAGCAAGGCAGGAATCGAGCTGATCCGCGGACACGGCCGCATTACGGCTCCGCGCCGGGTGGAGGTCGCCGGACTGGACGGCGGCAGCTATGCGCTCTCAGCGCGCCATGCCGTCGTTGTGGCCTCCGGGTCGCGCCCGACCGTGCCCCCGATCGACGGCCTTGCAGACTCCGGCTATTGGACCACCCGGGAGGCGACGTCCGCCCAGGAGATCCCTCGCCGGTTTGCCGTGCTTGGCGGCGGGGTGGCCGGAACCGAACTGGCACAGGCCTACGCCCGCCTCGGGGCGACAGTGACCCTGGTGGCACGCGGCGAGCTCCTCGGCGCGTTCCCCGAACAGGCCTCCGCCCTGGTCGCGGCGGGGTTGCGGGCTGATGGCGTCGACGTCCGCCTCCACACCGGCACCCGCAGCGTCAGCAGGAACGAGGACGGCTCCCTTACCCTCAAGCTCGACGGCGGCTCGGTGACCGCGGACGAGCTGCTGGTGGCCACCGGCCGGCACCCGGCCCTGGAGGGGATCGGCCTGGAAACGGTAGGGCTGGCCGCCGAGGATGGCCGGCCGCCGAAAGTGGCTACCGACTCGACCGGCGTGGTCCAGGGCGCTGCCGGAAACCAGGTCGAGGCAGGCGCCGACGACGTACCCTGGCTCTACGCGGCGGGCGACGCCGCGGGGCGGTCCATGCTCACCCACCAGGGCAAATACCAGGCCCGCGCCACTGGCGACGCCATTGCCGCCCGGGCCAAAGGTGAACTTGACGGCCCGGCCGAGCCGTGGAGCCGCTTTGCGAGGACCGCCGACGACCACGCCGTGCCCAGCGTGGTGTTTACGGACCCTGAACTGGCGAGCGTCGGCCGCAGTGCGGAGCAGGCCCGGAAGGACGGCTTTACGGTCGAATCCGTGGAACTGCCCATCCAGGTGTCCGGCTCGTCATTGCATGCCGACAATTACGAAGGCTGGGCCCAATTGGTTGTCGACAAGGACCGCAAAGTCCTGCTTGGCGCCACATTTGCGGGTCCGGATGTGTCCGAGTTGCTGCACGCGGCGACGATTGCGGTGGTGGGTGAGGTTCCATTGGGCCGGCTGTGGCATGCGGTACCTTCCTACCCGACCATTAGCGAGGTCTGGTTGAGGCTGCTGGAGAAGTACGGGCTCTGAGCCCTCGAATGTGAATCGCCCGGACCTGCCTGCCGGCCGGGGGCACGTCATTTCGGTCACAGTTGCCGGATTCTATTTGTACTGACTGGTCAGTTCAAATAGAATTGAAGGAGATACTACCTCTCCGAAAGGCACCCCGTGCTCTCCGTGTTCGAACTCTCTGTGAAAGGCCGCCGTAATCCCTTGCTCCCGCCGACCACACTCCAGGCGCCGCGGGGCGGGTTAATGCTCGTCGCGGGCGACCGGCAGGACCAGCGCACCGCCCTCGCCCTGGCGCTGAGCGGGCGCATGAAGCCCTCCGCCGGCACGGCCACGTGGGACCGCAGGACCTCGATCAAGTCGCTCCGCAACGCGAGCGCCGTGGTGGATTCACCCGGCGTCAACGAACCCGAACAGCACCTGAGTGTCCGCGATCTTGTCACTGAAGACCTCGCCCTGGTGCCCCGCCGTTACCGCGGCGCCCTGCTCAGCGACCCGTGGCTCAAGATCAACCGCTTCGAAGACATCGCCGGGCTCTGGACCGAACAGTTGCCGCCGGGGCGGCGGATGGAACTACTTACGGCCCTCGCCCTCGCGGACCCCAACACCGACCTCCTGGTAGTCGATTCCCCCGACCGGCACAGCGCAGACGCCGCGGACTGGCTGCCTCGGCTCACGGCGCTGGCGCACGACGCCGGGCGGCCGCTCGCCGTCGTCGCCGTCGTGACCCGCATCCCGGACGAATGGACGGGTCCGGTCGCCACGATCGGCAACGCCCTGCCCGCGCCGGACAATGACGCAACCGCACTAACGGAAATCGAGGCCGCCGCATGAGTATCCTGCGATTGGCCCGCTCAGAACTCAAGCGCATGACCGGAGGCCTGCTGCCCAAGCTGACCATCCTGGCGCTGACCATGGTCCCCCTGCTCTACGGCGCTGTGTACCTGTACGCGAACTGGGATCCGTACGGCAAGCTCAACCAGATTGATGCGGCCCTCGTGGTCGAGGATATCGGCGCCGAGAATGCCGACGGCAGCCGGCTCGAAGCCGGCCGCAAAGTAGCGGACAACCTCGTGGACAGCCACGTTTTCAACTGGCAGACGGTCTCTGACCCGACTGAGGCCGACGCGGGCGTCAGCAGCGGCAAATATGCCTTTGCGCTGAAGATCCCCGGCGACTTCTCCGCCAACCTCGTCTCGCCGGGAAGCTTTGACGCGGCCAACCAGGCCATGCTGAACGTCACGACCAACGATGCCAACAACTACCTCCTGAGCACCATCGTGGACAAGCTCACCACTGCCGTCCATGAGACCGTCGCGAAGGAGGTGGGGGAAGAGACCGCCAACCAGCTTCTCACCGGATTCGGTACCATCCACGCCCAGCTTGTCCAGGCCGCCGACGGCGCCTCCCGGTTGTCCGACGGCGTCGCAACCCTCCACGATGGTGCCGCGGGCCTCCATGGCGGTACGAGTGAACTCAGGAGCGGCGCGGCCGAGCTGACCGCCGGTCAGCTCAAGCTCAGCGAGGGGGCCGGTGCACTCGCGAACGGCGCGGGACAGCTCAGCGCCGGCCTGGGCCAGTTGCGGGACAAGACGGCCACGCTGCCGGCGGATTCCCAACGGCTGGCCGACGGCGCCGCGCAGGTCGCAGCCGGCACTGCCGCGCTCAAGACCCAAATGCAAGGCATCGCCGGCCAGGTTGAGGCTGGCCAGCGGGATCAGCACAGTCGCCTCGTGCAATCCACGGGCGAGCTCGTCGCCGCGGGCGTCCTGAGCCAGGCGCAGGCGGACAAGATCGTCGCCGACGCCGCACCGGCGCCGGCCACCGGCGGCCTCCAAACGGACGCCGGCCGGATCCAGCAGCTGGCTGACGGCGCGGCCGCCGTCAGCTCCGGGGCCGCCCGCATTGCGGGTGCCGCACCCGCCCTCAGTGATGCCGTCGGGAAGTCCGCGGCCGGCGCCGACCAGCTGGCCAGCGGGTCGGCCACGCTGGCCGCCGGTGCCCGGAACGCCGCGGACGGCGCCGGAAAGCTCGCTGCGGGAACCCAAAAACTGGATGACGGCGCCGCGCAGCTCGACAGCGGATCAGCCTCGGCCGCGGAGGGCGCGCGCACGTTGGCGAGCGAACTCGGCACAGGCGCCGGCAGCGTCCCCAACCCCGACGATGCGCAAAAGACCAGCCTCTCCAAGGTCATCGCCGATCCGGTCGCCGTCAGCAACGTCTCCCAGGCCAAGGCAGGCTCCTACGGCGCGGGGCTTGCTCCGTTCTTCCTGACCCTGGCACTGTGGATCGGCATCTTCATGCTGGTTCAGGCCATGCGTCCGCTCACGACACGGGCATTGGCCTCCAATGCGCCGTCGTGGAAGATCGCGGTCGGAGGCTGGATTCCGTTCTTGGTGGTCTCGTCCGTCCAGGCCAGCCTGCTAACGGTGGTCGTGGACGTGGCTCTCGGCCTGGACCCCGCCCATCCGGTGCTGATGTGGGTCCTGATGCTCGCCGCTGCCATGGCGTTCAGCGCCCTCATCCAGGGTCTTGTGGCGCTGCTGGGGACCCCTGGCAAGCTTGTGGTCCTTATCCTGCTGGTGCTGCAGCTGGTGTCCTCCGGCGGCACCTTCCCGTGGCAAACCACCCCGCAGCCGTTACACGTTGTCCACCAGGTCCTGCCCATGGGCTACGTCGTCACGGCAATGCGGCACCTGATCTATGGCGCGGAGATGTCCAGCATTGCCCCCACGCTGCTGGGGCTGGTGGGCTACACGGTCCTGGGACTCGCGCTGTCGACGGCCGCTGCCCGGAAAAATAAGTACTGGACCCTCAAATCGCTGAAACCGGAGATCGCCGTATGACCACCAGCACCGGCGCGGACCTCCCCGCCGCCGCAGCCGATGCCGACGGAACTCCGGCCAAGCAGCTCCGCCCCGGACGCACCAACGTCACGCGGCAGAAGCTCTTTGACGCGTCAATGGAGCTGATCGGTGAACGGGGGGCGGCCGGTGTGACCGTGGACGAGATCGCCGCCGCGGCCGGTGTGTCAAAAGGCACCGTGTACTACAACTTCGGCAGCAAATCGGACCTGATCGCCCAACTGCTGCGCCACGGCGTGGACATTCTCGAGGCGCGGCTGCTGAGCGCCCGGAATGATAGCCAGGATCCCCTCATCACCATGGAAGAGATGATCGGGCGGGCCATGGAATTCATGGATGAGTACCCGTCCTTCGCCCGGCTGTGGGTCAGCGAAAACTGGCGCACGCCGAGCGAATGGCAGGAGACCTTCGCCGAGCTCCGCGGCCGTCTGCTCGCGGTGGTCGGTGCCGCCATCGAGGCGGTCGCCACCGTGTACCCGGTAAACCCGGCCGTTTCCCGGGGCAGCCTCGAAACCGCTGTTTTCGGCGCCTGTTTTGTGGTCGGACTCGATCGCCAGACGTACAACCCGGAACGGACCCTCGAGCAAAGTGTCGCCGCAATCATGACATCCATGCGCGGCTACATCGTGAACGAGTGCCCGGCTCGGGCATGATTGTTCACATGCGGCACATGGGTAACAGCGGCAAGACTGCCATCGGAGCGATTCTCGCCGCGGTGGCGCTACTGGTGCTGACCGGCATCACCCTGAACGCAACCGTGCTCCTGTGGTTTGCAGCCGCTGCCGCCGTCGCCTATGTGGCGTGCGCTGCGGAGATTATCCGCCGCCGCCGGAACCGGACGCTGGCAGCCAGCTGCGTGGGCAGCATCCTGTTCACCGCCTTCGGCATCGCGTACCTGCGCCAATGGGGTCTCGCCTTCACCACCGACCCCGAGGCGTTGTCCGGCCCGGTCGACTCCCCCTACCCGGACCTGTACTTCTACCTGGCGGCGGCCTCCGGCGCATTCACGCTGCTCCTGCTGTTCGCCGGTGCCGTCCTCCCCGGCAGGCGCCACGGAGCCCGCGCCCCCGGGAACGCACCGCGCCGCCGCCCGGCCACGCCGACAGGCACGGCAAGGGGTGCGGCGAGGGCTTCGTCACCGCGTACGGCCGGCCGGCCGGCGGCTCCACGGGGCGCTTCCGCTGCGCCGGCGAAACGCCCGGTGGCTCCCAGGAGCGCGTCCGGAGCCAAGCCCGCGGCAAAGTCCCAGGCGAAAGCCCCGGCCACAACCCAGCCCAGACCGGCCACCCGTCAACCGGCCAAGGCCGCAACCCGCCGCTGACACCCGCTGCCGTTGCGGCCTCCGCCGACGGTCGAGCAGGTCCAGCCGGCCGGAGATCCGGCGTCAGAGATTCCGCGGCCGCTCGTCCCGGGGCGGGACCCCGCGGCCACTTTCCGTTTCGGAAGGATCTCCGGCAGGGTGATCGCGCGCGACGTCGTCCTCGCGCAGTTCCTCGTGATCGGCGTGTGGCGACCGCTCCTGCCGGGCCGTAGCGCCGTTCCGCTCATGGTCCGCGAAATCCGGGTCGGCTTCCTCTGCCTTCCGAAGCTGTTCCCGGGCATTCGAGCGGTCGCTTTCGGCTTCTTTCTGACGGGTGCGGGCCTCTTCCCGCAGCCGCTCGGCCTTCAGTTCTGCCTGTTGGGCATCGGCCTCCGCCCGGGTGGCCTTAATCTGGCGCTCGCGTGCGGTGAACTCGTCAGCCTTGGCTTTTTCGCGCATTTCCGCAGCTTTGGACCTGTCGGCGGTAGCTTTGCGTTTGCGGCTGATGAGGACTGCAACTGCTGCGATCGCGAGAACGACGACGACGCCGACAATCAAACCAATGAGTTGGGCTGAATCCACGATGATCCACCTCTACGGGAGTCGAATACCAAGGGTCCGGAATGTCCGGGACAAAACCACGCACGTCAACGGCTCCAGTAAACCGCAGAATCACCTGCAGAAACAGGGGTGCCGGAAGGGATCTTCGGCCGCGGCCGCGGCGGTCAACCGGGGGCTGCTACTTGGACCTGGCGACTTTGAACTTGATCAGCCGGGCGTCCTGTCCGTCCAGCTCGGCCCAGGGTTTCTCCGTCTCCAGGATGGTCAGGGCGCTGGTGGGAAATCCGGTGGCCGCGTCCAGGTAGGCGTCGTGGACGGAATCGCGGGACGCAAGATGCATGGCAAGGTCCTGGACTCCCGGCATATGGGAAATCACCATCAGAGTCGTAACAGTCTCCGGGACCTGGTTGATCACGGACAGCATCCGCAACCCGGACGCCCCGTAAAGCCCGCTCTCGAGCTTCGGCGTCGGCGCCTTGTCGCCCAGCTCCGAGCAGACCCAGGTGCAGGTCTGCCGGGTCCGCAGCGCACTGGAGCACAGAATGAAATCCGGGGCCAGGCCGTGCTTGAGAAGCCAGCGTCCAGCCAGGGGAGCATCCCGGTGCCCTCGCTCTTCCAGCGGCCGGTCGTGATCGGCGACGCCGCCGGGCCAGTCGGCCTTGGCGTGCCGCATGATCACCAAGCGTTTGATGTGGTGCGCGCTCATGGATCCATCCTAGTGCTGCGCTGGCGGCCGGACCGCGGACGCAGAAGCGCCCGCCCCGGGGACGCGGGACGGACGCCTGGCGGCACTGCGGCGCCGCGGAAGACTTTCGGCGACTAGATGGAGTATTCGGGGGCAGCCCAGACAACGACCTCGGGGTGCTCGTAGAAGCGGTAGCCCTGACCGCGAACGGTGCGGACCGTATTGGCAAGGCGCCCGAGCTTGGAACGTAGGCGGCGGATGTGGACGTCGATGGTGCGCTCGTTGGGTACCTCTTCGGCATTACGCCACAGGCCCTCAAGCAGTTCGTCGCGGCCCACGGTGCGCGTGCCGTTTTCGACGAGGTAGTTCAGGAGTTCGAACTCCTTGAACGTCAGGTTCAGTGATTCGCCGTCGAGGTGGACTTCACGGCGTGCCAGGTCAATAAGCACTCCGGACGGCCGCGGGTCCTGCGGCTGCTGCAGTCGGGCGGTTTCCGCGCGCTGCCGGGCCGCCGCGGTCGGGTCGCCGAAGGTGGAGCGGACGACGTCGAGAGCGGAACCGGGGGCTCCCGCCGGTGCAACGGCAACCGCAGCGTAGCTCTCGGCACCCGCCACGAGCGACTGGGCGTAGGCCCGGATTTCCTGGGCCAGTTTCGCAATCGAGGTGCCGGCTGCAGCCGCGGTATCCTCGTCGATGCCCATGTACAGGACGAATCCGCGGGCTACGTTGTCGGCTGCCACCGACCGGACGGGTCCGGCGTTGCCCGGCGCAACGACGGGAGTGGGCGCGGTCAGGGGCGCCGGCGGGACGGCGCGCAACTGGCCATAGGAGTCCGGATTGAAGCCCTGCGCCGCAGCACCCGGGGCCGGGAAGCCGGCGGCAGATCCGGCCGGGGCGAAGGCCGGACCGTTGGCGAAGCCCTGGCGGATTCCGGAGGGCTGGCCGGCTTTGCTGGCGTTACGGACGGAGATATGGACGTATCCGGATGCAACTGACATGGAATGCTTACCTCAATGTGAATGGCCGTCATCGCGGCTCGAATGCATATTTCCCCGCAATGAATTGGGGACGGGCGCCCGACGCTGGGCTGGGGCGAATGCCTGGGACTCTCAGGGGTGGCGGAGTCAGGCGTACATTCGACAACAGCGCATCCCGATACCAGCGGGTACGCTGATCCGGGACGCTGCGACTGCAGGAGCTGTTGAGTTCTTGTTCACAATTGAAGTGTGCAACGTAACAATGCGAACTTGCAAGTAACAAAGGGCCTTAAGTTCCACATAGTGAGATGGCGGTCTTGAATTCGGATTTTGTCACGCTCCGGCCGGATCGGCGTATCATGCGGTAATTTTCGGAAATAGCCCTTAGCGCTTACTGATTACGAACATTCTTCGACCCCGGGCATCGTTTCGAGGATTAAATTCTTGGATAATTTTTCTCAAAATTGGGATTCCGCTCAGCGGACCACAGCTGGCCGTCCCACCTGATGGTCACCTCGGCGGACCGTCAGATGGCCCGCCACCGGAACCTCCCCGCCGACACACAGGACGCATCCAGCCATGGATGATAAGGTCACTGTTTAATTTTGTGCCGGACCCGGCTGAAGAACGTCCGGGCCCGGCTGAGGAGCGCCCGCTCCGGCGCATACTCACATACTCAGTTCCCCTGCGCGGCTATTGCCGTCGTCACGATCACCGATGTCGCCGCGTAGTCGGATCCGTCGGCCTCCGCCACAATTCGCACCGTGCTGCCGGCCTCGATGTCCGCCACGCTCAACTGTGTGGCGGTGGTCCCGCCGGCCTGCTGGCGCATTGATTGCTGATTGCTCACGGCGACGTCCCCGCCCAGGGTGTAGCTGCGGGAGAATCCGTCGGTGCTCTCGACGGTTACCGCCGTCGAACTGACGTCCGTGACAATACCGGTCTGCTCATACTGGGTGACGTAGGCGCCATCCTGCAGGATCACGTATTCGGCGTGCACCGCGGCAAGAATGCCGGCAATCCCGGCGGCAGAGAAACCACCGGCACCGTCCTGGCCCTGGCGTCCTCCGGCACCGCCCTGGGCGGCGCCCTGACCGGCCTGGCCGGCCCCCGGGCCCATGCCCTGAGCACCTTGGGCGAGCCCGCCCGCTGCAGCGGTTCCGTCAGCTGCCGCCGAGTTTGAGGTGAGGGCAATAGCGCCGGCACCCGCTCCGACTGCCAGGACGACCGCTGCCGCAGCGACGGTGAGGCCGCGCTTCCGGGTCCACGAGGTGGCCGCCGGCGTGCGCAAAGTTGATGTTCCCGGCGCTCCCCAGCCGGCCGCGGGCTGCTGCGCCGACCCGCCCCAGCCTGCGGCCGACGGGGCCGACGGGGCCGACGGGCTCGCCGTCCCGCCGTACACCGATCCGGGTGTCGCCTGCGCGGTGTTGTCGGGGTTTGCCGGCGATTGCGGGGACGTCGCTTCGGCTGGCCGGTTTCCTTCGGGCGTGTTGGCGGGGACGGGTCCGGGCTGCTGACCACTCATGGGTGTTCTCCTTCTAGAGCTGAAATTTGATGTCCATTCCAGAGTGCTGAGTGATCCTGTGCCGGGGCTGTGCGGCGCACCAACCCGGGCTGTGACCGCTTGCGGGGCCTTGCCGGCATACCAATCCGACCGATCAGGGCGCCCGGACAGCCGCCCGGCTCGCTAGGCTGGGATTCACAGCCGCCGCACAGGATTCCCAAAGCCGCACCAAACCGGCAGGACGGAGAGTTGTCCCATGGTCACCTCGCATTCCACCACCAACAACCTGCCCCAGCTGACGCACCCGGACGGCTCGCCAATCCGCGCGCTGGTGGTGGATGATGAACCGAGCCTTTCGGAGCTCATGAGCATGGGCCTGCGGATGGCCGGCTGGTCCGTAGCGGTCGCCGCCGACGGCCCTGAAGCGGTCAAGCTCGCCAAGGACTTCCGCCCTGACGTCCTGATCCTGGACGTCATGCTGCCCGGGTTCGACGGCGTCGAACTTCTGGGCAGGATCCGCGCTTTCGCACCCGAGGTGCCCGCCCTCTTCCTGACTGCGAAGGACAATGTCCAGGATAGGATCACCGGCCTCGCTGCCGGCGGGGACGACTACGTCACCAAACCATTCAGCATGGAGGAAGTACTGCTGCGGCTGCACCGGCTCGTCCAGCGCTCCGGCGTGGCTGCAATGGACACGGCGGAGCTCGTCGTCGGCGACCTGGTGCTGAACGTCGACACGCGCGAAGTCACACGCTCCGGTGACGAAATTAACCTCACGGCCACGCAGTTCGAGCTGCTGCGCTACCTCATGGAGAACCCCAAGCGCGTCGTCAGCAAGTCCCAGATCCTCGACCAGGTGTGGGACTACGATTTCGGCGGCCAGGCCAACATCGTCGAACTCTATATTTCCTACCTCCGCAAGAAGATCGACGCCAACTACCCGCCCATGATCCATACCGTGCGCGGCGCCGGCTACGTCCTCAAACCGGCGGAATAGTCTGTGACTACGCTCTCCGGAGAGGTTCGCAGACAGGTTCGCGACTGGCGCAACCCCTCCACCTGGCACCTGCGAACCCGCCTGGTCCTCGTCGCCATGGCACTGCTCGTGGCTATCAGCGGCGCCATCGGACTGTTCAGCTATGCCTCCATGGATTCCTTCCTGACCCGCCAGCTCGACGATCGGCTCCTCCAGGCCTCCCGGATCTCCAGCGCAGCCGGCCGTCCGGTGACCGGAAATCCCGGGGGCAGGCCGGACCCGCTGGAAGCCCGCGGCCAAGGCATCGGCACCTTGAGCGCCCGCATCAGCGGCGGCGCCGTCAGCAGCGCGGGATTCCTGGACAACGACGCCGCGCGGGCCTCGCTATCCTCCGCGGACGACCAGATCCTGCTCGGTCTCCGCCCGAACACGGCCCCGGTTGACCGGACCCTGTCCACCGGGGACTACCGGCTCATCGCAGTAGCGACGGGCGACGGGGACACCATCGTCACAGGCCTTCCCCTGGCCGCGAAGCAGAACACGCTCGCCTCGCTGGTCTGGACCATGGTGGTGGTGTCCTCGGGCGGACTGCTGGTGATCGGGCTCGTCGGAACCGCCATGATCCGCCGCACCCTGAAGCCGCTGGAACAACTCTCCGAGGTCGCCACGAAGGTCTCGCAGCTACCGCTCGACGCCGGCGAGGTGGCATTGGCCGTACGCGTTCCGCCGGCAGCGGCCCATCCCGGCACCGAAGTAGGCAGCGTCGGCTACGCCCTCAACAAGATGCTCGACAACGTCTCAAATGCCCTGGAATCCCGGCAGCAAAGTGAAATGAAAGTGCGCCAGTTCGTGGCCGACGCCTCACACGAACTGCGCACCCCCCTCACCGCAATCCGCGGCTACACGGAGCTCATGCGGATGACCGAGCACTTCACTCCGGACGGCGAGAAATCCTTGGCCCGCGTGCAGAGCCAGTCCGAGCGGATGACCACGCTCGTGGAGGACCTGCTGATGCTGGCGCGGCTGGATGAGGGCCAGCCCATTAAAGTCAGCGACGTCGATCTCACCCAGTTGGTCATCGAAACGGTCAGCGATGCCAAGGTCATGGCCCCGGACCACACGTGGCAGCTCGAGCTGCCGCCCGAACCGGTCGTGGTCCGCGGCGACGCCACGCAGCTCCACCAGGTGCTGGCCAACCTGCTGTCCAACGCCCGGAAACACACCCCACGCGGGACCACGGTCGTCGCAGGAGTGATGCGGTCGGCCGGCGGCAGTGCCGTATTGACAGTGACAGACAACGGCGGCGGAATCGCTCCCGGGTTCATCGACCAGGTCTTTGCCCGCTTCGCACGCGCGGACGCCGCCCGGAAGAATCCGGTGGCCGGTGCCGCGTCGGGGCAGGCCGCGGCCCTCGCAGCCCCCACCGCGGAGGGCACCAGCGGCCTCGGACTATCCATCGTGCAGTCGATTGTGCAGGCACACGGAGGCACCGTCGAGGTCACCTCCCGGCCGGGACGGACCGAGTTCGCGGTGCGCCTGCCCGCGGTGTCCTGAACCCGGTCTTGGGGACCGCCCGGGCGCCGATTCGACGGTTCCCCGCCCACTCGATGCCTCGGGCCGTCGACCCCGCGCGGAACCGTCGAATCGGAGCCGCGGACTTCGGCCCGGGGCGCAAGCTGACGCTCCAGGGCCACGGCTTCCGTTATCAAAATGTGACTTAATCGGCGGGGTCCTGTACCGTTTTTACTGTGCGGCCGCCAATAGCCCCGCATATCCGGACTGACGCCAAGCTCTGCCACTTCCGGATTCCGTTGGACCAGGCAGAGGCGGGGAACCCAGAGTTCCCGGGCACGCTGCAATAGCGCCCTTGGGGTGAAGCCGACACGTGATGTTCCGTGCGGCCGGATGACCTCATCCGAACCCGACAGCTAACTCCGCCGGTGTTGAGAGGCGATCATGACTGAATCCACGGTAAAACCGCGCCCTGAAAGCGCCGAAACTGAAACCCTGACCAAGGACCCGCACGGCCGCGCCGAGCGCACCACCAAACCCAAGCTCTCACGCTTTGCCGCCGGAATAGGGGTCGCGGGCCGCCGCACGGCCGTCGCCGTGACCGCCTGCGCGGTCCTGGTGGGGGTCGGCGCCGCGGGACAGGCAACGGGCACGGACCTGCCAAGTGTGAGCCCCGCAAGCCTGCAGTCCTACGCCACCAGCGCCAACCCGCTGCCGAAGCTGGAGTTCGAAGCGGCGCGGGTCACCGAGCCGGTTGACCCCGCCCCGGACGAGATCCCCCCGTCGCTCTACAAATCAGACGATTCCGGCGACGGCGCGCCCGGCGAGTCCGGAACGCCGGAGGCCGCGGCGGACACCGTCGCTCCCGTCGAAGCCCCGGCCGCCCCGGCTCCCGCCGAAGCCCCGGCGGCTCCGGAACCTGCCCCCGCGCCGGAACCCGTACCCGCCCCCGAACCTGTGGCCATCAATGACCCTGCCGGGGCACAGGCCTACGCCGCCGCCCAGCTCGGCAGCCATGGCTGGGATGCAAGCCAGATGCCGTGCCTCCAGAAGCTCTGGACCAAGGAATCCGACTGGGAGACGACGGCGACGAACCCCAGCAGCGGCGCCTATGGGATCGTCCAGTCGCTGCCCGCCGAGAAGATGGCGAGCGCCGGCCCCGACTACCGCACTAATTACCGGACCCAGATCAACTGGGGCCTGACATACATCAAGCAGCGTTACGGTTCGCCCTGCGGCGCGTTGAACTTCCACTACGCCAACAACTGGTACTAAACAGGCACCCGGACCCCTCCAGAAGCAGGCCCCGAACCGCACGGTTCGGGGCCTGCTTTTCCATGCACAGGGTGCGCACAGCTTGGCCCTAAGCCGGGTATATGTGCCGGCGGCACTGTTGAGTCATGACATTCACAGACCAGGCCACAGGAACACTGCCGCAGCCCGTCGTGGCGCCCGCCGGGCCGGCTGCCGGAACCGCCAACGAGACTACCAACGGGACTGCCCGTTTTGAGCCGGCCCCCGGCGGCAAGCGCTCCCCCATCGACACCCGCACCACGGTGCCGGTCCTCGATGTGACCATTCCCGTTTACAACGAGGAGCGGGACCTGGAGGCCTGCCTGCGCCGGCTGCACGCCTACCTGCTGGGCGCTTTCCCCCACCCGTTCCGGATCACTGTGGCCGATAACGCCAGCACGGACGGCACCCTCGAGGCCGCCGAACGCGTAGCCCGGGAACTCCGGGAGGTCACCGTCGTCCATCTGGCCGAAAAGGGCCGCGGCAACGCCTTGCGCAAGGTCTGGCTTGCTTCACCGTCTCCCGTCCTGGCCTACATGGACGTGGATCTCTCCACCGACCTGGCCGCCCTGGGCCCGCTGTTGGCGCCGCTCATTTCCGGACACTCGGACCTCGCGATCGGCACCCGCCTCACCCGCAACTCCCGCGTCGTCCGCGGACCCAAGCGGGAGTTCATCTCCCGCAGCTACAACTTCCTGCTCCAGTCCCTCATGGGCGCGCACTTCAGCGACGCCCAGTGCGGATTCAAAGCCATCCGGGCAGACGTCGCCCGCCAGCTGCTCCCGCACACGCTCGATAACGCCTGGTTCTTCGATACCGAACTGCTGGTCCTGGCCGAAAAGTGCGGGCTGCGCGTCCATGAAGTTCCGGTGGACTGGACCGACGATCCCAATTCCAGCGTCGACATTGTCCAAACCGCGGTGGCCGACCTGCGCGGCATGGCCCGGCTGAGCCGGGATCTTGTCTCCGGCCGGATCCCCGTCGATGAACTCCGGGCCGCCCTCGCCCGGGGCCCGCTGCCGGCGGCCTCGCGGCCCCAGGAACAAAGCCCCGGCGGAAGCCTCTTCGGTCAGTTGGTCCGCTTCGGCAGCATCGGAATCGCCTCCACCGTCGCGTACCTGGGAATCTTCCTCCTGTGCCGCGGCCTCATGGATCCGCTGCTGGCCAACTTCCTGGCCCTGTTCAGTTACGGCGGTCGCCAATACCGCGGCCAACCGGCGCTTCACCTTCGGCATCCAGGGCCGCTCGTACGCGGCACGCCATCACTTTGAAGGCCTGCTGGTATTCGGCATCGGCCTCGCGCTGACCTCCGGCGCCCTCGCTGTGCTGCATGGTTTGTCCGTCACGCCGGCCCCCTGGGTGGAGATCGCCACCGTCACGGCGGCCAACCTGGCCGCTACCGCCGTCAAGTTCCTGCTGTTCAGGCACGTGGTCTTCGTCCCGCGGGGCGGCCAGGAGTCGAACACCCCCGTCACATCAGCTTCCGAGACAGAAACGGCCAAGTAAATGACCGCGACCATCAACTCCACTGCCCGCGTCCCGTCCGGCCCGCCAGGACTTGCGCCCGACCCGCACTCCACGGCGCGTCATGCGGCGCCGGCCAGCCGCCGGGACCGCCTGCTCTTCGGAAACCAGCCGCACTGGGTCCGGCCATCCGCTGCCCTGCTGCTGGCCATCACGGCCGTGCTCTATCTGTGGAACCTCGAAGCCACCGGCTACGGCAACTCGTTCTACGCTGCGGCCGTCCAGGCCGGAACCAAGGACTGGACCGCCTTGCTCTTCGGGTCCCTGGATCCGGGCAATGCCATAACCGTGGACAAACCACCGGCCTCGCTGTGGATTCCCGCCCTGACAGGGCGGATCTTCGGCTTCTCGGTGCTGACCGTGCTCGTTCCGCAGGCGCTGATGGGCGTCGCCGCCGTCGGGCTCCTGTATTCGTCGGTCAAGCGGGTGTCCGGTCCGGCCGCGGGCCTGATCGCCGGCGGAGCCCTCGCGCTGACTCCCGTCGCGTCACTGATGTTCCGCTTCAACAACCCGGACGCCATGCTGACGCTCTGCCTCGTGCTGGCCGCGTACCTGACCACCCGCGCCATCGAGAAAGCCGGCTGGAAATGGCTGGCTGCTGCGGGCGCCGTGATCGGTCTGGCCTTCCTGACCAAGATGCTCCAGGGCTTCGTGATCGTGCCGGCACTGGCGCTCGCCTACCTGTGGGCAGCCCCCACTACCCTGGGCCGCCGGCTGCTGCATCTGCTGGGTGCGGCCGCGGGCATCATCGTCGTGGCCGGCAGCTACCTTGCGGTCTTCCAGCTGACCCCGGCCTCGGAACGGCCGTACATGGCCGGGTCCGAGACCAACAGCTTCCTTGAGCTCACGTTCGGCTACAACGGCCTGGGCCGGATCCTGGGGTCCGGTGAGGGCGCGGCCGGCGGCGGTGGCGGTCCGGCCGACGGCGGCACCGGCGGCAACGTCGCCTTCGGCGGCGCCACGGGGATCACCCGGATGTTCGGCACCAGCTTCGGCGGTGAAGTTTCCTGGCTCCTCCCTGCGGCCCTGATCCTGCTCGGCGCCGGGCTGTGGTTCACCCGGCGCGAGGCACGGACGTCGAAGAGCCGGGCGGCATTGATGCTGTGGGGCGGCTGGCTGGTCATTACCGCCGTCATCCTGAGCTTCATGAGCGGCATCGTGCACCCCTACTATGCCGTGGCCTTGGCGCCGGCAATCGCTGCGATCGTCGGCATCGGATCGATCGAGCTGTGGCGTGGCAGGGCCTACCTGCCGGCCCGGATCCTGCTCGCAGTGACGGTCCTTGCCAGCTCCGTCTGGTCCGCAGTGCTGCTGGGCCGTGACCCGTCCTGGCTGCCCGGGCTCCGGTTCGTCGTCGTGGTCCTCGGCGTCCTCGCAGCCACCGCTCTGGTTCTGCGGGTCGAGAGCCTGCCGGGCCTGTCCCTGCGGCTCCGCAAGGCGGCAACGGCCGGCGTGGTGATCGTGTCGCTGCTCGCCGGCGGCCTGGGCACGGCCGCCTGGACCCTGGCGACCGTGGCGCAGCCGCACTCCGGTTCGATCCCGACGTCGGGCCCCACGGCCTCCGCGATCGGCGCCGGCGGCGCCGGTGAAGAAAGCGCCTCCCTCGAGTTGACCGCGCTCCTGCAAAGCACCAGCACCAAGTGGTCCGGGATTGTGTCCGGCGCCAGCCAGGCGGCCAGCCTGGAACTCGCCTCCGACACCAGCGTGATCGCGCTCGGCGGCTGGAACGGCGGGGATCCGTATCCGACGCTGGCCGAGTTCCAGGCCATGGTGGAGCGCGGCGAGATCGGCTACTTCATCTCGGCCGGCGGCAACGGCGGCGGAGGCGGTGGCGGCGGCGGAGGCGGTGGCGGCGGCCGGGGCGGCAACTCCGAGGTGGCCGCGTGGGTCGCAGCCAACTTCGAGGCCCAGACCGTCGGGACCTCCACCGTCTACAACCTCGGAGCCTGATCCGCCGTGACTGACCGACTCCTGTTTGCCCGGCGTGCGGAGCTGGCGCTGCTGCTCCTGGCCGCCGGCGCCCTGTACCTGTGGAACCTGGGCGCCTCCGGCTGGGCCAACGCGTTCTACTCCGCCGCCGCGCAGGCCGGGTCGCAGGACTGGACCGCGTGGTTCTTCGGCTCCTCGGACGCCGCCAACGCCATCACGGTGGACAAGCCTCCCGCCGCCCTCTGGGTGATGGGCCTGTCCGTCCGGCTCTTCGGGCTCAGCTCCTGGAGCATTCTGGTGCCGCAGGCACTCATGGGGGTCGCGACCGTCTGGCTGGTCTACCTGGCAGTCCGCCGGGCCGCGGCCCCCGCCACCGCCGACGCCGGGCTGGCCCACCGTGCGGGCCTGCTGGCCGGCACGGTCATGGCCCTGACACCCGCGGCCGTGCTGATGTTCCGCTTCAACAACCCCGACGCCCTGCTGGTGCTGCTGATGACGGCCGCAGCCTACGCCGTGATCCGCTCAATCCAGGATGCCCGCCCGGGCTGGCTTCTGCTGGCCGGGGTGCTTCTGGGCTTCGGGTTCCTGACCAAGCAACTGCAGGTCCTGCTGGTGGTCCCCGGGTTTGCCGTGGCCTACCTGCTCGCCGCACGGGCCGGGCCCGGCAAACGCCTGCTCCACCTGCTGGGTGCCGGGGCGGCGATGGCCGTTTCGGCGGGCTGGTGGCTGGCCGTAGTGGAGCTCATGCCCGCAGACGCCCGCCCCTATGTCGGTGGCTCGCAGAACAACTCCATCCTCGAACTCACGCTCGGGTACAACGGCCTGGGCCGGTTGAACGGCGACGAGACCGGCAGCGTGGGTGGAAGCAACGGCTGGGGCACCCCGGGCCTGTTCCGGCTCTTCGACAGCGAATTCGGCGGCCAGATCGCGTGGCTGATCCCCTCCGCGCTGCTCCTGGGCGCCGGCCTGCTCTGGTTGGGGCGCCGGGCGCCGCGCACCGACGCCGTCCGGGCCTCGGTCATTATCTGGGGCGCCTGGGTGGCCGTCACCGGCCTGACCTTCAGCTTCATGGCGGGCATTCTCCACGCCTACTACATGGTGGCATTAGCCCCGGGACTTGCCGGGCTCACAGGGTTGGGCGGGGTCCTGCTCTGGCAACGCCGGACCCGGCCCGCGGCCGCGGCGGTCCTCGCGGCGGCCGTCCTGGCCGCCGGGTTCCTGGCGTTCGAGCTGCTGGGCCGCACCCCGGCGTTCCTGCCCTGGCTGCGCTGGATCGTGCTCCTCGGCGCCCTCGCAGCCGCGGTTGCGGTGCTCGCCGCCGTCGCCGTCCCGCGGCTGGCGTCGCGCGGGATCTTCAACCGCACGACGGCGGCAATCGCCGTCGCCGTGGCGCTCGCCGGTCCGCTGGCGTACGCCCAGGTCACCGCCTCGACGCCGCACAGCGGTGCGATCGTCAGCGCCGGACCTGAGGTCTCGGGCCGGGCCGGGGCGCCTGCGGCGAACGGCGGGCAGCCCAACACCAACGCCGGAACCAATAACAGGGGTGGCGGTGCCGGCAGAACCGCCGGGGGCGGTGCGGGCGGCGGCGGGATGGGCGGTCTCCTGAACGCCACCACACCATCGGCCGAACTGGTGACCGCGCTGACAACAGATGCGGAACAGTTCACCTGGGCGGCCGCCGTCGTGGGGTCCAACAATGCCGCAGGCTACCAGCTTGCGACCGAACTGCCGGTCATGGCGGTCGGCGGGTTCAACGGCACGGACCCGGCTCCGACGTTGGAGCAGTTCCAGCAGCTCGTCGCCGACGGAGCGATCCACTACTTCATCGCCGCGGGCCTGACCCAGGGCGAGACCGGAGCAGACGATGCGGCCCGGATCACGGAGTGGGTGCAGTCGGCATTCACCCCAGAGACGGTGGGCGGAACCACGGTCTACCTGCTGGCGCCGTAACCGGGGAGCGTCACAGCCGGAACGAAATGACCCTGCGGCCCTCGCTGTCGGTGCCGACCTCGCACGTGACGGCGGCGTAGTCGGGGATGTGCAGGACGCCGTCGGGCAGTTCGCCCGGGTTCGGGCCGACGGCCACCGTCCGGATGCCGGCGGCCACACCGGCGGCGATACCGGCCGGCGCGTCTTCAAAGACCAGCGCGTCGGCCGGATCCACGCCGAGCAGTGCGGCCGCGCGCAGGTACCCCTCCGGGTGCGGCTTGCCGCGCGTGACGAGGTCTGCGGTGACGACCGTCGCCGGCATGGCCAGGCCGGCGGCGGCCATCCGGATGTCCGCCAGGATGCGGTCCGCCGAGGTCACCAGCGCCACGGCGTCGGCCGGCAGTAGGTCCAGCAGCCGGCCGGCCCCGGGCAGCGCCACAATGCCCTCGGTCCGGGTCCGTTCCATCGTTCCCAGTTCCGCGGTCAGGGCTTCGACGTCCGCACCGTCAGGCGCGAAGCGCCGCACCGTGTCCCGGGCCGGGATGCCGTGGGACGTGCGGAGGATTTCGGCAAGGTCCAGGCCGTAGCGGGTGGCGAGTTCGCCCCAGGCCTGTTCCACCACGGCGGTTGAGTCGACCAGGGTGCCGTCCATATCGAAGAGCACGGCGCGGACCGTCAGGGTGCGCGGCGGAGAGAAGCCAGTAGCTGAAGTCATTCCCCCATCTTGCCGTACCGGCCGGGCTGCCACGGTGGCCGGACCTGCCGGCCCCACCGGACTTGCCGAGGTTCAGGCGGACGTTTCGGCGGGCGGGAGCTGCTGCAGCGCCCACTGGTTGCCGTCCGGATCCGCGAAGTACACGAACTGACCCCACTCCTGGACATCGACGTCGCTGACGTCCACGCCCTTGTCCTTCAGTTGCGCATGCGCGGCCTGGATGTCGCTGACAACAATCATCAGGTTCGGGGCGGTGCCGGGCGGGGCCTCGGTGAGCCCTTCGCCGATCGCGACGGAACAGGCCGATCCGGGCGGGGTCAGCTGGACGAAGCGGATCCCTTCCATGGGCCGGACGTCGTGGTCCGCATTGAAGCCGATCTGGTCAACATAGAACTCCTTGGCCCGGTCCACATCGGACACCGGAAGGGTCACAAGTTCGAGTTTCCAGTCCATGGGCCACAGGCTAGCCGCCGGCGCCGGAAACCAGAAGGGCCGGGCGGATTCACCGCCCGGCCCCGCAACGTTGAGCTGCCTTGTTATCCGGCGATGCCGTAGAGGCGGTCACCGGCGTCGCCCAGGCCGGGCACGATGTAGGACTTCTCGTTGAGCTTTTCGTCGATGGAGGCCAGCACGATCGTGACGTTGGCATCCGCGAGTTCTTCCTCGAGCTTGGCCAGGCCTTCGGGGGCGGCCAGCAGGCAGATGCAGGTGACGTCCGAGGCGCCGCGCTTGAAAAGGAACTTGATGGCCTCACGCAGGGTTCCGCCGGTGGCCAGCATCGGATCCAGGACAAAGATCTGCCGGTCCGTGAGGTCCTCGGGGAGGCGCTCCGCGTAGGTGATGATGTCCAGGGTTTCTTCGTCGCGGGCCATGCCCAGGAAGCCGACCTCGGCGGTGGGGACCAGCTTGGTCATGCCCTCAAGCATGCCGAGCCCGGCGCGAAGGATCGGGACCACCAGCGGGGTGGGCTTGGTGAAGGCGGTGCCGACGGTGGTGCTGACGGGCGTCTCGATGGTCACCGGTTCGGTGCGGACGTCGCGGGTCGCCTCGTAAGCGAGGAGCGTCACGAGCTCCTCGGTGAGCTGGCGGAAGACCGGCGACGGGGTGTTCTTGTCCCGCAGAACGGTGAGCTTATGGGCGACCAGCGGGTGGTCCACAACGAGAGTGCGCATGGGTCAAAACTATCACCCGGAGGATGATGACCCTTCCCGGGGACTGGACGCGGAGGCCTTCCCGGATGCAGGCTCGCGGTCGGTGAGCGGGTTGTCAAACGTGGGAGCGGGGCCGGCATGCTCGCGGTGCCGCAGGGTGTGGAAGAGCCGGTGCGCAAGGATCACGACGCCAACCCACGCCAGGCCGAGCAACCAGGCGGCAATGACGTCGGTCATCCAGTGGTGGCCCAGGAACACCCGGCTCAAGCCCATTCCAACGATGAAAATCACACCGGCGGTGATCATAACGACGCGGGCAAGTGTGCGGCGCACGTGCAGGTATGCCAGATACACCACCACGCCGATGACCACCGTGGTGTTGAGCGTATGCCCGCTGGGGAATGCCGGCGAGGTCTCGAACGGCGGTACCGCGTCGGCGTGGTCCGGACGGGTGCGGCCGACGACCCGCTTGCCGAACGCCGTCGCTGTGACGGAGACGGCGGCCGCGCCGCCGACCAGGATCAACGGCCGCCAGCTGCGGCTGAGGAAGATCAGCCACAACGTCAGAAGTGAGCCGACAATGGGCATGCCGATCCCGCCGCCGATGTTGGTGTACCCCGTCACGAAGGCGTTCAATTCCGGAGTCCGCAAGTCTTTTGCCAAGGCAAGTGCCGGCTTGTCGAGGTTCGCCAGCCCGGCGTCGTCCACCACGTTGTCGTACACTTCGTAGCCCAGCAGCGCCAGTGTCACCACCACGGCGCCGCCGATCAGCATCGTGAGCCAGAGGGCCGCGTAGGGGACCACCCAGCGTCCCCAGCCGTCAGTTAGGTGTTTCGTCCAGGTCTTCACTTCTGCCTCCCGATTCGCCGGCGCGCCCCGACGGCCTTGCTCGAACCTATTATTGACCCATGACTGCCCCGGATCCCCGCCATGCCGAGTGGATGGGGCATGCCCTCGCCGAAGCCCGCCGGGCGCTGGCCACGGAGGACGTGCCGATCGGCGCCGTTGTGCTGGGCCCGGACGGGCAGCTGCTCGGCGCGGGGCGCAACGAACGCGAAGCGCTCGGCGACCCGACGGCGCATGCGGAGGTTGTGGCCATCCGTCAGGCTGCGGCGCGGCTGCACGGGCTGCGGCTCCGCGATGGTGAGCCCGGCGACGGCTGGCGGCTGGAGGACTGCACCCTCGTGGTCACGCTGGAACCGTGCGCCATGTGCGCCGGGGCCATCGTGCTGGCCCGGATTCCCCGGGTGGTCTTCGGTGCCTGGGACGAAAAAGCCGGGGCTGCCGGTTCCGTGTTCGACATCCTCCGCGAGCGCCGGCTGAATCATTGGGTGGAGGTCTACGCCGGTGTCCGCGAGCAGGAATGCGCCGCGCTGCTGCGGGACTTCTTCGCCGGACACCGTGCCGGCTGAGCCGCGCGCTGCTGCCTCCCGCGGTGCTGCCTCCCGCACTGCCACGTCCCGAGCTGCCTCGTCCCGCACTGTCCCGCCCCGGCACATCGTCGCGGCCCGCACTATCCCGCCGCCGCGGATCCTGCACCGGCCATGGCGGCCAGTCTGTTGAGGCGCTGCTGCCGGCTGGCCGGTGAGTCAAGGCTGAAAGCGCGGAAGTCGCCGAGGTCCTCCCGGATCCAGGCTTCCACCTCGCTGATCCGCCGGGTCACCGCCGTAGTCGCGTCGTCGAAGAGCCAGGACACGATCCGCCCCGGGCCGGGATCGTACTGCCAGAGACCGATGATCCTCCCCCGGTCCAGGATGGGGTGGTCCGGGAGGTCGGCCTGCAGCGCCTGCGGGGCCATCACGTCCCGGGCCCGGTCCTCCCCCGCCAGTAAGTCCGCCGTGTTTCTGCGCAACAGCACCAGCGAGTCGGACCCGGCCAGTAACTGGATCTGTTCCTCGGGGGGTTCCTCGAAGGCGGCGAGGCGCCCGACGTCGTCGGGCAGCATCCACAGTGTTCCGCCCCCGGTGCTGGTCACCGCCGTCGTGATCTCCACTGCGTGCACGGCAGCGAGCGCCGCTTTGCTTTGCGCCACCGTGAATCCGGTGAACCACCGGGACTGGTTGAAGGTGGCACCGCCGGTCCAGCCGAGGTAGCGGCGGATGAGTTCGGCACGGGCGTCGTCATCGTTGAGCATGCTGGGGCCCAGGTTCCAGAGTTCGTAGGCGTAGCGCTGCTGGTCGAGGCGGCCGTTGACCGGGACGCGGCGGATCCGGCCGCGCGCCTGAAGGATGCCCAGGGCCGTGGGCAGCGTGGTGGAGGCACCCTTCTTTTTGCCGTCCTCGCCCAGGCTGCGGACGGACTCCCCCAGCTGCTCCTTGAGCTGCTTCGGGTCCATCGGCCCCGACGCTTCGCCGAGGATATGCACCACCTGTTCCTCCAGCAGCGTGATCTCGCCGCGGTCCACGCCGAGCCGGCCCAGGACCTTGAACGTGGTCTCGGCGGCGTCCCGGCCCAGTTGCAGCGCCCAGTCGAAGTCCTGCCGGCCCAGGACGTAGGTGCAGCCTCGGGCGGTCGGGAGTTCAAGGATCCGGTGCGCGTGGATGTCCGCGTCGACTTGTTCCCGGCGGATTCCTGCCCGGGCGAAGAGCGTGAGGTAGGGGTTCGCGCCGCCGATCGACCGCGCCCAGCCGGTCCTGGCAAACACCTGCTCCGCCGTACATCCCTCCAGCGAGCCGTCCAGGCCCTGCCGGTGCCACGCCCAGGCCCGGAGCCGGGCCGGAGTCAGGGACTCGGCGGCCGGAACAGGGACGGGCTGCGCTGGCGACGTCATGGGGTCATTCTGCAACAGCTTGTCCGGCAGGGGAATGATGGTACTGACATTCAGTGCGGCTCAGCTGGCCTGGAAGTTGAGCGAGTAGCCGGCCCAGGCGTCGGGGTGCTCCCGGAGCGTCACGTCCAGTCCTGCCAGGTCCCGGCCGTCCACGCGGCTCCGGATGATTGCCGCCACCGCGTCGGCGATGTACCGGGCCAGGGCCTCGGTGGTGCTCAGTTTGCCGGCGAAGTCCGGGTGTTCGTCGAGGTTCTTGTAATTCAGCCCCTCCAGGACGGATTCCAGGACCGCCCCGGCCTCGCCGATGTCCAGGACGATCGCGTCGTCGTTGAGTTCCCGACGGCGGAAGCTCACCTCCGCGACGAATGTGGCCCCGTGCAGGCCCTGGGCGGGGCCGAAGACTTCGCGGGGCAGACTGTGGGCGATCATGAAGTGGCGGCGGACTGTCAGGCTGAACACGGTTTACCTTGTCTTTCCGTTGCGGTTGCTCTTGCTGTTATTGACGCCGGCGGGGTATTCGATGACGTGGCACAGTGCCGGCAACGTGCCGTCGGCGAGCCGCCGGACGACGTCGGGCAGCTCGGCAAACTCCGAGGTCCCGGTGAGGAAGACGTCGAAACCCGGATCGCGCAGCAGCCCGACGGCGAGCGCGAGCCGGTCCGCATTCGTGCGCCGGTGGCGGCGGGCGCGGGACACCACTCCGACCTGGCTGGCGCGGATGGACAGGCGCCGGGCATGGAAGTCCTCGCCGAGCGGAACGCTGACGGGGCGGTCCGCGTACCAGGACATTTCGATGACATCAGCGTCGTCCCCGGCGAGCTGGAGGCTCCGTACCAGTCCTTCCGGCGAGGCCGAGCAGTGGATGACGATATCGCAGTCGGCCAGGGCGTCGTCGGGGTGGCTGAACTCGACGCCGAGGGCCGCGGCAAAGGACTTCTTGGCAGGGTCGACGTCGATCAGTTGCAGCCGTGCGAGCGGAAATCCCGCGAGCAGTTTCGCCACCATGCCGCCGACGAGGCCGGCGCCGATCACGGCCACGCGGTCGCCCAGCCGGGGCCCTGCTTCCCAGAGCCCGTTGACTGCCGTTTCGACGGTTCCGGTGAGAACGGCACGGCGGGCGGGGACAGCGTCGGGGACGAGGGTGAGTGCCTCGACCGGGACGATGAAGCGGTCCTGGTGCGGATACAGGCAGAAGACGGTTTTGCCCTGCCACTCCGGCGGGCCCTGTTCCACGGTCCCCACGGCAAGATAGCCGAATTTCACGGGATACGGGAAGGACCCCGCCTGGTGCGGTGCGGCCATGGCGTCCGCGACGCACGCCGGGACGTGGCGGTTGTGGACCACCAGTTCGGTGCCCTTGCTGATGCCCGAATACAGGGTCCGGACCAGGGCTTCGCCGGGGCCGGGAGCGGGCAGCTCCTCGCGCCGCAGCTCACCGCGGCCCGGACCGACAGTCCAATACGCGGTGGCCTCGTCGGGGTGTTCGGAGGTCATCATGGTGGTTCCGAATCTAGTGCTCCTCCTGCGCCGCGGGAAGGGCCGGCCGGGCTGACCGGAGCCCGTTTTGTCGAAGAGCGGCATGCTCCGGTAGCCTATACAGGTTGGTGACGTGTCCGAGCGGCCGAAGGTGCAACACTCGAAATGTTGTTTGGTGTAAAAGCCAACGTGGGTTCAAATCCCACCGTCACCGCCAAATAGCGAGGCCCCTGAATTCCTAAGGCGTCTACATCGTTGATCACAAAGGGAAGCAGGCGCCTTCGCTTTTTGTAATTCAATCCCGCGGGCGCACTTTGAGCGCAACCAGTTGTCATGCAGCGGCATCGAGCACGACGGCGACGGCGATCGAGGTCATCTGGGACCGCAAGGGCCTCGTCTGAGGACGCTGTGAACCAGGTCTTCGATGTCCTGACTTTGGCCCGGGACCGGCGCTGGTCGCCATGTATCTCACGACCAAGCCGCCAGCTTCCCCACACCACCCGCCCCGTCCCGGGCCCGCCCCAGCAGGAACTCGTTGCCTGCTGCTTCCGCAATGCGACGGTGAAAGCTCTCATCCGCTTTCCAGTAGGAGCGGTAGCCGGCGAAAGTGTCTCCGCCAAAACGTGATGCGTCAAGGTCCCGGTTGAACTGTTCGAGTTCGGCCACCAACCCGTCGGTCACATTGGTGCAGGCAATTCGCGTAATCGCAGGCTCGATGATCCTCCGTGTTTCTAGAAGCGCGGCAACGTCAGCTGCCGTCGGTTCCGGGGCGACTTTGTAACCCCGGAGCGCCTCACGTCGGACCATCCCGGTTGCCTCGAGCCGTGCCAGTGCTTCACGGACCGGAGTGGAGGATACCTTGAAGCGCTTAGCCAGACCGTCGATGCTCAAGGGCGAGCCGGTAGGTATCTTGTCATCAAGCAGCAAGGACAGGACGGCCTCAAATACCTGATCCACCAGCATCGGCCGTGCCGCGAATGGCCCTGCATCTTCCTCGGATGAGCTGGTATTCATGTGGAGATCCTCATCCGGAAATCGCGGTCGCATTGGGTCAGGTCCTGGGGCTCGAGACCACAGTTGTCAGCGGACCATTCGATGGAATCATTCCGGGCCTCGCCGCCGGAAAGTTCGATATGGCCATTTCCCAGATGTCGCCCTCGGCCGAGCGAATGAAGGTACTCGATTTCGTTGACTACTACCAGTCCGGAAGCGGGATCGGTGTTGCACCGGGGAACCCCGAGAATCTGACGGTAGACACCTTGTGCGGCAAGCGCGTGGGCGTACTCAAAGGATCATTTCAGGATCTGAAGCGGCTCCCGGCGCTATCCGAGGCATGCACCTCCGCGGGCAAGGAAGCCATCCAGGCCATGACCTACCCCGACATGCAGGCGCCTAACCTGGCGCTGACTGCCGGCCGCTTCGATGCCGTGTACGTCGACGGCCCGACGCTCGGATACGCAATCAAGCAGAGCGGCCAGATGGAGCTGCTCGGCGAAAAAGACCTCTCACCCGTCAGCATCGGGTTCAAGAAGGGGGCCGGCCTGGAGAAGGCGGTGCAACTCGGTCTGGAGTCTCTTGCCAAGAGCGGCAAGTACGACGAGATTCTCGACAAGTGGGGTGTAGGCACCGGTGCCATCTCGGACTTCGCCTTCAACAAGGCACAGTAGGCCGGCCGTGAGCGACACCGCCACGGCATCCGACAACCCAGCGCTTGCCGACGACGGCATAGATCGCCAGCTTCTCCAGGGACGGCCCCGTCAGCACCACGGTTTGTTGTGGCTGACCGCCGCTATCGTCCTGTTCGCCACGTTCCTGGTGGGCCATTCATTGGTCACCAATCCCCGCTTTGAATGGGGTGTTGTCTTTGGCTGGTTCACCTCCGAACGGCTCTTTACCGGACTGCTGCGCACTCTTCAGCTGACAGTCATCTCCATGGCTGTCGGCATCATCGTAGGAGTGTCGCTGGCCCTTGCCCGGCTCGCCCCGAACTTCATCATCGCCGGAGTCGCGGCGTTTCTGGTCTGGATCTTCCGCGGTGTGCCGGTATTTGTCCAGCTTCTCTTCTGGGGTTTCATCGCCGCCATTTATCCACGGTTCACTGTCGGGATCCCTTTCGGACCTGAGTTTTTCTCGGCGGACGCCAATGTGATCATCACCCCGTTCCTGGCCGCGATCCTAGGTCTCGGCCTCAACGAGGGTGCTTACATGTCCGAGATCGTTCGCGCGGGCCTCCTCAGTGTCCACCGCGGGCAGACGGAGGCCGCCAAGGCGCTCGGCATGAGGCGGTTCACCATCCTGTGGCGGATTGTCATGCCCCAGGCCATGAAGATCATCATTCCGCCCACGGGAAACCAGACGATCTCGATGCTGAAGACGACGTCGTTGGTCAGCGTGCTGGCCTTCCCGGAACTGCTGTACTCCGCACAACTGGTCTACAGCGCCAACTTTAAAACGATTCCGCTCCTCATCGCTGCCAGCCTCTGGTACCTGCTCGTCACCAGCATTCTGAGCCTGGGACAGTTCTACATCGAACGGCATTTCAACAAAGGGACGGCAACACCGGGCGTGTTTCCCGCCGCAGGGCCAAAGCCCTGCGAACCCGCACCACCGCCGCGCAGGAGGTCCAATCATGAACGACACAATGGTCGAAGCCAGAGGTGTTTCCAAGCAGTTCGGCGATCTTCACGTCCTGAAAGGGATCGATCTGACGATCAGTAAGGGTGATGTCACCTGCATCATCGGGCCGTCCGGCTCCGGCAAATCCACCTTCCTGCGGTGCATCAACCAACTCGAAACCCTCGACGGCGGGTACATCCTCGTGGAAGGACAGCCCGTAGGAGTGAAACTCAAGGGCGGCCGCGTGCACGCGCAGACCAATGCCGAGGCCGCGAAGTCCCGCGAGAATATCGGCATGGTTTTCCAAGGTTCAACCTGTTCCCCCACATGACGGTGCTCGAAAATGTCTGCGAGGCGCCCATCAGGGTCAGAAGAGAGAACCGGAGGTCGTCCGCGACCCGGCCGGGTCCTCCCTAGCCCGCCGCTCCGAGCACAGCCCAGCCGTAGCCGCCCAGCCTGACGGCGTCGCGGTCCGGGAGCTTCTCGCCCCTGCCTGCGAGGAGTGCTGCGGCCGACGGCGGCACGGGCAACTCAGCAGGGTCGCTTGAAAGGTTCAGCGCGACCGTGAGCGAACCGCCGTCGCCGCGGGCCTCGTAGACGAGGTGTTCGTTGCTCAGGGTGAGCACCTCGGTTTGCGCGGCGTGCAGCCACGGGTGCCGGCGGCGGAGGCTGATCAGTTCCTGGTGCAGGTGATAAACCGGCCAGCCGAGCTGCGCGAGCTCCGACGGTTCCGCCGGGAAGGCCGGGCGGACGGCGTCGTCGCCCCCGGCCCGGTCCTCCTTGATGCCGCGGAAGGCCTGCTCGTCGCCGTAGTAGATCGACGGCGTTCCGCCCACGGTCAGGAGCACCGTCAGCGCCAGCGGCAACTGGTCCGGGTCCTCCAGCTTGCTCGCCAGCCGGGTGACGTCATGGTTTCCCACGAATGTCAGCGGCGTGAAGGTTTCCAGGAAGCTGTTGTGCCGGTCCAGGGCGGCGGCGAGTTCGTAGAAGTTGGCGTCGTTGAGTGAGCTCCAGACGGCCTTCCAGAGTTCGTACTGGGTGACGGCGTCCAGAGTGCTTTCCTGCACTTCGTGGGCGTAGTCGCCGTGGATGTACTCCCCCACGAAGTATGCCTGAGGATACGCGCTGCGCACTTCCGCGAGGACCGGCTTCCAGAACGACGGCGGCACGGCATACGCCGCGTCCAACCGCCATCCGTCCGCCCCGCGACCCAGCCAGTGCTTCATCACGTCGGTGACGAACGCGGCGACCTGGGGTTCATCATGGTTCAGTGCGACCAGGTGGTGGTGGCCTTCGAAGTCCTCGTAGCCGGGTTCGCTGCCGGGCACCCAGTCTGTATCCGGCCAGTCAAGCCGGAACCAGGACGCCGTGGGCGAGTCCGGGCCTTCCGCGAGGACCTGCTGGAACGGCCCGAAGCTGCGCCCTGCGTGGTTGAAGACACCATCGAGCAGGACCTTCAAGCCACGGGCGTGGGCCTGCGCAACCAACTCGTCGAAGTCGCCGTCGTCGCCCAGCCGGGGGTCGATGCGGTAGTAATCGGTAGTGTCATACCCGTGCGTTTCCGCGGCGAACACCGGACCAAGGGCGAGCCCGGAAGCCCCCAGTTCCACCGCGTAATCAAGCCAGGCCTCAAGCCGATCAAGGCGGTGGACCACGGGTTGCGGGTCAGACCCGGCAACAGCCTCGGCCCCGGTGAAGCCCAGGGGATACACCTGCCACCAGATAGCGTGCTGGACCCAAGTCGGCTCGGTCATCAGGAATGCCCTTTCGTCAGTTCGCGGAAAACGGTCTCTACTCCAAAGTTCGGGACAGTATCAGGACGCCCCGTCAAGTGCCGTGTCTGGTTCGTCGGCCGGTTCCTCCGCCGGAGGCGCAGGGTCGCCGGGGTCCTCCCCCGTCCAGACCTTGATAATGGCCCAGGCGACGGCGGCCAGCGGCACGGCCAGGACGGCACCGACGATGCCGGCCAGGATGGTTCCGGCGGTCAGGGCCAGCAGGATTACCAGGCCGTGGACCTTCAGCGCGTTGCCCATCAGGACCGGCTGCAGGAGGTTGCCCTCCAACTGGTTCACGCCCACCACGACGGCGAGCACGATCAGGGCCGCGACGGGACCGTTGGAGACCAGGGCCACCAGGACCGCAAGGGTGCCGGCTGCCGTGGCACCGACGAGGGGGATGAACCCGCCGATGAACGTGATGACGGCCAGCGGCAGGGCCAGGGGCACCTGCATCACCAGCAGCGCAGCACCGATCACTACCGCGTCGACCCCGGCGACGGCCGCCGTGCCGCGGACGTAGCCGCCAAGCAAGTGCAGGCCACGGTCCCCGGCAAGTTCGGCCTTGGCCCGTCGTTCACCTTTGAAGGCCCGGAGCGTGAACGCCCAGATCTTCGGTCCGTCTTTGAGGAAGTAGAACAGGACGACGGCCATCAGGATGAACCCGGTGATGAACGTGGCGGCCGCGCCGATCCCGGTGATGGCGCCGGTGGCGAAGGAACTGCTGCCCAGAAATTCGACGGCTTTATCCCGGGCATCCTGGATGACCGTGTCGTCGACCGCCAGGGGCCCGTCTTTGACCGCAGAGTACAGCTGGTCGAAGCCGGCTCCGGCCTCTTTAACCAACGCGGGCCACTCACGTTGGACGGCAAAGACGATCCCGGTGACGGTGGCGCCGAAGACCGTGATCAGGCCCAGGAAGGAAACCCCGGTGGCGACGGCCGGCGGCCAGCCGCGGTGCCTGAGCCAGGTCACCAGCGGGGCGATCGCTGCTGCCAGGATCAGCGCAATGATCACCGGAATGACGATGAGCGTCACCTGGCTAAGGGCGGACACCAGCACGTAAACCAGGGCCAGGATCAGCAGGGTCTGCGCTGCCCGGATGGCGGTCCGGCCGAAACTGTCAGACCACGGGCTTTTCGGGGCGGGTGCAGACATTCCAGGTCCTTCGTGTTGGGATAGCGGTCGATTCGACGATAGCCGGTTCTGCCCTGCACCGCGGCATGCGGAGCCGAGTTCACGGCGAGCGGCGCGCCGCCCAGGACGGAGTCCGTGTGCTTCCGCCCCACCGGGGTGTCACGATTCCCCGTACACCCGGGTCTGCCAGGAACAGAAAACCTGAGCCGTCCGGCGTGGGAGCATCGGGTCCGGCGGATGCGGTCGTGATCGCCAGGGTTTCCAGGTCCGGGCCGACGAAGCCGGGGCACGTCGTCCTGGGCGCGTTGACCGTGACGGTCGCCTGGACCTCCCCCGTGGCCCCGTAGCGCCGTATTCGTCCGCCCTCCCATTCGGCGACCCATAGCGATCCTTCAGCGTCGACGGTGAGACCGTCCGGAACCGAGTCAAAACTGTCCAGGACCAGTTGCCACGGCTCGTCAGTATCGAAGTCCCCGGGCCCATAGGAGTGTGAGCAGACGGTCCCGATGATGGTATCGACGTGGTAGATGGTCGCGCCGTCGGGCGAGAAGCCGATTCCGTTCGATAGCGTGATCCCGGTCCGGAGGATCTCGACGCCACCGTCCGGGCTCACGCGGAGGAGGCGCTCCCTGCTGCCAGGGAATTCCAGCGCGAGCGAGCCGACCACGAACCGTCCCTGCGGGTCGACCGAACCGTCATTCAATCGGACGCCTGAGATGCCGTCCAGCAGGTCAGGGCCGTAGGAGATGTCCCCCTCGGGTGAGATGGCTACCAGGCTGCGGGTGCCGGCGGCAAGCAGGCCCCCGTCGTCTGCCAGGGCCACCGCGGCGGCGAATCCTTCGAGCTGGATTGTCGAAACGACATCGACGCCGTCTGCTGCAAGGCGGCCGCGAAAGATGGTGCCGGCAGGTATGTCCACCCAGAGCACCGTCTCCGTCCGGTCGTCCCACATGACGCCTTCGCCCAGTTCATTGCGGGTGGCTGTCGCCTGTCGGGCCCGGATCGTCATTTGTTGTCTCCCTATCGTGTTGACGGGTGCGATGCCGGCAGGACCGTCATCCATGTCGATCATGCCGCATTCAGGCGACGGCTGGGCTACTGCACAACACGCGCCAACAGAAATATTCACTTGTCCATTGGGCCGGCCGCCTCCCGCACGGTTAGCTGAGTCACATCAGCGTTTCCCACCGCCACCCTCAGGAACCACCGTGACTTTGCACAAGAACCCGGCTGCCGCCAACACGCCCCACTGGGCAGACGTCGAGATCGGCGACGCCGTCCAGCTCCGCAGGAGCGGCCAACCGGTCCACGCGGGCCGCGTGGACGACCGCACCGCCGACGGCGCCGTCGTGTGGGTCGTGTCCGACGCCGGCCACAGGCAGCTGTTCCACATCGGGGACGGCTATCAGCTGGCCGCCGCGGATCTTGAAGGAGCAGGCAGTAATGCTCGCTGATGCGCCGGCCGCCGCCGCGGAGACCGCTACCCGCGAGGCCGGCCCGGGCACATCCTGCCCGGAGGACTGCCACTACTGCTCGGGCCCGGAAACGGATTAGCCCAGGCGTTCTCCCGGCCCGGTCGGCCCCGATAGAATAACGTCGGGACGCCAACGGCGAGGATCACAGGGAGGCTTTCGTGCGCACACACTCCGCCCGGACGCCTTTTCATGCCCTCCGCGCCGCCACGTTGGGCACGGCCACGGTGGCACTCGCCGCGTCTGCCCACCTCTTCGCCGGCGGACAGCTGCCGGCACCGGGGATCCTGCTGGCCTTTCTGGCGCTCACCGCACTCGTCTGCACCGCGGCCACCCGCCTCAAGCTCGGGTTCCCGGCAGTCGCCGCACTCCTGGGCGCGGGACAACTGGTCCTGCACGGATCCTTCACCGCGTTCAGCGGCGCCGCTGCAGGTTCCTCGGACGGCACTGCCGTGCACCACGGCCCGGCGGGCCTCCCGGCAAGCATCCCCGCCGCTTCGCTGGAGCATGTCCAGGCTCACGGCCCCGACCCAACCCTTGCGCTTCTGATGCTGGCCGGCCATGCCGCCGCCACTCTCCTGAGCGCCCTGCTTCTTGCCAAGGGCGAGGACGCCTTGTGGACGCTCGCCGCATGGCTCCGTCCGCTCGTCCAGCTTCCCTCGCCGATAGCGCCCGACGCCGGCGCCGCACCGGCGGTTCCCGGCCTGGTGCCCGGTCTCTGCCTGGTGCCGTGGCGGAACCAGCGGCCGGACTGCCGCCGCGGCCCGCCCGCCGCCGTCGTGGTTTCCTGACATCCCTTGGCCGCGGACGCCCCAGCCCAACCTGCTGGCCGTGCCGCCGCGGCCTCACCCACCTTGGGGCTTCCGCGCGTCGAACGCCGGGCCCGCGCCTGAAAGGCACCCTTTTGAAGACGTCAACACCCCTGTCCCCCGTCCGCCGCGCCCTGGGCGCCACCGCTGCGGCCGGCGGTACTGCCGCCCTCATGCTCGCCGGCATGTCCGGCGCTTCGGCCCATGTCGGCGCCACTCCGGACAAAACTGCCGCTAACTCCTACGCCCTGGTGACCTTCGGGATCCCGCACGGCTGCGACACCTTCGGCACCACCAAGGTGACCATCACGCTGCCCGCCGAACTCAATGATGCGCAGCCCACGGTCAACCCGAACTGGACGGTCGAAAAGGTCGAGGAGCAGCTGCCGGAACCGAAGACACTGGACAACGGCACGTCCATCACGAAGCGGACCAGCCAGATCGTCTACACCGCCAAGGCGCCGCTGGATCCGCATCTCCGTGACGCCCTCGTGCTGTCCGTGAAGCTGCCGGACACCCCGGGGAAGACGCTCTATTTCCCCACCCTCCAGAACTGCGAGCAGGGACAGACCGACTGGTCCGAGATTCCGCAGGAGGGCCAGGACCACGACTCCGTCAAGTCACCGGCGCCGTCGGTGACCGTCACCGAGGCCGTCGCCGACGAACATGCCGGGCACGGCGCAGCAGCCGAGGATGCCACCGGAACGACCCACGACATGGCCCAGGCTACGTCGGTCACGGACAACGGCGCCCAGGCACGCAGCTGGGCCGGGCTGATCGCCGGCGTCGGCGGCCTCCTGCTGGGCGGGCTCGCGTTCCTGCGTCGGCGCGCGCCGCAGCAGTAGCTGCCGCTGGTTGATGCCCGGGAATTACAATCCGGGCATCAATCAGGACCCGCCGACGTTGCATCGTTGACTACGGCGGCGGCGGGCCGCAGGGTGTACGCATGAGGTCTCAGCGAATCAAGCATGCCCTGTCCCTGACGACGGCGGCGGCCGCCGCAACGCTCCTGCTGAGCGGCTGCGGAGGCGGAACGCCGCAGTCAGCCACCGGAGCGGCGACTCCGACGGTCAGCACCCCCGGCCAGGCAACGGAGTCCCCCACGCCACAGGGCACCACGACCTCCCCGTCGTCGCCGGCAACCACCCAGGCCGGCCCCCCGCGATGCACGGCCGACTCCCTCACGGCCGAGACCGATGCCTCCGGCGGCGGCGCGGCAGGGAGCGTCTACATGAAGCTCATCCTGACGAACACCGGCACCGAACCCTGCGTGCTCCAGGGCTTCGCCGGCGTTTCCCTCACCGCCGGCGCCGACGGCGCGCCCATCGGTGCCGCCGCGGCACGGGACGAATCCAGCCCGGCGGCCGATGTGCTGCTCGCGCCCGGCGAGGCCGGTACGGCGACGCTGCGGTACACCCAGGCCCTCAACTACACCGACTGCGCCGTCGTCACCGCTGCCGGCTACCGGATCTACCCGCCGAACGACACCGCCTCACTGTTCCTGGCGCAGCCGACCGATGCCTGCAGCAACCCGGAGATCAGCCTGCTGACCATCGGGGCGTTCACGGCAAAGTAGCGCGCGTCCGAGAGTGTCGGTGCCTTAGGGCATGATGGAGGAATGACGGGGCAGGAACTCGCCGTCGGCACCCTCGAGGCCGACGCCATGGACCGATTCAGCCGGCCGACCCGGGACTGGTTCCAGGGCGCTTTTTCCGTGCCCACGCCGGCCCAGAACGGCGCCTGGAACGCCATCTCCTCCGGCCACCACGCCCTCGTGGTGGCC
This sequence comes from uncultured Actinomycetota bacterium, assembly GCA_963815415.1. Lineage (GTDB taxonomy): Bacteria > Actinomycetota > Actinomycetes > Actinomycetales > Micrococcaceae > Arthrobacter. The sequence continues at coordinate 1,036,324 of CAWFGT010000009.1, read as the reverse complement.
CCGACCGGATCCGGCAAGACCCTCGCGGCCTTCCTCTGGGCACTGGACCGCCTGCTCGTCTCCGCACCGGCCGAGCCCGAGCCGCTGCCCGGCGTGGCCCCGGACACCGGAAAGCGCACCCGCAGCAAGACCCCCCGCCGCAAGACCCGGGTACTGTACATCTCCCCCCTCAAGGCCCTCGGCGTCGACGTCGAACGCAACCTCCGCGCCCCGCTCATCGGCATTACCCAGACCGCCAAACGCCTCGGATTGCCTGCTCCCCTGATCACCGTCGGAGTCCGCTCCGGGGACACCACGACCGCTGACCGGCGTGCCCTGCTCAGCCACCCGCCGGACATCCTCATCACCACCCCCGAGTCGCTGTTTTTGATGCTGACATCCAAGGCCCGGGAGACCCTCAGCGAGATCGACACCATCATCATCGACGAGGTCCACGCCGTTGCCGGCACCAAACGCGGCGCCCACCTCGCCGTCTCGCTGGAACGCCTTGACGCGCTGCTGCCCAAACCGGCGCAGCGGATCGGTCTCTCCGCGACCGTGGAACCGCGGGAGCTCGTGGCGCAGTTCCTGGCGGGCTCTGCGCCCGTGGAAATTGTGGCGCCGCCATCGCGCAAGAACTGGGATCTCACCGTCTCCGTCCCGGTGGAGGACATGTCAGACCTGCAGGGCGCGGCCGGGGCGTTCGATTCCGGTCCGGCCTCCGGGCTGCAGCCGCAGGCGTCCATCTGGCCGCATGTGGAGGAGAAGATCGTGGACCTGGTGCTGGCCAACCGGTCCACCATTGTGTTCGCCAACTCCCGGAGGCTTTCGGAGCGGCTCACGGCCCGGCTCAACGAGATCTACGCCGAACGGCAGCTGATGGCCGCCGGCGGGTGGGATCCGTCGGAGGACGGCGACGCGGCCGCGCTGCCCCCGGCGTCGACGGCCACTCCGGCTCACATGATGGCGCAGGCCGGCAGCAGTGCCGGGGCGGATCCGGTGCTCGCGCGCGCCCACCACGGATCCGTGTCCAAGGATCAGCGCGCCCTGATCGAAGACGACCTCAAGTCCGGCCGGCTGCGGTGCGTCGTGGCCACCTCCTCGCTGGAACTCGGCATCGATATGGGCGCCGTGGACCTCGTGGTCCAGGTGGAGTCGCCGCCGTCGGTGGCGAGCGGGCTGCAGCGGGTCGGCCGGGCCGGCCACCAGGTCGGCGAAGTCTCCCAGGGCGTGCTCTTCCCCAAGCACCGGGCGGACCTCGTGCACACGGCGATCACCGTGGAGCGCATGCTCGGCGGCAAGATTGAACGGCTCAGCGTCCCCGCCAACCCGCTGGACATCCTCGCCCAGCAGACCGTCGCCGCGACCGCCCTCGGCGCCATCGACGTGGAGGAATGGTTCGCCACCGTCCGGCGGTCCGCTCCTTTCGCCTCGCTCCCCCGGTCCGCGTTCGAGGCCACCCTGGACCTGCTGGCCGGGCGCTACCCCTCGGACGAATTCGCGGAACTGCGGCCCCGGATCATCTGGGACCGCAACGCCGGCACGATCGAGGGCCGCCCCGGCGCGCAGCGGCTCGCGGTCACCTCCGGCGGGACCATTCCGGACCGCGGACTGTTCGGCGTCTACATTATCGGCACCGAGGTCGAGGGTTCCGGCTCCGCGGGCGGCGACGGGAAGGCCGCGAGCCCGGCCGCGGCGGCAGCCAAGGGCGGCCGCCGCGTCGGGGAACTTGACGAGGAGATGGTCTACGAGTCCAGGGTCGGGGACGTGTTCGCCCTCGGCGCGACCAGCTGGAAAATCGAGGACATCACCCACGACCGGGTCCTGGTCTCCCCCGCCTTCGGCCAGCCCGGCAAGCTGCCGTTCTGGAAAGGCGACTCCCTCGGCCGGCCCGTGGACCTGGGCCGGGCGCTCGGCGCGTTCGTCCGGGAACTCTCGGTGTCCGACGTCGGACCCGCCACCGAGCGCTGCAAGGCCAGCGGGCTGGACGACTTCGCGGCCAACAACCTCATCCAGTATCTGGCCGAGCAGAAGCTCGCGACCGAAATTGTCCCTAGCGACACCACCCTCGTCGTCGAGCGCTTCCACGACGAGCTCGGTGATTGGCGGGTGGTGCTGCACAGCCCCTTCGGCATGCCCGTCCACGCGCCCTGGGCGCTCGCCGTCGGTCAGCGGCTGCAGCAACGCTACGGTTTGGACGGCTCCGCGATGGCCGCCGACGACGGCATCGTCCTGCGGGTGCCCATGATGGAGGACGAGCCGCCCGGGGCCGAACTGTTCCTGTTTGATCCCGAGGAACTGGAACAGATCGTGACGGCCGAAGTAGGCGGCAGCGCCCTCTTCGCCTCCCGGTTCCGCGAGTGCGCCGCCCGGGCCCTGCTGCTGCCGCGGCAGAACCCCGGGAAGCGGCAGCCGCTGTGGCAGCAGCGCCAGCGTTCGGCCCAGCTCCTGGACGTCGCGCGGAAGTATCCGACGTTCCCGATCGTGCTGGAAACCGTGCGCGAGTGCCTGCAGGACGTCTACGACCTTCCGGCGTTGAAGGACCTCGCCGCCGCCGTGGAGCGGCGCGAACTGCGGATTGTGGAGACCACCACGCAGCAGCCCTCACCGTTCGCGAAGTCCCTGCTGTTCGGCTACGTCGCCCAGTTCCTGTATGAGGGAGACTCCCCGCTTGCGGAGCGTCGGGCCGCCGCCCTGGCGCTGGATTCAACCCTGCTCAACGAGCTCCTCGGCCGGGTGGAGCTGCGCGAACTGCTCGACGCCAAGGTCATCGACGCCACCGAACGCGAACTGCAGCGACTCGCTCCGGACCGGAAGGTTCGCGGCATGGAAGGCGTCGCGGATCTGCTGCGCCTTCTGGGACCGCTGACGGCCGAGGAGGTCGCCGCCCGGCTCGAACCGGCGGCGGGTACCGCGCCGGAACTTGAAGCCGCGGCCGACCCGGACGCCGGGACGGAGGATCAGGGCCAGGCAGTAGCTGTGGCTGAGGCCGCCCCGGAGGCTGCCGCCGGAGCCGCAGCCGCGTCGCCTGCCGACGCCGCCGAGCACTTCACCGCCCTGCTGCGGGCCAACCGCGCCATCAAGGTGAACATCGGCGGCGTCGAACGCCACGCTGCGGTGGAAGACGCAGCCCGGCTCCGCGACGCGCTCGGTGTGCCGTTGCCGATGGGGGTGCCGCTGGCCTTCATCGAACCCGTCGCCGATCCGCTGGGCGATCTCGTCTCCCGCTATGCCCGCACCCACGGCCCGTTCACCGCGGCCGAAGCGGCGGCCCGGCTGGGACTCGGCGTCGCCGTCGTCGGTACCGCGCTGAAACGGCTCGCCGCCGACGGCCGGGTGGTGGAAGGTGAATTCCGCCCGCACGCCGCGCCGCCGGAGGAACCCGCCACGACGCCGGCCGGCGACCGTCCGGGGAATTATGTACCGGACACTGCACCGGACACTGCACCGGACGCTCCGCCGCCTGCCGCCGTCGCCCAGCCTCTGACCGGAGGCAGCGAATGGTGCGACGCCGAGGTGCTGCGCAAGCTCCGGCGCCGCTCGCTCGCCGCGCTGCGGGCCGAAGTGGAACCCGTTGATGCCGCCGCCTACGGCCGGTTCCTGCCGGCCTGGCAGAACGTGCGCACGCCGGGCGGCCGCCGCGGCCAGCCGGCCCTGCGCGGCCTGGACGGGATCATCACCGCCGTGGACCAGCTCTCCGGCGTGCCCATTCCGGCGTCCGCCTGGGAGCCGCTCATCCTGGCCAGCCGCGTGGCGGACTACCAGCCGGCGATGCTGGACGAGCTCATGGCCGCCGGTGAAGTCCTCTGGTCCGGCGCCGGCGCGCTGCCGGGCAATGACGGCTGGGTCAGCCTGCACCTGGCAGATTCCGCCGAGCTGACGCTGAACCCGTCGCCCGAGTACGAGCCCGGGGACGCCCAGCAGCGCCTGCTGGAGCACCTGCTGAACAACGGCGGCGGCTATTTCTACCGGCAACTGAAGGAGATCGCCGGCGGGATGGACGCCGTGCTCGGCGATCAGGACGTTGTCTCCGCGCTGTGGGACCTGGTCTGGGCGGGCCGGATCACCGGGGATACCTTCGCCCCGGTCCGGGCGATGATCGCCGGCGGCCACACGGCCCACCGGCAGGTTGCGCGCACGCCCCGGGCACGCGCGCCGAGGCTGAGCAGGCTGGGGCGCAGCCACGGCACCGGGCTGCTCGGCTCGGCCGGGCCCGACGGCGGCCGGTACGGTTCCGGCGGCGGCGCACCGACGCCTCCGCTGGCGGCCGGACGCTGGTCGGCGCTGCCGGCGCAGGAACTCGATCCGACCATTCATGCCCGGGCCACTGCCGAACTCCTGCTGGACCGGTACGGTGTCCTCACCCGCGGGTCGGTGATGGCCGAGAACATCCTGGGCGGATTCGGGCTGATGTACAAGGTCCTTGCCCGGCTGGAGGAAGCGGGCCGGTGCCGGCGCGGGTACTTCATCGAGCACCTCGGCGCCGCGCAGTTCGCGGTGCCCGCCACAGTGGACCGGCTGCGGACGTATGCCGAAGACAACGCGCTGGCCAAACCCGATCCCGTGGCGCTGGCCCTCGCCGCGACCGATCCTGCCAACCCGTACGGGGCTGCCTTGCCGTGGCCTGCCGTCGATGTGGAGGCGGGCACGGGCCACCGGCCGGGGCGGAAGGCCGGGGCCCTCGTGGTGATGGTCGACGGCGCCCTGGTCCTCTACGTCGAACGCGGCGGCAAGACCCTGCTCGCGTTCGATGATGACGCCGATGTGCTGGCCGCGGCCGCCGCAGCGCTGGTCGGCGTCGTGACCCGCCGGGCCGTGGACAAGCTGATTATGGAAAAGGTCAACGGCCACGGCATCCTGGACACCCCGATCGCCGCGGCCCTGGCGCAGGCCGGCGCCTATTCCACCCCGAAGGGACTGAGGATCCGTGCCTGAGGGCGATTCCGTCTGGCGGGCGGCCGCCCAACTGCACGCCGCCCTCGCGGGTCAGCAACTCATCGCGTCCGATTTCCGGGTGCCGCGCTTTGCCACGCTGAATCTGGCCGGCTGGACCGTGACCGAGGTGGTGCCCCGGGGCAAACACCTGCTCATGCGGGTGCGGCGTCCAGGCCACAGCCAGGACGCCAGCACTGCCGCCGGCGCCGACGGGCTGACCATCCATTCACACCTGAAGATGGAAGGCACCTGGCAGGTTTACCCGCCGGGCGGCCGCTGGCGGAAACCGGGCTTCACGGCCCGCTGCGTGCTGCGGACAGCCTCGGCCGACGCCGTCGGGTTTTCCCTCGGGATCGTGGAGGTCGTGCGCACCTCGGACGAGGAGTCCATCGTGGGCCACCTCGGTCCGGACCTCCTGGGTCCTGACTGGGACCTCGCCGAAGCCGAGGCCCGGCTCCGCGCGGCCCCGGATGTCCCGATCGGGGTCGCTCTGCTGGACCAGCGCAACCTCGCGGGCATCGGCAACATCTACCGTTGCGAGGCGTGTTTCCTTTCCGGCGTCCATCCGGCCGCCCCCGTCTCCGCGGTTCCGGACCTCGCCGCCATGATCACCGAGTCCAAGGCCCTGTTGGAAGCCAACCTCGGTCCGGGCCGCAGGGTCACCATCCTTAACCGAGGGGGCAGGCCGGTGGGCCGGACCTCCGGGCTGCCCGGCTATTGGGTCTACCGGCGTGAGCACCAGCCGTGCCTCAAATGCCGGACCCCGGTGCGGCGCGGGGTCCTTGCCAAGGCGACCGGCACCGAGGAGCGGGACATCTACTTCTGCCCCTCGTGCCAGCCGCCGCCGGCTTCCGCGGGATAGCGTCCTCAGGCGAGCCGGGTGACGGTCAGTGACGTCGCCGTGGCGCAGCCGCCGGTGGCATACACGGACACCTCAGTGCTTCCCTCGGCGGGGAAGATGAGCTCCGTCATGGTCACCTGGCCGCCCTGGGCGAAAATCTCCACGGAGCACTCGTCGACGAACACCGTCAGCTCGTAGGTGCTGCTGCCGGCCGTGATCGGTGCGGCGTCGACCGAGGAAAACGCCTCATGGAACCCGGTGTGGCCGGATGACCGGCGGTCCACCGTGAGCTGTCCGTCCCGGGGCCGGATTCCGATCCGGGTGCCCTGTCCGCCGTTACCGCGGACGGTCAGGCCGAATTCCTCGGCGGTTCCCGGGGTGAAGACGGCATCGATCCGCTGGACCGTGCCGGCGGCACCGTCCAGGGTTTGCGAGCCTTCCGGAACCGGGACCGGGCCGGTCCGGAACACCGGGCCGAGGGCAGGAAGGGCCAGCACTTCCGCGGCCGGCTGCTGCACCAGCCGCGGTGATCCTCCGATGGTCCGCAAGGACACCTCCCGCGGCAGCGCCATGGCGCTCCGCCAGGGGAACGCCGGGATTTCGTGGCCGTACTGCCAGTTGCTCATCCACGCCATCATGAGCTTCCTGCCCTCAGGCACGTCGCCGAAGGACACGGCTGCGTAGTAGTCCCGGCCCCAGTCCAGCCAGTCGAAGTCAGCCAGCAAGGACTCGTCGTGCGTGCCTTCCGAAACCGTGGATTCCGAGGTGAAGGTGACGCCGTCGAAGTCGCCCACGAAGTACTGGCCCGCCGAGCCCCCGTTCGGCCCGCCCGGGTTCAGGCTGACCGTCAGGACCCATTTGGTCCTGGCCTCGTCACCGTCAACCGGCAGGGCGAACAGGTCCGGGCATTCCCAGATTCCGCCCGTGGCATTCGCCGGGCCGAACGTGCTCAGAAACTCCCAGTCCTTGAGGTTGTCGGAGCGGTAGAGCACCACCTGGTAGTCAAGGGCCTCAACGGCGACCATGACCCAGTAGGAGCCGGCGTCGCCGTCGTAACGGAACACCTTGGGATCCCGGAAATCTGCCGACTCCCGGTCCAGGACCGGGTTGTTCCGGTACTTCTCCCAGCTGTAGCCGCCGTCCAGGCTGTACGCCAGTGACTGGGCCTGACGGCCTTCGAAGCCCGATCCCGGCTTGTAGGCGCTGGTGTACACCGCCACGAGCGGGGCGGACTGCCCCGACCCCAGGCCGCTGGTGTTCAGCCGGTCGAAGACGATGCTGCCGGAGAAGACGTCGGCCTGGTCATCGCAGGCAATAGCCACGGGATGCTGCGTCCACGTGCACAGGTCCGCCGACGTCGCGTGCCCCCAGGACATGTTGCCCCAGACGTTCCCGGCCGGGTTGTTCTGGTAGTACAGGTGGTACAGCCCGTCGTGGAAGATCAGGCCGTTGGGATCGTTGAGCCAGGTGGTGTCCGCCGTGTAGTGCAGGGCCGGACGGGCGGCGTGGCCGGATCCGGCGGGCACCGCCTGGTTGAGGTCATCTGGAGCGGAAAGTGTGGTCATCGTTCGGTACTTTCGTGGAATTCTCTGGGCGCGGACGGGAAGCCGGGCTTGGTCAGCCCTTGACGCCGCTGGAGGCAATGCTGTTGATGAACGAGCGCTGGAAGGCGATGAACATCACCACCACGGGGATCGTGATGAGCGAGCCGTAGGCCATGACCTGGCCCCAGGAGACGTTCAGCTGGAAGAAGTACTGCATGCCGACCATCACGGGACGGAGCTCCTCGGACTGGACCACCATGAGCGGCCAGAGGTAGGAGTTCCAGGCCGGCAGGAAGGTCAGGATGGCCACCGTTGCGGTCGCGGGCCCGGCGAGCGGCATGACCACTTGACGGTAGATCTTGAACCAGCCGGCGCCGTCGATCCGTGCCGCCTCGTCCAGTTCCTTCGGGATGGATTCGAAGTACTGGTGGTACAGGTAGATGGAGAAGGCGTTGGCGATGAAGGGGATGATCTGGACCTGGTAGGTGTCCAGCCAGCCTTTGGAGAGTTCCAGGCTGAAGCCGTTCATTTCGAGCCAGGGCAGCTGGTTGACCCACCACAGCAGCGGCAGGGCGAGGGTCTGGAACGGCACGATCAGGGTGGCGAGGATGGCACCGAACACGATCCGCTTGCCGCGGACCTGCATGCGGGAGAGGCCGAAGGCGCACATGCTGTTGATGAGCACGCCCAGGGCGACGGTGATGGCGGAGATGCCGATCGAGTTGATCAGGAACCGTGCTGCGGGAACCCGGTCGAAGACCGCGGTGTAGTTGTCGAACGAAATGTTGCCGATCGGCAAAAAGGCTGCCACGGAGGACATGTCGCCGAAGATCTGGGTGTCAGGCTTCAGCGATGACACCAGCATAAAGACGATGGGGAAGACTGCGGCGAGGGCCAGGAGGATCCTCGCGAGCATCGTTCCGGCGTTGGTGAGGCGGAGCGTGTTTTTCACATCAGTCCTTTTCTCGGGTCAGGTGGCGCTGGACGACTGAGATGAGCAAGACGATGGCGAAGAAGACGAGGGAAATCGCCGACGCGTACGCGGTGTCCTGCTGCCTGAATCCGGCCTGGACAGCCTCGTAGACAATGGTGGTGGTGGAGTCCAGCGGACCGCCCTGGGTCATGACGTTGACCTGGTCGAACAGTGCCAGCGCCTGGATGGTGATTGTCACCAGGATCAGGCTGCGGGTGTGCCGCAGTCCCGGCCAGGTCACGTATTTGAACTGCTGCCAGCGGCTGGTGCCGTCCAGCTGGGATGCCTCATAGAGTTCCCCGGAAATGCTTTGCAGGCCCGAGAGCCAGATGATCATGTGGAATCCGGCTGCCTGCCAGATGGAGAGGATGATGATGGCCGGCATCGCCGTTGTGGTCTCGTTGAGCCAGTCGATGCCGCCGAAGAGGCCGAACGTCACCTTGCTCAGGATCTCGTTGAAGAGCCCGTCCTTGCTGTACATGAAGAGCCACAGCAGGGAGACCACCACCATGGAGGTCACCACGGGCAGGAAGTAGACGGTGCGGAAGAAGTTCACGCCGCGGAACTTCTTGTTGATCAGGAGCGCCATGACCAGGGCCAGGGCGGACTGGACGGGGACGACGACGACGGCGAAGTAGCCGACGTTCAGCAGTGCCCGCCAGAAGGAAGGATCGGCGAAGAGCCGGGCGAAGTTGTCCATTCCGACGAACTCGACGGGACGGGGTGAGATGAGCCGGGCGTTCGTGAAGGCCAGGCCGAAGCCGATGATTGCCGGCAGGAAGATAAACAGGAGCAGCAGGACGGCGGCCGGGGCGATCATGCCCCATCCGCTCAGCTGCTCGCGGAGGTTGCGACGGCGGCGGGCCGGGGCGGGCGCCGTCGTGGACGCGGCACCTTTCGCGGCACCGTCAGCGGCGCGGCGGGCCCGCGGACGGGTGGGCAGTGGACTAATGGCCATGAGATTCTCCAGACACGGGACGGCGGGGTGAACCCAGCGGCGGGTGCTGCGGGGGCGGAGGCGTTCCGTCCCCGCAGCACGGCAGGCGCTGGCTAGTTCTTGTAGCCGCCGTTGGATTTGATGTTGGCGTCAATGGACTTTGTGGCCTTGTCCAGGGCGGACTTGGCATCGGCGCCGGCCAGGATGTCCTGGACTGCCTGACCGAATTCGTTGGCGATGATCGGGTAGGCCGGGGTCTCGGGCCGCATGACGGCGTAATCACGGGAGTAGGTGAGGAAGTCGCGGTTGGCGCCGCCTTCAGCGAAGGCAGGAATCAGCGCCGCGGCTTCGGTGCTGGCGGGAATGGTCCCGGTCGCCTTGGCTACGGCGGCGACGTTTTCCGGCTTCAGGGAGAAGGCAAGGTAGTCCATCGCGGCCTGGGAGTCGGCGCAGCCGGTGGTGACGCCCCACTGCCAGGAGGCGCCGCCGATCTTCGGGCCCTTGCCGAGGTCAACGGTCGGCATCACCACGAGGTCATCGCCGAGGGCGGTGCGGGCCTTGTCCGCGGACCAGGAGCCGGTGTAGAGGATGGCGCTCTTGTTGTTCAGGAAGTCCTGGGTGCTGTCCTTGCCGCTCTTGGTGGCCATGAAGCCCTGGTCCGCCAGTCCCTTGAACCATTCAGCCCAGGCGACGGCTTCGGCACCGTTGAGCTTGCCGTCCGCGGACTGGTAGTCCGCGCGGTTGATCAGGTCCCCGCCGAAGGACTGCAGGAACGGCGAGTAGGCGTACGGCAGCCATTCCCCGGCTCCGGCGGTGCCCATGTCCAGCGGGTAGTCCCACTTGCCCAGGGCCTTCAGTTTGGTCAGGGCGTCCTCGAGTTCTGCCTCGGTCCAGGGCTCCTCGATTGTTGCCACCCGGACGCCTGCTTCCTTCAGGTCCGAGGCCCGGGCCATCATGGCCAGGGCGACGTCGTAGTAGCCCACCGCGTAGGTCTCGCCTTCCCATTTCGCGACGGTGCTCGGAAGGTGCGTGCTGAGGTCGGTGGTCAGCTTGAGCGGTGCCAGGTACTGGGCCCAGGCCCAGTTGGGGACGTTCGGCCCGTCGATGTCCACAATGCACGGCAGGTTGCCGGCGGACGCGGCCGCCACGACCGAGTCGTTGTAGGATTCCTGCGGGAAGGCCTGGACCTTGACCTTGACCTCGGACTCCTTGTTGAAGGCATCCACGATCGTCTGGATGGCACCGAGTTCCTCGACGTTGCCGGCGTTGTGCGTCCACATGGTGATTTCGTTGGAGTCCCCCGATGAAGCGGAGGCGCTGCCTTTTCCGCAGGCGCCCAATGTGCCGATGAGGGCGGCGGCGGTTACGCTGGCTACCAGGACCCTGCTGACTTTCTTGTTCATGTCGTGTGAACCTTTCTGATGATTGATGAGGGCGCAGGGATCCGGGGGCGCGGCCGGTGCAACGGCCGCGCTCCCTTTTTGAGCCCTGCTGGGTGTGGTTAAATCTGCGTCTGCGCGGCGGAACTCCCGCGGCGGATCAGCCCGGCGGGCCGACGGATCCCCGGGACACCAGCGGGCAGGGAAGAATTTCCTGCACCGGCGGACGGCCCGGAGTGGCGATGTCGTCAAGGAGCCGGCCAACGGCCCAGCGCCCCATGTCGTAGTGCGGCAGTGCCATGGTGGTCAGTCCCGGCCACAGTGCTCCGGCGATGATCTCCAGGTTGTCCACACTGATGATGGACAGGTCCTGGGGAATCCGGAGGCCGAGCTGCCCAGCGGCCTGGTAGGCACCCATGGCCACCTGGTCGCTGAAGCAGAACAGCGCCGTCGGACGATCCTCCGTCGAAAGCATCCTGAGAGCCTGCTCCCGGCCGGCCCGGGCATCCGGCCGGTCGGCAGCGAGGTAGCCGGGGTTGAATGCCAGGCCATGGCGTTTCAGCGCCTCGAGGTAGCCCTGGTAGCGGCCGTGCGTTGCCGGGATGTCATCGATGTTGTTGAGCATCCCGATCCGGCGGTGGCCGGCCTGGATGAGCGTCTCGACGGCGGCGTCCGCCGCACCTGCCTCGTCCGGCACCACGGAGGACACTTCGGGGTTTCCCGACGTGCCGTCGAGGAGGACCGTCGGAATGCCTTTGAGCTCCGCGGGAACCTCGGTGGACTGGTGGTACATCTTGGCGTACACAATCCCGTCGACCTGATGCTGTTGCAGGCTCCGGATTTCGTGCTCTTCCAGCCGCCGGTCCAGGCCCGAGTTGACCACCATGAGCAGGTAGCCGCGCTCGTAGGCGGCGTCCTGCGCGCCCCGGATCATGGCGCCCGCGAACGGGGTCGTGGCAATCTCGTCGCTGACCAGGCCGATAATCTGCGAGCGCTGGTTGCGCAGTCCGCTGGCGAGCCGGTTGGGGGCGTAGCCAAGGTCCTTGGCGACCGCCCTGATGTGGTCCTGTGTTTCCGCTTTGACCCGGGAGCCGTCGACGTCGTTGAGTGCGTGGGAGACGGTGGTGACCGACACCCCTGCGGCTTTCGCCACATCCCTTATCCCGACTCTTGTCATCTTCGACAGTTCCTTTGCAAAACGTTTTGGCTGTTGTGTTGCTCACACTCTATACAAAACGTTTTGGCAGTGTCAAGGCCGATAGTCGGACAGCATCACCGCCGGGCCGGGGTAACGGATCCCGCCCCGGATCCGTCCTACGAGGCCGCAGGTTCCGGTGCCGCCGGTGCCGCCGCCAGTCCCGTAGGGGCGGCTTCGGGCACCGGCACCTCCGGCACCTCCGGCACCATGAACACCGGCAGCAGCAGCTGCACCAGCGGGCCGATGGCCAGCGCGTAGATGACGGTCCCGACGCCGACGGAGCCGCCCAGCAGCCAGCCGGCACCGAGGACCACGACTTCGATCCCGGTCCGGGACGTGCGCACCGACCAGCCGGTGCGCCGGGCCAGGCCGGTCATGAGGCCGTCCCGGGCGCCGGGGCCGAAACGGGCGCCGATGTAGCAGGCCGACGCGACGCCGTTGAGCAGCACGGCGCCGGCCAGCATCCCGGCCTGGCCGCCCGGCTGGGTGATCTGCGGAATCAGGGCCAGGCCGACGTCCGCGAACACCCCCACGAGCACGGCATTGGCCAGCGTTCCGAAACCGGGCCGCTGCCGCAGCGGGATCCAGAGCAACAGCACGAGGAAACTGACAATGATCACCACGGTGCCGATGCTCAGGCCCGTTTTGCCGGCGACGCCCTGGTGGAAGACGTCCCAGGGGTCCAGCCCGAGTCCGGCCCGGATGAACATCGCCAGGGATATGCCGTACATGGCAAGGCCAATCAGGAGCTGGAGGAGTCTGCGCAACATCATGCACCCCATCCTGACGAAAACTGGCCTTGTAATCCATAGCCAGTTTGAGAGACTGGCCTTATGACCGGAAACCTGAACCCCAGTTCCCTGGCACGCCTGCTCGGTCAGTGGAATCCGGGGGCCGCCCCGGCCTACCGCGAGCTGGCCGACGTCGTGCGTCTCCTGGTCCTGGACGGCAGGGTCCCGCTCGACGTCGCCCTCCCGAGTGAACGCTCCCTCGCGACCACCCTCGGCATCAGCCGCACCACGGTCACGGCCGCCTACGCATCGCTGCGCGAGCAGGGACTGCTGCGGGGCGGCCAGGGCAGCCGGGGCCGGACCAGCATTCCCCGGACCGGAGTCAACACCGCCGCGAAAACCACGGGACCGGGGCTCGGCGGGGGGCCGGGCCTGGCCGTTCCGGACGGGCTCCTGGACCTGGCGTACGCCTCGCTGCCGGCCAGCGGCGAAGTCGTGCACCGGGCGTTCGCCGCCGCGCTGACAGAGCTCCCTGCCCTGCTACCGGGATTCGGGTATGACGCCCTCGGGGTCGAAGCGCTGCGCGAGGCAATCGCGGCCCGGTACACCGCAGCCGGGGTGCCGACCGCCGCGGCGCAGATCCTGGTCACCTCCGGCGCCCAGCACGCCCTGAACATCGTCCTCCGCACCCTCACCGGCCGGGCAGACAAGGTCCTGGTCGAGAACCCCAGCTACCCCAATGCCCTCGACGCCGTCCGGGCCGCAGGCTGCAGACCGGTGCCGGTCGCAATGCCTCCGGCCGGGCACGGAGGTCCGGCCTCTGCGGGGTCATCCGCCGGATGGGACCTGGAGGTGATGGAGTCCGCCCTGCAGCAGCAGCGCCCGGCCATCGCCTATGTGGTCCCGGACTTCCACAACCCGACGGGGCGGCTGATGCCGGATCCGCACCGCCGCCGCCTGGTCCGCGCCGCCGCAGCCTCCGGTACCGTGCTGGTGGTGGACGAGACCCTGCGGGAGTTGAACCTCGATGCGGTGCCGGCCACGCCGCTCGCCGCCTTCAGCCCGGCCGTGGTCTCGATCGGCTCACTCTCCAAGTCCCACTGGGCGGGCCTGCGGACCGGCTGGATCCGCGCGGACGAAGCCCTCATTCAACGCCTTGCCGCCGCCCGCAGCACCATGGACCTCGGCGGTCCGGTCGTCGAGCAGCTCGCTGCCGCCCATCTGGTGAACTCCCTCACCGAACCGCTCCCCGCCCGGCTGGACATGCTCCGCGGGAACCGCGATGCCCTCCTGGAACTGATCGCCGGGCACCTGCCCTCGTGGCAGGCGGAGCGTCCCGTCGGCGGCCTGTCCCTCTGGTGCCGGCTCCCGGCCCCGGTCAGCACGGCGCTCGCCGTCATCGCCCCGGACTTCGGCCTTCGCCTCGCCGCCGGCCCCCGGTTCGGCGTCGGCGGCGCCTTTGAGCACTACCTCCGGATGCCGTTCACGCTGCCGCCGGAGCAGCTGGAAACCGCGGTGCGTGCACTGCGTTCCGCCCAGGACCGGCTCCAGGCAGCTCCGCAGTTGCGGCGCCAGCCCGCGGCGCCGCCCGCCGTCGCAATCGCCTGACCTCGGATCCTGCCAGCCGGCTGCCGCCGTCGCGGGCCTTATTGGGCCGCGCCGTAGAATGGACCGGTGATGCAATCCCCCCTCCCCGTGCGCGACGGCGTCAACGCGACCCGCCTGCGGCTCCCGGAGGAGGGACCGTGGGACACTGCGATGGATTACATGATGCACCGCTGGGGCCACATCGACCCGCAAGGCATCGAGGACCGGTTCGACGCCGGCGAGATCGTGGGCGAGGCCGGCATTGCCCTGGACCGGGCCACTCCGCTGCGGGAGCACACCTTCATCTGGTACTACCGGACCCTGCCGCCCGAGACCCGGATCCCGGTCGAGCTGAGCATCCTCCACCAGGACGAGCACCTCCTGGTCGTGGACAAACCGCACTTCCTGCCGACCACGCCCGGCGGCACGTACATCCAGGAATCGGCGCTGGTCCGGCTGAGGAACCAGCTCAACCTGCCCGACCTCATCCCGATGCACCGCCTGGACCGCATGACGGCCGGCATCCTGCTGCTGTCCACCAACCCGGAAACCCGGGGCAAGTACCAGGTCCTTTTCGAAAAACGCCAGGTCCAGAAGGAATACGAGTGTGTGTCCGCGGCCGTCCCGGCGCCCGGTCACCCGGCGGTGGACTTCCCCGTGGTGGTGCGGAACCGGATGACCAAGTCCCGCAGCTACCTGCTGGCCGAAGTGATCGAGGGCGAGCCCAACGCGGAGACCCGGATTGACCTGCTCAGGACATTCGACGCCGGCCCGGCCTCCGGCGGGAGCCGGGCGGGTGCCCAACGCCGGGGCCTCTACCGCCTGGAACCGCATTCGGGCAAGACCCATCAGCTTCGCGTGCACATGGCCTCGCTGGGGCTGGGGATCGTCAATGATGCGTTCTATCCGGAACTGCTGGACAAGGCCCCGGACGACTATACGAAGCCGCTCCAGCTCCTGGCCCGCGGCATCCGCTTCGTCGACCCCATCAGCCGGCAACCCGTGGAATACCGCAGCCGCCTCCGGCTCAGCGAATCGGAAGCGGCTGCGGGCTGACGGGATGCGGGCTACTGGCGGACGGGCCGGGCTTACGGATGTGCGGCCGCTGACTGAAGCTGCCCGGCGGCCAGCACCCGCATCGCCAGGGCAGCGCTGTCAGGATCCACCGCGTCGCCCGGGGCGGCGGGCGGGCCGAACTCCGGGCACGGGCCCCGGCCGCGCAGCACTTCACCCCACAACGCCTCGACCGTGGCGCACAAGGTCGTGGTTCCGGTCGCTCCCGTCACCGTCCAGCCTGCACCCGTGGCCGTGATCCTGGGCAGGCCGGGCCACGTCCGGCAGGCGCGGCTGACGGTCTGGGCCACGATGATGTGCTGCCGGAGGGTTCTCACCGCACCCAGCACGGGATCGACGATTACGGTCCGGCCGCAGGCTCCGCACACAGGTCCCGCCCCCTACGGCATCACATCGCCGGAGTTGGGCCCCAGCGTCTGGCCGACATAGAGGTTCCCGCCGGGGTCGCTGGCCAGCAGCAGGGCGGTCGGCGCCACTTCGGCCGGAACACCGAAGCGCTGCAGCGGCAGGCCCGCGCGTTTGGCCTTCTTCCAGTCCTCGGAAATGCCTTCCACAAGCGGCGTCTCGATCGGACCGGGCGCAATGCTGTTCACGAGCACGTTGTCCGCGGCCGTCTCCAGGGCGAGCGCTTTGCTGAACCCGACGACGCCTGCCTTCGCTGCGCTGTAATGCGTGAGGCCGGTGCCTCCCTTGATGGCGAGCTGGGAGGCAATGTTGATGATCCGGCCCCATTTCCGGTCACGCATTTCACCCACTACCTCCCGGCAGCACAGGAACACCCCGGTCAGGTCAACCGAGATCGTCTCGTTCCACATCTCGAGCGACATCTTTTCCAGCGGTGACTCCGTCAGCAGGCCGGCGCTGTTGACCAGCACATCGATGGGCCCTAGCCGTTCCCGTGCCGCGGCGAAGGCTTCCCGGACGCTTTCCTCATCGGAGACGTCCACGGCGATGCCGTCCGCCGTTCCTGCACGGTCCAGGACCACCACACGATCACCGTTATCCCGGAACGCCTGCGCGATGGCGGCGCCGATCCCGCTTGCTCCGCCGGTGACAACCACCGCACGGCCGTTGCCGGTCCCGGGGGTTTCTGCGTTGTTCATTCTCGACCTCCCGCGCCTCAGGCGCGCATCTTGATGGTAAGGCCGCCGTCGACGATCAACGATTGGCCGGTGATGTAGATGGAGTCATCTGAGGTCAGGAAGCCGATGGCGCTGGCAACCTCGTCCGGACGGCCCACCCGCCCCCACGGGATGTCCTTGCCGGCCCGCTGGAGCCCTTCCGGGCCAAGTGAATTGACCGGGTCCAGGGACTGCGGGGTTTCGATGAGTCCGGGGATGATGGCGTTGGCCCGGATGCCGCGCGGGCCCAGCTCGGCGGCGACACTGCGGACCAGTCCGAGGACTCCGGCCTTGGCCGCGGCGTAGTGGGCATGCTCCTCCCACCCGTACACCCCGCCGGCGATCGAGGACACCGCGACCATCGCGCCGCCGTCGTTCATGTGGGCGGCCCCTGCACGCAGCGTGCGCAGCACGCCGGTGAGGTCGACGTCGAGCATGTCATTCCAGCGTTCGTCCGTGAGTTCGTCCAGGGGCGAATTGCGCAGCACACCGGCATTGGCGATCGCGTAGTCGAGCCGGCCGTATTCGGTCACCGCCCGCTTGGCGAACGCGTCCACGGAGGATGTGCTGCGGACATCGACCTCGTGAATGACGGCCTCTCCCCCGGCTTTCTGCACGAGCTCCAGGGTTTCCTCCGGATCGTGCGGGTCGCCCGGGAAGGTGCCGATGACGGACAGCACACCCCGCCGTGCGTAGTGGACCGCCAGGGCGCGTCCGATCCCGCTCGCGGCGCCGGTGATGATGGCTACTTCGGTCCGGGATTTCATGCTGGAACCTCGTGCGGGTGGTCTTCCAGCAGCGCTTCGACCGGGGGCTTGGCGGCAATCATGAGCAGGCCCGAGAACAGGGTACCCACGGCGCCGACCCAGAGGGCGGCCGGGCCTGTGCCGGAACCGGCGGCGACGGCGGTGAACAGCGCGCCGCCGAGGATGACGCCCGGCTGGCTCATGGCGCCGATGAACGCGGTGCCGGTGGCGCGGCAGCTGACCGGGTAGCACTCGGCCATGAAGTACTGGATCGCGGCGTACGGGCCGACCAGGAAGAACAATCCGGCACCGTAGGTGACGATGATCATGAACGGGCTCGTGGCGACGGGGCTGAGCATGATGGCGAAGGAAATACCGGAGAGGATCCAGCCGCCGATGATAGTGCGTTTGCGGCCGATCTTGTCACCGAGCCAGCCGTGGAAGACGTAGCCGAAATAGGCGAGCAGGTTGATCACGATCAGCATCCAGAACGCGTCGGAGAGCTCAACTCCCTTGGCGTTTTTCAGCACCGAGCTGCCCAGGACGCTGAAGATCATAATGCCGAAGAAGTTGAAGATCCAGGCCAGGGAGAAAACGATGGTGTTCCGGCGCAGGTGCGGTTCCCAGATGCGCTTGAGCGGGGCCGCGGACGAGTGCTCGACGCCGTACGAGGCGGCCAGCGCGTGGGCCTCTGCGGATTTTCCGCTCTTTTCGAGCGTCGTGAGCTTATGGTGCAGCTCGAACTGCGGGGTCTCCTTCAGTTTCCGGGCGATGGCCCAGACGATGAGGAAGGCCGGGATGGTGGCCATCAGGTACAGTGCCCGCCAGCCCAGCGAGGGCAGGAAGGCCAGGGCCAGGGCGCTGGCGAGGAGGAAGCCGAGCGGCCAGCCGCCCTGGATGAAGGAGTAGTGGAAGCCGGGGCGTTTGCGCTTGTCCTCGACTTCGGTGACCTGGTAGACCTCGTTCATGTAGGTGGCGTTCACGGCCTGTTCGGAGAAACCGAGTCCGCCGAAGGACCGGACCAGCACCAGCAGTCCGTTGCTGAGGAACGCCAAACCGGTGGGGATCAGCGCGGTCAGGCCGGAGACGATCGCGGTGCCGCCGACGGTGACCATCATGCCCTTGCGGCGGCCCAGCCGGTCAATGACCGGCCCGATGCCGAAGCAGACGATGGCGGTGCCGACGGCGATCCAGGTGTTGATCGCATAGGCCTCCGCTTCCGTCCAGCCGAATTCCTCCTGCATGGCCGGCAGCAGGGTGCCGAAAAGTCCGTAGTCGAAGACCGCGACGGTCCAGGCGAGCAGGGCGAGAACGGTGGCGGTGGTGGTGTGGCGCTTGGAGAAAACGGGGAAGCTGCGCTTCTCATTCGGAGCCGGCGTCGAGAGGTTAACGCCGCTCTGCTGCTGATTGATGGACATTAGTTGCTGGCCTTTCGCGGGTTGCGGGATACGAAGGAATCGGCGATCTGGTCGAAGGTCTTCCAGCTGACGCCGTCGTGGCTGTTGATGTGTTCGATCAGACGCTCCAGCATGAGGAGCACCTGCGGCCGGCCGGAGACATCGGGGTGGATGGTCATGGTGAAGACGGCCTGATCCATTTCGCGGTAGACCCAGTCGAACTGGTCTTTCCACATCTGCTCGATGTCACGGGGGTTGACGAACCCGTGCGAGTTCGGGGCGGCCTTGATGAACATCATGGGCGGCAGGTCATCGAGGTACCAGTTCGCCGGGATTTCGACGAGGTCCGTCTCCTGACCGCGGACCAGCGGCTCCATCCAGGTCTCGGCGGCCTGGGTGTAGTCGATTTTCTTCCAGGTGTCGCCGACGCGGACGTAGTACGGCTCGAAATCGTTGTGCATCAGGGAGTGGTCATACTTGATACCGCGTTCGAGCAGGATTTCGTTGGTGACCGGGGAGAATTCCCACCAGGGTGCGACGTAGCCGGTGGGACGGCGGCCGGATACCTTCTCGATCAGCTCGATGGATTTGTCCAGGATGGCGGTTTCCTGTTCGCGGGTCATGGCGATCGGGTTCTCATGGGAGTACCCGTGGACACCGATCTCGTGCCCGTCCTCCACGATCATCCGGGTCAGTTCCGGAAAGGTCTCGATGGAGTGGCCCGGGACGAACCACGTGGTGGTCAGCCCGTATTTTTTGAAGAGCTTCAGCAGCCGGGGGCCGCCGACCTCGCCGCTGAAAAGCCCGCGGGAGATATCGCACGGGGAATCCTCGCCGCCGTAGGAGCCGAGCATTCCGGCCACGGCATCGACGTCTACCCCGAAAGCTACCTGGATGTCCTTGGTCATCGGATCAACCTTTCAATCTATTTGTGAGTTGTTTGAGAGTTGGCGGGTATCAGAACGGGCGGTCCGCCCCGCGCCGAGATGGCATCCCTGATGCCTTGGCGTCCGGTGCCGAGGCGGAGCAGGAGGCTGAGGAGGACCAGCGCTTGGGACGGCCTGAGGAGTCCGGAAGGCACGGCGCCGGCGGCCAGCAGGTCTTTGCCGCCACCGGAGCCGTACACGGGCACCACAGGACCGGCCTGGACCCTGGTGCTGGTCACGACCACCACCCCGGCGGAAGCGGCCCGGGCGATCTCCGTGCACAGCGCCATGTTCGCATTGCCGTTCCCTGTCGCCTGCAGGACAATTCCTTCGGCGCCGGCCGCCAGAGCAGCCCGCAGCAGGGTGGCATCCGCCCCGGGATAAGCGCACACGAGGTCCACCCGCGGACCCGGTGCGTCCCCGGCGACGGGGAGCTGCAACGCCGGTGCCCGGCCGGGGGCCTGCTCCATCCTGACTGCACCGTCCGGAGCCACGTGCCCGGCGGAGCCGAAGTCCGGATTTTCAAATGCCGCAAGTTGTGATGTGTGGGCCTTCCGGATTCCCTGCGCCGGGTAGATGTCTCCGGCGAAGGCGACCAGGACACCCCAGTTCCGGGCCGACGGCGAGCCGGCGACGGCGATGGCCTGGCGGAGGTTGTCCGGTCCGTCCGGGTGTTCGGAGTCTGCCGCGTTCTGCGCGCCGGTGAACACCACCGGACGGGGGTCGTCGTGCGTGAGGTCCGACAGGAAGGCCGTCTCCTCCAGGGTGTCGGTGCCATGGGTCACCACAACGCCTAGCACCTGAGGATCAGCCAGCGCCGCGCGGATGCTTTCGCAGATGGCCAGCATGCCGTCCACCGTCAGCAGGTACGAGCCCTGACGGAAGACATCAACAACCCGGACCGGATAAGGGAAGGTACTGCCCGCACCGGCAAGCACTTCGGCGCCCGAATCGGACGCGAGAGCGCCGGCATCCCCGCGGTCACGGGAGGAGATGGTCCCGCCCGTGGCCAACAGCACCACATGGGGTCCGCTGGGATGTGTCGCTGTCATTCTCTGCTCCCGACTGTCTTGTGCAATCGATTGGGTAATCCGCGTTGCCACCGCTTTGGCCAATCGTTTGGGTTGATAAATAGAAGCTACCGCGGGCATGTTGCCGCGGCGGAGCCGGAGCATTTCCGGCGTGTAAACACCCGACCCGCCTACCCGGATTCCGCCGGGCGGACGGCCTGCGTCCGCCGCGGCCCCTTGGTCTAGCAGCCATCAGATGTCCTTCGCACCGAGTACCCAATCGATTGGGTGTGAGGTGCTAATAACACTAGAATGTGAAGTGCGCCACGTCAAGGGCCCTGCAAATATTTGTAGGCTGTAAACATCCGCACCACCATTTATCCCAAAAGAGGGCACGCGTGAACGATCAAACCCCCGAGGACCGGGTCATCACCCTCAAGGACCTGGCCGGCAAACTGGGTATCCACCCCTCCACGGTGTCGCGGGTCCTGCACTCGGATGCCGACGTGGCACGCGGCGCGGCGTCAGCCTCCACGGCAGATCGGATCCGGAAGCTGGCCCGGGAACTGGGCTACTCCCCCGACCCGCAGGCCACCGGCCTGCGGACCCGCCGTTCCCGGATGCTCGGAGTCATCGTGCCCCGGCTCTCCGACCTGGTCCTCGCCATCATGTATGAAGGCATTGAAGAGGCCGCCGCCGAGGCGGGTTACTCCGCCTTTGTCATGAACTCCCGGGATGACCCGGAGGAGCAGCGCAGGAAAACCGAAATTGTCCTGGCCCGTCGGGTTGACGGGCTGATCATCGGTGACGCCCATCTCGACAGCGTCCTGTTGCAGGAGCTGACCGACCGGAGAGTGCCGTTCGTGCTGATGAACCGCCGCGTGCCCGGGTACCCGTCCGCCACCTGCGACGACGTGCTCGGCGGTGAACTCGTGGCCGACCATCTGTGGGACAAGGGCCATCGGGACGTTGCTGTCATTGCAGGTGAGCCGTATGCCAGTACTGCAGTCGACCGCACCAGCGGTTTCGTGGACCGGTGGCGGGCGCTGGGGGGCCGGATTCCCGACAGCTCGGTCGTGTGGTCCAGGTTCGACACAGCCGGCGGCCGCGAGGCAACCGGGGCCCTGCTGGCCAACGGCAGGAATCACCCGACTGCAATCTTTGCCGTCAACGACTTCGCGGCCATCGGCGCCATGGGAGCCCTCCGGGCCAATGGGCTGACGGTCGGAGAGGATGTGGCCCTGGTGGGTTTCAACGACACCTCACTTGCCGCGGAACTGCCCATCCCGCTCTCATCCGTCCGCTCGCCCATGCTGGATATCGGCCGCGCCGCCGTCAAGCTGATGCAACAGGTTCTCCGCGGAGAAGCGGCCGAGCCGGTGGCGTTGAAACCGACGCTCTGCGTACGGGAAAGCAGTTCGCGTCCGCGCGCCTGAGATGCGGTACGTTGTGGCCATGGACTGGGCCAATGCCGACACCTGGGGCGCCGCGATCTACTTCTGGATCATCCCCACGGTTCTCGGTGACGCCATTTTTCCGCCCATTCCGTCGGAGATGGTAATTATCACCGGAGGCGCCCTCTCCGCCGAAGGGCGCGCCAACATTTTCCTGGTGGGGTTCGTGGCAGCCGCGGCGTCATGGATCGGCGACGTCGTAGTGTTCCAACTTTTCAAGCGCCGCCTGAGCCACGTCCTGGACCGCTGGAAATGGGGCCGGGCCTTCCATGCGGCGGTGCACTCGGCCATTGCGCAGGCAGGCCGCTCTTCCACCTACGGGGCGATCATCGGGGTGCGGTTCATCCCCGGCGGACGGCTGGCGACATCGGCAGCGGCAGGGATTGCCGGCGTGTCGACGCGTGCGTTCAGCCTGTGCGCAGCCCTCGGCGGCTGCCTCTGGGCCTTCTGGTCCGCGGCACTGGGCTATTTCACCGGATCCGCGACGCAATTGCCGGTTTGGGCCAGCTCCCTGATCGGCGTCGGCGTCGGGCTGCTGATCGGAGCGGTGATCGGGGTGATCGTCACGCGCCGGCGCGGCAACCGCTCCGCCATTGATGATCCCGCCGAGGAACTGGACTTCTGAGCCTAGACGGGGGCCCAGCGGCCGCGGCTGCGGCGCAGCACCGTCAGGGATCCGGTCAGCGCAACGCGTTCGACGGCGTCGCGCATCATCGCCGCCGCTTCCCGCGCCTGCTGGTTCTCGGCCGGGTATGACGTGGGGTCGACGAGGAACCGCAGGTTCAACTGCGGAATCCCCGCGGCCAGTTCGAGCTGGTTTGATTCCACATGATGGCGTGTCCCGAGCGCCTCGACGGCGGCTTCCATCACGGCCTCCGGCGGGTTCCCCGGCTTGAGCCCGGTGATCTTAAGTCTGGTCTGGAACGACGGCATCTTCCAACCCTAGCCGCCGGCGGAAGGTGCGGGAGGGTGGCCCGGAAACCTGCCGGAGGTGCGGGAGGGTCTCAGCCGGTGTTGCGCAGGCCGGCGGCGACGCCGTTGACGGTGATCAGCATGGCCCGCTGCAGGCGTTCGTCAATCTCGGCTCCGGAGACGTTGTCTCCCGGTGCGCCCTCGCTGCGGATCCGGCGCAGCAATTCCACCTGCAGGTAGCTGATCGGGTCCAGGTACTGGTCCCGGATTTCCAGTGACCGCTTCAGTGTGGGCTGGGCGTCCAGGAGCACGTCTTCGCCCGTAAGTTTCTGGACCTCGGTGACCGTGAGCTCATATTCGGCCCGGATCGCGTGGAAGAGCCGGTGCAACTCCTCAGGAACCAAGGTGGAGACGTAGTACCCGGCAATATCCATGTCCGTCTTGGCCAGCGTCATCTCGACGTTGGACAGCACGGAACGGAAGAACTGCCAGTCCGCCGCCATCCATACGAGCTGTGCTGTGTGTCCGGCCTCGCGGGCGGCCTTGAGCCCGGACCCGACGCCGAACCAGCCCGGCACGATCTGCCGGGACTGGGTCCAGCCGAAAACCCAGGGAATCGCCCGCAAACCTTCGAGCCCGGCGCCGGAGTCGGGCCGCTTCGACGGCCGGGATCCAATATTCAAGGAACCCAACTGCTCCACCGGGGTGGAAGCCATGAAGTACGCGGGCAGGTCCGGGTCGTCGATCAGTGTCCGGTACCGGGCGAACGCGGCGTCAGAAATAGTCTCCATAACGCCGCCGAAGCGTTCGTGATGGTCATCCGCGGTGTGCGGAGCGCGGTGCAGCGCGGAGCCCTGCAGGACGGCCGCGAGCGAGAGCTCCAGGTTTTCCCGGGCAAGCTCGGGCAGCGAGTACTTGTCCGAGATAACCTCGCCCTGCTCGGTGAACTTGATTTCGCCTTCCAGCACGCCGTTGGGCTGCGCCATGATCGCGTCGTAGGTCGGTCCGCCGCCGCGGCCCACGGATCCGCCGCGTCCGTGGAAGAGGCGCACCCGGACGCCGTGCTTTGCGGCAACGTCCCGGAGTTTGCGCTGGGTCTTGTGGATCTCCCACTGGCTCGTCATCACGCCGGATTCCTTGTTCGAATCCGAGTAGCCGAGCATGATTTCCTGCAGGTCACCGCGCAGCCTGACGAGCTCGCGGTACGACGGGTCCGAGAGCAGGCGGTCCACGATCTCGGCCGAGGCGCGGAGCTCTTCCACGGTCTCAAGGAGCGGAGCAAAGCCTATTTTGGCGTACGGCGCCTCGCCGTGCAGGCTGACCAGCCCGGCTTCCCGGGCAAGCACGGCCGCGGCCAGGACGTCGTCCGCTCCGCGGGTCATGGAAATGATGTAGGTCTCGATCACGTCGGGGCCGTAGGTGCGCAGGGCGCGCCGGATCTCCCGGAACACGTCATACGTGGCGTTCGCGACGCCGTCGAGCTTGATCGGGTGGCCGGAGAGCGGCCGCCGGGAAGCGAGTTCCGATCCCAGCACGTCGAGGCGTTCGGCGCGGCTGAGTTCGGCATACCGCAGACCCGGGCCGCCGAGACGGTCCATCAGCTGCCCGACGGCGTCGTGGTGGTGGTCTGCGTGTTCCCGGATGTCCAGGCTGGCAAGGTGCAGGCCGAAGGAGGCGATGGCCCGGCGCACGCGGGCCAGGGCTCCGTCCGCGGCGAGCGCCGCCTGATGGTGCCGGAGGGACCGCTCCAGCAGCCCGAGTTCCGCCAGGAGTTCGGCTGTGGCCGCGTAGTCACGGCCGGGCTCGTGCGCTGAATTTGCGGCCACCCGCCGGGCCGTGTTCATCAGCTTGGCCTTGATACAGGTGAGTTTGAGCCGGTACGGCTCCTGCGCGTTCAGCTCCAGGACCCGGCGGTCCAGGCCCGGCAGGTTCTTGAGGTCAACATCGATCGAGTCCAGCAGCTCCTGGTCCGCCCCGGCGAGGGCGGTGGAGTTGGACAGGACGGAGATCAGGCCGTCGATCAGGCCGATGCCGATCCGGACGGCATGCTGGTTCTGGATCTGCAGGATCTCCCGGGTGACGGCGGGAGTGACGTTCGGGTTTCCGTCCCGGTCCCCGCCGATCCAGGACCCGAACCGGATCGGCGCCTGCGCCTCGGGAAGCGTCACGCCATACTCCAGAAGCAGATCGGAAAAGTCTTCAAGCATTTCAGGCATGGCGTCGCTGAGAATGCCGGTCAGGTAATAGATGGCGTTCCGGGCTTCATCGACGGGGGTCGGCCTGACCTGGCGGAGCTCATCGGTCTGCCACATCTGGTCAATCACTTCCGCAAGCTGCCGGTCCTGCCGGCGGCGCGCGGATGTGCCTTCCCCTGTGGCCACCGCGAGAATATCGGAGAGCTTCCGGATCTTGTCCAGCACGGAGCGGCGCGAGGCCTCGGTGGGGTGGGCGGTGAAGATGGGGCGGACATCGAGGCGATTGACGACGTCCTGCAACGCGGAGGTTCCTGCGTGGTCGGCGATATCCGCCACCGCTTTGGCGAGCCAGCCGTCTTGTTCCTTGCGCGTACGCAGGCCGCGGACGCGATGGACCTGCTCGGCGGCATTGGCGAGGTGGAAATAGAACGCGAACGCGCGGACCAGGTCGGTGGCCTGTTCCAGCGGCAGGGCGCCCAGCAGTTCGCGGACCTGGTCGACGACGTCCTGCGAGCTCCACGGCCCGGTTGCATCAGCTCCGCCCCGCGCGGCTTCCTTTGACTCCTTGGTCAGCAGACGGACCTGTTCGACGAGGTCGAGCAGCTCGGGCCCGTGCTGGCGGACCAGCGATTCGCCGAGGAGGGTGGACACGCGGCGGACGTCGGCCCGGAGCTCGGCGGCCAGCTCGGCGTCGGAGTGCATTGCAGTGTCGGCCATGGAAGTCTTTCTTTCGACGGTTCGGCGTGGCTCGTACACTGCGCTGGATACTGTGAGCCTGGTTACTTTCACCATGGAATGCTACCCGCCGCCGGTCACGGCGTGAAATGTTGGATCGGCCCCTAGCGGGCAATCTTGAAATTGAAGTCCGGCGTGCCGAGTGCGCTCCAGAGCCGGAGCCAGACCGGCAGCATCATTTCGGTCCCGCGTGCCGTGGTGATGTCGCCGAGATCAATCACATCCCGGTGCCCCAGCATCTCCAGCAGGGCCGCGACGGTGGCCTTGGCCCCGGCATCGTTGCCGGACATGAACACCGAGTGATCACCGCCGGCGACTCCGCCGGGATTCACCATCAGGCCGGCGTTCATGGTGTTCAGCGTCTTTACCACCCGGGCTTCCGGAAAGGTCCGCTGGATCTGCTCTCCCAGGCTGTCGGTGTTTACCGGGTCCAACGACGGCGGCATGCCGTGGGAAAAGTCGAGCGCGTTGGCGACGTCCATAACGATCTTGCCCGCCAGGTGGTCTTCGCCGGCGGCCGTGAGCGCGGCGATTGAGGCGGCTCCCGTCGTGGCATTGATGATGATCTCGCCGTCGGCCGCCGCGTCGGAATATCCCGCCAGTCCGATGGCCTTGTGCCCGGCCTGCCACTGGGCGAACGGTACGTTGCCCATCGCATCCGGTGCGGTGCGGGCCAGCGTTTCTTCAGGGTCACGCGTGCCGATCACGACGTGGTGGCCGAGTCTGACGAGTGCGACGGCCAGGGACCGGCCGACGGTTCCGGTTCCCAGTACAGCGATGTTCATGGCGTCCTCACTCCGGTGCGGGATGGACAACTGCCTCCGATGCTGGACCCGACGCTACCGGGCAGCCCAGCCGGGAACAAGCACCTGCGCGTACCGGCCGCTAGACCCGACCGGGAGCAGACCCGCGACAGCGGCGGCGCCGCGGCGTATCGTCGAGCCATGACACCCCTGCGACCGGTCCCGGAGCGTACCCTGGGCACAACCGGACCCGTCACCGCCGCCATCGGCCTGGGCCTCATGGGCATGTCCGACCACTACGGCGCGGCGGACGAGTCCGAAAGCCTGGCCACGATCAATGCAGCGCTCGACGCCGGCGTCACCCTGCTCGATACCGCCGACTTCTACGGCTCCGGGCACAACGAAATGCTGGTGCGCGAAGCAATGCGGGGGCGCCGCCGCGAGGACGTCGTGATCAGCGACAAGTTCGGCCTCCTGCGCGACCCGGCGGGAGGATGGGCCGGGATCGACAACCGGCCCGGTTCGATCAAGAACTTCCTGGCCTATTCGCTCCGCCGGCTGGGCACGGACTACATCGATATTTACCGGCCGGCGCGGCTGGATCCGGCGGTGCCGGTCGAAGAAACCATGAAGGTCCTCGCGCAGCTGGTCCGGAAAGGCCACATCCGCCACATCGGCCTGTCCGAGGTCGGTGCGGAGACACTCCGCCGCGCGCACGCCGTTCACCCCGTCAGTGACCTGCAGATCGAATATTCGTTGTTCTCCCGTGGAATCGAAGCGGACATCCTGCCGACGGCGCGCGAGCTCGGCATCGGCGTTACCGCCTACGGCTCCCTGTCGCGGGGCCTGCTCTCCGGCCACTGGACCGCGGCCCCGGCCCCGGAAAAGGACCCGCTCCGGGGCCGGGATGTCCGTTTCCGGCTCCCGCGCTTTACCGGTGAAAACCTGGACCGCAATCTGGCCCTGGTCGAGGAACTGCGCGAGGTCGCCGCAGCCAAGAACGTAACCGTGGCACAGCTCGCGATCGCCTGGGTGCTCTCGCGCGGGGCGGACATCGTGCCGATCGTCGGCGCCCGGACCCGGGAACGGCTGGCCGAATCGCTCGCCGCAGCCGAGATCGAGCTGACCCCGGACGATCTGGCGGACCTGGACGATGCCGTGCCCATCGGCTCTGTGGCCGGCACCCGTTACGAGGCATCACAGATGAAGGTGCTGGACAGCGAAAGCTGACCATGCCGGCCTGTGGCAGCCCTCGGTACACTGTGCAACGGCGGCATCGCCACCCATCGCCACCGTGGAGGAAGCCATGACACCTGACCCGCAGAGCCATTCCGGACCCGATGACCGGCTGGCCCGCTGGCAGCGTTTCCGCAAGAGCCGCGACGCGGCGCTCGCGGCCGAGCACGGCTGGTTGACGCTGACCTCGTTCCAGTGGCTGGAGGAACAGCCCGCCGCCGTCGACCTCGCCCCGGGACTGTGGTCCACGGACGGCACGACGGCGTTCCTCACCGCGGCCGCGGCGGACGGCCTGACGCTCGTGGAGACCGGCGCTCCCGTGGACGGGACTATCAGCGCGGTCCTTGGGAACGAGGAGTCGCTGCTGTGGGTTCAGTATGGCGGCGACGACGGCACTCAGGTGGCGGTCGAACTGGCGATGCGGGCCGACAAGTACGCGATCCGCACCAGGGATGCCGCCTCGCCGGTCTTCACCGGGTTCGACGGCGTACCCGTCTTCGACTACCGGCCCGATCTGGTGGTCGAGGCGAAGTTCGTTCCGTATCCCGAGCCGGTGGACGTCCCGATCAGCACCGCCAACCCGCTGGTGGACGGGGTGCACCGGTCTGTGGGTGAGCTGGTGTTCCGGCTGCCCGGAATCCCCCACGAGTTCCATTTGCAGGCGGAGGAGGAAGGCCTCGGTGCCCTGGCCGTCACGTTCCATGACGAGACCAACGGCGCGGCCGACCCGGACCAGGCGAGTGCTGAATGGCGGAAGGTTTCCACTGCCCGGCCACGCCCGGACAACACCGTGGTCCTGGACTTCAACCGCGCCATCAACTACCCCAGCGCATTCACCCCGTACGGCACCTGCCCCATGCCGGTGAAGAACAACAGCCTGGACGCCAGGATCGAGGCCGGCGAAAAGGACCCCTGCAGCGCGGCGTAGGGCGCGGCAACAGGGGGCTTACACGATTGCGGACACCCCGGTCACTGCCCGTCCGACGATCAGGGTATTAATCTCGTAGGAACCTTCGTAGGTGTAGATCGCCTCCGCATCGGCGAAGATCTTGGCCATCCGGTAGTCCGTCACGATCCCGTTGCCGCCCAGCAAAGACCGGCCCAGCGCCACGGTCTCGCGCATCCGCGCACTGACGTAGGACTTGGCGAGCGCCACCTGGGGCATGTCCGCTTCCCCCTGATCCTGCAGCTGGGCGATCCGGACCATCATGCCCATGCTCGCCACGGCATTGCCCAGCATGGTCACGAGCTGGTGCTGGATGAGCTGGAACTTCGCGAGCGGCCGGCCGAACTGCTGACGTTCGACGGCGTACTGCCGGGCGACGTCGAACGCGGCCAGCTGCTGGCCTACGCCCTGCCACGCCACCATGATCCGCGAGCCGCGCAGCAGCTCGTTGGTGTCCTCGAAACTGTTGATGCCGGCGAACCGGTCCGCCTCCCGCACCAGCACGTCCGCGAAGACGATGTCGGCGTTCTGGACGGTGCGCAGCGCGATCTTGTGCTCGATCCGGCTCCGGCTCACGCCAGGCAGCGTGGCGTCGACAATGAAGCCGCGGATGGCGCCGTCGGCCTCGTCCCGGGCCCAGACCAGCATGTAGTCGCAGAACGTCCCGTTCCCGATCCAGCGTTTGGCGCCGTTGAGCACCCAGTGCTCGCCGCCGTCGGGGAGGCCGTTGTCCGCGGCGGCGGGAACGCGCCGGGCGACGGTTTCCATGCCGCCGGCCACGTCCGAGCCGTGCTCCGGCTCGGTGAGCGCGAAGGCGCCGGTGGTCCGCAGGGCCGCGGCATCCTCCAGCAGGCGGGCCTTTTGCTCGTCGGACCCGAATCCGTACAGCGATTCCACGAACAGGTCGTGATGTACCAGGAAAAACGTGGCGATCGAGGTGTCCACGCGGGTCATTTCCGCGATTACGAACCCGGCGAAGAGGTTGCTGTAGCCGCGCTGGGCCGGCGCGCTGAGTTCGAGCGCCGCCAGTTTGGGCAGGATATGGGCCGGGAATTCGGCGTTGTTCCACCAGTCCCCGGCGTAGGGGGCAATTTCCCGGGCAAGGAAGTCCCGCAGCTCCCCCAGCTTCTTCCGCTCACGGGTGTTGAGGAGGGCTTCGAAGTCGAAGAAGTCAGCGGCAGGCAGGCCCGCCGTCGGGTCTTCCGCGGTACCGCCTGCGGAGCGGCTCACTTGGGGCCCATCCGGATGGCGCCGTCGAGCCGGATGGTCTCGCCGTTGAGCATGGCATTGTCCACGATGTGCGCGGCTAGGTTGGCGTACTCCGCCGGCCGGCCGAGCCGCGACGGGTGGGGCACCTGGCGGCCGAGCGAGTCCTGTGCCTCCTGAGGCAGGCCTGCCATCATCGGGGTTTCGAAAATCCCCGGGGCGATCGTGACCACCCGGATCAGCGAGCGCGCCAGTTCCCGGGCCAGCGGTAGCGTCATGGCAGCCACCGCACCCTTGGAGGCGGCGTAGGCGGGCTGGCCGATCTGCCCGTCAAAGGCGGCAACGGAGGCAGTATTGATGATGACTCCGCGCTCGGGGCCGCCGGATTCCGTGACGGCCGGATCCGTTGCCGCCATGGCGGCGGCGGCCAGCCGGATCACGTTGAAGGTGCCGACGAGGTTGATCTGGATGACGCGGTTGAAGGTCTCCAGCGGGAGCACGCCCTCGCGGCCCAGGACCTTGCCGGGCGTCGCGATCCCGGCACAGTTCACCACGATGCGCAGCGCCCCCAGCGCGGTGGCAGCGTCGACGGCGGCCTGCACCTGGTCCTCGTCCGTCACGTCGGCCGGGACGAAGACGGCCCGGTGCCCCTGTCCTCCCGCGGCGTTGAGCTCCGCGGCCACGGCGTCCCCGGCGGAGCCCGGAAGGTCCAGTAGCACCACGGACGCCCCGTCGCCGAACAGCCGCCGTGCTGTCGCTTCCCCCAACCCCGACGCCCCGCCCGTTACCAGCGCGACACTGCCTTTGATGTCCATGCATCCTCCTTGATGTGGAATCCGGCCAACCGCAAACCTTAGTTAGTGAATGTTAACTGAAATTCCGGCTTGCCGCACTGCGCGCCCTTCGTCAGCGGCTAGGCTCGGCCCATGATCCCTTCCGACCGGCCCGACATTCCCGACTGGTGCGCCCGCGCCGGCGAGGCGTCCCGCGCCGTGACCGGACTCTTCGGCCGGCGGCTGTTCTTCCTGCCGGGTACGCATCTCGCCCTCACGGTCCGGCCCGCAGGCCCGCTGGCACGACTCACCGATCCGTGGCATTACTGGTGGCAGGCGCACTACCTGGACTGCCTGCTGGACGCCGACAGCCGGAACCCGGAGACCGGCACGGCACGGCTGGCGCCCCGCCTGCTGGCGGGGATCCGCCTGCGGAACCTGATGACCGTGGTCAACGACTACTACGACGACATGGGCTGGCTGGCGCTGGCCACCCTACGGCTGGACCGGCGCACGGCCGGCGACGGGAGAGCCGACGGCGTGGCCGCCACCGGGCCCGCCGCAGGAATCCTGCGCACCCTCAGCCGGCAGCTCGATGCGGCCTGCACCGCAGACCTGGGCGGCGGAACATTCTGGAACACGCAGCGGGACTTCAAAAACACCGCAGCCACGGCCCCGGCCGCCCTCTTCTACGCCCGGACGGGCCGCCGTGCCGAAGCCCAGGCCCTGCTGGACTGGCTCGATGCCCGGCTCTACGGTCCTGACCAGGGCCTGTACCGGGACGGGCTGCGGATCTCGGCCACCGGGGAAGCGTCAGTCGAAGCGGCCGTCTACAGCTACAACCAGGGCCCGGTCCTCGGCGCCCTGCTGGAGCTCGGCGGCGCAGCCAACCTGGCCCGGGCCGCCGGCCTCGTCGCCGCCGTAGCCCGGCGCCTCACCGTACCTGCAACACCCACGCCGGGCACCGGACTGCGCGGCGGGGCCACGCGCCGCTCCACCATGCTGCGGGGCGAAGGAACAGGGGACGGCGGCCTGTTCACCGGAATCCTGGTCCGCTACCTGGCGCTCGCCGCCCGGGACCAACGACTGCCGGCCGCGGCGCGGAAGACCGCCGAGTCGCTCGTTCTGGACACTGCCGAGGCATTCTGGGCGGGCAGGCGCACCATTGCGGCCGGCGACCCCTTCGCCCGCTCCGGCGGATCGCTGGTGTTCTCGGCCCGCCCCGAGGAGCCTGCCTCGGCGACCTACCCGCCGGGGACCGCCGTCGAACTGTCCACCCAGCTGCAGGCCTGGATGATCCTGGAGGCCGCCGCGGCCGTGACAGCCGGACCTTTCGCGGCGTCGGCGAATTAAGTCATGCAATAGTTTCGTAATTGATGTGATCCTGATCACTTAAGGGGCTTTCGGGTTGGTTGCTTAGGTTTGGCTAACCTACAGTTTTTCGTAGTGAGCATGCCCTAACTTCCCCGCTCACGGGGGCTAGGGTTCCTGAGAACTTTTCCTTGCAGAAAGTAGTCCCATGAAGATCCGCAACAACGCGCTGGCCGGCATCGCACTGGCCGCCACCGCCATGCTCGGCCTGGCAGCCTGTGGCTCCGGCACCACTTCCCCCAGCAACGGCACCGCCGGCGCGGATGGCAAAAACGGCGAAATCACGGTCTACAACGCCCAGCACGAGTCCCTGACCCAGGAGTGGGTGGACGCTTTCACCGCCGAAACCGGCATCAAGGTCACGCTGCGGCAGGGCTCGGACACCGAGATGTCCAACCAGATCGTGCAGGAAGGACAGGCCTCCCCCGCCGACGTCTTCCTGACCGAGAACTCCCCGGCCATGGCCCAGGTTGAAAACGCCGGCCTCTTCGCGGACATCGACCAGGCGACCATTGACCAGGTGCCCGCCGCCTACCGCCCCTCCACGAACAAGTGGACCGGCATCGCGGCCCGCTCCACCGTCCTGGTCTACGACAAGACCAAGCTGACCGAAGACCAGCTGCCCGCGTCCATGCTGGATCTGGCCAACCCCGAGTGGAAGGACAAGTGGGCGGCCTCACCGTCCGGCGCCGACTTCCAGGCCATTGTCTCCGCCCTGCTCGAGCTCAAGGGCGAAGAAGCCACGGCGGAATGGCTCAAGGGAATGAAGGAAAACTTCAAGGCCTACAAGGGCAACAGCACGGCCATGAAAGCCGTCAACGCCGGCGAGGTCGACGCCGCCCTGATCTACCACTACTACTACTTCGGTGACCAGTCCCGGACCGGTGAGAATTCCCAGAACGTGTCCCAGCACTACTTCAAGAACGAGGACCCGGGCGCGTTTGTGTCCGTCTCCGGCGGCGGTGTGCTGAAGTCCTCCAAGAACCCGGAAGCGGCCCAGGCCTTCCTGACATTCATCACCGGCAAGAAGGGCCAGGAAATCCTGCAGAAGGGCACCTCGTTTGAGTACGCCATCGCCTCGGACGTCCCGGCCAATGACAAACTCGTTCCGCTGGCCGAACTCCAGGCCCCCACGGTGGACCCGGCCAAGCTCAACTCCGCCAAGGTGTCCGAGCTGATGACTGCGGCGGGGTTGCTCTAACTCACGTGGCGAACAAGCTGGTAGTTCCCGGGAGTCCCGGGAACACGACGACGGCGGGCAGGGGCAAGCGCCCCCGCCCGCCTTTCGGCGTTTCCGCCGTCACTATTTTGGCGGTCCTGATCGCCCTGTTTGCCCTGATTCCCCTCGGCTATGTCGCCGTGATGACGGTAGCGACCGGCTGGGACACCGCCGTCGCCCTGATCTTCCGGGAACGCGTCGGGGAACTGTTGCTGAATACGGTGCTCCTGGCCGTGATCACGGTGCCGCTATGCCTAGTTCTCGGCGTCGGCGGCGCCTGGCTCGTCGAGCGCACCAGCCTGCGCGGCCACCGGACCTGGGCGGTGCTGCTGGCGGCACCGCTGGCCATTCCCGCGTTCGTCAACAGCTACGCGTGGGTCTCGGCGGTGCCTTCGCTCGGCGGGCTGTGGTCCGGTGTGCTGATCGCGACGCTCTCCTACTTCCCGCTCGTGTACATCCCCGCCGCCGCCACCCTCAGCCGGTTGGACCCCGCGATCGAGCAGTCGGCCGCGTCGTTGGGCCTCGGCGCGTGGCGGGCGTTTTTCCGGGTGGTACTGCCGCAACTGCGGATCGCGATGACCGGCGGCGCGCTGCTGGTGTCACTGCATCTGCTGGCCGAGTACGGCGCCTTCGCGATGATCCGGTTCGACACTTTCACGACGGCCATCATGGTCCAGTACCAGTCCACCTTCAACGGCACCGCCGGCAACATGCTGGCCAGCGTACTGGTCTTCCTATGCCTGATCCTGCTCCTCGCAGAAGTCCGCAGCCGGGGAAACGCACGGTACGCGCGGGTCGGTTCCGGCGCCCAGGCACGCGCCCTCCGGCTGTCCCTGCGCCATTACCATGCGCCCGCACAGCTCTCGCTGCTGGCACTCACGGCGCTGGCCTTCGGACTTCCCCTGTTCTTCGTCCTGCGCTGGATCGTTGCCGGCGGGGCGGATATCTGGACCGCGGCGGAGTTCCTGCCCGCCCTGCTGCAGACCCTGACCTACGGCCTGGGCGGGGCGCTTGCCACGACCGTGGTGGCGTTTCCCATGGCGTATCTGGCCGTGCGGTACCCGAGTCCTTTCAGCAAGGCCCTGGAGCTGTCCAACTACATCACCAGCTCCATGCCCGGCATTGTGGTGGGTCTTGCGTTCGTGACGGTCAGCATCAGGGCCGTACCCGCCCTGTACCAGACGTCGTCGCTACTGATCGCGGCATACGTGCTGCTCTTCCTGCCGCGGGCCCTCGTCAACATCCGCTCCGGCCTGGCCCAGGCCCCCAAGGAACTCGATGAAGCCGCCCAGGCACTGGGGAAGCCCCCGCTCATGGCCTTCCTGCGGGTGACGCTGCGCCTCACGGCCCCCGCGGCAGCAGGCGGCGCCGCGCTGGTCTTCCTCGGGATCGTGAACGAACTTACAGCAACACTGCTGCTCTCCCCCAACGGCACCCGGACCCTGGCGACGGAGTTCTGGAGCAAGAGCAGCGAGATCGACTATGCCGGGGCAGCCCCCTATGCCCTGCTGATGATCCTGATCTCCGCGCCCATGACCTATCTCCTCTTCCAGCAGTCCAAGAAAGCAGCCGGACAGTGACCGAAACCACCCCTTCCCGGCTCCCGGAACCGCGCATCGCGGCCTCCGTTGCCCCCACAACCAACAACCACCTGGAAGTCGAGGCTGTCACCAAGAACTTCGGCCCCCAGGCTGTCCTCAAGGGAGTCAACCTGTCGGTGGCCAAGGGCGGAACGACGGCGATCGTCGGCCCGTCGGGTTCCGGTAAGACCACGCTGCTGCGGCTGATCGCGGGCTTCGAGCACCCGGGTACCGGGACCATCTCCCTGGGCGGCAATAAGGTGGCAGGCGACGGCGTCTGGGTCCCGGCGCACAAACGCCACGTCGGCTACGTGGCCCAGGACGGTGCGCTGTTCCCGCACTTGAGCGTCGGCAAGAACATCTCCTTCGGCCTCGACCCCGCCCAGGTTCCGGGCGGCAGCCGCGGCGTCCAGGACCGGGTCGCCGAACTGTTGGACATGGTGTCGCTGGACCCGGCCATGGCCAAGCGCAAACCCCACCAGCTCTCCGGCGGCCAGCAGCAGCGGGTGGCCCTGGCCCGGGCGCTGGCACGCAAGCCGGAACTGATGCTGCTCGACGAGCCATTCTCGGCCCTCGACGCCGGGCTCAGGGTCGCCACCCGGCGCGCCGTCGGCAAGGTGCTCCAGGATGCAGGGGTGACCACCATCCTGGTCACCCATGACCAGGCCGAGGCGTTGTCCTTCGCCGATCAGGTCGCCGTGATGCGCGGCGGGAGGCTGGCGCAGATCGGAAACCCCTTTGTGGTCTATACCCGCCCCGCGGACCGCGCCACCGCGGAGTTCCTCGGCGACGCCGTCATTCTGGACGCCTGGATGGAAGGCTCGCTGGCCACCTGTTCCCTCGGCGGCATCCCGGTGCGCCGGCCGCCGGCGCAGGGAAGGGTCCAGCTGATGCTGCGCCCCGAACAGATCCGCATCGCCGAGGGCGGCCCCATCCGCGGCGTCGTGGTCGACACCGACTATTTTGGCCCGGAGACCACGGTGCGCCTCAAGCTCGCCGTTCCGCCGATCCTCGCCGCGGGGGCCGTGGCCGACCACCGCTACCCGGGCGGCGGGGAAATCATCACCATCCGGCACTGGAACGCCTCGATCGCCCGCCCGGGGACCGAGCTATGCCTGCGCGTTGTGGGCGAGGCCGTCGCCTTCCCGATGGAGGACGCAGCTGCGGAATGAGCGGAGGCCCCGGGCCGCAGGGGGCGTCCGGGCCGGCGTTGGAATCCCCGGGCGGCAGTGGCGGCGTCCGGGCCGGGGCGGCCGGATTGGCGGCACGCAGACCTGGGTCAGAAGTTACGCGGAAGCGGGCCTCTGCACGAACCCGGCGGGTATTCGCTCACGGGCGGCAGGCCGCTTGGCGGCGTCAGTGCGGTATACGCGAAAGAGCTGATTGTCAGCCGTCCGCCCGGGCAATCCCGGCGGCGGCTGGCCGACGGGGGGCGCTAGGTGAAGTCGCGGGCCCAGCGCCCGGTACTTCCACCCCCACGTCGCGGCGGCAGTCTTGGGTCAGCGGGCGCCGGCCAGCTCTTCGTGCAGGTCCGCACCGTTGTCCGGGGCCGAAGGGAACTTCATGGATCCGAGCGCGGCCAGGTGCTCCGCGAGGGCGAGTTCCGGGCGTCCCGGGTTGGCTTCGAGGCGACGGCGCAATTTAGCCCTCGCACCGGCCTGCTCCGGGTTTTCCCCGGCGAGAACGATTCCGATGATCATGAGTGTCTGCTGACGTACGCCGGGAGCGCTCCCCTCTTCAGGCCAACCCGCGAGGGTGTCCAGAAGACGCTCCGTCTCATTCCGAGCCGGCAGAAAAGATGGCTGCAAAGTCATGGCTATTCCTTTGTTCCCGGGTCCGGCTGAGTCCGGACCGCTCACGTTCACCCGGACTCCCCCAGCTGAGTACCTGTACCAGGAGCGCGAATGGCCGTACAAGGAATCTATCCCGGGGCTGCGCGACCGACCCGAAGGGAAGTTGCAAGTTTTACCAAGGCTTTCCACACTTCCGGGCCAGGATCACCCGGGGCGCCGAGGCCAGGAGCCGCTACGGTTCCTGCGGCCGCCTGGTCTGCGGATACGGAGTCTCGAACCGGGCGAGCATCTCCACGAAGCCGGCGATCTTCCGTTCCCTGGTGGCAGCCCGTTTAACCGCGTTGGTGCGGTGGATGAGGGCAAACCGGTTGACGGACGTAAGTACCTCAAACATCGCCTGCGCCCGGGGCTCCGCCGCGATCGCCGCGGCCAGGTCCGCAGGCACCTCCGCCGTGGCAGCGCCGGCATAGGCCGCCTCCCAGCGCCCGTCCGCCTTGGCGGTCTCGACGGCGGCCCGGCCGGCAGGGGTCATCCGCCCCGCCGCCTCAAGCCGCGCGATCCGCTCGACATTCCGCACCGACCACATGCTCTTACGGGTCCGGGGCGTCATCCGCTGAAACGAGCTCCCCTCATCCCGCCGGCGGCCCTGCCCGTCGATCCAGCCAAAGCACAGCGCTTCCTGCAGGGCGGACTCGTAGTCCAGTACCGTGACAGAGCCGCCCTTCTTGTGCAGCACGAGCCAGACGCCGGGACTGTGCGCATGGTGGGCCTCAAGCCAGGTGCGCCAGGCGGCGGCATCGTGCACCAGCAGTTCCTCGAGTTCAGCAACCATGGCAACATTGTGCCCCCCACGCCTGACCGGATGAATGCTTTGGTGGCACGATGTCAGGAGAAGCCAACCCCGCATCCCCAGGAGGAGATCCCCATGCTGCGCGTCCGCCCGGTCCACCACACCTCGCGCATGGACGAATGGGAGCGCCTGCTGTCCGCCCTCGGTATGGTGCGGACAGTCGACGACGGCGACTGGCGCGAGTTTCACGCCGGCTCGGGCCGGCTCGCCTTGCACCGGGCAGCTTCCGGCGATCACGGCGGCACTCCTCCGGACGGGGACGCGCCGGACGGATGGACTGACTTCGGCGTCGAAGTCGGAGACCTGGCGGAGTTCGCACGCCGCACCAACGCTGCCGGCGTAGAGGATGGCTCATCCCCGGCCGAACTCGTCACGGCAGGGCGGGGCGAGACGTGCCGGATCACGGGAGAGGACGGCTACGGATTCTTCGCGGACAAGGCGGCCCCGGGCGCGCCGGACGCCGGCGCCGATCCGGCACTCGCCGTCGTCGGGGTCTGGTTTACGCCGGACGCGGCCGCCGCAGCCCAGACGCTGCGGAACATGGGCGCCCGGCCGCGCCCTTCCCCGGACGACGACGAAACCGCGGACTTCACGGCAAAGAACGGCGGCATACTCATGGTGCGGCCCGCCAGTACGGCCAAGGCCGGATTAGGCTTCGAATACACCGGAGATCTTTCCGCAATGCGGGACCGTCTGGCGGCCGCGGGCCACCGGGTCACCATCACGGAAGAGGCCTACGGACGGAGCCTGCACGTGGCCAGCCCCGACGCGGCCGACCTGCCGAACGACGCTACCGCCGGGGCCACCGTGTGGATTGCGGCGCGGCCGGCAGTCACCTGACCGGCACCTGAACCGCGGGCCGGGACGGGCCCATTGCGGCGGAAAGGCCGCCTAGTCCGCCAGCACGCCGTGGCAGAGCCGGTTCACGACTTCGGTGAGCATGGCGAGTCCAGCCACGATGTCCTCGTCGGTGGTGTATTCATGCTCGTTGTGGGAAATTCCGTCGACGCTGGGCACGAACAGCATCACGGTGGGCACCAGGTCCTTCATGTTGGTCGAATCATGACCTGCCAGGGTCATGACCTGCTTGTTGGCCAGGCCGAGGTCGGCCGCGACCTTCGCCGCCAGTTCCACACCCTCGGGCTGGTACGGGGTCACGGGCCAGGAGTGCGAATGGTGGCGCTCCACGGTGACATTGGCGAGCCGTTCGATCTCCGGGATGCGCACGTGCAACAGTGCGTCCGCTTCGGCCAGGACGGCCTCATCGGCGCTGCGCAGGTCCAGCAGCAGGCTGACCCGGGACGGCACCACGACGGGCGAGTTGGGATAGACGGTAAGTTGCCCGACCGACGTGTGCAGGACGCCCGGGAACCGGTCGGCCAGTTCCCGGGCTGCGACCACCATCATCGATCCCCCCAATAGGGCATCCTTCCGGTCAGCGATGATGGTGGAACCTGTGTGCGCCTGCTCGCCATGGACGACGAACTCGTACTTGTTGGCGGCCCAGTTCGAGTTCACCAGGCCGATCGTGATGCCCTCACGTTCCATGCTGCGGCCCTGCTCGATGTGGATCTCCGCGCAGAACGCCGCCTCGGGGCCATCGAAGTCGCCGCGGCAGCCGATGGCATCCAGGGCGTCCCGGACGCTCACGCCTCGCGCGTCAGTGGTTGCCAGCGCCGTTTCCAGTTCCAGCTTTCCGGTATACACGGAGGAACCCATCATGGAGGGCTTGAACCGCGAACCCTCCTCGTTGAACCAGTTGACCACCGCAAGGTTGAACTTCGGCTGGCCGGCGGGTCCGGCGGCGGTCCACTGATCCACCAGGCGGAAAGCCGCATGGGCCGCGGCCAGGACCCCGTAGGCCCCGTCGTAGCGACCCGCCGTCGGCTGCGAATCCATGTGAGATCCCACCACGACGAACGGCGCTCCTGGAACCGCTTCATAGAGCCCCCACTGGTTGCCTGCCCGGTCAAACCTCACGCTAAATCCGCGTTCCTCCAGCAGGCCCGTCAGCCACCGTCGCTGCTCGCCGTCGGGCTCGCTGGCCGCCTGCCGGTCCACACCGCCGTTCTCGGTGGCACCGAATTCGCTCATGATGTAAAAGTCCCGGACGAACGCTTCGTTCGCCGCGCTGAAAGTCGTACTGGAAGTGGCTGTGCTGGTCACGGTGTTCCCCTATGAACGGGTTGCTGGGTTGAGCTGGAGATGGGCGATCAAGGCCCAGCCAGCGCCTGTTGCCAGGACGCGGCATGGCCGGGCGTCGCGTCAGCGGTGGGACGTGGTGACGGACTTGATCCGTGTGTAGTCCTCAAGCCCGAAGACGGACAGGTCCTTCCCGGTCCCGGAATGTTTGAAACCGCCGTGCGGGGCCTCGGCCGGGATCACCTGATGGCAATTGATCCACACGGCACCGAAGTCCAGTTCGTTGGACACCCTCGTGACGACGCCGTGGTTGTTGGACCAGACGCTGGACGCAAGCGCGTAGTTGGTGCCGTTGGCCAGTCCGAGGGCCTCCGCTTCGTCGCGGAAGGGCTGGACGGTGACGACGGGGCCGAAGATTTCGTCGCAGACGACTTCATCGCTCTGGAACACGCCGTCGATCACGGTCGGCTCGAAGTGGTACCCGGCGCCGGTGCGTTTGCCGCCGGCGAGGACGGTGGCGTTTGCAGGGAGCCTGGCCATGAACCCTTCCACCCGGTCCAGCTGGGCGGCGCTGTTCAGCGGCCCGAGGTCCGCGGCGTCCCCGCCGACGGTAAGCGCGGCCGCGGCGCGGGCCAGCGCGGCGCCGAACTCGGCGTGGATTGATTCCGCCACGAGGACCCGGGTCACCGCGGTGCAGTCCTGGCCTGCGTTGAAGAATGCGCCGAGGGCGATCTCGCTGGCCGTCTGCTCAATGTCGACGTCGGCGAAAACGATCGCCGGCGCCTTGCCGCCCAGTTCCAGGTGGACGTCCTTGAGGGTCTGCGATGCCGCGGACATCACCTGCGCACCGGCCCGGGTGGAACCGGTGATGGAGACCATCTCCGGGATCTCGTGCGCCACCATGGCGGCGCCGGTTCCACGCCCGCCGCAGACGATATTGACCACTCCGGCGGGGTAGGCCTCCTGCGCCAGTTCGCCCAGGAGCACCGTGGACCACGGTGTGGTGTCGGCCGGCTTGAGGACCAAGGTGTTTCCGGCGGCGAGGGCCGGGCCGATCTTCCAGATAGCCATCATGAAGGGGTAGTTCCAGGGGGTGATCTGGGCGACCACGCCGAGCGGTTCGCGGCGGACCGTGGAGGAAAAGCCCCGCACGTATTCGGTCTGCGCGGTGCCGGAGACAACGCGGCAGGCGCCGGCGAAGAAACGCAGCTGCTCCGCTCCCCTGAGGATTTCAATTTCCTTCGTGGCCTGCCGGGGCTTCCCGGTGCAGGCCACCTCGGCGTCGAGCAGCCGGTCCACGTTGG
Source organism: uncultured Actinomycetota bacterium (assembly GCA_963815415.1). GTDB lineage: Bacteria > Actinomycetota > Actinomycetes > Actinomycetales > Micrococcaceae > Arthrobacter. The sequence continues at coordinate 995,487 of CAWFGT010000009.1, read as the reverse complement.
CTTCGATGAGGTCGGCGAGCTTGAGCATCATGGCCTGGCGTTCGGCCGGGGTGGTGCGTTTGTAGCTCTTGAATGCCGTATGGGCGGCCTGGAAGGCGCGGTCAACGGTGGCAGCGTCGCTGTCCGGGGCGCTGCCGATCTCGGCACCGGTCGCCGGGTCAAAGAACGGCAGGGTGGCGGCGCCTCTGATGTCGGCCTCGCCGTTGATGATGTTGTGCAGGGTGATCATGGGAGCTCCGGTCAGTTGCTGGCGGTCTTGGGCGAGCGGGTGGTGGGGTCCTGGGGCAGGTGCAGGACGGCGGGGAGCCCGGAGTCGACGGCGCGGCGGAAAGCAGCGGCGAAGTCTTCGGCCTTTTCGACCCGCTCGCCGTACCCGCCGTAGGACCGGGCCAGCGCGGCGAAGTCCGGGTTCGTCATGTGGGTTCCGGAGGGCCTGCCCGGATAGTGGCCTTCCTGGTGTTCGCGGATTGTGGCGAAGATTCCGTTGTCCACCACGAGGGCGATGAACTTGCCTCCGTGGCCCATGGCGGTCGCGATTTCCTGGCCGTTCATGAGGAAGCAGCCGTCCCCCGCCACGGAAATGACCTGCCGGTCCGGGTAGGCCAGGGATGCGGCCACGGCCGCCGGGATTCCCATGCCCATGGCACCGTTGCGCGGTGCCGCCAGGGAGTTTGCGGAGTTGTGCCTGAGGTAGCGGGCCGGCCACAGCGCATGGTTGCCTGCCCCGTAGGTGATCACGGCGTCGTCGTCCATTTCTAGCTTGAGTATTTCCATCACGACGCCGAGGTCCACTCCGGTCCCCCCGTCCGGCTGCGCCGTTGAGTACTTTTCGTAGTCGGCCCGTGCGTCCTGCAGCCAGCCGGCGGCCGGCCGGACGGCAGAGGTGGTGGCGGCGAGCGCCGTCGAGAAGGCGGCGACATGGGCGGTGATGTGTAGGTCAAGCCGGCCGTAGTGGCCGAGCAGGTCGGCGTCGGAATTGACGACGACAGTGACGGCGTCCAACCCGCGCCGGTAACCGTCGGAGAGCACATCGCCCCGGACGCAGCCCACGAGGACCAGGAGGTCCGCTTCGTCCAACCGTCGGGCGTTGGCGTCGCTGCGGGCGTAGCCGAGGTAACCGGCGTAGGCGTCGCTGCCGTGCGGGACGGCGTCATAGGCGCGGAAGTCCGCGAGTACCGGGACGCCATGCGTCGCGGCCCAGTCGGCAAGGAGTTCGGAGGATTCCTGGTTCCAGCCTTCGCCACCCACCACGAGCAAGGGCTTGCGGGCGGATGCGAGCCGTTCCTCCAGTCCGCGCAGTTCGCCGGCGGAGGGTTCCGCCCGTGCCGCGGTGCGGGGTTCCACCGTGCCGGACTCGATGGCGTGAACCAGGACGTCTTCGGGCAGCCCGATCACGACCGGGCCGGGGCGTCCGCTGAGCGCCGTGAAGATTGCGTCGTCCACCACCCTGGCGGCGGACGCGGCGTCGTCGAGGGTGACGACCTTCTTGGCGGTGCTGCCGAACCAGGCGTTGATGTCGAATTCCTGGAAGGATTCCCGGCCCCGGTCCGCGACGGGGATGAGCCCCACGAACAGGATCATGGGCGTGGCGTCCTGGTGGGCGGTGTGGATTGCGATGAACGCGTTGGCCGCGCCGGGACCACGGGTGACCATGGCCACGCCGGGCAGTTCGGTCAGGCGCCCCTCGGCAAGGGCCATGAATCCGGCGCCGCCTTCATGTCGGGTGACAACAGTGTTAATCGAGGAGCCGTGCAGGCCGTCCAGGACGTCCAGGAAGCTTTCGCCGGGGACACCGTAGACGCGCTCGATGCCGGCCCGCTCGAGCTGGGCAACAATCAAGTGCCCGGCGGTGGTTACAGTGCTCAATGGATGCTCCAATGCGTGCGGCGATTCGGGTGAGGTGCGCCCCGGTCACAACCATCATTGGCTGTGACTGGGCTCACTCAGGTTCTTTATCCATTGTTCCAGTAGCTTTTCCCAAAATAACTAGCATCACACCCCGGATTTTCCTGCATAGAATGTGTGAATGCACAATTTTGAGCCTCAGGTCAGCCTTAGTCGCGACGCGGCGCGGTGGGCCGAACTCATCGAACAACTCTACGGGCGCCTCGATCACCTCGTTGCGCAGTTTCTGGCCAAGGTCCGGGAGGTCCCCGAATACGCAGAGAACAGGGTGAATCCCCAAGAGCTGCTGGATACCGCCCGGGAGACCTTCCGGCAAATGGTGGACGGGCTCCGTGAAGACCGGCTGCAGGACGCCGGGGCCGGGTCGGGGAACGGCTCGCTCGTCAGGTTCGCTGCGGAGCTGGGGGCCAAGCGTGCCCGTGCGGGAGTCTCCGGGGATGCCCTCACGGCGGCGGTCCGGCTGGATTTCAACATCCTGTGGGCAGGACTGCTTGAGATCTCGGACCCGGCCGACGCTGGCGTCCTGACCGCCCGGGTGGATCAGGTGTGGCGGGTTGTCGACGCTTTCGCCACCCAGACGCACGCCAGCTACATGGGCGAACGGGCTCGGATGGCACAGGAGGAATCCAGCATCCGCCGGGAGTTCATTTCCCGGCTGTTCAGCAAATCCACTCTGTCGGCGGAAACCGTAAGCCAGGCGGCGGCGGCCCTGGTCGCCGACCCGGACGCCACCTACGCCATCGTTGCCGCAAGCGGCGAGGCCGCCGCCAGGCTGCGCGCCGCAGCCCAGGGCGGCTGGACGCAGCCCTCACGGCGCCTGTACATGCACGAGTTTGGCGGCAGCACCTACGTCTTCTGGCCCCTGGAAAGCCGCCGGGCCGGGAGCCGGCGGGGCGGCGGACCTGCCGCCCCGCCGGAGGCTATCGCAGGGATACCTTGCGGCTATGTGGAGGAGTTTTCCGGCCTCCTGGCGTTGCCGGCCGCGGCGCGGACGGCTGAGCGCCTGGCCCTGCTGGTCCAGGCCTCCGACGGCGGCCCCCTGACCGCCTCAGCGGCGTGGGCAAGGCTGGCGAAACAGCAGTTGCGGGATGCGGGACTGGACCTCACGGCCGACGTCGACGTCGCCTTGTCGGCCTGCCGGGAGGGCGAGCGGGAGCGGCTTGAGGAGACCGTTCGCCACCTCCTGCGGAACGGAAACATCACCGACACCGCCCAGGAGCTCTTCTGCCATCGCAACACCGTTTTGAACCGGGTCAGTCGCTTTCAAGAGCTGACCGGAATCGACCTCACCGTGCCGGCCCAGTCCGCCAGGCTGGTGGTCGCCTGGGCCTGACCATAATGTGTGAAATTACAGTTAATCACCGTTTTTCGTAGAACTTTCGCCATTGAAACTGTGACACCTGACACAGGATAGTTAGTTACTACCTTGCACCGGACACTCGTCCCCGCACCCCATCTGGAGAAACTGATGGCTCAACTGGTAGAAAAAACCAAAGCTGAATCCGCTCGGCTCGATCTTGTCAAAATGCGGAAGATCGCTCTCGCCAGCGTTATCGGCACCACCGTGGAGTGGTACGACCTTTTCGTGTTCGGGACGGCGTCCGCACTCGTTTTCAACAAGATCTTCTTCCCCAGCTTCGACCCGCTCGTCGGCACCATGCTGGCATTCGGAACGTTTGCCTCTGCGTACATCGCCCGGATGGTCGGTGCCATCATCTTCGGTCACTTCGGCGACCGCCTGGGCCGCAAGTCCATGCTGTTGATTTCGCTGCTGACCATGGGCGCGGCAACCTTCGCCATCGGCTTGCTGCCTGACTACAACGCCATCGGAATTATGGCCCCCGTGCTCCTGCTCTTCCTGCGGGTCATCCAAGGCCTGGCACTGGGCGGTGAATGGGGCGGCGCCGTCCTGATGACCGTTGAGCATGCGCCGTCGCACCAGCGCGGCTTCTACGGCTCGCTGGTCCAGGTGGGCGTTCCTGCCGGTACCCTGATCGCCAATGTCGCGTTCCTCATCGTCGCCTCCAGCGTCAGCACCGAAGCACTGCTGAGCTGGGGCTGGCGCATCCCGTTCCTGGCTTCCGCGCTTCTAGTGGCTGTGGGTATCTACATCCGACTGCACATCGAAGAGACCCCTTCCTTCCAGGCAGTCAAGGAATCCGGCGCCAAGGCAAAACTGCCGTTCGCGGCACTCATGGCCAAGTACTGGAAGCAGGTCCTTCTGGGCGGCGTGGCGACCCTTTCCACCGGCAGCACCTTCACCCTGCTTGTCGCCTCCGGTGTCTCCTATGGCAAGAAACAACTGGGCCACTCCGAGGCGACCATGCTGTGGGTTGTCCTGGCAGCATGTGCCCTGTGCTTCTTCCTAATCCCCTTCTTCGGCCGGCTGTCTGACCGGTACGGCCGCAAGCCCATCATTTTCGCCGGTGTCGCGGCCGAGGCACTGTTCGCCTTCCCGATGTTCTGGCTGATGGATACGAAATCCGTGGCCCTGCTGTTTGTTGCCTACCTGGCGATGATGACGGCTTTTGCCGCTAACTACGGTCCGATCGCGACGTTCCTGGCTGAACTGTTCGGCTCCAAGGTCCGCTACTCCGGGCTGTCGGTCGCGTACATGCTCTCGGGACTGCTGGGCAGTGCCGCCACCCCGCTGGTGACCACCTGGCTCCTGGGCATCACGGGTCAGAGCTCGTCCATCGCCTGGTACCTGGTCGGCGCCTCCATGCTCTCCCTGTGCGCCTTGTTTATCCTGACCGAAACCCGCCACGGTAATATCGACGCCGTCGACATGGCACCGGCCGAGGCCTCCGCCATGGCAGCGGCCGCGCAGTGACGGCTCGTTCTGAAACCGCAGCCGTCCGCCGGATCGCCGAGCTGCCGGGCGGCGCCGCCGCCGTCGGGCCGTTCTCCCAGGCAGTCGTAGCAAACGGGTTCGTCTTCACTGCAGGCCAGATCCCGGCCATCACAGGACTCGATAACCAGCCGGATACTTTCGAGGAGCAGGTCCGCCAGACCTTGCGCAACCTCCAGTCCGTGCTCGAGGCCGCCGGGTCCGGACTTGGCCATGTTGTGAAGGTCAATGCCTATCTGACCGACCCTAGCCAGCTGGAGGAGTACAACCGGGTGTACCGGGAGTTCTTCGCCGACGCCAAGCCGGCCCGGACATCGGTCTGCGTCAGCCTGTGGGGGGTCTCGCTGGAGATTGACTGCGTGGCGGTACTGGCGCCATGAGCACCGCACTTCTGGCGGGAATTGCTGCGGTCAGTTACCCAACCATTGGCCACTTCCTCGAAGACGGGTTCGTGGACCCGTCTGTCCGGTCGCTGCTCGACGGGATCAAGGTGGCAGGCCCCGCCGTGACCGTCCGCATCGCCAACAACGATGCGTACGCCATGAACCGGGCGCTCCTGGAACTCTACCCGGGGGCGGTGCTCGTGGTGGACATGTCCGGTGACCACCGGCATGCCCCCGTCGGAGCCGTCACGGCGGCGGCCGCCATGGCGCAGGGAGCTGCCGCCGTCGTGGTCGACGGCGTCGCAACGGACATCCTGGAACTCCGGGAAACTGGACTGCCCGTGTTCGCCCGGGGCACCAGCTGCCTCACCACCAAACGGACCCGCGGAACCGAATCAGCCGTCAACGTGCCGGTCGACTGCGGCGGCGTCCGGGTCCGGCCCGGCGACTGGGTGCTCGGGGACGACAACGGGGTCATCGTCCTGGCCCCTGCGGTTGCGGCCGCAGTCCTCGAGCAGGCGCTCGCCTCCGACGCCGCTGAGCCGGACGTCTTGGCAAGAATCGCCGGGGGCGAACCGCTGGAATCCATCCTGGCCCTGTGAGGCCGCGGCGCGGGGTTCGGGTCAGGGATGAGGTAGAACTTAACCATGAACGTTCGCACTCCTGACCCGAACCCCGGCTGGCTCTCCGAAGACGACCTCTTCGAGGCGCGCGGGCGGCTGCCCATGGTTTACGTCGAAGCCGTTCCGGTCCGGCTGGACCCCCTTGGGTTCGTGAACGAGGTCGGCACCTTGCTGCAGGCCGACGAGGACGGCACCATGATCCGTTCCCTGGTCTCCGGGCGGGTCCTGTACCGGGAAACCATCCGCGCCGCCCTCCTGCGTCACATGGAAAAAGACCTTGGGCCGCTGGCCTTCCCGCAACTGCCCGTCAGCCCGGTGCCGTTCACCGTGGCTGAATATTTCCCGGCCCCGTCCCACACGGGTTTCACCGATGACCGCCAGCACGCCGTCGCCCTGGCCTACATCATTCCGGTCACCGGCGAATGCACCCCCCGCCAGGATGCCCTCGAGCTGACCTGGATGACGCCGCAGGAGGTCATGAGCTCGGACGTGCAGCTTGAATTCAGCGGCGGCCGCGGTGCCCTCATCCGCCAGGCCCTGGCCTTCGCGGGCGTCGGGAACTAGCCCGGCCTCAGGCCGGGCACGTCCGCGACTTCCTGCACCCGGCTTTGTAGACTGGTCCGGGACAGCAAGAGAACGTAAGGACTCCCCATGAACCAGCCGTCAGCCACCCGGACTCACCACGAAAAGCAGGCTGGATTGCTGCAGACCGGTGACCACGTGCTCCTGCCCGACGGCGGGCCCGCCGCGGAGATCCAGGAGTTGGAGGTGGAAACCGACGACTTCGGCTCCCCGGCGCTGATCCTCGTGACGGTCGCCGGCGGCCGTGCGCTGAGGATCGCGGCCGGTTCCATGGTGCTGATCACGGACACCGAACCGGCCACTGTGCCGATCGCGGTCATCCCTGCCGCGCATTTCGGCGACGAAGAGGCTGGCGACGAAGCGGCTGGTGACGCTGCCGCCGTCGCACCTGCGTTGCCCGCGCCGCCGGAAGCCGGCATCCCGTCCGACGAGGACCTCGCCCGGATCCCGGCCCCCGGCGATACGCCGGAATCCGTCGTGGCATCGGCGGCCCAGGCGCACTCCGGAGCGGCGGGTGTGCAACTGCTCAGCGAGCGCCTGACCAAAGGCATCAACACCAAGTCCGGAAGTTGCCTCAAAGACCTCAGCGACCTGGCCCACACACTGTTTGTCGTTCTTGACGACGCCGAGAACGCCCTCGCCGTAGCGGACCTGCTCAACGTTCTGCCCTTCGACGGCAACCCTGACCGCTGGTCTTCGGTCGAAGCCTCTCTGTCTTTGTCCAGCTTCATCTGCAGGCAGCGTGGGCTCACGGACCGGGCCGAGCTCTACGAAAAGTTCCTTCGCGCGCCCGACGCCATGGAGACAGACCCGTTCAAGGCCCGGATCAACACCAAGGTGCTGCAGCGTTCTCTCAACGAGCCGAACCTGTATGACAAGGAGATCTTCCGGTCCATCGATAATGCGAACCGGGACGCGGAACGCGAATGGCGGCTGCTGCGGCTCGAATCACTGATGTTCCTGCGGGCCCATGGCGGCTCCGATACCTTCAGCGCGGACGAGCTGGACGAGCGGATCGGCAACGAACTCGAAGCGGTCCGCGCCTGAGACGGACATTTTGTGTGCCGCCCAAAAGCGGCGGGCCCTACCCCGCGGAGGCCTGGCGTTGTAGATTCAGCCCATGACGAACAATCTGAGCGTTGTGATCAATTCCGACGCGCAGCAAGTTTGGACCATGCTGCGCGAACCCGCCCTGGTGGCCCAATGGCACGGCTGGAATGCCGATGACCAGGCTGCCGAGATCAACGAGATCTATTTCAGCCCCAACGTCATCGAAGGCGCCGACCATACCTCCCTCGTTGTCGACGGCGGTGACATCTTCACCCTGCATCCCGTCCAGGAGGGCACCGAGGTCAGCATCACCCGCGCTGCCGTGGACCACAACTCCGAATGGGCCGCCTGGGACGAGGACATCACGCAGGGCTGGCTGACCTTTCTCCACCAACTGCGCTTCGCGCTGGAGCGGCACCCGCACGGAAAACGCAAGACCATCTTCTGCTCCATGCCCGGCAGCGGCGGGTCCGCGATCGAGAAGCTCGGCCTCGACGGGCTACCCGCCCCGGGGGAGCCGTACTCGCTGACCTTGCCCACCGGCGAAGAAATTTCCGGCAAGGTCTGGTTCCGCAGCAACCACCAGGTGGGGTTGACCGTGCATAGCTACGCCGAGCATGGAGAAGGCCTCGTCATTGTGGCGGACCAGCCTGCCATTCCGGAGCTCCGGCCCGACGGCGGATCCCTGATCATTGTCTCGACCTACGATCTGGGGGCCCACCAGTTGGAGTCCATCCGCACCCATTGGGACAACTGGCGGGCTGAGAACTACCCCACATCGGAGCCGATGCACTAAAGTCCGGACGCTATTAGCTGGCACACTGGAACCGTGCCAGCCATTCCTGAGTCGCCCGTCCCGCCACTGCAGCCTGCCCAGCAGTCCGAGTTCTCCTTCCGCGTGGGCAAGCGCCTGAGCGAGAGCTGCCCGCCGTCGGCCGCGCAGGTTGCGGACAACGGCGGGGAGTTTCTGGGCCGCACCGGCACCATCTCCACGCCGCACGGCGAGATCCAGACGCCGGCCTTCATTGCCGTCGGCACCAAGGCCACGGTCAAGGCCGTGCTGCCTGAATCCGTGGCCGAACTGGGCGCCCAGGCCGTCCTCGCCAACGCCTATCATCTGTACCTCCAGCCCGGCGCGGACATCCTCGACGAGGCCGGCGGGCTCGGCGCGTTCATGAACTGGGCCGGCCCCACGTTCACGGACTCCGGCGGATTCCAGGTCATGAGCCTGGGCGCCGGGTTCAAGAAGGTCATCGACATGAAGTCGGTCGACCAGTCCGGGCCGGACGACGCCGTCGCCCCCGGCAAGGAACGCCTGGCCCACGTGGACGAGGAAGGCGTATGGTTCAAGAGCCACCTCAACGGCGACCGGCACCGGTTCAGCCCCGAGATTTCCATGAACGTCCAGCACCAGCTCGGGGCGGACATCATGTTCGCCTTTGACGAGCTGACCACGCTGCAAAACTCCCGCGGCTACCAGGAGGAATCCCTGGAACGCACCCGGCGCTGGGCCGAACGGTGCGTTACCGAGCACTTCCGGCTCACCAAGGAACGCAAAGGGAAGCCCTATCAGGCGCTGTTCGGGGTCATCCAGGGCGCCCAGTACGAAGATCTGCGCCGGAAGGCCTGCCGGGACCTCGGCGCCATGAACTTCGACGGCTTCGGCATCGGCGGTGCACTCGAAAAGGAAAACCTCGGCACGATCGTGCGCTGGTGCAATGAGGAACTGCCGGAAAACAAGCCGCGGCACCTCCTGGGCATCTCCGAGCCGGATGACATCTTCACCGCGATCGAAAACGGTGCGGACACTTTCGACTGTGTCTCCCCCACCCGGGTGGCCCGCAATTCCGCGTTCTACCACCCGACGGGCCGCTACAACCTCTCCGGAGCCAAATACAAGCGCGACTTCGGCCCGCTCCAGGACGGGTGCGACTGCTATGCCTGCCGGAACTACTCCCGGGCCTACATCCACCACCTGTTCAAGGCCAAGGAAATGCTCTCCGCCACGCTGATCTCCATCCACAACGAGCGGTTCGTGGTGAAAATGGTCGACGATGCCCGGTTGGCCATCGAGGCGGGCAACTTCTTCGAGTTCAAAGCCGAGACGCTGGGGCAGTACTACTCCTAGGCGTCAAAAGGCAGGTCTACGCCCCGTAGCTCGGTTCGCGCTTCTTGATCCAGCCGATCGCCAGCGACGTCACGGGCACAAAAAGAATCTCAACGAGGGTCTTGTAGACGAAACCGACCAGCACATAGTTGATGAACGATGCGGCATCACTGATTCCGATCACGGAGGCGGCGATGCTGCAGAAAATCAACGTGTCCACGAATTCGCCCGCCCCGGAAGATCCCACGAGCCGGGCCCACAGGGACTTTTCGCCGGTGCGCTCCTTCATCTTGACCAGGATCCAGGAGTTGATGGTCTGGCCGGCCAGGAACGCCAGCAGGGACGCCAGGACGATCTGCGGAACGGGACCCAAGGCGCCTTCCAGAGCGGCCTGCTTTTCGACCCCGAAGTCGTCGTCGAAGCCGGGCAGCGCAATGATGATCCAGTAGCACACCGAGGCGAAGATGGAGAGGGCGAAGGTGGTGACGATGGCCTTGCGCGCCACCTTGAAGCCGTACACCTCACTGATGACATCGCCCAGGATGTATGCCAGCGGGAAGAGGAAGAAGCCGCCGTCCGTGATGATCGGGCCGATCGCGACCCCTTTGGCTGCCCCGATGTTGGACAGGATGAGCACCACGGCCATAGCGGCCAGCATGATGCCGAAGTAGGGGGAACCGATCGAAGCGAATTTCGGCGGCGCGACGGCCGGGGTGGTCTGGGCTGCAGTCATAAGGAATTCCGTCCAAAGTGGTTCGCTCGGCCGCCCGGGTCCTCACCGAGGATGCTGCGCGGCGGCCGGCTGTATTAGCACTGGGCCGGTCCCGGACCATTCAAGTGCCGGGACCGCCATCTATTCTCCCACTAGGACGGCGCGTGCAGCCGGAGCGCCCATCCGGCCCGTCTTAATCCGCCGAACGGGGATCCACCACTGTCCCCATAAAGAGGGGCATCCCTGTCTCAGCGTGGACGATCTCGTAATGGAATGGCCGGTCGAAGCGGAGCACCTGCGGCGGCGGGACGACGGCACTGGTCTCCTTCGCATTGATCTGGGTCACCGCCGCGGCGACCGTTCCTTTCTCCGACACGGTGATGTTTGCTGCCTGGGCCGCCTGGGTGAGCATCATGCCCCGTTGGATTGCGTTGAAGTCGGCGTCGGTGCCCAGCATGTGATCGAGCCCCAGACCGGAGAACACCTTCCGCAGGTTGAAGTCGCTCTTGTGGTCCCAGGCCGGCAGGAAAATCTGCACCGGTGACGGCGCAGCAGCACCAAGTTCCGCGGCAGCCCCGGCGAGCACCTCGGTGCCGACCCCGGGGGCCCCTTCATCCGGCAGCACGAGACGCATGGCGAAGCCGTCTGCGTAGGGCAGGTCCACGGCCCGCCACCCGGGGCCCTCGGCGTAGGCGGCCGCCTGGATGGTCTGCATCGTGGGCACAAGAATCTGCTCACCGTCCGCCGTCGTGAAGCGCAGGTCTGCCGTGTCCGACGGATCGAACGGCACTTTCCACGCCGAGGCGAAGTACACCGCGTTGAGCAGGCTGAACGTGTTGTCGGGGTCGTATTCTGCGGGCGCCTTCTTGATCCGGCCGCCGGTGTTCTTGTCCACCCAGGCGTCGATGGCCGGCTTGGTTGTGTCCTCGTCCACAAAGTCCACCGGGTACACGCCTGTTCCGTAGTGCCGGGCAAGCGTTTCGAGGTAACTTTCACCCGTAGCCGCTCCCCTGTCCACGAACAGGCCGTTCGCGATGTGCAGGACAGGGGTCCGCGGAGGTTCCTTTTCGTCCACCAGGCCGGGGTCGCCGTCGAACTTTTCCAGCGACGCCAGCAGCGCGTTCATGGCTTCATCCCGGCCGGTTGACGGGAATCCCAGGACCCGGTCCATCTCGGCGGCCGTTTCTCCGGCGGCACCCGCGCGCAGCATCGCCAGCGCAATCATCAGGCTGGCCGGGGACGAGACCACGTTGCCGTTCCCGGCCTCACCGCCATCGGCGAGCAGGGCGCCGCCAAGTTTCCGGGCAGACTCCCGGAACATCGCCAGCTCGCCGGCATAGGCGGGCAGGGCCGCCGATGCGCGCTGGACGCCGTCGGCCGTCATCAACGCGGGCGGCGGCGGCGACGGCGGCGCAGTGCAGGCAGTCAGTGTCAAAGCCGCGGCAACCGCGGCGGCCACCAGTTGTCGTTTCATCGCCGCCCCTCGGGCTATCAATTCCGTCGGTTCACGAGCCATCGGCTTGGCGGGTCCCCCTTGCCGCCAGTCAATCAGCCACGCAGCGGCAGAACCATGCCTTACGCATCACGGTTTGCCGTCGATTTGATCACACCGCTCCTCCGCGCGGCCGGCTCAGCTCCGGGGGATGTTCCGCAGGTTGCTCCGCGCCATGCTCACGGCTTCGCCTGCTCCACGGTTGAGCACGACTTTGGACATCGCGGTTGCGAAGCCGAGGATCTGGGCGCCCTTGATTTTCGGTGGAATGGACAGTGCCTTGGGATCGGTGATGAGTTCCACCAGCGAGGGGCCGGGGTGCGCAAAGGCCTCTCGGTACGCAGCCTCGATGCGGGACGGGTCCGTGACGCGCACGGCGTGAAATCCGAGGGCCCTGGCCACTGCCGCATAGTTGGCATCAGGCACGTCCACCCCGAAGTCCGGGAGCCCGTCCACCAGCATTTCCAGCTTGACCATGCCCAAGGTGGAATTGTTGAACAGCACAACGTTCACGGGGAGCCGGTGGGCGGCCAGGGTGATCAGCTCCCCCAGCAGCATCGACAGCCCGCCGTCGCCCGAGACAGAGACCACCTGGCGCCCGGGGTAGGCCAGCTGGGCGCCGATCGCGTGGGGCAGAGCGTTTGCCATGGAGCCGTGCAGGTATGAGCCGATCAGCCGCCGGGTGCCGAGGGGGTTGATGTATCTCGCGGTCCAGACGTTGCACATCCCCGTGTCCGCCGTGAAGATCGCGTCCTCGGCCGCGACCTGGTCCAGCAGCGATGCCGCGTACTCGGGGTGGATCGGTTCGGTCTTTTCCACTTTCCGGGTGTATGCGCCGACGGCCTTGTTCATCAGCCGGTCGTGCTTTTTCAGCATGCGGTTGAGGAACCGGCGGTTAGTCTTGCGCTGCAGCAGTGGCATCACGGCAGCGAGGGTGGGGAGGACGTCACCATGGACGGCGATGTCGACGTCGGTCCGCCGGCCGAGTCTGTGTGCGGCGCGGTCCACCTGGGCCGTCCGGGTGTTGGGCAGGAACTGGTCGTACGGGAAATCCGTTCCGAGCAGAATGAGAAGGTCCGCGTCCTCTATGCCTTCAGCCGCGGCGCCGTAGCCCAGGAGTCCCGTCATGCCGATGTCGAAGGGATTGTCGTACTGCATCACGTCTTTGCCGCGAAGCGAGTGCCCGATCGGCGCCGCCAGCAGTTCGGCCAGGGCAATGACCTCGTCGTGGGCGCCCTGGACTCCGATGCCAGCAAAGATCGCCACCTTCTGGGCAGCGTTGATCGCGTCGGCCAGTTCCTGAACGCTCTCGGGCGCCGGGGTCAGGCTGCCCGGAACGAACGTGGCCGGCAACGGCGCGTTGGCCGTCGCCTCCAGTCCGGCGATGTCACCCGGGAGAGTGACGACGGCGACGCCCTGCAGCGCGATGGCGTGCTGAATGGCGCTATGCATGACCCGTGGCGCCTGTTCCGCCGTGCTGATCAGCTCCGAGTAGACCGAGCACTCATTGAACAGCCTGTCGGGATGGGTCTCCTGAAAGAAGCCGCTGCCGATCTGCTTGCTGACGATATGCGAGGCGATGGCCAGGACCGGCGCCCCGGAGCGGTTGGCGTCATAGAGTCCGTTGATCAGGTGCAGATTGCCTGGGCCGCAGGAACCTGCGCACACCGCGAGCCGCCCGGTCAGTTGTGCTTCGGCCGCGGCGGCGAACGCCGCGGCTTCCTCGTGCCGCACATGGATCCAGTCGATGCCACCTTTGGCGGCACCGCCTGTCTTCCGGACGGCGTCGACGACGGGGTTCAAACTGTCCCCCACAATTCCGTAGATGCGCTGCACGCCGGCAGCCTGGAGTTGTTCGACGAGCTGGGTTGCAAGTTCCTTGGCCATGGTTGCGCACTCCCGCGATCGGATCGATGGACTGACACCGCCAATATAGCCCGCCGCACCTCAGTCCCGGCCCAGTCCGGCGAAATCTGCGGGAGCGTCCGGGCGGAACCTGCAGGAGCTGAAGGAGCGTCCGGGCAGAAGCTGCCGGACCTGCAGGAGCGTGCGGGGTGTCCGGGGTGGTTGTCAGCTTCCGGCGTGGGCCTGCAGGAAGGCGTAGACCTCGGTCTCGTCCACGCCCGGGAAGGCGCCCGGCGGCATCGCGGCCAGCAGGTGCGAGTGCGCCCGGGCCGAGGGCCAGGCGTTTCCTGCCCATTCCACGGTGAGCGACGCCGGGGGCCGGCGGCAGCAGTTCTCATCCGGGCATGTGGACTTGGACCGTTCGGTGGTGTCCCTGCCGCGGAACCACTTCACCTGCGCATACGGCACGCCGACCGAGAGCGAGAACTCGCCATTGGCCGAGCGCTCGGTCCGGGCCGTGCACCAGAAAGTCCCGGCCGGGGTGTCCGTGTACTGGTTGTAGGCGCTGAATTTGTCCGGGACGTCGAAGACCACCCGGGACGTCCAGTTCTTGCAGGACGGCTGTCCCTCGATGGCGCCGGTGTGATCCTGCGGAAACGTCACGCCGTCGTTCTCATAGGCCTTGTAGATGATGCCGCTCTTGTGCGTCTTCTGGAAGTGCGTCCGGATGTCCAGGTGCTCGGTGGCTAGGTTCGTGAAGCGATGCGCGGCCGTCTCGTAGGACACCGCAAAGGCGTCCCGGATGTCCTCGACCGCGATTTCCTTGGCCTGCTTGGCCCGCTGGAGGAACTCGACCGTCGCCTGTTCCGGCAGCAGCAGGGCAGCGGCGAAGTAATTCGTCGCCACGCGCTGCATCAGGAAGTCACCGTAGTTTGTGGGCGTCTGGTGGCCCAGGACGTAGTGGCCCAGCGCCTGGAGCAGCACCGAGCGCGGGTCGTGGTCGCTGCGCCCGTTCTGGGTGAGGTAAATACGGCGGTTCTTCAAATCGGTCACCGAGCGGGTGGAATGCGGCAGGTCGCCCACGTGATGGAGGCTGAAGCCGAGGTGCCCGGCGATGTCCGCGATGACATGGTGGGACAGCGGCCCGCTGGTGTGACCCACCGCGGTAAGGACCTTCTGCGCCTCCGCCTCGTATTCCGGGAAGTAGTTGTTCCGCTCCCGCATCATGGCCCGCAGTTCGCCGTTCGCCCGGCGGGCTTCCTCCGGGGTCGCGACCTGCTCGTTGAGCCTGCGTTCGAGCTCGTGCTGCAGCCCCACCATGGACTCCAGTACGTCCATCGGCAGCCGCGAGCTGATGCGGATTTTGGGCAGTTTCAGGGACTCGTAGATCGGGCTGCGCTGGTAGCGCTCCAGCTCGATCTCGAGGGCGGCGCGGCGGTTGGGCGGCTCGGCGCCGAGCAGCTCGTCGATGCTGACGCCGAGCGCCGCGGCGAGCTGCTGCAGGAGCCCGAGCTTCGGTTCGCGCTTGCCGTTTTCTATCAGGCTCAGCTGGCTCGGGGCGGTCCCGACGGCGGCGCTCAGGTCATCGAGCGTGAGGCCTGCCGCTTTCCGCAGATGGCGTACGCGGCGGCCCATGCTGATGATGTCCACTTCCGCGGCGGCCGGGGCGGTCGGTGATTCCGGGCGATTCCAACTGGCAGGATGCATTTCTTGAGAATACGCGAAGAAGTGCATTTCTTTCCAGCCTTTTAGTCTGGATACCTGCTTGAAAGTGCAGAAAAGTAGGTCTTACGAAAAGAAGCGCCCCTCCGGATCCGCCGGCCTGAACTGCACCGAAGCAGCGACGGCCGGTCCCGGAACCCAGCGGGCCGGACCCCATCAAGGAGACAACGATGACTTCAGCATTTGAGCCCGCAGAGCAGACGACCCAGCAGCAGGCCGCAGCCCTGGAACTCGAGTGGGCCGCAAACCCGCGCTGGGAAGGCATCACCCGCGACTACAGCGCAGCCGACGTCGTCCGTCTCCGCGGCCGCGTCTCCGAAGAACACACCCTGGCCCGCCGCGGCGCCGAGAAACTGTGGAAGCAGCTCACCGAAGAGCACGGCACCGGCCAGTACACCCACGCGCTGGGCGCCCTGACCGGCAACCAGGCCGTGCAGCAGGTCAAGGCCGGCCTGCGGGCCATCTACCTCTCCGGCTGGCAGGTCGCCGCGGACGCCAACAACTCCGGCCACACCTACCCGGACCAGTCGCTCTACCCGGCCAACTCGGTCCCCACCGTGGTCCGCCGGATCAACAACGCCCTGCTCCGCGCCGACCAGATCGAGTTCTCCGAAGGCATCCAGACGGTCGAGGACTGGATGGTGCCGATCGTCGCCGACGCCGAGGCCGGCTTCGGCGGCCCGCTGAACGCCTACGAACTCATGAAGTCCATGATCCAGGCCGGCGCCGCGGGCGTGCACTGGGAAGACCAGCTCGCCTCCGAGAAGAAGTGCGGCCACCTCGGCGGCAAGGTCCTCATCCCGACCCAGCAGCACGTCCGTACGCTCAACGCCGCCCGCCTGGCCGCCGACGTCGCCGGCACCCCGTCCGTCATCATCGCCCGCACCGACGCCGAGGCAGCCACCCTGATCACCTCCGACGTCGACGAACGGGACCAGGAATTCATCACGGGAGAGCGCACCCCGGAGGGCTTCTACAAAGTCCGCAACGGCGTCGAACCCTGCATCGCCCGCGCCAAGGCGTACGCCCCCTACGCCGACCTGATCTGGATGGAGACCGGCACCCCGGACCTGGAACTGGCCCGCAAGTTTGCCGAGTCCGTGAAAGCCGACTTCCCGGACCAGATGCTGGCCTACAACTGCTCGCCGTCGTTCAACTGGCGCAAGCACCTCGACGACGCCACGATCGCGAAGTTCCAGCGCGAGCTCGGCGCCATGGGCTTCACGTTCCAGTTCATCACCCTGGCCGGTTTCCACGCCCTGAACTACTCGATGTTCGATCTCGCCCACGGCTACGCCCGGGACGGCATGAGCGCCTACGTCGAGCTGCAGGAGAAGGAATTCGCCTCCGAAGCCCGCGGCTACACCGCAACCAAGCACCAGCGCGAAGTCGGCACCGGCTACTTCGACGACATCGCCACCGCGCTCAACCCGAACGCGTCCACCCTGGCCCTGGTGGGATCCACCGAAGAAGGCCAGTTCCACTAATTCCCGACGGCGGGCCCGCCTCCGGCCTTCGGTCCGGCATTGCTCCGCCTGCTATTCCCCATGTCCGGCTTCGACCTCGCTGAGCGAGGACGAAGCCGGACATAGGGCCCCTTTTACGCAGGCTGCCGCAACACCGGCACCTTCGGCCTCCCACGCACGCCAGCCGCCGTCGAACTTTGCTTCTTCCCTGAGGAGAGATTTGAAATGAACAGCTTCACTGACAACTTCACCATCAACGGTGTGACCCTGACTGCGCAGCCGATCTGCCGCCAGAGCGAGGTCCTCACCCCGGACGCGCTGGCTTTCGTCGCACAGCTGCACAAGGCCACCGCGGGCCGGCGACTGGAACTGCTGCAGGCCCGCCGGGACCGCCGCGCGCAGATCACCAAGGGCCAGGACCCGCGCTTTCTCCGGGAGACGGAGTCCGTCCGGAACGATCCCAACTGGCGCGTCGCTCCCCCGGCTCCGGGACTTGAGGACCGCCGCGTTGAAATTACCGGACCCGTCGACAAGAAGATGACCATCAACGCCCTCAATTCCGGCGCGAAAGTCTGGCTCGCGGACATGGAAGACTCCTCCACTCCGTCCTGGCGCAACGTCATCCAGGGCCAGTTGAACCTCACCGACGCGCTCGAACGCCGGATCGACTTCACCTCGCCGGAAGGCAAAGAGTACAAGCTGCGCGCCGCCGAGGACCTGCCGACGATCGTGGTCCGGCCCCGGGGCTGGCACCTGCCGGAGAAGCACATGCTCATTGGTGGCACGCCGATCGCCGGCGGAATCGTGGACTTCGGACTGTACTTCTTCCACAACGCCCGCCGACTCATCGCCCAGGGCAAGGGCCCGTACTTCTACCTGCCCAAGATCGAGAACCACCTCGAGGCGCGGCTCTGGAATGACATCTTCATCCTCGCCCAGGACCTGCTCGGCATCCCGCAGGGCACCATCCGTGCCACGGTGCTGATCGAGACCATTACGGCCGCGTTCGAAATGGAAGAGATCCTGTACGAGCTGCGCGATCACGCCGCGGGCCTGAACGCCGGCCGGTGGGACTACATCTTCTCCCTGATCAAGAACTTCCGCACCCGCGGGCCCCGGTATGTGCTGCCGGACCGCGGCCAGGTCACCATGACGCAGCCGTTCATGCGCGCCTACACCGAGCAGCTCGTCCGGGCCTGCCACAAACGCGGCGCCATGGCGATCGGCGGAATGGCCGCCGCCGTTCCCGAACCGCAAGGATCCGGAGGCCAACGCCATCGCGATCGGCAAGGTCCGTGCCGACAAGACCCGGGAAGCCGGCGACGGCTTTGATGGGTCCTGGGTGGCTCACCCGGATCTGGTGCCGGTCTGCCGCGAAGTGTTCGACGGCGTTCTCGGCGACCGTCCGCATCAGCTGGACCGCCTCCGCGAGGATGTCACTCCGGATGACCGGGCGCTGCTGGACATCGCCGCGACCACCGGAACCATCACCGACCAGGGCATCCGGAACAACATCGAGGTCGGCATCCGCTACATCGAGTCCTGGCTGCGGGGCAACGGCGCCGTGGCCATCCACAACCTGATGGAGGACGCCGCCACCGCGGAGATCTCCCGGTCCCAGCTGTGGCAGTGGATCTTCTCCCGCGCCATCACCGACGCTGGCGACGTTGTCACCCGCGAGGGCGTTGAGGACATGTTGGACGAGGAGTTCGCCCGGCTGGAGCGTTTTGAGGGCGACCGGTTCGCCGACGCACGGGACATCTTCGAGGAAGTCACCCTCGGCACGGACTTCCCGGCCTTCCTGACGCTCCCCGCCTACGACCGGTTCCTGCACGAGGCCCGCGACGGCGCCGACGTACCCCGCGAGGACCCCGCGCTCGTGCCCGCCTAACCGCCCCGGGCCGACCGGCCGGCGAACGCCGGTCGCGTCACCAGAATTCCGTCAGCTGGGCTGCCCGCCCTTCGCAACAGGCAGCCCGAAATCCGGGTGGCAGCCCAGCGACGGAACACCACGTTTCCGCGTCCACGACGGCGTCGGGATCGCATGAAGGCCCGTGTTTACCAAACATGGGCCTTCATGCCGTTGTGGCTCAGGTCGGTTCCGGGGTCAGCGCGGTGACGGCACGTGCCGCAGGGACAAGGCCGTGCCCGCAATGAAGGCTGTCACCGATCCCAGGATCAGCAGCAGCGGAACGGTCCAGGCGCCGCTCGCCCCGTGCGCGTAACCGAGCATCGTGGGGGCAAGCGCACCGACGGAGTACCCCGCGCCCTGGACGACGGCGGACATCTTGCCTGCCGAGGCCTGATCCCGGGCCAGCCGGATGATGGCAATAAAAATCAGGGTGATGCCGCCGCCCTGTGCGACTCCCCCGAAAGAAGACCACAACCACCACAATTGCGGTACCAGCAGCAGGCCCACCGGCACGGTCAGCCACAAGAGCCCCAGCGCCAGGCCGGCGGTGCGCGGACTGGCGTACCGGGCTGCGAACGGGATCCCCAGCGCGCCGGCGATGGCGAGGATCTGGAAGAGCGAGGATCCGGCGCCTGCGGCCGACGGCGCCATCCCCAGCTCGTCGGCCAGCAGACTCGGCAGCCAGGCGGTAACCCCGTAGTACGAGAAAGCCTGCCCGGCAAAGCCTGCAGTCAGCGCCACCGTGATCCAGCGCGACGCCGGCGGGAGGACGGTCTGCGCCGGGTCGGGCAGGGCGACGGACTCGGGGACCACGGCCCGCCGCCCGACGGCCACCAGCCACGACGCCCAGGCGGCGACGGCGAAGAGGCCCCCCGCGGCCAGCGCGAGCCGCCAGCCCACCAGCGCGGCCAGCGGAGCAGTCACCATGGAGGTCAGGAAGGACCCTATGTTGAGGGCCGCGGTGTAGATGCCCATCGCCGTGCCCTGCCTCGCGGGGGCGAAATCACGCCGGATGATCAGCGGGACGACGATGTTGCCGATGGTGATAGCCAATCCGATGATGACCGTGCCGACCATCACCACGGCGCCGTTACCCGAGGAACGCACAAGCACGCCGGCGAGCACGCCCAGCAGGGTCAGCGTGACCGCTACTTCCGGGCCGAGCTTCCGGCCGGCCAGGGCCGCCAGCGGCGCGGCCAGGGCAAAGCAGAGCACCGGGATTCCGGTGAGGAAGCCCAGCTCCACCGGGGTGAACCCGAGGTCCTTCTGCATCTCGCCGACCACCGGCGCCACCGCGATGAACGGACCCCGCATGTTCAGGGCAATGAGGCCGATGGTGGCCAGCAGGAGCCAGCTGCGCGGGACCCTGGCCAGGAAACCGGTGCTCACGGGTGCCGCGGCATGGCCGTCAGGCAAAAATATGTTTTCATCAGTCTCATTGCTATCACGTGCAGGGCGGACCCGCCGGGAGAGACACTGAGCCTAGAGACACTGACCCTAGAGACACTGCGGAGGTACTACGGGTCCGGCGCGCGTCAGCCCGTCGCCTGCAGGGTGGCCTCGATGACAGCGGGCGAGAGCACGTGCTGGGCGACCATCTGGCTGGCGCCGAGGATCGCAGCCTGATCTCCGGCCATCGACAGGCTGATCCGCAAGCGCGTCGTGGCCAGCGGCAGCGAACGCCGGTAGACCACCTCCCGCACCCCTGCCATGAGGTGTTCCCCGGCCTGGCCAAGACTGCCCCCGAGCACAATCACGGACGGGTTGAGGAGGTTCACCACCGTGGCAAGGACGTCACCGAGGTCCCGGCCGGACTGCCGGAGCGCGTGGATGGCCTGCAGGTTTCCCGCTGCCACGAGGCGCAGGACTTCTTTGCCGTCGTCGGCCCGCAGTCCCTGCTGGGTCAGCGAACGCGCGACGGCGGGTCCCGACGCCAATGCCTCCAGGCAGCCGTTGTTGCCGCAGCGGCACAGCACGTCGTCGCCGCGCGGAACCCGGACGTGCCCGAGGTCCCCTGCGGTGCCATCGGCGCCGCGCTGGAGTTCTCCGTTGCTGATGATGCCGGCGCCGATGCCCGTGGCCACCTTAACGAGGAGGAAGTTATCTTCGTCGGGCCAGTACGCTGCCCGCTCCCCCAAGGCCATGATGTTGACGTCGTTGTCCACCAGCACCGGCACCGGCAGAGCGCGCCGGACGTAGCTGACGACGTCGAATCCGTCCCAGCCCGGCATGATGGGCGGATTGACCGGCCTGCCGGTGTGGTGTTCGACGGGGCCGGGCAGTCCGATCCCGACCCCCGCGAGCTCCGTCCTGCCGCGGCCTGCCTCGCCGAGGAGCCTCAGCCCCTCTTCGATCACGCGGTCCAGGACCGGTTTGGGGCCCTCGGCGACGTCCTGCGTCATCCGTCGGTCCGTCAGCACGGTCCCGTTCAGGTCTGTCACGGCGATGATGACGTGGGTGGCCCCGACGTCGACGGCGAGGATCACGCGCGCGGCGGGTTTGAAGGCAAAGCGCGACGGGGGTCGGCCGCCGCTGGAGCTGGCCTCTCCGGCAGGTCCGACCAGCCCGGAGAGCATCAATGCGTCGATCCGGGAGGCAACGGTGGATCGTGCCAGCCCTGTGGTGATCGCGAGTTCGGCGCGCGTCCGGGCCTTGCCGTCGCGCAGGAGCTGGAATAAGTCTCCGGCACGGGACAGACTGCCGCCGGCCTCGTGGGCGGCGGACTCAACACCCGTCGTTGTAGTCATGAATAAAAGTAATAGCACACGCCCTTCTGCATGTCACGCCAAGATAAGTGCGACACGTACTTTGCATCTTTTGCTTGACTATCGGCAAAAGTCCCCCTAGCGTGTTCTGCATCACTACTTCAACCGTCCTGCAGCCCGGCACGCAGCTGAACTGATCGCCCCGCCGGGCACGTGAAAGGAACAACGATGATCCGCTCTGAACTAAACCGCCCTGCGCGCCGCCCGGTGCTCAAGGCGGCCGCCGTCGGCCTGGCCGCCGCGCTCCTGCTCTCCGCCTGCGGCCGGGACGAGACGCCGGCGGGGGTTGCCGCGACCGGCGCACCCATCAGCGATGGACCCGCAACCGGGACGCTGAACCTCTGGGCGCAGGGCGCAGAGGCGCAACTTCTCCCTGACCTGCTCAAGGACTTCGAGGCCGAGAACCCTGGTCTCAAGATCAACGTCACCGCGGTCCCGTGGGACGCCGCGCACAACAAGTACCAGACCGCCATTGCCGGCGGAACCACCCCGGACCTCGCCCAGATGGGCACCACCTGGATGACGGACTTCAGCGACGCGTTCGACCCCGCACCGGCCGAAATCGAGATGTCCGCCTTTTTCCCGGGGTCGGTAGCCTCCACCGAAGTCAACGGAACCAAATTCGGCGTCCCGTGGTACGTCGATACGCGCGTCATCTTCTACCGCACTGATTTGGCCGAGAAAGCCGGCTTCAGCGAGTTCCCCACCACGTGGGACGGCCTGCAGTCGATGGCCGGTGCCTTGAAGACCGAGGCCGGCGCCGAGTACGGCATCCAGTTGCCCGCATCAGGCACGGATTCCTTCCAGTCGATGCTGCCGTTCCTGTGGTCCAACGGGGCTGAGCTCATCAACGCCGACCAGACCAAGTGGACCTTTGATACGCCCGAAGTCGTGGACGCCTTGGAGTACTACCAGAGCTTCTTCGAGAAGGGACTGGCGGACAAGGCCCCGGCCACCGGCGCCGGCGCGGGCGAGGCGGCGTTTGTCAACGGCGCAGTCCCGATGCTGGTCGCCGGCCCGTCCGCCCTCGGCCAGCTTGACCTGGCCGGCGGCGCCGGCTTCCCCGACAAGTACACGGTGGCGACCTTCCCCGTAAAGTCCAGCGGGACTTCGTTCATCGGCGGATCCAACATGGTGGTCTTCAAGGAAGCCAAGAACCGCGACGCCGCGTGGAAGCTCACCCAGTGGCTCGCCCAGCCCGAGGTCCAGCTGAAGTGGTACAAGACCTCCGGTAACCTGCCGGCCAATGCCAGCACGTGGGAAGACCCCTCTCTCGCCGACGATAAGAAACTTGCCGTCTTCGGCGACCAGCTCAAAGACACCGACTTCCCGCCCTCGGTAACCACCTGGACCCAGGTGTCGGCCGCCGCGGACACCCAGCTTGAACAGATCGTCAAGGCCGGCAAGGACCCTGCGGCAGCCATGAAGGACCTCCAGGCCGCTGCTGACGCCATCGGGACGGGCAAGTAGCAGCCGTGACCGCCAACCTCAACACCGCCCCCGTACGCCTCCGGGCGCCCGGGCCGGCCCCGGTAACTCCCGGGCCGGCCCGGCGGAAACGCCGCTCACCGACACTGACCGCGTGGCTCTTCGCCCTGCCGTTCGTGCTGATCTTCGGCTTCTTTATGCTGGTCCCGCTGGTCTCCTCGCTGGCAATGTCCTTCACGGACTTCACCAGCAAGGACGTCCGCAACCCGTTCTCCGTCGGCTTCGTGGGCCTTGATCAGTTCGCGACCCTGTTCGCCAACCCCCAGTTTGTGCACTCGATGGTCAACACGGGCTACTTCGTGGCAGTCGGCATCCCGCTGACCATGGTGGTGGCCCTCGCCCTCGCGGTAGCCCTGAACAGCGGCATCACCAGGTTCCGCACCGTCTTCCGCGTGGGTTTCTACACTCCGGTCGTTACGAGCATCATCGCCGTCGCCGTCGTCTGGCGGTTCATCCTCCAGCCCGACGGCCTGCTGAATCTCGTTCTGAGCTGGGTCGGGATCGCCGGCCCGGACTGGCTGAACAGCACCGCGTGGTCCATGCCGGCCATGATCATGATGGCCGTCTGGCGCAACATGGGCACCCTCATGATCATCTTCCTGGCCGGGCTCCAGGGCGTACCCACCGAGGTCCTCGAAGCGGCCCAGGTGGACGGTGCCACAGCGTGGCAGCGCTTCACCCGCGTGACGCTCCCGATCCTGCGGCCGACGCTGCTGCTGGGCGCAGTGCTGCTGTCGGTGGGCTTCCTGCAGTTTTTCGAGGAACCCTTTGTTATGACCAAGGGCGGGCCGCTGGATTCGACCCTCTCGGTGAGCTACTTCACCTACAACCAGTTCGGCTTCGGCAAGTATGGATTGGCCTCGGCGGCCAGCTACGTCCTGTTTGCGGCGATCGCCTTGCTGAGCCTGCTCCAATTCCGCACTCTGCGCTCCAAGGACTAGCTCATGATGCACACATCTACCACCGGCCAGCGCCGGGACCTTAAACCCGCCGCGAGCCGGAAGCTGAGCCGGCACTTCAGCCGGGGTTGGGTCTATGCCGGCCTGACCCTGGCCGGAATCGCCACGCTGATGCCCTTCGCGTGGATGCTGCTGGGATCGTTCAAAACCCAGGGCGAACTGCTTCGCCGGCCGGTCACCTGGTGGCCAGAAGCGCCGACGCTGGCCAATTACGAGCGTTGGTTCGGGGAGCTGCAGATCAGCCAGTTCTTCTTCAACAGCCTCCTCGTCGCCGTCGTCACGGTCCTGGGCAACCTGCTCTTCTGCTCCATGGTCGGCTACGCGCTGGCAAAGATGGAATTCGCGGGGAAGCGGGTCCTGTTCCTGCTGGTGATGCTGACCCTCATGGTGCCCGGCGTCGTCACCTTCGTGCCGCTCTTCGTGATGGTCAGCAAACTCGGACTCGTCAATACCTACGCGGCCCTCATCCTGCCATTCCTGGTCTCCCCGCTGGGCGTATTCCTGATGCGCCAGTTCATGATGGGGATCCCGGACTCGCTGATCGAAGCCGCCCGGATCGACGGCGCCGGGGAACTGCGGACCTTCACCCGGATCGTGCTGCCGCTGTGCGGCGCGCCGCTGGCCACCCTGGGAATCCTGACCTTCCTGGGCTCCTGGAACAACTTCCTCTGGCCCCTTGTCGCGGCCCAAAGCGCGGACAAGTTCACCCTGCCGGTCGCCCTGTCCCTGTTCTCCACCGGCCAGAACGCCACCGACTACGGCCTCCTGCTGGCCGGCTCCGTGCTGGTCATCGCCCCCATCGTCGCCCTGTTCGTGGCGCTGCAGCGGTACTTCATCCAGGGCGTAGCCGCCACCGGCATCAAGTAACCCCGCCGCGCTCCGCGCATACTTTCAATATCTTTCTCAACCGTTAGGACCCCGCCATGTCATACTCGCTGCAGCTTTACACACTCCGCACACCCCTCGAACAGGATCTGCCCGGAACCATCCGGCGCGTTGCCGAACTGGGCTTCACCCAGGTAGAGCCCTACAACTTTGTGGCCACCGCGAAGGAACTCGGGACCGCACTGAAAGAGAACGGCCTCACTGCCCCGTCCGGCCACGCTCCGCTGCTCAGCGCAGACCAGGACGAAATCTTCGCCGCCGCCCGGGACCTGGGCATCAGCACCGTCATCGACCCCTACGTGGGCGCCGAGCACTGGCAGTCCGCCGAGGACATCCAGGCCACCGCCGCAAAGCTCAACGCCGCCGCGAAAAAGGGCGCCGAATACGGCATCCGCGTGGGCTACCACAACCACGAGTGGGAACTGAACTCCAACATCGAGGGACAGACTGCCCTCGAATACTTCGCCGGACTCCTGGACCCGGAGCTGGTCCTCGAAGTGGACACCTACTGGGTGGCCGTCGGCGGGCATGATCCGGTCGAAATCCTCGCCAGCCTCGGGGACCGCGTGAAGTTCGTCCACATCAAGGACGGCCCCGCCACCACCGACACGAAGGCCCAGAAGCCGGCCGGCCAGGGCACAATTGCCGTCTGGGACGTCCTTGACGCAGCGAAGTCCCTGGAAGTCGGCGTCGTGGAATTCGATGACTACAGCGGAGACATCTTTGAGGGCATCGCCGAGAGCCTTGCCTTCCTGAACGCCCGTTCCGCAACCACCACCGGAGCCCAGGCATGAGCGCCGCACAGGGCACCGCCCGCGGCCCGGTCGGCGTCGCCGTCATCGGCGCCGGCAACATCAGCAAGCAGTACCTGGACAACCTCACCACGTTCCCGGACCTCAAGGTCCATCTCATCGCCGACCTCTTCGAGGAAGCCGCAGAAGCGCGGGCGAAGGAATACGGGATCGCCGAATGGGGCGGCGTCGAGGCGGCCCTGAACCACCCCGACGTCGAAATCATCGTCAACCTGACCATCCCCGCCGCCCACGTGGAGGTGGCCACCGCGGCTGTCAACGCCGGCAAGCACGTCTGGACCGAGAAGCCCTTCTCACTGGACCGTGATTCCGGGCTGGGCCTGCTCAAGGTCGCCGATGCCGCAGGCCTGCGCCTGGGCTGCGCGCCGGACACCTTCCTCGGCGCCGGCCTCCAGACCGCGCGCCGGCTGATTGAACGCGGCGAGATTGGCACCCCGCTGACCGCCACGACGATGTTCCAGGTTCCGGGACCGGAAGCCTGGCACCCCAACCCGGCCTTCCTCTTCCAGCACGGCGCCGGCCCCCTCTTCGACATGGGCCCGTACTACCTCAACACGCTGGTCCAGACCTTCGGCTCCATCCGCAAGGTCGCCGCCGTCGGCTCCAAAGCCAAGGATGTCCGCGTGATCGGCACCGGGCCCAAGGCCGGCGAGGAGTTCACCGTCGAAGTCCCCACCCATGTCTCCGCGCTGGCACAGTTTGAAAGCGGAGCGTCCTCGCAGAGCATTTTCTCCTTCGAGTCGCCGCGCCCCCGGGCCGGATTCGTGGAGATCACCGGCACGGAAGCCACTATTTCCCTGCCGGACCCGAACAACTTCGACGGCGACATTCGTCTCTGGCGCGCCGGCGACGAAGAGTGGACGCTCATCCCTGCCGCCGGTCCCAGCCAGGGCCGCGGCATGGGCGTCCTGGACATGGCCCGGTCCATCCGCGCCGGAGTTCCGCACCGCGCCACCGGCACCCTTGCCTTCCACGTGGTGGACGCTATGGTCTCGATCGCGGAATCCATGGACTCCGGGACTTTTGTGGACGTCGAAAGCTCCGCGCCCGCCTCCCCGGTCCTCCCCGAGGACTGGGACCCCACCGCTTCCACCCTTTAGGACAATCATGAACTCCCAAAAAGCCCGCCCGCTGGGCGTGGCCATGATCGGCTACGCGTTTATGGGCAAGGCTCACTCGAATGCCTGGCGGAATGTTGCCAGCTTCTTCGATGTCCCGGCCTTCGAGCAGAAAGTGCTGGTCGGCCGGGACACGGCAGGGGTCGCCGAGGCGGCCAGGAAATACGGCTGGGCCGAGTCCGCTACCGATTGGCGCGAAGTCCTGGACCGGGAAGACATCGACATCGTCGATATCTGCGCGCCGGGCTGGATGCACGCGGAAATCGCGATCGCGGCCCTCGAAGCGGGCAAGCACGTCCTGGTGGAAAAGCCGCTGGCCAACACGCTGGCCGAGGCCGAAGCCATGGCCTCCGCCGCCCGCACCGCACGGAGCCAGGGAGTTCAGTCCATGATCGGCTTCAACTACCGCCGGGTCCCGGCCCTGGCCCTGGCCCGGGAGCTCATCGCCGAAGGCAGGCTGGGCACGGTCCGGCACGTCAGGGCCGCATACCTGCAGGACTGGCTGGTGGACCCGGAATCGCCCATGACCTGGCGGCTGAACAAGGAAACCGCCGGATCCGGGGCGCTGGGCGATATCGCCTCCCACGCCATCGACCAGGTGCTCTTCCTGCTCGGTGACGCGGTCACCGAAGTTTCCGGCCGGCTGCACACCTTCACGACGCACCGCCCCGGCGCTGACGGGCCGGAGGAAGTGACGGTCGACGACGCCGCCTGGGCTACGTTGGGTCTCACCTCCGGGACCATAGCCTCGGTGGAGGTCTCCCGGGTCGCCACCGGGCAGAAGAACTCGCTCAAACTGGAGATCTACGGGGACAAGGGCTCCGTCCTGTTCGACCTTGAGAACCTGAACGAGCTTGGTTTCCTCGATGCGACCGTTCCGGTCCGAGAGCAGGGCTTCCGGCGGATCCTGGTCAATGAAGCCGACCACCCCTACGTTGCGGCGTGGTGGCCGCAGGGCCACGTGATCGGCTGGGAACACACCTTCACCCACGAAATCCGCGACTTCCTCACCGCGATCAGCGACGGCACCCCGCCGTCGCCGTCGTTCGACGACGGCGTGGCAGTCCAGCGCGTCCTCGCCGCCATCGAGGAGAGCGCAGCCGCCAAAAGTTCCATCATTCAGCTCGCCGCTTCCCCCGTTTCCGTCATCGAAGGAGCCTGACATGCCCCGCCCGTACACCCTGTTCACCGGCCAGTGGGCCGACCTCCCGTTCGAGGAAGTCGCACGCCTGGCATCCGGCTGGGGCTACGACGGCCTGGAAATCGCCGTCTCCGGGGATCACCTGGACGCCTGGCGCTGGGACGAACCCGGCTACGTCGAGTCCAAACTCGCCGTCCTGGAGAAGTACAACCTCAAGGTCTGGGCCATCTCCAACCACCTCAAGGGCCAGGCCGTCTGCGATGACCCCATCGACTTCCGCCACGAGGCCATCGTCGGCTCCCGCGTGTGGGGCGACGGCGAGCCCGAAGGCGTCCGGACCCGGGCCGCCGAGGAGATGAAACACACCGCCCGGCTCGCCCGCGCCCTCGGCGTGGACACCGTCGTCGGATTTACCGGCTCCTCCATCTGGCAGTACGTCGCGATGTTCCCGCCCGTCCCGGAGAAGGTCATCGAAGCCGGTTACCAGGACTTCGCCGACCGCTGGAACCCCATCCTGGACGTCTTTGACGAGTGCGGGGTCCGCTTCGCCCATGAGGTCCACCCGTCCGAGATCGCCTACGACTACTGGACCACCGTGCGGACCCTCGAGGCGATCGGGCACCGGGAAGCCTTCGGGCTGAACTGGGACCCGTCCCACTTCATGTGGCAGGGCATCGACCCGGTCTCCTTCATCTGGGACTTCAAGGACCGGATCTACCACGTGGACTGCAAGGACACCAAGCTCCGCCCCACCGGCCGGAACACCGTCATGGGCTCGCACCTGCCCTGGGGCGACCCGCGCCGCGGCTGGGACTTCGTCTCCGCCGGCCGCGGCGACGTGCCCTGGGAATCATCCTTCCGGGCCCTCACGGCAATCGGCTACGCCGGTCCCATCTCGATCGAGTGGGAAGATGCCGGGATGGACCGCCTCCACGGCGCCCCCGAAGCCCTCGCCGCCCTGAAGAAGTTCGACTTCCCGGCGTCGAACACCTCTTTCGACGCCGCCTTCAAACAGTAATCCGCGCTGCGCCGTTCGCCCCGCGACGCGCAAAGTGCCCCGCGCTGCTGGAATTCCGGTAGCGCGGGGCACTTTGCGTAGCGACGGGCGTTTTCCGGTTCACGCAGCAGCTAGTCTTCTGGCATGACGCACGTAATCCGACAGGCAACGACGGGCGACGCCGGGGCGCTGGCCGCCCTGGCCGCCGTGACCTTTCCGCTGGCCTGTCCGCCCGGCTCGTCCCCCGCCGACGTCGCCGCGCACCTCGCCGGCACACTCAGTGCGGACAACTTCCGCGCGTACCTCGCCGATCCCGATGTGACGGTCCTCGTACTCGACGCCGACGGCGAGCTCCGCGGCTACAGCCTGCTCGTGAACCGCGCTTCCCAAGATCCCGACGTCGCCGCCGTCCTGACCGCACTGCCCGCCGTGGAACTCAGCAAATGCTACGTCCACCCGGACCACCACGGGCTCGGCGCGTCGGCTGAACTGATGCGCGCCAGCATTGACGCGGCGGCCGCCACCGGGGCCGTCGGGCTGTGGCTGGGGGTCAACAGCCAAAATGCCCGGGCCATCCGGTTCTACGAAAAGTCAGACTTCCGCAGGGTCGGTACCAAGTCCTTCACTCTCGGGTCGACGGTGGAGCACGACTTCGTGATGGAACGGACGCTCCCTGAACCGCCGGCCGCGTGACCAAGCCGACAGG
This sequence comes from uncultured Actinomycetota bacterium, assembly GCA_963815415.1. GTDB lineage: Bacteria > Actinomycetota > Actinomycetes > Actinomycetales > Micrococcaceae > Arthrobacter. The sequence goes on along the minus strand of CAWFGT010000009.1, from coordinate 965,966 downwards.
CCGCCGGGGAATGGCGCTGGCCGCGCGGGGGTTATGGCGAGCATGAAGATTGAAATCTGGTCCGACGTCGCCTGCCCCTGGTGCTACATCGGCAAACGCCGCTTTGAAACCGCACTGGCTGCCTTCCCGCACCGCGAAACCGTGGAGGTGCAGTGGCGAAGCTACCAACTGGACCCGTCGCTGCCCGAGCACTTCCACGGCACCGAACTGGATTACCTGAGCACCCGCAAGGGCATGGCCCCGGCCCAGGTGGCCGGAATGTTTGCGCATGTGGCGGAGCAGGCCAAGGCAGAGGGCTTGAACTACCGCTTCGACAGACGTCGTGGTCGCCAACAGCTTCACCGCCCACCGGTTGATCCACCTGGCAGCCGCACACGGGCAGCAGGATGCCGCAAAAGAACGACTGCTCAGCGACCACTTCGAGCACGGCAAAGACATCGGCAGCCGCGACTACTTGACCTCCCTGGGGCTGGACCTCGGGATCGGCGCAACCGAACTGGAGGAGCTGTTCACCTCCGACAGCTACGCCGACGACGTCCGGCTGGACTTCGAGGAAGGCCGCGCGCTCGGCATCACCGGCGTCCCGTTCTTCGTGATCGACCGGAAATTCGGGCTCTCCGGTGCCCAACCGGCAGAAACATTCACCAGCGCCCTGGAACAGGCCTGGCAGGAGAGCCATCTGCTGGTGATGGCCACCGCGGGAGGGGCTGCGGCTGCAGATGCCGGAGACGCGTGCGGGCCGGACGGTTGCGCCGCCTGAGCCCTGATTGGACCACACCGGGCCGATGATCCCGGCTACCGTGATTTGCTGACAGATCGCTGTAAAGTGTCCGTATGCCCAGGATTTCGGCTGAAAGTAACGCCGCCCAACGCGCCGAGACCCAGCGCCGCATCCTGACCGCGTTCGGGGAGCTGCTGTTTACCCACGGACTCCCGGGCCTGACCATGACCGATGTGGCCCGGCATGCACGGGTCGGTCGCACCGCCGTGTACAACTACTACGCGGACATCGAAGAGCTCCTCATCGCCTACGCCCTGGATGAAACCGAGCGGTTCCTCGTGGACCTCCGCGAGTCGTTGGAGTCACTCGAAAATCCGGTGGACCGGCTGGCACTGTACGTCCGCACCCAGGTGGAGGACCTAAGCCGCCGGCACCTGCCTCCCGGCCCCGCCATGGGGACCGTCCTCTCGCCGGCGTCGTTCGCAAAGCTCGCGGACCACGTCGGCGAACTCAGTGCGCTCCTGCAGGGGATCCTGCGCGATGGCGTCGCCGGCGGCTATTTTCCCGCGGCGGATATCGTCCAGCTGGCGCAACTCATCCACGGCACGCTTTCGTCCAGCGCGGCGCGCGGCGACGGCAAAAGCGATGGCGGCAGCGCTGAATCCGACGCCGAAGCCCGGCTGGCCCGGACCGTGCGGTTCATTCAGCTAGGGGCCGGTGCCCGGTTTGATGCCGCGGGCAGGCCCGTCCGCGTTGACCAGACGGGCTGACGGGCCGGACCGGCTGACGGGCAGGCTGGCATCGTCGATCTCGCGCCGGTCCTCGCGCGGGCAGCTGAGCCGCCCCGGCGTCCGGTCCACCTCCTCCGGCGCGGCCAGGGCCTTGAAACCATCCGCCAGGACGACGTCGACCGTGCCGTCCTCCCGGCCGTCCTGCACATAGTCGGAGCCTGGCAATTGGCGCTGGACGGTAAATGCCTCAGTCCGGCCCGCGGCTCCGGAGATCACCAGCGCTACTCCGCGGAAGCCTGCCGCTTTGTTGGCAATCGCGCCGATCCTGAACTGACGGGCGGCCAGGTCGTCGGCCACGCCCCGTGCCAGGCCCGGGCGGCTCGTGGAATTGTAGACATTCACGGTTACGCTTTCCGGCGCGGTGTAGGTGTAACTTTCCGCGGGGCAGAGCGAGGATGCCTCCTTGCTCCGCTCCGGCGCCGGAATCGTGATCTGCCCGTTGATGATGGCGAGGGCGACCACGACGCCGGCTATGACCAGACCGGCGAGCGCCACAAGGACCACCCCGTGCAGGATCCGCCGGCGGAACCGGACGGGGTTGTCCAGGGTGTCATCCTGCTCCACGAAAGTGGCCCGCAGGTCCGCGCCGGTCACGACGCGGTGCCCGTTCAACGCAGGCGGCTCGTCCCGGCCTCTAGCCATTAATCACAAGGACCCGCGCATGAATAGCCGTGCGCTGATGCAGCGCCGTACGAACAGCACGGTGCAGCCCGTCCTCGAGATAGAGGACACCCTGGTACTCCACCACGTGGGGAAACAGGTCGCCGAAGAAAGTCGAGTCCTCGGCGAGGAGGGCCTCAAGGTCCAGGGTGCGTTTGGTGGTCACCAGTTCATCCAGGCGGACCGGGCGCGGCGGCAGGGCGGCCCAGTCCCGGGGAGTGGTGTAACCATGGTCGGGGTACGGGCGTCCCTCGCCCACAGCTTTGAATATCACCCTGCAAGCCTAAGGAACTTAGGCCAGCAAAGGAATCCATGCCCGCACCTTATGTGAGGTTGTGCCCAAACATTAACCTTTTGTCATATCGGGAATACTCCTCTGTCACATTCAAGCCGGTGGGGTGGCCCAGCCCGGGCAATACATGCGCGGGGATCCGCGGGCTGACAGAATGAGGAAATGACTGCATCCGAGACCACAGCGGCCCGGTCGCTACAGACTCCCCCGCTGGCCCTGTTGCTCGACGTCGACGGCCCGGTGGCGAGTCCCGTCACGCGCGATGTCCGGCCCGCCATCATCGCGGACCTGCTTGCGCTGGCCGCCGAGGGCATCCCGGTTATCTTCAACACGGGCCGGTCGGATACTTTCATCCGGGAGCAAGTCATGGAGCCCATGATCGCGGCCGGCATCCCGGCCGGAACGATCTTCCACGCTGTCTGCGAGAAGGGCGCTGTCTGGTTCAGCTACACCTCGGCCGGCCCGGGTCCCATCCATATCGACGAGGAGCTCGCCATCCCGCGGCCTTTCGGCGACGACGTGCGCCGCCTGGTGGCCGAGGACTACTCCGCCCACATGTTCTTCGACGAAACCAAGCGGGCGATGGTCTCAGTGGAACAGCACATCGAGGTCCCCAATTCCGATTACCTCGCCGAGCAGGAACTCTTTGACGCGGACGCCATGGAGCTGATGACCCGCCACGGCCTGGGCGTCGTCCGTCTCGACCACCACGCCCCCGATTCGGATGCCCGGATCGACTACCGTGTGGATCCCACGATCATCTCCACGGACATCGAATCGGTCAGGCTCGGCAAGGATCTTGGCGCCAGCCGTGCAGTGGAACTGCTCGCGGCCCAGGGCATCACCCCGCAGGCCTGGCGCACGGTCGGCGATTCCCGGACGGATTACGCCATGGCCGACTGGCTGCACCACAACGATCATGCAGTCAAGCATGTCGATGTGCGCCCGGCCGACGGCATCCCGGTGAAACCGTATGAGGTGCTGACCGCGGCTGATCTCGGGCTGGATGGGGACACGATCCACGACGACGCCGGCGCCGCCTTCCTCCGCCACTGGCTGGACGCCCTCTCCGACCGGAGGCGCTCCTGACCGTGCCGAACCAGACGGGCAGGCGGACGTCCTAGCGGTTCTTGCCGCCCGATTTCAGGCGGCCGATTTTGAGGCTGGCGTTATCATGCAAGTAGGTAGCAAACGCACTCAACGAACGCCGGAGAACAACCATTACTGAAGCACTCATCCAGGACGAGATTTACTACGGCGGACAAGCGTCGGTTGAAGCCCACGACGAAGTCACGTCGGCGGCCGCCGTCGTGCGGTTCGAGGCCCGGCCCGATGTGGTCCGCAGGCGTGGCCGGTATGCGCTCATCAATGAAAACCGCACGCCATACCAGGCCATGGTCGAAGACCTGATGTTCCTGCGGTCCGTGCTGGACGGCGCCGGGCTCGACTACCTCCTGGTCCGCGGTAACAACCACCGGCCCGTCATCGCGGTGGACTGGAAGCTCCGCAAGAAGCTGCGCAATGCGCTTGTGGCCGCCTGCCACGACGAGCCGTTCTACTCCATGACGGTCGACGCCAAGAAGAAGTCCTCTGTGCTGGTATCGGATGGCGAACTCTCTCCCCACCGGCAGGCCCGGATCTTCCGGCTGTACCGGCCGCGGGTGGAACCCAAAGGCGGGCTCCAGTTCGGGGCCTCCGCCGGCGTGCAGCTGGAGCTCTGGAGCTTTGGAGGCGACCAGCTGATCCTGCCGATCGAGAACTCACTGACCCGCCGCACCATGCTCGCGCAGGATGCCGTGCGGGGCACCGTGGAACGTTACGGCCACACCTGGCCCACCATCGAGAATATGTTCGCGGACCACGCGAGCGACATCAGCTTTGACATCGATCTGGTGTTCTCCTGGGTGGACGGTTCCTCCCCCGAATATATCGCCGCCCGCCGGGCCCGCATGGCCGGCGTCGTCGTGGGCGAAGGCGATGACCACGAGGCCCGGTTCCGCCAGATTGACGAACTTAAGTACGCGCTGCGCTCCGTGTACATGTTTGCGCCCTGGATCCGGCGGATCTTCATTGCCACGGACTCGCCCACTCCGTCCTGGCTGGCCGACCACCCGGGCGTGACGATCGTCCGCAGCGAAGAGTTCTTCGCCGACCCGTCGGTGCTGCCGACCCACAATTCCCAGGCGGTGGAGTGCCAGCTCCATCATATTGACGGCCTCTCGGAACACTTCCTCTATTCCAACGACGACATGTTCTTCGGCCGGGCCGTCGGACCGGACATGTTCTTCACCCCGGGCGGCATCACCAAGTTCATCGAGGCGGAAACCCGGATCGGGCTGGGCGAGAACGACGCCGAACGCAGCGGCTTTGAAAATGCGGCCCGCGTCAACCGCAAGCTACTCCGGGACCGTTTCGGCCGAATCACCACCAGGCACCTGGAACACACGGCGGCGCCGCTGCGACGCAGCGTCGTCGCCACCATGGAGCGCGAGTTCCCGGCCGAGTTCGCCAAGACCGCCGCGAGCACCTTCCGGGCGGCGGACAACATCTCGGTGACCAACTCGTTCTACCACTACTACGCGTTGCTCACCGGCCACGCCGTCACCCAGACCGCCGCGAGGGTCCGGTACGTTGATACGACCGCCCGGGCCGGCCTGAACTATCTGCCCAAATTGCTCGCCAAGCGGAACATGGATTTCTTCTGCCTCAACGACGGCAGCTTCCCCGAGGTACCCGCCGAGGAGCGGGCGGAACTCGTGACGGACTTCCTGGAGAAGTACTACCCCATCAAGGCACCCTGGGAGAAGTGACGCCGGCGGGAGGAACCGGCGCTAGTTGAGGGCTCTGAGCCGGCGGGCTCCCGGGGTCTTGGCCGGGTCTTCGAGCCTCGCCGAGCGCGGAATCCTGACCCCGGCCTCGGCCAGCCTGCGCTGGACTTCGGCGGCGGGCACCATTTCGCCGACATCCGGGGTGTCCCCCAGAAGCGCCACCGAGTGCACGATTGTGTGTTCGTAGACGTGGACCAGGTTGAATGCCTGGCCGCCGTCGCGTCCGCGCGTCCCGCCGACGGGGACATTCAGGTCCTGGGTGTAGCAGGTGGCAGAGGCGACGGAGACCGGAATGCCGGCGAACGTGGCCGTCGTCGAATAGTGCAGATGGCCGCCCAGAATTGTCCGGACGTCGGAGTTCCGCAGCACACCGGCCAGCGCTGACTGGCCGCGGAGCTCGACAAGGACCGAAAGGTCCAGCACGGAGGGTACCGGCGGGTGGTGGAGTGCCAGGATCGTGCCGTCCGGGGCCGGGGTGGCCAGCTCGGCGGCGAGCCAATCGAGTTGGGACTCGCTCAGGTCACCGTGGTGATAGCCCGGCACCGACGTGTCCAGGGTGATGATGCGCAGGCCGTTGATGAAATAGCTGCGGTCCACGGGCGAATTGTCGGCGGGCTCATCCAGCAGCCCGGCGCGGAAGTTGCCCCGGTCATCGTGGTTCCCCATGGCCCAGATGACTTTGGCGCCCAAGGCCTTGCATGCGGGCTCAACAATATCCCGGAGTTTGGCATATGCTTCGGCTTCGCCCTGATCGGCAAGGTCCCCGGTGAATACCACGGCCTCGGGGCGCGCCCCGGAGGCCAGGACTTCGTCGAAGAGTTGCCTGAGCAGGGCATCGCTGTCCACCGCACCATAGAGAGGTTGCGGACCTCCCAGAAGATGGGGGTCGCTCAGATGAAGTAGGAAATGACGTGGCCGGGGGTGTTCGGCCTCGATGAGCTCCATTGCTGCCTTCTTGGTTGGGTGGGGGCGGTGCCTCCAGTGTCCCTCTCAGTAACCACCATCCAACCAGACATTGGGTAAACAATGTGTAAACGGGAGCAGGAATATTTGAAAAGTTGCAGGCGTCAGCGGCGCTGCCCGGTGCCGGATCACTGACCCGGCCGGGCAACGCCGCTGATTTCCAGGCCCTCCGGCTAGCTCAGGTAGCCGTTGGGATTCAGGACATACTTCTGTGCCGCGCCGGCGTCGAACTCGGCGTAGCCCTGCGGAGCCTCTTCCAAGGGGATGGCCTTGGCATTGACGTTCTTGGCGATGCTGACCTTGTCATGCAGGATCGCCATCATCAGCCCGCGGTTGTACTTCATCACCGGACACTGGCCCGTGGTGAAGCTCAGGGACTTCGCCCACCCGGTACCGAGGCTGAGCGAGAGCGAGCCCTTCTGTGCGGCCTCGTCAACACCGCCTGGATCGCCGGTGACGTAGAGCCCCGGGATGCCCAGTGCGCCGCCGGCCGCCGTGATCTCCATGAGCGAGTTCAGTACCGTGGCCGGCGCCTCGTGGGCGCCGTGTCCGTGCCCCTTGGCTTCGAACCCGACAGCGTCCACGCCGCAGTCGACTTCCGGGACCCCCAGGATCTGCTCGATCTGCTCCTGCGGGCCACCCTCGTTCAGGTCGACCGTTTCGCAGCCGAAACTGCGTGCCTGGGCGAGGCGTTCCGCGTTCATGTCGCCGACGATCACGACGGCGGCGCCCAGCAACTGTGCGCTCGTGGCGGCGGCAAGGCCGACCGGCCCGGCACCGGCGATGTACACCGTTGACCCCACACCGACGCCCGCGGTGACGGCACCGTGGAATCCGGTGGGGAAGATGTCCGACAGCATGGTCAGGTCCATCATCTTTTCCAGGGCCTGGTCGCGGTCCGGGAATTTCAGCAGGTTCCAGTCCGCGTAGGGCACCAGGACGTAGTTGGCCTGGCCTCCGACCCAGCCGCCCATGTCCACATAGCCGTAGGCGCTTCCCGGCCGGTCCGGGTTCACGTTCAGGCAGATGCCGGTCTTGCGTTCCTTGCAGTTCCTGCAGCGCCCGCAGGCGATGTTGAACGGGACGGAGCAGATGTCTCCGACCTTGATGAATTCCACATCCGGTCCCACTTCCACGACTTCTCCGGTGATTTCGTGGCCGAGGACGAGGTTTTTCGGGGCGGTGGTGCGTCCACGGACCATGTGCTGGTCCGAGCCGCAGATGTTTGTGGCGACGGTCTTCAGGATGACGCCGTGGCGTACCTGCCGGCCCACATTCGCCGGGTTGACGCCCGGGCCGTCCTTGAGTTCAAAGCTCGGGTAGTCAATATCGATAAGTTCAACCTTGCCAGGTTCTTTGTAGGCAACGGCTTTGTTCTCTGTCATCTTTCTCCTTCAGATTTCACGGTCCCGTTGGGGCCCGGTTGTGATCCACGAAGCTCTCTGATGCACCCCGCACGAAGAGTCACGGCGGGATCCCCGACAAGGATCGCCACAACATTGTGAGCACGTCCGGAAGGTCGGGGATTTGGCCAGTCTAGGACCTCGGTCGGAGAAGGGATAGAGCCGGGTTTCCGCCGTGGGCGAACAACCGAGTGGAAGGTGTCCACTGCCTGCTAAAGGCGTTCATTTTCAGCCCGACCCGTGGCAGGACCGCAGCGCATGGCGCGCCCGCCGGCAGCGAGCGTCAGCTCAGGGAACCGGCGCGGCGGCGGGTTCCGACGGCTGAGGCGTCACCGGTTCCGTGACGGTCGCCGTGGCGGTTGCCGACGGGACCACAACCGGCGTGACAGTAGCCGTGGGTACAACTACGGGCGGTGCCGGCGGAGCGGCCGGGGACACCGGCGCGGCAGATTTCGCCGCGGAGGCCGTGGAGGGTGTCGGGGCGGGTGCGGGAGCCGCCGCCTTCGACGTCTGGACTGGAGCGGCGGACTGCGTTGCCGTGGCGGACTGGGTCACTGCGGCCGACTGTGTTGCCGTGGCGGACTCTTGTCCCGAGGGCGTCGCCGTACCCGTCGACGGCGGAACCGTCGTCGGCGGAACTGTCGTGGCCGTACCCGTCGTCGGCGGAACCGTCGTCGGCGGAACTGTCGTGGCCGTACCCGTCGTCGGCGGAACCGTCGTCGGCGGAGCTGACGGCGTGGCCGTACCCGTCGTCGGGGGAACCGTCGTCGGCGGAGCTGACGGCGTGGCCGTACCCGTCGTCGGGGGAACCGTCGTCGGCGGTGCTGACGGCGTGGCCGTACCCGTCGTCGGGGGAACCGTCGTCGGCGGAGCTGACGGCGTGGCCGTACCCGTCGTCGGCGGAACGGAAGAGGCGGCCACCTTCGTGGCAGCAGGCGCCGTCATTTTGGCGGACGTCACCACTTCCGGGGCGGGGCGTTCGTTGAGGCCGCCAGCCACGATATGGGTCAACTTATCGCTGACCGGGACTGCCCACCCGGCGCGATTATCTGCGGGCAATCCGGCGTCGGGCTCATAGCTTGTCATCAGCAACGGACCGAGCGGGTCAACCTGTGTAGTGGGAATGAGCGCCCAGTCCTGAGGGCTCGTGTGTTTTCCGTTAAGGATGGTCTCGAAGTGCAAGTGGCATCCGGTCGAGGACCCTGTTGTCCCTACCCTGGCGATTACTTCGTCAACCCGGACCGAGTCACCCTTTTTGACGGCGATCGCTTCGAGGTGGTTGTACGTGGTGATGAGCCCGTTGCCGTGATCGATCTCGACCCGGTTGCCGCCACCCCAGGGATGCCAGCCGACGGCCCGGACCACACCGGAATCGGCTGCGTAGACCCGGGTGCCGCAGGCTGCCGCGAAGTCCTGGCCCCAGTGGAATTCGCCGGCAGTGCCGGTAATCGGGCTGGTGCGCAGCCCGAACGGGGACGACGCCACGAGGTTCTCAAGGGGAGCCATGAGGAAGCCGAGCGCCGGCCGCTTCAAACTCGCGGCGGCGACGTTCAGTTCGCTGCTGACCCCGTCCTTGGTCGACGTCTCGACGGAGGACCGGCTGAAAGCCAGGAGTGCCTGGCTGTCGGCGGTGAAGGCGGAGTCTGCAGCAAGGTGCGTCGCCGTGTCCGCTACGGCATCGAGACGCAGCGTCTGCGGGCCTACTGCCCCGGACGCCGTGAAGGCCGCGCCCTGAATGGGAGATGACCCGCTGCCGGCAAGTCCCTGCAGTCCGAATGTAAGAACCGCGAGGGAGAGGCAGGCGCCTCCGGAAAGCCACCGTACGGCAATGACCCGCGACCGGACCAACTGCTCACCCGATGAGTTTCCCCAATGCTTTACCACGATGCGACCCCCCGCAATTTGGCCGCCAGACTCAATACACGCGACGGACTCAACTTCCATGTGAACACAACCGACAGGGCGTGGGAACCGCGCGCGCCACCCGTTGTGCCGCCCGCGGCGCATTCGAGTACAGATCGTTCCGCGGCCAAGTAGTCCCCGCCCGGAAACGAGTACAAATCAGGCACACGGAAGGTCATAATTGAACATGCGCAACGCCCTCAGGGACTGGCAGACCGAACTGAAACAGACGTTCACCGGCACGCGGGAAGCGGTGCCGGACTGGGTGCCGCGGCTAGCCGAGGGCGACGACGCCGGATATCACCTTCCGGGTTCCGCCGTCTGGGCCGTCCACGGGGACATGCCAACGATCGTCGCGGGCGTCCGGGCCCTGCTGATGCAGGCACTCCACCCCGGAGCCCTGGCCGGAGTCCATGACCATTCCCGCTTCCGCGAGGACCCGCTGGGCCGGTTGGCCGGAACAATCCGCTGGATATTCACAGTGACCTACGGCTCCACTTCGGCAGCCCGCGAGGCCTCCAATTGGGTGCTCCGGCTCCATGAAAGCGTCCGAGGGGAATTCGTGGACGGCCATGGCGTCGCCAGGAGCTACGCAGCGAACGACCCTGATCTCCTACGCTGGGTTCACATCGCCTTCACCGACGCATTCCTTTCCACCCATAAAATCTGGGGCCGGCCCATCCCGGGCGGCCCCGATGCCTACGTCCGCGAGTGGGCGCAGGCCGGCCGGCTGATGGGCGTCGATACCCCGCCAATGAGCGAGTCCGAGATGCGCGGACAGTTGGACCGCTGGTACGACGACGGCGAACTCCGCTTCGACGCCCGCGTCGCCGAGGTGGTGGCGCTGCTCCGCAATCCGCCCCTGCACCCGTCCCTCCGGCCGGGCTACCAGGTGCTATTCGCCGCCGCCGTCACGAGCCTCGAGCCTAAATACCGGGAGCTGCTCGGCCTCCGCACCGCCCGGCTCGGACCCCTCCCGCTGCCGGTGACACTGGGCACCCGGGCGACCCTCGCCGTCGTCCACCTCGCCCTTGGCCGCACCGGCCCGAGCGAACTGGCCGCCCGCGAGCGCCTCCGGCGCCTGGGGCACCCGGCCTGAGCGGCGGGCGTGAACCGGAACAGCGCCTCGGGCACCGGGACAGCAAAAAGGCCCCGGTCCAGTGGACCGGGGCCAAACGCGGAGAATGGGGGATTTGAACCCCCGAGGGCGTTAACCCAACACGCGTTCCAGGCGTGCGCCATAGGCCGCTAGGCGAATTCTCCAGTAGCTTCTGAATCAAAAGCAGATACTAGAATACCTGAACTTTCCAGCATCGACCAATCGGGCACTACCGCCGCTCCCCGTGGGACATGCCCCGCGCCCGCGGCGCGGCCTGGACATATGCCCATCTTGCTCAATCCCGGGCCCGACAAATGGGCATGTCCCCCGGCGGCCGGGGCCCAGATGCTCCGGTTCGAGGCATGGCCGAACATCGGGTAAACTTGCTGACGGCCCCTCATGTGGCGTCATCCTGTTGAACTCCCCCAGGACCGGAAGGTAGCAAGGGTAAATGGGCTCTGGCGGGTGCATGGGGGGTCTTTTATGTCTGTGCCGATTGGTAGGGTTTATCTGTGACTGTTACTACCGCGCTTTACCGTAGATACCGCCCGGATTCGTTCGCGGACGTTATTGGTCAGGAGCACGTCACCGAGCCGCTCATGACGGCCCTTCGCAAGAACCGCGTCAACCACGCCTACCTCTTTTCCGGCCCCCGCGGCTGCGGCAAGACCACCTCCGCCCGCATCCTGGCACGCTGCCTGAACTGCGCCGAGGGCCCTACGGATACCCCGTGCGGCACGTGCCCCAGCTGCATCGAGCTCGCCCGCGGCGGCTCGGGATCCCTCGACGTCATCGAGATCGACGCCGCGAGCCACGGAGGCGTCGACGACGCCCGTGACCTGCGCGAACGGGCCACCTACGCGCCGGTCCGCGACCGCTACAAAATCTTCATCATCGACGAAGCGCACATGGTGACGTCGGCCGGGTTCAACGCGTTGCTCAAGATCGTCGAGGAGCCACCGGAGCACATCAAGTTCATCTTCGCCACGACGGAGCCGGACAAGGTGATCGGCACCATCCGCTCCCGCACGCACCACTACCCCTTCCGGCTCGTCCCGCCCGCGCCGCTCATGGCCTACCTTGAGCTGCTCTGCAACCAGGAAAACGTCCCCGTGGCGCCCGGTGTGCTGTCTCTGGTCATTCGGGCCGGCGGCGGTTCCGTCCGCGACTCGCTATCTGTCCTGGACCAGCTCATGGCGGGCGCCGGCCCGGACGGGCTGGACTACGAACTCGCTGTGGCACTCCTCGGCTACACGCATGCCTCGCTGCTCGATGACGTGGTTGAGGCCGTGGCCGCCGCCGATGCCGCCACGGTCTTCCGCGCCGTGGACCGTGTCATTCAGACCGGCCACGACCCGCGCCGCTTCGTCGAGGACCTGCTTGAGCGCTTCCGTGACCTGATCATCGTCCAGGCCATGCCCGAGAGCGCCCAATCCATCCTCCGCGGCATGCCGGCGGACCAGATAGCGCGCCTGCAGAACCAGGCGCACAACCTGGGTGCGTCCGAGCTCTCCCGTGCCGCCGACGTCACCAACACCGCGCTCACCGAAATGACCGGCGCCACCTCGCCGCGCCTGCATTTGGAACTGTTGTGCGCCCGGATCCTGCTGCCCAGTTCCGAACAGACTGAACGCGGCATCGCCGCCCGGATCGACAGGGTGGAACGCCGGCTGAATTACGCCGGGAACGACGTCGGGACTCCGGCACCCGCTCCGGAGGCCGCTGCGCCGGTGCCCGCAGCGGACTCCGGCACAGCCGCGCCGGCGACTCCCGACGCCGTCCGGCCCGCCGTCCCCCGGGCTGCCCGGGTGGAGACGCCGCCGACGGCCGCCCCGGGTCCGGACGCGCCGCCTGCACCGGCGCCCGCCTCGGCACCATCCGACCGCACGCGGCAGCCGTTGGCCGCGCCCCGAGTGAGCACCAGCGACTGGCCCGTGGAGGAAACCGTCGCCGGCGCCGCCCGCAGCGACCGCCCGGCAGCCGCAGGACCGGCCCCCGCTGCCCGGCCGGCGCCCTCCCCCGCGCGACCCGAGCCCGTAGCACCGGCCCCGGAAGCTTCCCTGCCTGCCGGGGGACCATCCGCCGCGGCTGCTGCGGCCGCTGACGCCGGCGCGGCATCCGCCGCACCGGCGCCGGGCCCCGGGGCGGACGTCGAGGTCCTCCGCCGTGCCTGGCCCGAGATTCTCCAGACACTGACGAAAATCAAGCGAAGCACTTGGGCCCTGGTGGAACCCAACGCCCAGGTCGGACATTTCGAGGATCATGTACTGACGTTGGCATTCACAACGTCCGGCCTCGCCGGGGCCTTCGGGCGCGCCGACCATGCCGAGAATCTTCGGCAAGCCATCCATAAGACGATCGGAATCGATTGCCAGGTCAAGGCCGTCGCCGCAGGTTCCCACAGCGCAGCGAGCTCTGAGCCAAACCCAAAACCGGTTAGCCGGGACGCCCCGGCAACGTCAGCCGACGACGCGTGGGGACTGACGCCGGCCAGCGCCCGGACGACGGACACCCCGCAGACGCCGACGCCGGCCGGCCGGCCCGCCACCTCGGTGACCGCGCCGGAAACCGCCCCGGCGACCGGCACAGCAGAACCCTCGGCACCGCAGAACGCACGGACGCAGCCTGCGGAGCAGCCTCCTGCGCCGGCTTCCGCCACTCCCCCATCAGCATCTGCCGGTACCGGGGCGGGACTCCCGCCGGCGGTACCAGAGTCGGCTGAAGTTAGAGCAGCAGCCCCGGCTGCGCCCGCCACGACGCCCGCCCTGCCCGCGTCCGCCGCCGTCGAGCCCGCGGGTTCCTACGCCTACCCTGATGATGACTGGGGTCCGCCCCGGGATGAGGACGCGCCGCCGCTTGACGAGGAGCCTCCCATGGACTGGGATCCCCCGGCGTCCCGCCAGGCCGAGCCCGAACTGCCCGCGCCCTCACGGCCGCAGGCAACGGCTCCCAAAAAGGCATCCCCTGCCCCGTCCGGCGAACACGCAACACCCCGGGGTCCGAATCCTGCGGACGACCCGTGGGCCCGCGCCGTCGAGCAGTCGGCCGGTATCTGGACCGTAGGCTCCGACACAAACCTCGGCCGCACGCCCGCCGGAGCGGAACCGTCGGCCGCACCGGAGCGTGCCCCGGAGCCGGAAGCTCCTCGCTACGAACCGGCCGCCGCCCAGATTCCGGCCCATGCCGGCGCTCCCTCGGACGTGTCCGGGGACAACCGGGGAGAACTGCAGCCCGCCCGGTCCACCGTCGCTGCTTCCGCGTCGAGTACTGCGCCCGCCGCCACTGTTGCCGCGCCGATTGCCGCGACGGTGGTGACAAAGGTCGCTGCCCCGGCTGAGGCACCGGCGCCAGTGGACACTTCATCCTCCCCGGAACGGCAAAGCCTGTACCAGCGGCTGTCCAACAGCCCCGAGGCGGAGGCCGGCCGCGCCAAAGCCCCCGCCCGGGCCGCCACCGCCACCACCTACGCCAATGACATCCCCAGCGCGGATGACGAAACCATCGAAGAGTCCGGCGTCTTCGGCCGGGCCGCCGTCGAACGGATTCTTGGCGGCAAACTGGTCGAGGAACGGTCCCTGGATGGAAGTCCCTTGCCGCCGCGTTTCTAGAACCGCGGTCTTTCCTCAACGCCCCGCTTTTCTGACCACCCCGCCGTCGCACGACGCCACCACCCCCCACGAACGAGGACATTGTGTACGAAGGTGCAGTTCAAGAGCTGATCGATGAGCTCGGACGCCTTCCCGGCGTCGGACCCAAGTCTGCCCAGCGGCTGGCCTTCCATATTCTCGAGGCCGATCCGCAGGACATGAAGCGGCTTGTTGATGCCATCACCATGGTCAAGGAACGGGTCAAGTTCTGCACCGTCTGCGGAAACGTCACCGAGCAGGAACTGTGCAACATCTGCCGCGACCCGCGCCGCGACCCGTCAGTCATCTGCGTCGTTGAAGAATCCAAGGATGTTCTGGCCGTGGAACGGACCCGCTCCTTCCGTGGCCGCTACCACGTGCTGGGCGGCGCTATTAACCCCATCGCAGGAATCGGCCCGGAACAGCTCAGGATCCGGGAACTGCTCACGCGTCTCAACGACGGGGCAATCCAGGAAATCATCATTGCGACCGACCCCAATCTCGAAGGTGAGGCCACGGCTACCTATCTGGCGCGGATGCTGAAATCAATCGGGATCGCTGTCACCCGGCTGGCGTCGGGCCTGCCGGTCGGCGGCGACCTCGAATACGCCGATGAGGTCACCCTCGGCCGGGCCTTCGAAGGCCGCCGCAACGCGCTGGGCTGACCTGCACCCGGCACCCTGTACCCGGCACCCCAACACGGCCGCCGCCCTGCACTGCCCCAAAAGTGGACATGCTCAGTCTCCGGCCCGGAGAGTGGACATAACAGCACCATGTCCATCCTTAGCGGCAGGCGGAGCGCATGTCCCGCCGCAGGGATTCTTGGCCTCCGACGTGCATGCTCAGCCCCTGGCCCGGAGAGTGGACATAACAGCACCATGTCCATCCTTAGCGGCAGGCGCAGCGCATGTCCCGCCGGACGGGTAGCCGCGGGACCGGTCCGCACCGGGCCTGGTGCCCGGCATACGGTCACAATTCCGCGCCGCGCGGCCAGCGGCGATAAACTGGGCTGAAAAGTTAAGCGGTCGCGCCATTTGGCAGCCTGGCCAACAACCCCGATGATCCAGTGAGGGTGCGCGCATGAGTTTGCCCACTACCGAAGTCCAGCCCCACGGGCTGCCCGCCACATCCGCCGTCACCAAGCACCTGGTGGTGAAGAAGTTCGGCGGTTCCTCGGTGGCGGACGCAGAGGGCATCAAGCGCGTCGCCAAACGGGTCGTTGACGCCCACAATGCCGGCGACGAAGTTGTCGTGGTGGTCTCCGCGATGGGCGATACCACCGACGAGCTGCTCGATCTTGCCGCGCAGGTGACCGATTCGGCCCCCGCCCGGGAAATGGACATGCTCCTTTCCGCCGGGGAACGCATATCCATGGCGCTACTGGCCATGGCCATCAACAAGTTCGGAGCCTCCGCCCAGTCCTTCACGGGGTCGCAGGCCGGCATGATCACCGACGGCATCCACGGCAAGGCCCGGATTATCGACGTCGACCCGCACCGGATCCGCACCGCCCTGGACAAGGGCAATATCGCGATCGTGGCAGGCTTCCAGGGCATGAGCCGCAGCACTAACGAAATCACTACGCTGGGCCGCGGCGGTTCGGACACGACGGCGGTCGCACTGGCGGCAGCCCTCGACGCCGATGTCTGCGAGATCTTCACGGATGTTGACGGCATTTACACCGCGGACCCGCGCGTTGTGGCGTCCGCGCGCAAGATCGACCGTATCTCCAGCGAGGAAATGCTGGAACTGGCCGCCTCCGGCGCCAAGATCCTGCACCTGCGCTGCGTTGAATACGCCCGCCGCTTCGGGGTGCCGCTGCACGTCCGTTCCTCATTCAGCCCGAACGAAGGCACCTGGGTCATGCCCGGCGCCGACGATAAAATCACGACCCAAGAGGGAGTTGCCTTGGAGCAGCCAATCATCTCAGGCGTTGCCCACGACCGTTCCGAAGCCAAGGTCACGGTCGTCGGCGTCCCGGACATCCCCGGCAAGGCCGCGGCGATTTTCCAGGTCATCGCGGACGCGCACTCCAACATCGACATGATCGTGCAGAACGTCTCCACCCATGGCACCGGCCGGACGGACATTTCCTTCACGCTGCCGATCGTCGAGGGCGCCGACGCGCTGGCCGCACTCCGCGCGGCCCACGGTGAGATCGGGTTCGAGAGCATCGAATACAACGAGCAGATCGGCAAGCTGTCGCTGATCGGCGCCGGCATGCGCTCCCACCCTGGCGTCTCGGCGCGGTTCTTCGCGGCATTGTCCGCGGCCGGCATCAACATCAACATGATTTCAACCTCGGAAATCCGGATCTCGGTGGTGACGCACGCTGACCTGCTCGACGACGCCGTCCGCGCCATCCACAAGGCGTTTGACCTTGACAGCGAGGACGAAGCGACCGTCTACGGCGGCACGGGCCGCTAGTCCCGTCACAGGCGGACTACGCCGGGCACGAAGAGAGGGAACGGCAGCAGCCGTTCCCTCTCTTTTTGCCCTGCCAGCCTGTCAAAGCCGCCCAGTCAAACCTGTTCCTTCCAGAGGTCCGATTTACGCACCGCGTAGTGATGCCCGTGTGAATCGGTCTCGACTTCGAAAGTCGCCAAATCTTCTTCCGAGGCCTGCTCGAATTCATCGTGCCGGTGCAACACCGGAGCGGCGGTATCGCCGCGGCTGGCATTCCCGAAGAGGTATCTGAACGTATAAGTCCGTTTCATAAAACGCCTGACTGCACGAGTCACAATTCCCACCCCCTTCCGTCAGTGCGGATGGATCACGGATGTTGACGTGGTGTGCGTCCGTGCCCCCATTTTACGCCCGGCCGCAGGAAAAGGACCGGGCCCGCGTTCAAGGATCACCGCACCCCGGAACTGGCACCGGAACTAGCGCAGGGACTTGTCTTCCGGGTTCCGCGGCACGACGTAGGTGCTGCCGTCGGGTCGGCGCAGGGTTTCCCACTGCAGGGTTTCAGCCTGGCGCCGTGCCAGCAGTTCCCGGTTCTGCACCGTCATCTCATGGCTCAGGGAACTGCGGTTCGCCGGCCCGAAGACGGCCCGAAGCTTTCCGGTCGCCCGCATGAACCTGTTGGCGAAATTTTCCTTGGCCATCGCTGTCCTCTCACACTCACCCCGGCATTGATCTGAGTGTACGCTAATCATTAGTGCACTAATGAAATCACGAATCAAAGAGACCTGGAGCAGCCTGCATGGCCGAATACACCGCGGAACACGAGGCCGTCGAGGACGACCTCCTGCTCGAACAGCAGCTCTGCTTCGCCCTGACGGTGGCGTCCCGGAGCGTGGTTGGCGCCTACAAGCCCGTCCTGGACAGGCTCGGCCTGACCCACCCGCAATACCTGGTCATGCTGTGCCTTTGGGAATCCAGTCCCCGCTCTGTCCGGGAGATCAGCGACGCGCTGGCCCAGGAGCCTGCGACAATTTCACCGCTGCTGCGCCGCCTCGAAAGTGCCGGCTTCATCACCCGGCAGCGCGCTACGGGCAACGAACGCGCACTTGATGTGCGGCTGACCGCCGAAGGCGCCGCGCTCCGGCAGCAGGCGACGGCGGTCCCCGGCATCATGATGGCCCGGCTGGGCCTGACCCGCGAGCAGGTCGGCCAGTTGCATGCCTCCATGATGGACCTGATTGCCGCAACGAAGACCTCACCGGGGAACGCTGCGGATGCGGCTCCCCGGCGGTAGACTGTGCTCGACTGAGGAGGACAGCTGATGCGCAAGCAACTGGGCCACGCGGCGCTTGTTCTGCTGGCCGCGGCCGCACTGGCCGCCTGCACCCCGGGCGGCGGTGATGCACCGTCCCCGTCCCCGTCCGCACCGACCGGGACCTCGACCGCCCCCACCACGACGGCACCCTCGCCGGACACCGAAACGACGGAACCGGCCCCCTCGCCATCCCAGGTTCCGCTGCCATCCGGGCCGGGACAGGGCAACGCCGAGCTGGCCATCATGGTCAAGCCGTCCGAGACGGGAACCCCGACCAGCTTCACCCTTGTCTGCCAGGACGGCGTCCCGGCGGAGGAAAGCAGCCATCCGGACGCCACGGCCGCCTGCGAGGCCATCAAAGACAATCCGGCCATCCTGAGTCCGGCGCCGTCCGCCCAGGCTCAGCCCTGCACGCAGCAGTACGGTGGTCCGCAGCAAGCCACCGTAACCGGAGTCGTGGACGGCCGCTCCGTGAACGCGACGTTCAGCCTGCGCGACGGCTGCGAAATTGCCGCATGGAATGCCGCGAAGGCAGTCCTCGGTTCGACCGGCGGAGCTGTCTAGGCTGATGCACCTCCCGCAGGACGACTGGCTCCGGAGCCAGGCCGCCTACCAACAACGTGTCCGGCGCTACGCGGATCCCTACCTGGCCCGCCGCTCCGCCGGCCGAAAGCACCCGGTGGAGGACTTCCTCTTCACCTACTACACCCAAAAGCCGGGTCAGCTGCTGCGCTGGCACCCGGGCGCCGGCGTCGTGCTATCCGGACCCGGGACGGCTGAACGTGCCGCCTGGAAGTACTACCGCGCCGCCGACGACGGCGAACTTGCCGCCGCCGGGTTGCGGCCGGGCACCGCCGCGGTCACGGTCGACGTCGGCGCCTTCCTGCGCGAGCGACGCGAAGCGCTGCAGTTCGCCGGCATTATTCTGGCCGGCACCGCGGCCCGGCCCGCCCAGTTCGGCTGCTTCGGCCTGCACGAATGGGCGATGGTTTACCGGCAGGACAAGTTCGAACTCCGGCACGAGTACCTCCGGCTGCGGCTCGGCGCCGAGCGGACGGACCAGGTGGTCGAAGAGAACCGGATCCGCTGCTCACACTTCGATGCGTTCCGTTTCTACACCCCGGACGCCATCCCGCTGAACAGCCTGGAGCCGAGCCGGGAAAACCAGCGGACCATGGAGCAGCCCGGCTGCCTCCACGCCAATATGGACCTCTACAAGTGGGCCTACAAGCTGGCGCCGGCACTCCCGAGCGAACTGGTCATGGACTGCTTCGAGTTGTCCTGGCGGATCCGTGCCATGGACATGCGCGCCTCCCCCTACGATCTGGCGGAATGGGGCTATCCGGCCATCAGGATCGAGACTCCGGAGGGCAAAGCCGACTACGTCGACCGGCAGCGGGCCTTCGCCGCGGAATCCCAGCAACTGCGCCGCCGGCTGCTGCACGAACTCGCGCCCCTCCTTCAACTCCTCGGCCCGGACACACCCGCCGGGCGCGGCCGGGAAACCAGCGGGCGGCGAACCAACCGCGGCACAGGCCGGCCATGACAACCGCCGGCCGCGGTCCGCACGACGTCGACCTCACCGTCCGCCTGACGGAGGCTCCGGGAGCCGCCGAACGCGTGCTCCGGCTGGAGGCCAGTGGCGGCACCGTCACCGACGGCACCGGACTGCCCGATCCCGCCGCCGCGCTGGAGTCCGTCGAGCGGCTCGGGGCGGAAATCTTCTTCCCCCGGCCCGGGCCGCCGAAGCTGTGCACGCAGCAGTACGGCGGACCGCAGCGCGCAGTCGTCACCGGGTGGTTCCACGGCCGCGAAGTCCGCTCCGCGTTCAGCCGTACCGACGGCTGTGAGATCGCCCGCTGGCGTGCCATGGCACCGCTGCTGGGCGGGAGCGCCCGCTCCACGGGTGCGGTCTGAGCCCACCGTGCCGCGCACTGCACCCGCGCAGCGAGGACCGCGCAGCGAGGACCGGGCAGCGAGGACCGGGCAGCGGAGGGTTAAACCACAACGGCCGGCAGGTGATTCCCGCCGGCCGTTGCCGTAACCGCTGTGGACTACGTGGAGTTAGATGGCCTGATCAGGCGCCCGGGCACGATCCCCGTTCTGGATCTTGCCCTTCTCCTTCTTCTCCTTCTTGCCCTTGTCCTTCTTGTCCTTCTTGTCCTTCTTGTCCTTCTCGCCGTTTCCGCCGCTGCCGTTAGCGCCGTCGCCCGGGCCGTCGTTGCTCTCCTGGTCCTCCGACGTCGGAGGGACAACAACCTCGCCCGACGCCGTCACAAGGACGGACACATAGGTCGGGTCGCTGGCGCCGGCGAAGGTCACCCGGCCGAAGTAGGACCCGGTTTCCAGCCCCTTCCAGGCCAGGGTGACCTCGCCTGCTTTGCCGTTGGCCAGCGTCAGCGGGTCCGGTGCGATGGTGGCGTTGCCGGGGTTGGCGCCGAGCACGCCGGAATCGACGGAGGCCTTCGTGGCCCGGTTCTCCGGGCTGGCGTAGAGGTTGGCGAAGATCAGGTAGGTGCCGGGTTCGGGGTCCGGGAGGGAGACCGATTCACTCGCTGAGGACGTCGCCACCGTGATCGGCCCGGAGGGGGTCAATACGAACATGTCGAAGTCCGCCTCCGGATCCGAGGACAGCACGGAGAACCTGGCCAGCGGGCTGCCGGCCGGAACCTCGACGACCTCGATGTGCGTTGAGGCGTCAGCCTCGCCCGCGAAGGGCCCCGGAACCAGTTCCACGGCGGTGGAGTCCGCCTTGGAGAGACCGTCCAGGGTCAGGCGGACCGGCGCGTCGGTGCCGGAAACGACCTTGATGTTGCCCGAACCGTTCCCGCCCTCGGAGGTGAATGCGACGTCCCCCGGCGCGACGACCGACTGCGGCCGGACCACGATGGGCGACGTGACGTTCTTGTTGGCTCCCTGCCAGGTCAGCGAGCCGGTCGCGTACTGGCCCAGCACGGCACCCTGGTTCTCAAAGGAGACTTTGAAGGTTCGCTTTTCACCCGCACGGCTGAAATTCAGCACCGACGGGGTGACCTTGACCTTGACGCCGGGCACGTTCACCGTGGCCCGGTAAGTGCCGGCCGTCAGCGCGGTCACCGTCCGGGTGACCTCCACCTTGCCGGTGAGATTACCCAGCGCGATGGACGCCAGGTTCATGTCCCGCGGCTTCGTGGTCCCGACGCCGGGAATGCCAAGGTCCAGGCCGGTGCCCTGGATGAAGGCGAGGTAGTCATTGATGCCGGCGTCGTAGACAAGGCCGGGATCGAGCATCCGGGCCGGGTCGACCTGCCCGGCGCCGGTGGCGAAGAGATCCGTGTTCTTTGCGCCGTCGGCGAGTTTGATGTCACCGGCCGTGGTCATCATGGCGGACTTGATCGTCGCCGGCGACCAGGCCGGGTTCTTGCCGAGAATCAGTGCGCCGAAGCCGGCGACATGGGGTGCTGCCATCGACGTGCCGGAGAGGAACCCGAAGGTGTCCCCGCCCGCGCCGATCGGCGATACGCCGGCCAGAATGGCGGCACCCGGCGCGGCGACGTCGGGCTTCAACAGGTCGGACCCGGCTGCGAGCAGCGGCCCGCGGGAGGAGAAACCGGCCAGTTGCGGCTGCGCCTCGAGCGGCAGCCCGGTGGTATCCCGGTTGACCAGGGACACGGTGATGGCCGGCTGCGCGGCGACCTTGGCCTTGATGGCTTCCGTGGAAGGCGGGTTGACGTGGACGGTGGGCACTGAGTGCTTGTCCGTGTCGAGCGAGGAATTTTCCAGGTTGACGAGCACCATGCCGACGCCGCCACCGCGCAGGACCTCGGCGCTCTTTTCGACGCGGTCCACGATTCCGCGGTCACACACCACCACGCGTCCGGCGATTCTTGCCGGATCCAGGGATCCGTCGCCGCACACGGCCGGGTTTCCGGCGCCGGAACCGGCGTCGGCGGCCAGCACCACGCCGGCGTTGGAGACTTCGCTGCTCATGATGGAGGCGCCGCGGAACTTGCTGCCGTCGGAGAATTCCACCGTGCCCTGAAGCTCCTGGGAGAAGCTGCTGGCTGCAACGGTGGTCAGCCACGGCGCTCCGTGGTTGACGGTGCCGGGGGCCGGGCCGGAGTTGCCGGCTGAGGCCGCCACGAAGACCCCGGCCGAAGCCGCGGACAGGAACGCCATGGACACCGGGTCCGTGGTGGTGTCCGTAGCGCCGGAGATCGAGTAGTTCAGGACGTCCACACCGTCGAGGATGGCCTGGTTGATGGCGTCGATGGACGCGGAGGAGAAGCAGCCGCCGCCGCTGGAATTGGCGTCCTCCCAGCAGGTCTTATAGATGGCGAGCTTCGCGGCCGGTGCGATTCCGCTGGTCTGGCCGAAGCTGCGCCTGTCCACGAAGGCCTCGACGCCGGCGTTGCCGGCCGCTGTGCTGGCAGTGTGCGTTCCATGGCTCGCGGTATCGACCGGGGAGATCAGTTCCGTCGGTGCCGGGGTGGCAGTCTCCTGGAACGCGTCAGCGAAGTAGTGGGCGCTCAGGACTTTGGAGTTGCACTCGGTGCCGGCAAAGCCGTCGCCGGCCTGGCACTCGCCGGTGAACGTCTCGCCGTCGGACTTGAGCATGGCGATCTTGCCGTCGTCCGTGCGGTAGGGCACCCCGACGACGGGGTCCCCGGTAAGGGGCTTGACCGGTTCCCCGGCGAAATACGGGCTTGACGGCGTGTACCCGGTGTCAATGACGCCGACAACGACGCCCTTGCCGGCGCCATCCTGGCCGCCGAACTGGGTGTTCCACGTGCCGTTGGCGCCGCTGAGCTTCAGGAAGTCGGCCGTTGAGTAGTCCGGCGTGTTCTCGGTGTCCGGGGCGACGAGGACGACGGACGGATCCTTGGCGAGGTTGATCGCCTGGTCCGCGGTCAGTTTGGCGCTGAAACCGTTGAGCGCGGCGGTGAACTGACGCTGGATGGCGATGTTCTGCCGGCCGGCAACCTCGGTCTGCTTCCGTTCCAGATGCGCCTTGTACTTTTTGACCTCGGTCTTGGTGGAGTCGAGTTTCCGTCCCTTTTCGGGCTTGGTTGCCGACAGCCCCGCCGTCCCGCCGTCGTAGGTCGCCGACGGTTTGTCGGCCAGAACCACAATGTAGCGGCCGTCTTTGTAGCTCGCCGGATCCACGTTCTTGAGGGCCACGGCGGCGACGGGGGCGCCGGGTGCGGCGTTGGCGGGTGCGATGGCGACCGTGGACAAAAGCACGGGCAGGCCCAGGGTCAGCGCCACAGCCCTCCGGAGTCCCCCGCTTCGAAGGAAGCTCTTACCTGGTGATTTCACGAGCGATTGAGACCTTTCGTAGGAAACGGCCCCGGCGACGTCACCGGGCCGAGCGGACCGGATCAACTGCCCCCAGCAGCCCCTCGCGCAGACGCGACGGACACCCAGCCGATTCATACAGTACAGACTGCGGGGGGATTATGACACGGACCACAACGGCCGGCTTGATATGTCGCGATATTAACCGTCCTTGCCCGCCGGCAATGCGGACGGCTTCAGCGCGGACAGTCGCAGCACGGAAGGCGGCTGGGAAGGCGGAGATTAGCTCGGGGTCCGGACAACCTCGCTGATCCGGGCGCGGGTTTCGTCATCCATCGGCCCCGCCACGTTGTTTTCCCGGGCGGCGCGGTCAGCTTTGATCTTTTGGAGAACCATCCGGCCAAGGCCTGCGAACACTGCGACGGCGACGACGGGCAACACCACGGATCTGGGATTCTCGGACATGGGCTCATCCTACTGACGGCGGAGGAGCTGTTCCATAGCCGCAGCCCCGGCCGCGGTCCCGGTTCATACTCGCACCACGAAGACAACGGGACCCTCGGGGGCCGGTAGAATAGGGTACGCAAGCTCGCGGAGCGCCCGATCACACCACTTTTAACGACATCAGCATCGTTTCTTGATGTCACCGTTATTTGGTGAGACCGGCGTGAGACGGCACCACTCCGCTGCGCCCTTACCCACCTGCTCACGCACAGGAGTTGCCGGATGCCCCGGATCATTGTCGACGTCATGCTCAAGCCCGAGATTCTGGACCCGCAGGGGAAGGCCATCGTGGGTGCTCTGCCCCGGTTGGGCTTCACTGCCTTCAGCTCTGTCCGCCAGGGCAAGCGCTTCGAACTCACGGTGGACGGCGAGGTGACCGATGAGATCCTGGCCCAGGCCCGGGACGCGGCCGAGACCCTGCTCTCCAACCCCGTCATCGAGGACGTAGTCAACGTCGAGGTCGTCGAGGCCTGAGATGACTGAAATCCCCCTGATCGGCGACGCCCTCGCCGCCACGATCGAGCCGACGCTCGCCGGTGCGAAAATCGGCGTCATCACCTTTCCCGGAACGCTCGATGACCGTGACGCCGCCCGCGCCGTCCGGCTCGCCGGCGGCACGCCCGTGCCGCTCTGGCACGCCGACACCACCCTCGGCGACGTCGACGCCGTCGTGATCCCCGGCGGGTTCTCCTACGGTGATTACCTCCGCGCCGGCGCAATCTCCCGCTTCGCGCCGCTCATGACCAAGGTCATCGACGCCGCCAACTCCGACGCCAAGCTGCCGGTCCTCGGCATCTGCAACGGCTTCCAGATCCTCACCGAGTCGCACCTGCTGCCCGGATCCATGATCAAGAACGACCACCTGAAGTTCATGTGCCGGGACCAGGTCCTGCGGGTGGAAAACAATGCGACGGACTGGACCCGGGACTACGCCGCGGGCCAGGAAATCACCATCCCCCTGAAGAACCAGGACGGCCAGTACATCGCCGACGAAAAAACCCTGGATGCCCTCGAGGCTGAAGGCCGGGTGGTGTTCCGCTACGTCGGCTTCAACCCCAACGGGTCCCGCCGCGACATCGCCGGCATCTCCAACACCGCCGGCAACGTGGTGGGCCTTATGCCGCACCCGGAACATGCCGTCGAGGCCGGGTATGGCCCGGCGTCCCTGGACGGATTCGGAGTCTCGGATACCGATGGCCTCGGATTCTTCACCTCGGTGCTGAACAAGATTGTGGGAGTAACCAAATGACGGAAACCTCGACCGGTCAGCTCGCCGGCGCTAAGAAATTCAACATCGACACCGTCGAGAACGCCGCCGCAACTCCCACCGTTGAGTTGCCGTGGGCCGAGCTCGGACTCAAGCAGAACGAGTTTGACGAGGTTGTGAAGGTTCTGGGCCGACGCCCGACCGGCGCCGAACTCGCCATGTACTCGGTGATGTGGAGCGAGCACTGCTCCTACAAGTCCTCCAAGAACCACCTGCGCCAGTTCGGCGACAAGGTGACGGATGAGATGAAGAAAGACATGCTGGTGGGCATCGGCGAAAACGCCGGCGTCACCAACCTGGGCGACGGCTGGGCCGTGACGTTCAAGATCGAGTCGCACAACTCGCCGTCGTTCGTGGAGCCCTACCAGGGTGCAGCCACCGGCATCGGAGGCATTGTCCGCGACATCATCTCGATGGGTGCCCGCCCCGTGGCCGTGATGGATCCGCTGCGTTTCGGGGCCATCGACCACCCGGACACCGCCCGCGTGATGCACGGTGCCGTGGCCGGGATCGGCGGCTACGGAAACTCCCTCGGCCTGCCCAACATCGGCGGCGAAATGGTCTTCGACGCCGTTTACCAGGGCAACCCGCTGGTCAACGCCCTGGCCGTCGGTGTGATGCGCCACGAGGACATCCGGCTGGCCAACGCCTCCGGCAAGGGCAACAAGGTGGTGCTGTTCGGCGCCCGCACCGGCGGCGACGGCATTGGCGGCGCCTCGGTGCTGGCCTCGGAGTCCTTCGATGACACCAAGCCGTCCAAGCGCCCGGCCGTCCAAGTGGGCGATCCCTTCGCCGAAAAGATCCTGATCGAATGCTGCCTCGAGCTCTTCAAGGGCTCCCTCGTTGAGGGCATCCAGGACCTGGGCGCAGCCGGTATTTCCTGTGCCACGTCCGAGCTGGCGTCCAACGGCGACGGCGGCATGGAAGTCGAGCTGACCTCCGTACTGCTCCGCGACCCCACCCTGACCCCGGGCGAGATCCTGATGTCCGAGTCGCAGGAACGCATGATGGCCGTGGTTACCCCGGACAACATCGCCGCGTTTGAAGCCGTCATGGACAAATGGGCCGTGGAATACTCCTGGCTGGGCGAGGTCACGGACACCGGCCGGCTGATCATCACGTGGGAAGGCGAAGTCATCGTCGACGTCGACCCGCGCACCGTGGCGCACGACGGTCCGGTCTACGACCGCCCGTACGCCCGTCCCGAGTGGCAGGACGCCCTGCAGGCCGATACCTTCACGGGTTCGGTGCAGGATGCCGGCCGCCCGGCGGCCCCTGCGGACCTCGCTGCCGCCGTCGTCGAACTCGTTTCCTCGCCGAACATGTGCAGTAAGTCCTGGATCACCGACCAGTACGACCGTTACGTCGGCGGCAACACCGCCCTGGCGTTCCCGGACGACGCCGGCGTGGTCCGGGTGGACGAGGAAACCGGCCTGGGCGTTGCCCTGGCCACCGACGCCAACGGCCGTTACACCTATCTCGACCCGTACCATGGCGCCCAGCTGGCGCTGGCCGAGGCCTACCGCAATGTCGCCACCTCCGGTGCCGTGCCGATGGCCGTCAGTGACTGCCTGAACTTCGGCTCCCCCGAGGACCCGGACGTCATGTGGCAGCTGGCCGAGGCCATCCGCGGCCTCTCCGACGCGTGCATGGAACTGGGCATCCCCGTCACCGGCGGCAACGTCTCGCTCTACAACCAGACCGGGACCACGCCCATCCACCCCTCCCCCGTGGTGGCCGTGCTGGGCAAGTTCGACGACGTCGCACGCCGCACGCCGTCGGGCTGGCGCGAAGACGGCCAGGCCATCTACCTGCTGGGCACCACGACGGACGAACTGGACGGCTCGGAGTGGTCCAACCTGCGTGGACACCTCGGCGGGCTCCCGCCCAAGGTCGACCTCGCCGCCGAACGCGCGCTGGGCGAAATCCTGATCAACGCCTCCCGCGACGGCATGGTGGACTCCGCGCATGACCTCTCCGAAGGCGGCCTCGCGGCAGCCCTCGTGGAATCGTCGCTGCGTTACGGCGTCGGCGCCAGGATCGCCCTGCAGGACGTCCTGGACCGCGACGGCGTGGACCTGTTCACCGCGCTGTTCTCCGAGACCCAGGGCCGCGCCGTCGTCGGTGTTCCCCGGTCCGAGGAAATCCGATTCACGGACATGTGCACCGCGCGCGGCTTCGCGCATGCCCGCATCGGCGTCGTGGACGCGGACAGCGGCTCGCTGGAGATCAACGGTGTGGAGACCATGTCCCTGGCCGCCCTCCGGGAAGCCCACGAGGGGACCCTGCCGAAGTACTTCGGCTAACCCTCCATCGCCCCATAGCAACGCGGGGTCACTTTTCGCCCATAAATCCCCTCGGGATGGGCCAAAAGTGACCCCGCGTTGCTGTTTAGGAGGGTCTGGCGCTTCTTGGCGGGGCTGGCGGCGGAGAGGATGCCGATCGCTCCGACGAACGCCAGGACCTGCCCCGTGATGCAGAGGGCGCGGACCGGAAAAACGTTGAAGAGCTCATCCAGGAAGACCGCCAGCGTCAGCATCGGCACCACCATAAAAACAACACTGACCAGGCGGCGGGGATCAGCCAGCGCGCCAAGCATGCCCAGCAGCGGAACCACCACCCCGCCGACGGCCAGCCCGGCCGCCAGCACGGTCGAGAGGCCGCCAAGCTGATCCCGCACCAGCAAGGACTCGTCCACGGCGAACGCGGCCAGCATACCGGCCCCGCACAGGGCGATGGCGGCCAGGATGATTCTCACGTGCGTCGCGCTCAAGGTCATGCTGGGTACTTTATCCCGCGCGGGCAGCCCTTGCGTTCCGGCGGGCGGGTCAGGCGTCGTCGCTGCGGAGCTCGCGCTGGCGGGCGCTGAGCAATTCCATGTCGGGCCGGGCCGCCATAAAGCGTTCGACGGCGTCAAGCACCTCGATGAGGTGGGCGCGCTCCGCTGCCACGAGCCCGACGCCGATGAGGGCCCGCCGGTGTTGGTCCTGCAGCCCGGACTCGGTCACCGAGACGTCGAACCGGCGCCTGAGCTCGGCGAGGACAGGCCGCACGGCGGAGCGTTTCTCCTTGAGGCTGTGAACGTCGCCAAGGAGCAGGTCGAATTCAATCCAGCCGATCCACATGCTCCCATTGTCGCCGACGGCGGCAGCCTTCGGGAGGCGGCCGCCGGGAGGCAAGAGCCCGTTCAGCCGGTTCCGGCAGCCAGCACCCGGGCAGCGTCCACGTAGCGGGCCGTGACGTGCCGCCGGGCCCGCTGGGCCAGGACATCGCCGGCGGCGAAAAACCAGTTGGAGGGGACCCCGAAGGCCATGATCCGAAGCGTCACCTTCCCGGCGTCGTCGATGGACACCTCGAAGGATTCCTCGCCTCGGACCGGATGCCCCGGCAGCGTCCCGTAACCGAACCCGGCCGACTGCGGCACGTCTCCGGCCAGCGGCTCCCGCACCCAGACCACCTCGCAGGGGGCATTGAGGCGCAAGGGACCGACGCCGAAGCCGCTCACCACCCGGGTCCCAGGGACCACGACGTCGGATTCGGCCCGGACCCTGAGCCCCGCGCCACGCTGGAGCTGCCACGACAGTATCCCGGCAACGGCCCGCCGGTACGAGGGGAAGCCGTGGCCCAGATAAGCCTCGGTGACACGGCAGTCAACCCCCGTCGGCGGGCCGTGTCCGGTGGAGCCGATGCCGGGGTAGTTCAGTTCGCCGCCGGCGATGCGCCCGGTCACGGGGTGTCCCCGTCCCGGCTCCCCCGGGCCAGCCGGGCCCAGCCGAGCTGCGCCTGCTGGGCCCGGCTCAGGCCGGCGACCACGAGGTCGTAGGAGTCCTCGACGAGGTCCCGGATCATCGCATCGGGCAGCGCACCGTCCAGCCGGACTCCGTTCCAGTGCGTCTTGTTCAGGTGCCAGGCGCCGGTGATCTCAGGGTGCGCGGCGCGCAATTGCTGCGCCAGCGTCGGCTCGCACTTGAGGCTGACGGCAAGGTCATCGTCGTCCATGGCGGACAGGGCAAACATCTTCGCATCGTTCCGGGCTCCCCCGGAAACCGCAGCCTGGACCTTGAACACGGAGGTCTCCGGGCCGAAGGGGAAGTCCTCAAAGGCGCCGGGAAACGCGAGGCAGATTTCCCGGAGTCCGGCGGCATTCATGCTGTGAGCCTACAGCCCGAAACGCCGCACGTACTGTGCCGGGCAGGCGTCCATGATGACGTCGAGTCCGGCGGCCCGGGCCCGCTCGGCTGCGGCTTCATCGACCACGCCCAGCTGCATCCAGATGGCCTTCGCGCCCGTCGCGATGGCCTGGTCCACCACCGCGCCCACGCGATGGGAATTGACGAAGCAGTCCACGACGTCGATGGGCTGCTTTTCGGCGGGAATATCGGCGAGCCTGGCGTATCCCGTTTCGCCGTGCACATCATCCGCCCGGAGGTTCACCGGAATGATTTCCATTCCCATCCGGTCCCGGATCAGCAGCGAGGTGTCATAGGCGGCGCGCCACTGGTTGGTGCTGAGGCCCACCACCGCCCACCGGCCCTTCGTGCACATAAGCCGTTCGAGGACGGCGGGATCGTTGACATGAGCCATGGGAACAGCGTACGCGCCGGCTTCCGCCGCCAGAAAGCAGCCGGGAACCGTGCGGGGCCGGGATCAGGTGACTTCCGAATAAGTGGCTGTCCGCCAGCCAGCAGAAGCCATGGTGACCGAATATTACGCGTGAAACATCGCCGATTTGGGGAAATGGCGTCATATGGACTGTAGTTGTCTACGACCATCCCGAGCGGCCGAGAGACCTGGATCGATGAAGCCGCAGCAACCCTGGTCGCCGACTGTCCATCCCCGGACGCCGGCGATAACAAGGAACTGAGCCACGGGAACGGCCGGACTGACCACCCGGGCGCGACGGCTCTTTCCGTAGGGTGCTACTGCCAGGACCGATGGAGTACACCTATGACTGCTGTCCTGCCCACTGCAACGTCCCTGGCCCGCGCCGGTTCTGATCCGGCGGCCGCGGCCATCCCCCGGCACGGCTCCAGCCCGGCCCTGCCCGTGACCTTCCGCGGGCTGCGCCGCAGCTTCGGCTCCGGTTCCGACGCCCACACCGTGCTCCGGGATATCGACTTCGACGTCCGGGCAGGCGAAGTCCTCGCCATCCTGGGCACCTCCGGCTGCGGCAAATCCACGCTGCTGCGCGCCACGGCCGGACTCGACTCGCCCACTGCCGGCAGCGTCGAGATTGACGGCACCCCGGTCCAGGGCATCGATCCGCGCTGCGCCTTCGCCTTCCAGGAACCGCGGCTCCTGCCGTGGCAGAGCCTCCAGGCGAATATCGCGATCGGCCTCCCGGCCAAAGGCAAGAACCCGGCGGGCAACGCTTCAGCTGGCAAAGCCAAGGTGGCGCGGCTCCTTGAGCTCGTCGGACTGGAGGAATTCGACAACCACCGTCCCCGCGAAATTTCCGGCGGCATGGCCCAGCGCGCCTCGCTGGCACGGGCCCTGGCCCGGAACCCCGGCGTGCTGCTGCTCGACGAGCCCTTCGGCGCACTGGACGCCCTGACCCGCATCAAGATGCAGGACCTGCTGCTGGAGATCCACCGGGCCGAGCCCACCACCATCCTCCTCGTCACCCACGACGTCGACGAAGCCCTCCAACTGGCGGACCGCATCATCGTCCTGGGCAAGGACGGCAAGGACGGCACCGACGGCGCCGAAGCCGGGGCGACAATTATCCGCACCGTCGAAGTACCCGGCGACCGCCCCCGGGACCGGGCCTGCGCAGACCTGGCCCGAATGCGGGCCTCGCTCCTGGCCAGCCTGGGCGTCAGCAGTCACTAACCGCCCGGACTTCCCCGCCGCTTCAACCGGACACGCGGGCCCACGGCTCTGTCCGCCCACCAGCTTTTCCTCCCTTCGCTTTTCCACCCTCCGTACCGTTTCCAAAGGACCCCCATGCCCTTCTCACGCACTGCCACCCGCCGCTCCGTCCTCGCCGCAGCCGGCCTGTCCGCTGCCCTCGTCCTGAGCGGCTGCGTCGCCGGGGAAGGCTCCGGCGGCACACCGTCCGCGACGGCAGCCGCCGAGGGCGGCACCCTGAACATCGACTTCGCCACCTACAACCCGCTGAGCCTGATCATCAAAAACAAGGGCTGGCTGGAGGCCTCACTCAAGGACCAGGGCGTCACCGTCAACTGGATCCAGTCCGCGGGCTCCAACAAGGCCAACGAGGCCCTCCGCTCCGGCGCCGTCGACGTCGGCTCGACCGCCGGCTCGGCTGCCCTGCTGGCCCGCGCCAACGGTTCACCGATCAAGACCATCGACATCTACTCCCAGCCGGAATGGTCGGCCCTCGTGGCCAAACCCTCCTCCGGAATCGCCACCGTGGCCGACCTCAAGGGCAAGTCAGTGGCCGCCACGAAGGGCACCGACCCGTACTTCTTCCTGCTCCAGTCGCTGTCCGAGGCCGGCATCTCCGCCAAGGACGTCACGGTGCAGAACCTGCAGCACGCGGACGGACGCACCGCCCTGGAGAACGGCGCCGTCGACGCCTGGGCCGGGCTGGACCCGATCATGGCCAGCGCCGAAAAGAACGGCGCCGCGCTGTTCTACCGGAACGTGGCCTTCAACAGCTACGGCTTCCTGAACGCCAGCGAGTCGTTCCTGAAAGAGAAGCCGCAGCTGGCGCAGGCCGTCGTAAACGCCTACGAGAAGGCCCGCGCCTGGGCCGCCGCGAACCCGGATGAGACGGCACAGATCCTCGCCGACGTCGCCGGCCTGGACGTCGCGATCGCCCAGACCGTGATCCTGGAACGCAGCAACCTCGACGTCGACCCGGCCCCGGGCGACGCTCAGCGCAAGGTCCTGGCCAAGATCGGCCCGAC
The DNA here is from genome assembly GCA_963815415.1 of uncultured Actinomycetota bacterium. Classification (GTDB taxonomy): domain Bacteria; phylum Actinomycetota; class Actinomycetes; order Actinomycetales; family Micrococcaceae; genus Arthrobacter. The sequence goes on along the minus strand of CAWFGT010000009.1, from coordinate 934,037 downwards.
CTTCGTCGAGACCGGCGATGTGTCCAGCCAGGACAAGATCGACACGGCTCTTGAGACCCTTTTTGATGACTCGCTGGTGAAGAAGGCGGATGCATCCGCCATCAAGGATTCCTAATGTCCGACCAAGGGAACCCTCGCTTCACCGGCACCAGTGTTGCGGACGGGCGCGCTGCAGCCGCCCCCGCAACTCCGGCAGACGCTGCCCGGCCGGGCCCGACCCGCACGGGTCCGGGCGGCTCCCCGGCGAACGGATGGTCCCCCGCCGGGATCCTGGCCAACGGCTGGGCGCGTCTGCTCCTCGGACTGATCATTCCGGCGGCGGTGCTCGCTGCCTGGCAGCTGTCCACCGCCGCCGGGATCTTCAGCGTGGTCCAGCTCCCGCCGCCGGCGATGGTGCTGGAGGCGGGCCTGGACCTGATCCAGCGCGGCGAACTCGGCCAGCACATCGCCATCTCCACCCAGCGCGTCCTCCTCGGCTTCGCCGCCGGTGCGGGCTTGGGCCTGCTGGCCGGCTCGCTCGTGGGCCTGTCGAAGTTCGCCGACCTCCTGCTGGCCCCGACCATCGGCGCCCTGCGCGCCGTGCCCTCCCTGGCCTGGGTCCCGCTGTTGATCCTCTGGATGAAGATCGGCGAGGACTCCAAGGTCACCCTGATCCTGATCGGAGCCTTCTTCCCGGTCTTCACCACCGTCTCGCTCGCATTGCGGCACGTGGACCGGAACCTCGTGGAAGCGGCACGGGCGTTCGGGCTCACGGGCGTGCGGCTCCTCACCACCGTCCAGCTTCCGGCCGTGGTCCCCGCAGTCTTCTCCGGACTGCGGCTGGCGCTGGCCCAGGCCTGGCTGTTCCTGGTGGCGGCCGAGCTCATTGCTTCCTCCATGGGGCTCGGGTTCCTGCTGACCGATTCGCAAAACAACGGCCGCACCGACCGGCTCCTGCTGGCGATCCTGCTGCTGGCCGTCATCGGCAAGATCACCGACGCGCTGCTGGGCCTGGCGGAGAAATGGGCGGTGAAACGATGGGCCTGAACACCCTTGAAACCTCCGCCGGCTCCCGCACGGAGACGGAGCGCATTGCCTTCTGGGAGGACGCCGCCCTCCGGCTCGACTGGGCCGTGAGCCCGGGACAAGGCAAGCCCTGGCACACCGCGCACCGCCGCGTACCGGCCGACAGCGCGGCCGGCACCGGCCCGGCCATCACCTGGTTCGAGGGCGGGAAGCTCAACGTCGCCCATAACTGCGTCGACCGCCATGTAGCGGCGGGACGCGGAGACAAGGTGGCGCTGCACTTCGAGGGCGAACCCGGCGACCGCCGCACCATCACCTACGCCGACCTCCAGCGCGAGGTCTCCAAGGCCGCCAACGCCCTCCTGGACCTGGGCATCGCCAAAGGCGACCGGGTGGTCATCTACCTCCCGGTCATCCCGGAAACCGTCATCATCACCCTGGCCGTCGCCCGGATCGGCGCCATCCACTCGCTCGTGTTCGGCGGGTTCTCCGCCGAGGCGCTGAAGTTCCGGGTGGAAGACACCGGCGCGAAACTCCTCGTCACCACCGACGGCCAGTTCCGCCGGGGCGTCGCCGTGCCGGTCAAGGACAACGCCGATGCCGCCGTCGCAGGCGACAACGCGATCGAGCACGTCCTCGTCGTCAACCGCACCACCGCTTCCGGCGAACTGGGCACCGTCCCGATGACCGCGGGCCGCGACGTGTGGTGGCATGACGCCGTCGGGCAGGCCTCCGACGTCCACACGCCCGAGGCGTTCGACGCCGAAACGCCGCTGTTCATCATGTACACCTCCGGTACCACCGGCAAACCCAAAGGCCTCGTCCACACCTCCGGCGGCTACCTGACGCAGGCGTCCTGGAGCTTTGAGCACCTCTTCAGCAACCCGGACCCGGCCCTCCGGGACCAGGACATCCACTGGTGCACAGCCGACCTCGCCTGGGTCACGGCCCACACCTACGAGCTCTACGGCCCGCTCTCCAACGGGGTCACCCAGGTGATCTTCGAGGGCACCCCGAATACCCCGCACCCGGGCCGGCACTTCGAAATCATCGAACGGTACGGCGTCACCCAGTACTACACGGCGCCCACCCTGATCCGCTCCCTCATGGGCTGGTTCCCCGACGGCGTCCCGGCCGGCTACGATCTGTCCTCCGTCCGGCTACTCGGGTCCGTGGGTGAAGCGATCAACCCCGAGGCGTGGCGCTGGTTCCGGCAGAACCTCGGCGCGGGCACTGCTCCGGTCGTGGATACCTGGTGGCAGTCCGAAACCGGCGCCACCATCCTCTCCCCCGCCCCGACGGACGCGGACTTCAAACCCGGCTGCGCCGCCCGGCCGCTGCCCGGCGTCGGCACCCGGATCGTGGACGAGGCCGGCAACACCGTCCCGCCCGGAGTCCAGGGCTTCATCGTGGTGGACGCCCCCGGCCCGGCGATCGCCCGGACGGTGTGGGGCAACCCGGAGCGTTACTACGATTCGTACTGGCGCCAGTACGCCGCGCAGGGCTGGTTCCTTGCCGGTGACGGCGCGAAGTACGACGACGACGGCGACATCTGGATCCTCGGACGCGTGGATGACACCCTGAATGTCTCCGGACACCTGCTCTCCACCATCGAGATTGAATCGGCCCTCGTGTCCCACCCGGACGTGGTGGAGGCCGGGGTGTGCCCGGTCCCGGATGCGAAGACCGGGCACGCGATCGTGGCGTTTGTGGTGCTCCGGGAATCGGCCGTGATCCCCTCCCGCCGCTTAGTCACACTCGCTCGTTCCTCGCTCGCGCGATGCGCGGCTACGGAGGGAATCACGGCCGATTTGAAGGCCTGGGTCGGAGAGAAGATCGGACCGATCGCCAAGCCGCGCGACGTCGTCGCCGTCCCCGATGTCCCCAAGACCCGCAGCGGCAAGATCATGCGCCGGCTGCTCACCCAGCTGTTCGAAGGAACCACGCTGGGTGACACGACGTCGCTCCAGAACGAACCAGCCATCGCGGCGATCCAGGCCGTCCTGCGGGACCGGGCTGCCGCGACCGCAAGTATCAACGAGAAGTAAGGAACCCTCATGACCGAGATCAGCAACGTCGCCCGCCTGTCTGAGCCGCTCAAGTTCGCCTACTGGGTCCCGAATGTCTCGGGCGGCCTGGTGGTGTCCACGATCGAACAGCGCACCGGCTGGGACTTTGAGTACAACAAGAAGCTGGCCCGGATCGCCGAGGATTCCGGCTTCGAATACGCCCTGACCCAAACCCGCTACGCCGCCTCCTACGGCGCCGACAAGCAGCACGAGGCCACGTCCTTCAGCCTGGCGCTGCTGGCCGCGACCGAACGGCTCAAGGTCATCTCCGCCGTCCATCCCGGCATGTGGCACCCGGGCGTGCTCGCCAAGTTCATCATCACCGCGGACCACATCTCCAACGGCCGCGCCGCCGTCAACATCGTCTCCGGCTGGCTCAAGAGCGAGTTCACGAACTTCGGCCTCGACTGGCTCGAGCATGACGAGCGCTACGTCCGGACCGAGGAGTTCATCCGGGTCCTGCGCGGACTCTGGACCGAAACGGAGTACAGCCAGGCCGGGAAGTATTACAACATCAGCGATTTCACCCTGAACCCTGCCCCCGTGGACGTCCCCGGCCGGGCGCACCCGGAAATCTTTTTCGGCGGCAACTCCACGGCGGCCCAGGCCACGGCCGGCCGCGTGGCGGACTGGTATTTCTCCAACGGCAAGGACCTTGAAGGCTTCAAAGACAACATTGCCGGGGTGGTCGCCTCCGCGGGAGACGCCGGGCGGGGCGCGGCAGGGTCACTGCCGGCGCCGCGGTTCGGCCTCAACGGCTTCGTGATCGCCCGCGACTCGGAGCGGGAAGCGCGCGACACCCTCCGTGAAATCGTGGAGAAGGCGCACAAGCCCGCCGTCCAGGGCTTCCGCGACGCCGTGCAGGAAGCCGGCCCGTCCACCAGGGACGGCAAGGGCATGTGGGCTGATTCAACGTTCGAGGACCTGGTCCAGTACAACGACGGTTTCAAGACCCAGCTGATCGGCACCCCGGAGCAGATCGCCGAGCGGATCGTAGACTACAAGAAGATCGGCGTGAACCTGTTCCTCACCGGCTACCTGCACTTCCAGGAGGAGGTGGCGGCGTTCGGCCGGGACATCCTGCCGATCGTGCGGGAACTCGAGGCCGATCTCGCCCGTTCCAACGGGACGGAGCTGGACCTGTCCAGCACCCCCGAAGCCAAGACCCCAGCAAAGGAAGAGGTGGCCGTTTAATGGCTGACCGCACCTTCGGATTCCGCACCCGTGCCCTGCACGCCGGCGGAACGCCCGACGCCGAGCACGGCGCCCGTGCCGTGCCGATTTACCAGACCACGTCCTTCGTCTTCAAAGACACCCAGGACGCCGCCAACCTCTTCGCCCTGCAGAAGTACGGCAACATCTACTCCCGGATCGGCAACCCGACGGTCGCCGCGTTCGAGGAGCGCATCGCCTCGCTCGAGGGCGGGATCGGCGCCGTCGCGACGTCCTCGGGCATGGCGGCGGAGTTCATCACCTTCGCCGCGCTGACCCAGGCCGGGGACCATATCGTCGCCGCCTCCCAGCTCTACGGCGGGACCGTCACCCAGCTGGACGTCTCGCTGCGCCGCTTCGGGGTGGACACCACGTTCGTCCCCGGCACGGACCCGGCGGACTACGCCGCCGCGATCCGGGAGAACACCAAGGCGGTCTTCGTCGAGGTGGTCGCCAATCCGTCCTCGGAGGTCCAGGACCTGGAAGGGCTGGCCAAGGTCGCGCACGACGCCGGGATCCCCCTCGTGGTCGACGCCACCCTGAGCACGCCTTACCTTGTGCGGCCGATCGAGCACGGGGCGGACATCGTGATCCACTCCGCCACGAAGTTCCTGGGCGGCCACGGCACCACCCTCGGCGGCGTTATTGTCGAAAGCGGCCGCTTCGACTGGGGCAACGGCAAGTTCCCGATGATGACCGAGCCGGTCGCCTCCTACGGCAACGTCTCCTGGTGGGGGAACTTCGGCGAGTACGGGTTCCTGACCAAGCTCCGCTGCGAGCACCTGCGGGACATCGGCCCGGCGCTCTCCCCGACCTCGGCGTTCCAGCTGCTCCAGGGTGTGGAGACCCTCCCGCAGCGCCTCGACGAGCACCTGAAGAACGCGCAGGCGGTGGCGGAGTGGCTCGAGGCCGACGACCGCGTGGCCTACGTGAACTTCTCCGGCCTGCCCTCGCACCCGCACTTCGAGCGGGCGCGGAAGTACCTCCCGCTGGGTCCCGGTTCGGTGTTCTCCTTCGGCGTCAAGGGCGGCCGTGCAGCGGGGCAGACGTTCATTGAGTCCCTCCAGCTGGCCTCGCACCTGGCCAACGTGGGCGACTCCCGGACCCTGGTGATCCACCCCGGCTCCACCACCCACCAGCAGCTCAGCCCGGAACAGCTCGCGACCGCCGGCGTGCCCGAGGACCTGGTCCGGATCTCCGTCGGCCTGGAAGACCTCGAGGACATCCTGTGGGACCTCGACCAGGCCCTGACGGCGGCGTCCGCCGTGGACGCCGGCCTGGTCACGTTTGAGGAACCGGCCGAAGCCTGCACGATCGGAGCCTCCGCATGAGCGCCGCCGAACGCACCTGGGACGGCCCCTCCGCACCGGCCCGGCTGGACCTGCTGCGGCGGGCCAAGTCCATCGCGATCGTGGGCGCCTCGGACAAGCCCTCCCGGGCCAGCTACTTCGTCGCTACCTACCTGCAGTCCTCCACCCGGTACAAGGTGTACTTCGTGAACCCGGTGGTCAAGGAAATCCTCGGCCAGCCGACGTACGCGTCGCTCGCTGACCTGCCGGAGCGCCCGGACATCGTGGACGTGTTCCGCAAGCACGATGACCTCCCCGGGGTACTGGAGGAGGCCATTGCCGCCGGCGCCAAGACGCTCTGGCTGCAACTGGGGTCCTGGCATGAGGACGTGGCCCGGGACGCCGAAGCCGCCGGACTCGACGTCGTAATGGACCGCTGCGTGAAGATTGAGCATGCCCGTTTCCACGGCGGCCTGCACCTCGCCGGCTTCGATACCGGTGTTATTTCCTCCAAGCGGCAGGTCCTCGCCTAGCGGAGCCGCAAACGACGGCGGCGGGCCACCCGGAAGGGTGACCCGCCGCCGTCGGGCGTTAACCGTGGGGTCAGTCGTTGATGAGGTCGTTGACCACGATCGTCTGGTCGCGGTCCGGGCCGACGCCGATGGCCGAGAAGCGGGTGCCGGAGAGCTTTTCCAGGGCCAGCACGTAGTTCCGGGCGTTTTCCGGGAGGTCATCCAGGGTGCGGGCACCGGTGATGTCCTCAGTCCAGCCTTCGAAGTACTCGAAGATGGGCTTGGCGTGGTGGAACTCGGTCTGGGTCATCGGCATTTCATCGTGCCGGACGCCGTCGACGTCGTAGGCCACGCACACCGGGATCTGCTCGATGCCCGTGAGGACGTCCAGCTTGGTGACGAAGTAGTCCGTGAAGCCGTTGACCCGGGACGCGTGGCGGGCCAGCACGGCGTCGTACCAGCCGCAGCGGCGGGGGCGGCCGGTGTTGACGCCGAATTCGCCGCCGGTCTTCTGCAGGTACATGCCCATCTCGTCGAACAGTTCCGTGGGGAACGGGCCGGCGCCGACACGGGTGGTGTACGCCTTGATGATGCCGATGGAGCGGGAGATCCGGGTGGGGCCGATCCCGGAACCGACCGACGCGCCGCCGGCGGTGGGGTTCGAGGACGTCACGAACGGGTAGGTGCCGTGGTCGACGTCCAGGAACGTAGCCTGGCCGCCCTCCATGAGGACCACCTTGCCCTCGTCGAGGGCCTTGTTCAGCACAAAGGTGCTGTCGATGATGAGCGGGCGGAGGCGCTCGGCGAAGGACAGGAAGTACTCCACGATCTCCTCCACCTCGATGTCGCGGCGGTTGTAGAGCTTGACCAGGAGTTCGTTCTTCTGGCGCAGCGAGCCTTCCACCTTCTGCCGGAGGATGGACTCGTCGAAGACGTCCTGGACGCGGATGCCGAGGCGGGCGACCTTGTCCATGTAGGCGGGGCCGATTCCGCGGCCGGTGGTGCCGATGGCGCGGCTGCCGAGGAAACGCTCGGTGACCTTGTCCAGGACCTGGTGGTACGGCGCCACGAGGTGGGCGTTCGCGGAAATCCGCAGCTTGGAGGTGTCGGCGCCGCGGGCTTCGAGGCCGTCGATTTCCTGGAACAGCGCTTCGAGGTTCACCACGCAGCCGTTGCCGATAATCGGGACCGCGTTGGGGCTCAGGATGCCGGCAGGAAGGAGCTTGAGCTCATACTTCTCACCGCCTACGACGACGGTGTGCCCGGCGTTGTTGCCGCCGTTGGGCTTAACGACGTAGTCGACGCGGCCGCCGAGCAGGTCGGTGGCTTTACCTTTGCCTTCGTCGCCCCATTGGGCTCCGACGATCACGATTGCTGGCATGGGATCCTCCCCCATTCGTTCGGGCTGAACCGTGCGTGATTGACCGGGTGGTCACCGCAGCTCAGCGCCGTTCATGAGAATGCCCCGAATCTACCGCTGCTCTTACCCAACGCCAGAACTCCGGGGCTCTTACCACCCAAGTTTAGCCGAAATCCGTGACGGACAGCGCTTTGCGTATCGCGGCTACACACGGCGACCATACCGTGGCTCTACCGTGGCCGCCTGGCGCCTTGATCGGCTCGCCTTACGCCTCGCCGCCGACAAAGGACAGGGCCGCCTCGGCGAGGGCGGGCCACAATTCCGCCGACCCGGCCGGCACCCGGACCCGGTCCTTGAACGGCCGGCCCATCCCGGACATGACTCCCGCCCCCGCCAGGTCGGCAGTCACGGCGCCGAAGGCCTCCACGGCGGCCGGCGAAGGTTGCTCATTGTCCATGGCTGCATCCTTCCACCGCCGGGCGCCAAGCGACACTGGAGCCGCATTTCGCAGGGCTTGCTAGACTGATAGAGATCGATCAGGAATCGGTCCACACCACATTTTCACACCACACCGTCTCTGGTATGCCCGGTACTTGGCATGCCCGCGGGCGGTTTGGCGGCTAGACCAATCCCGCAGGAGACACAGCACTTTATGACAGCCTTGGCCACTGAAGAAATCCGTGAACAGCTCCTGAGCCGCCGCTACGAACCGAACGTCGCGGCCGTGAACGAACTGTGCGACACCCTGAAGGCCGCCAAAGCTGGCACCGAAGTCCCCTACGTGGATCCCATGCACGACGTCGACGAGTGCCGCATCATCAGCCTCTACTCGAACATCGGCGCCGCCGACGAATCCGGTTTCATCACCGCCGGCGACGAGGATGCGGCCACCCGGATGCTCGGGATCCAGTGGCAGCTTGGCCTGCGCCCCGAATTCGTGATGCCGTGGAACGTTCACCCGTGGCACGCTCCCGGCGAGCCCAATGGCAAGTTCACGCCGGACCAGATCTCGGCGGGGCTGAAGCCGCTGCTGAAGTTCCTGGCACTCGTGCCGCGCGCCTCGGTGATTGTGGCCCACGGCACCGAGGCCAACCGCCTCGCGAACCTGCTCCTCAAGACCGAGGTCCCCATGATCTGGCGCCGCGGCCTCAAGACCTACAAGGTGCGCTCCCTCAGCGGCCGCGCCTTCGCCGGCACCCCGGCCCGCCAGGAGCAGTACCTCGAGGACATGCGTACCGCCTACACCGACGCCATGGCCCGCACGGGCCTCGCCAAGACCTCTTAGGCTTTAAAGCAACGCGGGGTCACTTCCGGCCCATTCCAGTCGCTGGGATGGGCCGGGAGTGACCCCGCGTTAGTTGTTTAAGGCGATCAGCCTGCTTCGATGGCCGCCTTGGCGGACGGGTCGGAGTCGTTGAGGAACTTCTGGATACGCTCCGGCTCCTCGGCCTCCCCGATTGCCGCTGATGCGCGGCCCAGCGAATACAGGGCCCGCAGGAAGCCGCGGTTGGGCTCGTGCTCCCACGGAATCGGTCCGACCCCGCGCCAGCCGTTACGGCGAAGCGAATCCAGCCCGCGGTGATAGCCGACCCGGGAGTAGGCGTAGGAATCGATGGTGCGCCCCTCGTTCCACGCCTCTTCGGCCAGGACGGCCCACAGCAGCGATGAGGTGGGGTGCTTCTCCACGAGGTCCAGGGCCTCCTGGCCCGCCTCCAGCTGCGCATAGACCTCGGTCTCGGCAGGCAGGAGCGTGGGCTCGGGCCCCATCAGGTTCCGGCGGAACTCGTCGGACATTACTAGAACGTCTTGCCGTTGGAGCCGAGCTGCTGGGCTGCCTCGACAACGCGGGCCGCGAGACCGGCTTCCGCGGAAGCGCCCCAGACGCGGGGATCGTAAAGCTTCTTGTTGCCGACCTCGCCGTCGACCTTCAGGACGCCGTCGTAATTGCGGAACATGTGGTCCACCACCGGACGGGTGTAGGCGTACTGGGTGTCCGTGTCGATGTTCATCTTGATGACGCCGTAGGAGACCGCGTCGGCGATTTCCTTGTCGGAAGAACCGGATCCGCCGTGGAAGACCAGGTCGAACGGGCTGGACTTGCCGATCTTGGCGCCCACCTGCTCCTGGATGTCCTTGAGGATCTCCGGGCGGAGCTTGACGCCGCCCGGCTTGTAGACACCGTGCACGTTGCCGAAGGTCAGGGCGGTGATGTAGCGGCCGTGTTCGCCGGCACCGAGGGCCTCGATCGTGGCGAGGGCATCCTCGACCGTGGTGTAAAGCTTGTCGTTGATGGCGTTCTCGACGCCGTCTTCCTCGCCGCCGACGATGCCGATCTCGACCTCAAGGATCATCTTGGCGGCCGCGGTGCGCTCCAGGAGTTCGCGCGCGATGCGCAGGTTCTCGGGCAGGGCCTCGTGCGAGCCGTCCCACATGTGCGAGTTGAACAGCGGGTCACGGCCGGCTTTGACTTCGGCCTCGGAAGCGGCCAGCAGCGGCAGGACGAAGCCATCGAGCTTGTCCTTGGGGCAGTGGTCCGTGTGGAGGGCGACGTTGACGCCGTAGTTCTTGGCTACTTCGCGGGCAAACGCCGCGAAGCCGAGGGAACCGGCCACCATGTCCTTGGTGGAGGCGCCGGACCAGTATGCGGCCCCGCCGGTGGAGACCTGGATGATGCCGTCGGACTCGGCTTCGGCAAATCCGCGAAGGGCGGCGTTCAGCGTCTGGGAAGACGTGACGTTGACGGCGGGGAATGCGAAGCCGCCCGCCTTTGCGCGGTCGATCATCTCGGAGTAGATCTCGGGGGTTGCAATGGGCATGCTGACTCCTTATGTGAATTTTCGTCGGCGGGTCCTGTGGACCCTGGAGTGAACCTCGTCGGCTAGGAACCATCCTAGCCACACGGGCGCCCGGCCAGTGTGTTCGGTCACGCCGGCCTGTAACACTGACGGTACGGAGCCTATGACGGGAGTTGGCCGAAGACGTGGCGTCGGATCCAGGCGTGCATCGCGATGGCTGCGGCGGAGCCGGCGTTGATGGACCTGGTGGAGCCGAACTGTTCGATCGAGAGGGTCGCGACGGCGGCCTCGTGCACCTCCGGGGTCAGGCCCGGCCCTTCCTGCCCGAACACCAGGACGCAGTCCCGGGGAAGTTCGTAGGTCTCCAGCGGGACGGAGTCCGGGAAAATATCGATACCGATGATTGCCAGCCCCTCATCCTGCGCCCAGGTGACAAAGTCCGCCACGGTGGGGTGGTGGCGGACGTGCTGGTAGCGGTCGGTGACCATCGCGCCACGGCGGTTCCATCGGCGTCGTCCGATGATGTGGACTTCCTTGGCCAGGAACGCATTGGCGGTGCGGACAACGGTGCCGATGTTAAGGTCGTGCTGCCAGTTTTCGATGGCGATGTGGAAGTTGTGGCGCCGGGAGTCCAGATCGGCCACGATCGCGTCGTGGCGCCAGTAGCGGTACTTGTCCACCACGTTGCGCCGGTCCCCGTCGGCAAGCAGATCCGGGTCCCAGTGCTCGCCCGCGGGCAGTTCACCTTCCCAGGGGCCGACGCCGACCTCGGCCTTGGGCTCCGCTTCGCCTTCGATGTCGGGGGCGCCGCCGGGGGCACCGTCGGGGGCCGCGCCAGTGCTGGGGTTACGGGGTGTCTCTGCGTCATTCACCACTCAACATTAGACTGGGCCACAGGAAGCGGCACATTATCTGTGGAGGACGTTATGGCTGACCAGACGGCGGAGCAAGCGGCAACTCAAGGGATGGACCAGCGGGCGGAGGCGGGCGGGACGCATCCACCGGCGTCGGTGTACCGTAGCGGCCAGGAGATCGAGTGCTGGCTGACGGACATGGACGGCGTTTTGGTGCATGAGAACCAGCCCATTCCCGGTGCTGCGGAACTGATCCAGCGCTGGGTGGACACGTCCAAGCGGTTCCTGGTGCTGACGAATAATTCAATCTTCACCCCCCGGGATCTCGCCGCACGGCTGCGGTCTTCCGGCCTGGAAATCCCGGAAGAGAATATCTGGACCTCCGCGCTCGCGACGGCCCAGTTCCTCAAGGACCAGGTCCGCGGCTCCGAATCGGGCAACCGTGCCTACACGATCGGCGAGGCCGGCCTCACGACGGCCCTGCATGAGGCCGGCTTCATCCTCACCGACCAGGATCCGGACTTTGTGGTGCTCGGCGAGACGCGCACCTATTCGTTCGAGGCCATCACCATGGCCATCCGGTTGATTCTCGCCGGCGCCCGCTTTATCGCCACCAACCCGGATGCCACCGGCCCGTCGAAGGACGGCCCGATGCCGGCCACGGGCGCCATTGCGGCACTGATCACCAAGGCCACCGGGCGCGAGCCCTACATTGTGGGGAAGCCGAACCCGATGATGTTCCGCTCCGCCATGAACCAGATTGATGCGCATTCGGAGACCACGGCGATGATCGGGGACCGCATGGATACCGACATCATTGCCGGTATGGAGGCGGGCCTGCACACCGTCCTGGTGCTCAGCGGCATCACGCAGAAGGAAGACATCGCCGCCTACCCGTTCCGGCCCAACCAGATCCTGAACTCCGTGGCGGAACTCAAGGGCCAGATCTGACCGGGCGGAGCGTTGTCCCGGCGCGGAGAGGGGCTAGAAAGCGGTCTTCTTTCCGCCCCGGGCCGGGAGCGGCAAAAGTTCATCCTGCAGTTCTTCGATGATCGGCCGGTAGATGGTCGGGTTCCAGCCGGGGCTGGCATGCGCCGGCCTGGCGCCGTCCGTCCGCAGGTCCGAGGAAACCATATTGGCCTCAAATATCAGGGACCAGGAGTCCTTGGCCGACGCGTAGTCTACGGTCCGGTCCCAGGGGTTGCCGATGAAGGCCATCTTGGTTCCGCCGAGCTTGCCCGCGAACCTGTCCGGGTCAAAGTGGTAGATGTACGCGGATTCGGACTGGATCAGCACGCTGGAGGGGGCGATCGGCGACAGCTGCTCCAGGGTCTGGTCCAGGACCTGACTCCAGCTCCGCTCGTCCTTGTTCAGGACCCGTTCGCCGAACTCGTAGCCGCCCCTGAGTACGGACGGGAAACGGAATCCGCGCTCATAGAGGAACACGACCCCCTCGAACCAGCTCTGGTCCAGCACGTCACGCCGGCTGGCAGGGCTGGAGTCGAGCAGGATGAACGCCACCTCCACGCCGTGGAGTTCCCGGAGCCGGGCGGCCACCTGCGTCGCCAGCATGCCGCCGAAGCTGTGGCCGTAGAAGTAGAGAGTGCCCAGGTCGTGGGCGCGGACGTGTTCGATCACGGCGATCACGATGTCGTCGACGTTCACGCCCTCATTGGAGTACCCGACGGCGGCGAGCTGGCCCCGCTGGTTCAGCGCCCTGCGCAGGGAGTTCAAGATCCATTGCGCTTCTTCCCAGCTCGTCTTGTAGCCGGGAAAAAGGATCCAGCTGGCCCGGGGGAAGAACCGCTCGGCGACATCGTCCTGGACGGTCAGGATCTGGTTGACCCGGCGTTCCGTCTGCACTTTCTGCGTGAAAAGCATGTCTGCCGCGAGGACCGATGCGGCGCCGGCGCCGATCAGCAGGCTCCGCCGGGAGAAGCGCCTGAGTTCGTCGGCATGCCGCAGCAGGCGGGCCTCGGATTTTTCCGGCCCGCGCACATCGTCTGATTCAGTTTCACGCGGCACAGATCCACCTTAACCACTGCCGGGGACGATCAGAAACCGGTAGTCCGCGGCGAGGGAGACGCCGCGGGGCACGCGTCAGAGGGCTTCCTGACCCGGCTCGTCAAAGTGGGTCCGGGCCCTCCCGCCGCCGCCGACGGACTGGACCAGCGACGCCGCGACATCCCTCAGCTTCTTGTTGCCGTTGCTGGACGCGCTCGTGAGGATTCGGACGGCCTCTTCCTGGCTGCAGCGGTTTTGCGCCATCACGATCCCGATCGCAATATCAATGGTCGTGCGTGATTCGAGTGTGGCCCGCAGATTGACGGCGCTGTCGGTATGCAGGGCGAACCGGACCGCGAGCCGCAGCGCCTGGGAGATTTCGCGCGTGTAGCCGCGCGCCCGTTCGGCCACATCACCGTCGAATTTGTGCGGGACGTCGGCGTACAAGTTCAAGGCGGCCTGCGCCTCGCCCTGAAGATGGAACGGCACGGACAGTACTGAGCGCAGCCCGTGTGAGGCCACGGCGTTGGCGTAGTCGGGGCCCCACCGGTCTTCCTCGAGGAGATCCGGGACGTGGATTTCCCGTTCTTCCCTTGCCGCGGTGAGGCAGGGGCCCTGCGACAGCGAGTACTGGATCTCATCGACTTCGCGCGCCGCATTGCTGCTCCAGCCGATCGTAGCGGCCTTGCGGTCTCTGAGCAGCGTGATTCCGCACAGTGCATCCGCGCCGGATCCGGCTACCTGGTGTGCGGAAATTCTCGCGAGGTCGTGCAGGAACTCCTCGAAGTCCGTACTTTCCAGGATGAGGTTCTGGATCCGGTCAATGGTGCTCGGGGAGTCCTCGGCGTCCGGGGTGCGCCCCGGGAGCAGAGTTTGGTCGTGCGGCGACATGGCGCGTGTCTCCAGGGTCAGCTACAGGCGTGTGTAGGCCAATAATAGGGCACCTTCCTACACCCGTCCACGCGCCGGATCAGTCGAGGCCGAGTTCGTCCTTGCCGAAGGCGAAGAGGTAAGGGACGCCGGCTTCCGCTTCGATTTTTTCCTTGGCCCCCGTGGCGCGGTCCACGATCACGGCGACCGCAACCACGTTGCCGCCCGCCGTCCGGACGCCCTCGACGGCGGTCAGCGCGGAACCGCCCGTTGTGGAGGTATCTTCCAGGACCAGGACGTTGCGGCCCTCGACCGAGGGGCCTTCCACTTGACGGCCCATGCCGTAGGACTTCTGGGCCTTGCGGACCACAAAGGCGTCCACGGGGCGCCCGGCGTCGACGGCGGCGTGCATGACGGCGGTGCCTACCGGGTCGGCCCCCATCGTGAGGCCGCCGGCGCACTCAAAGCCGATGCCGGCGTCGTCCAGCAGGGCGAGCATGACCTGGCCGACCAGTTTGGATGCCTCGTGGTGCAGGGTGATCCGGCGCAGGTCGATGTAGTAGTCCGCTTCCGCACCGCTTGAGAGGATGACCTTGCCGCGTACGACGGCCAGTTCCTTGATCAGTTCCAGCAGGCGGGCACGGGCGGCAGCAGTGTCAGCCGCGGAGTTGGTGGTGGCAGTCATGGGACCCAGTTTAGTGGCTGCCCCGCACTTGTCCCGTAGATGTCGGGCGGCCGGTCACGAGCGTTGCGGAGCGCGCCTTGCGAAGCCGGGGGCGTGTTCGGGCCGCGGTCCGAACGCCAGGAACCGCGGGCCGATCTGGCCGAAGGCCGGCAGCCGCCGGGCCATGAACAGCAGGGGTGCCGGAGCACCGGAACGCGTTCCCGTCAGGATGGGGCCGAAAACCACGCGGTGCATGACGCGTTGGACGGTCTGCACCACGACGGTGGGCATGCGCCGCCGTCGTACTACTTTCGCCAGCTCGGCCGGGCGAACGTGGCCGCGCAGGAGGGCCGGGGCGAGGATGTTTGCGGCGGCCACTGCGTCCTGGATCGCCAGGTTGATGCCCACACCGCCGGCCGGCGACATGGCGTGCGCGGCGTCGCCGATGCAGAGCAACCCGTCGATGTACCACTTCCTCAGCCGGTCCAGGCGCACGTCAAGGAAGTGCAGGTCGTCCAGGGTCGCGATGGCCTCCACCCGGTCGGCGAGGTCCGGGCGGAGTGCCGCGATCCGCCGGCGGAACCCTTCGACGCCCTCGGCCCGGATCCGGGCGTCCGTGCCCTTCAAGGCGAGGTAGGCCATTTGGAAATAGTCATTCCGGAACAAGGCAAGCAGCGCCTCGCCCCGGCCGAAAACCGGCATGATGCCCGCAACTTCGCCCCGTTCGGAGGGCAGGCGCGGTAGCTTGAACCACCAGGTGTCGAACGGGACGGGGAACTCCTTCGAGGCCAGTCCCGCGGCGCTGCGCAGGATGGAATGGCGCCCGTCGGTGGCTACCACGAGGTCGGCCCGGAGCTCACTTTCGATGCCGTCCGCAGCCCGGTAGCGGACACCGGCGACGCGGCCGCCGTCGCGCACCAGGGCTGTGGCCGTGTGGCTCATCCGCAGGCTGAAGCTCGGTTCCTGCCCGGCGGCATCGGCGAGGAAGTTCAGGAAGTCCCACTGCGGCATCATGGCGACGTAGTTATAGGGCGGCGGCAGCAGATCGAAGTTTCCCATCGTCACGGTCCCGCCGTCGGGCACCGGGAAGGTGACATTGTTCAGCCGGCTCTGGGGAAGCCTGCGGAAACCCTCGCCCAGTCCCAGCTCATCGATCAGCCGGATCGTCGACGCGTGGACGGTGTCACCCCGGAAATCCCGCAGGAAGTCCGGGTGCTTCTCCAGCACGGTGACGTTCACGCCGGCCCTCGCCAGCAGGAGGCCCAGCATCATCCCGGCCGGGCCGCCACCCACCACCACACATCCGGTCTTGTCCATGCCCTCACGCTACGCCTGCGCCGCCCGGGACGGCAGGGCAATTGGCCCTGCGATGCGCACGTGGACGGTCGCGGCGCAAAATACCCTGCGCTACGCAAATGTCCGTAGCGCAGGGTATTTTGCGTAGCGCCGGGCCAAAGCCGCGTCGCGAAATAGTTGGGCCTGATTGACACCGCTGACTAGGCTTTGAGCATGCGTGAACTCCAGGCGAAGATCATCGAAGAAATGGGCGTGCAGCCCCGGATCGACCCTGCCGGGGAGGTGCGCAAACGCGTGGCGTTCCTCAAGGAGTATCTGAAAGCGACTCACACCAAGGGGTTTGTCCTTGGCATCTCGGGCGGCCTGGACTCCTCCCTGGCCGGTCGGCTGGCGCAACTGGCCGTTGAAGAACTTGAGGCCGAGGGCGTCGAAGCGAATTTTGTGGCCGTCCGGCTCCCCTACGGCGTGCAGCACGACGAGGACGACGCCCAGGCGGCCTTGGACTTCGTGCGCGCCAAGACCGAATGGACCTTTAATATTGCGGCCGCAGTGGACGGGTTCGAGGACGAGTTTGAAAAGACCGTGGGCAACGGGATTTCCGACTTCCACAAGGGCAACACCAAGGCCCGCACCAGGATGATCGCGCAGTACGCCCTGGCCGGCGAGCACAACTACCTCGTCGTCGGCACGGACCACGGCGCGGAATCAGTCACCGGTTTCTTCACCAAGTTCGGCGACGGCGGAGCGGACATCCTGCCGCTCTTCGGACTGAACAAGCGCCAGAACCGCGAACTCCTCGCGGAACTGGGCGCGCCGGCCCGGATCTGGGAAAAAGTCCCGACGGCGGATCTGCTAGACGGCAAGCCCGGCCGCACTGATGAGGACGAGCTGGGCATCAGCTACGACCAGATCGACGACTACCTCGAAGGCCGCGACGTTCCGGACGCCGTGGCCGAATCGATCGAACAGAAATACCTCCGCACCCGCCACAAGCGCACCGTCCCGGTGACCATCTTTGACACGTGGTGGAAGGAGTAGCGGCCCCCGGCCATCAGGCGCCAAGGACCGGTACGCCGGCACTAAGAAGAGCGGCCAGGAGGGCCTCACGCCGCTCCTCCGTCCCAAGCGTCAGCAGGTATCCGGGTGCGGTAAAACGGGAACCAGTTCAGCCGCGGCTCATGGCCGACCACCGGATCCGGGAGTATCCGCGCGAGAGAAATCCGACGATCAGGATCACGATCACCGGAAGTGCCAGCCCGGGCGGCTCCGCCTGGAGGGCTCCGGAAAGCGTCGCTCCTAAGAACGCGATCCCCGGGATCAGGTAGACGCCGCCAAAAATCACCATCGGCAGCCGGCCGTAGTGCATCCGCCCGGAATCAAAGAGGACTTGCGCGTCGTGGCTATGTGCCACCATTTCTCCATCCTGACACGGCAGCCCGGCTGGTCTCAGGCCTCCCTGCCGGATCCCCCCTGCAGCAGCATGGAGATGCGGTGGGCTTCGTCCATCAGGAGCCGCCCCAGCGTGGCCTGGCGGTCTGTCCGGAAGCGTGGCTCGATCCCGGTCAGGGACAAGGCCCAGGCCGGCCGGCCGTGGCGGTCAAACACAGCTGCTCCCATCCCCCAGCTGCCTTCGAGCACAAGTCCGGGGTTGACCGAATAGCCGGCCAGGCGGGTCGCCGCCAGGTTTTCCCGGACACGGGCCTCGGTGTGCGCTGCTGCGAAAGCTCCGGCATGGCCGGCCCACCCGGCCAGCAGCTCCTCCTGCTCCGCCGCGGGCAGGAATGCCATGATGGCGGTTCCGGCCGAGGCCACCCCCAGGGGGAATCGCACGCCCTCATGCAGCACAAAAGACCGGACCGGGAAACTGCCCTCCTCCCGGAGCAGGCAGACCGTCTCTGCTCCCCGGCGGATGGAGAAGAAGGCACTTTCACCGGTCTCTTCCGCCAGCCGACGGAGGCTGGGCCGCGCGATATCTTCCAGCGGAAACCGCGCCGACGCCACGGACCCCATCAGCAGTATCTCCGGGCCCAGCACCCAGTTCCCGCTCCCCGGGTCGTGATCCAACAGCCCCTCCGCAGCCAGGGAGTTGAGCAGCCGGTGCACCGTAGGGCGGGTCAGCCCGGAGTCGCGGACCAGCTCCACCAGCGTGGAGCCTTCCGGCTTGCGGCCGACAATCCGCAGCAGGGCCGCTATGCGACTGACAACCTGGGCGCCCTGGACAGGCAAAGAGTTCATTTTTCCTCGATCAATCGCCGAATGTATCCATATTGTGGATACGCTTCAGCCTAACGTCCACACTGTAAAAAGGCACGGAATACGGCGTACTTGAGGCGTTGACAGGCCGCCAGGGGGAAGTCTAGGCTCGATTCCCAGAAGCTCAGTCCATGAATCCGTCCATAAAATGGATAACCGGGCACTTCGCGCGGCCGCAACTCCGGCCGGACACCACCACGCTCAATGAGGAGATGCCATGTCAAAGCTGAAATCCGGGGCGGCCGCTGCCCTCCAGGACGTCTTGCGGGACGGGATGACGCTCGCGGTCGGTGGTTTCGGGCTCAGCGGGATCCCGGCCGAGCTGATCGAGGCTGTCCGGGACTCCGGCGTCAAGGACCTCACCGTGGTCTCCAACAACATGGGCGTGGACGGCAAGGGCCTGGGCATCCTGATCGAAGCCGGGCAGGTCCGGAAAGTCATCGCCTCCTACGTGGGCGAAAACAAGCTGTTCGCCGAGCAGTACCTCGCCGGCAAGCTGGAAGTGGAGTTCACGCCGCAAGGCACGCTGGCCGAGCGCCTGCGTGCCGGCGGCGCCGGCATCGCGGCGTTCTACACCAAGACCGGTGTCGGGACCCTTGTCGCCGAAGGCAAGCCGCTGGCGGAGTTCGACGGCGAGACTTACGTCCAGGAGCGCGCCATCAAGGCCGACGTGGCACTCGTCCACGCGCACACTGCCGACACCGACGGCAACCTCATCTACCGCTACACGGCACGGAATTTCAACCCGGTCGTCGCCACGGCCGGTGCCGTAACCATCGCGGAGGCCGAGGTGATCGTGGAGCCCGGCCAGCTGGATCCCAACCACATCGTCACCCCCGGCGTCTACGTCCAGCGCCTCGTCCAGGCCTCCGCCCGGGTCAAGGACATCGAGCAGCGCACTGTCCGCCCCCGCCCGGCCGATTCCGTACCGGCCCCCGTCCCGGCCTGACCCGCCACCGCGAAACCTCAGAGGAGAACCACCATGGCTTGGACCCGGAACGAAATGGCTGCCATTGCGGCCGAAGAACTGAACGACGGCGACTACGTCAACCTCGGCATCGGCATTCCGACGCTGGTCGCCAACAACCTGCCCGACGGCGTCCGCGTTGTGCTGCAGAGCGAGAACGGCCTGCTCGGCATGGGCCCCTTCCCGTACGAGGGCGAGGAGGACGCGGACCTCATCAATGCCGGCAAGCAGACCGTCACGGTCCTGCCGGGCGGCAGCATTTTCGACTCGGCCACGTCCTTCGGCATGATCCGCGGCGGCCACGTCAAGGTCGCCATCCTGGGCGCCATGCAGGTCTCCGGCGGCGGCGACCTCGCCAACTGGACCATCCCCGGCAAGATGGTCAAGGGCATGGGCGGTGCCATGGACCTCGTCGCCGGCACCCCGCGCGTTGTTGTCCTCACCGAACACAACGCCAAGGACGGCACCGCGAAGATCGTCCCGGAGTGCACCCTGCCGTTGACGGGGCTGAGCGTCGTGGACCGCATCATCAGTGACCTCGCCGTTTTCGACCTGGTGAAGAAGGAACAAGTTGCGAGCGGCGGCCGGCAGCTCACGCTGACCCGGCTGGCGCCCGGCGTCACCGTTGAGGAAGTCCGCGGGAAGACCGGGGCAGCGTTCAGCGTCGCCCTCGAAGGAACTCCCGACCACGAATCGACCCCCGCACTTGAAGGAGCCACCGCATGAGCCTGAAAGAACAGTTCGGCAAGGACGTCCTGCTCACCGGCTGGGGCCACAGCCGCTTCGGCAAGCTGACCGATGAGACCCTGGAATCGCTGATCGTCCAGGTCGCCACCGAGGCGATCGGCAACGCCGGGATAGAACCCGGCCAGATTGATGAGGTCTACCTGGGCCAGTTCAACTCCGGCATGATGCCGCTGGCTTTCCCGTCCTCCCTGGCGCTTCAGGTCTCCGAACAACTGGCCAACGTGCCGGCCACCCGGGTCGAAAACGCCTGCGCGTCCGGTTCCGCAGCGTTCCAGCAGGGCACCAAGTCCCTGCTGGCAGGCACGGCGAAGACCGTCCTCGTCATCGGGGCCGAGAAGATGACCCATGCAGGCGCCGACGTCGTCGGGTCCGCCTTGCTCGGCGCGGACTACGACATGGCCGGCAAGGCCTCCACCACGGGCTTCACCGGACTCTTTGCCGAGGTGGCCAAGCACTACGGGAAGCGCTACGGCGGGGACCTGGCAAAGTCCGGCCGGGGCTCCCTCGGCGACGTCCTCGGCACCATCGCGGCCAAGAACCACCGCAACGGCGTCGACAACCCCTACGCGCAGCTGCGCAAGGACCTCGGCGAGGAGTTCTGCCGCACCGTCTCGGACAAGAACCCGATGGTCGCCGACCCGCTGCGCCGCACCGACTGCTCCCCGGTATCCGACGGCGCCGCCGCCGTTGTGCTCAGCACCGCGCCCACGGGCGGGGCCACCGCCCCGGTCCGGCTTGCCGGCTTCGGGCAGGCGAACGACTTCTTCCCGGCCGAGCGCCGCGACCCCACCGCCTTCGCTGCCACCCGGATGTCCTGGCAGCGGGCGCTGGCGATGGCCGGCGTCGGGCTCGAGGACCTGGACTTCGCCGAGGTGCACGACTGCTTCACCATCGCCGAACTGCTCATGTATGAGGCCATGGGGCTGACCGAACCGGGTCAGGGAGCGCGGGCCATCGAGGAAGGCTGGGTCTTCAAGGACGGCAAGCTGCCCGTCAACGTCTCCGGCGGGCTCAAGGCCAAGGGCCACCCGGTCGGCGCCACCGGCGTCTCCCAGCACGTCATCGCCGCCATGCAGCTGACCGGCACGGCCGGCGGGATGCAGCTGGCAGGCCCCCGCCGCGCCGCGGTGCAGAACATGGGCGGCGTCGGGATCGCCAACTACGTCAGCGTCCTCGAGGCAGTCTGACCCGATCCCGCCGGGTTTCCCCACTTTTGACACCGACGACGGCGTGCCGCACCAAAATTGCGGCGCGCCGTCGTCGTTGCGCCGGCAAAGGTGGGGAAATAACGCACGCCGGGGACCCAATCAGCCGTGGGCTCGGATCAGTTCCGCTATTTCGCTGAAGCCCAGCCGCTCGGCGTTCGTCAGGGCGGTGCGGCCCTGCGGGTCGCGAATGGTGGGGTCCGCGCCTGCGTCGAGGAGCTGACGGACTACCTCCTGCTGCCTCGGGCCGCCGTTATTGAGCAGGATTGCCTCCTGCAGGGCGGTCCAGCCCAGGTTGTTGACGTGGTTCACGGGCACGCCGGCAGCGATGAGGATCCGCACCGTGTCCACGTGTCCGTGCTCGCTGGCCGGAATGAGCGCTGTGCCGCCGAAGCGGTTGGTGCTCCGCACGTCCGCGCCGGACGCCAGGGTCAGCTGAAGCACTTCGTTGAATCCCTCGGCCCCGGCATAGAGGAACGCCGAGTCCTGGATGGCGTCTTTGGTGTTGGGGTTGCCGCCGGCCTGGAGCAGCTCGGACACCAACTGCGGATCGTTGGCTTTCGCCGCCCGGATCAGGCGCTGGTCGAGATCGGCCTGCGCTTCGGGGGCCAGGGAGGGAACGTCTCGGGCCGCCCCCGGCGTCGGGGTGGGGACCGCCGCCGTGTCCGAGTGCGTACCGGATGATGCCGATGCGCTTGGCGTGGAGGGAGTCCCGGCCATGGACGACGACGGCGGCCCGGGCCGGGCGGGTTCCCCCGGTCCCGGCTGGCAGCCGGTCAGGAGGAGCGTCAAAGCGCCGGCGAGCAGAGAACACCTGAAGATGCCGGCGGCTGCTTCCTGGGGCCGGCGTCGCCCTTCTCTGGAGCGCCCCACGAGCCGGAACCTATTTCGCGGTTCCGGCGGCCTTGCCAGCGATGGCTTCCGCCCCGGCAGTGGCGCAGGCTTCATCGAGTTTTCCGTCCGGGGCCCCGCCGACGCCGATGCCGGCAATGGAGACGCCGTTGACCTTCAGCGGCACGCCGCCGGCCAGGAAAAGGGTGCCGGGGAGGTCGGCAATGCTGGGTCCGTTGCCGTTGATGCGCTTCGCGAGCTCGCTGGTGGGCGTGCCGAAAGCGGCAGCCGTGTAGGCCTTCTGCTGCGCCGCCTCAATGGTGTGCTCGGCCGCGTTGTCTCCGCGGAGCAGCGCCTGCACGGTTCCGAACCTGTCCACCAGGGCCACCGTGACGAACGGCAGGTTGTCGGCCTGGCACTTGGCCAGGGCTGCCTTGACTGCGTCCGCGGAGGCGCCGGCGCTGATGCGGTTCTGGGACACCACGGTCTCCGGGGCCGGCTGGACATCGACGGCGGGCACGGCGGCAGGGATCGCCGTGGTGCCGGCGTTCGCGGCAGCCGTGAGCCCGCCGGTCAGGAGCAGTGCTCCGGCGGAAGCGGCTGCGGCGATTTTCTGAGACATTTTCATGGGTTCTCCCCGGTCTGGGTTTACGGATGCTGCGGGCTGCCCGGGTTCGTTGCCGGGGCGTAGTAACCATCCTGTCCGCGCTCGCCGGCCGGGGCATCAGTTCTTGGGATGCTGCAAGGTGCTCCATCCGGGTCGTCATATCAGCCGAAAGGCTGAGAGGCCAGCAACGGCGCGGACCGTAGCATGGGTGGTAGCACTCCTCCACTGGAACCGGACCCCCATGCCCGCCTCATCACCAGCCCCACCGACTGTGACCGCCCCGCACCGCGGTGCTCCCGGCACCGGTCCGCTGGGCCGGATCGACGCCGTCGTACATCTCGGTTTTGCCCTGCTCCTTGTCGCCTCGGTGGTCCGGTACGTCATGCGGCACAGCGCCGCGGACAACCTGTGGGTGCTGGCCCTGGCCGCGGCAGTTTTTTCCCTCTACGCCGTGACCGCCGTCCTGACGCAGCACGGCCGGCCGTCAGCTGTCCGGATGGTGGTGCTGGTAGCGCTATGGGCGGCACTCGTGATCGCGGCACCCAGCTTTGCGTGGTGCTCGTTTGCCGTGTTTTTCCTTTGCCGTACGGCGTTCAGCGGCCGGAAGGCGTATCTGGCCGCCGGCGCCGTGGCGGCGGCCACGGCGGTCGGGCTGTTCCGGCTCAGCGGCGGCAACGATATTGCCATGCTCCTGGGACCGTTGGCGGTCGGCCTGATACTGACGTTGATCTACGACCGCATTGAGCAGGACGCTGCGGAGCAACGGCGCCTGCACGAGGAAGTCTCGCTGGCCCAGGGACGGCTGGCGGCCAGCGAGCGCCGTGCCGGGACCGTCGAGGAACGCGAGCGGGTGTCCCGGGAAATCCACGACACCGTGACGCAGGGCCTGGCCAGCAGCCTCCTCCTGCTGGAAGCCGCGAACAGGTCATGGCCGAGCCCGGCCGCGCGCGACGACGTTCTGAAGGCCAGCGGGATGCTGCGCCGGAATCTGGCGGACACCCGGAGCCTGGTCCATGAACTCGCCTCCCCGGGACTGGATAGCGCTGCGCTGCCGGAAGCCCTGCGGATGGCGGCAGTCCAGTACGTCCCGGGTGTCCGCCTGCTGGTCACCGGCGATCCGCGTCCCGTCCCTACAGATGTCCGGCATGCCCTTCTGCGTGTCATGCAGAGCGCTGCCGCGAACATCAAACTGCACGCGGCAGCGTCCAACGCCACGGTGACGGTGGGCTACCTGCCGGGCTCCGTCACGCTGGATGTGTTCGACGACGGCGCCGGCTTCGATCCGCAGTCGCTGGCACCGCCGTCGGACGCCGGAGGCTACGGACTCCGTGCCATGCGCCAGCGGGTGGAACGTCTGGGCGGCGTATTTTCGGTGGAAAGCAGCCCCGGCGGGGGAACGATCGTGGCCGCGCAGCTGCCCACCGCGGAGACTCCATGAACCAGATCACCGTGCTGTTGGTGGATGACCATCTGGTGGTCCGCAGCGGGCTCAAGGCGTTGCTGGGAACCCAGCCCGATATTGACGTCGTGGGCGAGGCGGCTTCCGGCGAGGACGCCCTCGTCCAGGTGGAGACGCTCAGCCCGGCCGTGGTGGTGATGGACCTTGCCATGGGCGCCGGGATGGACGGCATCGAGGCCATCCGGCAGCTGCACCGCCGAAACAGCCGGCAGGCCGTGCTGGTGTTCACCACCTATGACTCGGATGCGGACATCGTCCGCGCCGTGGATGCCGGCGCCATGGGCTATCTGCTCAAGGATGCCGCGCCGGAGGAGATCTTCGCTGCGGTCCGGGGCGCCGTCCAGGGCAGAAGTGTGATGAGCGCTCCGGTGGCATCACGGTTGTTCCAGCAGTTGCGGAATCCGGATGAGATCCTGACTCCGCGCGAGGCGGAGCTGTTGAGCCTGCTGATCGAGGGCCTCAGCAACCGGGAGCTCGGCCAGCGGCTGTTCATTTCCGAGGCCACCGTCAAGACGCATCTCGCCCACATTTACGCCAAACTCGGAGTGGAGACCCGCGCCGCGGCGATCGCGACCGCCATCCGCCGCGAGGGGATGCGTTAGCTGATGACCGGGACCCGGACGCGGGTCTAGACTCGGACCTGGCCCACCCAGGAATCGAGGAGCACTCATGCGCGCCACCATCATCCACGGCCCCGGCGATATCCGGGTCGAAGACCGCGACTACCCCACTGTCCGGCTGCCCAGCGACGTCGTTGTGAAGGTCACTGCGTCCTGTGTCTGCGGCTCGGACCTGTGGCCGTACCGCGGCGTGAAATCGACCCGCAAGCCGGCCGCAATCGGGCACGAATTCATCGGCGTCGTCGAAAGCATCGGCGCGGACGTCAGCGCCCTCGCCGTCGGCGACTTCGTGATCGCACCGTTTGTTGTCAGTTGCGGGCACTGCCCCCAGTGC
This sequence comes from uncultured Actinomycetota bacterium, assembly GCA_963815415.1. Lineage (GTDB taxonomy): Bacteria > Actinomycetota > Actinomycetes > Actinomycetales > Micrococcaceae > Arthrobacter. Next base: position 909,084 of record CAWFGT010000009.1, on the reverse strand, counting down.
CTCGACGGCGTCACCGTTGCCTGTGACCGGCTGGCCGGCTGGGGTGGCAAGGACGACGCCGGCCTGCGCGTCGACGGCGGCCAAGGCCAGGCGGTCCGGGTCCCGTTGGCGGAAGCCACCTTGGTCAAGGTACCCGGCGTCACCGACCCCGACGATGCGCTGCGCGCCAATCTGCTTACGCTCTCCGATGTGATGGCCACGGGCCACCACGCGGCGCTTTCGGCGAAGGTCGGTCCCGGCCGGACGGTGGTTGTGGTGGGCGACGGCGCCGTCGGACTGTGCGGTGTGCTGGCGGCAAAGCGGCTTGGGGCGGAGCGCATCATCGCAATGTCCCGGCACGCAGACCGGCAGGCGATTGCCCGTGAGTTCGGCGCCACGGACATCGTGGCTGAACGCGGCGACGAGGGCGTAGCGAAGGTGCGCGAACTGCTCGGCGGAGTCCTGGCCGACTCCGTGCTGGAGTGTGTCGGAACCAAGGAGTCAATGGAGCAGGCCCTGCACAGCGTCCGCCCGGGCGGCGCCCTGGGCTTTGTCGGTGTCCCCACCGGCGGCGCCGAGGCCCCGCTGCGTTTCCTCTTCGACACGAACATTTCGATCGCCGGCGGCATGGCTCCGGCCCGGACCTACATCCCGGAACTGCTCGCCGATGTCCTCGCCGGCACCATTAACCCGGGACGGGTGTTCGACGCCGTAATGCCCTTGGAAGAGGCTCCGGAGGCCTACCGGGCAATGGACGAACGACGCGCCATCAAGGTCTTGCTCACCCCGTAGCAGGACGACCGACGGCGGCGGTTCCGTGCTCTCACGGCGCCCCTTGCACCCCCGGCGGCACGGGTCTAGCGTGAGGCGCATCAGCATCCGCCGCGCCCCTTCCGCTGAAGACGCCTGCGCGCACGGCAGCTGAGCTGGGCATCGCAGGTATGCCATCGCGGTTGAGCAGGACATCTAGGAGCGGACATGGGCTCTGCAGATCCCAGGGCGCAGGAAGGCCTCGTCGTGGAGCTCAGAACCGTGGGCTCCGCGGCACTCTCCCTCGTCGGCGGCAAGGCGCTGAACCTCGGAATGCTCACCGCCGCAGGATTCCCGGTGCCGCGCGGCTTCTGCCTGACCACTGCCGCGTACCGGATGGCGGCCCCGGCGGAACTGGAAGCGCTGGCGGCGAAGCTGGACATGATGGGCCGCGGAGCTTCACCGGATGGCCATTCCACCGGCGAACGGCCGACGCTGGGCGAGCTGGCGCGGCAGGCCCGGGAGCTGATCGTGACCGCGCCGATCCCGGCCCGGGTTGATTCAGCCCTTCGCGCGGCCTACGCCGCGATGGGCCCGTCGACCGTAGTGGCCGTCAGGTCGTCCGCTACCGCAGAGGACCTGCCCTTCGCCAGTTTCGCCGGTCAGCAGGATTCCTACCTCAACGTATCCGGCGGCGACGCCGTGGTCCAGTACGTCCGCCGCTGCTGGGCCTCGCTCTGGACTGAACGGGCGGTGCACTACCGGTCTGCGAACTGCATCAGCCACCGGAAAGTTGCCCTCGCCGTCGTCGTCCAGGACTTCGTGGCCGCGGCCCAGGCCGGAGTGCTGTTCACCGCCAATCCGGTCACCGGCGTACGGACCGCAACGGTGATCGACGCGAGCGCGGGACCGGGCCGGGCAGTCGTGTCCGGCAGTGTGACCCCGGAGCACTTCCTCGTGGAGACAGCGTCCCGCCGGATCCTGCAGCACACCGCGCAGCAGAATCTGCGCCGGCCGCGGCCCGGACTGACTGACGCCCAGGTCCGTGACCTCACCGCCCTCGCCGACCGGGTCCAACGGCTGTTCGGTGCACCCCAGGACGTCGAGTGGGTCATTGATCGCAGCGGCAAGGTCTGGGTGACCCAGTCCCGGCCGATCACCGCGCTGTATCCGCTGCCTGCCGGGACAGGACCCGGAGAACCCGGATCCCCGGACGGAGTCCGCGTGTACCTGTGCGGTACTTTGCTGCAGGGGCTGACCCGGCCGATCACCCCGATGGGCATCGCGGTGCTCAAGGCGATAGCAGACCGCAAGGGAAAAGGGGACTACGCCTATCCCGGGCTGCGCATGTACGTGGACCTGACGCCGATCATCCGCAACGGGCGGGGCCGCCGGTACCTGCTGCGTGTCCTTCCGCTGGCCGACGGCCGGTCCGCGGCCGCGCTGACCGCCCTGTTGGCGGATCCGAGGTTCGCGGTCTCCCAGCACAGACCCCGCACACCCCGGCCAACGGCCACGTTGCGGGGCACGTCCGGCGCCAATGCTGCTGCCAGCCTGGTCCTGGCCCTGAAGCTTGTTCCGGCACTGGTTATCGCGGCGTTGAGGCCCGAAGCGGAACTCCGCCGGGCCCACGCTTACAGGGAGCAACTCGAGCGGCAGCTGATCCTGCCGGAGCCGGTTGCCCCGGCCCGGCGGCTGGAGCATGCCCGGCGCATCCTGGATCCGGCGTTTGACGGGGTGAGCCTCGCCAGCATTCCCGGCCCGGCCGCCGGCTACCTCATGCTGGCTCTGGCCCGCAGGCTCCTGCGCGGCACCGCCGAGCCCCGGGAGCTCGAAGCGGTGTTGCGCGGGCTCCCGCACAACGTGACCACCGAGATGGATCTGGAACTTTGGCAACTGGCCCAGGCCATCGGTGCGGACACCGAGGCCCGGGCGGTTTTCCTGACGCAGGATCCCCCGTCACTGGCTGCCGGTTATCTCGGTGGCCGCCTCCCGCGGCCGGCGCAGTCCGGCCTCCGGCAATTCCTGGCCCGATACGGCCACCGGGCCGTGGCCGAGATCGATCCCGGCATCCCGCGATGGTCGGAAGATCCGGAGCACATCCTCGGCATGATCACCAACTACCTGCACGTACAGGACCCGGAACAGGCCCCGGACCGGCAGTTCGCACGCGCCGAAGAGCACGCGGACGCCCGGGTCCGGAGCCTGGTGGCGCGCACCCGCCGCCGGAGCCGGCTGCGGGCCCGACTCGTTCACCTGTGCCTGAGCCGGACCCGCCAGTTGTCCGGGCTGCGCGAACTGCCGAAATTCTATTTCGTCCTGGTCATCGCCGAAATGCGCCGGCAGCTTCTTGCCGTCGGCGCCGAACTGGCCCGCGCCGGCCGCATCACCGACGCGGCCGATGTGTTCTTCCTCGATTTTGACGAGGCCAGGGTCGGCCTTCGGGGCGCGGACCTGCACGGCGTGGTCACGGACCGTCGCCAGATCTACAACCGGGAGCTCCAACGCCGGCGGATCCCGCGGCTACTGCTCTCGGACGGAACCGACGTCGAGTCTGCGTTGATGGCGTCCGCCCCGGCCGCCGACGGTGCGCTGACCGGCACGCCGGCGTCCGCAGGGACCGCGACCGGAACAGTGCGCGTGATCGTCGAACCGGTCGGCGCGCAACTGGAACCCGGCGAAATCCTGGTGGTCCCTTCCACCGATCCGGGCTGGACTCCCCTGTTTTTGACCGCCGGCGCCCTGGTCATGGAGATGGGCGGAGTCATCTCGCACGGAGCGGTGGTGGCCCGGGAATACGGGATCCCGGCCGTCGTCGGCGTCCCTGACGCCACCACACGGCTGCACACCGGACAGACCGTCGCCGTGGACGGGGCCGCCGGAACAATTCGGGTTGTCGGCGCGGAGAAGTCACCCCCGCTGCCGGCGGATTTGATCCGGAAATAGCCGGACCAAAGTTCGTCACGGTCCGCGAACCACCCCTTTCACCCCTTGCACCGGGGGCCTCCGCCCCGTACGTTGGGGACAGCGGACGAATGTCTCCGCAGCCGTTGGCCCCTGGGCCGCCGGAGATCAGCAGCATTTCAGAAGGATATTGGCATGGCTACAGGCACAGTTAAATGGTTCAACGCCGAAAAGGGTTTTGGCTTCATTGCCCCGGATGACGGGTCGGCCGACGTTTTCGCCCACTACTCGGCAATCGCCAGCAGCGGCTACCGCTCGCTCGACGAGAACCAGAAGGTCGAGTTCGACGTCACCCAGGGTCCGAAGGGCCCGCAGGCTGAGAACATCCGCCCGCTCTAAGTACAACGGAAGCAGCTCCGGCCAGCAGGCCGGGACCTAATCCCCGAAGACCACATCGTCCCTCCGGAGGTCTCCTCCGGAGGGACGTTTGTGTCCGCGGTTGTTTTCGTCCGGCGCAGGCTCAGCCGACGTGCACCCAAGGGCGTCTGGTGACGTCCGGTTCCGCGTGCCGCAGCACTTCCCGGGTCAGCGGTGCGATCTCACCTTCACCAAAGACCAAGAACCGCAGAAGGTTGGCAACCGGGGCTCCCTCCGTCCAACGAAAGTAGATATGCGCCATGAGGCCGGTGGTGTCCCGGATGTGCAGCAGCACCGACGCAATCGTGTTTGGCACGACCGGGCCGTGCACCTCGAGGATGTGGTAGCCGTGCCGGATAACTCCGCGCACTTCCAGTTCGGTCTCGAAGTCCGAGAAATCATCCACCACCACTTCCAGGAACAATGCCCGGTAATCCGACGCGAGTCGGCCCACCTCCCGGGCGGACTGCAGTTTGTCCCGATAAGCCTGGGCGCTGGTGTGCAGCGGCTCGTGCGCGATGATGGCGAGGGTCGCATCCGGGCCCTCGGGCATAAAATCCAGTGCCTGCCGGTCCAGATGCACGCCGGTGGCGTGCAGTTCCATGGACCGGCGGATGCGGGAGAGCAACGAAATTATGATGATCGCGACGATGAAGACCGACGCAATCCGGATACCCTCCGGGCGTTCAAAGACATTGGCCACAGTGGTGTAGACGAAGACCACAGCGATCGCACCGTAGCCTGCCGTGCGCTTGCGCTGGCCCAGCCGGTGCGCTGAAAGGGTTACCGCCACCGCGGCGGACGTCATCAGCACCAGCACGCCCGTAGCATACGCCCCGCCCTGGGCATCGACGTCGGCGTCAAAGAACCAGGTGATGAGGAAGGCCAGCAGCAGAAAGACCAACACGAGCGGACGGACCGCCCGCGCCCACTGCGGTGCCATGCCATAGCGCGGCAAGTAACGCGGTACGAGGTTGAGCAGTCCTGCCATCGCGGAGGCTCCCGCGAACCAGAGGATGGCGATGGTGCTGATGTCATAAGCCGTGCCGAAGCCGACTCCCAGGTACTCGTGCGCCAAATAGGCCAGTGCCCGGCCGTTGGCCTGGCCCCCGGGCTGGAACTCCCGCTCCGGGATCAGCACCACCGTCGTGAAGCTCGTGACGATCAGAAAGCTGCTCATGATCGCTGCGGCCGTGGTCAGGAGACGCCGGGCACCGCGGATCCGGCCGGCCGGATGGGAGCCGACGTCGTCGGCACCCCCCCGGATCTGGGGCATCACGGCGACTCCGGTCTCGAATCCGGACAGGCCCAGGGCCAGCTTGGGAAAGACCAGCAACGCCAGACCGACCACCATGAGCGGGTTTCCGTGCGAGGTTGTCACTGCCTGCGACCAGTTCCCGACCGCCACCGGGCGGTGCAGGATCTCGCCAACCGAGGACAATACGACGATCACGTTCAGTCCCAGATAAGTGACCACCAGAACGACCGCGACACCGATCGCTTCCTTGAACCCCCGCAGGAACACAGCGCCCAGCAGTGCCAGCAAGCCGAGCGTCACCAGGACGTTCTGGCCGTGCAGCCAGCCCGGTGCGATCGGGTTTTCAACCAGGTGTGCAGTGGCGTCGGCGGCGGAAAGCGTCATCGTGATCATGAAGTCCGTGGCCGCAAAGCCCAGCAGGACCAGGACGAAGAGTTTCCCGCCCCACCGCGGCAGCAGCCGTTCCAGCATGGCAATCGAGCCCTCGCCGCGGTGGCTTTCGCCGGCGACCCTCCGGTATACCGGGAGCGCGCCCAACAAGGTAACGGCAACCAGGACCAGAGTGGCCAGCGGCGAGATGACACCGGCCGCAAGGGCTGCAATTGCGGGCTGGTAAGCCCAGGGTTGAAAAATAGTCGACCCTGGTCAGGCACATGACCCGCCACCACGGATATGTCTTCTCCGCGGACGTCGGCATACCGCCCGGGCCTTGGTGGGATCCCTTACTGTCCCGAAGCCCCACGAGCAACCAGTCCCGGAGACGGTCGGGGCGCCGTCGCCGGATTGCCGAGGGCTCCGCTGGCGGCCGGCTGAGCGTTGTCATGATTGCCTTTCAATCGGCGACGGCGCCTTGCCGTGCACCGCATCAAGACTGAGCCGATGTGGACCCGCCGTCAAGTGGTTCGCGAAGGCCCGGCAGGTCCCCGGGGCGTGCCCTTGCCGGGGTCCGGGCACGGTGTTAGGCTCCCCGGGAGGGAGCGCTCCCACGCCCGCTGGCCCAGGCCGGCAAAACGATCGGGTGCTGTTCCCCTGTCGCTTACCCGATCCGATGCTCCATCCGCTGGCATACCCCTCCTGCCTCCTGGGCCTGGTGCCGCCGTCCGTCTGCGGCACCAGGCCCAGGAGGCAGCCTGCAAGGGGCTGCCGCAGCACCCCGAAGAGTCCGCACCCACAGAGAGCAGGACCAGCAATGCCGCTTCCCTACCTCCAACGCCTACCCAAAGCCTTGCGGGTGCTCCACCGGCCGCAACCGCACTTCCGACGCCGGCTCGTCGCCGGGACCGTCGCAGTGTTGTTGGGGATGACCGGCGCCGGCGCCGGCATCGCCAATGCCGCCGGGCCCCTCCCCGTGAAGTCCAAGCCCGCAGCCGCACCGGACTTCGGCCCGAATGTGCGCATTTTTGACCCCAGCATGCCCGTCGCGGAAATCCAGGCGACGGTTGACGCCATCTGGACTGCCCAGGTCGACGACGAAATGGGAACCAACCGCTATTCGCTCCTGTTCAAACCCGGCAGCTACGGCACCGCCGAGCAGCCGCTCATCGTCAAGGTGGGCTACTCCACGGAGGTGGCCGGCCTTGGTGCATCACCGACCGATGTCACCATCAACGGGCACGTTGACGTCTACAACCGGTGCCTGACGGCGGAGAACTGCATCGCCCTGAATAACTTCTGGCGTTCCCTTTCCAACCTGACCATTAATGTCACCGGCCTCGACGGCTGCCGCGGATCGGCGAACTTCTGGGCCGCCTCCCAGGCCTCGCCGATGCGGCGGGTCAACGTCACCGGCGGAACCCTGTCCCTCATGGACTACTGCACCGCGGGCCCGCAATACGCGAGTGGCGGGTTCATCTCCGATTCCAAGACCGGTTCCGTGGTCAACGGCTCCCAGCAGCAGTACCTGGTCCGCAACAGCACCATCGGCGACTGGTCCAACGGCGTCTGGAACCAGGTCTTCTCCGGCGTCAAGGGCGCCCCCGCGCAGTCCTTCCCGGAACCGCCGTACACCACGCTGGCCACCACCCCGGTCAGCAAGGAAAAGCCCTACCTGACCCTGGACGCCGCCGGAGAGTACAGCGTCTTCGTGCCCTCAGTCCTGACCAACTCCGTCGGCACCACCTGGGAGAACGGCCCCACTGCCGGACGCAGCATCCCGCTCACGGACTTCTTCGTTGCCAAACCCTCCGACTCGGTCAAGACCATCAACTCCCAGCTGGCCCGCGGCAAAAACCTGATCCTCACGCCCGGGATCTACAACGTCGCCGAAAGCATCGAAATCAAGCGCGCCAACACCGTCGTCCTCGGCCTCGGCATGGCGACGCTCACCGCCGTCAACGGCGCCGTGCCGATGACGGTCGCCGACGTCGCCGGCGTCGACATCGCCGCTGTGACGATCGATGCCGGCGAGGTCAACTCCCCCGTCCTGATGCGGATCGGCAAAGCCGTACAGGCCGGCAAAGACAGCAAAAAGGTCAAGTCCGGCAAGCACAGCGACGCCGCCAACCCCACCACCCTCCACGACGTGTTCTTCCGGATCGGCGGACCCCACGTGGGCAAGGCTACGAACAGCCTGGAAGTCAACAGCGACAACGTGCTCCTGGACCACATCTGGGCCTGGCGCGCTGACCATGGCAAGGGTGTCGGCTGGGACCTCAACACCGGGGACTTCGGCGTGATCATCAACGGCGACAATGTCACGGCTACCGGGCTCTTCGTGGAGCACTACCAGAAGTACAACGTCATCTGGAAGGGCGAGAACGGCAAGACGGTCTTTTTCCAGAACGAACTGCCCTACGACGCGCCCAACCAGGCCGCCTGGCAGCACGACGGCGTCCTGGGCTGGGCCGGCTATAAGGTCGCCGACTCGGTCAAGACCCATGACCTGTGGGGCGGCGGCAGCTACGTCTACAACAACGTCGACCCGACGATCCACGCCACCCGTGGCTTCGAGGTCCCGGTCACTCCCGGCGTGAAGCTCCGCGGCCTCCTCACCGTCAACCTCGGCGCCGGAACCCTGGACCACGTCGTCAATGACACCGGCGACCCGGTCTCGACCGACGCTGTCGGCGTGCCCAGTTACGTCGCCAGCTTCAACTAGCCCGCTTCAACTGACCCGGCCATAACGCCGGCGGGCAGGGACGTGAGCTCCCCGCCCGCCGGCGTTTTCGGCGTCCGCCGGAATTTTCTGCCCGCCCGGCGGTTAGCCTCAGGTATGAAAGCAATCATGTACCGCACCACCGGAGACCCGTCCGTCCTTGAACTCGTTGAGCGCGAGACCCGCGAACCAGGCCACGGGGAGGTCCGGGTCCGAATCATGGTTTCCGGCGTCAACCCCACCGACTGGAAATCACGCCGCGGCGCCAAGCCGGGCCAACCGTTGCCGTTCGACGACGTCGTCCCCAACCAGGACGGCGCGGGCGTGGTGGACGCCGTCGGCGCCGGCGTTGAGCACCTCCAGGCCGGTGACCGCGTCTGGCTGGCGCTGGCCGCCTATCAGCGCGCCGACAGTGGCACGGCCCAGGAATTCGCTGTGCTGCCGGCCGAACGGGTCTTCCCGCTGCCGGAGAAGGCAGGGTTCGATCTCGGCGCGAGCCTGGGCGTTCCGGCCGTGACCGCGCACCGCACCCTGACGGTCGCCGAGGACGGACCGCGGCGCCTGCACCCGGGCGCACTGGCCGGCAAAGCGGTCCTTGTGGCAGGCGGGGCCGGCGCCGTGGGCCACGCGGCGATCCAGCTTGCCAGGTGGGCGGGGGCCGTAGTGATCACAACGGTCAGCGGCCCGGAAAAAGCGTCCCTGGTGCACGCCGCCGGCGCCCACCACATCGTCAATTACAAGGACTCCGACGCGGCGGCGGAAATCCGCCGGATCGCGCCCGACGGCGTTGACCTGATCGTCGAGGTGGCCCCGGCCCAGAACGCTGAACTGGACCTCGCCGTGATCCGCAACCGCGGCTCCATCGCCGTCTACGCCAACAACGGCGGCGACCACGTCAGCCTGGACGTGCGCAAGCACTTCAGCCTCAATATCCGGTACCAGTTCGTCCTGCTCTATACCGTCGGCATGGAAGCCATCCATGCCGCCGCCGAGGACATCAGTGCCGCGCTGGCGGACGGCGCACTTCCGGTGGGCGAAGCCGCCGGACTGCCGCTGCACCGTTTTGCCCTGGGCAACACCGCCGCGGCCCACGCCGCGGTGGAAGAGAACGTCGTCGGAAAAGTCCTCATCGATGTAGCCACCATCTAGCCGGCGGCGGGACGGCTCCATCCGCCACGTGTGTGCCGAGAGAGCCGCCCCGAACCCGGTCCGCTGACGGAACCAAGTGCTGCCCGGCGTCAGGACGCGTCGGCCTCCGAGTTCAGGTCCCGGCCGCGGGTTTCCGGCGCGAAGAACCCGGCGACCCAGCCAATGGCGGCGTAGCTCATCAGGATCGCTGCCACCGGGAACCATCCCGGTCCCGTTGCCGCCACCACGGCGGCGGCGAGGATCGGGCCGAGTCCACCGGAAAGCACAGCGCCCACCTCCTTGACCGTTGTCATGAACGAGAACCGGCGTTTGGAACCGAACATCTCGACGAGCCAGGTGGACTCCACGCCATACATGTTCGGGAGCGGGCCACCGACGTAGACGATGAAGACGAGCGCCACCAGCACCGGGTTCCGGGTTTCAATCAGAAGCAGTGCGGGGATCGTGAAGGCGAACTGGAAGCCGGAGAGCCACAGCCAGACCCTACGCCGCCCGAACCGGTCGGTGAGCTTGCCGGTCAGCAGCACGGTGGCGATACCAAGGACGGATCCGAGAGTCACCCCGGTTGTGACCAGGTTGGCATCCATCTTCACCACCGACACGGTCCAGCCGATGAGGAAACCCTTGACGAGGTAGACCGAGCCGTTTTCGCCCAGTTTGATGCCCAGTGACACGAGGAACGACTTTTTGGCGTCCGCCGCGTCACGCCAGACGCTTTGCTGCCTGGCCTCGGCGCGTGCCGCCGCACGCCGCGCCTTGACCGACTCGAAGACGGGCGACTCGCTGACGCTGCGGCGCAGGTACAACGCGACCAGGGTGGTCACGACGCTCAGCAGGAACGGGATGCGCCAGCCCCAGGCCAGGAACTCCGCCTTTGGCATCTGGGACAGCAGCAGCCACAGGCCGCTGGCCAGGAGCACGCCGGTGGCCGTGCCCAGGGCGACGACGGCGCCGTAGAAGCCGCGCTTGCCGTTGGGTGCCGATTCCACCAGCAACAGGGACGCGCCGGAGAGTTCGGCGCCCGCGCCGAAGCCCTGGATGAGTCTTAGCAGCACCAGCAGGACGGGCGCGACGACGCCGATCTGGGCGTAGGTCGGCAGCAGGCCCATCCCGAGGGTCGCGAGCCCCATCATGCCCACGGTGATCACCAGGACGGATTTCCGGCCATACTTGTCCCCCAGGTAGCCGAAGTAGATGCCGCCCAGAGGACGGACGAGGAACCCGGAGCCGTAGGCCGCGAAGCTGGCCAGCAGGGCCATGGCCGGGTCGGCATTGGGGAAGAACAGCGGGCCGAAGATCAGCGCCGCTGCCAGCGTGTAGAGCGTGAAGTCCATGTACTCCAGCGCGGAGCCAAGCCAGGAAGAGATGGCTGTGCGTCGCAGTTCCGCGGGCGATACCTCCGGATCACGGAGCGTGCCCGGCCGGTCTGCCTCGGCGTATTTCAGGTGTGTGTTTTCAGTAACCACGGAGAGTCTCCTAATGAGGAGCCCGCAAGCAGGCTCGGCCAAAACGCCTTTGTTCGGATGGTGGTGCAAGATTGCAGCGGAGACTGTTCAGCTCCGGAACAGGGACACTGTTTCGGCGATGCATGCCGGTTTGTCCGAGCCCTCCAGTTCGATCCGGTGCTGGAATTGCAGCTGCCGGCCGTTGGCCGTCCCGGTCACTGACACCAGCGTCAGCCGGTCCCGGATCCGGGAGTTGACCTTTGCCGGCGCCGGGAACCGGACCTTGTTGAGGCCGTAGTTGATGATCATCGCGGCGCCCTGGACCCGGTAGACCTGCGAGGCGAGGTACGGCAGCATCGACAGACTGAGGTAGCCATGGGCAACTGTCGCGCCAAACGGCCCCGCAGCGGCCCGGTCCGGATCGGTGTGGATCCACTGCTGGTCCAGGGTGGCGTCGGCGAAGGCCTGGATCTGGGATTGTTCCAGCGTATGCCAGCCGCTTACCCCAATTTCCCGGCCCGCCATGTTTTCCAGTTCGGAGATGTCCTCGAACAGCCTCATCTAAGCCCTCTCCAGCAGCATGGCGACGCCTTGGCCCAGGCCCACGCACATCGTGGCGAGGCCGCGGGCGGCGTTCTCGCGTTCCATTCGGCCCAGCAGTGTGACGACAATCCGGGATCCGGAGGAACCTAAAGCATGCCCGAGGGCGATCGCGCCGCCGTCGCGGTTGACGGTCCCCTGGTCCAGTCCCAGCAACCGCATGCAGGCCAGCGACTGCGTGGCGAAGGCCTCGTTCAATTCGACGGCACCCAGGTCGCCGACGCTCCAGCCCGCCTTGGCCAGGGCCTTCCGGGTGGCCGGGACCGGGCCGATGCCCATGATCTCCGGGGCGACGCCGGCTGCCTGGCTTGCAACGATGCGGGCCCTCGGCGTCAGGCCATAGCGTGCCACCGCCTCGCCGCTGGCCACAATGACGGCAGAGGCGCCGTCATTGAGGGAACTGGAGTTGCCGGCCGTGACGACACCGCCGGGCTTCACGATCGGCCGGAGTCCGGCCAGCGCCTCGGCCGACGACCCGCGCCGCGGCCCCTCGTCGGCGTCCGCCATCGTAGCGTCACCGCGCCAGCCCGCGAACTCGACCGGGACGATTTCGTCCCGGAACCGGCCCGCGTCGATTGCCGCCAGCGCCAGTTCATGCGAGCGCAGCGCGAAGCCGTCCGCGTCGGCCCGGGAAATCCCTTCGCGGCCGGCCACCTCTTCGGCGGTTTCTGGCATCGAGAACCGGGCGCCAGCGTCCATCCGGGGATTGACGAACCGTGCCCCAATCGAAGTGTCTGCGAGCTCCCCCGGCTTGGCGAACGGCCTGTCCGGCTTGGCCAGCACCCAGGGCGCGCGGGTCATGGATTCGACGCCGCCTGCCACCACGAGTTCGGCGTCGCCGTTGCGGACCGACTGCGCCGCCATGCTGATCGCGGTGAGGCCGGACGCGCACAGCCGGTTGACGGTGACCGCGGGGACGGCGTCGGGCAGGCCGGCGAGCAGCACCGCCATGCGGGCGACGTTCCGGTTGTCCTCCCCGGCCTGGTTGACGCAGCCGAGGACGACTTCGTCGACAGTGGCCGGGTCTACGCCCGCGCGCTCGACGGCGGCGCGGAGCACCAGCGCGGCCAGGTCATCGGGCCGGACGCCGGCGAGCGCCCCGCCGTAGCGGCCGACCGGTGTGCGGACGCCACCTACGAGGAATGCCTCGGCCATCAGCGCGCCCCGCCGTTAAGGTACAGCGTTTGCCCGGAGACATAGGAGGCCTCGTCACTGGCGAGGAACGCCACGGCCGCGGCCACTTCGTCGGGCTGGCCCACCCGGCCGAGCGGGGTCCGGGCCGCCACCGCCTCCTGGTGGTCGGCCGGGCTGGCGCCGACGCGCTCTGCAGTGGCCGCGGTCATGGAGGTGGCGATGTAGCCGGGGGCGACAGCGTTGACCGTGATGTTGAACGGGCCCAGTTCAATCGCGAGGGTGGCCGTCAGGCCCTGGATGCCAGCCTTGGCCGCGGCGTAATTGGCCTGGCCGCGGTTGCCGAGGGCGCTCCGGCTGCTGAGCGAGACGATTTTTCCGTATTTGGCCGGGACCATGTAGCGCTGGGCGGCCCGGGAGCACAGGTAGGCGCTGGTGAGGTTGGTGGTCAGGACCGCGTCCCAATCCGGCCGTTCCATCTTGAAGAACAGGTTGTCGCGGGTGATGCCGGCGTTGTTGATGAGGATGTCGAGCCGGCCGAATTCCCGGTGGATTTCAGCGAAAACCCGGTCGACGGTGGCCTCATCCGTGACGTCGCAGACTGCGGCCACTGCCCGGCCGCCGGCGGCGAGCACCTGGGGGTCGTCGGAGATGCGCTGCGCGGCGCCCTTGGCGCCGTCCTCATTGAGGTCCAGAACGACGACGGTGGCACCCGCGGTTGCCAGCTTCAGTGCAGTGGCGGCGCCGATTCCCTGCGCTCCGCCGGTGACCGCGGCCACCCGGTTGGTGAAATTGTTCATGATGTCTTCCTTCGAGTTGCGTGGAGCTTGTCGTACCCGCATGTTGCCGGGGTTCTGGAACCGCGCCTGGGCCTAGCTGAACGCTGAGATGCCGGTGATCTCACGGCCGACGAGCAGGGACTGGATCGAGTCCGTGCCCTCGTAGGTGGAGACGACTTCCATGTCGGTCATGTGCCGGGCTACGTGGTTTTCCAACAGCACGCCGTTGCCGCCGAGCATGTCCCGGGCCTCGGAACAGATCCACCGGGCCTTTTGCGCCGTGTGCATCTTGGCGAGCGAGGCCATCGGCCCGGTCATCCGGCCGTTTTCGGCCAGGACAGCCAGCCGGAAGCAGATCAGTTGCATAGCCGTCAGTTCGGCGAGCATGTTGGCCAGTTTGTTCTGCACGAGCTGGAAACTGCCGATGGGTTGGCCGAACTGCTGCCGGGTCTTCGCGTAGTCCACGGCGGTCTCGTAGGCTGCCATGGCGTGGCCGAGGGATTCCCAGGACGCGCCGCTGCGGGTGGACGTCAGGACCCGGGTAACGTCCTTGAACGAATTGCAGCCGGCGAGCCGGTTTTCGGCCGGCACCCTGAGGTGGTTGAGGGTGATGTCCGGTTGGAGGATGGCCCGTTTGCCGATCTTGCCGGTGATGACCTCGGTGGAGTAACCATCCGGGTAGCTGCCGTCCTGGTTGCGCTCCATTACGAAAGCCTTGACCTTAGAGTCCTCTTCGTCGCGGGCGAAGATGATGACGACGTCGGCCATGCTGGCGTTGCCGATCCAGCGCTTGCGCCCGTTGATGATGTAGCTCTCGCCGTCCCGCCGGGCGCTCGTCTCCAGCGCCACCGAATCGGAGCCGTGCTCCGGCTCGGTCAGCGCGAACGCGCCGATTTTCGCCAGCGTCGCCATCGCGGGCAGCCAGCGCTGCTTTTGTTCCTCGCTGCCGAGCATGTTTATGGTACCCATGGCCAGGCCGGACTGGACGCCGAGGAAGGTGTTGACGGAACCGTCGCCACGGGAGACTTCTGCTGCGACGATCCCGGCGGCGAGCCGGCTCAGCCCGGGGCAGCCGTAGCCGGTGATGGTGGTGCCGACGATGCCGAGGGCTGCGAGTTTGGGCATCAACTCGAAGGGAAACTCTGCGCGTTCCCAGTAGCTGTTGATAACGGGCAGCAGATCCTTGTCGACGAAGCTGCGGACCTTCAGCCGGAGGGCGCGGTCCTCGGCGGTAAGGAACTCGTCCATCAGGTAAAAGTCGGTATTTTGTTCGGCCGGTGTCGGTGTCATGGTGTCAGCTCCAGGGATGCGGAATCGGTCATCTGCGGTTCACGGGGTTCCGTGCTTGCCGGCGTAGGTTGGAACCGGGCCAGCCAGCTCCTCTCGTGGTCAGCCAGAGGCCGCGATTCGCCGGTCTCCGTCAAGACCGCGACGAGCACTGTCCGGCCTTCGACGGCGACGGCGCCGTTCTGGGCACCGGTAAACGTGAGGCTGAAGGAGCTGGTGCCGACCCTGCTAACAGCAAGTTCAACGTCCAGGTCTTCGCCGTAGCGGATCGGCCGCCGGTAGTTCAGGTCAAGGGCGGCCACGACGGTGGGGGTCGCTTCCGCGGGGCGGATTTCCGGCATCGCAGCCCGCCACTGGATTCTCGATTCCTCCAGCAGTGTTACAACGGCGGCATGATTGACGTGTCCATTGAGGTCCTGGTCTGACCACCGCGGGGAGATCCTGGTCCGGAACGCCTCAGGCATGGGTCAAAGTTCTCTGGTGCAGGAGCCAGTTGCGGACTAGTTCGGAGCTCGCGTTGAGTTCCGGCGGGGCAATGGCGTAATCCACCGGAGTGCGGGAGTACTTGACGGGGTGCCTCACCGTTGGAATCTTTCTCGCGCCGGAGCCGGCCAACACCACCGGTTGCAGTCCCAGTTGTTCGGCGAATTCAACGCCGCCGCGTACGTCCTGGATCGGCGCGCACGGTAAGCCTGCCGCAGAGAGTTCCTTGAACCACGCGGCGGCGGATTGGGTGGCCAGCCGGGCGTGCAGGATCTCACGCAGCTCGTCACGGTGCGCATTGCGCTCCCGGGTCTTGGCGAACTTCGGGCTGCACGCCACCCCTGGAATCGCCAGGGCACCGCACAGCCGGACGAATTGGGCATCGTTGCCCGCCGCGATGATGATCATGCCGTCGCCGGTCTGCATCGGCGCGTACGGGTACATGCTGGGGTGCTCGTTACCCATCCGCATAGGCACCACACCGCCGGTCACATAGGCCGCGGACTGATTCACCATGCCGGACAGGGCCGATGTCAGGAGGTTCAGCTCCACCAACTGGCCCTCTCCGGTCTGGTCCTTATGGTGCAGGGCCCCGAGGATGCCTATGGCCGCGTGCAGGCCGGTAATGACGTCAAAGAGTGCGATGCCGGCACGGTATGGCTGCGTTTCCTGGTCCCCGGTCAGGCTCATCATCCCCGAGGCGGCCTGCACAAGTAGGTCATAGCCCGGGATGTGCGCACCGGCGCCGGTGCCAAATCCGGTGATGGAAGCGTAGATGATGTCCGGCTTCAGTTCGACGGCGGCGCCGTAGTCCAAACCCAGTCGCGTCATATTGCCTGGCTTGAAATTCTCGATCATGACGTCCGCGGAGCGGATGAGCGAACGCGCCACGTCCAAATCGTCGGGGTCTTTCAGATCCAAGGCAATGGAATGTTTGTTGCGGTTCACGGCGAGGAAGAATGTGGCCTCGCCTTCACGGACGGGGGGCATGTAGGAGCGGGTGTCGTCGCCGTCGGGACTTTCGACTTTGATCACGGTGGCGCCCATATCGGCCAGGAGCATGGTCGCGTACGGGCCCGCAAGCACCCGGCTGAAATCCGCGATGACGACGCCGGCAAGGGGCCCCGTGCCTGCGCGGCCCAGGGCGTCTCCGCCGGGCCGGTCTCCGCCCCGGGCCGGCCGCTTTCGCCCGCCGGCTGACGATGCATTGCTCGGTTGTGTCATGTAATGCCTCCGGTGTGTGGTCTGCATCACCCACCCTTGCAAGTCGATTGATTCGCGTCCAATACGCATTTGGTGCCTCATTGATACCCTCAGATCATGGATACCGGCAGCGGCTTGTTGGGTATCTTGGGCCTATGAACACCGACGTTTACCCGAGCCGGAACTGACCGGGCATGGAACTACAACAGATCAGGGCCTTCCTGGCCGTCGCCGAGGAACTGCACTTCGGCCGGGCCGCGCTTCGGCTCCACATGGCTCAACCGCCGCTAAGCCGGTCAATCCAGCGGTTGGAGCACGAGCTCAAGGCTCCGCTGTTTGTGCGCAGTACCCGCAGCGTCCAGTTGACAGCCCAGGGCGAGGCTCTGGTGGCACCGGCCCTGGAGATCCTGGAAGCATGCCGCCGCTCGGCGCTCGCCGTCGCGTCCGTGGGCAGGGGCGAGGCCGGACGAGTGCGGGTGGCGTTCGCCGGGGTGTCCTCGCACGTGATGGTGGGAAAACTCGCCAAACGCGTCCGGGAGACGCACCCCGGCATCGAGTTCGAGCTCTCAAGCTCCAACTTCGCCCTGCCAGCCATGGACAAGGTCATGAGCGGGGCCATGGAGATAGGCCTGGGCCGGTGGAACTTCATCCCGGCCCAACTTGCCTCCCGGACGGTGGCTATCGAACGGCTCGTGGTCGCACTGCACGAGGATAACCCGCTCGGCGCGCGTGCATCGCTCCGGATGGCCGACTTGGCGGATCAGCCCTTCGTCGCGCTGCCGGAGCATCCGGGCGCCATCCTGCACGATTACCTTCGCCGGCTGTCCGGTACGGCTGGTTTTGCCGCGGACATCGTCCAGATCGCCCCGGATTCGCAAACACTCTTGGCCCTGGTCGCTGCGGATATCGGCGTGGCCCTAACGGTGTCCTCCGTCCCGGAGAACTTCAGCCATCCCGGCGTGGTCTTCCTGCCCCTGGACGACCCGACCGACGCCATTGAATTGCGGCTCGTCTGGCGGAAAGACAATCCAAGTCCGGCTCTTCGGGAGGTCCTCCGGCTCTCGGAAGAAGTCCTGCCAGACCCTCAGCGGCCATCTGCGTGATGCCACGGCGGTATCAGTGGGCATCGCATTTGGTATTGGATTGGATGCAATCGGAGTGGCACAGTGGTGCCTAATCGCCCGTCGGCCGCCCCCAGCCCGCAGCCGCATCGGCGCCCACCACCTTCCACACCAGGAGAACACCCGTGACCGTAGCCGAACCCGCACTGGCCCAGAACGATGTCCTGAACTTGGACAGCCTCCTGACCTCCGGAGAACTGCAGCTGCGCGCTGAGGTCCGGGACTTCGTAAACACACGCATCCGGCCGAACATCGCCGCATGGTACGAGGATGCCCACTTCCCCCTTGAGCTCGTCCCCGAACTCGGGAAGCTCGGCGTCCTGGGCATGCACCTGTCCGGCTACGGCTGCCCCGGCCGGAGTTCGGTGGACTATGGCATCGCCGCCATGGAGCTGGAGGCGGGAGATTCCGGATTGCGCACGTTCGTCAGCGTGCAGGGCTCACTGGCGATGACGGCCATCCACAAGTGGGGGTCGGAAAAACAAAAGACCGAGCACCTGCCAGCCATGGCCCGGGGCGAAAAGATCGGCTGCTTCGGGCTGACCGAGCCGTCCGCCGGCTCGGACCCGTCCAGCATGGCCACATTCGCGACTCAGGACGGCTCAGGCGGCTGGGTGATCAACGGCTCCAAGCGCTGGATCGGGCTGGCCTCGGTCGCGCAGATCGCCATCATCTGGGCCAACACCGCCGATGGCATCCGTGGCTTTATTGTGCCGACGAACACCCCCGGCTTCACCGCAACGCCGATTGGTCCGAAGCTCTCGATGCGCGCCTCAATCCAGTGCGACATCACCCTGGACGACGTCCGGCTCCCGGGCACGGCATTGCTCCCCGGGGCCCGCGGGCTGAGGGGTCCGTTCTCCTGCCTGAACGAGGCCCGGTACGGCATCATCTGGGGTGCAATGGGCGCCGCCCGGGACTCGTATGAGGCCGCCTTGTCCTATGCCCAGGATCGCCTGCAGTTCGGCAAGCCGTTGGCCGGCTACCAGCTGACTCAGGAGAAGCTGGTCAACATGATGCTGGAAATCCAGAAGGGCCTCCTGCTGGCCCTGCATACCGGGCGGCTGAAGGACGCCGGCGAACTGGATCCGGTGCAGATCTCCGTGGGCAAACTCAACAATGTCCGCGAAGCGATTGCGATCTGCCGCGAGGCCCGCACCATCCTGGGCGGCAACGGCATCACGTTGGACTACCCGCCGTTGCGGCACGCGAACAACCTCGAATCCGTGCGTACCTACGAGGGCACGGATGAGGTTCACACGCTCATCCTGGGCCAACGCCTCACGGGTATATCCGCGTTCCATTAGGCCGTTCCCGGCGCGTGGTTTTCCTGCTGACCTGCCGGGGCATGGATACTTATGCGATGACTACTCGCGAGTATCCCGCCAGGGAGAACGCAGGCCCGGCCAACCAGCCGGAAATACCGCTCCAGTTGCGGGCCATCATGAGCGGGATTCCTGCCATGGTGGCCTACTGGGATAAAGAGCTCCGCAACCGTTTCGCCAACGAATCCTACTGCGACTGGTTCGGCGTCACGGCCGAAGACCTCCACGGCGTCCACATGCGCGATCTGGTCAGCGCGGAGATCCTGGCGGCCAACCAGCCCTATGTGGCAAAAGTGCTGGCCGGGGAACCCCAACACTTCGACCGGGAACTGGCGGACAGGGCCGGCAGGACGCACTACACCCAGATGTCCTACACGCCGGACACCGTCGAGGGCGAGGTCCGCGGATTCTTCGTCCTGATCACTGACATCACGGACCGGGTACTGGCCGAACGGCGGCAGCAGCGGGACATGGACCGGTACCGGACGCTGGCACGGAGCATTCCCGGCGTCTTCGTCCTCCTGTTCGACTCCGACCTGCGCTATTTGATCGCCGAAGGGCAGGAGCTGGAAGCCTTCGGGTACTCTCCCGAGGCCATGGAAGGCCGGCTGCTCCATGAGGCCCTGGAGCCCTGGCTCGCCGACGAACTGGAGCCGCGGTACCGCGCCGCCCTCGCCGGCAAGGAAGTGTCCTGGAAACGGACGATCGGCGACCGCACCTACGGACTGACCGCGCGTCCGGTCTTCTCCGACGACGACGCCGCCGGCATGGTGGTTGCTGTGGACGTGACCGAGCGCAAGCAGCAGGAAAAGACCTGGGCGGCCCTGCATGAAATCGCCACCGCCGTGGCCCGCAGCGAGGCTCCAACGGACATTGCGGGCCAGGTCGCTTCCATTGTCCGCTCGCTTTTCGACGTCGATTCGGCGGCGGTCACGCGCCTGACCGGCCCGACGTCGGCGGAAATCGTCGCGATGGCGCCCCGTCTCCCGCCGACCCTGAGCCGCAAACACATCTTCGCCCCGACCGACTCCTCCGCGACCGTCCGGGTCGCGGTCACAGGCCAGCCCGCCCTCGTCTCCTACTGTCCCGATGGCGGCACGGCCTCCGCGCAGATGCTTGCCGGCGGCTTCCGGTCCTCGGCTGCCGCGCCGATCCGGGTGAACGGCTCCCTGTGGGGCGTTGTGGCACTGACCTCGAAGTCGCCGACGGGACTCACCCCGGCGATGCTGGACCGGCTCGCGCAGTTCGCCGAGCTCGTCGAAATCGCGATCGGAAATGCCGAGGCCCGCGCGAGCCTGGAGCGGCAGGCCAGCACCGACGCGCTGAGCGGCCTGCCGAACCGGCGTGCACTGGAGGAACGTCTGGGCCGTGAAACCGCGCTGGCGCGCACCCAGGGCACGAAGCTGAGTGCCGTCGTCCTGGATATCGACCACTTCAAGAAAGTCAACGACTCCTTCGGCCACCCCGCCGGCGACGCCGTCATCGTGGAGGTCGCTGCCCGGTTGCGCCAGGTGGCCCGCCAGAACGAAATCGTCGCCCGCGTCGGCGGCGAGGAATTTGTCTGGCTGCTGCCCGGAAGCTCCAGCGCTGAGGCGCTTAATGCCGCCGAACGCGCCCGCGCCGCTATCGCCACAATGCCTTTCGGCGAGGTTGGCACCGTCACGATTTCCGCCGGGGTCTGTGAACTCCGTGAGGCCGGGCTGCGCACCCTCCTGGGCTGCGCAGACCGGGCACTCTATGCGGCCAAGGACGCCGGCCGGAACCGCAGCCACCGGTACGGCGCGGTCGATGATCAGGACGCCGCGGATGACCTTCAGGGTTCCGGCGACGACACCGCGCGCCGGAGCCGCCGCGCCTGAAAACCGGGCCTGAAAACCGCGCCTGAAAGTCCGGCCGGACGGCCCGTCAGGAGAGGAAACCGCGCAACAGGGCCGCGGTGCCTTCCAGGTGCTCAATCGTGGCCTGCTCCGCCGCGGCTGCATCGCCGCGAAGAATGGCGTCCGCCATCTCCGCGTGCTGCTCATTGGAATGCTCCAGGTTGGTCACCAGGAAAGGGATTCTATCGAGCAGGTCATTGAGCCTGGACCTGGTTTCCGCCACGGCTCCGACGAGGCTCGGCGAACCGGTCAGCTCGGCGATTGCGATGTGGAAACGGGCATCGCGCGGACGGTAGTTATCCTCACTGGCACCCGACACATCCGCCAGACAGCTGCGCAGGTGCCCCCGGGCCGCAGCCGACAAATCTGAGCCGGCCGCCAATGCGCTGGCCGCCGGTTCGATCACGCCACGGAAGACCAGCACGTCATGAACATCAGCGGGATCCAGGCGCAGCGCCCCGATGGGTTGCTCCCGCGCCCTGGTCTCTGAAACATACGTTCCGCCGTAGCGCCCGCGCTTGACTTCCAGGTAACCCGCGGCCTGCAGTTCCCCCAGCGCCTCGCGCAGGGTCGCTCGGGATACTCCGAGGCGTTCCGCCAACTCCCGCTCGGGCGGCAGCTTGTCCGCCGGCGCGAAGATCCCTAGCTTGATGGTCTGCAGAATATGCTCGATGGTCTCCTCGAAGGCGTTGCCGCCGCGCACCGGCCGCAACATCGAATACGGCTGCTGCAATAAGAAATCGGTCATGGCCAGCTCCCAACGCTCGCGATCCCATTGATGCCACCAAGACCACATTGGAGATCACTAAAAGTGTAGCCACCAGACCAATAATCCGCATGCCTTCCGAAGATCCGGCTGATTTTCCCGGGAAACCTTGACGAATGTGACCCACACCACCACACTGGGGACAGCCCTTGGACTAATAACAGTCCTTTGGAATTTCGGGCGACACTCCTCTCACCAAAGGGAAACGCATGAAATCAGCAGATCACGGCGCCGGTGCATCCGACCCGCGCAGCGGCCTAGACGCCGAGTACCTGAAGCACCGCACGTTGCAGCGCGGCGCGGCGGGTTGGGTCCTCCTCGCAGGGCTGGGGGTCGCTTACGTCATTTCCGGTGACTTTGCCGGCTGGAACCTCGGCCTTGCCGAAGGCGGCTGGGGCGGCCTGCTGATCGCTTTCGTTCTCATGGGCATCATGTACACGTGCATGGTGTTCGGCCTCGCCGAACTCTCCTCCTCGCTCCCGACGGCGGGTGCCGGCTACGCTTTCGCCCGCCGGGCCCTGGGCCCGTTGGGCGGCTTCGCGACCGGCATTGCCGTGCTGATTGAGTACGCTGTCGCGCCGGCCGCCATCGCCACTTTCATCGGCGGCTATATCGAGGCACTGGGCCTGTTCGGGCTGACCAATTCCTGGCCGGTGTACCTGGTCACCTATGTGATCTTCATCGGCATCCACCTCCGCGGCGTCGGCGAGGCGCTGAAAATCATGTTTGCGATCACCGCCGTCGCCGTCGTAGCCCTCGGCGCCGCCGTCGTAGGTCTCCTGCCCAAGTTCGATCCGGCCAAGCTCTTCGACATCGTCCCTGACGGGTCCGCGGGCTCCAGCGCGTTCCTGCCCATGGGTATCAGCGGCGTCCTCGCCGCGCTTGTCTACGGCATCTGGTTCTTCCTGGCCGTCGAGGGCGTCCCGCTGGCCGCTGAGGAATCCGCGGATCCCAAGAAGGACATGCCCAAGGGCATCATCGTCGCCGTCGTCATCCTCGTCGTCTTCGGCGCCCTGATGCTGGTCCTGGTCCCGGGAGCCGCCGGATCCCAGGCCATGAGCACCTCGGACAACCCCCTGCCGGAGGCCATCCGGCTTGCCTACGGCGGCAACACCCTGCTCGCCGATTTCATCAACTACGCCGGCCTTGCCGGACTCGTAGCCAGCTTCTTCTCCATCATCTACGCCTACTCCCGCCAGCTCTTCGCCCTCTCCCGGGCCGGTTACCTGCCCAAGTGGCTCTCCCTCACGGGTTCGCGCCGGACCCCCTACTGGGCGCTCATCGTCCCCGGCACCATCGGTTTCCTCCTGGCAGCCATCACCCAGGACGGCGCCCTCCTGATCAACATTGCCGTCTTCGGCGCCACCGTCTCCTACGTCCTGCTGAACCTCTCCCACATCGTACTGAGGATCAAGGAACCGGAACTCGAGCGCGGCTACCGGACACCGGGCGGGATCGCCACCACCTCCGTGGCCCTTGTGCTGTCCGCCGTCGCCGTTGTGGCCACGTTCGTGGTGGATGTCTTCGCCGCCTCGATCACAGCGGGCATCTTTGCTGCGGCCATCGCCTACTACTGGCTCTACAGCCGCCACCGCATCGTCACAGGATCCCCGGACGAGGAATTCGCGAAGCTGGCCATGGCCGAGGCCGAACTGAAGTAGGCCGCCCTGAACCACAACCCCATCACCCCTGGTAAAGAACAACGTTGCGGAGCAACCATGACTGAAGCATCCACCCCCCACGGCATGAACGCACAGCTCACCCTCGATGAACTCCGGGCCGACGTCGCCTCCGGAGCCATCGACACCGTCATCGTGGCGATCACCGACTCCCTCGGCCGGCTGCAGGGCAAGCGCTGCGGCGCCCGTTCCTTCCTCGAGGACGTGCTGGACCACGGCGCGGAAGGCTGCAACTACCTCCTCGCCGTCGACGTCGAGATGAACACGGTCGAGGGCTACGCCATGTCCTCGTGGGAAACCGGCTACGGCGACATGATGATGCTGCCGGACGTCTCCACCCTGCGCCGGGTCCCGTGGCAGCCGGGCGTGGCCATGGTCCTCTGCGACATCATGTGGGCGGACAAGTCGCCGGTGGTCGCGTCGCCGCGGCAGATCCTGCGCGCCCAGATTGAACGGCTCGAGAAGCTCGGCTACCGCGCCCACATGGGCACGGAGCTCGAATTCCTGCTGTTCGATGACTCTTACCGTGAGGCGTGGCAGAAGAACTACCACGGACTCGATGCCTCCACGCAGTACAACGTGGATTACTCGCTGCTGGCGACGGCCCGGCTGGAGCCGGTCATCCGGTCGATCCGAACCAACATGGAAGCGGCCGGCCTCGTGGTCGAATCCTCCAAGGGCGAATGCAACCTGGGCCAGCAGGAGATCACCTTCCGCTTTGACGAGGCACTCAAAGCCTGCGACAAGCACGCCTTCTACAAGAACGGCGCGAAGGAAATCGCGGACCAGCACGGCAAGAGCGTCAGCTTCATGGCCAAGTACGACCAGCGCGAAGGCAACTCCTGCCATATCCACTTCAGCCTGACCGACCTCGACGGCAACCCCGTCTTCCCCGGCGACGGCGAGCACGGCTTCAGCCCGGTCATGGAGCAGTTCATGGCGGGCCAGCTGGATGCGCTGAAGGAGCTCACCTACTTCCTGGCGCCGAACGTCAACTCCTACAAGCGGTTCGTCGAAGGCAGCTTCGCCCCCACCGCGATTGCCTGGGGCATGGACAACCGCAGCTGCGCCCTCCGCGTGGTGGGTCACGGCCGCGGCCTGCGCACCGAAATGCGGGTCGGCGGCGGGGACCTGAACCCGTACCTGGCCGCAGCGGCGCTGATTGCCGCCGTAATCCACGGACTGGAAAACCGGCTGCCGCTGGGCCCTGCCATGCAGGGCAGCGCCTACGCCTCCGACGCAGACCGGCTGCCGACGACCCTGCGCGACGCCCGCGACCTGCTGGCCGAGAGCAGCATCGCCCGGAAAGCCTTCGGCGACGCCGTAGTGGACCACTACGTCCACGCCGCCGGAATCGAACTGAAGGCGTTCGACAGCGCCGTCACCGACTGGGAGCGTGTCCGTGGCTTCGAACGTCTCTGAGGTCTACCGGCCCCGGATCGCCCTGACCAGCTACTACCAGGACGCCGCCTGGGGTGTCTGGAACGCCAAGGCCGCCATCGTCCCCGGCACCTACGTCGAGGCGGTGGTGGCGGCCGGCGGCACACCGCTCCTGCTGCCGCCGCTGGGCACGGACGAGACGGTCCTGGACCTGGTGGACGGACTGATCGTCGTCGGCGGGCCGGATGTTGATCCGATCCGCTACGGCGCCGCGGCGCACCCACGGACCGTTTACCCAGCCGCTGCGCGATGAGCACGACACGATCCTGACGCGGGCGGCACTGGAGCGCGGACTGCCGTTGTTTGCCATCTGCCGCGGCGCGCAAATCCTCAACGTGGCCCTCAACGGCACCCTGACCCAGCATCTTCCGGATATCAATCCGACGGCCAACTACCAGCCGGCCCCCGGGGTCTTCGGCACCGCGGCGTTCACCACGACGCCGGGCAGCCTGATCCAATCGCTGCTCGGGGACACGGCGGCGGCCCCGTGCTACCACCACCAGGCCGTGGACGCCGTCCCCGCCGGCCTGCGCGTCACTGCCGCGTCGCCCGATGGGACCATCCAGGCCCTGGAGGCAGCCGATGCCCGGGGCTGGGTCCTGGGCGTGCAATTCCATCCGGAGCAGAACCCGGAAGACCTGCGGCTGTTCAGCGGCTTTGTCCAGGCCGCGGGCAGCTACCGCGCCAACCGAAAAGAGATGTCCTCGCTATGACCGCAACAACCTTCGACGTCATCAACCCCGCCACCGAGGAAATCCTCGAAACGGTGGCGCTGGCCGGCCTGTCCGAGGTCGACGACGCCATCGCCCGCGCGGCCGCAGCGTATGAGTCCTGGCGCGCCGTAGCACCGGCTGACCGCTCCCTGCTGCTGCGCCGCTTCGCCGCGGCGGTGGATGCCGACCTCGAGAACCTGGCCAGGCTTGAAGTCCGCAACGCGGGCCACACGATCGGCAACGCCCGCTGGGAGGCCGGCAACGTCCGCGACGTGCTCAACTACTACTCGGCCGCGCCGGAACGGCACTTCGGCAAGCAGATCCCGGTCGCCGGCGGCGTGAACATCACCTTCCACGAACCCCTCGGCGTTGTGGGGATCATCGTGCCCTGGAACTTCCCCATGCCGATCGCGGCCTGGGGCTTCGCCCCGGCGTTGGCCGCGGGCAACACCGTGGTCCTCAAACCCGCCGAGATGACCCCGCTGACGGCGCTGCGGCTCGCCGAACTGGCACGGGAGGCCGGCATCCCGGACGGTGTCTTCCAGGTGATTCCGGGCAAGGGTTCTGTGGTGGGCGAGCGGTTCGTGACCCACCCCGCCGTCCGCAAGGTGGTCTTCACCGGCTCCACCGGCGTCGGCAAGAAGATCATGGCCGGCTGCGCCGACCAGGTCAAGCGGGTCACCCTCGAGCTCGGCGGCAAGAGCGCCAACATTGTCTTCGACGACGCCGACCTGGAAATGGCCGCAGCCGCCGCCCCCGGCGGAGCGTTCGACAACGCCGGCCAGGACTGCTGCGCCCGCTCGCGCATCCTGGTCCAGCGCAACGTCTACGACCGGTTCATGGAGCTCCTGGAGCCTGCGGTCATGGCCCTCACCGTTGGCGATCCCGCCGATGAGGCAACCGCCATGGGGCCGCTGATCTCCGCCCAGCAGCGCCGGACGGTGGCCGGTTTTGTGCCGGACAACGCTCCGATTGCCTTCCAGGGCCAGGCCCCGACCGGGGCCGGGTTCTGGTTCCCGCCGACGGTTCTGACCCCTGGACTGGACTCGGCGTCGTTCACCGAAGAAATTTTCGGTCCGGTGGTGACCGTCGTGCCGTTCACCGACGAGGCGGACGCCATCCGGATCGCGAACAACACCGACTACGGCCTCTCCGGCTCCATTTGGACCTCCAGCGTGGACCGTGCCCTGCGCGTGGCGCGCGGGGTTGAATCCGGAAACCTGTCCGTGAACTCGCACTCCTCCGTCAGGTACTCCACCCCGTTCGGCGGGTTCAAGCAGTCCGGCCTGGGCCGCGAACTCGGTCCCGACGCCCTTGACTCCTTTACCGAAACCAAGAACGTCTTCATTTCCACCCCGTCCCTGACCTAAGCACGCCCCCTCGCAATCCCCCCTTCCCCCGGCTTTCCACCCACGCACTAAGGAGTTCCCCATGCAGTCAGTCGTATCCAACCGCCTCGCCGGCCGCAGCGCAGTCATCACCGGCGGCGCCAGCGGCATCGGCCTGGCCACCGCCCGCCGGATGGCGGCGGAAGGTGCCAACGTTGTCATCGCCGACATTGAGCCCACAGCGGGCCTCGCCGCCGCAACCGAGGTCGGCGGCCTGTTCGTCAAGGTCGACGTCACGAGCGAAGAAGACGTCCGGAACCTCTACGCCCAGACCAAGGAAACCTACGGCAGCGTTGACATCGCCTTCAACAACGCCGGGATCTCCCCCGCCAGCGACGGGTCCATCCTGGACACCGGCATTGATGCCTGGCGCAAGGTCCAGGAAGTAAACCTGACCTCGGTGTACTACTGCTGCAAGTACGCGATCCCATACATGCAGGAACAGGGCAAGGGCTCCATCATCAACACGGCCTCCTTCGTCGCCGTGATGGGCGCTGCGACCTCGCAGATTTCCTACAGCGCCTCCAAGGGCGGCGTGCTCTCAATGAGCCGGGAACTCGGCGTCGAGTTCGCCCGGCAGGGCATCCGGATCAACGCCCTGTGCCCGGGACCGGTCAACACCCCGCTGCTGAAGGAACTCTTCGCGAAGGACCCGGAGAAGGCCGCCCGCCGGCTGATCCACGTCCCGCTGGGCCGCTTCGCCGAGCCGGAGGAACTGGCCGCGGCCGTGGCGTTCCTTGCCAGCGACGACGCCTCGTTCATCACCGCGTCCACTTTCCTGGTGGATGGCGGGATTTCCGGCGCGTACGTCACGCCGATCGACTAGCCCCGGCGGGTCCGAACAAAGCCGCGGTGCCGGCCTGGTTCAGTCCAGGCCGGCACCGCCTTTTTCTGCCTAGACGAAGGCCGACTTCCCCGTAACGGCCCGGGCCACGATGAGCGAGTTGATCTCGTAGCTGCCTTCGTAGGTGTAGAGGATCTCGGCGTCGCCGAAGAGCTTGCCCATCTCGTAGTCGCTGCTGATGCCGTTGCCGCCCAGCAGGGACCGTCCCATCGCCACCGAGGCGCGAGCCAGCCGGGTGGTGGTCGACTTGGCCATCGCGGCCTGGACCATGTCCAGTTTGCCGTCCGACTGGACCCTGGCCAGCTGGACCATAAGGGCCAGCGAGGCGGTGGCATTTCCGAGCATTTCGGCCAGCTGCTGCTGGACCAGCTGAAATCCTGCCAGTTCCCTGCCGAACTGCCTCCGCTCCAGGGCGTAGGCCCGGGCGACGTCGAATGCAGCCAGCTGGATGCCGGCACCCTGCCAGCCCACCCAGGCCCGGGAATCGCGCAGCAGGTCATTGGCTGCCGCAAAGGTCTGCGCCCCGGGCAGCAGGTTCGCTTCCGGGATGCGGACGTCGTCGAGCACGATATCCGCGTTCTGCATGATCCGCAGACCGATCTTGTTCGCGATCTTGGTGGCGGTGTAGCCGGGCCGGTCTGTTTCGACGATGAAGCCCTTGATCTGCTGGTCCGCGGCGTCGCGCGCCCACACGAGGGCGAAGTCCGCAATGGTGCCGGCGCCGATCCAGCGCTTGGCGCCGCGGATGACCCATTCGCCGTCCTCCAGCCGTGCCGTGGTGGCCAGTCCGCCGGCGATGTCCGAGCCATGGTCCGGTTCCGTCAACGCAAACGCGCCCAGCTGCGTGAACGAGGTCAGCCCGGGCAGCCAGCGGGATTTCTGGGCCTCCGAGCCCAGCTGATCGATCATGCCGACAATCAACTCGTTGTGGATGCCCACCAGCGCCGAGAGCGACACGTCGGCGCGGGCGACCTCGGCGTACATCAGGCCCTTGAACAGCGCGGAGGTGCCGTCGGTCTGCAGACCGCCGAGCCCGTACTTGCCGAGTTCGGCCAGCAGCCCGAAGGGGAACTCCTCGCGGTTCCAGTAATCGATCGAAGCGGCCCGGATCCGCGACTGCAGGAAGTCCCGGATTTCCTGGTACCGGGTCGCCTCGTCCGGCGGAAGGAGGTCCACGATATACATAAGATCGGCGTCCGGAAAAGGCGGGGCCGGTTTACTGCCGTCACGTCCTAGTGGCTGCACGGGCACGTTTCCCTTCGTCGTGGACCGTTTCCTGGTCGCATCGGTTCTACCAAACGCTTGGATGTCCTAGTATATTGCAGGGTGATGGGGATCACTAGGATCGCGGCGACGACGAAAGGGCGCACAATGACCGTCACTGATGAATTCCGAGCAGCACGGGACCGGCTGCTCGCCCTGCGCGAGGACTATGACCTGGCCCGCGAGGAGTTCCAGTGGCCCCGCTTCGAGGAATTCAACTTCGCCCTGGACTGGTTCGACCAGATCGCGGCCGACCCCGCCAGGGCCAACAACCCTGCCCTGGTGATCGTGGAGCAGGACGGTTCAGCGACACGGTGCACTTTCGCCGACCTTTCGGCCCGTTCCGCCCAGGTGGCCAACTGGCTGCGCGGCCAAGGAGTCAAACGCGGGGACCGGATGATCATCATGCTCGGCAACCAGGTGGAACTGTGGGAACTGATGCTTGCCGGCATCAAACTGGGCATCGTGCTGATCCCCACCACCACCCTGATGGGTCCGGCCGACCTCGCGGACCGGTTGGAGCGCGGAGGCGCCGGCTGGGTCGCCGTCGGATCCGCCAACATTGCCAAGTTCGCCGACGTTCCGGGCGACTACACGCTCATCGCGATCGACGACGGCGGTGACGCCGGCACTGATGACAACGGTGCCGCCCGCCCCGCCGCCCTGCGCTACCGGGACGCAGCCGGCGCCCCGGCGGACTTCAGCCCCGACGCGCCCACGCGTGCCGACGACACGCTGTTGCTGTACTTCACCTCGGGCACCACGTCCAAGTCCAAACTCGTGGAACACACTCATACGTCGTACCCCGTGGGGCACCTGTCCACGATGTTCTGGATCGGCCTGGAACCCGGCGACGTGCACCTCAATGTGGCTTCCCCGGGCTGGGCCAAGCACGCCTGGTCCAATGTCTTCACGCCATGGATCGCCGAAGCCTGCGTCTTCATCTATAACTACGACCGCTTCGACGCGACGGCATTGATGGCACAGATGGACCGCGAAGCGGTAACGAGCTTCTGCGCCCCGCCGACCGTCTGGCGGATGCTCATCCAGGCCGACCTCGCCATGCTCAAGAACCCGCCCACCAAGGTCGTGTCCGCGGGCGAACCACTCAACGCCGAGGTGATAGACCAGGTCCACCGCGCCTGGGGACAGACCATCCGCGACGGATTCGGGCAAACCGAATCCACAGTCCAGATCGCCAACACCCCGGGCCAACCGATCAAGATCGGCGCCATGGGGAAACCGCTGCCGGGCTACAACGTTGTCCTGCTTGACCCCGCCACAGGGGAAGAAGCCGACGACGGCGAACTCTGCCTTCGGCTCGACCCCCGCCCGGCCGGCCTGATGAAGGCCTACTACGGGGACCCGGACAAGACGGCGGAGGCGTTCCGCGGCGGCTACTATCACACCGGCGACATGGCGAGCCGGGACGGGCGGGGCATCATCACCTACGTCGGCCGCGGCGATGACGTCTTTAAGTCCTCGGACTACCGGCTCTCCCCGTTCGAGCTGGAAAGCGTGCTGATCGAGCACCCTGCAGTCGCCGAGGCCGCCGTCGTCCCCTCCCCCGACCCGATCAAGCTCTCGGTTCCCAAAGCGTTCGTGGTCCTGGCCGCCGGCTACACCCCCGGACCGGAACTGGCCGAGGACATCCTGCGGCACTGCCGCGACCATCTGGCCCCGTTCAAACGGATCCGCCGGCTGGAATTCGCCGAACTGCCCAAGACCATCTCCGGCAAGATCCGGCGGGTGGAACTGCGGCACAGCGAAGAGGCCCGCCACGGCGGCGGGCCCGTCCCGGCAGGCCTCGGCGTTGAGTACTCCGAAGCCGACTTCCCGGGGCTCAAGGCGCAGGGATGACCATGGGAACTCCCCTGCCGCGGGACCCGATCGGCGATGCCCGGCGGAACTGGGAGCGGCACGGCTGGGCCGACGTCGCCGCCCCGATGGCCGCCATCACCGCGATCATGCGGACCCAGCAGATCCTGCTGGCCCGGATCGAAACCGCCCTCAAGCCCTTCGGGCTGACCTTTGCCCGATACGAAATGCTGGCGTTGCTGAGTTTCGCCCGCAGTGGTTCGCTGCCCATGAACAAAGCGAGCGCCCTGCTGCAGGTCCATCCGACCTCGGTGACCAACGCCGTGGACCGGCTGCAGGCGGCCGGCCTCGTCATCCGTTCACCGCATCCAACCGACGGGCGGACCACGCTGATTGAGCTCACGGCCGAGGGCCGCACCCTCGCCAAGCGCGCGACGGCGGTCCTGAACGCAGAGGTGTTCGGCCAGTCCGGCTTCGCGGACCAGGACGTCGAGGAGCTGATCAGGATTCTGGGCAGCTTCCGCCGCGACGCCGGCGACTTCGTAGGCTGATCCGGGTCACGCCCGCCTACGAAAGCGGCAGCCGGTCCCGGGCGGGACCGGCTGCCGCCGGATGGAAACACGTCGAGCGTCAGGCCTTGGCCTTCCGCTTCACCCAGCCCCAGGCAGCCGTAGCCACGAACAGCACCAGGCCGATGATGGCCAGCCAGATCAGACCCTTGACGACGAAGCCAAGGATCGAGAGAACAAGCCAGATGATCAGTAGTGTGATTATTAGTCCCATACCGAAAGCCTATGTCACGCAGAGGCCAGGGCGGCACCGCACCGCAGCCTAGCGGTGTGTGAACTCCGGCTGGCGCTTTTCGGTGAAAGCCGCCATGCCTTCTTTCTGGTCCGCCGTGGCGAAGAGCGAATGGAACAGCCGCCGTTCAAACACCACTCCCTGGGCGAGGCCAGTTTCGAAGGCTGCGTTGACGGCTTCCTTGGCGACCATCGTGGCCGGCTTTGATTTGGCCGCGATCACTTCGGCAGCCTTAAGCGCCTCGTCCACGACGTCCGCGGCCGGCACCACCCGGGAGACCAAACCGGAGCGCTCGGCCTCCTCGGCATCCATGAAGCGCCCGGTCAGGATCATGTCCATGGCTTTGGCCTTGCCCACGGCGCGGGTCAGCCGCTGCGAGCCGCCCATTCCGGGGAGGACGCCGAGGTTGATTTCCGGCTGGCCGAATTTGGCGTTGTCCCCGGCAATGATGAAGTCGCACATCATGGCCAGCTCGCAACCGCCGCCCAGGGCGAACCCTGATACCGCCGCGACGATGGGGATGCGCAACCGGGTGAAGTCCTCCCAGCCCCGGAACCAGTCGGAGGCATACATCTGCATATAGTCCTGGGACTGCATTTCCTTGATGTCCGCACCGGCCGCGAAGGCTTTGGCCGAGCCGGTCAGCACCACCGCCCCGACCTCCGGATCCGAATCCATGGCCGTTACGGCCGCCACCAGTTCATCCAGGGTGGCTTTGTTCAGCGCGTTCAGGGCTTTGGGCCGGTTGAGCGTGACGAGGCCTACGCGGCCGCGGCGCTCCACCAGAATGTTTTCGAACTCTTCCGTCATGCGTGTCCCCTAGCTGATTCGTCTGTTCTGAAATCGTGTGTTCTGCATCGGTGCGCAGGCCGCTACTGCGCCGACTTGTCCCGGATGTCGGTGATGATGCCGGAGAAGTCCCGGCCGGCCCCGCCTTCAGCGGCAAAGGTATCGTAAATTTCCGAGGCCAACGGCCCCAGCCGGGCCGCGACGCCGGTGCTTTCGAGCGCGTTGAGCGCCAGCTTGAGGTCCTTCGCCATCAACGCTCCGGCGAAGCCGGGCTGGTAGTCCCGGTTGGCCGGACTGGTGGGAACCGGCCCGGGCACGGGGCAGTTCGTGGTCAGGGCCCAGCACTGCCCGGAGGCGGCCGAGGCGACGTCGAACAGCGCCTGGTGGGTCAGCCCCAGCTTCTCGCCGAGCACGAAGGCTTCGCTGACCGCGATCATGGAGACGCCAAGGATCAGGTTGTTGCAGATCTTGGCAGCCTGGCCGGCGCCGTGTTCCCCGCAATGGACCACCCGTTTGCCCATCACCTCCAGCAGCGGCCTGACCGTCTCGAAGTCCTCCGGCAGGGCGCCGACCATAAACGTCAAGGTTCCGGCCTCGGCGCCCACGACGCCGCCGGAGACGGGCGCATCCACTGAACGGTGACCGGCGGCGACGGCCAGCTCTGCGGCCTCGCGGGCCTCGTCCACGTTGATCGTCGAGCAATCCAGAAACATGGTGTCCGGTGCGGCGGCCTGCAGGAGGCCCGGCTGACCGCCGGTCCCCTGGTATGCGTCCAGCACGTGCCGCCCGCTCGGAAACATCGTCAGAACGACGGCGGCGCCTGCCACGGCGTCGGCGGCAGTCGCCGTCGTTTTTATCCCGTGCGCCCGGGCGGCGTCCAGCGCCGCCGGCACAACGTCGAACCCGACCACCGTGTAACCGGCGTTGACGAGGTTGACGGCCATCGGCCCGCCCATGTGGCCCAGGCCCAGGAACGCAATGGTGCCACTATCCGGCGTGGTTTCAGACATGGTTCTTCTCCTTTGAAGAAAGATTCAATTCCCGGCCGCCAAGCGGCGCAAAGTACGCTTCGACGTCGTCGTCCGTGACGTCCGCGAGCGCTGCGGGCTGCCAGCGCGGCGTCCGGTCTTTATCCACCACCTGGGCCCGGATGCCCTCGCGGAAGTCCGGGCCGGCGAGGCACCGCAACCCCACCCGGTATTCCTGCGCCAGGGCTTCGGCCAGGCTCCTCCCCCGGACCCGGCGGAGCGAGGCCAGCGTGACCTTGACGGCGGTCGGGGACTTGGCTTCGATTGTTGCCGCGGCCGCCGCCGCATCCTGGTCGGCGCCGCGGTCAGAGGCGCCGTCGAAGGCGCGGAGCCGCCGCACGATCTCCTCGGCGTCGTCGGCCGCATAGCATTCGTCGATCCATACCCGCTGCTGCTCGAGCGTGGACGCCGGTGCCGGCTCGGTGAAGCGCCCGACGGCGGATTCCACGGGTTCGGTCTCGAGCGCAACCGCCAGTTCGGCGAGGCGGTCGGACGGCACGAAGCGGTCGGCAAGCCCCAGGAAGAGCGCGTCGGCGCCGGACAGGTGCGCTCCGGTGAGGGCGGCGTGGGTCCCCGACTCCCCCGGCGAGCGCGAGAGCAGCAGGGTGCCGCCGACGTCGGGCACAAAGCCGATGGTGGTTTCCGGCATGCCCGTCCGGGTCCGTTCCGTGACGATCCGAACGGAGCCGTGCGCGGAGATTCCCACGCCGCCGCCGAGGACCAGCCCGTCCATGAGTGCCACGTACGGCTTGGGGTAGGCGTCAATCAGCGCGTTCAGCCGGTACTCGTCGGCCCAGAAGTCGGCGGTGGCGTCGCCACCGGCGAGCATGTCCCGGTAGATCGCGACGATGTCCCCGCCGGCGCAGAGCCCGCGGTCGCCGGCGCCCCGGACCAGCACGGCCTGCACGGCGTCGTCGTCCGCCCAGCGCGTGAGCTGTTCCAGCATGGCCGAGGCCATCCCGGCGGTGAGGGCGTTGACGGCCTTGGGCCGGTTGAGTGTGACGACGCCGAGGCGTCCGCGCCGCTCGAACAGGACGTCGTCGGTCGGAACCTCCGGCCCCGGACCGGCCGTGGCCGTGCCGTGCGCCGCCATCAGCTGCCTGCCGGCATCACGAAGCTGGCGCCCTGGCGAACGCCGGAGGGCCAGCGGGTGGTGACGGTCTTGGTCTTCGTGTAGAACCGGAACGCGTCGGCGCCGTGCTGGTTGAGGTCGCCGAACCCTGAAGCCTTCCAGCCGCCGAAGGTGTAGTAGGCGATCGGAACCGGGATGGGGACGTTGATGCCGACCATGCCCACCTGGACCCGGCTGGCGAAGTCCCGGGCGGCGTCGCCGTCGCGGGTGAAGATGGCCACGCCGTTGCCGAACTCGTGTTCGCTGCACAGCCGGAGGGCCTCGTCGTAGTCCTCGGCCCGGAGCACGCTCAGGACGGGGCCGAAAATCTCTTCCTTGTAGATCGACATGTCCTCGGTGACGTTGTCGAAGAGGGTCGGGCCCACCCAGAAGCCGCCGTCGTAGCCCTCAACTGCCAGGCCCCGGCCGTCGGCGAGCAGGGTAGCTCCGGCGTCGACGCCGGCGGCGATGTAGCCTTCAATCCGTTCCTTGGCCGCGGCCGTCACGACGGGGCCGAAGTCCGAGTCCGCTGCGAGGCTGGGGCCCACCTTCAGGGCAGCGATGCGTTCGGTGAGCTTTGAAACGAGTGCGTCGCCGGTGGCTTTGCCGACCGGAACGGCCACCGAGATCGCCATGCAGCGTTCGCCGGCGGAGCCGAAACCGGCGCCGATGAGGGCATCCGCGGCCATGTCCAGGTCCGCGTCCGGCATGATCACCATGTGGTTCTTGGCGCCGCCGAAGCACTGGGCGCGCTTGCCGTGCGCGGCCGCGGTGGCGTAGATGTACTGCGCGATCGGCGTGGATCCGACGAAGCCGACGGCCTGCACCCGGGGGTCTTCGAGCAGCGCGTCGACAGCCTCCTTGTCCCCGTTGACGACGTTGAACACCCCGGCGGGAACGCCCGCCTCGGTGAAGAGCTCGGCCAGGCGCAGCGGCACGGATGGATCCCGCTCAGACGGCTTGAGGATGAAGGAGTTCCCGGCGGCCAGGGCGGGACCGGACTTCCAGAGCGGGATCATGGCGGGAAAGTTGAACGGCGTGATGCCGGCGACGACTCCGAGGGGTTGGCGCAGCGAATGGACGTCTATGCCGGCCCCGGCGCTGTCGGAGAACTCGCCTTTGAGCAGGTGCGGGGCGCCGGCGGCGAACTCCACGACCTCAATGCCGCGCTGGATGTCGCCCTTGGCGTCGGGGAAGGTCTTGCCGTGTTCAGAGGACAGCAGCGTGGCGAGCTCGTCCATGTGTTCGTTGACCAAGTCCACGAATTTCAGCAGGATCCGGCCGCGGCGCTGAGGGTTCATGGCCGCCCATTCCAGTTGGCCCTTCTCTGCACTGGCGATCGCGTTGCGGACTTCTTCGGGGCTGGCCAGCGGAAGCCGGGCCTGCACCTTTCCCGTGCACGGATCAAACACGTCGCTGAACCGGCCGGAGGTTCCGTCCACCCGTTGCCCGTCAATGTAATGGGATAGCTCGCGAACCATTTCTCGGATGCTCCTTCGTACCTGTGGTTGCCCTGTTCATGGCGGGCCTGCCAGTCCTCATGATGGCCGCTTGTGAGCCATGCCACCTTCACAGCCGAATCTACTCGGACTTCCTACTAAATTCCAGAGGGTCCGGGCTGAACTACAGCGTCGCCCGCCGGCCAAGTTCGGTAAGTTAGGGGTTGTGAAGATTGCTACCTGGAATGTGAACTCGCTCCGTGCCCGTGCCGACCGTGTGGAGGCGTGGCTGCAACGCTCCGACTGTGACGTCCTGGCGATTCAGGAGACGAAGTGCAAGGACGAGAACTTCCCGTGGGAGCTGTTCGAAAACAACGGCTACGAGGTGGCGCACTTTGGCCTGAGCCAGTGGAACGGTGTTGCTATCGCGTCCCGGGTGGGGCTCGACGACGTCGAACGGACGTTCCTTGACCAGCCGGTGTTCGGCAAGAACGGCAAGGACCCGGTGCAGGAGGCCCGTGCAATCGGCGCCACGTGCGGCGGTGTCCGGGTCTGGAGCCTCTACGTTCCCAACGGCCGCGCCCTCAACGATGAGCACATGCCATACAAGCTGAGCTGGCTGGACACGCTGAAGACCCACGCACAGAGCTGGATCACCACGGACCCGGAGGCCCAGATCGCTTTGATGGGCGATTGGAACATCGCCCCGCTGGACGAGGACGTCTGGGACATCGACTACTTCCGCGCCGAGGGCCTGACCCACGTCAGCGAACCCGAACGGGCCGCATTCCGGGCTTTCGAGGACGCCGGCTTCCGCGATGTTGTCCGCCCGCACACTCCGGGCCCGGGCGTCTACACCTACTGGGACTACACCCAGCTGCGCTTTCCGAAGAAAGAGGGGATGCGCATCGACTTCGTCCTGGCCTCCCCCGCCCTGGCATCCCGCGTCACCGGAGCCATGATTGACCGGGAAGAGCGCAAGGGCAAGGGCGCCTCGGACCACGCCCCCGTCATCGTCGAACTGGCCGGCTGATGGGCGCGAATTTTGAAGGCCTCGTGATCCTATGACCGGGAACCTGTACCGGGGACAGGCAGGCCTGCCGTTCTCCTCCGCGCTCAGGATCTACGAACCCCTGGCTGCGTTCCCGGCAGATGAGCAGGAATCCCTGCGTTTGGCTGCGGCCGGCACCGTGTCACGGGCAGCCGTGGAGAACGCCGAACTGCTTGCCTCGCTCGGCCGCATCACACGGCCGGGCGGTGACCCTTTTCCCACCGGGCGGACCGATCTGGTCCGGATGGTGCCGGTGCAGCCCGCGGGCAAGGGCGCGCCGGTCTCCGGCGATGGGAGTGCAGGTGATAGGCCTGCAGCTGACGGGACTGCCGCTGACGGGACTGCCGGCGCCGCGGCAGCGGACGATTCCAAGGCGCCCGAAGAGTTCCTGTATTGCCCCAGCCAGCTGGTCCTGCGGGCCGGTCTGGCCGCCAACGCCCTGATGGAAGGCATCCACGGGCCCCTCGCCCAGCTCCTGATCCCGGATGAGCAGCGGGACAGGCACCAGGAACGCATCGACGAGGCGCGTGCCCATCACGGCGTAAGTCGTGTCCATACGCGCGCATCGACCTGGGGCATACCGTTCAGCTGGTTTTGCCTCTTTATGGAGTCGGATCCGACGGAGGTCATCGAAGCCGAAGGCCACATCGTCACCGTCCGCATGCGGGTGGCCACCAGCGAGGCCTTGACGCGCGTGCGTTTTGCTGTAGCGCATTTGACCGCTGCCGCGCCTGACCTGGACATGCTCGAGGACCTGACCCAGCTCACGGAGTGGCTCGAGCTCTTCCACCCGGAGTCGGTTGTCGAACTCGACTACGGCGCGGTGGCGGATAAGGTCTTTCCGGACGATTCCCCCCTCGATGTCAGGCTGGGCATCGAATGCCTGGCCGAGGGCGACATGACCGGGGCTGCGGCAGCGTATCGGCGGCTCGCCTCCCGCTGGATCCCGATCCGACAGCTGGCCCGCGCGTCCTGAGCGGTTCCCGCGGACCTAGCCTGCTGGCTGGTCGGCGTCGCCGGACGCGGTGGCGCGGGGCGGCGCCGTCGTGCTCCTGACGATGAGCCGGTGCGGCGCCACTGCTGACCGGACAGAGCCGGGCACTCCGGCCAGTTCGTCGAGGAGCATCTTGGCGGCGAGCTCCGCCTGCTCGTCGGGACGCTGCCCGACGGTGGTGAGTCCCATCGCAGCGGAGAATTCGTGATCGTCGATGCCAATGACGGACAGGTCTTCCGGAACCCGGATGCCTGCCCGTTTGGCCTCAAAGATCACGCCCATGGCCATTTCGTCAGATGCGCAAAAAATTGCCGTGGGCTTCGGTCCGGGTTTGCTCCAGAGCCGTTGAAAGGCCCGTTGCCCGCTCTCCAGCGTGAAGTCGCCGGACTCATCCCACTCCGGCCTGATGGGGAGCCCTTCCGCCGCCATGATTTCGTGGAAGGCCCTGATCCGGATGCGGGGAACGTCAAAGTTCAGGTCGGTTTCATCGTCGCCGTGCAGCAGGGCGATCTCCCGGTGGCCGATCCCGATCAGGTGGCGGACCGCATCCGCCGCCGCGGCGTAGTCGTCGATCCCGATGTACGAGCAATCCTCGACGTGCCCGCCGACGACCACCAACGGAATGTCGATCTTCTGGAGATGATCAAGTTCCTCGGGGGACAGCGCCATACAGAGCACCACGAGGGCATCGATCTGTTTGTAGACCATGGTCTTGCTGAAGAGCCGTTCCCGGTTGCTGCCATGGCCGCCTAAATTGAAAAGCGAGAGGCCGTACTGGCGGGCATGGAGTTCGCGGTCCGCTCCTTCGATGGCCTGGGCGAAAAACCAGCGGCTGACGAACGGGGCCAGGACTCCGACGGTCCGGGTTCGCCCGGTGGCCAGCCCCGACGCTGAAGACGAGGCAACATAGCCGAGCTCCGCCGCGACGGCCAGGATCTTGTCCCGCGTGGCGGCGGAGACCCTGGGCAACCCCCGGACGGCGCGGGAGACCGTGGCGGTTGAGACCCCGGCCGCAGCGGCGACGTCGTCGATGCTGACTCCGTGGTGGCCGCCGCGCTGCGCCCTGTCTGATGTCTTTGTCACGCTTTACCTTTGGTGCTGTTCTGCTGCTGATGCCGGCCGGCGGTCATCATCCCCGGCTGCGCCGGGTCGCTGTCCGCTGCGGAAGTCTGCGGCGGAGCCGGATCATTCCGTAGAGGGCCAGCACAACGGCCAGCAGCCCGAGCGCCCAGAAGAGCGCCGGTTGACCGGTGACTTCCATCCAGACGGTGACCACGACCAGCACAACGCCCCAAAATCCCAGGAAACCGATAATGATATCGAAGTCCTCCCCGGAGCGTTCGCGGCGGCGGCCGCGCGGGACCTCGCCCGGGGCGGGATGCCCCGGGCGAGGTCCGCTCGGCATGCCTGTTCCTGACATGTCAGGGCTCCGCTTACTTCACGGCACCGGCGGTCAGGCCGGCGACGATCTTGCGTTGGAAGACCAGCACGAGGATGACCAAGGGGATGGTCACGATCGTTCCCGCGGCCATAATGGCCGTGTACGGGATCTGGTTCGGCTGGGCGCCGGCGAAGCTGGCAATCGCGACGGTCACGGGTTGAGTGGCATCGTTGGAGAGCTGGCTTGCGATGAGGAATTCATTCCAGGAGGAGATGAAGGCCAGAATCGCGGTGGTGAAGATCGCCGGTGCCGCGAGGGGCATGATGACTTTGCGGAACGCCTGTCCCTGCGTGCAGCCGTCGACCCGGGCCGATTCCTCCAGTTCCCAGGGCATTTCCCGGAAGAAGGAGGTCATGGTGTAAACCGTCAGCGGCAGCACGAACGAGATGTTCGGGATGATCAGTGCCTGATACGTGCCGATCCAGCCGATGTTGGTGAAGAGCTGGAACAGCGGGGTGATCAGGGCGACACCGGGGAACATCGATGCGCCCAGGATGAAGCCGAGCACGAGGTACTTGCCCCGGAAGTTCAGCCGGGCCAAGGCGTATGCGGCGAAGATGCCGATCAGCAGCGATATGGCGGTGACCGCGACGCCGATGATCACGCTGTTCAGCAGGGCCTGGCCGAAGTGATTCCCGAAGGAAGTATCGAACGCAGTGTTGAAGTTATCCAGCGTCACATGGGTCGGCAGCAGCGAAGTGTCGTAGGTGAATCCGACGTCGCGGAATGCGGTGACGACCATCCAGTATGCCGGTGCCAGGCACCAGATGAGGATGACAGCGGCACTGATGTAGGTGCGGCCCTGGCCCCATTTTTCCCTGTTCTGGGCGGCCTTGCGGCCCTTGTCCTGTTTCATCCGCAGGGCGGAGGCGGCTGTTGCGGTGCTCATTTCTTCCCCTTACCGGTGCTGCCGCTTTGTTCCACGACGTTCGCGCCCAGGAAGCGGACGAAGATGAACGCGACCAGGAAGATGATGATGAACGTGATGGTCGATAGCGCCGCGGCCGCGTTGAAGCCTTGTCTGATCTGGTTGATCACCAGGATCGAGAGCGTGGTGGTGTTGTTGGCACCGCCGGTGAGGATGTAGGGCAGGTCGAACATACGTAGCGCATCCAGGGTGCGGAACAGGATCGCGACCATCAGCGCGGGCTTGACCAGCGGCAGGGTGATCATGCGGAACCGCTGCCAGGTGGAGGCCCCGTCAACCTTGGCGGCCTCGTAGACCTCGGCCGGGATCATCTGCAATCCGGCGAGGATCAGCAGGGCCATGAACGGAGTGGTCTTCCAGGTGTCAGCGATGATGACCGCCCACTTGGCCGGCCACTCGCTGCCCGTCCACAGGATCGTGGTGTTGAACATCTTGTTGGCGATGCCATCAAACGCGAAGATGAACAGCCAAAGCTTTGCCGTCACGGCCGTGGGAATGGCCCACGGCACGAGCACGGCGGCCCGGACCAGGCTGCGGCCCTTGAATGTGCGGGCCATGATCAAGGCCATCCAGAAGCCGAGGACTGTTTCAAAAGTTACGGTCACGATCGTGAAGAAGAACGTCGTGGTCGTTGCAGACCAGAACTGCGAGCCCAGGGTGCCGGCCGGGCAGGCGAACGTGCCGCCGGACGGGGCCGAGCATTGCTGCGCAATCCAGTTCACGTAGTTCTGGATTCCGGCCGGCCCGCCGGCCACAAACAGCCCGGTTTCCGGGTCCAGGCCAGCGTCCCTCTGGAAGGACATCACGATGGCGCTGATGATCGGGTACACAATCACCACGGCTAGCGCTATGAGCGTCGGAGCCAACAGCCAGGAAGCCCACTTGCCCTGGCTGAGAATTTTATTGTCCTCCCCCACGCCCTTGGGCGAGTGGTGGACCGGGGTCCCGCCCGACGCCGGCTTGACCGGCGTCGGGCCTACTTCGGTTGACATGATTTGTTACTGTCCTGCCACGGCGGACTGGATCGACTTCTGCATGTCCTCCAGCGCTGCCTCTACGGACTTCTCACCCTTGATGGCCGGGTATGCGTTGTCCTGGATGGCCTTGGTCACGGCAGGGTAGAACGGAGTCACCGGACGCGGCACGGCGTTCTCGATCGAGGTCTTCAGCACCGGCAGGTACGGCAGCGCCGCGACGAGCTCCTGGTCCTCATACAGGGCACCGATCACCGGGGCGAGGGATCCCTGGGTCGCAAAGAACTTCTGCGACTCGTCCGTGGTCAGGAATTTCACGAAGTCCAAGGCCGTGGCCTTGTTCTTGGAGTAGACGCTGATTGCGGCACTGTGGCCGCCCAGCGTCGAGGCACCGGGGCCGTCCTTGCCCGGCAGTGCCGCCAGGCCCAACTTGTCCTTGGCGTCCTTGAAGATCGAGGAACCTTCGGTAGTGGCCAGGTTGTACACGTACGGCCAGTTGCGGTGGAAGAGGAGCTTGCCGTCCTGGAACGCCTGGCGGCCCTGCTCTTCCTGGAAGGTCACGGCCTCCTTCGGGATGTTGCCTTCCGCGTAGGCCTTGGCCAGGTTCTCCAGGCCTGCCTTCGCTTCCGGAGTGGTCAGGTTCGGCTTGCCGTCAGCATCCAGCACCGAACCGCCCGCGGAGTTGATGGCCTCGGAGGCGTTGACCGTCAGGCCTTCGTATTTTGCGTACTGGCCCGCGAAGCAGGCCATGTTGTTCTCCTCCGCGATGGAGCACATGCCCATCATCTCGTCCCACGTCTTCGGCGGAGTGGGGACCAGATCCTTGCGGTAGTACAGCATGCCGCCGTCCGAGGAAACCGGTACGGCATACAGGGTGCCCTTGTATTCTGCGGCGTCGACCGTCGGCTTCAGCATTGCCGAGGTGTCCAGTGACATCTTGTCCTTGAGCGGCTGCAGCCAGCCCTTGGCAGCGAACTCTGCGGTCCACACCACGTCAACGCTGACCACGTCGTAGTTTTCGTTCTTGGCCTGGAAGTTCTGGACCAGGTCATCGTGCTGCTGGTCGGCGTTGTCGGTCTGTTCCTTGAATGTCACCGTCTCGTTCGGGTGTTCGGCATTCCACTTTTCAATCAGCGGACGCACAACGTTGCTGTTGTCCTTGCCCTGTACGTACGTGATGGGGCCGCGGCCTTCCAGGCCCTGCGCAGCGTCGCCGCCGGCGGCGCCACCGCCGGAGGAGTCACCGCCGCCGCAGGCGGAAAGGGTCAAGGCCAGGACGCCGGCAGTGGCGACTGGCAGGAGAAACTTAGGGGTTTTCATACAGGGGGCTCCTCGTTGAGTACCGGTGCCATATGGCAAATCGATGATGTGGTGCCACTCACAGTAACGAAAACTGCGCGAAAAATGCAAGCGTTTACACAAATGTGATGAGAGGCCCTGTGAGTACGGGCCGGCTCGGCCCCGTCCTACCGGCAGCTCAGCCTTAAAACTATGTGGCGAAGTTATCCGAATGTGATCGAAATCTCGATGCCGGACCGTCAGCGGACGCGTTCGGCCCGCCGGAACCGGGAGCGCGCCCCCGAGGCGATGTGGATCAGGACGGGCGTGCGTTGTCCGACGACGGCATCCAGCGCCTCCACCAGGGCGGAAACCTCGGCGGCCAGGATGTGCGGGGCGACGCCCTGGCGCGGCTGGACCCGGACCTTCAGCGCCGGGGTGCCCCTGATTTCATATGTGGCGACCGTGGCGCCGGCCAGGTCCGGGCGGTCGGCGAGCGCTCCACGGAGTGCTTGTTCCGCGACGCCCCGGCCGATCCGGATATCGCCAGGCACCTCGCCCGGATCCTGTTCGTACACCAGCAAGTCGCCGCGGCCTTTGCCCTGCTGGGCGGCCCATGCCACCATGGCGCCGATGACAACGGCGAGCAGCAGGGTGATGACCAGCCACAGCCAGCTCTCCTGACGGCCCGGGAACCGGGTCCGCTCGAAGAGATCGCGCCACATGCTCCAGGCGCCGCCGGCCCAGGACCGCCACCAGGTTCCGACGGCGGGCACGGCCGCCAACAGCATCAGGAGGACGCCGATGGCGAGCAGCTTGAGGCCGAGGATGCCGATCAGAATCCGGTTCAAAAGCCTGGGGGTGTTGTTCATGCCCCGACCACCCCTGACGTTGCCACGGTGAGGCGGACCTCCGGCATCGGTTCAAGTCCCATCTCCTGGAGCTCCTGGCGCACGGCAGCCAAGACGGCCTCGGCTTTCAGCGGAACGCCGGAGGTCGGCCGGATACTCACGAGCACCTCGCGCCGGGAGACGACCACCATGACCTGTTCCTGGGTCACGTTGGCGGCCAGACGCGCCTGGCGGGCCAAGGCGGCGGCAATCACTTCGTCGTCGACGACGACGGCGGCGGGGTGTTGCGTCCGCAACACGTGCCGCGCCCGCCGTCCGGGGAGGACCGCGTGGAGCAG
The DNA here is from genome assembly GCA_963815415.1 of uncultured Actinomycetota bacterium. Lineage (GTDB taxonomy): Bacteria > Actinomycetota > Actinomycetes > Actinomycetales > Micrococcaceae > Arthrobacter. The sequence continues at coordinate 865,348 of CAWFGT010000009.1, read as the reverse complement.
GAACACCAGACCTGCCATAGCGAGAACGGCGCCGAGAAGGCCGAGCAGGAGCGGCGGAAATCCTGCGGGGAGGGCGATGATCTGTTCCGCGGCAGCCTGCGGCGCGATGATCCATGGCGGTTGCCCGACGGCGCGCACGGCAGCTTCCAGGAGCGCATAGGCGCAGATGCCCGCAACCGTGACGGCCGCTATGATCGACGCGACGGCACGCGACGAGTGGGTCTCACGCCGCAGGATCCGCTCCATGCCCGCCGCATCGGGCGCGGCATCAGCGGCGGCGGATGCAGGCCCGGACGAATCAGGCGGGGCGCCGCCGGGATCAACATGCGGTTTTTCCGGAGCGTGACTCACCGAACCCGCCCTACTTCGCGCACCGTGGTTCCGCTGATGCGGATATCCACCCGGCTGAGCTGCGCGCCGCTCAGTTCAGTCACGCGGCGCAGAATCTCGGCTTTCGCGGCGACGGCCCGCTCCCGGATGGAACCGCCCGCCGCCGCGACCTGCCCCGGGTCGCGCAGGACCGCGGCAAGTGCCGGCACCGAGATCGGCGTGACAAGGGACAACGCGAGCAGACCGTCGTCGTCGGACCATTCGGCGCGGACGCCGTGTGGCGGCACGCCCAGGGCCTCGCCCGCGGCAGCCTGCGCCACGCTGGTGAGGGCCTGATTGCTGATCCGGTTGTGCCCGGCGAGTTCTCCACCGTGGACCACCGCCCCGGCTGCGCCGTTCATGAGGAGGAACGCCGGCCCGTGAGGGCATCAAACACGCTGCGCAGGTCCAGTTTCCCCTCCGCCGCGCGGCCCAGCACTGCCCCGATGGCCATGAACAGCAGCGCACCCAGGAATCCCCAGGCGCCGAACTGAAAGGACATGAAGGCCACAAAAGCCCCTACCGCGATCCCTACCACCGTCAGATTCACTGGTGGGTCTCCTTTGCTTGCCGGGCTTCAGCGGGCGGGGCAGATTTCGCGGGGCCCGGCACGTAGACGTCGCTGATTTCAATATTGACTTCGATGACCTGCAGTCCGACCAGTTCCTGGACGGCGGCATAAACTGCGGCGCGGATCTGGTCCGCAAGGGCGTGCAGGGGCGTTCCGTAGACGGCAACGAGGGCTATGTCCACGGCGACCTGTTTCTCCCCGACCTCAGCATGGACTCCGGCCGCATGATCAGAACTCCCGACGGCGTCGCGGATGGCACCGAGCGCCCGTGACGGCCCCGATCCCAGCGAGTACACGCCGGCAACCGAGCGGGCTGCGATGCCGGCCACTTTCGCGACGGCGGTGTCGGAAATCACTGTGCGGCCACTGCCGGCGGGCACGGCCGCGCCGGCCGCCGGTCCCGGTGCGCGCGCCGGCACGGAACCTGTGGCGGGTTGGAAACTCTGGTCATCCATGCGCCATTCACCCTTCTCTTTGTGACCAGACTAGCGCGTGGCGAGGCGACGGCACCTCGATTAATCGAGGTGGTTGCAGGGGGCAAGAAATCGTTAAAGAAGAAAAGCACCAGTTCTCAAAGAACTGATGCTTCCCAGTGGTGGCTCCGACCGGCGTCGATCCGGTGACCTTTCGATTTTCAGTCGAACGCTCTACCAACTGAGCTACAGAGCCTAGGTGACATGTCACCATGACGGCCGGAATTTCTTCTGGCAATCAAAGCGACCCTGACGGGACTTGAACCCGCGACCTCCGCCGTGACAGGGCGGCGCGCTAACCAACTGCGCTACAGGGCCTTGCTGTTTTACTGCTTCATTCTTGCTTCCGCCGTATCGCTACCGCGGTTTTTCAAGGCTTTTAGCCTACCAGACTTTTTCATCCGGTTTGACCACTTCCTTGCGTACCCCCAACGGGATTCGAACCCGTGCCGCCGCCGTGAAAGGGCGGTGTCCTAGGCCGCTAGACGATGGGGGCCAGAACGCAATTCGATTGAACCAGGGCAGAAAATCCGGGCATTGCCCTTCGCTCCTGTCCTTCCGGGTTCCTCCGAACTGGACCTGTAAAACTATAGAGCCTAGTTCCGGAATATACAAAATCGGGGTTCGAGGACCCACCTGAAGCTCACGCGATAAGGAGCACGGCGAGGGTCCCCATCACCACTGCGATGCTGCCGTCGAGGACCCGCCAGGCGCCCGGTTGCTGGAACAACGGCTCCAGGAATCGCGCCCCGAATCCCAGCGCCGTGAACCACGCGATGCTGCCGGGTCCGGCGCCGGCGACAAACCACCACTTGCCGTCCGGGCCGTGGGCGTTCGCGAGTGAGCCCAGAAGCAGCACAGTGTCGAGATACACGTGGGGGTTCAGCCAGGTCAGGGCCAGGCAGGTGGCCAGCGCCGCGGCCCAGTGCCCATTCACGGATGCCGCGGATGGCGCGGCCGGCGGCGAGGCCGGCGTAGGCCAGCAGGAATGCGGCCCCCGCCCACCGCACGAGGTCGACGGCGGCCGGAGCCTGCTCAATAAGGGCGCCGAGGCCGGCAACGCCGAGCAGGATCAGGATCAGATCGGATACGGCGCAGACGGCGATAACGAGGACCACGTGCGAGCGGCAGATGCCTTGGCGGAGGACAAAGTCGCCCACGGCAGTTTCGAAGCGGCTGCCGGCTGGCTTTCCGTTACGCCGTCTGCCGTGAGCCAACGGGTCCGCGCCCTTGAGATCGCCGTCGCCCGCCCGGTCCTGCAGCGCACCCGGCCCGTCGAACTCACCGACGCCGGGCAGGCCGTGGTGCGCTTCGCCCGCCAACTGGACATGCCGTCCGCGGACCTGACCGAGGAGCTGCAGCCGGGAGTTCCGCAGGCCGGCATCCGCCTGGCCCTGGTGATCAACAGCGATTCCCTGCACACCTGGGGCCTGCCGGCCCTCGCCGGGGTGGCGGGCAGCATCCAGCTCGAAATCCTTCGCGAAGACCAGGACTACTCCCTGGAGCTGCTCCGCAGCGGCGCCGCCGCAGCAGCCATCACGGCCACAGCCGCGCCTGCGCCGGGGTGCCGGTCCCGCAGCCTGGGGACCATGCGATACCTTGCGGTCTGCGCACCGTCATTTGCCACGACCTGGTTCGGCGACGGGGTCAGCGCGGAAAGCCTTGCCCTGGCCCCCGCCATGACCTTTGACCACAAGGATGAGCTGCAGGACCGGTTTCTGCGCCTGCTGGGCCACCAGGCACTGCAACCGCCACGGCACTACGTTCCCGCCGCGCACGAATTTTCCGCAGCCATCCGGCTGGGGATGGGCTGGGGAATGGTGCCGGAGATCGAGATCGCCGGTGACCCGGAACTCCAGCGTCTAAAGGAGCTGGTCCCCGGTTCCTTCGTGGACGTCCCGCTCTACTGGCAGCAGTGGCGGTACGGCTCGGCGGCCCTGAACGACGTCGCCGCGGCAGTCAGCCGCGCGGCCGCCCGCGCCTTGCTGCCCTGACCGATTTCCGCCAGCCGCCGGCCCCCGCAGCGGCTACATTGGCATCATGGCAAAAACCGCCGAAACCGGCCCCCTGCAGCCGGACAGCACCCACAAAGTGCTGCCGCCTGCCGCAGTCACCTCCCGCCCGACCCCGCACGGGCCCATCAGCAGGCTCGGGATCGCCGCCGTCATCGTCACGGTGGTCCTCTGGGCCTCCGCATTCGTGGGAATCCGGGCCGTCGGCCCCAGCTTTTCCCCCGGATCCCTGACGCTCGGACGTCTGGCGATTGCCGCCGTCGTGCTGGGACTTGTGGTGCTGCCCAAGCTGCGGTCGCTGCCGCAGGGCCGCGAATGGTGGCCGATCCTGGCCTATGGCGTGATGTGGTTCGGCGGCTACAACATCGCCCTGAACGCCGCCGAGCATGTCCTGGATGCGGGGACCGCCGCCTTGCTGATCAACGTCAATCCCATCCTTGTTGCGGTCATGGCCGGCCTGGTCCTGAAAGAGGGCTTCCCGCGCTGGCTGATCATCGGCAGCGTCGTCGCGTTCGGCGGAGTGGCCATGATCGCGCTGGGTTCCGGCCAGCGTTCGACGGCGGATGTGGCCGGGGTGCTGCTCTGCCTCCTGGCCGCAGCCCTCGCCGCCGTCAGCGTCATCGTCCAGAAGCCGGTGCTGCGGAAGTTCCCGGCCAGCCAGGCGACCTGGTTCGGGATCATGGTCGGCGCTATTTGCTGCCTCCCGTTCAGCGGCCAGCTGGTCATGGAATTGCAGGCAGCGCCGCTGTCCGCCACGCTGGGGCTCGTCTATCTCGGGATCTTCCCGACGGCCATCGCCTTCACCACGTGGGCGTATGCCCTGTCCATGATTGACGCCGGGCGGCTTGCGGCCACCACGTACCTGGTGCCCGGCACCACCATCCTGATCTCCTGGCTTGTTCTCGGGGAAATCCCCACCATCTGGGGCCTGGTCGGCGGCGTCGTTTGCCTGGTGGGCGTCGGGCTGACCCGGCGCCGGTCCCGCTAAGGTTCATCCATGCCCTCTTCACTGCCGCCAGGCCTGCCGATCGTTCCGGGCGGTTCCGCCGATGGCTCCTCCGGCGGCCCTTATCCGATGTCTGACGCCGACTTCGAGGCCGCTGTCAGCGCCGCCCTCGACCGGATCCCGCCGGCGCTTGCCAAAACCATGGACAACGTGGCGATTTTCATCGAGGACGACTACACGCCGCAGCCCGGCGAGGATCCGGACACGGTGTTGCTCGGCCTCTACGAAGGGGTGCCGCTGACCGAACGTGACTCCTGGTGGGATGCCGGCTCCCTGCCGGACCGGATCACCATTTACCGGCAACCCATCCTGGACATCTGCGCCTCCCGGGAGGACGTGATCGAAGAGGTCACGATCACGGTGGTGCACGAGATCGCCCACCATTTCGGCATCAGCGACGAGCGGCTGCACCAACTCGGCTGGGGCTAGCCTTGTAGGCATGGGACACGACCACAGCCACGCACACGGCATCACGGCCACCGGCCGGCACCGCAAACGGCTCATCGCCGTCCTGGCGATCACCCTCGCCGTCGTTCTGGTCCAGATCGTCGGCGCTTTTGTGTCCGGTTCCCTGGCGCTGCTCGCCGACGCCGGGCATATGCTCTCAGACGCGGCAGGCGTGTTCATCGCACTGCTGGCGTCATGGATCGCCACCCGGCCGGCGAGTGACCAGCGCACCTACGGCTATCTGCGGGCGGAGGTCCTGGCGGCGCTGGCCAATGCCCTGGTGCTGATCGTGATCTCGGTGGTCATTGTCATCGAGGCGTTCCGGCGGTTCGGATCCGCCCCCGAGGTGGAGACCGGCGTGATGTTCTGGGCTGCCGTCGCCGGCGCCATCGCCAACCTGGTGTCGCTGCTGATTCTGCGGGGTGCCCAGAAGGAGAGCCTTAACGTCCGGGGCGCCTACCTTGAGGTCCTGGGCGACCTGTTGGGGTCCTTCGCCGTGATCGCGGCCGCGCTCGTCATCATGTTCACCGGGTTCCAGACGGCGGACACGATCGCCTCGCTTTTGATTGCCGTCATGATCGTCCCCCGGGCCTGGCACCTGCTCCGTGATGTGGTGGACGTCCTGCTGGAGGCAACGCCGAAGGGCGTGGATGTCAACATGATCCGGGAACACATCCTTGCCGTCGACGGCGTTATTTCCGTCCACGACATCCACATCTGGACCATCACATCCGGGGTCCCGGTCTTCTCAGCGCACGTCGTGGTGGAGGACGAAGCCCTGGGAGCCGTCGGCGCGGACCGGGTGCTGGATAAGCTCGCGGTCTGCCTCGGCTCGCATTTCGACACCGAACACTGCACCTTCCAGCTGGAACCGGCGTCGCACTCCGAACACGAAGCGCACCAGCACGCCTGACTCCGGGCTCGATCGAGCGGCCCGAAGGACAGACGGCACCAGGCGCCAGGCGCCAGGCGCTAGGACAGCACATCCTTGGTGCTGAACCTGCCGTAGGCGAGTGCGCCGAAGACGGCGATGTACGCAGCCTGCAGCAAGGCATTACTGGCAAACGAGTCCCACGCAATCGGCTGGCGCAGGAGATCGGCGAAGTCGAGCCAGTAGTGCGTAAACAGCCAGGGGTGCAGCCACTCAAGCTGCGGGAGGGCGTCCAGGACCTGCGAGACGACCGACAGGACAACGGTGGCAGCCATCGCCCCGACGGGAACATCCGTCAGCGTGGACACGAAAAGCCCGACGGCCGCCAGGCCGAGCAGGGAGACCGCCAGGTAGGAAGCGATCAGCAGCAGCCGCAACACCGCTTCCCAGGGCCCGATCGAATCCCCGGAGAGCAGCGTCACCGGCCCTACCGGGAAAAGGGCGGCGCCGATGCCCGCCCCGACCAGCGCGACTACAACGGGGGCCACAAACACAAACATGGCTGTACCGGCATATTTCACCAGCAGGAGCCGGATCCGGCCCGCCGGTGCCAGGAGCAAATAGCGCAGGGTGCCCTGCCCGGCCTCGCCCGCGATCGTATCTCCGGCCACGACGCCCACGGTGAGCGGGAGGAAAAGCGGAACAGCGAGCAGCATCGACGTGATGCCCACGAACAATCCGTTCTGCGCGATCCGGTCCAGGAAAGCCGGTCCCCGGCCGCTCGGCACGTCAGAGGATATCCGAACGGCGACGGCGATCAGGATGGGGATGGCGGCCAGGGCGAACAGCATGGCCCAGGTCCTCCGGCGGCGGAACAGCACGCCGAGCTCGGACGCCAGCAGTCCCCCGCCAGACGGACCACGCCGGCGGGACACTGGGCGGGCAGCCGGTGCCGCATCGTCGTCACGGGGCATTTCACGGGAGGCTTTGCTGGGCGATTCACTGGACAATGTCGAATCCCTCCCCCGTCAGCGCCACGAAGCGGTCCTCGAGGCTGACTTGTTCCGTCGCGAAACCACGGACCCGGACGCCGGCGGCCACTAGGGCCGCCACCATCGCTTCGGCCGGGACAGCGCCGTTGGCGGCGAAATCACTGCCTGCTGCGGTGCCGGCGGGCGGGCGGGCAGGCAGCGGCGCGAAGACGACCGCCCCCGCGCCGCTTGAATCGCCGACGGCCGCGTCACTCCCGACGTCGGCGCCCCGGCTCGGGGTCAGGCCAAGCCCGGTCAGGACCTGCATGGCCGCCCCCGGGTCGGGCGTGAGCACACGGATCCGGGCTTGACCGGCCTGGCGCAGCTCCGCGAGGGTTCCCTGGGTCAGCAGCCGTCCCGCGCTCATGATGGCCACATGCGTGCAGATCTGCTCCACCTCGGCCAGCAGGTGGCTGGAGACAAACACGGTGGCGCCGTCCGCGGCGAGGGACCGCACGAGGCTCCGCACCTCCCGCGTGCCCTGCGGGTCCAGCCCGTTGGTGGGCTCGTCCAACACCAGGAGTTCGCGGGGGGCCAGCAGGGCGTTGGCGATACCGAGGCGTTGCTTCATGCCGAGCGAGTACGCGCGGACCTTTTTGTCCGCAGCGTGAGTCAGGCCCACCCGCTCCAGCGCGGAGTGGACCCGCACCCGGCGCGTGCTCGAGGATCCATGAGGGGCCGCGGCGTCCAAGCGGCGCAGGTTGGCGGCGCCGGACAGGTAGGGGTAGAAGGCCGGCCCCTCCACCAGGGCCCCCACCCGTGGCAGGACATCGTGCAGCCTGCGGGGCATATCCTCGCCGAGGACCCGCACAGAGCCGCTCGTTGCGGCGGCCAGGCCCAGCATGAGCCGGATGGTAGTGGTTTTTCCGGAACCGTTCGGGCCCAGGAAGCCGAAGACCGAGCCCTTCGGCACAGCCAGATCGACGCTGTTGACGGCCACCTGGTGGCCGAACCGCTTGGTGAGGCCGGTGGTCTCGATGCTGAGCTCAGCAGGCCCGGCCCCGGTCATCCGGCGGCCACTGCGGCAGTCATTGCGGCAACCGCTTCGGCAGTTGCTGCCGCAGTCACTGTCCGCCTGCCGCTGCCTGGAGTCGCTCCAGCGGGACGGATCCCACGAAGACCCGGCCGTCGTCGAGCACCAGCATGTTGACGAGCGACGTCGACAGGAGCCGCCCGCCCGGGACCGGGGTCATGGCCTGTTCCAGCAGGGCGGCCGCTCCGGAGTCCGTCCCGCCAAAGTCGGTCCCGTCTGGCCGGGTCTGATCCGGGGCCTCCTGGCCGGGCAGGCCCGGGTCTCCCGTCACACCGAATAGCGCGGCAGCCGAGCCCGCGGGGAATCCGATAACGGATTCCCAGCCTGAGCCGGTAACAGTCGGCCGGCGGGAATCTCCCGATTCCATGCCGGGGCTCAGTGCGTCACCCGGTGTGGCGGCGTCGTCAGGGCCTGCGGCATCATTCGGCCGCACTCCTTCACCCGGCTGTGTTGCATCACCGGGCTTGCTGTGCTGCCAGGCGTCGCCCTTTTTCCGATCCGGGTCCGGAATTTCCTTTACGGTGGCCCCAGGCGGCGGCGAGAAGGAGAAGATCGACGCATCGGGGGCTTCGAGCAGCAGCTTTGTGTACGCCATCCGGAAGGCCGGAGCGGACTGGCCGCGGGCTTTGATGGTTACCGAGAGCGGCATCCCGGTCTCACCGTCGACCGCGATCGCCATGGATTCGAAGAGGGTGATGGTGGACCGCGGCGCTACCTGCAGATCGTAAGCGGCCCGTCCTGCCACTTGGACGTCGTCACCGACCGTCACGGCTGTGTGTTCATCGACCTTGGCCAACAGCATCCCGGCCAGGCGGTCGGGGCTGCCCCACATGTCTTTGCCATCGTGTGCGCCGGGGTTGCCCGCGGTGCCCTCGTAGCCGCGCAGGTGGTCGCGTAAATGGTCGCGCATGGATTCGCGGCCGTCCAGCATGTCTTTGTGCGGCGCATCCCGGTGCTTGGCATCGTGGCCGAGGCCTGCCGCCGGCGGGCTGAAGTGGCTTACCGTGTTGTCTTTCGAGTTGTAGTACCAGAGCTCATGGCCGTTCTTGATGAGATTCCGTTCGGCCATCCGGTCCATCACCTGGACCCGGGCGTTGTCCGCACCGTCGAAGTAGACCCGGGCCGTGTGCGATCCGGAGAGGAGTTCGAGCCATCCGGAGGCTCCGGAGCCGTTGCCGGAGGAGGTCTGTGGCAACGCGGGGAAGCCGAGCTCCGAGGCCTGCTCCACCGTCCCCGACAAGGCTGGTTTTTGGTGCCGGGCCAGCAGCTGCAGCACTTCCGCCGGTGTTTTTGCCGGCAACGGGTCCCCGGCGCTGGCCGGCAAAGAGCCCAGCAGGGCACCGGCTGCGATCACCGCCGGAACGACCGCGGCGGGCAGCCAGCGCAGCCATCTGCGCGTCATGACAACCACGCCCCGGTATGAATTCCCTGGTCGTGAACTGCCTGGACTTGAATTACCTGGACGTGAATTACCTTGACACGAAGCGCTCCGACGATGCAGCTCATGCTTAAACATTACGCCCCTGCATCACGGGCTTCACTTTTACTTTCCGGGACCGCGTTGCCCGGGCGTGGTTCCCGGCTAGGACCCGCCGAGCATCGGGCCGAAGCTGCCCCGATCTGCGAGGCGCGGATCCTCCCGGTCCGGTACCACCATGACCGGGCTCTTGGCGTGGTGCAGGACGCCATCGGTGGTCGATCCGAGCAGCATCCCGGCAAACCCGCCGTGGCCGCGGGTGCCGAGCACTACCAGCTCCACGTGGCGGCTGGCCTCCACAATGACGTCGACGGGCGAGCCGTCCAGAAGCTGCGTCTCCAGCTCCAGATGGGGGAAATGGCTCTTCAGCCAGGCGGCGCCAGCGTCAAGCTGGGCCTTGATCTCGGCAGAGAGACCCTCGCGGTCCAACGGCGCCGGAACCCAGGCCAGCGATCCGCTGTACTGCGGTACGGCGCACACCACCCGCAACCGCGCCGAGAGGCGCTCTGCCTGGGCCGCGGCCTCCAACACAGCCACCCGGGCCTGCTCCGAGCCGTCCACACCGACGACGACGACATTTTCGATGAGCTGCCGGCCGGACTTCGCCTGCTCGGCGAGGACGTGCTTGTCGTCGGTGGTCTCGCCCAGGCGGTCGGCGCAGACCAGGGGAACGGTGACGGTGGGGCACTTGGCGTGCGCGGGCAGGGCGCTGCTGACTGATCCGAGCAAGCGGCCAACGAAGCCGCCCCGGCCCCGGGTGCCAAAAACCATGAGTTCCGCAGTTTCGCTCATTTCCAGCAGTACCCCCGACGCATCGCCGTTCTCGACGGAAGCGTCGACGTCGATGTTGTAGCCGGCGACTTTGTCGAGCGCCTGGCGGATGACAGCCTCGGCCCCGTCGCGGATCACCGTGTCATCAACGGTGGCGTAGCCGCCGTCGAGCCCTGAGGCGGCGAAAATCGGGACGGAATAGGCTGTAACGATGTGCAACGGACGCCGTCTGCGCTCGGCTTCCCGCGCCGCCCACACCAAGGCACAGTGGCTGTGGTCCGACCCGTCCACGCCAACAACGATTCCGTGCGGAGGCGCCGGCTCGCCGCCGGCCTCCGCGGCCGGTTCCGGGTGCACTTGTTCACGGCCCATGGGGTCCGCCTCCTCAAGATTGTGGCTGGTGTTCCGGCCATTCTGCCAGACCTAACGGCGCCAAGCGGTCCGCCGAAACACATTCGTGATCCGCCGGTATTCTCGCTCCGCTCCTGGCGCCGCGGCCGTCTGCAAAGGCAGCCGGAGGACCGCAGCCTCGGAGAGTTTACACAGAGTTACCGAGGCCTGCAGGGCCGCCGGATGTCGCCGTTGAGCGCTGAGGCGGCAGCGGAAATCCGGGAAATACCGCCCAGTAACTTCAGCGGACAAAACCCTATCCAAGGACCCGAATGTTAGGTATCGTTCGACTCACTGCTGAACCGGGCGTCATGTTTCACAACCCGCCCCAGAAGGGGCTGGCCTTGAGACACCGCCTCGGAACGCAGCTTCGGCGCAACGGGGGTCCGCCGGCAACTGGCACCATTCGAGAAGGGACCCTGCAGTGTTGAGCACGCCTGTCCATGGGGGTATTGAGCGGACTGCCGCGGTGGTGATCGGCACCGGGCTCTCGGGCCTGGCCGTCGCGAGCGAACTGCAGCGCCGCGGTGTGTCCTCCATCATTGTGGAAGGTCTCGACCTACTGGGCGCCGGAAATCCCGCCAACACCTCGTCGCTCCAGCGCTGCGACGCGGCGGACGCGGCCAGCCTGCAGGAACGCAACGAAATCCTCCGGCACCTCCGGAATTACGCCATCAACCATCAGCTCGATGTCCGCCACAGCATCCGGGCCCTTCAGCTGGACCACCTCGGGGCCGGCGTCGCCAGCCACAGCGACGCGGGCCCGGGCGCCACCGCTCCCGTGGGCGGAAAATGGGCTGTCCGGACCCCGGAGGGAATCCTCCTGACCGATCATCTGGTGCTGACCCGCTGCGCGCACAGCCAGCTGCGGCGCATGCTCACTGAACTGGGTGTGGCCTCTCGGCAGAACCTTATGGCGGCGATGCACGCCCTCGGCATGTACCTGGTGGGCGTGGGGGAACTGATTACACCCTCCCCCAAGGAAGCCCTGCGCCAGGCAAAGGCGGTAGGCCAGGCAATTTCAGCCAAGGTCTACCCCGACGGTCTTCCTTCCGGGCTTGCCGGAGGCCTGGCTTTGGCGGTCGGAGGCCTTGCCCTGGCCGCTCCTGCCTAGCGCTGCCCGATCCCGCCTTGCGTTGCCCGATCCCGCCTAGCGCTGCCCGCCGCGCCCCGGAGCAAGCTTCCGCTTCGTCATCAGGCCGAGGGTCACCAGAATGCCCACCGCCACAGCGACGAAAATGACGATGCTCCACGCGAAGGGCTGTGCCGAGTCGGCCACTGACTCCGGCTCGGCGGTCGCTCCCGGTTGGGGGGTCCCCACGGCGGGGACCGGCGCGGCCGCTGCTGACCCGACCGCACCCGCCGTCGAACCCTCCGCCCCCGCAGTTGCGGTGAAGGTGAAGCTGCCCTCGATCGGATGGCCATCGGCACTCGCGACCCGCCAAACGACGGTGTACTGCCCGGCCGGAGCGCCCGGTTTGAGTTTCTGCGCGGCCACATTGTCCACGATCTTCACGGGGCCGTCGGCCCAGTCATTGCCCGCGTCGTCTTTCACGGCAATCTCCGCTCCCAGGCCGAGCGGGTTGTTGTTGAAGGTGACGGAGACCTGCTCCGGCGGCATTGCAACGGTAGCTCCGGCGGCAGGGCTGCTGGACTCGGCGGCGTCGTGGGCTGACGCAGGTCCCACACCGGCCAGCATCACGGCGGTGAGGGCCAGGGCGCCCAGCAGGGCGCTCAGAAGTGTGCGGATAAGGGGCATGGACGGGAAACTCCTCATGTTGGCTTCCTTACAGACTAGGCGAAACTGCCAAAATGGTGGCCGGACAGCCCATAGGATTCAGGGGAAACCAATCTCCCGGAGGACCAATGCTTAAGCAGGGCTCTGCTCTCGATCGATATTTCAAAATTACCGAGCGGGGGTCCAATCTGTCCCGCGAGATCCGCGGCGGCTTTGCCACGTTCTTTGCCATGAGCTACATCGTGGTGCTGAACCCGCTGATCCTGTCCGGCCCCGATTCCGCCGGGGACACGCTCGGATTCGCTGCCGTAGCTGCCGTCACCGCGTTTGCAGCCGGCATCCTGACCATCCTGATGGGCGCCTGGGCCAAGCACCCCTTCGCCATGGCTACCGGGCTGGGCGTCAACGCGTTCGTCGCCGTCACCGTGGCCACAAACCCCGGACTGACCTGGCCGGACATGATGGGCCTCGTCGTGCTCTCCGGCGTCACCATGCTGATCCTGGTCCTGACCGGGTTCCGGACCGCCGTGTTCAAGGCCGTCCCGGACGGGCTCAAGACGGCGATCGTCGTCGGCATTGGCCTTTTCATCGCACTGATCGGCCTGGTCAATGCCGGCTTCGTGCGGCGCATCCCGGACGCCGCCGGCACCACGGTGCCCGTCGGACTTGGTTTTGACGGCAAGCTGCTTGGCTGGCCCACCGTGGTGTTCGTTTTCGGCCTGATCCTGACCATCGCCCTCGTGGTGCGCAAGGTCAAGGGCGCGATCCTGATCGGCATCATCACCTCGACCGTCCTGTCCGTGATCTTGGAGTTCACCCTGAACATCGGGCCGAGCTTCGATGGCAAGACCTTCAACCCGCAGGGCTGGTCCCTCGTGGCCCCGACGTTCACCGAATGGGCGGCCCCGGATCTGTCCCTGATCGGCAAGGCCAGCCCGTTCGGCGCTTTTGAGCACCTCGGCTTCGTGGCCGCGACCCTGCTGGCCTTCGTGATTCTGCTCAGCATCTTCTTCGACGCCATGGGCACCATGGTGGGCCTGGCCACCGAGGCGGGCACAATCGACAAGGAGGGCAATATTCCCAACGTTGACCGCGTGCTGCAGGTCGATGCCCTTGGCGCGATTGTGGGCGGCGGCGCATCCGTCTCCTCCAACCAGATCTACGTCGAATCCGGCGCCGGCATCGGTGAAGGCGCCCGCACGGGTGTCGCCTCGATCGTCACGGGCCTGCTGTTCCTGGTTGCGATGTTCTTCACGCCGCTGATCAATCTGGTGCCGTTCGAGGCCGTGGCTCCGGCCCTGGTCGTCGTCGGCTTCATGATGGTTTCCCAGGTCGGCAAGATCGACTGGCAGGACTGGGGTATCGCGCTCCCGGCGTTCCTGACCTTCACGTTGATGCCGTTCACTTACTCGATCGCCAACGGCCTTGGCGCGGGCTTCATTGCCTTCGTCCTGATCCGCTCCTTCCAGGGCCGGGCCCGTGAAGTGCACCCGCTGATGTGGGCTGTCGCCGCGGCCTTCCTGCTGTTCTTCGGCATCGGCCCGATCGAGTCCGCGCTCGGTATCAACTAACCCGGTATCAGCTAAACAGCCGCCGTTTGGGTTAGGTTCCGGGATTCCGGACAGCCCGGCGGCGGTGCGGCTGGTCTCCGGGACGCAGGTGGGATGAGGTAGGACCATGGCTACTTCCGCACCCATCATCGACGTCCCGCCGCAGCCATGGACGGGACGGTTCGACGGCGACGGCCCGGAGCATCGGCGCTGGTGGCAGGCCGTCAGCCCCTACGTGCCCGGGACGTCGCCGGGACCGGCGGATTCGGCCGCTGTCCGCGCCGATCCGTGTCCCCGGCCGGCCGTCCTCCTGGGCTTCGGGTCCGATGAAGGCGTACGCCGCAACAAAGGCCGGGTCGGTGCCGCGGCGGCCCCGGCGGCCATTCGTGCCGCGCTTGGTCCGCTGGCGTTCCATCTCCGCCGGGATGTCCACGACGCCGGCGATGTCACCGTGGCGGGTCAGTCGCTTGAGGCCGGACAGGCGCGCGCCGGGCTCGCCATCACCGGCCTGCTCGACGCCGGCCGTCTTCCCGTGGTGCTCGGCGGCGGGCATGAGACCGCGTTCGCCAGTTACCTGGGCGTGGCCGGGTCCCAGGCGGTCCGCGAAGGCCTGCGGGTGGGAGTGTTGAACCTCGACGCGCATTTCGACCTCCGGGATGAATCCCGGGCCAGTTCGGGCACGCCGTTCCTGCAGATGGCCCGCGCGGAAGCGGCCGCGGGCCGCGAACTGCGATACGCCGTCGTCGGGATTTCCGAACCGAACAACACCCCGTCACTGTTCCGGACGGCCGCGGATCTCGGCGTGGACTACCTGCTGGATGAGGACTGCTCGACGGCGAACACCCGCACCTTCGTCGCTGCGTTCCTGGCCCGGGTGGACGCCCTGTACCTGACCATCGATCTGGACGTCCTGCCAGCGTCGGTTGCGCCCGGCGTCAGCGCGCCCGCCGCCTACGGAGTTCCCCTGCCGGTCATCGCCGCCGCCTGCCGGCAGGTCGCCGCAAGCGGCAAGCTGCTCCACGTGGATGTGGCCGAGCTGAACCCGCGGTTCGACATTGACGGACGCACCGCGAAGGTCGCCGCACGGCTGATCAATACGCTCCTGCGGTAGCCGCTCCGCCGGGGTTTTCCCGCTAAAGTGACTGGGGCTATCTGACTGGGCTGACTGGCTGCGGCCGTGTCACTGGGGCCGACTCACTGGGGCCGGCTTAATTGTCAGACCCCCCTGCCATGCTGAAGGTATGGAAAGCATTGCGGGTTCCACTGCAGAACGGACAACTGCAGAACGGACAACTGCAGAACGGACGACTGCAGAACGGACAGCAGAATGGCGCGCCGCCTTTGAGTCCGTCGCCTCGTCCGTGGCCGGGCTCGCTGTTTTCCTTGGTGCCGGCGCAGACTCAGCCCGGCCCGGTGGAGCTGATCCAGGTGGCACTGATCCGCTCCGCCAGTTGGCCGATGATTGCCTGGACACGCTTGCCGAGATTGCCCGTTTGGAGGCGCGGACCGCTGCCCTGAAGGTCCGGACAACCGCCACGTACCTCGAAGCAGCGACGGCCATCACTCCCCCGGCGGCGTCGCCCCGGGAACAAACCGCCCAGGAGATGTCGATCGTCGCGGAGGTAGCGTGCGTCCTCACCGTCAGCGAACGGGCTGCGGGGGCTCTGATCGCCGAGTCCCATGCACTCACCACGGGCCTCCCGCGGACGCTCCACGCGCTGCAGGCCGGAACGATCTCGTGGCCGCACGCACGGATCATGATTGATGAAGCCGCCAGCCTCGGACCCGCCGGCGCGTCCTCGTTGGAATCCCATTTCCTGGACCCGGACGCGGCGAATCCCGCGCGCGGCTGCCCGGCCGGACACCTCGTCCCGTCCCGTTTCCGGGCCAAGGCCAGGGTCTGGAGGGAGCGCCACCATCCGGTCAGCATCGAAAAACGCCATGCCACAAGCATCGTGGACCGGCGGTTCGAGTATGCGCCGGACCGGGACGGCATGGCCTGGATCTCCGCCTACCTTCCGGCAGATACCGCGTCCGGAATCTGGAACCGCACCACGAGCGCGGCCCGCGCACTTCAAGGTCCAACCGAGCCGAGGACCCTCTCCCAGCTCCGCGCGGATATCGCCGCCATCTGGCTACTCGGCGCTGGCACCGCGGGCGCTGCTGGAACTGCCGTAACCCCTGGAACTTCTGCTGGCGGGGCTCCGGATGGGGCGCAGATGCAACGCGTACCCTCACCCGCGGCCCAGGTGTTGGTGACCGTACCGGTATTCTCCCTGCTGGCTCTGACGGACGAACCCGCCATCCTCGACGGTTACGGACCGATCCCGGCGTCGATGGCCCGCGCCCTCGTCGCCGATGGCGCCACCTCATTCCACCGCGTCCTCACCGACCCCATGACGGGGGCGCCTCTGGAGATCGGACGGACCAAGTACCGTATCCCCGCCGCCATGCGGCAATGGCTCCGCCTGAGAGACGGCAAATGTCCCTTCCCCGGATGCAACGGCCAGTCGCTGGACAATGAGGCGGACCACCTCCTCGCTTGGGCGGACGGCGGCACCACCGGGATAAACAACCTCGGTCAGCCGTGCCGTAAACACCACAAACTCAAACACACCACACGATGGGCACCTACCGAAGCCAGCCTCAACCAACCACCGGGCTGGACTTCACCCACCGGCCGCTACTACCCCAGCGAGCAGCAGGACTGGGAACCACCCCACAGCCCCCTTCCAATCCTGCTTTTGCAGGACACGATGGGTCCGGACGCAACGCCGAGTTGCTCAGACTTTGACGACCCTCCGGCCGCCGACCCTTCGCCCGCAAACCCGCTGCCCGACGCCCAGCTGCCCGAGGACCCCTTACCCGATGCGGTCTGGCGCGCGATCCCTGTCGAAGAGCCGTGCCTGGACTGGGACGTCCGGGAAGCCGCTTAGCTCCCCTACGCCCCGCTCCTGCCCTGCGGGTTTATCCATGATCCGGTGCGCAAACCGCAGGATCTCCTCTCCTGCAAGAATTCCTTCGGCTTTGGTCACCGTCAGGTTCGGACGGGTGTAGGCGTCGCTGTGGAGTTCCCCGTGGGCCGGGCGGATCGCCAGGTCGGCCATGTCCAGGAGACCCGCATCCAGGCGCGAATCGCCGGCCGCGATGACCAGCCCGGCGCCGCTCCGGCGCCGCACCTCGGCGACGGCGGCTTCCTTGGTGATCGGGGCCGGTACGCAGTAAAGCTTGCGTCCTTGCAGGGATGTCGTCCAGCCGCGCTGCAGGCACCAGGCGGCGAGTGCGTCGAGGTAGTCCGCCGAGAGGGCGTCCCGGTCCACGATCGCGTAGACGAAGAGGTCCTCGGCCGTTCGGACCCGCAGGATCCCCGGTACGGCCGCGGCTCCGGCGAGATGGTCCAAGACCTCGCTCAAGGGCACGCATTGGCCCTGGAGCGAGCGCTGGATATGGGCTGACCAGTCAGGATCAGGTGCGCCGTCCACGAGCAATACGGCGCCGTTCGTCGTCACCGCATACCCGCGCCCGCCCCCGGGCAGCCGGACCCGGTTGAACTGGGCTTGCGTGCGGGTGGTGACGGGCACAAAGCGGCACTGCTCCACGATCGCTGCCAGCAGGTCTTCGGCCGCCCGTGTCATGTAGGACAGCGGCGCCGCGTCGTACACTTCCGCGACCACCATCCGGGGCGCCGCATGGTCAGGGCCCGTAAGCGCCATGGAGTTCGCCGAGTAGATCAGGGTGCGGTCAAGATCGCTCGCCACAATAACGTCAGTCCGCGCGGCCTGTCCGGCGGGGGAAAGAAGGGTCATACGTCAATCACGCTCCTTCCGTCGGCGCCGGTCGCGCCCGGGGTATGGATCGGATGGATCAGGCCTACGCAGCTGTACGGGAGCCCCGGCACTTCCTCGACCTCGACTCCCCGCTGTTCCGCGAGGTGCAGCACATGGCCGATGTCGCCGGTCGCGTCCGGATGCACCAGCACTTTCCACGGCACCCGCCGGAGCAGCACCCGCGTGGTCTCGCCGACCCCGGGTTTGACGAGGTTGACGTTGTTGACGCCGAACTCCCGGCTGATGCGCTCCACTGCCGCCCAGCCTGACCAGTCGGCCTCCGGCAGCGCCTCAACCTGTGCCGGGGCAGCCGAGGCCGCCGCCAGCACGTCAGCCCGGACCGCTGCGAACTGCGCCGTTACGGCGTCCAGGAATGTCGTGGATACGTCGCTGCCGGCGAGGTGCGAGTAGAACTTCGCGCCGTGGAAATCGCCGGGGCCGATCAGTTCCCGGTTGAAGACAGTGCGTGAGACGAGCCCGGATACCGTGGAGTTCAGGCAGGCCGAGGGGACGAGGTAATCCTCTCGGGTGCCGAAAATGCGGACGCAATGGCCGGGGTCGGCGAGGACCGCCAAGTCCGGCCGGAACGCGGCGGCGTCCGTTTGCTGGAAAAGCTCGACGGCGGCAGCCAGCTCGCGGGCGATTGCCCCCTTGCCCGTCCAGCCGTCGACGAACATGATCTGTTCCGGGTTGTGCCGCGCGGCCAGGTAGCCGAGCGCCGCCTGGTCGATGCCGAGCCCCCGCACGATGCTCACCGCATAGTGCGGAAGGTCGAGGCCGTGAACGTCCCTGGCCCAACGCTTCATCAGGATCCCCACCGGCGTACCGGCGCGCGCCAGCGAGACAAGCACCGGAGCGTTGCCGCGGAGCTTCAGGACCTGCTCCGTCAGGATGCCGACGGCCTGGGCAATTCTTGCCGCTGAGCTGTCCAGGGCGGCATGGAACAAGGCCCCGTATTCGGCTGACGGCTCGAATTCCTGGGGCAAGGATTCCGCGTAGCTTGCCTTGCCCGATTGGATGGCGGCTTCGCGCTCCGCCCTCGGCGCTTCCAGGCTGGCGGAGCTGAGGTCCTTCAGGAGCCACTGCACGTCCTCGGCTGCGTACGAGCCGAAGTCGGGTCCTGCAAGCGGCGCCGGGAAGGGCTCCTGACGGGGAAGCAGCACGAGTTCCACGTTGGCGCCGGTGCCGGCCACGGCTTCCGCGATCCTGCCGGGCGCGGTGAGCCCTGTGGCGGATGTGCCGGGTTCCGCCATGATTACCACGGTGTCGAACCGTCCCCCGGGATGCGCGAGGTTGTAGGCGAACCGGGGTCCGTGACCGTCCGGCAGCCCGTCGTCACTGGCGAAGGCCAGGGCTGAGCGGATCGCGTAGCCCGGCTCGTCAATGGCTGCAATCGGTGACCGCGTGCTGGTCGAATAGCGGACGTCCACTCCGGGAAGCTGCTCCTGCAGGTGCAGTGCGACGGCCAGCGGTAGGGCCATGAATTCTTCGGTAGCCATGAGCAGGAGGCGGTCCCCGGTACCTGCCCCGGTCCCGAGGGACGCCGCGAGGGCGGTTGCGATGTCCGCTGCCTGCCGGGCCTCGGGTCTTCCGGCAATACCGAATCGGGCACTGCGGATCGGCGGGACGACGCCGTTCAGGTCCAGCAACCGGATCCGGCCCTCGAGGGTTGCCGGTTCCAGCTGCGGGAGGCTGTTGATGAGTTCCGCCGCGTCCGCAGGGAGCGTTGCCGGCAGCTCGATGCTGCCCTGGGCCAGGGCCACGGTGCTGATTCCGGCTTTGATTTCGAGGGCCAGGGCGTCGAAGGCGTCCCGGTCGGACGCGGACCGCAGGTCCACGAGGGAGGCGACGATGTACCGGCTGTGGGGGGCGGTGCGATGGAGTTCGCGGATGGTATTGATAATGGTCGCGCCGGTGCTTAGTTCGTCGTCGACCAGGACCACAGTGTCCGCCAGGGTCAGTGCGGCGCGGCCCGTTGGCAGGAGTTGGTGGGAAGTCGCGTGGGAATGCGCTTCCTCGAACGCACCGTACGGCGCCACTCCCCCGGCGTCATGCCGGGTGGAATGAATGTAGTAGGTGCCCAGCTGCGCGGCGACCAGTTGTCCGAGTCCGGTGGCGGTTTCCGCATAGCCGATGGTCACGACGCCGGGGAGGTCCGCCTGCCGGCCGGCCAACAGATCGCCCAGCTCGGCCACGGCGGCGGCCCGGGAAAGCCTGGCGTCCGGATCCTCGATGCCGGAACCGCCGTCCGGGCCGGCATCCGCCGCAAGCAGGTCCGCCGCAATAACGTCATCCGAAAGCAGCCGTTCGAGCCGCCCGGCAGCGGCGTTGATGACCGCCGTGAGCGGTCCCTCGGCTGCCGCGCCGGGACCCCCGGCGGCTTCCGGTCCGGACTCAGGTTCGAGTTCCCGCCGGACCATGAGACCTAGCAGCCAGCCGGCCGCCGATACGATCCCGGGTTCGGTGGGCACGTGTTTGCCGAGGACACGGGACACGAGGAGGTGCGCCCGTTTGGGGTTGCGCCGGAGCGCGACACCGATCAGGGATTGGACAGGTAGCACGCTGCGGTCCGGGTCAGGCGCCACGTCGACGCCGAGGGCATCCCGGACGTAGCTTCCGGTCCACGGGGCATCGGTACGGGTTGCCTTCATCGCATGCTCGCTTCCAGTAGCTCCACAAAATTCACGCCCGGCCGGGCGACACCGAAGGCCCGGGCGCGCAGCAGGGTGCGTTCCGCCCAGGTGCGGTGGGGTTTCGACTCGTTCATCTTGTTGCCGTAGGACGATGCCTTCACGCCTCCCCCGGCGCTGGCGGCAATGTCCAGGGCGTCGAGGTATTCCTCATGGCTCACAACGCAGAGGGAATGAACCACGGGAACATGGCTCGGGTGGATGACGGTTTTGCCTAGCAGTCCGTTGGCCATGTCCAACTCGATCTCACGGATGAGTCCGTCCAGGTTTGCCAGCAGGATGCGCTGGCGCAGCTCGCCTTCGTTGGCGTTTTCAAAGGGCGTTGCCCGCAGTTGCGGGCGCAGGACCCGTTCCGTGTTGACGAAGTGCTCCCACACCGGACCGGAGATGACCCAGCCGTCCTTGGGGCGTCCGAAGATATTGACGATGTCGCCAATGATGTTGGCGACTACTTTGACGTTGTAGATGGTCAGGTCGCGGGAGCGCCGCAGTCCGAAGGCGCTGGACATGTCCGTTGCCCCGATCCGGACACACAGGACCAGGTCCCGGTACTCCTCGATCAGTGCCAGGTTGTCCGTCAGCACCCTGACACGCGACTCCAGGTGGGTCGTCGACAAGTCTTCGATGATGGGCATGGCCCGCAGCGAGGGAGCCCCTGGCGTTCCGCGGCCGGTCTCCAGGTTCAGCACTTGCAGCGATTTCAGAAAAGCCCGGCCGCGCCCGGTCTCGTTCTCGAACTTCGGCAGGACAAACCCGTAGACGACGCGGAGCGATTCGCCGGCGCGCCGCCCGATATCAAGCAGTTGTTCCGGCGTGCGGCACCTGATGAAAATCAGCGGCAGTTCCGTCCGGACGTCCAGCGCGTGCAGTTCGTGCAGGGCCGCGAGCGTGTTTTCCTCCGCCGCCTGCACGTGGTCATCCGCCACTGCGTCTTCGAGGCAGATGACGGTGCTGAGGCATCCGGCACGGGCCTGTTTCAGGATGCCTTGGGCCAGAGCCTCGCGCGAGCCCGGCGAGTACAGGGTGGCGCCCAGGGCGACAGCCAGCAAGCCCGGGTCCGAGGTATCGTCCATCACCTCGGGACGCAGGTGGAACAACCGATCCTGGACGGATTCAGCCAAGGCTGCGAAATGCTGCATGATTGCCCCTCGGGTTGGCGGTGCCGGGCTGCCGGTCTAGCGCGGAAGGACGTTTTGGTCCAGCGGGATGGTCATCGTGAATCCGAAGATTTCCCAGATGGCGGCGTCGGTGGCTTCTGCCGGGACGAACTCGGCGCGAAGCTCAAGGATAGGCCCGATCCGGGAAACGTACAGCACCGAGCGACGGCCGTCCGCATCCCGCGCCGGAACCGCGGCGGCGGCGCCGTCGAACACGCCGATTGTCAGCGGGGCCTCCCCTGCGATGAACAGGGCGCGGCGCAGCAGCCGGACATGGCGTAGGGGGACGACGCCGGACAGGTCCTGGATGCCTGCCAGCGGCCGGTTCCCCGGCGTCGTGACCGCGGCGCCGGCATGGTGTCCGTCCGCGTGGTGGGCGCCGGTGGTCCGGTCATTGTCCTCCCAGGCCACGGAGCGGGCACCGGCCACCAACATGGATCCGATTGCGGATTGCCTGGCGTTGAGCCGCACTACAGGGGCGGTTGCGCTCAACTGGCGCAGGCTGCCGAAAGCAGGCGCCGGGAACAGCCGCTCCGCAACCGTGGCGGCCCGTGGGACCGACGTGGGGGCGGTCCGGGCGCCGGCCGCACGCCCGGGGCCCGGGGTAGCGCCAAGCGTCAGCCCTGACGGGGCCGGGGATTGCGCGGACGGGCGGCTTGGGGCCAAGGAGACCGCGGGCCCGGTTCCCGGGCGGGCGCCGAGCGTCAGCCCCGACGGAGCCGGGGAGACCGGGGCCGGAGCTTCGCGCCCCACGCCCGACGGTGCCGCATCTGACGGTGTTGCGTGCGACGTTACCGCGTCCGACGTTACCTCAGCCGGCGCCGGCGCTTTCCGGCGCCGGCTGAGGTAAACGAGGTCCGGCCGGGTGGCGTTTCGATTCAGCGCCATCGTCAGAGGTTTATCTTGAAGTCCGCGGCCACGGCGGCGAGTCCGGTTTCGTAGCCCTGGCCGAGGGCGCGGAACTTCCAGCCTCCGCCGTGCCGGTACAGCTCGCCGAGGATCATGGCGTTGATTTTGTCCAGGCCACCGTGCGGGACTTCAAAGCGCAGCAGTTCCCGGTCCTGGTCGTTGGCGACTCGCAGGTACGCCCCCTTCACGGCCCCGAAGGTGCCCGGGCCGCGGAGCTCCGGATCGACGTACAGGAGTACCACGATCTTGCTGACCGTCTCGGGCACCCGGTGGAGGTCGACGTCGATCTGTTCCTGGTCCTCGGTACCGGCAAAAGCGACGCTGCCCTCCGGGCTGGCGATCTGGTTGAAGAAAACGAGGTGATCGTCGGAGACGGCGCGGCCGTCCGGTCCGCACATGATGACCATCGGGACGAGCTCGGCCTGCGGCCCCCGGCTGGGCACCACGTCCCAGCCGATTCCCAGCAGCACCTTCCGCAGCTCGGGGTTCTCCGCAGTGAGGGCGGCGTTGCTGCCCGCAACCATTGAAGCCACTAGTGTCCTTCCAGATGGAGGCCGTCAACATTAAATTTGTCCCGCAGGAAGCGGCCGTGGACTGCCAGTTCCGTGATTGCCCCCGTGCGGACCTGGTTATCGAGGTTCCGGACGGTGGAATGCAGCGTGTCCAGCTGCTCCAGCAAAACGGTGGTCTCGGCTGAGGCATCGGTCCGAGCCGCAGGGGCGAGCCGCAAATACGTGCGCAGCGGGGACGGCAGGTAGTCGGTGATGACCGCGTTCAAGAGGACACGCTGCTCGGTGGACGCCTCCGCACCGTCGATGTAGCCGATCAGGTTCTGCAGGAGATCCGCCAGCTGCAGGACCTGGGAGACCACCACCGTGGGCAGCTCGGCGCCACGGCCCAGGGCCATCCTGCGGAGCTCGGTGAGCGCAACCGCCGTCGCCGCCAGCTCCTCGGCCAGCGGATCTGTGGAGATTGCCGGTGCAGGGTCCGTGCCGGCAGCGGAACGGGGATCCGTTCCGCTGCCGAACAGTGAGCCCAGAAATTTTGCGACCATAGCCCGTAAGCCTATTGCTCAGCTCTGGTGGCCGCTAATTTCCCTCTTGCTGGCGGACGCGGTCCAAGTACGGACGGGCACGTTCCAGGCCCGACTCCAGTGCGTGGACGGTGCCTTCCATGTTCTTGTTGGCTTGCGAACGGAAGGTGTCGATCGCGTCCATGGTCTGGAAGACATTGTCGAAGGCCTTCTGCAGGGTTTCGACGCTGACACCGGAGCTGGCCGCCTGCTGGTGGATACGTCCGGTCTGATCCTTGAGCATCTCGCTGGTCTTGAGGATCATGTTGTTCGTTGTGGTGTTGATGGCATCGATCTGGTCCAGCACCATCTTCTGGTTGGCGAGGGCCTGGGCCACGATGACCGCGGTTCGCAACGCTGAGATTGTGGTGGTGCGGGCCCGTTCGACGCCCTTGATCAGTTCGGTGTTGTTCTTCCGGATCATGTCGATGGCCAGATACCCCTGGACTGACACGGCCAGCTGCGTCAGGATGTCCTGGTGCCGCTGGCGGATGGGAAACAGGACGTCCGAATCGAGCTTGTTCGCCTCTTCGATCTGGCCGGACATTTTCATGTCGTCGATCTTGGCCGCCGTAGCGGTGTCGAGGGCCTTGGCGAACACTGCGTATTCACTCAGGCCCTGCATGGTCTCCCAGAGCTGGGTTTTTTCCTGTGCCAGGGATGCGTTGTCCTTGAGCAGGGAGTCCTGCCCGGCCATCAGCGACTTGATGATCTTGTCCAGCTGGGTCTGGGCTGACTCATATTTCTGGAAATACTTGGCCAGCTTGTTGCCGCCGGGAATGATGCCCAGGATCTTTCGGCCGACGCTCAAGTCGCTCTGGTTCGGCGTGAGGTCCTCCACCGTGGAGCGGAGTTCCCCGAGCGTGGACGCAACCTGCACCTGCGCGCTGCTGCCTGACTTCTTGGCACCGGCCAGCGAGGTGGAGGACCGTTCCAGCAGACGGCTGGAGGTGCTGGCGGAGGCCACCAGCTCGGCGCCGGCCAGACGGTTAATGCCGTCGATCTTGCTGGTGTATTCGGGGCTGTGCGGGTTCATGGCCGCGACTTCGCTGACGAAGGCCCTGGCCTGGGCGTTGATCTCCTGCTGGCGATCGGCAGGGACCGGGACCATGCCCGGGGCGTCGTCCACCTTGACGACGTCGGGGGCTTCCGGCGCGTTCAGGACCAGCGGCGCAGCTGCCGTGGTGTCCGGCGGCGTGAGGGGCATGTTCATAGTTGCGTCTCTCTTTTCTGTGGTCGCTGCGTCTTAGCCGAGCTGGACACCGAAGTCCGAGGCAACTCCGGCGAGGCCTGTGGCGTAGCCCTGGCCGACAGCCTTGAACTTCCACTCCCCGTTGTGCCGGTAGAGCTCCGAAAAGATCATGCAGGTTTCCGGGGCTGCGTCCTCGCTGAGGTCGTAGCGGACCACCTCGTTGTCGGTCTCGTGGTTCACGACCCGGCAGTAGGCGGCACGGACCTGGCCGAAGTTCTGCCGGCGCGCTTCCGCCTGGTCAATCGAAACAACGAAAACGATCCGTTCCACATCCGCTGCGACGGTTGAGAGTTCGACGGCGATGACCTCGTCGTCACCGTCGCCCTCGCCGGAGCGGTTGTCGCCCTGGTGTACGACGGAACCATCCGCCGCCGCCGGCTGGTTGTAGAAGATGAAGTCAGCCGAACTCCGCACTTTGCCGTCCGCACCGAGCATGAGTGCCGAGGCATCCAGATCGAACGCGTCGCCGGTGGTCGTCCGGGGATCCCAGCCCAGTCCGACCCGGACCTTGTTCAGCCCCGGATCGGTTTTGGTGAGTGAGAGATTACTGCCTTTGGTAAGGGTCAAGCCAGCCATGCTTTTACTCCTGGTTCAGTCGGTGTGGTGGTGCGGGCTGGCGGTCCGGGCCTCCCGGACCGCCGTGCTGCTAGTCCAGTGAAATGCCGAAGTCGGTCGCCACGCCGTGCAGCCCGGAGGCGTAGCCCTGCCCTACAGCGCGGAACTTCCATTCCGCGTTGTTGCGGTAGATCTCCGCGAAAACCATGCATGTTTCCGCTGCGGCGTCCTCGGTGAGGTCGTAGCGGACAACCTCGTTGTCGGTTTCCTGATTGACGACGCGGCAGAAGGCGTCCCGCACCTGCCCGAAGTTCTGGCGGCGGGCATCTGCCTGGTCGATCGACACCACGATGACGACCTTCTGGATGTCCGGGGCTACGGCATCCAGGTCGATCAGGATCTGCTCGTCGTCCCCGTCGCCTTCACCGGTGCGGTTGTCACCCTGGTGCACAACCGACCCGTCCGCCGCGGACAACTGGTTGTAGAAGATGAAGTCGTCATTGGACCGGACCTTGCCGTCAGCCCGGACAAGCAGCGCGGAGGCGTCGAGGTCGAACTGTTCGCCCGCCGTGGTCCGGGGGTCCCAGCCCAGGCCGATCATGGCCTTGCGAAGCCCCGGATCGGCCTTCGTCAGGGACAGGTTGCTGCCCTTGCTCAGAGTCAAGCTAGCCACGTTATCTCCTTGGATGCGGTAGGAATTCGGAGTTACAGGGCGGCGGCGGCCGCGCCGAGGACTTCGCCGGCGGTGCGGCCGTTGGCCGGCGCCCCGATTGCCTGGAAGGTCCAGGCAGTACCATTCCGGGTCAGCTTCGACATGACCATCGCCGTGTTCGGGCCCGCTTCGGTGAGCGAATAGCGCGCGACTTCGGGGCTGCCAGGCACGGAGTCGTCAATGACCCGGCAGAAGGCATTCTGCACCATGTCGAAGGTCTGCTTGCTGTAGCTGGTGATGACGAACACGATGTGCTGCACCGCGGGCGAGACGGCCGGCAGGTTCACCATCAGGGTCTCGTCGTCGCCGTCGCCGGCGCCGGTGAGGTTATCCCCGGTGTGGCGGACGGATCCGTCTTTGCTGGTGAGCTGGTTGAAGAACACAGTATCCAGGTGCTGGCCGGCGCCGTCGAACAGGATGGCTGAGGCGTCCAGGTCGATTTCAACGGTTTTGGTGCCGCCGAAGAAGCCCTTTTTCACGGGAACTGCGGAATCCCAGCCGAGACCCATCCGGACGTTGGTCAGGGAGTCGCCATTCTTCTTCGTCAGGGACAGCGACTGGCCCTTTTGCAAACTCAAACCCATGATTTACTCGCTTTCCATCGTGTTGGTTATGAACGGTGCTCTGCCGCCGGCCGAAGGCCGTCAGGCGGTGGTGTCGGCTGAAGCCCGCGCCTTCTCCACAACGGCGGCCGCGCGCCGGTTGCGCAGCACCGAGCCGATCAAGGCGGCGCCGATGAAGATCACGCCGATAAGCCCCGTGATGATTTCGTTGACGGGGATCTCGATGGTGATCAGCAGGATGATTGCCAGCGCGCCAACGGCCCAGTGCGCGCCGTGGTCCAGGTATTCGAATTCATCCAGCGTTCCCTCGCGGACGAGGAAGACGGTCAGGGAGCGGACGAACATGGCGCCGATGAAGCCCAGTCCGAGCGCGATGATGATGGGGTCGGACGTGATGGCAAACGCTCCGATGACTCCGTCGAACGAGAAGGAGGCGTCGATGACTTCCAGGTACAGGAAGAGCATAAAAGCAGCCTTGCCGGCCAGCTTGGCGGGGCCGGAGGGCCCCGGGCGTCCGTCGGATTTGGCGCTGACGGAGTCGATGACGTCGGCCTCGCCCACGTCGAAGAGGCTTCCGAGTCCGTTCACCAGGAAGTAGGTGATCATGCCCAGCAGTCCGGAGAACAGGACGATTCCCTGCTTCTCTCCGGCCACGGCACCGGTTGCCGCCAGGGCGATCATGCCCAGGATCAGGGATGCGCTGTCGAGCTTGCCGACCTTCGCGAGCGGTACTTCAAGGACCCTGATCCATTTGATGTCCCGGTGGGCGAGGATGAAGTCCAGGAAGAGCATCAGGAGGAACATGCCGCCGAAGGCCGCGATCTGCGGATGTGCCTCGTGCAGGATGTAGCCGTAGCTGCCGGGGGTCTCCGGATCGCCCTTTTCCATGGCAAGGCTAATGGCGTCGACCGGGTTCAAGCCGGCGGTGACCCCCACGATCAGGAGCGGGAAGAGGATGCGCATGCCGAATACGGCGATGATGATGCCCACGCTGAGGAACATCTTCTGCCAGAAGGCGTTCATCCGTTCAAGGATCCTGGCGTTGACCACGGCGTTGTCGAAGCTCAGGCTGACTTCGAGGATGCCCAGGATGATGCAGAGGATGAGCGCCTGGGGGCCGCCGTAGAGGAAGGCCACCACCAATGCGACGATGGTGACCGCGAACGACCACCCGAAAGTCTTAAGGAACAAGCTGGGACAACTCCTGGAGCAGTGGTCCTGTCGATGCAAGGGCGATAGGACGGTGGAAATATCCCGGAAGCTATCCCCCCAAGATCGTGCAACCATCTTAGCCGCCGGGTCCTACCCTATCCAGCGTTGTCCTCCGCAAGCGGAATGCCCCGGGCCCGGAACAGTTGCCCCGTAACGCAGAAAATCCCCGCCCCGGCCCGCCCCGCTCGATGCGAGGACAGGCCCGGGGACAGGGACATTCTGCCGGTGCTGACTGCGGCTGTTAGCTGCGCCGCACCTGCACGCCGTCGGACTTCAGGAAGTGCTGGGTTTCGGACCGGGACTCCGGCAGAAGCCAAAGAACATGCCCGCTACGTGAAACTTCTTCGACTTCTCCGGCGGCCAGAACCTGTGCGTGCTTGATGATTTCGACCCGGTCGCCGGCCTTGAGACCCGTCCAGTCGGATACCGTTGCGGCTGTTGCCAGCCTTCTGGACATGACCGTCCCTCGTGCTTTCATGGAACTTCTACCCCTTTGTATACGTTCATTGCCACAACATCATTGGTGTGGGCTTAGTCACTACAAGACTAGTTTTACTACAATTCCCGGGCCCCCGCCCTTTGTGTCGCCTGCAATTTCGGGGGCGCCGGGAATTTGTCATCCGTATTGCCGATTATTCATTTTCAAGCCAGTATTCCGACGGCGGATTCGGCTGCCGCTCGGACGGCGCCTGAAGCCACGAGGGCGTCGGCCGCTTCCAGTTCCGGGGACAGGAACCGGTCCGTCCCGGGACCGTCGACGACGCCGCGCAGCGCCGCGATCACGGCGGTGCCCGCGGGTCCCGGCGTGAGCTCCCCGCCGGAGAGCTGGACGCGCATATCCAGCGCACGGGCCGAGGTCACCAGCTCGATCGCGAGGACGCGGCGCAGATTCTCGACGGCACGACGGAGCTTGCGTGCCGCATGCCAGCCCATGGACACGTGGTCCTCCTGCATCGCCGAGCTCGGGATCGAGTCCACCGACGCCGGAACGGCCAGGCGTTTGTTGTCCGAGACGAGCCCGGCCTGCGTGTACTGGGCAATCATGAGGCCGGAATCGACGCCGGGGTCGGCTGCGAGGAAGGCCGGCAGCCCGTGCGAGCGGGCCGGGTCCAGCATCCGGTCCGTCCGCCGTTCGGCAATGGAACTGAGGTCCGCGACGGCGATCGCGAGGAAGTCCAGCACGTACGCGACGGGGGCACCGTGGAAGTTCCCGTTGGAGCTGACCCTGCCGTCGGGCAGGACCACGGGGTTGTCGATCGCGGAGGCCAGTTCGCGGGATGCGACCAGCGCGGCGTGGTCCAGCGTGTCACGGACGGCGCCCGCCACCTGGGGCGCGCACCGCAGCGAATACGCGTCCTGGACCTTGGAGTCGCCCACCCGGTGCGAGGCGACAATCGGCGAATCGGACAGCACCCGCAGCATATTGTCGGCGGAGGCGGCCTGGCCGGGGTGCGGCCGGAGTGCGGCGTGCAGCTCCGGCCGGAACACCTGGTCCGTGCCGAGCAGCGCCTCGACGCTGAGCGCAGCAGTGATGTCCGCCGTCGTCAGCAGCTCGCGGACATCGGCGATCGCCATCAGGAGCATGCCCAGCATGCCCTCGGTGCCGTTGACGAGCGCGAGGCCTTCCTTCTCGGCCAGCGTGACCGGCTCGATCCCGTGGGCGGCGAGGAGCTCGGCGACGGGGCGGCGGCCCGTGCCGCCGTACAGTTCGCCGTCGGGGCCGGTGGCTTCGCCCTCGCCCATGAGGACCAGGGCGCAGTGGGACAGCGGCGCGAGGTCGCCGGAACAGCCGAGCGAGCCGAATTCGCGCACCACCGGCGTGATCCCGGCATTCAGCAGGTCCACCATGGTCTGCAGCACCACCGGGCGGACGCCGGTCCGGCCGGAGGCGAGGGTCTTGGCCCGCAGGAACATGATGCCCCGGACCACTTCGCGTTCCACTGCCGGGCCCATGCCGGCGGCGTGGGACCGGATCAGGGACTTCTGCAGCTGGGTGCGCAGTTCGTTGGGGATGTGCCGGTTGGCCAGCGCCCCGAAGCCGGTGGAGATCCCGTAGGCGGGCACGTCGCTGTGTGCGAGCTCGTCGATGTGGGCGCGGACGTTGGCGACAGTGTCCAGGGCTTCCCGGGACACCTTCACCTTCGCGCCGTGGCGTGCGACGGCGACAACGTCCCCGGGGGTGACGCCGCTGGAGCCCAGGGTGACGGTGAGGGGTTCGTGGGTTGTAATCGTCACTTCGCGGTTCCTTCGTTCATGGGGATGCGGACGCCGCGTTCCCGGGCGACCTCGACGGCGCGGTCGTAACCGGCGTCGGCGTGGCGGATGACGCCCATGCCGGGGTCGTTGGTCAGCAGGCGCTCAAGCTTCTGCGCGGCAAGGTCGGTGCCGTCGGCGACTGAGACCTGGCCGGCGTGGATGGAGCGGCCGATTCCGACGCCGCCGCCGTGATGGAGGGAGACCCAGGTGGCGCCGGAGGCGGTGTTGAGCAGGGCGTTGAGCAGCGGCCAGTCGGCAATCGCGTCGGACCCGTCGGCCATGTCCTCGGTCTCCCGGTACGGCGACGCGACGGAGCCGGAGTCGAGGTGGTCGCGGCCGATCACGATGGGCGCCTTGACTTTGCCGTCCCTGACGAGCTGGTTGAAGAGCAGGCCGGCCTTGGCGCGGTCGCCGTAGCCGAGCCAGCAGATCCGGGCGGGCAGGCCCTCGAACTCGACACGTTCCTGGGCGGCATCGATCCAGCGGTGCAGGTGCTTGTTCTCCGGGAACAGTTCCTTGATGGCCGCGTCGGTGACGGCGATGTCCTCCGGATCTCCGGAGAGCGCCACCCAGCGGAACGGGCCCAGGCCCTCGCAGAACAGCGGGCGGATGTAGGCCGGGACGAAGCCGGGGAATTCAAAGGCGCGGTCGTAGCCGCCCTTGCGGGCCTCATCCCGGATCGAATTGCCGTAGTCGAATACCTCGGCGCCGGCGTCCTGGAATTCCACCATGGCCTGGACGTGCCGGGCCATAGAGGCCTGCGCTTTCTTGGTGAAGCCCTCCGGATCGACGGCGGCCTCGGTGTGCCATTCGGCGACGGTGATGCCTTCGGGGAGGTAGCTCAGCGGGTCGTGGGCGGAGGTCTGATCGGTGACGATATCCACAGTGAGTTCGCCGGCCCGGTGGCGGCGCAGGATCTCGGGGAAAACCTCGGCGGCGTTGCCGACGTACCCGACGGACCAGCCGCGGCGCTCGTCTTTGGCGGCCAGGACCTTGGCGATCGCGGTGTCGAGATCGGTTTCAACCTCGTCGAGGTAGCGCTTGCCGGCCCGGCGGCGCAGCCGGGTCTCGTCGACGTCGACGATCAGGCAGGCGCCGTCGTTCAGGGTGACGGCGAGCGGCTGGGCGCCGCCCATGCCGCCGCAGCCGCCGGTGAGGGTCAGCGTGCCGGCGAGCGTGCCGTCCTCGTCCCCGGTGAGCTTGCGGGCGATCGCGGCGAAGGTCTCGAACGTGCCCTGCAGGATGCCCTGCGTGCCGATGTAGATCCACGATCCTGCGGTCATCTGGCCGTACATCATCAGGCCTTCGGCCTCGAGCCGGCGGAACTCGGGCCAGTTTGCCCAGTCCCCGACGAGGTTGGAGTTGGCCAGCAGGACCCGGGGCGCCCATTCGTTGGTGCGGAAGACGCCGACGGGCTTGCCGGACTGGACCAGGAGGGTCTCGTCCTTTTCCATGGTTTCGAGCGTGCGGGTGATGGCGTCAAACGCGGCCCAGGACCGGACGGCCCGACCGGTGCCGCCGTAGACCACGAGGTCGTCGGGACGTTCGGCCACCTCGGGATCCAGGTTGTTCATCAGCATCCGCAGCGGGGCCTCGGTCTGCCACGATTTGGCGGTGAGTTCGGTGCCGCGGGCTGCTTTGACCGGGCGGGCGCCGGTGGTGAAATCGGCGGGTGCCATGGGGGCTCCTTCATATTCAGTGCTCATGCGTTCAGTGCTCGGGCATTTAGTGCGGTTGCGGAAAAGTTGTCCTGCTTCCACTAAAGCCTGTGTGCCTGCCGGGAAGTAGCGCCCCCGGGCTGGTGCTGTCCGGGATTCCAGACCCGCCCGAAACTATGGCTAACTACGGGTTACGGCCCGTCACCGCCATAGAGTTCCGCGTGCCGGCTAGCCCGGCCCCGGCCGGCCGTGGATCCGGACGGAGAGCTCATCGGCCACCTTTTGGACACGCGCGGCCAGTGCGGGCCACTGGTCGGCGGACAGCTTGTCCTCCAGGAATGTCACGGCGACGGCGGCCGTCGGCCAGCCCACGTGGTCGGTGACCGCCGCCGCGATCGAGCCGAAGCCTGGCGTCACTTCGCCGTGTTCGGTGGCGTAGCCGCGCTGCCGGACCTGGTCCAGGTGCGAGGACAGGGCGGAGTACTTCATGATGGCGCCCTCTACCTCGTGCCGGGCGGTAAAGGCCGCCGCATTCGGGTACAGGGCCCGGACCTGGGACTTCGGCAGCGCAGCCAGGATGGCGCGCCCGCTCGCGGTGAGGTGGCTGGGCAGCCGGACGCCGACGTCGGTCACCAGGGACGGGCGGTGCTTCGCCCGCTCCTCCACAATGTAGAGCACGTCCCGGCCGTGCAGTACGGCCAGGTGGGCGCTTTCACCGATCACATCCACGAGCGAGGCAAGGAGCGGCCGTCCCAGCCGTGACAGCGGCTCCTGCCTCGAATAGGCGGAACTGAGTTCAAAGGCGCTGATGCCCAGGCCGTACCTCTGCTCTTCGTGCAGGTGCAGCACGAACCCGTTCGCCTCCATCACGCCGAGCAGGTGGTAGACGCTGGAGCGCGGCAATCCGAGCGCCGTGGCAATGTTCGACGCCGCCATGGGACCGCGTTTGGAGGCGAGCAGTTTGAGGATGCGCAGGGTATTTTCCGCAGCCGGGACCTTCGACGCGGCCTTCGCCGGCCGCGAGCGGCCCGCCGCAGGGACGGCGGACTGGGCAGCCGGCGGGTCAGCGGGCACGACGGCGGGTGTGACGGCGGGCACGACGGCGGGTGTGACGGCGGGTGTACTCATTGTGGGTAGCAATTCTCTTCCTGGCGGGTAGTGTCCGGTATCCCGTACTCAAGCTTGCACCCCAAAGACGCCCGCCGGGCGGCCCGTCCGTCCCGAAGTGTCTGCAATACCGGACACTTTGGCCGTATCCGCACCTGAGTGAAACCTATACGCTCGAGAACATGACGCAGATGTGGGAGCCCGGCCAGGACGGCGTCGTGGTTTTTCCGTCCGGGCGCAGGATCCGCGGCCGGGGCCTGGCGCATCCGCTCCCACCGGGACCGGTTCCGGACTTCGGGTTGTACCTGCTGGGAATTCGTCCGCCGCCGGTGGCATGGGAGTCCAGATGGCTGCCGTGGCGGGACCTGTGGCTGCCGGCGGACAAACTTGAAGCCCTGGACGCTTTCCGGGAAGCCTGGAACCGTGCCGCGACCGAGCGGGTTGAAGTCGCCTGCTGGCGCGGCCGCGGCCGGACCGGCACCGCCCTGGCCTGCATCGCCATCCTCGACGGGCTGCCGCCGGAACAAGCGGTGGCATTTGTCCGGCACCATTACCGCCGTCGGACGGTGGAGACACCCTGGCAGCACAACTACGTCGCCCGCTTCCGGACCGACACCCATTGACGCACCCATTGACGCACCGCCTTCACGCGCTAGGACGTCAAAGGGTGATGACGATTTTTCCTCGGGCGCTGCCATCACGGAGGTGCCGGATGGCAGCCGGCGCATCGTCCAAGACGTAGGTCCTGTCGATGACCGGCCTCACCTTGCCCGCTTCTATAAGTCCGGTCAGAAACCGGAGGTCTTCGGCGCGTTCCGAGGCGATGAGACCCTTGAGTTGCTGGCCTACGAACGGGGAAAGCGCGGCGGCCCGCAGCGCACGTTCGAACCCGCCGGTCCACTTCCCGCCCCCTTCCCCGCCGACGATGACCAGGGTTCCGCGGGGCGTGAGCGCGCCCCGAAGGACGGATAGCGGACGGTTGCCGGCGGTATCGAGGATGAGGTCGTACTGCCTCCCCGTGTCCGCGAAATCCTCGCGCCGGTAGTCAATGACGTGATCGGCGCCGATCGACCGGACGAGATCCGTCGTCGCGGTGCTGCATACGCCGGTGACGTGGGCTCCGAAGGCCTTGGCAAGCTGCACGGCGTAGGCACCGACTCCCCCGGCCGCCCCGATTACCAGAACGTCCTGGCCGGACTGGAGCCGGCCGCTGTCGCGGAGTCCCTGCAGTGCGGTGCCCGCCGAGATGGGGACGGCGGCCGCCTGCGCGAAGCTGAGGTTCGCCGGTTTCGGTGCCAGCCTGGCCTCCTGGGCACACACGTATTCGGCGAAGGACCCTTCGCAGGTGCCATACACTTCGTTGCCGGGCCGGAATCCGGCGATGTTCTTCCCGGTGGCTTCCACGACGCCGGCGACGTCACGTCCGCGGATGCTATTTTTCGGCTTCGTCAGGCCGTAGCCGAAAGCCCGGGTGAGGTACGGAAGGCCGGTCATCAGGTGCCACACACCTTGATCAACACCGGCTGCCTTGACCCGGATGAGCACGTCGTCGTCGCCAGGCACCGGCGTGGCGACGTCGCTGAGGCGCAGCACGTCCGCGGATCCATAGCCGTCCTGGACGATCGCTTTCATGCCGCTCCCTGGCTTGGCCCTGCCCGATGCGCCCAGCTTCGGCGTCGTCCGGGCGGGTGTCAAGGGCCGGCCGCGTCCGGCAGGGAGTGCCTGGAGGCGGCCGGCTGCTGGCTTAGCGGGCGGACCAGCCGCCGTCCATGGTGTAGCTGGCCCCGGTGACCATGCCCGCGTGATCTGACGCGAGCCAGGCCACGAGCGACGCCACTTCCTCCGGCTCCACGAGCCGCTTGACCGCCGACTCCGTCAGCATGATCTTGCTCAGGACCTCGGATTCGGGGATGCCGTGAACCTTGGCCTGGTCGGCGATCTGCGCCTCGACCAGCGGCGTCCGGACGTAGCCGGGGTTGACGCAGTTGGATGTGACGCCGTGCGCGCCACCCTCCAGCGCCGTCACCTTGCTCAGTCCTTCCAGGCCGTGCTTGGCGGAGACATAGGCGCTCTTGAACGGCGAGGCCCGGAGTCCGTGCACCGAGGACAGGTTGATGATCCGGCCGAATCCGTTGGCATACATGTGCGGCAGTGCCGCCCTGATAAGCAGGAACGGCGCCTCCAGCATGAGGGTGATGATCCGGCGGAAGACTGCCGGGTCAAAGTCCTCAATCGGGCTGACCCGCTGGATCCCGGCGTTGTTCACGAGGATGTCGCAGTCCAGGCTGAGCGCCTGGAGCGCGTCGACGTCGAGCAGGTCGACGGTCCACGATGTTCCGCCCACCTCGTCCGCGAGGGCCGTGGCAGCGGCTTCGTCGACATCCGCGATCACCACTTTGGCGCCTCGGGCGGCCAGGGCCCGGACGCTCGCTGCGCCGATTCCCCCGGCTCCACCGGTCACCAGGGCCTTGCGCCCGTCCAGTGAGTTCTCCATGGCTCAGCCCTTCCCGTTGTTCCGCGCGTGCGTTT
Organism: uncultured Actinomycetota bacterium; assembly: GCA_963815415.1. Taxonomy (GTDB): domain Bacteria; phylum Actinomycetota; class Actinomycetes; order Actinomycetales; family Micrococcaceae; genus Arthrobacter. Next base: position 830,110 of record CAWFGT010000009.1, on the reverse strand, counting down.
CTTCAGTGCACCTGTTCAGTGCGTTCAGTACCTTGGTTTTCGATCCGCAGTTGCGGCCGGCCGGCTCCGGCCGGCCGCAACTCGGGCAGTTCAGCGGACGGATGCTGCCATCGTGCGGCCTTCGCGTTCTGCGTCGGCCCGGTCCACGTCCGCCAGGGCGATGCCTTTGGTTTCCTTCAGGCTAAGCACCACGGCGGCGGTGACGGCGCAGGCAACCGCGAGGTAGATCGCGGTAGGAACCCAGGAACCGGTGTCCTTGAGCCACTGGGTCGCCAGGAGCGGCGCGAGCGAGCCCGCGAAGATCGAGGTGACCTGGGACCCCAGCGACACGCCGGCGTAGCGCATCCGGGTCGGGAATAGTTCGGACATGATGGCCGGCTGGCCTGCGTACATAAAGGCGTGTATGCATAGGCCGATGGTGACGGCCAGGACGATGATCACCGGGCTCCGGGTATCGAACATCGGGAAGGCGAAGAACGGCCAGGTGGCGCCGGCAATCGCACCGGTGAGGTAGACGGGCCGGCGGCCCCAGCTGTCGACGAGCCGGCCGACCTGCGGGATGACCAGGAAGTGGATCACGTGGGCGATCAGGAGGGCGAAGAGCAGCGAGGAGGTGTCGTACTTGTGGACCGACTTCAGGTAGACAATCGAGAAGCTGACCACGATGTAGTACATGATGTTTTCGCCGAACCGGAGGCCCATCGCCTGCAGGATTCCCTTGGGGTACTTGCGGATGACCTCGCCGACGCCGGAGCTGACGGTCTTTTCCTGCTCCATCTGCGCTTTGGTTTCCAGGAAGATGGGCGACTCGGAGACGTGCGTGCGGATGTAGTAACCGACGAAGACGATGACGGCGGAGAGCCAGAACGCCACGCGCCAGCCCCAGCTCAGGAAGTCGGCGCTGCTCAGCACGCTGGACATGATGTAGAGGACCAGGGTGGCCAGCAGGTTACCTACCGGAACGGCCGCCTGCGGCCAGCTGGACCAGAATCCGCGGGACTTGCTCGGGCTGTGCTCGGCCACGAGAAGGACGGCCCCGCCCCATTCGCCGCCGAGGGCGAAGCCCTGGATGAAGCGCAGGAAGACCAGCAGTGCCGGTGCGAGGTAGCCGATTTCGGCGAAGCCCGGGAGGCAGCCCATCAGGAACGTCGAAACACCGATGAGGATGATGGTGAGCTGCAGGGTGGGCTTGCGGCCGAGCTTGTCACCGATCTGGCCGAATACGATGCCGCCCAAGGGGCGGGCCACGAACCCGACAGCGTAGGTCAGGAAGGCCTGGATGATGCCGTCCAGCTCATTCCCGGTGGCTGGGAAGAAGTACTTGCCGAACACCAGGGTGGCGGCGGTGGCATAAAGGAAGAATTCGTACCATTCGACGACGGTACCGATCATCGATGCGGCGACGATTTTCTTCAGTCCGGATCCCTCGGATGCGGGGGCGGCGGGGGGCGTTGCCGAGCGTGGGTCTACGCTCATGTTGTTCTCCTTAGTGTCCACGTTGACAGGCGCTGTGATGCACAGCACTAAGTTGGCTTTCATTGAGTATTGCCGCACAAACCCTGCGACTCAATGGCCAAAGGGGCACCACATGCGTGCAAAATTGCAGATATGAATGCCAATCCCGATGACCTTTTGATCTTGCTGGCTGTTTCACGCTCGGCCAGGTTCACGTCGGCAGCCCAGGCGCTGGGACTCAATCACACCACGGTGTCCCGCCGGATCGCTGCGCTGGAAAAAGCGCTGGGCGGGCGGCTACTGGCGCGCGCCTCCGGCGGTTGGGAGTTGACGGAGCTCGGCGAACAGGCGGTCCGGGTGGCCGAACAGGTGGAAAACGCCGTCCGGGTCCTGGAACAGCCCGGCCGGGCACCCGACCCCGTCACGGGCGTCGTCCGGATGACGGCGACGGATGGTTTCAGCGCCTACATCGCCGCCCCGGCAGTGGCGCGCCTACGGCGCGATCATCCGGGCCTGAGCGTGGAAATCATCACCGTGACCCGCCGCGCGCTCCAGCAGCGCTCCGGACTCGATATTGAGGTGGTGGTCGGGGAACCGCAAGTGCACCGGGCGGAAGCCACCCGCCTGGGCGAATACATGCTGGGCATGTACGCCTCGCGGGATTACCTGGCGGAGCACGGGGCGCCGGCGACAGTGGAAGAACTCACTGCCCACGCGCTGGTCTACTTCGTCGATTCCATGCTGCAGGTCGACGACCTCGACGCTCCGCGGCGGCTGGTCCCTGACATGCGCGAAGGACTGAGCTCCACCAACGTTTTTGTTCACGTGGAGGCAACCCGGGCCGGTGCCGGAATCGGCTTCCTGCCCTGCTTTGCCGCAGACCGGCATCCGGACCTGGTCCGGCTGCTGCCGGGCGAGTTCGCGGAACTGCTCCCCTACTGGATGGTGCTTCGGCCCGATTCGATGCGCCGGCCTGCGGTGGCGGCCGTGGTGGAGGCCCTCCGGGAGCAGACCGCAGCGCACCGGGAGGCCCTGTTGGGCCGCGGCGGCAATGCGGCGGACCTGCCGGGACGTCCGGCCGCTCCCTAGGCGGGTGGGTCGTGGCGGACGGGGGCGCCGGCGGCGAACGCGCGGACCTTGGCGTCGTCCCAGATATGGGCGGGCACCGCGCCGCCGAGCAACCGCCGCGCAAGCCCCGGGTCGCCGTCGAACGGTACGTCGCTGCCGGCCATCACCATGTTGCCGAAGCGGCGGCCCTTGAGCATGGCCGGGTCCGCGATGATGATCGTGTGCTCGAAGGCGTCGGCGATGGTGGCGGCATCCTCGCGGGCGTTTTTGAGGTCCGGGGCGTCCCCGGAGTTCACGACGTAGATCCCGCCGGGGGCGAGGACACTCCGGGCATGGTCGGAGAATTCCCGGGTGGTCAGCGGCCGGGGCGTGACTGATCCGGCAAAGACGTCGCGGATGATGAGGTCCCGGGTCTGCGGGGTGAGGCTTTCGGTGACCTCGCGGGCTTCGCCCACCCGGAGCCTGAGCAGGGGCGCCTTGGGCAGATCAAACCAGCCCCGGACGTACTCGGCGAGTTTACCGTCCAGCTCTACGACCACCTGGCGGGCGTCCGGATAGGCGGCGTGGAAATAGCGGGCCAGTGAGCATGCTCCGCCGCCGAGGTGGAGGGCGCGGAGTTTCGGCTTCAAGTCGCGGGGCCAGCGGGATTCGACGAGCGCGGCAATCCAGCGCATGTACTCGAAGTCGAGGAACAACGGGTCCGCCACGTCGATGTGCGAACTCATGACGCCGTTAATGCGCAAGAGCCACCCGCTGGAGTTGTCCTGGTCCGGGATCAGTTCACAGTCGCCGGTGTCAATGTAGTAGACGCCCGCCGTCGGGCCGTCGGGGCGTGACCCTTTCGGGACGTCCACGACGCCGGCCGAGGCACTGCCGGAGTTCCGGCTGGCCGCCCTGCCACGTTTGGCCATCAGCCGTCCACCGTAAATTCCATGCTTCAACCCTAAGTCACCGGCGCGGGCGGAATGGCGACCGGGAGCACCGTACAGATAAACAAAGGGTACTTACCATCTGCTGCTGATCGTGCTTACCATTTAGGTCCCAGTATCACTGGTGTGTGATCAACAGCCGATCTTTCTTGAAAGAGAGCCACGATGACAGAGAACCCATGGCCCCAGGACGGGGGCGCCCGCACTCCCGTGGTCGCCCCGCAGCACTCCTTCCGCCAGGCATCACCGGCGGATGGCGAAATTTACGGCACAGACGTCGACGGCAGTGCTGCAGATGCGGCCAAAGGCGGGGCTGCCGAAGTGGCCCGCCAGGCGTCCGATGCGGCCCAAAGCGTGGCAGAGACAGCCAGGGCGGAAGCCGCCGGCGTCGCCTCCGAGGCAAAAACGAACGCCCGCGAGTTGCTGCAGCAGGCATCCTCCGATCTCAAGGACCAGGCAGGCGTCCAGCAGCAGAAAGTCGCCGACGGCCTGCGTTCCATTTCCCACGAGCTTGAGTCGATGGCCTCCGCATCGGACCAGCCCGGCGTCGCGACTGATCTTGTGCGCCAGGCCGCCGAGCGGTCATCGGCCGTGGCCGTCTGGCTTGATGGCCGTGATCCCGGCTCATTGCTGGCCGAGGTGAAATCCTTCGCCCGCGAGCGGCCCGGAACCTTCCTGATGCTGGCGGCCGGGGCGGGCATCCTGGCCGGACGTCTCAGCCGCAGCCTCAGTGCCGGGGGGCCGGACACCGGAGCTGCAGCGACCCCGCCGGCGCCCCGGACGTCCGAACCGGCCACGGCCACGGCAGGGCCTACCGGCACCTACCCGCCAAACCCGCTGGCCTCCGAAGCCACGGAGTCTGATGAGTGGCCCGCCGAACCGCCCATCACAAAACCCGTGGCCGATCCGCCCGGCACGGGCTCCCTCACCGGGCCGCGTTCCACCGACTCGCCGCACGATGATCGGTTTGGCGGTGGGCCACGATGACCAGCGAAGTGCCTCCCACCTGGTCCGCCGGGAACCCCGAGACCTCCTCGCTCGGTGACCTCCTGGGTGATGTAACCCGGGACATGTCCACTCTGATCCGGCAGGAAATGGACCTGGCCAAGGCCGAACTGAGGCAGTCCGCAACCCGCGCGGGCAAGGGGAGCGGACTGCTGGCCGGCGCCGGCGTCGCAGGCCACTTCGTGCTCCTGTTCCTCTCGCTTGCCCTCTGGTGGGGGCTGGGAACGCTGATGGGGTTCGGCTGGGCCGGCGTCGTCGTCGCCGTCGCCGTCGCCGTCCCTGGGGCATCATCGGCGCTGTTCTGGCCGTCATGGGCCGTAAGGAACTCGGTGCCGTCAAGGGCATGCCCCGGACAGCGGAAACCCTTCAGGAGATCCCGCCCACGCTCAAACCCAACCCTTAGATCTAGCGAGCAGACATAGCGAGGTAGAACGATGAGTGAAAACCCGGAAGTCATCCGAGCAGACATTGAAGCCACCCGCGCCAGGCTAGGCACCAATGTTGATGCCGTTGCCGACAAGGTCACGCCGTCGCAGATCGCGCAGCGCCAGACCGACAAAGTCAAAGACGCCGTCTTCGGGGCGAAAGAGAAAGTCAGGGGCGCCACGGACCACGTCACCGGCACGGCCCTCAGCGAGGCACCGCACCGGCTGGCATCCAGAACCGAAGGGAGTCCCTTGGCCGCGGGTCTGATCGCGTTTGGCGCGGGCCTGCTGGCCGCTTCCCTCTTCCCGGCGAGCCACAAGGAACGCGAAGCCGCGGAATCCCTCAAAACAGCCGCCGAACCGCTGACGGCGGAACTCTCGGAGGCGGCAGGAACCGTGGCTGAGGGCCTGAAGGAACCGGCACGAGATGCCATGGAAAACGTCAAGGCGAGCGCAGTCGATGCCACGGAGCATGCCAAGGCCGAGGGCCAGCAAGCCGCGGCCGAAGTGAAGGAGACCTCGACGGCCGCCGCGGAAAACGTCCGCGGGGCGTAGCCGCATGATCCTGGCCGGCTGACCATGCCGCGTTGCAGGCCAGCCGGCCATGATGCCTTAGTCCGCGCGTTGCAAAGGAAAAACTACTATGGCCAAGAATCCCGCAAAGGCAGAAGATGGCTCCATGACTGATGCCGAGACGTCCGAGAGCAGCACGGCCAAGGCCCGTACCGCTCCGGCGCCCGACGCTGACCGCAAGATCGACAGTCCGACCGATGTCGCCAAACCGGCCTGGAAATACATTGCCCGGAAGACACTGCGTGAATTCACGAAGGACCAGTGCCCGGACCTCGCCGCCGCCCTGACCTATTTTGCGGTCCTCTCGCTCTTCCCGGCACTTCTTGCTCTTGTTTCGCTTTTGGGCGTATTCGGGCAGGCCGAGCAGACGACCGGGGCCCTGCTGGACATCGTGCGCAGGATCGCGCCGGGCGAGGCAGTCGAATTCATTCGGCGACCCGTGGAAGACCTCGCCAACTCGCCTTCCGCCGGCCTGACGCTGGTGTTCGGCCTCGCGGCCGCCTTGTGGTCCGCGTCCGGCTATGTCGGCGCCTTCGGTCGGGCCATGAACCGGGTCTATGAAATCGATGAGGGCCGGCCGTTCGTCAAGTTGCGCGGGACGATGCTGGCAGTCACTGCGGGAACGCTGGTGTTGGTCGCCTTAGTCGCCGCGATGCTGGTCCTGAGCGGGCCCGTCGCGGAGGCAGTCGGCGGAGCGGTGGGACTCAGCAGCGCATTTTTGGCCGTGTGGAGCTTCCTGAAATGGCCCATCATGATGGTGCTGGCCGCGGCAATCATTGCCGTCCTGTACTACGCCACCCCCAACGTGGAGCAGCCCAAGTTCCGCTGGATGAGCATCGGCTCGTTCATCGCCCTGGTGGTGTTTGTGCTGGCGTCCCTCGGGTTCGGTTTCTACGTGGCGAACTTCGGAAATTACAACAGTACTTATGGCGCCATTGGCGGCGTCATCGTGATGCTGCTCTGGCTGTGGCTCATGAACATGTCCTTGCTGTTCGGCGCTGAATTCGACGCCGAGATGGAACGTGGCCGGCAACTGCAGTCCGGCATCCCGGCGGAGGAAACCATCCAGCTTCCGCCCCGGGACACCGAAAAGAGCGACGAACGGCAGGAGAAAGAGGAGGAAGACATCCGCCGCGGCCGCGAACTGCGTGAACAGCATGCCGCCCATCAACCGGGCGAGGACGCGGCGGACCGACCCGGCGCCGGCGGCCGGGACCGCCCGAAGCCCGACGCCGGGTAGCGGCAGCCGGCGTCAACGTCGCACCACCGTATTCACAGAGTCAGGAGGCCGACATGAGGGCTTGGCGGGTTGGACGTCCGGGCCCGATCTCCGGCGGCCCGCTGGAGTCGGCCACGTGCCCGGACCCCGTCCCCGGGCGCGGGCAGGTGCTCCTGAAAGTAAGTGCCTGCGGGGTCTGCCGCACGGACCTGCACTTAGCCGAAGGCGACCTCAGACCTAGGCATCACGGCATCATCCCGGGCCACGAAGTCGTCGGGGAAGTACTCGAAAACGGCCCGGGAGCCGTCCGGTTCCGTCCCGGCGAGCGCGTTGGGGTCGCATGGCTCGGCGGCACCTGCGGTTCGTGCCGTTTCTGCCTCCGCGGCCAGGAGAACCTGTGCCTGTCCCCCACGTTTACAGGCTGGGACCGCGACGGCGGCTACGCCGAGCTGGTCACGGTCGCGGAGGACTTTGCCTACCGGATTCCGGAGGTCTTCACGGACGAGCAGGCTGCGCCGCTGCTGTGTGCCGGGATCATTGGCTACCGCGCGTTGAGCCGCGCCGAGCTCCCGGTCGGCGGACGGCTGGGCATCTATGGCTTCGGTGGCTCCGCCCATCTGGCCGCCCAGATTGCCCTGCACCGGGGCGCGCGGGTTTATGTCATGACACGGTCCGAGGAAGCCCGCGAGCTCGCTTTGACCCTCGGCGCGAGCTTCGCGGGCGGGGCCGAGGAACAGCCGCCGGAGCCGCTTGATTCGGCCATCCTGTTTGCCCCGGCCGGCGGCCTTGTCCCTGTGGCGCTGCGGGCCCTGGACCGCGGCGGGACCCTCGCAGTGGCGGGCATCCATCTCAGCGATATCCCGCCGCTGCACTACGCCGCTGATCTCTTCCAGGAACGGCAGCTCCGCAGCGTCACCGCCAACACCAGGGCGGACGGCGAGGAGTTTTTCCGTGTCGCCGCGGAGATCCCGATCCGTCCCACCACGGTCGCTTACCCCTTCGCGACGGCGGATCAGGCGCTGCGGGACCTCGCGGCGGACCGGATCACCGGCGCCGCCGTGCTGCGCATGGATCCTGAATCCTGAAGCGGCCACCCCCGCGCCCTGTTAGGGGGCGGGTTTTCCTCCGTACTGGAAGTCGTGCTCCTGTCCGGCACGGAGCAGTGCCTGTTCGGTGCCTACCCGGACCAGCACCGGGGAGGCGTCGCCCGGGGCGGCCGAGACCCGCAGCAGGTCCGTTTCGAGGTGGACGGACAGCAACTGGTCCCGGTACCTGACCTGGAAGATCACCTCCCGGAGTTCCGCCGGCAGCCTGGGGGTGAAGTCCAGGGCGTCTCGGGTGATCCGCAATCCGGCAAAGCTGCGCTGGACGACGTCGATCGTCCCGGCCATGGCGCCCAGATGGATGCCGGCGCGCGTGGTGCCCCCCTGGGTGTCGTCGAGGTCGGCGTCGAGTGCTTCCCGGAACGTCGCCCACGCCTGGTCGGGATCGCGCTGCGCCAGGACGGACGCATGTGCAACCCGGCTGAGTGTGGAGCCATGCGCGGTACGGGCGAGATAGAAGTCAACGGTGGCGGCGATCTGGGCGGTCGTGACGGAATAGCCCATGCGCGCAAGGAATCCCAGGAGCTGTTCCTCACCCAAAACGTACAACAACATCAGGACATCTGCCTGCTTGGCCAGCCGGTAGTGGTTGGTGCTGTCTCCTTCCGCTTCCAGGATCAGGTCCAGCCGTTCGATGTTCCGGTAGGTCCGGCGGTAGTGCTCCCAATCGAGTTCCCGGAGGGAGCCGTAGCCGTCGAACTGGCTGATGATGCCGTCGCCGTGGAAAGGGACGAACATGCGGCTGCTCAGCCGCGCCCACCTCTCGATTTCCGCGCCGTCGATGCCCAGCCGGGACCGCAGCCCCTCCATGTCGAAGCCGCGGACGGAATTCAGGATCCACACTGCTTGATCGAAAACCCAGGCCGCCATGACATTGGTGTAGGCGTTATCGGCCAGTCCGCCGGCAGGGTTGTCGGGAGGGCCGGTGTGGTACTCGTCCGGGCCCATGACTCCCCGGAAGTGGAACCGGTCCTCCGCGGCGTCGTAGTCGGCCAGGGAGGCGAACAACCGCGCGACTTCCACAACGATTTCCGCCCCGTGGCTGATCAGCCAGCCGCGGTCCTGCGTCGCTTCAAAGTACTGCCAGGCGTTATAGGCGATCGCCAGGCCGACGTGCCGCTGCAGGCGGGAATGGTCCGGCATCCAGTGGCCGGAGAGCCTGTTGAACAGCATTTTCGGTGTCTGCTCAGTGCCGTCGCTGCCGCTCCGCCACGGGAACTGGGCGCCCCGCAATCCAGCAGCCCGCGCGGCATCCTTGGCTGCCCCGAGCCGCCGCCAACGGTAGTCGAGCATTTCCCGGACCAGGGAGGGACTCCGTGAGTTCAGGACCGGCAAAACAAAAAGCTCGTCCCAGAACACATGCCCGCGGTACCCCTCGCCGTGCAACCCGCGGGCCGGGACCCCGGCATCGAGCTCGGTCGTGTGCCCGGTGAGCGTCTGCAGCAGATGGAAGACGTGCAGGTTCAGGATCAACCGGGCCTGCGACGATGCATCGAACTCAATGATGAAGGGTTCCAACAAGAGGCTCCACGCCGCTTCGTGCTCCGCGAGGAGCACCTCAAAGTGCGGGTCCGCCCGGCCCAGCACCGCCAGGGCCGCGGTCCGGGGGGACGAGATCGCGTGGTCCCGGGACGAGACGACGGCAACCGTCTTGGTCACGGTGACGGGCACCCCCTCGGCGAGCGTGAGCTCGAAGCGGTGCCCGGGCATTCCCGGCAGGTGCTCGGGAATTCCTGTCACGGGCTCCGCCGGGCCGGCAATGTCCGTACGGATCGCCAGCGCAATACCGATTCCGCTCTGGCTCGTCCGCACGTCCACGGTCAGCCGGGCGCCGGAGCCGGGACCGGGCCCGGGCCCGCCGTTGACGTCGCTACCCTCGGAGGCACTACCGGACGCGGTCACGACGACGTCGGTCAGGTGCCGGTTGGCCAGTTGCCCGTCGTCGGAAACATTCGAGTTCGTGACGTCCGTGTTGCAGCCGCTCCGGATGCTGACAGCGCCGCTCCAGCCCGCTGCCGTCAGCGTCATTTCCAGTGCAGCGAGATGCGGTTCCGCCATGGACACCAGCCGGCGCTGGGTGACCCGCAGTTGCCGCCCGGCCCTGTCCTCGAGGAGTATTTCGCGGCTCAGCACGGCATGCTTGAGGTCGAGGGTGCGGCGTTCGTGGCGGAGTGCCAGCCCGCCGTCGGACCACCAGGCACCGCCGTCGATCCGAAGGTCCAACGGCAGCCAGTCCGGGATGTTGACCACATGCTCATCCACGGATTCCTGGCCCTCGACGACGCTGCGCAGGCTGTTGTACACGCCCGCGAGGTAGGTTCCCGGGTAGTGCACTCCGTCGGCGCGATGCTCGGGGGCCGCGCCCCGGGTGGCCATGTAGCCGTTGCCGAGCGTGGTCAGCGCCTCGCGGTGTCCCTCGTGGACCGGATCGGAGCCTTCGTAGACCAGCAACCACGGGTGGGTGATGACCAGACCGATGTCCAGCTCACTGACGTCCTCAACCACGACGTCGGCTCCGGCAGCTTCCAGCGCAGCCCGGCGGCCGCTCCGGTCGATGCCCACCACGAGGCCGAAGCCCCCGCGGCGGCCGGCCTCTACGCCGGGGAGGGACTGTGCGATCACCATGGCGCGCGACGGCGCGATCTCCAACCGCCGCACCGCTTCGAGGACCAGTGCCGGGGCCGGCCCGCCCGCCACGTCACGGTCCAGGGCTGTTTGTCCGTCAATAACGTGGTCGAAAATCTCATGCAGGCCCGCGGCGGCGAGGACCGCGGCCGCGTTCCGGGTGGAGGTGGCCAGCACTACCGGAATCCGGCCGGCCCGGAGCCGTTCCAGCAGGGCCACGGTGCTGGGGAAAACCCGGACCGGATGTTGTCCGAGGAGGCGCTCAAATGCTTGGTACTGGCGTGCTGCGAGGCCGAATGCGGTCCACTCCCCCGGGCCGTCGGACGGACGGCCGGGCGGTACCGATGCCCCGCGGGACGCGAGGAAGGCCGCTGCTCCCTGTTCCCACGTCCGGCCCTCGAGGTAGCCGGTGAAGTCGCTGTCCAAAAAGGGACCCCGCCGCGTCTCCGCGGGGAGCCTCGGATCCTGCAGCGCGGCGTCAAAAACTTGCCGCCAGGCGGCGATCCGCTGCCAGGTGGTGTCCGTAACCACGCCGTCCAGGTCAAAGATCACCGCATCCACGGGGGCCAGCGCGGCGGCAACAGTCGGCGACTCCGTCATGGCTCAGTCCTAGCAGCGATTGCGGCAGGGCAACAGTGGCGTCAGGCCCGGGGGCGATACCGTGCGGCGGCATAGGATGCAGGGAGTCGAAGGCGAGAGAACAAAGGCGGGCCTTCCGTGAAGATCGTGCTCAAATATCCGCTCGTCGCAGGGACAGTCGCCGCTTTGCTGGCGGTGATCGTCCTGCTGCTTTCCGGGCAGCCCGGCGTCGCCCGGCTCGCCGCAAGCGCCTATGCCCTCGCCGTGGCTTTCTACCTCGCAGTGGGGATGGTCCGCCGCCTGCTGGGCGGCCGTTGGGGCATCGACATTCTCGCCGTCACCGCGATCGTCAGCACGGTGCTGGTCGGTGAGTTCCTGGCCTCCATGATCATCGTCCTGATGCTGGCCGGCGGAACGGCGCTGGAGGACTACGCGGCGGGAAGGGCCAAGGGGGAGCTGACGGCCCTGCTCGAGCGTGTCCCGCAGACGGCCCACCGGGAGCGCAACGGCGCAGCCGGAACCGACACAGACGCAAATGACACAGGCGCAAATAACACAGCCGGAAACCACGAGGAGGTGGCAGCCACCGACGTCCGGGTCGGGGACATCCTGCTGGTTAAACCGGGCGAGGTGGTGCCCCTGGACGGAGTCCTGCTTTCCGGCTCCGGCACGTTCGACGAATCGTCGCTTACCGGGGAAAGCCTTCCGGTCGAGCGGACTGCCGGGGACCCCCTCATGAGCGGATCCCTAAACGGGGAAGCCGCGGTCCGGATGCGGGTCACGGCGCTGCTTGAGGACTCGCAGTACAGCCGGATCGTCGCCCTGGTCAGGGAGGCAGCGGACAGCAAGGCCCCCATGGTCCGGCTCGCTGACCGCTACGCTGTTCCGTTCACGGCCTTCGCCTACGTGCTCGGCGGCGCGGCCTGGATGATCAGCGGCAGCCCTGCCCGGTTCGCCGAGGTGCTCGTCGTCGCCACGCCCTGCCCGCTCCTGATCGCCGCGCCCGTGGCCTTCCTCGGCGGCATGAGCCGCGCCGCCCGCACCGGCATCATCGTCAAGTACGCCGGCGTGCTGGAACGGTTGGGACGGGTCAAGACCGCTGCGTTCGACAAGACGGGGACCCTGACCCACGGCCGGCCCTCCCTCGTGGCGGTTCGTGCCGTCGGCACGCTGACTGAGGACGAGGTGCTGCGCTTCGCGGCCTCGGCCGAGCAGTATTCCTCGCATGTCCTCGCCGCCTCGGTGGTGGACGCCGCCCGGGCGCGGGGCCTGGCCCTCGCCACCACCGCCGGGGCCACTGAGTATGCCACGCATGGCGTCCGCGCCCGGTTCGATGGCCTGGACGTGGTGGTCGGCAAGCCCGGCTTCGTGGCGGAATCGGCCCGGGGCGTGCAGGAGGCCGGCCTGGAGAGCGGTGAACTGGCCGTCTACGTCGGCGTCGGCGGGGAATTCGCCGGCGCGCTCATACTCAGTGATCCGATCCGCCCCGAAGCCCGCCGGACCCTGGCCGAACTCCGCAGCCTGGGGGTGACGCAGACCGTTATGCTGACCGGCGACGCACTCCCTACGGCGCAGCACATCGCGGCCGAGGCCGGCCTTACCGACGTCCGGGCCGAGTGCCTGCCGGAGGACAAAGTGAACGCTGTCCGGTCGCTGCCCGGCCGGCCGGTCATGATGGTCGGCGACGGCGTCAACGACGCCCCGGTCCTGGCGGTCGCCGACGTCGGAATCGCCATGGGCGCGCGGGGTTCGACGGCGGCGGGCGAGTCAGCCGACGTCGTGATCATCCTCGATGACCTGTCCAAGGCAGCGTCGGCGGTCCGGATCGGGCAGCGGACGGTGCAGGTTGCGCTGCAGAGCATCTGGATCGGCATCGCGCTCAGCGTGCTGCTCATGCTGGCCGCGGCGGCGGGCTACGTGCCGGCCGTTGCGGGCGCGTTGGCCCAGGAAGTAGTGGACCTGGCCACCATCCTGAACGCGCTGCGCGCCCTGAGCGGCGGCCGGGGTGCCGGCGCCCCGGGTGCTAACCCGTTGAAGGAGCGGCGTCCGGTTGCTCGGCTGCCGCGATCACCGGAACGGTCTTGAGGTAGCTGTCCGGGTTCAGCGAAATCGAGTCGATGCCCTCGCGGACCAGGAACGCCGCAAAGTCCGGGTGGTTGCTGGGGCCCTGGCCGCAGAGGCCGATCCTGATCCCTGCAGCGTGGGCCTTGCGGATGGCCTCGCTGATCATGGCCAGAACGGCCGGGTCCCGCTCGTCGAAGAGCGCCGCGAGCCGCGCCGAGTCCCGGTCCACGCCCAGGACCAGCTGGGTGAGGTCATTGGACCCGATGGAGAAACCGTCGAAGCGGACGGCGAACTCCCCGGCCAGCACCACGTTGGCCGGAATCTCGCACATCATGTAAACCTGCAGCCCGTTCCGGCCGCGCACCAGGCCGTTGTCCGCCATCACGGCCAGCACCTTGTCGGCCTCCTGCGTGGTCCGGCAGAACGGCACCATCACAATCACGTTGCTGAACCCGAGCTGTTCCCGGACGCGTTTGAGGGCGGCGCATTCAAGGGCGAAACCCTCCCGGTAGCGGTCATCGTAGTAGCGGGAGGCGCCGCGGAAGCCGAGCATCGGGTTTTCCTCGTGCGGTTCGAACGCGGAACCGCCGATCAGGTGCGCGTACTCGTTGGTCTTGAAGTCGCTGAGCCGGACGATCACGGGGTGCGGATGGAACGGTGCCGCGAGTTTGCCGATGCCCAGCGCCAGGGTGTCCACGAAGTACTCTTTCGGGTCCGCATAGCCGCGCGTCAGTGCCCGGATCTGCTCCGCCTCGCCGGGATCCGTGACCCGGTCAGGGTGGACGAGCGCCATGGGATGGACCCGGATCAGGTTGCTGATGATGAATTCCATCCGGGCGAGCCCGACGCCGGCCGCAGGCAGCCGCCACCACTGGAAGGCGGCCGCGGGGCTGGCGATGTTGATCATCACTGCGGTACGGGTCGCGGGCAGTTCGCCGAGGTCGACTTCTTCCGTCTCGAACGCGAGGCTGCCGTCATAGACCCGGCCCTGGTCCCCCTCGGCGCAGGAAATCGTCACGGCCCGGCTGTCCGCCAGGGCACTGGTCGCGTTGCCGGTTCCGACGACGGCCGGCACGCCCAGCTCCCGGCTGACGATTGCCGCATGGCTGGTGGGCCCGCCATGGTCCGTCACGATTCCGGCCGCGCGCTTCATAACAGGCACCCAGTCCGGGTCGGTCATTTCCGTGACCAGGATGGCCCCGTCACGGAAGTCAGCAATGTCCGCGGCCGTGCGGATCACGCACACCGTGCCGTGCGCGATGGAGTCACCGACGGCGGATCCGGTCGCAAGGACCGTCCCCTCCTCCAGCAGGTGGTGAAGGACGAACCTCGGGCCGGCTTTGAGCGACTGGACGGTTTCCGGCCGGGCCTGGACCAGGAAGAGCTCCCCGGTGACGCCGTCGCGGGCCCACTCCATATCCATCGGCCGCCCGTAGTGCTCCTCGACGGTGACGGCCCAGCGGGCCAGCGCGAGGATTTCGCCGTCTGCCAGAACGAAGGTGCGGCGCTCCTGCTCCGAAGTGTCCATCATCCGCGTGCGGGCACTCCCGCCGCGGCTGTACACCATCTTCCGTTCCTTGGATCCGCGGGTCTTTTCGATGATGGGCGCCACCTCCGGCACCGCCAGAAGGGGTTTGAAGACAACGTACTTGTCCGGGTTGATGGTGCCCTGGACGACTGTCTCGCCAAGCCCCCAGGCGGCGCTGATCACGGCGGCGCGGGGGAAGCCCGAATCGGTATCGATGGAGAACATCACCCCGGATGCCCCGACGTCGGACCGCACCATCCGCTGCACCCCGATCGAAAGCGCAACGTCGAGGTGATTGAAGCCTTTGATCTCCCGGTAGCTGATGGCCCGGTCCGTAAAGAGCGAGGCGTAGCAGCGGCGGCACGCGTCCAGCAGGTCGCGCTCCCCCGTTACGTTCAGGAAGGTTTCCTGCTGCCCGGCGAAGCTCGCATCCGGCAGGTCCTCGGCCGTGGCGCTGCTGCGGACGGCGACGGAGAGCCGCTCCAGTCCGGCCCGCCTGCCCAGTTCCCGGTAGTGGGCCCGGATCGACTCGGCAATGTCCTCGGGGAATTCGCTCTCCAGGAACAGCGCCCGGATGGCCTCGCCGGTGGCGCGCAGAGTGGCGTCACCGGCCCGGTAAGCGCGGATCTGCAAGCGCATGGCCGCCTCGATCCCGTTGGCGTCGATGAACGCCCGGTAGGCGTCGGCTGTGGTGGCGAACCCGTCGGGGACGCGCACGCCCCGTGCGGTGAGCGTCCGGATGAGTTCGCCGAGGGAGGCGTTCTTGCCGCCCACCTGTGCGACATCGCCGATGCCGGTATCCGCAAACCACTTCACCTTGGATAGGACCATGATCTCTGCGCTCCTGGATGAGTCCGGACCTGACGTCCGCGCCGGAGAGGCGTTACTGGCAGACCGGTGCTGGCTTCGATCTTTCCCTGCAACCGGTCCGCGGGTCAGAGTCTTTGGACCTTGCGGCCGTGGACGGCCGCCGAATCGGATGGGCGTGTCAGCCGGCAGCGGGCGGCTGGCAGCGTTCGAGGTCGCGCAGGTAAGTACCGAATCCTTCCGGCGCCCGGGGCTGGGTCCGTCCGGACGTCAGCACACGCATGCTGTCCGTCGAGACGATGGTGAACGCGCGGCCGCGGAGACGCTGAATGAGGACCTTGTCCTCGTGCGAGGCGAGTGCCGGGAACCCTCCGGCCGCCAGGTAGGCTGAGGCCCGCACCCCGATGTTTGCGCCGTAGACGTGCGGATGGTCCTCAGCGAAGGGATGGCGTTCCTGCCAGCGCCGGAGCAGCTCCTGGTCCATGCCCACAGGGTCCGGTTCCACTGAGCCCAAGACGGCGTCGGCCCCGGCGTCGGCGAACTCAAGCTGACGTATCAACCAGTTCTCCGGGACCTGCGAATCCGCGTCCGTGTTGGCCACCCAGATCCGGGCAGCGGGCAACGGCCTCTTCCCCGACCGATTCGGGCTGATGCCCACGCCGGCGGCCCGCACACCTGCCGCGCGGCTGGCGCCGGCGCTGCGGAACGGCACTTCGAGGGCACTGATGCGCCGGTCGGCGGCCGCATGCCGTGCCGTGATCACCGCCGAAGCATCGGTGCAGCCATCCAGGACCACCTTCACCCCGGCTTCCACCTCCGGGCGGATCCGGTGCAGTGCATCGAGGGCTCCCCTGACGGCGTCCAGGGCCGGGTCAAGATGGTCCTCCTCGTTGTGCGCCGGCATGACCACAACGACGCGCGCGATCCGGTGCCGCGGCGGAAGCGGCCGGGAGCCCGTAGTCATTGAGCACTCCGCTCCGGATCCGGGGCAGGCGCGTCGGCCGCCGGAGCCCGAAGCACTTCGAGGACGAAGTCGCGCTCCCGGTACAGCCCGGCATCGGCCCAGCCCAGCTGCCGGTGAGCGGCGGCGTGCACGGCGTCGCCGTCGAGGTCCCAGCCGTTGATGGGATGCCGCCAGTGGCAGAGGACCAGCACGCCGCCCGGCCGTAGCGTGTCCTCGACCCTGGAAAACAGGGCAGCCAGCTCGGCGGGCGCAAGGTAGTACCCCACTTCGGAGACGACGATCAGATCGAAGGTCCCGTCGGGCCAGTCCTGCGGAACCGTGACCTGCCGGGTCCGGGCCGTGGGAATCCGGGCCAGCCGCCGGGAGGCGTGCTCCAGTGCCGCGCTGCTCGCATCCACTGCCAGGAAGCTGCCGCAGCGCTGCGCCAGCTCCACGCTCAGCGTCCCGATCGAGCAGCCCACTTCCAGCCCGGCGGCGTAGTTCTCGTCCGGCAGTATGCCAAGTGTGAGGGCGCGTTTACGCCGTTCATACCAGCTGCTCGTGTACTGCCAGGGATCCTCCTCCCGGCGGTGGACGGCGTCGAAAACAGCCTCCGCGTCGGCGGCGGCAAAGGCCCTGCCGGCGGGGGCGGGACCGTGCCAGGCAAACGTTTCCCACGGATGTCCGAAATGCTCGAGGAAAGCCGGCGTCAGAAGCACTTCGTCCCCCGGCAGGGCGGACAGTGCCCGGACCTGCGAGGCATGCGATGCCATGGCCGCCTCTTTGGCCCGCTGTTCGGCGGGGCTCAGCGGGAGCCGCACCCACGCCCGCCAGGCCTCGTCCGCCGGGTCCGCCGGGTCCGCCCACAGCCAGTACCAGATCGGGTACTCCAGCAGCCCGTACCCGCGGGAGGCGCAGAATCCGGCGGCGACGGAGCCGAGCGTTTCGTGGTCCGTGTGCCCGTCGTGGCGGTACGGCGCAACAACAATGATCCGGCCGGATGTCTCGCCGCAGGCGGCGGCTTCGGCCAGGGCGCTGCGGATCTGCTCGCGGTGCCCGGCGAGGTTCCCGTCCGGCAGCCCGAGGTAGCGCCAGTCCGCTGCCGGGCCGGCGGGGTCCGGCAGCAGGCGGGCCAACGCCGCCGAGAATTCCTCCAGCCGGACCGCGGCAAGCCGCTCCGGCGTCGTGGTCGGCGATCCGGGGTGCGAGGCCTCCCCCGCCGTGCACAACAGGAACGTCACCTTGGCTCCGAGTGCATGCAGGCGGGCGATGAGGCCGCCGGCTCCCAGTGATTCGTCGTCGGGGTGGGCCGCGAGGACGATGAACGTGGTCCCGGCGAGCTCTTCGCCGTCCAGCGGGAGCTCCGGCAGGGCGGTCAGGCCGCCTGCCGCCCAGCGGTCGGCGGCGGTGCCGGCGTCGTGGTGGGTGAAGTTCACCATGGGTCCGCTCCGCCCAGGGTCAGGCCGCCCAGCTGGGCGTCGTCGCGCATTGCGTGGTGCTGGAGAAGGTACAGCGAGAGATCCGCCATCCGTTTTCCGTACTCGTCGTCGAAGACGAGGGGTCCGGGCCCCAGGTTCTGGCTGACCAGCGACTGGATGCGTCCGGCGGCGGCCGCGACGGTGCCGCGCACGCGCAGGGCCTCGCTCCAGGCGCCGTCGCCGGACAGCCGGCCGGCGTCGATCCGGCGGGCTGTTGCGGCCAAATAGGCCCGCAGGGCACTCAGGGTGCGGTCGATCTCGCCGAGGTGGGCCAGGGCCACCTGATCCGGTTCGCGTCCGCCGGCCGCCGCGGCCCGCAGGGACCTGGTGAAGCCGCGCGCGACCGCCACGGTTCCCCCGAACCAGCAGGCGGCCACCCCCATGCCGCCCCACGCGAACCCGGGACGCCGGTAGTACCAGCCCGGTCCGCCCAGCGGCAGGGCGGGCACGTCATCGAAGTGCACGGTGCCGCTGGGAATTTCGCGCAGTCCCCTGCTGGTCCAGCCCGGGTCAGCGATCTCCACCCCCGGCGCGTGGAGGTCGACGGCGAAGGCGGCCCGGCCCTTCCCGTCCATGTGGGCCGTCACCACTGCCCCGTCCAGTTCGGCGGCGAGGGAACACCACGGTTTTGATCCGTGCAGCCGGAACCCGCCACCGGCGGGCCGGGCCTCCAGGCGCAGCCCCGCGGCTTCTGCCGCAAACACGCCCCAGGCCCCCTCAAAGCGGGGCCCTCCGGCCGCGGACTCGGCGGCCGCGGACTCGGCGGTCGCGGACTCGGCGGCTGCGGATTCGGAGCGCGCCTGGGCAAGGATGGCGGCCGCATCCAGGTGAGGCTCCAGCGCCCGGCCGGCAGCGACGTCGACGGCGGTCACGGAGGCCAGGATTTCCCAGAGCAGGGCGGTCCTGCCCTCCCCCGGTTTCGGCGCAGTTTCCGCGGCGAGCATGGCCAGGCCCAGAAGCCCCTGAACATCGCCGCTGGCCGTCCGCGCCGCGGACAACAGCGGTGTGAGCGATTCCAGTTCGGCGTCAGTCGAGCTGATGCTGACAGCCTTCGGGCTAGGCGCGGTGGAGGGTTCGTTCATGCGACAGCTTTCCCTTCGGAGGGTGGGGTCGTTCGTGTCCGCGGCCGCCGGCGCGGCAGCACCCTCCAAATATAAGCAGACTTAGCACCTGGCGCGAGTGCGTACGCCATGACCCAGCTACCGGACCACCGCCAGCGCGAAGCCGTCCCAGCCCTTGGAGCCCACCGTCTGGATGGCCGTTCCGTCCAGCCGCGGGTCGTCCCCCATCATCTGCAGTGCCGCAATGATGCCGCCGGCGTTCACCGGATCCAGACGGGGATCAAGGACGGCGCCTTCCCAGACCACGTTGTCGATCACCACGACCGTCCCGGACCGTCCCAGCCTGATGGCCCATTCGAGGTAATGCGGATTGTTTTCCTTGTCCGCGTCGATGAACACGAAATCGAAGGGCGCGACACCCTCCTCGTCGAGGGCGCGCAGGGTATCCAGCGCTGCACCGACCCGGATCTCCACCTTGCCGCCCACGCCTGCGGCGTCGACGTTGGCGCGGGCCACCCTGGCATGGTGTGGAAGGAACTCACACGTGAGGAGCCGTCCGTCGTCGGGCAGGCCCCTGGCCATCCAGATCGTGCTGAAGCCGGCGAGGGTGCCGATCTCCAGGACACGGCGGGCACCGGAGATCCGGACCAGCAGCTGCAGGAGTTTCCCGGCGTTGGGAGCCACCTCAATGGGTGGCATTCCGGCCTCCGCGGCAGAGGTCACGGCGTGGATCAGGGCGCGGTCCGGGCGGGCCACGGTGGCTGAAAGATAGTCCTCGACAGCGGACCAGGCGGGGGCAGGCTGGTGGTCGATCATGCAGACAGTGTCCCAATTGTTCCGCCCGCCCGGTAGAGCGTTTGAGGGACGAAACGCAGCCCTAAGCCGCGCCCGGCTTAGGGCTGCACGTCGAGGACTTTTTCAAGCCGTTCCACTTTGCCGGATAGTTCGCCCGTGAAACCCGGGCGGATGTCCGCTTTGAGCACGAGGGACACGCGGCTGCCGTAGCGTCCCACGGCGTCTGTCGCGCGTTTAATTACGTCAAACACCTCGTCCCAGTCGCCCTCGATCGTGGTGAACATGGCGTCGGTATGGTTCGGCAGCCCTGATTCACGGACAATCCGCACTGCCGCGGCGACGGCGTCGTGAACGGAGGCGTCATCAGGCGCCGGGCCGCCGGCCGGGGCACCCGAGGGGGCAACGGAAAATGCTACGAGCATGGAAATCTTCCCTTCCTGCGTCCGGCGATGCGGACACGCCTGGCTGTCACTCCGGCACCAGTTTCCCACGGGCGCCGCCGCCCGGGGGCGTGTTGACCGGCGTCACCTGTCACATAGCGGATCGGCCGCTTCTCACGGCCGGCCCCGGTTCCTGCGTTGCTACCCTAGCCAGATGAACCGGGACGCAGACCGCAGGCCGCTCAGAGCCGATGCCGCGCGGAATGTGGACAAGATCATCACCGCGGCCCGTCAGTGCTTCCGGGACCACGGGCCGGAGGTGCCGCTGCAGACCATCGCCGCCACGGCCGGCGTCGGACCTGCCACCCTGTTCCGGAACTTCGCGGACAAGGACGAGCTGGTACTGGCGGCACTGAACCGGCAGCTCCGGCGGCATATGGATCCGGTCATCGAACAGGCGCTGGCCGGTCCGGATGCCGCCACCGGACTCTTCCGGGTTGTCGACGCCCTGATGGAGGTCGCCAGCGAGGACGCGAACCTGGTCGGCGCCGTGGCAGGCCGGCGTGGCCTGCTGACCGGCATCACCGGCGGCCTGATCGAATCCGTGGCCGTGCTGCTGGGGAGGGGGCAGCGCCAGGGCACGCTGCGCAGCGACATTTCGATGACGGACATGATCCGTCTCCTGGCGATGCTGATCGGCGTCGTGGACACCATGGAGCCGGGCTCCGATGCCTGGCGCCGGCCCGTGGCATTGTTCGAGGACGCGATCCGGATGGAGCGGCCGGACCGGCCACTGCCGCCGCAGTCCCCGCTGTACGGCGGCACCTTCGACGCTCCGCTGGGCTAGCGGTCCTTTAGCACGAGGTCATGCAGTTGCAGCGACAGATCCGCGGGTC
The DNA here is from genome assembly GCA_963815415.1 of uncultured Actinomycetota bacterium. Lineage (GTDB taxonomy): Bacteria > Actinomycetota > Actinomycetes > Actinomycetales > Micrococcaceae > Arthrobacter. The sequence continues at coordinate 809,177 of CAWFGT010000009.1, read as the reverse complement.
TGTCACAGCGGCCCGGGCTGCTTCTCTTTGGCCTCGAGCAGGTGCTGTTGCAGCTTCTCCTCGGCCTCCCTGCGGCGCCTGGCGAGTTCCTGCAGGTCCTTCGTGGACAAGACCCCGGTGTGGACGTGTGGTTCATGCGGCTTTGCGCTATGCCCCCGGCCGGGCACGGCGGAACCGCGTTCGTCGTGATCACGCATAATCCATGCTCCCACGCTGGCCGGGCGGCCGCTAGGGACTAACGGCCAGCCCCCGGTCAGCCCCAGCCCAGCAGCCGCAGCCCTGCCGCCGCCCCGGCCCCGGCGAGCACAACAACGAGGAACGGGGCACGGAAACAGAGAGCGAGACCGGCCGCTGCGAGCGCGCCCAGCCGGGCATCGAGCGCGAGCGACTGTCCCGAGGCCACCGCGTTCACGGTTGTCAGGGACGCCAGCAGACCGATCGTCATGGTCCCGGCGATCCTCGACATCCGGGGGTCCCGGAGCAGTCTGGCCGGCACGAGATATCCCAGGAATTTCCACGCGTAGCCCAGCAGGCAGGCCAGCAGAAGCCAAAACCAGAGATTCATGCGCGGCCGCCCGCTGCAGGCCCGGAAGGCTGCCCCGCGTACGGGTCGACATCCGGTTCCAGGCCTTCGTCGCTGCGTCCGTGGCTGAACCAGCCGATTCCGGCCGCCACCACCGCGGCGACGAGGATTGGAACGCCCGCGGGGACGAAGGGCATTGCCAGCACGGTGGCCAGCGCACACACAACGGCGATCGCCACGGGTTCGCGGCCCTTCAGCCGCGGCCACAGGAGCCCCAGGAAGGCCGCCACCGCGGCGCCGTCGAGCCCCCATTGCTTCGGATCCCCCAAGGTCGCTCCGGCCAGGGCACCCACCGCGGTGAACAGGTTCCACAGGATGAAGATTCCTATTCCTGCCGTCCAGAAGCCGCGCCGCTGCTCGAGCGGATCCGTCTGCCCGGTGCTGGTGGCGGTGGACTCGTCAATCGTCACGTGCGCCGCTCCGAACCGCAGCCAGCCGCGCGGCTGCAGCAAGGCGTTGATCTGCATCCCGTAGATCCCGTTGCGCATTCCCAGCAGTGTGGCGGCACCCATCGCGGCAAGGCCTGATCCGCCGCCGGCGATCACGCCGATGAACGCGAACTGTGATCCACCGCTAAACAGCAACAGGCTCAGGGCCATGGTCTGCCAGAAATCGAGGCCGGACGTAACGGACAGAGCGCCGAATGAGACCCCGTACAGGCCGGTGGCAATACTGATGGACAGCCCGATCCGCACGGCCGGGGAATGCCGGAGCTTCACCGCGGCTGGTCTTCCGATCCGGAGGGGCGGTCCCGGCGCAGCGCGACGAGGTGTCCGGCCGCGACCAGCGCCGCCGCGCCGGCCACACAGCCGGCGGCGGCCCGCCGCGTTGCCGGGATCAGGAGTCCGACGGCGGCGCCCGCCTGCAGCAGTCCGCTCACCGCCACCCATTCCTCGCGGGACAACACGGCAAGGGGCCCGTTCGTCCGGATCCCGGAGTCGTCGCGGCAAAGCACCTCGGGCACCAGCCGGACGAACAGCCCGGGGTCATTGATGTGCTTACCGGCGCTCACCAGCAGGACGGCGGCGACTGCTGCCGCGGACAACGTCTGGGTGGCCCGGGCGGACCGGCTAGATGGCATGGGACAACTCAACCACAGCCGCCGGGCAGGCTGTAATCCCGCCGGCAATCCCGCCGACGGCCCGTGATCCGCCCGGGCGTGCCGGATCCTACCGGGCGTGCTGGCTGCCGGCGGCCAGCCGGGAAAGGACCCGGGCAGGCCGGTTGGTTGTGATTTCCTGGAGCCCAAGGCCTGCGCACAGCGCCACGTCTTCGTCCGAATCCACCGTCCACACCCGGATCCGGCGCCCGGCGTCCAGCCAGCGCCGGATGTTCCGCGGATGTTCCCGGACGTACTCGATGCCAGGCCCGGCCAGCCCCGCCTCGCCGTGGTCCAGGATCCGTTCGGCTTCCGTCTGTGCAGCCTTCAGGATGTTGGCCAAGGCTCCGCCGGTGAACGGGCCCAACCCGAGGCCCTCCCGGACCTCCTTCACGTCCACGTCATCCACGAGCTGGCACACGAACGACGGCGGCACAGACTTCAGCAGGTGCTTGACGGACTCCGGGCTGAAACTCATAAAGGAGATATCGACGTTGGCCAGTTTCGATGTAACCGGATCCCAGCCCTCATCCGCCAGGACCTCCAGCACCCGGTCCTCAAGTTTGAGCTGGTAGGGACTGGGGTGCTTGAGTTCGATCGCCAGCCCGATCTCCCGGCCCGCCGTCCGGAGGATATCCAGCAGCTCCGGCAGGGTCAGGAGCTGCTCGGAGTTTCCGCCATAGGTATCCGGGATCCTGGCGCCCTTCCACGAGGAAAAGTCCAGCAGCCGGAGCTCCTGCAGGGTGCGGTCCGCGACCTGGCCGGTCCCGTCGGAGGTGCGGTCGAGGGTGGCGTCGTGCAGCAGCACGGCGTGCTGGTCTCGGGTCAGGTGGACATCGCACTCCACGCCGTCGGCTCCGTCGGCGATCGCCTGCAGGTACGCCGCCCGGGTGTGCTCGGCAAATGCCGCACTGGAGCCCCGGTGCGCGTAGACCAGCGGGCGGGCGGCGGCAGTCTCCTCAACGGTCATGGTGCCACGTTAGCGGAAGACGCCCGTCGCGACGGCGCTAGGCTGGGCATATGCGGGTGAACACTGAACAAAGCGCGCGGCGCGACGGGACCGGGGCTCGCGGCCCTTCAGGAACGCCGGACTCCGGGCCGTCCGGCAGCGGAACGGCCATGCCCGGGGACGCCGAGAAGGCGGCCGGGCTGCGCAGGATGAAGCTTCTGGCCCTGATGTTGCTTATTGCGATGGCCATCATTTTCGTCTTCGCCTTCGCCCTGCAGCGGCAATACCCGTGGCTGGAATATGTCCGGGCCGCAGCCGAAGGCGGGATGGTAGGCGCCCTCGCGGACTGGTTCGCCGTCACGGCGCTCTTCAAATATCCGATGGGCATTAGGATCCCGCACACCGCCATCATTCCGAACCGCAAGGACCAGATCGGCGCCTCGCTGGGCGACTTCGTGGAAACCAACTTCCTGTCCGAGCAGGTCGTGAAGGACAAGCTGGCCTCCGTGGACATTGCCCGGAAAGCAGGGGCGTGGCTCTCCGGACCGGCAGGACCCGATCGCGTGGCCAAGGAGGGGGCAGCTTTCATCCGCGGCGCATTCAAGGTCCTCAACGACGATGACGTCCAGTCGGTGATCGAGGGGATGGTCCGCCGGCACCTGCTCGCTCCGCCCTGGGGTCCGCCGGTGGGCCGGCTCGCAGAGCGGATCTTCGCCGACGGCCACCACCACACGCTCGTCGACCTGCTCGTGGACCGTTCAGTGGACTGGGTCCGGGACAACCACGAGACCGTGAGCCGGCTGGTCTCTGACCGCTCCCCCCAGTGGGTGCCGCAGTTCGTCGACGGCCTCGTCGGCGACAAGGTCTACCTCGAGATCCTGAAGTTCACCAAGTCCGTGCAGTCCGATCCCCAGCACGAGGTCCGCCAGTCCATCGACGCGTACCTGACCTCGTTGGCCCATGACTTACAGCATGATCCCGTGATGATTGCCCGCGCGGAAGGCATCAAGGCCCAGGTGCTCGGCGATCCGGAGGTCAGGGAACTCGCATCCCGGACCTGGGGCACCATCAAGGCCGCCCTGCTCACCGCCGTCGACGATCCGCACAGCGAGCTGACCTTGAAGTTCAAGGCCGCCGTGCACGACTTCGGCACCCGGCTGGTGGTCGATCCGGAACTAGCCGGCAAGGTCAACGCCTGGATCGGCGATGCCGCCAGCTACCTCGTGGCCACCTACCGCTCGGACATTGCCGGGGTGATCACGGAGACCGTGGCGCGCTGGGACGCGGAAGAGACCTCACAGAAAATCGAACTCCAGGTGGGCCGCGACCTGCAGTTCATCCGGATCAACGGCACCGTGGTCGGCGCCCTGGCCGGACTGGCGATCTTTACTGTGGCGCACCTGATCTTCGGCTAGGCCCGGCCGCCGGGCTGCAGGCCGGGGCCCGGGCCTCCGATGCTCAGGCGAAGGGCTCCAGTTCCACGCCTGCATCCTCCAGCGCGGCACGCACGGCGCGGGCCTGGCTGACGGAGACGGGCGTATCGCCGTGCAGGCAGAGCGAATCGGGCCGGATCTGAAGCACGGAACCGTCCACGGCCTCGACCTCGCCCTTGACTGCGAGGCGGAGGGCGCGCTCAGCGACGGCGTCGGCGTCCACCAGCACTGCCCCCTCCTGCAAGCGCGGCACCAGGGTGCCGTCCGGAAGGTAAGCGCGGTTCGCGAAGGCTTCCTGGAACACCGGGAGGCCGGCTTCCCGGGCGATTCCCAGCAGCGCGGATCCGGCGAAGCCCAGCACGGGAAGCCCCGGGTCATAGGCCTGGATAGCGGCAACCACCGCAGAGGCCTGTTCCGCGTCACGCACCGTGCGGTCATAGAGCGCCCCGTGGACCTTGACGTAGTCCACGGAGGCACCGACGGCGTGCGCCACGCCGTCGAGCGCGCCGAGCTGGTACAGCACCGCTCCGAAAAGATCGTCAAAGGTCATATCCATGGCCCGCAGGCCGAACCCGGCCAGGTCCGGGTACCCGAGGTGGGCGCCCACCGTGACATCGAGTTCGAAGGCGGCACGGCAGGTGTCCAGCATCGTGACGGGGTCCCCGGCGTGCAGGCCGCAGGCCACACTCGCGCTCGTGACGAGCGGAAGCATGGCGGCGTCGTCGCCCTTGGTCCAGTTGCCGAAGGATTCGCCGAGGTCGGCGTTAAGATCCATGATTTCCGCCTTCCAGCGCTTTGTCTCCGGCCAGGAGCTCGCCCGGAATGGTGTCCGGGAGCGGGCCGAAGGCCTCCTTGGTGTTCGCGATGACGGCGCGTCCCATGACCTGGTTGCCCACGCCGCCGACCACGGCGCCGATGCCGAAGGGCAAGGCCCGACCCAGCAGGAACGATCCCTGCCGCTTGAGCAGGCTGCGCAGGAAGGCCCGCTGGACCCACCCGCGCACTGAGCCGACGCCGGCCTGCGGTGCGTTGCGGGCAAAGGCGGAGCCCCAGGCCTGCGAAGGGCCTTTGCCGCGGCCGGACGCCTGGCCGCTCAGGGCGCTCAGCAGTTCAGTGCCTTCCTCGCCCAGGATGATTGCCATCACCAGGGTGCTCGCCCGGTCCGGGTCCACCATCCGGATGCCGTGGAGTTCGGCCAGCGACGTCGTGTACAGGGCTGTCGCTTCCAGGAAACCCACGGTGGCCGCTGCGGAGAGGCCAAGGGCGGCTGCCGTCCCTATGCCGGGGATCACAGCCGATCCGCCGACGAGGGCCCCGCCCCCGGTGACGGCCAGCAGGTAGTCCCGCTCCAGCTTTGCGGCGAGCTGCGCAGTGGTCGCCTGCGGGTGGCGGCGCTGCAGCCGCCGGAGGTTAGCGAGGACCAGCGGCCGTTGCACTTCGACAGCGCGCAGGAGCACGTTGTGAATCCCCGGTTTGGGTTTGCCGTCGGGGCCGAACATCGCGTTGTGGGCGCTCTTCTGGGCCATCCTCATTGCCGGGTTGCTGCGCTTGGCCATCGTCGCCCTCCTATTGAACCGTGCCGTCCGGCGTCACATGCCGTCCAGCGTTAACAGTAGGCCACGGAACTGCGGGCAGAAGAAGGCGGCCCGGGCACCGCAGGAACGGCCGGCGGCGTCGGCCGTTCCTGCGGTGCCGGGATCTCAGACGGCGCCGAGACCCTTCGGAAGGGACATCGACGGAAGTCCGCTCGGAAACACCGTCGGTTCCGGGACCGGCACGGGGGCGAGGGCCACTTCCACTGTCTCGCTGCCGATCCTCAGCAGTTCGCCGCGGACGTCCACCTCGAGCGGTGCGCCCTCGCGGATGCTCAGGCGGATCGCGCCCTGGACCAGGTCCACGTGCAGCAGCCGGCCCTGGATCTTCAGGTGGAAGTTCAGCCCCGCCCAGTCCGCGGGCAGGCGCGGGTCAAAGAACGGTACCGGGCCCTGGTCCCGCAGCCCGGCGAAGCCGCTGACCAGCGAGCTCCAGACCCCGCCCGTGGAGGCGATGTGGACGCCGTCGATCGTATTGCCGTGGGTGTCGTCCAGGTCGATGAACAGCCCGTGCGTGAAGTGGTTCAACGCGGCCTCTCCGTAACCGACTTCGGCCGCCATGATGCCCTGAACGCAGGCGGACAGCGTGGAATCGCCCGTGGTGATGGGGTCGTAGAAGTCGAAGGCGCGGCGCTTGTCCTCGGCCGTGAAGTCCTGCCACTGCAGGAACATGGCCAGCACCGTATCGGCCTGCTTGAGCACCTGGTGACGGTAGATCACCAGCGGGTGGTAGTTGAGCAGCAGCGGGTATTTCGACCGCGGGGTGGTCCAGTCCCACGGCTCGAGGGACATGAAGTCGTTGTCCTGCGAGTGGACCCGGAAATCCTCGTCGTAGGGCAGGTGCATACGGGTCGCGGCCTGGTCCCAGAGCTCGCGTTCGGCGTCGTCGATTTCCGGGTGGTCCAGGGCCGCTGCGGTGCGCAGGTTAAACCGTGCCATGACGTTGGTGTAGAGATTGTCGTTGACGACGGCGGTGTACTCGTCCGGGCCGGTCACCCCGTGGATGTGGAACAGGCCGTCCTTGCCGAAGAAGCCGAGGGACACCCACATCCGCGCGGTTTCGATCAGCAGCTCCGCGCCCATGGATTCCTGGAACGCGGTGTCGCCGCTGGCCCAGATATAGCGGTTCGTGGCGAAGGCAATGGCGGAGGCGATGTGGAACTGGGCGGTGCCGGCCGCGTAGTAGGCGCTGGCTTCCAGCCCGTTGATGGTCCGCCACGGGAACAGCGCACCGTCCACGTTGAGCTCCTTGGCCCGGATCTGTGCCTCGGGCAGCATCCGGTGCCGGGACTCCAGGACCTGCCGGGCGTTGTCCGGGTTGGTGTAGGTCAGGTAGGGCAGCAGATAGACTTCCTGGTCCCAGAAATAGTGTCCGTCGTAGCCGGCGCCGCTCACGCCCTTGGCCGGGATACCGGCGACGTCGGCGCGGCCGGTGGCCTGAACCAGCTGGAGCAGGTTCCAGCGGATCGCCTGTTGCAGTTCGGGCTGTCCGGCCAGCACGATGTCGCTTGTGGTCCAGTAGTCGCGGAAGTGGGCTGCGCTCTCAGCGAAGATCTCCGGGACTGTCCTCAGGTCCGCCTCTGCCGCTTCGACGAGGTCATCGACTGTCTGTCCCACGGCATAGCTGACGCTCTTGGACAGCTGGAACGGCGCCTCCGGGCCCACAACGAGGACGTAGCGGACGGTGCTTTCGTCCTCCTCGACCGTGGTGGAGAAGGGCTGTATGGCGGCAGCGGTGGAGTGGTCCACGGCCATGCCGAGGCGCTGCTGGGATTCGGCGGCCTCCCAGGACAGCCGCAGGGAACCGTCGGCGCCGTCGAGGCGCAGCGGCAGCAGGACCCGTCCGGCGTGGCGGCCGGCGCGGCGGGGGTCGTGTTCGGAGTGGTCTTCCACCGGCTGGTCCTGGCGGTTGATCACGGTTGAGGTGACATCGGCGGAGACGTCCTGGTCGGCGGTCAGCTCGAGGGTGATGCCGAGTGCGCTGCGGGTCGCGTAGCCGACGGCCCGGCGCTCCGTGGTGGTCACAATGGATCCGGAACGGCACTGCCAGGTGATGCGGCACTCGTAGACTCCCGTGGCGAAGTCAAGCGAACGGCGGTAATCGAGGACCGCGGATTCCGCGAGGCTGAGGGTTTCACCGTCGATCGTCACGATGAAATTGTTGGCGTCGGGGACGTAGAGGATCCGCTGCCCGGTGCGGGCAAACCCGTAGGCGTTCTCGGCGTGCTTGATTTCCCACGTTTCGTGGAAGCCGTTGATGAAACTGCCGGGCAGTTCGGCGTCGGCCGCCGCCCAGTGGGCACCACGGATGCCCAGGTGTCCGTTGCCGATGCTGAAGAGCGTTTCCAGTGTGCCGGCGCCTTCGGGCGCATACGAGGTTTCCACCAACTGCCAGGGGTCGTTGGGGAAGCGGGTGCGGTCCGAGGTGATGAGGGCCATGGCTGGGGAGGTTCCTTAGGCGGGTGGGGTGCGGAAAGTGGGGGCGGTGGCGGGCTAAAGCAGTTCGGCGAGGTCGTTGACCACAAGGGTGGCGCCGGCGTCGAGCAGCGTCTGCCGGCCTGCTCCCCGGTCGACGCCGATCACTGAGTGGAAGTTCCCGGCGCTGCCGGCCTGGACGCCGGAAACGGCATCCTCGACGACGACGCACGCGTCGGTGGGCAAGCCCAGGACGTGGGCGGCGTATTCGTACGTGGCGGGGCTCGGCTTACCCGGCAGCCCTTCGGCCACGGCGACGACACCGTCCACCACCACCGGGAAATATTGCGATAGCCCGGCGGCTTTGAGCACCGCCGGAGCGTTGCGGGAGGAGGAGACGACGGCGAGCTTGAGCCCGCGGGCGAGGACGGCGTCAATGAAGCGGACGGAACCTTCGTAGGGTTGCACTCCGCCGGCTGCCACGATGTCGTTGAAGACTTTGTTCTTACGGTTCCCGAGTCCATGGACGGTGTCATTGCCGGGGTCGTCGTCGAGCGGGCCTTCGGGCAGCACGATGTCGCGCGAGGCGAGGAAGTCGCGGACGCCGTCGAACCGGGGCTTTCCGTCGATGTGGTCGAAGTAGTCGCTTTCGCGGTATGGCTGCGCGTCGGGGACGGAGCGCAGGAAGCCGTCGAAGAGATCCTGCCAGGCGTGCTCGTGGACGATCGCGGTGGGCGTCAGGACGCCGTCGAGGTCGAAAAGGATCGCGGCTGCGCCGGTCCACCTCTCGGTGTCGGGCAGCGCGCGGGGGGATGTGCTCTCAGTCATGGATCCTGGTCCTTTCAGGCGGGCAGGCAAAACGGTTTTGATCCGGGGAGCCGGCCGCGGGTGATCACGGCAGACTCCGGGGAGTGATGCTGGGGAAGGTTGCTGGCGTCGGGCCGGCTCAGATAGGGCTGCGGCTGCTTTGGCGCTCTATGAGCTTAGTGTCAAGAGCGTATTGTGACGAAAGTCTCGTCATTTCGGGATGCAGCAGCCTTTGCGCCAGCAGGCTCGCGGCGAAGGCGCCCTGGTCGGCTACGGGCTGGGCGACGGTCGTTAATCCGGCGAACCAGCTCATTTGATGATCATCTATTCCCGCAACGGAGATATCTTCCGGCGCGGACAATCCGCATTCCCGGAGCGCCATAAGCGCCCCGAAGGCTGTTTCGTCGCAGCCGGCCAGGACGGCGGAAGGCAGCGCTCCCCGCCGGATCAGCTCATTCATTGCCCGGCGGCCGCCTTCAACGCCGGAACCTGCTTCGATCACCAGTTCGGGGTCAAGAACCACGTGGCGCTCTTCCAGCGCACGGACAAAGCCACGCTTCCGCTCACCGGCGGTCAGCACTGAGGCCTCGCCGGCCTCGCTCCCGGACAGCATGGCCAGCCTCGAGTGGCCGAGATCCAGCAGGTGGCTTGTGGCGTTGTGCGCCGCGGCCTCGTTGTCGATGCCGACGTTATCCCAGGGGACGCCGTGCATGCCGACGCTGGCTATGGCGAGCCCGGAGTCAGCCAGCGCTGTAATTTCCGCGGCGCTAAGGGCAATGTTGAGCAGGAGGACGCCGTCCACGCGCTGGGCCAGGCCGGCCAGGTCGCCGAATACTTTCCGGTGCACACTGGGCCGGTGCCGCAGGCTGATCAGGACGGTATCCAGGCCGTGGTCCGCGAATTGTTCCTCGGCGGCCTCTACGGCGTTGGCAAAGAACCAGTCGGTGGCGCTGGGGGCGATGATTGCCACGGAGCCGGTGCTGCCGCCGGCCAGTCGCGACGCCGCGGAGGACGCTTTGTAGCCGAGTTCAGCGGCCGCGGCGGCGACCTTGGCGTGGGCTTTCGCCGAGACGTTCGGCAGTTTCCGGAGCGCCCGGGAGACGGTGCATGTGGACAGTCCGGCGAGCGCGGCAACGTCCTGGATGGTCACCCGAGGGGCATGCGGAGTTCGAGGGGCGATGGCCTGAAACACGTGTTCGGCCCTTTCTTCCCCCGGGGTAGCGGCACGCGACCGCGCACCGACGCTAACTATAAGCGCTTATAAATCGGCCGTGCAAGTCAGGACCGGCGATTTAGGACTTTTGGCCCTAGTGAAATTGGCGCCGCCGCGGGGCCGCTAGGCGCCTAGCACGTAGTGCCGGAGAAACGCGCTGACGTCCACCAATTCAGCGCCCGAGATGGAATGGCCCATGCCCGGATATGTCCGCGCCGTGAGTCGGGTGTTTCGTTCGAGCCAGTCGGCCGTATGCTCCACCGCAGCGTCGTTAATGACCGCATCATTCCGGTCCCGGCCCCAGAAGAACGGCGGCCTCGAGGTGAAGGATTCGCTCATGGCCAGCAGTTCGTTGTCCAGCACGAAACCCGAAAGTCCGACAACGGCCCGGAACCGCTCCGGATGGAGCCGCAGCAGGGTACTGGCCATGGCCATCCCTTGCGAATACCCCAGCAGGCTGACGCTGGGGTGCTGGTTCCGGACGGAGTCGATCCAGGCGAGGACGGCCGCGGCGCTTGAGATGACATCGGCAAAGTCATGGTTCAGGAAGTAGTCCAGCAGGAACCAGCCGTAGTGGTCCCCGATCACTTCCGGCCCGCGCAGGGCGGCGCAGCTGAATTCGGGCGGCAATGCCCCGAAATGCTGGACCATCCTCGATTCGTCCGTGCCGTAGCCGTGCAGCATCACGAGCAGCGGCGTGCCGGCGCGTTCCGACTCCGTCCTGGACCACACGACAGTCTCCATGCGCCCAGCCTAGCTGCAGCGTTGTGGCTGGCCAGCGGATTGAAACGCGTTGCGCCGGGCGGTAGTCTGACACTCGACAGCAGGCTTAGCATTTCCGTTCCGCCAACCATCAAGGAGCACTCCATGAGAATCGGTTCCTCTATTTTCCTCATCGCCCTCGGCGCCATCCTGGCCTGGGCCATCGCCCCCGGCCTGATCCCCAATGTGAACCAGGCCATGATCGGCTACATCCTCATGATCGTCGGCGTCGTCGGCCTGATCGCCTCGATCGCCCTCGCCTCCCCCGGCCGCTCCCGCCGCGTCAGCGAGACCAGGTCCGTCGTGGACCCGAACACCGGCGAGAGCGTCACGCGTAGCGAGAGCCGGGACGGCAGCCTCTAGCCCCTACTCAGCAACCGCAGGAAAACAGAGAACGGCAACGCGGAACCAGCCGCATAGCCGCAGAAGCCGGGCCGCCCCCAGGGGCCAAGCCCGGCTTCTGCGTTTTCACCCACCCCAAAGCAACGCGGGGTCACTTTTGGCCCATCCGGGCGCCTCAAAGTCAATCGGTCGGTGCAACGTGTGGTGATGGTTTCATGCCGCGGTGTTGATGAGGTGACGCATGCGTTGCTTGGGGGTCTCGAGGTTCAGGGTGGGGCGGGGCCGGTTGTTGAGTTTGTCCGCGATCGTGTCGAGGTCCTCGGCGGTGAATCCTGAGAGGTCTGTGCCTTTCTCGAACCAGTGACGCAGCAGCCGGTTGGTGTTTTCGTTCGTGCCGCGCTGCCAGGGTGAGTGCGGGTCGCAGAAGTAGACCCCCGCGTCCAGTGCCATCTGGATGCGGGGGTACTGGACCATCTCCGAGCCGCGGTCCCAGGTCACGGTCTTGACCAGCTGGTCCGGGAGCCGGCGCATCTGGGTGATCATCGCGTCGGCGACTTCCTGGGCGGTGTGCCGGTCGGGAAGGTGCAGCAGCAGGGTGTACCGGGTGCTGCGTTCGACCAGGGTTCCGACGGCGCTGCGGCCGTCTTTACCGATGATCAAGTCCCCTTCCCAATGCCCTGGCACGGCCCGGTCGGCGGCTTCGGCGGGCCGTTCTGAGATCTTCGGTGCGTCTTTGTAGTGGTGGCCTGCGTTTCCCCGGGGCCGCTCTCCGCGGGGAGTGCGTTTGCTTCTGCTGGTGCTCAGGCACCGGTAGAGGTCCTTGCGTAATTCGCCCCGGCCCTGGACGTAGAGGCTCTGATAAATCGTTTCGTGGCTGACCTGCATGCTCTCATCGTGACCGAAGGAATGCTTCAGAACCAACGACACCAGCTTCGGGGACCAGCCATCGTCCATGGCGTCCTCGACGTATCTGGCCAGGTCCGGGTTCCCGAGCCTGAAGGCTTTGGGACGCCGGGCCCGCTGATGGGTCCGGATCTGTGCCACATCGGCCTGATACGTCCCGTCAGCGCCCCGGTTCCGGCGGATTTCCCGCCACACCACCGACCGGTCCCTGCCCAGTTCCCGCGCGATCGCCGCGGCACTGGCGCCCTCGCGGACCCGGATCATGATCACCGCCCGGTCCACCAGATCAAGCCTGGTGGACCCCGGCAGGACCGCCGGCACCGGGCCCGCCTCAACGCCCCCGTCAACACCCATCCGCATCCGCATGCGCCCAGTCTTACTCAGCCACCGCTGCGTATTGCTGCGCCACACCCCGATCCGGGCAGAGGCCTCCTTCACCGACACCCCCTGCCGCAGCAGCGAAAAGAACTCATCCTTCAGCGCATCGGGCGCCCGATAACCACTCGGCATCACAACCTCCAAAAATCAGAATGTTGCAATGACCGTATGATTCTGCGCGCCCGACATGGGCCAGTAGTGACCCCGCGTTGCTTTTGTTTCGGTTGGCGGTCCGCACCAATCTGCATTCATGTTGTTTTGTTCATTGACAAACCAACAAGATCAAAGATAAAGTCAATCAAAGCCAATCCTGTGATGCTCATCACGGAGCGGCTTCGAACTGGAACTGAACGAAAGATCCAGTGCCACTACGCAATGGAGGGTATGTGTTCGCCGAGGAACGCCAACAGCTGATCGTGGGGCTTATCTCTGCCAGCGGCCGTGCCAGCGTCACGGATCTGGCCGAGCGTTTCCGCATCACCACCGAAACCGTCCGCCGCGACCTCGCCGCCCTCGAATCCGCTGGCAGCGTCCGTAGAGTCCACGGCGGAGCGGTCTCCCCCGACCGCATCAGCACCACGGAAGAAAGCATCCTCGAACGGACGGACCGGCGCCCGGCGGAGAAGACCCGCATCGCCCAGGCCGCCCTGGCGCTGATCCCCAAGGGCCGCGCCGGGAGCATCCTGATCGACGCCGGCTCCACCACGGAGGCGCTGGCGGAACTCCTCGCCGCACGCGCTTCCGGCGCTTCGACGCCCGGCGCTTCCTTGCCCGAGACCGAACTTGTTGTCATCACCAACGCCCTGCCGATTGCGGCCCGGCTGTCCGGCGAACCCGGCGTCGCCGTGCACCTGCTGGGCGGCAGGGTCCGCGGCCTCACGCAGGCGGCGGTCGGATCAGCCACCGTGCAGGCCGTCCATCGCCTGCGCCCGGACATTGCATTTATCGGCGCCAACGGCATCGACGCCGTCTACGGCCTGAGCACCCCCGATATTGAAGAAGCCGCCGTCAAGGCCTCCTTCGTCCAATCAGCGCGCCGCATTGTGGTCCTGGCTGATTCTTCCAAACTGGACACCGAAACCCTTGTCCAGTTCGCCTCACTGAAAGACCTGGATACCTTGATCACTGACAGGAACCCCGAAGGGTACCTCGCCGAAGCCCTTACGGAAGCCGGAGTGGAGGTGGTGGTGGCGTGATTGTCACCCTGACAGCCAACCCCAGCCTTGACCGCACCGTGTCCCTTCCCGGAGCCCTGCTCCGCGGGGAAGTCCAGCGGGCCAGCTCTGTCCGGCAGGAATCCGGTGGCAAGGGAGTCAACGTCTCCCGCGCCCTGGTTGCGTCGGGCCTGAAAACGGTCGCCATCCTGCCCGGAGCCGACACCGATCCGGTTCTGGCGGGGCTGCGGGAGGACGGCGTTCCCTTCGCGGCCCTCCCGATCAGCGACCCGTTGCGCACCAACGTGGCGCTTACCGAGCCGGACGGAACAACCACCAAGATCAACGAACCCGGCCCCGCGCTGAGCGAAGACCAGCAGGAGGCCCTTATCGGGCTGCTCCTGGACCGGTCCCGCGATGCCGGCTGGGTGGTCCTGGCCGGGTCACTCCCGCCCGGCGTTCCGGTCGACTTCTACGCGACCGTCACCCGGCGGCTGCGGTCCCTGCACGACGGGACGGCTGCGCCCCGCGTCGCCGTCGACTCCTCCGGCGAACCTCTCGCCGCCGCAATCTCCGGTGATGCCTCGGGAAAGCCCGATCTCCTGAAGCCCAACGCCGAGGAACTGGCGGAACTGGCTGCTGCAGCCGGGTTCGCCACGAATAAATCCGCCGAAGAACTCGAAGCCGACCCGGAAGCCGCTGCGGCGGCCGCCGCCGCACTCGTCCGTTCAGGAGTGGGTGCAGTGCTGGCAACCTTGGGATCCAAGGGCGCCGTGCTCGTAACAGCCGAAGGCGCGTGGCATGCCACGCACCCGCCGGTCAAGGCGGTCAGCACGGTCGGTGCAGGCGATTCCTCACTTGCCGGCTACCTGCTCGCCTCAAGCGAGGGCGCCGGTCCCGCCGACTGCCTCCGTCAGGCGGTGGCACACGGTGCCGCCGCTGCTTCCCTGCCGGGCTCCACTGTCCCGGCAGTCAACCAAACCACCCCCGATGCCGTAACAATCACGGCCCTCCGGAAGGATTGACAGTGACACAGCTCATTACTAACGAACTGGTCGAGCTCGACCAGAATCTGGGCAGCACGCCCGAGGACGTGATCCGGCATCTGGCCACCAAGGTCGCAGCCGACGGACGCGCGACCGAAGTCGAAGGCCTTTTCGCCGATGCTTTCGCCCGCGAACAGAAGACAGCGACGGGCGTTCCGGGGGGCATTGCGATCCCGCACTGCCGTTCGACGGCGGTCCTGGAGCCGACGCTGGCGATGGCGCGGCTGTCCCAGCCCGTCGACTTCGGCGCCAAGGACGGCCCAGCTGACCTCGTCTTCTTCATTGCGGCCCCCGAGGGCGCGGACCAGGAGCACCTCTCCCTGTTGTCCAAGCTCGCCCGGTCCCTGATCAAGAAGGACTTCCGGGCAGCGCTGCGTGCAGCGTCGTCGCCGGCCGAAATCGTTGAGCTCGTGGAGGGTGCACTGGCGGACAAGCCTGCCGCGCACGCTGCTGCCCCGGAGGCAGCGGCCATCCCGGCTGCCGGCTCCGCCGCCGGTGCTTCCACAGGCCCGAAGCGCCTCGTGGCCGTCACGGCCTGCCCCACCGGCATCGCCCACACCTACATGGCCGCCGATTCCCTCGTGGCCGCGGCCAAGGAAATCGGCGTGGACCTCCAGGTCGAGACCCAGGGATCCTCGGGCGCCAAGCCGCTGGACCCGGCAGTCATCGCCGCCGCCGACGCCGTCATCTTCGCCGTAGACGTGGACGTCCGTGGCAAGGAGCGCTTTGCCGGCATGCCGGTCATCAACGCCCCGGTCAAGCGCGGCATCGACGAGCCGGAAAAGATGGTCCACGAGGCCCTCGCGGCCGCCGAAAACCCCAACGCCCACCGCGTCCCGCACTTCGGTGCAGAGGAGACGGCCGAGCGCGAGGCCCAGGAGAAGGGCGAGCACGTCGGCCAGAAACTGAAGAAGGCCCTCCTCACGGGCGTCAGCTACATGATCCCGTTCGTGGCAGGTGGCGGCCTGTTGATCGCCCTCGGCTTCCTGATGGCCGGGTATGACATCACCGGCTTCGCCGACAAGATCCTCGCGGAAAACAACCTCGGCAACCTGCCGACCGAATACCCTGAACTCGCCTGGGGCCCGCTCGGCGCGTACCTTGGCGCTGTCTTCTTCAAGATCGGCGCCCTGTCCCTCGGTTTCCTCGTGCCCGCACTGGCAGGCTACATCGCCTACGCCATCGCCGACCGCCCGGGTATCGCCCCCGGCTTCGTCGCCGGCGCCGTTGCCGGGTACATGGGTGCAGGCTTCCTCGGCGGAATCGTCGGCGGCCTGCTCGCCGGCTACATCGCACACCAGATCGGCCAGATTGACGTTGCCCGCTGGCTGCGCGGCCTGATGCCCGTAGTCATCATCCCGCTGGTTGCCTCCATCGTCGCCTCCGGCCTGATGTTTCTGGTCCTGGGCGGGCCGATTGCCGGCATCACCACCGGACTGAACGACTGGCTCTCCGGGCTGACCGGAGCCAGCGCCATCGTCCTCGGCATCATCCTGGGCCTCATGATGTGCTTCGACCTCGGCGGCCCGGTCAACAAGGTTGCCTACTCCTTCGCCGTCGCCGGCCTCGGCGCCGCAACGATCACCAACCAGGCCCCGTGGCAGATCATGGCCGCCGTGATGGCTGCCGGTATGGTCCCGCCGCTGGCCATGGCCCTCGCCACCGTCCTGGACAAGGCGCGCTTCAGCCTGGCCGAACGCGAAAACGGCAAGGCCGCGTGGCTGCTGGGAGCTTCCTTCATCTCCGAAGGCGCCATTCCGTTCGCCGCCGCAGACCCGCTGCGCGTCATCCCGGCCAGCATGCTGGGCGGTGCCGTGACCGGCGCCATCTCCATGGCTGCCGGGGTAGGTTCCAAGGCTCCGCACGGCGGAATCTTCGTCTTCTTTGCGATCGACAACTTCCTGATGTTTGTGGTGGCCATCGCCGTCGGCACAATTATTACGGCGCTGTCCGTACTGGCGCTCAAGCGCTGGGCAGTGAAGAAGTCCGTTGATACGGTAGATCAAGTTCCCGTTACCGTCTGACGCAGCCCGGAAGACATTCGAGACTGAGACTCATGCTGAAATCAAGGAGCAAAAATGACCGAACGTAACGCCACCATCGCCAGCCGCGTAGGGCTGCACGCCCGCCCGGCGGCTATCTTCGCAGAAGCTGCCGGTGAGTACGACCTCGAAATCACCATTGCCCGCGCAGGCGAACCGGTCGACGAGGCCATGGACGCGGCGAGCATCCTTTCACTGATGAGCCTCGGCGCATCGCACGGCGAAGTAGTGGTGTTGCGTGCCGAAGGCGAAGGCGCCGACGCAGCCCTCGAGCACCTCGTGCAGATCCTCGAGACGGACCACGACGCTTAACAGCAGCACAGCAAGTCGACGGAGGCCCGGCCACACCCCGCAAAGGGTGCGGCCGGGCCTCCGTGTCTGGGCCGCTGCCCGGGCCGGCGGGTTTGCAGGACCTCTGGGAGGCTCTTGCCTTTGATCTGCCCCGCCACTAATTTGGAAGCCGCCGCACCCTACGCCCGCTGCGGCATTAGACCTTGGCGGAAGGAAGCTGCGGTGCCCACCAAAAAGAACACCGGCGCGGAAAGCCCGAGCATCAAGGATCCGGAGCTCTACCAGGAATTGCGCGACGACGGCGCCTCCAAGCAGAAGGCGGCGCGGATCTCCAACGCCGCGGCCAAACGGGGGCGCTCCGCGGTGGGACGCAAGGGCGGCACTGCCGGCGACTACGAGGACTGGACGGTCCCGGAACTGAAGAAGCGGGCCAAGGAAATCGGCCTCACCGGATACTCGGCCAAGAAAAAGAACGAACTCATTTCAGCGCTCAGAAACTCCTGACCCGGATGGCCACGGCCGCCGGTGACTCAGGCCCCCTTGCGCGAGGCCTTCGCGGCCGCCTTCGGAGCGGCTTTCGACGCGGCCTTGGGCGCCGGCTTGCCGCCCGATGCTGCCTTGGAGTCGGTTTTCGCTTCGGCCTTGGACCCGGCCTTGGACGCGGACTTAGCGGCAGGCCTGGAAGCGGACCGCGCCGTAGTTTTCGCGCCCGTCGCGGCATGCCCGCGTTTTTTCTCCAGGCTTTGCCTGAGCGCCTCCATCAGGTCGATCACTTCTCCCGTACCGGCCTCCGCGGCGGGAGCCCCGAACGTCTCTTCGGTGTCCACGGACTCCCCCTTCTCCAGCTTCGCCTCAATGAGCTGCCGCAACTGCGCCTGGTAGTCATCCGTGAACTGGTCCGGTTCGAAGTCTGCAGCCATCGAGTCCACCAGCGCCGCCGACATCTCCCGTTCCTGGGCGGAGATCCGCAACGACGTTTCGAGTGCCGGGAAGCTGACCTCCCGCACCTCGTCGGCCCACAGCAGGGACTGCAGCATCAGGACGTCGCCCCGGATCCGAAGGGCGCCCAGCCTGGTCTTTTCCCGCAGGGCGAACCGGACGATCGCCACCCGGTCCGTATCCTCGAGCGCCCGGCGCAGCAGGACATAGGCTTTGGGCGACTTCGAGTCGGGCTCGAGGTAGTAGCTCTTTTCGAACATGATCGGATCGAGCTGCTCCGCCGGCACGAACTGGACGACTTCGATCTCGTGGCTGTTCTCGGCCGGGACGGACTTGAGCTCTTCCCGGCTCAGGACCACGGTGCGGCCGTCCTCTTCGTAGGCCTTGTCGATGTCCTCGTAGTCCACGATGTTGCCGCATACCTCGCAGCGGCGCTGGTAGCGGATCCGCCCGCCGTCGGCGTTGTGGACTTGATGCAGGCTGATGTCGTGGTCCTCGGTGGCGCTGTAGACCTTCACGGGCACGTTGACCAGCCCGAACGCTATGGCGCCTTTCCAGATGGCTCTCATGGATCAAGTGAACATCAGACTCCTTCAGAGGTGAAGACCCGTGCCTGAGGACAGCCCTGCAGCCAACAGCAAGCAACGCGTCCGGGTGGCCGGACGCGAACTCGTGGTCACCAACCTGGACAAGGTGATGTACCCGGAAACCGGGACCACCAAGGCCGACGTCCTGGCGTACTACGCGGCGGTGGCCGACGTGCTGATCCCCGCCGCTGCCAACCGGCCCGCCACCCGGAAGCGCTGGGTCCACGGGGTGGGCACCGCGGATGCTCCCGGGGAGATGTTCTTCCAGAAGAACCTTGACGAGTCGACGCCCGGCTGGGTTCCCCGCGCGTCGATCATCCACAAGGAGCGGACCAACCAGTACCCGCTGGTCAACGATCCCGCCACGCTGGCCTGGCTGGCCCAGATCGCGGCGCTGGAGATCCATGTTCCCCAATGGCGCGTTGATTCACGCGGCAACGCCATGAATCCGGACCGGCTGGTCTTGGACTTGGATCCGGGCGAGGGTGCCGGGCTGGCCGACTGCGCGGAGGTCGCCCGGCTGGCCCGGGCCATCCTGCAGGACGTAGGCCTGGACCCGGTCCCGGTGACAAGCGGCAGCAAAGGCATCCATCTCTATGCCGCCCTGGACGGGACCCGGAGCTCCACGCAGGTCTCGGACTTTGCCCATGAACTGGCCCGCGCACTGGAGGCCGACCATCCGGGGCTGGCTGTCAGCGACATGAAAAAGGCGCTGCGCACAGGCAAGGTCCTGGTCGACTGGAGCCAGAACAGCTCCGCGAAAACCACCATCGTGCCTTACTCCCTCCGCGGCAGGCTGCGGCCCACAGTCGCCGCCCCGCGGACCTGGCGTGAGCTCAGCTCGCGGTCGCTGCACCAGCTGGACTACCGCGAGGTCATGAAGCGGGTGAAGTCCGGCAAGGATCCCTTCGCAGTCGTCTCGGGCGGCCGGCGTACCGGCACCGGGCCCTTAGCCGCGGGCGCCGCGGCCGGCCCCGGACCGGACATCGCCGGAGCGCGGCAGGGCGACGGCGGCAACGCCGACCCGCGGCTGGAGCCGTACCGGAAGAAGCGGGATGCGGAGAATACGCCCGAACCGTTTACGGCCGAGCAGCACCGGGCCGCCGCGGAGGACGGAACGATCAGGGAACGGTTCGTCATCCAGGAACACCATGCCCGGCGGCTGCACTTCGATTTCCGGCTGGAGCGCGACGGGGTGCTGGTGTCCTGGGCCCTTCCCAAGGGCGTACCTGTCTCGGGTTCGAAAAACCATCTGGCTGTGCAGACCGAGGACCATCCGCTGGACTACGCCGATTTCGAGGGCACAATCCCCGCAGGTCAGTATGGCGCGGGGACCGTCCGCATTTGGGACCGGGGCTACTACGACTGTGAAAAATGGATTGCCGGCAAGGAAGTGATCGCCGTCGTTACCGGTCAGGAGGGCGGCGGTCTGGGCGGAACCCGCCGGTTTGCCCTGATCCACACCGGCCGCGACGACGACCAGTGGCTCATCCACCTCATGGATGCCCCGGCACCGGACCAGCCGCGCTCCTCCTCGGCACCGTCACCGGCCGGGGAACCCGCCCGGGGCGGCAGTGAAACCACGTCGGGCCCGGAGTTCCGGCCGATGCTGGCAAGCCAGGGAACGGCCGCGGACCTGGCCGGCAAGGACTGGCAGTTCGAGCTCAAATGGGACGGCATCCGGGCGTTGGTCGTGGCCGATGCCACGGGCGTCCGGCTGATCAGCCGCAACGGCATCGACATGTCCGGAAGCTACCCCGAACTGGCGGCCCGTGACTGCTGGCCCGAGGGTGAGTTCGTTGCGGATGGTGAAATCATCGCCACCGGGGGCTCCGGGCGGCCCGACTTCGGACTGCTCCAGCGTCGGATGAAGCTAACGAAGCCCGCCGAAGTCGACCAGGCCCGGGAGACGACGCCGGTGCGCCTGATGCTTTTCGACCTGCTCTCCGCGGCCGGCCAGGACCTCCGCCGACTGCCGTTGCGGACGCGCCGGTCCCGGCTCGAGGCTTTTTTCCCGGGCCGGGACTGCCCTGTCCAGATTTCCGAAGTGATCGACGCCGACGTCGGGCACATCCTGGACAGCGCCCGCGAGCTGGGGCTCGAGGGGGTGATGGCGAAGCGTGCTGACGGCCGCTACGTCGGCCAACGCAGCCGTTCGTGGCTCAAGCTCAAGTTCGAACGCACGCAGGAGGTAGTGGTTGGCGGCTGGCGTACGGGGAAGGGCGAGCGGGAGAGCACTCTTGGCTCACTGCTGCTTGGCATCCCCGACGGGCCGGCGCTACGGTACGTGGGCCGGGTCGGCAGCGGGTTCAGCACCCGGGACTTGCGGGACCTGCGGGAGAAACTGGACGCCATGCCGCGGAAGACCTCGCCCTTCGCTGAAGTCCCCGCCGCGGATGAGTCCGACGCCCACTGGGTGAACGCCAAACTGGTCGGTGAAGTCAGCCATGCAGGGTGGACCGGCACCGGGAGGCTGCGCCACCCGGTGTGGCGCGGCTGGCGGCCGGACAAGAAACCGGCCGACGTCGTGGTGGAGGGCTGACCGCCGAAACCCCGGCGGCGCGCCGCGCAACAGCCGCCCGGCCGTCCCCGGCGTCGCGGCCGGTTGACGGATGGTGACGGCCGGCCGGGTGCTTCAGTCGTGGTGCGGCAGCTGCGGCCTGCTGGTGCGGTGGGTGGCGGCCTCCGCTACTTGTTGGCCCTGACGCCCCCGGGCCGAGTCGCGGTCCTTGGGGTGGCGGTGTTTGCCGCTGCCGTCGGGCCATTGCTGACCTGCAGACGCCGGCGGCGGTACCTGGCGATCAACCTCGGGGGCAGGCGCCTCGTCCATGGATTCAGCCAGGTGACTGGCCACCTCAGGTTCGATTGAGCCTCCGGGATTATGCTCGGTCATTGCTCTTCCTTTCCGCTGCGCACGTCCTCGTGGGTGAAATGAAGTGTTGAATAATCGTAGGACGCCGGGCCGGGGATGTCTGTAGCGGCTACCAGCGGACCTTCTTTTCCGCCGGACCGAGCTTGCCGCTGGTATGCGTGGGCTGGTGGCTGTGCCCCACACTCTGGGACCCTGCGCCGCCGCCGCGCGATTTGCTGGCGAGCATTTCCTTTTGCGCCTCGCTCAGCCGCGATGCGATCCCTGCCGTCTTCTCCGGTGGGTTCGTCCCGGCCTCGGGGTCCACGTTTCCGGGTGCCTGGCCGGGTGTGCCGGGGCCGGTCTTTTTGGTTTTTTTGCCGGTCATTGTTCCGCTCCTGATCCCGCGCTGCCGTCCGCACCGCTGGACCAACCCTAGTGCTGCCGCGAAGCCTTGGATAGCCGCGTTGAGTTGCAAGGACGGCAGCGGACACGGCATGCGGATTCGGAGTATCCCCGGATTCTCAGTAAACTTGAAGGCTTGCCCGCCTCCGGGCAACTGCACGTCGCAAGCAAATGACCTCCCTAGGAGCCGCCCAAATGCCCATAGACCGAAGCATGACCGACTCTCCAGCACCCGACTCTCCAGCAGGCGCAATGACCGCCGGCGGATCCGGCCAGGCACCCGCGGGGGCCAAGAAACCGAAACTGCTCCGCCGCCGCCGGCTGAAAGAATCCGACGTCAACGTCGTCGATAAGCCGATGCTGAAAAAGGCCCTCGGCGGCACCATCGTCGGAAACACGATGGAATGGTACGACGTCGGCGTGTTCGGCTATCTCATCACCACCATGGGACCGGTGTTCCTGCCCGAAGCCGACAGGTCGGTCCAGACCCTGTTCCTGCTGGGCACCTTCGCGGCGACCTTCATCGCCCGGCCGCTCGGCGGACTCATCTTCGGCTGGTTCGGCGACAAGATCGGACGGCAGAAGGTCCTGGCCGCGACGCTGATGCTCATGGCCGCCAGCACCTTTGCGATCGGGCTCCTGCCCGGCTACGCCCAGATCGGGATATGGGCCGCGGTCCTGCTGGTACTGCTCAAGATCGTCCAGGGCTTCTCCACCGGCGGCGAGTACGCCGGCGCCACCACGTTTGTGAGCGAGTATTCCCCGGATAAGCGCCGCGGCTTCTTTGCGAGCTTCCTGGACCTGGGCAGCTACCTCGGCTTCGCCATCGGCGCCGCCTTTGTTTCGGTCCTGCAGCTCACGCTGGGCCAAAGCACCATGGAGGAATGGGGCTGGCGGATTCCATTCCTCGTCGCTGGCCCGCTGGGCCTGATCGCCGTGTACTTCCGGAGCAGGATTGAGGAGTCCCCGCAGTTCCAGGCCACCCTGGATGCGCAGGAAGGCCTCGCCAAGAACGCCGGCACCGCAGACGCCACCGCCGCCACCGGAACCAAGAGCCCGATCGGCATCGTCAAAGCCTACTGGCGGTCCATCATTGTCGCCATGATCCTGGTCGCCGCCGCAAACACCGCCGGCTATGCACTGACCTCCTACATGCCGACATACTTGACGGAGTCCAAGGGCTACGACCCGGTCCATGGAACCCTGCTGACCATCCCGATCCTGGTCATCATGAGCCTCTGCATTCCGTTGACCGGAAAGCTCTCGGACCGGATCGGCCGCCGCCCGGTCCTCTGGATCGGCTCCTTCAGCACCGTTGTGCTGGCCGTCCCGGCGTTCCTGCTGATCGGCATCGGCGACATCTGGTCAACGCTGCTGGGCCTGGGCATGATCGCGTTCCCCGTGACGTTCTACGTCGCCAACCTCGCCTCGGCCCTGCCGGCGCAGTTCCCGACGTCGAGCCGTTACGGCGCCATGGGCATCGCCTACAACTTCTCGGTCGCCATCTTCGGCGGCACCACGCCGTTCATCGTCGCGGCCCTGATTGCGGCCACCGGCGATGACATGATGCCGGCCTACTACCTCATGGGCACGTCGGCGATTGGTGCCGTGGCCATCTACTTCCTCAAGGAATCCGCCCGGATGCCGTTGCCCGGTTCGATGCCGAGCGTGGATACCCCTGCCGAGGCCAGCGAACTGGTGGCCACCCAGGACGAGAACCCGCTGATCGACCTCGAACACATGGACATGCCGTTCGCGGCACCGGCGGCAGGCCCCGGCGCGGACCGTGACGCCGAAAGGGTCCCCGCCGGGGCCTGAGGCCGGAGCCGAGGGCCCGCGCCGGAGAGACCCGAACCGGAAAGACCGGGCCCGCACGGCACGGGCTGCTTCTGGCGACCGGGTGCCCCGGCTATTTGGCGCGACGCGCCGGTCCCGCCGCCAGCCGGGCCGGCAGGAGCCGGATAATCCCGACGAGGGCTTTGTAGCGTTTGCTCGGGATCGAGACGGCCCTGCCCTTGAGGTTATCGGCAAGTCCTTCCCGGACCACCTGCTCGGCCTGGAGCCACATCCAGCCCGGCACCACCTTCTTGTCCATGCCCATCCGCTCGTGGAACTCCGTATGCGTGAATCCCGGGCACACCGCGGTAACGCTGACGCCGCCGGAACGGTAAGCCATGTTGGCCCACCGGCTGAAACTGACAAGCCAGGCCTTCGCCGCCGAGTAGGTCCCACGGGGCGCGAATGCCGCCACGCTGGCCACGTTGATGATTCGGCCGGAGCCGCGTCCGATCATGCCCGGCAGCGCCGCGTGGACCAGTTCCATGGCGGTTTGAACGTGGAGCCTCAGGTGGGCCCGCTCCTCGGCGATGTCGTTTTCCTCGAATGCGCGCAGCAGCCCGATTCCGGCGTTGTTGACGAGGATTTCCACGGGCCGCCCGGACTCGCCAAGCCGGGCGACGACGGCGGCCACCCCGGCGTCCTCCGTCAGGTCCGCGGCGATCACCTCGGTCCGGATGCCGTAGCGCTGCTCCAGCTCCGCCGCCTTCGCGCGGAGCCTGTCACCGTTCCGTGCCACCAGCACGATGCGATGGCCCTGTTCGGCGAGCTGCCGCGCGAATTCCGCGCCGAGACCGGCGGTGGCTCCGGTGATGAGGGCAGTGGTGCTAGCGGTTTCCGGGGCGACTGGATCCATAGCGACAGCTTAGCGGCCGGAGGCGCCATCTCGGAGGAGGGCCTCCGGCGTGAGTGCGGCCCCTGCGCCGTGCTCGACCGAAGGCGGGGCCGCGTCGTACAGGTGACGGGCCTGGATTTCCTCCGCAGCGAGCTCGTACCAGGTATGCGCGCCAAACGACGGCCTGGCCGTATCAAGGTGGCTGTACAGGGCGTCGGCGAGCCGGCCCAGCGCGGCGTCAGAGAGCGCGCGCACCGTCGCCGCCGGGTCCAGGGTGCCCTCAAAGTATTCGGACAGATCAAGTCCGCCGAGGTCATCGCCGTCGACCGGCAGGGCGGGGCCGCCGTCGGTGTGGAGGGCGAGGGCGCTGTCAGTGCGGGCGTCCGGCCACGGGCCGGGACCGGCGGCGACCGGGACGAGCGCCCCGACGGGGCCGGCGTGAATTCCCTCGGGTTCCAGTCCGGCGAGGACCTCGCCGTCGGCACCGACGTGGAGCAGGCAGATCGGCAGCGCTGCAGGTTCGTTGAGCGTCAGGCGGATGTGGCCGTCTCCGGTTGCCTGACCGCCCGGATCAACGCACGGCCGGATGCCCGCCGCGGCCATTTGCCGAAGGTCCAGCAGTACTTCGGGGTCCAGGTGGGAGGCCCCATGGAGATCGACAATGACGTCGGCGCCCGTCGCGACGCGGCCGGCGCGGCGCATGATGTGCAGCAGGGCGGCCGAATCGCCGTGAGTGACGCAGCCGCTGACTTCGATGGTGACCTGGGCGGGATCGATGTCCACACGGACAAGCACACGCAGTTTGTGGTTCATGGGTACTCCAAAGGGACACGTCCAGGAGCCAGCTGCATAACTCTTTCAAAACCATACGTTGTAGTAACCCGTCCCACAAGCTTGACCGGCGGGCGGCGGCCCGGCCAGGCGGCGGGAAGGGTTCTCGGCGCCCGCAGGCGGGCGGCGAAGGGTTCTCAGGCGCCCGCAGGCGGGCGTTCGGGCCAATCCACATACTGGTTATAGGCGTCGTGTTTGCGCAGGTAGCGATAGGTGAAAGGGCAATTCGGGATGATCCGCTTGCCGGCGGCCACGACATCGTCGAGGGCGAAGTGGACCAGGACTTTTGCCAGGCCCCGCCCCTGGAAAGCCTCGGCCGTGTCGGTGTGGATAAAGTCTATGTGTCCGGGTCTGTCGACGAAGCGGATCCGGACGGCCGGCTGACCGCCGACGTTCAACTCGTAGCAGTGCAGCTCGTCATTGCGGGTGGTGGTGACGTCCGGATTGAACCTGTCCTCAGTTGCCGCCGAGTTCTCCGTCATGGTTCGAGACTGGCACTTAATGGCGGACGTGGCAATGGCGAGTCCGTGGCGCGCCGCTACAACGACCGGGATGGGAACGCCGACGATCGGCCGGTGCCGCGGCATCCGGCGGAAAGCGCAGGGGCCAGGACCGGCGACGGTCCTGGCCCCTGCGGTCATTCTTATGCGAAGGCGTCAGCGGGAAAGAATGCCCAAGGCATCGCCGGCGAACGATCTGGCGGCAGCGTCCCAGTGACCCAGCAGACCCTGAAGGTTTTCGCCGTCTGCGCGGTGCGCCGCGGTTTGCTCTTCAAGGGCAGCGAGCACCCCGGTACGCAGTTCGGTGTTGAAGTTCACCTTCCCCACATTCATGGCCGCGGCCTTGACCAGTTCCGCCGCCGGGATTCCCGAGGCACCGTGCAGGACCAGCGGGACCCGGGTTTGTACGGCAATCTCCTGCAGCACGTCCCACCGGAGCTGCGGCTCACCCTTGTACTTTCCGTGGACATTGCCGGCGGCGACGGCCAGCAGTTGCGCCTCCGTCCGGTTCACGAAGTCCTCCACCAGGGTGGAATCGGTGAGTCCGGCAACTTCGGTTCCTGCCGCGTCAGCGCCAAAGGCACGGTCTTCGTCCCCGGCGAGACCGCCGAGTTCAGCTTCGATGACGACATCGCCGCGGCCCCGGGCGGCCAAAGCCGCCCGGACGCCGCGGACCAGGGCGATGTTTTCCTCGTACGGCAGGGCCGAGCCGTCCACCAGGACGGAGTCCGCTCCGGCCGTGACGGCGTCGTCGATCAGTTGCGGATCCGAGGCATGGTCCAACTGCACTGCGACCGGAACGCCGGCGGCGTCAGCGAGGCCGCGGAGCGCCGCGATCAGCCGGAGGCCGTTGGCGGTGGCCGCCGTCCGGGGCGCCACCAGGAGGATGACGCCGCGGCCCGCTGCCTCCGCGGCCCCCACAACGGCCAGCGCCGTGGTGAAGTCGTAGCAGGTGAAGGCCGGGACGGCAGCCCCCTTTTGGAGGCCGGCGGCTACCAGTTGATCGAGGCGGGTGCGCATCAGACGCTCAGGCCGCCGGCCAGGATCCAGACCAGGAACGTCAGGGCGAAGCCTGCCAGGCCAAGGATGGTGGTGAGCACGGTCCAGGTCCGCAGGCCGTCGGCGACGGACAGGCCCAGGAAGCGCGTGACGATCCAGAAGCCTGAGTCGTTGACGTGGCTGAGGCCGAAGGCGCCGAAGCCGATCGCTACCAGGATGAGGGCGGTCTGCACCGGCGAGTAGCCGCCGTCGGCAACCGAAGCGCTCAGCAGGCCGGCGGTGGTGATGATGGCAACCGTAGCGGAGCCCTGTGACGCCCGGAGGATCGCCGCCAGGACGAAGGCCATCAGGATGACCGGCAGACCGACGGTGTGCAGGCCTTCGGCGAGTGCCTTGCCGATGCCGGAGACGGTCAGTACCTTGCCGAAGACGCCGCCGGCGCCGGTAACGAGGATCACAATGGCCGTGGGGGCCAGGGCGGAGTCCATGACTTCACCGGTCTGCTGGGAGGTCCAGCCGCGGCGGATGCCAAGGAAGTAGTAGGCGAGTCCCAGGGTGGTCAGCAGGGCGATGAGCGGCGAACCGACGAAGGTCGCAACGTCTGCGGCCGGGGTGCCCTTGGGCAGGATAACGGCGCCGAGGGTTCCCACCATGATCATCAGGATCGGCAGGACGATGAGGGAGATGATCATGGCCGGGCTCGGAGCGGTCTTGACCGGCGAGACGCGGGTCTTGACGGCAACGCCGGATCCGCCGCCGTTTGAGTCCTGCTCAACTTCGGATTTTCCGGTGCCGAAGAGGCGGAACTGTTCCGCGGTGGAGGGGAGCATGGTGAAGTCGCGTCGGTTCAGGCGGCGGGCAACAAAGTAGCCGAGGACACCGACGGGGATGCAGAGTGCCAGGCCGATGATGGTGGTCCAGCCGATGTCCGCGCCGAGGATTCCGGCGCCGCCCACTACGCCCGGGTGCGGCGGGACAACCACGTGGATGGCAAGCATGATCGCGCCGACCGGCAGGCCGATCTTGACCGGGTTGACACCGGCGGCCTTGGCGAAGCCGTAGATGATCGGGATGAGGATGATGAATCCGACGTCGAAGAACACCGGGATGGCCAGCAGGAACGCGGCCGAGGTGAGCGCGGCGATGACGCGGCGCGGGCCCAGCAGCTGGGTGAACTTGCCGGCCAGGGCCTGGGCCCCGCCGGAGATTTCAATCATCTTGCCAAGCATGGCGCCGAGGCCGACGAGGATCGCCACGTTGCCGAGCGTGCCGCCCATGCCTTCCGTGACGGTCTTGACGACGTCGGCCAGCGGGATGCCGGCGGTGAGGGCCACGCCCACGCTGACGACCAGCAGGGCCAGGAAGGCGGGGATCTTGAACTTGATGACTGCCACGAGCAGCAGGGCGACGCCTGCTACTGCTATGGCCAGGAGAGCGAGAGCGCTCATGGTGTGTGTCTCCTTCGACGGTGCTAGTTAAGCCTAGCGAGCTGGGTTGGTCGGCGACGGCGGAAAGGGGGGATCCGCCGTCGCCGGGTTACGGGGTGGTGGTTAGGAGGTGCGTTTGGCCGGGGCGACGACCTTGATGACGGCGGAGTCATCGGCGGCGGCGAGGCCCTGGGCCTGGCCCAGGAGGTAGAGCTGTTCGGCGGCGGCGGCGACCGGAGCCGCGAGGCCCGCGGCGCGGGTCGCCTTGCCGACGATGCCCATGTCCTTGACGAAGATGTCCAGCCGGCTC
The DNA here is from genome assembly GCA_963815415.1 of uncultured Actinomycetota bacterium. Classification (GTDB taxonomy): domain Bacteria; phylum Actinomycetota; class Actinomycetes; order Actinomycetales; family Micrococcaceae; genus Arthrobacter. The sequence continues at coordinate 780,651 of CAWFGT010000009.1, read as the reverse complement.
AGGACTTCGGCGCCGTCTTCGGTGTAGGCCTCCAGGATGCGGGGCCCGCGGTTGGAGAGCATGAAGGACCCGGCGGCGCCGGCTTCGAGGGCCGCGAGGGTTTTAGCCTGGTCCAGGCCGAGGGCATCGGCTAGGGCCATGGCCTCCGCCGCGGCCGCGATGTGCACGCCGCAGAGCAGCTGGTTGACGGTCTTGAGCGCCTGTCCGTCGCCGGGCTTGTCGCCCACCACCGTGAGGGTGGAGGCGAGGAGTTCCAGGACGGGGCGGGCGGTTGCGAGCGCCACCGGCGAGGCGCCGACGACGATCAGCAGATCGCCCTCGCCGGCCCGCTTAGGACCGCCGGAGAGCGGCGCGTCAACCAGTTCGACGCCGAGCTCGGCCAGGCGGGAAACCGTGGCCGGGATGGCTTCGGTGCCCACCGTGCTGGTGAGGATCACGACGGCGCCGGGCTTGAGCACGTCGGCGACGCCGTTTTCGCCGAAGAGGACGTCGTTGAGCTGCTCGCCGTTGCGCACGGCCAGCAGGAGGGCGTCCGTGTCCCGTGCGGCGTCGGCGGCGGAGTCAAAGGTCCGGACCCCGGCCTCTTCCGCGAGGCGGAGGCGCGGCTCGGCAATGTCGAAGCCGTGGACTGTCAGCTCGGTGGCCAGGCGGGTGGCCATCGGCAGGCCCATGGCGCCGAGGCCCAGGACGGTGACTGTGTACTGTGCGGTCATGATGTTCTCCGTTGAAATCGGGCGGTCGATGTGGATCAGAAAGTGTTGCTGAGCTTGCGGGTGACCTGGGCGAGGGACTCGTCGTCGCCCACATTTCCGGCGAAGACGATGTAGGGGATCCCCTGCGCGGGGCCGTCCACCGGCTCCCAGAGGCTCACGATGCCCGGCAGCATCGGACCGCGGACGATCGCGTGCCGGATTTCCAGGCCGTGCGCAGCGACGTCCGAGGACGTGATGCCGCCCTTGGCAATCACGAAGCGCGGCGGGAAGGTCTTCAGCGTCCGGTTCACCACCGCGACGACGGCGGCAGAGACGGTGCGGGCGATCCGCAGGTTTTCCGCGGCGTCACCGGCCTTGATCAGCAGCCGGCTGGTGTGGAGGATGACGTCGCCGCGGCGAAGGGCCGCCACGACCGTGTCTACGCTCCGGTCCAGGCAGTCCGCCGCGTGCTCGCCGAGGAGCTGTTCGACGTCGATCTCGACTGTGCTGGCTGCGCTGTGCTGTGCGGTCAGTGCGTTCAGCTGCCGCGTGGTGACGCCGACATGGGACCCGACGACGATCAGGCCGCCCGCTTCCGACGGCGTCTTCCCGGCGTAGGCGTCCGCCCCGCTGAGCTCGGTGCGGATGTCCTGGCCGATCCGGGCGCGGACAAACGGCGGCCCCACCCGGTATAGCAGCCTCTTCCCGCGGCGCTCCGCCTCGGCCAGGCCCAGCGCCAGGGCGCGGAGATCGTTCTCCGTGACGATGTCCGCCACGATCGGGGTGGAGTCCGTAGCGGACTCCATGGCGTCGGCAATCGCCTGTGCAGATGACCGGATGACGTGCAGGTTCAGGACGATCACGGAGGCAGCGGCGAACCGGCCCTGCGATTTCTCGTCCACGTACTTGGCGAGCTCCGAGTTGACGAAGCCGAAGCTGGCGTCCCGGGCGAACTCGGTTTCGGCGACCGGGGTGAGCCGGCCTGCCTCTTCGCCGGTGCCGCGCAGGTAGTGGACGCCGCCAATGGTGACGCGGCCGGCGTCGGGGAAGGCAGGGACAATCACGACGCCGTCGGTCGCTTCACCGGTCACGGCGGCGACGGTGGCCGCAATGGCATCCGTCTCCAGCGGGTAGTGGCCGCGGAGCGTGGAATCGCCGCGGCTGACGAAGCGAACGCGCAGGGCGGGGGCCGCCGCCGCTGCCGCCGTGAGGGCGTTGCGGACGATTTCCTCGTTGCGGGCGGCTGCTTCCGCCGGGTCCAGGCTGCGGGTGTTCGTCAGGACGTAGACCGCGGGCTGGACCCGGCCGTTGATGAGATGGGCGAAAGCCCAGTCGAAGTCCGCGACATCCCATCGGGTCAGGACGGGCAGGTCGGCGACGGATTGTGTGCCTGTGGGGTCATCGTCCAGGACGACCAGAACCTGCGGGCACTCCGCGGCGGAGGCGGCAAGACTGTCCGCCACGAGCCGGGCGGGGATCTGCTTCTCCGCCGGGTACGCGGTCAGCACATCAGCTTCGAGGGTCACGGTGCACTCCATTGTGGGTCTGCCTGCGGTCTTACGACCACCAGGCTTTATTTGTAAGATGTCTGACATCTGATATCTGACTAATATTGTGGCACAGCACACAATGGCGCGCAAGTAGACTTGACGCTCAAGCAGAACTGAGCGCTGGACGGGGAATATTGGCTAGGAAATCATTGGTCGGCGTCGTGGCGGACGAGCTGCTGGACCGGATTATTGCCGGGGAGTTCCCGCCCGGGGCGGCCGTGCCGGGCGAGCTTGAGCTCAGTGCTCGGCACGAGGTCAGCCGCATGACGGTGCGCGAGGCCATGAAGACCCTCGAAGCGCAACGGATCCTCAGCGTGGAGCGCGGCCGGGGCACCTACGTGAACCCGCTGAACCGGTGGGCGTCCCTGGAGGCTGTTCTGCGGGCCGCGTCCGAAGGAAAAAATGATGCGTCTGCGGCCATTCAACTCATCGAACTGCGCCGGATGCTGGAGTCGGGCGCCTGCGAACTGGCGGCAGGGAAGATCGGCGATGCCGGAATTCTGGAGTTGCGCGGGCACGTCGATGCGATGCAGCTGGCCCACGAGGGCGATGACCTGGCGGCGTTCGTGGAAGCGGATCTGGCCTTCCACGATGTCATCCTGCAGGCGTCAGGGAATGTGTTTGTCGCCGTGTTGTTCGAACCACTGCAGCGGGTCCTGCAAAAGCGCCGGACGGAGACGTCCCGGGTGCCGGATATTCAGGAACACGCGATCGGGCATCACCAAAGCATCGTGGAGGCGCTCGCCTCGCGGGATCCGCACCGGGCGCGGGACGCGATGGACGCCCACATGCAGCAGACCCTTGATGACCTCAAGACCTACGTCCTGGCGGAAGTCCCGGCTGAGGCCTAGGCCAACGAGAGGAAGAGCTTCTCCAGCTCAGCCCGGTCAAGGCTGGGGTCCTCCTGCTGCATGCACTGCTGCAGGCCGGTGGCGATAATCGAGAAGCCGGCCTTGTCCAGGGCGCTCGAGACAGCGGCCAGCTGGGTGACGACGCTCTTGCAGTCGCGGCCCTCTTCGATCATCCTCGTGACGGCGGCCAGCTGCCCCTGGGCGCGCCGCAGGCGGTTGATGACCGGCTTCATGTCGGCGGGATCGAGTTCCATTGCTACCTCCAAGGTCAACAGGTTGATATCCATCATATACCCCCCTGAGTATTGTTACCGAGTCGGCGGCCAGACATCCCGGCCGGTACGCCCGCGGGACCCCGCCGCGGAGGGACTTTGGGTCTGGCGCCGTCGGCCATGAGGGCGTATTGGTAATGGTGTGAACGCCGCCGGGTTCGTCGAATCAGGCGCCGGCCGCCCCGGCGCCGGGCCGGACGCCGCGGCAAAGGGGATCCAGGGAGCACGGCGAGCCGTCTCCGGGGAATCCTCGCACTGGAGGCGGTATGTCGCTCTGGGCGACTCGTTCACTGCAGGTTTCGGAGACCCGGATCCAACGTGCCCCGGCGGTACCAGGGGATGGGCGGACCGGACCGCGGAAGAGCTCTCCAAAGCCCGGAGGAAGTTCGCCTACGCGAACCTGGCAGTCAACGGGCTGCTCCTGCGGCAGATCGTCGATCTGCAACTTGCGCGCGCCATCGATCTCGCGCCTGATCTCGTGACGCTCTCGGCGGGCGGAAACGACCTCCTCTTCCACCGCGGCGACCCCGACAGGCTGGCCGCCGAACTCGACGCCGCAGTGACTGCCCTGAGCGCCACGGGGGCTACGGTAGTCCTTTTTACCGGGCCCGACTGGGGCGAGAAGCCCCTGCTGGGCCACATCCGCGGCAGGGTGGCCGTCTTTAATGAGAACATCCGCAGCATCGCCGTCCGGCACCACGGCGTCATCGCCGACCTGTGGGCACTCCGTCAATTGGCCGACCCGCAGATGTGGGCACCGGACCGCGTGCACTTTTCTCCCCTGGGGCATCACACTATTGCCTTGATGGTGCTGGACACGCTGAAAGTACCCCACCGCCTGCTCCCCTTGGAGCCGAAGCGCATGGCGGCCGGAAGTTGGCGGGAGGATAAGGCCGGCGACGTGGCGTGGATGACCCAGCATCTTCTCCCGTGGATGGTCAGCCGGGTCAGGCCCGGGCCGGACGAGCCGCCCCGGGTGGCCAAGCGTCCGGAGCCGGGTCCGGCTTTCAGCCCCCCGCTTCGCGGCCCGCACCCCCTAGCCCGCACCCCCTAGTCGGGCGCGGCTCAGTCGGCTAATCTGCAGGAACGGCCCGCTGGCGGGTCCGAACGGCGATCAATCCGAACGGCAATCATGAGGAGCGAAGTTGGCCAATCACACTTACAGCATTTCTGAAATCGTGGGGACCTCGAACGAAGGCGTAGATGCTGCCGTCCGGAACGGGATCGCGACAGCCGCGAAGACCGTGCGGAACCTCGACTGGTTCGAGGTCAAGGAGATCCGCGGCCACCTCGTGGACGGTGAAATCGCCGACTGGCAGGTGACGGTCAAACTGGGATTCCGGCTCGAGCATTGACATCCGCCCGGAGTCCGGCCTGCAGGAAAAGGGCCGCTCCGGACGATCGCGTGCAGACGCCGCGGACCGGGAGGAATAGACCATGCGGTACACGCATTTGGGCCGGTCAGGCCTGACGGTGTCCCGGCTATGTCTCGGCACCATGAATTTCGGCCCCCAGACCGAGGAACCGGATGCCCACGCCGTCATGGACGCAGCGCGGGCGGCCGGCATTAACTTCTTTGACACTGCCAATGTCTATGGCGGATCGGGCCATAGGGGCTGGACGGAAGAAATCATCGGCCGCTGGTTCGCTAAGGGCGGCCAGCGGCGCGAGCAGACCGTTCTGGCCACGAAGGTCTTCGGCACCATGGCCGACGCACCCAACGGGTCCAAACTCTCCGCGCTGCATATTCGGCGGGCCCTCGACGCCAGCCTGCAGCGGCTCCAGACGGATTACATCGACCTCTACCAATTTCACCATGTGGACCGGAAAACTCCGTGGGACGAAGTCTGGCAGGCTCTGGAGGTCGCTGTCCAGCAAGGCAAGATTGTCTATTCCGGTAGCAGCAACTTCGCGGGCTGGCACATTGCGGAAGCCCAGGCGGCAGCAGCGCACCGCAACTACACCGGACTGGTCAGCGAACAGTCGATCTACAACCTCATCACCCGCAATGTCGAACTTGAAGTCATTCCCGCCGCCCAGAAATACGGGCTGGGGCTGCTCCCCTGGTCGCCGCTGCATGGCGGTCTGCTGGGCGGGGTCCTGAAGCAGGAACGCGAAGGCGTCCGGCGCTCCACCGGCCGGGCCCTGGCGGCACTCAAATCGCACCAGAAACAGATTCGGAGGTACGAGGATTTCTGCACTGAACTCGGTCACGAGCCCGGCGACGTGGCACTCGCCTGGCTCCTGCATCAACCCGCGGTCACCGCGCCGATCATCGGCCCTCGCACCGCGGGCCAACTGGCCGCAGCGCTAAGGGCCGAGAAATTGCAGTTGGACGCGGACGCCCTCAAGCGTCTTGATGAGATCTTTCCGGGACACCGCCCCGCACCGGAAGATTATGCCTGGTAGGGAAATGCGCCGGCTATTAATTAGCGGGCGACTGGCCCATTTATACTAAGCATGATTAGTATTGGGGATGAAGGATGAAGCGCACCCGGTCCTCCGGGTGACTCCTCAACGAGTGAAGAAGGAACGATAACAATGGGATTTCTCGCATTTTTGATTCTCGGACTCATCGCCGGAGCGATCGCTAAGGCGATCCTCCCCGGCCGCCAGGGCGGTGGCATCCTGATCACGCTCGTGCTCGGCGTGGTGGGGGCACTCCTCGGCGGCTTCATTGGCAGCGCGCTCTTCGGCGTCGGCATCAATGAATTCTTCTCCCTGTCGACCTGGCTGCTGGCCATCGGCGGTGCGATCATCGTCCTGCTTGTCTACGGCATGATCGCGAAGCGCTCCGCCCACTAAGCGGCGGATGGCTGACAACCGGCTCCGGGATTCATCCCGGGGCCGGTTTTCAGCAAGTGGCGACGAACGACGGCGGCCTGCAGCCCGCAATTCCGGCCTCCGTCCAGCACCAGCAGACTCGTGATCTAACGACTTCTGACGACAAAAGAGTGGGGTACAGCATGAAAGGCAAGTTTCTCTTCGGCACCGGACTGGCCGCCGGCTACGTCCTGGGAACGCGGTCCGGCCGTGCTAGTTACGAAAAAATCAAGGCGAGGGCCGAAGCGCTCTGGTCAAGCAAACCTGTACAGGACAAGGTGGCCGCCGCCGCTGAGGCAGTCAAGGACAAAGCCCCGGAAGTGGCGGACCAGCTGACGGAAGCCGCCCGGCGGGCCGGTGCCGCCATCGGCTCGGCCGTCCACCGGGAGACCCCTGAGGGTACCCACAGCGCCGACGCCGCACGCTCTGACGTCCAGTCCGACCCGGCACTGACGGATGAGCAGGGAAGCGACTGGTCCGACGAGGGCGGCGCGACCCCGTCCGGGCCGGCCACGAACGCCGGCCCTGCCAAGAACTCCTAGGCCCGCACGGCACACAAAAAATCCCCGGCATCCTGGTACCAGGATGCCGGGGATTTTCCACTCTTCGCTAAAAGAGTGGGCCCTGTGGGGATCGAACCCACGACCCACGGATTAAAAGTCCGATGCTCTACCAACTGAGCTAAAGGCCCCAACTGATGTTCCACAACTGATGTCCCAAAACGCGGACGGGTCCGCGGCTCAAAAGGCTATCAGCCCAGTCCATTTCTGGACGATAATACTGTACCCCACACAGGGCCGGACTGTTGAACGGCGTCCGGCCAGGACCGTGTGCGGCGCCTACGGGGTTGCTTCATGGCCCCGCGCATCCGATCACCGGATCTTTCCCGGCCAGCCCGCGGGCCGGTCCCGTCCGTTCCTCGATTACCCGGCGCGGCAGGAGTAGCGTGGGGTCATGAGCGAGCAAGCATCGACTACCCCCGGACCGCCGCGGCACCACAAGCCCAAGCCGTTCGCGCCCATCGATTTCGAGCCATTCGCAGGCGGAGCCGACCCCGCCCGGGTATCCGAGGCCGCCCATCTGGCCGCCCAGGCGCTGGTCCGCCGCGGACGGGACAGCGACGACCCCACGGTCACCAAAAGGCTGGTCAAGCTTGCCGACGAGCAGGGGCTGGAGGCGATCGCGGAGATGTGGGCCGAGAGTCCTGCCCGGTCCCTGCCAGGCGCCCTCTGGCGGCTTTACGCACTCCGCGCCGCCACGATCCAGGACCCGGAGCGGATCTCCGTCTATTTCAAAGCCGGCAAGGACACCGCACAGGTCTCGCACGCAGTGGCGGGCGCTGCCGAGCCGCCCGGCGCGGATGAGATGAAGACGATGGCTGACGCGATCCTTTCAGGCGCCTTTGATGGCGAGTTCGACGTCGCACTGGAGCGCTCCGCCGCCTTCTGCCGCGTGGTGGCCCTCGGTCAGGCGACACTGGCCGACGGCGCGGAACACGGCAGTGCCGGGCAGGCCAGCAAGCTCACCCGCAACTCCCACCTTCTGGTCAAGACCGCCGAAGACCTCGAGCACGCCGCCAACGCGTGGCGGCTCGGCGAACTGGACTGACGGCCACGGGGTCCGGGCCCCGCGGCCTCCGGCTGCGGCCCCTCCCCGGAGCCCACGCCGTGAGCCGGCTGTCAATATTGACTTGCGGCAGGAGTCGTAGAACACTGAAACCGGTGCCGAACCGCGAAACCCCCGGGCTTCAACATCTAGCCGCCTAGAGCGGCCTACCGCCGAGAGGCGTATCCGGTTCGGCACCATTTTTGTGCCCTCACCGCGCCTGCCACCGGCAGTACGACATATTCTCCGCAGTCCGCCGGGCCGGGCCGCGGTTCACTGCGCTGGCGGTAAAGTAATCCCCATGCGCCGGATACTGTCACTTCATGCTCCCCGGTCGACCCCCTCCGGACCCGCTTTCCCGAATACCGGTGACATCATATGAGGCTGCGCCTCTTCCCCCAGGAGTCGGCTGGACTCGACCTGCTGTCCCAGATGGCGCGCCAGATTGTGCTCGCGGCAGGGACACTCTCGGAGATCCTCGGCGCAGGTTCAGGTGAACACGGCCGGCTTGTGGAGGATATGCATAACCACGAGGCCAAATCCGCGGAACTTCACTTTGCCCTGCTGACCCATATGCGCACGAGCTACGTGAACCCGCTTCCCCGCGAGGACATGTACACCCTGTCCAGGTTCCTCAACGAGGCCATGGAGAAGCTCGACGCCGCCGCTGAACTGGTTGCCCTGTATAAGCTGGAGCGGCTCCCGCGCCGGGCCGCCGAGCAGTTGGAGATCATCAGCAGGCAAGCGGAGATCACGGTCGTCGCAATGCAGAGGCTGAATAATCTGGATGACCTTGAGGACTATTGGATTGAGATTCTGCGGCTGGCCAAACGTGCCGAAAGGACCCACCGCGTCTGGGTTGCCGACATGCTCAAGGACATGAAGTCGGCGCAGTATGCACGCCACCGCGATATTGCCGACCAGCTCGTGGACGTCTCGAAGGACATGCGCCGGATCGCGACTCAGGTGGGCAGCATAATCGTCAAGGAATCCTGACGTGACAATGGTTTTTTTCACCCTGGTGGTGGCCGCCGCCGGGGTGTTTGCCTTCCTCAACGGCTTCAAGGACGCCTCGAGTTCAGTGGCGGTAGCGGTCCGTACGCGGGCCCTGACCCCGACTGTCGCAATCCTGCTGGCCGGGCTCTTTAATTTCGTCGGCGCCGGCCTCAGCGCCACCCTGGTGCTGCAGGTCAGCCGGACGTGGGTCGAGCTTCCACCCGGAGACAGCGGCCTGACAATCGTCCTCGCCGGGCTGATCAGCGCCGCAGCGTGGGGCCTCTACACGTGGTGGCGCGGCATTCCGGCGTCCTCCACCCACGCCCTGATCGGCGGCCTGGCAGGCGCCAGCATCGGGAGCTTCATAACCGGCGGCCTCCCGGTGACGGGGGCGGACAGGTCGCTGCTGTTCCAGGTTGTCCTGCCACTGGTGCTCTCCCCCGCCGTGGCCTTTGCGGCCGCGTATTTCCTGGTCTGGCCCGCGCACTGGGCCGCCCGCTACACAGCGCCGAACGTTGTGAACAGCCGCTCACGGTGGTCCCAGGCGGTGGCTGCCGGCGCCGTCGCGTTCGGCCACGGGCTCCAGGACGGCCAGCGGACGAGTGCCGTCCTGGTTCTCGCCCTGCTGGCCGCCGGACTGTCCGACGGCGCATCGCTGCCCCTGTGGGTTGCCCTGCTGACCGCCGCCATGCTGACCGCAGGCACCCTGGCCGGCGGCTGGCGGATCTCCTACACCATCGGCTACCGGTTGACCCGGATGGACCCGTTGCGCGGCTTCGTCGCCCAGCTGTGCAGTGCCGCGCTCCTGCTGCTGGGTGCAGTCGCGCTGCATCTGCCCCTGTCCACGACGCACACCACCACGGCGGCAGTTATCGGGGCCGGAGCCAACCAGAATTTCGCCTCCACCAACCGCCGGCTGGTTATCCGCATCCTCATGTTCTGGCTTCTGACGCCGGCCGTGGCCGGTGCGGGCGCGTTTGTGCTGCAGCTGGCGTTCTCGCCCCTCGCGGGTAAGTAGGGGCGCCGCGGCGGGTTATCCGAAGCGTCCGGAGACGTAGTCCTCGGTGGCCTTCTCCGTCGGGTTGCTGAAGATGGTGTGGGTGTCGCCGACCTCGATCAGCTTGCCCGGCTTGCCTGTGCCGGCGATGTTGAAGAAGGCGGTCCGGTCCGAGACCCGTGCTGCCTGCTGCATGTTGTGGGTCACGATCACCACGGTGTACTGGTCTTTGAGCTCGTTGATGAGGTCCTCGATCGCGAGCGTGGAGATCGGGTCCAGGGCCGAGCAGGGCTCATCCATCAGGATCACCTGGGGTTCCACGGCGATCGCGCGGGCAATGCAGAGGCGCTGCTGCTGACCGCCGGAGAGGCCCGAGCCCGGCTTCGCGAGGCGGTCTTTGACTTCGTTCCACAGGTTGGCGCCCTGCAGGGAGCGTTCGACGAGCGCGTCCGCCTCCCCCTTGGAGATCTTCTGGTTGTTCAGCTTCACGCCGGCCAGCACGTTGTCCCGGATGGACATGGTGGGGAACGGGTTCGGGCGCTGGAAGACCATGCCGATCTGGGAGCGGACGGTGACGGGGTCCACGGACGGGCCGTAGAGGTTGTCCCCGTCCAGCAGGACCTCGCCCTCGACGCGGGCGCCCGGGATGACTTCGTGCATGCGGTTCAGGGTGCGCAGGAACGTGGACTTTCCGCAGCCTGACGGTCCGATGAACGCCGTCACGGACTTGGCTTCGATATTGATGTTCACGTCCTCGACGGCGAGGAATTTGCTGTAGTAGACGTTCAGGTCCTTGACGTCGATGCGCTTAGACATGGTGTTCCTTCACTTCTGGGATGGGGCGGCGGGTTGCGGGCCGTGGCCTAGCGGCCGGTCTTGGGGGCGAAGACGCGCGCAACCAGGCGGGCAATGAGGTTGAGCAGCATCACGAGGATAATGAGCACCAGCGCCGCGCCCCAGGCGCGCTGGGAGGACGGATCCGGATTGGACGGCGACGTGGGGTTCAGGATCTGGGTGTAGATAAAAGTCGGCAGCGATGCCATCCAGCCGCCGAAGACGTTGGTGTTGATTCCGGTCGCGAAGCCCGCGGTGACGAGAATCGGCGCGGTCTCGCCGATCACCCGAGCGATCGCCAGGGTGATGCCGGAGGCGATACCGGAGATCGCCGTCGGGATCACGATCTTCAGGATAGTCCGCCATTTCCGGACCCCGAGCGCGTACGCCGCCTCCCTCAGTTCGTTGGGGACGATCTTGAGCATCTCCTCGCTGGACCGGACCACCACGGGGATCATCAGGACTGACAGCGCGACGGCGGCTACGGCACCGGTTTTGGTTCCGGGCCCCATGACGGCGAAGAAGAAGGCGGCGGCGAACAGGCCGGCCACGATCGAGGGGATGCCGGTCATGACGTCGACGAAGAAGGTGATGGCCCGGGCGAGCGGGCGGTCGTTGCCGTACTCGACGAGGTAGACGGCGGTCAGCAGACCGACGGGAACGGAAATGACGGTCGCGAGCAGGGTGATCTGGATGGTACCCAGCAGGGCGTGGTAGATACCGCCCACCACGGGAGCGCCTTCCTCGACGCTCTTGTTATCGAAGGAACCCGTGACGCCGTTCATCGACGAGGTGAGGAACCCGGGATTCAGGAGCCCCGGCAGCCCGTTGACGAGGACGGTCCAGATCACGGAGATCAGCGGCAAGAGCGCTACCAGGAAGGCGCCGACCACGAGGCAGGTCGCGAGCTTGTCCTTGGCCCGGCGGGAACCTTCAACGACGCGGCTCCAGCCGGTCAGGCCGGCGGTGAAGATGATGGCGGAGACAATCCCCCAGCCAAAGGCGTTGAAGCCGATCAGGGCCATGATCGCGGCGCCGACCACGAGGGAGACGGCCAGGACAGCGTAGGGGGCCCACTTCGGCAGCTGGCCCTTGGTGAGGGCCGACCGCTTGCGGACCGGCGTCAGGGTGGAGGTCATTTAGTTGGCTCCCGAGAATTCTTTGTGCCGCGTGATGATCCAGCGGGCGATCATGTTCACGCCGAGGGTGATGACGAAGAGGACAAGGCCGGCGGCGATCAGCGTGCTGACCTTCAAACCGCTGGCCTCAGGGAAGTTCAGGGCGATCTCGGCGGCGATGGTCTGGTTGCCGGACTGGATCAGGCTGGCGGTCAGTGCTCCGGAGGAGAGCACGAGCGCCACGGCCATGGTTTCGCCCAGCGCGCGGCCCAGGCCGAGCATGATGGCGCTGATGATGCCGGGACGGCCGAACGGCAGAACCGCCATGCGGATCATTTCCCAGCGGGTCGCGCCGAGCGCCAGCGCGGCCTCTTCGTGCAGCTTGGGGGTCTGCAGGAAGATTTCGCGGGACAGGGAGGTGATGATCGGCAGGACCATCACGGCGAGGACGATGCCCGCCGTCAGGATGGTCTTTCCGGTGGCGGAGGCCGGTCCTTCGAAGATCGGCAGCCAGCCCATGTTGGCGGCCAGCCAGTTGTAGGCCGGGGTGATTTCCTTGGCCAGGAACGCCGCACCCCACGCGCCGTAAACCACGGAGGGGATGGCTGCGAGCAGGTCAATCACATAGCCGAGGCCCGCCGCGAGGCGGCGCGGTGCGAAATGCGAGATGAACAGTGCCACGCCGATCGCGATCGGGGTGGCGATGACGAGGGCGATGGCCGCGGCGATGACCGTGCCGATCACGATCGGCCAGATGTAGGCGAAGAAGCCTTCGCCGCCCTGGATCTCGCCCGGCGGGGCTACAAAGGCGGGGATCGCCTGGACGACCAGAAACAGGGCCACACCGAAGAGTACGGCGAGGATCAGGCACCCTGCGGCCAGGGTGGCTGCGGAGAAGACTTTGTCTCCGGTGCGGCCTGCGCTCCGGGACGATGTCTGGGCGGTGGTGGTCACTTCACGGTCCTTCAGCTTCGTGCGGAAACCGGCGGCCGACGGCGGATTGTCCCGCCGGCGGTCCGGTGCGTCCTTGATGTGGTCGGGCAAACGCGTTGGTTCCCTGCCCCGGGGCGGGCCGTCTTTGACGGCGCCGCTCCTGGACAGGGAACCGGTGTCAGGCTGGTGTTTCCACTATGCCCTACGCGCTATGAATCCCTAGGACTTGGCCTTGATGGATTCGATGGACTTGAGCGCCTTTTCCTGCAGGGACTTGGACAGCGGCGCGGACTTGGCGGCCTCGGCGGCAGCCTGCTGGCCGGCGTCGGAGACGACGTAGGACTCGAAGGCCTTCACCAGGTCAGCGGTTTCCTGCGTGTCGTAGGCGGTGCAGACGATGTGGAAGGAGACGAGGACGATCGGGTAGGAGCCTTCGACGGTGGTGGCGCGGTCCAGTTTGATTGAGAGGTCATTGGCGTTGCGTCCCTCGACCGGCGTGCCGGCGTCGACTGCCGCGGCCGCTGCCTCGGCGGAGATCTTGGTGAAGGTGTCGCCGACCTTGATCTGGGCGGTGCCGAGCTTGCCGCTGACGGCGGAGTCGTCAGCGTAGGTCACGGCGCCCGGGGTGTCGGTGACGGTCTTGACGACGCCGGAGGTTCCCTTGGCGTTCTCGCCGCCCAGGGAGCCGGGCCAGATTCCATCGGCCTCGTCGGTCCAGGCCTCGGGCGCGGCGGCCGCAAGGTAGTCAGTGAAGTTGGCCGTGGTGCCGGAGTCGTCCGAGCGGTGGACCGGGGTGACCTTCAGGTCGGGCAGGGTGGCGTCCGGGTTCAGGGCGGCGATGGCCGGGTCGTTCCACTTGGCGATCTCGCCGCGGAAAATCTGGGCGACCGTTGCGGCGTCCAGCTTCAGTTCCGACACCTCAGGAAGGTTGTAGGCGACGGCGATCGGGGAAATGTAGACCGGGATGTTCAGTGCGCCGTCGGGGCCGCACTGGGCGGTGGAGCTGGCCAGCTCCTCGTCTTTCAGGTAAGCGTCCGAGCCGGCGAACTGGGCCGAACCGTCGAGGATGGCCTTGCGCCCGGCGCCCGATCCGTCCGGGGAGTACTGCACGGTGGCACCCTGGTTCGCGGCGGAGAAGTTGGTCTTCCATACGTCCATGGCCGCGCCCTGCGCCGAGGAGCCGACGCCTGTCAGGGTGCCGGTGACATTGGCTCCGCCAGCGGCCGGAGCTCCCCCGGTGGTGCCGGTCGGGTTGTCTGAACCACAAGCGGTGAGCGCGAGTGCGCCGGCTGCGATAACAGCGATAGCCGCGTGGCGGCCGATGCGGAATGCCTTCACTGAAATGACCCCTTCCAGGGATTATCTGTGCGTGCCGGGCCGGGAAAGGCCGGGCAGGGATGCGTACGAATTTGTACCTTCATCGAACTTAGGGTCCCCAGATGAAGAGAATGGCGGTCCAAAGTGAACGGCAGGTTAACGGGTCCGGCACATTGGCTTACGGCAGGCCGCAGCTCCAGCGTTCCGGGACCGTGCCCGCGTGGCGACGGACGCCAAATACACTGGTGGCATGGCTCCTGGTACCGGACTGTCCGCAAGCGGGCGTTTCCTGCGCGCCCGGACCCGTACCGGGATCGTCCGGAGCCGGAATTCCCTGCTGCCGGCCGTGCAGATGACCGCCTGCGCAGTGGGCGCCTACGCCTTCGCCGAATACGTCCTGGGCCACAAAGGCCCGCTGTTTGCAGCCACCTCCTCCCTGATCGCCCTCGGTTTTTCCCGGGATCCCCGGCTCCGCCGCGTGGTGGAAGTGGGTCTGGGCTGCACCATCGGGATCGCCGTTGGCGATCTGCTCCTGCATTGGCTTGGCTCGGGAATCTGGCAGGCCGCCGTCGTGCTCTTCTTCTCCATACTACTGGCCCGGTTTCTGGATGGGGGGACTATTTTTACCACGCAGCTGGGGTTGCAGTCCCTGCTGGTCGTGCTGCTGCCCGCACCGTTGGGCGGCCCGTTCACCCGTAGCATCGACGCCGTCGTGGGAGGCATCTTCGCCTTGCTGGTGACGATCCTCATCCCCAAGGATCCGCGCCGGGAACCCCGAAAGGATGTGCGGCGGCTTTTGTCCGAGCTGGCCGAAGTGATGCGCGAGTGCGCCTCGGCCCTGAGCTACAGCGATTCCGCCCAGGCCTGGCATGCCCTGATCCGTGGCCGCAACTGCCAGCCGCTGGTGGATGAGATGCGCCAGTCCTTGCGTGCCTCGGGCGAGGTGGCCACGCTGGCTCCTGCCTACCGGCGCCACCGGGACACGCTGGACAAGCTGGAAACGTCCCTGGACTACATCGATCTTGCCCTGCGCAACAGCCGGGTGTTCGCCCGCCGGTTGACGAGCGCCATCAACCACACGGCGCTGTCCGACGAGGCGACGCAGAATATTGCCGACGTCTTGCAGGATACGGCGATGGCGGTGGACACTCTCTCCGCGGGCCTGGCCACCATGGACGACGGCGAGCGGCGGACCCAGCTACGGGCCGCACGGCTGGAGCTTGGCGCGATCGCCGGCCGGCTGCACCCGAAGATGCTCGAAGTCCAGAGGCTCGAAGGCGAGACCGTGGTGATGTTGTTCCGCCCCCTGATGGTGGACCTGCTCCAGGCCGCCGGTATGGATGCGGATGAGGCCCGGAGCTTCCTGCCGCCGCTGTAGCCAACTGGATGTCGCTGGTCGCCGATAGGGTAAAGCAATGGCAACCAAGACTTCCCGGGCCTCCAAGGCGACCGGTTACAAATGCGGGGAATGCGGCTGGACCACCGCCAAGTGGGTGGGCCGGTGCGGAGAATGCCAGGCCTGGGGCAGCGTCGAAGAGACCGGTGCCGCGGTCGCCCGCACCACCGCGGCCACCACCGTCCTCGAGCCGGCCCGCCGGATCGCCGATGTCGACGCCACGACGGCGGCGTTCCTCCCTACCGGGGTGGACGAACTGGACCGCGTCCTCGGCGGCGGGCTGGTCCCCGGGGCCGTCATCCTCCTCGCCGGCGAACCCGGCGTCGGAAAGTCCACCCTGCTGCTGGACGTCGCGGCGAAATTCGCCCGGACCGCCCAGGATGTCCTCTACATCACGGGGGAGGAATCAGCGGCGCAAGTGAAGCTCCGCGCGGACCGGATCGACGCCGTCGCGGAATCCCTGTATCTGTCCGCCGAAACAGACCTCGGCCAGGCGCTCGGGCAGGTTGAAAAGCTTGAGCCGCGGCTGCTGGTGGTGGACTCGGTGCAGACCCTGAGCAGCGCCGACGTCGAAGGCAGTGCCGGCGGGGTTTCGCAGGTCCGCGAGGTCACCGCGTCCCTTATCGCGGCGGCGAAGCGCCGGAACATGACCACCCTGCTGGTGGGGCATGTCACCAAGGACGGCTCCATCGCGGGTCCACGCCTGCTTGAGCACCTCGTTGATGTGGTCTGCCAGTTCGAAGGCGAGCGGCATTCGCGCCTTCGGCTGCTCCGGGCGGTCAAGAACCGTTACGGACCCACAGACGACGTCGGCTGCTTCGACCTGAACGAGGACGGCATCGTGGGGCTTGCCGATCCCAGCGGCTTGTTCGTTTCACGGACCAAGGAGCCGGTATCGGGCACGTGCATCACCGTGACGCTGGAGGGGCGCCGGCCGTTGCTGGCCGAAGTCCAGTCCCTGCTCGCCGAAACATCCAGCGCCCAGCCGCGCCGCGCCACGAGCGGGCTGGACAGTTCCCGGGTGTCGATGCTGCTGGCTGTGCTGCAGCAGCGCGCCGGATGCCTGCTGCACAAAGACGACTCGTACGTGGCCACCGTGGGCGGGGTCAAGCTCAGCGAGCCCGCCACGGACCTCGCGGTGGCGCTGGCTGTTGCCTCGGCGAAGGCCAGAAAGCCGCTGCCGGAACGGCTCATCGCCTTCGGCGAGGTGGGGCTGGCCGGCGAGGTCCGGCCCGTCCCGGGCATCAACCAGCGGATCCAGGAGGCGCACCGGCTAGGGTTCACCCACGCAGTGGTCCCGTCCAGCCCCAATGGTCCGGGGCCCGTGCCGGCGGGTTTCTCGGTCCGGGAAGTAGGGCACCTGGCGGAAGCGCTCGGCCTGCTGATCGGATAGGGATGCAGCTCAGCCGGGTGCACGGCGTTCGGCGGCTGAGCTGCTGACCCGCCCCGGCACGGCGGCGGCCGCCCAAACGGCGAGCAAAATCGCTACCAGCAACAGGCCGGCGTCGCCCACGTCCACGGAGGAAAGCCAGACGGACAGCGGATCGCGGAGGCCGAGGGCCGGATGCAAAATACCACCCAGGACGATGGCCGCGATAAAGAGGGCGGACAGGGCGGAAATACCCGTGATGGCCGCGTTGAAGGCCAGTTTGCGGCGCGGGTCGGCCAGGGCGGACCGGTACATCCGCATCATGGCGACGCCGTTGACGGTGTCGCAGAGCGTCATCGCGGCCGCGAAGGCCACCGGCATGGCCAGGAGAGCCAGCGCGGAGACCCCGGCGAGGGAGGCAGCCGCCGCCATCATCAACAGTCCGACGGTGGCCGCCGTGTCAAAACCCAGCCCGAAGAGGAACCCGATCATGTAGATGTGGCGGGGGCTGCGGACCCGGGCCAACGGCCGGGCGAGAAGCCGGGCGACGAATCCTTCGGCCGCCAGGTCTGCGGGCGCGACGCGGGAGCCGTTGCGGGCACCCCGGTAGGCCCGCACGGCCCGGACGAAGGCCGAGCTGTTGAACAGGCCCATCGCCAGGAGGAAGAGCCCGGATACTGCGCTGCCGATCAGCCCGAGCATCAGGTTCCCCGGCGTGCCTTCTGTCATCACGCTGCCCATCAGCGAAACGCCTGCCACGAGCAGCACCCCGGCCAGCATCACCACGGAACTGTGCCCCAGGCTGAACGCGAATCCGACGCTCACGGGGTCCTTGCGCTCGGCGGCGAATTTCCGGGTGGAGTTGTCGATCGCGGCGAGGTGGTCCCAGTCGTAGCTATGCTTGACGCCCGTCAGATAGGCGGCCGGCACCAACCCGGCCACCAGGGCCTGGCCGCTGCCCGCGGCGCCGGAGAAGCCCAGCCCGACTGCGGCGGCATGGAGCACGGCCACGGCTCCGAAGGTGACCATCAGGCGCGTCCGCCGCGGCAGCCGCTCGCGCTCACGGTAGAAGCCGGCCGCGCGGCCGGCGATGCGGCCCGTGATGTGCACGGCAGCAGTCATCAGTACTTCCTCAGGTTCAGCGGCGCTTGCCCGTACCAGCGTTTTCGCAGCAGGGCCGTCGCGTCACTGAGCAGCCGGTGAAGCTGCTCGGTGCTGTTCGAAAGCGATCTCAGGACCAGCCCGGCCGTTCCCAGCATGGTAGCGGTCAGGGAAATACCCGTATAGGCGTCGTGGGATAACGCCAGCTCGTGCAGTTCGTCAGCGAGGACCTGGTCCACGCGCGGGTCCACCACAATCAGGGAACCCAGATGGCTGTAGCCCTCCATAAAGGCCATTCCGCAGACTCTGCCCAGGGCCGGCCGGACCAGCACGTTGTCGAGGGCCAGCAGTCCCCCGTCCGCCCCGGCTTCGACGTGGATTTCAGTCCGCAGCCGCAGTTCCTCGTACCGGAAGGCCGTCCCGTCCGGCGACCATCCCGGCGTAATGACTTCGGCCATGATCAGGCTCGAGGACGGCCGCAGCGTGATGTGGGTGTTCTGCCGGTAGCTGGCATCCCGGTAGGCGATCAACTGGTCCGGGGCCAGCTCCAGCCGCGCCGACTCCCCCAGCCGCAGCCTCATCCGCTGCTCGGCGTAGGACCCGGGAGTCCGGTAGATCTTGGTGGCCGATTGGGTGGTGAGCAGCAGCCTGGCGCCGTCCCGGACCTGCACGTCAATGACATACAGATCGGCCGCCAGATACGCCCCGCCGGGATTCACGAGCACGTAGCAGACCTGACCGGTCTCATCGAGGTAGTGCGGCCGCAGGACCCGCAGGGCGCCCCGATGGTACTGGTGCGACGCGACCGATCTGCCTCCACGCTCGTCGATCACCAGCTCGAGGTGGCCCATCGGATCCTTCGTCACCCCGCGGGACTTGTGGCCGGCTCCGTCGTCGCCGGAGGCGGCCATCAGGTCACCCGGGAGCAGCGCAAAGCCGCTCATGACGCGAGATCGAGCATCAGGACATCGCGCCGCACCCATTCAATGACGCGGTCCAGCCCTTCGTCGGTTTTGAGGTTGGTGAAGCAGAACGGCCTGCCGCCCCGGAATTCCTTGGAATCCCGCTCCATGACCGAGAGATCCGCGCCGACGTGCGGCGCGAGATCGGTCTTGTTGATGATGAAGAGGTCGGACTTGATCATGCCCTGGCCGGCTTTGCGGGGGATCTTCTCGCCCTGGGCCACATCGATGATGTAGATGGAGAAGTCCACCAACTCGGGGCTGAACGTCGCGGAGAGGTTGTCACCGCCGGATTCCACGAAAATCACCTGCAGATCGGGGTGCCGGCTCTTGAGTTCTTCGATGGCCGCCGTGTTCATGGACGTGTCTTCGCGGATGGCGGTATGCGGGCAGCCGCCCGTTTCGACGCCGATGATCCTGTCGATCGGGAGGATTCCGTTGGCGGCGAGAATTTTGGCGTCCTCGATCGTGTAGATGTCGTTCGTGATCGCCGCCATGGAAATGTCCCGGCTCATGTGGCGGGTCAGGCGCTCCACGAGCTGGGTCTTGCCGGCACCCACCGGGCCGCCGACACCGATTTTGATAGGCTCAGACATATTCTTCTCCAGACATATTTCGGGTGTGACTCATTCAGCTCATGAACATGCGGGCGCGCTGCCGTTCGTGCCGCATCTGGGATATCTCCAGGCCCGGGCTGACGGCCCCGAAATCGTCCCGGTGCAGCCGGTTGACCTGTCCGACGGCGGCGGTAACGTTGTCGGACGCCCTGCGGAGCAGGCGCTGCCCGGCGTTCTGACCCAGCGGGATGGCGCGGACGGCGTTCTGCGTCAGCGACGTGACCGTGGCGAACAGGTAGGCGGTGAGTGCTGCGGGCAGCGGGACGCCCAACGAGCGGGCGACGACGGCGAACGCCAGCGGCTGGTGGCCGGCGGCACGGCCGGTGGTCACCAGCTCCCGGTACGCTGCCAGCTCCGGCGACGGAAAGACCTCGGTCCCGATGTCCAGCAGCCGGCCCCCCATCTTGAGGCTGGCCTCGCGCAACTGCCGCGGCAACAGTTGAGCGGTCAGCAGCGCATCCAGTTCGGCAGCCGCGACGCCGTCGTAGAGGAAACGAATGGCGAGGGCATCCGAGTACGTCAGCTGCTGCCCGATAAACACGGCCAGCCACGCCCCGAAGGACTCCTCGTCGTGAACCATTCCGCGATCGATATACGTCTCGAATCCGAGCGAGTGGGCGAACGCCCCGGTCGGCAGGGCGGAGTCGGTCAGTTGCTGCAGGGCCAGCTGATAATTGCCCGCGTTTCCGCCGGTCAATGAAGGGGGGCGCGGCGTGGCGGTCACCGCGAAGCGGGCACGCCCCTCTTCATCCGCCGGCGCTCCGGCGTCCGGCCTAATGGGAGTGTTCGGCATGGCGGAAAGGGACGGGCATCACGCGTTCCTGGCGGTCGTAGGGGACTCCGACGTGCTTCAGGTACTCCTCCACGGTGTGGTCGTACTGGCAGACCATCACTTCGGCCCCGAATGCGGACGAGGCGTCGAAGAACTGCGCCTGCAGGTGGCGGTTGCCGAGGGAATGCGCCACCACGCCCATTTCATGGATGGTGCGCGGTGCGATCACCAGGACATCGGTGGGCAGGACGGACACCACGATCATGTTGGCGCCGGCGACGTGCAGGATGTCCCCGTCGCGCAGGTCGCCCGAGCCGGGCAGAAGCCGGATGCCCAGTTCCTTGCCGTGGTCGGTGGTGACGCGCTGGATGCGTTTGACCAGCTGGGCGCTGGGCAACACCACCTTCTCCCGGTGCACCCCGGCGAACGGGTCCGGACCGGTAGCGAAGTCATACGTGTTGCCGAGGACTTTTTCGATGATCATGTTTTTCTCCTCGTGCCGCTTAGAACAGAAAGTAGCGCTGCGCCATGGGCAGCACATCGGACGGTTCGCAGGTGACATCCTCGCCGTCGACCGTCACTTTGTAGGTCTCGGCGTCCACCTCGATGTCCGGGGTGGCGCCGTTGTATTTGAGATCGGCCTTCGTGAGGCCGCGGATGCCGGACACCGGACGGATGACCTTCCCGAGTCCGAGCTCCGCCGGAACACCGGCCTCGATCGCGGCCCGGGACAGGAACGTGATGGAGGACTGCTGCACTGCCTTGCCGTAGGCGGCAAACATCGGCCGCATGGTGCGCGGCTGCGGGGTGGGGATGGACGCGTTCGCGTCCCCCATGAGTGCGTAGGCGATCTGGCCGCCCTTGATCACGAGCTCCGGTTTGACCCCGAAAAACGCCGGGTCCCACAGGACAAGGTCGGCGAACTTGCCCACTTCCACCGAGCCGATCGAGTCCGCCATGCCCTGGGCGATCGCCGGGTTGATGGTGTATTTCGCCACGTAGCGTTTGAGGCGGAAGTTGTCGCTCTCCTCGCCTGCGCCAAGGGCGGATCCGTGGACGCCGCCGTCGGGGTCCTTCAGGACGCCGCGCTGCCTTTTCATCTTGTCCGCCACCTGCCAGGTCCGGGTGATCACCTCACCGACCCGGCCCATGGCCTGGGAGTCCGAGGACGTGATGGCGAAGATGCCCATGTCCTGCAGGACATCCTCAGCGGCGATGGTCTCGGCCCGGATGCGGGAATCCGCGAACGCCACATCTTCCGGGATGTCCGGGTTCAGGTGGTGGCACACCATGAGCATGTCCAGGTGTTCTTCGATGGTGTTGCGGGTGTACGGCAGCGTGGGGTTCGTGGAGGCCGGCAGGACGTTGGGCAGGCCTGCGATCCTGATGATGTCCGGGGCGTGGCCGCCGCCGGCGCCCTCGGTGTGGAACGTGTGGATCACCCGGCCGTCAATGGCGCGGATCGTATCTTCCACGAAGCCGCACTCGTTGAGGGTGTCCGTGTGGATGGCCACTTGCACGTCGTAGGCATCCGCCACTTTCAGCGACATATCGATGGACGACGTCGTGGATCCCCAGTCCTCGTGGATCTTGAGTCCGATGGCGCCGGCGCGGATCTGCTCGGCCAGGGGCTCGACCGCGGACGCGTGCCCCTTGCCGAACAGCCCGATGTTGACCGGAAGACCTTCTAGCGCCTGGAGCATCCGGTGGATATGCCACTTGCCCGGGGTCACGGTGGTGGCCTTGGTGCCTTCGGCGGGACCCGTGCCGCCGCCGACCATCGTCGTCACGCCGCTGCACAGCGCCGTGGGGACCTGGTCCGGGGAAATGAAGTGGATGTGGGAGTCCACTCCCCCGGCGGTCAGGATCTTCCGTTCGCCGGCAATGATCTCCGTGCTTGCGCCGATCACGATGTCCACGCCGTCCGTGATCTGCGGGTTGCCGGCCTTGCCGATCCGGAAAATGTGGCCGTCCCGGAGCGCGACGTCGGCTTTGTAGATACCGGAGTAGTCCAGCACCACAACATTGGTGATCACGGTGTCCGGGACGCCGCCGCCGGAACCAGCACCGTCGCGGGTCACCTGGCCGTTCTGGCCCATACCGTCGCGGATCACTTTGCCGCCGCCGAACACCACTTCCTCGCCATAGACGGTGAAGTCTCTCTCGATCTCCAGGAAAAGTTCGGTGTCGGCCAGGCGGATGGCGTCGCCGGTCGTTGGCCCGTAGAGATCCGCATACTGCCTGCGGGACAATTCGAAACTCACTGCGCGCTCCCTTCCGCGGCGCCGGGTGTCCCGGCGCCGAGCTTTCCGTTCACCGCATTGCTGAGGCCGTGGACTTCCCGGTTGCCCGCGAGTCCGATCAGGCGGATCGTCTTGGCGTCCCCCGGCTCGAACCGGGCGGCCGTACCGGCCGGGATGTCCAGCCGCCGCCCGTAGGCCGCCTGCCGGTCGAACACCAGGGCAGGGTTCGCTTCGGCAAAGTGGTAGTGGGAGCCCACCTGCACGGGACGGTCGCCCGTGTTGGTGATGACGACGGCGATCGCCTCGCGGCCGGCGTTCATCGTCACCGGCCCCGCGCCGAGGACGTACTCTCCTGGAATCATCAAAAGCTCCCCTAGCGGATGGGATCGTGGACGGTGACGAGCTTGGTGCCGTCGGGGAATGTTGCTTCAACCTGGACGTCGTGGACCATTTCGGGGACGCCGTCCATGACGTCGTCGCGACCGAGCAGCGTGGTGCCGTAGCTCATGAGTTCCGCGACGGTCCGGCCGTCCCGTGCGCCCTCGATCAGCTCATAGCTGATGATGGCCACGGACTCAGGGAAATTCAGCTTCAGGCCTCGCGCCTGGCGTCGGCGGGCGAGGTCAGCCGCGACCACGATCATGAGCTTCTCCTGCTCACGGGGCATCAGATGCATCAGATTTTCCATTCTCGGGCCGGTAAGGCGCGGCTCGAAGGCACGCGGCGTGCGCCCAGCGTAGTCCGGGGACGTTTCCTGCAGGTTTCGGAGGAAAGTGGCACGCTGGAGGCGCAAGACCTGCTGACCGGTTCACTGCAAGGAGTCACGGATGCCCGCTGCCGACAGCCCCGATTCATCCTTCGGACGCGCCTTCGCCCGGGTCGGCCCCCGCATGGACGCCCGCGGGGCCGCCGCCCACCGCCGGCGGCTCGTGGCACCGGCGCACGGGTCCGTCGTCGAAATCGGCGCCGGGTACGGGGCCACCTTCCCGTTTTATCCGGCTGGAGTGGCGCGTGTGCTGGCGGTCGAGCCCGATCCCGTGCTCCGGTCGCTGGCCCTCACAGCCGCGGCCGCAGCGCCTATCCCGGTCTCGGTGCGGACCGGTGTCGCCGAAGAGCTTCCAGTGCCCGACGCCTCCGTCGACGTCGTTGTCTCGAGCCTCGTGCTGTGCAGCGTCGCGGACCAGTCCGCCGTTCTTGCCGAGGTGTCCCGGGTGCTCCGGCCCGGCGGACAGTTCTTGTTTTATGAGCACGTCCGCTCGTCACACCGGGTCCTGGCCACGGCAGAAGACCTGCTCACGCCGCTGTGGAGCCGGCTGGCGGGCGGGTGCCACCCTAACCGGGACACCGCCTCAGTCATTGTCGGCGCCGGACTCAGGCTTCAGGAACTGGAGCGGTTTGGCTTTTCGGCCCTGCCGGCATCCCCCCGGGTGGATCATATCCTCGGCGCCGCCGCCAAGGCCTGAGCCACCGGGCATGACAAAGGGCGCCTGCCGCAATGGCAGGCGCCCCTCGTAGTCAGTGTGGTCAGGCCTTCTTGGGCGGCAGCGCCAGCTTGAAGATCTTTGCCCAGGTGGAGCCGACCTGCTTGAGCAGCGGCCCGGTGGTGTAGGGCAGGTTGTAGCGCTGGCAGATCTCCCGGACCTTCGGTGCGACCTCGGCGTACCGGTTGGAGGGCAGGTCGGGGAAGAGGTGGTGTTCGATCTGGTGGGAGAGGTTGCCCGTCATCAGGTGCATGAACTTTGACCCGGAGATGTTGGCTGAGCCGATCATCTGGCGGACGTACCAGTCGCCGCGGGTTTCGCCCTCGACCATTTCCTCGGTGAAGGTATCGGTTCCGTCGGGGAAGTGCCCGCAGAAGATGACCGCGTGCGCCCATACATTGCGGACGGCGTTCGCCGTCAGCGTTCCGTAGAGCGCCTGCTTGCCCGAGCCGGTGAGCATGGCAACGGCCGGTGTGGCGGCGTAGTCCTTGGTGAACTGGGTGAGCGCCTTGCGGCCCAGCGCCTTAAGGTCCTTCGTCAGCGCTTCCTTGGACTTCTTCCCCTGCTTGTAGTCTTCAAGTTCGAGGTCGTAAATCGCGATGCCCCACTCGAAGATTGGTGCCAGCAGTGCGTTGTAGAGCGGGTTGCCCAGGTTGAAGGGCTTCCACTCCTGCTGGGGGTCCATCCGGAGGAGGTTGTATCCGACGTCGTTATCCTTACCGATGACGTTAGTCCAGCGGTGGTGGAGGTCGTTGTGGGTGTGCTGCCAGGCCCGTGCCGGGGTGACAAAGTCCCATTCCCACGTGGTGGAGTGAATATCCGGGTCCCGCATCCAGTCCCACTGGCCGTGCAGGATGTTGTGGCCGAGCTCCATGTTTTCCAGGATCTTGGCGAAGCTCAGCAGGGTGGTGCCGGCGATCCAGGCGGGCTTCTTCTTGCTCACCAGCAGCAGCGCACGGCCGGAAATTTCCAGTCCGCGCTGAATCTTGATCATCCGGCGGATGTAGGCGGCATCAGACGCCCCGCGCTTGCCAAGGATGTCGTCCTTGATGGCGTCAAGCTCGCGGCCCAGCTCCGCTATCTGCTCGTCCGACAGGTGTGCGGCAGCCGGGGGACGGACCGTCGGGCTGCCCGACTCTGCGAGCGCCCCGGGCCGCTTCTTCGCGGTGGTGGCTGCTTTAGCCCCGGACGCGGCGTCGCTGGCGACGCTGGCGTCGGAAGTTTCCGGCTTATTGGTCACAATCGTCATACGGTGATACTCCTCAGAGGTCGAGGTTCACGGGGCCGGCGGCTGCCGACACGCACGTCTGGATTAGTTGGCCGGGCTCGCCGTGGACCTCGTTGCTGCGGAGGTCACGGACCTGTCCGGCCCGGAGCGGGATAAGGCAGCTGTGGCAGATGCCCATCCTGCAGCCGCTGGGCATAAGTACGCCGGCGTCCTCGCCGACGTCGAGCAGCGGGGTGTCGCCGTCCGCTTCCACTTCGCGGTCGGAGGCTTCAAAAGTGACCAGACCGCCGTCGTGTCCTTCGCCGCCGGCCAGGCTGGTGCTGAAGCGTTCGATGGTGAGGCTACCATCCGTCTTCGCTGCGGGGGTGGAGTCTGCGGCCTCGGCTTCCCAGAGCGCCTCGGCTTCATCGAGGAAGCCTTCCGGCCCGCAGGCGTAAGCGGCACGCTGGCGCCAGTCCGGGCAGAGCCGGTCAAGCTCAGCGGCGGTACTGAAGTCCAGGCGGCCGCGCTCCCCGGAGAACCAGTGCGTGACGCGGAGGTTGGGGAACTGGTCAGCGAGCTCGGCCAGTTCCTCACGGAAAATGGCGTCAGCGGCGGTGCGTGCCGTGTGGATGAGCACAACGTCGGAGTCGGGGCGGTGCGGGACCAGTGTGCGGATCATCGACATGACCGGAGTGATTCCACTCCCGGCTGTGAGCATCAGCAGCGGCCGGGGGTGCTCCGGCAGGACGAAATCGCCCTGCGGCGGCGCCAGGAAAAGCACATCCCCGGGCTTGGTGTTGTGCACCAGGGCCCCGGAGACCGCACCCATTGCAGTCACGGTGATGGCAGGGTCCTCACCGGCGGGGGCGCTCAACGAGTATGACCGCCAGTGGCGGACCCCGTCGAGCTCGACGCCGATGCGGGCCCACTGACCGGCAAGGTGTGCTTGCCAGCCGCGGCCAGGGCGGAAGAAGATTGTGGCGGAGTCTGCCGTTTCCGGGACCACCAGGGTGACTACGCCGCGCAGTTGGCGAGACGAGAACACTGGGTTGAAAAGCGACAGAATGTCTTCTGGAGCTAACGGGGTGGTCAGTAGAGATGCGGCACGCGCCAGCTTACGGAGCCGGATCATGTATCAAGCTTATGTCAGTATGGGTCATAATTCTTCACTCAAGGCATACGATCGAATCTCGGAAACTATCCGGACGGAACAAATAATTGGATTTTAAATGATTTCCGCCCCCAACGGCGGCCCGTCAGCCGCCGCCCCGGAACCGCCGTGGCTGGCACTGCCCCGTGAGGTCAGCGACATCCTGCGGCCCCGTATGCCCGGAATCGTCGAGGCCATCATCGAGGCCGTGCCCCAGCTGGTGCCGTCCTACGCCCGGCCCATTGAGGGTCGGTTCGGGCACGGGCTGCGCCGCGGCGTGGCCGCAGCGCTGGACCGCTTCCTGCAGCTGCCCGGGACCCGGCTGCCGGCGTTGTCCGAGGAGAGCAGGCGGCTGGTTGCCGGTCTTGGCAGCGGTGAGTTCCGGCAGGGACGGAGCATGGACGCCCTGCTGAGCGCTTACCGCATGGGCGCCCGGGTGACATTCCGGGAAATGTCGCGGGTTTCCGTCGAAAACCACCTTGGCCAGAGCGTCGTGGTGGACCTGGGCGAATCGATCCTCGCCTATATTGATGAGCTTTCGGCAGTCAGCGCCGAGGCCTACGCCTTCGAACAGTCCGAGCGTGCCGGCGCGGTGGACCGGCGCCGCACCGGGCTCCTTGATCTGCTCCTGCTGGGTCAGGCCGACGAGGCCGCACTGCGCCAGACAGCGGCCTTGGCGGACTGGGCACTTCCGCAGGTCATGACTGTGGTGACCTTGCCCGTGGACCGTGCGGCCGGGCTTCGCCTGCGGCTCGGCCCGGGGACGCTCGTCATAGAACGCGAAACCGACGCAGTCGCACTCATCCCGGCCCGGACCTCCCCGTCCGCGCGCGCGGAGCTGGACAAGGCGCTCCGCGGCCGGGGTGCCTCGATCGGCCCGGCCGGCGGCTGGGAAAAGGTGCCGGAATCCCTCCGCCTCGCTGTGCTCGCCGCCTCGGTGCTCGAGCCCCGGGATGGTCAAGATGATCCGCCGATCTGGGCCGACGAGCACCTTGCCGAAGTGGTTCTGGGCGCTGAGCCCTCCGCGATCGCGGAGCTGGCAAACCGTCGCCTGGCGCCGCTGGACGGCCTCCGGCCGGGCCAGCGGGAACGGCTCGCGGAGACCCTGCTCGCCTGGTTGCGGCATTGGGGCCAGCGCGCTCCTGTGGCGGCCGAACTCGGCATCCATCCGCAGACCGTGGGCTACCGGGCTGCGCAGCTGCGCGAGCTGTTCGGCGATACGCTCGAGGACCCGCGGGCCCGGTTCGAGCTCGAACTGGCGTTGCGTGCCGGCAGGCGCTAAAACGGTCAGACGCTAGCGGGCAACAGCCTCCAGGCCCTGCCGCCGCAGTTCGAGGTCGCTCATGACGATGGCGGCGAGATCCGCGAGCATGCCCGATTCCTCGTTGCTGAATGAGCGGGGCGCCCGGTCCAGGATGCACAAGGTGCCCAGGTTATGTCCGTCCGGAGTCTTCAGCGGTACGCCGGCGTAGAACCGCAGCCCGAACTCGCCGGTCACCATGGGGTTGATCACGCTTCGCGGGTCCGAGGCTGCGTCCTTAATGACCCAGACATCGTCCTGCAGGATCGCCGAGGAACACAGCCCGGGGTCCCGGTCGATCTGCGTGACATCGGTGCCGTGGTGGGATTTGAACCAGATCCTGTCCTTGTCCACGATGCTGACGATGGCCACCGGGACGGAAAACACTTTGGCCGCCAGGGCAGTGACGCGGTCAAAATTCCCTTCGGCGTTGGATTCGAGGATGCGGTAGCGCTCGACGGCGCTCATCCGCTCTTCCTCTTCAGTCGCCGCCGCCGCCGGATCGAGCCGGTGGCGGCCGGTGCTGTTGACGATTTCCTGCCGCAGTGCCAGGGACACTTCCCTGGCCGACGGGCGGGCCGCCGGGTCCCGCGCCAGCATCGATGTCAGCAGCGTCGCCCACATGGGCGACAGCTCCTCGGGAATATCGGGATCCCCGAGCAGCCGTGCGACGGCAGCCTGCAGGGGCGCCCCGGGGTAGGCCATTTTTCCGGTGAGCCCCTCCAGCAGCACAAGTCCCAGCGAGTAGACGTCGCTGGGCGGGCCGACCGGTTCGCCGACGGCCTGCTCCGGGCTGAGGTAGGCGGGCGTGCCGGACGTGCCGCCGTCGCCCTCCGTGTCCCCGTTATCGAGCATCACCGCCACGCCGAAGTCACTGAGTTTGGCGCGCGGGCGCCGGTCGTCCACGCTGTAGTCCACGAGCAGGATGTTGGCCGGCTTGACGTCCCGGTGGACGATGCCGTGGTGGTGGATGTAGGAGAGCCCGTCGGCGAGGTCGTAGCCGATCCAGGCCATGTTGACGGCGGTCAGCGGCCCTTGGGCGGTCCGATGCCGCAGGTCGGCGCCATGAACGAGTTCCATTACGAGGTATGACAGTTGCGCGTCGTCTTCGCCCGCGTCTTTACCTGCGTCGTAGAGGGTCACGAGGGCGTGATGGCTCATTCCGGCGAGGATCTTCGCTTCCTGGCTCTGCCGCCGTTGGCGGGCCCGGTCTGTCGCCTCGTCGCGAAAGAGCTTGACGGCGACGTCTCGCTGGAGGACTTCATCGCGCGCGCGGTAGACGGTTGCTTCGCTGCCGCGGCCGATAAGGGCCCCGATCCGGTAACGCCCGCCGAGCAGGTGGCCGGATTCCATCGTAATTGTCAAGAAGTAGCCGTTTCAGTTGGGTGCAGGACCCGACCAACACTACGTGAGGCAGGGTAAACCGCGGGCGCGGCAACCCGACGCCCTCATTATTCGTAAGTTCACTTATCGTAGCGCGTTACTGGCCGTCCGGTCCCGCCCGGCCGGCGGGAGTCCCGGCGGGCCGGCCCTTACTTGGCGGGGTTGTGCGTGCCGATCGGCAGCAGCGACAGGTCCGGGTGGTTTTTCTCGATCCGGCGCAGTGCCCAGATGTCGTTGAACAACGCCAGGTACTCGCCGTCCGAGCGCAGCAGCACCTCGGCGCCGGGCACGTTGGCCAGGGCGGGCATGGCCTCAGCCGTGGTGATCCGGGCCAGGGAATACGGCAGCCGCTCCAGCCGCATGGGGGCGCTGAAGTCGTGCGCCATGCGGTCTTCGACCACCTCGAACTGCATGGGCCCGACGGCGGCGAGCACCGGGGCCTGATCGCCTCGGATATCGGAGCGGAGCACCTGGATGACTCCCTCGTGCTCGAGTTGTTCGATGCCGCGACGGAACTGTTTGAAGCGGCTGGGATCCTTCGAGCGCGCCACCTGGAAATGCTCCGGCGCGAAGAGCGGGATGGCCGGGAATTCCACCGGCGAGTCCAGGAACAGGCTGTCCCCCACCCGGAGCGAGGACGCATTCACCAGGCCGACCACGTCGCCGGGGAACGCCTCGTCGATCACTTCCCGCTCGCGGCCGAACACCTGCTGGGCGTACTTCGTCGCGAAGGACTTCCCGGTCCGCCCCTGGGTGACCACCATGCCGCGTTCGAACACGCCTGAGCAGACCCGGATGAAGGCCACGTGGTCGCGGTGGGCCTTGTTCATGCCGGCCTGGACCTTGAAGACGAACCCCGCGAAGGGGGCGTCGACCGGGCGGGCCTCACCATCGACGTCGGGACGGGGCGCGGCGGGCGGGGCGAAGTCCACGAGGGCATCCAGGATTTCCTTGACGCCGAAGTTCAGCGCGGCGGAGCTGAAAAGGATCGGCGTGGCCTTGCCTGCATGGAAGGCCTCCACGTCGAATCCGAGATTGGATTCGATCACCAGGCCGGCCTCGTCGACGGCATTGGACCAGTCGGCGCCCTGGCTGGCCGCGGCCTCATCCGGTGTGAAGTACTCGGTCAGGGCGATGTTGGCGCCCGCGTTATTGCGCTTGAACTGAGCGAAGCGGTCACTGCGCAGATCCCACACGCCGCGGAAATCACCGGAAATTCCGACGGCCCAGGTCAACGGCATGGGCTGCAGACCGGTGCGCTCGGTAATTTCGTCCATCAGCGCCAGCGCGTCCAGGCCGGGCCGGTCCCACTTGTTGATCACGGTGATGATCGGGAGGTTCCGCTGCTTGCAGACCTCAAAGAGTTTCATGGTCTGGGTCTCCAGGCCCTTGGCGGCGTCCACGAGCATCACGGCGCAGTCCACCGCGGCGAGCACACGGTACGTGTCTTCGGAGAAGTCCGCGTGGCCGGGGGTGTCCAGAAGGTTGATCACGGTGTCCCGGTAGGCGAACTGCAGGGCCGCGGAGCTGATCGAAATGCCGCGGTCCTTTTCCATCTGCATCCAGTCGGAGACGGTTTCCTTGCGGTTGGCCTTGCCGCTGGAGGCGCCGGCGGTGCCGATCACCTTGGCGTGCAGGGCGAGCGCCTCGGTCAGTGTCGATTTTCCGGCGTCAGGGTGCGAAATGACCGCGAATGTCCGACGTCGGGCCGCCTGCTTGTGAATCTCCTGGACTCGTGCGGGGCTAAGGACTTCTTGGGACACGGTGCTACTTTCGCTGCGGACTGGAAACGGGCGCAAACCGGAGCCGGAGTGCAAGCCATACACCTTCCAGTTTATCGCAGCGCCCCCGGTCGGGCCGAAGCCGGTTCTCGCGGTCTGCATGCGTACCGGGCGCGTACTGCGCGCGGGCCCGGCGTCGAGCCGGAATGCGGCCACAAAGTGCACGGCCGGCGCGCCACGGGAAACCCTCTTCCGGGGGCGCGTCGAGTCCCCCTCGGATGGGCCACTTTGGGGCTTGTTTGTGCGGAAGTCGGCCCGTTTTACCTCTACTATGGACAGAGCGGGCAACCGAGTATTTTGATCATGCTGGAAATCCTTGGAAACCGGCCTACCTGCGGGCCACGCCTGCACCTTTGTAAGGGGAATGTCTATGGCTCGGAGCCCTGAAGATTCACTCAAGGCAACTCTGGGCAGGGTCGCACCGGGGACAGCCCTCCGGGACGGCCTGGAGCGGATCCTCCGCGGCAGGACCGGCGCACTGATAGTGCTGGGTACGGACCGGACCGTCGAGTCCATCTGTTCCGGCGGGTTCGAGATCGGCATTGACTTCTCCCCTACGCGGCTGCGGGAGCTGGCCAAGATGGATGGTGCAATCGTCTGTGACAAAGACGCAAGCAACATCCTGCGGGCCGCCGTCCAGCTTGTCCCTGACGCCAGCATCGAGACGCAGGAATCGGGCACCAGGCACCGCACGGCGGAGCGGGTGGCCATCCAGACCGGGGTCCCTGTCATTTCAGTCAGCCAGTCGATGCAGATCATCGCCCTCTATGTGAACGGCCTGAGGCATGTCCTGGAGGGTTCGGAGAAAGTCCTGGCCCGCGCGAACCAGGCACTGGCCACCCTCGAACGCTACCGCTCGCGCCTGGACCAGGTGACGAGCTCGCTCTCGGCCCTGGAAATCGAAGCCATGGTGACGGTCCGCGATGTTGCCGTGACCCTGCAGCGCCAGGAAATGGTGCGCCGGATCTCCGAGGAAATTTCGCAGTACGTCCTGGAACTCGGCGAAGACGGCCGCCTGCTCTCGCTGCAGCTCGATGAACTGACGGTGGGCCGGGGGCCCGGCAGCGACGTGATTATCCGGGACTACGCAGGCCCGAATGCCTCGCCCGAGTACATCGACAAGGCAGTGAAGGCGCTCGTCAACCTGGGCCCCACAGAACTGATCGATCTGGCCCGGATTGCCGGAATTGTCGGCTTCGCCGGCGGCGAAGCCAACCTCGACGCCGTCGTGCAGCCCCGCGGCTACCGGCTGCTCTCCGGCCTCAAAGCCGTGCCCAAGGCGGTCGCGGACCGGCTGGTGGACCACTTCGGCGGCCTGCAGTTCCTGATGGCAGCCACGATCGATGACCTGATGACGGTCGATGGCATCGGCGACCAGCGCGCCCGGACAGTCCGCGAAGGCCTGAGCCGGATGGCGGAGGCCAGTCTTCTGGACAGGTTCCTCTGACCAGACTTCCCCCGGCCCGTCGCCGCAGGCGGCTCCGGACCGCCCGTTCCCGGGTGCGGGTGCAGCGTCAGTTGAGCTGGAACACAGCCTTCGGGCTCACCGTGTTGCCCAGCCGCGCCGTGAAGACGTAGTAGGCGCCGCCGGCGCCGGGTACCGCCTCAATGGCAACGCAGCCCGGTACCGAGCGGTTGCGCGGCCACGGGAAGTTAGCCGTTTCCGTCTTCCCCGGCGCAATCGTCTTCAGCAGGTCGGTGCTGTCAGCCTGGCAGTCACGGGAGGAGAAAATCCGGTCGGATCCGCTGATGATCAGGAATTCCATCTGCGATGTCCCCATGTTCACCTCGCACGGAACCTTGTTTCCGTTCGTGACCGACAGGCTCAGCATCGGGTTCTCCTCCGCAGCGTAAGCCGGCTGGTCTGTCGCAGCCGTGACGCTCACGCGGCTCGGGTCACAGCCTCCGGCAGTGGAGGTCGGCGACGGCGCGGCGGACCCTGCAGTGCCTGCGTCCGCCTCCGGCTGGTTCCCGCCCCCCACAGAGCCGCCCGGCTGTCCGGCGCCGCTGATAGCGCCGGACACGGCCGCGAAGCCGCCGACTGCAGCCGCGAGAACCAGCAGCGCCAGAATCCCGACGAACAGGCGCCGACGGCGATAGACAGGGGTGAGCGGCGGCCGCCCGGATTTCCGTTTGGGCGCTCCGCCGCGGGAACCCTTCGTCCGTGAACCATTTGCGCCCGTACCGTCTTGCCTGCCCATCCTTCTAGGCTAGAGAACCCGGACGGGCTTTGAGACATCCCACGCCGCAGACGCATGGTGCCCGCCATCTATTAGGCTGGACGAATCAAAGCTTCAGCTCCCGCCCCCGCCTTTTCCCCTTCGTCGTCTGAGTCTCGCCCGGGCCGCCGTTTCCCCGGCAAAGCCGCGGCGCCGGTGCCCGCCGGCGTCCCTGGCCCGGGGCTTGCCGCACTCCATAGCGCCCTCGCTGCGTGGTTCGCGTCGGCCGCCCGGCCGTTGCCGTGGCGGTCCGCGGACTGCACACCGTGGGGCGTACTGGTCAGCGAGGTCATGCTGCAGCAGACTCCGGTGGTCCGGGTGGAACCTGTCTGGCGGGAGTGGCTGAAGCGTTGGCCCGACCCGGCTGATCTTGCCCGTGAGCCTGCCGGTGAGGCGGTTCGGTCCTGGGGGCGGCTGGGCTACCCGCGCCGGGCGCTGCGGCTGCACGCCGCCGCCGTCGCGATCACAGACAACCACGGCGGGCAGGTGCCGTCGGACCACGCGGCACTGCTGGAGCTCCCTGGCGTCGGCAGCTACACTGCCGCCGCCGTTGCCGCCTTCGCGTTCGGCCGCCGCGAAACCGTGGTGGATACGAACATCCGCCGGGTTCACGCCCGGCTGTTTTCGGGCACGGCCCTGCCCTCACCTGCCCTGACCGCGGCCGAGATGCGGCTGGCCGCCGACGTGCTCCCGGATGACACTGACTCCTCGGTCCGGTGGAATGCCGCTGTGATGGAACTCGGCGCGCTGGTCTGCACCGCCCGGTCGCCGAAGTGCGGGGAGTGCCCGGTCCGGAGTGCCTGCGCCTGGCTGGCCGCCGGCGAACCTCCCCCGACCTACACGCCGAAGGGGCAGGCGTGGCACGGAACGGACCGGCAGGTCCGCGGCGCGGTGCTGGCAGTCCTCCGCACCGCCGATGCGCCGGTGGAGCCCGAGCTGTTCGGCCGCGCCCCCGCCGATCTGGGCTTCGAACCGGAGGGAATCGGAATCCCGCTCGCCGCCCTCCACCGGCTCAATTGCCCGCCCGAGCAGCTGGAACGCGCCTTGGCCGGGCTGCTAAGCGACGGGCTGGCGGAGCTGCACCCCGGGGGCCTCCGGCTCCCGGGCTAAGCGCCGCCCCTAGCCGGACACGCGGTCCCGCCCTACTCTGAAGGATGCGCACCATTGCGGCTTCCCGCCGGTTCACGGGGCCGACCCTCGCCGGCCTGGTCCTCGTGCCGGGCAGCGACGCTGTCGATTTGGGTTGTGAACCCGGCTCCGGCGATGACCGTCCGTGTTCGGCAACTTCCTCCCCGGACGGTACGTTGACCGGCGTGCGGACCACCACGTTCACGTCACGGGTGACGTATCCCTTCGGGGAACAATGTGCGCGGTTGATCACCGCGAACCTCGTGCTCGACGCCGGCGGTCTCCGGCAGGCATAGGAGCCCGCCGTGAGACGGGGAGGGAAGGAGACGCGCAATGAATGCAGAGAACATCGGCCACTGGATCCGGGCGGGTCTATGGATGCTGCCCGTCTACGGCGTGGTCACGGTCTGGACCACGGTCCGGTCCCGGCCGGACCCGCAGCGTGATCCGGAAGACTGGGCACTCTTCGTCAGTTCGGACACGTACCAGCTCAGCCACCTGATCGGCAGCACGGCAGGGACCATCCTCGCGATCTTCGGCGTCTTCGCCCTCGGCTGCGCCTTGGCCAACTGCCGTTCGGGGCGGCTGGCACTCGCCGCCATGGTGATGACCGTCGCCGGAACCGCCCTGTTGCTTGTGCCGGCCGTTGTGTCCACGTTCACCGCACCTGCTATCGGCGAGGCGTATCTCCGCGGCAACGACTCGGCCCTGTATCTGGAGTACCCGCCCGTCCTGTCCTGGGCCTTTCTGGCGGGGCTCCTGCTCGCCGCAGCGGGCCATGTTCTCCTCGGAGCTGCAGTATGGCAATCCCGGACTCTGCCGCGCTGGGCCGGACTCCTCTGGGCCGCCGGCGCAGTACTGTTTTACGTCATGGGCGTCCTCCTGTGGGTTGCTCCCCGGGTAATGCTCGGCATCGTCCCGGGACAGGCCAGCACAGGATTCGGGCTGCCGCTGGAGGCCGCCGGCGCCGTGCTCATGACCGTGGCAGGTGGCTGGATCGCATGGAGCCGGTCATGGCGCACCAGCCCCGCCCCGGGGCCGCAGGAGGAGATTGTCGCGGGCTAGGCGCAGCGGGTATGGGGCGCGGCGGGGCGCGCGGGGCGCAACTAGGGTTCGCCGAATCCGGCCTTGACCAGGCCGCCCAGATACTCCACGGCCCTGGCCGCGTCCGGGCCGCTCGCTTCCACGCGCAGCTTCGTCCCCTTGCCGGCGGCAAGCATCATAAGTTCGGTCATGGATGCTCCGTCGGCGCCGTTGATAGTCACCTCGGCGTCCATGGCCGACAGTCCGCCGGCTATTTTCGCCGCGGGCCTGGCGTGCATCCCGGCTTCGTTGACGAGCTCGAACTCACCCGACGCCTCGGGCGGCTGCCGGTGTTCATGCGCCGGCGCCGGCGGCGGCGGGCGGTAGACAGCCTCGGCGGCAGCCTTTACCGCCTGCGCGTCCGCGCCGGTTTGCGCCGCAACGGCGGCGGCGACGAGTCCTTCTACTAACGGCGCGTCGGCGAGCAGCACTGACGCCGGGTCGGGTAGGAACTCCACGGCGCTCTCGGCTGTCATCACCGCGGAGCCCAGATCCGTCAGGATCACTGCGCTCCCGCCGTCGGCCTCTTCCAGCGCGGCCATGACTTTTTCCAGGCTTGTTCCGATGCGGCCGTCGTCGGTTCCTCCGGCGGGCAGGATGACGACGTCGGGGGCCATTTGGGCGGCGAGTTCAGCGGCGCCGTCGGCGATCTTCTCGCTGTGTGAGACCACAATGAGACGGACGGTCATTCGACGGCTCCAACCGCGGCACGCAGGATCAGCGCGCTGGAGGCGGCCCCGGGGTCGCGGTGGCCGATGCTGCGCTCCCCGAGGTAGCTGGCGCGCCCCTTGCGGGCCAGCATCGGATCGGTGGCCACGGCACCTGCCTCTGCCGCCTCGGCCGCGGCAAGGAGCACGGCCCGGACGTCTCCGGCTCCGGCTGCGCCTGCGGCGGCGTCGACGGCCGGGGTCCACGCGTCCACCATTGTCTTGTCTCCGGATTCGGCCTTGCCGCGGGCCACAATTCCGTCGCGGGCCGCCTGCAGAGCCGCTGCGAGGGTTGCGGCGTCGACGTCCGCACTGTCCCCCAGCGCCGTGGCGGCACGAAGGAACGCCGTTCCATACAGCGGGCCTGCCGCACCACCCACCTTGGACATCAGGGTCATTGCGGTCAGCTTCAGGGCCGCCCCGGCATTCTCCGGCGGCGACTCGGCGAGCTTGGCCATCACGGCTTTGAAGCCGCGGTCCATGTTCTCACCGTGATCGGAATCGCCGATCGGCCGGTCCAGTTCAATCAGCTCCACGCGGTGATCCGCCATGGCCTGGGCGGCGAGCGTCAGCCACCGCACCGCCCAGCCGACATCCAGCCCCACGGTCAGACGCCCCAGCGGAGGGCCGCGGTGTGGACGGGTGCGTCCCAGAGTTCTGTCATTTCGTCGTCGAGCCGCAAAATGGTGATCGAACAGCCCTGCATTTCAAGGGCGGTGATGTAGTCCCCCACCAGCGAGCGCGCCACCGTGATGTCCTGCCCGGCGAGCACCTGGGCCGCGCGCCGGTAGACGATGTACAGCTCGCTGAGCGGGGTCCCGCCCATGCCGTTCACGAACAGAAGCACGTTGTCCCCGGACGCCAGCCCGAGATCACTGACAACCGGCTCGATCAGCCTGTCCGTGATGCCATCGGCGTTTTCCATCGGAATTTTCTGCCGGCCGGGCTCCCCGTGGATGCCGATGCCGATCTCGATCTCGTTGTCCTCAAGCTCGAAACTGGGGGCCCCTGCGTGCGGTACGGTGCAGGCGGACAGCGCTACGCCCATGCTGCGGACGTTCTGGTTGACCCGGTCCCCGATCGCGGCCACCGCGTCAAGGCTGTCTCCGCGCTCCGCGGCGGCGCCGGCAATTTTTTCCACCAGGACCGTGCCTCCGACGCCGCGGCGCCCGGCCGTGTACAGCGAGTCCTGCACCGCGACGTCGTCGTTGACCAGGACGGTCCGGACCTCGACGCCTTCGGCCTGCGCCAGCTCCGCTGCCGTCTCGAAATTGAGGACGTCTCCGGTGTAGTTCTTGACGATGTGCACGACGCCGGCGCCGGAGTTGACCGCGAGTGTGGCCGGCAGGATCTGGTCCGGTGTGGGCGAGGTGAAAACAGCGCCCGGGACGGCCGCGTCCAGCATTCCCCGCCCGACGTAGCCGCCGTGCAACGGCTCATGTCCGCTGCCCCCGCCTGAGACCAGGCCTACCTTTCCCGCGACCGGGGCGTCCTTCCGGACGATGTAGTGCGGGTCGGACGAGACGGTCACGAGGTCCGCATGGGCGAGCCCGAACCCCTCCACCGACTCGTCCACCACGGCGCGGGGGTCATTGATGAGTTTCTTCATGGCGTGCTCCCTGGATGGTGTCCTGGCTGCTTGCTTAGACCCTACTACCGGGTCCGGGCTGGCGGTAGCCTTACCGCCGTCAGACCGGGCAGCTCGGCCAGGCGTCGCAGCCCAACCAGGAAAACGGCGGTCTTGAGCGCACGTCGCCGGCCAGGGAGGAGCCTCCGGCCGGACCCTCGGCAGAGCATGCCGGCCGCCGGGGACGCGGTCCCGTACGGCGCCGGATCGCGGCCTGCGGGCTCGCTGGCTGAGACCGTCCGGGACGCGGACGAGCCGGGAAAAACGTCGGTGTTATGCAATCGGGTGCCTTCGCTGGGTCCTGTAGCCCACCCCCTGGGCCCCACCCACTTTATCCATCGACTTTAGTTAAGGGAAGTGCTCTGGCCGGCGACTTTGGAGTTCTTTGATCATCCGGGTATTGCCGAGCGTGTTGGGCTTCACCCTGGCGAGGTCAAGGAACTCGGCGACGCCTTCGTCATGCGAGCGCAGCAACTCGGAATACACCACGGGGTCCACGGCGCTCTGGTCCGCCATCACTTCGAAGCCGTGCTTCTTGAAGAACCCCACCTCGAACGTCAGGCAGAATACGCGCGACACCCCCAGTGCGCTGGCGTCCGCCAGGAGCTGTTCCACGAGCAGATGCCCTACCCCGCGGCCGCGCCAGGCGTCGGACGCGGCCAGCGTGCGCACTTCGGCCAGGTCCTCCCACATCACGTGCAGCGCTCCGCAGCCGATCACCTCGCCGTCGGCGGATTCGGCGATCCGGAATTCCTGCAGGCTTTCGTAATACGCGACCGTCTCCTTGGCCATCAGGATCCGCTGATCGGCCAGCGGTGCCACCAGCGCCTTGATGGCCGCTACGTCACTGGTACGGGCGGGTCGGATGCGGATCGGCTCAGTCACAGGCCCCATCTTACGAGGCGAAGGAGCCTCACAGGCCCAGCTCCGGCGGCGGCGGGACGTCGCGGTCCAGCACGTTCGCAGCGAGGAAGTGCTCCACCACCCCGTACCAGACCCTGACGTGCTGGGGCTGCAGGATCCAGTGGTTCTCGTCCGGGAAATACAGGAACCGGTGCGCAGTGCGTCCGTCCTCGTCGGCTGGCAGTTGCGAGCCGGCGAGCAGTTCGTACCAGAGGCGCAGACCTTCGCCGATCGGCACGCGGTAGTCCTTGTCGCCGTGGATGACGAGCATGGGGGTGCTGATTTTTTCCACGTGCAGATGCGGCGAGTTTTCCAGCGCCATCTCCGCCGTCATTTCCTTCAGCCAGTAGTGCGCGGCGTCGGTGGTGGGACCGAACTGGTCCAGCGCCCAGAGGCTTGCGTGGGTGACAATGGCCTTGAAGCGTCCCGTATGTCCGGCTACCCAGTTGGCCATGTAGCCGCCGAACGAGCCGCCCATCGCCGCCGTGCGCGTCCCGTCGATGTCGGGGCGCTCCACCATGGCGTCGGTAATCGCCATCAAGTCGGTGAACGGAGCCTTGCCCCAGGCACCCCAGCCGCGCTGGATGTGGTGTTGGCCGTAGCCGGTTGACAGGGCCGGATCGGGCAGCAGCACCGCGTAGCCTCGGGCCACAAGCAGCCACGGGTTCCACCGCCAGCTCCAGGCGTTCCAGGAACCGAGCGGACCGCCGTGGATCCACAACAGCAGGGGCGCCGGATTTTCTGCGGAGGCTCCCTCGGGGAGGGCCAGGTAGGCGGGCACGCGGGTCCCGTCGTCGGCCGTTGCCTCGACGCGTTTCAGCGATCCGCCGTAAGCGGGGCGTGCTGCGGGTGCCGGGAGCCGGCGGACCTCGCCGCTGGACAAGTCGATCCGCACGGCCTCGGCAGGGAACTCGTAGGAGCTCCGCAGCGCATACGCGCTGCGCCCGTCCGGGGAGGGCACGACGTCGGTGTAGGCGGCGGCATCGGGTGTCAGGCGGGTCACGGGAGACGATGTCCCGGCGTCCGGTGTCACATTGATGCGGAAGACGGGCGCGGCGCCGTCCTCGTCCGCGGTGACCAGAACTGCGGACCCGTCCGGCAGCCAGGCGGCGGGGCGCGGCCAGCGGTCCCAGTCCGGGGCCAGCGGCATGAGCACGGCCTCCGTCGGTCCGTCCGCAACGTTGAGCAGGTGCAGCCCGACCCGGGGGGCCGCCTGCGGCGTCGTGTCGCTTTCGCTGAGCACCATGAGGGTCCGGTTGTCCGGACTCACCGGGCCCGGAAAGTAGCTCATGCCGTCGGTCTCCAGCAGGACCGCGCGTGCGCCGGTGGCGACGTCGATGGCAACCAGCACGGAGCGTGAATCGGCCTTGGCGAGCGGCTTTTCGAAGCTGCTGTAGATCGTTTTGCCGTCCGGGCTGATGACGGACTGGGCATCGCGGAGTCCTGTGCCCGCATCAGGGGTGAGGTTGCGGAGCCTCAGCGGGGCCGCGGCGTCGACCGTTGCCGGTTTGCCGGGTACGGTGTCCGGGTCTTCTTCGACTGCGAAGAGGCGGGGCTGGGCCGGCCCCAGGTCGGCGTCCCAGAACCGCACGGGATAGCCGCTGTGCAGGATGGCCGCGACGTTGTTGTCCTTGCGCGCTGCGCGGCGTTCCTTGTCATTTTCCTCGCCGGTCGAGCCGGCCAGGACGGTGGCCGCGACGAACAGGGCGTCCGTCTGCCTGGCGGCCAGGACTGCGTCGATACCGCCGGCACGCGAGAGCACCAGCCGGGCCTCGCCGCCGTCGGAAGGCAGCATCCATAGTGCCTTGGCGGGGTCGGCGCCAGGGATCTCCGGGTCCGGCCGGGCCGAGGTGAAGTAGAGGTCGCCGTTGGCCGCAAAGACCGCACCGGTTTCGCCCTTCTCGCTGCGCGTGATCCGGCGGGCCCGGTTCCGGCCTTCCGGGTCCACTTCCCAGAGAGCGGTTCCGTACTCCGTGCCTTTGGCGTTAAGGGTGGCAACGGTGGTGACCAGCCGGCGGCCGTCAGGACTCAGCGCGAGCCCGCTGGTTCTGGGGATTGCCAGGTAGTGGTCCAGGTCGTGGAAGGGAGTCGCAGGTGGTGTGCCCAGCGTCGCTGAGTCGTCGGCAGCCATGCACTGATTCAACACCGTCCGCGGGGCGGTCCACACCTCAGCCACGAAGAGATCCACTAAGAGCGAAACGCCGATTGCAGCCTGCTGCCGGGGCACGCAAAAGCCCCGCCGGTTCCTTGCGGAACGGGCGGGGCCTGCGGGCCGGTGCCTAGACGCTCGGGGCGATCTCAGGGATAACCGGCTTGGCGTTGCCGCCGAAGGTGAACTTCGCGTCGTCGCCTTCGCCGTCCACATCCACCACCACGATGTCGCCGGCGTGGATCTCGCCGAAGAGGATCTTCTCGGAGAGCTGGTCCTCGATTTCGCGCTGAATGGTCCGGCGCAGCGGCCGGGCACCCATGGCGGGATCGTAGCCGCGGGTTGCCAGCAAGATCTTGGCCGCCGGCGTGAGCTCGATGCCCATGTCCTTGTCCTTGAGCCGCTTCTCCAGCCGGCCCACGAACATGTCCACGATCTCGATGATCTCGTCCTGGGTCAGCTGCGGGAACACCACAACGTCGTCAACACGGTTCAGGAACTCGGGGCGGAAGTG
This sequence comes from uncultured Actinomycetota bacterium, assembly GCA_963815415.1. Lineage (GTDB taxonomy): Bacteria > Actinomycetota > Actinomycetes > Actinomycetales > Micrococcaceae > Arthrobacter. Next base: position 739,568 of record CAWFGT010000009.1, on the reverse strand, counting down.
CTGCTTGAGCTCCTCGGTGACGCGGGCGCGCATCCGGTTGTAGCCGGTCTGCGTGTCGGTGCCGGACTGGAAGCCGGTGGCCACGCTCTTGGAGATGTCGCGGGTGCCGAGGTTGGTGGTCATGATGATCACCGTGTTCTTGAAGTCCACCACCCGGCCCTGCGAGTCGGTCAGGCGGCCGTCTTCCAGGATCTGCAGCAGCGAGTTGAAGAGATCGGCGTGCGCCTTCTCCACTTCATCGAACAGCACCACGGAGAACGGGCGACGGCGGACCTTTTCGGTCAGCTGTCCGCCTTCCTCGTAGCCGACGTAGCCCGGAGGGGCACCGAAGAGGCGCGAGACCGTGTGCTTCTCGGAGTACTCGGACATGTCCAGGGTGATAAGCGCATCTTCCTCACCGAAGAGGAACTCGGCGAGGGCCTTGGCCAGCTCGGTCTTGCCGACGCCGGTGGGGCCGGCGAAGATGAACGAGCCGCCCGGGCGCTTCGGGTCCTTGAGCCCTGCCCGGGTGCGCCGGATGGCCTGGGACAGGGACTTGATGGCCTCGTCCTGGCCGACGACGCGCTTGTGCAGCTCGTCTTCCATCTTGAGCAGCCGCGAGGACTCTTCCTCGGTGAGCTTGAAGACCGGGATGCCGGTCGAGTTCGCCAGCACCTCGGCGATCAGCTCCTCGTCAACCTCGGAGATGTCGTCCATGCCGCCGGTCTTCCACTGGCGTTCCTTCTCGGCGCGTTCGGCAATGAGCTTCTGCTCCTTGTCGCGCAGCGAGGCGGCTCCCTCGAAGTCCTGCGCGTCAATCGCGGATTCCTTCTCCAGCTTCATGGCGGCGATCTTCTCGTCCATCAGCTTGAGCTCCGGCGGGGCGGTCATCCGGCGGATGCGGAGCCGGGCGCCGGCCTCATCGATCAGGTCGATCGCCTTGTCCGGGAGGAACCGGTCGGAGATGTACCGCTCGGCCAGGCTGGCCGCCGAGGCAAGGGCACCGTCGGTGATGGTCACCCGGTGGTGGGCCTCGTAGCGGTCGCGCAGTCCCTTGAGGATCTCGATCGCGTGTGCGACGGAGGGCTCCTTGACCTGGATCGGCTGGAAACGGCGTTCGAGCGCCGCATCCTTTTCGATGTGCTTGCGGTATTCATCCAGCGTGGTGGCACCGATGGTCTGGAGCTCGCCGCGGGCCAGCATGGGCTTCAGGATCGACGCTGCGTCGATAGCGCCTTCGGCGGCACCGGCGCCCACCAGGGTGTGGATTTCGTCAATGAACAGGATGATGTCCCCGCGGGTGCGGATCTCCTTGAGGACCTTCTTCAGGCGCTCTTCGAAGTCACCGCGGTAACGGGAGCCAGCCACGAGGGAACCGAGGTCCAGCGTGTACAGCTGCTTGTCCTTGATGGTTTCGGGGACGTCGCCGCGGACGATCGCCTGGGCGAGGCCCTCGACGACGGCGGTCTTGCCGACGCCGGGCTCGCCGATCAGCACCGGGTTGTTCTTGGTGCGGCGGGACAGCACCTGCATCACGCGTTCCATTTCGGATTCGCGCCCGATCACCGGGTCCAGCTTGTTCTCACGGGCAGCCTGGGTCAGGTTGCGGCCGAACTGGTCCAGCACCACCGAACCTGCAGGCGTGCCCTCGGCCTGGCCCGGGCCGACGCCGGCGCCGGTGGTTTCCTTGCCCTGGTAGCCGGAGAGCAGTTGGATGACCTGCTGGCGGACGCGGTTCAGGTCCGCGCCGAGCTTCACGAGCACCTGCGCGGCAACACCTTCACCCTCCCGGATGAGGCCGAGCAGGATGTGCTCGGTACCGATGTAGTTGTGGCCCAGCTGCAGGGCCTCGCGCAGCGAGAGCTCCAGCACCTTCTTGGCCCGCGGCGTGAACGGGATATGACCGGACGGGGCCTGCTGGCCCTGGCCGATGATCTCCTGCACCTGCTCGCGGACCCCGTCGAGCGAAATGCTCAAAGACTCGAGGGCTTTCGCGGCAACACCTTCACCCTCATGGATCAGACCCAAGAGGATGTGTTCGGTGCCGATGTAATTGTGGTTCAGCATGCGTGCCTCTTCCTGGGCAAGCACAACCACGCGACGGGCACGGTCCGTAAATCGCTCAAACATTTCGCCACACTCCTAGCTACGACTACTTCGATGCTACGTGGCCGGGTTCCGGATTTGGGTCTTGTTCGCCACAGGGGAAACCCGACGGGCTTGCGCGCCTCTCCGGGAGCGGCCGGGCCGGGCTGAATGACCCGCCCGCCGGCGGCACGGGCAGGCCGGCGAAGATGGCCCGGACGCTATTGCCGCGGCCTCCGACGGATACGGAAAACCCCCGCCGCGGAGCGAGGGTTTTGCCAATTTGGTGTACTTATTGCAGTTACGGATTCGGCTTAGGAATTCGCCTTTTGGTAGGCTTCCTGAATTTCCGCCTGGATACGTCCGCGGCTGTTTACGGCATATCCGTTGTCGCGGGCCCACTGACGGATCTGGGCCGAGTCCTGATTGCGTCCGGACGTGACTTTGGTGCGCGTGGGACGCCCCCCGGAGGTCTTGCGTCCGTGCGAAACGAACCGCTCCAAAGCGGAACGGAGTTCTGATGCGTTACTTGATGACAAGTCAATTTCATAACTAACGCCGTCAAGGCCAAACCGGACAGTTTCGTCCGCGGATCCCCCATCCAGATCATCCACGAGGATGATTTTTACTTTCTGTGCCATTTAAGGACTCTCTTTCCAAAAGAACGAGCATTTAGAAAAGCAGGATGTATCTATGGAAAGTATCCTCCGTATTACGGCGTTTAGTCAAAGCGTGCGTGACCCAAAGAGGCCGCGGTCAAAGCCGGCAAATCCACACAATGTGAATTCCGCAGGGCAATAGGGGCATTAGTTCTTCTCCGGGAATTGCTCGCCGGCCGGGCCGGGCTGCTGGACCCCGGCCGCGCGGTCGGCCTCGGCCTGGGCGCGCGCTTCAGCCTGACGCTCGGACTTGTCGGCGTTGAAGATTGCCTTCATGGCGAACCAGAAGATCAGGCCGACGACGACGGATGGCAGGAGGACGGCAACGTACTCCACAGTCAGTGCCCTTCGGGCTTAAGCAGCGGGAACAGGATGGTTTCGCGGATCCCGGCACCGGTGAAAAGCATCACGAGACGGTCGATGCCGAGGCCGATTCCGCCCATGGGCGGCGCACCGTATTCCAGGGCCCGCAGGAAGTCCTCGTCCAGCTGCATGGCTTCGACGTCGCCGGCAGCGGAGCGCCGCGACTGCTCGGTGAGACGTTCACGCTGGATCACCGGGTCGATGAGTTCCGAGAACGCTGTGCCGCGTTCCATGCCGCCGATAATGAGGTCCCATGCCTCGATCAGTCGGTCGTCCTTGCGGTGCTGGCGGGCCAGCGGCTGGGCGGACGGCGGATAGTCGTAGACGAACGTGGGGTTCAGCAGGGTCGGCTCCACCAGTTCGCCGAAAAGCTCGACGACGAGCTTCTCCGCGTCCCAGGCAGCGTCGACTTTGACCTCGTGCTTGGCGGCCAGGGCCAAAAGCTCAGCGGCCGGGGTGTCCGGGGTGATGTCCTGGCCCACGGTGGCGGAAAGCCCCGGGTACACGGACATCCAGGCCCAGTCGCCGTCGAGGTTGATCTCGCCGGCTTCAGTCTGCAGGACCCGGCCCACACCGGCGGCGTCCGCGGCGTCGAGGATGATTTCCTTGATCCGCTCGGCCATCACGAACTGGTCGGCCCAGGCCTCGTAGCTCTCCAAGGTAGTGAACTCGGGGCTGTGGGTGGAGTCGACGCCCTCGTTGCGGAACACCCGGCCCATGTCGTAGACGCGGTCAATGCCGCCGACCACGGTGCGTTTGAGGTAGAGCTCGGTGGCGATACGCAGCGTCATTTTCTGGTCAAACGCGTTCATGTGCGTCTCGAACGGACGGGCCGTCGCGCCGCCGTGAACCAGCTGCAGCATGGGCGTCTCCACTTCCACGTAGCCTTGCCGGTGCAGGGTTTCGCGGATGGAGCGGGTGATCGCGGCGCGCGTATAGACCATTTCGCGCGCCTCGTCGCGGACCATCAGATCCACGTAGCGCTGGCGGACGCGGGTTTCCTCGTTGAGGTCGGCGTGGAGAACGGGCAGCGGGCGCAGGGCCTTGGACGCCATGGTCCAGGACTCGGCCATCACGGAGAGCTCGCCGCGGCGGGAGGAAATGACCTCACCCTTGATGAAGACGTGGTCGCCGAGGTCCACGAGGGCCTTCCAGTCCGCCAGCGACTCCTCGCCGATGTTGGCCAGGCTCAGCATTGCCTGCAGCCGGACGGCCTTTCCGTCGGAGCCGCCTTCCTGAAGGGTGACGAAGCAGAGCTTGCCGGTGTTCCGGATGAAGACGATCCGGCCGGTGACGCCGACTGTGTGGCCGGTGGTCTCGTCGGGCTGCAGGTGGGCGTACTTTTCGCGGATCTCGCTGAGGCCGTGAGTACGCTCAACACCCACCGGATAGGCTTCCACGCCGCGCTCGACCAGTTTGGCGCGCTTCTCCATGCGGATGCGCATCTGCTCGCTGGCGTCGGCGGGCTCGGCGGCGGTGTTCGGGGCAGGGGTGTTTTGGGAAGTCACAATCCCCAAGTTTACCGGGAGTTGGGCCGGCGCAGGTCCGCCCCGGGGCCGGGCCCGGCCCGATTAGACTCTGGGCTGTGAAGACGTGGACGATCAGCACCGATGACGGTGACGGGCAGCTCGAACTGCATACGTTCGCACCCGCCGGCCCTGCAGCCGCCGCCGCCGCGAAGAAGGCCGGTTCCGGCATCGTCGTCGTGCACGGAACGCTGGTGACGGACGCGCTGTACTGGCCCTTTGCCCGCAAACTCAGCCGCCTGACCGGCCGGCCGGTGCACTGCTACAACCGGCGCGGACGTGCCGGGTCTTCCGCGCAGCCTGCGGACTACTCCGCCGCGACGGAAACCGCTGACCTGGCTGCCGTCCTGCGCGGGGCGGGCGCGTCCGACGTCGTCGCCCACAGTTACGGCGGCTTCGTGGCGCTGCAGGCGGCACGGTCCGTGCCGATCCGGCGCATGGTCACCTACGACGCGGCCGTCAGCCTCGCGGGGAACCTCACCGGCCGCTGGCGGCCCGAGCTGGAAGTTTCCATGGCCGCCGGCGCACTCGATGATGCCTGGGCCCATCTGGTCCAGGGCCTGGAGACCGCAGGACCGGTGTCCCGCCTGCCGCTGGGAGCCCTGCGCCTGCTCAGTGCCCTGTCCGCCAGGACCAGCCTGGGAGCTGAAATGCGCGGACTGCTGCCGACGGCGGTTGCCGAGATGCGGGCTGTCCTGGACGCCGATGCCGACGTCCAGGATTTCCTTGCGGTGGCCACCCCGACGCTGATGCTCAGCGGCGGCTGGAGTCCGGCGTACTTCGCCGAAACCGGCAGGATGCTCTCCGCCGCGGTGCCTGCCATCGAATCCGCCCCGGTTCCCGGCCAGCTGCACTCAGGACCCATCAGGCCCGGCAGCCAGCTTGCCGTCACCACTGCCAGGTACCTGCTCGGCGGGCCGGGTTCCACCGGCCCTGGGCGCCGGGGCGGCAGGCGTTTCCTGCTGCGCCGCTGATCCGCGCGCAGGCCGGGCCGGGACGCCACCGACCCGCGGCCCGGCCTGCCAACCCTTAGAATCAGTGGGCGCCCCTTCGAAAGGACCCCCTTGGCCAAGCTCTATTTCCGCTACGGCGCGATGAACTCCGGTAAGTCAACGGGCCTGCTCCAGGCAGCGTTCAACTATGAGGAGCGCGGCCAGCGGGTCCTCCTCGCCAAACCCGATGTGGATACCAAGGGCGACACCGGCATCGTGTCCCGCCTCGGCATGACCCGGACAGTGGATTTCCTGATCCCGTCCGGCGGTTCCGCCCGCGGCATATTCACAGCGCACGCCGCCGGCGACGACCCCGATGCCCTGCTGCAGCACGTCGACACCCCGCCCGTGGCGTGCCTGCTGGTGGACGAAGCGCAGTTCCTGGAACCCGCGCAGGTGGACGACCTGTTCCGCATCGCCGTCCTGGACAACGTGCCCGTCCTGGCCTACGGCATCCGCACTGACTTCCGCACCCGCGCGTTCCCCGGTTCGCTCCGGCTGCTGGAAATCGCCCACACCCTCGAGGAACTCAAGACCATCTGCCGCTGCGGCCGCAAGGCGATTTTCAACACCCGCCGGGTGGGCGAGGACGTGGTGTTCGACGGCGACCAGGTGGCAATCGACGGCCAGGATGTCTGGTACGAATCCCTGTGCGGCTCCTGCTACCTGGATGTCTCCGGCGGGCGGCTGGGCAGCTGACCTCCGGTCCGCCCCGACAGCGGGCGCGGATGCCGGTGCCGGCGCGTGCATGGCTGCGCGGTTCCGGCCGCCTCGGCTAGGCTCGGACCATGACCCGCGAGAACATCACAACCCCCGACGGCGGAACCATTGAGCTTTTCAGCACGGGTGCCGAGCTTGCCTCGGCGGGCTCGGGCATCGTCGTCGTGCCGGCCTCCATGGTGACGGCCGCCGACTACACCCGATTCGCGCAGAAACTCAGTGCCTCCCTCGGCCGTCCGGTGCACACCTTCAACCGGCGGGGCCGCGGCTCGTCCTCGCCGCAGCCGGAGGATTACACGCTGGATGTGGATATCCGCGACCTTGACGCCGTGATGAAACACACCGCCAGCACGGACGTCTTCGGCCACAGCTTCGGCGGCGCCGTCGCCCTGCATGCGGCGCGGACCCTGCCGGTGGAACGCCTGGCCGTCTATGACCCGGCGGTGTCCGTGAACCACAGCGTGACCGCCGACTGGACCGCCGAGTACGAAAAGGCGACCGCCGCAGGCGACGACGGCCGGGCCCTTGCCGTGCTCCTGAAGGGTCTGGAGACCGGCAGCGCCCTGTCCAGGATGCCGTTGTCCATGCTGACCCTGGCCAACAAACTCTCCGCCGCCACGCCGTTGGGCAAGCAGATGCGCGACCTCATGAAGACCGGTGTCCGCGAGATCAAGGCCATCATTGCCGCCGATATGCCGGCCGAGCCGTTCCTGGAATTGCCGCTGGAAACGCTCATCATCGTCGGCGAGAAGAGCCCTGCGTACTTCGGGGTCGCCTGCGCGCAGATCCACGACGTGCTCTCCGGCTCCAGCTACACCATCCTGCCCGGCATGGGGCACGACGGCGTGAACAAGGCCCCGGAGAAGCTCATCACCGAACTCACCGACTTCTTCGCCAGCTGACCCCACCCCTCCCACAGCCCCCTCCCACAGCAACGCGGGGTCACTTTTCGCCCATCCGGAGGTCCGGCACCGGCGAAAAGTGACCCCGCGTTGTGGCTAGGTTGTGGTTAGCCGGGCGGGTCAGTGCCCCGCCGGCTGGGCCGTCCCGGCCGTCTTGCGCATCATCGCGGAGAGCACGACGGCGGCGAGGGCTATCACGGCAGCGGTAAGGAACGCCGCATGCATTCCGGCGACGGTGCCCGAGCTTGCAGCGACGACGGCGTAGATGGACACCAGGAGCGCCGTCCCGGCAGCGCCGGCGACCTGTTGCAGCGTGCTGAGGATGGCCGAGCCGTGCGAGTACAGGTGCGGCGGCAACGGGTTCAGGCCGGTCGTGAAGGCCGGGGTGAAGACCAGCGCAAGGCCCAGGCTCAGGCCGACGTGCAGCGCAATGATCCAGCCGACCGGGGATCCGGCGTCCAGCGTGGAAAACTGCCACAGGGCGGCCACCATCATGACGGAACCGGTCACGGTCAGCGGCAACGGTCCGACCTTGTCGAACAGGCGCCCGATGAAAGGCCCCAGCAGGCCCATCGCGAGGCCGCCCGGCAGCAGGGCAAGGCCCGTCTCGAGCGCCTTGAGCCCGCGGATCTCCTGCAGATACAGCGGCAGCAGAATCACCGTGCCGAACAGGGCGATCATGGCCACTACGAGCAACAGCACGGACACCGTGAACATCCGGAAGTCGAAGGCACGGAGGTCCAGCAGGGGCCCGTCCGTCCTCTGCAGCTTCAGCTGCCGCAGGACAAAGGCCGTCAGGGCCAGGACACCGACCAGAAGGGCCGCTACCGCGGGGATGCCGGGACCGGGCTGGCCGCCGCCGATCTGGCTCAGCCCGTACACCAGGCCGCCGAACGCGGGAACTGTCAGCACGACCGACAGGACGTCAAGGCGGGTCTTGCCGGCCTCACCGATGTTGGTCAGGTACCTGACGCCGATCCCCAGTGCGGCGAGGGCGATCGGCAGGACAAAAACGAAGATGAACCGCCAGGAGAAATGCTCGAGGATCAGCCCGGACACCGTGGGGCCCAGCGCCGGGGCCACCGAAATGGCGATACTGACGTTGCCCATCACGGCTCCGCGGCGCTGCAGCGGCACCAGCGTCAGGATGGTGGTCATCAGGAGCGGGAGCATGATCGCCGTGCCGCCGGCCTGGATGATCCGGGCGATGAGCAGGACTTCAAAACCCGGCGCCAGGGCGGCCAGCAGGGTGCCGCCGGAGAACAGGCCCATGGCCAGAATGAACACTGCGCGGGTGGACAGGCTCTGCAGGATGAATCCGGTCGTCGGAATCACGACCGCCATGGTGAGCATGAAGCCCGTGGACAGCCACTGCACGGTGGGGGCGTCAATGCGCAGGTCCACCATCAGGCGTTGCAGCGCCACATTCATGATCGTCTCGTTGAGGATCACGACGAATGTGGCTACCAGCAGCGTGCTGATGATCGTGACGGACTCGCGGGACATCTTCTGCGGCCGCGCTGCCGGATCGAGGGCAGGGCGCCGCTGCGGGCGCCGGGTTTCCGTGCGCGCTTGATGAAACGTCGGTAGACATGGGGTTCTTTCAGGAAAGTGAAGGTGCTGCCAAGGGGCGTTCGCGCCGCTGCTGGTGCCAACAGCCTATCGGCGTGAGTCATTCCCCGGCGGCGTCGTAAAACAACGCGGGGTCACTTTTCGCCCATCCAGGCGCCTAGGATGGGCGAGAAGTGACCCCGCGTTGCTGTCTTCGGGGCCGGGAGAGGTCAGGTGTTCAGCGGGACGTTGTCGATCAGGCGCACGGGCCCCACCCTGGCCGCGATGATCGCGAGGCCTTCGCCGCGGAACGGGGTGTCCTGGCAGTTCTCCGCAAGGGGCTCCAACGTCCGCGGATCAACGACGTCGAAGTAGTCCAGTTCCACGAGCGGCTCCGACGCGACCATGGCGAGCGCGGAGTCCAGGTCCAGCGGCTCGTGTGCGATGGCGCGGTCCTCGATCAGGCGCAGGGCCCGGGAAAGCACAAGGGCCGCCTCGGCCTCGGCCCCGGAAAGGAACCGGTTCCGGCTGGACAGGGCCAGTCCCGCCGCGGAGCGGACAGTCGGCACCGGGACGATCTCCACCGGGAAGTTCAGGTCCGCCACCATCTGCCGGACCAGCGCCAGCTGCTGCGCGTCCTTCTGGCCGAAATAGGCCCGGTAGGCCGGCAGGCCGGGGAGGCCGGAAGTTCCGCCCGGCATGCCGTAATGGAGCAGTTTCGCCACGACGGTCAGGGCCCCGTCGAAGTGGCCGGGCCGGGAGGCCCCCTCCCATTTCTCACCGAGTTTGCCCGCGGTGACCCGCACCAGGGGTCCCCCGCCGGGGTACACCTCCGCCACGGAAGGCGCGAAGGCCAGGTCGACGCCCTCCGCATCCAGGAGCGCCATGTCGGCCTCAAGCGTCCGCGGGTAGCGGTCCAGGTCCGCTGCTTCCCCGAACTGGAGGGGGTTGACGAAGATGCTGGCCACCACCACGTCATTCTGTTCGACGGCGGTGCGCGCCAGCCGCGCATGGCCGGCGTGCAGGGCACCCATGGTCGGAACCAGCCCCTGGGAGACGCCCCGTTTTGCGGACAGCAGCCGGGCACTGGCGGCCCGGAGTTCCGCGGCCGTGGTCACGAGTTCGATCGCCATGTCAGGGTCCTTCCGGAGAGGGCGGGCCGTCGGAGGACGCCCCGTCGAGGGCATCACTGATGTCCCTGCGTTGTTGCGGTTTCAGCAGCCCGCGGCTTCCGGCCCGGCGGGCTGTCGCCCGGGCCATGGCCAGGTAGGCGGCCAGGATATCGCCGCCCGCACCGCCGTCGTACTCCCGGAGGGCCTCCGCGTGGGCAGTGACGGTGCCGGCATCGCCCCGGGCCACCGGGCCGGTGAGGGCCGATTCGCCCGAGGCCAGGGCATTTTCCAGGGTGGCGCGCAGGAGCGGGCCCAGCATGCGTTCAGGCGCGTCGACGCCGACGTCCCTGAGCAACTGTGAGGCCTGCGCCACCAGGGTGACCAGGTGGTTCGAACCGTGGGCCAGCGCGGCGTGATACAGCACGCGGTCGGCCTCGGCGATGGCTACCGGCTCGGCGCCCATTTCCACGACGAGGGCCTGCGCGATCGGCAGCATGGCGGCGTCGGCCGTGACGCCGAAGGTGCAGTCCAGCAGGCGGGCCAGGTCCAGGCTCATGCCCGTGAACGTCATGGCAGGGTGCAGCGCCAGCGGCACGGCGCCGGCGGCACGGACCGGGTGCAGGATTCCGACGCCGAACCGGCCGGAGGTGTGCGCCACGAGCTGGCCGGGCTGCCAGGCGCCGAGCTTGGCCAGGCCGTCCACGAGCGGGCCGAGGGCATCGTCCGGGACGGTGAGGAGCACCAGTTCGGCGCGCTCTACGATCTCCTGCACCTCCAGCACGGGCACCCCGGGGAGCAGGGTTTCAGCCCGTTCGCGGCTGGCGTCCGAGACCGCCGACACTCCGATGACCGCATGTTCCGCGCCCCGCAGTGCCGCCCCGAGCACCGCACCGACCTTGCCGGCGCCGATGATTCCGACGCCGAGGCGTCCTGGTTTAGCCATGGCGGGGGTCCTCCTGTGTGTTCTCTGGCGATTCCGCGGCCGCCTGCCGGACCTGGTCCAGCCAGTATTCGCTTGTTTGGCGTTTCCGGGCCGCCCGGGCGCGGGCGGCCTGCTCGTCCAGCAGCGCACGGGCCTCATCCAGTCCGGCCTGGATCAGCCGGGGGGTCACCGGACCGGGCGTCGTGTGCAGGACCAGGTCCGCGACCCGGAACCGCCGGGCGAGCGGACCCTGTTCGAGCGCCATGGACTGGGTGCGCTGATGCGGCACCACCACGAGGTGACGCCACCACCGCCCTGACCTCAGCAGCAAAGCGGTTCCGGTCGCGAGGTAGCCGTTGCACCGCCAGCCCAGCGGCGCCAGCAGGCGGGCACGGCGCGGGGTGGTGATGAACCGGTCGGCGGCGTCCGGATCGTGTGCGCCGTCGGCCGGGCCGGAGAGGCCAGCCGTGAACACGCGCACCGGGTCCGGGGTGCCCGGATCAGGAAGGACCAGGGAGAGCATGGTCAGCACTTCGGCGAAGGTGCCCACCGGAAGCAGGGTCGTCCGGGCGGAGGACTGGTCGTTGCCGCCGTCCGCGCCGTACCCCGCGACGTTGACCTGCATCCGGTACCAGCCGAAAACCCGCCACAGCGGCGGCTGGCTGATCTTCAGTGCCTGGATCCGGCCCGGAGGCACGGTCTGGGACTGGGTGTCCAGCAGCCCGTAGCGGAGCCGGATGCCGTCGCGGGAGATCGCGGCCGTGAAGTTGTAGCCCTTGTTGAACGCGGACCAGTAGGCCGCCAGCAATCCGATCCCGGCCGGGATCAGGAAGAAGGAGAAGCTGCGGTTCTCGGTGAGGGCGGACAGCACCACCGAGACGACGCCGCCCGCGATCAGGACGACGCTTTGTTCGCTCAAGGCCAACGCCCCGGCAAGCCGCGACGGCGGCACGCTGAGCACCGTCTGGACCGGCTCCTCGGGGGCGTCGGGTCCCCCCGGTATGGGGAGCACCCCGGCGGCGCGGGACAGGATGGTTGCCCGGAGCTGCCGGGCCTCGGACACCCGCAGGTAGGCGAGGCGGACCGCGGACTCACCGGCGTCGGCGACCTCGAACCGCAGCTCCGCGAGCCCGAACACCCTGGCCAGCAGGGGCTGGACGATGTCGATGGCCTGCACCCTGTCCAGCCGGGCCTGGCGCTGCTGCCGGAAAATCATCCCCGAGTTCACCCTGACGTACCCTTCGGCCACCTGGTAGCGCGTGAAGTACCAGGTCGCGACGTAGCCAAGCACCGTCAGCAGCAGGATGCCGCCGCCGGTGATCAGCAGCCAGGGGCCGCGGCCGGTGAGCTGTTCATCGACCAGGGGGCCGCCCTGGAGCATCCGTTCGATGGTGTCGCGGCCGAAAAAGAACCCGATGGCGGCCAGGGCGAACCAGCCGCGGACGAAGGGCGAGGCGGGGTGCATCCGGAGCCAGCCGCCGTGCGGGGTGACTGCGAGGGGCCCTCCGGGCGGGTCCTCCCCAGGCCCTCCCGTCATCCCCGCCGGCTCGTTTACGGCATCCGTCACAGTCCGGCCAGACGCGATTCGCCGCGGGCGGAGAGCTGCTCGCGCAGCCGTGCCCCTTCGGCCGCCGGCAACCCCTGAATCTCCGCGTTCGTCCCGGGGGATGCGGTGTGCAGCTTCAGGGTGCACAGGCCCAGGGCGCGCTCGATGGGGCCGGCGCCGATGTCCACGTACTGCATCCGTCCGTACGGGACCACCAGCGTGCGCTGGAAGAAGATGCCACGGCGGATCAGCAGGTCGTCGTCCCGTTCGGCGTACCCGATGGAACGGACCTGCCGCGGGATCAGCACGAGCCGCCAGAGGGCAAGGATCAGCATGGCAGCCGGTAGCGCCGCGGCCAGCCACACCGGCGGCCACCGCCACCAGCCGGCGAGGACCAGCACCAGCGGCAGGCTCAGGAGGGCTACGGCCATGAGGTTTCCGAGCGCCCATCCGGCCAGTCGCACCGTGATGTACTTGGGCGAAACCCTGAGCCAGGTGAGGCCCGGCGGATCAATCGCCTCGGTAGGCATATTCACCTTCCGCTGTCGGTTTGCCGCGGTTTCCCTGCATGCGCGCACTGGACTCGGCGTCGCCGTCTTCGGGCGGGATCCGGCAGAAGCGTTCGACGACGAGGCCCATGATCACCATGATCAGGCCGCCGCCGGCCATGACCAGGGTCTGCCAGGCGATGCCGTGGTCGCTCCGGAGGTTCCACAGGCGCAGCTGATCCAGGAAGACTCCGGCATGCCAGCCGAGCAGCACGGTCCCGGTGTAGGCGCAGGCCTGGGCGAGGACGAGGGTCCAGGCGGCCAGGATCGGGTTGAGGATTTTCTTCTTATTGCCGTTGCGCCATCGCAGCACGCGGAGGCCGAGGACAAGGGTCAGGACCACGATCACGCCCATGGTCAGGAGCCCGGTGAGCGGCAGCACCGGCGTCGCGAGGCTGTAGCGCCCTGCCATCACGGCGGCGAACCAGCCGAACATGGCCACCGCCACGCTGATGGCGAGCAGGAGCAGGGGGCTCGTCAGTTTCACGGCCGCTCCCCCGCGCCGGCCGCGCCGTCGTGGTGCCGGAACCCGTCGAAGGTGGCGAGGCCGGAATAATCGGCAGCCTTCGCGGCGAGTTCGCCGACCCGTTCGCCGTTGAGCTCCGCCGCCGGGTCGATCAGGGACCACGGGTAAAGCACAAAGGCGCGTTCCGCGGCGCGCGGATGCGGAAGCGTGAGCGTCGGGTCTGAACTTACGCAGTCCCCGTAGGTGATGATGTCCACGTCCAGGGTCCGCGGCCCCCACCGGACGTCCCGCACCCGGTGGTGTTGCTGCTCGACCGCCTGGCAGTGCCTCAGCAGTTCGAGCGGCGTGAGCGAGGTTTCCACCGCAATGACCATGTTCAGGAAGTCCGGCTGGTCCTGCGGGCCGCCGACGGCCTTCGTCTGGACGATCGGCGAAATCGCCAGCAGGCGGACTTCAGGCGGGTCCACCAGTTCGGCGACGGCGGCGGACAGGGTTTCACTGCGTTCACCCAGGTTACTGCCGAGCGCCAGCACAGCGCGCCTGTAACCGGAGTTCATGCCCGCGCCCGGTGGACGGACACGGAAACGTCGCCGAAGTCGACCTCAATCGGGGCCTTGGGCTTATGGACCGTGATGTCAACAGCCGTCACGGTGAACCGCTTCAGCACGTCCTCGGCGATCCGTACGGCCAGGGCTTCGATCAGGTTCACGGGTTCCCCGGTGATCCAGCCGCGGATGCATTCGGCCACCTCACCGTAGTGTGCCGTGTCCCGCACGTCGTCGGAGGCCGCGGCCGCCGCGAAGTCCAGATGCAGCACGGCATCGACGACGAACGGCTGACCGTCCCGGCGTTCGAAGTCAAAGACCCCGTGGTGGCCGAGGGCCGTGACGCCGCTCAGCGTGATCTTGTCCATGGGTATCGGTCAGTTACTGCCGGGCACGGCTGCGGGCTTGGCCGGGGCCATCCGGGCGGCGACCTTCACGGCGTCGAGGTTTGCTGCGACGTCGTGCACGCGGACTGCCCAGGCGCCGCGGGCGGCGCTGATCGCGGTGATCGCGGCGGTTGCCGCGTCGCGCTCCCCGGGTGCGGCGGACTTGCCGGCCACTGTCAGGAGGGTGCCCAGGAAGCGTTTCCGGGATGCGCCGATCAGGATCGGGTGTCCCATGTCCGCCAGCACATCCAGGCGCTGCAGCAGTTCCCAGTTCTGCGCCTCCGTCTTCGCGAAGCCGAGGCCTGGGTCGAGGATGATCTGCTGCGGGGTGACGCCCGCGGCGTACAGCTTGTCGCGCACGCCGGCCAGTTCAGCGGCGACGTCCTCTGCCACGTCCCGGTAGTCGGTCAGGGTGTCCATGGTTCCCGCGTCGCCGCGGCGGTGAGTGAGGATGTACGGCACCTTGGTGCGGGCGACCAGTTCCGCCATTTCCGGTTCCATGCTCAGGCCGGAGACGTCATTGATCACCGCGGCCCCGGCGACCAGGCCGGCGGCCGCCGTGGCGGCGTGGGTGGTGTCGATGCTGACGAGGGCGCCGGCTTTGACCAGCGCTTCGATGACCGGCAGCACGCGCCGCTGTTCCTCGGCGGGGCCGACTGCTTCCGCGCCCGGGCGGGTGGACTCGCCGCCGACGTCGATGATGTCGGCGCCGGCGTAGAACATCCGCAGGCCGGCCGCGATTGCCGTGTCCGGCGTCGGGTGCTTGCCGCCGTCGCTGAAGGAATCGGGCGTGACGTTGAGGATTCCCATCACGAGGGTCCGGTCGGTGGGCAGGTCCGCAAACCGTGCCACAGGGCGGGGCTTGCGCAGGATGGGAAGGGGTGAGGTCGCGGGCCCCGTGCCGGGGGCTGCTGCGAGGGAATCCATAGTCTTGTTGGTTACCTTCCGAGTATGAGGCTCATGGCTTCGGCGCGGGTGGCCGGATCATGAAGTTGCCCGCGGACCGCGCTGGTCACGGTTTTCGCGCCAGGCTTGCGGATGCCGCGCATGGACATGCACAGGTGTTCGCATTCGACGACGACGATTGCGCCGCGCGGGTTGAGGTGGGTGACCAGTGCTTCGACGATCTGGGTGGTCAGGCGTTCCTGGACCTGGGGGCGGCGGGCAAACATGTCCACCACCCGGGCCAGCTTGCTGAGGCCGGTGACTTTTCCCTCATGTGACGGAATGTAGCCCACGTGGGCGACGCCGTGGAACGGCACAAGGTGATGCTCGCAGGTGGAGTAGAAGGGGATGTCCTTGACCAAAACGAGTTCCTCGTGATCGAGGTCGAACGTTGTGGCCAGGATCTCCGCCGGATCGTGGTGCAGGCCCGCGAACATCTCCGAGTAGGCCTTGGCGACCCGCTTCGGGGTGTCCAGCAGCCCGCCGCGGTCCGGGTCTTCGCCGATGGCGAGCAGGATTTCACGGACTGCTGCCTCGATCCGCGGCCGGTCTACTTTGTGGTGCGGATGCTGGGTCGCCCCGCCCGCCGCTGAAGGGGCTGCGGTGGCGGGTTCGTCGTCATCGAAGTTAAAGGTCACAGAGGAAAGCCTAGCCGGGATGGCCGTCAGACCCGATATCCGTCGCTCCGCCGCGGAAGGGTTCCTGCCCCGGAACGCCCTGGGCGTGCGGCGGCAGGGCGTCCAACGGCTCCTCCAGCCTGGCCTGCTGGGCTTCTTCCTGGGCCTCCCGCTCGGACTTCTCCCGGCGGGACTCGACAGGGCCGGCCTGCTGGACCGGGCGGGTTTCCTTCGAGAGCCACACCGCGCGGAAGTCACGTTTACGGATGTGGGTGAAGATCTGGGCGATTTCGGCCTGGTTCAGCGTTTCCCGCTCGAGAAGTTCCAGGGCCAGCTCGTCCAGGACGTCCCGGTTCTCGGTGAGGATGGCGTAGGCCTCGTCGTGGGCGCCGTCGATCAGCCGCCGGACCTCCTCGTCGACGATGTACGCGATCTGGTCGGAGTAGTTGCGCTCGTGGCCGGCATCGCGGCCGAGGAACGGCTCTCCGCCGCCCTGGCCGAGCCGTACGGATCCGACGCGTTCACTCATTCCGAATTCGGTGACCATCCGCCGGGCAATGCCGGTGGCCTTCTCGATGTCGTTGGACGCCCCGGTGGACGGGTCGTGGAAGACGAGCTCCTCGGCGACGCGCCCGCCCATGGCGTAGGCCATCTGGTCGAGGAGTTCGTTGCGGGTGATGGAGTACTTGTCGTTCTCGGGTACCACCATGGTGTACCCGAGGGCACGGCCGCGGGGCAGGATGGTGATTTTGGTGACCGGGGCGGAGTTCCGCAGGGCGGCAGCGACGAGGGCGTGGCCGCCCTCGTGGTAGGCGGTGACCTTGCGCTCGTGTTCCTTCATGACGCGGCTGCGCTTCTGCGGGCCCGCCATCACGCGGTCGATGGCCTCGTCCAGGGCCCGGTCATCAATCAGGTTGGCGTTCGAACGGGCGGTCAGCAGCGCCGCCTCGTTGAGCACGTTGGCGAGATCCGCGCCGGTGTAACCCGGGGTCTTCTTGGCGACGGCTTTCAGGTCGACGCCGGGGGCCATCGGCTTGCCCTTGGCGTGGACCTGCAGGATCTGGTCGCGGCCGATCAGGTCGGGCGCCTCGACGGAGATCTGCCGGTCAAAGCGGCCCGGGCGCAGCAAGGCGGGGTCGAGCACGTCGGGACGGTTGGTGGCCGCGATCAGAATGACGTTGGTCTTGACGTCGAAGCCGTCCATTTCGACGAGCAGCTGGTTGAGCGTCTGTTCGCGCTCGTCATTGCCGCCGCCGATGCCGGCGCCGCGGTGGCGGCCGACGGCGTCGATCTCATCCACGAAGATGATGGCCGGCGAGTTCGCCTTGGCCTGCTCGAAGAGGTCGCGGACGCGGGAGGCGCCCACACCCACGAACATTTCCACGAAGTCGGAACCGGAGATGGAGAAGAACGGAACCCCGGCTTCGCCGGCCACGGCACGGGCCAGCAGCGTCTTACCGGTACCCGGAGGGCCGTAGAGCAGCACGCCCTTGGGGATTTTCGCGCCAACGGCCTGGAACTTGGCCGGCTCCTGGAGGAATTCCTTGATTTCTTCGAGTTCTTCGACGGCTTCGTCAGCGCCGGCGACGTCAGTGAAGGTCACCTGCGGCATGTCCTTGCTGACCAGCTTGGCCTTGGACTTGCCGAACTGCATGACCTTGGAGCCGCCACCCTGCATCCGGGAGAGCAGGAACCAGAAAAGCACGCCCAGCAGCAGCATCGGGATCAGGAGGGAGAACAGCCCGGAAAGCCAGTTGCTCTCGACGGGCTGGTCCGTGAAACCGCTCGGGGGCTTGGTGTCCGTGACGGCCTTGACGACGTCCGCGGCGCGGGCGTCAACGAAGTAGAACTGGACGTTTTTGCCCTTGTCCTGCCCGTCGATCTGCAGGTTTTCCTTCAGGACCAGATCCACCCGGTTCTCGCCGTCGAAGATCTTGGCCTGTTCAACCTGCCCGCCGGCGGTCAGCAGCGCCAGACCCTTGTCAGTATCGATCCGGCTGGCACCGCCCGGCGCCAGTGTGGCAAAGGCGAGCAGGAGCATGGCAATGACGACGACAATCCAGATGCCGGGGCCCTTGAAGAAACTCTTAGCTTTCATCTGTGCGGGGCTGACCCCGTCCCTCCTGGTAGTGCTGCACGGCGAAGATTCTGCGCGCGTGTGGTGTTGCGTCAGGTTCTAGCTATACACCGTCGCATGGACTCACGCACGGACAAGTACAAAAGTTCCCTATGGGCGTAGCGCTAGGGCCGTCGGGCACATTAAACGTGTCCCCAAGCGGCCGCCGGGAGTGGCATTCACGGGAACGGCTCCGGCCCGGAACTGATCGTCCCGGGCCGGAGCCGCCTACCGGCCGGTTTTCACGCCGGCGTGCTGTCTACTCGTATACGTGCGGCGCCAGGGTGCCCACGAAGTCCAGGTTGCGGTACTTTTCGGCGTAGTCCAGGCCGTAGCCGACGACGAATTCGTTGGGAATGTCGTAGCCGACGTACTTGACGTCGATCTGGACCTTCAGGGCCGTGGGCTTGCGGAAGGCGGTGCAGATTTCCACGGACGCCGTGCCGCGTGATTCCAGGTTGGTCTTGAGCCAGGACAGCGTCAGGCCGGAGTCGATGATGTCCTCGACGATCAGGACGTCTTTGCCCATCAGGTCAGTGTCGAGGTCCTTGAGGATGCGGACGACACCGGAGGACTGCGTCCCGGATCCGTAGGAGGAGACCGCCATCCAGTCCATGGAAACGTGGCTGTGCAGTGCGCGGGCGAGGTCTGCCATGACCATCACGGCGCCCTTGAGGACTCCGACGATCAGCAGGTCGCGGCCTTCGTAGTCTTTGTCGATCTGTGCCGCGAGTTCGGTGATCCGTGTCTGGATCTGTTCCTTGGTGTAGAGAACGTGCTTAAGGTCTGCCTGGACGTCGTTTGAATCCACCAATGGCTCCTGTGTCGATGCGGGGTGCGACTAATTGCGGGGCGGTTTTTGAGGCCGGAATACCAGTTTCCCACAGCGCGCGGCTTCGCGGGGAACCCCTGCTTCCGAGGACGCCGGCTCCGCCTGCAACTGGGCGAGCGAGAGCCGGTAGACGCTCACGCCGCCCGGCAGTTCCACCGGACCGGCCGATCCCTGCCGGCGCAAGAGTGCCTCGGCGGCCAGCAGCCGCCGGTAGCTGGGCTGTTGACCGCCGACCGCGGCGGCGGCCTTGGCGATGACCCGGAACCGCAACGCCGGCGGCAGTTCGCGCAGGGCGGTTTCCGGGAGGCTGATTTCGGTCCCCGAGCGCTCCTGGAGCCCGGCGAAGGCGTCGCCCGCAAGGTTCTCGAGGAAGTCGGCGTCGTGCTGCAGAATGGCTGCGGTCCGGGCCAGGGATTCGGCGACGCCGGGGCCGAGTTTTTCCTCGAGCAGCGGCAGCACCTCGACCCGGGTCCGCGAGCGCGCATAGACGGGGTCGGTGTTGCTCGGGTCGTGCCAGGGCTCCAGGTCCTCCGCCGCGCAGATAGCCAGGGTGTCGGCCCTCCGGAGTCCCAGGAAGGGCCGGAGGAGTCGCCCGCGGGCGGGCCGCATGCCGGCCAGGGATCGGGTGCCGGACCCCCGCGCCAGGCCCAGCAGGACCTGCTCGGCCTGGTCATCGAGGGTATGCCCGAGCAGTATTGCCTGGGCGCCTGATTCATCGGCCGCGGCGTCGAGTGCGGCATGGCGGGCGTCGCGTGCGGCTGCCTCCGGACCGGTTCCGGAGGATGCGACGTCGACCGCCCGCACCGTGACGGGCGAGAGCCCGAGGTCCGTGAGCGCCCGCGCCGCGGCGGCCGCGACGGCGTCCGAACCGGGCTGCAGCTGGTGATCGATCACCACCGCACCGATGGACACCGGATGTCCGTCAACGTGGCCGCGGCGGGCGAAGTAGCCGGCGACGGCGGCGAGCGCCAGTGAGTCCGGCCCACCGCTGCACGCGACCAGGATCCGCTCCGGGTAACCGGCCTCCGCCAGGGCATCCCCGAGCATCTTCCGGGCCGTTCCGACGACGGGATCCAGGCGGCCGGGGCGGCGCCGACCGCGCCGGGCAGCGTCCGTCGCCGCCGCTGCGTCGGGTGCAGGCGACGCAGCGGTTGTCGACGACGCGTCGGGTGTCGACGAGGCCTCGTGCTGGCTGCCGGGCATCGGGCTCAGAGTCCCATCCGGTCGAGCCAGAGTTTCGAGTCGTGGATCTCGGCTTCGGTCGGCAGGTGGTCGGCCGATTCCCAGACCTTGTTGAAGCCGTGCATGCCTGCAGCTGCGACGACTTCACGCACGAATTTTGAGCCGTCGGCGTACTGGCGCATCTTGGCATCGAGGCCCAGCAGGTTGCGGATGAATTTTTCGATCAGGCCGCGGTCCGCGCCGCGGGCGTTGAAGCGTTGCCGGATGGTCTTCACGGACGGCACAATGCTCGAATCGACGGCGTCCATCACGACGTTGGCGTGGCCTTCGAGCAGGCTCATCAGTGCGGTGAGGCGGGAGAGGGCAGCCTTTTCCTCCGGGTCCTGGAGGAGGTCCAGGATGGCGCCACGGCCGGGCGCCGTGCCGCCGGCCGTGCGGTCCTTGAGCGACTTCGCAGCGGCCGAGGCCCGTTCCATCAGGGAATCGACGTTGCCCAGCAGGTGGCCGCTGAGGTTCTCGATTTCGTCCAGCATGTGGTGCCGCAGCCACGGTGCGGCGGCGAACTGCACCCGGTGGGTCTGTTCGTGCAGGCATACCCAGAGCCGGAAGTCAGCGGGTTCAACGTTGAGTTCGCGTTCGACGGCGATGATGTTGGGGGCGACGAGCAGGAGCCGCCCGCCTGCGGGTGCTGCGGAGTTCTCGGCGAGCGCCGAGAAGGGGTCATATTGGCCGAGGACCTTGCTGGAGAGGAAGGCCAGGATCGCGCCGAGCTGGCTGCCGGTGATGGCCCCGCCGACGCTGGCGGCGCCGGGGGTGATGGTGGCCCGCCGGTCTTCGAGCATCTTTTCGATCGCCGGCTTGAGCATCACGGCGAAGCTCTGGGTGTTGGCTTTGGCCCAGGAGGCCCGGTCCACCACCAGGACAGAGGAATCGCGGAGATCACGGGCGGCTTCGAGTCCCGTGATCTCGTGGACGTGCTGCACGGAGATATCCGCCATACGGCGGAGGTTTTCCACGGCGGCGCCGATTTCGGCCGAGCCGAGGGTCGGCCCTGCGGGTGCCAGGCGGGCGGCCGTGGAAGCGGCAAGCTCCCAGTTGATGAGGGCCGGGGCTGATGTCTCGCTCGCAGAGGACTCCATAGGCTCCATCAGATCACAGGGGCCTAACGATCCGCCTTAAGTTCACCGCCGGGCGAACAGGCCGGCGGGCACGCTCGTGGTTACGCGTACTTACGGGCCGTGAGTCACCGGCAGCCGCAGCCTGCCAGGACGGCTGCGGAGCGGTCCAGCACCGATCTGTTGTCGGCGCCCGGGCTGAGGTCGTTGCCGATGAAGGAGAAAACGAGCAACCGGCCGTCGGCGTCGACGACGTAGCCGCTGAGGGCACTGACGGTGTTCAGGGTGCCCGTTTTGGCGCGCACCACGCCGGCGCCGGCGCTCCCGTCCCTGAACCGCTCGCCCAGGGTCCCGGTCAGGGCCGCTACCGGGAATCCCGGGAGCGCGGCGCGCAGTGCCGGCTCCTCGCCGGAGGTGACGGCCCGGACCATCGCCGCGACGTGCCGGGCGGAGGCCCGGTCAGACAGGGCCAGGCCGGAGACATCGGCGGCGCGCGCGGTGTCGGCGGGGATCCCCAGGCCGGCCAGCTGCTCCAGCACGGCCGCGGTGGCGCCGTCGTTGCTGGCCGGTTTGCCGACGGCGAGGGCCGTCAGCCTGCCGATCGCCTCGGCGAGGTAGTTGTCAGAGGTCCGCAGCAGCAGCTCCACCTGCTCCCCTACCGTCGCGGACCGGACCTCCGCCAGGGTGTGCACGCCCGGGTCCGGGTTCAGTCCTGCCCCCGGGGCGGAGCGCACAACGCCGGGTTGCACGGACAGCCCGGCGTCCGGAACCGCCGCGGCGGCCGCGGTGAGCTGCCCGGCAAAGGTTTCGGCGGCGGTCATGGCGGCGTCCTGCGGGCGCGGGCCCGTGAGTTTGGCCGGGTCGAACCGTGCCGAATTCAGTGCCAGGGGGTATAGCGGCGCTATCTCCCCGGCAGCCACGTCGGCCGGGCTCCATTCCTCGCTCAGCGACGGACCGGTGAACAGGGAGTCATCCAGCAGCACGCTCACGGGCCCGGTGACGCCGGCGGACTGGAGGGCGCGGACGGTGGCCCCGGCGAGGGTCGCCAGGCCTGCGTGGCCGAGCACCGCGCCGGGGTCTGATTCGCCTGCGCCGAGCAACACGTCGCCCCCGGCGGTCAGGACGACGGATCCCGGAGCGGGCCCGGACACGACGCTTGTGCTGAACCGGCGGTCCGGGCCTAAAGCGCGCAGCGCTGCCCCGGCGGTGAAGATCTTCATGTTTGACGCGGGGATGCGGGCCTCGTCACCGGAGCGGTCGAAAAGCACCTGGCCGGTAGCTGCGTCCAGGACGACGCCGCTGAACGACCCGGCGCCGTCGGCCTGAAGTGTCCCGTTCAGCAGCGCCGTCAGGGGCCCGGTTTCCGGGAGGGGCGCGGTGTCGGAAAGGGCGCCGGCCATGCCGGACGCCGCCTTGCCGGGATCGGCGAGGACTGTGGGGATCTGCTGCCAGGGTTCGGCGGCAGCCGCAACCGGTGGCCGGTTCGTGCCGCGCAGCGCCGGGGCGAGGGCGATGCCCGCCGGGACGGCCAGGAGGCAGATCAGGAGGGCCGGGAGCGCCAGGGGGAGGTAGCCTCGCAGCAACCCGGACAGCCGGTTCGCGCCGGCCCGGCGCGTTCTGCGTTCCATACGGTTCCTGGTCCTCTAGTCCTGAAAATGACTGCACTAGTTCCTGAAACCAGGTCCTCTCGCTATATCCTCAATAATAGTCGGCGGCACCGGCAGCGTTTTGTGTGCGTGCCGCGCACCCCCTGAAGTCGTCAAGGAGCATTCCATGAAGCATGACGTGACCATCGAGATCCCCAAGGGATCCCGCGTCAAGTACGAAGTCGACCACGAAACCGGCCGTGTCCGCCTGGACCGGGTCCTGTTCACTTCCATGCAGTACCCCACCCACTACGGGTTCTTCGAGAACACCCTCGGCGAGGACGGCGATCCCCTGGACGCACTCGTGCTCCTGCAGGACTTCGACCTGCACCCCGGCGTGATCGTCGAGTCCCGCCCGATCGGCGTTTTTAACATGACCGACGACGGCGGCGGAGACGCCAAGGTCCTGTGCGTGCCCGTTGACGCCCGCTTCGACCACATCCAGGAAATCTCGGATGTGAGCGAGTTCCTGATCAAGGAAATCGAGCACTTCTTCACCCGTTACAAGGACCTGGAGCCCGGCAAGTGGGTCAAGGCCGAGGGCTGGGGCGACCGTGCCGCCGCCGAAGCCGAGCTCGAGGCGTCCATCAAGCGCTACGTCCCGGCAGCGCACTAACGCACCTCAGCCAGAAGCAACGCGGGGTCACTTCTGGCCCATTCCGGGCGACCGGATGGGCCGGAAGTGACCCCGCGTTGCTGTTTAAGCGGGGTCTGCGGGGCCCAGGGTCCACCCGCTGATTGCTTCCGGGTCTTCGCCAAATTCGCGGGTATGGTCGCGGGCCCGCATGCGGCGGTCCTGCAGCGACTGGCGCAGCAGGGAATGCCGGGCGGAGAGTCCCGGCACCCGGTCGATCGCGTCGATGGCGAGCTGGAAGCGGTCGATTCCGTTGAGCATGGCCATGTCGAACGGTGTGGTGGTGGTGCCTTCCTCCTGGTATCCGCGCACGTGCAGGCCCTCCTGGTTGGTGCGCCGGTAGGTCAGCTGGTGAATCAGCGACGGATAGCCGTGGTAGGCGAAGATGACGGGCTTGTCCGCCGTGAAAATGCCATCGAAATCCCGTGATGTGAGCCCGTGCGGGTGGTCGCCGGCGTCCTGCAGCCGCATCAGGTCCACGACGTTGACCACCCTGATTTTGAGTCCGGGGGCGCCCAGCTTGAGCAGCTCCGCGGCGGCCACCGTCTCGACCGTCGGCACGTCACCGGCGCAGGCAAGTACGACGTCGGGCTCCTCGCCCGGGACTTCGGACCCCGCAAACTCCCAGATCCCCAGTCCCCGGCGGCAGTGATGGGACGCCTCGGCGGGTCCCAGCCACGTCGGAGAGGGCTGCTTGCCGCTGACCACGATGTTAACCAGGTCCCGCGACGCCAGGCATTGCTCCATGACGGCCAGGAGGGTGTTGGCGTCCGGCGGCAGGTAGACACGGATGACCTCCGCCTTCTTGTTGACCGCGTGGTCGATGAATCCCGGGTCCTGGTGCGAGAAGCCGTTGTGGTCCTGCTGCCACACGTGCGAGGACAGCAGGTAGTTCAGCGAAGCAACCGGCTGGCGCCACGGCAGCTGCCGGTGCACCTTGAGCCACTTGGCGTGCTGGTTGAACATTGAGTCGACAATATGGATGAACGCCTCATAGCAGTTGAAAACTCCGTGCCGGCCGGTCAGCAGGTATCCTTCGAGCCAGCCCTGGCAGAGGTGCTCGCTGAGGACTTCCATGACCCGGCCGGCGCGGGCAAGGTGCTCGTCGGCGCCGTCGAGCCGGTACTGCCAGACCTTGTCCGTGACGTCGTAGACGTCCTGCAGCCGGTTGGAGGCGGTCTCGTCAGGGCCGAGCAGCCGGAACGTCTCCGGGTTCAGGGCGATCACGTCGCGCATCCAGCCGCCGAGCGTGACCATGGGGCTGACCCGTTCGGTTCCCGGACCAGGGACGTCGACGGCGTGCCGTGCGTACTCGGGGAGCTTAAGGCTGCGCAGCAGGAGTCCGCCGTTGGCGTGCGGTGTGGCGCTCATCCGGAGCCGGCCCACGGGGGCGTTTTTGGCCGTCCCGGGATCGAGCCTGCCGGCGTCGTCAAAGAGCTCCCCCGGCCGGTAGGACTTGAGCCAGTCTTCCAGCTGCGCAAGGTGCTCCGGGTTGGTCCTGACGTTGTCTATCGGTACCTGGTGGCTGCGCCACGTGCCTTCCACCTGGAGCCCGTCAACGATGTCGGGGCCCGTCCAGCCCTTGGGCGACCGCAGCACGATCATCGGCCAGCGCGGTGCCTTGGCTTCGGCCCGGAGGGGATCTGCACCCTCCGGCCCGGCAGTGGCCCGCTTCCGGCGGTCCGCCTGGATGGCCCGGATTTCCGTCAGGGTGGCGTCAAGTGCTGCGGCGAAGGCCTGGTGCGCGGAAGCAGTGTCGCCCGGGTCGGCGACGGTCACGAAGTGAGGTTCGTGACCGTAGCCCCGGAGTAGCTGCTCCAGCTGGGCTTCGGGCATCCGGGCCAGGATCGTGGGGTTCGCGATCTTGTAGCCGTTGAGGTGGAGGATGGGCAGCACGGCGCCGTCGGCGACCGGGTCCAGGAAGTTATGCGAATGCCAGCTGGCAGCCAGCGGCCCGGTCTCCGCCTCGCCGTCCCCGATGACCACGGCCGTGATCAGCCCGGGATTATCGAACACTGACCCGTAGGCGTGGGCCAGGGAGTAGCCGAGCTCCCCGCCCTCGCTGATGGAGCCGGGGGTTTCCGGCGCGGCGTGGCTGGGGATCCCGCCCGGGTAGGAGAACTGGCGGAACAGTTCGGCCAGACCTTCCTCATCGTTGCCGACATGGCCGTAAACCTCGGAATAGGTTCCTTCCAGCCAGGCGTTGGCGACGACGGCGGGTCCGCCGTGGCCCGGTCCTGCGATAAACAGCATCTCCTGCCCGTCCCGGCGGATGACCCGGTTCAGGTGGGCATAGACGAAGTTCAGTCCCGGGGTGGTTCCCCAGTGACCCAGCAGCCTGGACTTCGTGTGCTCCGCAGCGAGCGGTTCCCGCAGCAACGGATTAGACCGGAGGTAGATCTGTCCCACGGACAGGTAATTGGCCGCCCGCCACCAGCGATCGATGAGTTCCGCCTCCGCGACGCCGAGGGCCGGGGCCTTGCCTCCCTGCTGCTGTTCCCGGCGCGTCCGGGCCCGGCCCGCTCCGGACCCTGCAGTTTTTTCACTTCCCACGGCTGCCCTCACCTCAATCGGTGCTTCCTTAATACGTTGGCCACCATCGCAGCACGGCTCAGTGCCGCGCACAAGCCCGGCCGGCCGGCCGGCGGCAGGCGCATTTGCCCGAAACTTACCACCCGGTAGTGTGTCATCCAGTATGTTCACGCTGACTATCAACCAGACAGACCGCCGGCGCGACGGCGACCGTGTGCCGCAACTCCTTAAGGACCTGCGCCACATCCCGGCGCGCCTGGACTTTGACCGCTCGGTGGAGGACGAGGTGCAGGGCATCCTGGACCGGCCGCAGCAGGTGGTCGACGCCGCACTGATCGCTTTGCGCAGCGGCGCCTGGTACGTGGGAATCGGCGTCGGACCGGTCAACGAACCGCTGCCCGACCGGATCAGGGACGCTTCCGGCCATGGGCTCGTGTACGCCCGCCGCGCGGTTGACCGGCTGCGCAGCGGCAAGGACCGCATTCCGGTGGCGGTGGAGGGGCCGCTGGCCGACCTCGCGGCGGAATCGGAGGCGGTCCTGCGGCTGCTGGGCCATATCGTGCACGACCGGAGCGCCGCCGAGTGGCGTGTCCTGGACCTGCTGACCCCCGGGGTCCGCGGCCAGCAGAAGGCCGTGGCCAGGGAGCTGGGCATCACCACCCAGGCGGTCAGCAAGGCGGTGGCCCGGGCCCAGTGGTACGAGGAGCACGCGGCCCGTCCCGCCGCCGCCCGCCTCCTCGGCCTCATCCTCGACGTCCGTTAGCCGGTCCTGGCCTGGACCCCTGGCCGAGCCTCCCTAGCCGGCAGCCGGCGCACCGGCCATGGCGGAACTGCTCCCGGGTGTGCTTTGGAGTGCCGCCTGCGCAACCAGCCAGTCGCCGAACTCGGTGATGTCCCTCCCGCCGGACGCCGCCACCGGATCGCAAGCGAAGCCCACCGCCACGGCGCCGTCGCTAAGGGTCACCGAGCCCAGCAGCATCGGTTCCGGCAGTTCCGCGAGGAAGGCCCCCAGGGCCGCCTCCGAGACCAGCCAGCGCTCGGCCGCGAGGGCCGCGCCGTCCTCGGACCGGACGACGCCGGGTTTCGTCGGCGTGGTCTGCAGGGCAACCATCCGGTACCGGGCGGAAGTGGTGACCGGACCGGCCCAGAAGGCACCGCGGCGCTCCAGCTCGTCCACGAGCGGCTGTCCTTGCCGGTGGGCGCCGACCACAACGAGCGGCACCCCGACGGCCCCGGCAGCCAGCGGCCACGGGGCCCGCAGTTCCGTCGGCCGGCGCTGCGCGGCACCGGCGGCAAAAAGTTCAGGCAGCGGCGGCGTGAGCTCAATGCGCCGGGCGATGTCGGCAACAACCGCATCCTCGAACGTCCGCCCGACGACGGTCAGGCCGAACTGGGCGGTACCCGCGAGCCCCGCGCCGGCGTCGTCCGCCACTGTTCCGGCCGGGACCGCCACGGCGCACATGTCGAAGAGGTTGCAGAAGTTTGTGTACGTTCCCATCCGGGAATTGACACCGACCGGGTCCGCAGCCACCTCGGCGAGCGCGGGATGGAAGGGCGTGGTGGGCACGATCAGGGCGTCGAAGGATGCCAGCCGGGACATCGCTTCGGCCTTCAGCTCCTCCAGCGCCGCGGTGTCTTCGACATAGCGGTGGGCCGGAAGGCGTCCGGCGGCGGTGATGATGCCTGCGACCGTCGGATCGAGCCCGACGTCGGAGATACCGCCGGCGGTGAGCGCACCGTCGATGAATTTCCCGACGGCGGCGTAGCGCTCCGCGACCAGCGCGCCGTCGTACAGCAGCCGGGCCGCCTGCAGGAACACGTCGAATTCGATCGGTTCAGCGTCGACGCCGGTCGACCGGAGCCGCTCGATCTGGGCTTCGAACTCGGCAGCCCAGGCGGGATTCAGCGCCGGAAGCGACGCCGGGTAGGCGACCCGCGGACGCGACGGCGCGGCAAGTTTCACATCCGAGGGCCAGGCCCTGGCATCCCCTGCCATGACCCCCATGGCCAGCTCGGCGGTGTCCAGGTCCCGTGCCAGGATCGTGGCGGTGTCCCAGGAGCGGCAGGCCGGCAGCATGCCGTCGGCTGAGACGACCCGCAATGTGGGTTTGATCCCCACAATGCCCTGCAGCCCGGCGGGGACCCGGCCGGACCCGGCGGTGTCGGTTCCGATCGCGATGTCCACCAGGCCCAGTGCCACCGCCACGGCGGAGCCGGAGCTGGAGCCGCCGGAGATCCGGTCCGGCCGGCGTGAGTCGCGGACGGCACCATAGGGGCTCCGGGTCCCGACGAGTCCGGTGGCGAACTGGTCCAGGTTGGTGGCGCCGAGCACCAAGGCGCCCGCCCGGCGCAGGCGGGCGACTGCGGCGGCATCCTCGGCCGCGGGCCCGGTGCCGAAGCCCGGGCACGCCGCCGTCGTCGTTATCCCGGCGACGCCGACGTTGTTCTTGACCGCCAGCAGCAGGCCGGCGAGCGGCAGGTCCTGCCCGGCCGCCACGGCGGCGTCGATTTCGGCGGCCTCCGCCAGGAGCTCGTCCTTGCCGCGGAGGTGGATCCAGATTTCGGGACGGTCAACGGCATCGAGGGCTGCCAGGGCCGCGGTCAGCCGGGCTACGGTGCCCGTGCCATGGGTAGTGGTGCTCATGCTGCGCTTCCTTCCAGTACCAGCAGTTCGTTTTCCAGGTCGGCCGCCTCGAGAACCACGAGGGCCTCGCCGGCGACCACCTGCGCGCCGGCGACCGGCAGCACCCGGCACACCGTGCCGTCACTCGGCGCGGTCAGCACCGTCTCCATCTTCATCGCCTCAAGGGAGACCAGCGGCTGGCCCGCCACGACTCTGTCGCCCACTGCGACGTCGACCTTCCAGACGCTCGCCGCGAACGGCGACGTGACCAAAGACCCGCCGTCGGGAACTACAACTTCCGCCGCCGCCGGGGCCGGAACGACCAGTTGCTCGACGCGGTCGAACTCGCCGGCGTCCGCCCAGGCCTGGCGTTCGAGCGCGAACGCCTCTTCCTGCCGGGCCCGGAAGGAGGCGATCGAGCCGGCGTTGCGGTCCAGGAACTCCTCGTGCTCCGCCAGGGAAAAGGTGCCGTCCACGATCTCGACGCCGCGGCCGCGGCCGGCCGCCATGTCCGCCCGCATGTCCAGCAGCTCCTCCGGGCTGACCGGGTACCAGGAGATCCGGTCGAAGAACCGCAACAGCCACGGCGAGCCGGGCTCAAAGGGGGCCGCCTGGGCGTGGCGGGACCAGACCTGCGTGGTCCGGCCGACGAACTGGTAGCCGCCGGGTCCTTCCATGCCATAAATACACATGTACGCGCCGCCGATACCGACCGCGTTTTCCGGGGTCCACGTCCTGGCCGGGTTGTACTTCGTGGTGACGAGCCGGTGCCGGGGATCCAGCGGCGTTGCCACGGGAGCGCCCAGGTAGACGTCGCCCAGGCCTAGGACGAGGTAGTCGGCCTTGAAAACGGTATCGAACACCTCGTCCACGGAGTCCAGGCCGTTGATCCGGCGGATGAACTCGATGTTCCACGGGCACCACGGCGCGTCGTCCCGGACGCCTGCCATGTAGCGTTCGATCGCCTCGCGGGTGGCCGGGTCGTCCCAGGACAGCGGAAGGCGGACGGTGCGGCTGGGTACCACCAGTTCGGAACTGGCCGGCAGCGCCGCTTCGATGTCCCGGACCAGGCCCAGCAGGCGGGCGGTGGGCAGGACGGACGGGTCCGCCTTGATCTGCAGCGACCGGATGCCGGGCGTGAGGTCCACGATGCCGGGGACGCGTAGCTTCTCGACTTCCTGGTGAAGCGCGTGGACCCTGGCCCTGAGCCCGAGGTCAAGGACCATGTCACCGTATTCGACCAGCAGGTTGTCGTCGCCCGAGCGGCGGTAGGTGACCGCCGGCCGGCCCTCGCCTTCAGGCACCCGCCCCAGCACGCCGTCGTCGCCGTCCCCGCGGGAGAGCCCGGCGGTGAGCCCCGCCGGGCATCCCGGCCCCGGCGGATCCGGGCAGGATCAGCTGGCGGGCCGGCCCCAGTTCCTTGACTGAGGGGGCCTCGATGGAGCGGACCGGCACGAACCGGACCTTGTCGCCCGGCCGGAGCTGGCCGAGCTTCCACCGCTCGGCCGTGACGACGGTGACCGGGCAGACAAACCCGCCCAGGCTCGGGCCGTCCGGGCCGAGCAGGATGGGAGTATCGCCGGTGAAGTCCAGGGCGCCGACCGAGTAGGCGGTGTCATGGATGTTGGAGGGGTGCAGGCCGGCCTCGCCGCCGTCCGAGCGTGCCCAGCGCGGCTTGGGCCCGATCAGCCGGACGCCGGTCCGTGCCGAGTTGAAGTGAACCTCGTATTCCGCGGCAAAGAGATCCTCGATGTCTTCGCGCTGGAAGAATTCAGGGGCGCCGTGGGGTCCTTCCACGACCATCAGGTTCCAGTCCGTGGTCAGCGCCGGCCGGCTGGCGACCGGGACAGGGCCGGGCCCGGTTCCCGCGGTGTGCTCGACGGCGGCGGCTCGCAGCACATCGCCGGGGCGCAGGACCCGGCCGCCGTGGCCGCCGAACTGGCCGAGCGTGAAGGTGGATGCGCTGCCAAGGTACTGCGGAATGTCCAGGCCGCCTTGAAACAGGACGTAGCCGCGAAGCCCCGCCCCGTCCGCGGACCCGATGTCCAGCACGCTGCCGCCGGGGACTTCGACGGGTTCCCAAGTCGGCACGGCGGAGCCATCGACCGTCACGGCAACGTCTGCGCCGGTGACGCAGACCGTGGTGGTGTGCGTGAACCGCAGCGCCGGGCCGGTCATGGTGAACTCGAGCCCGGGCGCGCCTTCGGCGTTGCCGAGGGCCGTGTTGCCGAGCCGGAAGGACAAATCGTCCATGGGGCCGCTCGGCGGCACACCCACCTGCCACAGACCGGTCCTGCCGGGCCAGTCCTGCACGCTGGTCTGGAGTCCCGGGCGCTCCACCGTGATGCGGGGCTCGGGGTCGCCCACGGTGTCGAGGGTTCCGGTGGAATGGCCGGCGGCGCGGACGACGTCGAGTCCGGTGACGGCGCGGAGCATGCCGAGGTTGGTTTCGATGCCGTCGATGCGCGTCTGCCCGAGGGCTTCGGCCAGCGCGTCGAAGGCGGCGTCACGGTCTGCGGCGTGGGTGATGATCTTGCCCAGCAGCGGGTCATAGTTGGTGGCCACCTCGCTGCCGGTTTCCACCCAGGCGTCCACCCGGGCGACGCCGGGGGCCGGGTATTGCGCGTTGGTGACGGTTCCGGCACTGGGCTGGAAGTTCCGGGCCGGGTCTTCGGCGTAGAGGCGGGCCTCCACGGCGTGGCCGGTGACCGGGACGCTGTCCGGGACGCCGGCGAGGACCGGCTCGGCCTGGGCGAGTTCCAGCATCCAGGCGACGAGATCAATCCCGGTCACGGCCTCGGTCACCGGGTGTTCGACCTGGAGCCGGGCGTTGACTTCGAGGAAGGAGGCTTCCTGCCGGACGGGGTCGTAAACGAACTCGACCGTGCCGGCGGAGCGGTAGCCGACCGAGGCGCACAGGGCGCGGGAGCTGCGGTGCAGTTCCTCCCGGAGCGCTGCGGGCAGGTCCGGTGCCGGGGCTTCCTCGAGGACCTTCTGGTGGCGCCGCTGCAGGGAACAATCGCGGTCGCCGAGGCTCACCACGCGGCCTTCGCCGTCGCCGAAGATCTGTACCTCGACGTGGCGGGCGTGCTCAATATAGCGTTCCGCGAAGACGCCCGCCGTGCCGAAGCTGGAGCTGGCAAGCCGGGCGACGCGGGAGAAGTTTCCGGCCAGGTCGGCGTCGTCTCGGCAGACCGCCATGCCGATGCCGCCGCCTCCGCCGGTGGCCTTCAGCATAAGCGGGTAGCCGATCGTCTCGGCCGCCGCCCGTGCGGCCTCAAGGTCCGGGAGCAGGCCGGAGCCGGCAATCATGGGCACGCCCGCGCGCCGGGCAGCGTCCCGGGCGGTGTGCTTGGTGCCGAAGGTCCGCAGTTGGTCCGGGGTGGGGCCGACGAAGATGAGGCCGGCGGCTTCAACGGCCTCCGCGAACCCGGCGTCTTCGGAGAGGAAACCGTAGCCGGGGTGGATGGCACCGGCGCCGGTGGCCGCCGCGGCCGCGAGGATCGCATCCACGCGGAGATAGGACTCCTTGGCCGGCGCGGGTCCGAGCAGCACGGCTTCGTCAGCGAGCCGGACGTGCTTGGCGCCGCGGTCGGCTTCGGAATACACGGCGACGGTCCGCAGGCCGGCCTTGCGGGCGGATTCAATGATGCGGCAGGCTATTTCGCCGCGGTTGGCGATGAGAAGGGTATCAAAGCGGTTCACAGGGTTGCCTCCGGGCGGGTCACGATCATGCGGACCGGGGTGGGGTTGAAGCCGTTGCATGGATTGTTGATCTGCGGGCAGTTGGAGACCAGGACCAGGGTGTCGGTCTCGGCGCGCAGCGCCACGCGCTTGCCCGGCGCGGACAGGCCGTCCACGATTCCGAGGGCGCCGTCCGGGTCCACGGGGACGTTCATGAACCAGTTGATGTTGGACGCCAGATCCTGTTTGCCCAGGCCCCAGCGGGAGCCTTCGATCAGGAAGTTCTCGACGCAGGCGTGCTGTTCGTGGGTGTGCTGGCCGTAGCGCAGCGTATTCGATTCCTGCGAGCAGGCACCGCCGATCGTGTCGTGAACGCCCACTTCGTCCGCCACGACCGTCATGAGGGGCGCTCCGCTGTCCGCGCGGAGAACGGATCCGGTGGTCAGGACAATGGACTGCTGCGCGGCGATGCTGACGGCGGCGCTGTAGCGGGTGGCAGGGTCCGCTGCGGCGTACAGCAGGCAGTCCACGGCCTGGTTCCCTTCGAGGTCCACGATGGTCAGGACGTCTCCCGCGGCCACGACGGCCGACCAGGGGCTGCGGGCTTCGACGTATTCGTCGAGGACGACCCGGCCGGGGACCAGCGGGGCGGACGGGCGTTCCGGGGCGTACCCGGCGCCGGGCAGGCGGACTACGGTGGGGGCGGCGGTGTTCATGCGGTGGTCCTTGCTGTCAGGTCGTGTTCGGTGTTCTGCAGGGCAAGCAGGTGTTCGGGCCCCAGCTCCAGCCCGAGATCGCCCGCGGCCAGGGCCGCCAGGTCCTGCGGCGCCTGCCACGCGAGGATGTCCACGGCCGTGCCGGTGAAGGCGGGGCGGGGGTCCAGCGGGTGGGCGGTGTTGGCCAGGACGAGCACCGCGTCCATGTGCAGCAGCAGGTCGACGGCGCTTCCCGCGCCTGCGCCGCCGTTGAAGCTGATGCCGCCGCCGGGCCCGACGGTGATGCCCTTGAAGAAGGAGACCGGGGCCGGCAGTGCCCGCTGGCTGATGCCGTGTTTGAGCGCGCCGAGCGTGAGCAGTTCACGGCCGGCCGGGGATGCGCTGTGGGCGCTGCCTGCACCGTATTTGGCTTCGTTTCCGGCCCGGTTCGTGGTGCCGGTGAGGGCGTCGTGGGCTCCTGAGGAGTCGGCAACAATCGTGGCCATCAGGCGTCCGGCGTCGGAGAGGAGCGGGTGGCCCTGCCCCAGGTAGGCCTGCCACGGCACCTTGACCGTGTCCGCGACGTTGAGCCGTTCGTGCTGCGCTCCGCTGCGGATGAGCACGGCGTGGACGCAGCCGTCTCCCCCGCTGTCCGTCAGGCGGATCCGGGTGCCGCGGGCCAGTTCCAGGTGCGTGTACCGGCCGAAGGCGAGGGACTCGGCCCACGTGATGGCGGCGCGGTTGCGTTCGTCCAGCCCGCGGGTGAGCCGTTCCGGTGCGGCGCCGGCCGGGACGTGGACCATGGTTTCGGCGGTGGTGCCGTGCTGGGAGCGGGCATGGGCGCGGGCGCCTGCTGTGGTGGCGGTTCCGGCAGCGGCCGGAGCGGCAGTGAGGGTCGGTGTCATCTCAGTCATTTCTGCGTCGGGTTTTTCTGCGTCGGGGTCAGGTGCGCGGGGTCAGACGGCGGCGGAGGCGGCCGCAAGTTCGGTCTTCTTGGCCCTACGGACCCAGATGCCCAGGATGAGCACGACTGCCACCATCAGCGGAGCGGAGTACAGCAGGATCCCGTTGTCGCCGGAGGGGTCGTAGACCTCGGGCCGCGGCCAGGAGAGGTTGATCACCATGGCGGCGCCGTACAGGACAGCAAGGATGTTGACCGGAAGTCCCCAGCGTCCCAGCGAGAACAGCCCGGCGGGCATGGTGCCGCCGACGAGGTTCCAGTCACCGCGCAGCCGGCTGAGCAGCTGCGGGACGGTCACGAGGAGGTAGGCCAGGTAGACCATCACGATGCACACGCTGGTCAGGGTGGTGAAAAGGGCCGCGTTGCCGATGTTGATGGCCAGCACGCCGACGGCGAGGGCTCCGATGGCGATGGAGGGCCACATGGGCGTGCCGCGCGTGGGGTGTACCGAGGAGAGGAGCGCCGAGGCCGGGAGTTTGCCGTCGCGGGCCATGGAGAAGACGAGGCGGGATCCGGCGGTCTGGATGGCAAGCGTGCAGACGAAAATGGCGACGGCGACGTCCACCAGGAGGACCTTGCCCCAAAAGGTGCCCAGGACCGCGGTCAGGACGTAGGGCAGTCCCTCGGAGGCGAGCCGTCCGTCGTCGAGGCTGGGAGCTGCCATAAGGGCGGTCAGGATCATGAGCCCGCCGCCGATACCGGAGACGATGAGGGCGGACAGGATGGTGCGCGGAGCCGTCTTGCGCGGATTCTTTGTCTCCTCGGCGAGCTCTCCGGCGGAGTTGAAACCCACCATCACGTAGGCCGCCATCAGGCCGGAGACCAGGAAGGCACCTACGGCGCCGAGGTCCGACCCTGTCATGACGGTCGTGTCAGCCACCACGTCCGGACCCCGCTGGGCGGCCGAGACGAGCGCGAGGATCACGGCCGCAACCCCGACGATTTCGCACGTCACGCCGACGGAGTTGACATGGGACATGAGCTTCACGCCGAGGCAGTTGATGACGGTGGTCAGGACCAGGAGCACGGCGCCGAGGACTACCGCGTTGGCGGCGCCGGTGGCGGTGGTCAGCGCCGGGTCGCCGCCGACCAGCTGGAAACCGTCCCACAATTGCGGCAGGACGACCTGGAGGGCGATCGCGGCGGCCGCGGCGGTGATGACCTGGGCGATGGCCATGAACCAGCCGGCGAACCAGCCCACCGCTTCGCCGCCGAGCCGCCGCGACCACTGGTAGACGGCGCCGGAGAGC
Source organism: uncultured Actinomycetota bacterium (assembly GCA_963815415.1). Taxonomy (GTDB): domain Bacteria; phylum Actinomycetota; class Actinomycetes; order Actinomycetales; family Micrococcaceae; genus Arthrobacter. The sequence continues at coordinate 704,434 of CAWFGT010000009.1, read as the reverse complement.
GGGTACCGCGCGGCGAGTTCGGCGAAATTCAGGGCCACCAGGAGTTGCCCCACCAGGACCACAGGCCACGTCCAGAAAAACGCGGGGCCGCCGAAGGAGTAGCCGAAGGCGAACAGCTGGAAGATGGTCGTCAGGATCGAAACGAACGAGAATCCTGCGGCGAAAGAAGCATAGCGGCCAAGCTTGCGGTGCAATGACGGCGGGTAGCCGAGCGACGTGAGGTCCGCGTCATCCGCGTGGGCGGTCGTCGTCGAAAGGGTTGAAGTCATTGGTCTCTCCGTATCTGGAACGGGCAGGTCGACCGCAGGGTGTGAAGGCGACCTGGCCACCTCCGAAATACCGGTCACTTGACAGTTTTCCAGCGGGATGTCCCGGTTCCGTTTCCCCTGTGTAAAAGCTGGATGACGGCGCGTTTCCGGGCTGTAAACAAAACCTCACCAACGCACAACAGGCCGGGCCAGGGCCTTGGGAGGGGCGTCGGAACATTCCGCCGGTGTAAGAATGGGAGGTGACTTCAGCAGGACCGGGACGCCCCCGAAAACAGCAGCCGGTCAGGCCAGGCGCCACGGCCAGGGATGAAATCCTTGATGCCGCCGCCGAGCTTTTCACGCGCCAGGGCTACGCCAACACTTCCACCCGGGCCATCGCCGACGCCGTCGGCATCCGGCAGTCCTCGCTCTATCACCACTTCGCCACCAAGGATGACCTGCTGAGCGAACTGCTCGACGGGACTGTGGCCGGAGGCCTGGCCTTTGCCCGGGCTGCCCTGGAGGATGACCGATCAATCGGCGCTGCAGCAGGGCGCGGCGGGCTGCTGGAGGCAGCGTCCCGGTTGCACGCCGTGGCGCTCTACGACGGGACCCAGTTGTGTGCCGCCCGCTGGAACCTGGGCGTCCTCTATCACCTCCCGGAGGCCCGGGATGAAAAATTCCAATCGTTCACCGAGGACCGCCACGAACTCCGGCAGATCTACCGGGAACTGGGGCGCCGGATCGGGGCGGGTACGGACACCGCCGGGGAGCTGACGTTCCGCCTCGTCGAGTCGTTGATAAACCTCCGCGCCGACGGTCTCCTGGAGCCCGGATCGGCCCTGCAGGCTGCCGACGCCGGGCTTCAACTGGCAGGCATGTCCGCCGAACTGCCGGCCATCAGGGACTTGAGCTCAGAGCTGGTCGGGAAATACCGCACTGCCGCCGGGAGCGGGCCGCGGCGGGTTTAGGGCAGGTCAGGGCAGGGCCGTCGGGCCCTAGAGCAGGCTGCGCAGCACGTGCGCGGCGCCATCCTCGGAGACCGACTTTGTGACTTCGTCCGCGGCGGCAATCACTTCCACCGGCGCCTGTCCCATCGCCACACCGCGCCCGGCCCAGGTCAGCATTTCAATGTCGTTGCGTCCGTCGCCGACGGCCACGGTGCGGTGCGTGCCGATGTCCAGCCGGGCGCGCAGATGTTCCAGCGCACTGGCCTTGGTGACCCCGGCCGCGGCAATGTCGAGCCAGGCGGTCCAGCCCACCGAATAGGTGACGCCGGCGAGGCCGATGTGCCGGATGGCGGCGTCGAACTCTTCCGGGGTGTTCTCGGCGCTGAAGACGACCACCCGCACGGCGGTTGCCTCCAGCATGGTCTGGAAATCGACGCCGATCGCCTCGACGCCGAAACTCGCGTCCTGGAAGCGTTCGGTGGAGAGGAAGTTCCCGTCCTCGTCCTCGAGTGCGTACTTGGCCGTCGGCAGCCGCTTCCGCAGGGCCCGGAGCGCGGGGCCCGGGTCGAACGTGGCCTTGTGGATAATCTCGTAGCCGTCGGCCAGGCCGGAGTCCAGGCGCAGCGTCACACCGCCGTTGCAGCAGACTGCGTAGCCGTTCTCGACTCCGATGTGCTCGATGATGGGCAGCGTGGCCTTGAGCGAGCGGCCCGTCGCGATCATCACGTGATGGCCCGCCGCGACCACTGCCTGGGCGGCCTCGCGGACAGGATCCGACATGTGGCCGTCGTGGTTGACGAGTGTTCCGTCGACGTCCAGGGCAATCATCAGTTTGTCGTGGTCTGCGCGCCGGTCATCGTTGCCGGCTACTGAGGTTTCAGTCGAAATAGTCATTTCCCAAGTAGAGCAGACGCCTCCGGCCGCAGCTAGGACGCACGCCACAGCAGGCGTTAACTCGGCGTGAAGTTTCCGCGACGCGCAAATTACCCCTCGACACCGGTATTCGGGGGTCGAGGGGTAATTTGTGTGTCGAAGGGTGATTTGCGCGTCGGAAACTAGAGGACCGGCAGGACCGTCATGCCGCCAAGGTACTTCTGCAGGGCGGCGGGCACGTTGACGGACCCGTCCGGGTTCTGGTGGTGCTCAAGGATCGCCACGATCCAGCGGGTGGTGGCCAGCGTGCCGTTCAGGGTTGCCACGGGACGGGTTCCCTTCGGGGCACCGTCCTCATTGAAGACACGTTCGCGGATGTTCAGGCGGCGGGCCTGGAAGGTGGTGCAGTTCGACGTCGAGGTCAGTTCGCGGTAGGCGCCCTGGGTGGGGACCCAGGCTTCGCAGTCGAACTTGCGGGCGGCCGAGCTGCCCAGATCGCCGGCGGCGGTGTCGATCACCCGGTAGGGCAGCTCGCACTTGGCCAGCATCTCCTCTTCCCACGCCAGGAGGCGGGCGTGCTCGGCGGCAGCCTCTTCCACGGTGGTGTAGATGAACATCTCCACCTTGTTGAACTGGTGCACGCGGATGATGCCGCGGGTGTCCTTCCCGTGCGAGCCGGCTTCGCGCCGGTAGCACGAGCTCTGCCCGGCGAAGCGGATGGGCCCGCCGGAGAGGTCGAGGATCTCGTCGGCGTGATAGCCGGCGAGGGCCACCTCCGAGGTTCCCACAAGGTAGAGGTCGTCCTCGGCGAGCCGGTAGATCTCTGCGTCGTGCTTGACGTCGAAGCCGGTGCCCTGCATGGTTTCGGGGCGGACCAGCGTCGGGGTGATCATGGGGACGAACCCGGCGTCGATCGCCTGTTCCATAGCCATCTGCAGGAGCGCCATTTCCAGCCGCGCACCGACGCCGCGCAGGAAGTAGAAGCGGGAGCCCGACACCTTGGCGCCGCGCTCCATGTCAATGGCGCCGATCAGCTCACCGATTTCCAGGTGGTCCTTCGGCTCGAAATCAGGGAATTCCCGGGGCGCGCCAACCGTCTTGACGACGACGTAGTCGTCCTCGCCACCTTCGGGGACGCCATCCTCGATGAGGTTGGGAATCGTCCGGAGGAGTTCTTCCTGGGCGCCCTGGGCGGTGTCTGCGTCAGCGGAGGCCGCTTTGACCGAGGCGGCGAGCACCTTGACCTCGGCGAGCAGGGCCTGCTTTTCCTCGCCCTTGGCCTGCGCGACCTTCTTGCCGAAGGCGTTCTGTTCCGCCCTCAGGTTCTCGAAGCGGATCAGGGCCGCACGGCGGGCTGCGTCGGCCGCGATGATCGCGTCCACAACGGATTCGTCGGCGCCGCGGGCGCGCTGGCTGGCACGGAACTTGTCCGGATTTTCGCTGAGGTCTTTTACGTCGATCACGAGACAAGACTATCCAATCCGGCGCGGGTTGCCGGGCAATCTTCCGGGGCGTTGCAGGACGGCCCCGGACCGGCGCGGCAGCGGGTTACTGTTGGAGCACCATGAGCGACTGGCTGCTTTATCTCATCATCGCTGGACTCTCGGCCTTTGCCGTCTCCAGCTGGTGGGGAGTGCGCCGGCTGAAGGCCCTGCACACGCGCAGGGCAGTCTGGGAGGAAACCCACCGCCCCGAGCCTGGCAGCCAGCGCGTGGCGGTGGTCATGAACCCGATCAAGGCCAGATCGGCCGAGGCCCGGACACTGATCCGGGCTGCGTGCGCCGACGCCGGCTGGGAGCCGCCCCGGTTCTTCGAAACAACGGCTGCGGATCCGGGCTTTACGCAGGCGCGGGCGGCCCTGGACTGCGGGGCCGACGTCGTCCTTGTGGGCGGCGGCGACGGCACGGTCCGAGCCGTGGCCGAGGTCCTGGCAGGCACGGGGACGGCCATGGCCCTGATACCGCTCGGCACCGGCAACCTGCTGGCCCGCAACATCGACCTTGAAGTCAACGACCTCCGGGGAAACGTGCAAGCGGCACTGTTCGGGCACCAGCGCTTTATCGACACGGCCCGGATGCGCATCGAGAATGCCCGGACCGGAGAGTCCGCCGAACATGTCTTCCTTGTAATTGCCGGAATCGGCATGGACGCCGAAGTGGTCGGTGCGACCAGCGACGGATTGAAGAAGGCGGTAGGCTGGCTGGCGTATACGGAGGCCGGGGTCCGGCACCTGCCCGGGCGCCGAAAGAAGGTCTCGATCGGATTGGATGACCAGCCGGAGCAGACCCGCAAAATCCGCAGCATCCTGTTTGCCAACTGCGGGCTGGTTCCGGGCGGAATCGACTTCATTCCCCAGGCAATGATCGATGACGGCATGTTGGATGTGGTGGTGATGAGCCCGCGCAGCGCAATCGGCTGGCTCGCGATGTACACAAAGATCATCCTCAAGCACAACCGGAACCTGCCCGTGATGACGTACTACCGGTCCGGAAAAGTCACCATTCGGTGCGCCGAGCCCATGCTCACGCAAATCGACGGCGACACGTCAGGCATGGCAACAACGGTCACCGTGCAGATCGCGCCGGGGTCACTGCTGGTCCGGGTCAAGGACGGGGTCCACGGGGACTAGGCGCCGGCATGTTTGTTCGCGTCTTCGGCCTTCTTCGCCTCGGCAGCGGCCTTGGCGGCACGGGCTTCGGACTGTTCGCGGATCATGGCTTGTTCTTCTTCGAAGCGCAGGCGGTCCGCCCGGTCGGCGTCGTCGCCGTCCCAGTCCTGGTTCTCAGCGGTTGGCTTGGGATTGACAATCATTCCCTGGCCGTCGTTTTCCGTGCTGGTCCCTGACATTACCTGCTCCCTCCGGTAGAGGTCTTCCTCAATGGATCACGTAAGCATACGCACAGTTTTCGAGGGGCGGAAGTGCCTGATGGGGCATCTGTCTACGCTCTGGGCGAAGCCTGCGGCGTATATTCCGCATCTGCTGATGCCCCGGCCAGAATTTCTTTGACCCATGCGTGTGCGGCGGTGAACGCCCCGTCCGAGGTGTGCGGCTCGACGTCGGTGCGGATGCCGTCCGCCCGGCCGTAGGAGCCGAGGAAGCGGGTGGCCGGGCTGATCCGGTGCAGGCCGGCGAGGGCGTCGGCGACCCTCGCATCGGCAATATGGCCGTCGGCGTCAATGCTGAAAAAGTAGTGCCCCAGGTACTGGCCGGTGGGCCTGGATTCGATCCGGCTCAGGTTGACGCCGCGGGTGGCGAACTGATCGAGAATTTCCATCAGGGCCCCCGGCCGGTCTTCGGGCAGCGGAACTACGACGGTCGTCTTGTCAGCGCCCGTGCGCTCGGGGAGCTCGCCGGGGCGGCCGACCAGCACGAACCGGGTGACCGCGCCTGGATTGTCGCCGATATTCTCGGCCAAAACGGTCAGACCGGGCTGCTCGCTGGCCACAATCGGGGCGCAGATGGCGGCGTCATAGTGCACCACCTCGTCGAGGAGTCCCATCGCAGCGGCCGCCGTCGATGAGCCCGGAATATATTCCGCATCAGGAATATTTGTTTCGGCCCACTGCCTGCACTGAGCCCAGGCATGGCCGTGGGTCGAAATACGGCGGATGTCCCCGATCCGGATGCCCGGCCTGGCGACCAGCACGAAGCTGATCGGCACGAGCGCCTCTCGAAGGATCCGCAGCTCCTGGCCGGTCGCGATCGCGTCGAGGGTGGCGGTGACGCCGCCCTCCACCGAGTTCTCGATCGGCACCATGGCTGCATCAGCGGAGCCGTCCCGGACCCTGTCGAGGGCCGTATTCACGTTCGACGACGGGATGCGGATGGCGCCCGCGGCGTCCGGGACCTGCATGAGGGCCGCTTCGGTGAAGGTGCCTTCGGGGCCGAGGAACGTATAGGTGACCGGTGCAGCGGGCATGGGGTTTTCCTTTGTCGGTTACAGGACGACGGGCTTGAGTCCGTTGTCGGACACCAGCGGCATCCCGGTTTCAAGCCATTGGTCCATGCCGCCGGCAACATTGATTGCGGAGTAGCCTTGACCCACGAGCCACTGCGTGGCCCGGACCGAGCGTCCGCCGGTCCGGCAGATGACGTAGAGATCCTCGTCAGGATCAAGTTCCTCAAGCCGGGCCGGAAGCTGGTCCAGGGGCACGTGGAGGGCCCCCTCCACATGGCCCGCAACCCATTCGTAGTCCTCCCGGACGTCCAGGATGCGGGCGCCGTCAGGGATGCCGGACACGGTGACGGTATCGAAGTCGCTCATGGTCGTCCTTTCCGCAGATGTAGAGGTCAGTCCCAGCGTATCGCCAGCGGCAGGCGGAGGTCCCACCCGGGGGGCACGTTACGCTTCTGAGCAACACAAAGGAGGGTCCATGGCCGAGATCCACGAGCTCACGGCGGTCCAGTTGCGCGATGCGTTGCGGTCCGGCGACGTCTCGGCAAGGCAGTCCGTGGAACACTTCCTGGCACGGATCGACGCCGGCAACAAGCACCTCGGCGCGTTCATCACCGTAACCGCGGAGCAGGCCATGAGGGACGCAGGGCTGGCCGATGACCGCCATGCGCAACAGGCCCGCACCGGCGCGGGGCCGCTGCCTCCGCTGCACGGCATGCCGGTCGCCTTTAAGGACCTGACGGACGTCGCGGGGGTTGTCACCACTCACGGCAGTGCCGCCCTGGACCGCAAGCCCGCCCTGTCCGACGGCGCCGTTCCAGCCACTCTCAAAGGTGCCGGATGCATTTCGCTGGGCAAGACCCAGGTCCCTGAGTTCGGCCTGACGGCGTACAGCGAAAACCGGGTCGCGCCGCCGTCGCGCAATCCGCATGCGCTGAGCCGCAGCTCGGGAGGGTCCTCGGGCGGGAGCGCCGCCGCGGTCGCGGCCGGCTTGCTGCCGTTCGCGCCGGGCTCCGACGGCGGCGGATCGATCCGGATTCCGGCCGCAGCGTGCGGCCTGGTGGGCCTGAAACCGGGCCGGGGACTGGTGCCGGGCGACAGCGCCGGAGATCCCGCCGGGCTGGTGGTTGCCGGCCCGCTGGCACGTTCGGCGGCTGACGCGGCGTTGCTGCTGGATGCGCTCGTCGCCGGCCCGGACGGCACCGGTGCCGCGGGCTACCTTGAGCAAGCCACGAGGGAACCGCCCAGGCTGCGGATCGGGGTGAGCCTTGACAGCCCGTGGCAGACGATTTTCCCGTTCACTCCGGAGGGCCCGGCCCTCGATGCCCTCGCCGAAGGAATCAGACGGCTGGAGGCGGCCGGCCACGACACCCTCGACGCCCCGATCCGCTACGACAATCGCTACCCGGACGCGTTCACGACGGCCTGGACCGCCGCCGTCGGGAGCGCCCGCATCGCACCCCAGCGTGAGGCGCTCCTGACGCCGCTGACCCGCACCTTCCGTCGCCGCGCGCAGCAGCGCAGCCCGGCGAAGCTGAACGAGTCGCTCACCTTCCTGCGGCAGTTCCAGCGCGATACGACTGCCCAGTACGCCGCCTGGGACCTCATGCTGATGCCGGCGCTGGCGCAGACCCCCCGGCCCGTCGGCTGGTTCACCGGGGCCGGACACGGCGGCGGGTACTGGCCCGTCACCGAATGGGGAAAGGACGCCGACGGCGACTACCGGCGCCAGTGCGAGTTCGCACCGTGGTCCTCGATGGTGAACGTGTGCGGCCTGCCGGCCGTCAGCATTCCGGTGCACTGGACCTCCGGCACTCCGGAAAGCGGCCTGCCCATGGGAATCCAACTCATCGGGCCGATGGGTTCCGAGGCACTGCTGCTGCAGGTGGCCGCCCAGTTGGGCTGCTGAGGGCCTCGGGCACCTCCTTCGAGATGGAGCCCTATTTCAGGATGTAGCCGGAGACGTCGGCGACGATTTGCGACGTCCCGCCGGAGTTGTTGTCGACCCTGATCCTGCCATCCGGTCCGACCGGGACCACGGCCAGGTTGGGGATCGTCTGGCCTGGCCCGAAGTTCACATTCGAGGCATTCGGTGTGTCCTGCCCGGAGGCAAACGCGGTCAGGAAACCATGGGACCGTGTTTCGGTCACGGTGATGTTCACAACGACTGCGGCTACCGAGGCGGGCACCCCGCCCACCCCGGCGACCCGGATCGCCACCGAGCCGCCGGCGGCGACCCTGCCGGAGGAGGTCCTGGTGTCCATGAACCGCGTCGGTGCCACGGCCGTGAAGGCGCCGGCCCGGGCCGGTTTCCCGCCCAGGAAATAGCCGGAAACGTCTGCCACTACCTGGGCGGACCCGGACGAAGTATTGGAGATCGTGACTTTCCCGTCACGTCCGATCGGAACGATGACGAGGTTCGGGATCGTCTGGCCTGCTCCGAAGTTCACGTTCGACGCGTGCGGTGTGCCGGTGCCGGTCGGATGCGCGGTCAGGAAGCCGGGCGCCTTGGTATCGGTCGCGGTGAGGTTGAAGACCACCGCCGCGGCATCAGCCGGAATCCCGGCCACTCCGGCTACTTTGAAGGACACGGAACGGTTGCCGATCACCTTCCCGGACGACGTCCGCGTGTCCAGGAAGCGGGTCGGGGCGAGGGGTTTGAAGGCGCCGGGAACGGACGGGGTGCCGGCACGGAAATAGGCCGAGACGTCGGCAACCAGCTGCACCGAACCGGACGAGGTGTTGGACAGGGTCACCCGCCCGTCCGCACCGACGGGCACCACGGTGAGGTTGGGGATGATCTGACCGGCGGCGTAGTTGACGTTGGAGGCGTTGGGCTTCCCGGTTCCCGAGGCGTGGGCCGTAATGTAGCCATGCGACGTCGCCTCGGCGACGGTCAGGTTGAAGACGACTGCAGCGATATCCGCCGGCAAACCGTTCGTTCCGGCCACCTTGAACGTGACAGACTCCCCGCCCGGGACAGGCCCGGAGGACAACCGGGTGTCCAGGAACCTCGTAGGCGTTACGGACACAGCCTCACCCGCAAAGCCGTCCGCAGGCGGCGTAGGGGCAGCGTGTCCGAGCGCATCCCGGTACCCGGCAAGATAGGAGTTGCCCAGATATTCGATGCCGGTCCGCGAGAAATGGACAATTTCCCCCTTGTTCACTCCTCCCGCGATGGCTGGCGCGAAGCCGGTGTAGGCGACACGGGACGGGGTCTCGCGATGGCTTCTGTCGATGTCCGCCCGGCCAGGAACCGCAGCGATTCCCTCCGGTGTCATCTGCCCGACCACAAACGGAAGCGCCGCCTCAGACAGCCGGGACCGGAAGAAAGCAATGAGCTCGTCCAGCCGCGCACTGTAGCCCGCGGTGGACAGGGAGGCGCTGTTCTCGCCCTGATGCCACAGGACGCCCTTGAGGCTCACGGAGTACCCGGCGGCGCGTGCCGCAGCAATGCCCGCCAGCGTCTGGTTCACCGCCAGCGTGGGGAGGTCAAACTGCGGGGCCGAGGCCGCGCCCACGGCCCAGGTCAGGGTACCCGCGGCACGGGTGAAACCGGTGCCGCCGTACGCCGCCGGGATAAGCAGGACGCCGACATTCGCCGGCTGGTCCTTCAGGTACTCACGCGCGAATGTTGTGGCCGGTGAGATCCCCGAGGGGTTGTCCCGCATATCCAACGGGACCGTGGCCGCCCTCAGGCCGGGCGACTTTGCTCCATACTGGAAGATTCTCGGATCCGCCTGGTCCGCGCTGCCTCCTGCCGGCAGCCCCCGGCCGGACATGTTTGACTGCCCCGCCGCCAGGAAAACCCGCAGCACGGTCACCGGTTCCGCCGCCTGCGCCGGGACCAGCCCGGCAAACATCAGCGCGCAAACGGCCAGGCAGGCCAGCAATCCCTTAACCGCCGCGGCGCCTGCCCTTCGGCGTCCGCACCCCGGCAGGTAGCAGCCCGTCGTCATCCGGTCGAGCTCCGCCGGACCCGAAGCCCCGCACGGGGCACGCTCTGATGCGCGGGAAACACCCATAGGGGAAAGTCTGATCCGGGAACCTCGTATTTTCCTTGACCCGCCAGGCCGGCGCCGCAGCCCTCCCGCGAATGTGACAAGCGCCCGTCGCACTGTCAGCATTAAGTAAATGAGCACAACTCATTTATCTGATCCCCCCGCTACAAAGCCGGGCGATACGTCCTTTTTCGGCCACCCAAAGATGCTGGCCAGCCTGTTCTCCGTCGAAATGTGGGAACGCTTTTCCTTTTACGGAATGCAGGGCATTCTCCTCTACTACATGTACTTCTCAGCCGCCCAGGGCGGCCTGGAGATCGAACAGGGCCTGGCTGCCGGCCTTATCGGCGCCTACGGCGGCGGAGTCTATCTCTCCACCATCCTCGGCGCCTGGCTCGCGGACCGTGTTCTCGGTTCAGAGCGGGTGCTGTTCGGCGCCGCCCTCCTGATCATGGCCGGCCATATCGCCCTGGCCCTTGTCCCCGGGATTCCGGGGCTCATCGCAGGCCTCGTGCTGGTCGGCGTCGGGTCCGGCGGCCTCAAGGCCAACGCCACCGCGCTCGTGGGCAGCCTGTACGGCGCCAAAGACGAACGCCGGGACGCCGGCTTCTCCATCTTCTACATGGGCATCAACGCCGGCGCCCTGATCGGGCCGTTGCTCACCGGGTGGCTGCAGGAAAGCTACGGCTTCCACTGGGGCTTCGGCGCAGCAGCGGCCGGCATGGCACTGGGCCTTATTGTCTACGCCGCGGGCCGCAGCAAACTGCCCGCGGAGGCTCATCGGGTGCCGAATCCGCTGCCGGCCGCGGAGCGCCGCAAATACGGCGTTATTTTCGCCGGAATCGCCCTGATCATCGGTGCACTGCTCGTGACCGGCACCATCACGGCGGACAACCTGGCCATGTCGATGGCCTACGCCGCGATCGGTGCCTCGGTGCTGTACTTCGCGCTGATCTTCAGCAGCCGGAAGGTCAATGCCGTTGAACGCGGCCGGGTGGCGGCTTTCATTCCGCTGTATATCGCTTCAGCCGCGTTCTGGGCCCTCTTCCAGCAGCAGTTCACGTTTATCGCCGTCTACTCGGAAGAGAAGCTGGACCGGAACCTCTTCGGCTGGGAGATGCCGGCCGCCTGGGTCCAGTCCATCAATCCGGTCTTCATTATTATTTTCGCCGGCATCATGGCCGCACTGTGGACGCGGCTGGGCCGCAGGCAGCCGGGGTCGGCGCTGAAGTTCTCAATCGGGCTCTTCGTGATGGGCCTGGCTTTCCTGGCCTTCATCCCGCTCGCCGGGGACGGGAAAACGCCGTTGCTCGCCCTGGTCGGAATCCTGTTCCTGTTCACGCTCGCCGAACTGTTCCTCTCCCCCATCGGGCTCTCGGTGACCACCAAGCTGGCTCCCGAAGCCTTCCAGACCCAGATGGTGGCGCTGTTCTTCCTCTCGGTCTCGCTCGGTACCACGGTGGCCGGAATCCTTGCCGGACTCTACAACCCGGACGATGAACTCCCCTACTTCATGGGAATCGGCGGAACCGCCATGCTGCTTGCTGTCGGTCTGGCGGCCGCGTCGCCGTTCATCAGGAAGCTCATGGCCGGCGTACGCTGAGCCGCTCAGCACAAAAGCACCGGGGCGGGGCCGGCGGCGGATCTCCGCCGTCCGCCCCGCCCCGGTTGCGTCTTGGCGGCCGTTAGACCCGGTACCCGCTGTAGGAGGCGGCGCCGATACCGAGCGCGACGATGAGACCGATGACCAGGATGGTGATCGCAACTCCGACGTATCCGAGCACCAGTCCGGCAATCGCCATCCCGCGGCCGGCCGGCTCACGCCTGAGGGCCAGGTGCCCCAGGATGACTGCGGCGATCTGCGGGAGGATGAACACGCCGAACCCGAGATACACCACGATTCCGGAGCACAGGCTGGCGATGCTCAGGCCCTTGGGCTCGGGCGGCAGGGGATAGTAGACCGGCTGGCCATAGGCGTTGTAGGAGCTCGCCGGCTGACCGTACTCCGGCCCGCCATAGTACGGCCCGCCATAGTACGGCCCGGAGGTAGCGTCCGGGGTGGCGTAGGGCGCCGCCGGCTGACCGTAATCCGGCGTTCCCGGCGGCTGGTAGGACGGCGGCTGGTAGGACGGCGGCTGCCGGTCCTGCGGCGCGCCGTCTTTGCCCGACGTCGGCTGGTCTGTCATGAAATCCCCCTCTAGAGTCCCTGTTTCAAGACTACCGCCGGACGGCTCTGCCGGCCGGGGCTTTGTTACGAGCTGACCAGCGGATTGGGTCAAACCGTTTGGCGGTCAGTCATCGTCTGGCATGCTGGTCCCATGGCTAGCCGCGCGGGCACAGTTGCCCAATCCCAAGACCTTGTTGACCTCACTGCGCTCCTGGACGCGTACTACGACGTTGCGCCCGATTTGGGAGACCCCGGCCAGAGAGTTGCCTTCGGCACCTCCGGCCACCGGGGATCGAGCCTGAAGGCCTCCTTTAACGAACCGCACATCCTGGCTATCACCCAGGCGATCGTCGAATACCGCGCGGGGCAGGGCATCACAGGTCCCCTGTACCTGGCGAAAGACACCCACGCCTTGAGTGAACCGGCCCAGAATTCAGCCCTCGAGGTGCTTGCCGCGAACGGCGTCCGCGTGCTCATCGATGCCCGGCACGGCTACACGCCGACTCCGGCCCTGAGCCACGCCATCCTCACGCACAACCGCAATGCACCGGCCGGGGCGCCTCAGGCCGACGGCATCGTGGTGACCCCGAGCCACAATCCGCCCGGCGACGGCGGCTTCAAGTACAACCCCCCGCACGGCGGCCCGGCAGACTCGGACGCCACGGGATGGATCGCAAACCGGGCCAACGAACTGCTCGAAAACGGCCTTCGCGCCGTCAAGCGGATTCCCCTGGCGGAGGCCAACAACGCGGCGACCACCGGGAAATTCGACTTCCTGAGCAGCTATGTCGACGATCTGCCGTCTGTCCTGGACCTGAACGCCATCCGCGCCGCCGGAGTCCGGATCGGCGCGGACCCCATGGGCGGTGCCTCCGTGGACTACTGGGGTGAGATCGGCGAGCGCCACCACCTGGACCTCACCGTCGTGAACCCGACCGTGGACCCGCAGTGGGCGTTTATGACCCTCGACTGGGACGAGAAGATCCGGATGGACTGCTCCTCGCCGTCGGCGATGGCTTCCCTGATCAACCGGATGTCCGAAGGTGCGAGCTTCGATATCGCCACCGGCAACGACGCCGACGCCGACCGCCACGGCATTGTCACGCCCATGGTCGACGGGCATGGCGGACTGATGAACCCGAACCACTACCTCGCCGTCGCCATCGACTACCTTTACCGCAACCGCACCGGCTGGAACCCGCAGTCAGTGATCGGCAAGACCCTGGTGTCCTCCTCGATCATTGACCGGGTGGCTGAAAGCCTGGGCCGCAAGCTCGTGGAAGTTCCGGTGGGCTTCAAGTGGTTCGTCCCCGGCCTGTTGTCCGGCGAAGGAGCCTTCGGCGGCGAAGAATCCGCCGGCGCCTCGTTCAATAAGATGGACGGCAGCGTCTGGACCACCGACAAGGACGGCATCCTGCTGGCGCTGCTGGCCTCGGAGATCACCGCGGTGACCGGAAAGTCGCCGTCCCAGCTGTACAAGGGACTCACGGACAAGTTCGGCGATCCGGTCTACGCCCGGATTGACGCCGCCGCTACCCGCGAGCAGAAGGCCGCCCTTGGCAAGCTCTCCCCGTCAGACGTCACTGCGACCGAACTTGCCGGCGAGACCATCACGGCCAAGCTGACGGAGGCACCGGGCAACGGCGCTGCTATCGGGGGCCTCAAGGTGGTCACGGACAACGCCTGGTTTGCCGCACGCCCCTCCGGCACCGAGGACGTCTACAAGATCTACGCCGAGTCCTTCAAGGGCGCGGAGCACCTCAAGCAGGTCCAGGCCGAGGCGAAGGCCCTCGTGGACGGCGTTATTTCCTAACCTCCGGAAGGCGGGCCGGGCGGCGGAATGCCGGTGCCCGGCCCGCCTTTTGTGTGCCCGGCCCGCCGTTCATGCGAGGGCCAAGGAGGACGGGCCGGTCGAAGCAGAGCCGGCGTTCAGGCGGGCGGGTCTTCAGGTCCTCTTGCCAGCACCGATTGGTCCCGGCCCAGGGTTTTCGCCCGGTAGAGGGCCGCGTCGGCGGAGGCAACCACCGCCCCGAAATCCACCGGTCCGGGGAATACCGGCGCGATTCCGTAGCTCACCGTGGGCAGACGCGGTATCAGTTCCTGTTTTGACGTGCGGAGCCGACGGCTGATTTCGGCGGTGATTTCCCGGGCTGTTTCGGGAGCGGCCCCCGGCAACAGGAGAATGAATTCCTCCCCGCCGTACCGGCCGACAAGGTCGGTGGAGCGCACCACCGACGAGCAGGCGTCCGCGAAAGCCTGGAGTGCGGCGTCCCCGGTGGCATGTCCGAAGTCGTCGTTGATGGCCTTGAAGTGGTCAAGGTCGGCCAGGATCAGCGCTGACTGGGTCCGGGCCCGGCGGAGTCGGCGCAGCTCGGCCCCGGCGAGGTCCATAAACGCGGAGCGGTTCAGCAGGCCGGTCAGCCCGTCCATCGTCGCCGCCGCCCGGAGATCCTGCGTCTGCTGCTCGTAGCTCAACTCCGCCATCGCGAAGGATGCCACCACCAGTGTCACCGTGGAGATAAGCGTCGCTGATGCCGAGCCGAAAGCGGTGAGAAACACCGCCCCCTCCGGTCCGTCGAGGACAAACGCGGCGAGACGGCCGGCGTAGAAGACCGCGAGGGTCCCTGCGGCAAGGGCTAGCGGACGATGCGCCCTGGAGAAATCTTGGTCAAGCAGGAGCAGTTCGCGGCAGCCCAGACCGATCAGGGCAGCCATGAAAAAGAGGTACACGGGCCCGCCGGCCCAGACGTTGGTGGCCGGCTGGTCGAGGGCCGCCGCGACGGCCGTGATCGCCGGGCCTACGGTGAGCCAGACCGGCCGGACGGTGGTCCGCAACGAGCGGGCACCGGCCCAGATACACGCCGCGCCCGCCACGAGTGCCACGCTGCCCGTGGGGTTTGCCCACTGCTGGTGCGCGGTCCCGTCCAGGAGATACGCCGCGTTGCCGAGGAGGAAGAGTGAAAGGGCCACGCACCACCACGCGCTGTAGGCCGAACGGGTCCGGCGGTAGGCAATGAAGTAGAAAAGCGTCAGCAAGGTCAGATCGACCACAGCCAGCGCAACGCGGAGGGTCAAGGTGTCCAACGGCATAAGGTGGCTCCCGGTCCGCGCTCAGGCCGTCAACGTCGATCGACCCGGATTAGTCTGTCCAAGTATCACACCCGTCCCGGAAAAAACCGATGACCGTTGCAGACATGTCCGCGTGCAGCGGCCGGCCGGGCGCGCGTTTCCCGTCGCGGAGCCGGACACGCTCAATCAGCAGGTCCAGAGACGCAGGACCCTCCGGAAGGCGTGGCTGCCGTCGGGAGCCATGTCCACCAGCGCGATCCGGTCCAGTGTGACCGCGTCGCCGGCCCTGAGGCGTTTCCCGCCGTGGTGTGAGACGTGCGGGCGGTAGCCGGCCCCCGTGTAGCCGGGGGTGGAAATCCTTCCCGGCAGGCCGGCTACGATCCGGACCAGGACGTCGTGCAGCTCCTGTAACGCCGGGTCCGGGGTGATCAGGCTGACAGGGATGGACCCGGCCCGGCCGAAACCGGCATCGCCGCCGACGCTGACGTGGCCGCCCAGTGCCGCGCTGACCGGCCCGTCCATCAGCTCGGCAAGGTGTGCCGCGAGAGGGTCATTCGCCGCCCCAGGCGGGCCCGGCTCGGCCGGTCCGCGGGCGGGGGCTACCTCGGCACCCGCGGAGGGCGCGACGTCGAACTTCACCAGGGTGATGTGCAGGGGCCAGTTGTCCCGGGGGAATTCCATCCCCTCGGTGACGGCTTCCACGAACACCACCATGATCAGGTTCCGCATGGGCCCAGTCTGCCACGGCCGGCCCGGACCGGGCCGGCATTCCCCGTGCGGGTGCCGTACGGCACTGTTTCCGCGGTGTTTGTACGGACTAAAATGGGAAGCGGCCCCGGATGCAGGCCGTGCGCTGAACCGCAGAAATGCGTCCCGTGTGCCTCCGGCCTGTCCCCCATGGTGCTGGAGGCACCTCCGCGTCCCGCGTCCGGTTGGACCCGCCGGCTAGACCGTGCGGACGACGTCCGCGTAGGCGAACTTCGGCTTCGCCTCGCCCCATGCGTCCGGACCGGGTTGTCCGATGTTGACCACCAGGAAGCTCTTCTGGCTGCCGTCAGGGAAGAACGCTGCATCGATGGCGGCGAAGTCCGCGCCGGTCATCGGGCCTGCCGCGAGCCCCAGGGAGCGGACGGCGAGGATGAAGTAGCCGGCCTGCAGGTGGGCGTTGTTGTTTCCGGTGCTGGCGGCGAGGTCCGGTGCGTCGTCGTACATCGCCTTGGGGGCGTTGTAGCCGGGCAGGAACTGATCCCACTGTGCCTGCCAGTCGGTGTCGTAGCTGAGGATCGCGACCAGCGGGGCTGACTCCGTCTTGGCGCGGTTTCCGGCCATCATGGCGGACAACAGCGTGCCCCGGGCTTCCTCCGAGCGCACGTACGTGACGCGCAGTGGCTGGGAGTTGAACGCGGTGGGACCGAACTTCGTCAATTCGTAGATGGCACGAGCCTGGTCTTCCGTCACCTCGCCGGTGAAGGCGTTGGCGGTCCGGGCCTCGGTAAAGATCGCATCCACCGCTGCGCCGTCGATTACTGCTTCTTCATGGGCAATGGTCATTAGGTTCCCTTTCGCTGTGCTCCCTGCACCGTCGGGTGCGGGGGGGCGGTCCTGCATTTAATCTTTCCTTAGTTGCAACTTCAAGTAATGACCGGTTCTTCCCGGAGGCAGGTGTGATCCTGGCCACAGGCCGGGCCGCGGCCGGAGGGACGCCCGGCCCGTTCCACGGTAAAGTTGCTCCGGGCGATTCTCGCCCTGCCCCCACATTCTCTGAAAGGCTCCCGGCAATGAGCATGCTCAGTTCCAAATGGAAGCTTCATGGCAACGGCAAGACCATCCGCGCAGGTGAAGTCGTCAGGCCCGACGAGCGCCTCAGCTGGCCGCTGACCATCGGCGTCGGGATGCAACATGTGGTCGCCATGTTCGGCGCCACTTTCCTGGTCCCGATCATCACCGGGATGCCGCCGGCCACCACGCTGTTCTTCTCCGGCATCGGCACGCTGCTCTTCCTTGTAATCACCCGGGGCAAGGTGCCCAGCTACCTCGGCTCGAGCTTCGCCTTCATTGCCCCCATCATGGCGTCCCAGCAGCAGTACGGGGTCCCCGGGGCACTCGGCGGCGTGGTGCTGGCGGGCGTCACGCTCGCCGCGATCGGCGCCGTCGTGCAGAAGTTCGGGGCGGGCTGGATCAACCGGCTGATGCCGCCGATCGTCACGGGTGCGATCGTCGCGCTGATCGGCCTGAACCTGGCTCCGGCCGCCAAGAACAACTTCGACGCGGCCCCCATCACTGCCCTGATCACCCTGGTCACCATCATCGTGGTGAGCGTTTTCTTCCGCGGCATCGTGGGGCGCCTCAGCATCCTGGTCGGCGTTGTGGTCGGCTACTTCGTGGCGATGATCCGCGGCGAGGTGGACTTCGCCAAGATGGACGGTGCCGCGTGGATCGGCCTGCCGCAGTTCCAGACCCCCGAATTCCACCTCGGCGTCGTCGGCCTGTTCGTACCGGTAGTCCTGGTGCTGGTGGCCGAAAACATCGGTCACGTGAAGTCGGTGGCCGCCATGACCGGGCAAAACCTCGACGGCGTCTCCGGGCGTGCGCTGATGGCCGACGGCGCGGCAACGGCCCTGGCCGGCTTCGGCGGCGGATCCGGCACCACGACCTACGCCGAAAACATCGGCGTTATGGCCGCGACCAAGGTGTATTCGACGGCGGCCTACTGGGTTGCCGGTATTTTTGCCGTGGTCCTGAGCTTCTCACCGAAGTTCGGCGAACTGATTGCCACGGTCCCGGCGGGCGTTCTGGGCGGGGCGGCCACCATGCTCTACGGCATGATCGGCATTCTGGGCGTCAAGATCTGGGTGCAGAACAAGGTGAACTTCGCCAACCCGATCAACCTGACCACCGCCGCTGTCGCGCTCATCATCGGCATTGCCGACTACACCTGGACGATCGGCGACCTGACGTTCACCGGCATCGCGCTGGGGTCCGCTGCGGCCCTGCTGATCTACCACGGCATGAAGGCCATCGCCAAGGCACGAGGAACCGTCGCGGAGCCGGAAACGGAATCGCCCGGCCTGCCTCCCGCTGCCAAGGCGGCAGCCGCCGCGAAGCGCGCCGCCAAGAAGCGCCGCTAGGGTCACGTCCCGCCGGAACCGCCGGAGCGCCCGTGGACCAGGCCGGTCGGGAATCCGACCAGCACCGGCTCCGGCGTGCCGCAACATGCGCCCTTTCCGGCGTCGTCCGCGGGTTCCGTCGCGCGGCCGGTGACGGCAGCGTCGTCGCCGGTGTTTCCGGCGTCGGTGGAGCAGACTCCGGTTTCGGGGAGCGCTAGCCGGACGGCCTCGGCGGCGTCCCGGTCTCCGGCCAGGGCCGCCACGACAGAGCGGACCTGTTCGTAGCCGGTGGCCAGCAGGAACGTCGGCGCACGGCCGTAGGATTTCATCCCGACAATATAGAAGTCCGTTTCCGGGTGGGCCAGGAGCCTGGCTCCGTGCGGGGGCACGGTGCCGCAGGAGTGGAATTCCGGGTCGATCAGCGGGCCGAGCTGCCGGGGTGCCTCCACGGCCGGGTCCAGTTCGAGCCGGAGCTCCCGGAGGATGTCCAGGTCGGGCCGGAACCCGGTGCAGGGCACAACGATGTCGGCGTCGATGGTGCGTCCGTCAGCTGCCCCGACGCTCACGTGCGAGTCCGATGCTTTCAGCGACTCGATGCCGAAGCCGGTGTGCAGTTCGATGGTTGCGGCCTCGACGAGGCGGCGGAGCCTGCGGCCCAGCTGGCCGCGGGCGGGCAGGCCGTCCGCGTCGCCGCCACCGTAGGCCTTCTCCGCAGACGCGCTCCGGACAGCCCAGAGGATCCGGGTGCCCGGCTCGTCCCTGGCCAGGCCGGCCAGGCTGCTGAGGGTGTTCGCTGCGGAGTGGCCGGCACCGACCACCAGGACCCTGCGCCCGGCGAAGGACGCGCGGTCCCTGCCGGTGACGTCGGGCAGCGGCGGCGAGATCCGCACCGCGGCGGCGTCTTCGCCGCTGGCGGGGAGGCCGGACGTCCCGAGCGGGTTGCGCCTGGACCACGTGCCGGAGGCGTCGATGACCGCGGCCACAAGGTGATCCCGGGTTCCTGCCCCCGCATGCTCAGCCCGCACGAGAAAGGGCCGGTCCTCCCTGCCCCGGGACTGGGTCTTGTCCAGTCCGGCCCGGGTCACGGCCGTGACCCGGGCGCCGGTGTGGAGCCGGGAGCTGATAGCCGGCAACGCGGCCAAGGGGGCCAGGTAGTCATCCACCAGGTCGGCGCCGTAGGGCAGCGCGGCAGGGCGGGGCCGCTCCCAGCCGGCTGCCTCCAGCAGCCGGACGGCGGCGGCATCGATGTTGAAGCGCCACGGAGAGAACAGGCGGATGTGGCGCCACTGCCCGACCGCGGCACCCGCTGCGGGGCCGGCTTCGAAGATCAGGGGTTCCAGGCCGCGTTCAAGGAGGTGTGCCGCGGCGGCCAGGCCCACAGGACCGGCGCCGATCACGGCAACGGGGAGACTATTCCTTGCATCCATGGTGATTCTCTTTTCTCGCGGCGGCCGCTGGCTTACTTGGCCGCAGGGGTCAGGGAAGCGATCAGCCCCTCGATGCGTCCTTTGATCTCATCGCGAATGGGACGGACGGCGTCGACGCCCTGCCCGGCGGGGTCCTCTAGGACCCAGTCCTCATACCGTTTGCCCGGGAAGTACGGGCACTCGTCGCCGCACCCCATCGTGATCACGACGTCGGACTCTTTGACCGCTTCGGTGGTCAGCACCTTGGGGATTTCGGCGGACATGTCGATGCCAAGTTCCGCCATGGCAGCGACCGCCGCGGGGTTGACCTTATCCGCGGGCTGGGACCCGGCCGAGCGGACCTCGATTTCGCCTCTGCCGAGGGTGGTGAGGAAAGCGGCAGCCATCTGGGAGCGGCCTGCATTGTGGATGCAGACGAACAGGACGGAGGGCTTCTTGCTGGTTTGGGCGGTCATGAGGGTGTCTCCTGTAGTTCCGGGGTTTGCGGCGCGTGCGACGCAGGCGTGAGGGCGGGGGTGAAGTAGCGGTTGCGGGCCCACAGGGCCGCATAGACCAGTGCAACAAGAACGGGGACTTCGATCAAGGGCCCGACGACGCCGGCCAGCGCCTGCCCGGACGTCACCCCGAAGGTGCCGATTGCCACGGCGATGGCGAGTTCGAAGTTGTTGCCGGCTGCGGTGAAGGCCAGCGTGGTGGTCTTCGCGTAGCCCAGGCCCAGCCGGCCTCCGATCAGCATCCCGGCACCGAACACCACCAGGAAGTAGACCAGCAGCGGCAGGGCGATCCGGGCCACGTCCAGCGGCCTGGACGTGATGGTGCCGCCCTGCAGGGCAAAGAGCAGGGTGATGGTGAACAGCAGCCCGTAGAGGGCCCACGGTCCGAGTCTGGGCAGCAGCGTGGTCTCGTACCAGTCGCGCCCCTTGGCCTTCTCCCCGATGGTCCGGGTAAGGAATCCGGCGATCAGCGGGATGCCCAGGAACACCAGGACGGAGGCGGTGATGGCCCAGAAGGAGAAGTCCGCGCTTGTGGTCGGCAGTCCCAGCCAGGACGGGAGGACCTGCAGGTAGAACCAGCCGAGCGCGCCGAAGGCAACCACCTGGAAGACGGAGTTGATGGCGACGAGCACCGCCGCGGCCTCGCGGTCGCCACAGGCGAGATCATTCCAGATCATCACCATCGCGATGCAACGGGCCAGGCCTACGATGATCAGCCCGGTGCGGTAGTCCGGCAGGTCCGGCAGGAAGATCCAGGCGAGCGCGAACATAAACGCCGGCGCCAGGAGCCAGTTCAGGACGAGCGACGCGATCATCAGCCTGCGGTCGCCGATGACCCGGCGCGTCTGGTCGTAGCGGACCTTCGCGAGGACCGGGTACATCATCACCAACAGGCCCACGGCAATCGGCAGGGAAACCTGGCCGATCGTCACCGCTTCGAGTGCGGTATCCAGTCCCGGGACGAGATTGCCCAGCAGCAGGCCTGCAGCCATGGCGGCGATGATCCATGCGGGGAGGAAGCGGTCCAGGGTGGAAAGCCGCCCGACGACGGCGGCCTCGTCCCCGGGCGCAGGCGGCCGGTCAGTCGGGATGGTCACAAGGCTCCTGGATGCTCAGCGATAAATTGACGAAGATCGATATAAGAAGTATCACCATCTATATCGATGGATGTCAATCTATGTGCATAATGGGGAGATGGACTCCCAGCAGACTCTCCCGCCGCCGGCTGACGCATCGTGCTGCGTAGCGTCGGGCACGCCGGCCCTGGGCGCGGCGGAGGCGCAGCGGACCGCCGTTGTCTTCAAGGCCCTGGCGGACCCGAACAGGTTGCGCCTGCTCTCCATCGTCAAGGCCAATGAATCGGGCGAGGCCTGCGTCTGCGACCTGACCGAGCCGCTGGGGCTGGGTCAGCCCACGGTCTCCCACCACCTGAAGATCCTGGTGGAGGCCGGGTTGCTGCACCGCGAAAAGCGCGGCACCTGGGCGTATTACTCCCTGGTCCCCGGAGCTTTGGAACGGACGGCCGGGCTCCTCGCGGCCCTCTGACCAGACCCCCGGCCTGCGTCGTCGGGGGCCCGGCGCCAGCACAACGGCCGGCACCCGGCCACCGCGTGGTGGCAGGATGCCGGCCGTTTGATGCCGGACGGGGTTCAGTCGGCGTCGAGATCTTCGGTATTGGACGCATTCATCTCGGCGTCCGCGGAGGGCACCGCGACGTCGGGACCGCCGTCTTCAGAACCGCTGTCTCCAGAACCGCCGGCGTCGACTCCGTCGAAGCCCGGTTCGGCGATGGCATCCTCAGCGTTGGCCGGCTCGTCCGTGCCTCCCATGCTGCCCGCGCCCGGCTCCCCCGCGCTGTCCGAGTCCTCGGCTCCGAACTGGCTCAGGTCCGGCGCGCCGGCCGGAAACGTTTCGCCGTCCGGGCTGTCCTGGCTCAGTCCGGCGGCGTCAAAGGCTTCTTCTTCGCGGGGCTGGGCTGCGCTTTGGCCGCCGGGCATCTCCTGTTCGGCCGTCGGCGTTCCGTAACCTCCGGCCTCCTCGATGGGATCCTGCTGCTGGTTTTCCTGCGTCATGGCATTTCCTCCTGCATCGTCGGTTTTTATGTCGGTATTTATACGAAAAGTGAAGCGGCGTAAAAGTGGAGTGGCCCGTCCGGAGAGTGCCGCGTCGGGCCGGAGATCAGAGCCCCTTGCCGCCGGTTACCGGCAGCACCGCGCCGGAGATGTAGGAGCCGTGGTCCGACGCGAGCAGGACGTATGCCGATGCCAGTTCGGCGGGCTGGCCTGCGCGTTCGAGCGGCGTGTCCTGGCCGAAGGTCGGCAGCTTGTCCGGCCATTC
Source organism: uncultured Actinomycetota bacterium (assembly GCA_963815415.1). Classification (GTDB taxonomy): domain Bacteria; phylum Actinomycetota; class Actinomycetes; order Actinomycetales; family Micrococcaceae; genus Arthrobacter. The sequence continues at coordinate 681,865 of CAWFGT010000009.1, read as the reverse complement.
GGTGGCCGGGATGAGTGGCGTCCAGATCGGGCCGGGGGCCACGGCGTTGACCCTGATCCCGCGCGGCCCGAGCTCCTGGGCCAGCGCCTTGGTGAAGGCCACCTGTGCGGCCTTCGTCATGGCGTAGTCGATGAGCTCCGGTGACGGGTTGAATGCCTGGATCGACGACGTGGAGATGATCGACGCGCCGCTCTTCAGGTGCGGCACCGCAGCCCGCGCAGTCCAGAGCAGCGAGTAGAGGTTGGTCTGGAAGACCCGGTCGAACTCCTCCGTGGCGAGGGTTTCAAGGCTTTCGCGGTTCTTCTGGTAGGCCGCATTCAGTACCAGGACGTCCAGCCGCCCGAATTCCGCGACCGTATCCTCGACGATCCGTCCGGCGAACTCCTCGCTCCGGCCCTCGCCCGGGAGCAGCAGTACCTTACGGCCTGCCTTCCGGATCCATTCCGCGGTGTCCTGCGCGTCGTCTTCCTCCTCCGGCAGGTAAGAGATGGCGACGTCCGCACCCTCGCGGGCGAACGCGATGGCCACAGCCTTGCCAATGCCTGAGTCACCGCCGGTGATGAGCGCCGCCTTGCCTGTCAGCGCGCCGCTCCCCTGGTAGCTTTCCTCGCCGTGGTCCGGAAGCGGGTCCATCGGCGCGGTGAGGCCCGGCTGTTCCTGCACCTGCTCCGGGAAGGACCCGGAAAAGTAGCCGCCGCGGGGGTCCTGCGGCTGGTCGTCCAGTTTGCTTGAATCACTCATAGTCCGCCTGCCCAATGTGTGTCGGTTTCAAGGTTTGCTGCCACCCGCCGGGTCAGGATACGGTCCTGCATCCAGCCCCGGGAGGTCGTCAGGACCACCATACCCGAAGACAGTCAGCAAGCTTAGTACCCACTTGAAATTGATTGTCCCCGGGCCTAATTTGAGGGTGTGCTGCAGCAGCCAGCCACCAGCCACCAGGAGGAGCGTCAATGCCGGGCCCGCAGACCCCTCTCGGCGACGGTCGGAATGAGACTGTCGAAGAACAGATGGACCGCAATTGGGGGGAGCTGCTGCAGGAGTTGCGCGTCCTCCAAACGGGCGTTCAGATCCTTGCCGGTTTCCTCCTGACGCTGCCGTTCCAGTCAAGGTTTTTAGAGCTGGACGACTTCCAGGTCGGTCTCTATCTCATCAATGTTGCGCTGGCGGCGCTGACGACGGCCACGATCCTGCTGCCGGTGAGCGTGCACCGCAGGCTTTTCCGGAAGCGGATGAAGGCCACCCTCGTCGCCAGCGCCAGCCGCATTGCGAAGGTTTCCCTGGCCGGCATCGGGCTCCTCAGCGCGGGAACAACGGCCCTGATCTTCGACGTCACGGCCGGGCGGACGGCGGGGCTCGTCGCCGGCGCAATCTTGCTCGCGGTGCTGCTGGTCCTGCTCGTTTTCATTCCGGCCCGGTTACTGCGAAAAGCCGGACTGACCGGCACCAGCGCCCCTGAACCGCGGGCCCCGGGCCGCCCGACCCGGTAACCTGGTCCGGTTCAGGCGCCTTCGAGCACCCGGGTTGTGGCCCAGGCGGCATACTTCGCGGCGTTGGCGACCGCATCCTCCGGACTGCCGGCCACATCGAGCAGCTGCGCCGCGGCCACCACACCGTGGCGGGCCAGGTCCTCCGGGGTGACGAGGATGCGCCCGGCGATGATGATCACCGGAATCCCGCGGTCCCGGGCGGCGTCGGCCAGCGCGATCGGCGCCTTGCCGCTGAGCGACTGGGCGTCCAGCGACCCTTCTCCGGTGATGACCAGGTCCGCCGCTGCAAGCTTGCCTGCCAGGCCGGTGAGCCCGGCCACCAGCTCGAATCCGCTCTCCAGCACCGCGTTGCCGAGCGCCAGGAAGGACGCCGGGAACCCGCCGGCCGCCCCGGCACCGGGGACGTTGACGTCACGGCCGGTGGCCTCGCGGAGCACCGAGGCCCAATTGCGCAGGCCGGCGTCGAGCAGTTCCACCGCGTCCGGGCCGGCGCCCTTCTGCGGACCGAAAACATGGGCTGCGCCGTCCGGCCCGAACAGCGGGTTCAGCACGTCCACGGCGATCCGGAATTTCACCGCGGAAAGACGCGGGTCGAGTCCGCTGGTGTCGACGGCCGCGACGTCGGCCAGCGCCCCGCCGCCGAGCGGCACTACATTGCCGGCTGCGTCCAGCGGCTTGAGTCCCAGCGCGCGGAGCGCGCCGCTGCCGCCGTCGGTCATGGCCGAGCCGCCGAGTCCGAGCACGATTTCGGTCGCGCCCGCCTCAAGCGCAGCGGCAATCAACTGGCCGCAGCCGTAGCTGTGGGCCCGCAAGGCGTTCTCCGGCGTCGGCTCCATATGCGCCAGTCCGGAAGCCTGGGCGGTTTCGATCACGGCCGTCGCGCCGCCGAAGGCGTCCGCGCGGATCGCCCAGGCCGCTCCGAGGGGGGCCAGGATCGGTCCGACGACGGCATTGAGCCGTTCCTCGTACCCGGCCGCAACCGCGGCCTCCAAGGTCCCTTCGCCGCCGTCGGCCACCGGGAACTGGATGGCCTCGGCATCCGGGTAAACGCGCAGGGCGCCTTCGGCGATGGCGGCGGCGGCTTCGGCCGCGGTCAGGGAGCCCTTGAACTTGTCCGGGGCAATGAGAATGCGCATGGTCCTATCCTGCCAGCGCGGGCCGGGATCGGCGGTGTCGCCGCCGTCAGCGCATCCCGTCGCCGCGTTCGGACAGGACTGCTTTGAGGATGTCGGCCCGGTCCGTGACGATGCCGTCGACGCCCAGGTCCAGCAGCCGGCGCATCTCGGCGGCTTCGTTGATGGTCCAGACGTGCACTTCGAGGCCGCACTCATGCGCGCGCCGGATGAATGCCGGCGTCACCACCGTCACGGCACCGTACCGGACCGGGACCTGGAGCGCGTTGACGCCGCGGAGCGCCCCCGCCGCGACCACGCGCAGCGCAGGTGCCGGCAGCAGCGGTCCCAGCAGGGCAAACAACGCGGTGGAGGCGATGCCCGCGGAACCGGCGGCGGGCCGGCTGAGCAGCTTCAGAACGGCGCGGCGACGCCGGTCGGAGAAGCTGGCGACGAGGACCCGGTCATGCAGGCCGTGCCGTTCGATCGCTGCGGCCAAAGTAGCGACTGAGTTCCAGTCCTTCACGTCGAGGTTGAACCGGACGTCGGGAAATTCCCGGACGACGTCATCGAACAGCGGGATCGGTTCCGTTCCCCCGATGCGCGCCCGGGCCACAGCCTCGGCGGTCAACTCCGCGATTCGGCCCCGACCGTCGGTGACCCGGTCCAGGGAATCGTCGTGGAAGAGCAGCAGGACACCGTCGGACGTGGTGTGGACGTCGGTTTCCACGTAGGTGAATCCCAGGCTGACGGCATTACGGAACGCAGCCATGGAGTTCTCCAGCCCGTCGCGGGAGAATCCCCGGTGCGCCATTGCCACGACATCCCGGGCGGAATCACCGCGGCCGTTGCCGGCCGGGGCGAAGTAGGGATGGGAAGGCATCACCCCTGTAGCGTACCGGAGCCGTGGACCCGGTCAGCAGCGGTCCGGGCGGACCTCCACGCCGTCACTGCAGTGCAGCAGGGTGCGGCCCCGGCCGCCGTCGAGGGCCACCCAGATGGAGGTCTGATCGGCCGTGACGTCGTCCACCAATCCGCCGGTTTCATAGCCCGGAGCCAGCCGGACATTCACCCGGTCGCCCCGGCGCAGGCTTCGCCACTGCGGTCCCGGATCCACCCTGCGGACGGGCTGCTCGAACACGTTGTTGCTGCGGTACTTGGCCATGATGCCCACCCTTCATCCACGCTGTTCAATAACGCCGACGGCGAGCCTTCAGCGTAGGCGGCAAAGATGAACGCCAGTTGTCTGCCGGCTGGGAATTCGGTGAGCAGGCGGTTCGGGTCAAGGAAGCCGGATCCCGAGGGCGGCGAGCCTGGCCTCCAGGATCTGGGCCACGCCGTCGTCGTCGAAGTGCGGGGCCTGCTGGCCCGCGGCGCGGATGGCTTCGGGGTGGCCGCTGGCCATGGCGAAACCGTGGCCGGCCCAGCGGAGCATTTCGATGTCGTTGGGCATGTCGCCAAACGCCACCACACCGTCCGCGCCGACCCCGAGGGAGGCGGCGTACTCGGCGAGCGTGACTGCCTTGTTGACACCGGGCAGGGACATTTCCAGCAACGCCATATGCGGCGCCGAATGGGTGGTTGCGGCCAGGTGGGCGACGGCGGGGGCCACTTCGGCAAGGAACTCGTCCGCGCTCCCGTTCCGGACGATCGCCATAAATTTCACCACGGGGTCTGCCGCCGTGAGCGTGGTGTGCAGCGGCGCCGGAGTGAACTCGGCGAGCAGTTCGGTGGAGCCGTGCTCGATGAAGCCCGGCTCGAGGTGGAATCCGGCCAGGGTTTCGGCCGCGAACAGGGCCGAGGGCTGCAGCCCTTGGATAATCTCGCGCGCTTCAAACACGGCGTTCAGGCCCATGGTTTTGGCCGACACCAGCCGGTCAGTCTCGAGGTCCCATACGACGGCGCCGTTGGAGCAGATGACGGTTCCCGTGTGGGCCAGTTGCTCCCGCAGCGGGTGCAGCCAGCGCGGCGGGCGGCCGGTGACGAAGACGACTTCGACGCCCGCGTCCCGGCAGGCGTGGAAGGCGCGGATGGTCCGTGCGCTGATCCTGCCGTCATGGCCCAGGATCGTTCCGTCGATGTCACTTGCTACCAGCCGCATCCTGCCAGTCTACGGGGACCGCAGGTTAGTGCCGTTCGTAGGTTCCGGTGAGCCGGGCCTGCCCCAGGATGTGCCGGGAAAGCGTCGATTCCAGCGTCACCGGGAGGGCTCCGGCGTTGAGTCCGGACAGCGCCATATCCAGCGCCCAGACCGTCACGACGTAGCGGTGCGGGCCATGGCCCGGCGGCGGTGCTGCGCCGACGTAGCCGTGGAACCCGGCGTCGTTCTGCAACTGCACGGCCTGCGGGGGAAGCAGCCGGCCATCCTCGGCGCCTGCCCCGGCCGGCAGTGAGGTGGTGTCGGCGGGGATGTCCAGCACGGCCCAGTGCCAGTAGCCGCCCCGTCCGGGTGCATCGGGGTCAAAGACCGTGACGGCGTAGCCGAGAGTGCCGGCCGGGGCGCCGCTCCAGGACAGCTGTGGCGACTCGTCCCGGCCGCCTGCCCGCAGGCGGCCGCTGCACTGGGCCTGCGGAAGGACCTGGCCATCCTCGAAAGAGTCGCTGCTGAGCCGGAAGGAAGGAACATCGTGCTGTGTCATGGCTGCCTTTCAGTTGCGGCCGGGACGGCCGTCCGGTCCGGAATCTACTCCGCTGCGCTGGCCACCTCGGCCCGGCCCTGGTCCGGGCTGGCGGGAGCGGGGTTCCACGGGTCCACCCGGCCCAGCTCGGTACGGGTGGGGGGATTGGCGCCGGCACGGGAAACCGTCACCGCCGCCGCACGCGCGGCGTGGCCGAGGAGGTCACGGAGCGAGCCGGCGGAGAGCTCACGGAGGGCCTTGCGGTTCTGGGCGCCGTCGAGGCCCAGGTCCACTACACCGGAAAGCAAGGCGGCCATAAAGGAGTCCCCCGCCCCGACGGTGTCGGCAACGTCTACCTTGGGGGCCGCAACCTGCGCTTCACCCGCGGCGTTGACGCCCCACGGGCCTTCACCGCCGCGCGTCACCACCACCATCGCCGGGCCTTCCGACCCGCCGAGCGCCAGCCAGTGCCGGGCGGACTCCAACGGATCCACCCCGGGGTACAGCCATTCGAGGTCCTCATCGGACGCCTTGACGACATCCGCAAGGGTGACGAACTTTTCCGCCTGCCGGCGGGCGAAGTCCACATCCGTGATGATGCTCGGCCGGCAGTTGGGATCGAAGCTGATCGTTGAGGCCGGGTGGGCGTACTCGACGGCGGCCAGCACCGCGGCGGCACCCGGTTCCAGCATCGTGGCAATCGAGCCGGTGTGAACCAGCGTGGTGCCCTGCAGCATGACCGGCAGCCGCTTGGCCAGTCCGGGCAGTTCCCAGGCGAGGTCGAACGTGTAGGTGGCGGCGCCGTCGTCGTCGATCAGGGCGGCCGCGACGCTCGTGGGGAGATCATCCGGGCCCTGCGGGAGCAACACGGAACTGGATTTCAGGTGGGCCGCCACCGCGTCTCCGTACGCGTCGCGGCCGTAGCGGCCGATGAACTGCACGGGGTGGTCCAGCCGGGCCAGCCCGACGGCCACGTTGAGGGGACTCCCTCCGACGTGGGCCTGCACGCCGGAGGAACGCTTGACAACATCAACCAGGCCTTCGCCAATAACAGTGAGCATTCCCATACTCTGCCAGAGAACGGGTGCTATTTCCCCTTGTTGCGGAACCCCTTGTCGCGAAACCCAGCGCTCGATGCCCCGTCCGCCCGCTCCCCCGGCGTTTCCTGCTCAGCCGTGGTTGACCGGGTGCCCGTTCCGGTGCCACTCGGTGATCCCGCCGGTGACGTTGACGGCGTCGTACCCATGTTCTTCGAGGTAGACCGTGGCCTGGGAGCTGCGTCCGCCGGCGGCACACATCACGTAGACGGTTCCGCTGGCCGGGACCTCGGCGAGGGACTGCACGAAACGGGACAGCGGGATGCTCTGGGCGCCGGGCACGCGGATTTCGGCAAACTCTGCGTCCTCTCGGACATCCACCACCGGAGCTAGATCTCCTAGTGCGGCGAGTTCGTTGACGGAAATGCTCTTCATGCTGGACCTTTCGACATGGCCGGGAACGTCCCGGAGCTACCCCCAACCATGTCGATTTTACCCCTGCGGGATGGGGTCAGGACTGCCTGCCTGCAGCGTCTTCCTGCTCGTAGACGTCCGGGATGCCGTCGTGGTCGGAGTCAATAGTCTCCTCCTCTTCGGCCTTCCGGTACTGAACGTTCCGGGTCCGCAGCACCACGGTGGCCAGGAGGGCCGCCAGCAGGGATGCGGCGAGGATGCCTACCTTGGCGTGGTCGTCGGCTTCCGTGCCGTGGCCGAAGCTCAGTTCGGCCACGAGGAGCGAAACGGTGAACCCGATCCCGGCGAGCAGCGCGACGCCGAAGACATCAATCCACTTGAAGGAATCGTCTAGCTGGGCCTTCGTGGTTTTCGTCAGCATCCAGGTGGTGCCGAGGATGCCGATCGGTTTGCCCAGCACCAGGGCCAGGATGATGCCGACGGCTACGGGATCAGTCAGCGCGTTGCCGAGCCCGTCCCAGCCGCCCACTGCGACGCCGGCGGAGAAGAACGCGAAGATCGGAACGGCCACGCCGGCGGAAATAGGCCGGAAGCGGTGCTCGAAGATTTCGGCCAGCCCGGGGCCGGCTTCCGGGCCACCGCTGGCCTGGGAACGGATCACAGGGACGGCGAATCCGAGCAGTACGCCGGCCACCGTGGCGTGGATGCCGGAGGCGTGCACCAAAGCCCAGGTGATGATCCCGAGCGGCAGCAGAATGGCCCAGGCGGCCATGGCGTGGAGGCCGAAGAAGCGCCGGAACTTCTGCGCCAGGAAGGCATACAGGCCCAGCGGAATGAGCGCGAACAGGAGCGGGACGGGGTTGAGTTCACTCGTGTAGAAGACCGCGATGATGGTGATGGCCAGGAGGTCATCGACGACGGCGAGGGTCAGCAGGAAGATCCTCAGCGCGCTGGGCAGGTGGGAGCCGATGATCGCCAGGACGGCTACCGCGAAGGCGATATCGGTGGCAGTCGGAATGGCCCAGCCACGCAGCGTGTCAGGGCTCGTCAGGTTGACCGCGGCGTAGATCAGGGCCGGGATTATCACGCCGCCGACCGCGGCCGCGATGGGAACGATGGACTTGTTCAGTTGCCGCAGGTCACCGGCCACGAATTCGCGTTTGAGCTCAAGACCCACGAGGAAGAAGAAAATGGCCAGCAGGCCATCGGCTGCCCAGGCGCCTAGGCTCAGCTCGAGGTGCCACGGCTCGTAGCCGACCTTGAGGTCGCGGAGCGCGAAGTAACTGTCGGCTGCCGGTGAATTTGCCCAGATGATCGCGACGACAGCCGCAGCGACCAGCAAGCCGCCGCCAACGGTTTCCTTGCGGAGGATCTTGGCAATACGCTGCGCTTCCGCGAAGCTGCCGCGCCCCAGGATGGTCAGGAGCGGACGCCCGTTCTGCGGGGCAGGACTCGGCGGGAGCGGGGTGGGAGGCGTGTCGTTCATGGGGTCCTTAAATTTGGGTCGGCAGAGCTATTGCCGACCAGACTTCCCGGCGCACCTGGCATCCAGTCTATGCGAAGCCGATGCGAACCCGTGTGGCTACTTTAACCTGCCGGCGCCGCCGCCGCGCCGTGCTGGGCAGCACCGGCAATAAAAACCCGGATCTCTCAGAACAACAGGTCTTTCAGAACAGCAGGCCGCGCACCAGCTCACGGCACTTGCGGTAAGCGACCGTCTTGGGGTCAATGAGGTCGAAGTGGTCACCGGGGACCTTCAGGAACTGCACCGCGCCGCCTGAAGCCTTGGCCGCGCCCGAATACGCCTCGGACTGGCTCGCCGGAACAGTGTCATCGTCCGTTCCGTGAACGGCATATATAGGGACCCTCAGCGGGACGGCACTCATCGGGTCCGCATATCTATGCCGCTTCGGGTATCTTTCGGGTGTACCGCCGAGCAGGTTGATCACCGCTCCATTGCTGAGGTTGAGCCGTTCGGCGGCTGCCAGATCAAGCAGCCCGGACTGGCTGACGACGCCCGTGATCTGCACTGCGCCATCGTCGTCAGGCCGCCGGACGAGCTGCCGGTCCGCATCCGGGGTACCGAGCTGGGCGAGCCTGGTGCGCCCTGCCGCCCAGACGGCAAGGTGTCCGCCGGCCGAATGGCCGAGGGCCACCACTTTGTCCAGCCTGAGCCCGTGTTCGGCCGCGAGGTCGCCCAGCTTGTCGATACCGGCCAGCACGTCTTCAAACGTATGCGGCCAGCCACCGCCGTCGCCGGCGCGGCGGTATTCAAGGTTCCAGGCGGCCATGCCATGGGCGGCCAGGTCCTTCGCGATCGGCTCACCAAGCTCCGCGCCGTACTGTGACCGCCAGTAGCCGCCGTGGATGACCACTACGACACCCCCCGAATGGCCGGCATCCGGCAGGAAGAGTTCGCCCCACTGACTGGGATGGTCGCCGTAGTGGTACTTGTGCCGCTTCACAGTGTCCTCCTCGGGGCCCGGGGAATACCGGCGGAGATCGCCCCCAAAAGAATCCCCACCGCTGCGGCCGCGATCCGAACGCGACGCCGCAAGTCAGACATGGGTCGAGCCTACCGTGCCCGTCGGACCGGCGCCGTAAGCTGGACACATGGCGAGCAACTGGGACAGTCTGGGCGTTGACGTGCGCAAATCCGTGCAGGAAAACGTTGAGCTCTACGAGCGGATCCGGCCCGCGCTGAAACTCGTCACCCGGGAGGTTCTGCTCACCCTGCGGACCATGCTCAAGGGCACGGAAGTGACACCGCTGTTCGTCACCGGCCGCACCAAGACAGTGGAGTCGTTCCGGGAAAAGATCTCCAGGACGGAGGAGCCGCTGGAACCGGGCGCTCCCCGGCTCCTGAAGTTCCCCGATCCTTTCCGCACCCTCAATGACATGGTGGGCATCCGTGTCATCACCAAACTGCCGGCCGAAAACGCGGCGGTGGCTAACCTGATCAAGCGCCAGCGGCAGCTCTTCGACTGCCGGGGCGACCGCGAGAAGGATATTGGTTCGATCGAGTCCGGCACCTATGGCTATTCCAGCCGGCACCTGATCCTGCGGACCATCCAGAACGACGCCGTCAGGGATTACCAGCAGGCCTTTAATCCTGAGGTGCCGGCCAACGGCTCCTACTTCTTCGAGTGCCAGATCCGCACGGTCTTCGCCCACGCATGGAGCGAAATTGAGCACGACATCCGCTTCAAGGCCGAGGATCCGCGCGCGTGGACGCCGCATTTTGACCGCCAGTTCACGGCGACGGCGGCCATGCTGGAAACAGTCGAGGGCGCGTTTTCGGACCTTCATGATCGGTACGAGGAAGTCCGCAGTTTCTGGGACATGGACGGCGAAGGCGCCGCGCCGCTGACGCCCAACCGGATCCGCGACGTCTGGCGGGCACTGCTCCCGCACGTGGACCGCAAAGTGGACGATGACTGGGGTTGGGCCGCCGAACTGATGGCCGCCCACGGGCTCAACCAGACCGTCCAGCTCGCCGGACTGCTGACCGCCAACCGGATCACTGAGGTCCGCAGGGCCTTGGACCACCGCTACTCCCCCGGCCCGGACCGGCTGCTCGATGACCTGCTGCTGTGGCAGTACGGCACCACTCACATCGATCTCACCGCTGAACCGGCCGACACCTTCCCGCATCCCCGCCGGGACAGTCTGCTGCGGCGCCTGAAGCAGATCGAGCGTTACCGGCTGACGCCGGGCTGAGGTCCTGCGCCTGCGCTAGTGCCCGGCGCCGAGCTTCCCGGCGAGGCGTTCGTGCATCAGGACTGAGGCATCATTGAGGCCGATGATCTTCACATTTTTGCCGTGGTGCTTGTACTTCTCGGTAATGGCGTCCAGCGTCGCGATGGTCGAGGCATCCCAGAGGTGGGAGGCGTGCATGTCGATCACGATGTTCTCCGGGTCCAGGGCGTATTCGAACTGGGTGTAGAGGTCGTTGGACGAGGCAAAGAACAGTTCGCCGTCGACGACGTACGTGGCCGTCTGCCCGCCCTCCGGACCGGTCACCGTGCGGTCCACGGTGACGAAGTGCGCCACGCGGCGGGCGAACATGATCATGGCGACGAGGACGCCGACGCCGACGCCGATGGCCAGGTTGTGCGTGGCGACGGTGACGATCACGGTGGCGACCATGACCATGGTCTCGCTCTTGGGCATGGCCTTCAGGGTGGAGGGCCGGATGCTGTGCCAGTCGAAGGTGGCCACGGCGACAAAGATCATCACAGCCACCAGCGCGGCCATCGGAATCAGGGACACGATACCGCCCAGGGCCACAACGAGGATGAGCAGGAAGACGCCGGCCAGGAACGTGGAGATCCGGGTGCGCGCGCCGGAGGCCTTGACGTTGATCATGGTCTGCCCGATCATCGCGCAGCCGCCCATGCCGCCGAAGAAGCCGGTCACGAGGTTGGCGACGCCCTGGCCCCAGGCCTCGCGGGTCTTGGGCGAGCGGGTGTCCGTGATGTCATCCACGAGCTTCGCCGTCATGAGGGATTCGAGGAGTCCGACGAATGCCATGGCGAGAGCGAACGGGAAGATGATCTGTAGCGTTTCGAGGGTGAACGGCACGTTAGGGATGAAGAACGCGGGAAGCGAATCCGGCAGCTGGCCCTTGTCGCCGACGTTGGGGATCCCGGCGGAGGCCACGACGGCGATGACGGTCAGGACGACGATGGCCACGAGCGGCGCCGGCACGGCCTTGGTGAGCCTGGGCAGGCCGAAGACGATCAGCAGGCCGACGGCGGCGAACGGGTAGACGAGCCACGGGACGCCGATCAGCTCCGGGACCTGGGACATAAAGATCAGGATGGCCAGCGCGTTGACGAAGCCCACCATGACCGAGCGCGGGATGAAGCGCATCAGTTTCGCGACTCCGGACAGGCCCAGGATGATCTGGAAGATGCCGCCCAGGATCACCGCGGCGATCAGGTAATCGAGCCCGTGCGACTTCACCAGCGGCGCGATGACCAGCGCGATGGCGCCGGTGGCGGCGGAAATCATGGCCGGCCGGCCGCCGACGAAGGCGATGGTGACGGCCATGGTGAAGGACGCGAAGAGCCCGATCCGCGGGTCGACGCCGGCGATGATCGAAAACGCGATGGCCTCCGGGATGAGTGCCAGCGCCACGACCAGGCCTGCGAGGACCTCCGTTTTGAGCCGGCGCGGGGACATGAGTGTGCCGCGCACGGACTGTAGCTGCTCCGGGAGTCAGGGCCGGGGCGGCTTCTGCGGTCTTGGTGGCCATTGCAGGCTCCGTTCAGGCTCGGGAAGCCGCACGGTAGCGGCTTCGATGTACGGTGGCCACCGGCACGAAGCCCGCGACGCGAAAAGTGAAGGAGGCGCACCGATGCGCCGGGGGAAGGTCAGACGGGCAGGGGCGCCGGCCGCAAACGGCCGCAAGTCAACCTGCACACCCAACCCTACCCTAACGTGATGGTAGAGTTTAAATCGCCATCACCGAGGCATGGCCGAATCGATCAGGAGGCAGCACCGTGCACATTGGCGAACTCGCTGACAAGACCGGGCTGTCCCTGCGGACTATCCGCCACTACGACGACGTCGGTCTTCTCCCGGCAACTGCCCGTACCGAAGGCGGTTTTCGGCTCTACTCAGAGGCCGACGTCGAGCGCCTGCTGCTGATCAAGCGGATGAAACCCCTGGGATTCTCCCTTGAGGAAATGGCCGAGATCCTCGGGCTGATTGCTGCCGGAGCCGAACCCGGCGGAGGGAACTCCGCGGAGTCGGCGGATGCAGCCCGCCTCGCCGAGTTCCTGGATCGCGCCGTACAGCAACGGGCCAAGATAGCCCGGAACCTGGCCCAGGCCGACGAATTCATCGGCCTCCTGGGCGCACGGGCAGGCGAGAGGGCGGCCTGACAGCTTACCGCTCCGGGATTCCGACCGGATGCGTCAGCCGATCCGCGCCGCCTCATCCAGGGTGTGCGGCTCGAAATGTTCGACCATTTCCTTGATGGTCTGCATGTTTTGCTGGAAACCCTGCGATGCCCGCCACTGCTCGACCTGTTCTATCGAATCCCACGGGCCGGTGCTGATAAACCTGTTCGGGACATCCCGGTCGTGCATCAGCACGGCCGTGCGGCCGGGGAAATCCTCGTCCGTCTTGCGGGCCAGGTCCCGCCAGGCCTGCACAAAATCGTTCTCACGGCCCGGATGAATCAACCAGATTCCGAGCGTATAAACCGACATGTCGATCGCCTCCACTAATCCGTACGGGGTTGATAGGCCCGATTATCTGCTCCTCGCCCGGCGGGCGGTAGGGCCGTCTGGTTGCCAGTCAGCTTGGGAAAAGCTTGACCCGGAAGGTGCGGCGGTTCCCACCGGCACGGTGCGGTGACAGACTTGGTGAACTATCGAGTGACTGGGGGGATCCACGTCAGGAGATCGTCATGGGCATTCCGGACCGCACGGCACTTTTGTCCGCCCGGCGGTGAGCAGGCCATGATCGCGGCATGGGCCTACCTCCTCGCGGGAATCATCACCGTTGACGCGCTCCTGCTCGGGTTGCTCCTGACACACGTGAAATGGCCGAAAAGCTGGCGGAAAAGCGGCTGACGCGCTCCCGGACCCGCCTACTTCGCTGAAATTGCCAGGAACCGGATAGGGAGTTCCACGAGTTGCAGCGGCCCGTGCGGACCCTCGCCGTCCAGCAGCAGTGAATCCCCCGGCTCCATGGCGTATTCGTAGGCTCCGTGGCCGTAAACCATTTTCCCCGAGAGCATGTAAATGAACTCCGTGCCCGGGTGCTGGAACAACGGAAAAACGTCGGCGGCATCCGTCAGCGTCACGAGCGTGGGTTCGAGGGCATCGGAGCGGCCCTTGAGCGTGCCCAGGACCCGGTACTCGTGCCCGTGCTGCGTGCCGCTCCTGATCGTAAGGCTGCCCTGGCCGTCTTTGGTGAACGTGGCGTCCCGGTCGGTGTCCGCACCCCGGAACAGTGCCGTGACGGGGATCTTCAGGCCGTCGGCGAGGCGCTGCAGGGTGGTGAGCGAGCAGGACGTGCTGGCGGTTTCGATTTTGGAGATCATGGCCTTGGACAATCCGGTCCTGGCTGCCAGTTCCGCAGAGGAAAGGCCGTTCGCTGTCCGGTAGTGGCGGACCTGGCCGGCGATGACGCGTTCCAGTTTGCCTGGACCATGCTCCGGACCGGCATCCGGCTGGCGGCTCGATTCCTCATGGGCATTTGTGGTCATTGAGTCATCATAGGCGGGGCCACGGGTGCTATCCGATGGTCCGCGCTTCGCCGAGGAGACCGGCAAGGGCATCCGCCAGCGCCGTGGCGCCGAGCTCGGCGTCGTCATCCTCGACGAGCTCGTCCGGGGAGTGCGAAATGCCGGTGGGGTTCCTGACGAACAGCATGGCGGTGGGGATGTATCCGGCGAGCACCCCGGCGTCGTGGCCCGCGCCCGTGTCCAGTACCGGGGCCGCCGGCAAGAGCGCCTGGAGCTCGTGGCGGACGTTGGCGTCGAAGTGCACCGTAGGGCTGACGGATTCGGCACTGAAGCTGACCGTGCACCCTTCTTCGGCGGCGATCAGCTGGGCGTTGAGGTGGATGGATTCCACCAGGGCGGCCGTGATTTCGTCCTTCGGGTGGCGCAGGTCAATCCACAGATCAACCCGGGAAGCGATCACGTTGGTTCCTCCGGGAACCGGTTGGAGCCGGCCGACGGTGGCCCGCGCATCCCGGTACTTGACGGCCGTGTCCCTGATGGCCACCATGATTTTCGCCGCGGCGATCATCGGGTCCCGGCGGCCCTTCATGAGGGTGGTTCCGGCGTGGTTTCCTTGCCCGTTGACCGAGAGTTTCCACCGGCCGTGGCCCAGGATTGACGATCCGATCGCCACGGGCTGGTTCAGGTCGATCAGGCCCCGGCCCTGTTCCACGTGCAGCTCCACGAAGACTCCCAGCTGCCGCAGGGTCTGGACGTCGGCTCCGATGAACCTCGGATCCTGACCGTTGGCCGTCGCCACGTCGGCGTAGGTGTTGCCGTCCTGGTCCCGCAGGTTCCGTGCTTTGTCGGCGTTGATGGCCCCGGTCAGCAGCCGCGAGCCAAGGCACGCGACGCCGAACCGGGACCCTTCCTCTTCGGGAAACACCGCGATGGTCAGGGGCCGGCGGGGCCGGATGCCCCGGCTCTTGAGGATGTCGACGGCGACGAGTGCGGACGCGACGCCGAGGGGGCCGTCAAATTCGCCGCCGCCGGGAACGGAATCCAGGTGGCTGCCGGTCACGACGGCGTCGGCCCTGACCTTCGTGGCGGTATCCCACCAGGCCCACAGGATCCCGTTCCGATCGGTGCTGACCTCGAGTCCGCGCCGGGTGGCCTGTTCAATGAACCAGCTCCTCAGGTCCGTTTCCGCCGTCGAGAACACCGGGCGGGTGTAGCCGCCGCGTTTCCGGTCGGTGCCGATGCCGGAGATGTCCTGCATCAGGCCGGTTACGGTGGCGGTTGCCGGTGTTGTTGCCGAAGTCGTCACGGGCTGGTCCGTTTCTATGGAGGGGTTCGTGGAGGAAGGCTCTAGTGCGCGGACGCCCGCCGGGTCAACCGGGCGCTGGCCTGGCGGAACCGATCCGGCACGGCTGCGGTGCCGGTGGCGAGGTCCGCGGCCCACTGTCCGATGAGGGGTGCGAACTTCGCGCCGTGGCCCGAACACGGGGAGAGGATGGTGAGGCCGTCGGCCCGGTCGATGAGGAAATCCTCGCTGGGCGTGTTGGTGAACAGGCACGTTGTTTCCGCATACGGCTCCGGGTCCAGGCCCGGCAGGTAGCGGCGGACATAGTCCGCCACCCGGCGCCGGTTGGCAGGATCCACGAGCCCGTTCTGGTCGGCGGCCGACGGGATGTGCTTTCCGCCGTTGTACTCGGCGACTTTCTGGCCGGCGAAGCCGGCGTCCCGCCCGCCCGGCAGGCCGTAGACCTGGATCTCGGCGCTCTTGTGGATGAACGTCGGCCAGGCCTCCGCGCCGCCGGAGGCTCCGCGGTAGCGGAAGTGGTAAGCCTGCTCCTGGCGGACCGAAATCTCCGGCAGCCCGGCCAGGAATCCGGCCGGCAGGGGAAGGTCTCCGAGCAACTGCGGCAGCCAGCCGCCGGCACTGACGATCACGTTGCCGGCGTCGAACGTCTCCCCCGTCGCCGACACCAGCCGGTACCCTCCGCTGGTCCGGCTCACGCCGCGGACCTCCCAGCCGGTCAGGACCCGGGCGCCGTGCCGCGCGGCCTGGGCCACCATCGCGTGGACCGCGTTTTCGGCGTCGATGACGCCGGCACCGGGGTGCCACAGCACGGAGGTGTCGAAGGCCAGCTGCGGCCAGCGGGACCGGGCATCGGCGGCGCTGAGCAGTTCGTGCTCCACTCCCGCGTCCGCGAGGACCCGGGCCAGGTGTTCGGGTTGGCGCTCGGATCCGTAGTCGACGGCGCCGGCGGGGCTGATGAGCTCCTGGCCGCCCGCCGCCGCGAGGTCATCCCAGAGGGACTTGGATTCGATCACCATGCGGGTGTAGAACCCGTCCGGGTAGGCGTACCGGAAGATCCGGGCGGACCCGTGCGAGCTGCCGTCGTGGCTGGCCGGGACGGTGCGTTCCAGGATCGTGACCTCGTGGCCGCGGGCGGCCAGCTGCCAGGCAGTGGCGGCGCCGGCCAGGCCGGCGCCGACCACCACGTAGTCCGACGAAGCAGACATCATTTCGCTCCGGGGATCCAGCTGGTGCCGGCCAGGGGTACGCGTGCCATCGCGGACGCTTCGATGGTGAGGGCCACGAGGTCTTCCGGCTCCAGGTTGCGCAGGTGGGATTTGCCGCAGGCCCGGGCAATGGTCTGGGCTTCCATCGTCAGGACCCGCAGGTAGTTGGCCAGCCGGCGCCCGCCGGCCACCGGGTCCAGCCGGGAGGAGAGCTCGGGGTCCTGGGTGGTGATGCCGGCCGGGTCCTTGCCGTCCTGGAAGTCGTCGTAGAAGCCGGCGGCGGAGCCCAGCGCGGCGTACTCGGCGGCGTAGCGCGGATCGTTGTCGCCCAGGGCGATCAGGGCGGCGGTGCCGATCGCGACGGCGTCGGCGCCCAGCGCCATGGCCTTGGCGACGTCGGCCCCGGAGCGGATGCCGCCGGAGACGATGAGCTGGACTTTGCGGTGCACGCCCAGTTCCTGCAGGGCCTGGACGGCCTGCGGGATGGCGGCCAGGGTGGGGATGCCGACGTTTTCGATGAAGACCTGCTGTGTGGCGGCGGTGCCGCCCTGCATGCCGTCGACGACGACGACGTCGGCGCCGGCCTTCACGGCGAGCGCGGTGTCGTAGTAGGGGCGGGAGGCGCCGATCTTGACGTAGATCGGGGTCTTCCAGTCGGTGATCTCGCGGAGTTCGCCGATCTTGATTTCGAGGTCGTCCGGGCCGGTCCAGTCGGGGTGCCGGCTGGCCGAGCGCTGGTCGATGCCCACGGGCAGGGTGCGCATCCCGGCGACGCGTTCGGTGATTTTCTGGCCCAGGAGCATACCGCCGCCGCCGGGCTTGGCGCCCTGTCCGAGCACGATTTCGATGGCGTCGGCCTTGCGCAGGTCATCCGGGTTCATGCCGTAGCGCGAGGGCAGGTACTGGTAGACGAGGTGCTTGGACTGGCCGCGCTCTTCCGGGGTCATGCCGCCGTCGCCGGTGGTGGTGGAGGTCCCGACGGCGCTGGCTCCGCGGCCCAGGGCTTCCTTGGCGTTGGCGGACAGTGCGCCGAAGCTCATGCCGGCGATGGTCACCGGGGTCTGCAGGTGCAGCGGCCGGGTCGCGTGCCGGTCGCCGAGGATGACGTCGGTATCGCACTTCTCGCGGTACCCCTCGAGCGGGTAGCGGGACATGGAGGCGCCGAGGAAGAGCAGGTCATCGAAGTGCGGGACCTTGCGCTTGGCGCCCCAGCCGCGGATGTCGTAGACGCCGGTGGCGGCGGCGCGCTGGATGTCGGCGATGGTTGCCCGGTCGAAGGTGGCCGATTCGCGCAGGCCGAGTTCTTCGACCGGCGGTGCGGGGAGGACGGCCGGGGCGCCCTGCGGGACAGAGGTGATGGTCATGGTGTGTCCTTCTAGTACGACGTCGAGTTGTCGACGTTGAAGTGGTAGAGGTTCCGGGCCGAGCCGTAGCGGCGGAAGTCCGCCGGGTTGTCGCTGCGGCCGGCGGCGGCGAGCAGCGCGCCGAGCTCGTCCAGGTGTTCGGCTTTCATGGGCTTTTCGATGCAGTCGGCGCCGAGGGAGGCGACCGTTCCCTTGACGTAGATGCGGGCCTCGTAGATGGAGTCCCCCAGGGCCTCGCCGGCGTCGCCGCAGACCACGAGCCGGCCGGCCTGGGCCATAAAGGCGGACATGTGGCCGATGCTGCCGCCCACCACGATGTCCACGCCCTTCATCGAGATGCCGCAGCGTGCGCCGGCGTTGCCGTCGATGACCACGAGGCCGCCGTGGCCGGTGGCGGCGGCGGACTGGGACGCGTCGCCCCGGACATGGACCGTGCCGGACATGATGTTCTCGGCCAGCCCGACGCCGGCATTGCCGGTGACGGTGACCTCGCCCTTCTGGTGCATTCCGGCGGCGTAGTAGCCGGCGTGGCCGTCCAGGGTGACGCTGATCTCCGTGGTGATTCCGACGGCGAGGCTGTGTTTCCCCCCGGGGTTGGCGACCGTCCAGGACTGCCCGTCAACGGCGTCGTGCAGGGCCTGGTTGAGGTCCCGGACCGGGCTGTCGGCGAGGTCGACGACGGTTGGTGTCGGCGGGCTGGTAACCGGGTGTTCGGCCGTTGCGGTGGCTGTCAGAGTGACCATGTGTAGACCTTTCCGGGTTCCGGTTCAAAGATGCGGGCTGTTTCGATGCCGGGCAGGGCTGCCAGGGCGCGGTATTCGGAGGCCATCGCCACGTAGTCGTCGGTCTCGGCGATGATGGCGGGTTTGCAGGCGATCGGGTCGCGGACCACGGCCATGCTGTCGGCGGTGGTGACGACGAGGGTGTAGAAGCCGTCGAAGACGTTCCCGAGGTTGGTGAGCGCCGTTTCCAGGTCGTCGCCCTGCTGCAGGCGGGACGCGATGTAGCGGGCACCGACTTCGGTGTCGTTGTCGGAGTCGAACACCACGCCCTCGCGCAGGAGGTCGCGGCGGATGGTGGCGTGGTTGGAGAAGGAGCCGTTGTGCACCAGGCACAGGTCATCGGCGACGGAGAAGGGGTGGGATCCGCTGGCGGTGACGGCGGATTCGGTGGCCATCCGGGTGTGGGACAGGCCCTGGCTGCCCGCCATCGCCGCCAGCCCGTGCTCGGCGGCGATCTCCATCGGATGGCCCACGCTCTTCATGACGGCCACGTGTTCGCCGCGGCCGATGATCGTCGCGGCCGGGAGCACCTCGCTGACGGCCTTGACCAGGAGGTCGGTCTCGACGGCGGCGCTGACCAGGGTCGTGTCGCCGACCACCTTGATGGCGGCAGCGGCCGTTGCCGGCAGCATGCCGGCCAGGGCGGCCGTGATGTCCGGCAGGGGCAGGCCTTGGTCTTTGCCCAGGAGGCTGAGCGTGGAGCGGCCGTCCTCGACGAGGCCCGGGGTGTTGTACACGGCCAGGCCGGCGGAGTCAGGACCGCGTTCGACGATCTGGCATGTCATGGACGACAGGAGGCTGCCCATTTCCGGGTACAGCAGGGGGTTGCGCAGCTGCAGCGCGGCGATTCCGCACATTGAGTGTCCTTTGCTTGGAGGTGGGGGTCAGATCGAGGTCAGGTAGGTGCGGATTTCCCAGTCGCTGACCTGGTTGTGCCAGCTGAGGAATTCCTCTTCCTTGGCGTCGGCGTAGTACTCCCCGATGTCCCGGGTGCCGCTGAGGCTGGCCAGCATGACCGGGTCCTGGCGCAGGGCCTCGACGGCGTGCAGGAGGGTGGCGGGCAGGCGGTGGGCGTCGGGCCGTGATTCGCCGGGGCCGGACGGGGAGCCCGGGTCGGCGTCCCGGGCGACGCCGTCGAGTCCGGCTTCGAGGGCGGTGGCAATGGCCAGATAGGGGTTGGCCGAGCCGTCGCCGGAACGCAGTTCGATCCGTTTGTTGTCCGGGACCCGGATCATGTGCGTGCGGTCGTTGCCGCCGAAGGACGCCTTGCGCGGGGACCAGGTGGCGCCGGAGGAGCTGGTGGTGGCACCGGAGCGTTTGTAGGAGTTCACGGTGGGGGCCAGGAAGGCCTGGAGCGCCGGGGCGTGGTCCAGCAGGCCGCCGATGAAGGAGTAGGCCAGGTCAGACAGGCCCAGGCCGCGGTCATCATCCTGGCCGGGGAAGAGCGCGTCCGCCCCGGACCACAGGGAGAGGTGGAAGTGCAGTCCGGTGCCGGTCCGGTCGGAGAACGGCTTGGGCATAAACGTTGCGGTCATGCCTCGCTGCTCGGCGAGGATATTCAGGATGTAGCGCAGGCTGATGACGCGGTCGGCGGTGGTGAGGGCGTCGGCGTAGTTGAAGTTCTGTTCGAACTGGCCGGCGGCGTCCTCGTGGTCGTTGGCGTAGTTGCCCCAGCCGAGCCCGTTCATGGCTTCGGAGATCGAGGTCAGGTGGTCATACATCCGGGTGACGCCGCGGGCGTCGTAGCAGGGGCGGGGAGAATCGTCCCGGGCATCGGCGGTGCTGAGGGACCCGTCCGCGTTCTTGTTGACGAGGAAGTATTCGACTTCGGCGCCGATCTTGGCCTGCATGCCCTTTTCCGCGAGGCGGGCCAGCGTGTTTTTCAGGATCACCCGCGGTGCGTAGGGCCAGGGTTTGCCGTCCACCTGCGGGTCGCAGTGGATGATGGCGAGGCCCTCCTTGATAAATGGCACGGGCGTAAAGGACGCCAGATCCGGCACGGCAATGAGGTCCGGGTCGTGGGGCGTCTGGCCGATGAGCCCGGCGGCGTAGCCGGCGAATCCCATTGCCCCGGCTTCAAGTTCGTCGGCGGCTTCGACCGGCACCAGCTTCGCGCAGGGTTTACCGGTCATGTCCACGAACGTGGCGAGAAGGAATTGAACGTCATGCGCCCTGGCGATCTCCGCGAGGGAAAAGCTGCCGGCGTCCACCGGAGCCGATTGCCCGGGTGTTAGCTCGGTCGTTGCGACACTGGTCATCGGAGGTGTCCTGTCCTAGGGGTTCGTTACCTGCTGGGAAACGCTGTTGAACCACAGTAGTCAAAACGTTGTTTCAGGCGTGCTCCTGCTTTGTTAAATCCAGATGACGATCACGGCAGTCGATCGGAACCTCGAGTTAACGCCCCCGAAACCCACAAGCGTTCACTCTGGGGAATCCTTGTTTCATGGTGCGACTCGACGCACCAGGTGCATCCGCGCCGGTTTGAAAGCCTTTCGCTATTGATTGGAGACTCCATGAATTCTGGAGATGTTGCCTGGATTCTT
The DNA here is from genome assembly GCA_963815415.1 of uncultured Actinomycetota bacterium. GTDB lineage: Bacteria > Actinomycetota > Actinomycetes > Actinomycetales > Micrococcaceae > Arthrobacter. The sequence goes on along the minus strand of CAWFGT010000009.1, from coordinate 660,796 downwards.
GCTGCCAGTGCGCTGGTCTGCATGATGATCCCGGGTCTTGCCCTCTTCTACGGAGGAATGGTGGGTTCCCGCCGGATCCTGAACATGATGATGATGTGTTTTGGCGCCGCGAGCGTCGTGGCCGTGCTGTGGGCTGCCTTCGGCTACTCCCTGGTCTTTGGTAACTCGGTCGGCGGTGCCGGGCTCATTGGCGACGTCACCGAATACCTCGGCCTGGGCCAGCTCCTGAGCGAAGATCCGGAGGCGCCGATTCCGGCCGCGCTCTTTGCGGTCTTCCAGCTCTTCTTCGCGGGGATCACGACGGCGATCATCGCCGGCGCCGCGGCGGGCCGGATGAAGTTCGGCGCCTGGATGACCTTTGCCGGCCTGTGGGCGGCCCTGGTCTACTTTCCCGTTGCCCACTGGGTCTTTGCCTTCAGCTCGGAGGACGGAGCCGTGACCGGCGGCTGGATCGTCAACGGCCTCGAGGCGATCGACTTCGCGGGCGGAACGGCCGTGCACATGAACGCCGGGGTTGCCGCCCTGGCCCTGGCGCTGGTCCTGGGCCGCAGCGCGGGCTGGCCCAAGAGCGAACACGCGAAGCCGCACAGCCGCCCGCTTGTCCTCGTCGGCGCCGGCCTGCTGTGGACCGGCTGGTTCGGCTTTAATGCCGGTTCCGCCCTCGCCGCCGGGCACTCCGCCTCCGTGGTGTTCCTCAACACCGCCCTCGCCGGCGCGGCCGGCCTGCTGGCCTGGGCGCTGGTGGAACGAATCAGGCTTGGCAGCGCCAGCAGCATGGGAGCAGCCTCCGGCATCATCTCCGCGCTCGTCGCCATCACGCCCGCCTGCGGCGCCGTCAGCCCGCTGGGCGCCATTGCGATCGGCGCCATCGCGGCGGCGGTCTGCTCGCTGTCCGTCGAGCTGAAGTTCCGCCTCGGCTACGACGACTCCCTCGACGTTGTGGCCGTCCACCTCGTCGGCGGCATCATCGGCACCCTGCTGATCGGGCTCTTCGCCACCGCTGATGCGCCCAACGGCGTCAACGGCCTGTTCTACGGCGGCGGCTTCGGACTGCTCGGCATCCAGACCGTGGCTACCGTCGCGGTGCTCGCCTACTCATTCGGCGTCACCTGGGTGCTCGCCAAGGTTCTTGATGTCGCCATGGGCCTGCGCATCCATGAAGCCGATGAGCTCCGCGGCATCGACATCGCCGCGCACTCCGAGGCCGCCTATCTGACCGACGAGGAGCCGGTGGAACTGGGCTCCCCGCACCGCGCCTAGGAATCCAACAGCAACGCGGGGTCACTTCTCGCCCATTTTTCCTTGTGGAATGGGCGAGAAGTGACCCCGCGTTGGTTGGGGCAGGGAGTCAGAGGCCCAGGGCGGCTTTGAGTTCCGCCACGTGGCCTGCGGCAGTGACCTGGTACTGCGCGAGGGAGACGTTTCCGGCCGGGTCCACGACGACGGTGGACCGGACAAGGCCCTCCGTGACTTCGCCGTTGACCAGCTTCTCGCCCCATGCGCCGTAGGCGAGGGCGACGGCGTGGTCCTCGTCGGCCAGCAGCGGGAAGGTCAGGGCGAAGTCGCCGGTGAAGGCGGCCAGCTCCGCGGCGCCGTCGGGGGAAATGCCGAGGACCTCGTAGCCGGCGCTTTGCAGGGACGCGAGGCTGTCGCGGAAATCGCAGGCCTCAGTGGTGCAGCCGGGCGTCGCGGCCTTCGGGTAGAAGTACACAATGACGTTCCTGCCGCGGTAATCCGCCAGGGACACCGGGGTACCGCCGGCGTCGGGCAGGGTGAAGTCCGGGGCCGGCGTGCCGGGCTGAAGCTTCACCGCGGCGATGTGGTTTTGCGTGGTCAGGTCCATGAGGTTCCTTAGCGGTCGGGAAATGGGGCTCTCCGCCAGTGGCGGATCAGAGGGAGATCAGATGGAGTAGTCGGCCGGTCCGCGCACCGTCGCGTAGGGCCCGGGGATGAACTGGTAGCCGCCGCCGCGGATGGTGGCGATGGTGTACCGCGCCCCGCCCAGCTTCCGCCGCACGCGGGCCACGTACACGTCGATGGAACGGGGGGCACACCCCGGGAAGTCCAGCGACTCCAGGAACCGCTGAAGTTCCCAGCGGGTGATCGGCCGCGAGCAGTTCTCCACGAGGTATCGCAGGACCGTGAACTCGACGACGGTCAGTGCAACCGGCCGTTCGTCCACCAGCACTGATTCGGTGGCGAGGTCCACGGCCACCCGGCGGGGGCCGGGCCCGGACGGAGCGCCGGGGGCGGCTGCTTCACTGCCGGGTTCATCGGTCGCCGCGGCGGGGTCGGGTTGGGCTGCTCCGGAGGCAGGCCACAGATGGACTTCCGCCTCCGGAGCAATTCTTTGCACGCGCGCCAGTACCAGTTGCGCGGCGTGGGCCAGGGCTGCCTGGTCCGTGCCGTCGGCTTCGACCCAGACAGCCACGCCCCGGGGCACAAGTTCCGGGCCCCGGCGGCGCACCATCGGACTGGAACCCTGTGCGCGCCGTTCCGTGAGTCGCGGGGCGTGGACGTGGACGGCCATGGCGGTTGGGGGGTTAGATGCCGCCGCGGCGCAGGAGGGTGCCGTGGGGGGTGTGGTGGTTGATGGGTTGGCCGCGGAGGTAGGTTTTGCGCACGACCCCGGAGAGGGCTTTGCCGTCGTAGGGGGTGATGGGGTTTTTGTGCTGGAGTTTGGTCACGTCCACGACGTAGGCCTCGTCGGGGGCGAAGATCGCGAAGTCCGCGTCGTAGCCGAGGGCGAGCTGGCCTTTGGTGGTCAGGCGGGCGAGTGCGGCGGGTTTGGCGGCCATCCAGGAGATGACTTGTTCCAGGGGGATGCCGCGGTGGCGGGCTTCGGTCCAGATCAGGGACAGGCCGAGCTGGAGGGAGGACACCCCGCCCCAGGCGACGGCGAAGTCGCCGTTCTCGAGGTCTTTCAGATCCAGGGTCGAGGGTGAGTGGTCCGAGACGATGCAGTCGATGGTGCCGTCCTGGAGTCCTTGCCAGAGCAGTTCCCGGTTCGCGGCTTCGCGGATCGGCGGGCAGCATTTGTAGGCGGTGGCGCCGTCGGGGATTTCCTCGGCCATCAGGGTCAGGTAGTGCGGGCAGGTCTCCACCGTCAGGTGCACGCCGTCGCGTTTGGCCGAGGCGATCATCGGCAGCGCGTCCGAGGAGGACAGGTGCAGGATGTGGGCCCTGGCCCCGGTCCAGCGGGCGCGTTCGATGACTTCGGCGATGGCTTTGTTCTCGGCCCCGCGCGGGCGGGAGGCCAGGAATTTCGCGTAGTGGTCCCCGCCGGGGTGCGGGGCGCGGTCGATCGCGTGGGAGTCCTCGGCGTGGACGATCATGAGCGAGTCGAAGGACTTCAGCTCGGCCATGTCCTTTTCCATCTCCTCGGCCTCCAGGTGCGGGAATTCATCCACCCCGGAGTGCAGCAGGAAGCACTTGAATCCGAAGACGCCCTCGTCGTGGAGGGGCCGCAGGTCCGCGAGGTTCCCCGGGACCGCCCCGCCCCAGAACCCGACGTCCACGAATACCTGGTCCGCGGCGACCTCGCGCTTGAGTTTCAGGTTCGCGACCGTGGTGGTCGGCGGGATCGAGTTCAGCGGCATGTCGATGATCGTCGTCACCCCGCCGGCCGCGGCGGCCCGGGTCGCGGACGCGAACCCTTCCCACTCGGTCCGGCCCGGTTCGTTGACGTGGACATGGGTATCGACCAGGCCCGGGATCATCGTCTCGTCCTCGGCAAGGTCAAGGACCTCCGCCCCGGCCAGGGCATTCCCGAGCGGCTCGATCGCCACAATCCGCCCGCCCCGGATCCCGACCTCACGCGCCGCGATCCCGGCCGTCGTCAACACCCGCCGACCACGAACCACCAAGTCATAGCGTTCTTCAGGCACTGAGGTACTCCTTCGAGGATGTGGTTTCTACGGGGTGGATCCAGGGCGAATCGGGGCCGAGCCGGCCGCCGATGATCGTGCCGAGTTGTTCAAGGAGCCGGCCGGCCTCCGTCATGCACGTCTCCACGTTGTCTTCAATATCCGTCAACGCAAATGTGGACTGAAATCCGGCGTCACGCAACTGGCCGGGCGTCAGTGTGGTGCGGCCGCAGACGGCGACAACCGGGACGCCAGCCAGTGCTGCCGCCCGCGCCACTCCCATGGGGGTTTTGCCCAGCAGGCTTTGTTCGTCGAGGCTGCCTTCGCCGGTGATGACGAGGTCGGCACCGGCCAGGCGGTCCGCGAGTGCGGTGAATTCCAGGACGACGTCGATCCCGGGCCGGCGGGAGGCGGCCAGGACCGCGATTGCGGCATAGCCGACGCCGCCGGCTGCCCCGGCGCCCGGGGCGTCCGCGGCCTTCAGTGCCCGGGTGCCCAATTCCTCGCCAAGGACGTCCACGTAGTGTGCCAGTGCGGCGTCGAGTGTAAGGACGTCCGCGGCGGAGGCCCCTTTCTGCGGGCCGAACACCGCCGCAGCGCCTGTCGGACCAAGCAGCGGATTGTCGACGTCGCTTGCCAGCACGAATCGGGTGTCCTCCAGCCGCGGATCAAAGTCGGAGAAGTCGATCCATTTCAGCCGGGCCAGGGCGGCCCCGCCGGCCGGAAGTTCGTTTCCGTCCGCATCGATGAAGCGCGCCCCGAGGCCCTGCAGTACTCCGGCTCCGCCGTCGGTGTTGGCGCTTCCGCCGACGCCGAGGATGATCTTCCGGCAGCCGGCGTCCAGCGCGGCCCGGATCAGTTCCCCGGTGCCCAGGGAGGTTGATCCGAGTGCGTTTTTCATGCCGCCGGGCAGCGCAGCCAGTCCCGAGGCCGCGGCCATTTCGATGACCGCCTCGCGGCCCCGGACGGCGAAGTCGGCCCGGACAGGTTCGCCCGTGGGGCCGCTGACGACGGCGCTGCGTCGGGTGAAGCCGGAGCCGACGGCGGCGTCGAGGGTGCCCTCGCCGCCGTCGGCCACGGGAATACCGTCCACTTCCAGGACCTGCCCGGCGGGCGGTTCAGCGCGGTGGAGGCCCGTGGTGAGGCGGGTGACGATCTCAGGGGCCGATAGTGAGCCCTTGAACTTGTCCGGTGCTATGACCACTCGCATGCCGGGGGTTTCCTTTCAATGGATCGGGCGTGCCGGGTCGGCGCGCGGGAGGTGGCTGGTATCAGTCCAGCAGGGCGAGGATGGCCGTCGGCGCGTCCTCGCCGCGTGCGGCGAGGTCCTCGAACTCGTTGACCGCGTTGATCTCGGTGCCCATGGAGATGTTGGTGATCTTTTCCAGGATCACTTCCACCACCACGGGGACGTTGAACTCGCTCATGAGCGCCTTGGCTTTGTCGAAGGCAGCGGGCAGGTCGCTGGGGTCCTCCACCCGGATGGCCTTGCAGCCCAGCCCTTCCGCGACCTTCAGGTGGTCCACGCCGTAGCCGTTGGTCTCGGGCGAGTTGATGTTCTCGAAGGCCAGGGACACGTTCTGTTCCATCTTGAAGCCCCGCTGGGACTGGCGGATCAGGCCCAGGTAGGAGTTGTTCACTACGACGTGGATGTAGGGGAGGTTGAACTGTGCACCGACGGCGAGTTCCTCGATCATGAACTGGAAGTCGTAGTCGCCGGACAGGGCGACGACGGTCTGGTCCGGCTTGCCGCGGACCACGCCGAGCGCGGCGGGGCCGGTCCAGCCGAGCGGGCCGGCCTGGCCGGCGTTGATCCACTGGCGGGGGCCGAAGACGTGGAGCATCTGGGCCCCGGCGATCTGCGAGAGACCGATCGTGGTCACGTAGGTGGTGTCCTTGCCGAAGGACTTGTTCATTTCCTCGTAGACACGCTGCGGCTTGATCGGGACGTTCTCAAAGTGCGTCTTGCGCTGCAGGGAGCCCTTGCGCTTGATGCACTCATCGACCCAGGCACTGTAGTCCGGCAAGGTGCCGGCGGCCTTGCGTTCCCGGGCGAGCTCCAGGAGTCCGTCCAGGGCCGCGCCGGCGTCGGAGGCGATGCCCAGGTCCGGGGAGAAGACGCGGCCGATCTGGGTCGGCTCGATGTCGATGTGCACAAACTTTCGGCCGGACGTGTAGGTGTCCAATCCGCCGGTGTGGCGGTTGGCCCAGCGGTTGCCGATGCCGATCACGAAGTCGGAGGCCAGCATGGTCTCGTTGCCGTAGCGGTGCGAGGTCTGCAGGCCTACCATGCCGGCCATCAGCCGGTGGTCGTCCGGGATGGAGCCCCAGCCCATCAGGGTGGGGATGACCGGGATGTTGAGCAGCTCGGCCAGTTCAACGAGCTGCGCCGAGGCGGAGGCGTTGATCACGCCGCCGCCGGCGACGATCAGCGGGTGCCGGGCTGCGGTGAGCATGTCCAGCGCCTTGTCCAGCTGCTTGCGGCTGGCCTTGGGCTTCTCCACCGGGAGCGGTTCGTAGGTGTCAATGTCGAATTCGATCTCGGCCATCTGCACGTCGAACGGCAGGTCCAGCAGGACCGGGCCGGGGCGGCCGGAGCGCATGAGCTGGAATGCTTTCTGGAAGGCGCCCGGGATCTGGCCGGGTTCGAGGACCGTCATGGCCATCTTGGTGACCGGCTTGGCGATGGATTCGATGTCCACGGCCTGGAAGTCTTCCTTGTGCAGCTTGGCGACGGGGGCCTGCCCGGTGATGCACAGCATGGGGATGGAGTCAGCCCAGGCCGCGTAGAGTCCGGTGATCATGTCGGTGCCGGCGGGGCCGGAGGTGCCGATGCAGATGCCGATGTTGCCGTCCTTGGCGCGGGAGTACCCGTCGGCCATGTGGGAGGCGCCTTCGACGTGCCGGGCGAGGGTGTGGCGGATGCCGCCGTGCTCCCGCATCGCCGAATAAAAGGGGTTGATGGCCGCACCTGGCAGGCCGAACGCCTCGATGGCGCCCTCCTTTGCCAGGATGGCGACGGCTGCGTCTACGGTGCGCATCTTCGTCATGGTGTTCTCCTTGGAAGTCTGTTGGGTGTGCTGGTGCGGACGGTGTGCCGCAGTGTTACTGGCGGCCGCTGAGCTGGAGGGTCTGCTTGAACAGTCCGGAGTGGTCGAGGCCGCCGTCGCCCTGGTTGACGGTGGCGGCGACAAGCTGGGCGGCGAGGGCACCGAGCGGCAGTGAGACGTTGGCTTCGCGGGCGGCCGAGGTGACGATGCCCATGTCCTTGTGGTGGAGGGCGAGGCGGAACCCGGGCGTGAAGTCGCGGTCGAGCATCTTCTGGCCCTTCTGGTCCAGGACCTTCGAGCCGGCCAGGCCCCCGCCGAGGACCTTGAGCGCCGCATCGGTGTCCACGCCATAGGCCTCGAGGAAGGCGACGGCTTCGCCCAGGACCTGGATGTTGACCGCGACGATCAGCTGGTTGGCGGCCTTGACGGTCTGGCCGGATCCGGCCGGGCCGACGTGGACGATGGTTTTGCCGACCGCGTCCAGAACATCCTGTGCCGCTTCGAAGTCGGCTGCTTCGCCACCCACCATGATGGACAGCGCGGCCGTGATGGCGCCCTGCTCTCCGCCGGAGACCGGGGCGTCCAGGGCGCGGATGCCGGCTGCCTTGGCTTCGTCCGCGAGCCGCTTGGCGACGTCCGGGCGGATGCTGCTGGCGTCGATCCACAGTGTGCCCTGCCTGGCGTTGGCGAACAGGCCCTCGGGTCCGGAGACAACGCCTTCGACGTCCGGGGAGTCCGGCACCATCGTGATAACGACGTCGGCGTCCTTGACGGCGTCGGCGATGCTTGAGGCGCCGTGCCCGCCCTCGGCGACGAGCGCGTCGATTTTGTCCTGGCTGCGGTTGAAGCCGGTGACGCTGTGGCCGGCCTTGATGAGGTTGATGGCCATGGGCAGGCCCATGATTCCGAGTCCGATGACAGTTACGTTGCTCATGCTGGTTCCTTTGCTGAAGTTTGTGCGGGCGGCGGCACTCTAGAACGCGGGGCGCTAGAGCGGGGCTCTCTAGCGCGAGGCGTGCTCGCGGATGGCCCAGTTGAAGGCGGTGCCGGCCGGTTCTTTGTATTCGAGGCCGATGTAGCCGGCGTAGCCGAGTTCGCGGCTGCGGGCGATCCATTCGCCGAGCGGGAGGGTCCCGGTTCCGGGGGCTCCGCGGCCGGGGTTGTCGGCAATCTGGATGTGGCCGAAGTCTTTGGCGTGGTGTTCGATCACGGCGGCGACGTCGTCGCCGTTGACAGCCAGGTGGTAGAAGTCGGCGAGGAGCTTGATGTTCTCCGCGCCGGATTCGTTTTTGACCCGGGTGATGACGTCCAGGGCGTGGGCGGCGGTGAGCAGCGGGTACCGCGGTGCTCCGCTGACCGGTTCCAGGAGGACGGTGCCACCGATCCGGGCGACGCCGGCGGCGGCGGTCGCGAGGTTTTCGGCGCCGACGGCGTCCTGCTTCTCCGCGGACTCCCCCTCGATCCGGTTGCCGTACAGGGCGTTGAAAGCTTTGCAGCCGAGTCGTTCGCCGATGCCGGCGACGACGTCGATGTTGTCGAGGAATTCGGCCGAGCGGGCGGGCCAGGAAACCAGGCCGCGGTCCCCGCCCGGCATGTTGCCGGCATTGAAGTTGAGCCCGGAGAGCTGGACGCCGGCATCGGTGATGGCCTGTTCAAACTTCGAAACCTCCGCGTCCGAGGGGACGGAGGTCTCGAACGGCCACCAGAATTCGACGGCGTCAAAGCCGGCTGCCTTGGCCGCGGCGGGGCGCTCCAGGAGCGGCAGTTCCGTCAGCAGGATGGAGCAGTTCACGGTATACGTCATTGGATTCGTCCTTAGCGCCTCTGAACCGGCAAAGACCGGTAGCTTTCGCATTTCCAAGATTCCACTCTGTGGAATCTTTATATTGCTATATGAAAAGTTTAGGGCTGGTGGGGCGGCGGCGTCAACCCCGGGAGGAGCAAGGCGGGTGTTAAAGCACCCCACCCCGGCCTGATAGACCGGGGTGGGGTGTGTAGCGGGTGGGCGGCGGGCCTCAGGTCAGGCGGATCTGCCGGTTCATGTCCTTGTACAGCAGGTAGCGGAACTGGCCCGGGCCTCCGGCGTAGCACGCTTGCGGGCAGAAGGCGCGCAGCCACATGAAGTCTCCGGCCTCGACCTCAACCCAGTCGTTGTTGAGCAGGTACATGGCCTTTCCTTCAAGGACGTACAGGCCGTGCTCCATGACGTGGGTCTCCGGGAACGGGATCACCCCGCCCGGCTGGAACGTCACAATGTTCACCTGCATGTCGTGGGCCAGGTCGCTGGAATCCGTGAAGCGGGTGGTCTTCCAGGCGCCGTCGGTATCCGGCATCGCGGTGGGTTCCACCTCGGCATCACTGGTGACGAACGATTTCGCCTCATATCCCTCAAGCCGCTCGTAGGCCTTGCGGATCCACTGGAAGGAGACGATGTCGTCGGAGACGTTTTCCAGGCCCCAGGTGGCGCCGGCGGCCAGGTAGGCGTAGCCGCCTTCCTCCAGCTGGTGCAGTTCACCGTCCAGGGTCAGGTTGACCTTGCCCTTGGTGACGAAGATGACGCCCTCGACGCCGGCCTCGAATTCAGCCTTGGGTGCGCCGCCGCCCGGGCCGATTTCGACGATGAGCTGGGAGAACGTGGTGGCGAACCCGGAGATGGGGCGGGCCAGGATCCAGGAGCGGGTGTTGGAGAATCCCGGCAGGGTGCTGGTCACGATGTCCGTCATGACGCCCCTGGGGATGACCGTATAGGCTTCCGTGACGATGGCGCGCTCGGTGGTGAGGTGGGTCTGCGGCGGCAGGCCGCCTTGGGGAGTGTAGTACTTTCCCATCAGATGAATCCTTACTTATGCGTGGGAGATGGTGGCCAGCCGAGGGTGGGCCAGTGCGGTCAGCTGCGGGATGCCGACGCCGGCAAGGGCCTGGACTTCGTCGGAGCCGACGGCGCCGCACTGGACGCCGCGCAGCACGAAGGCTGCCAGGGCCCGGGCGGTGGCAGGTTCGTCCATGACGCCGCCTTCGGTCTTCTCCACATAGTTGCGCAGGCGGGCGGCGGCGGCGGGAAGGCCTTGCCGGTAGAACGCGTATGTGGCGGCGAAGCGGCTGGGCAGCTGGGCCGGGTGCAGGTCCCAGCCCTGGTAGTAGCCGCGTTCCAGCGAGCGGCGCACGAGCCTCCCATGGATCGACCAGGCGTTTTCCATGCCGTCGCCGACCGGGATGATGTTGGTGGACCCGTCGGAAAGGCGGATGCCCGTGCCGGCGACGGCCAGCTGCATGACTTCCTTGGCGAAGTCGGCCACGGGGTGTTCCATGGACTGGTACTCGGCGGAGATCTGCAGGGAGGCGGAATAGTCGTAGGTTCCGTAGTGCAGTCCGCTGATCCGGCCCGGGACGACGTGCGGCAGCTGCGCCACCGGAGAGGTGCCCTCGGCGCCGAGGATGAGTTGGGGTGTTTCCACCTGGACCTCGAACCTGAGCCGGCCGTGCGGCAGTGAGTGGATCTCCTCCAGCCGTGAGACTGCATAGTCCATGGCCTGCACCTGGGCCACCGTGGTGACCTTGGGCAGGGTCAGGATCAGGCCCTCCGGGAGCTCGCCGGCGGCGGCCAGTGTCGCGACAAAAAGATCCAGGGTGCGCAGTCCGCGGTTCCGGGTGGCGGCTTCGAAGCATTTGAAGCGGATGCCGATGAACGGCGGGGCCGTGCCTGCAGCAACCGCGGCTGCCACGGCCGAGGCCGCGGCGACGGCGGCGGAGTCCTCGGCGTCGTCGCCCCGGTCCCCGTAGCCGTCCTCGAAGTCCAGCCGCAGGTCCTCGATCGGCTCGGTGGCCAGCTTGGCTGACACCCGGGACGCCACGGATCGGGCCAGGTCGGGCTCCTGGCCCAGCAGTTCGCCGAGGCGGGCGAGTCCGCCGCGGGCGTCCGCCGCGGCCTGCGCCTGGGCGCCCCAGTCGGCCGCGAGCGACGGCGTGAACCGGTCCGCGGGGACATAGACGGTGTGCACCGGCTGGCGGGAGCCGTCGTCGCCCGGGTAGTTCTGCTCCAGCAGCCGGTCGGTCGCCGCCAGCTGCGATTCAATCTCGGCCAGGTCCCGGGCACTCAGGGAAGTATGAACGCCCACCCGTCAGCCGACCAGTTCGTACGCGGGCGTGGTGAGGAAGTCCGTGTAGTCCTCGGAGAGGCAGATGTCCGCGATCAGTGTGCTGGCGGGCTGGTAGTAGCGGCGGAAGGCTTCGTCGCCGAACTCGGCCCGGAGCCGCTCGGTTTCCTCGCCCAGGATGCGCTCCACCAGTTCGCGGGTGACGGTGTTTCCGGTGTCAGCCAGGACGGACTTGTTGCGGATCTGCTGCCAGACCTGCGAGCGGGAGATCTCGGCGGTGGCGGCGTCCTCCATCAGGTTGTGGATGGCCACCGCTCCGTTTCCGGAGAGCCAGACGGCGGTGTAGGCGACGGCGACGTACAGGTTCAGCCGCAGGCCGGCTTCCGTGACCTGGCCGTCCGCCGAGGCGACGTCCAGGAGCTGCCCGGCGGTGACCGAAACGTCGGGGCGCTGCTTGTCCAGCTGGTTGGGGCGGTTGCCCAGGACGGAGTCGAACACTTCCCGGCACGTCGGGACCAGGTCCGGGTGGGCCACCCAGGAACCGTCGAAGCCGTCGTTGGCCTCTCGCGTCTTGTCCGCACGGACCTTGGCAAAGGCTGCTTCCGTCACCTCAGGGTGCCGGCGGTTCGGGATGACAGCGGCCATGCCGCCCATGGCGAAAGCGCCGCGGTGGTGGCAGGTCTTGACCAGCAGCTCGGTGTAGGCGCGCATGAACGGTGCGGTCATGGCCACCGAGGCGCGGTCCGGCAGGACGAACTCCTCGCCGGCGTCGCGGAAATACTTGATGATGCTGAAAAGGTAATCCCAGCGGCCGGCGTTCAGCCCTGAGGCGTGATCGCGCAGCTCATACAGGATTTCGTCCATCTCGAACGCCGCAGGAATGGTCTCGATCAGCACCGTGGCGCGGATGGTGCCCTGCGGAATGCCGAGGCGGTCCTGGGCGAAGACGAAGACCTCGTTCCAGAGCCGGGCCTCGAGGTGGCTCTCCATCTTGGGCAGGTAGTAGTACGGGCCCTGTCCGTTGCTGATCAGCTGCTTGGCGACATGGAAGAAGTGCAGCCCGAAGTCCACGAGGGCGCCCACGGCGGGTTCGCCGTCGATCTGCAGGTGTTTCTCGGGCATGTGCCAGCCACGCGGACGGGCCACCACAACGGCGAGCGGCGCGTCGGTCCGGAGGGTGTACTCCTTGCCTTCCGGGGAGGTGTAGCTCAGCGTTCCCCGGGCGGCATCACGGAGATTCAGGATTGCGTCGATGACGTTGGCCCAGGTGGGGGTGCTGGCATCCTCCAGGTCCGCCAGCCATACCTTGGCGCCGGAGTTCAGGGCGTTGATGGCCATCTTGGCGGGTGTCGCGGGGCCGGTCATTTCGACGCGCCGGTCCTGCAGGGCTGCCGGTGCCGGCGCGACCTGCCAGTCGCCGTCGCGCACGTCCTGTGTTTCCGGGAGGAAGTCCAGCTTGCCGGTCTCGGCGACACGCTGGCGCTTGGCGCCGCGGGCTTCGAGGAGTTCGCGGCGGGTGCCGGCGAAGCGGTGGTGGAGTTCCTCCACGAATGCCAGGGCCTCGGTGGTGAGGATTTCCTCCGCCCGATCGGTCGGCCGGGGGTCTGTGACAGTGATGGCCATTGCTGGTCCTTTCCTTTGGCTTCGAATCTGGCGGTGAATCAGGCGGTGGCGCGGGCTGCGTGGGCTGCCTGGGCGACCGCGGACGCCACGTCGGCTGCCACGTGGGGATCGAAGACGCTGGGGATAATGTAGCTGGCATTGAGCTCGTCGTCAGCCACCCGGTTGGCGATTGCCTCCGCGGCGGCGACGAGCATTTCCGGCGTGATGTCCGAGGCTCCCGCGTCCAGGAGCCCGCGGAAGAAGCCCGGGAAGGCCAGGACGTTGTTGATCTGGTTGGGAAAGTCGCTGCGGCCGGTGGCCACGACGGCGGCGTGCCTGGAGGCGATTGCCGGGTCGATTTCCGGCGTCGGGTTCGCCATGGCGAACACGATGGCGTCGTCGGCCATCGAAGCAACCTGCTCTTCGCCGATCACGTTGGGCGCGCTGACGCCGATGAACACGTCCGCGCCGGCCAGGGCCTCGTGCAGGGTGCCGGAGAAGCCGTCCTCATTGGTGTTCGCGGCGATCCAGCTGCGGTGCTCGTCGCTGTATTGCTCGCCGGCGTGGATGGCGCCGGAGCGGCCGGCGGCCACGATGTGCTGCGCGCCCTGGGCTTTGAGCAGCTGGATGATCGCGCTGCCCGCCGCGCCCACGCCGGAGACGACGATCCTGACCTCGGCGAGCTTTTTGTCCACCACCCGCAGGGCGTTGACCAGGGCGGCGAGGGTGACGATCGCGGTGCCGTGCTGGTCGTCGTGGAAGACGGGGATATCCAGTTCCTCCCGGAGCCGGTTCTCGATTTCGAAGCAGCGCGGTGCGGCAATGTCCTCAAGGTTGACGCCGCCGTAGACCGGCGCCAGGGCCTTGACGATCATGATGATTTCCTCGGTGTCCTGGGTGTCCAGGCAGACCGGCCAGGCGTCCACGTTGGCGAACTGCTTGAACAGTGCGGCTTTGCCTTCCATCACGGGCAGGGCCGCGGCCGGGCCGATGTTCCCCAGGCCCAGGACAGCCGAGCCGTCCGTGACGACGGCGATCGTGTTGCGTTTGACGGTCAGGTTGCGGACGGCGTCGGGGTTTTCGGCGATCGCGAGGCATACGCGTGCGACGCCCGGGGTGTAGGCGCGGGAGAGGTCGTCCCGGTTGCGCAGTGCCACCTTGGGCACAACCTCGAGCTTGCCGCCCAGGTGCATCAGGAAGGTGCGGTCCGAGACGTTCCGGACGGTCACGCCGTCGAGGGCGTTGAGGGCATCCTTCACACGGGTGGCGTGGTCGTCGTCCGTGGTGTTGCACGTGACGTCGACTACGAGGGTCTCGTGGTGGGACTCGGTGACGTCCAGCGCGGTGATGGCGGCGCCGGCGGCGCCGACGGCGGCAGCGAGTTCGCTGGTGGCGCTGAAGCTTGACGGCGCCTCGACGCGCAGGGTGATTGAGTTTCCGGGGCTCGGGTTCGCCATTGAATGTCCTCCTGTTGGGCCCGATACCGGGCTGACCTAAAAACTTTCGTATTATGGATATTATTATCTACTTTGTGGAAACACAACCCCGACGATGCTTGGATCGGCCACTGGCAGTCCTGTATCTTGGGATTCCAAGCAATTATTTTCACGATGTGGATTTAACTTGCCGGAACGAACCCGCAGGAGACCACTGACATGGCCGAAAAAGCCTCCGGAGGCGTGCAGTCTGTTGAGCGCGTCTTTGAACTCTTGGAATTGATCACCGACGCCGGCGGCGATGTCACCCTTAGCGAACTGTCTTCCTCGACGGACCTCCCGTTGCCGACCATCCACCGGTTGCTGCGCACGCTGGTCACGCTCGGCTATATCCGCCAGCTGCCCAACCGCCGCTATGCGCTGGGCCCGCGGCTGATCCGGCTGGGCGAGGCAGCCAACCAGCAGCTCGGTGCACTGGCGCGGCCGCAGCTCAAGTCCCTGGTGGACCGGCTCGGCGAGACTGCCAATATGGCCGTGCTGGATTCGGACATGGTCATCTACGTCGCGCAGGTTCCCTCGCTGCATTCCATGCGCATGTTTACCGAGGTCGGCCGGCGCGCCCACACCCATTCCACCGGGGTGGGCAAGGCCATCCTGGCGCAGCTGGACGATGAGACCGTCAGCGGAATTGTCCACCGCGTCGGGATGCCGGTCGCCACCCAGAAAAGCATTGGCGACGTCGATTCCCTGCTTCGTAGAACTGAAGCTGATCCGGGAGCGCGGCTACTCCATTGATGAGGAAGAGCAGGAGATCGGTGTCCGCTGCTTCGCCATGGCCATCCCCGACTCGCCCACTCCGGCGGCGATCTCCGTCTCCGGTCCGGTATCGCGTGTGGACCAGTCCTTCGCCGAGCGTGCCGTGCCGCTGCTGCGCGAAGCGGCCCGGGCCATCTCGGAGGAGCTGAACCACAGCTAACAACCGAGCCCGCTCCCCCCGCAGCTACGGTTCCGTCGCGGCTACGGTTCGCGGAGAAGTGGCGGAATAAGTTGCAGTCCGTAGGGCGGTGAGTCATTGCCGTCTGGGACTGCTGCCGGAGTCCCACACGTCAGATCCTGCCGGTGGGGTCGCTTCGGGCGCCGACCCGCTTGACTGCACCGTGGTTCCTGATTCGAGGTAGAGCATCCTTCGGCCCAGACCACCGTCGGTCCAGATCCACAGAACGGAATTATCTGGCATCACCGCGTCTATGGTTCCGGTCCCCTCGACGCCATCAGTGTTGAAGGTGACGTGCTCGCCGATGTGAAAGCGCTTCTTCCGCCGTCTTGGCTGTCGGAATGATTTCGGCTCAGCTGTCTTCACGGATTCGGGGCTGTAGCCCGAAACAGGCTGAGGGTCTGGCACAGTTCGGGCTGGTTCGGGACTGCAGCGGCGGGCATCGGCCCCGGTGCACGGAGCCCTTACCCGGGTTTCATCGCTTGTCGCTGCTTCCAGGTGATGCCGGTTCATTCTCACGTCTTTCAGTCGGGGCGGCAGTGACAATCTCCGATGAACGCAATCACGGCTCGGGCACCACCGAACAAGGTTTACCGGCATAGGCGCTGAGGCCCATATTCCTAGGAGACATGGGCCTCAACGCCTGCTTCGGCAGAAGGAGTTTTTGCCAGAGACGGGTCAGTGCTCGGCCTGCTTGTCCGATGCTGCGACGGGGACTTCCTTGCCGTCGCAGTCGATCAGTTTGCCGTTTTCAAAATGGTCGCCATCCGCCAGGCACTTCAGGTCCTCCTCGCGGATGACCCTGCCGGTACCGGCCACAAACACCGACTGGTTCTCCGAGTTTCCTGCCTTGAGGTGGTTGAAGAGCAGGTTCAGCGAGATGGCCATGATCGCGGCCGAGCTGATGCCGGAGTGGAAGATCGTGTAAAACCAGTTGGGGAACTGGTCGTAGAAGGCCGGTGCGGCGATCGGGATCATGCCGAAACCGATGGAAGTAGCCACGATAATCAGGTTCATGTTGTTGCGGTATTCGACCTTGGCCAGGGTCCGGATGCCGCTGGCGGCAACCGTGCCGAACAGGACGATTCCGGCGCCGCCCAGGACGGCGGTGGGAACGGCAGCAACGACGCGCCCCATGACCGGCAGCAGACCGAGCAGGACCAGGATGACGCCGCCGGCGGCGACCACGTAGCGGCTCTTGATCTTGGTGACGGCCACCAGGCCCACGTTCTGGGCGAACGCGCTCTGCGTGAAGGAGCCGAACACCGGCGCAAACATGCTGGAGACCATGTCGGCGCGGAGGCCTGCGGCGATACGCTTGGAATCGGTTTTGGTGCCGACGATTTCGCCGACGGCCAGGATGTCCGCCATGGTCTCCGTCAGGATCACCAGGACCACAATGACCATGGAGATGATTGCCGCGATTTCGAAGGTCGGTGCACCGAAGTGGAACGGCGTCGGGAAGGCGGCGATCGGGCCGTCGCCCACCTTGGAGAAATTGGCCATGCCGGTGACCACGGCGACGATCGTGCCGATCACGATTGCCAGCAGGATGGACAGCCGGGAGATGGTGGCGCTCCCGACCTTGCTCAGGATCAGGACTGCGGCCAGGGTCACGGCGGCGAGGCCGATGTTGGCCATGCTGCCGTAATCCTCCGCTTTCCGGTTGCCGCCCATGGCCCAGTTGGCGGCGACGGGCATCAGCGTCAGGCCGATGGTGGTGATCACGGTGCCCGTCACCACCGGCGGGAAGAACCGAACGATTTTGGAGAAGACCGGGGCGATCAGCAGGCCGATGGCGGCCGAGGCGATGACGGCACCGAAGACCGACGGCAGGCCGCCGCCACCGGTGACAATGGCCACCATGGTGGCCACGCTGGCAAAGGATACGCCCTGCACGAGCGGGAGCTGGGACCCGAAGAACGGCAGACCCAGGGTCTGCAGGAGCGTGGCCAGCCCGCCCATAAAGAGCGCGGCGGCAATGAGGATACCGGTGTCGGCGGGCGATAGTCCGGCTGCCTGCCCCACGATCAGCGGCACGGCGATGATGCCGCCGTACATGGTCAGGACGTGCTGGAATCCGTAGGCGAAGCTGCTTCCAATGGAGAGCCGTTCGTCTTCGGGGCGGGCCGGCGCCGTGCGGGTGCCGCTGACTGCGGCGGCCGCCTTGGAGTTCTTGGAGTTCATGGCAGACTTTCTTGGTTCATGGCAGACGTCATCGTCTGGCTAACTGGTGTCTGGCTAACTGGGTAAAAGATTTCAGCGGAGGCCGGGGGCCGGCCCCGCTGGAGTGCGGGGCCAGGCTTCGGACTTGAAGCAGGGTCCGGCCTAGCAGAAGCCGGCGATGCCGGACCATGCGATGGCTGCCGGCGCGGATTCCTCACGCTGGACGGTGGCCTCGATCAGGCCGTAGGGACGGTCGGCGGCGAAGAAGACCTCGTTGGGGTTGTCGAGGCCGAAGGGTGAGAGGTCCACGAGGAAGTGGTGCTTGTTGGGCATGGAGAACTTGATTTCATCGATCTCGCTATGGGCTTCCAGGACTTTTTTACCCATGTCGAAGAGGGTCTGCTGCAGGGCATGCGAGTAGTTCTCGGTGAAGCCCTCCAGAAGCAGTGACTTGACGTCCTCGTAGCTCTTGTTGAAATCGAGGCCGCTGAAGTCCGTTCCGGTCTTGTACCGCCAGCGCGCCGCGACGTCTGTGGCGAGGATGCGGTCCGTGGTCTCCTGCAGGGTCGTGTACTTGTCCTTGGGGTAGCCGACGAAGCCCGACTGTGTGGTCTTGAGGACCGTCAGGTCATTGAGCCCGGAGATGAGGTGGTTGGTGTCACCGTCACGGACCAGGACGGCGGTGCGGACTTCCTGGCCGTTGCGGACGAACGAGTGGTCGTGGGCGGCGCCGTGGGCCTGGATGCGGTCCCAGCTGTAGGACTCGGCTTCCCAGCGGCCGCCGGAAACCCAGTCGAAGTTGGAGGTGAAGTGCTCCCCCAGGCGCAGGAGGAAGGCTTCCGGGGATCCGATGCCCTCACGGGCGAAGGCGTAGACGGTGTTTTTCTGGGTATCGGTGGCCACCACGTGGGAGTTGTCCCCTTCGAGGTGGGCGGCGGCGAAATCCCCCCGCAGCTGGGAAGTGACATTCAAGTCTTCGATTTCGTGGCGGTCTGTGTCGCGGGTGATCTTGACGACCCGGACTTCCGCTTTGCCGTACTGGTTCTCACCCAGGATGATCTTGCTGCTCATGGTCAGGTCCTAACTTACGGTCGGTGGAATCAAGGTTCCACGACGAAATTAAGTGCGCGTTTCCCGCGCATTTCGGAAACCGTCGACCCATAAAAAATGAGCCGACATCAGTAGAGATGTCAGCTCATTACAACCCTGCCTGCTGCTCCCAGGTCACGTGACGTGCGCCACGAAGTACTTCAACGGTAGCTGAAATCTTCCGTGCCGTACATCACAATCTGAAAATTCCGTTTGTGACCGGCCGGCGCCGACGACGGCCCGCGCCACCCCTTGACCCACAACCACCGCATCCGTAAGATTTTCACTAAGCAATAAAATACTTTCATCATATGAAATCAAGTAATAAGACGTGGAGGCCAAAATGTCAGCTGAAGTGGAGCGGGAACCGTCCCGGCCGGAATCCGCGGCCAGGCCGGCGTCGGAGTTCTATTTTCCTGCCGGCGGCGGCACGGATCCGGACTTCTCCCCCCGCGCGGACCGCGAAAATCCCCCGGGGCGCTTTTCGCGCTGGCTGCACAGCCACACGCCTGCGCACCGGCGGGAGCATTAGCCCCGGGCAGGTGAACAAGCCGTATCCGGGACGCGACGACGTCCACGTACGCTAGCTTCCTCCACGCAAGAGCCCGGCCGGGATAACCCGGCCGGGCTCTTGCGTAGGCGGCTACTGCATCGCCCGGAACTTGTCAGGAATCCCCGCCGGCGTTTCCTGTCGTTCCCGCGGTGACGTCCAGGAGTTTGTACCGGTCCATCGCGTAGGACGGGAGGCCGGGGTCGACTTCGCCGCGGCGTGCGAGCATTTGCAGGGAGCGGACCACGATGGAGTGGGTGTCGTTCTTGAAGTAGCGGCGTGCTGCGGCGCGGGTGTCGGAGAAACCGAAGCCGTCGGCTCCGAGGGAGGCGAATTCGTTCGGGAGGTACTGGCGGATCTGGTCGGGGACGGCTTTCATGTAGTCGGTGACGGCCACGATCGGTCCGGTCGCGCCGGCGAGGGCTTCGGTGACGTACGGGGTGCGGGGTTCCTGGCCGGGGTTGAGGAAGGCTTCTTCCTCGGCGTTCATGGCGTCCCGGCGCAGTTCGGTCCAGGACGTCACGGACCAGACGTCCGCGGAGACGCCCCAGTCCTCGGCGAGGATCCGCTGGGCCTGCAGGGCCCAGGGGACGGACACGCCGGAGGCGAGGATCTGGGTGCGGGGGCCGTCGGTTTTGGCCGGGTTGAGCAGGTAGATGCCCTTGATGATCCCTTCGGTGTCGAGCTCGGCCGGGGCGGCGGGCTGGCTGATGGGTTCGTTGTAGACCGTGAGGTAGTACATGACGTTCCGGGACGGGTCGTTATTGTCCCGGCCGGGCCCGTACATCCGTTCCAGGCCGTCCCGGACGATGACGCCCATTTCGTAGCCGTAGGCCGGGTCGTAGGTGAGCACGGCAGGGTTGGTGGAGGCCAGGATCGGGGAGTGGCCGTCGGCGTGCTGGAGGCCTTCCCCGGTCAGGGTCGTCCGGCCGGCGGTCGCGCCGATGATGAACCCGCGGGTCATCTGGTCCGCGGCGGCCCAGAAGGAATCCCCGGTGCGCTGGAACCCGAACATCGAGTAGAACACGTAGACCGGGATGAGGGGTTCGCCGTGGGTGGCGTAGGAGGTCCCGGCCGCGGTGAACGCCGCGACGGCGCCGGCTTCGTTGATGCCGGGGTGGATCAGCTGGCCCTTGGCGGATTCCTTGTAGGCCAACACGAGGTCCCGGTCCACGGAGAGGTAGTTCTGCCCGTCGGGGTTGTAGATTTTCGCGGTCGGGAAGAACGCGTCCATCCCGAAGGTCCTCGACTCGTCCGGGACGATCGGCACGATCCGGTGCCCGAAGTTCTTATCCCGCATCAGGTCCTTCAGCAGCCGCACGAACGCCATGGTCGTCGCGGCCATCTGCTTGCCCGAGCCGCGGTTCGCGAACTCGTAGGCCTTCTCATCGGGCAGGGTGATATCGGTGTGGGCCGCGCGGCGTTCCGGGACGAACCCGCCGAGCTCGGCCCGGCGCTCCATCAGGTACTTGATTTCCGGGGCGTCCATGCCCGGGTGGTAGTACGGGGGCCGGTACGGGTCCGCTTCGAGCTGGTCGTCCGTGACCGGGATCCGCAGGTGGTCCCGGAAGGACTTCAGGTCCGCGAGGGTGAGCTTCTTCATCTGGTGCGTGGCGTTGCGGCCCTCGAAGTGCGTCCCGAGCCCGTAGCCCTTGACCGTGTGGGCGAGGATGACGGTGGGCTTGCCCTTGAACTCCACGGCGGCCTTGTACGCGGCGTAGACCTTGTTGTAGTCATGGCCGCCGCGCTTGAGGTTCCAGATCTGATCATCGGAGAGGTCCTGGACGAGTTCCTTCGTCTGCGGGGACTGGCCGAAGAAATGCTCCCGCACGAACGCACCCGACTCGGCCTTGTACGTCTGGTAATCCCCGTCCACGGTCTCGTTCATGATCTTCACCAGCGACCCGTCCGCATCCCGGTCCAGCAGGTCATCCCACTCCCGGCCCCAGACGACCTTGATCACGTTCCAGCCCGCACCGCGGAAGAACGCCTCCAGTTCCTGCATGATCTTCCCGTTACCCCGGACCGGCCCGTCCAGGCGCTGGAGGTTGCAGTTGATCACGAAGTTCAGGTTATCGAGCTTCTCGTTCGCCGCGAGCTGGAGCAGCCCGCGGGACTCGGGCTCGTCCATTTCCCCGTCACCCAGAAACGCCCAGACCTGCTGGTCCGAGGTGTCCTTGATGCCCCGGTTCGCCAGGTACCGGTTCGACTGGGCCTGGTAGATCGCGTTCATCGGCCCGATCCCCATCGAGACCGTCGGGAACTCCCAGAACTCCGGCATCAGCCGCGGATGCGGATACGAGGACAGCGCATGGCCTTCCTTGGACTTCTCCTGCCGGAACCCGTCCAAATCCTCCTCCGAAAGCCGGCCCTCCATAAACGCCCGCGCATACATCCCCGGCGACGCGTGCCCCTGGAAGAACACCTGGTCCCCGCCGGAGGCATGGTCCTTACCGCGGAAGAAATGATTAAACCCGACCTCATACAACGTCGCGGCCCCGGCATACGTCGAGATGTGCCCGCCGACACCGATCTCGGCCCGCTGCGCCCGGTGCACCATCACCGCCGCGTTCCACCGCAGCCACGCCCGGTACTTCCGCTCAATCTCCTCATCCCCCGGGAACGGCGCTTCCTGGTCCACCGGGATCGTGTTCACGTAATCCGTGGTCGTGACCATCGGAACACCCACACTCCGGGCACCCGCGCGCTGAAGCAGGCTACGCATAATGTACTGGGCACGCTCCGTGCCCTGTTCCTGAATCAACGCATCCAGGGACTCACGCCACTCGGCGGTCTCTTCCGGATCACGATCAGGCAGCTGGTTAGTCAACCCGCTGAGGATATGGGAGGTATCTTCTCCTGCAGCCACGGCAGCCTCGTTTCATCTTTGAATGTCTGGGCCATTAGTTTTCATATTGTGAGAAAACATTCTTGCTATTCGAGATTAGCTATGCGCATGCGAGCCGTCAAGCAGGGCCGTCCGCCATCGGCCACGCGTACCTCCAGGGCGCCTGTCGACGGATTGTGACTGCGGCACAGTGCCTTCCGGGCTGACAGCCGGGCCCGCTGCGCCGTAGGCTCCACCACGGCAGGCGTCCCGTCCGCCGACAGTCCCCCATTATCCCAAGGAGTCCCGTGGCCAGCACCCCGGAGTCAACCGTCAAAGTTGCCGTCGTGACCGGAGCCGGCTCCGGCATCGGCCGGGCCGTGGCACGGCTCATGCTGGCCGAGGGCTACCGGGTAGTCCTAGCCGGTCGCCGCCAATCGCAACTGCTTGAGACTGCCGAAAACCACCCCGACGCGTTCGCCGTGACTTGCGACGTCACCGTCCCTGACGACGTCGAACGCCTCTTCGCGGTGACGGTCCGTCGCTGGGGCCGGGTGGATGTCCTGTTTAACAACGCGGGGGTCTTCGGGCCCGCCGCCTCGGTGGACGAGATCAGCGTGGCGGACTGGGATGCGACCGTGGCCGTGAACCTGACCGGCTCACTGCTGTGCGCTGCGGCGGCCGTCAGGGCCATGAAAGCCCAGTCGCCGCAGGGTGGCCGCATTATCAACAACGGCTCTATCGCCGCCCATTCGCCCCGGCCGCGGACCGTCGCCTACACCGTCACGAAGCATGCCATGACGGGCCTGACGAAGAGCATCGACCTGGACGGGCGAGGCTTCGGCATCAGCTGCGGGCAGATCGACATCGGCAACACTGCCACGGACATCATGGACACGATCGGCGTCGGGTCCGGAGCCGTCCAGGCGGACGGCAGCCGCAAGGTGGAGCCCACGTTCCCGGTCGATGACGCGGCCCGCGCGGTCCTGCTGATGGCCGGCATGCCGCCGTCGGCGAGTGTCGGGTCCCTCGTGATCACGGCGGCGGGCATGCCGTTCATCGGCCGCGGCTAGGACGCCGGTCGGACTGCCGTTGATCCGACTGCCCCGGCAGCCGGATCAATGGCACGTCAGCTGCCGCGGTAGCTGGAGAAGGAGAACGGACTCAGAAGCAGCGGGACGTGGTAGTGCGCTTCGTTCCGGTCGACGGTGAAGGTCAGCACGACCTCCGGGAAGAAAGTCGGAGTGTTCAAGGCGGCGAAATACTCAGCGGTGGAGAACTGCAGGCGGTAGGTGCCGGAGTCCAGCACCTCGGGGCCGAGTTCCTTGACGCGCCCGTCGTTGTCGGTCCGCGCCGCGGCAAGTTCCGACCAGGCCCCGTTATCCAGCGCCAGCAGGCTGACCGGAACGCCGGCCGCCGGCTTGCCCGTGGCAGTGTCGAGGATGTGCGTTGTTACGTGGGAAGTCGTCACTGGCTCATCATTCCTTGGAGTCGATGGATCGCAATCTCGCGCAGCTGCTGCTGCACGATGGGTTCTTCCTCAGCGGCGGAATGGGAAATCCGGACCTGGAGCGCCTCGAGGATTTCCTCTTTGCTGCGGCCGGCGGCACGGATCAGGAACACCCGCCCGAACTTTTCCTCATAGCTCCGGTTCCCCTCGGCCAGCGCTGCAATAACGGCATCCGAAGCTTCGCCGAGGGCGTCCTGCTCACCGCGCGACAGCTTGGCTTCAGAGCTCTCCCCCGCAGCGCGTTCGCCGATCCGGGGGTGGTGCGCCAATGCCGATTCCACCTCAGCCGCGGTGAAGGGAGTGGCCGCGCGGCGCGCAAAATCCACGAGATCCTCGACCGAGGCAAACGGCCGCTCATCGGCAATCTGGTCGACCCATCGCGGGATATCAAGGCATGGTCGCAGCGCTGAGGTGATTTCCGGGCGGCTGGCCGCGTTGAAATCCTGAAGCAACATGAAGGGCCCTTCTGCTTGGGGGCGACCGTCCCGGAAGAGGACAACACCAACCATATTTCACATTATGGAATGTTTATTCCGTTATCGATCAGTGAAGCGTACGCACTATTACGTGTCAACTATTTCCAGGCCGCTCACCCGGCTGCAGCACCAGATCCTTCCGGCGCCGCCGCCCCGGCGCTGCCGCCACGGAGGCGGCGCCAACCGAGGCGCCCGGCCGCCACGAGAAGCAGGACAACAACGACGGCGGCGCCGACGGCAACGCTCCGATCATAGGGCCAGTAACCGGCAAGCCCCAGGAAGGCCGGAAGGGTCGCCGTCATCTGACTCGTCAGCACGAGCGCCCAGCCGATGGCTGGCTCAAGAGCTTCGTATCCCAGCGCCATGCGGACAAAGAAAAGGGCCCAGAGAATAGCCCAGCAGAGCCACAGGACAGCCAGCAGCGGGTCCGTCGGGAGCCATGCGGCCGCAAGGAGCACCCCGAACACCGCCACCAGGCCGCTGTACCACCCCAAACCCCTGGAGCCGAGGCCCAGCAGGGCGTCCAACCCGACATACACATAGGTCAGCCCGAACAGGAACATTCCGGCCGCGGTCAGGAGGGTCCGGGGATCCCCTCCGCCACCGGCACTGACGTAGGCGACGCCCAGCGCAAGCTGGGTGGTGCCGATCAGCAGACTGAAGACGGCGGAATCCCGGACGGGCACACGGCCCAGTAGCGTCAGGCCGTTGATCAGCAGTGCCGCTCCGGATAGAAGGAGGCAGAGGTAGGGCATCGTGGACCACTCCAGAAGTGCAGCCGGGACAGCGACTGCTCAGGCGAAGAATCTCGCAGAATGAAATATGACTATTGTCTGACGAGATTGTACCCACGACAGACCGCGCCCCTGTCGGCACGACGAACAGCCGGATCCCGCGCCGCAGAATCAGTAACTTCCATAATACGGAAACACATTCCCCCCTTGTGGAATATCGTGATCTGGCTTACATTTGTTTTGTTCCTCAACGAGGAGGACAGCAACAAGCGATTGGTCATCTTTATGCGGCAGCCCCAGCCCAGCCCGGGACATCCCCCAGCGACAAGCGCCCGCTATGCCATCGCCGCCTGGCCGCACCGGCCCCGCATCCTCTTTTTTATGGCCCGAGGCTGAAGGAAACGGCCACAAGCCGGCCCCTCGACTCCCCCGCCCTTTCACCGGCCTTCCTCCCGACCCACTTGTCTTGCACCTGAGAGGTAACTCCATGTCACAACTGCCGACTGCGGCTCCGCCCGTCAGTGAGAACCACGAACCTCCCGCCCGTTCAATGGGTGACCTTCCCACGGCCGCCGAGCTCGGTCTGTCACCAACCAGCGCGCGGTTGTACAACCAGGACCTCGCCCCGACCATGATGAAGGGCCGACGCTGGAGCGCCTACAACATCTTCACGCTGTGGGCCAACGACGTGCACAGCCTGGGCAACTACGGCTTCGCTATCGGGCTTTTCGCCCTGGGCCTCGGCGCCTGGCAGATCCTGCTCGCCCTGGGCGTCGGCGCCGTCCTGCTCTTCCTGCTGCTGACGCTGTCCGGGTTTATGGGCCATAAGACCGGTGTGCCCTTCCCCGTCATGAGCCGCATTGCCTTCGGCATCCACGGCGCCCAGATCCCGGCCCTGATCCGCGGCGGCGTCGCAATTGCGTGGTTTGGCATCCAGACTTACCTGGCCTCGCTGGTCCTCCGGGTCCTGCTGATCGCACTGGCTCCCGGCCTGGCTGACCTCGACAAAAACGCCATTCTTGGCCTCTCGACGCTGGGCTGGGCGTCATTCCTCGCCCTGTGGATCGTTCAGGTCGTCATCGTCCGGTACGGGATGGACATGATCCGCCACTACGAGGCCTTCGCCGGTCCCATCATCCTCATCACCATGACCGCTTTGGCCATCTGGATGTTCGCCCAGGCTGGCGGCTCCATCGCGCTCTCCACACCGGACGCCCTCACCGGTGGTGCCATGTGGCGGGAAATCTTCGCCGGCGGCGCACTCTGGGTATCCATCTATGCCACGTTCGTCCTGAACTTCTGCGATTTCACCCGGTCCTCCACCACCCGCAAGTCCATCATCAAGGGTAATTTCTGGGGCATCCCGATCAACATGCTCTTCTTTGGCCTGATCGTCATTGTCATCACCGGCGCCCAGTTCAAGATCAACGGTGTTGTGATCGGCAGCCCCTCCGACATTGTCGAGTCGATTCCCAACACCTTCCTGTTGGTGGCCGCTGCGCTGGCCCTGCTCATTCTGACCATCGCGGTGAACCTGATGGCGAACTTCGTCGCGCCGATCTACGCCCTGACCAACCTCATGCCAAAGCGGCTCGACTTCCGCAGGGCCAGCCTGGTCAGCGCGATCATCGGACTGGTGATCCTGCCCTGGAACCTCTACAACAACCCGGCGGTCATCGTCTACTTCCTGGGCGGCCTCGGCGCGCTCCTCGGCCCGCTGTTCGGCGTCATCATGGCCGACTACTGGCTCATCCGCAAGACCCGCATCAATGTCCCGGAGCTGTACACCGAAGTCGATAAAGGTTCGTACTTCTACAGCAAGGGCGTCAATATGAGGGCTGTCGCGGCTTTCATCCCGGCGGCCATCATTTCCCTCCTGATCGCCTTCATCCCGGCCCTGCAACCCGTCGCGGCCTTCTCCTGGTTCATCGGCGCGGGCCTCGGAGCCCTGGCGTACTTCATCGTCGCCGACCGCAATCGGGAATTCCACGACGTCTCCGGCGAGCCGATCGCAGTCCCCAGCCTGCACTAACCCGCCCGCCACCCCCGCCGGTCCGCTCTCCTGCAGCGGACCGGCGGGCCCCGTACCAGACGACCCGAAAGGCATCATGCGCATCCTCGTCGCAAACGTCAACACCACGGCTTCCATGACGGAATCAATCGCCGCGCAGGCCCGCGCAGCGGCTGCATCCGGGACCGAGATCATCGGTCTCACCCCGCGCTTCGGCGCGGACTCCTGCGAGGGAAACTTCGAAAGCTACCTGGCCGCCATCGCCGTCATGGATGTTGTCCTCGCTTATCCCGAACCCTTCGACGCCGTGATCCAGGCCGGTTATGGCGAACACGGCCGGGAGGGGCTCCAGGAGCTGCTCGACGTGCCCGTCGTCGACATCACCGAAGCAGCCGCCAGCACGGCGATGTTCCTGGGCCATAAATATTCGGTTGTCACCACTCTTGACCGGACGGTTCCGCTCATTGAGGACCGGCTGAAACTTGCCGGACTTGACGCCCGGTGTGCCTCGGTGCGGGCCAGCGGCCTTGGCGTCCTTGAACTCGAAGAGTTCCCGGACCGCGCCGTGGAGGCGATCCTGGACCAAGCCCGGCGGGCCGTGGAAGAGGACAAGGCCGAAGTCATCGTCCTTGGCTGCGGCGGCATGTCCGGACTCGACGAGCAGATCCGTACGCGCCTCGGCGTTCCCGTCGTCGACGGCGTTGCGGCCGCCGTGACGATCGCCGAGTCGCTGGTACGCCTTGGGCTGAGTACCTCGAAGGTCCGCACCTTTGCCACCCCCAGGCCCAAGGTCGTCACCGGATGGCCTTTCACCGTCCACCAGAACACCGGCGGCCAGCAATCACCGGTGCACACCCGGTAACCGCAGCTGGTCCCGGCCCCTGTTTGGAACCTGCTGCCCCAATCTCCAGACAAATAAAATCTCCAACCGTATATAAGGAATGAAATCAATGAGTGAATCGACCGGACCGGAATATGACTTGGTGGTTCGTGGTCGGCGGGTGTTGACGACGGCCGGGATCGCGGCGCGTGAGGTCGGGATCCGGGGCGGGCGGATTGTGGCGATCGAGCCGCTCGGGAATGCCCTGGCCGGGGCGGAGGTCATTGACCTTGCCGAGGACGAGACGATGATCCCGGGCCTGGTCGATACCCATGTCCACGTCAACGAACCGGGCCGGACCGAGTGGGAAGGGTTCGCGTCCGCGACCCGGGCCGCCGCGGCCGGCGGGGTGACGACGATCATCGACATGCCGCTGAACTCGATCCCGCCGACCACCACGGTCGCGAACCTGAAACTCAAGCGCGAGGTCGCCGCGGACCAGGTATTCGTGGACGTCGGGTTCTGGGGCGGGGCGGTCCCGGGGAACCTCGCGGACCTGCGGCCCCTCCACGACGAGGGCGTCTTCGGATTCAAGTGTTTCCTGCTGCACTCCGGGGTGGATGAATTCCCGCACCTGGAGGCCGAGGAGATGGAAAAGGACATGGCCGAGCTGAAATCCTTCGACTCGCTCATGATCGTCCACGCCGAGGACTCCCACGCGATCGACCGCGCCCCGCACCCCGGCGGGGACCACTACGCGAAATTCCTGGCCTCCCGCCCGCGCGGGGCCGAGAACAAAGCCATCGCCGAAGTCATCGAACGCGCCCGCTGGACCGGGGCCAGGGCCCACATCCTGCACCTGTCCTCCTCCGACGCGCTGCCGATGATCGCCTCGGCCAAACGCGACGGCGTGCACCTGACCGTGGAGACCTGCCCGCACTACCTGACCCTGATGGCCGAGGAAATCCCCGACGGCGCCACCGCCTACAAATGCTGCCCGCCGATCCGCGAAGCCGCGAACCGGGAACTGCTCTGGCAAGGACTCCAGGACGGCACCATCGACTGCATCGTCTCGGACCACTCCCCCTCGACCCTGGATCTGAAAGACCTCGACAACGGCGACTTCGCCGTCGCCTGGGGCGGGGTGTCCTCCCTCCAGCTCGGCCTGTCCCTGATCTGGACCGAAGCCCGCCACCGCGGCATCCCCCTGGAACAAGTCATCTCCTGGATGGCCGCCAAACCCGCCGCACTCGCCCGCCTGACCACCAAAGGCCAGCTCGCCCTCGGCTACGACGCGGACTTCGCGATCTTCGCCCCCGACGAGGCCTACATCGTGGACGTGACCAAGCTCCAGCACAAAAACCCCATCACCCCCTACGACGGCAAAGCCCTCTCCGGGGTCGTGCGCAAAACCTACCTCCGCGGCCAACCCATCAACCACCACACCCCCCACGGCACCCTCCTGCGCCGCGGCGGCATCTAACCCCCAACCGCCGAAGGAGCAGCGCCAGGCGCCGGGAACCATGGGGCGGGTCGACGGGCACTCTACCGTCGGATGATCCCCCGCTGCGTGGCAGCCGCAATGGCTGCGGTGCGGCTGTCCACGCCGAGTTTGCCGTAAATGTGCACGAGGTGGGTCTTGACCGTGGCCTCCGAGATGAACATCCGCCTTGCGATCGCCCGGTTGGAGAGTCCCCCGGCCAGCAATTCGAGCAACTGGGCTTCCCGCGGGGTGAGGGTCAGGGCCGGGTTGTTGATCCGCGCCATCAGGAGGGCCGCCACGCGGGGGGCCAGCGCGGTCTGGCCGGCTGCGGCTGCGAGGACGGCCTGCCGGATCTGATCCGGCGGGGCGTCCTTGAGCATGTACCCGATCGCGCCCGCCTCCACGGCAGCCAGAATGTCCGCATCCGTGTCGAAGGTGGTCAGGATCAGGACCGGCGGCGGCGTTTCCAAGTGCCTGATCTTCGCCGTCGCGGTGACGCCGTCCATGCCGGCACCCATCTGAAGGTCCATGAGCACCACGTCCACCGCCTCTCCCAGGGCGGTGCGGCGTTGGAGTTCCTTGAGCGCGGCGTCGCCGTCGGCGGCTTCGGCGACCACCGAGATGCCGTCGAATCCGGTCAGCATGGCCTGCAGACCGGCGCGGACCACCGGATGGTCGTCCACCAGGAGCACCTTAATATCGCCCGTCATGCGTTCCTCCCGGCAGGGGCGTTGAGCGGCAGCCGGATCGCCACCACTGTGCCTTCCCCGGGCGCCGATTCCAGCTCGAACGATCCATTCAATGCCGCGACCCGTTCCTGGACCGAGCGTAGGCCGAATCCGCTGCCGTCGGCCCTGGTGGAAGCGTGCGGGTCCCGAT
Source organism: uncultured Actinomycetota bacterium (assembly GCA_963815415.1). Taxonomy (GTDB): domain Bacteria; phylum Actinomycetota; class Actinomycetes; order Actinomycetales; family Micrococcaceae; genus Arthrobacter. The sequence goes on along the minus strand of CAWFGT010000009.1, from coordinate 631,209 downwards.
CGCCGGGGTGAAAACCTATGCCGTCGTCGTAGATGTCCATGGTGACCTCGTCGCCGAGGAAGGCGACGGTCACGACGGCGGTGGCCGCCCTGGCATGGTCGCTGACGTTGGCAAGGCTCGCCTGTGCGGCGCGGAGCAGGGCCTCCTTGTGCTGTGGCGGCAGTTCCGTGGGGCCGCCGTCGACCTCCAAGCGGCAGCGGAGTGCTGTGCCGCGCGCGGCCGCGTTGCTTTCCGTCGTTGAGCAAAGCCGTCGCAGGGTCTCGAGCACTGTTTGTTGCTGCAGTTGCGGCGAGGCCAGCCCGCGGACGAAGTGCCTCGCCTCGGCGAGGTTTTCCGAAGCGGTCTGCTGCACCAGGGCCATGCGGGAACCTGCGGTGCCGTAGTCGCCGTCGGTCAGCGATTCGCCTGCCGCCCTGGCCATCAGCACAATGCTCGAGAGTCCTTGGGCAAGGGTGTCGTGGATTTCCCGGGCAAGCCGTTCCCGCTCGGCCAGCACGCCGGCGTCGTGCTGGGACGCCGCCAGCTCCGCACGGGTCCGCCGAAGTTCATCGGCGGCACGGCGGTGGAACTCCGCTTCACGGTAAAGCGCACTGTAAGCCAGCCCGGTCACCACCGAGAACGCCGCACCGAAGAGCGGCCCCAGCACAACCGCCAGGTGCGGGACGGCCAGTCCGCTGGCAACCCACTGGGCGGCAATGACCGCCGCCGTCATCAGCGCGATGGTCAGCAGCGCAGTCCGCCGCGGCAACAGATGCAGGTGCAGGAAGAAAAGCGGAAACGCCAGCCAGGCGAAGTCGGCGCTCCCGGCCAGCAGGATGACCCACAGCACGGTGACGATTCCCAGCCACAGGGACCCGTGGCGGCGCGGATCGGGACCCGTTCCACCGGCGGCGTGGCGTTTTTCAAGGACGGTGCCCGCCACGTAGACCCCGGCCAGGACAAACGCAGTACCGGCCAGGACATACCGCAGGGGCTCAGCGCCTCCGGAGATCAACAGCCTCAGGACTGCCACACCCAGCAGGGCCGCGAAGCCGACGTGCAGGGTCACTCTCAGGCCCTGCAGGATCGAAACCAGGGGCAGCGCGGCGTCCACACTGCTAAACCGGTCAACCTGCCTCACTGGTCGGGCCATGTCCGGGGTGCGGAGGGGCTCGGTGACAGGCATTTCATCAGCTTATGCGCACCCGGTGCCGGCCGGATCAATCAAATGGTTGATCCCGGGATCAACCATTCTTCCGCCCCGGATCAACCGGCTGCGCGATGGCGCCCGCCCCGGTCCCGCGGAAGAGTGGAGACAGGAGCCCTCCGGCTGCACTTCCACCCACTGAGAGAAGAAAACCGTGTTTCTCGCCATCCGCGATGTCCGCTTTGCCAAGGGCCGGTTCGCCCTGATGGGGGGCGTTGTTGCCCTGATCACCTTGCTGCTCGTTATGCTCTCCGGGCTGACGGCGGGCCTCGGCGACCAGTCGACCTCAGCCATCTCCAAACTCGGGGCCGGAACCGGCGCCGGAGCCACTCCCGGCGCGGTGGACCGGATCGTCTTCGGCGCCTCCGGCACGAACGAGCCCAAAGCTTCCTTTACCGAAAGCCAGATCTCCGCCGCGCAGCTCGACAGCTGGAAGGACCGTCCCGGCGTGCAGAACGCCGAAGCCCTGGGCATCAGCCAGACCCGGTTCCAGGCCGTGGCCGACGGCACCGGAGCGGGGACCGGGACCACCAACGTCGCGGTCTTCGGGGTTGCGCCCGGATGGCCGGCTGGCACCGGCCCCGGTCACTGCCGGTACCGTCGTGATCGGCACATCGGTTGCCACCGCCCTGTCCCTCGGCGTCGGGGACCCGGTCAGCGTGGGTGGAACCGATCTGACCGTCAGCGCCGTAGTCGAAGACCAGTGGTATTCCCATACGAGTGTGGCCTGGACCGCACTGCCGGCCTGGCAAAAACTTGCCCATTTGACCGACCCGGAGCAGCTCGGGACCGTCGCCGCCGTCACCTACGAACCCGGCACGGCAGTGGACGAGGCGGCAGCCAACGCGGCAGCCCGGACCGTCAGTGCCTCACGCACCGAATCCTTCCAGGCGCTGGGTTCGTTCCGGAGCGAAAACGGGTCCCTCCTGCTGATGCAGGCCTTCCTGTACGGCATCTCGGCACTGGTCATTGTTGCTTTCCTGACCGTGTGGACCATCCAGCGCACCCGCGACATCGCCGTCCTCAAGGCGATGGGCGCCTCCAACGCCTACGTCCTGCGCGATGCCGTCACGCAGGCCGCCTTCGTGCTCGTCGCCGGAAGCGGGCTCGGTGGAGCAGCCGGGGCGGTCGGCGGCTTCTTCGCGGCCCGGGCCGCACCGTTTCTGCTGACCCCGGCCACCACCCTGCTTCCGGTCGCCGGAATCATCGCCCTGGGCCTCGCCGGAGCGGTCCTGGCCGTCCGCCGCGTCACCAAAATCGATCCGCTGATCGCCCTCGGCGGCAACTAGGCACCCGGCCCGCGGCTTCTGCGACGCCCCAAACCCATTGCACCCGACCTGACAGGAAACGCTCCTATGTCCTCTTTTGACACTGCCCTCCGCCTCCAAACCCGTGAACCCGGCCCGACCGGTCCGGACGCCACCATCACCGGCGGTCCGCTGAACCTCGTAGACGTCAGCCTCGAGTATCCGGACGGCGAAGGAACGATCAAGGCCCTCGACGCCGTCAACCTGACCGTGCAGGCCGGCCAGATGGTCTCGGTCGTGGGCCCGTCCGGGTCCGGCAAATCGAGCCTGCTCGCTGTCGCCGCCACCCTCATCAGCCCCACCAGCGGCCGGGTGATGATTGACGGCACGGATTCGGCGGAACTGAAAGACAAGGACCGCACCGTATCTGCGGCGGGACAGGGTGGGCATCATCTTCCAGCAACCCAACCTGCTGCCATCCCTGACCGCCCTGGAACAGCTCATCCTCGGCGACCACCTGCGCGGGCTCCCCGCCAAAGCGGCCCGGCGGAAAGCCGCGGACCTCCTCGACGTCGTCGGGCTGGGTGCCAGCGCGCAGAAGCGTCCGCACCAGCTCTCCGGCGGTCAGCGCCAGCGCGTCAACATTGCCCGCGCCCTGATGGGAAGTCCGAAGGTTCTGCTGGCCGACGAACCCACGGCGGCCTTGGACCACGAACGCGGCGCCGCCATCGTCGCGCTCCTGCGCACCGTCACCGACGAATTCAAGGTGGCGACGGTGATGGTCACCCACGACCTCGGATTCGTCCCGGTAACGGATCTGGTTGCCGCCATGCGCGACGGCAGACTTGGCCCGGCCCAGGCCCCGGCAACCAACCAGCTCATGTCTTGAGGCCTTCCCTCGTCTTGGGAGTAGGCACGCAGTCGAGCGAGGCTGACGGTCGCCGCCGGGTCCGGCCAGTCCGTGTTCATGCCGGGGAGGGCCCGGTTGTTGTAGTCGAACTTGGCCGGGTTGACCCAGGCGTAGCCGGAGGCCACCACGTCCTGGCCGGCCCTGAAGTTCGCCGCCTGCCCTGCCGGGCTTACCGGGTGGCCAGCGTCCCGTGCCAGTAGCCGTAGTAGGACAGGCCGATGACGTCGAACACCACAATCCCCGCGGCGGTCGAAGGCATACCGGGACGACCAGGCGGAACATTTCGACGAAACCCTCGTCGCCGACGGCGACTACAGCCGCGAAAGCGGGGCGACAGGCATGCGCGAACTCCTGAACCGAGTTCCGGATCTCGACGCCGTCTTCGCCGGAAACGCCCGTGCCTGCCCTCACCGCAGTCGCACCACTGGGCCGTTTCGGGAGATGGAAGGATCCGTCCGCCGCCTACTACCCGTCAGCGGCAAATGGAAAGTAGGCTTACCGTGTAAGTAGCCGGCTGTACGGAAAGGGCAAAACAATGTCTGAAAAGAATGACAGCGACGACGGTTTTATCGTTCCGGATCCCTCAAAGTTGCGCGACGATGGCGTAGGCGACGCCGGCGACGACGCAAACGCCATCCGCTTCAGTGAAGAACAGGCACTGATCGAGGAGCAGGCTGACGGTATCCGGCCGGAGGCATACAGCGTCCCTTCCGGCGAACCGACCATGGCGGAGGCGCGCGGGAACCTGGACCTGCCTTCGGAGGACACCGGGACAGCGGCAGCCGCTGACAGCAGCGACGACGGCCTGCACGGAGGGGCCGAGCAATAGCTCGGCGGCGCCCGTCGTTGAACTTGCTGGCGCGCCTGCACCGGCCGGTCTTTCGTCGTCGTTCGCGCCGGCGGTGTCCCGGCGGCCGGCGCGGGCACCTTGAAGTCCACGGCCTATCCTGCCATAGCGGCCCAGCGGCGTCCGTGGCCGGAAGTAGGTCTCATTTACTCCGGTAGCCGCCACGCCGCCTGGAAGTCGGGGTGGTCCGAGTACGGGACGGCGAGGGCCTGCAGCGACCGGGTGGTCCAGTCGATGACTTCCGGGATCCAGGGGACGTCGCCGTCGGCACCCTGATCGGCAACGCCGGGGTCGGCACTCGTGAGCAGCGCAGCCAGACCTGCCTGCCGGGCCGATTCGATGATGCCCAGCAGCCGTCGTTTCGCCTCGCATTCTTGCAGCAGGCGGCGCTCGTACCATTGGGCCGATTCGGGGACCAGCGGGTCCGTCAGGAGTTTCCGCGCTGCGGCCTCGTCCTCACTGATCCGGGCAGCCAGAAAGTCGACGATGTCCACGGCTCCGAGCCTACGTCGGCCCGGGAAACGGCGGAACAGGGCCACGGCGCGCTTGCTACGCTGGGACCATGAAACGCAAACTTCTGGCATTGCCCGCCATAGCAGTCCTGCTGGCTGTCTCCGGTTGCGCCGACGTCCAGGAAGCGGCCCAGGGCGCCCGGACCGCGGCCAGCGACGCCGCGTCCAAGGTCGCCGGCATGAGTGGCGAACAAATCAAGAACCAGGTCTGTGACCTGCTCAAGGACGGCGCGGTCAGCATGACCGACAAAAACCTGCTGAGCGGGCTGGTCGGCGGTGCCGAGGCTGCCGGGCTTTCCGAGGACATCCTCGAACCGATGCGCCGCATTGCCGCAGCCGGCGATCAGGCCCCGGAAGAATCCGTGAAGGCCCTGAACGAGGCCTGCGCCAAATAGCAGCGGCCGTGCCTGCGGGGTCCTAGCGTTTGCCCTTCTTGCGCGAGCCCTTGCCGCGTCCCTTGTCCGGGTTGGGCGCGTAGCGCTGGGCGACCTTGGGCTTTTTGACCGCGGGGCCGCGCCGGTCCGGCTTCGGTTCCCGTTTGGGCTTCTCCTGCTGGGCTGAGGGCTGGCGGGAGCTGGCCGCGGTGCGTCCGCGGACAATCCCGATGAATTCCTCGATGACCTCATCGGTCGTGTCACTCGGCCAGGCCAGGGCGATCTCCGTGCCGGGGGCGCCCGTCAGTTTCCGGGCAACCGTGTCCTTGATATTGAAGTGCCGGGCGACGGACATCGGCAGGATCACCAGCCCGGCGCCCGAGGCCACCACCTGCAGCGCCATCGCGGGACCGCCGAGTTCGTCCACGTCCAGGAAGGTCTCCGCGGAGAGGTCCGCGAGGGCCACCTCCTCGAAGACCGAGATCTCATGACCCTTCGGGGCGACAACCACCGGCTGCTCCTCATAGAGCGGGATGACGCTGAGGCCCTCGCGCTCCACCGGAAGCCGGACAAAGCTCAGGTCCGCGTCGCCGTCGCGCAGTACCGTGACCTGGGCGCCGTCGTCGGACATAAAGGAGTGCAGCGGGACGTCAGGCATCCGCTCTTCCCAGCGCCGGATCCATTTGCCGGGCGTCACGCCGGGGACGTAGGCGAAGCGCAGCTCGCGCACCTCGGGGGTGGATTCGTCGGTTGTCTGGGGGGCTTGATCGTCGGCGGGCACATGTTTACAGTACCGCCAGTGCGCCCAGACGGCGCCGCGCCGGATACCCTTGAAGTATGACCTCTGCAAACTCCCAGTCCATGAAGCCGGCCACCGTTGCCAAGAAGCTTGGCATCTACCTGCCCGCAACACCCCAGGAGTTCCAGGATTCGGTTATCACCCGCGCCGATTTCGCCGAACTTCAGGCGAACCCGCCGGAGTGGCTTGCCGAACTGCGCCGCAACGGCCCGCACCCGCGCCCGGTGGTCGCGCAGAAGCTCAACGTTTCCATCGCCGGCCTGGCCCGCGGCGGCGTCGAAGAGGCGCTGACGACGGCGGAAATCACCGCCCTGCTGCAGGCTCCCCCGGCCTGGCTGGTTGCCGAGCGCTCCACCCACGCGGCCGTCCGCGCCGAGGCCCAGCGGGTCAAGGATGAGGCCGCGAAGAAGGACGCCAAGAAGGCGCGCACCGCGGCCAGCTAACCGGCGGTCCGGGCGGACCATCGATTCATTGTTGAACAATCTCTTGCGTAGATTGTTCAACAGTCTGTACAGTTGCGGGAAACATCCGTTGTGACGCCAGTCACCGAAACTGTTGGGACCCCATGGAAACCACCACCGTCAAGGCTGCGCTCAAGCCGGCCGCCCGGCGTTCCGCCCTGCTGGGCGCCATGTTCCTTATGGCCACCAGCGCCATCGGCCCGGGGTTCATCACCCAGACAACGGCCTTCACCGTCCAGCTCGGCGCCGCCTTTGCCTTCGCGATCCTGGTTTCGATCCTGGTGGACATCGCCATCCAGACCAACGTCTGGCGGATCATCGGAGTCTCCGGCCTGCGGGCCCAGGAGCTCGGCAACAAGGTCCTCCCCGGGGTCGGTTGGTTCCTGGCGGGACTCGTGTTCCTGGGCGGAGTCGTCTTCAACATCGGCAACATCGGGGGCACCGGGCTCGGCACCAACGCCATGATGGGCGTGGATCCGAAAATCGGCGGTGCGGTGTCCGCAGTCGTCGCGATCCTGATCTTCCTGAGTAAGCGGGCCGGCGTGGCACTGGACCGGATCGTGGTGATCCTCGGGGCGCTGATGATCCTCATGACGCTCTACGTGGCCGTGGTCTCCGCCCCGCCGCTGGGTGAGGCACTGAAAAACACGATCATGCCGGAGAAGGTCGACTTCCTGATCATCACCACCCTGATCGGCGGCACGATCGGCGGCTACATCACCTACGCCGGCGCCCACCGCATGCTGGATACCGGCGTCACCGGCGTGGAGAACGTCAAGCAGATCACGCAGAGCTCCATCGTGGGCATCCTGGTCACCTGCGTGATGCGCATCCTCCTGTTCCTGGCCATCTTCGGCGTCGTCGCCGGCGGCGTGACCCTGACCGGCAGCAACCTGGCCGCCTCCGCCTTCCAGGCCGCAGCCGGCGATATCGGCATGCGCGTCTTCGGCGTCATCCTGTGGGCCGCCTCCATCACCTCCGTGATCGGCGCGGCGTACACCTCGGTGTCCTTCGTGACCAAGTCCACCACCACGGACCGCACCCGTAACCTCATCACGGTCGGCTTCATCGCGTTCTGCACCGTGGCCTACGTGCTGCTCGGCCAGGCCCCGCAGCAGCTGCTCATCTTCGCAGGCGCCTTCAACGGCCTTATCCTCCCGGTCGGCTTCGGCGTGCTGCTGTGGGTGGCCTGGCGGCGCCGGGACCTCATGCAGGGCTACGTCTACCCCAAGGGCCTGCTCATCATTGGCGTGGTGGCCTGGCTGCTGACCCTCTTCCTCGGCTACAGCTCAGTCACGACCCTGGGCAAACTGTGGGCGTAGGACCGGCCGCCGCCCCGGTGGCCGGCGCGCCGACCGACGCCCGTCCCTTGGACCCGTCGAGTCTGCGCCCGGCCGAAGCCCGGGCCCTGTTCCGCTCCGGCTTCGTGAGCCCGACCTCGGGCTGGAGCAGCGGCTATGCGCAGGCCAACCTGATCATCGTGCCGAAAGCCCAGGCATTCGATGTGCTCCTCTTCGCGCAGCGCAATCCCAAGCCCTGTCCGGTCCTGGGAGTGCTCGACGCCGGCGAAACCGCCGGCGCCCTGCTCGCCGGCGGGGACATCCGCACCGACGTGCCCAAATACGTGGTCTATGAGGATGGCCGGAAGGTCGACGAACCGACGGACATCACCGGGCACTGGCGCGATGACCTGGTGACGTTCATTGTGGGTTGCAGCTTCACGTTCGAATCCGCCCTCCAAGCCAACGGCATCAGCGTGGCGCACATCGACCAGGGCGTCAACGTGCCGATGTACCAGACGTCCGTCCGCTGCGAACCGGCAGGCGAGATGGCCGGGCCACTGGTGGTCTCGATGCGCCCGATTCCTGCGTCCCAGGTGGCCGACGCCGTCCGAATCACCTCCCGCTACCCGGCCGTCCACGGCGCCCCGGTCCATGTGGGCAACCCGGCCGAGCTGGGCATCGCGGACCTCGGCCGGCCGGACTTCGGCGACCCGGTCCGCATCCCCGACGGGCATATCCCCGTCTTCTGGGCGTGCGGGGTGACGCCGCAGGCCGCCGTGATGGAATCCCGGCCGGCGCTGGCCATCGCGCACGCCCCGGGGCACATGCTCATTACCGACGCGCGGGATTCGGCGTACCAGGTGCCGTAGTTGTCCTACTGACGGCGGGTTCCGGGTCAGCCGAACTGATGGCCAGTGGGCCCGCATTCAGCCGTTATCGCCCTCTTCTGCCGGTCGCGGCGGTCTCCCCTTCCGGGACGACCGCCACGTGGTGGGGAGCATTTTTTACCGGTACCGGTGCGGGATGTCGCCGCAGCACTCGAACGCGCAGCCTTGGTTATCGCATCCGGCCCTCCCGCGCCGACCGCAGCACTGAACGTCCTGCTCCTGCTCGCCGGTGGTGTTGCCCCAGGAGTCGTAGATGTAGGTCGCGGCGGTGGCCTGGTTGTCGTCGGTGAGGGCGATGGTCGATCCGATGGCGTCGGTGGTGTAGTGGTGGCCGGCCCGGCACTGGTGCGCATGCTGATCAGAGTCCCTTCGTGGCCCGGCGGACCTACCAAGCGACGTAGCACCGGGATACCTCACCTTCGAGATCCGACCCCTGATGCCTTGGCCGCCCTGCTGAGAAGTTCCTCGAATCTATCCGTGAACGTTTGTTCTGCTCCAAAGAATGTTTGGTCAGTGATTCTGGGTCCGAAGGTGTCACTGGCCCGGGCTAAGAGGATGGAGCCATCTGGCGTTGCCTCTGCGGAAATTTGGAGCTTGACTGGAATGTTTTTGCGTCCCCAAGAAAAGAGGTTCCCCCAGAGCTTGTACGACCGGTTGGAGCCCAAACAGATTTCTATATAGAAGGCCGGTGAGTCAATATCGGCGTTCTCTTGGCCGAACTCGCCTTTGATGGCAGCAATTGCCGCTAAGGGTTGTAGTGGCGATAGCCAGCGCTCTGCAACCTCAAAGCGTGGACCTCTTTTGTCCGATTCCTCTGGGGCGTCCATAAATTCCTTCCCAATGCCTTATGCGGGGAGAGGCAGGCCGTGGCTATTTCCGGAATCGTGCGCTTGAGCTAAGGAGGAACTGCCTAGCTAGCTCTCCTGCCGTAAAAATGAAGGCGCCGAGGAAAGCCCACAAGAGTACTCGATCCCACCCCCAAACATACCCGCCAGCGATCCCCCAAAAGACTGCGGCGGTGACGAACGTGACTAGGACTGGCTTCCATTTGAAGTGCTGCTTTTGGGCCATGGCGTGGATATCCTTGCTTTGCGTATTGCTTCCGTGATTGGCGGACCGTTTCTCTTCAGGAAGGTCTGTGCGTACGTCTTTCCTATCCACAGGTTATGAGCCCTGCGAAGTACCCCAACACTCCGCCTGTGCCACCTCCGTAGAGAAGCCCGAGGCCGGCACCGATAACGACCGACCCGGTTATGGGGAGTTTCCGTCTAACGGTGGATCCACGGTTGGCATTAGTTGATTCTTCCGTCGAAGCTGATGGCGAAGGCGTTCAGCGCCGGCTTCCACCGTGAGGCCCATCGTGCCCTGCCTTTGCCGGTCGGGTCCAGTGCCCGGGTCGCCAGGTACGGGCACTTCAGGGCCGCCTGCTCGGTTGGGGAAAATGGTCCCTGGCCGGAACCGCGCGCCGGTAACGGGCGTTGGCGGATTCGATGGCGTTGGTGCTGCAGGGGCAGAGGACTCGAAGGCTCGGCATATTGCGCCGTTGCTGGTCCGTAGCTTTATCTCCGGGTGCTTTTCCTGAGCTTTATGATGCCGCCGATGATAAATGCGGCGCCGCCGACCAACCACACGAAAGCGCCGTTGTACATCCTAGGGAGATAGAGCCACCAGATTCCCGCACTGAGGAAAACTGCTCCTGCAGCAAGTATGACTACCGTTTGACTGCTCGCTTTCATCTTATTCGACTCATTTCGTAGAAGATTCTTGGCAGCGCCCTACCTCCCTGCACAATCAATCTGCCACCCCGAACCCTTTTCCCCCGATGACGAGGCGTTCATCGTTCGGTCGAGCCACAAGCTAACTACAGGCCCCGAAGCGTCATCACGATCCCGACAGTCACTACAAGCAAACCGAATCCGGCCATTGCGAGTTCAATGTTTCGCCGGGCTGAAGCGCCCATCTGTCGCTTGAGATTGAAACCATGCAGCGTTTAAGGGCCGTGGTTCTTCTAATATTTACCGGAGAGTGCCAAGCTGGCCAGCTGAGTCCTGATATAGTCCGCGAAGTTTGGGGCGCCAGCATCGATCAGCGCCGCAGGCAAAGCCTTGGATTCGGACCGCGCGGCCCAGTACTGGCATTGTTTCTTCATCGCGGCCAGGACAGCGTCAGGACGTCGCTCTTTCATAAGACACAGCATGTCGTCCGGTAGGAATATTTCGAACTCGAACTGCTCTTCATATTCTTCAAAGTCCTTGTGATTCGCAGTCACCAAATAGTCGACGCCCCCGTGGGCCGCAGCTGCGAGTACGTGGGCATCGAACTTGTCCTTGCCCTCCAGGAGAAGGGGGTCAATCTCGTACCCAGAGATCATTGCGCTGGGAAACGAGCTGGTGAGTACGTTCCGCCAACGTCCGATCTCGTTGTCGGAGGCAGCCGGATTGTCGCGCCTTCTGTTGTACAGGAACTCCGTCATCACGTCTTCACTCCAACGCAACGCGATGCCTTCAGTACCGGAGTTCAGAGAGATCAGGGAGAACCAATCTCGAAGCGTGCGCGAGTAGAGAATGTTAGCGTCTAAGAAAATGAGTGTGGCCCCCGGTTGCATGGGCTAAGCCTATGCACATCCGGGGGCCACGGCTACGACCGGGGGCTAGTCCTGGTTGAAACCCAAAGAGTCTTCCAGTTCACGGAGCTCATCGAAAGACTTGCGCTGGTTGTTGAGGCGAGCCTCTGCAAAGGCCTTGAGGTCCGAGCGATTGAACCGGGTATGTGATCCGACCTTGTGGGAAGCAATCTCTCCGTTTGAGGCGAGCTTAAGTAGCGTCGGGCGGGAGATTCCCAGCATTTTGGATGCTTCGACACTTGTCAGAGCCTTCGGCAGCTGGGTGATTCCGATTGCTTGGCCAGAAGCCGCCAGCCGCAGAACGGTCTGCAATAGATTACTCAGGTCATCGGGCACGATGACCGCCTCTCCGGAAGAAGATTCGATCTTGATTTGGAGTTCGCCAGGATCTACCTCATGAAAACGGCGGGATACCTCGCGCGCTTCTGCACTCTGCGAGGAAGTTACATCGATCGTGCGAACGTTTTGGATGGCGGTAAGAGCAGCCATAACAACATCTCCTTTTTCACTTGCATCAATCATCTGGCATATCTGCAATAAGTGCAAGCCTTGATGCCCGACTGGGTGTTGCCGCCGGCTCTACTGTTCCGAGACGGCGCCGACGCCGACGCAGCAGCCTCGCGTCGGCTCCAATCCTGCCTAGGCTGCCCACGCATCAACGTCGAGGACCCGCGCCTGGAATACTGCCAGCTGACCTTGCCCCCTCTCTGCCCGGAGTGGGAATACCAGGTATCCGCGGTGCAGGTCAAAAATGACCCTTTCTGCTGTGCTCCGAAAGGCCGGAGGCGGTTCGTTGCCAGAGTCGACGGCACTGCGCCTCAGTGGCCGGCAAATCGGCGCCCGGCGTGTCGAATGTCGGCAAGGATGGAAACGGGCTCAGGGGTCAGAACTCGAGTGCGATATCAAAGTTGGTCACTGAACGCAGGGGGTTTTTGACTGTCGGTTTGGGGTATACCCCAGCCTGACGATCCATCCACGCGGGCGGGGAAGACTTTTCCATGCCACCCCCCGGACCCCGCCTCTGTAGAAGCACCCCGCGTGCGCGGGGAAGACCCAAGGTTGGCAAATTTCCTGCACCTGGACACGGAAACACCCCCACGCGCGCGGGGAAGACCCGCCGTGGAACGCGCGGTGGGGCGGCACATCATGAAACACCCCCGCGTGCGCGGGGAAACCTGCCGGCCGCCCGGCTCGCCTAGCCGGGTCGCCGGCGAATACGCCGTTCGAGGGCGCGCGAGTGGCCGGGCCGGTTGCTGCTAGGCATCAAAATGCGTCTCGACGCTGCCGCCGGACAGCTGTTCGATCAGCTCTGTGGCGACATCTCGCAGTTTGCGGTTGCGGTTGCTGGAGACCTTGGTGAGGATGTCCATCGCCTCCGCCTGCGAGCACCTGTTCTGCGCCATGATGACCCCGCATGCCAGATTAATGGCTGTGCGGCTTTGCAGGGCTACCTCCAGGTCCTCTGCGCGGTGCTGGGCCCTATCGATACGGACAGAAAGGACCAGGGTGTTGTGCGCCGCAGCGGCAAACCCCACAGCCTTGTTGTAGACGTCCGCGGTAAACGCTCCCGGCTCGGACGCGAAGAAGTTCAGAGCCGCACTGGCATCGCCGCTGATTTCCAGGGGAATCCCCAGCGAGCTGTTCACGCCCGCCGCCGCAAATCTCCGGTTCAGTTCCGGCCACCGCAAGTCCGAAGTGACGTCTTCGATAATCACAGGCGACATCTCCCGGAGCGCTGTGATGCACGGACCATCACCGACGGCCTGCTCCAGATGATCCAGCTCCACCGCGCGTCGGCTGCTGCCCGCCGCGGTAGTGGGCTTTCGCCGCACTTTTACGGTGACGGCGCATTCCACGTCGCTGCCGGCCGCTTCAGAAACCGCCGCCGCGGCAAGCTTCGAAAGCCCCGAGAGAAATTCGGACGCAGATTCCGCGCCCACCAGAATTGACTGAAGCTGGTCCGCAGGTTCGGTTTCCGACTGACTCGTCATCCGTCCATCTTACTTTCCAAGCCGTTCTGGCCGCGGCTCAGGCGTGCGCGGCGGCGTACGCCTGCTGGATGTCCTGTCGGATACGCCCCCTGGGGCTGGGGTTGTATCCGTTGGCGTGAGCCCACTCCCGCATCATCCTGGTCTCTTCCCGCCCCACCGGGACGGGAAGGCTGGACTGACCGGTCGCTGTTCCGCTCAAACGCCTGCCCTTGGCGACGTACTCCGCCAGCGCTCCACGAAGCTCGGAAGCATGGTCAGCGGTGAGATCAATCTCGTAGCCGGCACCGTCAAGGGTGAACTGGAGAGTTTCTGCGGCTTCTTCGCCGGACAGGTCATCGATCAGCTGGACATAATATTTGCGGGCCAAGAGCGTCCTTCGGTGGTGGATGATGCTGCTGTCTCCCCCAATTCGACTGCGGCCTTTATCACCAACCCTATTTCACCTCCAGGCACCGCCATGACCATGGAAGTATTCACTTATGACCAGCGAAAAAGATGCCCCAGACCTTCCGGCGCCCATGGACTCACCCGGAACTGACTCCCCGGCCGACGCCGGCCGCAGTTGGGACCACATCGGGGCCATCATCGTCGATGCCGCCTTGCAGCGCCGGCAGAACTACAACGAGACCGTCAGGCCGCGCGTTGTGGCCCTGATAGCCGAATGGCCGGATGCCGCCACGACCAGTGGATTCCGGCGGCACCTCGAGACGGGGGCGCTTGCGGACGTCATCAGCTGGCCCTCCCCCGGCCGCCTGGCCCAGGTGGACGACATGACGTGCGTGTTCGAGAGCCAAGGCATCGAGACGATGGAAGAACTCCGGGCAACGCTCGGTGACGAGGCGAAGCGGACCGCTTTCCGGGAGGCTCTCGCCGGTGTGCGTCACGTCAGTCCCAAAACGCTGGATTACCTTGAAGTCCTGAGTGAAGTCCCCGCGAATGCGGATGCCGACGCGGACGCCAACGGAGAATGACCCGGCCGGGCTAAACGGCCCCGATATGCACCAGCAGCTCATGCTCGGCGGCGTCCAGGTAGCGGCGCAGCTCCGCGGCGGCCTCCTCACGCCGGCCCGCCCGCAGCTGCGCCACGAGGGCGGCGTTGCGTTCCACATAGTGGCTGTGGAAGTCCGGGGTGGTGGCCAGGGCGTGGAAGACCAGCCGCATCTGGGCGAGGACCTTGTCCATCAGTTCCGCCACTGACGCGCTGCCGGAGAGTGCCACCAGCGCCTTGTGCAGGTCCTGGTTGGCGTCGGCCATGTCCCGTACGGATCCTGCCGCGAGGGCGGTCCGGGCGCGGTCGACGATCGCGTCCAGCGCGTCCAGGGTTTCTGCCGGGTACTCGCCCCACAGCACGGCCGCCGGTTCGATCAGCCGGCGGACCCGGTAGATCTCACGGACATCCTCGGCCTGGGGCGCGGCCACGAAGACCCCGCGGTTGGGGATGCGCTGCACCACCGACTCCCCGGCCAGGACGGTGAAGGCCTCACGCAGCGTATTCCGCGAGACGCCCAGCGCCTCCGCGAGGCTCTGCTCGGAGAGCTTCGTTCCCGGAGCCAGCAGGCCGGCCGAGATGCGCGAACGGAGCACGGCGGCAACCCACGATCCGGTATGGGCATGGGTGGCCTGGACCCCGTCGGAGATCCCCTCAAGTGCGGCATTCATCGGCATGGATCCCAATCTACAGAACAAGTACGCACTCCCGGCGCCGGGACCATCCCGGCCGGCGGGAGTGCTCCCCGCCGGCCGGCGTCGCGTCTTTGCTAGCTGATCGTGGCCAGGATGTCTCCGTGCCCGACGGCGGCGCCGGGCACCTGCGGGCCACGCGCCAGCGTCCCGCCCCGGTGGGCGGCCACGGTGGTCTCCATCTTCATGGCCTCCACAATGGCGACCGGCTGGCCGGCCTCCACCGTTGCGCCGTCGTCGACGAGCCACTTCACGAGCGAGCCGGCCATCGGTACGGCCAGTCCGGCGTCGTCCACCGGAGCAGTTGCAGCCCGCGGTCCGGCCCCGGCGCCCCCGCCGCTGAGCAGGGCGTCGTAGAGCCCGGCGGGCAGGCCGAGCTGGACAGCCTTGCCGTCGAGCTCCACCGTAATCGTGGTCCGCGCCGCGCCGGGGGCAGCCCGGGCGATCTCCGGCGATGCGGCCAGCGGCTCGGCGAACTCGTTTTCAATCCAGGTGGTGTGGACGCCCAGCCCGTTCTCCGCGATGAAGTCCGGGTGCCGGACCACGGCCCGGTGGAACGGCAGGACCGTGGGCAGCCCCGTGATCCGCATCTCGTCCAGAGCGGCCCGGGCCCGGCGCAGGGCCTGCTCCCGGTCTTCGCCGTGGACGATCAGCTTGGCCATCAGGGAGTCATACTCCCCCGGCACGGTGGAGCCGGACCGCACGCCGGAATCGACCCGGATGCCGGGGCCGGTGGGAGCTTCGAAGGCCTCCACCGTGCCGGGGCCGGGCAGGAAGCCCCGGGCGGGGTCTTCGGCGTTGAGCCGGAATTCGAAGGCGTGGCCCCGGGGTTCGGGATCGGCCGTCAGCGTCAGGACGCCGCCGGCGGCAATCCGGAACTGCTCGCGGACCAGGTCCACGCCGGTGGTCTCCTCCGTCACGGGGTGCTCCACCTGCAGCCGGGTGTTCACCTCGAGGAAGGAGATGACGCCGTCCTTCCCCACGAGGTATTCCACCGTTCCGGCACCGTGGTAGTTGGCCTCACGGCAGATGGCTTTGGCGGATTCGTGGATGAGGCTGCGCTGGGCCGGGCTCAGGAACGGCGCAGGCGCCTCCTCGACGAGCTTCTGGTTGCGGCGCTGCAGCGAGCAGTCTCGGGTGCCCAGCACCACCACATTGCCGTGGGTGTCCGCGAGGACCTGGGCTTCGACGTGCCGCGGCTGGTCCAGGAAGCGCTCCACGAAGCATTCGTCGCGTCCGAAAGCGGCCAGGGACTCCCGCACCGCTGAGTCAAAGGCATCCTCAATGTCCTCCATCCGGCGCGCGACCTTCAGTCCGCGCCCGCCGCCGCCGAACGCGGCCTTGATGGCCACCGGAAGCCCGTATTCCTGCGCGAAGGCGAGGACCTCATCGGCGTTCCGGACCGGTCCGTCGCTGCCGGGAACCAGCGGAGCGCCGGCCCGGACGGCGATGTCCCGGGCCGTGACCTTGTTTCCGAGTTCCCGGATGGACTGCGGGGCGGGGCCGATCCAGGTCAGGCCCGCGTCCAGCACGGCCTGGGCGAAGTCGGCATTTTCGGAAAGGAACCCGTAGCCGGGGTGGACGGCGTCCGCGCCGGCCCGGCGGGCCACTCCGATCAGTTTGCTGATGTCCAGGTAGGTTTCGGCACCGGAGCGGCCGCCCAGCGCGTGCGCCTCATCCGCGAGCCGCACGTGCAGTGCATCGGCGTCGGGGTCCGAGTAGACGGCCACGGACTGCAGCCCCGCGTCGGAGCAGGCGCGGACGATGCGCACCGCGATTTCGCCGCGGTTGGCGATCAGTACTTTTTTCATGGCGTGGTTCCTTCGGAAGCGGTGCCGCTGAGGGCGGGTTCAAGACGGGCGGGTGATTCACGCGGCGTGGCCTGCGCCGGTTCCAGGGTGGCGGCATCGACGATGCGGAAGCGGACCCGGTGCCCGGGCGGCAACTGTGCCGCCGCCGGCAGATCTTCGGGCACGACGACGGCGATCACCGGATAGCCGCCGGTCACCGGGTGGTCGTTCAGGAACAGGACGGGGTGTCCGCTCGGCGGTACTTGGAGCGATCCCGCCACGACCCCTTCGCTGGGGAGTTCGACGGTCCGGCTGCGTTCCAGGGCGGCGCCCGGCCCGGGGTCCGTTCCCGTGTCCGCTCCGGCGGGCTCCAGGCGGATGCCGATCCGGTTGGATTGTGCCGTGACGAGCCAGTCCTGACCGGTCAGCGTCTGAAGCGCTGCGGCGGCGAACCAGTCATCCCGGGGGCCGAGGGTCACCCGGAGTCCTGTCACCGCGGAATCGGGCGCGAGCGTGGACGGTTCCGGCGCGCCCACCGGCAGGTGCGGGACGACTGCAGCTACCGGGAGCATCGTCCCGGCCGTCAGGGGTGCGGGTCCGATCCCGGACATCGAGTCCGTCGACCGGCTCCCCAGCACGGGCACTACATCAATCCCGCCCCGGACGGCAAGGTAGCTGCGGAGCCCCGACGTCGGGGTGCCCAGGGTCAGGGATTCGCCGTCGATCAGGGCGAACGGGGCGCCCATGGCGGGCCGGTGCCGGACCATTCCTGACGCGTCGCGGATCTCCAGGGGCACTGCGGCTCCTGCAACGGCGATGATGTGATCACCCTGCGCCCGGACGGCGAGGCCGCCCATCAGGTTCTCGACGACGCCGGCCGCGGGTTCATTGCCGGCGAGCCGGTTGGCCTGGCGGGCCGAGGGCTGATCGGCGGCACCGGCCGCGGAAACGCCCAGATCCCCGAGGCCCGGGCGGCCGAGGTCCTGCACGAGGGCCTGCAGCCCCGGGGCGGTGACCAGCAGCGCATGGGTGGTGTCCGTGGAGGAGGACGGGGCGGCTGCCGCGGCGCCGGAGTCTGCCGCTGCCGGTGGTGCTGATGACCTCGCGCACTGCCCGGTAGCGGACGCTGTCGCCGGGGCGGATGAGGGCGGGCGACTCGCGGTCAAGGTCCCACAGCACGGCGGCGGTCCGTCCGATCAGTTGCCAGCCGCCCGGCGATTGCCGCGGGTACACGGCGGAGAAGGCGCCGCCGAGGGCCACGGCACCGGCGGGCACGGACGTCCGCGGCGACGTGCGGCGGGGAACCTCCAGGCGGTTGTCCTCGCCCACGAGGTAGGTGAAGCCCGGCGCGAATCCGCCGAAGGCTGCTGTCCAGAGCTGGCCGGTGTGCGCGGCGACCACCCCGTCGGCGCCGAGGCCGGTGAGCCGTCCCACCTCGGCGAGGTCTTCGCCGTCGTACACCACATCGATGGTGACTTCGCTGCCATGCACCGGCTCCAGCCGTCCCAGATCAAGCTGCCCGACGGCGGCGTGCGCCACGAGGGCCTGTTGGCGGCTGCTGAATTTCACGAGCAGGGTGGCGGCCGCGGCCACGGCATCGAGTTGGCCGGGGAAGGGATCGGCGAGGATCCGCTGGTGGAGGGTGAGGACCGAGGCGAGATCGGTCAGTTCCGCGAGCCAGGCCCGGGGGCCGGCCCAGCGGATGCCGGTGATGCTCATGCGAAGCTCCGGATGGTGACGCCCGCGGCTTCGAGTCCGGCGCGGACGGCGGCGGCCATGGCCACGGCCCCCGGGGTGTCGCCATGGACGCAGATGCTGTCGGCCGTCACGTTCAGCACGGAGCCGTCTCGGGCAATGATCTTCCCTTCGCACGCCAGCCGGACCATGTTTTCCGTGATCGTGGCGGGGTCGTGCAGGACGGCGCCTGCTTCGCGGCGCGACACCAGGGTGCCGTCGGGGTTGTAGGCGCGGTCAGCGAAGGCCTCTGACAGGACGCGGAGTCCCCGTGCGTCGGCTTTGGCCTGGGCGATCGAGTCCGGCAGGAGCAAGAGCGGCAGGCCCGGGCTGAACGCGTGCACGGCGTCAACGACCGCCTGGGCGTGCACCTCGTGGTGGACGATGGTGTTGTAGAGGGCGCCGTGGGGCTTTACGTACCTGACCTCGGAACCGGCGGCCCGGGCCAGCGCCTGGAGTGCGCCGAGCTGGTACAGCACGTCATCGGCAAGTTCGGTCGCGGAGCAGTCGATGAAGCGGCGGCCGAAGCCTGCGAGGTCCCGGTAGCCCACGTGCGCTCCGATGGTGACACCTGCCGCCACCGCGTCGCGGCAGGTCTGCGCTATGGTGCTCGGATCCCCGGCGTGGAAGCCGCAGGCGACGTTGGCGCTGGAGACGTGGCGGAAGACGGCTGCGTCGTCACCCATGGTCCAGCTGCCGAAGGACTCCCCGACGTCGCTATTCAGATCGATGATGGGCATGTGATCTCCGCCTCAAGTTGCATGATTTCCATCATGCCCCACAATCACCGATTGTTCAACAATCTTTTGTTTGCGGCCGTGTTGTGGACGGCGCGGGCGTCAGTCCTCGTGCAGCTGGACGTAGTTCCCGCAGCCGTCGTCGAGCACGGCCGTGGTCCCGCCGGGACCTTCGGTGGGTTCCGCCTGGAAGATCACGCCCTTGGCCGTCAGCCGCTTGTACTCGGCCCGGACATCCGTCACCCCGAAAACGATCGCCGGTATCCCGGCGTCGTGGAGTGCGTTCATGTACGTCGCCCCGATCGGATTATCGCTCGGTTCCAGCAACAGCCCGACGCCGCCTCCCCCGCTCCCGTCGGGATCCTTCACGATGAACAGGTTGTGCTCCGGCAGGGCCATGAGGGTGTCGAAGCCCAGCGTTCCCGTGTAGAACTCGTGGGCCGAGGCCGGATTCTTGACGTGGATGCTGCACATTTTCAGTCGCATGGGCCTAGGCTACGCGCCTACCTGGCGGCCCGGGAACCGTCGGCCTGCGGCCCCGGCGGGCCGGGCGGACCATTGACTGCCTGTGCCGCATGGATTCCAATGGAATAAGAGGGACCGCGCCCGCCGGGCAGGTTCCCGGCTGCTGGGTATCCCGGAGGTGACTCCAAATGCCGTTCCTGTTTGAAGCCGTCGCACAGGTCATCTGGCCGGTGCTGGGCCTCACGCTGCTGGTGGTGTGCAGTGTTGCGGCCACGATGTTCCTGGTACACAAGCACCGGAATACCGAGCGGGGGCTTCCGGATGCCATATTTTGGGATGGGTTCGCGGGGCTGGCCGTGGTGGCGCCGGCCGTGATCGTGGCCTCGCTGGTGTCGCCCTGGGCCGGGCTGCTGCTCGGCGTCGTCGCAGCAGCGACCGCCGTGGCAGCACACCGCTGGACCCGGCGGCTGTTCAGCCGGCAGGAAGCCCGACGGCGGTCCGAGGCGGCTGCCGCCCACCACGCGGTCCTGGCGGAACGGCACCGGAATGCCGTCGCGCGCTGGCAGCGCTACGAACTCGACCCGGCCTACTGCATCGACTATCCCGCCATGAGCGACCCCCGCCAGCCCGCAACGGCCGCGCTGCTCAAGGCCATGAGGGCCGCGGAGCGGCTCGCGGACCGGCCCGACGCCGAATACGGTCCGGCCGTCGTTACTTTGGAGGAAGCGCTGGCCCGGGCCGAGCACGACGCCGGTGTGGAGGAAGCCGGAACAGCTCCCACCGGCGCCCTGCCGGCCCCGGACCCGACGCGCTCTCAGCCCGCCCGAAACCGGTAACTTGCCCGGAACTACAACTCCACGGTCTCGCTGGTGCCCATGCTCATCCGGCTGCCGGTCGCCTTCGACTTGACCCACTGCAGGACGGTCGCCGCCGTACCGCCCGGGCTGGTCCAGTATTCGGCCGAGTCGGAGTTCACGCGGATCAGAACCACCTCGGGGGTGTCCGGGCCGTCCGGGAACCAGGCCTCCACCACCTGATTCCACATGTCGTGAATCTTCTTCCGGTCCGTGACAACCTCCGCGACGCCGGCTACGGAGACCCATTCGGTGCCTTTGCCGAAGGAGACGTTGACGGCCGGGTTAGCGCGGACGTGGGCCACCTGCGAGGTGTTCTCGGAGGTGAAGAACCACATGTCGCCGTCGTCCTCGACATCCTGGACGGCCAGCGGCCGGCTGACAAGCGCACCTTTTTCGTTGATGGTGGTAAACATTCCGATGTGCGAATCGTTGATGATGTCCGTTACTTTGCTGATGCTCTCTGCGTCCGACATGCTGTCACCTCGTTTTCGTTCAACGGAGGACGGTCCCCCTCCGACAGCTTATTGGTAAGTGTGCTTACTTTCCAAGAGGCGTCGAAAGAGGACCGTCGTTGCGCTCGGCGCCTCAGTCGACCCGGGTCAGGATCTCGCCCTTGAAGAATTCCGGCCGGACCTTGGCCATGACCAGCATGAGGACCACGCCTAGCAGGATCACACCCATGCCCAGGATGAACACGAGGCCGATCCCGCCGACGGAGGATCCGGACCCGTAGGCCGGGTCCATGGAGTCATAGGCGGTCTTGAAGAACATCACCAGCAGGATGACACCGCCCAGGAGCGGGGAGAGGAACTTGAAGAAGAACGCCTGCGCCCCGCTGAAGGCCTCGGCCCGGAAGAACCAGACGCAGGCCAGGGCGGTGATGCCGTAGTAGAAGCAGATCATCATGCCGAGCGCCGTGATGGTGTCCCAGAGTGCGTTCTCGGAGGTGGTCCGGGTGATCACATAGAAGGCGGCGGCGGCGATGGCTGCCGCGATGGTGGAGTAGCTCGGGGACTTGAACGTCGGGCTGATCTTTCCGAACTTGGCCGGCAGCGCCTTGTAGTGTCCCATCGACAGCAGCGTCCGGGCCGGCGAGACGAACGTCGACTGCAGGGACGCGGCCGAGCTGCTCAGGATGGCCAGGGACATCAGGATGGCGAACGGGCCCATGACCGGTCCGGCGAGGACGGCAAAGATGCTGCCCTGGTTCTCCGGGTTTCCGGCCCCGAGGCCTTCCTGGCCGATGCCGGCGTAGGTCAGCGTGGCCAGCGCGACGGTCATGTAGATGATCACGATGACCAGCACGGTGACGGTGGCCGCGCGCCCCGGGGTCTTTTCCGGGTTGCGGGTTTCCTCGTTCATGGTCAGGGTGACGTCCCAGCCCCAGTAGATAAAGATCGAGAGCGAGACGCCGGCGGCAAAGGCAGAGAATGACCCGACGGCGAACGGGTTGAACCACTCGGGGGTGATCGCCGTGGCGTCGAAGGCTGTGCCGTTGGCGACGTGGCTGAATGCTGCGACAGCAAACCAGCCGAGCACCAGGAGCTGGAACGCGACCAGCACGTACTGCACACCCTTGGTGGTTTCCATGCCGCGGTAGGAGATCCAGCAGGCCAGCGCAATGAACACCAGCGTGGTGGCGATGTTCAGCGGCAGGTTCAGGGTCAGGTCGGCCAGTTCGGGGTTGCCTAGCAGCTGGGCCAGCATGAGGTAGAAGAAGTCCACGGCCACGGCTGCCAGGTTGGAGAGCACGATGATCGTCGCCGCGATCAGTCCCCAGCCTCCCATCCAGCCGATCCAGGGGCCAAAGGCGCGCGATGCCCAGGTGAAAGAGGTGCCGGCGTCGGGCATGGCGTTGTTCAGTTCGCGGTAGCCGAAGGCAACCAGCAGCATCGGAACGAAACCCACCAGGAAGATGGCCGGCAGCTGGACGCCGACTTCGGCGACCGTGGGGCCCAGGGCGGCGGTCAGCGTGTAGGCGGGGGCAATACAGGACACACCAATGACGACGGCGCCGATCAGGCCGACCGATCCGGCTTTGAGTCCCTTGGCGCTCAGCCCTGCGTGTGTGTCGTGGGAGGCCTTGGCCGCCGCGTGTTCGGTGCTCATTGATGTGCCTCTCCGGACGTGTCATTCGACGTTGAGTGGTTCTGCTGCTTCAGTTCGTAGCCGCTGGGCACCACGAGCATCGGCACCGGCAGTGCGCGCAGGATCCGGTTCGCCGTGCTGCCCAGGAAGATGGACCGGGCCCGGGCCAGGCGGCTGGAACCGATAACCAGGACTTCGCCGTCCTCCCAGTCGAGGTCATCCACGGCCTCCTCGATGCTCCGGCCCTGCGCGACGGCGACCTCGGTCTTTGCCGCCAGCTGGACGCCCGACTGGTTGACCGGAGCGGCTGCCGCAACGGTCTTCTCCGCGTACTCGCGGGCAGCCGCAGCCGCATCGCCGGAGTCGCCGCCGCCGTCGAGCGCCAGCAGGGAGACCACCCGCAACGGGACCTTCCGGTTCGCCGCCATGCCGATGGCGAAGTCGAGCAGCTTCTCGGCCCCGGCCCTCGTACCAAGACCGCAGCTGATCCGGGTCAGGGCCTCCTTGCGGTGGTAACCGTGCGGCGCGAGGGCCACCGGGACGGTGGAGGCGTGGAGCAGGGCGCTGGCAACAGAACCGACGGTGAACCGCTTGAAGAGCCCGCCGCTGGTTGCCCCGATGACAAGGATGTCCGCCCCGAATTCCTCGGCCGCCTCGATCAGCGCATGGGCATCGGAATCGCCGCTGCGGATATGCGCCTCCGCAGGGACGTCGGACGGCACGAGGGCGAGGGCCGCGTCGAGCCATTCGCGTGCCTGTTCGTTCAGGAGCGTCTCGAAACCGGCTTTGGGTGCATGCGCCGCGCCGAACTGCTGGACCTCGGGCACCACCAGCACAAGGTCCAGGCTGGCACCGCGGCCGCGCGCGAGAGCTACGGCCAGATTGACGGCATCATGCCCTCTGGCATTGGCTGAATACCCCACTACGTAACGCATCTGGCGGTCCTTTCTGAACTGTTGGGCGGGCTGGTTGAATGCGCCGGGCTAATTGGAGGCCACGGGAGTACGGTCGGCCGCCGCAACGATCCGGGCCGCCGTGTGGCGCCCCATCCGGACCGCGCCGTCGACGTGCTGGTACCCCTCGGCAGCGAGGTCCGAGCAGGACCAGTAGATGGGGCCGACCGGCGCGTGCTGGTCTTTGCCGTAGCGGTGCAGCCCGCCAAGGTCGTAGCTGGCGGCATACGCGCCGCGGGTCCACTCCTCGGAACCCCAGTCGGATTCGTAGTAGACCTCCGGTTCGAGGGCCTTGTCCCCCAGGAACCCGGCCACCGATTCGAGGATGGCCCGGCGGCGGTCCTCGGCGCTGAGCTCAAACATGGCATCGGCCTTTTCATCCGAGACGAACCCGACCAGCGTGCCGCGGGCATCCCCGTGGTTGGTGTTGTCGTAGACCTCCTGGACCAGGGCGCCTGCACCGAAGCAGGTTCCAGACAGTCCGTCTTCGCGCCAGAACGGGCTGCTGTAGACGGCGTGCACCTTGATGACCAGGCCGAGGGACTGGTGCTGGTGCATCTGGTGCTGGCGGCGCGGCAGCGGCGGGTTGAAGGAGACCCGGGAGTACAGGTTGGGCGGCACGGCCATGATCACAAAGCGTGCGTTCACCGTGGCCCGTTCGGAGATGGCGGTCACGGTGTGGCCCCTTGTGTTGCCACCCGGCGCGGCCGCGCTCCAGTTGATGGTGCGCACCGGGCTGTCCAGCACGACGTCGTCGCCCAGTTCTTCGGCGATCCGCTCGGAGACCTGCTGCATGCCGCCGATGACCCGCTTGTCGAGGATGAAGTCCTCGTCGGTGAGGTGTGAGAAGGATCCGGCGGAGGCTGCCATCAGCACTGCCTGCAGGGCGGAGAAAGCGTGGGCGGGCTTGGTCAGCATGCCGCCGGCAATGAAGAGGCCGATGTTGTTGCAGGCTTCCTCGTCCGAGGAGTTCTCGCGCAGCCAGTGGTGGAAGGAAATAGTGTCCAGTTCGCGGGCCTTGGGGTGCGCCCACGGCTCGGTGGGGCCGATCTCGGCGGCGAGGGAATCCAGCAGGGCGGTGAGCTTGTCCATCTCCGCTGCGGTGGTCTCGCCGACCGGGAAGGAGTCGCCCGTATACAGGGTGCGCTTGCCATCGGCGCCAATGTAGACGGATTTGCCGTCGCGGTAGCGGGAGTACGTATTCAGGCCGAGTTCATCCAGGAGGGCGAGCAGTTCCGTCTGGTCCGGCGAGACCCATTGGCCGCCGATTTCCAGCATGGCCCCGTCGATGGTGTCCGTCCAGGTCCGGCCGCCGACGCGGTCCCGGGCCTCCAGGACGGCAACGCTGAGCCCCGCCTTCTTCAGTTCCCGGGCTGCGGTGAGCCCGGCAGGTCCGGCGCCGACGATGACGACGTCGCGGTCAAGTTCCAGCATGGTGTCCTCTCCAAGTGACTGCGGGGTGACCCGAGCCACTAAATGAATGTCATTCATTAATGAGACACTATAGCGACTCACCGCGCGTTCGGGAAGACCCTGGCACCGGTCCACCGGGTTCCGGGGTGGAATAATTCTGGAACACCCGCAAGGAAGGCAACCCATGCCCGCACGAAGCAGCACTCCCGCCGGCCCCCGCCCGGCAGATGCCACTCCACGGCGCAAGGTGGGCCGGCCGCCTGCCGCTGTCCTCGATCAGGCACGCATCATCGCCGCTTCCTTGAAACTCGTGGGGGACAGCGGCTACGAGGGCTTCACCATGGCCGCCCTGGCCCGGTCCCTGAACGTCGCACCATCGGCCCTCTACAACCACGTTTCCTCCAAGCGCGACGTGCTGGTCCTCATCCAGGACCACCTGACCTCCTTCGTGCAGGTCGCAGCTTTTGATTCTGAACCCTGGGACCGGGCGGTCCGGGACTGGGCCTGGAGCTACCGGGACGTCTTCTCCCGCCACACCCCGTTGATTCCGGTCATCGCAGTGCTCCCGGTAGCCGACGCCCCGAAGACGCTCGCCATGTATGAGGCGGTGAGCGCCGGCTTCAGCCGGGCAGGATTCCCGCAGGAACGCATCATTCCGGCCATCGTGTCGCTGGAGTCCTTTATCTTCGGCTCGGCGTACGACGTTACGGCGCCGGCGGATATCTTCGATTCCGGCAGCATGGCGGCGTCGACGCCGAACTTCAGCGCCGCCGTCGAGCGCCTGACCCTGGACGGATTCAAGAACCAGGCCGACGTCGCGTTCAGCCTGGGCCTGGAGGCGCTCATCGCCGGCCTCGGCGCGCTCCGGGCCTGACCGGGAGTCCCCCGGCCGCCCCCGACCGGCGGGCACATTGAACAACCGGCAGGTTAAACAAAAGAACCCCGGTCCGAAGACCGGGGTTCTTTCAGATTTGCGTGCGCGAGGGGGGATTTGAACCCCCACGCCCTTTCGGACACTGGCACCTGAAGCCAGCGCGTCTGCCGTTCCGCCACTCGCGCGCAACTTCCTCAATCCGGAGATGCCCCGTTTCCGGAATCATCGACCTCGTCAAAGCAGCGAGATCAAGCATAACGGACACTTGCGGGAAAACGCTAATCGGGCCGGTCCGCAACGCGTTCCGTCGCATTTGCGGGCCGTCCGGGCTGCCGATCCGGGCCTGTGACACTCTTCTGCCACGGCCGCGTGACGGGACGCCGGCGGCAATGTCACCGCATGTCAGGGCGGGCCGGCCGTATCTTGTCCGGCCGCGACGGCGGTTCTCATTAAGGCCATTCCCAGTCATGCCCAGTAGTATCTGATGTAGGAGTGCCCATCCACCGTGAGCACCTGCACGAGTACGAAATCGAGTTCCGGAACGAAACGCTGCCCGGCAGCCGTATGGAAAGGAGAAGGACCATGGGATTGCTGGACAAAGTCGAGCGCGGCATCGAAAAGGCCGTCCGCGGAGTCTTCTCCACCGGTTCTCGCGCCCAAGTGGAGCCGGTGGAGATCGCCAGCCGGCTCCGCCGCGAAGTGGACAACAAGGCCATCACCATCGCCGCGGGACGCACGCTTGCCCCCAACGTCTTCGACGTTCTCCTTAGCGAAGACGACTTCCAGCGGGCCCAGGAATGGGGCACGCCCCTCGCCGAGGAACTGTGCGACGTCGTCATCAACCACGTCCGCAGCCAGGGCTACACGCTCCAGGGTCCGGTCCGGATCAGTTTCCGCCGGCAAGAGGAGACCCGGGCCGGCGATTTTGAGATCACGTCCCGGACCGAGAAGACGTCGGCGCCCGGCGCCCCGGCGTACTCCGCGCCGAAAAGCAATCTGCCGGCCGCTCCCACCCGCCAGCCGGTCCGGCTTCAGCCGGTGCTGGACATCGACGGGCAGCGCTATTCCCTCAACGCCCCCTCGATCATCCTGGGGCGCTCTTCCGAGGCCGACATCCTTATTGACGACACCGGCGTATCCCGCCGTCACCTGGAAATCAGGACAGGACCGGGCCTTGCCCAGGCCATCGATCTGGGCTCCACGAACGGCAGCTACGTCAATGGCCAGAAAATCGTGGGCAGCTCGGACCTCACGGACGGCTCAACCATCACGATGGGACGGAGCAAGATCATTTTCCGCCTACTGCCCGCCCAAACAGGCGGCCGCGCATGAGCGAACTGACAATCGCGGTCCTGCGATTCGGATTCCTCCTTCTTCTCTGGGTCCTGATCTTCAGCATCGTTTCCGCTATGCGCCGCGATCTGATGATCGGACGCAAGGCGGCCGCCGGGGCACCTACGGCCCGCCAGGTTCGAAAGAACCCCTCACTGGCCGAGCCGGCGTCGGCCCCCGTGAAGCAACAGGCCCGTCAACTCGTGGTGACGGAGGGACCCCTTCAGGGCACAACAATCGCACTCGCCGCGAGCCCGATCCTGCTCGGCCGGGCCCAGGAAGCGACCCTCGTGCTTGAAGACGACTATGCCTCCGGCCGGCATGCCCGACTGTTCCCGCAGGGCAGCCGCTGGTTCATAGAAGACCTCGGCTCCACGAACGGCACATATCTGGCTGACCAGCAATTGACCCGGGCCCTGCCCGTTGATCTGGGTGTACCCGTGAGAATCGGCAAGACGGTCATCGAATTGAGGCCGTAGCCGTGGCTGCCCCGGATTTTGCTGCGCAGGAAACCTCGGCCCCGCAGCGGCCGCTGATCATGCGCTACGCCGCCCGCTCCGACGTGGGGCGTGTGCGCGCTAAAAACGATGACTCCGCGTACGTCGGCAGG
Organism: uncultured Actinomycetota bacterium; assembly: GCA_963815415.1. Classification (GTDB taxonomy): domain Bacteria; phylum Actinomycetota; class Actinomycetes; order Actinomycetales; family Micrococcaceae; genus Arthrobacter. Next base: position 603,556 of record CAWFGT010000009.1, on the reverse strand, counting down.
CACCTTGCGGTCGTCGCGGACGGCATGGGCGGCCATGCCGGTGGCGACGTTGCGTCCGCCGCCACCATCCTGGACATGATCCATCTCGATCACGACCACTACGACGGCGACGCCGTCACGGTACTGGCCGATGAGATCCAGACGGCCAACTCCCTGCTTTCCGAACTCGTTCACGTCAATCCGAAGCTGGCCGGGATGGGCACCACGGTCACGGCCCTGCTGCTGGCCGAAGGAAAGCTCCATTTCGCCCACATCGGCGACTCCCGCGCCTACCGCTTGCGTAACGGCGAGTTCGAACAGATCAGCGTGGACCACACCTTCGTCCAGCGACTCATCGACGAAGGCCGGCTCCGCCCGGACGAAGCTGAGACACACCCGCACAAGAATGTCCTGATGCGCGTCCTGGGCGACGTGGACGCGAGCCCTGAACTGGACCTCGACACCATTGACGTCCAGCCCGGGGAACGCTGGCTGCTGTGCTCTGACGGACTGAACTACGTCGCCGGCCATGTTGTGGAGCGGACCGTGCGGGAGACGAAAGACCTGCGCGAGTGCGTCGATATCCTCGTCGACCTCACCCTCGAGGCCGGCGCGCCGGACAACGTCACGGTTGTGATGCTGGAGATCGCCGAGCAGACTTCCGACGACGTGCGGACCGCTGCCGTCGACGTCGTCCCGGCACGTACCGGCGCCGCCGCTCCCGCACCGGCGGTCGAGTCCCCCGCTCCGGCAGACTCGGTCCTGACGGGGAGCACCGACGGTGCCGGACAGACACCCGCGGAGACCCCGTCGTCCACCGGTTCGGGCCCCGCCGCTGCACCGGGGAAGGATGGCCCGCCGGAGTCCGGCGGCGCCGAACCGGACGAAGTGAAGGTCTCTGCCAATGCCACCGATCCGCACCTCGGCGAGCATCTCTCCGCTGCGGTCCTGCGCGAAGAACTCTCGTCCCGCCCCCACGAACTTGTGGGCGCCGCAGCCACCGCCGCGGAATCCGGTTCCATCCCGGCCATTGCCGGCCGGACGGTGGCGCGCAGGGCCGCGACTGTGCTCACCCATAAGTCCGAACAGGACCGTGACGACATTGAGTACTACCGGCCTGAGCCCCGGCGGCGACGCTGGTTGACCGCATCCGTCGCAGCGGCGATAGTGGCGTTGCTCGGCCTGGGTTTGTGGCTTGGCTATGCGTGGACTCAGACCCGCTACTACATCGGCGAACAGGACGCGCACGTCGCCATTTTCAACGGTGTTTCCCAGCGGCTGGGGCCCATCCAGCTTTCCACCCTCGAAATGGTGACCGATATCCGGATGTCAGACCTTCCCGAATTTTCGCAACAGCGTGTGCGCCAGACCGTGCCGGCAAGCGACCTCTACGATGCGCAACGGATCGTGAAAAACCTTGAGGAAACCGGCACCACCGCTCCCGCGAGCGAGTGCAGGACCCCCTCCCCGGCAAAGACGGCAACCGCTGCCCCTGCCAGCCCCGGGGAAACGGCAAATCCCGAAGCTTCCGGGACAGCCCAGCCCGAGGCTACCCCCGCCCCCGCGCCTTCCCCGACGTGCGAGGTGGCCAAGTGACAACGATCGAGACTGCACCGAAGCCCCGCCGCAACGTTGAGCTGGCATTGCTGCTACTGGCCCTCGCCGTCGGCATCGGCGCCAATGCGCTGGTCGGCGTGGACCGGCAGAAGGCGTTCGATACCGACTTCTGGTTCCAGTCCAGCCTGCTCGCCGTCGCGGCCCTGGCCTTCCATGTGGTGCTGCGGATCAGGGCGAAATATGCCGATCCGGTAATACTTCCGATTGTGGTCGCCCTCAACGGACTCGGCCTGGCGATGATCCACCGCCTAGACCGGGTCGGCGAGGACACCGGCAACAACCAGCTGCGCTGGACCGTTGTTGCCATGGCTGTCTCGATGGCGGTCATCTGGCTGCTCAAGGACAACCGCCTGCTGCGCCGGTTCACGTACATCTCCCTGGCTGTCAGTGCCTTGCTGCTGATACTCCCCCTGGTTCCCGGCATTTCCGCCGGCGAGATCCTCGGCGCGAGAGTCTGGATCCGGGTGGGGTCCATGACGTTCCAGCCGGGTGAAATTGCCAAGATCACCCTCGCGATCTTCTTCGCCGGATACTTGTCCTCCAACCGGGACCTGATCCTCCTGGCCGGGCGCAAGATCGGTCCGCTCCAGTTCCCGCGCTTCAAGGACCTGGGCCCCATGATCACCGCCTGGCTCGTGAGCATCGGCGTCCTGGTGTTCCAGCGTGACCTCGGCTCGTCCATCCTGTTTTTCGGCCTTTTCCTCGTCATGATCTACGTGGCCACGAGCCGCATCAGCTGGGTAATCATCGGCCTCGTGCTGATAGCCGGCGGCGGCTTCGCGGCCGCCCAGGTCTTCTCCCACGTGGCACTCCGGATCGACGGCTGGATCAACGCCTTCACCGACGAGGTCTACGGCCGCGCGTTCGGCGGCAGCCTCCAGATCGTGGAAGGCCTATTCGGGATGGCAAACGGCGGCCTGGTGGGCACCGGCCTTGGTCAGGGCAGGCCCAATCTGGTTCCGTTCGCCAATAGCGACATGATCATCGCCTCGTTCGGGGAGGAACTTGGCCTGATCGGGCTTTTTGCCATTGTCCTGCTGTACCTTCTGCTCTTTACCCGGGGCTTCCGCGCTGCTCTGGGCACCCGGGATGCGTTCGGCAAACTGCTCGCGACCGGGCTCTCCTTCGCCATCGCGCTGCAGTGCTTCGTCGTAATCGGCGGTGTGACCCGGTTGATCCCGCTGACCGGACTCACAACCCCGTTCCTGGCCGCTGGCGGCTCCTCGCTGCTGGCCAACTGGATCATCGTCGGATTGCTGCTCATGATTTCGCACACGGCACGCGGACCGGTGGACACCACCCCGCTGGCGCCCGGTGAAATTCCCGACGCCAAAAAGGTCCTGCCGGCACCGCCGTCGCGGCCCGACGCAGCCGCCGGCCGTGCCAACCCCGAAGCTCACACCGAGGCGGTAAGTCAACTGTGAACCAGGCCATCCGAAACGCATGGATCGCCGCGATCGCCATGTTCGCGCTCATCTTCGGTGCCCTCAGTTATGTCCAGGTGATCGGGGCGGACGAACTCCAAGCCAATGCCTGGAACAAGCGCGCGATCTTGCAGAACTACTGCAATGACCGCGGCGCCATCATTGTTGGCGGAACCCCCATCGCCCAGTCTGTACCCGGCTCGGAGACGTGCAAATTCCAGCGCACCTATACCCAGCCTGAGCTGTATGCAGGCATCACCGGCTACTTCTCCAAGAACTACGGGCTCACCGGCCTGGAGCGGGCCATGGACGGCCAGCTCGCGGGCAGTTCCGACCAGCTCTTCCTTGACCGCGTGGGCCAGCTCTTCCTGGGCAATCAGCCCAAGGGGGCCTCGATCGAGCTGACCATCGACCCGCAGCTCCAGCAGCTCGCCTACGACCTCATTCCCGAGGGACAGCGCGGGTCGATTGTGGTGACTAATCCCCAGACCGGCGCAATCCTGGCGATGGTGTCCAAGCCGTCTTACGATCCGAACCTCATTGCGACCCAGGACGTCGATGCAGAGGCTGCCAACTTCACCGAGCTCAACATGATCCCCGGCATCAACCTCAACCAGTCGGTGAGCGGCCCCACCGGCGAGCTGCTGGCTCCGGGGTCTGTGTTCAAGATTGTCGATACGGCAGCCGCCCTGAGCTCAGGGAAATACAACAAGGACAGTGATCTGCCCAATCCGGCGGAAATGACCTTTCCCGGGATTGCGTACACGCTGCCGAACTACGCCGGCGGCAGTTGCTATACCCGGACCACAGCCAGCTTCGCGTTCGCGTTGCAGCAGTCCTGCAACACGCCGTTTGCGAGCATCGCCCTCGAGCTGGGTGAAACCGCGATTGCGGATCAGGCGGCCAAGTTCGGCTTCGGTGAAGAACTTGGCGATCAGCTGAAGCTGGACTATGCCAAGAGTGTCTTCCCCACAGGACTGGACCAGGCCGGGCTCGCGCAATCGGCCATCGGCCAGCGCGACGTCCGGGCTACTCCGTTGCAGATCAACCTCATGACAGCTGCCATCGCCAATGACGGCGTCCAGATGCAGCCGAACCTGATCAAGACCGTCCGGTCCCCGGATCTGCGCACCATCAGCGAGCCGACCCCGCAGCCCCTGCGCACGTCCACCACCCCGGAGATCGCCCGACAGATTACGGAGTGGATGACAAGCGTCGTCAGCGACGGGATCGGACGCGGCGCCGCGGTCAATGGCGTCGAGGTGGCCGGCAAGACCGGCACCGCGGAGCTGGGCAACGGTCTCAACAACTCATGGTTTACCGGGTTTGCCCCGGCGAATGATCCGCAAGTGGCTGTCACCGTCGTTATGGAAGGCGTAGACATCACCACCGGCGCAAAGCTAACCAGTCCGAACGCGAAGAAGATTTTTGAGGCGGTGTTGAATAAGTGAGGCCTACATCGGGAATCACCCTCGGCGGCAGGTTCCAGCTGACCACGCGTATTGCGATCGGCGGCATGGGAGAGGTCTGGAAGGCCAAGGACCTGGTCCTTGGCCGGATCGTAGCCATCAAAGTCCTCAAGGAGGAATACACGGGTGACCCCGGCTTCCTGCAGCGGTTCCGCGCCGAGGCCCGGCACACGGCTCTCCTGAACCACGTCGGCATAGCCAACGTCTTCGACTACGGCGAGGAGGAAGGTTCCGCCTACCTCGTTATGGAGCTCGTCCCGGGCCAGCCTTTGAGCAGCATCATCGAACACGAACAGGTTCTCTCGCCGGACCGCACACTGTCGATGATCGCGCAGACGGCCCGCGCCCTCGCCATCGCCCACGCCCAGGGTCTGGTTCACCGTGACATCAAACCCGGAAACCTGCTGATCACCCCGGACGGACGGGTCAAGGTCACGGACTTCGGCATTGCCCGACTCGCGAACCAGGTGCCGCTGACCCAGACCGGACAGGTCATGGGCACCGCCCAGTATCTGGCGCCGGAGCAGGCCACCGGCCAGACCGCCACGGGTGCCTCGGACATCTATTCGCTCGGCGTTATCGGCTACGAATGCCTCACGGGCCACCGGCCCTTCTCCGGCGAATCACAGATCGCCATCGCCTTGGCACAGGTCAACGACGCACCGCCTCCGCTGCCGGAGTCGCTGCCGAAGCCGGTCCGCGCGCTCCTGATGTCGATGCTGTCCAAGGACCCGAAGAACCGCCCGGCCGATGCGCTGAAGCTGTCCGAGGCGGCCGAGGCCATCCGCAACGGGGACATCGAAGCGGCCCACGCCGCCGTGCCGGGGATGCTCCTTTTTGAGGCGACCACCGGCCCCATCACGGCCCCGGTTGATCTCCCCACTGCCGCCACCAGCGTCATCGGCTCCAGCGCGGCCGAGGACCGCTCGACGTCGGCCACTTCGGCGCTGCCGGTCCTTGGTGCTGCCGGCGCCGCGGCTGCGGCCGCCGGAGCTGCCGGGGCAGCGGCATCCCGCGGCCAGGGAGCACGTGACGCGCTCTCCCGGGCCGATGCCTTGGCCGCCCAGCGCGAATGGGTCCAGACAGAAGAAGACTACGACGAACCGGTGGACGAACCGGCCCGCAGCCAGCGAAGTCCATGGACCTGGCCCCTTGTTGCACTGATTCTCCTCGTGCTGTTCGCACTGGTGGGTGTGGTCCTGACGCAAGCCGGCCTGTTGTTCCCGTCGCAGGCACCGGTCAGCAGCAGCGCCGTTTCGACGAGTGCGAAGCCGGCCAGTACGAGTGCCTCGCCCGCATCCACGACCCCCAGCCCCACTCCGACCACCACCTCCGCCACCCCGACGGAGGCCACGCCGGAGGCCATCACCCTGTTCCCCGATGCCTACCTCGGCCGGTCCTTCTCCGAGGTCCGCAGCGAACTGGCCGCCATGAAGCTGAAAGTCGACGGTGCCGAGGTCTTCAACAATGCCCCTGCGGGAACCGTCGTGGACATCAACCCGGCCGGTCAGGTCCAACCGGGCGACACCATCACCGTGTCCTACTCCAAGGGTCCGGAAATGGTAGTGGTGCCGTCGATCCAGGCCGGGGCCAGCGAAGCAGCGACCCAGCAAGCCATCGAGTCGGCCGGACTGCGGTGGGCAAGGGGCGCCGACGTCGAGCCCAAGAAGACCCAAGCGGAGGGGACGTTCGTGAGTTCGGATCCTGCCCAGGGTCTCAAGGTCCCGGCGGGCTCGGTCGTGACCTACTACCTGGCGAAGGCCGCGGCGACGCCCACGACGACGCCAAAGGCACCCTAGGAAGCCGTGTCTACTTCACCCCGCACACCGTCACACAGGGAGGACCGCGGCCCTGAGGCCGCCCAGCGCGTCCTCAGTGGACGCTATGAGCTGGGTGAACTGATCGGACGCGGCGGAATGGCCGATGTGTTCCGCGGGCTCGATACCAGGCTCGGGCGCACCGTGGCCGTGAAGCTGTTGCGCCCGGATCTGGCCAGGGATCCACAGTTCCAGGCCCGGTTCAAGCGGGAGGCCCAGGCGGTGGCGGCGTTGAACCACCCGTCGATCGTCGCCGTCTACGACACCGGGGACCACGCGGTTCCCGGGGACCACCACGACACCGTCCGCGTGCCGTACATCGTGATGGAATTCGTGTCCGGCAAGACCATCCGTGACCTTATCCGGGCGAAGGAAGTCACGATCGATCAGGCGATCGACTTCACGCTCGGGGTGCTGTCCGCCCTCGACTACAGCCACAAGGCCGGGATCGTCCACCGGGACATCAAACCCGCAAACGTGATGTTCTGCCCGGGATCGAACGGCATCAAGGTGATGGATTTCGGTATTGCCCGCGCCATCGCGGACTCGGCTGCCACGATGACCCAGACACAGGCAGTGGTCGGCACCGCACAGTATCTGTCCCCGGAGCAGGCCCGCGGCGAGACGGTGGATGCCCGGAGCGACCTCTACTCTGCGGGCTGCCTGCTGTACGAGATGCTGACCGGCAGGCCTCCGTTCATCGGCGACAGCCCGGTGTCCGTGGCATACCAGCACGTCCGTGAAATCCCCGAGCCGGCCGCGAGCCTGAACCCCGAGGTATCCCCGGCACTGGACAGCGTGCTGGCGAAAGCGCTGGAAAAGAACCGGGCCGATCGTTTCCAGGACGCAGCTGCCTTCCGTCGTGCCCTGCGGGCCGCTCGCAGCGGCATCGGTGTGACGCCGTCACCGGCCAGTGAGGCGCCAACCGACCCGACGAACACCGTTCCGCGGTTCGACGGCGCCGCGACCGCCGCCATTTCACTGACCGGGGCCAGGTTCCTCGATGAGACGCCGTCGGGCCCGCCCCGGCCGGGGGCGGACAACCCCGACTACGGGCATGAAGCTGCTGAGGCCGAGGCCGTCACAGCCCACAGCACCGAATACTTCGGCTGGACGGAGCAGGAGCGCCGGCCGGCCGCGCAGGAGCACAGCAGCCTGCAGCGTTCCCGCCGCCGCGCCTGGGTCGCCACTCTCGTGGTCCTCACCACACTGGTCCTGGCCGGAGGCGGCCTGTGGCTGTACAACATGGTGAACCAGGAGCCGCCGCCCGTCGCGAAAGTGCTCGTCCCGCCGGTGACCGCCCTGGCGGAGTCCGAGGCTCTGCAGAGGCTCTACAACGCCGGATTCAAACCCCAGATCCGGCGGCTGGAACACGCCTCCATCCCCAAGGGGAACGCCATCGGGACCGCACCGACGGCCGGAAGTTCCCTCGACGCCAATTCGGAGGTCACGCTCAATATCTCTGCCGGACCGTCCACCGTGGCCATCCCCGCGGATCTACCGGGCCGCACCGAAGCGGCGGCGCGCGATGTCCTGCGCCAGAACGGGCTGGTCGGCGCACCAACCACCACCATGGCCAACAGCCCCGACGTTCCGGCCGGGGCAGTAATCACCACTAAACCGGCGCCCGGCGAAAGCGTGCCAGTGGGCAGTACGGTGGAACTCGTCGTCTCCACGGGCAAGGTGGCCGTGCCACAACTCATCGGGCTTCAGCAGGCGGACGCGGAGGCGGCGCTTACCGCCGTCGGACTGCAGATCAGGGTGACGGAAGTCGAGAACTCGCAGGTCCAACCCGGCAAGGTCACGGGACAAAGTGACGCCGCTGAAACCTCGGTCGAGCAGGGGAAGATCATCCTCGTCACCGTCGCCAAGGCCCCGGAGCCTGTACCGGAGCCCACCCCGACTCCCACTCCGTCAACCACGAAACCGCGTTCCTCGGACTAGCCGGACGGGTCCCCGGCCCCACGCGGCCGGTCCTTGCGTGTGGAGGCCGCCGCGGCGTCAGTGTTTGATGAGCGGGCTCAGGTGCGCAGCCCGTGCCGCGGCCCCCACCATGCCCAGCGATTCCAGCCAGTTTCCCAGCATCTGGTAGCCGCCTTCGGTGAGGACGGATTCCGGGTGGAACTGGACGCCGCAGAGCGGCGCGGTCCGGTGCTGCAGGGCCATCACCACTCCGCTGCCGGTCGCCGCCGTGATTTCCAGGACGTCCGGGATGCTCTCCCGGACGGCCGCCAGCGAGTGGTAGCGCGTGGCTGTGAGGGGAGAGTCGAGACCGACGAAAACACTGGTGCCGTGGTGTTCCACCAGGGAGGTCTTGCCGTGCATCAGCTCGGCCGCGTGGGTCACGGTCCCGCCGTAGGCTTCTGCCAGGGCCTGGTGGCCCAGGCACACACCGAGCATGGGTTTGTCGTGGCTCCCACACCATTTGATCAGTTCGATGCAGACTCCGGCTTCGGCGGGCGAGCCAGGGCCGGGTGAGACCAGGACGCCGTCGCGGGCGGTGGCCATCTCGATGGCTTCCGTCAGGGTGACGTCGTCATTTCGGACCACCGTGGTTTCGGCGCCGAGCTCCTGCAGGTAGCCGACCAGGGTGTAGACGAAGCTGTCGTAGTTATCTACGACAAGGATCTTGGTTGTGCTCATGGACTGTCTACCGAACCAATCGTTGAATCTGTGAGTTGGGTGAGCTCCGCCATCCAGGGAAAGAGAAACTCAACCATCAATACCAGTGCGCCGGCCGCCAGCACCAGCGCGATGACTATCCGCAGCCACAACGGACCGGGAAGATGACGGAAAATCCAGCCGTACATGCCTTATCCTTCCCCGGCGGCACGTGCCACCTGGGTAGCGATCTCTGCCGGCGGTCCGGCTGAGGCGGGCTGCCAGGATTCCAACACCGAGTAGGCGATGAAGCGTTCCTCTGAACCGTAGCGCGGGTGGCAGGTGGTCATGGTCAGGATGCTCTCTGTTGGACTGACTCCCGGCTGGTTCGGCACGGGGAGCAGGACGGCGCGTTGGGCCGGGAGGACAATTTCGCTGTCGCGGAAGACATACACGTAGTACCCTTCGCGGGTTTGGACATAGATCTTGTCGCCGGGTACCAGGGCGTCAATGTTGTCCAGTACCGCCCCGTGGGTCTGCCTGTGACCGGCCACGGCGAAGTTACCGATGTCACCGGGCATTGCGGTGCCGGCATAGTGGCCGAGGCCCAGGGCGTCGAGCACGGCCGGAGTGGTGCCTTGGACGATCGGACGGGTGTAGTCGGCCCCGAATCTTGGGACATACATGATCCCGATCGTCTCACCGGTGCCGGGTTCCGCGCCTACTGCCGGCGGGCCGTAGTCGGCGGGGCCTGCCGGCTGGGGAGCCGGGGCCTGGCTCTGCGCGAAGTCCTTCACGACGTCCCTCTGCAGCGCATCGGATTCCACGTTCGTCCACCACAGCTGCCAGGCCACAAACAGCAGCAAGATGACACCGGCCGTCATGAGCAATTCGCCCGCCACCAATACGACGCGTTGGAGACGTCGGGCCCTGCGCCGGGCCCCGGCGCGAGGTCTCCGCTCTACCTGCAACATCGTATTTCTCTTTCTCGACGCGTATTGGAACTCCGGTGAAGGCGGCAATTACAGCTAGAATTGGCAGCGAACAATAATTCAAGACCTGAACAAGAGCGCTTTTGACCGCCCGCATTTTGCTTCCTGCAGGATATCAAGCCGGCTGCCGCTCTCGTCCCACAATGCCAAGGAGGACCAGTGCCCGAGTCAAAGCCGCGAAAGAAGACGGCCCCTGAGGCGACGCAGTCGTCTGCAGCGCAGACCTATAAGCCGAACGCCGTGTGGTTCAAGCCGGTGATGTTCGGTCTCATGATCATCGGACTGCTGTGGATCATCACCTTCTACATCAGCGAGGGCCGGCTCCCGGTCCAGGCCTGGGGCTCGGGAAACATCATCGCGGGATTCGGCATCGCCATCCTCGGCTTCCTGATGACCACCCGCTGGCGCTCCTGATTTAGGCCTGCCACTAGGACTTCACTGAGGACCAATCCTGCAGGGCCGGTACACGGAACGTGTGCCGGCCCTGACGTTTAAGCGAGGACGCGACATGACCCCGGCAGTGAACGGCGCAATTACCGGTGACGACGGTCTGGCCAGGCCTGCCTGGGCCGCGACCGACCCGCTGCTGCGGGACTACTACGACCATGAGTGGGGGCTGCCGGTCCGGGATGAGCAGGGCCTCTACGAGCGGATCAGCCTGGAGGCGTTTCAGGCCGGGCTGTCCTGGGCAACAATTCTCCGCAAGCGCCCGGCGTTCCGCCTCGCGTTCCATGGCTTTCATCCGGAGACGGTGGCGGCGTTCACCGAGTCCGATGTTGAACGACTGCTTCTGGATGCCGCCATTGTCAGGAACCGGCTCAAGATCCAGGCGGCCATCACGAACGCCCGCGCCACACTGGCGCTGCGGGACGACGGCGGCCTGGTCGACTTCGTGTGGGGCTTCCAACCGACATCGACCCCGGAACCGGTTTCCCTCGAGCAGATCCCCACCACTTCGGTGGAGTCGATTGCGCTCTCTAAGGCGCTCCGCAAGAAGGGCTTCGTCTTCGTCGGACCTACGACGATGTTCGCCCTTATGGAAGCCATCGGAATGGTGGATACGCACCTGTTGGACAGTCACCGGCGGGCCACTTCCGGGATCTGGCCGCGCTAGCAATGGTCGTTGGAAGGGTGGCGGGTTGTGCACACTTGTGCACAACTTTGCCCAAAGTTATCCACAGTGTTGATAACTTTATTTTCGATCACACCGTCTGAACCCTCACACGGCGCTGGGCAGGGGTCCAGCCTGACTTCGGTCCCGTTCGGCATGCTAAATGACAAGCCTGTCAGTTATTAACAGTGTGGACGAGCTGTGGAAAACCTGGCGGGCTACGGCGCTGTCCTCCGGGATTCCGAGGGACTGCACTGATAGTCCGCTATGACAGTGAGTGACACGGTGGAAAAGTCGCCGGAGTTATCCACTTAATAACAGGACAGTACCCACACGTTATCCACAGGTGGGGATAACGTTGCTCCTGAAAATCCAGAGCCGGGCCCCAGAGTCCGGGGGCTAGGCGATATGGATGGCCGCGCAGGATGTCGCCGCATTATTAACAGTGTGAACAACCTGTGGAAAATGGCGTTGACCCCGGAACAGCTAAGGCGGGAAGGCATTGTAAGGCCGCGGCCCCCTCCGATATGCGCACCTGTCCGAACCGGAGACCGGAAGTTTTCCACTTAAGCACAAGACAACCCACAGGAGTTATCCACAATTGTGGAAATCGTGGAAAACGCCGGCCGGATGACGCAGGGATGTGCCTGTAGTGGCGTTCAGAGAGTTCTTACGCATGTGAACTACACGTGTGTAAGTTACCAACACTGTGGATAAGGGATGTGGAAAACTTGCGACGAGGGAGTCCGGTGTCGGAGCTCAGGCGCCGGCGGCGGCCATCCGCAGGACGGAGACGATGACGACCACGGCAAAGACCAGGGCTATGCCGCCGGCCTGCAGCAGTCCCCGGCGGGGTCCGCGGGGGGCGTAGACGACGGCGGCGGCGCAGAGGGCACCGGTCACAAGCCCGCCCAGATGCGCCTGCCAGGCAATCTGCGGGATCATAAAGCCGATGACGCCGTTAATGGCAATCAGGATCAGAAGCTGGCGGATCTCGCCGCCGCGATGCCGCTGGACCACGAGCAGGGCCCCGAACAGGCCGAAGATCGCCCCGGAGGCACCCACCACGCCCACCGGGCCGGCGGCCGGGTAAACGGGGGTCAGCAGCAGGAAGCCCGCTGATCCGCCGATGGCGGAGACCAGATAGATGGCAAGGAAACGGACCCGGCCCAGCAGTGGCTCCAGGATCCGGCCGAATATCCAGAGCGTATACATGTTCAGCACGATATGGAGCAGGAACCCCTGGGAGTGCAGGAAAGCGGCGGTGAGCATACGCCACGGCTCGATGTCCGTGAAAGCCGGAGCGTAGGCCAGCTCCTGATAAATCCTGTCACCGGGAACCAGCCACTGCAGGACGTAGACGAGGGCGCACAGCCCGATGATGGCAAAGGTGACGAGCGGCCTGTCACCGGCGGGTGCGCCGCCATAGACGGTTTTGGTCCGCGGCAGGGCACGGTTGGCTTCGTTGACGCAGTCAACACATTGGAACCCGACGGCGGCCGCCCGCTGGCAGTCAGGGCACGCAGGCCGCCCGCAGCGCTGACAGCGCACATAGGCGGGACGATCCGGGTGCCTCGGGCATACCGGGATCTGCGCGGACGGCTCTGCCGCCGGGATTCCATAGCTCATGTGCTGGGGTTAGAGCTGTTCTACGTCAATGCTGTTGATAACGACATCTTCCACGGGGCGGTCAGCCATTCCGGTCTTGACACCTTCAATAGCGTCGACGACCTTCTTGGAATCCTCATCAGCGACCTCACCGAAGATGCTGTGCTTGCCCTGCAGCCAGCCGGTGGGGATCGTGGTGATGAAGAACTGGGAGCCGTTGGTGCCGCGTCCCATCTGGATACCGGCATTTGCCATGGCCAGTTTATAGGGCTCGGCAAAGGTCAGTTCGGGGTGGATTTCGTCGTCGAACTTGTAGCCCGGTCCGCCGATTCCGCGGCCGAGGGGGTCGCCGGCCTGGATCATGAAGTCCTTGATGATCCGGTGGAAGATCGTGCCGTCGTAGAGCGGCGTTCCGGTCTTGTCCTCACCCGTTTCAGGGTGGGTCCAGGCCTGCTCACCCGTGGCCAGTCCGACGAAATTCTTGACGGTCTTGGGCGCGTGGTTGCCGAAGAGGTTGACGACGATGTCGCCGAGGCTCGTGTGGATCGTTGCTTTTGCGGTTGCGTTGGCAGTCATAGGGCTATTCTTCCATGGCGGGCCCCGGCGTACAGGACCCCGCTCCCAGTTCCGCGCTGGGTGAAATTGCCCTGATTTCGGCCGGAATAATAGCCGGTGCGATCCGGGCCACGTAGGCTAACAGCAGAACCGTCACATTAATCGGGAGGTAGTTGTGAAGAAAACGGATCGTATTGCCCGGGACCTGGAGCAGTCAGTCCATACCGGGGTCGAACACGCCAAGGACTGGGCCGCCCCCCGGGTTGAAGCAGCCGTGCATTGGGCCGTTCCGCGCCTGCAGCAGGGACTGGATACCGCCGCCCCCAAAATTCACGGGGGTATCAAATCCGCGGCAAACAATCTCGCGGATGGCGTCGCCACTGTAACCCCGCGGCTTCAGGATGGGCTGACGCAGCTGGCCCCGAAAATCCACGACGCCATGGAGGGGGCCGCGCCCCGTCTCCACGAGGCCCTGGACCGGGCGACGCCGGTTATCGCCCAGGCGCGTGACAGGGTCGTCGTCGAGTACATCCCCCGGCTTTCAGACCAGATCGGGTCCGCTTCGGAAGCGGTCCACCGGACCCTGGAGGGCACACCCGCCCGCGTGGATGCCGTAGCGCAGAAACTTGCCGATTCCGGTGTGGTCCACGGCATCCAGGGCCAGGCCCAGCACGCCGGAGCGCAACTCAAGACGGTCGTCAACGAGGCAGGCAAGGCCGTAGGCATTGAAATCGCCCAGCCCAAAAAGCGCAAGCACCGCGGTCTTCTCATCGTCGGCATCATCGCGGCTGCAGCCGCGGCAGGCGTGGCCGCATGGAAGGCCTCCAAGCCCGTCGAGGATCCGTGGAAGACTCCGACGCCGGTGACGCCCGCGCCGGTGCCGGCCGCCACAGTCAACGACGCCCAGGATGCTCTCGCCGACGCCGCGGATAAGGCAGGCTCGGCCGCCGTCTCAACCGCCGACGCAGCCGCCGATTCGTCGGCCGAAGTTGCCGAAGAAGTGGCGGACGCCGCGGACGCAGCCGCCGATGAGGCTAAGGAAAAGGCCGAGGATGCCTCCGAGGCCGCAACCAAGGTCGCCACGGACGCCAGGACGGCGGTCCGCAACATTGCAGCCACCATGGCTAATGACGGCGACAAGAACGGCAAATAGCAGCCGTTGAACAGCGCCCGTCAACGGGCACCGGAGGGAGGGGGTCCGCCAGAAGGCGAACCCCCTCCCTCCGGTTTAACCCGGCGGGGCGCCCTTTCGGAAATCCCGTTGCGCCGGAGAGTTACGAGAACGTTCCCGTCCGAAAGGGACCGGCCCGGGGTTGACAGACACTGCGGATGCTAGATTTAGGGTGATGTCTGCCAATAGAACTTCCGAGGATTCCGTGTCCCTAGCTGCCTCGCCGGCTGTGTCTATTGTGATTCCGGCATATAACGAAGAAAGCGTCATCCGGCAGTGCCTCATCGCGGCCGTTTACCAGTCCGTCCCCGCCGAAGAAATCATTGTGGTGGACAACCTTTCCACGGACCGGACCGCCGAAATTGTCCGGCAGATGCAGCTCGAATACCCGGAAAACCGCATCATCCTCCTCAGCCAGGACCAGGCACAGGGCCTTATCCCCACACGGAACTTCGGCCTGGACCACGCCACCGGGGATATCCTCGGCCGGATCGACGCGGATTCCGTGCTCGAACCGGACTGGGTGGAGCAGGTCCAGGCAGCATTTGAGGATCAGTCCGTGCACGCCGCCACCGGACCCGTGGTGTATTACGACATGCCGATGCGGCGCTTCGGGCTCAAGGCAGACGACAAGATGCGCCAATTGATGCTCCGGCTCGCCAAGCATCAGTACCATTTTCTCTTTGGCTCCAACATGGCCCTGCGCCGGTCAGCCTGGGAAGCCATCCGAACGGAGACGTGCCGGGATGAGCGGGACGAAATGCACGAGGATATTGACCTGTCCCTGCATCTGGCCGAACACGATCTGAGAATCCAGTACTGGCCGAAGATGGTCTCCGGCATGTCAGCCCGGCGCCTGGAGGATTCCCCCCGGGACTACCGCTACTACGTGACACGCTTTGACCGCACGTACAAAGCCCACAACGTCAAAAAGATGGCGTTGAAGGCCCCCATGGTCGTTTTCTTCTCGGTATACTTCCCCGCGAAGCTCCTGCGCGCCATTCACACCGTCAATACCGCCCAGCCGGTCCGCCGCGGCGGACAGTAGTCCATCCGCGTCGCTGCGGGCCTCGTCGCACCAGACAGGCAAGGCTGACGGTCCCCGGTCCTTCTCAGTCGGTGCCCAGTTCCACGAGCCGGGCCGGACGGCTCCCGTCCGGCCTGTCCCGCCGCTGCCCCAGCACCACGACGGCCAGCCCCACCAGGATCAATGCCAGCCCGCCGTAGGTCCCGGCCGGCAGCCTTTCGGCCAGGAACGCCGCTGCCAGCAGCGCGGCTCCGGGTATCTCCAGCAGGATGATCATGGAGACTAGGAGCGGGCTCATGGTCGCCAGGAGGTGGTTGAACGCGGTGTGACCCACCAGCTGGGCACAAACGGTGACGGCGAGGATGCCCAGCCAGCCGGCGGCCTCGAAGCCTGCCAGCGGCTGGCCGGAGCCGAGGGCCAGAACGGCGACGATGCCGGCGCACATGCCGTAGCAGAGCGTCGTGTAGACACCGGTGCCCATAGTCTGGCGGGCCTTCCCGCCTGCGAGGGTGTAGATGCCGGCCAGGGCGCCTCCGGCCACGGCCAGCAGGTCTCCCAAGAGCGCTTCGGGGGAGGATCCCAGATCGAACCCCGTGATGGCTACAACTCCGCCGAGAGCCAGCCCGAGGCCCGCAAGAACAGGCCAGCGGTGCCTGACTCCGCGGAACAGCTGAAAGACCGCTATCCAACCCGACTGCAGGCAGACGAGGGCTGTTGCGGCGGCAACGGAAGTCAGCTGCAGTGCGGTGATGAAGCACGCGAAGTGCAATGCCAGCGCAACGGCGGCTGCGAGGGACCAGCGGAATTCCCTGCCGGTGACGCGGGCGAAATGGCCGGGTTGCCGGACCAGGACGGGGCCTGCCATTACGGCCGCACCAATGGCGTTCCGCCAGAAGGCGATGGCCAGGGCGCTGACGGTCGTGGCGCTCAAGGTAGCGGCGATGAGGGGCCCTGAGGACGCCACCCCGAGCACTCCCGCGGCGGCAAGGAAGAAGTTCACTGTCCAACAATAGACGGATGGTGAACAGACCCCGGTTACGCAAAAGGTCCCGGACAGCGTTTCCGCTGTCCGGGACCTTTTCCTATGGTGGAGGCACGGGGACTCGAACCCCGAACCCCCTGCTTGCAAAGCAGGTGCGCTACCAATTGCGCCATGCCCCCATAAGAAGCAACCCGGTAATCATACCCTAGATCCGACGCCCTGAATTTCAGCGTCCGAACCGGGATTCCGTGCTAGTCGACCGTGTCGGTTGACTGGCTCCAGACCGTTTTCCGGGCTTCGGCTTCCTGCACTTTCCTGTAGAGCAGCGCGCCTGCGATCGTAGCTGCAAGAATAAGCAACTTCTTCACATGCACCCCGTTCCGGTCCGGATATCTCCGCACCTTCACATCATTTCCACAAGAAACCTGTACAGGTTCCGTGGGCGTACCAGGACTTGAACCTGGGACCTCTTCGTTATCAGCGAAGCGCTCTAACCGCCTGAGCTATACGCCCCGATGCCTCATCGGGCCGAGACATGACTTTACAGCACATCCCGGCCCGATCTCAAATCGAGGCATTTTTCCGCAGAAATCCGGGGAAAACGGGCCTTAGTCGTCGGTGAGAGTGACGCCGATGCCACCGACCAGCGTCGCGGCGATGTTGTACAGAACCGCGGAGAGCATGGACAGTGCCGTGAGCAAAACCACATTAATGACGGCGATGATTGTGGCGAAAGATGCCACCTGGCCCAGCGACGCAACCTTCTTCAGTTCGAAGCCGCCGCCCTCGGAGCCTGCGAGGGTTCCCAGCAGGCTGTCCACCTGGTCGAAGATGCCGGTCAGGTCCAGGACGGTCCACAGCACGATCGCGGCCACCACCGTCACTATGCCGAGGGCGACTGACAGCAGGAACGCCATTTTCAGCACAGACCACGGTTCAACCTTGCTGATCAGCAGCCGCGCACGCCGCACCTTGGCCTTGGGGGCTGGCTTGAGCAATCCCGGGGTGCCCTGTCCGCTGCGCTGGCCCTGCATCTCCGGCCGTGGGCCGGGGACAGCCGGGCGCTGTACTGGCGCAGCGGGACGCTGGCCCGTGCCCTGGCCGCCAGTCCTCTGCTGCGGGACGGACGTCGCGCTCACCCGTGGCGCTGACGCGGGCTGCCGCACGCCGCCGGGAACGCCGCTGCTCTGCTTGGGATATGAGTCGGAATTACTCACTCGTTACCTCCGGTGTTGTCTTCATCCAGCCCGGCATTGCCCGATGACTCTTCTGAGGCCGGGGCCGGGGCTGATTCTGGCTCTGTGGAACGCTCGTTGGATCCGGTATCTCCTGCCAACGTTACGTCATCGGCCGCCATTGCCGGGCTTTCCGAAGCGCCGCCGGAAGCGTCGTCGTCGTCGGCTGCCTCGGCCTCAAGGCCGCGTTCGCTGTTGCGTGCGACGGCGATAATGCGGTCATTCTTGTCCGGCTTGGCGAAAATAACGCCCATTGTGTCGCGACCCTTGGCGGGGACGCCGGCAACCGAGGACCGGACGACTTTGCCGCCCTCCATCACCACCAGGACCTCGTCCTCTTCCTGCACGATGAGGGCGCCTACGAGGTGTCCGCGTTCCTCCTGGTACTTGCCGACCTTGATACCGAGGCCTCCGCGGCCCTGGAGACGGTATTCCTCCACAGCGGTGCGCTTCGCGAAGCCTCCCCCGGTGACGATGAAGACGAACGAGCCGTCCGTGACGACGTCCGCGGCCAGCAGCTCGTCGTCCTCGCGGAACTTCATGCCGGTGACGCCGGAGGTTGCGCGGCCCATGGGGCGCAGGGCCTCGTCCGTGGCGGTGAAGCGGATGGACTGGCCCATCCGGGACACCAGCATCAGGTCATCGGTTTCGGAGACCAGCTGGGCGGAGACGAGCTCGTCACCGTCGCGCAGGTTGATCGCAATCACGCCGGCGGAACGGTTGGTGTCGTAGTCCTCCAGCCGGGTCTTCTTGACGAGGCCGCGCTTGGTGGCCAGCACGAGGTAGGGCGCGTGCTGGTAGTCCCGCAGGTCCAGGACCTGGGCGATGTGCTCGTCGGGCTGGAAGGCCAGCAGGTTGGCGACGTGCTGGCCCTTGGCATCGCGCCCGGCTTCGGCGAGTTCGTACGCCTTGGCCCGGTACACGCGTCCCAGGTTGGTGAAGAACAGGAGCCAGTGGTGGGTGGTGGTGACGAAGAAGTGCTCGACGACGTCGTCCCCGCGCAGCTGTGCACCCTTGATGCCCTTGCCGCCGCGCTGCTGGGAGCGGTAGTTGTCGCTGCGGGTGCGCTTGACGTATCCGCCGCGGGTGATGGTGATGACCATTTCCTCTTCGGGGATGAGGTCTTCCATGGACATGTCACCGTCGAAGCCCATCAGGACCTTCGTGCGCCGGTCATCGCCGTGCTTGGCCACGATCTCGGCCAGTTCGGTGCTGATGATCTCGCGCTGGCGCTCTTCGGAGGCCAGGATCGCGTTGTATTCGGCGATCAGGGCCTCGAGTTCGGCATGGCGGTCCTGGATTTTCTGGCGTTCCAGGGCTGCGAGCCGGCGCAGCTGCATGTCCAGGATGGCGCGTGCCTGGAGCTCATCGATGTCCAGGAGCTGCATCAGGCCGTCGCGGGCCGCCTCGGTGGTGTTGGAGGCTCGAATGAGGGCGATGACCTCGTCCAGCATGTCCAGCGCCTTGAGCAGGGCCCGCAGGATGTGCGCTTCCTCCTCGGCCTTGCGCAGACGGTACCGGGTGCGGCGGGCGATGACGTCCATCTGGTGGGTGACCCAGTGGCGGATGAACGCATCGAGGCTCAGGGTGCGCGGAACTCCGTCGACGATCGCGAGCATGTTGGCCGCGAAGTTGTCCTGGAGCTGGGTGTGCTTGTAAAGGTTGTTCAGCACCACCTTGGCAACGGCGTCCCGCTTGAGGACGATGACGAGGCGCTGGCCGGTACGGCCGGAGGTTTCGTCCCGGAGGTCGGCAATACCGGAGATCTTTCCGTCCTTGACCAGTTCCGCGATCTTGATCGCGAGGTTGTCCGGGTTCGCCTGGTAGGGCAGTTCCGTGACCACCAGGCACGTCCGGCCCTGCAGTTCTTCGACGTTGACCACCGCACGCATGGTGATGGAACCGCGGCCGGTCCGATACGCGTCTTCGATGCCCCGGTGGCCCAGGATCGTGGCGCCGGTCGGGAAGTCGGGCCCCTTGATGCGCACGATCAGCTCTTCGAGCAGTTCCTCGCGTGTGGCGCCCGGGTTTGCCAGGTACCACTGGACGCCGTCGGCGACTTCGCGGAGGTTGTGCGGCGGGATATTGGTGGCCATCCCGACGGCGATGCCGGACGAGCCGTTGACCAGCAGGTTGGGGAAGCGCGCCGGCAGGATGGTCGGTTCCTGGTTTTTGCCGTCGTAGTTGTCCTGGAAATCGACGGTCTCCTCGTCGATGTCGCGGACCATCTCCATGGCCAACGGTGCCATCTTGGTTTCGGTGTACCGCGGTGCCGCGGCGCCGTCGTTTCCGGGCGAGCCGAAGTTCCCCTGGCCGAGCGCCAGCGGGTAACGCATGGTCCAGTCCTGGATCAGCCGGACCAGGGCGTCGTAAATGGCCGTGTCGCCGTGCGGGTGGTACTGGCCCATGACTTCGCCAACAACGCGGGCGCACTTGTTGAAGGAGCGGTCCGGCCGGTAGCCGCCGTCAAACATCGCGTACAGGACGCGGCGGTGAACGGGCTTAAGGCCATCGCGGACATCGGGGAGGGCACGGCCGACGATCACGGCCATGGCGTAATCGAGGTAGGACCGCTGCATTTCCGTCTGCAGGTCCACCTGCTCCACGCGGTCCGTCAGGACATCTCCTTCGAGAATCTCTTCAACGCCGGCGGATCCTGCGGGGATCTCGGGGGTTTCGTCACTCATAATCTATATTTTCCGTTTCAGGTATATATCAGTCCGGCAATATTTCGGGTGTGGTGACCGCTAGATATCGAGGAACCGAACGTCCTTGGCGTTCTGCTGAATGAAGTTTCGGCGCGATTCGACGTCCTCACCCATCAGTACGGAGAAGATCTGGTCGGCCGCGAGGGCGTCATCCATGGTGACCTGCAGCAGTGTGCGGTGGTCCGGATCCATGGTGGTGTCCCAGAGTTCGGTGTAGTCCATCTCGCCGAGGCCCTTGTAGCGTTGGATGCCGTTGTCCTTGGGGATGCGACGCCCGGCAGCCTGTCCGGAGACCAGCTTGGCGTCGCGTTCACGGTCGCTATACACATAGTCGTGGGGTGCGTTGGACCACTTGATCCGGTACAACGGCGGCTGGGCGAGGTAGACGTAGCCGTTCTCGATCAGCGGCCGCATGTAGCGGAACAGCAGTGTCATCAGCAGCGTCGTGATGTGCTGGCCGTCGACGTCGGCATCCGCCATCAGCACGATCTTGTGGTAGCGGAGCTTGGCCAGGTCGAAGTCCTCGCCGATGCCGGTCCCGAAGGCGGTGATCATAGACTGGACCTCGTTGTTGCCCAGGGCCTTATCCAGCCGCGCGCGCTCGACGTTCAGGATCTTTCCGCGCAGCGGCAGGATCGCTTGGGTTTCCGGATTGCGGCCGCGTTTGGCGGAACCGCCGGCCGAGTCGCCCTCCACAATGTAGACCTCGCACTTTGACGGGTCCTTCGAGGAGCAATCGGAGAGTTTTCCCGGCATGCCGAAAGATTCGAGCGGGCTCTTGCGGCGGGCGTTGTCGCGGGCCTTGCGGGCGGCCATGCGCGCCTGCGCGGCGGAAATCGCCTTGCGGATCACATCGCGGGCCGGGCCCGGGTTCCGCTCCAGCCAGTCACCGAGCCCGTCGGTGACGACGCGCTGGACGAATCCCTTGACCTCGGAGTTGCCCAGCTTGGTTTTGGTCTGGCCCTCGAACTGCGGCTCGGCGAGCTTGACGGAGATGACGGCGGTGAGTCCTTCACGGATATCGTCACCGGTCAGGTTGTCATCCTTTTCCTTGATGATGCTCTTCTCGCGCGCGTAGCGGTTGATGAGCGAGGTCATCGCGGCACGGAAGCCTTCTTCGTGGGTGCCGCCCTCGTGGGTGTTGATCGTGTTCGCGTAGGTGTGGACGCTTTCGGAGTACGAAGTGGTCCACTGCATGGCCATTTCCAGCGCAATGTGCCGCTCCGTGTCCTCGGTTTCGAAGGCGATCACGTCCTCGTGGACGATGTCGACCTTCTTGCCCGAGTTCAAGTGCTTGACATAGTCCAGCAGCCCGTCGTCGTACTGGTAGACGACAGTGTGGAACTCGGCCGGGATTTCGCCTTCCGTGGGGACGGCATCCAGGTCCAGGTCGTCATCCTCGGATGGCTCCTCGACGGCGTGGCGCTCGTCCGTCAGCGTGATGCGCAATCCCTTGTTCAGGAAGGCCATCTGCTGGAAGCGGGCGCGCAGCGTCTCGAAGTCGAATTCGGTCGTTTCGAAAATGCGCGCATCAGGGTAGAACGTCTGCGTGGTGCCGGTCTCGGAGGTTTCCTCGCCCTGGACCAGGCTGCCCTGCGGTTTGCCGCCGTCGGCAAAGGACATCCGCCAGACGTGACCCTGCCGCCGGACCTCGGTGTCGACCCTGCTGGAGAGCGCGTTTACCACCGAGATGCCGACGCCGTGCAGCCCGCCGGAGACGGCGTAGCCGCCCCCGCCGAACTTTCCGCCGGCGTGCAGGATCGTCATCACGACTTCAACGGTGGGTTTGTGTTCGGTCGGGTGCATATCGACCGGGATGCCGCGGCCGTTGTCCACGACTTTCACGCCGCCATCGGCCTGCAGGACGATTTCGATGTGCGTGCAATAGCCGGCCAGGGCTTCATCCACCGAGTTGTCCACGACTTCGTAGACCAGGTGGTGGAGGCCTCGCGGTCCGGTGGAACCGATGTACATACCCGGGCGTTTCCTGACGGCCTCCAGGCCCTCAAGTACGGTGATGTCGCTTGCGCCGTAGCCGTGCCGGGTATCGGCCTCCGGCGCGGCATCCGCTATCAGGGCTTCTTCCGCCACTGCGTCCGCTGCCTTGATCTCTGCATTGTCGTTAGCCACAGGCGCTCTCGACTCCTCTATTTTCGTTGAAGGCCGGCCATCGTCCTCTCCAGGAAAGGACGTCAGCCAACAGGCACGTCACTGATCACGCCGGTGTGTCCGCAGCCCTGAAAAATCCGTCCGCCGCACGCAGGAAAAACGCCGGAAACGGACCCAGTCAACGTTTCACCGACGCCCAGTTATCTACCACGATTCTAGCGTGCCGGCGTCCTTATTCCTGCATTTCCAGGCCGCAAAAGCCGCAGGAAAATGCCACTGGGAGGCCATTGATTCGCCCTGCAAGGCTTCAGGGGTCCCGCCCTAGGGTTCCTATACGCCCCCCGGGAGCCGGGGCTGTCTACACGCCGTCCGCGGATTCTTAAGAAATTTTGCCGGATCCGGGCCGTCGGCGCCGTCCTGCGAAGCGCGCCGACTACCCGTAGGTGTCCCGGGGCCCGCGCCCGTTGACCGTCCGGAGCCCCTTGCGCCAGCTCGGCGCCGCCGGCCCGAGGACCTGGATGCTGGTCACGACGCCGTCGCCGAGTTCCGTGCGGAATTTCTCCAACAGGCTGATGCTAAGCAGGCGCAGCTGAGTGGCCCAGGCCGTCGAATCGCAACGCACATGGAGGGTGGTATCCGTGAAACTCTCCGGCGTGCAGTGGGCGGAGATTTCCGGTCCGACGAGGGTGGCCCACTCGGCCATGACGGAACCGACGGCCACCGGCGATGTCCACCCGCGCTCGGCGACGAGGCGTCCGACCACTTTGCCCAGGCCCAGGGGGTCGCGGCCGGTACCGTGGAATTGCCCGAAGCCGCGGGTTCCAGCGCTGCTGCGGGCAGGCTTCGCGGAACTGCCGCCGGCGCGCGGGGCCTTCCGCCGGATTTCGCCGCGGGCCGCTGCCGCCTCACGCATCCTGTTCAGGGCCGCCTGAGGGGCATCGATGTCGTCGGGATCCCGGCCCGGCTGCAGAGCCCCGTCCCTATCCCTGTTCATCGGATGTCCCGCTCATCAATTCCTCCCGGAATGACTTTGACCCGCCGGCCGGCCAGTTCCACCGGGATGTCGTCCTCGACGGCGGCCGTCACCAGCACCTGTTCCGCGCCGGATACTATTGCCGCCAGTTTACGCCGCCGCTGCACATCGAGCTCGGCAAAAACGTCGTCAAGGATCAGGACGGGCGCGGATCCGCCGGTGCGGGCATCGTCCAGCATGACGTAGTAGGAGGCCAGCCGCAGGGACAGGCACATCGACCACGTTTCGCCGTGGGAAGCGTAGCCTTTGGCGGGCGCCTGGCCCAGCACCAGCTCGAGTTCGTCGCGGTGCGGACCGACCAGCGAAACGCCCCGTTCCAGTTCCCTGCGGCGCGAAGCGGCGAAAGCCTGGATGTAGCGGGTCGTGAGTTCATCGACGGAAAGCAGCCGGAGATCGTCCCGGGGCAGCTCCGCTGAAGCGTCCGGCGTCGGCCCCGGGACTCCATTGCCCCCGACACCGGAGGGCGGTGCGCCGCCGTCGTCGTCCAATGCTTCCTGCAGGGTCGAACGGTAGATCGCACCCGCTTCCTTGGCGCCGTCAGTGAGCTTCGCATAGGCGCTTGTCAGGTGCGGCCGCAGGAGTTCGACGACTTCGAGCCGGGCATGCAGCAGCTCCGCGCCGGCGCGGGCCATGTGCTGGTCCCAGACGTCGAGCGTTGCTTCGTGCCCGGACGTGAACTTGCCGCTCCGCGCCGATTTCAGCAGGGCGTTGCGCTGTTTCAGGACGCGGTCGTAGTCGCTTCGGGTCGCTGCGTGCCGTGGCATCAGGCTGACCAGGAGTTCGT
The DNA here is from genome assembly GCA_963815415.1 of uncultured Actinomycetota bacterium. Lineage (GTDB taxonomy): Bacteria > Actinomycetota > Actinomycetes > Actinomycetales > Micrococcaceae > Arthrobacter. The sequence continues at coordinate 579,334 of CAWFGT010000009.1, read as the reverse complement.
CCAGAAACCGCCGCCGGCTGGACGGATCGCCCTTGACCAGGGCCAGATCCTCGGGGGCGAAAAGGACCGTCTGGCAGATGCCGAGAATGTCCCGCGCCCGGACGGGGTTGCTGCGGTTGATCCGGGCGCGGTTGGCCCGGCCGGCGTTGATCTCGACTTCCAGCACCGTGGACTGCTCGCCGCGGACCAGTTTGGCCCGGATCATCGCCCGCGCCGTGCCGAAGCGCAGCAGCGGCGCGTCGGTGCTGACCCGGTGCGAGCTCAGCGTGGCAAGGTAGCCGATGGCTTCCATCAGGTTGGTTTTGCCGATGCCGTTCGATCCCACCAGGACAGTGACTCCGGGCTGCAGGGTCAGGTCGATCTGGCTGTAACTGCGGAAATCAGTGAGTGAAAGCTGTTCTAGGTACACGCCGGGTTCAGGACTTCAAAACGGAATTATTTGGCCGGACGGGTCGCATGACCGCCGAACTGGTGACGCAGTGCGGAAACCATCTTCATGGCGGGGGAATTGTCCTCGCGGGAGGAGAAGCGCGCGAAAAGAGCGGCGGTGATTGCCGGGGCCGGCACGGCGTTTGCGATCGCCTCTTCGACAGTCCAGCGGCCTTCGCCGGAATCCTCCACATAATCGTCAATCGAGGCCAGCCCGGGATCCTCGTCCAGGGCCTTGACCATGAGGTCCAGAAGCCATGAACGCACCACGGTGCCCTTCTGCCAGGCCCGGAACGTTCCCGGCAGATCGTTGACGATGTCCTTGGCGGCCAGCAGTTCGTAGCCTTCCGCATACGCCTGCATCAGACCGTATTCGATCCCGTTATGCACCATCTTGGCGTAATGCCCTGCACCGACTGCCCCCACGTGGACGAAGCTGTCCGCGCGGTCACCTTCGGGCCGGAGCGCGTCGAAGACGGGCAGGGCACGTTCGATATCTTCGGCCTCGCCGCCGGCCATCAGTCCATAGCCGTTTTTCAGGCCCCAGACTCCGCCGGACACGCCGCAGTCGGCAAACCGGATTCCTTTTTCCGCCAGGGCGGCGGCATGCTTCTGGTCCTCGGTATAGCGCGAGTTGCCGCCGTCGATGACGAGGTCGCCGGCGTCGAGCTTGGTTCCGAGCTCTGTGATCACAGTGTCGGTGATCTCACCCGAGGGAACCATCACCCAGATCAGGCGGGGTGCGGGGAGGGCCGCAATGAGCTCATCCATGCCGGTAACATCGGTGACGTCCGGGTTACGGTCGAATCCGGTTACCTCGATGCCGGCATTGCGCAAGCGTTCGCGCATGTTGAAACCCATCTTGCCGAGGCCGATTAGTCCGATATGCACGGGATTAACTCTTTTCTGCGCTGGTGGGCGGGCTTCTGGACGAAGGCTCGGTGCGGTAACCGGCTCCCTGCGGAGCTAGTTCGGAAGCCGGACGGGCATGACCAGGTAGCGGTAGTCGCCCTGGTCTTCGCCCTCGGCGTCCTGTTGTGCAGTGATCATGGCCGGCTTCGGCGCGCTCGTGAAGGAGAACCTGACGAACTTGGTTTCGATGACGCTCAGGCCTTCCACCAGGTAATGCGGGTTGAAAGCCACCGTGATGTCCTCACCGCTCAACTGGGCTTCGAGCTCTTCCGACGCCTGTGCGTCCTCGCCGGTGCCGGCATCGAGATGCAGCTGTCCCTGGGTGAAGGCGAGACGGACCGGGGTGTTGCGTTCGGCCACGAGGGAGACGCGGCGGACTGCTTCGACGAGTTCCTGCGTCTGGACAGTGGCGTGGATGGGGGTCGAATCCGGGAAGAGCGAACGGATCTTGGGGTAGTCGCCATCGACCAGAAGCGACGTGGTGGTGCGCCCGCCGCTTTCGAAACCAATGAGCCTGCTGTCGTCCTCGGCAAGGGCAATGTGGATGTCCCCGCTGCTGCCGAGTGTCTTGGCGACTTCGTTCAGGGTTTTTGCTTTGACCAGCGCACTTGTGGAGATCCCGGGGGTAACCGGCTTCCAGGGGACTTCCCGCATGGCCAGCCGGTAACGGTCGGTGGCCAGGAGGGTGATCAGGTCGTCTTCGATTTCCATCCGGACGCCGGTGAGAATCGGCAGGGTGTCGTCTTTGCTGGCCGCGATGATCACCTGGGAAACGGCCTGGGCGAAGGAATCGCCTGGAACGGTGCCGCTGATCGGAGGCAGACCCGGTAGGGGCGGGTATTCGGTTTCCGGCATCGTTGCCAGGTGGAAGCTGCTACGGCGGCACGTGAGAGTGACTTTGTTGCCGTCGGTTTCGACGTCAACGGGTGCGGACGGAAGGCTCCGGCAAATATCTGCCAGGAGACGGCCGGATACCAGGATGGTGCCTTCGGTGCTGATGTCGGCGGCGATTTCGAGCCGGGCGGAGGTCTCGTAATCGAAGCTCGAGAGGCTGACCGTACCGGCTTCAGCTTTGAGAAGCAGGCCAGAAAGTACGGGAACTGGCGGCCGCGGAGACAACGACCGGGCGGTCCATGTCACGGCTTCTGCCAGGACGTCCCGTTCGACTCTGAACTTCACGGAAGGGTGCCGCCTTTCATTGCTGCTGTCAACACAAAAAATCTTTCAACGATGGCGGAAGCCGGAGCTGATCTCCGTTTTCCGCCAAAAAGGGAAGTGCACGTCGGCCTGGGCTTCGAAGTCCGCGCACTGACCATGGAGCGGCGAACTACAAGAAGTGTCCGGACGGACGCACTGCAGACAGCTTAGCCCCAAGTCGTAGGAACTCCCATCCCCGGCCTGCAGCTTTGTGATTCCGGCCGGCTCCAGGCCGGCCGGCCCAGGACGCCTCGGGGCGTCGGGCGGGGGTCGGAACGAAACTGTTGTTTGAGGGAATTTCATTTTCTTGGGATTAGTAGTGTTAATAACTGCTGTGGAAACTGTGGATAACCTCATCTCACGGCAGGATTCCGCGGTTAAGCCCTGTTCATGGACTGTGGGCGGAGACAGTTTTAAACAGGCTGTGGATGGGGACAACATTTTCGGCCGAATCCGTGATCCACAGATGCCTTAAGGGTTTTAAGCCCATTAACCGCGGTTGTCCCCTTAAGTATCCACAGGGTTGTCCACAGGTGCCTGTTAATAAGGTAGGGGCGCGCGGGCCGAGGGGTCAGGAATTGCGTTGTTGCTGCTTGATCCGGTTCGTCAGCTCGGTCACCTGGTTGTAGATAACCCGGCGCTCGGCCATGAGTTCACGGATCTTCCGGTCGGCGTGGATGACGGTGGTGTGATCGCGTCCGCCGAGCTCCTGACCGATCTTGGGCAATGACATGTCCGTCAGTTCCCGGCACAGGTACATCGCAATCTGCCTTGCAGTCACGAGCGTGCGGGTCCTTGACTTGCTGCAGAGCTCTTCCATGCTGAGCTTGAAGTAGTCGGCCGTCTGGGTCAGGATCTGCGCCGACGTGATTTCCTGGGCGCCGTCGTCGGTGATGAGGTCCTTGAGCACCATTTCGGCGAGAGCGACGTCGACCGGCTGCCGGTTCAGGCTGGCGAATGCGGTAACGCGGATGAGAGCGCCTTCAAGTTCACGGATGTTGCTGGAAATTTTGGAGGCGATGTATTCGAGCGCATCGTCCGGCGCGGAGAGCCCCTCGCTCAGTGCCTTCTTCCGGAGGATGGCGATACGGGTTTCGAGTTCGGGCGGCTGGATATCCGTCAGCAGGCCCCACTCGAAGCGTGACTTCATCCGGTCCTCGAATCCTGCGAGCAGCTTGGGCGGCTGGTCGGAGGTGATGACCACCTGCTTGTTGTTGTTGTGCAGGGCATTGAAGGTGTGGAAGAACTCCTCCAGGGTCCGGTCCTTGCCGGCCAGGAACTGAATGTCATCGATCAGCAGCACGTCGACATTGCGGTACGTGGTCTTGAAGCTGGTGCCTTCATCGTCGCGGATGGAGTTGATGAAGTCGTTGGTGAATTCCTCGGAGTTGACATACCTGACCCGGATTCCGCTGTAGAGGCGGCGGGCGTAGTGGCCGATCGCGTGGAGCAGGTGGGTCTTTCCCAGTCCGGAGTCGCCGTAGATGAACAGCGGGTTGTAGGCCTTCGCAGGCGCCTCCGCCACGGCTACGGCCGCTGCGTGGGCGAACCGGTTGGACGAACCGATCACAAAGGTGTCGAAGACGTACTTGGGGTTGAGCCGGCCGAACTCATGGGAAGTGCTCGGCAGCATCGGCTGCGGCTTGAGTTCCACGGTCGGATCGGCGGCGAGGGAAAGTTCGACGGCGGGTTCCGGCTCCGTGTGCAACGGCACCAGGTCCGTGTCGACGTCGATCGCGCAGCGGATCTCATCAGAGAAGACATTCCGGAGGGCGTCGTCGAGGGCTTCTTTGACCTGAGTCTGCAATACCTCACGCGTGAGTTCGTTGGGCACCGCGACGAGCAGGGTGGAACCGATCAGGCCCTGGGCCTGGGCGAGGATAACGAAGCCGCGCTGCCGGGGTGAGACGCGATGGTCGTTTTCCAGCAGACTCACAACCCGCCGCCAGGAACTGCCGACAGTATTGGCTTGGTTGGCTTCGTCTACTGTCATGAATCAGTTCCTCAAACTTGCTTTGTGTGTATTACGAGCCTCCGGGCGGGCCGGACCGGGGTCCTGGGCCCCGCGCAATCCACAGGGTTATGCACAGTCCGTGGATAACGGGCTACTGAGCCACTGTAGGGGATGAAATCGCCAGAAGATAGCTGGGATCCTCCTGTGGATAATTACATCCATGTGGTTCGTCTGGGGCGTCCGGAACGGGATTCATCCACAGGTGGCAGGAGGAGTTAACCACAGCTGGGGATAGCCGGGCCGACGGCTCCCGGTTTGACTCCGGAGGTCGGCAAGCCCTAACGTTGTGAAGTCCCATGTGTACGCTTTTCGCCTTATCTGAATCTTTCCCGACGCCCAGCGTCTTGCGAGTTGAGGTAAGCGGCACATACAAAACTTAGCGTCGACCAGTTCTTCCCCTTGATCGGGTGGGCGCACCTTTGATCCACTGGAGTAACTAACGTGAGCAAGCGGACTTTTCAGCCGAATAACCGCCGTCGAGCCAAGAAGCACGGCTTCCGCCTTCGTATGCGTACCCGTGCCGGCCGTGCCATTCTGGCAGCCCGTCGTGGCAAGGGCCGCACCGAACTGTCGGCCTAAATAACTGACTCGTCGGTCCACATCCCTGTGCGAGATTAACGGTGCTGGCCACCCGAAACCGTCTGCGGACATCAACCGATTTTTCAACAACCGTACGTTCCGGTGTCCGCAATGGACGCCGGAACGTAGTGTTATATACGGCAGCTCTTGCTGCCGGCGAACCGAGCCGGATCGGATTCATCGTTTCCAAGAGTGTTGGGAACGCTGTCGTCAGGAACCTCGTTAAGAGGAGACTGAGAGAAGCTGGCGCCTTGTCGTTGCAGAAATATGGCAGCGGGTTTTCCATCGTGGTCCGGGCACTGCCCGCCGCGGCGGATGCCAGCTGGGACCAACTGCTCTCCGACTATGACGCCGCCTTGGAGGCAACCATGAAACGGCTCGGTGCTCGCGTCTTAGCTTCATCGGTTTCTCACGAGACAACACAGGAAGGGACCCCGGGTGCGTAAGTCAACTGCCGCCGTCGTCCCCCACGTGAAAGCGGGTGCCGCCTGGATCGCCAGGGCGGTCTGGAACCTGCCCCGCAATATCCTGATTGTGCTGCTCGTCGTTTACCGCAAGCTGGTCTCGCCGCTCTACGGACCGGTATGCCGCTTTTTTCCCAGCTGCTCGGCCTATGCCCTGGAATCAGTCACTGTTCACGGTGCGGTTAAAGGAAGCTGGCTCGCAGTCAGGCGCCTCGGGCGCTGCCATCCCTGGAACGCCGGTGGTGTGGACCATGTCCCCGCCGGACACCGTGCATGGCCTGAGGGCCGCACCCCCACAATTGTTGTGCTGAACAATCCGGACCAGTACCTGAGTGCTCAGACTGATGGAGAAGGCCGCAGTGCGGCCTGACGAATAGGGATATCGTATGGACTTCTTTGAAACAATCATGTTTCCGTTCAAGTGGCTGGTCTCAGTCATTATGGTCGGCTTCCATGACGGACTGACTGCCATTGGCCTGCCCGCGGCGATCCGGCTGGACGTGGACGCTGTCGATCATCGGACTGGTGCTGGTTATCCGTGCCGCCCTGATACCCGTGTTCGTCAAGCAGATCAAGGCACAACGCGGCATGCAGCTGCTGCAGCCGGACCTGAAGAAACTCCAGGACAAGTACAAAGGCAAGACCGATCAGCTCTCCCGCCAGGCCATGGCTCAGGAACAGATGGCCATGTACAAGAAGCACGGGACGAACCCGTTCTCGGCCTGCCTGCCGATGCTCATCCAGATGCCGTTCTTCTTCGCCCTGTTCCAGGTGCTGTCTGGCATCAGCCGAACGCCCGCGAACGCCGGTAACGGTATCGGTGCCATGAGCCCCGAGCAGGTGGTCCAGTTCGACTCGTCGAGCATCTTCGGTGCCCCCTGTCCGCGACGCTGCTCCACGGTGCGCCTGCCGGGCAACTCGGCCGTTGTGATCCTCAGCATCGTAATGATTCTTGCCATGACGGCCTCACAGTTCATCACGCAGAAGCAGATCATGGCCAAGAACATGTCCGCAGGAGGCCATGGCCAGCCCGTTCATGCGGCAGCAGAAGATGATGCTTTACATCCTGCCGATCGTGTTCGGCATCGGCGGCATCAACTTCCCCATCGGCGTCCTGATCTACTGGACCACCACCAACCTCTGGACCATGGCGCAGCAGTTCTTCGTGATCCGCCGGATGCCGACGCCGGGATCACCCGCCGCCAAGGCCCTGGCCGAACGCCGTGCCGCCAAGGGCCTTCCGCCCGCTCCCCTGGCTGGTGCCCAGAAGGCCGACGCCGAGGCAGCCGAAGCTGCCGCTGCAGCGGCATCGGCAGCCAAGTCCCAGCGCGTCCAGCCGCAACGCAAGAACAGGAAGAAGAAGTAATGTCCGCCGAAAGCACTGAACACGCCATTTCTGTTGACGACGCCGTGGACCGCGAGGATTCCCGGGACGAGCTCGCAGCTGCTGATCAGGGTCCCGAGAGCACCGAGGAATCAGCCGGCGATTCCGAGACCGGCACGAGTGTTTCGGCGGGCCGTCTGGAAGAGGAAGGCGACGTCGCCGCGGACTACCTCGAAGAGTTGCTGGATATCGCGGATATCGACGGAGACATCGACATTGAGGTCCGCAGCGGACGGACCTACATTTCCATTGTCACCGAGGAGGAGTCCGCCGGACTGGAGAACCTCGTCGGCCGCGACGGTGAAGTATTGGAAGCCCTTCAGGAGCTGACCCGGCTGGCCGTCCTGTCGGCAACGGAAAACCGCTCCCGCCTGGTGCTGGACATCAACGGCTACCGTGCCGAGCGCGCCGGTGATCTGCACAAGATCGCCGCGGACGCCGTCGCCGCCGTCAGGGAGTCCGGCACGGCCGTAGCGTTGGCGCCGATGAGCGCCTACGAACGCAAGATCGTCCATGACGCCGTGGCTGATCTTGGCTTTGTCAGTGAGTCCGAAGGCGAAGGTGCCGACCGGCACATCGTTGTGACCGCGGACTGAATCCACCGATGAGTTTGATGATTGATATTACGCCGGCTGAACTGCAGGCAGCAGAGGCCATCTTCGGTGATCGTCTGGACCTGGCGAAGCGCTATGTGGAGCACCTGGCCACGTCGGGTACCGAACGAGGCCTCATTGGTCCCCGCGAGATCCCGCGGCTGTGGAGCCGGCACGTTCTCAATTGCGCGGTCATAGAGAGCCAGATCGCCCGGGACAGCCACGTGGTCGACGTTGGCAGCGGCGCGGGACTGCCGGGGCTCTGCCTGGCGATTGCCCGTCCGGACCTGGAACTGACCCTGATTGAACCCCTGGAACGCCGGGTGATCTGGCTGCAGGAAGTGGTCGACGATCTTGGCCTGACCAATGTTACGATCATGCGCACCCGGGCAGAGCTCGCCATAGGCATGGTGGACGCCGACGTCGTTACGGCCCGCGCCGTTTCGGCCATGTCCAACCTGGCCGGCCTGACGATCCCGTTGCTGGCAGGTAAGGGCGAAGTTGTGGCCATCAAAGGCCGCAGCGCAGGCGAGGAAATCGCGAAAGCGGCCAAGGTGATCCGGAAATTGGGCGGCGTCAGCACCTCGGTTGTGCTGGTCGGCGAGGACCTCCTGGAGGAGCCCACGACCGTGGTCCGCATCGTAGTGAACAAGTCTCAAAAGACCGCCTGACGGCGGGCCCGGCACCCTCGGAGACTCCGGGGAAGAGGTTAGGCTAGTAACCGGCAGTAAGAGCCGAATGAGAGTGAGAGTGTCACCTTGAGCAGTAGCGAAGCCTCCGCGCAACGGATTCCCCCGTTTGTGTCCCTGGGGTCAGCCCGGGCGTTCGGCATGCCCGCAGCAGCTCACGCCACCGCAGGAAGTCGCACGAAATCGGTTTCACGCAGTGTGGAACCGGCCAATGTTTCACGTGAAACCTCCGTCTCGCACATCGACAACGTACTGGATGCAATTGACGATTCCAGCCCGATCGCCCGGGAGCTCGCCCACGAGAACCGCCGTCGCGAGCGGCTGCTGGGACGGGAACTGCCCAAACCGGACCACACGCGCATTTTCACGGTGTCCAACCAAAAGGGCGGCGTTGGCAAGACCACCACGACGGTGAACATCGCGGCCGCTCTTGCCGCCGCCGGACTCAACGTACTGGTCATAGACATCGACCCGCAGGGAAATGCGTCCACTGCGCTGGGGATCGAACACCACGCTGACGTTGACAGCATCTACGACGTCCTAATCAACGACCTCCCGCTGAAGGATGTCGTCGCCCCGTGCCCCGACATTGCGAACCTGATCTGCGCGCCGGCGACCATCCACCTCGCTGGCGCCGAAATTGAGCTGGTCAGCCTGGTCGCCAGGGAACAGCGGCTGCGCCGGGCGATCGACGTCTATTCCAAGGAACGCGCCAAAAACGGCGAGGACCGGCTCGACTACATCTTCATCGACTGCCCGCCCAGTCTGGGGTTGCTGACAGTCAACGCTTTCTGCGCCGCCAACGAGGTGCTCATTCCGATCCAGTGTGAGTACTACGCCCTTGAGGGCCTGAGCCAGCTCTTGAAGAACATCGAGATGATCCAGAAGCATCTGAATGCCGATCTGGTTGTCTCCACCATCCTGTTGACCATGTATGACGGCCGCACCAACCTGGCCGCGCAGGTTGCCGCCGAGGTTCGTCAGCATTTCCCGGAGAAGGTCCTCGGGGCGGTGGTCCCCCGCTCGGTGCGGATCTCCGAAGCTCCGAGCTACCAGCAGACCGTCATGACGTATGATCCATCGTCCAGCGGCGCGTTGTCCTATCTGGAAGCCGCAGCGGAAATCGCTGAACGTTAGACTCTTCTCACATTGCACTAGCCAGAGCCAGGTAACGCCAGGCTCTTCCACTGGAGGGATTTATCCATGAGCGATAAGCGACGCGGCCTCGGCCGTGGACTTGGCGCACTCATTCCAAGTTCCGCCGCGACGAGCGCCTCGGGAGCCGGTTCAGCTCCGTCCCGCCCGGTGGATCTCTTCTTTCCCGAGGCCCGGGCGCAGGCCTCGGATCTGACCACGCCTGATCCGACGGACACCGCAGAGGCGCTGTTTCCGGCGGAGGCAGCCGGAGCGTCCGGCGGTACGGACTCGGCCTCAAATAACGGCGCGACAGGATCGGCGCGAAAATCCTCGGCGGGCAAGGGCGCGCGGCGCGCACCTTCCGACAATGGCCAGGACACGGAAGATGGATCCGATGGCGGGCTCATTGCCATTCCCGGGGTCCGGTTCGCCGAGATCCCGGTCACGGACATCCATCCGAACCGCAAGCAGCCGCGTTCTGTCTTCGATGAGGATGACATGGCGGAGCTCGTTCACTCCGTCCGGGAAATTGGCGTCCTCCAGCCAATTGTTGTCCGCACGTCAACCGAAGAGGGTGGCGAACCCTACGAACTCGTTATGGGTGAGCGCCGCTGGAGGGCAGTCCAGGCCGCCGGCATGGACACCATCCCGGCGATCGTCCGTGACACGACGGATGATGACCTCCTGCGCGACGCGCTGCTGGAAAACCTCCACCGCAGTCAGCTGAACCCGCTCGAAGAGGCGGCTGCTTACCAGCAACTCCTCGAGGACTTCGGCACGACCCACGAGCAGCTTGCAGACCGGATCGGACGTTCGCGCCCCCAGGTTTCAAATACGCTCAGGTTGTTGAAGCTGCCTCCGTTGGTTCAGCGACGGGTCGCAGCCAGCGTCATCTCTGCCGGACACGCGCGGGCGCTTCTGGCTCTCCCCGACGCTGCGGCAATGGAGCGGATGGCCCAGAAGATCATTGCGGAGGGCATGTCCGTCCGCGCCACCGAAGAAGCCGTGACGCTGTATCAGGGTCCTGCGGCGCCGGCGAAAAACAACATTCCCCGGCCCGGCGCACGGCACGAGCGGCTCGACTATCTTGCCTCCTCGCTTTCCGACCGTCTGGACACCAACGTCAAGATTTCACTCGGTGCACGCAAGGGCCGGGTCAGCATCGAATTTGCGAGCGTCGAGGACCTGAACCGGATCATGGACGTCCTCTCGCCGGGAGCGTCCGGCTAGCACGTCGCCTGCTTGTTTGGTTTTACATGCTTGTATCAACGGAGGGCCTGTTTCATGTGAAACAGGCCCTTTTTGATGGCTTGGCGGGCATGGCTAAGAACGATCAGGGCTGGGCATGCTCCCCTGCGGCCCGTGAGGCGTCGGATCTGCGTTGTGACCATTAGGGTCGGGTGAGGCACTGCGGTCGCCTTACAAGGCGTTTGTGCCGTTCCCACGCCGTCTCTACGCAGGCCGCGGCGGACTCCGGCCTGGAGCCCGCGAGCTGACGCGTGGGGAGCTTTCGGCTCACGACGCGCATATATCCCGGCGCTGTGGTATTCCGGTAGCGAGCGGGCATTTGCGTATCGCGGGGCGAAATGTGTGTCGAGACTCGATGACTAATGTGGGGGCTCGCGTGGGACTCAGCGTGCCTACGGAACCCTCTTCCGAGACTCGGTGTTTCACGTGAAACGTTCGGCCCACCTAGGATTGCAGGCCGCGCTGAGGTGCACCCTGGTGTTCGAGGAGAGGAAGATCCTGGCTTTCCGATTGGGTTATCGGAGTGGATAGCCTACTAGCATCGAGTGACATGGACATGAGCGCCGGATGCGATCGGCCCCCTAATGTAAAACAGCCAGAGACCGCATTGCATAATGTTTGCGCGTCTCTGGCGGTGGACGTGTGCCTGTCATGAGTCCCCTCTGTTCGCGTAGTCCTGCCCTCCCCTCATTTGGGTCGTCATGCGAGAGGAGCGCATTGCAAAGGTGCCGCGCGCCCGGGTCCCCCGCAATCCTCCGGCAGGCAAAAGCCTGGACGGGATTAGGTCAATGCGGTCTTCGGCTCCGATGGCCCCGACCGGCTGTGGCCTACCGACGTCACGGAGCACTCGACCCGTGAATGCGACGGATCCACACTCATGCATTCGGATTGCGGAAAGGACTTCATGTTCTGGGGAGTCAGCGAAGACATAATCCAGCGGGAACTGACAGCCTCGCTCGGGAGCGTGAGTGACTGTTCCGAGGACGCTGTCCCGGAGACGCTCGGGGCGCATGAGGACCGAACGGCTGGACCCTAAACGGGCCTGGCAGGACGTCATAGAACTGGTCACCTCCATGAACGGCTGGCTCAGCGGCAATGGCGGTAGAGCTACGTCGCGACCCCGGCTCGGAGTAGGGGGAGGTGCCATCAAACGTTTCTATGGTCGATGACGGGCGCGCGGAGGTACGACGCTGGTGGCGAAGCCAACATGGCCGGTGTTCTCGTTTGACCTCCGACTTGATGCTGTGCAGCGATACCGTGCGGGTGAGCGCAAAGTCGCCCCGGCGAAGGAGTTTGGACTGTCCTTTCCGGTGTTGATTGAAAAGTGGGCTCGTCAGCACCGGACCGCAGGCGACAGGGAACGGCGCTGAAGGTCCTCGCTGTCATCGCTCACAAAGCTGAATACCGTTTGGAGGTCCCTGCAGGAAGGGCTCTGCCACCGTGTCCGGTTTCTCACCACCGACGCACTCGCATCAGCGCTGCAGGAGGACATCCGCTGGTACAACGCCGAAAGGACTTCCACGAGGTTCAAGGGCCCGGTACCGCACCTGGCTCGGATGCTCGCGACAGCGGCCCCGACATGCCGCCCCTGAGCGAAAAGACTGCGAGTCAGAAAAGCCGCCCTCCTGACGGCGGTCCGTTCCGGGTGAGATCGGGTCCGCTGTTCGAGCGGTAAGGTTTACGGCATTAGATATCTTCTATGTCTTCTCGGGAGAAATGATATTCACGTCTGCGGCAGCATCAGCGGTTGCACCGTTGATGCCCTCCCCACTCTTCGGGGTGTGTGGCTTCGTCATGAGCGCGGGCGTGGTCCTGTTCATTGCGGCGCTGATCAGCGTGGCACGAAACGACAGATACATCCCCGGCGGAACCGTCATCTGGGCCCTGATTGTTCTCACTCATCCCCTTCTCGGCCCTGCTCCGTGGTTCTTGATCGGCCCGACCCTAGGCCCGCCGACCGCGTCCTAAACGCCCTAGCCTCGCAAGGTAAAACAGCCGGCGGAGGAGATATTTTGGCGCAGCTCCCTTCTGCCGAGGCCAGGGTGTTTATCGTCGTGAGGACAGATAAGGGTGCTTTCGGCTGCGGCCTCATGGGCGGGCCCTAGTCCATCGATGCTGGCAACTTGGTCCTTAGGCCGCGAGCACGCTGGCCTTGGTGTCCCGGGAGTCAGCTCAATTGACCGCCCGGTTAGGCTCTGGATATGGGCCCTCTAAGGATCAGCCGACCAGGAGACAAGCCGTGTTCATGGCGGTCATTTCATTGCTGTGGATGGCCAACAACGTGGTGGCGGTGCTGGTGGAGAGTCGTCCCGCTACCCTCTTCTTTTGGCTGGAGTGGACCTCGCACAGCCACGAGTCCAACTTACGGGACCAGTTTAAATCGAGTCTTTTGTCAGTCTTGATAATGGTGCCGTTGAAGCGCGTGTTTGAGCGGGTAGCCGGAGGCTTTGAAAGTGAGGACTTCGGCATCCTGTTCTCTCGGGATGTAGCCTCCTTCATCAACGAAGATCAGCCCATAGCAGCGCAGCTGAACCAGTTCTTCTGGAGCCGTCCGTTCTGATGGGCGGCTTGAAATCGGACGACCCAGTCGATCGCGGTCGCGAACAGGATCCGGTGGCCCGATTGGGTCGCGCGCAGTCCCCGGCCGAGAGCGAGGTAGTGCTCACGGGTCCAGCGGTCTCGCGTGCCCGGTCGGCGAGCCTGGCCGCTCCTTCCCGTATCCTTGACGCCTTCATCGCCCGGAAGTAGTCTGCGATCTGGTCTGCGGTTTCTTTGGCTTCGGTCAACAGGAGACCTGCCCATCATCGACAACGACCCCGAGGGCCCGGTCGTAGTCCGTTCCTCAGCCGGGCCGTGTCGCCGGCAGGTGCCGCGTCTTGGAAGGCATTCCCCGGGTTCAGGCGGCCTTGACGTGTCCGGGTAGGTGATCGTCCGGCCTGCGTCCGTGGGCGAAGGAGTGCACGTGCGGCAGGCCGGCAGACCGGGTCACGCGGCGAGGCGACAGATGCGCCCGGTCCTCATCGGCTCGCCCTGGTTCAGATAGCGATGCAGCAGATTCGCGCTGCCGGGATATCCGAGTTCACGAATCTCGTCCAATAGCTGCGTGACCGGCGCCCCGGGCTCTTCGGTTTGCTGGCGCCGCGGATAATCACGGTAGGGTTCCACGAGAGTAGGCCGGTATTGCGGAATACGTGAAGGCGTTCCGGCTCGCTCGCCCGCGTGGAGCGGTTGACCGTAGTCAGACCCAGGTTCGACCGCACCTCAAGTGGGCGGCGACCTCCTTAGTGGCCGCTTCGGCCAGGCCATGCCACAGGTGCCATCGGTCGGCGACCTGGACCGCTCCTGGCATCGCGTCCCGGACGGCCTGTGCGTACGCGGCTGAGCCGTCCAGGCACACGGTCTGCACTCGTGGATGAGTGCGAAGCCACTTGGCGACGGCCGGAGCGCCCCGACCGGCCAGCACCTCGATCCTCGGGCCGGTGGCGGCATCGATGGGCACAGTGGCATAGTCCCGGCCGCGGCCCAGCGCGAAGTCGTCGAGCCAGCGCGTTCGGGACCGGACGTTCCGGCAGCGCGATGGTCAGCAGGGTCCGCCCCGCGGTGTCTCGCCCTGCGGCGATCCCAAGGACCGGCAGCCGCCGGGCCGACGCCCATCGACCGGCACGTCCGCTGGCATCCGTTCCTGAACCACACACACAATGACCTGATCAGTTCCTACATTCAGATCCGGGCCAGCAGGTCCCCGGTCATCCGGGACAGGATCATCCCGGCCTACAGAACCGCGAATGCGGCGACGTCATCGGCAGCACCGGAAGGACCCGGGGCGTGCCGGCATCGACCGGTATCCGCACCTGCGAGAACTACAGATCGCACTGCGCAGGGTCGCGGGGGTCGAAACTTATCCGGTCGGCAGGGCATACTACGACGTACGGAGCACCGGCTCCACTGCCTGATGCCGGAATCCTGCGGCCCGCACTTTTGTCGGCGACCCATCGACCGTGGTCGCTTCCGCGACCATGTTCCGGGACATACCCAGCCGCACCGCCATCGATCTCATCGACTCCCTTGGCAAGAAGCAATCGCCGCATAAGAGTGCAATCCTCCTCCGTGATCACCCACCCAATCACGTGGAGTCGCTGCCGGGGGATGCTGTAGATATATGAAATGGTTCGGCCTCGACGGTGTCGATGCCTGACGCTCCCACATCCGGATGGGAACGCTGGAAACGGGGCCATAGGCTACAGCCGCAAGGTTGCCCGGCGACTTCACCAGAGCAAGCATTTATATCAGTTCTCGTCGCCCATCTAGTTACGCACGGTAATGTTTGCCGGGCGAAGAATCCGATCCCCACATGCCGCATGTTTCACGTGAAACGATGCGCCCAGTCCCACCATGACGACACGTAGAAACGGCCCGGAAATCTGTGCGCTGAGTTATTCAGGGGTGCGGAGGCGCCTCGTTAGTGATCGCCAGGTCTTCGCGGCTAGCCGCGGTGCGTGAAGAGCGCCGTCGTTCAGCATCGCGTGGAGATTACCGCAACTGCGTCCGACCGTCGCGGTGAGCGACTTGGCATTCACCATTCCCTCGCTTGCGCTCGACGCAGACCCTGGATGGAGGGTCTGTCGATGCGCCGAAGACGGAGTGAAACAGGCGATCGCCAGCTCAACAGCGCGCTTGACTTCATCGTTCGAGTCTTCCGCCGAACCACCCGGCTATCTGCGTATGTCGACCTCGTTCCGAGCGGTAAGAGCGCCTGGACCAGCACAGCCGAGGATACTGGGGCGCCGACTGTGGGCGAGCGAGCCCTCCCAAAGGGATGCTGACTGACCGCCGCCGGTCCCGTCGGATGGCATGGGTCGGAAGCCTTCGAAGACTGATTGGTCCGGCACGAGCTTGATCATGTCGGCTTAGCGCGCGGGGTCGGCGTTGGTCCCTGTTGAAGGAGCCGATGGGGTCGGCGAAAAGCTTCAGCTGCCGTGCTCCGTCGTCGTGGACGAAAGCGCCCAGGGCGACGAAGCGATGGTCGAACTTCACCCGCACGAGCCTTGGTTCAACCCGCGGGAATGGTCGAGGCGCGTCTGCGGGCCTCGACGACGACCACGTCGGCACTGTCAGCGCCCTCTCCCCCCGGCACCGAAATGACGCTTGAAATGACATCGGCCGCATCCAAGGGCCGGTGCTCCCGGGCATCGTACTTGGCGTCTCAGGCCCGGGGACCCGGTGGCGGAGCCCAACCAGAGACGCGGTGACGTGCAGGGGCAAAAGACCTTTCTGCTCAGCGAACCTCGCCTGCAACCCCCACTTCTCTTGGGCTCGGTTTATCCCGGGCTGGCAGTAGAAGGCAGCCGGAGCGCGAGCGGTACAGAACCCCTACCGGACGTTTTCCAACCGCTGCCGGCCATGGCCGAACACCATGACGGTCAGCGCGCCGCGGAGGTTGTCGCAGCGGATTCCGACGCGTCGTTTGGTCGCGACCAGTGCTGATGTCTTGGTGCAGGCCCGCCCCCGTCGCCCGTCCGGACCGCAAGGCCGATGGCGGGCCTATCCCCCGACACCGGCCCGGCAGGCACCTCTATTCTTGGCGAGCGTGCTTCGCGCAGGGGGGAACAAGCGCTCAAGCGTGGCCGTTCGTCCGCAACTGCGTCCCCCTCGAAAACTCAGCCTGCACCACCTACCGCGCGATCAGAGCGGCAAGGATGGCAGCCAACATGGACAGGCCTTCGCGGCACGGCGGGGTGTCTTCATCAAGCTGATTGCGGGGCGCCGGTCGGTGGTGCCGCCGAAATCTACTCGCCCGTGCCGGCCGGGAAGAGTTTGAGGCATAAAGGCTAGCGGCAATACGGGTGCCAAGATCAGTGTGGTGGCCCGGCGCTTTCGCAGTTGCACCGCAGCACCTCTTGCGACTCCTAGATGGTCGGGTACCACGGCCGCCTTCCCGAGAATTTGCCAACGGACATGTCTCTGTTCCGCCCCTTCAAGCCACAGCACCATGTCTGTCGTTCCCGGCTCCGCTGCTGGGCGCACCTTCCCGGCGTCTTAGATAAGACCGCCGATTGGAGCCCCCAGGGGGCAGCCAGCAGCAGCCCGAATGTTGGGTAGAAGGGCCAGTCCGCGGGGCGGCTTCCGAGAACAAGGGCGAAGCCGATGCCGGAGTGCCGGTGATGATGGTTATCCCAGTCCACGAAACCACTGATAAATGCTCCGGCGTCGTGGACGGAGGCGAAGCGTTCGGGGAGTTCCGGCCCGTATTTCAGGGTCTTGAAGATGGACTCGCTGTACGGATTGTCATTGCTCACCCGGGGCCGGGAGTGGGACCTGGTGACCTCCAGATCCGGGAGCAGCGCGGCCACCGTTTTGGACGTCATGGACGTTCCCCGCTCCGCGTGCACGACCTGGGGGATGCCGTGGATCCCGAAGATTTCCTTCATCATCTCCACCGCCAGCGCCCCGGACTCGGTGGTGTGGACGTGCGCGCCAACGATGAACCTGAAGTGGATATCGACCATCTTGTAGCAGTCGAAATACTTGCCCTTGACCGGTCCCACGAGCTTGGTGATGTCCCACGTGAACACCTGCCCCGGGGCGGTGGCGACCAGTTCAGGAACTGCCCGGGGCGGATGCTTGGCCAGCCGGCGGCGCTCCTTGACCTGCCTGTTCTCCTCCAGCACCCGGTAAAATGACAGGGAACCCAGATAGATTCCCTCATCCAGCAGCTTCGTGTAGACCTGCATGGGCGCCAGGTCCACGAACTCCGGCGAGTTCAACGCGGTCAGAATCCCGGCGCGCTCGGCGGCGCTGAGCTTGTTCCGACGGCGCCGCCGGCGCATGGTCCCGCGGCGGGGCCTGTTTCCGGTCAGCGGTCGTCCGGGAAACACCCGTCAAGAATGCTGCCCGGTGTGAAGGGATCTGCAGGTCCAGCATCGACTGGTACGTGGCCATCAGCGTTTCCTGGACCGGGGCCCGTCCGGCATATCCTGTGAGGCGCTCTCTAAGAACGCCTGTAGTTTTCCCATCAGTTCCAAGGCTGCCTCAGTCTTGTGCAGCCGGCTCTCGCTCACCTCTAACTGGCGGCGCAAACGCGCGTTCTCGGCCTGATCCGCCGAGAGTTTCCCGATCGATTCCCCGGCCTTCTTCCCGGCCGGGACCCCTGCGTCACGCAACCGGCGCCACTCCGACATCTGCGAGGAATACAGGCCCTCCCGGCGAAGGAACGCACCGCCCTCGCCGCTTTCACACGCGGTCTCATACGAGGCCAGGAACTTGAGCTTCTGGACCGGGGTGAACGACCGGCGAGGCCGCGGCCCACCAGCCCGCGGACCGGAACCACCACTGCTGTTACTACTGCTATTACTACTACTACTCACAGCACTATCTTCGCGTACTGCACTCAAAACTGGACTGGACATGATTACTGGATTCCTGGCTCTCGCCCCACGCGATTAAACGGACATGCTACGAGCCCCTGGTACCGTTCCAGCCTGACACGTAGGGTTCCGGCGAGTATTAGGGCGCCGACTGCAACTGGGAACTAAGGAGCATAGTAGGCTTTCACGGCCCTACCCCTGCCATTGTCCGCCAGGCCCTGCGCAGTCCTGGCGGCGTTGGCCCACCTGCGGTGGTACTTCGCCGCCATGCTGTTGACTTCGTTCGTCGTGCGTCCCCCCTTCGGGCAGCCTATGCAGGTCCGGACGCGGAATCATTTCACCCTACCCGCGTATGTGCGGACATTCTTCCCACGCGGAGCGCTTCGGTCGTTGCGTGGACCGTTCTCCGGCGGGATACCGATGTGGCGCGTGGGAAAGATTTGGGGCGTTTCCGCTCACGCAGAGCTGGGATTCGAAAGACGGACCCGGAATCAGTTAGATTTCGACGTCGTCGGTACTTGGGAAGACGGTGGTGTCTCTTGTGAACAGTGGCGGGTATCACTGTGGATAACTTTGTGGATTACCGGGGAGGCAGGGCGTCACGGAATCTTCGCCGGCAAAGGCCGAAGGTGTGCGCGTCTTGGGCGACGACGTGGTTTCACGTGAAACGTCGCGTATGGTCGGGCCTCAACGGTGGATCCGCCAGACCGCTTCGGCATCGTCCCTTTCCTTCAATCTGCGCCGTACTCCCCTCATATCTAGCGGTTTTTGACGTTCCGGTCCGATGGCCCAGGCGGCTTGTTTGCTGAAACTGCTCATAATCGAAAACCTGACGGGCCGACGGGAAATGTCGAAGATTAGTCCTATGAATCACCGCTCGACCGCCTTCTCCGGGACGCCGTCGGAATCCACAGCTGACATGGGCGCCTGTGGATAACTCTGTGCATACGTTGGTGGAGATGGGACGTTCGACGCCGGCGCGTGCCCCCATCCCGGAGTGTGAAAAGCTGGGCCGGCGGCGGGGTCGCCTAAGAAGAATTCCGATGGGGCTGATGGGTCGAGCGTTGCGAGCCGGAGCTGGACCTTGTGTTTCACGTGAAACAGCCCCGGTTCATCGCATATTTAGCGACCTGGGGGCAGGGTCTGAAATTGCATACTTGTCTGGCGCTTCCTCACTAGATTGTCCTCCGTAACCAACCTGAAACGGATGTATTCTCCAATCCGCTAGCTAATCGCTGGACGGCGCACCCTAGACGATCGGCCTTTCCGTTCCATCCGGGAGGGTCCGCTCCCCCGGGGCAGTTCCTGCTATGCCCGCAACGAACTGCGGCCCCCGCTTCAACGAAGCAGGGGCCGCAGCGCCGAACCGCAGTTCGGGGTGACTAGATAGTCCTTAGGACAGGACGTCCGCGAATTCCTTTTCAAAGAACTGCTTCGGACGGGCACCAATGACGGTGCTCTTGACCTCGCCGCCCTGGAACAGGTAGACAGCCGGGATCGACGTGATGCCGTACTCCGCGGCAATCGCCGGGTTGTCATCAACGTTGACCTTGACGACGTTCACCTTGTCGCTGTATTCGACGGAGATCTCATCGAGGATCGGGCCCAGCTTGCGGCAGGGCCCGCACCATTCGGCCCAGAAGTCCACGATGACCGGCTTGTCGGCAGCCAGTACATCGGTGCTGAAGCTTGCGTCTGTCACATCTTTTGCGTTGCTCATGATCCGGTCCCTCTTTCTTCGATGGGTTGAGTTGTGCGGGCTAGGCCGGCAGGTCAGCGAGGTAGTGCTCGACGTCGATCGCCGCCACACACCCGGAACCCGAGGCGGTGATGGCCTGACGGTATGTCGGGTCGATGACGTCACCGGCGGCAAAGACGCCCTTGACGCTGGTCTTGGATGTCCGGCCGTCGACGGCGATGGTTCCCTCCGGCGTCAGGTCCAGGGTGTCCTTGACCAGGTCCGTCCGGGGATCGTTACCAATGGCGACGAACACACCGGTCACGGCGAGTTCCGATTCCGTTCCGTCGACAAGGTTCTTCAGGCGCAGGCCGGTCACTTTGTCCTGGCCCAGAATGTCCTCGACGCCGGTGTTCCAGACGAAGCTGATCTTCTCGTGGGCAAGAGCGCGGTCGGCCATGATCTTTGATGCCCGGAGGGTGTCGCGGCGGTGCACTACGGTGACTGATTTGGCGAACTTGGTAAGGAACAGCGCTTCTTCCATGGCGGAGTCGCCGCCACCGATGACTGCGATGTCCTGGCCCTTGAAGAAGAAACCATCGCAGGTTGCGCACCAGCTGACGCCGTGGCCTGAGAGCCGCTTCTCGTTGGGCAGGCCAAGCTCGCGGTAGGCGGATCCTGTCGAAAGAATGATGGCCCGGGCACGGAAGGTCTCCCCCGTGGCGATGGTGACTGTCTTGATGTCGCCGTCGAGCTCCAGTTCGGTGACATCCTCGAACTGGATTTCCGTACCGAAACGGGCGGCCTGCTTCTCGAAGTTCTCCATGAGGTCGGGTCCCATGATGCCTTCCGGGAATCCGGGATAGTTCTCGACGTCGGTGGTGTTCATCAGTTCGCCGCCGGCGGTGACCGAGCCGGCGAGGAGCAGCGGCTTCAGGTTGGCACGCGCGGCGTACACCGCGGCGGTGTAGCCTGCCGGGCCGGAGCCGACGATGATGACATCACGTACTTCGGACGCGGTGTTTTCTGCGTTGCTCACTGGGCGGTGAACCTCTTCCTTTTTCGATGCGCCCGCCTTGGTGGCCGGCCACATGGCACAACCAGTACCGGGGCGTGAATATTCCGGTTGAATCCGGCGTCCCGGCAGGACGCCATCCTTCAGGCTACCGGGAAGCCGTAGTCGAATGCCGGTGCGGGGTCCTGCGTTACGGGTGCCTCACTGGACTTTGATCTCTGCCAGGCGGAGTCCGAACCCGTAGCGGGTTTTAGGTGCCGCAAGTTTAGGCAGCGACTTGATGGACACAATCACGTACTGGGCATTCACCGGTTCCTGGAGGGGGATTTTCAGCTCCGGCGAGGTGAAGCTGTTGCTGCCGACCTGTTTGGCCCCTTCGAGGGTGGGCTTGCTGTTGGTGAAGACGCTGATGTTTCCGCCGGAAGCGCCGAGCTGGCTCAACGTCACGGAGGAGACTTTGGACTCCTTCTCGAGCTTTACGACGAGCGGGACCTCACTGGCCAGACCGCCCCAGTTGTCCGTGGCGAATTCCATGTCGGACCAGTAACTGGCGCCGTTCCCGTCGATGGTCTTCGCCAGATCGCCGTCGTACGTCGCGGCGAAGTCGAAGTTGCCCAGTCGGGTGACAGTGTCGACGACAGGGGGTCCCGCGGGTGTCGCAGTGGCAGTCGGCGATCCCGGTTCCGTGGCGGTTGCCGGTGACGATGCAGCCGCATCCGGGCTGGTGGTAGCGCCGGCCTCGGACTGGGGGGTGCTTCTGAACAGGCTGCCCAGATTGGAGACTGCAAAGACGAGCCCGACCACCAATACGGCGGCCAGCAGGCCGCCCACGAGCCAGCGCATGGACCGCGGCTCGCTCGGGGCATCGTCGGCGTCGTCGCTGTACTCGTCGTCCGTTGAAGTGTCGATGTTCCGGGCCGAGGCCGGGAAGTTGACCGGGGCGCGGTCCTCGGTATCGAGGCCGCTGGCCGCAGCGTAGGCCGGTGTGCGTCCGGGAGGGCTAACTTGCTCGCCCTGACCGGTGTCGACGTCGGCGTAGTCATCGGCCGACCACAGCGAGACTTTGGGTTTCCCCGCATCTGCCACCGGAGCCGCTTCGGTTGCCGGCGCCGAGGGGCGGTGATCGGCATTGTTCTGGACCGGCTGCGGTGCCGTCGAGTGCGGGGTCGCGTCCTGTCCGGCCGTGCCTGATTTTTTGGGGGCTGCCCCCGGAGTTGCGGGGGCTTTGCCGGCGGGGGTGCCGGCCGCAGCGCCCTTCGCAGCGCCCTTCGCCGCGCCCTTGGCGGCCGCGCCCCTCGCTGCTGCGACTCCCTTGGCCACCGCGGCACCGGCGGCGGCGGCACCCGCTGCTGCCGCTGCGCTCCTGGCGGGTGCGGAACCGGCTGCTGGGGACGCCTGTGTGCGGGGCTCTTCCGGCCGCGAGGCGGCGTCTGACGGCCGGCCGGCCGCCGGGACGAAGGGAGCTGCGTGTGGTTCAACGGGACGTTGAGCCTGTCCATAGTCGATGTACCCGGCGTCGACATCTTCATCGTCGTACAGGCCGTCATAGGTTTCGGGCTCGCTGGAGCGCGGCTGACCGAAGATCTCGCTGCCCAGCGTGTCGGTGAAGAACGGCTCCACATAGGGCGGAGCGGGTGAGACCACGAGGTCCAGCAGGTCAGCAGCCGACGTGTGGTTGGTGATCAGGTAAGTGTCAGTGTCGCTGACATGCAGATCGAGGATCTGCACGTTGCCGGGCCGTTCGCCGGTGGCGACCTCCCGCGCGCTGCGTGCGACCTGGTCCGCGTTGCCCGGACCTGCGACGAGGATGCTCACGGCACGGTTCAGCACCTGGTCCACACCGTCCAGCACCAGATCCTGGTCATGTGAGGTCAGTACTGCGGCAATGACCTTGTAGCGGCCGCCAAGTACTGATCCGACATCGATCGGGTGGGACACGGGCTCCTCCTAGACTGTCAGGAAATTGATGACTGTAGTCACTGCATGAGTGAGTGCGCGTCCCCCGGCAACCCGGTTGACCGCTGGTCGGCAACTCCCCTTGTTAGTTCTCGATCCTAGCCGATTCAGTGTCGGCGGAGCGGGAGCGCGCGTGCCAGCGACCGCGCCTTCATCACTTTTTTCTCTTTTTGCGACCGAACGGGAAGGCCGGATTGTGGCCCGCCGGGCCTTGGTAGGTCCTGCGGCCGGGCAGGGGAATGCCGGCGCGCCCCGGGCCGCCCTGGGCGGTCGCCGGAAGGTCCTCATCGGGCAGGTACCCGCCGTCGGGACCGGACGGGCGGGTGTAAAAGGAGTCGCCGACGTCGGGACCGGCACGGAAGGACGCTGAGTCGAACTCGCCGGAGATCCTCGGAATCAGGCCGGTATCCACCGAGACCGTCGCGCGGTCCGGCATCTTGTGTGCTGCAGCCGCAGCGCCCGAAGGGGTCTCGGCTGCAGTTGCCGCCGGGGCCCGGCGGAACCGCCCCAGCACCGGCCCGAGCAGATCGCTGAGTTCGCTCACGCGGAAAAGCCTGAGCAGTAACAAGTAGACGACCAGCATCACGGGCCCGACGACGGCGATTGTCACCAGGGCGGCAATCCGGCTGCTCCAGGCAAAGCCGTCCGCCGTATAGCTGCCCAGCAGCCACAGGGCCAGGGCACCCGCGGCGGCCGAACCCACCGCGGCGTAGCCCATGCGGATGTAGGAATTGGCAATCCGGGGACCGTCCAGGTGCCCGAGGAGGCGCCGCAGGAAAAGTGCGCTGACGACGACGGACAGGATGTTCCCGCCGGTGTAGAGGAAGGCGATGGCGAAGATGATCTGGTCGTACGGCAGGAACTGGATCGCAAAGGCGGAGACCAGATTGACCATGGCGAGGGTCAGTTGGATGAAGAATGGGGTCTTGGCGTCTTCGTTGGCGTAGAAAACCCGGGACATCATGAAATTGGCGCTCATGAACGGGGTGCTGAGCGCCAGGATCGTCAGCGTCTGGGCGAGCATGGCGCCGTCCTGCCGGTCTCCGCCGGAGAAGAACATGCCCAGCGGCCCGGCCAGGGCAAACAGCGCCAGGGCACCGAAGACTGTCGCGACAGCCATGGTCCTCAGGCCATGCGAGAGGGCGTTCCGCAGTTCGGCGCGGTTTCCGTCCTGCGAGGCCCGGGTCATGCGGTTGAACAGCACCGTGGCGAGTGAGAGGGCAATGATGGAGTGCGGCAGCAGGTAGAGCTGGCTGGCGACCTCCAGGACGGCGTTGCCCGGCAGCTGCTCCGCACCCGCGTCGCCGGCGCGTTCCAGCCGCAGGCGTTCCGAGCCAGGGATTGTGGCGATGCGCATGACATACAGGAAGGCGAGCTGGCCGACGGCGGCCGTTGCCAGCGTCCAGACGCTGAGCCGGGCCGCCTGGCCCAGCCCCACGCCGCGCCAGCCGAAGCGCGGACGCAGCCCCAGCCGGAGCCGGAACACCGGGATCAGCAGGATGGCGGTCTGGCTGATGACGCCGATCGTGGAAAAACCGGCCACCAGCAACGTCTGGAAGGGTCCCCAGTTGTCCAGCGTGTGCGGGTTTACCTCATTCGCGCCGAGGATGGCGATGAACATGCCCAGTCCTGCGATGGCCACGATGTTGTTCAGGATCGGAGCCCACATGGCGGGCCCGAAGGCGCCGTTGGCGTTCAGGACCTGGGTGAGCAGGGCATAGAGGCCGTAGAAGAAGATCTGCGGGAGGCACCAGAACGCAAAGGAAATAGCGAGCGACTTCTGCTGGGGTGAGTAGCCCTGGGTGGTGAGCTCGATCACCCAAGGCGCCAGCAAAGTCACCAGCAGAGTCAGCGTCAGGAGAACAAGCACGGCCAGCGTCAGGAGCCTGCTGATGTAGTCCGCCCCCCGGTCCGGACCCTTGCTGGCCTTGATGATTTGCGGGACCAGGACGGCGTTGAAGACGCCTCCTGCGACCAGCAGGAAGATCAGGTTCGGCAGGTTGTTGGCGTTGATGAACGTGTCGGTGACCGTCGACCCGAGGCCGAGGGCAGCACCCAGCATCCACGTCTTGCCGAAACCTAGGAATCGCGAGACCAGCGTGCCGGCGGCCATGATGGCGCTGGAACGGGCTTCACCTGAGTGGACGGCCTTGGCATCAGACGGGCCGGGGCTGGCGCTGGCGGGAGTGGGATCGGCGGAAGGCATCGTCTTCATAATCTCACCCGGGCACGGGTTCTCGCGCCATCCGCGGCCGGACACCGCCGCCGGGGCGGCCCCGTAACGCCGTTCAGCGGTCCTCGGGAAGGACTTCCCTGGCGAGGTCTGCTATCCGCCGTTCATTCGGGAAGGAGAGCTTCCGGGCAAGTTCCCGGATGGGCACCCAGGCAACATCCACGGCTTCCTTGTCGGGATCGTTTTCGATGGTGAGATCGCCGCCGGTCGCCTGCAGAAGATAGTGGTGGACGGTCTTGTGGACGCGGTGCCCGCTGACGGTGAACCAGTAATCGATGCTTCCCAGCGGTGCCAGGATCTTTCCTTCGATGCCTGTTTCCTCGGCAATTTCGCGGACCGCCGCTTCCTCGTTGCTCTCCGTGCCCTCCGGGTGGCCTTTCGGCAGGCACCATTCCAGGCGGCCGCCGCGGTTAATGCGGGCGATAATCGCCACACGGAGTTCGGCGTCGGAGGTGTCCACCACGACCCCTCCGGCAGAGACTTCTTCCACGGTGGGGAGGGAGGCGTGTCCCGAGTGCTGGGCGGGCGCGACGTTGGCACCGATTGCCGAGGGCAACGGTGCGTTCGTCCTCCTGCCGGGAGCGCTCGGTACGGGATGGGCCATGAAGTCCACTCTAACGACTCTTGCCCGGACTTGATGACCTGAACATGGCCGGAAAGCGAACGGCCGGGGAAGCGGATCGCCGGCGCCGCCGCCCTCGGAACACGTTCAGTTCATGTCGATACCGGGATTCACGTGGCTTTCGGTGTGGTGCTGGCCCGGTTTTCTGACAAGCTTAAGAAACTATGGCGCACGCACATCACAAGATTGACTCCCACACCGTCGACTTCAAGGTGGACCCGGTGGTTCTGGAGCTTGGGCAGCGATTCGTCGACGCCGGCCATGAGTTGTCGCTGGTCGGCGGTCCGGTCCGGGATCTCTTCCTCGGCCGTGTTTCGCCTGATCTGGATTTCACCACCGACGCCACACCGGACCAGACTGTGGCGTTGATCAAGAAGTGGGCCGACAACCACTGGGACATCGGGCGCGCCTTCGGCACGATCGGGATGCGCAAAGCCGGTTTCCAGATCGAAATCACCACGTACCGCGCCGACGCCTATGATCCGGAGTCACGCAAACCGGTTGTGGCCTTCGGGAGCTCCCTGACGGATGACCTGCTCCGGCGGGACTTCACGATCAACGCCATGGCGCTACGGCTGCCGACGCTGGAGCTGGTGGACCCGTTCGGCGGGGTCCGGGACCTCAAGGGCGCCGTCCTCGCGACGCCGGGACCGGCCGAAACCTCTTTTTCCGACGATCCGCTGCGGATGATGCGGGCCGCCCGGTTCGCAGCCCAGCTGGGAGTCAGCCTCCGCGAGGACGTCCGCGAGGCCATGACCCGGATGGCTGAACGGATCACCATCATCTCGGCCGAACGGGTGCGGGACGAACTCGTCAAGCTCATCTGCGCCGCTCACCCCCGCGCAGGCGTGGATCTGCTCGTGGAAACCGGGCTGGCGGAGTTTGTCCTGCCCGAGGTCTCGGCCCTGCGCCTGGAATCCGATGAACACCACCGCCACAAAGATGTGTACCAGCATTCCCTCCAAGTGCTGGAGCAGGCCGCGGCCCTTGAAACCGGTGCCGACGGGTCCGTTCCCGGGCCCGACTTCGTCTTACGGTTCGCAGCACTGATGCACGACGTCGGCAAGCCTGCCACCCGGCGTTTCGAACCCGGCGGCGCCGTCAGCTTCCGGCACCACGACATGGTCGGTGCGAAGCTGACCGCCAAACGGATGAAGACGCTGCGGTTCGACAATGACTCGACGAAGGCTGTCGCCAGGCTCGTGGAGCTGCACATGCGCTTCTACGGCTACGGTGAAGCCGGCTGGAGCGACTCCGCCGTCCGCCGGTACGTCACTGACGCCGGCCCGCTCCTGGAGCGGCTGCACCGGCTGACCCGGTCTGACGTCACCACGAGGAATCAGCGCAAGGCCGACCGGCTCTCGTTCGCCTATGACGACCTTGAGGCAAGAATCACCGCGCTCCGCGAACAGGAATCCCTTGAGGCTGTCCGGCCGGACCTTGACGGCGGGCAGATCATGGCCCTCCTGGGGCTCACGCCGGGACCTGTGGTGGGCCGCGCCTATAAGTTCCTGCTGGAGGAACGAATGGAGAACGGCCCGCTGGACTCCGCCGATGCCGAGTCCCGGCTCCGTGAGTGGTGGGCAGCCCAGCCGGAGTCCGCCGCCCCCGTCAGCAGTACCGACCCGCCCGCAACCGTTGCCGCCGCCGGACCGTCCGGCATCGACCCATCACCGAGGAGTCCCAAGTGATCACCCCCTTTAATGGTTCCCGCCCGCAACTGTGGATTCTGCGGCACGGCGAAACTGAATGGTCCAAGAGCGGGCAGTACACGGGGCTTACGGATATGCCTCTCACCGTGGAAGGCGAGCAGCAGGCCGTCGAGGCCCGGAAAGTGCTCGAATCCGTCGACTTCGACCTCGTACTGACGTCTCCGCTGCGACGGGCACGCCGGACCGCGGAACTGGCGGGCTACCCCGACGCCGAGCAGGAACCGCTGGCGGTCGAATGGGACTATGGCGAATACGAAGGCATCAGCTCCGACCTGATCCGGAAGGACAACCCGGAGTACCTGATCTGGACCCACGGCGTCCCCAACGGAGAAGCGCTCGACGACGTCGCCGCCCGTGCGGACAAAATCGTGGCCCGGGTGCTGGAATCCGGGCTGGACAACGTCCTGATCGTCGCCCATGGACACTTCTCCCGGATCCTGACCGCCCGCTGGCTCGGACTTGACCCGCACGAGGGCCGCCACTTCGTGCTGGGGACGGCGAAGGTCTGCACCCTCGGCTGGGACAAGAAGACACCGGCTATCGTCCGCTGGGGACTCTAGCCCCGGGCGGAGATTGCGCTGCCGCGCCCGGCCGCAGGGGACCGGGGCGGCAGCCCCACCGGTAAGCTCAAGGGCATGCAGGACATCAAGCCGGCGGAGCGCCGGAAACGGGCTCGACTGCTCATCCCGAGCCACAACGACCTGTTGCTGCGCAACTTCACGGAACTGGTCGGCGGCCCGATGGGCAGGCGTTCAGCCCCCGGAATCGTTGCGCCGGGATTCTTCACTGTGGACCGGGTTCTGGTGCTGCTGACCGTTCTGGCGGCACTGGCTGGAATCCTCGTCAAGAACTACTGCCGCATTAACGGGTGGGACTCCCCCGGCCAGTTTTACGCCACTTGCTATTCGGACTTCCCCGAGCTGTTCCGAAACCGCGGGCTGGGCGACGGCGCCTTTCCCTTTGCCACGCCGGGTACCTCCTTCGAATACCCGGTACTCATGGGATTCGTTGCCGGCGCCACGGCCCTTCTGGTGCCGGGTTCCGGGGTGGACGACACCCGCATCCTCGCCTACTTCGACATCAACGCGACTCTGATCGCGGCGGTCTGGATCGCCACGGTCCTGATCACTGCCCGCATGTCGCACCGGCGGGCCTGGGATGCGGCCATGGTTGCCCTCGCCCCCGGGATTGTCCTGGCCGGCGTCATCAACTGGGACATGTGGGCCGTCGGCCTGCTCGCTGCCGGCATGTACTTCTTCTCCCGCGACAAGCTGGTCCTCGCCGGGGTTTTCATCGGCCTCGGCACGGCCACGAAACTGTACCCGGTGCTGATCCTGGGGGCCATCCTGGTGCTGGCGCTGCGGACCGGCCGCGTCCGGCCGCTCCTGGTCACCACCGGCGCTGCAGCGGGAGCGTGGCTCGCGGTCAATCTTCCCGTGGCCCTGGCGAACCCGGTCGGCTGGGAGTACTTCTACGAATTCACCCAGGACCGGCCTGCCGGGTATAGCTCCCCATGGTTCGCCTACAACCTGGTGGCGGCCCGCCTCGGTTGGATGCCGCTGGAGGCCGCAGCCATCAATACCCTGGCGCTGAACCTGTTTGTGGTTGCCTGCGCCCTGATCGCAGGGCTGGCCCTCGCGGCGCCACGGCGTCCCCGGCTGGCGCAGCTGGTGTTCCTGATCGTGGCCGCCTTCATCCTCACCAACAAGGTGTATTCCCCGCAGTTCGTCCTGTGGCTGATTCCGCTCGTGGCCCTGGCCCGGCCCCGCTGGCGGGATTTCCTGATCTGGCAGGCCGTCGAAGGACTGCACTGGGCCGCCATCTGGATGTATCTGGGCCAGGCGACCAGCGGCGGCGCGACGCAGCACAATATCGACATGCCCTATTACGTCCTCGCCGTCGTCGGCCACATGGCCGCTACGGTCTACCTGATGGCCCGGGTGGTCTGGGACATCTGGGACCCCGGGTATGACGTCATCCGCCGCCACGGGATGGACGATCCCCACGGCGGGCCCTTCGACGGCGCCCCGGACTGGTTGCGCCTGGATCCCCGCCATCCCGCGGATTCCCTGCTGCCGTGGCGAAAGCAGCGGATCAATGCCTGACATCGCCGTCGTAGGATCCGGGCCCAACGGTCTCGCCGCCGCGGTCACGATGGCCCGGGCAGGCTTGAAAGTCCATGTCTATGAGGCGGCCCCAACGCCGGGCGGCGGACTGCGGACCCTGGAGCTGCTCGAGCCGGGTCACATCTACGATGTCTGCTCCGCGGTGCATCCGATGGTGCTGGCCTCGCCGTTCTTCCGGCAGTTCGAACTATCCCGCCGCATCCGGCTGGAAGTCCCGGAGATTTCCTACGGATCGCCGCTGGACGGCGGCCGCGCCGCGCTGGCCTACCGGTCCCTCGAGCGGACCGCTGACGGACTCGGGCGCGACGGCGGGGCGTACCGGCGGCTGCTGGGCCCGCTCGTGCGCCGGGTGGAGGGCATCACGGACCTGACCCTCAACCAGTTGCTGCGGATCCCTTCCGATCCCGTGGCCGCAGCCGTTTTCGGACTGCGCACCCTGGAACAGGGCTCGCCGCTGTGGGGTCTTCGGTTCCGGGACGAGCTTGCACCGGCACTGCTGACGGGGGCTGCCGCTCACGCGGTGTCCCCGTTGCCGGCGTTGGCGGCCGCCGGTGCCGGGCTGATGCTGAGCACACTCGGGCACGTGGGCGGCTGGCCCATCCCCGTCGGAGGATCCGACGCGATTGCCCAGGCCCTGGTGGCGGATATCCGGGAACACGGCGGCGTCGTGGAAACCGGGGCCCGCATCGACTCGCTGGCGGACCTTCCGCCGGTCCGGGCTACCCTGCTCGATGTGGCCCCGCCGGGCCTCCTGAGACTGGCAGAAGACCGGCTGCCGACCCACTACCGCCGGACGTTGGAGTCATACCGCTTCGGGAATGCCGCCTGCAAGGTCGACTTCATCCTCTCCGGTCCCGTGCCGTGGGCCGCACCGGAACTGGCCGACGCCGGCACCGTGCATGTCGGCGGGACGCGGGCGGAGACGGCCGAATCCGAACATCTTGTGGCCACGGGCCGCCATCCCGACCGGCCCTATGTCCTGGTGTCCCAGCCCTCGCGGTTTGATGCCGGCCGTGCCCCGGCCGGGCGGCAGGTCCTCTGGACCTACTGCCATGTTCCGGCCGGATCCTCGGTGGACATGGGTGAGGCGGTCACCGCGCAACTGGAACGCTTCGCCCCCGGCTTCCGCGACCTGGTGGTGGGCGTCAGAGTCACGACGGCGGCCGGGCTGGCAGAGTACAACGAGAACTATGTGGGCGGCGATTTCAGTGCCGGCTTGATGGATCTTCGCGGCATCCTGCAGCGCCCGGTCATAAGCCCGGTCCCCTGGCGGACACCGTTGGCCGGAGTGTACCTGTGCTCATCCTCCACACCGCCCGGCCCCGGGGTAACCGGCATGCCGGGCCTGCACGCGGCAAGATATGCCCTTAAAGACATATTTGGATTGCCGGTTCCCGATCTCAGCCACCGGAACTAAGCCGACCGCCGGGACGTGAGGCCAGCGACCGGGCCGTGCCCGGGTGAGGACCCGGAGCCTGCAGGGCATGTCACGGGCGATGTCGGTGGTCCGGTGCATAATGGCGAAATGCGGAAATTCCGGAAACTCGTACTGGCCCTCGTCTGCCTTCTGCTCGGTACCTCCCTGGCGGGCTGCGATGATGGCCGCGCGGGTGCTGAAGAGGCCGCAAAGAAGCTGGCCGCGGCGATCGCGGCGCTTGACGTCAGCTCCGTGGCCTTCGAAGGGAAGGAAGCCGTGGCCGCCAATGACCGGCTGCGGGCGGTGTTCAAGGCCCTGGACCCGGCGAAGCCGTCCGTCGGCATCGGTGATGTAACGCTGGAGTCCGATGTCGCCACTGTTCCGCTGGACTACGGCTGGAAAATCGGCACGGCGGAATGGACCTACACGACCCGCGCCCAGCTGAAGAAATCCGGAGACGAATGGCTCACGGTGTGGAACCCCGCCATGCTCGCGTCCGGGCTTACCGAGGATGAGCTTATTGGCACTTCCACCCAGGTGCCGGTCCGCGCTGACATCCTCGGAGCCGGCGACGCTCCGCTGGTCACCTCACGGCTTGTTGTGCACATCGGAATCGACAAGACCCTACTGGGGCAGGCGGATCTGGGCGGGTCAGCGGCGGCGATGGCCTTGCTGGTTGGCGCCGATCCGGCCGTCTACGCCCAACAGGTGGAGGCGGCCGGCGCGGAAGCCTTTGTCCCCGCAATCACCTTGCGCGAGGAGGGCCGGACCGTCACCGATGAACAAATCGCCGCTATTCCCGGTGGCCGGGCCATTCCGGACTCGATGCCGCTCGCACCCACCAGGACGTTCGCACGGGCCTTGCTGGGGTCGGTCAGCGAGGCCAGCGCCGAACAGATAGAGGAGTCCGGCGGCGCCCTGCAGCCCGGAGACACCACCGGAACGGGCGGCCTGCAGCAACGCTACGATGCCCAGTTACGTGGAACCGACGGCGTCGAGATCTTCGCCACCCGAATCGGTTCGGGCGACGAGTCATCCGAAGGATCCCGCAGGATCCTCTTCCAGGTGCCGGGGCAGCCGGGGACACCGCTGAAGACGACGCTTGACCCGGCCCTGCAATTGCTGGCGGAGGGCGTGCTGGACAAGGTGGGCCCGGCGTCGGCCATTGTGGCGCTGAGACCCTCGACCGGGGCGGTGCTGGCAGCGGCATCGGGACCCGGCAGCAACGGGTACGACACCGCGATGCTGGGCCAGTACGCACCAGGTTCCATTTTCAAGATCGTGGATTCCCTGGCCATGATCCGCAACGGGATGACTCCAGATTCGTTGGTCGACTGCCCGGCAACCCTGACGGTGGACGGCCGGACGTTCAAGAACGCGGAGGGCTACCCTGCGTCCTCGCTGGGTTCCGTACCCCTGCGCGATGCCTTTGCCCACTCCTGCAACACCGCCTTCATCAATGCCCGGGACAATGTCAGCCAGGCACAGCTGGAGTCGGCCGCGACCGCCCTCGGCCTTGCGGTCGACGCTCCCTCGTTAGGGGCGGGGGCCTTCCTCGGCTCCGTCCCCGGCTCCGCCGAGGGCACCGAACATGCCGCGTCCATGATCGGCCAGGGCAGGGTCCTGGTGTCCCCGCTGGCAGCCGCGGTCATGGCGGGCTCCGTCGCCAAGGGATCGATCCTTTCACCCCAGCTCGTCCTGAATCCTGACGCCGGAGGTGATGCTCCGACGGCGGGTCCTTCGACGACGCCGACCGGGACGGCTTCCCTGCAGTCTCCCGCAGAGGGTTCGACGTCGTCGGCTGACCCCTTGGCAACAAGTGCCACCCCGTCATCGTCCGTCGGGCCGCCCGTAACTGAGGCCGAAGCTGCCGCACTGGCGGACATGATGCGCGCCGTCGTGACCTCAGGCCACGCAGGATTCCTGGCGTCCATTCCTGGCGAGCCGGTGGGTGCCAAGACCGGCACGGCGGAATTCGGCACCGAAAATCCACCGAAGACGCATGCCTGGATCGTGGCTGTGCACGGGGACCTGGCCGTCGCCGTGTTCGTGGAGGACGGCGGATTCGGCGCCACCACATCCGGTCCGCTGTTGGCCGAGTTCCTTACCGCGGCCGGCTGACGGCGGACCCTCCACGACCCAGCAAACCGGGCCGTGGGAGGATGGAAGCGTGGCTCATATTGACGTTTCCGGCATCGACTACTTCCTCTCCGACGGCACCCAGCTCCTCAACGGAGTGACTTTCAAGGTTCCGGACGGCACCAAAACGGCGCTGATCGGGCCGAACGGAACAGGGAAGACAACCCTGTTCCGTATCATCGCCGGCGACCTCGTCCCGGATGAAGGCGTGATCGGACGCTCCGGCAACATGGGCATCATGCGCCAGTTCGTCGGCCAGGTCCGGGACGATTCGACGGTCCGAGATCTCCTGGTGTCCGCCGCGCCGCCGGCGCTGGCCGCAGCGGCGCGTGCCGTGGACGAAGCCGAACTTGCCATGCTGGAGCACGACGACGAACCCACCCAGATGAACTACGCCCAGGCCATTGTCGACTGGGGCGACGCCGGCGGGTACGACGTCGAAACCGTCTGGGACGAAGTCTGCATGGCCGCTCTCGGCCTGCCGTTTGACCGCGCGCAGCACCGCCCGGCGTCGACCCTCTCCGGAGGCGAACAGAAGCGCCTGGTCCTGGAAGCGCTGTTCTCCGGCCCGGACGAACTGCTCCTCCTGGACGAACCGGACAACTACCTCGACGTCCCGGGCAAGCGCTGGCTCGAAGCGAAACTCAACGAATCGAAGAAGACGGTCCTGTTCATCAGCCACGACCGGGAACTGCTGAACAACGCGGCCGGCCGCATTGTGACGCTCGAGCCGGGCATCAACGGAGCCGGCGCCTGGATCCACGGCGGGGGCTTTGGCTCGTACGTGGACGCCCGGGCGGACCGCAATGCCCGCTTCGAGGAACTGCGGAAGCGCTGGGACGAGGAGCACGTGAAGCTCAAGGAACTCGTCAACATGTACAAAAACAAGGCGGCGTTCCGTTCCGACATGGCCAACCGCTACCACGCCGCCCAGACCCGGCTGGCGAAATTCCTCGAGGCCGGCCCGCCAGAGGCTCTGCCGATCGAGCAGAACGTGCAGATGCGGCTCAAGGGCGGCCGCACCGCCAAGCGCGCCATTGTCGCCGAGAAGCTGGAGCTGACCGGGCTCATGAAGCCTTTCTCCACCGAGGTCTGGTTCGGGGACCGGGTCGGCGTGCTCGGCTCCAACGGCTCCGGCAAGAGCCATTTCCTCCGCCTGCTCGCCACCGGCGGCACCGACCCCGAACGGGAGCACCTCCCGGTGTCCGACGTCGATATCGCCGACGTGCCGCACGAGGGCACCGTGAAACTCGGCGCCCGGATCCGGCCCGGATTCTTCGCCCAGACCCATATCCGCCCCGACCTGCTCGGCAAGACCCTGCTGGAAATCCTGCACCGCGGCGACGAACACCGGTCCGGGCTGGGCCGCGAGGCGGCCGCCGGCGCACTGGACGGTTACGGCCTGGCCGGGCAGTCCGAGCAGAAATACGAATCCCTCTCCGGCGGCCAGCAGGCCCGCTTCCAGATCCTGCTGCTCCAGCTCTCCGGGGCGACGCTGCTGCTGCTTGATGAGCCCACCGACAACCTGGACCTGCACTCCGCCGAAGCACTGGAACGGGCGATCGACCACTTCGAGGGGACCGTCCTCGCCGTTACGCACGACCGCTGGTTTGCCAGGACCTTCGACCGCTTTATGGTTTTTGGCTCCGACGGGAAGGTCTACGAGTCCGCCGAACCGGTCTGGGACGAAAAGCGGGTCGAACGCACCCGCTAGCGAACAGCCACGCGGGGTCACATATCGCCCATCCCACCGGGGTTTATGGGCGACATCTGACCCCGCGTTGCGGTAGCGGGTAATGGTCATGCGGCCGGGGCTCCCGGTCATCGTTACAGTGGGGGAATGACTTCCACCGGCCCGATCACCGAGGCCTCACGCCACTCCCAGCTGAAGGCTGCGACCGCGGCGACCTTCCTCATTTTCGGGGTCAACGGATTCGTCTTCGCCAGCTGGGCTGCACGCATCCCGGCCGTCACGGAGATCCTGCAAGTAACGTCCGGACAGATGGGAACCCTGCTGCTGTGCGTGGCGGCCGGATCGCTGATCGCCCTGCCGACGGCCGGATTCGTTGTCGGCCGGATCGGCACCGCCAACACGGTACGGGCGGCGGGTCTGACGGCCGCGCTGGCCGGGGCCGGCGTCGCGCTAGCGCTGCTCGCGGCCTCCATTCCTGCTACGGCCGTCACCCTGTTTTTCTTCGGCATCGGCATCGGATTGTGGGATGTCGCCCAGAACGTGGAAGGCGCCGACGTCGAACACCGCCTGGGGCGCACCATCATGCCGCAGTTCCATGCGGCGTTCAGCGGAGGCGCCTTCCTGGGCGCCCTCGGCGGCGCCGGACTGTCGGGCCTCGGCGTGGGATTGCCTGAGCACCTGCTGGTCATCGCGGTGACAGTGGCGGTCCTGACCTCTGTGGCCCCGCGGTTCTTCCTGCCGCACATCCCCGAGCACACCGCTGCGGTGGCTGATCCGGCCACGGCCGGGACCGGATCCGCCTGGCGCGACCGCCGCACGTTGCTGATCGGCGTCGTGGTGCTTGGCGCCACCCTCACCGAAGGCGCCGGGAACGACTGGATCGCAAAGGCGGCCGTGGATGGACTCGAAGCCTCGCAGTCCACCGGCGCCCTGCTATTTGCGGCGTTCGTGCTCGCGATGACCGCCATGCGGTTCTTCGGCGGCCGCGTCATTGACGCCTATGGCCGCACCGCGGTCCTCCGAGCCAGCATGGCCGCAGCCGCGGCCGGGCTGGGACTCTTCGTTCTCGCAGGTAACCTCTGGATCGCCACGGCCGGCGCCATGCTCTGGGGCGCCGGGGCGGCGCTGGCGTTTCCGGTCGGCATGTCCGCCGCGGCCGACGATCCCCGGCGTGCAGCGTCCCGCGTGGCCGTTGTCTCCACCCTGGGGTACGTCGCGTTCCTGGCCGGTCCGCCGCTGCTGGGCTACCTCGGCGACGCGACCGGCATCCGGCACGCGCTGCTTGCCATCGGCATTCCGATCCTCGGCGCACTGGTACTGGCGGGCGCCGCAAAACCCTTGTCCGCCAAGTAGGCGCGGACGCGTGCGGAGTTGAGGCGCAGGGGGCCGTAGGGTAAGCAGATGCGAATGTGGTTGCGTACGGCGCCGGGCCGGCTGGGGAAGTTCGATCGGACACTGGTGCGGGCGGTCTCGGACCTTCCCGGCGGGCGGCACGATGACTTTTTCCGGCGGCTGTCCGCGGCCGCCAACAAGGGCGTGCTGTGGTTCGGCATCGCCGGCGCACTGGCTCTGGTACCGGGGAAAACCCGCCGGGCCGCCCTGCACGGGATCCTCGCGCAAGGCGTGGCCTCCGCCGTCACCAATCTGGTCTTCAAGCGGCTCCTTCCCCGCACCCGGCCCCTTCCCGAACACCTTCCGGTTTTCCGCTTCGTCCACCCGCAACCCCTTAGCTCCTCGATGCCCTCAGGCCACTCCGCGTCTGCCGTGGCTTTCGCCCTCGGCGTCGGCCTGGTGCGTCCGGCGCTGGGGACACTGCTGGCCCCCGTTGCCGCAGGGGTGGCGTACTCGCGGGTCCATACCGGCGCGCACTGGCCTTCGGATGTGTTCTTTGGCTCGGCACTCGGAGCCGGAGCGGCCTTGGTCACCAGGACCTGGTGGCCCGTCCGGCCGCCCATCCCGGAAATCCGCCGCACCACAGTAAAGGCCGTTGAACTCCCGGCGGGGCGAGGGCTGGGCATATCCGTGAACGCCCTCGGCGGTTCCTACTCCGAGGACACGGCAGCGATCCTGCAAAAAGCATTCCCGGAGGCGTACATAAAAGACATCAGCCAGCACGAGGATGTGGCCGCGGAAATTGCCGGGGTCGCAGCCCGCCCGGGGATTGTTGCGCTGGGCGTCTGGGGCGGCGACGGGACAGTCGGCACCGCAGCCGCGATGGCCGTCGAACACGGCATCCCGCTGCTCGTCCTGCCCGGCGGCACGCTCAATCACTTTGCCCGAGACGCCGGAACCTCCACCATCGAGGCCGCCGCCGAAGCCGCCGCACAGGGCCGGGCCGCGCTGGCCGACATCGGTCAGATGAGCGTGGAACGGGGGCTTCCCGATAATCCGGAACGTCTCCAGCTGACCATGCTCAACACAGCCAGCATCGGCCTTTATCCGGACCTTGTCCGCCGTCGGGAGCAACTCCAGTCCGCGCTGGGCAAGCCGCTGGCCGGGGTGTTGGCCATGTTCCGGACCTTTGCGGCGGGCCGCCCCACCACCCTCGTTGTCAACGGCGTGCGGCACCGGCTCTGGATCCTGTATATCGGCCGCGGCCGGTACTACCCCCGCGACCACGCGCCGCTGCTGCGGCCCGTACTAAACGACGGGGTCCTGGACCTGCGGATGATCACTGCCGACGAAGCCTTAGCGCGCGTCCGCCTTCTCTGGTCCGTCCTGACGGGCACCGTGGCAACATCCGGCATCACGCACCTGAGCGAAACAAACCGGATCCGCGTGGAAGCTGTGGAATCCACCATGGTCCTTGCCGTCGACGGGGAGGCGATGGCCGGAGTGCGCGCCGTCGAGGTGACCGTCAAGCGGGATGCCCTGGTCTATTACACACCGGCGCCGTAAGTCGGTCACCACCCTGAACCGTCCCTGACTTATCCCTGAAACCGGCGGAAAACCCCAGCCTATGTGGGTAGCGTGGGGGGTACCCCGGACCTGGTTCGCGGCGGACCGTGATTGCCCGCTCTGTGCACCCGCTCTAAGCACCCGCTCTATGCAAAGGAACGCTTCCATGATCGAAGCACGAGACCTGACGAAGGTCTACGGTGACAAAACCGCCGTCGCCGGCGTTAACTTCACCGTCGAGGCCGGTCGGATCACCGGCTTTCTGGGCCCCAACGGCGCAGGCAAATCCACCACCATGCGCATGATCATGGGCCTGGACCGGCCGACGTCGGGCACTGCAACGGTCAACGGCGTCCCGTTCGAACGGCATGCCGCACCGCTGCGCGAGATCGGGGCACTGCTGGATGCCAAAGCAGTCCACACCGGCCGCTCGGCCTACAATCACCTGCTGGCTATGGCAGCCACGCACGGCATCCCTAAGAAGCGCGTGCACGATGTCATCGAAATGACCGGCCTGACCGAGGTGGCCAAGAAAAAAGTCAAAGGGTTCTCGCTCGGCATGGGCCAGCGGCTTGGCATTGCGGCCGCGTTGCTGGGCGACCCGCAGACCATCATTCTGGATGAACCCGTCAATGGCCTTGACCCGGAAGGCGTCGTCTGGGTCCGCACACTCGCCAAGTTCCTGGCGTCCGAGGGCCGCACCGTGTTTCTCTCCAGTCACCTGATGAGTGAAATGGCCGTCACTGCCGACCACCTCATTGTGATCGGACGGGGCCGGATCATCGCCGACGCCCCGATCCGGGACATCATCTCCGGCCAGGGCGTGAACAGGACCCGCGTCCGCACCGACCAGCCGGATGAGCTCCAGAGATTGCTGACCGGCACCGGCGTTTCCGTGGCTCGCGAGGAGAATGAACTGCTGGAAGTCACCGGTCTGGATCCCCGGCAGATCGCGCGCGCTGCCCTGGACGGCCGGGTCATGATCTACGAACTCACCCCGCTCCAGGTCAGCCTCGAAGAGGCGTACATGGAACTGACCAAGGACGAGGTCGAATACCACTCACACATCACCGCGGGCTCAGCTCCCGTGCAGCCCGGAGGTAACTAACTTATGAGTCACTCAGCCCTCGGCACGACTCCTGCGGGCAGCGGCTCGCAAACCGCGGGTACCACCGGCGCCGGGACGCCCGACGTCGGCGCCGGACCGTCCTTTCCGCGGGTGTTGAATTCCGAGTTCATCAAGTTCCGCACACTGCTCTCCACGCTGATGCTGCTGGGAGCAACCATGGTGGTGCTGGTCGGTTTCGGTGCCCTGTCGGCGTGGGGAACCGGCTCCTTTTCCGAAGCGGCTGAGACCAATCCGCGGGCCGGGGCAGCGTTTGCAGCCCAAGGTGCAGAGCTTGCTGTGGGCGCCCCCACTTCCGGCGTCATCTTTGCGCAGCTGATCCTCGGTGCGCTGGGCGTATTGCTGATGAGCTCGGAGTTCACCACCGGCATGGCCCGTTCCACCTTCGCCGCAGTGCCGCGCCGGACGCCGGCTTTCGTGGCCAAACTAATCGTGGTCACCGTGACGGCCTTTGTCCTCACCCTCGCCGCGGTGTTCATCGCGGGACTCGTAGCTCTCCCGATCCTGGAGAACTACAACCTCCCGCTCGATCTCACGAGCTCACAGTCCATCAAACTGATGCTGGTCAACAGCCTGTATGTGGCGGCTGTCGCGGCGATCGGCATGTCGCTGGGCACGTTGATCCGTAATTCGGCCGGGGGCATCATGAGCCTGGTCGGGCTGTTCTTCGTCGCACCGATCGCATTCGCGCTGATTCCGGGCGACTTCTTCGTGGAAGCCCGGAAATATCTGCCCGGCAATACGCTGGAGCCCCTGACGGCGGCGGAACACGTCCCCGAAACCCTGGAAGTGTGGCAGGCGGCGCTGGTTCTGGGCGGTTGGGTCGTTATCCCGGTGCTGCTGGCCGGGATCCTGCTGAAAAGGCGCGACGTCTAGGCCGACTCTGGTTCCGGACCGCCGGACATGCCCTCCCCAAGTGCCCGCGGATGGACATAGTCCCACTATGTCCACTCCCCGCCTCTTGGGGAGGGCATGCTCCGTCGTCGGCCGGGCCGGCACTAGACTCGGTGCCATGCCAACCCAGAGCAAAGCCGTCGACCATATCCGGGACCTCGGCGCGTATGTCACCGCCTCGCCGTCGAGCTTCCACGCTGCCCATGAGGCAGCCCGGCGGCTGGACGAGGCAGGCTTCACCGGCCTGGACGAGTCGCAGCCGTGGCCGGCCGCCGAAACTTCGGATTCCGACGGCGCCGGGAAGTTCTATGTGATCCGCGACGGAGCACTGATCGCTTGGGTGGAGCCGGCCGACGCCGGACCGGTCACGGGCTTTAACATTCTCGGGGCGCACACGGATTCGCCGTCTTTCAAGCTCAAACCAAAGCCCACCACGGGAAAGCTCGGCTGGCTGCAGGCCGGCGTCGAGGTTTACGGCGGTCCCCTGCTGAACTCGTGGCTGGACCGCGAACTCCAGCTCGCCGGCCGTCTCGTCATGTTCGACGGAACCCAGCATCTTGCCGCCACCGGCCCGCTGCTGCGCTTCCCCCAGCTCGCGATCCACCTGGACCGGAACGTGAACGACGGCCTCACCCTCGATAAACAGATGCACATGAATCCCGTCTTCGGGCTGGGCGAACCGGCAGAGACGGACCTGCTGGCCCTTCTTGCCGGGAAGGTGACCGGCGCCAAGGTGGATTCCGCCCGCATCGGCGGGTACGACGTCGTCATCGCGGACACCCAGGCGCCGGCGGTGTTCGGGGCGCACGATGAATTCTTCGCGTCCGGCCGGCTCGACAACCTCTCAGCGACCCATGCGGGCCTCGCGGCGCTGATCGCGCACGCCGCGGTACCGCAGCCGCCCGGCACCCCGGTTGCCGTGCTGGCCGCCTTCGACCACGAGGAGATCGGGTCCGCGTCGCGCTCCGGCGCCAGCGGGCCCATCCTGGAGGACGTCCTTGTCCGCATTTCCGACGGGCTGGGAGCCACGGTGAGCCAGCGCCGGCAGGCATTCGCGGCGTCGTTCTGCGTCTCGGCCGACGCCGGCCATGCCGTCCACCCCAACTACCCGGAGCGCCACGATCCGGTCAACCGGCCGGTGCTCAACGGCGGCCCCCTGCTGAAGATCAACGCAAACCAGCGTTACGCCACGGACGCCAACGGCGCGGCGCTGTGGGCAAGGCTCTGCGGGGACGCAGGGGTTCCGTACCAGGAGTTTGTCTCCAACAACGTGATGCCGTGCGGCTCCACGATCGGGCCACTGACGGCCACGCGGCTGGGCATCAGGACGGTCGACGTCGGCATTCCGCTCCTGTCGATGCACTCGGCCCGCGAGCTGTGCGGCGTCGAGGACCCCTTTTCGCTGGCGCGGGTGACGGAGTTGTTCTTCAGAACTGCCGGGTAGCCTGACCGGCTGACGCTTCGAACAGTTCTTTGTGGGCCGCCGCGGGCCGCCGCCCGGGTTATCCACATGCCCGCCGGTGCGTCTTGAGGCCCGTCTACGGCTGCGCCTACCGTGGGGCATGGAATCGTTGAATCCGACTCGGATGCCCTAAGATAGTGAAGTCTGTGCTGCGCCCTGCCGCCGTTCCGGAAGACGGGCGCCGCCGGACATCGCAAATGAACCTCCTGTTACGGAAATGCCGTAACCGTCTAGCCCAAAGGAGGTGGGTTCACATATGCGTCCTTACGAATTGATGGTAATCATCGACCCCGAGGTCGAAGAGCGTACCGTTGAGCCAACGCTTCAGAAGTTCCTGAGTGTCATCACCAACGATGGTGGAACCATCGAAAAGGTTGACATCTGGGGCCGTCGTCGCCTGGCATACGAAATCCAGAAGAAGACTGAAGGTATCTACGCCGTGGTGAACTTCACCGCCGAGCCGGCTACCTCCAAGGAACTTGACCGCCAGCTGGGTCTCAATGAGACCATCATGCGCACCAAGATCACCCGCCCCGAAGTACAGAAGGTTGTTGCTGAGTAATTTCAGCCCACAATTTTTTGCTTCACCCACGCAGGAACGAATAAGGAGGCAGTAGATGGCAGGCGAAACCACTATCACGGTCATCGGTAATCTCACCAGTGACCCCGAACTGAGGTTCACACCGTCAGGTTCGGCTGTGGCGAACTTCACCATTGCTTCCACTCCCCGCACTTTCGATCGCCAGTCCAATGAGTGGAAGGACGGGGAAACCCTGTTCCTCCGCGCGTCGGTATGGCGTGAAGCAGCCGAAAACGTTGCCGAATCCCTGACAAAGGGGATGCGCGTGATTGTCAACGGCCGCTTGAAGAGCCGTTCCTACGAAACAAAAGAAGGCGAGAAGCGCACCGTTATCGAGCTTGAGGTCGACGAAATCGGCCCGAGCCTGCGCTACGCCAACGCCAAGGTCAACCGCACCCAGCGCTCCGGCGGTCAGGGTGGTCAGGGTGGCTTCGGCGGCGGCAACAGCGGCGGCGGCTTCGGTGGCGGCTCTGGTGGAAACCAGGGCGGCAACTCCGGTGGAAACTGGGGCGGCAACCAGCCCGCAGCGCAGGAAGATCCTTGGGCCACGCCCGGGGTCAGCAGTACAGGCGGCTGGGGCAACGGCCCGGATTCCGAACCTCCCTTCTAAAACAACATCTAAGGTCCGGCAACATCAGTCACCACGGTGCCGCAAGGCGCCAGGGGACGGACGACACCGGACCACCACCATCCCGTGGATCAATATCCACGGGCTCCATCGAATAGGAGCTCCACGATGGCTAAGGCTGAACTCCGTAAGCCCAAACCAAAGTCCAACCCCTTGAAGGCCGCTGACATCACCGTCATCGACTACAAGGACGTAGCATTGCTGCGCAAGTTCATCTCCGACCGCGGAAAGATCCGCGCCCGTCGCGTCACTGGCGTCACGGTGCAGGAACAGCGCAAGATCGCCCAGGCAATCAAGAACGCCCGCGAAGTTGCTCTGCTGCCTTACTCCGGCGCTGGCCGCGGCTAAGGAAGGGATTAACTAACATGGCAAAGCTCATTCTGACCCACGAAGTAACCGGTCTCGGTGCTGCTGGCGATGTTGTCGAGGTCAAGGACGGTTACGCACGTAACTACCTGCTGCCCCGCAACTTCGCCCTGACCTGGTCCAAGGGCGGCGAGAAGCAGGTTCAGTCCATCAAGACTGCCCGCGTTGCCCGCGAGCACGCTTCCCTGGAAGATGCTCAGAAGCAGGCCGCTGCACTCTCCGCCAAGCCGGTCAAGCTCGTCGTCAAGGCTGGCGAGACCGGACGCCTGTTCGGCACCGTCAAGCAGGGCGATGTGGCTGACGCTGTTGAGGCCGCTGGCCTTGGCCGCATCGACAAGCGCAAGGTTGAACTGCCGGCACACATCAAGTCGGTCGGTTCCTACCAGGCCAACGTTCGTCTGCACGACGACGTTGCCGCTGTGATCGAACTCGACGTAGTCGCAGGCAAGTAGTCTCCGACTACCGCCGTTTGGCTAAGCAGTCCTGAACTGCTGGAAGGCCCCTGCCTTCGGTTCCTCCGGGAACCGGTCGCGGGGGCCTTTTCGTGCCTGCGGACTACAACGCGGGGTCGCTTCCGGCCCATCCAGGGCGCAAACATGGGCGAGGAGTGACCCCGCGTTGCTTCTAGGGCTGGTGCAGCACCGTGGTGATGTGCCGGTAGCCCGTCCGGATCAGTTCCCGCAGGACGGCCTCGTCGACGTCGGCGAGTTTATTCACGTACAGGCAACCCGCGCCGGTCTTGTGTTTACCAAGGCGCTCCAGCAGTTCGGCGGCTTCCGGGCTGTAGGTGACCCCGTACAGCGACAGGCTTGCCTTCCGGGGGGAAAAGCCGA
This sequence comes from uncultured Actinomycetota bacterium, assembly GCA_963815415.1. Classification (GTDB taxonomy): domain Bacteria; phylum Actinomycetota; class Actinomycetes; order Actinomycetales; family Micrococcaceae; genus Arthrobacter. The sequence goes on along the minus strand of CAWFGT010000009.1, from coordinate 535,946 downwards.
CGGCGGCCGCATCCCCTTCGCGTCCGGTCGCGTATTTGTAGTGGTACTGGCCGAAACCGACAATTGACGGTCCCCACATCCGGGGCCGTTCGCCCGTGATCTCGGACATCAGGGTCAAGAGCCGGATCCCGTCTGCGCGCCGGACAGGGTGGTCTACGGCGGCGAGGAAGCCGTCCACGGAAGAATCGGTAGCCTGGGTCTTATTCTCAGCCATTCAGCGAGTCTGGCAGACCGCGGGGTCGTTGTCAGCCACGGAGGAATATTCGAGGACGGGCGACGCTTTACTCGATAGATGCAGATGCATGTAGTGAAGGAATGGAGAATCCCGTGGAACAGCGCCGCATTACAGTCCTCACCGCCGGGCTGGGTGTCCCTTCGTCGAGCAGGTTGCTGGCAGATCAAATGGCAGCCGCCGTCGAACGCCGCCTCGGCTCCGCCGGCATAGGCGCGACCGTCAATGTAGTGGAGCTCCGCGACCACGCCGTAGAGATCGCCAACAATTTCGTGACAGGCTTCGCGGCGCCCCGCCTCGCCGGGGTCATCGCCGGCGTCGAAGAATCCGACGGCATCATCGCGGTGAGTCCCGTGTTCAGTGCTTCCTACAGCGGACTGTTCAAATCGTTCATCGACGTCCTGGCGCCGGGTGCACTGGAGGGCAAGGCGGTCCTGCTGGGTGCCACCGCCGGCACGGACCGGCATCAGATGGTGCTGGACTTCGCCATGCGGCCCCTCTTTGCGTATCTCCGAACGCGCGTTGCCGCCACCGCGGTCTTCGCCGGCCCGCAGGACTGGGGAAATACCGACGACGGCGGCTCGCCGCTGTCTCTGCGGGTGGACCGGGCCGCGGACGAATTTGCCCGCCTGCTGCAGGATGCGGAACCCGTGCGGAAGCCCGCGGCACCGGCGTCGTTGCCATTCGAACAACTGCTGGCCGGGATGTCGGCAGGGAACTGACCGGGGGCGCGGGCCAAGCCGTCCTCGCCGCCGTCACTGCCAGAGGACGTCAGTCGTCGAGGAGGGCGATGAACTCCTGGGCCTGCTTAGCGGAGATGTCCGAGTGGCGCGTGAGTGCCTTGACGGCGGCCTCGGTATCCCCGCTCTTGGCCAAGGTGCGGATCCGGCCGTAGATCTCGTCGTTGAGCATGTTGCTGCTTACCTCCCGCGTTACGTCGCCCTTGCTCGCGATGGCACGGTAGCGGTACGGAAAGCGCTGGGGTTCGTCGTCGTCCTGAACGTCCTGGCTGTCCTGCTGGGCAGTAGGCGGCCGGAAGGGCTGAGGGTGGGACGCGAGGGCGCTGACGGCGTCACGGGAGGCCCTCAAACCCTCCCCCGTGGCCTCAAGGTAGAGCTTGATGGCGGCCATGGCCTGTCCCTGGGCAATCAGGGCATAGAGACGACGGTGCTGCTCCTGGTCAAGCTTGGCGGCCGCCGAGCGGGCAAGCTCGGCGGCGTCCGGGGCGGGCCGCGGCGCTGCGTCCGGCCCTGAGTTGAGGTCGCGGCGGGACATGGCCCGAAAGACCAGCACGACGCCGGCTGTGACAAGCAGCAGGATCATGAGGGGGACAATCAGGGATTCCATTTACTGCAGCCGATCGACGTAGTTCTTTGTGGTGTTGCGGTCAGGGCGCCCTGCCTGACGCAGCAACCGGGTCCGCGCGGCCTCGCGGGCGTTATCCGCTTGCTGTGTCTGCTGTTGCTCATTCTGGCTCGGCCGGGTCAGCGCATCAACCCGTGCGCGGGCCGCCGTGGCCACACGCACCTGCTCGGCGTCATGAGCCGCGGATTGCGAGGCCAGTTCCAGCTGATAAAGTTCGGCGTCGGAAATCCCGGCGCCGCGGGGCGTCAGGGCCACTGTGACAGCCCAGAAAACTGCCGCTAGAACAAGGGCAGGGAAGATGACAAGCAGTAGTTCGCCCATACTTTGAGCTTATGCCAGATCGCCGTTATCCACAGCATATTCGGCGCGTCCGTACAGCGCGCCCCGAGTGGAGGTCAATTCTCGGCGGGCCTGCGAATTCCGTCACAAAATACCAACTTTGTCCGTCGTTTGTGGCTTGCCTTCCGCAGGGTATCCCCAGCCCCGGGTCGTGGGCTGTGGATGAAAAATTTCCGAAGAAGTTTCATGTCCACAAGCCGAAACTTGTGTTTCCGCAGTTCAAGCCCCTATTTGCCGGGTAAGTATTTTTCTATCCACAGCTGTACCCACAGGCTGTGCACAAGCAACACGCAGTAGTCAACAGGTTATCCACAGGTGCGGGCTACCTCCGGGTTGGTCCTGGCCGGATGGGCGGATAACGTTGCTGGATATCAAGCTTCGGCAGCGACCGCCGCAGGCACGAGTCCGGAACACGAGCCCGGAATCCGATCCCCGCACCGTATTGCCGCGATGCCAGCAGTCTGCCCGGCCCGACGCCCCAACCACGGAATCAAGGCCCGACGAAGAATGTCGGTGCCGGCTGATAGACAAGGGACCAGCGGCCGGCCGCCGGGGACGCGGGCCACCGGCCGGCATGGCAGATGGCTTACGCGCTGACGGCGGACAAAGATCCGGCGGGGCACACAATGAAGGACGGCAGTTTTGTCAGTTACGCATCTGGACTCCATCGACGGCGCACGCGGGCCCGAGGGCAGCCGCAAACCGCCACAGGATATCCCGGCCGAACAGTCCGTGCTGGGCGGCATGATGCTCTCCAAAGACGCCATCGCCGACGTCGTTGAGATCCTGCGTGGCCAGGATTTCTACCGCCCCGCCCACGAGACGATTTACGAAGCGATCATCGATCTCTACGGCCGCGGTGAACCGGCCGACGCCGTCACGGTCTCAGATGAGCTGACCAAGCGCGCGGAAATCAACAGGATCGGCGGCCCGGCCTACCTGCACGAGCTCATCCAGACTGTTCCGACGGCCGCTAACGCGGGCTACTATGCCGAGATTGTGGCTGAACGCGCGGTCCTCCGCCGCCTGGTCAACGCCGGCACCAAAATCGTCCAGCTCGGCTACGGACAGGACGGCGAGGTCGAGGACCTTGTCAACCAGGCCCAGGCCGAGATCTATGCCGTAGCCGAACGCCGCACCGCCGAGGACTACGTGGTCCTCAAGGACGTCATGGAATCCACGGTGGACGAAATCGAAGCGTCCGGCCACCGCGGTGAGGGCATGACCGGCGTGCCCACCGGATTCTACGAGCTGGACGAACTCACCCACGGCCTCCACCCGGGCCAGATGATCGTCATTGCGGCCCGCCCCGCCGTTGGTAAATCCACGTTCGCGCTGGATTTCGCCCGCTCCGCGGCCATTAAGAACAATCTCGCCACGGTCATGTTCTCGCTCGAAATGGGCCGGAACGAGATCGCCATGCGCCTGCTTTCCGCTGAGGCAACCATCGGACTGCAGGACCTCCGCAAGGGCACCATCAAGGATGAGCAGTGGTCCAAGATCGCGACGACGATGGGCCGGATGAATGACGCACCGCTGTTCATTGATGACAGCCCCAACATGTCGCTGATGGAAATCAGAGCCAAGTGCCGCCGGTTGAAGCAGCAGCATGATCTCAAGCTCGTGATCCTGGACTACCTGCAGCTCATGAGCTCGGGCAAGAAGGTCGAGTCGCGCCAGCAGGAAGTCTCTGAATTCTCCCGTGCCTTGAAACTCCTGGCAAAGGAACTTCAAGTGCCCGTCATTGCCCTCTCGCAGCTGAACCGTGGCTCCGAACAGCGCCAGGACAAGCGGCCGATGGTCTCCGACCTCCGCGAATCCGGGTCGATTGAGCAGGACGCGGACATGGTGATCCTGCTGCACCGCGAGGATGTCTACGACAAGGAATCCCCGCGCGCCGGCGAGGCTGACATTCTGATCGCCAAGCACCGTAACGGTCCGACCAAAGACATCGTCGTGGCCTTCCAGGGACATTACTCGCGGTTCGCCAACATGGCCGCCGACGCCGGGGGCGGCGGCTTCTAGGTCCGGCATCCCTCTGCTGGGACGCAGCTTCCTAGCGTGCCGCGGTCCCGGGCTCTGCGGTCACGGACTCCGCGGTCCCGGACCCTGCTGTCCGCAAGTGGTTGGGCAGCCTGTTGCCGGGTGCCCGGCCCCGGATTTCCAGGAGTTCCCGCGCGTGGGCGTGTAGTCTCCGGTCTTCGGCAGTGACCGGAACCCACGGCGGGATGGGGACCGAGTTCCCGTCCTCATCGCGGGCCACCATGACGGTCAGGCAGTAGGTGGTGAGGTTCAGTTCGCGTCCCTTGGGATCGCCCGACCGGACATGGACGGCAATATGCATGCCCTTCGTTCCGGTGTAGACCAGCCGGGCCTCCACCTCCACCACGTGGCCGATCAGCAGCGGGCGGTAGAAGCGGACGCCGCCGGAAAACACCGCCACCGTGTCCTTTCCGCAATACCGTGAGGCGCAGACGTAGGCCGCCTCGTCGATCCACTTCATGACGATTCCGCCATGGACCTTGCCGCCCCAGTTCACGTCCGTCGGCGCCGCCATGAACCGCAGGACCACGCGCTCGGCGGTGCCGGCGTCGGTATATTCCTGGGCGTTCATGGCCTGGACGATGTCTTCGCGGACCTGGATCCGGGCCAGCGCGTGGTCACGTGCTTCGATTTCCGTGGGCGTCCCGGGCTCAAACTGCGGTACGGGGATGGGCTTGCCGCCCTCGCCGACGGCCACGAAGATCACCATGCACTGGCTGCGCATCGTGGCCGGGCCGCCCTTGGGATCTCCCGAGGAAACAACCGTGCGGATGTGCATCGAGGACCGGCCCGTGTATACGATGGTGGCCTCGACGTCGACCATGTCGCCGCTGTTGACCGGATCGGCAAAGTGGATATTGCCCACGTATGCCGTGACGCAATAGGACTTCGCCCATCCGACGGCCGCCGCGTACGCTGCCTTATCCACCCATTCGAGGACAGTCCCGGCGTCCACGGAACCGCTGTGGCCGACATCCGTGGGGGCAGCCAGGAAGCGCAGGGTCACAGCGTTCGCACCGGTTTCGCTCATGCTGAGAGTTTACTGACCGGCGGCGGGCAGGCCCGCCGCCGCACGTCACATTGGCAGCGAGGCCTACGCGAGAACCCGCAGCGGAGACGTGCTGCGGCCAAAAAGCGCGCGGTCTGCGGAGAGGCTGCCCGCGCCGCCGAGCGCCACGGCCAGGGCAGCCCCGGCCAGGAGCAGCACCAGTTCGAAACCGCCGGCTTCGACGAAGATACCGGCAGAAGCATGCACCAGGAATAGGGCACCGAGCATGTTGAGCGTGAGCAGGGTCGCGAAGACGCGGGTGAGTACGCCGACGATCAGCGCGACACCGCCGACAAGTTCCAGTGTGGCAACGGCGGGAGCCGCGAGCTGGGCCAGCGGAATGCCCATTTGGGCAAAGGCCGCCTGTGTGCCGGCAATAGTGAATCCGTTGAACTTCTGCCAGCCGTGGGCAGCGAAGAGGAAACCGGTGATGACGCGGAGGATGGTGAGCGCGGAGGTGGTGAGGGTGGACTGATTCATGGGAGGTGCCTTTCCGGGCGGTCGATGGCGGCGCGGACACCGGCCATAAAGTTGTAGCTTCAACTCAAGTATCCACGTCATTTGGTTGAATAGTCAACCAAATGGTGGTGTTGGATGCCGCTGCCGGCCTGCGACCCCGGCTAGGGTGGAACCGTGGCACCATCCCGACCCGCGGCAACCGGACTCCCAGCTCGCGCCGGGCACCGGCGCGAGATCCTGCGCCTCGCAGTGCCGGCGTTCGGGGCGCTGGTCGCCGAGCCGTTGTTCCTGCTGGCCGATTCGGCCATTGTCGGTCACCTCGGCGTGGCGCAACTTGCCGGCGTCGGGCTGGCCTCCGCGGTGCTGCACACCGCCGTCGGCCTCATGGTGTTCCTTGCCTATTCCACAACGCCCGCCGTCGCGCGGGCCATCGGTGAGGGCCGGCTTCCCCGCGCCCTCGCGGCCGGACGCGACGGCATCTGGCTGGCTTTGCTGCTGGGCACAGTTCTTGCCCTCGCCGGGTTCCTGGCCGCCGAGCCGCTGCTCGGTGCTCTGGGTGCCCGCGGAGCGGTCGGGACTTTCGCGGTGGACTACCTTCGCTGGTCCATGCCCGGGCTGGTCGCCATGCTGCTTATCTTCGCCGCGACCGGCGTGCTGCGCGGGATGCAGGACACCAGGACGCCGCTGGTTGTGGCGACCGCCGGATTCACGCTGAACATCGCGCTGAACCTGGTCCTGGTCTACGGACTGGACTGGTCCGTGACCGGTTCCGCCGTGGGAACGAGCATCGCCCAATGGGCCATGGCCCTCGTCTACATCGTGATGGTTCAACGGAACGCCCGCCGTCATGGAGTGTCCCTGCGGCCGGACTGGCGGGGGATCCGGGCCATGACGAAGGTGGGGTCGTGGCTGATGCTGCGCACGCTCAGCCTTCGGGTTGCCATCCTGGTCACAGTGGTCGTGGTGACCGCGCAGGGATCCGTCAACCTGGCCGCCCATCAGCTGGCCATGACCATCTTCACGTTCCTCGCCTTTGCCCTGGACGCCCTGGCCATTGCGGCCCAGGCGCTGATCGGCAAGGAGCTCGGCGCCGGCCGCGCCGACTCCGCCCGTCAGCTGACCCGCACCATGACCCGTTGGGGCCTCGGGTTCGGGGTTCTGACCGGGGCCCTGCTGGCCGTGGCCGCGCCGTGGCTCGGGCCGCTCTTTACGTCCGACGCCGGGGTCACCTCCGCCCTCACGCTGGCTTTGCTGGTGCTCGCAGCCGGCCAGCCGCTGGCCGGGTATGTCTTTGTGCTCGACGGCGTCCTGATCGGCGCCGGCGACGCGCGGTACCTGGCTGTCGCCGGCGTCGTGAATCTGGCGGTCTACCTGCCGCTGCTGCTCACCGTGCACCTGGTCGGGGCCGACGGCGGCGCCGGACTCCTGTGGGTGTGGGCGGCCTTCTCGCTCGGGTACATGCTGGCCCGGGCGCTCACGCTCGGCCTGCGGGCGCGCACGGACCGGTGGATGGTCCTCGGCGCATCCTGAAGCGCGCTCCACGGACAGGGCGGCCGCCGGGATCCCTGCGGAGCCCTGCGGAGTCCCCGGCGCACTAAACTGGGCTGGTGACTCTCCCCGCAACGCCTGCCGCCACCGCCATTCCTGCCGCGGCAGACCTCTGGAAGCCGGTCCTCGTCCGGGCCGCTATTGCCCTTGCCTTCGGTGCCGTGACGGTATTCTGGGCCGCGCCGTCGGAGGCGGGAATGGGACTGGCCGGCGGACTGTACCTGGCCCTCACCGGCATCGTGCTGATCTGGAGTGTCAAAAAAACCGGGCTTCCCGCCGGGGCGCCGCCCGCCCGGATTCTTGCCGCTGCGGGATCCGTGCTGGCCGGTGCGGGCGCTGCCGTCGTGCTGGTTCCCGGTGCGCTGTCATTTGCAACCACTGCCGCCGCCGGCCTGGGGCTGGCAGGTGCCGCGGAGCTTTACCTCGGCATCACCGGCCGCGGCCGGTCCGTGCTGGCGCGCGACTGGATCGCCTCGGGCGTCATCGGGCTCGGCACGGCCGCCGCCCTGCCGTTTTTCATCAGCCTTGGCCCGCATGCCCTCCTGGGCGTCGCCGGTGGCGGCGCCATCATGGCCGGGGTGCTGTGGATCCTGGCCGGCCTCACGCTGCGGCACGATGCGCGGGCCATTCCGCGGAGGCCGTAAACTAATACCGACAGGTTCTACCCCGCGTAGAACAATCGCGGCAACAAGCCAGCCCCTGCCCCCCGGCACAGGCTGCGGGAGGAAAGCACCTTGGCACAGCAGAAATCCGGAGAGCCGCGCGGCTTGCGGACCTCGGTCAAAGGGCCGCTTATGTTCTCCGCGTTCTGGGCAATCCTGACCTTCATCGGTGTGCTGATCTTTGCCTCGGGCGGCAGCGCCAGGGCTCCCCGTTTCGATCTCGCCCTGATCGGTGCCGGGATCGCCTTCATCGTCACCCTGGTGATTGCCGCGATGCTGGCGATGAGCCACAAGGACAACGAAGCCCACCTCGGCAAAGGCTCCGGCGTGAACCTGAGCTCCAGGCGCCCGACATCCGGCCACGGGTACAGCGCCACCGGCGCGGACGGTGCCGATGGCAGCAGGAACGCGCCTGAGGTTCCTCCCCGCGACGACCGCCGCTGACAGGTCGAGGCGTCGTTAGGTTGCGACCTTAGGACGCGGCCTTGCGGGCCCGGTAGGCGGCCACATGGGCGCGGTTGGCGCAGTTTCCCGTGTCGCAGTAGCGCTTGGAACGGTTGCGGCTGAGGTCCAGCACCACCGCGTCGCAGTCCTCCGCGGAGCAGACAAGGAGCCGGTCCCACTCCTTGCTGCGGATCACATCCACCAGTGCCATGGCCGCTTCCGTGCCCATCCGGTCCGCCAGAGGGGCCTCCGGGGCGGTGGCGTGGAGATGCCAGTCCCACTGGTCATGCTTGACCAGTTGAGGCAGCGCATGGGCCTCCCTGAGGAAGCGGTTTACGGTATCCACCGCCGTGTCTTCGTCCGCGCGCCAGAGTTCGGCCAACTCGGCCCGGAGCCGGTGCACCTCGGCCAGTTCTGACGTATCCCTGGACCGCCATCCCGTGAATCCCTCGGCCTCAAGAAAGCTGTCCAGATCGGCGATCGTCGGCAGGTGCTCCCTGCCGTTGGCGCCGGTGTTGATCAGGGCGACCACCGACTGTAGCGCAATTTCCGTGTCAGGGGCAAAAACCATCTTGACTCCTTACCGAGGGCGGGCGTACTGTCAGGACCATAACCCTACTTTACTCCTGACAGGAGGCAGTTGTGTCTGCCGCACGCACTTCCCCCGATGCCGCGATCCTCGCCGACCCTGCCCGCCGGAAGGCCCGCCGGGGCAGCGCGGGGCCCGGCTTCATGGCCTCGGGCCTGGGAATTGCCCTGTTCTCCTCGGCCGTGTTCGGCCTCTCCGGGTCGTTTGCCAAAGCCCTGTTGGAGACGGGCTGGACGCCCGGCGCCGCAGTCACAGCCCGGCTCACCGGAGCTGCACTGATCCTCGCCATCCCCGCTATTCCGGCGCTCCGCGGGCGCTGGGGCCGGCTCAAGGACAACTGGGTCACCATCCTGCTCTTCGGCATCATCGGCGTCGCGGCCTGCCAGCTGTTCTATTTCAACGCAGTGGCCCGGCTGTCGGTCGGCGTCGCGCTGCTGCTGGAGTACCTGGCGCCGGTCCTGATCGTCCTGTGGCTATGGGCCGCGAGCCGGAAACGGCCGCGGCCGCTGACCATCGCGGGCACCCTGCTCTCCCTCGGCGGCCTGATCCTGGTCCTGGACCTCACGGGCGCCGTGAAAGTAGACCCGATCGGTGTGCTGTGGGGCATCGCGGCAGCCGTATGCCTGGCCATCTACTTCTTCATCACGGCAAAGGAAAACGACACACTGCCGCCGATCGTGCTGGCCTCCGGCGGACTGCTGGTGGGCGCAGTGATCATGTGGCTTGCCGCTGCAACCGGTCTGCTTCCGATGGCCTTCAGCACGGCCGACACCCGGCTTGGGCCATGGCTTACGCCCTGGTGGGTCTCGCTCGCCGGCCTCGTGATCCTGGCAACCGTGCTGGCTTATGTTTCCGGGATCATGGCGGCGCGGGCGCTTGGCTCCAAAGTGGCCTCGTTTGTATCCCTCACTGAGGTCCTCTTCGCGGTCATTTGGGCCTGGCTGCTGCTGGGCGAGCTCCCCGGCCCCATCCAGCTTCTGGGCGGCTTCCTGATCGTCGGCGGCGTGGTGCTGGTGCGCTTCGATGAACTGCGGACGGCGGCGCCGACGCCGGCCGCCCTTGATCACGCGAACGATGTCGAGCCCGTGCCCTGAGCCGGGGCCGGGGGCCTACTTGCCGAAGCTGCGGAGCCGCAGCGAGTTGGCCACCACCAGCACCGAGCTGGCCGCCATGGCGGCGCCCGCAATCATCGGATTGAGCAGCCCCAGGGCGGCTACGGGAATTCCGACCGCGTTGTAGAAGAACGCCCAGAAGAGGTTCGTTTTGATCGTGGACATCGTCCGGCGCGACAGCTCGATCGCCTGCGCCACCTGCCCCAGGTCGCTGCCCATGACCGTAAGGTCGGCGGCCTGGATCGCCACATCGGTGCCGGAACCCATGGCGATCCCGAGGTCGGCCTGTGCCAGTGCCGCGGCGTCGTTGACGCCGTCACCCGCCATCGCCACCGTGGCGCCACCGGCCTGAAGCCGGCGCACGGCCTCGACCTTGCCCTCCGGCAGCACGCCGGCGAATACGTCGGAAGGATCGATCCCGACGGCGGCTGCGACCTGCGCCGCCACCGCGGCGTTGTCCCCGGTCAGCAGGATGGGCCGGAGGCCGAGCTCCCGGAGCCTTGCCACCGCCGCCACGGATTCGGGTTTGAGCGTGTCCCGGAGGCTGATGATACCGGCGGGCTGACCGTCAATCGCGACCCAGATGGCGGTTGCCCCGGACCCCTCGGCGGCGCGGAGGGCGTCCAGCTGCGGAGCGGTAGGAGCGATGCCGTTCTCTTCCAGCCAGCCTGTGCGGCCCGCCGTGACCAGGCGGTCCGCCACGGTCCCGCGGACGCCGCCGCCGGGTGCCGAGCGGAAGTCACCGACTCCGGGGAGGCGGCCCGTCCCTCCGTCCGGGCCGGCGGCCGCGTGGGCGGCGGCTGCGACGGCGCGGGCGATCGGATGCTCCGAGGCGGCTTCAACGGCCCCGGCGAGGTGCAGGACTTCGGCGGAGCTGAACGAGCCGAAGGCTTCGGTCGTCTCGACTGCGAGGTGGCCGGTGGTAACCGTGCCCGTCTTGTCGAGCAGGATGGTGTCCACGCGCCGGGTATCTTCGAGGACCTGCGGGCCCTTGATCAGGATGCCGAGTTGGGCCCCGCGGCCGGTCCCGGTCAGCAGCCCCACGGGGGTCGCCAGGCCGAGCGCGCAGGGGCAGGCAATGACAAGGACGGCGACCGCTGCGGTGAAGGCGGCTCGCAGTTCGGCGCCGCTGATGTCCGGCGCGGCGGCGAGCAGCCAGGCTGTGAAGGTCAGTACCGCGATGCCAAGTACGATCGGCACGAAGACGGCGCTGATGCGGTCCGCGAGGCGGGCAATCGGCGCCTTCCCGGTCTGCGCCTCGGCCACGAGGCGCCCCATCTGCGCCAACGTGGTTTCGGCGCCGACGCGGGTGGCGCGGACTAGGAGCCGGCCGGACGTATTGATGGTCGCTCCGGTGACCGGACTGTCCGGACCGACCTCGACCGGCACGGACTCGCCCGTGACGAGGGACGCATCCACGGCCGACGAGCCTTCGATCACGACACCGTCGGTGGCGATCTTTTCACCGGGCCGGACCACAATGACGTCACCGACCTGGAGCCGGCCTGCCGGGATCTTGTGCTCGCTGCCCTCCCTGAGGATGGTGGCATCCTTCGCGCCGAGATCCAGCAGCGTCCGGAGCGCATCCCCGGCTTTTCGTTTGGCATTGGCCTCAAGGTAACGGCCCAGGAGGAGGAAGGTGGTGACCACGGAGGCCACCTCAAAGTAGAGGCCTGCCTCGCTGCCCATGCCGGCCATGCCGGGGTGCGCCGTCAGGGCGGGGTCCGAGGCCAACTGCCAGGCGGAGAAGGCATACGCCGCGGTCACCCCGATGGAAACCAGCGTGTCCATCGTGGAGGACAGGTGCCGTGCGTTCACGGCAGCCGCACGGTGGAAGGGCCACGCCGCCCAGCTGACCACCGGCAGGGAAAGCAGGCCGGCCACCCAGCCCCAGTTTTCGAACTGCAGCGCCGGGAACATGGAGACCAGGAATACCGGTACCGTCAGCACGGCAGCGACCAGGAGCCGCGGACGCAACTGGCCGGCGGGATGGGTTGCCGGCCCTCCGGGCCCGCCGGAATCGGTCACGACCTGATGGTCGTCAGTGAAGGAGACGGGTGCCTCCGCGGGGGAAGGGCGATTGACCGGGCGGATCGTGGCCCTGTATCCGGCGGCGGCCACCGTGGCCATGATCTGCTCGTCGGTGACTTCCCTGGGGGCAGTGACGCGGGCCGACTCCAGCGGCAGGTTGACGCTGGCTTCGACGCCGTCGATTTTTCCCAGTTTCCGCTCGACGCGTCCCACGCAGGAGGCGCATGTCATGCCCTCGATATCGAGTTCGACCACTCTCGCGCCGGACTGGTTCAGGATCTCCTGGCTTTTCACCGTGCTGCTCATGGGGCTTCCTTGTTCTGTGCTTCCCGGGTCAGTGCTGCATCAAGTGGCCGGCCGGTCTTCGGCCGGGGGTTCCTACGCTTCGTTGGCGACCACCAGATACCCTGCCTCCGCGACGGCCTCGCCGATTTCGGAGGAAGACAGCGGACCGCTGGAGGTGATCGTCACGGTGGAGATACCGCCGGCATTGAGGTCGACGTCGATCTTTTCGACGCCGGCCAGCGCTTCGAGTTCTTCACTGACGGCGGAAACGCAGTGGCCGCAGGTCATGCCGGAAACGCTGACATCGGTGGAAACGGTACTCATAGTGTGCTCCTTGTCGTTCGGCCGACGGGGTTCGCGGGCCTGGCTGAGGGTAGTTGCTGGACGCTAGCGCAGGAGGCGGCCGATGGCATCGGTTGCTTCTTTGACCTTGAAGTCGATGGCATCCGCGCGGCGGTCCGGATCCGGTTCGGCGGCGGCACCGACGACGCAGTGGCCGATGTGTTCCTCGACCAGGCCGAGGCTGACGGCGTGCAATGCCTTGGTCACGGCCGCCACCTGGGTGAGGATATCGATGCAGTACTTGTCCTCATCGACCATCCGGGCGATGCCGCGCACCTGGCCTTCGATGCGCTTGAGCCGGCGCAGGTAGGCGTCCTTATTGGCAGAGTAACCGTGTGGCTGGCCTGCGCCTGTCTCTGCTGCGACAGGCAGGTCCTCGTGCTTATCCATAAAGTCAACATATACCCCTAGGGGGTATAAATCAAGGATGGATATGGCAGGTATGAGTGTGGAGGATGTGGTGTCTTCGAAATCGCACGCTCAAACCCGCGGTGCGCGCCTGCTGGCGGAATGTGCCCGGACGTTAAAGAACTCCGGAGTGCGTTATTGGGGGATACGCACTCCGGAGCAGCTTTGGTGTAGGCCTTCTTTCCGCCTACGAATAGAAGTCTACCGGGCAGTTTGCAACGATTACCAGCCCCGCAAATAACTACTTTCGCTTTACTTTCTCAGGGAGGCATTACTGCGGGAACGATCAGCACGGGGCGACTCTGATGATGGCTTAACCACGCCGCCACGGAACCGTTGAGTGCCGCGGCGAGGCGGTGCCCCAGCCCCCGCTCGGGAGTTCCCACGACGATCATCTCAGCGTTGGCGTCGGCCGCCAGCCGGCCCAGGGCGCGGGCGGGGTCACCTCCCAAAGTGCGCAATGTCCAATCAAGTCCCCTGTCGTGGAAGGCAACCTCGATGGCGGACTGCAGTTCCTGCGTGACCGCCCGAATCGCGGTTTCGTCGGCGTCCGGATGAAGTGAAAGCCGGTGCATCGAACGCGCCGGATCCCAGTCCACGAGGTAGCTGGCCTCGTCCACGTAGGCGCAGATCAGGGGCGCAGCGAGGCGGTGGGCGAGTGCGGCGGCGGTCTGGAGGACCTCCGGATGCTGTCCCGGATGAACCCCCACAATCAAAGGCGCAGGGCTGCTGTTGCGCTCGGAAGACATACCTCATTGTTGCCCGGGCGCCTCGCCATGAACAGGGTTATTCAGTACGGTGTTGCGGGCGGTGCCGGGCGGAGGCTGTTGTATCCCTGCGGAGCCGCGCCTAACGTTGAGCAAAAGGAAGAGGTGACCGCCGTGGAGATTTACATGTGGTGGCTGGATCTGGAGCTGGCGTCCAAAGAGTGGCTGCGCGAAAACCTTCGCGCCTACGAGGTCCCGCCGGCCGTGCGCACTGATATCGCCGCAGCCGGAGGTCCGGACCCGGACGCGGGGGACGCGGTGTTGTCGCCGGCCGACTGGGACTTTATCGAGACGCAATCGGAATTCGTGGACTGACTGCGCGCTTACCCCGGGACAGGCAGGGATTGTGCGGCGTCGCTGCAGTGCCGGCCCGGGGAGAGCGAATAAGACCTTGCGGCCCGTTGGCGGCGGTGGTTTTATGTGGGCATGGCTACCGCACAGACCCATGTCCTGGCGATCGGAACTAAGAAAGGCCTCTGGCTCGCGACGAGCGAGGACCGTAAGAGCTGGTCCCTGACCGGGCCGCATTTCCTGATGAGTGAAATACCCAGCATCGGCATTGACACCAGGGGTGGACGCGCCCGCCTCCTGGTCGGAGTGAGGTCAGAACACTGGGGGCCCACTGTCGTCCATTCGGACGACCTGGGCGAAACCTGGACCGAGCCGGAGCAGGGTGCCATCCAATTTCCCGAGGGCACCGACGCGGCGCTCGAACGCATCTGGCAGATCTACCCCGACGCCGACTCCCGGCCGGACGTCGTCTGGGCCGGCTGCGAACCGATCTCAGTCTGGAAATCGACTGACGGCGGGGAACACTTCGAGCTTAACCGGGGGCTATGGAACCATCCGCACCGCAGTAAATGGGGTGCCGGATACGGCGGGGCGGCTGCCCACTCCATCCTTGTCGACTCCAGCGGGGAGAATGTGCACGTCGCGATGAGCACGGGCGGTGTGTACCGTAGCCAGGACGGTGGATCGTCGTGGGCGCCCCGCAACCGCGGAATATCCGCCTATTTCATGCCCGATCCGAACCCCGAGTTCGGCCAGTGCGTCCATAAGATCGCGGCGGATGCCGGCTTTGCCGGTCGGTTGTACGCGCAGAACCATCACGGCGTTTACCGCAGTGACGACAACGCGGAGACGTGGACGTCCATCGCGGACGGACTGCCGGCGGACTTCGGCTTCGTGATGCTTACCCACCCGCGCCGGGCAGGCACCGCGTGGGTGATCCCGTTGAAGGCCGACGGTGAGAGGATTCCGCCCAACGGAGAGTTGGCCGTCCACCGGACCGAGGACGCGGGGGGAACATGGAAACGGCTGGACGCCGGGCTCCCGTCCAGTGAATTCAATTCTGTGCTGCGCGATGCCGCCTGCGTTGATTCAGCCGAACCGGCCGGGGTGTACTTCGGGACCCGTGGTGGCAGCGTTTATGCCAGCGACGACGAGGGCGAGAATTTCTCGGAAGTTGCCTCGCACCTTCCCGACGTGCTGTGCGTCCGCGCAGCCACCGTTCCCGCCCCGACCCAGTGACCTGACCAATGCACGCCCCCAATAATGACGTCATGGGCAGCCCTGCCGGGACTGAGGCGGGAGTAGTGTTCAGCGTCGTCCTGCCAAGCGTCCTCCAACCACTGGCCGGCGGGCAGTCCATCCTGACTGCGCCCGCGGCTACTGCGGTGACGGTGGAGTCGTTGCTGGATACGGTGACCGAAGACTACCGCGCTCTCGCTCGCCGTTTACGGGACGAAACCGGAGCCGTGCGCCGCTACGTGAATATATACGTCAACGGGCATGAGATCCGACGCTTACAGGGATTGCAGACGGAAGTTTCTCCGGGACAGGAAGTCCTGATCATCCAGTCCGTCGCTGGCGGTTGACGGTTCAGGCGATCCGCCAGACCGAGCACTCGTCGGCATTGATGGCCTTCCGCATCCCGGAGAGGCGGTCCAGGATCCACACGACCCCGATTCCCGGTGCCGTCTCCTGAACGCTGCCGCGCCGGATCACGACGTCGTCGTAGCTCGGGCCCACGCGGAGGCGGGCTTCTATTTCGTCGCCGCGGCGGAGCTGATCCAGGGCGCGGATACGGGTTACATGGGCTGTGGCTTTCCTGAACATGACTGGCCTCCGGGAATGGAGCTGGTGCCGGCGGCTTGCCGGCGAGTCCAGTCTGACGCGGCAATATTGCCGTTACGTTTCATCCCGGTTAGCGATGCGTAAGCCTTTGGCCCGGCGCCGTCCTTAGCCCGTGCCGGAGGCGGTCGTCACCTTGATGATGACCCCTTCATCATCGTCGGTGATGGTGAGACACAGCTCCTTGCCAACCAGTGCCGCGTGGATGTCTTCGCTGTCTTCAGGTGCTAATTGTTCGGCCAGTCGGGTGACCGCCAGCGCCATGGCACGGCCCCAATCATGGGGGTCCGTGCTGGATGCCTCGGCCTCTGCTGAGTAGTTTTCGGATTCGGTCATGTAATCCCCCACTTTCGGCTTCTGGAGCGCGCAGCGCGCGGCTAGCCCGGAAAGGTATCCGGACACCGGCCAGGAAAGGCCGCTATCTCCAGTACATAGGCATGGCCAGTCTAGTGAGCGGTTGGACGGAACGTCCATGCGTGCGGCCTAGTTGCTGCCAGAGGTCGCCGACTGGCGCTAGGATTCAGCACGGATGACTTCCCGCCCCACCTGCCCGAAGGACGCTATGTCAGAGAACAGCGCCGCGCGATCCAAACGTGCCGCCATCGTCATTAACCCGATGAAAGCCCCCGAAGGGGACTTCAAAGCCGACGTACTCCAGCTGTGTGCGGAGGCGGGGTGGGCGGAGCCCCTGTGGCTGGAAACGACAGTAGAGGACCCGGGCACAGGCCAGGCGCGCGAGGCACTCGACGCCGGCGTCGACGTCGTCATCGCAGCCGGCGGCGACGGAACCGTCCGCTTCGTCGCGGACGTCCTCGCGGGCACCGGAACGCCGCTGGGGCTCATGCCCTTGGGTACCGGGAACCTGCTGGCACGGAACCTGGGGATCGACATCACCGACCCCCTGGCGGCCGGCCAGGGCGTCCTGACCGGTACGGCCCAGAAGGTGGACGTTATCTCCGCCGTCCTGGACCACGCGGAGGAGAGCCAACGGTTTCTTGTCATGGCCGGACTGGGCTTCGACGCTGCCATCATGGCGAACACCAATGAAGAACTTAAGGACAGGGTCGGCTGGCTGGCCTACGTTGACGCCGGGATCCGGAACCTGCCCGGCAGGCCCGTCAAGGCCACCATCCGCATCGACGGTCAGCCCGCACTCCGGCGACGGATCCGCAGCGTGATGGTCGGGAACTGCGGAAAGATCATGGGCGGCGTCGAGATTTTTCCCGACGCCAAGATCGACGACGGCATTCTCGACGTTGTGGTCATGTCCCCCGCCGGCCGTTTCGGTTGGTTCACCGTCCTCGCCGGGGTTTTCAACCGCAACCGCAAGAACAGTTCGGTGGAATTCTTCTCCGGGAAATCCGCGGAGCTGGACCTGGAACAGGCGCAGGAATTCCAGCTCGACGGCGACACGCTGGGCAAGGCCAAACACCTCAAGGTCACCGTGGAGCCGGACGCGCTGACAATCTGGATGACTCCCACGGCCGGATAAACGGCATCCGGCGGCGGCGGGTCAGAGCCGGGCCGTGCGGTAGGCGAGGATTTCGGCGAGTTCCGCGAGCCGGTGCGCGCGTGCGGACTCCGCCGGAGTGAACGGCTCCCCCGGCCGGGTGAAGGTAAGCGGCCCATGCCAGGCCGTGGGAATCTTCAGGGTGGTGCCGGCGTCGGCATCCGGCGATTGTCCTTCTGCCGGGATGCGGTCGCCGGTACCCGCGGGCTCCGGCCCTTCAGTGATCCGCGCCCTGAGGAGTTCGGCCACGGCCAGAGGCAACTCGTCAGGGTTGGCGGCGATGCGGGCGGCCAGGCTGAGAGCACCGGTCTGGCCGTCGGCCATCGCCAGCGCCGTCGTCGGCCAGACCTGCGGCTCCGTCCCGCCGCCTGCCCGCAATGCCCGAAGCAGCTGGTTTTCGCCGAGGGTTCCGGGGGCGGAAAGCACAAACTCGTCCAGGACGCCGCCTGCTACCGGGTGGACATGGATGGACAGGATATTCGTGTCCAGCTCGGCCAAGGCCTGCGTGAGCCTCTGGAGCGATCCGGGCCGGTCCCTGACCACGGTCCGCGCCCGCCACAAGGCCGGCGCCGCAACGAGCGTCTGCCGGTGGCGCAGCGCCGGGGCATGCAGCCAACTCCGCAGCATCCGCGCGGCCGACGGCTCTGCCACCCAAATAACCAGGACAGTTGCAGTCAACGTGAGCACCAGGACCTTGGCCACGTAGGGTAGGTGGGTTCCCACGACCGCAGCATGCACGATCAGCTCGATCGGGAGCATCACGGCAATATTGGCCAGGGTCAGACGGGCCCTGGTGGGTTCGGGCATCTGCCCGCACACGTCACAACTCAACTCGGCGGCGGGGTCGTGGACTTTTGGTCTCATGCTCCCATCGTGGCGGGCCGCTGTTTCCGGCGGATTGCCCTGCGATGACAGTTTCGGACCCGTGCACGTCCTGGCCAGCCCGGCGTCTTGGGCTAGCGGCGCACCTTGTCAAGCATTACACGATGCTCGCCGGGCTCCTCCGCCCGACCGTCCGACGGCTCACCGGCGCCCCGCCCGGCGTTGTCCGCCGGTCCGGCAAGCCGGGCCAGTAGATCCCGGATCTCGGCCAGCAGGGCAGTGTCGGCCGGCAAGGGTTCTTCTTCCGGCTCCTCCGTCGCCAGCCGGCTCTTCACCATCCTGTTGATCCGGTTCATCGGCGCGACGAAGATGAAGTAGACCACGGCGGCCGTGATCATGAAGGTGACGAAGGCGGTGACGACCGCGCCGATGTTCACAAAGGTCTTCGCGTTGCCGGGCCAGATATGGAACCCCAGCCCGTTGGTGTCGACGCCGCCGGCGGCGGCGATGATCGGATTCACGATGTTTGCCGTGAAGGCGGTGACGAGTGCCGTGAAGGCGGTACCGACGACCACCGCAATCGACAATTCGATGACGTTGCCGCGCAGGATGAAGTCCTTGAATCCTCTGAGCATGGGAAACCTCCGTGGGCCGCTGCTGTTTGTATGCGTGGGTGATGGGGCTGGGGTAACGGGGTGACGGGCGGCGCCGCGTCAATCAAGCGTTAAACGCTACCATCCTGCGCCCGCGGACGCCGCGGACATCCAGGCATTTTCCATCGACAGGCGCATCAGCCAGGACTAGCCTAAAGCCGTCAGGATCGAATCAACGATATGGACAATGAGGTGTCCGCGATGGGAACTACAGAGAACGCTGACCTGGTCCGGAAGGGCTACGAGGCTTTCAACGCAGGGGATATGGCGACTCTCACCGAGATCTTCGCTGAGGACGCAGTATGGCATGTTGCCGGCAACAACGTGCTGTCGGGGACCAAGCAGGGGCGGGACGCGGTATTGGCCTATTTTGGCGAGCTGGGAGCCCGCTCGGCCGGAACCTTGAAGGTGGATCTTCTGGATGTCGTGGGCGGGGACAGGCATACGGTGGGCATTCAGCACAACAGCGCCGAAAACAACGGGCGGAGCATGGACGTGGACGCCGCCATTGTCTTCAAAATCCGCGAAGGCAAGATCACCTCGGGCCAGGAGTTCATGGTGAACACGGCGAAGAGCGATGAGTTCTGGGCCGAGTAAGTCCAAGGATCCGCGCTGCTGATCCTGCCCGGGTACTAGTCCTGCTGCAGGGTTTCGGTCAGGTGATGCGTCGGAATCCGGGCCCGGTCATAGGTGATCTCGCTATAGCCGTGGGGTTCCGGCGTTCCCGCCGGGCTGAGGTTCACAAAGACGATTTCCTCAATCGTAAGAATGCTCTGGCGTGTGATCATGTTCCGGACTTCGGCGCGCATTGTCATCGACGTCCGGCCGAAGCGGGTCGCCCTCAGACCCATCTCAATGAGGTCGCCCTGAACGGCGGAGCTGACAAAGTTGATTTCGGAGATGTACTTCGTGACCGCGCGGCCGTTGCCCAGCTGCAGGATTGCGTAGATCGCCGCTTCTTCGTCAATCCACTTCAGCAGGCTGCCGCCGAACAGGGTGCCATTGGCATTGAGGTCTTCGGGGCGCACCCATTTACGGGTGCGGAAAGTGATGTCAGCCGATTCCATAGTGTGAGGCTAGCCGACGCCGCCACGCCAGGCTGAGTGTGACGAACGCAAGAGTCAGGCCATGGCCGTGTGGGCGGCACTGTGCGAGTCGATGCTCTTCGCATAGCAGTAGGAGTTTTCCACACCCACGTAGGGGCCGAAGTTCGGCACCGGTTCGAAGCCGGCGCTTGCGTAGAAGTTCCTGCCGTCGGTCTGGGCGGAGCCGGCTTCGGCGGTGATTGTTCTGATGCCCAGGGCATGGGCCTCCGCTTCGAGGGCCGCCAGGATCGAACTTGCGATGCCGGACCCGCGCGTATAAGGCAGGACGTAGAGCCTCTTGATTTCGGCGGTATGCGCGTCGAGGAGCCGGAGCCCGCCGCAGCCCACCGGCTGCCCGGACGCCTTGTCGTGCGCGACGAGGAACACCGCGGTGTCAGACTCCGACGGCGGCGGCCCGGCTTCGTGATCACTCGTGCCGAACCTGGCGTCCAGCTCGGCCTGCTGTGCAGCCCGAAGGTCCGCGCCCACGGGGTTGGCCCACGTGACCTGCCGGATATTGAGCCGGGGGTTGGTCTGCATGGTTGCCTCGATTCGCCGTAGGGTTATGCGATTAAAGGCTATGCAACGGCGGTTTCGGCTGTGTTTCCTGCTCGTAAGCGTTCGAAGAACTGGGCCGACCGCTAGGCCGGGCCGCCGGTCGGATCGTTCGCCGTCGGATCCGCGAGCATCAGCCCGCCTACAGGACTGCCATCCCAGTGGATGAGCCGCCAGCCGGCGTCGGGGTCACCTTCCAGCGCGACGATGCCGGTGTTGGCCAGCACATGCCGGGCGGCGAAGCCCGGTTCGATATTGGTAGCGCGCAGACCGGCCCAGACCCGGATGGCGGCGCCGTGGCTGACCACGGCCACCGCACCGGGATCGGCCGACGTTGCCGCGGCCTCCGCCATCAGGGCAATCGACGCGTCGAAGCGCTCAAAGAAGTCGTGGCCGTTCGGCCCGGCCGGGATCCTGCGGTCCAGCTCCCCTGCGGCCCAGGCGAAAACGGTCCCCACGTAGCGCAGGTGGGACTCACGGTCCGTGAGTTTTTCCAGCGCCCCGGCCTCGACCTCGTGCAGCCCTTCCAAAACCTCAATACCCAGCCCCCGCGCGGAGGCCAGCGGCCCGGCCGTGATCTGGGTGCGGATCAGCGTCGAAGCGTACAGCGCGCTGATCGGCTCCTTCGCCAGCGACCGGGCCAGGGCGGCGGCCTGCCGCTCCCCAAGCTCGGTCAGCCCGGGGCCCGGGTGGGCAGTGTCCAGCTGACCGAGGACATTCCCCGGCGTCTGGCCGTGGCGGATGAGCAGGAGCCTCATGCCAGGTGGTCGACCAGCTTGTCCGCGATGCCGGTGTACGTGCCCGGGGTGAGGGCCAGCAGGCGTTCCTGGGCAGCGGGGGAGAGGCCCAGCCCGCCGACGAATTCCTGCATCCGGGCGGCGTCCACACGCTGGCCGCGGGTGAGGTCCTTCAGCCGCTCATACGGATTCTCCATCCCGTCCACGCCGGCAATGGCCTCGGCGCGCATGACCATCTGAATGGCCTCACCCAGGACTTCCCAGTTGGTGTCCAGGTCCGAGGCCAGGACGTCTTCGGCGACCTTGAGCCGGTCCAGGCCCTTGGCCACGTTGGAAATGGCCAGCAGCGAGTGGCCGAAAGCGACGCCGATGTTGCGCTGCGAGGAGGAATCGGTGAGGTCGCGCTGCCACCGGGACGTAACCAGGGTCGAACCCAGGACATCCAGCAGACCCGAGGAGATTTCCAGGTTGGCCTCTGCGTTTTCAAAGCGGATGGGATTGACCTTGTGCGGCATCGTGGACGAGCCGGTGGCGCCCGCAACGGGGATCTGCACGAAGTAGCCGATTGAGATATAGCTCCAGATGTCGGTGCAGACGTTGTGCAGGATGCGGTTGAAGCGGGCGACGTCGGCGTAAAGTTCCGCCTGCCAGTCGTGGCTTTCAATCTGCGTGGTCAGCGGATTCCAGGACAGGCCCAGGCCCTCCACGAAGGTCTTCGCAACGTGTTCCCAGTCGGCGCCCGGGACGGAGGCGACGTGGGCTGCGTACGTACCGGTGGCGCCGTTGATCTTGCCGAGGTATTCGGTGCGGGAGATCCGGTCCAGCTGGCGGGTCAGCCGGTGCGCGATCACGGCCAGTTCCTTGCCGAGCGTGGTGGGCGTAGCGGGCTGGCCATGCGTGCGCGAAAGCATCGGAACGGCGCGGTTATCTTCGGCCATCCGGCCGATCTGCGCTACGAGGTCCCGGGCCGCGGGCAGCCACACGTCCTCCACAGCGCCCTTGACTCCCAGGGCGTAGGAGAGGTTGTTGATGTCCTCCGAGGTGCAGCCGAAGTGCACCAGCGAGGTGAGGCGTTCGATACCGATACCGGGCAGCCGGCGGCCGATATAGTACTCCACGGCCTTGACGTCGTGAACGGTTACGGCCTCGATCTCGGCAAGT
The DNA here is from genome assembly GCA_963815415.1 of uncultured Actinomycetota bacterium. Taxonomy (GTDB): domain Bacteria; phylum Actinomycetota; class Actinomycetes; order Actinomycetales; family Micrococcaceae; genus Arthrobacter. Next base: position 513,616 of record CAWFGT010000009.1, on the reverse strand, counting down.
TCCGTGACGGAATCGGCGTCGAACTCGGTGACGACAGCGCGCAGCTGTTCCTGCTGGGCAGGCGTCAGCGGCCCGGCGCCGGGCAGGACGCTGTTGCTGGTCAGGTGGATGAGCCATTCGACTTCGACGGCGACGCGGTCGCGGTTCAACGCAGCCTCGGACAGGTAGTCCACCAACGGGGCGACGGCGGGCTGGTAGCGGCCGTCCAGCGGGCCGAGCGCGATCTGGCGTGATGACGCGGCGAGGGCCAGGCGTCCGGACGGCGTGCGGGTAGCGGCAGTTTCAGGCATGGACCGATTCTTTCACGAAGTCCAGCCGGGCCTTAAGCCGGCCCAGCCGTATGACAGCCCCGACGTTGTCCACATAGCCGGCCGCGGCGTTCTGGCCGGCCACTCCTGGTCCTACTGTCCTTGTTATGACCATCGATCCGCCCCGGGCCGCCCTCCACTTCCTGGCGACTGAAAATCCCCTGGCCGCCGGCGATGCCGCCGCATGTGCCTCAAGGAGCCACGAGGTCCAGGAGCTTGCCGCTCGCGTCTCGCGGTGCGCCGACCAGGTGGACGCCGCCCTGGCACACCTTGCCCGGCTGGAGCTCCAGACCTGGCAGTCGCCGGCAGGTCGCGCCTACCGGATGGCCTTGTCCGTGCACGCCGCCTCATTGCGCGACTGCCGGAATGCCCTCCAGGATGCGTCCGCAGTGGTGCTGCGGCACGCCCGGAATGTCATGCTGTCCCCGGTTCACCGCGGCTACTGATGCCGGGCCCGCCAATGGCCGGTGCGGCAGGTCCGGACCGATGGGACCCGGGCAGTTTTCCCCGCCCGTCCGCCCCGCCTGACGACGGCATGCTCCGGATCCGCGGCGGCATCGGCGGGCTGACGTTCCAGTTCGAGGAACTGCTGGCCGGAGCCGCGTCCCTCGACGGGCTGGTGCGGCAGCTAGCAGCCGTCGAAGTCGAGGCAGAGTCGCTGCGCCGCAGCCTCTTCCCCTACCAGTTTGATTCCTATGCGAGTGGCAGCGACGCGATCATTGCTGTGGGTGAAGGCGGGCTGGCGGTCGGCCGCGTCCGAAGCGACTTTGAGCGCCTCGCCCGCGAGGTCAGGGCGAGCCACCGGGAGTACGAATTCACCGAAGCCGCGAACGCCCTGCTCTTCCGGATGGGGTTACCAGACGTCGGGCAGCGCCCGCCGGACGGCCCCGGCTGGCCGGCTTTGTGGGGCGTGCCTCCACTTTCGGTGCGGGACTCCGTGGAACGGGGCGTAGCCGCCGCCCCGGCGCGGCTCGCCATGATGCTGGGGATTCCCGCACCGGTGGCCGGCATCGTCGGGGCGCTGAACGGGCCCACCGACGTCCGCCGCGTCATTCGCGACGTGACCGCCGCACCAGGGTTCGCATACCTGCGTCCCCGGCCGGTGGGCATCGTGAGCCGCAAGACGCGGCAGGAGAACGTGGATCTCACTCCGGCCGGGCTACTGCTGCGGGTCGAGGAGGTGAGCCGGACCAATGGCGAGATAGAGCTGCTTGAGGTGGACACGGCCGGCCGCCGGGCGTGGGTGGTGGTAATCCCCGGTACCCAGCCGGACGGCGGGCCAGGGGGGACGAACCCCTTTGACACCGGAGGCATCGCCGAAGGGCTTGGCTATGGTTCGGCAGAAACCGCCACCGCGATCCGGCGTGCGCTGTGGGACGCCGGGGCGGGGGCGGGCGACCAAGTGGTCGCCGTCGGCTACAGCCAGGGCGGCATCCATGCCATGAACCTGGGTCAGGACAAGGCATTCATTGCCGACTTCGACCTCAGGTTCGTTCTGACTGCGGGTTCCCCCGTCGGCGCCGTCGAACTTGCGCCAGGGATCAGCAGCCTGCACCTGGAACACGAGCACGACTGGGTGCCCGGGGCGGACGGGGCGGTCAATGCCGATACCAGGGACAAGGTGACCGTCACGCTGACGAACCCGCTCGACATGCCTGCATTGCAGGACTTCGGCCTGGGCCCGGGGCACCGGTTGGCCAGCTATGTTGCCGGCGCGGCTGCGGTCACCGCCAGCAGCGATCCTTCCCTGCTGGCGTCCACGGCCGCATTGTCAGCAGTGGTCGGCGTCGGGGGTGCCGCCACCATTAATCGGGTGTCGCTGCGCAGGGACGCGGTGCCGGTCCGTCAGGCGCGGGTGCCAGCGCAGTCCCGGGGCGCCGAGCCTAGCGGGACCGGGCGCCCGGAAGCGCGCTGACGACGAGGGAAACCACCGAAATGATGATGGAGGCCAGTACTGCCGTCCAGAAAAACGAGTCGATGGTGAACTGAACGGGGGTGTAAGTGCTCAGCCATGCCGTCAGCGAGAGCATCGCCGCGTTGATGGCGATCGTGAAGAGCCCGAGCGTGAGGATGGTGATCGGCAGCGAAATGAAGCGGGCGACGGGGCGCACGAAGGCGTTCACCGCGCCGAAGATCAGGCCGACAAAAAGATACGCCAGGACAATCCCCAGGGTGTCCGCTCCGCGCGTGAGACCGCTCCCGGCCAATGCTCCTGTGGTCGCGGACGTCGAGATTAACAGGCCGGGAAGCAGCCAGCTCGCGATCCACAAGGCCAGACCGTTGATCATGATCCGTACGGTGAAAGAGCGCATGGGTTAATGCTGTCATATCTTCCGGATTGGCGGCGGTCCGGAGAAGTAGGCTAAGGGGCATGACTTCATCAGATAACTCTGCCGGGGGCATCCGGCCCCGCCCGGTTGTTGACCGGCTTCCCCGGTACGCGGCCGGCAAACCGCCGGCCCCCGTCGAAGGTCTCGTCAGCTACAAGCTGTCCTCCAACGAGAACCCGCTGCCGCCCATCCCGGCAGTGCAGCAGGCGATCGCAGCGCGGACCGACTTCAACCGCTACCCCGATCCGCTCAGCAGCCAGCTGCGCGCCGCCCTCGCGGAATTCCTGGACGTCCCGGCGGACGACGTTGTTACCGGCGCCGGCAGCCTGGGTGCCCTGAACCAGCTGCTGGCAACCTTCGCGGGACAGAACGATGACGGCAAGGCCGACGAGGTCATCTACGCCTGGCGTTCATTCGAGGCCTATCCCATCTGTGTCGGCCTCACCGGGGCCACAAGTGTCCGGATCCCGCTGACCGGCGACGGGCGGCATGATCTCGATGCCATGGCGGCTGCCGTCTCGGCACGTACCAAGGTGATCCTTTTGTGCACGCCCAACAATCCCACCGGCCCGATCCTGACCACCGCCGAAACCGAGCGGTTCATCAAGGCTGTCCCGTCCGACGTCGTCGTCGTGATCGATGAGGCTTACCAGGAATTCGTGCGCGACTCCGACGCCGTCGATGGCATTGCGATGTACCGCAAGTACCCCAACGTCGTGGTGCTTCGGACTTTCTCGAAGGCTCACGGACTGGCGGGCCTTCGGGTGGGCTACAGCATCTCCCGCCCGGAACTGACCCAGCATCTGCGCGTCGCCGCCACCCCGTTTGCGGTCTCCCAGCTCGCCGAAACCGCCGCTGTCACCTCGCTGGCGCATTTTGACGAGGTTGTAGAAAGAGTACAAAGCCTCGTAGCGGAACGCGACCGCGTCGTGGCGGGACTGCGCGAACTGGGCTGGTTCATTCCGGAGGCGCAGGGCAACTTCGTCTGGCTTGGTATGGGCGCTGACAGCGCCGAATTCGCGGCCCTGGCGACGGAGCGGGCGCTCTCCGTCCGTGCCTTTAGTGACGAGGGCGTCCGGGTCAGCATCGGGGAGGCCGAGGCCAACACCCGCTTCCTGGAATTGTGTGCGATCTACACAAAACCGCCGCGGCGTTCCTAGCGCTTAACATGGCGCCCCCAAGCGGGCTGCTGCGGATAAAGTAAAGACCAGTAAGCCAAAATGTATGCCGTTTCAGAATGTATTACCGCGTCGGCATATATCCCAGCGATTGCAGCGCACTCGGATGCGGCAAGCAAGGAGACGGTATGGGCGCCACACATCTGCCCGCTACCGAGTTCGACGGAACCGGCATGGATGACCAGCAGGAAGCGGAAGCGGAAGCCCGCATGGGCGATCCTGCCACGCCCATGATCCAGTTGCTTGCCCCTGACGGCACGCTCGGGGCGGATCCGGTCTTTTCCGACTACGCCCGGCGGCTTGACGCGGAGAAGCTGCGCGGTTTCTATGCCGACATGGCGGCCATCCGGCGGTTCGACCAGGAAGCCACGGCCCTCCAACGGCAGGGACAGTTGGCCCTCTGGGTGCCGCTGACCGGCCAGGAAGCGGCCCAGATCGGCTCCGGCCGGGCCAGCCAGCCGCAGGATTACATCTTCCCCACCTACCGCGAGCACGGCGTGGCGCTGACCCGCAACGTGGACCTTGCCGAACTGCTGCGCCAGTTCCGGGGTGTCTCCAACGGCGGCTGGAACCCCAAGGAAACCAACTTCCACCTCTACACGCTGGTCCTTGCGGCGCAGACCCCGCATGCGGTCGGCTATGCCATGGGGATCCAGCGCGACCAGAAGTTTGCAGCAGCCGCCGGCGGGGTGACCGCCGGACAGGTCCCGGAGCCGAAAGCGGCCGTTATGGTCTACTTCGGCGACGGTGCCAGCTCCGAAGGTGACGTGCACGAGTCCATGGTGTTTGCCTCCTCGTACAACGCCCCGGTGGTGTTCTTCTGCCAGAACAACCACTGGGCCATCTCCGTCCCCACTTCGGTGCAGACCCGCATTCCGCTCTCCAACCGGGCCAAGGGCTACGGATTCCCCGGCATCCGGGTGGACGGCAATGACGTGATCGCTGTCCACGCCGTCACCGAGTGGGCCCTGGAACACGCCCGCAAGGGCAAAGGCCCCGTCCTGATTGAGGCATTCACGTACCGGGTCGGGGCCCACACCACCGCTGATGACCCGACGAAATACCGCGAGTCCAGCGAAGAGGAGGCCTGGCGGACCAAAGACCCGCTGGAGCGCCTGGAGAAGTACCTCCGTGCCCAGGACATGGCCGACGACGCGTTCTTCGCACAGGTCAAGGCCGACGGTGACGAGCTCGCGGCGTACGTCCGCAAAACAACCTACGACCTTGAAACCCCTGATATCCGGACGGCCTTCGCCAACACGTACGTGGAAGCACACCCGCTGGTGGCCGAAGAACTGGCCTGGTTCGAGGAGTACAGCGCCGGATTCGCCGACGAGGCCGGCGCCGACCGGCCGGACACAGGGGCAGCCAACTGATGACCACCATGACCATTGCCAAGGCCATCAATGAAGGCCTGCGCGCAACCCTGACCAACAACCCGCGTTCCCTGCTGATGGGTGAAGACATCGGGCCGCTCGGTGGCGTCTATCGCGTCACGGACGGGCTGATCGGTGAATTCGGCGCGGACCGCGTCGTGGATACTCCGCTGGCCGAATCGGGCATCATCGGAACGGCAATCGGCCTGTCACTCGCCGGGTACCAGCCCATCTGCGAAATCCAGTTCGACGGTTTTGTGTTCCCGGGTTTCAACCAGATCACCACGCAGCTGGCCAAGATGCATGCCCGCAGCAACGGCAACCTCACAGTGCCCGTCGTCATTCGCATACCCTACGGCGGTGGAATCGGCTCCATTGAGCACCACTCGGAATCGCCCGAGGCACTTTTCGCGCACACGGCCGGCCTGCGCATCATCTCGCCCTCCAACCCGCACGATGCCTACTGGATGATCCAACAGGCCGTCGACTGCCAGGACCCCGTAATCGTCTTCGAACCCAAGCGCCGATACTGGCTCAAGGGTGAGGTGGATGTGGAGTCCCCAGGCCTGTCCGCGGATCCGTTCAAGGCCCACGTGCTCCGCGAAGGCACGGACGCCACCGTTGTGGTCTACGGCCCGCTTGTGCCCGTCGCGCTGGCTGCGGCCAATGCCGCAGCCGAGGACGGCCACAGTGTTGAAGTGATCGATCTGCGTTCGATCTCTCCGATCGACTTCGACACCATCACCGAATCCGTGAAGAAGACGGGCCGGCTCATCGTTTCCCACGAAGCGCCCACCTTCGGCGGCATTGGCGGCGAGATCGCAGCGCGCATCAGTGAGCGCGCCTTCCACTCGCTCGAGGCGCCCGTCATCCGCGTTGGCGGCTTCCACATGCCCTACCCGGTCGCCAAGGTGGAAGAAGACTACCTGCCGGATATCGACCGCATTCTTGAGGCCCTGGAACGTGCGCTTGCGTACTGACAGCCGGCGTACAGATCACGACGTTCGAAACCGAGGACACCATGACGCTTAACAAATTCGCCCTCCCCGACGTCGGCGAAGGACTCACGGAGGCCGAGATCGTCTCCTGGAAGGTCAAGGCCGGCGATACCGTCGCGGTCAATGACGTCATCTGCGAGATCGAAACGGCCAAGTCCCTCGTTGAGCTGCCGTCGCCGTTCGCCGGCACAGTCACGGAGCTCCTGGTTTCCGAAGGCGTGACCGTCGAGGTCGGAACCCCGATCATCAGCGTGACGGACACCGTGGACGCCGGTACGGGCGCCGGGGCTCCAGCACCGGAGGACGTCTCCCCGTCGGCGGCTGAGCTTCCCCTGTACGGAAAACTTGAGGTGCAGCCCACCGATGCCGGCGGGCCCGCCGGCGGCCCGCTGGTCGGATCCGGACCCAAGGCCGACGCCGTGAAGCGCCGCCCGCGGATTGCCGCCGCACCGGCCGCCCGGCCGTCCGCAACGATCGCGGCACCTATGCCTGCACCGGCCGAAGAGAGCCGCGATGCGTGGGCCACACCGGCCGCTGTCGCCGGCCGGCCGGCCGCGGCCGAAAACCCTGAGCGTCCTACCCTTGGCGGAGCCATCACCGGACTTGTCAACAAGGTGCTGGCCAAGCCGCCGGTGCGCAAGATCGCCCGTGACCTTGGCATCGACCTGGCAGATGTCATTCCCACCGGTGCCCGGGGCGAAGTCACCCGCGAGGACCTGGTGAGCTACCAGGCCCAGCGCGACGCCGAGCTGGACCAGGCGGACACGTTCTGGGGCAAGAGCGGCCGTCCGCAGGAGCAGCGGATTGAGCGGATCCCCGTCAAGGGCGTCCGCAAGGCCACCGCGAAGGCCATGGTCGAGTCGGCCTTCGCCGCCCCGCACGTGAGCATCTTTGTCGACGTCGACGCCAGCCGCACGATGGAGTTCGTCAAACGGCTCAAGGCCTCACGGGATTTTGAAGGCATCAAGGTCTCGCCGCTGCTGATCCTGGCCAAGGCCGTGATCTGGGCGGCCGCCCGGAATCCGAGCGTCAACGCCACGTGGGTGAACGACCCGGACGGCAGCGATTCCGCCGAGATCCATGTCAAGCACTTCATGAACCTGGGCATTGCCGCCGCCACGCCGCGCGGGCTGATGGTTCCCAACATCAAAAACGCCCAGGACCTCTCGCTCAAGGAGCTGGCCCTCGCGCTGAATGACCTGGCCGTGACCGCCCGGGCGGGGAAGACGCAGCCGGCGCAGATGCAGGGCGGCACCTTGACGGTGACGAACATCGGTGCCCTCGGTATCGATACCGGCACACCGATCATCAACCCGGGCGAGGTGGCGATCGTGGCCTTCGGCACGATCAAGCAGAAGCCCTGGGTCCTGGACGGCGAAGTCATCCCGCGCTGGATCACCACCCTGGGCGGTTCCTTCGACCACCGCGTGGTGGACGGGGACCTGTCGGCACGGTTCATGGCCGACGTCGCCGCCATCCTGGAAGAGCCCGCCCTCCTCCTCGACTGACAGCGGAAGAACCGCGCTGCGGGACCGGTCCCGGACGCCCTCCGGGGGCTAGAGTTGCATCAGCCCCGCCTGCCGGGCGGCCGCGGATCAAAGGAGATGTGCGTGTTCTCGAGCCCCTTCCCAGCTGTCGACATTCCCGATGTCAGCCTCTACGACTATTTGTTTTCAGGCCTGACGGAGGAAGAGCTGGGCCGGATCGCGATCGTGGACGGTGCCAGCGGTTCGGAGACGACGTACCGGGAGCTGATCGCCCGAGTCAACGCCGTGGCCGGAGCCGTGGCGGCGCGGGGCCTGGGCGTTCACGGCGTGGCGGCGGTCCTGTGTCCCAACATTCCCGCCTTTCCCGTCGTCTTCCACGGCCTGTTGCGGGCAGGAGCCACGATCACCACCATCAACTCGCTGTACACCGCGGATGAAATCGCCCACCAGCTTGCCGACGCCGCAGCTGAATGGCTGTTCACCATCTCGGCGCTGCTTCCCGCAGCCCGCGAAGCGGCCGAACAGGCAGGCATTCCCGCCGACCGGCTGGTAGTGCTCGACGGCGCCCCCGGCCACCCGTCGTTGGTTGATCTCCTCGCGGCGGGCGCGACGGCGCCGTCCGTGATCATTGATCCGGCCACCCACGTAGCGGTCCTGCCGTTCTCTTCAGGCACCACCGGCAGGCCGAAAGGGGTCATGCTCAGCCACCGCAACCTGGTGGCGAACGTCGAGCAGTCCCGCGGGCTTCTGAAGGTCGGGTCCGACGACCGGGTCCTGGCTCTCCTGCCGTTCTTCCACATTTATGGGATGACCGTGCTGCTGAATCTGGCCTTCCGGCAGCGGGCGCGACTGGTCACGATGGCCAAGTTCGACCTGGCTGAGTTCCTGCGGATCGTTCAGGAGCGCCGCTGCAGCTATCTTTTCATCGCCCCGCCTCTCGCTGTGGCGTTGGCCAAACATCCGATGGTCGATGAATACGACCTCAGCTCGGTGCACACCACGCTGTCCGGCGCGGCGCCGCTGGATGGTGAACTCGGGTCCCGGCTTGCGGAACGGCTGGGGTGCGAGGTTTTGCAGGGGTACGGCATGACCGAGATGAGCCCGGTCTCGCATCTGATCCCGCGGAACGCCCCCGGCGTGCCCGTCAGTTCAGTCGGGTACACGGTGCCGAACATGGAGTGCAGGCTGGTGGACCCGGCAACGGGTGAGGACCTTGAGATTCCGCTGGTTGGCGAAAGCGCTGCGGGGCATCTGCTCTGCCGCGGACCGAACGTGATGCTGGGGTACCTGAACCGCCCGGACGACACTGCGGACACCTTGGACGCGGATGGCTTCCTCCATACCGGAGATATTGCCACGGTCCGGGCCGACGGCGTCGTGACCATCGTGGACCGGCTCAAAGAACTCATCAAATACAAGGGGTATCAGGTTGCCCCGGCTGAACTGGAGGCGTTGCTGCTGACCCACGCCGGCATCGCCGACGCTGCAGTAATCGGCACGAGCGACGCCGACGGACAGGAGGTGCCGATGGCCTTCGTTGTCCGTCAGGAAGGTTCCGCGGGGGAGGACCTGGATGAGGTCGCAGTGACCGACTTCGTGGCCGCCCGGGTGGCGCCGTTCAAGCGTGTTCACCGTGTGGAATTCATCGACGCCGTGCCGAAGTCGGCTTCGGGGAAGATCCTGCGCCGGGTGCTCAAGCAGGACAAACTGCCCTAGCCCCCGGCGCGCGTCTTCCGCGCCTCGCGGGCTACACGGCGGAGTCGGTCTTGGCGATGTAGACGTCGCACGGGGCGTTGTGGGCCACGCTGTTGGCAACGCTGCCCAGGAGCCTGCCGATTCCCTGCATACGCCTGTTGCCGACGACGATCATCAGGGCGTTGGTCCGTGCGGCTTCCGCGATCAGGGCTTCCGCCGGCTTGCCGCGGGCGGCGCCATACGTGACAGGGGTTTCGGCCGTGCGCAGCGATTCGGCGACGGACTTTGCGATCTTCTCCGCGTTCCCGGCGTCGGAAACAATCCAGGTGTCGCTGCCGCTGCCAAAGACCTCCGTCTTGTCGCTGTCGAAAGCGCTGACGACGTGCAGTGCAGCCCCGAGGGAGGCGGCCATGCCCAATGCGGTGCGGGCCGCCTTCATGGCAGTCTCGCTGCCATCGACGCCTACCACGATGATTCCGGTCATTTTTTGCTCCTCAGGTTCCACAACAGGTCTTCGGTCACGCACCAGCGTTTGCTTCAGGCTACAGCGCGGCAATGGCTCCCTGCAGGACCGGCGCGAGCCGCCGGACGCCTTCGCGGATGGATTCGGGCGGCACGGCACTGAACGCGAGGCGCAGCTTGTTCGACGGCTCGTCCGACGGCGAAAAGGCGGCACCCGGGATGAAGACGATCCCGGCGTCGATCGCGGTGTGCAGCAGCGGATACGTATCCACGCCCTCGGGCAGGGTGACCCAGACGAAGAAGCCGCCCTCCGGGTGGGTCCAGGTCAAACCGTCGGGCATGAAGTCCGTCAGGGCGGCGAGCATAGCGTCGCAACGCTCTTTATAGAGGCCCCGGTAGGTGGCAATCTGCCCGCGCCAGTCGTAGTCGCGCAGATAGGCGGAGACCAGCATCTGGTTGAGCGTCGGCGGGCACAAGGTTACGGCCTCGGCCGCCAGGTAGTAGCGGCGCTGCAGATGCGCCGGAACCAGCGCCCAGCCGATCCGCAGTCCGGGTGCGAAGATCTTGGAGAAGGACCCCATGTAGATCACGTCGTCGGGGTTGCCGGCCCGCAGCGGTGTCAGCGGCTTCCCGTCAAAACGCAGCAGCCCGTAGGGGTTATCCTCCAGAATAATAATATTCGCCTCGCGGCATATATCAACGACGAGCTGGCGCCGGTCAGCAGACAGTGTGATACCCGAGGGGTTATTGAAACTCGGGATCGTATAGAGGAACTTGATCGACTTGCCGTCCACCTGGAGGGCCGAGATCTTGGCCTCAAGGAGTTCCGGAACAATTCCGTCCTCATCCATGGGGACGGTCTCCACCTGCACCTGGTAGGCCTCAAACGTGTTCAGAGCGCCCACGTACGTGGGATCTTCGACGAGGACAACGTCGCCCGGATTGCAGAAAACCTTGGTGGCGACATCCTGGGCGGACTGGGAGCCGGCGGTGATGACGACGTTGGCGGGGTCCGCGTCCACGATTCCCTCCGCGGCCATGACCTCGCAGATCTGGGTGCGCAGCTCTTCGGTACCCTGTCCGCCGCCGTACTGCAGGGCCGTCAGCCCCTGATCGGTGATGATCTCCGCGGCCGTCTGTCCGAGCCGGTCGAGCGGAAGTGACTGGAGGTACGGGCTTCCGCCGGCGAGGGAGACGAGGCCCGGACGCATCGAGATGTCGAAGACGTCCCGGACAGCTGACTGTTTGATGTTGGCGGCGCGCTCCGAGAATAGGTCCTCGTGGCGGTGGGCGGACGTAGCCGCACGTTCAATTGCGTCAATGGCCTCGGCCGGGAGGTCTCCCGCGGCGGTATCAAGTGTTTCGTGGGTCACATTTCAAGCCTACAACCATAGTTGCCTTGAGGAAAACTTTTGTTGACATCGAAATCCGGGGCTTACATAACGATCCGGCCCCCTGGCAGGGAACGCGTACCATGGAGCGTCCACAACTAAGTAAGCTGTGATAGTTTCCTCGGGAATGTGATCCGCACCATAGCCCGGACAAGGGATTGGCCGAAAGGTCCGCGGGTGGCCAGGAACCCGGATGGCCAGGATCCCGAAGCGGCGGTAACAACCGCATGCCAGGGGACGACGGAAGGACCGATGTTTGTGAAGAGTGAAATCATCCCGGCCCATGGCCCGGTTGCCCCGGGCTGTCGCGCGATGCTGCGAACCACACAGACAACACCGGTCCAGAACTAGCCCGTCATGCTCCGATACCTCGCCAAACGTGCCCTCACCTACGTCGTGATGATCTTCCTGACGACCAGCGCCGGATACTTGCTTGCCGTGACAACGCTGCAACCCGCGTTGCTCGAACAGGAGCGGATTCCGCGGCCCACCCCGGAACAAGTGGTCAATTCCTTCCGGCTCAAAGGCCTTGACCCGACCCTCAGCCCCTGGGAACGCTACGTGGACTGGCTGACCGCCGTCGTCACCCGCTGGGATTGGGGCCGGAGCCCCAACGGAGCATTCATCAATGCCGAGTTCGGCGACCGGGTCCTCATCTCCACCCGCCTCTTCCTGGCATCCATCATCCTGACCCTCATCATCGGCGTTGCGCTGGGTGTCTTCACCGCCGCCCGGCAATACAAGGCCTCGGACCGGGTGATCACCTCCTACAGCTACCTGATGTACATCGTCCCGGCGCCGATCGCGTACTTCCTGGTGCAGCTCGGCGCCATCAACATCAACGAGACCGTGGGGGAGCGGATCTTCTTCGTCACGGGTATCTCCACCCCGGGGCTGGAGGGCGACGGGTGGGTCCAGTTCGTGGACATGCTCGCGCACTACGCCGTGCCGACGTTCGCCATCACGATCGTAGGCTGGGGCGCCTACCAGATCGCCCAACGTCAATACCTGCTCGACAACGTCAACGCCGACTTCGTCCGCACGGCCCGGGCCAAGGGACTGACCCGGAACCAGGCCATCACCCGGCACGCCCTGCGTGTGTCCTTCATCCCGGTGGCGCAAAGCATTGCCTTCACGATCCCGGCCATCTTCGCCGGCGGGTTCTTCGCCGAGAAGATCTTCGCCTGGCACGGCGTGGGCTCCTGGTCCATTGACTCCATCGCCCTGCAGGATGTAAACGCGGCGACGGCGACGCTCGCGTACGGTTCGGTGATCTTCGCCATCGGCGCGATCCTTGCCGACTTCGCCACCACTCTCGTGGACCCCAGGGTAAGGGTGCAATAGCCATGACCAACCTCAACGCCCTGGATCCGGCTGCCGCCGCGGAGGAAGCCGCAATCGAACACGACGGCGTGGTGATCGCGAAATCGCGGATCATCCTCCGGCGCTTCCTCCGGAACAAAACCGCCGTCGCCGGCCTGGCCATCTTTGTCGCCCTGACGATCTTCTCCTTCGTCGGAGGCTTCTTCAGCCCCTGGGACAAGGAGACGATCGACCCGTTCAACATCGGCATGGGCCCGTCCGCCGAACACCTCCTGGGTACCTCGCAGGCAGGCATCGACTTATTCGCCCTGACGGTGGAGGGCACCCGGATTTCGATCCTTATCGGCCTTGTAGTGGGCCTCGTTTCCGTCCTGATTGCCGCGGTCTATGGCTGCACCATGGCCTATTTCGGCGGCAAAGTGGACAAGGTGATGCTTTTCATACTCGAAGCCCTCATCATGATGCCGGCGCTTCTCGTGGTAGCCGTCGCCACGAGCGGCGGCGGAAGCCAATTGAAAAACAACCTCCCCAGCTGGCTTCTGCTGATCATCGTCCTGCTGATCTTCAGCTGGATGGGAACCGCCCGCCTCATCCGGTCCCTGTCGATGTCGCTCATGCAGCGCGACTTCGTCAAGGCCGCCCAATACATGGGTATTCCGCCGCGCCGCATAGTGTGGCGGCACCTGGTTCCCAACATCGGATCCCTGCTGGTCCTGGACGTCACCCGGGGCGTCACCGGAGCCATCCTCGCCGAAGTGGCCTTCTCCTTCATCGGCATCGGCATCAAGGTCCCGGATGTCAGCCTCGGCGTGCTGATCGGGCAGGCCACCTCGCAGGTCTCCACCTTCCCGTGGATGTTCTGGGTTCCCCTGACCGTGATGTTCCTGCTGACAGGATCGCTCGCCATGATGAACGATGGACTAAGAGACGCGTTCGACCCCAGTTCAAGCTCCATCGGTCGCGCCAAAACCAAACGCGCAAAGAAGATGAACCCATGAGCAGCGACCTCACCTCCAGCACCGGCGCCCACGCGACGGCCGAGCGGCTGCATATCGCCGGTCTCGACGCGCCCACGGATGCGGTCCTGTCAGTCAGGGACCTGAACGTCCGTTTCAACACGGAGAACGGCGTGGTCCACGCAGTCCGCGGCATCGACTTCGACCTGATGCCGGGCAAGACCCTCGGCATTGTGGGCGAATCCGGCTCGGGCAAGTCCGTCACGTCCATGGCCGTGATGGGTCTGCTCCCGGCCACCGCGGACGTCACGGGCTCGGTCCGGCTCCTGGGCAAGGAACTCATCGGCCTGGGCGACAAGGCCATGTGCCAGCACCGCGGCAACGAACTGGCCATGGTTTTCCAGGATCCGCTGTCCTCGCTGACTCCTGTCTACACCGTCGGGACCCAGATCATCGAGGCACTCACAGTCCATAACCCCCGCATGAGCTCACAGGCCAAAACGGCCCGTGCCGCGGAGCTCCTCGCGATGGTCGGAATTCCCAGCCCCAAGGACCGGCTCAAGGCCTTCCCGCACGAGTTCTCCGGCGGCATGCGGCAGCGGGTCATGATCGCAATCGCGATCGCCAACAACCCGCGGGTGCTCATCGCCGACGAGCCGACGACGGCGCTGGACGTCACCATCCAGGCGCAGGTGCTCGAGGTGCTGCACAAGGCTCAGGAGGAGACCGGCGCCGCCGTCGTAATGATCACCCATGACCTCGGCGTCGTGGCCGGCATGGCCGACGACATCATGGTGATGTACGCAGGCAAGCCGGTGGAAACAGGCACCGTGGATGACATCTACTACCGGCCGCGCATGCCCTACACCATGGGGCTGCTCGGTGCCGTGCCGAGGGTGGACGCTGCGGAGAAAACGTCCCTCATCCCGATCGACGGCATCCCGCCGAACCTGGTCCACACGCCTACGGGCTGTTCATTCGCCCCGCGTTGCCCGCTCGCCACCGACGCCTGCCGCCACGGCGAGCCCGACCTCCGGACAGTGCCCGGCAGCACCGGGCACAAGGCCGCCTGCATCAAGGCGGAATCCCTCGGCGACGTCGACGTCCATGAAGTCTTCTCCGCCCCGCCCGTGCCCGTCTCCCGGTTCGACGCGATCCCCAGGGAAGAGCGCAAAACCGTGCTGGAGCTCCGGGACGTCAGGAAGCACTTCCCGCTCCTGAAGGGATCCCTGTTCAAGCGCCGGATCGGGACCGTCAAAGCCGTGGACGGACTCAGCTTCGACATCCGCGAGGGCGAGTGTTTCTCGATCGTCGGCGAATCCGGCTGCGGCAAGACCACCACGCTGCTCGAAATCATGGAATTCCACAAGGACCAGGACGGCGAGGTGGTGATCGGCGGGCTGAGTAACAAGTCCGCGGTCGACGCCAAGGCCAAAGCCGCCATGCGCCGGCAGTTGCAGATGGTTTTCCAGGACCCCACCGGCGCCCTGGACCCGCGGTTTACGGTCTTTGAGGTCCTGGCCGAGCCGCTGGAGAACGCCGGCATGTCCAAGACGGCCATCCGCGCGCGGATCCTGGAGCTGATGGAGCTCGTAGGCCTCCAGCCGGACCACGTCAACCGGTTCCCCAACCAGTTCTCCGGCGGACAACGCCAGCGCATCGGCATCGCCCGCGCCCTCGCGGTGAACCCCCGGCTGGTGGTCCTGGACGAACCGGTGTCCGCCCTCGACGTCTCGGTCCAGGCCGGCGTTATTAACCTGCTGGACCAGCTCCGCGCCGAACTCGGCCTGAGCTACCTCATGGTCGCCCATGACCTATCCGTGGTGCGCCATATCTCCAACCGGGTTGCGGTCATGTACCTGGGCAAAATCGTGGAGGTGGGCGCCGTCGACGACGTGTTCGACAATCCCCGCCACCCCTATACCCGGGCGCTGCTATCCGCCATCCCCGTGCCGGACCCGCGGCTGGAGCGCACCCGCGAACGCATCATCCTCGACGGTGACCTCCCCTCGCCGCTGGACGCCCCGGCAGGCTGCAACTTCGCCTCCCGCTGCCCGGTGTTCGCCGCGCTTCCACTGGCCAAACAGGAGAAATGCCTGACGCTGGAACCTCAGCTGCAGGCGGACCCGGCTCCGGCCGAAGGCCCCCCGGACCAGCAATACGCTTGCTTCTACCCTGACGGCGCCGTGGACGCGGATCTGCTCATAGTCCACCAACCCGACTGACATACCTGATATACAGAGCACCAGGTCTCGCATCAAACGAAGGGAACACCTATGAAGAATCTGACCAGGATCGGCGGCGTCACCGCAGCCGTCGCGGCCCTGACGCTCACCGCGTGCGGGGGCGGCGGCGCGGCTTCCGGCCCCGAAGCCGGCAAAGGCCAGGACTCCGGAAGCGATCTCGGCAAGCTCATCAGCATCAACGCCAAGGACGCCAAGGACCTGCAGCCCGGGGGTACCGTGACGCTGCCACTGGGCAACATCGGGCCGAACTTCAACGGGTTTTCCAACGACGGAAACAGCGCGGACAACACCGCCCTGCACCGCCCGATCGACGGCGCCGGCACGTGGGGCTGCTGGACCTATGACTTCGACGGCACGGCGAGCGTGAACAAGGACTTCTGCGAAGAGTTCAACAGCGACGTCAAGGACGGCAAGCAGACCATTACGATCAAGGTCAATGACAAGGCCGTCTACAACGATGGCACGCCGATCGACGTCAAGGCATTTGAAAACACCTGGAACATGCTCAAGGGTGAAAACCCGGACATCGACATCGTCACGTCCGGAGCCTACGAGTTCGTCGATTCGGTCAAGGCCGGCGCGAATGACAAAGAAGTCATCGTAACCACCAGCCAGCCTGTCTACCCGCTGGACGCGCTCTTCACCGGCCTGGTGCACCCCAAGGTCAACACGCCGGAGGTCTTCAACACCGGTTTCACGGGCGACATGCACCCGGAGTGGATGGCCGGTCCGTTCAAGCTGGACCAGTATGACAGCGCCGCAAAAACCGTCACCCTGGCACCCAACGAAAAATGGTGGGGTGACAAGCCGGTCCTGGACAAGGTCGTCTTCCGCCAGCTGGAGAGCAGCGCACAGATCGCTGCCTTCAAGAACGGTGAAATCGACGGTGTTTCGGCCAACACGATCTCGCTCTACAAGCAGCTGGAGGGCACCAACAACTCCGAGGTCCGCCGCGGCCAGCGGCTCTTCGCCGGCGGCCTGAACCTCAACGCCCAGAAGGCCCCGATGTCCGACGTCGCGATCCGCAAGGCGATCTTCACCGCCGTCGACCGCGAGGCCCTGCGCAACGTCCGCTTCAACGGCCTGAACTGGGAAGAAACCAGCTCAGGTTCCATGATGCTGCTGCCGTTCTCGAAGTACTACCAGGACAACTACCCGGTTACCGAGACCGGGCCCGACGCCGCGAAAAAGGTCCTCACCGACGCCGGCTACGCGCCGAACGCGGCTGGCATTATGGAAAAGGACGGCGTCCCGGCGGCGTTCGCAATCACCAACTTCGGTGACGACCCCACCACCCTTGCCTTCACACAGACGCTGCAGAAGCAGCTGCAGGCCGCAGGCATGGACGTCGGAATCGACCAGCGTGCCTCGTCCGACTTCGGCAAGGTCCTGGGCGGCCGCGACTTCTTCCTGAGCGTCTCCGGCTACACCGTCGGACCGGACGCGACCGAGGCAGTCAAGCAGTTCTACGACTCCACCACCAACGAAAACGGCCTGGGCGACGCCGAACTGGATGCCGAGATCAAGCGGCTCAGCAGCATCGCCGACGACGCCGAGCGTAACAAGGCGGCCATGGACGTCGAGAAGAAGCACATGGCGAAGTACTTCTCCATGGGCGTGGTCATGAACGGCCCGCAGATCTCCTTCGTCCGCACCGGCCTGGCAAACTACGGCCCGTCGCTGTTCAAGAGCCTGTCCCAGGTTCCGGACTGGACCACTATCGGCTGGGAAAAGAAGTAACATCCCCCGCTGAACCAGTCGAAGGCCGGTCCTCCCACGTGATGGGGGTGCCGGCCTTCGCTGTCCCACCCCGACCCTCCCTCACCTTCCGCAGGGTTTCGTCCGACCCTCCCTCACCTTCCGCACGATCTTCCCGGACCCTCTCCCACCCGGTGCGGGACCGTTGTGCGGCCACCTGCAGAAGGTGCAGGAGGGTGGCCCGGAAGGCTGCAGAAGGTGCGGGAGGGTGGCCCGGAAGGCTGCAGAAGGTGCAGGAGGGTGTGCTCGTTGGGCCGGTCCCGGGGGTAGCGTATGAGCCATGACTCCTGAACCCAGCGGGACCATCCGCACGGCCGTCGCCGGTTTCGGCCTTTCCGGCAGCGTCTTCCACGCGCCTCTGCTCGCGGCGAACCCGGCCTATTCGCTCGACGTCGTCTCTACGTCCGACGCCGGCCGGAAGTCCGCGGCGGCGGCGCGCTACCCCGGGGCCCTGATCGTTGACACTCCGGCCGAGATCCTGGCGCGGGCCGGTGACCTGGACCTGCTGGTGCTGGGGACGCCGCCGGCCACCCATTACCCGCTCGCGAAGGCTGCGCTGGAAGCCGGTCTCGACGTCGTCGTGGACAAACCCTTCACGGTGCGCAGCACGGAAGGCGAGGAACTGATTGCGCTGGCCGCCCGACTTGGCCGGGTCCTGACCGTCTTCCAGAACCGGCGCTGGGACGGGGATTTCCGGACCGTGCAGGCCCTTCTCGCCGCGGGGTCGCTGGGGACGGTTTCCCGCTTCGAATCGCGCTTCGAGCGCTGGGCGCCAACGGTGGCCAAGGCGTGGAAAGCCGCCGCCACAGTCGACGACGGCGGCGGCACGCTGTTTGATCTCGGCACCCACCTGCTGGACCAGGCGCTCCAGCTTTTCGGCCCGGCCACGATCACGCACGCCGAACTGCACGCACGGCGGCCCGGGGAAAAAGCCGACGACGACGTGTTCCTGGCGCTCCGGCACGACTCCGGGGTGACGAGCCACCTGTGGATGAACGTGCTCTGCGCCCAGCAGGGCCCGCGCTACCGGCTGCTGGGCAGCGACGGCGGGTTCACCAAACATGGCATCGACCCGCAGGAGCCCTACATCGCGGCCGGCGGCAGCCCGCTGGACGCCGACTACGGCGTGGAACACCCCGACTGGGCCGGGCTCCTGGGCCGCGACGGGCACCTGGACCGGCTCCCCACCGAACGCGGCGCCTACCCGGAGTTCTACCGGACCCTGGCCGCGAAAATCAACGACGGCGGCGCAGGCTCGGCCGTGCCCCTCCCGGTCGACCCGGCAGGACCGCTAGCGGTGCTGCGGCTGATCGAGAGCGCCCGCCGTCTCGCCGCCGCCGGCCCGCACGTTCCGTAAATGCCGGAACGGCAGTCATCCGTGAGTGCGCGCCCGATCGACGAAGGGACGGGCACGGGACGGATGACTGCCGTTCTACGGCAGCGCAGGCCTTACGCGGAGACCAGTTCGTGCCAGTCGGTCACGAGCGGCAGGTTGTGCGCTTCGGAGACGGAGCGGTGCGCCACCTTGCCGGCGGCGATGTTGAGACCGGCGGCGAGGGCCGGGTCACGGTCGAACGCGGCCTTGACGCCCAGGTTGGCCAGGGACACGGCGTGGCGCAGGGTGACGTTGGTCAGCGCGTAGGTGGAGGTGTTGGGGACGGCGCCGGGCATGTTGGCGACGCAGTAGAAGATCGTGTTGTGGACCTTGTAGGTCGGTTCCTGGTGCGTGGTGGGGTGCGTGTCCTCGAAGCAGCCGCCCTGGTCCACCGCGATGTCCACCAGCACGGAGCCGGGCTTCATCCGCGAGACGAGTTCGTTGGTGACGAGCTTCGGGGCCTTGGCGCCCGGGATCAGCACGGAACCGATCACGAGGTCCGCGTCCACGACCGATTTTTCGATCTCGTAGGCGTTGGACGCGACGGTCTTGAGCCGGCCCTGGTACTGGGCGTCGAGCTCGCGGAGCCGGTTGATGTTGATGTCCAGGATGGTGACATCGGCGCCGAGGCCCAGGGCCATCGCGGCGGCGTTGGTGCCTGCGACGCCGGCGCCGAGGACCACAACCTTGGCCGGGCGGACGCCGGGGACGCCGCCGAGCAGTACGCCCTTGCCGCCGGCCGGTGCCATCAGGGAGGTTGCGCCGACCTGGACGGAGAGGCGGCCGGCAACCTCGGACATCGGTGCCAGCAGCGGCAGTGCGCGGCCTTCCTGGACGGTCTCGTAGGCGATGGCGGTGACGCCGGCGTTGATCAGGGCCTGGGTCAGTTCGGGTTCGGCGGCCAGGTGCAGGTAGGTGAAGAGGATCAGGCCCTTGCGGAAGCGGTGGTACTCGGCCTTGACCGGCTCCTTGACCTTCATGACCATGTCGGCGCGGGACCAGACGTCGTCGGCGTCGGGCACGATCTCGGCGCCGGCGATCGCGTATTCCTCGTCCGTGATGCCCGAGCCCAGGCCTGCCCCGCGTTCGACCAGGACCTCGTGCCCGTGGGTGCGGAATTCGTGGACTCCGGCTGCCGTGATGGCGACACGGAATTCGTTGTTCTTGATCTCTTTGGGGACACCGATGATCATTCTTGACTCCAGTGGTTACGGCCTTGCGGGCCTGGACGGGCTGGGATTTCTTCTTTCCAGAATAGGCCCGGTTGTGAGGCAGGCTACAGGCAGGCGGCAGCACCCGCTTCGAAAAACACCGGCATTCCGGGGTTTTCACTTCGCGGAGGTCGACATTTGTCGAGTAGCAGGGCGTCAGGTGTCTCCTGCTGTAGTCGCGCCGGAGTCGGCCGGGCCGCGGCCCCGGCAGTAGTGTGGGCACTATGCAGCAGAACGACGTCGAACAGCTTGTGGAGCGCGTGGCGCTCCGCCTGGGCCGCGGCCTCTCGCTCGAAGATCTCGACGGGCTCCTGCTTGCCTACAGCTCCAATCAATCGCACGCGGACCGGGTGCGGGTGAACTTCCTGCTCAGCAAACGGGTGCCGGCGGACGTCATTGCCTGGCAGCTCTCGCACGGGATCGGCACGGCGGTGCGACCCGTCGTCGTGCCTGCCAACGACGAGCTTGGGATGCTGGGGCGGGTCTGCGTTCCCCTGTTGGTGCGCGGCTTCCGGGTGGGGTACCTGTGGGTCCAGCTCGACCAGGACGACCCCGGGGCGGCACCGGTCCTGGCTGAACTGCCGGATGTCGCACGCGAACTCGAACACCTCTCAACGCTGCTGCTGGAGTCCAACACTGCGGAGTCGGAATTCCGCCGCCGCCGGGAGCAGGTGTTCATGGCGGCCTGCGCGGGGGAGGCAAACGCCCTGGAGGCCGTAGCCGGCTGGAAGGAGATCCAGGGCCGGGGGCCGTGGCTGCTCGTGACGGTCCTTGACGCGGACGGCTGGGACGAAGGTGCGGACCCGTTTGCCGCCACCCTCATCCACCGCTCCGCCGCACTCCAGGCGACAGTCGGGGTGGACGCGGCCCTGTTCAGCGCTGGCACGGACACCCACGCAGTCGTACTTTTCAAGGACTCGACCGGCCGCGCGGACCACGCCCAGGTGCTGGTCCACTACCAGCTCGAACTGGCCAAACGCTCCGGCCGGACAGTCCGCCGGATCATCCTCGGCGCCAGCGAGGGATTTTCCAAGCCCAGGGAGCTCGCCGAGGCCTACCGCCAGTCGCGCCAGGCTGCCCAGGCAGCTGCCGTGGATCCCCAGCTCGGGGAACTCGTTGATTGCCGGGCCACGGGCATGTACCAGGTCCTGGCCTCGGCCGGCGGCGGTGCGGGGGCCTGGGCGGATTCGGGTTCCGTGTATTTCCGGGCCCTGGAGGACCACGACCGCAACAACGAGCTGTTGCCGGTGCTGGAGCTGTTCTATGACAATGACGGTTCGGTCCAGGAAGTCGCCACCCGGCTGCACCTGCACCGGAGCAGCATCTACAACCGCCTGGGCAGGATCCGGCAGGTGCTGGGCGTGGATCCGCTCAAGGGGAAGGTGCGCCTTGAGCTGCATGCCGCGCTCAAGGCGCGCCGCTGGGCCGGAAGACCGCGGATTTAGCAGGATTTAGCCGGGTTTAGCCACACGTGGCCGGGTTCAACCCGCGTGGCCGTCGCGTTTTCGGGATTCGGCGTCGAGCGCCAGGGACGAGGCGTCCCGGCTGGTGGGATCGCCGGTGGTTTGTTCCCGTGTGGCTTGTTCCCGCCTGGCCTGTGCCGCGCGGCCGGCTTGGCGGCGCCGGCGGGCGAGGCGGCTGTCCGTCCACAGGGCGACAGCCACGAAAGCCACGCAACTGGCCATGAATGTCGCTGTGTCGTTCAGCCCCATCGAGGATCCGAGGACGTAGGCGAGAAACATGGCGGCAAGGCCTGCCATGATGTGCCATCCTCTGAACTTACCCACAATTCAAGCCTAACGCCCGGCGCAGACGCGTTTCCGCGCCCGGCCGGGATCGTTGCTTGATCCTTATCACTGCTTCACGAAACGCCCGGGGCGTCGTCATCCTGGTCGGCTGCGGCGTTGTCACCGGTATTGTTCTTCTTCTGCATTTCGAGCCATGCCATGACATCGGCGAGCCGGATCCGCCGGTGGGTACCGCGGTATTCCACCGGGATCTCGCCGCGGTCCGTCAGGTTCCGAAGGTACGTGTGCGAGATGCCGGCAAGTTCCGCCGCCTTGGAGGTGGTGAGCATCTCTTCGA
The DNA here is from genome assembly GCA_963815415.1 of uncultured Actinomycetota bacterium. Classification (GTDB taxonomy): domain Bacteria; phylum Actinomycetota; class Actinomycetes; order Actinomycetales; family Micrococcaceae; genus Arthrobacter. The sequence continues at coordinate 491,437 of CAWFGT010000009.1, read as the reverse complement.
CGCTGCTGACCGTCACCGCTTCGCCCCGGCTGAAACGGCCCAGGAGGTCGACGACGGCGTCCCTCGCCTGTGGCGGCAGCCGGTGCACCGTTCCGTCAACGAAGACGGTGATGTCCGTGCTGCCGCCGAGGGCATAGCGGAGTTTTTGCGCATCGTCGGCGGGAAGGCCGGCGGTCACCCGGGGTGCTATGAGGGTCATGGGTGCATCCTAACGGAGAGCATCCCCGGGAACCGTCCGGCATGCTGTCACAGGCCGAGTTCCTCCAGCACCGGAAGCTTCGCCCGCACAAGTGCACGTGCCTCGGTAGCGCTGGGTGCGGAGAGGGCGAGCTTCGCCAGCTCCTGTGCCTCCTCCAGGGTGACGGTCTTCAGCACGGCGGCCACCGCCGCAATCGACCGGGCCGTCATGGAGAGCGTCGTAACGCCCAGACCGGTGAGGACGACGGCGAGGGCGGGATCCGCGGCGGCTTCGCCACAGACCCCCACCGGCTTGTTGTGGCCTTCAGCTTTGGAGCCTTCGACAGTGAGGCCCACCAGACGGAGCACGGCCGGCTGCCACGGGGAGTTCAGTGCCGCGAGCGGACCCGAGCTGGCGGTCTGCCGCCATGGCGTACTGGGTGAGGTCATTGGTGCCGAGGCTGGCAAAGCCTACTTCCCGCAGGATGGACTCTGCGGTCAGGGCGGCCGAGGGGACCTCGACCATCACGCCGGGGGTCTTGATTCCGGCCTCGGCACACATCGAGGCGAAGCGCGCGGCTTCCTCCGCCGTGGAGATCATCGGCGCCATGACCCAGACGTCGGCCTCGGAAGCCTGCTCGGCGTGGGCGATGGCCTGCAGCTGGCGCTCGAGCACGCCGGGGCGTGGTGGTGTCCGTACGGTAGCCGCGGACGCCCAGGGCGGGGTTGGGTTCTGTCGCGTCCGTGAGGAAGGGCAGCGGCTTGTCGGCACCGGCATCGAGGGTCCGGAGCACCACCTTTTTGCCGGGGAAAGCGTCAAAAACGCCCTTGTAGGCGGCGGACTGTTCCTCCACGGTGGGCTCGGAGTCCCGTTCCAGGAAGCAGAACTCGGTCCGGAACAGGCCGACGCCCTGGGCATTGAGGCTCTGCGGCGGCTACTGCGTCCTTGGCCCCGCCGACGTTGGCGAGGAGCGGGACGACGTGGCCGTCCGCCGTCGCGCCGTTGCCGTCAAACTCGGACAGCAGCGAGGCGGTGGCGGCCCACTGGGCTGCGGCGGCACGCTCGGCATCCCCGGGCTCCGCGACGATGTTGCCGGCGGCGCCGTCGACATAGACTTCGGTGCCGTCGGCGAGTTCATCGACGCCGGCAGCGGCCACCACGGCAGGCAGGCCGAGCGAGCGGGCGATGATCGCGGTGTGCGACTGCGGGCCGCCGCCGGCCGTCAGGAGGGCGAGGATCTTTTCCGGGTCCAGGGTTGCGGTGTCCGCCGGGGCGAGGTCCTCGGCCACGAGGATGAACGGGGTGCTCGGACGCCGGGATGCCGGGGGCTGCCACGCCGCGCAGTTCGGCCACGATACGGGCCCGCACGTCCAGGACGTCCGTGGCGCGCTCGGCCATGTAGCCGCCCAGGTTGTGCAGCATTTCCGCGACGGACGCGCCTGCCTCCCAGATGGCGCGCTGGCCGGACGTTCCGCGGCCGATCAGCTTGGCCGCGGCCTTGAGCAGCATCGTGTCGGTGGCCATGAGGGCGGTCGCCTCCAGTACAGCCTTTCCGTCGCCGCTGGCGGCCTCCGACCGCGACTTCAGCTCGTCGTGTACCGCCTTGGCTGCCGCTTTCATGGCCGCGGTGGCTTCCTCGGCGGCTGACACCTTCGGGCAGCTGCTCGCCGGCCGGCGGCTCACTGATGGGCTTGGGCATCTGGCGGATGGTGCCGATGATCCGGCCGGGGCTGACGCCTACTCCTGGGAAGTTCTGCACTGAATGTCCTCATTTTCTGCCGTGGGCCGTGCCCGTCCGGATACCTGCGGGCACACCTGCGGGCGGGGAGCTGTTCTCTGGCACTCATGTTGCTGTGGGTATTTTGTGTTTCTTGAAAAAGTGTATGTGATGCACTTCATATAGCGTTGCTATAGATGCTAGGCTAGCGGTTATGAGTTCAAATGGCGAGTTGCCGGCAAAGACGCGGCTACTGCAGGCTGCTGCCGGATTACTCGCCTCATCTGCGGGCGGACCGATCTCCACCCGGCAGATAACACAGGCGGCGGGCGTCACGGCCCCACCCTGTATCACCACTTCGGTGACAAAGAAGGGCTCTTTGACGCAGTCATCGCTGAAGGTTTCAGAGCCTATGTTGCGGGCGAACGTGATTTCGCCTCGTCCGGAATACCCATGGAGGACATCCGGCGCATGTGGGACAACCATGTGCACTTCGGGCTCGCTAACCCCGAGCTTTACCTCGTAATGTTCGGCAACCTCCGTCCCGAAAGCCGCCCCGCCGTCATTGCTGATGCCGAGGCGCTGATGGAGGAACTGCTGAACACGGCCGCCGCAATGGGTCATTTGAACGTGCCCCCGCGGGAGGCAGCCAGAAGCATCCTGGCTGCCACCGTCGGGGTCACGCTCATGCTGATCTCCGAACGCGCGGCCGACCGAAACCTTGAGCTGTCCGCTATGACGAGGGACGCGATGGTCCTTGCCGTTTCCACGGACAAGGCCAAAGCTGCCGGTCCCGGTTCCTCCGGTGAGTCCTCCGTAGTGGTGGCCGCGATCGCCCTGAACGCGGCCCTCCAGTCCTCGGAATCGGACCAGCTCTCAAGCACCGAACTAAAACTCTTCCTCGAATGGCTCCACCGGATCTCCATCGGCACCAAAGGCTGATCCGCGCCACATTAATCCATCCTGCGCAGCCGCAGGAGTGACGTTTAGGAAACCAAATGGCAACAGATACAGTTGCAAAAGAACGCACGAGCGCGCGCGTTCACGTGCAGAAATTCGGGACGTTCCTGTCCGGCATGATCATGCCCAACATCGGGGCGTTCATCGCCTGGGGCATCATCACCGCCCTGTTCATTGAGAAGGGCTGGTTCCCGGTAGCGGCGCTGGGCGGCTTCGGCACCAACGACGCCGGTGATCCGAACGTCGGCCTCGTCGGCCCGATGATCATCTACTTGCTGCCCCTGCTGATCGGCTACACCGGCGGCAAGATGGTGTACGACGTCCGCGGCGGCGTTCTCGGTGCCATCGGTACCATGGGCGTGATTGTCGGCGCAGGCATCCCGATGTTCATCGGCGCCATGATCATGGGCCCGCTCGGCGGCTGGACCATGAAGAAGATCGACGCCATCTGGGACGGCAAGATCCGCCCCGGTTTCGAAATGCTGGTGAACAACTTCTCCGCCGGCATCTGGGGCTCACTGCTGGCCATGCTCGGCTTCTACGGCATCTCGCCGCTCGTCTCGGCCTTCAGCACGGGCGCCGGAAACGTGGTCCAGTTCCTCGTCAGCAACGGACTCCTGCCGCTGACCAGCATCTTCATCGAACCGGCCAAGGTGCTCTTCCTGAACAACGCCATCAACCACGGCGTGCTCACCCCGCTGGGCGTCCAGCAGTCCCTTGAACAGGGCAAGTCCATCCTGTTCCTGCTCGAGGCCAACCCCGGTCCGGGCCTGGGCATCCTGCTCGCCTACATGTTCTTCGGCCGTGGTATCGCCAAGGGCTCGGCTCCCGGTGCCGCCATCATCCACTTCTTCGGTGGCATCCATGAAATCTATTTCCCGTACGTCCTGATGCGCCCGCTGCTGATCCTTGCCGCGATCGCAGGCGGCATGACCGGTGTCGCCACGCTGGCTGTCACCAACGCCGGGCTCGTTGCTCCGGCGGCTCCGGGATCCATCATTGCGGTCCTCGCGCAGACCAGCCGTGACAGCTACCTCGGCGTGATCCTCGCCGTCCTGCTGGCCACGACCGTCTCCTTCCTCGTCGCAGCCGTGATCCTCAAGACGGCCAAGGTCTCGGATGAAGACGAGCTCGCCGAGGCAACGGCCAAGATGGAAGGCATGAAGGGCAAGAAGAGCTCTGTTTCCTCCGCTCTCGTAGGTGGCGGCGGAGTCGCCGTCGCGACCGCCCCGATCCGCAACATCGTGTTCGCCTGCGACGCCGGAATGGGCTCGAGCGCCATGGGCGCCTCGGTACTGCGCAACAAGATCAAGGCGGCCGGTTTCCCGGACGTCAAGGTCACCAACGCATCCATCGCCAACCTCACGGACACCTACGACGTCGTCATCACTCACCAGGACCTGACCGAAAGGGCCAAACCGCTGACAGGCAGGGCCCTGCACTTCTCGGTCGACAACTTCATGAGCAGCCCGCGCTATGAAGAAGTCGTCGAGCTCGTCCAGCACAGCAACTCTGCCGCCGCGCAAGGTGGGGCTCCCGCAGCCGACGCAGAAGCCGATGCCAGGTCCGCCACCGGCGGCGCACACGCCGCGACGGCCCCGGCCGCTGAGGCCGAAGGCGGTCCTGCCGGCATCCTGGTGGCCGAAAGCGTCGTACTCAACGGAACCGCAACCACGCGGGACCAGGCGATCGACGAAGCCGGAAAGCTCCTGCTGGACCGTGGCGCCGTCGATGCCGGCTACCTGGACGCCATGCACGAGCGTGAGGAATCCGTGTCCACGTACATGGGCAGCTTTCTCGCCATCCCGCACGGCACCAACGCGGCCAAGGACCACATCCTGAAGTCTGCGGTCTCGGTAGTCCGCTACCCCGAAGGCATTGACTGGAACGGTAAAGAGGTCAAGTTCGTCGTCGGCGTCGCCGGCATCAACAACGAACACCTCCACATCCTGTCTTCAATTGCCAAGGTCTTCACCAGCAAGGAACAGGTCGCCCAGCTTGAAGCGGCCACCACTGTTGAGGAAGTCCTGGATCTCTTCGGAAAGGTGAACTCGTAGTGAAGGCAGTTCATTTCGGTGCCGGAAACATCGGACGCGGATTCGTCGGCCTGCTGCTGCACGAGGCCGGGTACGAGGTGGTATTCGCCGACGTCGCTGCGGAGCTCATCGACCAGCTCGCGGCCGCGGACAGCTACCAGGTCAACGAGGTGGGCGAGAACCCCACCGTGCGTACCGTCGATAATTTCCGGGCATTGAACTCGGGCACGCAGGAGGCGGACGTCATCGCGGAGATCGCGACGGCGGACATCGTCACCACTGCGGTGGGACCGCACATCCTGAAGTTCGTGGCACCGGTGATCGCCCAGGGGATCGCCGCCCGCGCCGAAGGACGCGCGCCGCTGCAGGTGATGGCGTGTGAAAACGCCATCAACGCGACGGATCTCCTCAAGACCGAAGTCGAGGCCCGGTGGGATTCCGCCGTGGGTTCGCTGGACAGCGCGGCTGTCTTCGCGAACACCGCAGTGGACCGCATTGTGCCCAACCAGGAGCCGGGGCAGGGGCTCGATGTCACCGTGGAGACTTTCTACGAGTGGGTCATCGACCGCACGCCGTTCGCCGGAAATGCGCCGGTCATTCCGGGAGCGACCTTCGTGGACGAGCTGGGGCCGTACATCGAGCGGAAGCTGTTCACGGTGAACACCGGCCACGCTGCGGCTGCCTACTTCGGTTACCAGGCAGGCGTGGAGAAGCTCTCCGACGCCATGGCAGATCAGGACGTCGCCGCCGATGTGCGCGCCGTCCTGGACGAAACCAAGGAACTGCTGGTCGCCAAGCACGGCTTCAACCGTGACGAGCAGGAAGCCTACGTGCAGAAGATCCTGGGCCGCTTCACCAACCCGCACCTGCCGGACACGGTGAACCGGGTGGGGCGCGCTCCGCTGCGCAAGCTCAGCAGGCACGAGCGCTTCATCGGCCCGGCTGCTGAACTGGCTGAGCGCGGAATCGTGCCGGAGGCGCTGCTCGGCGCCATGGCCGCGGCGCTGCGCTTCAACGATCCGGCAGATGCCGAAGCGGCGGAGCTTGGCAAGATCCTTGCCGGCTCCAGCGCGGAGGAGGCCACGGAGAAGATCACCGGCCTGACGCCGGAGCACCCGCTGTTCGCAGCAGTCCAGGGCCTGGTTCAGGAACGGCAGACCGGAACCTGAACTGATTGCTGAACCGCCACAAGAGGCCGACGCCGGAACTCCCAAGAGTTCCGGCGTCGCGTGTTGTGTGCCGAAAAGTAGTGAGGCATTTGGCGGCTTCCTGCGCGACTGGACACTTAGGTAACCTAAATGTTAGGCTTCCTAAGTGAAAAACACCAACCATGGCGAACTTTCCTCCGGGACGGGGCTGGAAGCCCTCGCCGAGAATTTCCGCGAAGCCCTGCGGCACAGTGTCTATCTCGTCCGGCGCCTGGATGTCGAGGGGGAGCTTAGCTCGGTTCAGCTCAGTACCCTCAAGATGCTTCTCGACGGCGGCGTCCGGGTGGGAGAGATAGCCCGGAACCTCGGGGTCAAGGTGCCCAGCGCCACCGAGCAGGTCATCAAATTGGAGAAAGCCGGGCTGGTCTGCCGCGCGGCCGATCCGGAGGACTCGCGGGCTGTTCGGGTGAAACTGACCGAAGCCGGACGGGGTGCCCTCGACCGCGCCAACGCCCGCCGAAACGCCGACATGGCAGGCATCCTGGCATTGCTCAGCGACGGAGAACGCCGCGACCTAGCCGCGGCCCTGCCCGTGATCGAGAGGCTCAATACCCTGCAGCACTCACCAAACTCACGAGATTTAGGAGCACAACAGTGAAAGGCCAGTTGACGGACATCCGCCCCGCGACGGAATCAACGCTTGAGGCTGAGAAGGTTTCCCTGCTCAAGCAGCCCAGGGCTGTCTGGGCCACCGCCCTCGCAGCCGTGTTCGCCTTCATGGGCATCGGGCTGGTGGACCCGATCCTGCCGGCCATCGCAAAAAACCTGGATGCCTCGCAAAGCGAGGTTTCGCTGCTCTTCACCAGTTACTTCCTGGTGACCGCCGTCGCCATGCTGATCACAGGTTTCATTTCCTCCCGCGTCGGCGGAAAGCGGACGCTGCTAATTGGCCTGGCCATCATCGTCGTGTTCGCCTCGCTCTCCGGAACCTCGGGAAGCGTCGGAGAGCTCATCGGCTTCCGGGCCGGCTGGGGTCTGGGCAACGCCCTCTTCGTCGCGACTGCGCTGGCCGTAATCGTGGGTGTAGCGAGCGGTGGCGCCGGCACCGCCATCATCCTCTACGAGGCCGCGCTGGGCCTGGGCATCTCGCTCGGCCCGCTGCTGGGCGCTCTCCTGGGCGGCTGGCAGTGGCGCGCCCCGTTCTTCGGCACCGCCGTCCTGATGGCCGCCGCTTTTATCGCCCTGGTCGCACTGTTGCCCAAGACCCCGCTGCCGGCGCGGAAAGTCCGGCTCCGGGACCCGCTGCTCGCCCTCGGGCACAAGGGGCTGCGGACGACGGCGGCAAGCGGCCTCTTCTACAACTACGCCTTCTTCACCATCCTCGCCTTCACTCCCTTCATTCTGGGCATGGATGCCTACGGGATCGGCGGGGTTTTCTTCGGCTGGGGCGTCGCCGTCGCCGTCTTCTCGGTCTTCGTAGCCCCCGTGCTACAAAACCGTTTCGGCGCCGTCCGGGTCCTTTCCGGAACCCTGGCGTTGCTGATGCTGGACCTGATCGGCCTGGGCCTCGCTGCCGGGCACTCGGTTCCCGCCGTCGTCGCACTTGTTGTGGTCTCCGGCGCATTGCTGGGCATCAACAACACCATCTACACGGAACTGGCCATGGGCGTCTCCGATTCGCCGCGCCCAGTGGCATCGGCTGGCTATAACTTCGTCCGCTGGATGGGCGGTGCCCTGGCACCGTTCGCGGCGGCCCAGCTCGGTGAGCACTTTGGCCCGCAAGTGCCGTTCTTTGCCGCAGCCGCGGCTCTGGTGGCCGCTATCGCCGTGGTCTTCGGCGGCCGGGGCTACCTCGCCGAGCACCAGCCGCACATCGTGTAGACGGGCTCGTCCTCCCGAAGATACGGCCAACGCCCATGTTCCGCGGAACATGGGCGTTGGCATGTGCCGTTCACTGACGGTCAGGGCTCATGCTTCCGCAGCGCCTGTTGCGGAATTCTTCGCGGATCCCTTGGGCACGAAGAGAGTGTCCGCCTGCTCAAGCGACATCCCGTTGGTTTCGGGCACTTTGAACTTGACGAAGAAGAACGACGCCGCCGCGAACAACGCGTACACGGCGTATGTCAGCGGCAGGGACGCAGCGGCCATGACCGGGAAACTCAGCGTGATGGCGAAGTTGGCGATCCACTGGGCGGCTGCGGCAAGACCCAAGGCCCGGGCCCGGATCCGGGACGGGAAAATCTCGCCAAGCAGAACCCAGACGAGCGGGCCCCAGGAGGCGCCGAAGCTGATGACGAAGATGTTGGCGGCGACGAGCGCGGCCGGCCCCCACGCGCCGGGCAGGTTAATGCCGGAGCCGCTGCCGGTTGCGGAGCTGAAGGCCAGTGCCATGGTCGCCAGCGAAAGAGCCATGCCGATGGAGCCGGCCAGCATGATCGGGCGGCGGCCGATCCGGTCCACCAGTGCGATCGCCACGAGGGTGACCAGAATGTTGGTGACCGAAGTCGCGACCGAGATGGTGAGGGAGTCTTTTTCCTGGAAGCCCACTGCTTTCCACAGCGTGGTGGAGTAGTAGAAGATCACATTGATGCCGACAAATTGCTGCAGCACGGACAGGATGATGCCGACCCATACGACGGGCTGCAGGCCAAGGGTCCTGCCGCGCAGCGAACCCTTCTGCCCGGCGAGTTCGTCTTCGGCGATGGCCGCCTTGATGTCGCGAAGGTGGCGGTCCGTGTCTTCGCCGGGAGCGATCGACTGGAAGATCTCGAGGGCTTCAGCGTCCTTGCCCTGGAAGACCAAAAAACGCGGGGACTCCGGAAGGGTGAAAGCAATCCAGCCGTACACGACGGCGGGCACCGCGCCGGCCAGGAACATCCACCGCCACGCCTCGATGCCGAACCACAGGTTCTGGTCGGCGCCCCCTGCAGTCGTCGCGAAAAGCGCGTCAGAGAGCAGCGCGGCAAAGATGCCTGTGGTGATCGCCAGCTGCTGCAGGGAGGCCAGGCGGCCCCGGACGTGGCGCGGTGAAATCTCCGAGATGTAGGCGGGGGCGATCACGGAGGCGAGGCCGATGCCGAGGCCGCCGACCAGGCGCCAGAGAATCAGATCCCAGACGCCGAACGCCAGACCGGTGCCGATGGCGCTGATCAGGAACAGCAGGGCGCCGAGCTTCATGGCGGGGATGCGGCCGTAGCGGTCAGCGACCTTCCCGGCCATGTAGGCGCCGGCCGCGCAGCCGAGCAGGGCCACGGCAACGGCAAAACCGGTCACGGCCTCGCTGAGGGCGAATTCCTTCTTGATAGCATCGACGGCGCCGTTGACAACCGAGGAGTCAAAGCCGAAAAGGAATCCGCCGACTGCGCCGGCCAGGGCCAGCCAGATGACCCGCTGGGGGATCTTGGCGGGTGTCTGGTCTTGTGTAATCGTCATTCGGCTCCTCGGCTCCTCGGCTCCTCGTTGTGTGCGTCCGCGACGCACCCAGGCGGCCTGGGCCGCAAAACTCCTCAGTCTTGCACCGGATTCCGTCCCAAACCGGCCAGATGGTCAAAATAGAGACGAACCTTACAGCCAGCCGCCGTCGGAGGTGTCACGCCCTTCTTGGCCGTGGCGGCGGCGCAGGACGGTCCGCAAGGCGGCCGGCGGGGCGCGTGGTTGCGGGCTTGTCAACACGGCGGTGATCCGCCCGCGCGGCTAAGCCTGCGTGACGCGGCATCTGCTGTGAGCCGCGCCCCGTGGCGTAGCCTAATGGGCCGGGGCAGCTTCCTTGGCAGCCGCTTTCGGGTCCGTCAGCTTCTTGTTTGGCAGCGCGAAGCTGATCAGGAAGGCGACGCCGGTGAGCACCGCCGCCGTGAACATCACGGCGTCGATCGATTGGGCAAAGCCTTCGATGATGGGCCGGGTCAGTACCGGGTTGGCCTGGTGCAGCCAGCTGGTGTCGTTGAGGGAATCATTGTTGGCGCCGTTGTTGAAGAATTCGTAGAGCTTGGCGTTGTCCGGGTCGGCGGCCACGGCCGGGTCTTTGAGGACGCTGAGGTAGTCGGCACTGGACATGGCGGCCTTGATGCCGTCGGCGATCTTGCTGGCGGCCAGGCTGAACAGCATGGAGATGAACACAGCTGTGCCCACTGCCCCGCCCATGGAACGGAAGAACGCGGCGGAGGAGGTGCCTACGCCCATGTCCTTCGACGGAACGGAGACCTGCATGGCCAGCGTCAGCGGCTGCATGCAGAAGCCCAGGCCCAGGCCGAAGAACACTGCGATGACGCCCGGAACCCAGAGGGCCGTGTCCGCGCCGAGTGAGAGGCCCATGGCGACGGCGGCACCCGTCAGAATGGCCGTGCCCATGATGGGGAAGATCCGGTACGTTCCCGATGCCGAGATGGTGCGCCCTGCCGTGATGGAACCGGTCAGGATACCCACGGTGAAGGTGATCATCATCAGGCCGGCTTCGGTGGGGGTCAGGCCCTTGACCAGCTGCAGGTACAGGGGAAGCATGGCGATTGCGCCGAACATGCCGATGCCGATGATGAAGTTCAGCACTGAGGACAGCCCGAAGGTGATGTTTTGGAACAGGCGCAAAGGGATCAGCGCGTAGTCGCCAGCACGCTTTTCAGCCAGCAGGAACGCAATGATGCCGATGATGCCGAGGCCGATGCAGGCCAGGGTCGCCGGGGACGTCCAGCCCCAGCTGCGGCCCTGTTCTGCGACGAGCAGCAGCGGGACGATGGCCAGAGTGATGGCCGCAGCGCCCCAGTAGTCGATTTTCTGTTTGACGTGCTTGGCCGGCAGGTGGAGGTACAGGAAAACGACGGCCAGGGCGGCGAGACCGATCGGCAGGTTGATGAAGAAGACCCAGCGCCAGCCGTCGAAGCCCAGAATGTTGCTTGAACCGGCGAACGCACCGCCTATCACGGGGCCGAGGACTGAGGAGACGCCAAAGACGGACATGAAGTAGCCCTGGTACTTGGCGCGGTCCTTCAGCGCCACGATGTCGCCGATGATGGTCAGCGCGAGGGCCAAAAGGCCGCCGGCGCCCATGCCCTGGATGCCTCGGGCGATGGCCAGTTCAGTCATCGAGTGGACCGAACCGGCGTAGAGCGAACCGGCGAGGAAGATCAGGATCGCGGCCAGATAGAGCGGGCGCCGGCCGAAAATGTCGCTGAGCTTCCCATAGAGCGGCGTGGTCACGGTGGAGGTGATGAGATAGGCCGTTGTGGCCCATGCCTGCAGGGACAGTCCGTCGAGATCGTTGGCGATGGTGTAGATCGAGGTGGACACGATTGTCTGGTCCAGCGAGGACAGAAACATGCCGAGCATGAGGCCCACCATGACAGTGATGGTCTGACGGTGGGTCAGGACCTCGCCGGGCACGTGCCCGGCAGCGGTTTTGGACATGGCTGCTCCAGAAGGAAGAAGGGAATCAAAGCTAGATAGTTGCTTTCAGTAACTATCGTAGGTGATTGTTTGTTCCCGACACCAGATATTTCCCCGGGATGGCAGTGAACCGCGGCGCCGGCAGCGGCGCGGGGAGCAGGCGCCGCACTCCGCAACCAGGCGCCGCCCTGTCGTATAGTGGACTGGAATCGCCGCCGCAGGGCCGTGAGGAACCTCTCGCGGCTGCCGAGAAAAATCGACCCCCCGGAACGCCGCTGATGCAAAAATTCCATGCAGACCTTCCCCCGATGGCCCCCGCCCCCACGCTTCCGCGCCAGCGACTGCGCTACCTGCGAATCCTCGAAGTTGCCGCGGGAGCCGCCCGTAAGGGGCTCGACTCGGTGGTCCTTTCCGACGTGGCGGCCAAGGCGGATGTTCCGCTGGGAACCCTCTACCGGTATTTTCCTTCCAGCACCCAGCTCATGCTGGCCCTCTACCGTAAACAGCTCGCGGACCTTCTCGAAGGCAGCCTTTCCGCCGAGGGGAAGGCACCGGCCCATGCGCTCACCGGGGTCGCCATGGAAATCTTCCATATGCGCCTCATGCAGCCCGCCGTCGAGCAGTGCCTGAACCGCGCTGTCTACGTCAAGGACACGGACACCACGAAGCTGCTCCGCGAGATTGACGCCGCGGCCGAAAAGGCGGTCACCGCGGCTGGCGGCGACGCCGTCGTGTCCAGGGTCCTGCTGTTGACGGTCACCGGCCTGGTCCAGGCGGTACGTTGCCGCCGGCTCTCCCTCTTCGAGGCGGAAGAGGACCTGAAAAAAGCCTGCTCGCTGCTGGCCAGGACGTGCGCGTCCGCGTAACTGGTCCAAACCGGGGCGTACGGTGCGGGCCGGGCGGCGGTCTTAGACTGGGATCATGAATCCCGAAACCGCCGTCACGGTGCTGTGCGGCGTGGCCATTGTTGTGGGAGTGGCCGGAACCGTCATCCCCGTCCTCCCGGGGAGCATCCTGATCGGGCTGAGCCTGCTGGCATGGGCGCTATGGGGAGGCGCCGGAATCACCGGCTGGGTGGTGTTTGGCATCGGCCTGGTTTTCGTTCTGGCCGGCATGGCCGCCGGCGCGATCCTCACCGGCCGGAAGCTCAAACAGCACAGCATCCCCGGCCGCTCCGTTATTGCCGGGCTGATCCTGGGAGTGGCCGGCATGTTTCTGCTCCCGGTCGTGGGGCTGTTCGTGGGGTTCGCGGCGGGACTCCTGCTGAGCGAACTCTGGCGCACCCGTGCCCTGGGCAAGGCCCTGACTTCCAGCTGGGCCGCGCTGAAAGCCACCGGACTCGGCATTATCGCCGAGTTCGGACTCGCCTGCCTGGCCGCAAGCACGTGGGTGATCGGACTCTGGGTGGCCGCACCCGCCTGATGCTGCCAGGAAGCTTGGCTCAGGAACTCCATCAGCGCTTAGCATGGAGAGATGAGCTCCGGGCCTGAATTCCAGCCAGAACCCCGGGTCCTGTACCGTGACCTACGCGACCTGACGCCCTTCCGGAAGGCGGTGGTGCGGACGCCCGTGCGCGATGCCGCCGACGGGGTAAGCGGCCTGGTCCTGGATGTCCTGGCCGGGCGGACCCGGGGCGCACTGTTCGCCGAGGGCGGCCCGCCCAGGCTTGGGAGAGTAGCCGGACGCATGCCGGGAAAGGCCGCCAAATCAGCGCACGCCGTCATTTTCCGCAGCACCGAACCGGACCGGATGCTTGCGCTGGCGCGCGACTTCCCGGGCTGGGCCGGACTCTGCTACGTGATGGCCGGCCTGCTGGCCCACAGCCACGAAGAGCATTTACGCGCGTCCGAACTGCTGACGCGCGGACTCTCCATCCGGAACGACGACGACGCCCACCGCTACGCCGCGGAGTACCTTTCCGGCGTCGTCACCCGGGTGTCTGTCGCCGAGCGGATCGAAGTTCCGGTTTACTTCGGCGACGAGGCCATATTTCTTGCCCTGTCCCACTCGTTGCGGGAAGCCGGCCGGACGGAGGACGCACTGAGAACGCTGACGGGATTACCGCCGTCGTTGCCCATGGCGCTGGCGCATTGTTCGCTCGCAGCCGCGCTGGGCCGGGACGCCGAGGTGGCCGACGACACGGAAGGCCTGCTCAACGGTGACGATCTCTCGGCGGCGCTGCTGCTCGTGCGTGCCCGGTCGCTGCGCAGGCTCGGGGAATACAGGGCGGCCCGGGCCGCCCTGCAGGAAGTCCTGCGCCGCCGGAGAACCGATTTTTCGCTACGTGGCGAAGCCCTGACGGAAAGCACCCTGCTCTTGCTCGACGCCGGGCTGCAGACGCTGAACCCAAGGGAGTGGCAGCACCGGGAATCGGTGCCGCAGAAGGCCGTGGAGAACGTCCGCAAAGATGCGGAACTGCATGAATGGTGGGATCGGGAATACCGCCGGACAGACGAGCGCTGACGTCCGTGCAGCCGGCAAAGACACGTAGAGGGTACTCTTGCCGGACAACCCTGCCGGGGGTAAAACCAAGGCATGAAGGACGCAGCGGAACGCTGGATGCAGCACTACATTATGGCCTGGCGGTCCAACGATCCGGACGATATCCGCGCCCTGTTCACCCCGGATGCTGTCTATGCCACGAGCCCCAACGAGCCCGAACCGTGGCGGGGCCGGGAGCAGATCGTGGAGCACTGGCTGGCCGCGCCTGATGAGCCCGACGACTGGACATTCGAGTGGAAACTGCTGGGCGTCGACGGCGGGAGGGCCTTTGTCCAGGGACTCACCAGCTATGCCGGAACCGGCCGCAACTATGACAACCTGTGGGTCGTCCAGCTCACGGGTGACGGGCGCGCCTCGTCGTTCACAGAGTGGTTCATGCCGCGCAGCTAGCGTCAGCCGTGCATCCCGGCGGCATAGGCAAGGGCGGGAACAAGTTGCTCCGCGAGGAGCACGGCCCCCAGTAGCAGCATGATAATCCCGCTGGCGAGCGTGACCCGGCGTGCCGCGCCGGGCCTGGACTGGAGCAGCTTCCGGGCGAGCAACGCCACACAGCTGTAGATGACCGCGGCGAGCAGGACAAACGTCAGGCCCAGCAGGCCGGACTGGACGGGAACCGGAAGGGCAGCGTCCGGGCTGACAAACTGGGGCACGAGGGCTACGAAGAACAGCAGGCCCTTCGGGTTGATCCCGCTGATGCCTATGCCCTGCAGGAAAACCCGCACCTGGCTGGCCGGGGCCGTTCCCGGGAGGCCGCCGGACCCGGCGTCGAAGCTGGCGCCGCGCCAGGAGCGCACGGTACTGAAGCCGAGCCACAACAAATACAGGGCGCCGGCCGCGGTGAGCCAGCCGAGGACTCCGGGCGCGCCGGTCAGCAGGGCTGCCAGCCCGAGGACCATCAGCGCCGTGTGGACGACGTAGCCGCCGCAGAGCCCCGCGACAGCGGGGGCAAAGCTGCGTTGCCGCAGCCCGGCCGCGATTGAATAGGCCCAGTCGACGCCGGGGGTGCACGCCAGGGCGACGGCAACTACCAGGAAGGCGAAGTACAGCTGAGGGTTCATGGCGGGCTCCAAGGCTTCGACGCCCGGTCCGGGCTCAGGGAAAACTCTAGGCAATTCCGGCCCGGAAGTGTTCCCCGATTTACCTCAAAATCAGGGTCAATCTGTAAAATAGTTGCGTGATTGACCATATTGATAGAAGTATTTTGCGTTACCTCCGAAGCGACGGGCGGATGACCGCCACCGCCCTGGCCGCCAAGGTCGGGCTGACCGTCGCACCCTGTCACCGCAGGCTGCGGGATCTGGAAGCTACCGGCGTGATTCGCGGCTACCGGGCGGACATCGATCCCGCCGCCGTCGGGCTGGGATTCGAGGCAATAGTTTTCGTCACGCTGCGTCAGGTGGACCGGCCCACCATGGAGATCTTCGAGAGCCGCGTGGCGGACAACCCGAACATCGTGGAGGCCCAGCGGCTCTTTGGATCGCCGGACTATCTGCTTAAAGTCATCGCCGAGGATCTTCCGGCGTACCAGCGCTTCTACGACAGCGAACTGACGTCCCTGCCCGGCGTCGAACGCCTGACTTCGACTCTCGTGATGAAGAACCTGAAAGCCAATGCCGGACCGCCGGTCTGAGGCGGGGGAGTCCGGGCCGGAAAACCCATGCAGCGTCAGGCGCCCAGCAGTCCCGTAGTCCGGTAGGGGATGACCTCACGCAGGAACATGCTGGTGGAGGTCCGCACGATCCCCGGGCACAGGCGGATTTCCTCGGACACCCGGTAAAGATCATCGGGGCTGCTGGCCACCACGCGGATCAACAGGTCAGTGTCGCCCGCCGGGGCATGGCATTCGAGCACCTCCGGGATGTTCCGCAGGGCTTCGATGGCCTCGTTCAGGTGGCTCTGGTCCAGTTCGGCACTCACCGATGCGGCCACGCCCCGGCCCAGGGCGGCGGGCACCACGCGGCTGCTGTTCGGCCGGAGAGCCCCCGACGATGTCATTCGCTCCAGGCGCGACTGGACGGTGCCGCGGGCGAGGCCCAGCTTCTGGGCCAGCACCATGATCGGCGCCCGGGCGTCCTCATCAAGTGCGGCGAGGATTCTGCGGTCGGTCGCATCGAGTTGCTGCAATATGACCACTTCCTGTTCGTTGATACGGGCTGCATTGATCATATTGACCATAGTCGGCAGTGCCCGTTGCACCAACTGTAGGAGTTCTGCTCAAATGATGACAACGAAGGAATGCAGGCTACCGCCGGATTCCCACAGGCTACAGGCAGACCGGCACACCACCCGGACCCTGGACCAGGCTCCCCGCAAGGAAGCTGCCGCAGATCGACTCTTGTTCACGCATCGTCTGTCCGCACACGCGACAAGAGCCCCTGAGCCACCGACGCCGGATTTCCGCAGTCATCGGTAGCTGAGGGGCTCTTGTGCTGCCCCAGCCAACGCCCCACCCACATACCAACGCGGGGTCACTACTTGCCGGTCCCGGGGCGCAACATGGGCCGGAAGTGACCCCGCGATGCTGCCGCTCCGTTCGGCATAGGCTGGTGCCATGACCTCTGCCGGCCGTTTCGCCCCCAGCCCCTCCGGCGAACTGCACGTAGGCAACCTCAGGACCGCGCTGCTGGCCTGGCTCTTCGCCCGGTCCACGGGACGCCGATTCCTGATGCGCGTGGAAGACCTCGACCGGGCCCGGGCGGGCGCCGAAGCGGAGCAACTGCGCGATCTGGCGGCGATCGGCGTGACGTGGGACGGCGGCGTCGTGCGCCAGACGGACCGCGAGCCGCTCTACCAGAACGCGATCGAGCGGCTGAGCGCTGCCGGCCTGACGTACGAGTGCTTCTGCACCCGCCGCGAAATCCAGGAGGCCCCGTCCGCCCCGCATGCCCCGCAGGGCGCTTATCCGGGCACGTGCCGGGCGCTCGGCGGCGCTGAGCTTGAGGCCAGACGTGCCGCCCGGCCGGCCGCGATCCGGCTCCGCTCAGCGGTGGCCGAGGCGACAGTGCAGGATCTCGTGCATGGCAGTTATACCGGCGTCGTCGACGACTTCGTGCTCCGCCGCAATGACGGCGTGACGGCCTACAACCTCGCCGTGGTCGTTGACGACGCGGCGCAGGGCATCGACCAGGTGGTCCGCGGCGACGATCTGCTGCCCTCCACACCCCGGCAGGCCTACCTCGGGTCGCTGCTGGGACTTCCCGTTCCGGAATATGCGCATGTGCCGCTGGTGCTGAACGACGACGGCGCCCGGCTTGCCAAGCGGGACGGTGCGGTCACGCTCGCGGATCTTTCGCGCGCCGGCGTTTCGGCGGACGGGGTGCGGGACGCGCTGCTGGCGTCCCTGGGCCTGCCGGCCGGTCCGCTGGACCGCGCGGTGGCGGCCTTTGACCCCGCAGCGCTGCCGAGGGAGCCATGGGTATGGCCGGGTATGAGCGGTAGCGGCGCGTAGGCTGGATCCATGTCAGATCCCGCACTCCCTCAGCACCGCTTTACCGTCGAGACCGCCAAAGTCCTGGCCGAGGTGGCCCACAACCGCCAGAAGGACAAGCTCAAACGGCCCTACCGCGACCACGTCCTCGCCGTCGGCGATGCGCTGGCGGATTTCGACGACGACATCCGGATCGCCGGCTACCTGCACGACATCGCCGAGGATACTCCGATGACGCGGCAGGCGCTGCTGGACATGGGTGTCTCGGAGCGGGCCGCGGACATCATCGAACGCGTCACAAAGCGCCTGCACGAGAACCCGGATGACTACCAGGCGGGCATCCGCTACATTGCCGAAGACCACGACGCCACCTTGGTCAAGATCGCCGACAACGCCCACAATTCACTGCCTGAACGGGTGAAGGCGTTGGCCGAGAAGTGGCCGGACAAACCCCCGGTGACCCGCTACAACGAGGCCCGCCCGGTGCTCTATGCCGCGGTCCCGGTGGAGGAGACCCGCAAGATCCTGGCCCGCATCAACCCGTGGCTCCTGGAGGAGCTGGACGACCTGCTGGACGAAGCGGACGACACCGACTACGAGAACCTCTCCTACGAGCCCGGGGAATAACAACGCGGGGTCACATCTTGCCGGTCCCGGCGCGGAACATGGGCGAAAAGTGACCCCGCGTTGCTGTGTCTAGACCCGTCCGAGGGCGTCGATGTCCTCCAGGAACTGCTGCTGGACCTCTTCGCTGACGGTCGTCCGCGTTTCCCGGATCGCGTCAAGGTAGTCCTGCGTCGCGGGGCCCTTGCGGACGGACTCCCGGACGGAGGTGCTGCCGCCGGAGGCGAGGCCGCCGTCGTCGTACACGGCCTTTTCCAACGCCCGCTGGGAGGCGCTCCGGGCGGCGTATTCGATGTCGGCCGGGGAAAACCCTTCGGTGCGATCGACGAGTTGCTCGACGTCGACGTCGTCCACCACCGTGGCCGGGATGAAGCGCTGCCACATCGCCTCGCGGGCCTGCCGGTCCGGCAACCCGATCGGGATGACGTAATCGAACCGGCCGTGGCGCAGAAATGCCGAATCCAGGGCGCGGATGAAGTTGGTGGCGCAGACCAGCAACCGGCCGGGCTGGTCGCGGAAGGCGGGGATGATCTTCAGGAGCTCGTTGGTCACGCCCTGCAGCGGTGAGGGCGGTTCGCCCGAGCGCTGGGAAGCGATTTCCTCGACCTCGTCGATGAAGACGACGGCGTGCTCGAGCTCGGCGATCTCCAGGAAGGTTTCACGCAGCGCCCCGGCGAGGCCCTTCGGATCGGCGGCGAGCCGGGAGGGAAAGACTTCCACGAAAGGCCATTCCAGCCGGGATGCGATGGCCTTGGCGAAGGTGGTCTTGCCCGTCCCGGGCGGGCCGAAGAGGACGACGGCGCGCGGCGGCACCACGCCGTATTCGTCAGCGAGGTCGGCCTCGGCGAGCGGAAGGACAAGGCGGCGCTCCAGCAGTTCCTTCTCATTGCGCATCCCGGCCACGTTTTCCCAGAGGTTGCGGGCCAGAATGCGGCCGCCAAGCAGGCTGAGGGGCTCGAGTTCCTGACGCTGGACCGGGATTTTCCGTTCAAAATAGCGCAGGTTCTTTTTCAGGACAAAGCCGCGGCTCAGGAACGCCTCCACCCGCGTCTCGGAGTCCGGCATCAGCGCCGAGAGCTTGTTCAGCCCGTGCGGAGCCATCCGGTTCTCGACGGCGGCCAGCAGCGAGGAGCCGATTCCACGGCCCCGGAACTCCGGCAGGGTGGCGAGGAAAACGATCCAGCCCTGATCGTGGGCGGCACGCCCGACCGCAGCACCGATCACCTGATCGCCGAGAACGGCGACGACGGCATGGTCCTTTTCGCAGGATGCGAGGACCTCGGAGAGCGCGTAGACCGGCTCGACGTTCGTGGCCTTGAGCGTTTCCCAAAGGTGCAGGATGCCGTCCAGATCGGCCGAATGGAAATCCCTGATCCGCCAGTTGGTCATGAGGTTCTCTCCCGGGTGGTTCGTCATTGAGCCAGAATGAGCAAGCATTGAGCCCGTTCGGGCGTGCTTGCTTGAGCATATGCGAACCGCCGGGGCCCGGGGTTGCGGGGACGTTGCGTTACGCGGCCGCGCAGGACTCAGAACGGGGGATCACGCCGACCCGTAGCCGTAAGGCGCCTGTCCTCCGGCTGACCAGGTCCCGCAGAAGCCCGAGCCGGGGCCTCCGCGGGACGTCGATCTCAGCCGGCGACGGGCACCATGTCTTGCTTGTCTGCATACAGATGCGCGTCCAGCAGGCCTGCGGCCAGTGCCGGGGCAAGCCCTGGCGCCAACGGAAGGCGGGGGACGACCAGGCAGTGCCAGAGGTGATAAATGTCGGCCTTGCCGGACCAGACGGTCGAGGTGACGACGCCGTTCTCGTCGAGCTCCTGCTTCCAGGATCCCAGCTCGTAATCGATGAACCAGTCGCGGGCGTGGTCCCAGATCCGCTCGTACCAGTCTGCATACTTCTTATCGCCGGTGACTCGATAGAGGGCTGCCGCACCCCCGATGGCCTCGGCGGGAACCCAGCGAATGCGGGTCGTGACAACGGGCTTGCCTTCCCAGTCGACTGTATAGACGAATCCGGGATGACCGTCCGGCTCCCAGGCGTCGCGGATGGCGGCGTCGAATAAGCCTTGTGAATCTTCAAGCAACCAGGCCGGGGCGTCCATCCCGCGGGCTTCGAGACCGGCGCGGACGTGGAGGAGCAGCCGGGCCCATTCGACCCAGTGGCCGGGGGTTCCGCCGTACGCTCTGAACTGGCTGGCCCGGTCATCGGTGTTGTACTCCGGCATCGGGTTCCACTCCGGGTCAAAGTGCTCGAAGACCCGGTAGTTGTTATTCTTTGCAAATTTGTGAATCAGCACCTCAGCGATGTGGAGGGCGCGTTCGAGCCAACGGTTTTCCCCGGTCACATCGGCGACGATGAGATAAGCCTCGACGGAGTGCATGCTGGCGTTCCCGCCCCGGTAGGCCTCGGTCTCCGAGAAGTCACGATTCCACGAGTCGAAGCACATTCCGGCTTCGTGGTCCCAGAACTTCGAGTCTGCTATCTGCAGCGCCTTGTCGAGCAGTTCCCGGGCTCCGGGACGCCCCGCCGCAACGGCGCTGGCTGCAGCGAGGAGGACGAACGAGTGCTGGTAACCCGATTTGGTGTCGTTCACCGCCCCGTTCGCATCGACCTCGGCGTACCAACCGCCGAATTCGTCATCGTGGAAGACGCCGTTGAGCGCGGCAATGCCATGGTCCACAAGTGTCCCGGCACCAGGACGTCCCATCAAGGCGGCGACGGAGAAGCTGTGAACCATACGCGCGGTGATCCAGAGATGGGTCGGCTTGTCGGTGAATACTGCACCGTTGTTGTCGAGCCAGCCGAATCCGGTCGGCACTTTCGATGCTGCGGCGAAGTTAATCAGCCGATCGGTTTCGACCTCGAGCCATCGCGCGTGAGCGGCACTGTTCAGCCACGTCATGTTGTTTCCTCTCGTCCTGGTGCAGCCACTAGGCAGCGACTGTTCCGATCATAACGCTAAATGAGTGAAATCGACCACAAAATGTTGAAATCCAGACAGAATTATTCCAGCCGTGTCTGCAGCCGGACCTGGCGCGCCGGCGTGGGCGCCGGAGTGATGTATAGCCGCCATCAAAACACTCTCCCCCACCGCCCGGCAATGGGAGTGCAGTGGCGTGACCAAGACGGCCGGATCAGCGCAAAGTCCCTACGTTATGATGGTTTTTCGACACTTAGTGTTAATTTGATAACATATGCCCGTGGGATAATTCCTGTGGATCGCCGTCCACGGCCGGGAGGAAAGCGGGAGCAATGATGTCAATGACGATAAACGGGCAAGTTGGCGATCCGGGATTCATTCGCCTGCCGGATCAGGGCGTGAGGATGATGGCTCATGGGTTCTAGTAGCGCTGTCCGACTGACACCACGCCAGACCGCCATCCTGGATCAACTGGAGAGACGTGGCTTTGTCTCCACTACAGAGCTGGCCGAGACGTTTTCAGTCTCTGACATGACCATACGACGAGATACCAGGGGCCTGGCCAGCCGGGGGCTTGTTCGCGTCGTTCATGGGGGCGTCAGCGGAACAGCGATTCCAGGTCAGACCGCGGACTTCGCCGCCAGGGTGAGGGCTGATGCGGACGCCAAGCAGAAAGTCGCCGAAACCTGCCTGTCCCTGATTGACAACCAGGACGCCATAATCCTGGACGCGGGCACCACCACATTTCAAATTGCCCGGGAGCTGCCCTTCTCGTTCGCCGGGACCATAATCACGCATTCCGTTCCCACCATCCAGCGCTGCATGCAGTTGACGGCCGCCCGGACCATTTGCCTTGGCGGTGAGCTCCTGATCGATAGCCAGGCATTTACCGGGCCAATGACGACCTCCGCGATAGAGGGCCTGCGGGTACGGACCGCTTTCATTGGCGTGAGTGGAATACACGATGGGGCTTTCTACATCGAACGCGACCTGGAGCGAGCCACCAAGCTGGCCCTGATGGCTGCCGCAGAGCGCGTCGTCGTCGTGGCTACCCACCAGAAAATGCAGCGTTCGGCATTGGCACGGCTGACGCCGTTCAACGACGTCGACATTCTGGTCACGGACGCTCTTCCGCCGCCCGAGATCGCGGAGGCCCTGGAATCAGCGTCAGTTCAAGTGATTGTGGCTTCATAAGCCGTCCATAAACCTTGACGCCACGGAGCCCGCGAAGATGACAGCGGAGGAGGTGGCCGGCCAAAAGCGCGACCTGTTGGTGTGTGTCAAGGTTCGGGCAGCCTCTCTGTGCTGCCCGAACCTTGACCTTGACGACCGGATCCTGCGGTCAGCTCCCTACAGTTGCCTTGAGGCCCGCAAGCTCGATGGGGCGGCCCTCCACGATGGACCGCTCGGCGGCCAGGCCCATCCGCACCGACCGGATGCCGTCCGCGACGGTAACTTCCACGGGGCCTTCTCCCAGGATGGCCTTGCGGAATCCCAGGTGCTCGTAATACGTCGAACCATGGTGTGCGCCGGCGGCCAGGACGGCTTCATCCACCGGTACTTCGTGGCTTTCGGGTCCCAGCGGTGACCGGGGGCTGAATTCGACCACCGCTTCGTGCTCGTCGCCCTCGATCCAGTGGCTTGCGGCAACCGGAATGAGGCATTCAATCTTTGCCTCATCTCCGATGATCGAAATCCGCTCCTGGAACTTGGAGCCTTCGGCGAACATGGAGAGGTCCAGCATGGCCCTCTTTCCGCTCTGGAAATCGACGATGACGAAGGCGTTGTCGATGATGTCCGGCGTCCGTCCCTGGTAGGTCTCGTCCAGATGGTTCACATCGCTGCCGCCGCTAGCGTAAATACGCGTGGGTTCGTCCTGCAGGATGAGGCGCATCAGGTCGAAGAAGTGGCAGCACTTCTCGACCAGAGTGCCGCCGGTCCGCTCATTGAAGCGGTTCCAGTCGCCGACCTTCTCCAGGAACGGGAACCGGTGTTCGGTGATGGAGAGCATCACGGGCTTACCGAGCCGACCCGTGTGCACTGCCTGGATGAGCTCCTGAACTGGAGGCATATAGCGGTACTCCATCGCGACCCAGACAGGGGCGGAGTAGGCCGCAGCGAGGCTTTCCAGTTCGGCCGCATCCTCCTCGGTGGTGCAGACGGGCTTCTCGACCAGCACGGCCAGTTCCTTGCCGCTGCTGAAGATGTCCTTGAGGATCGCCATGTGCGTGTCATTGGGGCTGGCGATGATGAGCGCATCCAGGCTTGCCTGCGCCAGCAACTCGTTGTGGCTGGTGAAGGTCTCCACGTCGTAACCGATCTGGTCACGCGTCTTGTCCAAGGATGACTGCTGCGGGTCGGACATGGCCACGATCTGGCTCCCCGGGATAAGTGCCAGGTTCCGGACATGCTCCCTCGCCATATGTCCGGCTCCAATCAGGCCGTATCGGACTGTCCGAACTGATTCTCCGGTGCTCGCTGCTGACATGAGATGCTCCGTTTTCTCTACGTTGAGGTGAGGTACGCCTGAAGTACTTCTAGGAAGGACTATACAGAAACTGTTGTCTTTCCAACATGGTCTGTGTATATTTCATCAGTATTAGTCGATATCTACAACGAGGTGGACTGTGTCCGATACGTCATCAAGATCAAGCGGGACCCTGCTGTTCGTGGGCTGCGCAACTCTGGACTCGATTGCGCTGGTATCGGAATACCCCTCCGCTGACAGCCGCACGATCGCGGAAGCCTTTGAAACCGCCGGCGGCGGACCGGCGGCAACAGCGGCAGTGGCAGCAGCCAGACTCGGCGCACGCACCGCCTTCGCCGGCATCGTCGGCGACGACGAAGAGGGAGAGCGCGTCATCAGCGGGCTCACGGCGGAAGGCGTTGACACCAGCGCCGTTATCCGCGACAACAGTGTTCGGACGGGCGCAAGCGTCATTGTCGTCAGCCGCGGGAGTCAGAGCCGGGCGATCGTCACCAGGCCCGTGCCGCCCGTGCGGTTCCCGGCGAGCGGAATATTCCGTGATGCGGTGCAGGCCGCCGCATGGGTCCACGTCGACCATCTTGGCTGGGGTGCCGTCTCCGCATTCAGGGACCTCAACCTGAGCGTCGATGCCGGCAACCCCATTCCGGGATTCCACCCCGCCGGAGTCGGTCTCTACGTACCGACGATCGAGCAGTTGTCGGCACGGTACGGGGCGGACCTTGACGAAACGGCATTGTTGCAGCGAGCCATCGACGAAGGCGCCTCACGCGTCGTGGCGACGGCAGGATCCCAGGGTTCCTGGGTACACACGGGAACCGGAAGTGCGGTCCACGTCCCGCCGACCACAGCAAATATCGTCTCCACCCTGGGCGCCGGGGACGTTTACCATGGCGCCCTCCTCGCGGCAGTATCGGCCGGTCTGGATCTGGTCGACGCTGCCGCCGTGGCGGGCCGCGTGGCCACCACGTCCTGCGAGGGCCTTGATGGCCGGTCCAGGATCCCCCGGCTGGACCTCACCGTCTCTTCAGCTTTCACCCAAAACGTCTAACCGAAGGAATCAGTCATGTCACCCACCGATCTTTCCCCCCTCCAGCGCCCTTCCGGCGCCTTCGCGATGCTTGCCGTCGACCAGCGTGAAGCCATGCGCAACATGTTCGCCGAACACCAGGACGAGTCGGTCACCGACGCCGACCTGACCAGCTTCAAGCTGAACGCAGCCCGTATCCTCACCCCCTATGCCTCCGCGATCCTGATCGACAAGCAGTTCGCGCTGGATCAGGCCATCGAAGCCGGCGTCGTAGCGGAGGACTGCGGACTGATCGCCTCGGCCGACTACTTCGAGTCAGCGCACGGTGAGCTGGTCGGGAAAGTCACCATCGACCGCGCCGTCGAGCCCCACAAGTACGCCGCCTTGGGAGTCAAAGCGCTCAAGCTCCTCGTCCTCTACCGTCCGGACGAGCCTGCCGAAGGCCGGGTCGCCATGGTTAAGGAATTTGTGGAGCAGTGCCGCGCCGCAGGACTCATCAGCATCATCGAACCGCTCTCCCGCAAGCCGCTCAACGGTGGCGAGTTCGACTGGGACAAGGGAGTCATCGAGGCCGCAAAAGAACTGGGCTCGCTCGGCGCTGATCTGTACAAGGCCGAAATTCCCTTCCACGGCCAGGCCTCCGAATCCGAGGTCCGCGCCGCATGTGCCGAAATCACCCGCGCCGTGGACGGCCCTTGGGTAGTCCTCTCCTCGGGTGTCCCCGAAGACATTTTTCCGACTGCCGTACGCTGGGCCTGCCTTGAAGGTGCCAGCGGTTTCCTCGCCGGCCGCGCCGTGTGGCTCTCATGCATTGGCTCCGAGGATGTCATCCAGTCGCTGGAAACGGACGCCGTTCAACGGCTGAGCCGTCTCTGCGAAGTCGTGGATGAGGTGGTTTCGGCGCAGCGGACCACCGCCTGAGCCAGTAGAACAGCAAGCGCCGCGTCCTGATGATCGGCCCGGCAGGCCCGGAATTTTGGAAATCCCCGTCACCGCGTGGTGACATCGCAACGATTAACCAACACCAGCACTAGCAGTACTCAATGAGGAGATTATCGTGAGCCATATTTCACGCAGAAGTGCACTCGGCTTGTTCGGGCTTGCCGGTCTCGGTGCAGCCGCAGCCGCATGCGCAGGGCCCGGCGGAGGGGCCGCCGTCCCGGCAGCAGGGGCCTCCGGTCCGTCCACCGGAGCGGTTACCGGTGAGGTTTCCTTCGCCCACTGGCGCGGCGAGGACAAGGTCGTTTTCGACGAGCTCATCAAGAAGTTCATGGCGGCGAACCCGGGGACCACCATCACGCAGGACATTTCCACGTCGAACGACTACAACGCGCAGGGTTTGCAGAAAGTCCGCGGGGCGGCAATCGGCGACGCTTTCGCCACCTTCCGGGGTTCGCAGTTCCAGAACTTCAACGAGGCCGGCATCTACACGGACCTGACGTCCACGAAGGCTGCCTCCCAGTACACGGACGAGCTGCTGGCTGCAGGAAAAAACGGGGACAAGGTTGTAGGCCTGCCCTATCAGGTGGTCTTCCCGATGCCCCTGGCAAACCTGGACCTGTTCGACAAGGCCGGGGCCAACCTCACGCCACAGAGCTGGGACGAGTTCCTCGGCACTTGCGATGCGCTCAAATCCTCCGGGGTCATACCCATCTCCTGGCCCGGCGGTGATGTCGGAAACGGCGGGCAGCTTTGGAACTGCATGGTCGTCAACAACGCACCCGTCGTTGATGTGGGAACACAGATCGAGCAGGGAAAGCTCAAGCTTACTGACGACTGGTTCATCAGGATGCTCGAGCAGTACCGTGAACTGATCCCGTACTTCCAGCCGAATGCCACCGGCACCGCCGTCGAACCCGCGCAGAACTTCTTCGCCCAGCAGCAGGCGGCAATGCTCGCGACCGGTTCCTACCACATCGCAGCAGTCCGTAACCTCGGCGCGGCGTTCCCCATGGACCTCGTCTTTCCCCAGACGACTACCTCCGGGACGCCCAAATTTGAAGGCGTCTACAACGCGACCTTCATCCTGGGCGTCAACTCCGCCAGCGACGTCCAGCCGGCCGCGATGGCCTGGGTGGACTTCCTGTCCACCCCGGAGAACGCCTCCTACTACGCCAACGGAACGGCGCAGCACGTCGCAGTGTCGGGTGTGAAATACACCAATCCTGATCTGGAGCGGATGAGTCCCTGGCTGGAGAAGAAGACCGCCCTGGCGCCCCGCTTCCAGTTCAAGAGCCTTGATGTCCGGAACGCTGTGGAAGCCACCGCGACTGCCGTCATTTCCGGCACGTCCCCCCAGCAGGCGGCTGAAGCAGCTCAGAAGATCGTTGACGAACGGGTATGAGCGTCAATATCGGCGGGCCCGCCTCGGTAGCCAAGGCGGACAAGTCCCCTCCTCAACCCACGGGCAGCAACGGCAAGCGCCGGTCGCCGACCCGGGTCAACCCGGTCCTTTACCTGTTTCCGCTGCCGGCGGTCGTCATCATCATGTTCTTCCTGGTGCTGCCGACCCTGCAGGCCTTCCAGTACGCACTGACTGACTGGAACGGGTTCTCCGCAACCTTCAACTACGTGGGCCTGGACAACTTCGTTCGTGCCTTCACCAATGATTCGCTGTTCGCCAACGCAATGTCGAACAACCTGAAGTTCATGCTGGTCGTGGTGATTGCGCAGACCGCCTTCTCGCTGATGCTCGCGCTGCTCCTGACGAAGAACTCCCGGAGCAGCGTCGCGTTGAGGGCAATCTTCTTCTTCCCGACGATCCTGTCCTCAGTTTCGGTGGCGTTCATCTGGAAGTTCATCTATGACCCGAACTTCGGGCTGGCGAACTCCGTTTTGGCAGCCGTCGGACTGGAAGGGCTGCAGGGGTCCTACCTGGGCGACAACGCGCAGGCGCTCTACTGGGTGGCCGTGACTCAGGTCTGGTTCCACGCCGGACAGATGATGGTGGTTTATGTCGCGGGCCTTCAGGCCATCCCGAGGGAACTGTACGAGGCCGCGGAAATGGACGGCGCCAACAAGTGGGAGCGGTTCAAGACGATCACCTGGCCGTTCGTGGCCCCGGCCACCGCGATTGTGGTCGCGTACACCACGATTCAATCGTTCAAGGCCTTTGATTTGATCCTCGGTATCGCGGGCAACCCCCCGAAGCAGTCCCTGGACATCCTCTCAACCCGGATTTACAGCACTTTCGCCAATTCCGACTTCGGCTATGCCGCTGCCCAGTCGATCATCTTCATGGCCATGATCGCGTTCGTCACGTGGCTCCAGCGGCGTCTACTACGCCTTACCACGAAGGGGGAATAGCCTTATGCTCGGCTCAATATCACGCCGCGGTATCCTCGCCATTTATACCGTCATCATTCTTGTCCCACTGACCGTGGTCATCTTCGGCAGTTTCAAGACCACTCCGGAGCTCTTCGCAGGACCCTTCAGCCTCCCGCAATCCCTGGCCCCCGGCAACTTTGCTGAAGTGATCAGCGGCCAGAACATGGGCCGGTCGTTCATGAACAGCGCCATCGTCACCCTGGTCTCCGTGCCTTTGACGTTGTTCCTGGCCAGCCTCGCCGGCTACGCCGTGGCGCGGATCAGGGGATTCTGGTCAGCCGCAATATTCGGATTCCTGGTTTTGGGTATGGCCATCCCCGCACAGGCCAACATGGTGCCCCTCTATGTGCTCTTCGGCCGCCTCGGGCTTTTGGACAACCTCGTCGGCCTCATCCTGGCCAACGTCGTTTCGACCTTGCCGATCGCGGTGTTCATCCTCGGCGGCTTCATGCGGACCCTGCCCCGGGAGCTCTATGAGGCCTCGTCGATTGACGGTACCGGCCCGTGGAAGACCTACAGCTCGATCGTGATGCCGCTGTCCACGCCGTCCCTCGCGGCCGCAGGCATCTTCCTTTTCGTTATTCACTGGAACGAACTGCTGTATCCGCTTCTGTTCGTCCGGTCGCCCGAAAACAGGACTCTCCCGCTGGCGCTCCTCAGCTTCCAGGGGGAGTTCCAGACCAATTACCCGCTGCTGTTCTCCGGCGTCATCCTGGCATCTCTTCCCGTTGTTCTGGCCTACATCTTCCTGCAGCGCTACTTCGTTGCCGGCATCACCTCGGGCGCGACCAAGGGATAACTGCACGCACTCGCCCCACACACTTCAACGAAAGGCCGGTCCCTTGGATCCCCTAAACGATCAGGCACTCAACGATCAGGCACTCAACGATCAGGCAACCACCCTCATCAACGGCGAGTGGCTGCAGCTGAACAACCGCAAACCCGTCGCCAACCCCGGCACCGGCCAGGAAGTCGGAAACGTCTGCTGGGGTGACGCCGGCACCGCAGGCGATGCCGCCGACGCCGCGGCCGCAGCCTTCCCGTCGTGGTCCAAGACACCCGCGCGCGTCCGTTCGGACATCCTGCTCCGCGCCGCGGCCCTGCTGCTGGAACGCCGGGACACGATCGCTCCCATCCTTGCCGCCGAAGCCGGCAAGCGGCTGCCCGAAGCCGTGGGGGAACTGAACTTCTCCGCCGAATACATCCGCTGGTTCGCCGAGGAAGTCCGACGGCCCGAAGGGCAGGTCCTCTCACCCGAAGATCCTGCCCGCCGCCACCTCACCACCCGGTCCGCCGCCGGCGTCGTGGTCTCCCTGACCTCCTGGAACTTCCCCTGCTCGCTGCAGGCC
Source organism: uncultured Actinomycetota bacterium (assembly GCA_963815415.1). Lineage (GTDB taxonomy): Bacteria > Actinomycetota > Actinomycetes > Actinomycetales > Micrococcaceae > Arthrobacter. The sequence goes on along the minus strand of CAWFGT010000009.1, from coordinate 462,357 downwards.
CGCAAGATCGCCCCCGCACTGGCGGCCGGGTGCACCGTGGTGGCCCGCGTCTCCGAACGCGCCCCGCTGGCCGCGACCGAACTGTTCCGGTGCTTCACCGACGCCGGGATCCCGCCGGGAGTCCTGAACCTGGTCCATGGCCCGTCCCGCGAGATCACCAACACCTTGCTCGAACACCGCGCCGTCCGGGTGGTGACCTTCACCGGGTCCACGCCGGTGGGCCGGAAGATCATGGCGAAGGCAGCCGAACGCGTGATTCGGCCGCTGCTGGAACTCGGCGGCGACGCGCCGTTCATAGTCTTCGACGACGCCGACCTGGAGGCCGCTGTGGAGGCCGCCGTTGTGGCCAAGACCCGTAACACCGGCCAGTCCTGTGTCGGTGCCAACCGCTTCCTGGTCCAGGACGGCGTGTTCGAGGAATTCACCTCGCGCCTGGCCGTCCGGCTGGACAAGATGGTCGTGGCCGACGGCTCCGCCAGCGCCGACGCCGCCGACCTGGGGCCGATGATCGACCGCCAGGCCGTCGAAGGCGTGCAGGCGATGGTGGACGAGGCCCTGGCGCTCGGCGCCGTGGAACTCACCACCCCGCGCGAGGTCCCGCAAGGCGGCAGCTTCCTGCGCCCGATGCTGCTGACGGATGTCCCGGACGGGGCCCGGCTCGCCACCGAAGAAGTGTTCGGCCCCGCAGCGGCCGTCTTCCGGTTCTCGACCGAGGAGGAAGCGGTCGACCGCGCCAATGCCACCGAGATGGGCCTGGCCGCCTACGTCTTCTCCACCGACGCGGCCCGCTGCTGGCGCGTCGCCGAGGCCCTCGAAGCGGGCATCGTCGGCGTCAACGACGCAGTGCCGTCCGTGGCGTTCGCGCCCATGGGCGGGGTGAAGCAGTCCGGGCTGGGCCGCGAAGGGTCCACCCTGGGACTCGAGGAGTTCACCGAACCCAAATACATCGCCTGGCGTCCGTAGGCCGGTCCGGGAGGAGGACGGGGAGACGCTGACATGACACCGGAACAGCTTTGGGGACTCGCCGCCCTCGGCGGTGCCACGTTCCTGGGCACCGCGACGCAACGGCTCACCGGAGTCGGCTTCGCCCTCGTCGCGGCGCCCTTGCTGGTCCTGATCCTGGGGCCGTTCAACGGCGTGCTGATCGTGAACGTGCTCGGCTCCCTCACCGCCCTCCTGGTCCTGGTCCAGGTCCTGAAGCTGGTCGAGTACAAACGGGTCTTCCGGCTGATGCTGCCGGCCGTCGTGGCGATCATCCCCGGCGCCTGGGTGGCGTCCGTGGCGCACCCGGATGTGCTCTCGATCGTCATCGGCGTGTTGATCGCGGTGGCACTGACCGTGAGCCTGACCGCCAAGAAGGCGGCGTGGCTGCAAGGGACCTGGGGGACGGTCCTGGCCGGCTCCGTCTCGGGCTTCATGAACGTCACGTCCGGCGCGGGCGGCCCGGCGATCACCGCCTACGCCGTCGCGTCGCGCTGGCCGCAGCTTGGGTTTGCCGCGAGTGCCCAGCTGTACTTCTTCGGTGTCGGCACGGCATCGCTGCTGGCCAAGCACACCGTCCCGGACCTGTCGCCCGCGCAGTGGGCGGCATGCGGAATCGGGCTGGCCGCCGGGATCGGCGCCGGCGGCCTCTTCGCCGGGAAAGTCTCCCCGCGGGTCGGCCGGACAGCGGTGATCATCCTGGCCTTCGCCGGGGCCGCCGCGATCCTGGTCAAAGGCACACTGCAGTTACTCTCCGGCTAAAACCCATCCTTGGCTGCAAGGAGGGATCCACACAACAATCCGGGCCGGCAGGCTCCGGAAAGGACGCACCATGAGCGCTACCCAGACCATCACCAAGTCCATCGTCATCAACAACGTGGAGCGCCACGACACCGTCACCGTCAGCCTGGACATCAATGTCGGGTGCGACTGCGCGGCCAACTCCGTGCGCGTCGGCTCCTACACCGACGTCGCCCCGGAAAACCGCTGACGGCACCACCCGGCAAGTGACCGCCTGTAGACGGCTGCCTGTAGGTTGGGAACAAACGCGGCCGTTTACATGGGTCGATGGAACAGGGAGCGAGCCCATGACGACAAACCACACCGACGACGCACCGCTCACGCCGCGTCAGCGCTCCATTCTCGCCGAGCTCGAACGCCGTGGCTTCATTTCGACGATGGATCTGGCCGAGACGTTCTCCGTGTCCGATATGACGGTCCGGCGCGATACCCGCGAATTGTCCCAGCGCGGACTGGTGCGGGTGGTCCACGGCGGGGTGAGCGCGTTGGGTCCGGGTGGCCAGAACGCCGATTTTGCGGCCAGGGCGCGCGACGACGCCGACGCCAAGAAGCGGATCGCCCGCGCATGCCTGCCCCTCATCAAGCCGCTGGACGCCGTGATTCTTGACGCGGGCACCACCGCCTTCCAAATCGCCAACGAACTTCCCGCATCCTTCGGCGGAACAATCATCACGCACTCGGCCCCTGCCCTGCAGCGCTGCCTCCAGCTGCACTCGGCCCGGACCATCTGCCTGGGCGGGGAACTGCTGCGGGACAGCCAGGCCTTCACCGGGCCCATGACCATCAGCGCCGTCGAAGGTCTGCGGGCCACGACGGCGTTTATCGGCGTCGGCGGGATCCATGACGAAGCCTTCTACATCGAACGGGATCTGGAACGTTCCACCAAAATCGCCCTGATGAACGCCGCGGAAACAGTGGTCGTCGTGGCCACCCAACAGAAAATGCGCCGGTCAGCCCTGGCGCGGCTGTCCGCGTTCGACGCTGTCGATATCCTGGTGACGGATGCCGCCCCGCCCCGCGAGATCGAAACCGCGCTGCGGTCCGCCGGTGTGCGGCTGATCGTGGCGGCGGGATAGCCTCCCGTCGAGCCGTCTAGGGCTCAGGCTCGCGGAGAAAGTCGGTGGCCTGCAGCAGTCCGACTGGGTGGCCGCCGCCCGGGACCGCCTAATCGGCGATGCCTGCCAGGGGCTGCGGTGTCGACGTCGGGCGCCGCCAGTGCATGGACGGTGACGGGCATGCGGGCCCGGTCTCCGCTGTCAGAAATCTTCACCGCGAGTGCACGGCCGTCCGGAAGTCCCACGAGCTGGACCCCTTCAAACCCATCCTTGGCCAGGAGCCCGGGCGCCAGCCGCATGAGTTCGGTGACGTCGCGACCGGGGCCGGCCACCCGTTAATGACGCAGGTAACGGCCATGGCGGCGTGTTTGCCCGAGCAGCTCTGCGCCAGCTGTGTGGCTTGTCCTCCGGCCCGGAGCCATTCCCCGCGCTCGGCGGCGCCGTAGGGCAGGTCGGTGCTGTTTTCGAGATCGGCCGGGGTGAGCCCGTGCAATGCGGGGATCCGGGCGTTGTGGCTGCGGGGAACCACATGGCACGGGAGAACGCCATGGCGTTAATCCGGGCCTCAGATCCCCAGCGCGAGCAGGCTCTTCCGCAGCGTATCCTTCGAGTGGTGCAGGGAAGCGAGCTCGCCGTCGTCCATGGGGGTCTCCAGCACCGCGCTGACGCCGCCGTGACCGACGATGCTCGGGAGGGAGAGTGCCACACCGGAAATGCCGTACGGGCCATCGAGCACGGTGGAAACCGGAAGCACGGAGTTCTCCGCCCGCAGCAAGGCCTCCACAATCCGGGTTCCGGCGAGTCCGATCGCGTAGTTGGTCGCGCCCTTGCCGGCGATGACCTTGTAGGCGGCCTGGGTCACCTCGCGGGCGGCACTGGTGAGGTATTCGGGCGTGAACACTTCCTCGCCGTCGACTTTCCAGTTGCGGATCGGGACCGGGCCGATCGTGGCGCCGGACCAGATGGGAAATTCCGTGTCGCCGTGCTCGCCCACCATGCTGGCGTGCACACTCGTCAGCGCAACCCCGGCCCGCCCTGCCAGGAGCCAGCGCAGCCGTGAGGTGTCCAGGACGGTGCCTGAAGAGAAAACACGGTGCGTCGGCAGCCCGGAAATCTTTTGCGCCGCGACGGTCAGGACATCGCACGGGTTGGTGACCAGGACATATACCGCATCCGGGGCATGCTCCAGCAGTTGCGGCATGAGGGTCTCAAGGATCCGGACATTGGTGCCGGCGAGGTCCAGCCGGGTCTGGCCCGGCGCCTGCTTGGCCCCGGCAGTGATGACCACGACGTCGGCGCCCGCCACCGCGGTGATGTCCCCGCCGCCGGTGACGGTCGCCGCGGCAGCCGCGAACTGTGTCCCGTGAGCCAGGTCCAGCACCTCGGCGTCCGCCTTGGTGGCGTTGATGTCGTAAAGCGCGACGTGGCTTGCCGAGCCGCGGATCAGGGCCGCGTACGCCAAGGAGGTTCCGACGCTCCCGGCCCCGACGATCGCGAGTTTAGTGCCTGAATTCGTTGTCATTCTGTCCCTGAGACCCCGTGGCTAATGGTCGGGCGAATCGTCGCGCGGCGGGATGGACGTCCCGGCGGTATCGCCGCCGTCGATCACGAACTCCGCGCCGGTGACGAAGGACGACTCATCCCCGGCCAGATACACGGCGAGATCAGCGACCTCCCGGGGCTGGCCGATCCGGTGCACCGGCATCTGGCCGAAGTCGAACGCCATCCCGGCTGTCATGGGGGTTTCGATGACGCCGGGGTGGATCGAGTTGACGCGGATGCCCATGTCGCCGAGGTCCAGGGCGGCCGCTTTGGTCAGGCCCCGGACGCCGAATTTCGAGGCCGTGTAGCCGGCGATCTGGGCATAGCCGCGGAGGCCGGCGATCGAGGAGACGTTGATGATTGAAGCTGCGCCCGCGTTGGCCAGGGCCGGCACGGCGGCCTTGATCCCGTTGAAGACGCCGGTGAGGTTGACGTCGATGATCCGGGTCCACTCATCGTAGGGGTATTCGTCGATCCGGCCGAAGGTCACGATGCCGGCATTGTTGACCAGGACGCTGAGTCCGCCGAAGGCCTCCACCGCCTCCTTCACCGCAGCGTCCCAGTCCGCCGGCTTTGTCACGTCCAGGTGCACAAAGCGGGCGGCGTCTCCGAGGTCTGCAGCGAGTTCGCCGCCGTCTTCGTCAAGGACATCGGCGACAACGACCCGGGCGCCTTCCTCCGTCATCCGCATGGCCGTGGCGGCCCCGATGCCCCGGGCCCCACCACTGATAAGTGCGACTTTCCCGTCCAACCGTCCCATGGGTTTGTCCTTTCCGGCTTCTTTGATCCGGCGGTAGTCAGGAGTGGCAAGCGACCTCCGGCCGGGGTTTCACTTCCAGCATCCCCCTGGTCCGCCCCCACGTGCAGGGCCGATCGGCACTAAGTCAGGACCCGCATCGAGCGGCACGAACGTGCCGCAAGGGTCCCTTCCTGGTCCGCCGTCGCGTCGCTACACTCAGACGAGGAACGGAACCGGCACGTCCGTGCCGACTTGCGATCGGAGGAACCTGTGGAAGCCACATTCCCGGAACGGCTGGCAGGCGAGGTGCGGACCCGGCGTCGGGCCCTCCGGCTCACGCAGCGGGATCTCGCCGAGCTTGCCGGACTCTCTGAACGCTTCATCCGGTCCGTGGAGCGCGCTAAGCCGAGCGTCCAGCTCGACTCTGTGCTGGGACTGCTGGACACCCTCGGGCTGGAGCTGCAGCTGGTGACACGGACCAGCGCGGCGGCGCAAGCCCGCCCGCAGACGAGCGAACTTGCCCGGGGACTTCAGGACGGGCGGCCATGACGCACCGCATCGCGGATGTCTACAAGGCCGGAGTGCTGGCGGCCCGGCTGGAGCGTTCCGGCGGCGGCACCAAGTTCAGCTACCTGCCCGCCTACCTTGCGGCAGGCGGGCCCGCCGTCGCCAGTTCCTTGCCGCTGTCCGGTGAGCCGGTGTTCTCCGGGGCCGGGGCGGCGCCGCCGTATTTCACCGGGCTGCTGCCGGAGGGGCGGCGGCTCAACGCGCTGCGCCGGTCGGTGAAGACCAGCGTGGACGATGAACTGTCGCTGCTCATTGCAGCCGGCGCCAACCCGGTGGGAGACGTGCAGATTGTGGGCCGCGGCGAACTGCTGGACCCGGACGAGCATGCGGTCGAGCTTGATCCGAAGTCGCCCGCGGATTTCGACGCGCTGCTGGGGGATTCGGGGCTGATCGACCCGGTGGCGCTGGCCGGAGTGCAGGACAAGCTGTCCGCCGGAATGATTTCGCTGCCGGTGGCGCGGGCAGACCGGCGCTACATCCTTAAGCTCAATGCGCCCGATTTTCCGCACGTGGTGGAGAACGAGTTCGTGATGTTCAGGCACGCGGCCCGGCTGCGCATCCCGCTGAGCCGGGTTCACCTGATCCGCGACGTCGCGGCGAGGCCGGGGCTGCTCGTGGAACGTTTCGACCGCATTCCCGCTGCGGAGCATGAGCCGGGCGGCGCGCCGGGTGCGGTCCGGCGGCTCGCCGTCGAGGACGGGGCCCAGGTGCTGGGGTTGTACCCGGCGGACAAGTACAACATCGGCTACGGGCAGGTCTGCCAGGCGCTGGCGGCCCACTGCGCGGCGCCCCTGCCGGCGCTTCGGAACCTGGCGATCCAGGCCGTCTTCGCCTGGTTGAGCGGCAATGGGGATCTGCATGCCAAGAACGTCTCCATGGTGCAGCAGCCATCGGGCGAGTGGTTCATCGCCCCCGTGTATGACATCCCGTCCACTGTGGTTTACGGGGATAAGACGCTCGCGCTGACCCTTGACGGCAAACGGACCGGGATCTCACGGAAGCATTTCCTCGGCTGGGCCGTCGGGATGGGGCTGACTCAACGCACAGCAGCGCAGGTGCTGGAGCTCGGGCTCAAGGCGTCCGGACCGCTGGTGGCGGAACTTGAGGCAGGCACGGCCTTCCGAGGTACCGCGCCGGGAGCCGACGACGCCGGAGCCGCGCCGTTTTCGGCGATGGTCACCCGTGACTGGATCAAGGAGCTCAAGCACCGGCGCCGGCTGCTGGAGGCTTGAGGCGCACGGCAGCGCCCGGGATGCGGGGCTAGAGGTGCTGGATGCCCGCCCGCTGCATGGCGTCCTTGTAGACCTCGACATTCTTGTTCAGGAGCTCTTCCTGTTTGGCAGCCGAGACGGCGAAGGCGCGGCCGCCAAGGGCCGTTGCCTTGTAGATCTTGACGCCGTGATTCTTCAGCGAGGAATGATACGTCTTCTCGAACAGCGTCAGGAACGCATTCGCGTCGGCGCCGTGCGCGATCACGGCGGACACCCGCTTGTTGATCTTCAGGAACTGACGGAACGGGCGCAGGCCGTCAGTTTTCTCCTGGACGTTCAGGGCTGCGGGGAGGTCCGGGTCACGGACCCAGGGGTAGGCGTTCCACGGCATCACGTAGCGGGGGTCGAGTTCTGCGGCCTCGTAGATGGAGGTGGCGCGGCGGCCCTGTTCGTCGTCGTTGAAGTGCGAGACGAAACCGGACTCCGTGCCCTTGCCCGGGCTGATGTGGAGGCTGATGATCCGGCACTCGTCCTCGTCATGGATGGGGTCGATGTAGGGGACAACGGACCCCGGCTTCTTCGCCATGAGTTCGTCGCAAAGCTGCGTCACGGCTACGATGTTCGGTTCCTGCAGCAGGGCCTTTTTTTCGTCCCAGTCAATCGTCACGATTTCTCCCTCGGCATTCAGCGTCCAGAATCAGGCGTCTTGTTCCACTCTACGCGGTCGACCGCGGCCGTGTTCCAGACGGTGCAGGCGCCTGGAACTCATGGCCTAGATTCCGGCCCGGACGGGACGTAAAATTAAAGCGCCTGCAGGGACCATCTGAACTAGCCGGGTCGTTCGAGACAGTTAATGTCCGAGCCAGCTCCATAGCGAGATCGCGAAGGTACCTGCAGGCTTCGCTTGTCTGAGGCGGGCTCCGATTCGGGGGACCCGCTCCGGCCGACCCGCTTCGCCGGGCGGGGGCAGGCTAGCCCGCTTCGGCCACGGCGAACTCAGTGTGACCGGACCGGACGCCGTTGATCTGCAATTCCAAGGCGTGAAGGCCGGGATGGTGGACCCGGGTGGTCATCTGCCGGAAAGCATGGCGTTTGGAGAACGTGCGGGCTTCCCCGGGGGCGAGCGTCACTGACGCCAGCTTGAAGACTTTCCCTGACCGGGCGCCGTTCGCCTTCAGATAATGAACGATGTAGTCCACGGCCAGTCGGGCCGGCACGGACCCGGTATTGACGATCCCGAACTCAAAAGCAAGCTCTCCGGGCAGCGCCACAATGTCGGTGTCCAACCGCGGCGCAGTGACAGTCACGGCGGCGGGGGCAAATCCCAGCAGGGCCAGCGCATCCGGATGGGCCTTCTTGACCAGCGTGCGCAAACCGTGCCGAACCACCTGGTCTGTCTTGGCGTCCGGCGCCGTCAGCCAGCCGGCAGCCGTCTCCAGTGCCGCGTCGGGTGCGTGCCGGGCCAGGTCGTTCAGGTGGTTCGCGACCGAGCGCCGGACGTACTCCTGCGGGTCCCGGTACAGCGCGTCGAGGATGGGAAGGGTTGCCGCCGGGCGGGCGACAAGCGCCGGGACACGGACAGCCCAGGGCAGGTACGGGCGGGTCCCCTCGCTGGCCAGCCGGCGGACATGCTCGTTTGGATGGGCCGTCCAGGTCCGGACGACGGCGAGGGCCCGGTCCAGGTCCGCAGCAAGGAGCCGGCGGATGGCGAATTCGCCCGTCAGCCGTGGTGTCAGTTCGGTCAGCAGGTCCAGGCAATCCTCAAAGTCGCCCGGTTCCGGCGAAGAGAGGGCCAGCGTCACGGCCGTTTCCGTCACCGGCCACAGCGCCCAACCGGTGAAGTCGCTGTCCGCGAGGGCACGGCGAAAGGTCAGTGCCGCCGCCGCGTAGCCGGCGCGGGCAGCAGCCAGGTCGGCGAGCAGCGCCGCGCTCACGTGGTCGGTGCGTCCGCGCAGGCTAAGCGCACCCAGCGTTTCGCCGGCGGCAGCCACCTGAGGCCAAGGTATGGCCGGTGCGGACTCCGCCAACACCCGGGCCAGCGAGCCGACGACGGCCGGGCTGATCAGTTCGTTCATGGCACCCACGGATTCAGGTTAGCGGGCGTTTTCCCAACTGGTAGGCCCGGGAGGCTCCGCGCTTTGCTGCCCGGGGATTTTGTCTCCGACGGACGTGCCTTGACGGGTCACAGCCTCATGGAGCCCGCTCCAGAACGACTGCGCTCCGGGAGACATCCGGGCCGCGACAATCCCTTGAGCGACGAGGGAATCAGCCCACTGCAGGACCAGGCCGGAGTGAAAAACGAACTCCTCCAACGCCGTCGCCTGCGGCAGCGCCAGGCGGGCCGTCCCAGACCCTGGCGGAAGTTGCCGGACCGCGGCCAGCAGCGATTCCAGCGTCCGGCGGACAGTTTCCGGACCGCGGGTTTGTTCCGGAAGGAGCCCCTTGGACTTGGCGGCAGCTATTTCGGCGCGGAACTCATCCATGTACGCCGCCCATTGGCGGGCGTTATCGGGATTCACGTCCATCGATCCGTGGACATCGCGGCGCCGGGCCTCGTCGTAGATCACAAACCTGCCGCGGCCGGCGTGTTTGGCCGCGTACATGGCCGTATCCGCCCGGGACGCCAGCTCCTCGGGAAGATCCAACCCGGTTCCATAAGTCAGGCCCAGGCTGGCACTAACGCGCAATTCCGCGACATTCACCCGGAAAGGCGCCACCAGCGCAGCCAGGATCCTGCGCGCCACATCGGCCGCGGCGATGTGGTCCGCGCAGGGCAGCAGCAGCGTAAATTCGTCGCCTCCCGTGCGGGCGGCCGTATCGCCGGGCCGCAGGCATCCGCGCAGCCGGCGTGCGCTCTCAACCAGCAGCGCGTCGCCGGCTGCGTGGCCGAAGGAATCGTTGACAGGCTTGAAACCGTCAAGGTCCACGGAAATGACAAGGATGGATTCACCCGTGGCGCGGGCAGCCTCGGAGGCTTCGCGCATCCGGTCCGCGAGCAGGGTCCGGTTGGCCAACCCGGTCAGGGGGTCATGCAGCGCCTGGCTTTCCAGACGTCCCAGCCGCACGCGCTCGGCCACCCTGGACCGTGCCAGGGCGGTCAACGGGATCAAGCTCGTGACGCACATCAGGGCGAACAACGGTCCCAGGACTGCGGGTGCTGTATGGGCCGCGATGGATTCCGTGCCGGGGCCGGAGAGATCCGGCAGCAGGATGCCGAGAACACCGGGGCCGACGACGACCAGCAGGGCCGCCAATGCCAGCGGGGCCCAGTCTTCATAGAGGGCAATGATGGGTACAAGGATAAACAGCAGGAACTGCGACTCAACGGAGCCGGACAGGTGTATGGCGATGAGAGCGGCGACGATCAGGGCGGCCGAGCCCAAAGCTGCCCTCAGTCGCCGCCGCGCGGGGGCGATCCAGCCGAGGACCGCCAGGCCCATCGGTGCGCCGCCGCACAGGAGCGCGGAAACCAGTGGTGCGCGCGTAAGGCCGACGCCGATCGCGAGGGCAACGGACGCGGCGAATGCCATGGCCCCGATGCCCCGATGCCGCAGCGTCCAGTCGCTGTCCCGTAAGTGGGCGCCGCCCGGAAGCACTCGGCGGGCCGCGCTGAACCACTGTGCCATCTCGGTCATGTTCCCCTACGTTCCGGACCGCTCCCGGACCGATTCCCCCACAAATATGGTTGGCCCACTGTAACGCCAGCCGCAGGATACGTGGCGCGCGACTCGCGCACAGCACGTCCGTCCAACCCGGGTTAGGGTATCCGGCGCAGCCTGTGTCCGGGTCGGAAGCGGGACGCAGCGCCGGGTCCAGGGCTGAATTCCAATCCGCCATTGACACCCCGGAGCGGCGGCCTAGCATGGTGCGCATCAGCACTTTCTGCACGGGCCGCGAACCCCCAAGGAGGCCGTGGTGACCTTTTCCAGCCTCGCTCCGCCAAGCCGAAGGTCCCTCCTGAAAGCGGTGGGAACAGGCGCCGCCGGAATCTGTGGCATGCCATTGTTGGCAGCATGCACGGCACCGGGGACGCTAGCCGGCCAGCCGGGCAGCCCCACAAGCCGGCCGTCGCTGCTCCCCGCTCCGGAGCCACAGGTCAAACCCCTTCTGGACCGTCAGATGGTCGCGGGTGCCCTTACCCGACTCGACGGAATCATCCAGGCCGTGATGCAGGACTCCGGCGTTCCCGGGATCGCCGCCGCCGTGGTCTACCGGGACCAGACCGTGTACGCGCAGGGCTTCGGTATACGGGAGGTCGGCAAACCCGGAACCGTGGACGCCGACACGGTCTTCCAGATCGCTTCGGTCTCCAAACCGCTGGCCTCCACCATTGCAGCAGGCGCCGTCGGCCGTCATGCCCTTACCTGGACGGATCCGGTGATCCGCCATACCCCCACATTTTCGTTGAAGGACCCGTTCGTCACGGAAAATGCCACCGTGGCCGATCTGCTCTCACATCAAGGCGGCCTGCGGACGGGGGCGGGAGACCTCCTGGAAGACCTGGGATTCGATCAGGCGTACATTCTGGGCCGCCTTAACCAGCAACCGTTGGAACCATTCCGGGCCAGCTACAACTACAGCAACTTCGGCTACACAGCGGGCGCCTTGGCTGCGGCCGATGCCATGGGGATGCCCTGGGAGGTGCTCGCCGAGGAGATGCTGTTCAAACCACTGGGGATGGCGAGTACCAGTTACCGCCACACCGACTATCAGCAAGCTCCGAACCGTGCCGCCATCCACGTGCCCGCGGGCAACAGGACCTGGGTTGCGAGGTACACGCGCAACGCGGACCCGGAAGCCCCGGCAGGCGGAGCCAGCTCGTCGGTCCGGGACCTGGCACGCTGGCTCCGGCTGCAGCTGGCCAACGGCAGCTATGACGGCAGCCAGGTCATCGACGCCGAGGCCCTGGCCTTCACCCGCATTCCGCGCGCCGTCTCGGGCCCGCCTGCCACCCCGGCTGCCCGCGCCAGGTTCTATGGGCTCGGTTGGAATGTCTCCTACGACGACCATGGGAGGCTCCAGCTCGGACACTCCGGCGCTTTCAACCTGGGTGCCGCGACCGCCGTGGCGCTGCTGCCGGGCGAGCAGTTGGGCATCGTGGTTCTGACCAATGGCCGGCCGCAAGGTATTCCGGAGGCCATCAGCGCCGGGTTCCTGGACGTGGCCCAGAACGGCAGTCCCACCGTCGACTGGCTGGCATTCACCGCCGGCGCGTTTGCGCAGATCTATGATGCGGACAAACCGGAGGTCGATTACTCAACCAGGCCGGACCGTCCCCAACCCCCGCGGGACAACGCCTCCTACACCGCCCGTTACGGAAGCAGGTACTACGGCACCGCGACTGTCGCCGTCGTGGGCGGTGTTCTGACCCTGACGATGGGTCCGGCGGGAAACACCACCACCTTCACGCTGGTCCACTACAGCGGCGATACCTTCAGCTTCGAAACCGTAGGAGAAAACGGCAACGGCCTGGGCGGCGCCATCTTCCGGATTGAACCCGGCGACAGCACGGCATCAAGCGTCCGGCTCGACTTCTACGACCGTACGGGATTGGGCACGTTCACCCGGAGCTGACCTTGGCCTACGTCCACCGGTCCCCGGGGCCGTCCGTAGACTGAGGTACCGCCCGCCTAGTCCGAGGAACCCATGACGATCACGAAGCAAACCCTCAAAGCCGGGGGCTTTGCGGGCTTCCGGGCCATCACCGCACTGGAGATCAACCGGATCCCGCAAAAGCCAGGGATCTTCGCGGTGCTCCGGCCGGAGGGATTCCGGCCGCAATTCCTGGCAAGAAGCACGGCGGGCGTCTTCAAGAAGAAGAATCCCTCTCTGCCCCCGGCAGCCCTGGCCGCGGAATGGGTCGACGGCGCTGACGTCCTGTACATCGGCAAAGCCGGCCCCGGAAGCAAAGGCAACCGCGGACTCCGCCGCCAGATCCAGGAGTTCATCGACTTCGGCAGGGGCAAACCGCCGGGCCACTGGGATGGCCGGCTGATCTGGCAGCTCGCCGCCGCCGATTCCCTGCTCATCGCCTGGCTGGAACTCCCGCCGGAGCAACTGAACGCCGCTGAAGCCCGGTACCACGCCGACTTCCGCGCCCTGCACGGCAGCTTGCCTTTTGCCAATCTGGTGCAGGCACGCGTCCAGGGGAAGCTAGAGACTAAACCGTAAGCCGCGCCCTGGGCCATCCTCGTGAACCCGTCCGCTACTCCGGGCCGCGGAGCCGTTCCATCTCGCGCCGGTCCTTCTTGGTGGGGCGTCCGGTGCCGCGGTCGCGCTGTGGCAGGCCGAGGGCGGGTGCCGCCGGGCGGGGCGGAGTGTGGTCCGTGAAGCAGTGCGACGCAGCCTCGGCGCCGACGCGTTTGACGATGAGCCGGCGCACCTCCAGGATCCTCTCGTAGCCGGGCTGGCGGACCCGGATGGTGTCTCCGGGCACTACATTCTGGGAGGCTTTGGCCGGGTTCCCATTCAGCCGCACATGGCCGGCCCGGCAGGCCGCGGTGGCCGCCGAGCGCGTCTTGTACGCCCGGATTGCCCACAGCCAGGCGTCAATGCGGGCGGCGGCGGGAGAGGAAGGGATGCTTGTCATGGCTGCGACCGAGTATAGCGGGGAGGGGCCTGGACGCCGCCGTAGGTGAAGCGCCCCGCCACCAGCGTCGCGGCCACCGGCATTGCGGCGAATCCGGTCTCCGGGGCTGTCAGCGGGTCGGCGTCGAGCACTGCGAGGTCTGCCGGATCCCCGACCCGGACCCTGCCCCGTCCGCGCGTTGACGCCGTCAGTGCCTCCTGCCGGGTGAGGGCTTGTTCGGCGTGCCAGGGACCGCGTCCGTCCTGCCGCGCCCGGGAGGTGGCCGCCGACATTGTGGTCCAAGGATCCAGTGCCGCCACCGGCGCGTCGGATCCCAGTGCGAGGGTCGCCCCGGCAGCCAGCAAGGACCGCAACGGGAAGGCCCGGTCCGTGCGGCCGGCCCACAGGGAATCGGCGGCATCGCGGTCGTCGAGGGCATGCGCAGGCTGGACGCTGGCGGTCAGTCCGAGTTCGCCGAAGCGGGCGAAATCCTGTTGCCGGACAAACTGGGCATGCTCAATTCGCCCGGTGAGGCCGGCGGCGGCGAACGCGTTGAGCGCCACCGCGTTGGCGCCGTCGCCGATGGCGTGGACCGCCGGCACAAAGCCGGTGTCCCGGGCCCTGCCCAGGAGCCCGGCCAGCTCGGCCTCACTCACAGTGAGCAGCCCGTGACCGCCGTGCGGGTACGGATCGACGCAGTAGGCGGTCCGGGTGTTCAGCGACCCGTCAATCAGCACCTTCAGCGGACCTACCGTCAGCAGCCCGCCGGTACCGGCCACCTCCTGGCCGGTCCGCAGTCCCTCGGCGGCCGCCCGGTCGAGATCCTGCGGATAGACCCCGGCCTCCACCCGCAAGGCATCGAAACCGGCGGCCATACGGCGCAGCCACACGGTCCGATTCCAGGTCATCTCGAAGTCCACAACCCCCACGATGCCGCGTGCGGCGGCAGCCCGGCCGGCCTCGCACGCCCATTCATCAACCACGTTGTCCGGCAGCCTGCCAAGCTCGCCCGTCAGGGCAAAAGCCGGATCTTCGCGGAGCAGCCCGGACCCGTCCACGGAAACCCCGTACCTGGCGGCGGCTGCGCTGTTGAGCCAGACGCAATGCAGGTCATGGCTGATGAGCGCCGTCGGCCGTCCGTACGTGGCGTCGTCAAGCAGCTCCAAGCTGGGGCTGTCCGTCCAGACGGCATCGCGGAAACCGACGCCGACCGCGGTGCGGTCACTTCCAGCAGCGCCGCCGTCGGCGGTTATTCCCCCAATGGCGGAACGCACGACGTCGGCAGCCTCGCGTGCGGACGTGGCTGACGCGAGGTCGATCCGGTTGGCGGCGAGGGCCCACTGGGTGAAATGGACATGCTCATCCCACAAGCCGGGAATGACGTAGCGCCCGTCAAAGTCCACGAAGTCGACGCCGGCCGGAAGGGCCCCTGCGGGCGCCACCGCTGAAACCACCCCGGCGCTGATGTGTACATTGCAGAGCTTCCCGGCTCCCGGCAGCCGGACGGAAGCCAGCACCATATCAGGCAGGGGCGTGAAACCGGGAGCTTCGTGCATACAGAACAGGCTATGGCCGGGGAAGCGGAGCTACAACGCGGACCACCGGCCGAGAAGGGACTTTCGTCCCTAGCCTGGGTGCGGCGGAGCCGGGAAGCTAGTTTCGGGGCGGTTCCCATAAGGATATTGGGGGAGGAACCGCTTGAAGGACACGCAGCAGGAAAACCCAGCAGGAAACGCAGGTCCGGTCTCGTTTGACAGTGAAGAAGGAAACGGCGTTTAGCCGTGTCTGCTTCAGTACGAGACGGCAGGAGACCTCGAATGGGCAGCGAATGCGGACATCCCGGAAGCACGGGACCTCCGGCTGAGGCCGGGGAGCTCTGACTGTCCAGTGCACCACCATATTGGGGACCCGCGGTTGAAAGTCATCATCCGTATCGATGCCGAGCGGGAATCGACGCGGATAGAAGTGCACGGCATTGTCACGGCTGAAAATGTCCGAGCACTGTTTGTGGTCACACGCCGGGTGGCGCACCGATTGCCCGCCCACGAAATCGTGATCGACCTGGCCCATGCCCGCGTCTCGGCGCAGGCCATTGAAGAACTCCGTGAACGTGCCCGGCTCTCGTCTGTCCATTCGCCGGCTGGCTCCTCGGAAACCCCCTGCCGCCTGCGCCTCGTTGACCCGCTGGTCGTCCTCAGGAGCAGGGCACCTGTGTGATAGCGCGCCCCTGCGTTAGTGCCCCACGAGAGGACCGCCATGAAGCCAGGCCGGATTATCATTCTGGGGCTGGGCACGCTCTGCGCCCTGATCGGACTTGGACTGCTGGGCGGTGCGGGAGCGACTGGGTGGGTCAACTACTTACAGCGTGACGGCGGCTTTTACACGTCGCGGGTGGAGTATTTGTCCCACAACTCCCATGCGGTGACGTCCCCGGGGTTGGACCTCACCGCCGCACAAAGCGGGTCTGCACCCGCCCCCGGAGACATCCCGGCCAGCGTCCTGTTGCGCGGGCGGGCCGTCGATCCCGCCAAGGAGATCTTCATCGGAATAGCGCCCCGCGCTGCCGTGGCGGCGTACTTGGCCGACGTCAAACACGCCGAGATCGCTGAGGTTCGCTTTGATCCGTTCTTCGTGCGGTACCGGGAGAGCGCGGGTTCCACAGTTCCTGCGCAGCCCGCGGGCCAGGACATCTGGGCGGCGTCTGCCACAGGTCCGGGGCTGCAGGAGCTCCGCTGGGACCTGAAGGCCGGAGACTGGGCCGCGGTCGTCATGAACGCCGACGCCGGCAGCCCGGTCGCCGTCGAACTGCAGGCCGGGGCGCGCTCGGACCTGATCTGGCCGCTTTTCCTCGGGTTCCTGATCGGTGGCCTGATTTTCCTGGCGCTGGGTGTGCCGCTCATCCTCGCGGGTGCTGCAGGACTGGGCCGCGCCGGACCGCTGTCGAACCCGCCGCCGGCAAGGGCCGCTTCGGCGTATGGTGTGCCCGCGGTCCCTGCAGACGCAGTCCCGGCTTACCCGGCGCCCCACGGCCCGCCGCCGGCCGCAGACGGGCGGGCCTACCCCGCACGGCTCAGCGGCTACCTTGCCCCGGACCTCTCGCGCTGGTTATGGCTGGTCAAGTGGTTCCTGGCCATCCCGCACTACGTCGTCCTGGTCTTCCTGTGGGTCGCGTTCGTCGTGACCACCATCGCGGCGTGGTTCGCGATCCTGTTCACCGGACGCTATCCGCGCTCGCTGTTCAACTTTAACGTCGGAGTGATCCGATGGAGTTGGCGGGTGGCCTTCTACGCCTACGGCGTATTGGGTACCGACCGCTATCCGCCCTTCACGCTGGCACGCACGGATTATCCAGCGGACTTCGACGTCGATTACCCCGAGCGGCTGTCCCGGGGCCTGGTGCTGGTGAAGTCCTGGCTGCTGGCGGTCCCGCATCTGCTGATTATCGCTTTGCTGACTGGCACCGTACGGGCCGGGGGCGCGGTGCGTGATGGCGTCTGGGTGCAGGAAGGGATCGGGGTTTCCCTTCTGGGGTTGCTGGTTTTCATCGCCGGCGTCATCCTGCTTGTCACTGGGGAGTACCGGAGGTCTCTCTTTGACCTCCTGCTCGGGCTGAACCGTTGGATCTACCGGGTCATGAGCTACGTCGCCCTGCTCCGGGATGAGTATCCGCCGTTCCGCCTGGACCCGGGACCTGCCGACCCGGGCGACGTCCCGCCGGCCGTCTACGGCGGGCTTCCACCCGCCTCTGCCGGAACCGTCCCGCCGGCGATCGGCGGCCCGCCCGGTGCCGGGCCCGCCGTATAGTTCCTCGCGCCCCTTGCCACTGGCCGATGGCGGGAACATAGTGGAGGGAATTTAGCACCCTGGCAGGAGGCGGACGACGTGCTCAATAGCGGGAGGCCGGACGGCGGATTGCTGCGCGGCAAGACGGCGCTGATCTATGGTGGCGGCGGCTCGATCGGCGGGGCCGTGGCGCGGGCTTTTGCGTCCGAGGGGGCCGTGGTCCATCTCGCCGGACGGACCGAAGCCAGCCTGGAGAAAGTGGCCCGGGACATTGAGGAGGCCGGCGGCCGGGCCGAGCTCGCCGTCGTCGATGCCCTCAACGGGGCAGAGGTTGAGGCATTTGTGGGCCGGGTGGCGAGGAAGAGCCGAAGAATCGATATCTCCTTCAACGTCATCTCCTTGGGTGATGTCCAGCAGCCCCTGATGGACATCACCGTGGACGATTTCATCCGGCCCGTGGACGTGGCCGCGCGCACGCAGTTCCTCACCACCCGCGCGGCAGCAACGTACATGGTCAAACAGCGCTCCGGCGTTGTGCTGATGTTCGGCGGGTCCGGACCGCAGACGCTTCCCGGTCTCGGCGGTTTCAAGGTGGCCCTGGACGCGATGGAGGGGATGCGCCGGCAATGGGCGCTCGAGCTGGGAAAACACGGTGTCCGGGTAGTCACGATGGTCACCGGCGGCATCATCGAGACTATTCCCTGGCAGGTCGAAGGACGCGAGGAAATCGTGCGGCAGATTGCGGAGACTGCGCACCTGAACCGCACCGCCACCCTCGAAGACGTCGGAAGCGTCGCCTCGTTCATCGCCTCGGACAAGGCCGCCGCCATCACTGACGCCACCGTCAACGTCTCCTGCGGCGCGATCGTCGACTACTGAAAACCTGTGGCGCCTAGTCCGCGCCTCTTCCGTCGCTGCCCATCGACCGGGTCTGCTATTCGACGGTGACGTGGACCCGCTGCACTACGTTGTTGCCCATGCCCTGGTAGTTCCACCTCGGTTCGAGCGGCTGCACGGTTCCGCCGGCGTCCGTGGCACGGCAGGCCAGTTCATGCTCGCCCGGATCGGCCACCCACGGCAGCGACCAGAGGCGCCAGGCGAACGGGGCCGCGGGTTTCTCCAGGTGGGCGGGCGCCCACCTTCCGTCGATCCCGACGTCAACGCGGTGAACGGCGTCCTGGCCGGACCAGGCCCGGCCCGTCAACATCACGGGTCCCGCCGGGAGGACCCGGTGCCGGGTGAAGAAATCCGGCACGCCGGGCGGGACCATAAGTGAGCGGACCTTGATCCGTGTCACCGGCGTCCCGGCGTCGTCCGCATCCTGCTGGTAGCGGTAGGCGACCGACTGCTGGAATCCTTCGAAGGGTTTTGTCACGACCTTGATCGAGGACAGCCACTTGACGCTGGCCATGCCGTACCAGCCCGGGACCACCACACGGAGCGGGTAGCCGTGCTGCGGCGGCAGGTCGCTGCCGTTCATCCGGTAGGCGAGCACGACGTCCGGACGGAGTGCCTCCGCGATCGGCAGGCTGCGTGCGAAATGCTGACGGACACCGCCCTGGGTGCCCTCGTCCGCGCCCGTGAAGACCACCTCGACAGCGTCCTCATTCACCCCGGCCTGCGTTAGCAGATATGCCAGCGGGATGCCGGTCCAGACTGCAGTGCCGACGGCCTCCAGCACCCACGGCTGGCTCACCGGTCGCGGACGCAGCAACGACCTGCCGTTGCCCGCGCACTCCAAAGTCACCGGGAGGCTGATGGTCGGGGCCCGGCGGAGCGCGCGCAGGTTCAGTTCCAGGCACCGCTGCACGCCTCCGCCGATCCGCAAGTGCCACCGGTCGGCATCGATGAACGGGATGTCGAAATGGTTCAGGAGGTAGTGCAGCCCCGGTGGCGTGATGTCCTTCCGCAGGCACTCCAACGGCATGGAGTGGTTCCGTGCAGCGAGTTGAAGTTCTTCCGCGGTCAGGGGCCCGAGGCTCGGTTCGCCGGCGTGGGCGGTGTGTTGTGGGGTCCGGCGGCGCAGGACTCCGGGGGTGGGCCTGGACAGTTGTTTCGGCATGGCGGTCAGGTTCCTGCTCCGGACCGGCCCGGTCGTGGCCGGTCATCCCGCTTTCAGGTCTACGCCGCGACCGGATTACCGTCAAGACCGGCCAGATCCAGGCAGGCGGGGACGCGCCGGGGCCCTCGATCCGGCCCAGAGAGAGCTCTTCGTGGCCGATGTCCACCGCGACGTCGCATGCTCGGGCGTTTCCTTCGTACGTACTTTTCTCCGGCCGTGGGCCGGCCTCGCTTAGCGCCCCTGGGCCTGGACCTTGTCCTTCGTCAGCGGTTTGATCGTCACCTGCGGCCGGCTGGAACTCTGCGGCGTCCGGCCGGGAACACACGGACGTGACCCCGTGTCCAGCACGGAAGCCGCGTCTGGCTGAGGGCGCTTTTCGAAAGCCCGCGGGGCGGCAGCCCTGCCGTTCTGATCGGTTGCAGACGCTACGAGCGGTGACACTTCCGTGAGGTCCCGGGCCGGCGCCGCCGGGCTCGGGAGGTCGCGGACGGAGACGCTGACGGCGGGGGCGGTGCCCTCGGCGGCCTTGGCGGCGGCACGGGCATCGGCCAGGGCGACGGCGGCGGTCCAGTCGTGCGATAACGTCGGGGGTTTCCTGCCCGGGCGGGCCGGCGGGACCGGCCTGGCCTGCTGCTCCGGCTGTTCCTCGAACCAATCGGGGCGGAAGCCGAAGAGCTCCGCAATGGCCATCAGGACAGCGGCAATGAGCCGGCCGACACCGGCAAGAACCAGCGTGGCGACAAAAACGATGAAGAGACCGAGGAACATTACGAAGGCAACAGCCACGGTCCCGAAAAAAGTCAGGTGCAGGGCGACAAGTGAAGGATCTCCCATTTCACCACTCCTTTCCGGTCTGCAGCGGGGTCTCCGACCGCGATCGGGTCGGGCAGGAGACCCCTTAACCATACGTACTTTTCGGAGCGGATACGGGTGGGAGCGGCGGCCCGGGACAAGATGTGTCCCAGCCGTTATGCCCAGCCGGTCATCGGCATCCTGCGTCTATAGTCGGAAGCAGCCGCGCCGGCGCCGTTCAGCCGGCCTGACGAGAGGATTCCTGTGACGCACTCCACCCCGCCCGATCCCGGCCCCGCCTCCCGGCCGGGCCGCACGGCGTTCGCGGGAAACTGCCCCTGCCTGTCCGGCGAGCAGTACGGCGGTTGTTGCGGACGGTTTCACAGCGGCGCGGCGGAAGCGCCGACGGCCGAACAGCTGATGCGCTCCCGGTACAGCGCCTTCGTGCTGCAGGATGTCGGCTACCTGCTGCGGACGTGGCATCCGGACACACGGCCGGCCGGCCTCGACCTTGACCCGGCGCTGCAGTGGCGGCGGCTGGACATCCTGTCCACGCGCCGCGGAGGCCCCCTGGACAGCGACGGAGTGGTCGAGTTTGCGGCGCATTTCAGGCACGACGGCGACCGCGGAGTCCAGCGCGAAACGAGCCGCTTCGTGCGCGAGGACCGTCGCTGGTTTTACGTGGACGGTGTGACGCCGGAGTAGGTCAGCGGTACTTCCGGTGCAGGTTCTTCCTGGTTGATGCCCGCGGTCGGGCGTCGGCGATCCAGGGGCCGGTGCCTTCGGACTGATCGAGCACACCGGCTTCGAGCCACTCGTAGTCCCCGGCCAGGACCTTCCGTGCGAGGACGCGGTCGCCGTCGTCGGTATTCCGCCATAGCTGGTCGAAGTATTCCTCGACGCGGAGCCGGGCCTGTTCGCAGTACGCCTCGGCGAGCTCGTAAGCGGAGGCGCCGCGCTCCGGGTCGGACCGCAGCAGCATTTCGGCCCGGGTGCAGCAGGCGGCCATGGCGAACAGTTCGGCCCCGATGTCCACGATCCGGCCCAGGAATGCCTGTTTGTGCTCCAGCTTCGCCTGCCAGCGGCCCATGCCGTAGAAGGTCTGCCGGGCCAGCCGCCGCGAGGACCGCTCGACGAAGCGCAATTGCTTCGCGAGCCGGCCGAAGTCGCGGTAGGACCGGGGGTCCAGGCCCGCGCCCGCAATAAGCTTGGGCAGCCATGTCGCGTAGAAGCCGGAGGCGCCGACGGCGGCCCGTGCCTTGTCCTGCAGGCTCGCGGCCTCCGAGGCGAGATCACCGGCCGCGGCAAGGTGCGCGTCCACGGCTTCGCGGGCGATCAGCAGCTTCATGATCTCCGAGGACCCTTCGAAGATCCGGTTGATCCGGAGGTCGCGGAGCTGCTGCTCGGCGGGGACCGCGCGCTCGCCCCGGGCCGCGAGCGAATCCGCCGTTTCGAAGCCGCGTCCGCCGCGGATCTGCACGAGTTCGTCGGCAATCCGGCAACTGGTTTCGGTGGCCCACAGCTTGGCAAGGGCCGCCTCGATCCGAATGTCCTTCTGCCCGGCGTCGGCCATTTCGGCGCTGAGTTCAAAAACGGCGTCCAGGGCGAAGGCGCTGGCTGCGATGTAGGCGATCTTCTTGCCGACGGCTTCGTGCCGGCCGACCGGGCGGCCCCACTGGGTGCGGGCGTTGGACCATTCGCGCGCGATCTTCAGACTCCACCGCCCGGTGCCGACGCACAGGGCCGGGAGCGCCAGCCGGCCGGTGTTGAGCGTGGTGAGGGCGATCTTCAGTCCCTGGCCCTCGCGGCCCAACCGGTTGGCGGCCGGGACCCTGACCCGGTGGAAACGGGTGACCCCGTTCTCGATGCCACGCAGGCCCATAAAGGCGTTGCGGTTTTCGACCGTGATCCCGGGGGAGTCCATCTCCACAACGAAGGCGCTGATGCCGCCCCTGTGCGGTGTGCCGGCAGCATCGGTGTAGGCCGGGACGAGCGCCATAACGACGACGAGTTCGGCGATCACGCCGTTGGTCGTCCAGAGCTTCACGCCGTCCAGAACATACGATTCGCCATCGTCGGAGGGGACCGCGGTACTCCCCATCCGTGCGGGGTCGCTGCCGACATCGGGCTCGGTCAGCAGAAACGCCGTGATGGCTCCGGCAGCGCAGCGGGGCAGATACTCCTTCTTCTGGGCCGGGGTCCCAAAAACCTTGACGGGTTCCGGAACGCCGATGGACTGGTGGGCGGACAACAGCGCGCCCAGGCTCGGGTGGACGGAGCCGAGGAGGGCGAGGGCCCGGCCGTAGTACACGAGGGAAAGGCCCAGGCCGCCGTAATCGCGCGGGATCTTCATGCCGAAGACGCCCAGCTCTGCCAGGCTCCTGAGGTACTCATCCGGGATCAGGGCGTCTCGTTCGATGGTGCGGCCGGACATGGTGCGGCAGAGGGCGGTAAGGCTGGCCAAAAACGCTTCGCCCCGTTCGACGTCGTCAGCGGGGGCCTCCGGCCACGGGTGGATCAGGTCCAGATCAAAGCTGCCGAGGTAGAGCCCTTTGGCGAAACTGGGCCGGTCCCAGCTGGCGTCGCGCGCGGCCTCGGCCACGGCCCGCGCGTCCGCGGCCGTCGCGTCGCGGCCGATGTGCTCCGTGGCGGCGGGACGGGCGGTGGCGTGGTTTTCAGTGGCGGAGCTCATCGGGGCATCTCCTCAGGCCGGGCCGGCCGGCTCGAGCCCTGGATCCGCCGGGGGTGGAGGACCCTTCAGCTGTCCCGCAATACTACCCGCGGGTAGGTGCCGGTACTAGGGGCCTGCTGCCCTAGGAATTCGGGGCGGAAGTCGCCGCCCAGCTCCACGGTCGAGGCGTGCCGGACCAGCCGGTCCCACCCAAGGTTGATGCCATTGACCAGGGCCGGGACGGTTCCCGCCGCGACGAGCCAGGCGAGCCGGCCGACACCGGCCAGGACCAAAGCGGCGAAGGCCGCGACGGCCGTAAGAAAAGCAATCACTACCGCAAACACGAGGGTCCCGAGGAACACCAAGGTTCCCGTTTCCACTGCGCTTAGGTCAAACTGCATTCTTCCCCCTGCACCATTGCTCCGGATCAGTAGCCCGAGCGTAGAGGGCAGGGGGTGCGGGCAACCAGAGGCAGCAACCCCGTAACGCCTTCTTGTTGCGGGATCGGGACCCTACCCGAACGTAGGTAACGGAGGGGTCGCAGAAAGGTCAACGCGGGGTCACATCTGGCCGGTAAATGACTTCGTTACCGGCCGGAAGTGACCCCGCGTTGCTTGTGGTCGGTGTCGCAGGTGTCCGTTGCTAGTCGTCGTCGTATTCGGGGCCGCTCTGGTGCAGC
The DNA here is from genome assembly GCA_963815415.1 of uncultured Actinomycetota bacterium. Classification (GTDB taxonomy): domain Bacteria; phylum Actinomycetota; class Actinomycetes; order Actinomycetales; family Micrococcaceae; genus Arthrobacter. Next base: position 438,906 of record CAWFGT010000009.1, on the reverse strand, counting down.
ACCTGGAAGTCCGTTCCGAGCAGCACCTCGACGTCCATGCCGTTATCCAGCCGCACTTCGACCTCGTAGGCGGCCCCGCCCTCGTTTTCACGCTCGATCTCGCTGATACGTCCCTGGCCTACCTGCGCCAGGGCGACGCTCGCGGCCTTGCCGCTTTCCTCGGCGCTCAACGGCGGACCGATGATGTCGTCGTCGACCCAGCCCAGACTTGCCGGCATGGCCACGACCGGGCTGGCCTTCAAAACCTGGGCGTCCCTCGAAAGCTGGGTCGCCGCCACCGCTGCCACCGCCGCGCCGCCGAGCAGTACAACCGCCGCCGCGGCGCCCGCCAACAAAGCTTTCCGTCTCCCCATGACACACTCCTCTCCTGTGATGTACATAGTGTGGCCCTGAACCGGATCCGAGACAACGACGAATGCAAACCGGGCACTGCGTTAACCTTGTAGCTGGCAGTTTTCTTCGCATCAGCTGCCCACCAACATCCCCCACGCAGCCGAAGGAGAGCGCATGTCCCGTTCCGCCGTGTCCCCGGCCGACGCCATCGGCGCCCGGCTCCGGGACCTCGAGCTCCTCACCAAAGGCCCTGCCTGGGCGCTCACCCGGTCCGCGCCGTGGGTCATCGCCGTGCTGCAGGCATCCTTTACCCGCACCAGGGCCCAGCTGCCGCTGGAGGAATTCCACGCCGACGTCGACGCCTTCCTGGAGCAGCTCCGCCGGCAGGACCCGGCCCTGGGCGGCGCCGCCAACGGGAAAACCTTCGGGGACGAGTGGACGCGCAAGAATTTCCTGACCCGGCGCAACCAGTCGGGGCAGATCGTCTACGAAGTCACCGAACCGGCCGCCCGCGTGCTGGCCTTCCTGGACAGCCTCTCCAGCGAACGGTCCACGCTCAACGGATCGCGCCTCGGGACCCTCCTTGGCGACGTCGAGAAACTCGCCAATGAGACCAACCCGGACCAGAGTGCCAGGCTGGAATCGCTCGAAGAGGAGATCGGCGAACGGCGCCAGCTGATCGCCGACATCACTTCCGGGGACTACGACGGCCTGCTGGACGACGATGAGGCCGTGGAAGCGGCCGGCAACATCCTGGACCTGGCCGCCAGCCTGCCGGCGGACTACAAGAAAATGCGTGACCGGATCGAGGAGCTCGTCGGGGAGCTCCGCAACCAGATCATCGAGGAATCCCTCAGTAAGGGCGCCACCATGGCCCAGGTGCTGGAGGCCGACAAACGGCTCCGGCAAAGCCCCGAGGGCAGGACGTTCCGGTCCTTCACCGCGTTCCTGGAAGACCCCCAGCAGCAACTGCGGATTCGGTCGGCAATCGGCGAAGTGCTCAGCCGCCAGTTTGCGGACGAGTTGAGCCCCGACGAACGTGAAACGCTCAAGAACCTCGTCGCCGAGCTCCGGACCCAGCACAGCCAGATCCAGCGGATCTACGGGAAGCTCAGCGAAAGCCTCAACACCTATGTCCAGAGTGACGACTACCGCCAGTCGGTCCGGTTGCGGAAGGTCCTGCGGGAAGCCGAGCAGGCAATCCGGGCCCTGCCGTACGAGCGCGAACGTCCGGGCCTGGTCCGGGGCCCCGTGCTGTTCAACGCAGGTTTCGAATCTTTGGCCATGGTCAAACTGTTCGATCCGGACGATTTCGCCGCTCCGCCGAAGCTCGCTGACCCGATTGCCTTCAGCGATTCCGACCGGGCGCGCTCGCCGCGGACAGCCAAAGCCCGGCCCGGCGCCATCCGCGCGGCGCTGGCCGGCGCCGCCACGCTCACCGATGCCTGGGAGCAACTGCCCGCCGGGGAACGCCACATCAATTCCATCCGCGCACTGCTCGCCGAAGCCCTCCACGACGGCGCCGGCTTCGCCCGCGACGCCTGGGGACCGGTCGACTTCGAACAGATCGACGGCTCCACCCGCACCGCGTACCTGCCCGTCGTCACGCTCAAGAAGGACTGAAGATGACTGATCTTTCCCCCGACACGCAGACGCCGCCAGGCCCCGACGCTATCCAGCCGGAGACCGCGCAGCCGTCGGCACACGCCGCCCGGCCTGAGCCCGAACACGTCCACCCCGCCCCCTTCACCGTCACGCCGCGGGACACCTTCGTGGACGGTGCGGCACTGTTCCCGGGGGACACCGGGGTCCTTCCGATGAAGGTCCGCCAGGCCCTCGTGAAGCTCCTGAAGGGCCCGTACATCGACGGCGGCCGTGACGAGAAGCTCTGGACCACGCTGCTGGACAACCAACTGATCCTGCGCAGCCGCCTGTCCGAGCTGTTCCTGACCTTGCAGCTTGATCACGACCGCAAGGTCGCAGTGCTCCGGCCGGTGGACCCGGAGGCGGTCGGCGCCGGGACCCGGTCCAGCATCCTGCGCCAGCAGCGCGCACTGAGCCGGGTCGAAACGATCGTGCTGCTGCGCCTTCGCCTGCTGCTGGACCGCCACGTCACGGCCCAGACCGACCCCACCATCACGCGCGAGGAAATCGCCGAACTTGTCGCCCACTACCAGCCGGCCGGCCAGCAGGACGCCCTGCGGGACGCCGACGTCGTCAACCGCGCCATCACCAAACTCCTGGCCCGGCAGCTCCTCCTGGCCACAGCCCTGGACGACGTTTACACCATCTCCAACGCCCTGCCCCTGGCCCTCCCGTTCGAGAACATCGGCGACATCCCGGCCCAGATCGAGGCCCTGATCGCCGCCAGCGCCGACGCATCCGGCACGGAACCGCTGATCGAGCTCGACGACAGTTCCGCGGAGGACGTCGACGACGGCGAGCGGACGGCACCGCCGTCGCCGTCCGATACCGGTGCGGAGGACATCAAGTGAGCGTCGCAACCATGCTCCCGCTGGGAGACCTCGCCAACCCGGGACAAATGCGACTGGCCCTCGTCCAGGTGGTCAACTGGGGCACGTTCCACGGCGCCCACACGATGCACGTGGACCGAAACGGGACCCTGCTGACCGGCAACTCCGGCGTCGGCAAGTCCACGCTGTTCGACGCGATGCTGCGGGTCTTTGACGCCCGGCCGCGCTCCAACGAAGCCGCGGCCCAGCGGGCCGGCGGCGCCGTGGAAGACAAACGGACCACCTTCACCTACATGCGCGGCAAGGTAGGGGACAAGGCCGTCGGCGAGGGCTCCGCAAGTGCGTTCCAGCGGCCCGGTGCGACCTGGTCCGCCGTCGCCCTGACGTTCGACAACGCCGCCGGCACCACGGTGACAGTCTCGGCCCTCTTCGACCTGCCCAAAAACGGCACCGAGTCCAGCGTCGGCCGCTTCTACCTGATCGACAACAGGCCGCTGGACCTCGCCGCCCTGGAGGGCATCGCCGAGAAACGCTTCAGCAAAGCGGCCCTGGACACGATCTTCCCCGACGCGCAGGTCTTCGACGTCCACAAGGCCTTCGCCGAGCGGTTCCGGCGCCTGCTGGGCATCAACTCGGACCAGGCCCTGCCGCTGCTGCGCGTGATCCAGGCCGGCAAGGGACTCGGCGGCAGCGTGAACACGTTCTTCCGCGACCAGGTCCTGGACTCCCCGGCGACGCTGTCCGCCGCAGACGACGTGGTCGAGGAATTCAGCAACCTGATGTCCATCAGGCAGCGCCTCGAAGACATCCGGCAGCAGCGCGACCAGCTCGCACCGGTACCCGGGCTGAACAAGGAATACGCCCAGTCCCTGCTCGACGCCAACCGTTTGCGGGACCTTGCCGGCGAGGAGTTCGAGGCGTTCAAGCAGAAGCTTGCCGTCACGGTGCACGGCAGGACCCTTGAACGCTACCGGGGGCTCGCCCAGGCCAAGGCGAAGGAGCTCGGCACCGAACGCGGCATCCGTGACAGTCTCGCCAAGGAGCTGCGCGGGCTCGAAGCGGACTACAACAACCAGGGCGGCAACGCGATCTCCGCCATTGAGCAATCGCTTGAGAACGCCCGGGTGGGGCTCAAGCTGCGCCAGCAGGTCGAGGACGCGACCCGCACATCGCTGTCCGACGCCGGCCTCGAGCTGGAGTGGACGGCGTCCGGCTGGGCGCAGGCACACGAACTGGCCGCCGCCAGGTCCGCCGAGCTGCAGGACGGTTCGGAGGCGCTCAAGGAACTGCGCTTCGAAGCATTTGACGGGCACGCGACCAAGAAGCGCGAACTCGCCGCGGCCCAGCAGGAACTGATCTCGCTCAAGTCGCGCAAGTCCCTGCTGCCGCCGTCGAGCATCGAAAACCGGGCCTCAATCGCGGCCGCAACCGGAATCGCCGAGGACCGCATGCCCTTCGGCGGCGAGCTGATCGACCTCGCCGACGGCGAGGAAAGGTGGCGGCCCGCCGCCGAGCGTGCCCTGCGCAGCCTGGCCACCACCCTGCTGGTCCCGGGCGAGCACTTCGCCGCCGTCACCCGCTACCTCAACGACCACCCGGTCCGTGGCTCGCTCCGCGCCGTGGACGTGTCCAAACCGCTGCCCGGCGGCGCACTCGCCGTCGAGGACGCGGCCGACGGTGACCTGCTGACCAAGCTGAGCTTCCTGGCCGACGCGGGACACCCTTCGTCCGCCGTCGCCGACGCCAGCGCCTGGATCCGTGAACGGATTGCCCTCGACTTCGCCTACCCCTGCGTCGAAGACCCGGACGAACTTGCCGGGCTAGAGAGGGGCCTCAGCCTGGGCGGCGTCGTCAAACGCAACCGGCATACGGTGGAAAAGGACGACCGCTTCACCGGCCGCCAGGACTACGTGCTCGGCTTCGACAACGCCGCCAAGCTTGACCTCGTTGCCGCGCAGGTCGCGGACCTGCAGCGCGGACTGGCCGCCGCCGCCGACCTCGCACAGAGCCGCGAGGAATCGCATCAGGGTATGGCACGCCAGCTCGAAGCCCTGCGCCGTGTGGCCGAAGACCAGCGCCCCTGGGAACAGGTGTCCGCAGTGGTCGCGGCCGAGGAGCTGGCCAGGATCGAACAACGCCTCAAGGACGCGCTTGCCGCCCAGGCGGACCTGGAGCCGCTCCGCGCCAACATCGAGGCCATCCGGCACAAGCACCAGTCCAGCACCGAAGCCGCGGCTGTGCTGCAGAGCGAGTACAAGGCCCTGGATGCTCAGCTCACCGCTATCGATTCGCAGCTGGAGGCCGCACGCGCCCGCCTCGGGCAGGCGCCGCCGTCGGACGCTACCGTCACAGCGCTGGAACCGTACTTCGCAGACTTCGGCGACGTGCAGGAGATCCACGAGCTGGACAACCTCGCCCACGCGGTCCGGACCCGGCTCCTCGCCGAGCTGCACGCGGCCGAATCGCGCGGGCAGGCGACATCGGAGCGGCTGACCCGCATCTTCGAGGGCTTCGTCCGCGAATGGGGGACGGCGATTTCCGCAGACCACGGGACCTCGATCGGCGCCGCCGGCGAGTTCGAGTCCCGGTATCACGCGATCGTGAGCGACGGGCTGCCCGCCCAGGAAGCGGAGTTCCGGCAGTTCTTCAACCAGCGCACCCACGAGTCCTTCAGCACCCTGCTGCACTTGCTCGATGAGGAAAGGCGCAGCATCACCAGCCGTATCCTGCCGCTGAACGGCATCCTGTCCGAGGTGAACTTCCACGAAGGAAGCTACCTCGAACTGGACATCAAGCAGACGCTGCCGGCCGCGGCCAAGCAATTCAAGGACGCCGTCCAGAACGCCCTGAAAGTCCGGCACTCCCGGCCGGTCAAGGGTGCGGCTTCGGCGGCCGGTCCGGCGACCGCGACGGGGGACGACGACGCCGAGCTCACCACCCGCTACAAGTCGCTGGAAACCCTTGTGAAGCGGCTGGGTTCGCAGACCCCGGAGGACCGGCGCTGGCGTGCGGAGGTCCTGGACGTGCGCGGGCACCTGTTCATCCAGTGCAAAGAACACCGCGAGGCGCCGGCGTCGAAAAACGGGGCCCGCAAAACCGACGTCTTCATGCACGCGGACACCGGGTCCATGTCCGGCGGTGAACGGCAGCGCTTTACGGCGTTCATCATGGCCGCGGCGCTGAGTTATCAGCTCGGCATCGCGGAACAGGGCTTCACGACGTACGGCACCGTGATGATGGACGAGGCCTTTGTGCTGGCCTCGGAGGAATTCGCGGGCGCCGGCATCAAGGCGCTTCACGAGTTCGGTTTCCAGCTGCTGCTGGCGGCGCCGGAGAATGTCATCGACCTGTCCCGGCACCTTGGCTCGGTCACGGAGATCCTGCGGGACAAGCGCACCAACCGCTCCGGTGTCCTCACCTCTCCCGTCATCGCCCCGAGCCCCGGTTCCGACGGCAGTTGGCGGTCCGAGGCCAACCCGGTGGACATCGTCCTCCGCTAAGCGTCTCTTCTCCGGACGTTCATCCTGCGGTTGCCTGGGCGCCGGATGGCGCGGTTAGCGTGGGCGCGGTGACGGGAAATTTTTTGAGTGCGGGCCCGGGCGGCCGGCGGTTGTTTGTTGCCCTGGGTGATTCCTTCACCGAAGGGGTGGGCGACCGCGACCCGAGGCTGCCCAACGGGGTCAGGGGATGGGCGGACCGCGTCGCGGAGAAGCTGGCGAAAGCCGAGCCGGGCTGGGAGTACGCCAACCTTGCGATCCGCAGTAAGAGGCTCCGGCACGTCGTCGCCGAACAGCTGGAACCGGCCGTGGCCATGGAACCGTCGCTCGTCAGCCTGTACGCGGGCGGGAACGACGTCCTGGATCCGGGCACGGACATTGACCGGCTGATGCGGGACTACGAATCGCTTGTCGCCAAGCTGTCCGTGACCGGGGCAACGCTCGTGCTCTTCACCGGCTTCGACGTCAAAGTTTCTGCCTTGCTGGAACCGTTCAAACGGCGCAATGCCGTGTACAACCGGCGGGTCCGGGAGATCGCGGCCCGGTACGAGGCCGTACTCATCGACTACTGGGCCCTTGATGCCTTCCGGGACCCCCGGATGTGGGATTCGGACCGGCTCCACATGTCCAAGGCCGGCCACAAGTACCTTGCCGGGCAGGTCCTGGACCAGCTCGGCGTGCCGCACAAATTCCGGCCCGAAGACTGGCCGGCACCGGCCAAGAGCGGCATCCGGGACTGGGAACGCCGGCAGCGCCGCTGGATACACGATTGGGTGCTGCCGCTTATCGGCCGAAAACTCCGCGGCGTCACGCTCGGGGACGAACTCACTCCGCGCTGGCCGGCAGCCATCGTGGTCCCGCACAAGGGCGGGCTCAGGAAACTGGCGGCCACAAAGCAGGCGGACGGAGCTCCCGGGCGGGGCCTGGCGTGAGGCTCAGCTGTCCAGCAGGTTTTCGTAGCCCTCCGCCACCCGGCTGGCGTGGAATTCCATCACCTCGAACTCGGCCACTCCGTTGACGGAGAACGGATCATGCTCCAGCGCGGCATCCAGGGTGTCCCGGTCCGCGTTCGAGAGCAACAGGGCGCCCGTGCGGGGAATCTTGCGTCCCGCGACCATAAACACGCCCGCGTCGAAGGCTTCCTTCAGCCAGTCGACGTGCGCCTGCAGGTGGAAATCCACGATTTCTTCGGGGACCTTGTAGGTCAGGGAGACTACGTACATACGCGTAGCCTACCCGCAGCAACCTCCCGGCAGCCCGGGATCCTCCAGCATTTCCGAAGGGTCGGTTGAATCAACAATCTTCGAACGTCCTAGAATGTTGCCATGACCGAACCGCGCTGGCTCACTGCCGACGAACGCCGGGCCTGGCTGGCCCTGGTGAGCATCAACACCCTGCTGCCGGCGGCACTGGATACCCAGCTCCACGGCGCAGGCAAACTGTCGTTTTTCGACTACAGCGTGCTGGCCATGCTTTCCGAGGCCGAGGGGCGGGTCCTGCCCATGAGTGAACTCGCAGCGCGTACCAGCGCCTCCTTGTCCCGGCTGTCCCACGTGGTCACCAAGCTGCAGAACCGCGGCTGGGTGGAACGCCGCCCCCACCCCGGAGATGCCCGCGTCACCACCGCGCACCTGACCGACGAAGGCCTGGCCACCATCGTCCGGCTCGCCCCCGAGCACGTCGAGGCGGTCCGTTCCCTGTTCCTGGACGCCCTGAGCGAGGCTGAAGTCAGCGAACTCGCCCGGATCGGCGAGAAAGTGGTGGCCCGTCTTGATGCCTGCCACTGGATTCTGCGCGACCAGCAGTCAAAGCAGTAGAACGGCCCGCCGGCCGTAAGGCACCCGGCGCGGGTCGCCTAGTGTTGATCCCATGGAATCGCCGATCGATATCTACCTGCGCCGGATCCACGCTGAGATCTCCAGGCTCAAAGACGGTGCGCCGTACAGCACCATCCCGGCGATGGCCCAGGTCGACCCGGACAACTTCGGCATAGCCCTCGCGACCGTGGACGGCCATGTCTACGAAATCGGTGATTCCCGCGAGGAATTCACCATCCAGTCCATTTCCAAGCCTTTCACGTACGGGCTCGCCCTTGAGGACCTCGGCTGCGAGGCCGTGGACGCGAAGGTGGACGTCGAACCCTCGGGCGATCCCTTCAACGAGATCTCCCTGGCTGCGGGGACGGGCCGCCCGGCCAATGCCATGATCAATGCCGGAGCCCTCACCGCGACGTCGCTGATCAAAGGCTCCGGCGGGCAGTCGAGCTTCAAACGGATCCTCAGCACCTACTCCGCGTTCGCCGGCCGGCAGCTGTCCGTCAACGAGAAGGTCTTCGAGTCCGAGCTCAAGCATGGTCACCGGAATACGGCCCTCGCATACCTGTTGCGGTCCTTCGACATCATCGATGATGACCCCGCGCCGGTGCTCGAGGACTACTTCCGGCAGTGCTCGGTCCTGGTGAACTGCTCCGACCTCTCCATCATGGCGGCGACGCTGGCCAACGGCGGCCGCAACCCCCTCACCGGCAAACAGGTCCTCAGCATCGGATCGGTGGAGCGCGTGCTCTCGGTGATGATGACCTCCGGCATGTATGACGATGCCGGGGCCTGGATCAGCAGCGTCGGCATGCCAGGCAAGAGCGGCGTGGCCGGCGGAATCATTGCCGTCCTGCCCGGGCAGGTGGGGCTGGCGGTCTACTCGCCACCCCTGGACGATCACGGCACCAGCGTCCGCGGCCTCGCGACCGCCCAGCGGATCTCGCGGGACATGGAACTGCACTTTGTCCGGGCCGCGCGGGCCGGACGCTCCGCCATCCTGGCCTCCTACGACGTGACGGAGACGCCGTCGGGCATCCGCCGCAGCAGCGAGTCCGCAGACGTCCTTCGGGAAAACGGGCACCGGGCCAGGGTGGTCGAACTGAACGGTGATCTGCTCTTCGCCGGCGGCGAATCCGTGGCACGGGAGCTGAGCGGCCTGCCCGAATCCGTCGAACTGGTGGTCCTGGACCTGCGCCGGACCGAGCAACTCAGCGACGTCGCACTGCGGCTGCTGTCCGCGCTCCACGCGGCGATGGCGGACGCGGGCCACCAGCTGGTGCTGGTCGAAGCGGAGGACGTCGTCGCCGGAGCGTTGGCCGAGGACGGCGCAGGCCTTCCCGTCATTTTCCACCCGGAGCGCCGCCGTCGAATACTGCGAAAACAGGCTCCTTGAACGCTACGGCGGTCAGCGGGTGCCGGAGCACGTCCCGGTGACGGCGTCGCCGGCGCTCGCTCCGCTGGAGGAGTCGGATGCGCTCGCTCTGCAGTCGCTCATGACAGCCAAAACGTACGACGACGGCGAGGTCATCCGGCGCATCGGGCTGCGGTTCGGCGGGGTCTACTTCATCACGTCCGGCAAGGTCAGCAGCACCTCGCCGGGTCCTTCGTCCGAACGCGTGAAGCTCAATACGCTCAGCGCCGGCATGACGTTCGGAGAAATGGCACTCGGCAGCAGCATGAGGCAGGAAACAACGGTCCGGGCGGTCGGTCCGGTGGAGGTGATGCTGCTCAGTGACGACGCCATCGCCGAGCTGGAAGACAGCAATCCGCGACTGGCCTTGGCCCTGTGGAAGGCGCTGACGCGGGACGCCTACACCAGGGTGGAGCAGTATCTGCGCGAGACTGCGGTCCGGATCCGAGAGTAGCGGCTGCATCGCGGCGCCGAAGCTAGCCCGCACCGGGCCGGGCGGAGTGCCCGCTGGAGCGCCGAGGCTTTGTTGCCCCCGGCAACTGCTGGCAGACTGGGAACCATGGAATTCACGTCCCGCTATGTCGCTCTTGGAGACTCCTTCACGGAAGGAGTCGGCGACGACGATCCGGGCCGCCCCAACGGGGTTCGCGGCTGGGCGGACAGGGTGGCTGAGCAGCTGGGGGCGGCGGATCCGGCGTTCGGGTACGCCAACCTCGCCATCCGGGGCAGGAAGCTGCGCCAGATCATGGCTGAGCAGGTGGACGCTGCGATCGCCCTCAAGCCCACCCTGGTGACGGTCTACGCCGGAGCTAACGACATCATGCGCCCCAAAGTAGACATTGATGACCTCTTGGTGGACTACGACGCCGGCATCCGCAGGCTCAAAGCCGCCGGCGCAACCGTGGTGATGTTCACCGGCTTTGACGCCCGGGGCTCGAAGGTGTTCAGTACCATGCGCGGCCGCACCGCCATCTACAACGAACTGGTCCGCGGCATCGCCGGCGACCACGGCGCCCTGCTGGTGGACTACTGGCGGTTCAGCGAATACTACGACTGGGGGATGTGGGCGACGGACCGCATGCACATGTCCGCTGCGGGCCACGCGAACATGGCCAAGCGGGTGCTGACTGTCCTGGAGCACGACCACTCAATCGATATCCCTCCCATGACGCCGGTCCCGGAACTGAGCAGGACCGAGGCGATCCGCGCGAACGCCCGCTGGGTGCGCGAATTCGCCGGCCCCTGGGTTGTCCGCCGCGTCACTGGCAAGTCATCGGGCGACGGTCTCCAGCCGCGGTACAGCGCGCTCACGCGCCTCTGACGGGTCAGGACCTCAGGGGGCGGCCTTGACTTTTCCTGTGATGTCCCTCACCATGGTTGTGAGAGCGCTCCCACAACTACTCACGCGGCCACAAACCGCGCGGGAAGAACGCCAAAATTGCCAAAGTATAAGTGTGGGAGCGCTCCCACATACCCATGACGAAGGAGTCCCTCACGTGAAAAACCCCCGTAAGCTCGCCGCGCTCTCCGCGGCAGCAGCCTGCTTTGCCCTGACCCTGAGCGCGTGCGGAGGCGGCGCCACCGAGAGCTCCAGCGCCGCCGGCGAAACGGGCAAAGACCCCGTAACCCTGTCCATCGCGACGTTTAACGAATTCGGGTACGAAGAACTTCTCACGGAGTACGAGACCCTCAACCCGAACGTCACGATCCAGCACAAGAAGGCGGCCACCACCAATGAGGCGCGCGACAACCTGACCACACGCCTCGCGGCGGGATCGGGTCTGTCTGACATCGAAGGCATCGAGGTTGACTGGCTGGCCGAACTCAAGGAATTCCCGGAGCAGTTCACCGATCTGAAGGACCCCTCCGTTGAGGGCCGCTGGCTGGACTGGAAGACCGAAGCAGCCACCACCAAGGACGGCCAGCTCATCGGCTACGGCACCGACTCCGGCCCCGAGGCCGTCTGCTACAACGCCGACCTGCTCAAAGCCGCCGGGCTGCCCGCGGACCGCGAAGCCGTCGCCGAGATGGTCGGCACCAGCTGGGAGAGCTACTTCGACGCCGGCAAGAAGTTCGTTGCCGCCGGAACGGGCGCGGCCTGGTTCGACTCCGCCGGAGCCATCTACCAGGGCATGAGCAACCAGCTCGAGACCGCTTACGAAAAAGAAGACGGCACCGTCATCGCCACGGAAAACCCCGCAGTGAAGGACGTCTACAACCAGGTCCTGGAAGCCTCCACCAAGGACAACCTGTCCGCTCACCTGACCCAGTGGAGCAGCGACTGGCAGGCCGGTTTCCAGTCGCAGAAGTTTGCCACCACGCTGTGCCCGGGCTGGATGCTCGGTGTCATTGAAGGCAACGCTGCCGGCGTCGAGGGCTGGGACGTCGCCAACGTCTTCCCCGGCGGCGGTGGAAACTGGGGCGGCTCGTACCTGACGGTCCCGGCGCAGGGCAAGAACCAGGCCGAGGCCAAGAAGCTCGCCGCCTGGCTGACCGCGCCGGAGCAGCAGGTCAAGGCCTTCACCGCGAAGGGCACCTTCCCCAGCCAGGTTGAGGCGCTGACCAGCGAGGCCCTGCTCGGCCAGACCAACGCGTTCTTCAACGACGCACCCACCGGCGAGATCTTCGCCGAGCGTGCCAAAGCCGTCGGAGCCACCCCGTTCAAGGGACCGAAGTTCTTCCCGATCAATGACGCCATGCAGCAGGCCCTCACCCGCGTGGACGTGGACAAGTCTGACGACGCCGCTTCCTCCTGGGAGAAGTTCGTCACCGCAGTGAAGTCCCTGTAAGTCATGTCTGTAACGGACCGGGTCAAGCCGCAAGGCCCAAATACTGACGAATCAAGCACAGACGCTAAGAAGATCCGGCGGGTTGCGCTGTCACAGCAGCTTTCGCGGTGGGACGTCAAGCTCTCGCCCTACCTCTACATCTCGCCGTTCTTCCTGCTATTTGCCATCACGGGGCTGTTTCCGCTGCTCTACACCGGCTGGGTTTCCCTGCATAACTGGAACCTGATCGGCGGCCAGGGCAAGTTTGTCGGAGCCGAGAACTTCGGCTTCGTGCTCGCGCAGCCGTACTTCTGGAACGCGGTCGGAAACACGCTGAGCATCTTCCTGCTGTCCTCCGTGCCGCAGGTGGTGCTGGCCCTGCTCATCGCAGCGGTCCTGGACGCCAACCTGCGGGCCAAGACCTTCTGGCGGATGGGCGTCCTGGTGCCGTTTGTTGTCGCTCCCGTGGCGGTGGGCTTGATTTTCAACAACCTGTTCGCGGACCAGTTCGGTCTCGTCAACAACATGTTGGGCTTCGTCGGCATTGACCCGGTCCGTTGGCATTCGGACCCGCTGGCCAGCCATCTGGCGATCGCCACGATGGTGAACTTCCGCTGGACCGGCTACAACGCCCTCATTTTCCTCGCCGCGATGCAGGCCATCCCGCGCGACGTTTTCGAAGCAGCCACCATTGACGGCGCCGGCCGGCTCCGTCAGTTCCTCTCGGTAACCGTGCCGATGCTTCGCCCCACGGTGATTTTCGTGGCGATCACCTCGACAATCGGCGGCCTGCAGATCTTCGACGAGCCGCGTGTCTTCGACCAGTCCGGACTCGGCGGTGCCGACCGGCAGTGGCAGACGCTCACCATGTATATCTGGGAGCTCGGCTGGGGCCAGCGGAACTTCGGCAGGGCCTCCGCGGTGGCGTGGCTGTTGTTCCTCATGATTGTGCTGATCGCCCTCGCCAACTTCCTTATCACCCGGCGCATTGCCAGCCAGGGAGGCCGCAAATGAGCTCCATCCCCATGATCGAACAGACCGCCGGCAAGGGCGCAGCCCGTGCTGCAGCACGCCGGCCGGGCGGCCGCCCGGCCAAAAAGCGCGGCAGCGTGGACGGCGGAATGCGCCGTCCCGGTGTGGTGACCTATGGCATCCTCGGCGCAGTCCTGCTCGGCGCGGTCTTCCCGCTTTACTGGTCCTTCCTCGTGGGCAGCCACGACAGCACCGCGCTGAGCCGGGGCATCCCGCTCCTGCCGGGCGGAAACTTCCTGGACAATGCGGCGAAAGTCTTCGACAGCGTTCCGTTCTGGAAAGCGATGGGCAACAGCCTCATCGTCTCCACTGTCACTTCCGCCTCGGTTGTGATTTTCTCCACCCTCGCCGGATTTGCCTTCGCGAAGCTGCGATTCCGGGGCAGCAAGTGGCTCCTGGTTTTCGTCATCGCCACCATGGCGGTTCCCACCCAGCTGGGCGTGGTGCCGCTGTTCATCCTGATGGCGAAGCTGGGGTGGACCGGTTCCCTCTGGGCCGTCATCATCCCGGGCGTAGTCACTGCCTTCGGTGTGTTCTGGATGACGCAGTACCTGCGTGATGCCCTGCCGGATGAGCTCATCGAGGCGGTCCGCATGGACGGCGCCTCCATGATCCAGGCCTTCTGGTACGTCGGCTTCCCCGCGGCCCGCCCGGCCGCCGCCATGCTGGCACTCTTCACGTTCGTGGCCACCTGGACCAACTTTTTCTGGCCGTTTATCGTGCTGGATCCCGCGAACCCCACATTGCCGGTAGCGCTGCAGCTGCTGCAGGCCGCACACTTTGTGGACTACTCGGTGGTTCTGGCCGGCGCAGTGCTCGCCACAATCCCGCTGCTGCTGCTCTTCATCGCGGCAGGCCGCCAACTCGTTTCAGGAATTATGCAAGGAGCAGTCAAAGGATGAGTACCACCCCGCTAGCGTTTCCCGAAGGATTCCTCTGGGGCGCGGCCACAGCCGCCTACCAGATCGAAGGCGCTGCCCACATCGGCGGCCGCCAGGATTCCATCTGGGATACGTTCGCCCGTGTCCCCGGTGCCGTGGCCGATGCGCACAACGGCGATGTGGCCTGCGACCATTATCACCGCTCCGCAGCCGACGTCGCTCTCATGAAGTCGATGAACCTCCAGGCTTACCGGTTCTCAACGTCATGGGCCCGCTGCATGCCCGACGGCAGAACGCCCAACCCGGAGGGCATCGCGTTCTACTCCCGGCTGGTCGATGAGCTGCTTGCTGCGGGCATCAAGCCCTGGCTGACGCTCTACCACTGGGACCTGCCGCAGGCGCTGGAAGATGAAGGCGGCTGGGCCAACCGTGAAACAGCCGAGCTCTTCGCCGCCTACGCCGCCGTGATGCACGAAGCCCTCGGCGACCGGGTCCGGATCTGGACCACCCTGAACGAGCCCTGGTGCGCGGCCTTCCTGGGATACGCGGCAGGAATCCACGCCCCCGGCCGGCAGGATCCTGTTGCTGCCCTCGCGGCCGCACACCACCTGCTGCTCGGGCACGGACTCGCTGTGGCCGAGCTGCGCCGCCGCGATCCGGAGGCAACCTTGGGCATCACCCTGAACCTCACCGTGCCGGACCCGGCGGACCCGGATTCCGAAGGCGACCGCGACGCGGCCCGCCGGATCGATGGCCAGTTCAACAGGATCTTCCTCGATCCGCTCTTCCGCGGCGCCTACCCGGCGGACCTGCTCGCAGACGTCGCCGGGCTGGGCCTCGACACCGTGGTGCACGAGGGCGACCTGGCGACTATCGCAGCGCCCCTGGACCTGCTCGGCGTGAACTACTACCACGGCGAATCGCTGACCAAGGCGCCGCTGCCGGCAGCAGAAGCGGCGCAGCCGGAAACGGTGACGACGACGGCGCAGGCCGCCCACGATTCCGCCGGCCGCCCGGAGGCCTCGCCGTTCGTTGCCGCCGACGGCGCGCGGTCGCTGCCCCGCGGGTTGCCGGTGACCGGCATGGGCTGGGAAGTCCAGCCCGAGGGCCTGCGCCGGCTCCTGAACCGTTTGCAGAGCGAATACACGGGCCCGGCCGGTATCCCGGTCTACATCACGGAAAACGGGGCCGCCTACCCGGATGTCGCGGACGCCGACGGGTTTGTGGATGACCAGGACCGGCTCGGCTTCTTCGATGCGCACCTGCGCGCCGTCCGGGACGCGATCGACGACGGTGCCGACGTCCGCGGCTACCTCGCGTGGTCGCTGCTGGATAACTTCGAGTGGTCTTTCGGTTACCACCAGCGCTTTGGCCTGGTCCGGGTCAACTACGAAACGCAGGAACGCACCCCGAAGGCGAGCGGCCTCTGGTACGCCACAGTGGCGGCGTCGAACGCCGTACCGGGGCGTGCGGGCGCCGACGCGACGGACCCGGCCGAGGATGTCGTAATGTCGGAGTAATGAGCAACAAGACCAACCGGCCGGGCCAGCCACCGGCGGCCCGGCCGAGCCCCACCCTTGAAGACCTCGCGATGGCGGCGGGAGTGTCCCGTTCCACCGCCTCCCGGGCGATCAATGGAGGCTCCCGCGTCAGCCCGGAGGCGCAGGCCGCCGTCGACGCGGCCGTGATCTCCCTCGGCTACACGCCGAACCGGGCCGCGCGCAGCCTTGTGACAAGGCGGACTTCCTCGATCGCGCTGGTCATCAACGAACCCGACGCCCGCGTCATGATGGACCCGTTCTTCGCGGCCGTCATCACCGGCGTGACGGAGGCGCTCCGGGACACCGACATGCAGCTGATCCTGCTGATGTCCCGGGCGGGAGGAGATGCTTCCCGGACCATCCGCTACCTGCGTGGCGGGCACGTCGACGGGGCAATCGTGGTCTCCCACCACAAAACCGACGGTTGGACCGAGGACCTGGCGGCCTCGGGCCTGCCGACGGTCTTCATCGGCAGGCCCTGGGACACCGGACGCGGCATCCACTATGTCGATGTGGACAGCTTCGAAGGCGGCAGGCTGGCCGCTCTGCACCTTGCGGCAACCGGCCGGACCCGTCTCGGAACAGTCACCGGTCCGCTGGACATGACGGCACCCGCCGACCGGCTGGCGGGCTGGCAGGCCGGCCTCGCGGAGGCGGACCTGCCGGCCGGTCCGGTGATTGAGGGCGACTTCACGACGTCCGGCGGCACCGCGGCGGCGGAACAGCTCCTGGCCCGGGACGAGCGCCTGGACGGAATTTTTGCCGCCTCGGACCTCATGGCCCGGGGCGTGGTCGCGGCCGTCCGGGCCAGCGGGCGCAGAGTGCCGGAGGATGTCGCCGTCGTGGGCTTTGACAACCATCTCACCGGCCCCGGCGAACTGCCCCTGACCACCATCAGCCAGCCGATGGTGCAAATGGCCGCCAAGGCCGGCAGGCTCCTGCTCGCCGATATTGAGAACCCAGGCGCCGACCGGGGCCCCGTGATCTTCCCCGCCCGGCTGATCGTGCGCGCCAGCACCGCGGCCTGAGCCGGCGCCGGCTCAGCCGCGGGCTGACCGGGCTGACCGGGCTGCCCGCCCGATAACCGGGCTGGACTATGGCCGGCGGGATCGGAAGCCCGGCGTCGCGAGCAATTCACCGTCACGACGGACCACGAGGATGTCGATATCCCAGCGCTCAGCCGCGCGGTGCAGCATCGGCTCGCCGCCGGCCACGATCGCTGTCGCCAGCACATCGGCGGTGACAATGTCCGCTGCTGCCACCGACACCTGGCTGAATTCCGGCCGGCCCCGTCCGGGCGTCCAGATATGGTCGCCGCGTTCCGCGGAGCCGGAGGAGGCCAGGGCGCATCTCGGTCCCGGGCCGCCCAGCGCCAACGTCGTCAAGAGCGCTCCACGGTCCTCCGGGTCAACGATCCCCGCCAGCCAGGGCGCCGATGTACGCGCGCTGCTGAAGACGGAGCCGTCCGGCGCCGGCGAACCGCTCACCAGCACGTCGCCGCCGGCGTTCAGGCACCAGTTTTCGATCCCCCGGGCCAGGAGCGTCTCACCGGCAATGCGGACGGCGTAGCCTTTGACGATCCCGGACAAGTCAGCCACGCCGTCCGGCCGTTCCGGGGAGAACGTGCCTTCGGTCAGAAGCCGCCAGCTGACGGACTCGGCGTAGCGGTTCCGCATCTGCGCAGAGGCCTTCCGCAGCGTGATTTCGCCGCGCGCCAGCCGGCTGGCCTCGGAACCGGTGCGGTAAAGGCTGAACGTCTCGTCGAGACCGGCAAACAGATTTTCGACGGCGGCGGTAGCCGTGTCGAGCGTTGCGTCGGGGACATCGTCAACCGGGACGGCGAGGCTGACGACGGTCCCCATAGTGGTGAACGTCCTCGCTTTGAGAACCGGAAGCGTCCTTCCCAGGCTCACCGGATCAGAGGTTCGCTGCATCGAGGGCCGACTGGAGAGAAGTCAGATATGCGTCGCTGGTGACGGTGGCGCCGCTGATGGTCTGGACGTCGCCGGACTGGGCCTGAAGCACCTCGGACCGTAGCAGGGGAGCGGCCCGGTTACTGATCTGCGCCGATTTCCGCTCCGCATCAGTCAGCTTGAGGGCCGTCACGTCGGTTATCGTGCCGGCCGCCACCGTGATCTGGACCTGCACGGAGCCGAACCGGGTCTCAACGACGGCGCCGGGATATGTGCCGCCGGCCTGCGCCGCCGCTCCGGTCCCGGTGGATCCGGTCCCTGTGGATCCGTGCGTCGGTGCGGACGCTGCGGAGACAGTGCCGCGGGTATCGGCGACGTGGATGCCGGACTGCCATCCCGCCAGGAGAATGCCGGCCGATGCCAATGCGGCGGAGACTGCTGCGCGCGCTCTCACCAGTCGAACCTTTCATAGTGGATTTGGCTGTCCCGGACGCCGGCTGCCCGGGCATCGTCGATCACGTTGCCCGCCCAGGCCGCGGGACCGCAGACGTAGACGTCCGCCTCGGCCACGTTCGGCACGTAGCTCGCCAGTCGGTGGCCCGCGCGGACCGCGCTTTCCGGCAGCCACGTCTTCAGGCCCGCCGGGCGGGGCCCGGTCAGGTGGAAGAGTGTCGCCCCGCGGCGGCTGCACAACTCGAGGATTTCCTCGCGCAGATAGAGTTCGGTCTCGTTGCTGCCGCGGAGGATCACGGTGGCGTTTCCTGGTTGAAAAGGCGTGCTTTCCAGCAGCGCCCGGATCGGGGTGATGCCGATTCCCGCACCGATCAACACCACGTAGTCCCGGCTGCGTGCCGCCGTGCTGAACAGCCCGTGGGGGCCTTCCACGGCCACACGCGTGCCGGGTTTCAGGGCGGCGAGCTGCGCCGAGCCCCGCCCCAGGTTACGGACGGTGATTCTCACCAGGCCCCGGCCCCGGCCGCCGTCGTCGACCGTCAGGGGTTCCGCCGAGAGGCTGAACGGATGCGGATGCCACCACACACCGGGGGCCAGGAACCGCCAGATGAAGAACCTGCCGGCGTTCCCGGCGAGTTGGTCCACGTGCAGCCCGGACATCTCAATACTGACCACCCCGGGTCCCACCGGTACCACCCGGCTGACCGTGAACTGGTGCTTGAACGATGCCAGCAGCGGCTGCGTCACCCGGTAGTACAGCAGCGCGGCGCCGGTGACGATGCACAACGCCAGCCAGTACCAGCGCTGCCAGGTGCCCTCGGCAAAGAGTGCGCCGACGCTGAACTGGTGCGGCAGCGAGGTGAGGACCGCGGCGTAGGTCAGGAGGTGGACGGCGTACCAGACTTCGTAGGGAAAACGACGCCGGACGGCCACCAGCGACGTGACCACAATGGCGATGAACAGCCCCAGCGAGAAGATAGCAAGCCATATGTCCGGCACGAGGAGCCACAGGGCGACCAGCTCACTGACAGGGTCCAGTCCTTCAGTCAGTCCGTAACCGATCGCGATCAGGAGTCCGTGGGCGAGGAGCAGGTAGAGTGCCGGCTTTCCGAGCCTGCGGTGCAACGCGAGGGCCCGATCGTGGCCGATACTGCCGTCGATCAGCGGGATGCGGGCCGCGAGCAGCAGCATGATCAGCACGACATCCATGCCGGCCAGGCCCGTGACTATCCCCACCGTAGTCACCGATCCGGCGAGGGTCGAGAACCCGGAGGCGCCGCCGTCGGCCAGCCACAACGCGACGGCGGCAGCCAGCGATGCCCAGAATAGAACGGTCAGCAAATCTGCCCGGAGCATCCGGCGTCGGTGCTGGCCCAGAAAGGGGTTCACGGCGCCGCCGGAGAGGCGGAGCGGCCTTCGGCGGGCCGTGAAAAGTTCCGTGTTCATGCTTCCAGAGTCCGCCTGCCGCCTTGCATTGCGCTGTGAATTCCCTGCGGTCTGGATGTGACATGAGGGCGGTCCGCGGCGGGCCGGCCCCGCGGCAGCTTATACACCCTGCAAGGCCGGATTGGCCTTTAATTCGCCAAACTCGTAGACTTGGGAGGCGCTAAGTGCGCGGAGCGTGCGCAATTGCTCCGGTGGCCTGGATTTTTGTTCAGGGAAGCCGGTAGTTAGGGGCTCAAGTTGCGCGATTACACGCTCACTCCCATCACATCGGGTCGTTCTTAGCGCATGGTTCTGCAGCAAATTTGCGGGGTCATTACATTCAATTCATAGGAGAGTCGTCATGGCAGCACACTGCCAGGTGACCGGAGCCGAGCCGGGCTTTGGACACAGCATTTCGCACTCGCACCGCCGCAACAAGCGCCGGTTCGACCCGAACATCCAGAAGAAGCGCTACTGGGTTCCGTCCCTGCGCCGTAACGTCACTTTGCAGCTCTCTGCCAAGGGCATTAAGACCATCGACGTGCGTGGCATCGACGTAGTCGTAGCCGCCATCCTGGCACGAGGAGTGAAGCTCTAGTGGCTAAGGACAAGGACGTACGTCCGATCATCAAGCTCAAGTCGACCGCGGGCACGGGTTACACCTACGTGACGCGCAAGAACCGTCGTAACGATCCGGACCGCATGGTCCTGAAGAAGTACGATCCCAAAATCCGCCAGCACGTCGAATTCCGAGAGGAGCGCTAAACACATGGCCAAGAAGTCAATGATCGCTAAGAACGAACAGCGTAAAGTCATCGTTGAGCGTTACGCTGCAAAGCGCCTCGAGTTGAAGAAGGCTCTGGTTGACCCCAACTCGACCGATGAAGCACGCGAAGCTGCACGCCTCGGCCTGCAGAAGCTGCCCCGCAACGCGTCCCCCGTCCGTCTGCGTAACCGCGACATCATCGACGGCCGTCCGCGCGGTACCTTCCAGAAGTTCGGTATCTCCCGTGTTCGCTTCCGCGACATGGCTCACCGCGGTGAGCTCCCGGGCATCACGAAGTCTTCCTGGTAATTCAGTACCCCTGAAGCCAGCGGCTTAGGAAGGGCCGGCAACCATATGGTTGCCGGCCTTTCTTGCGTTTAACGCGCCATGGACGGCGTCGGCGCGGGTGACGCACCGCACAGCGTCTGGATTTGCGTTGGTGTGCGGGGGTGCGTATTGTTGTTCGAGTCGCCGCGACGGGGGCCAGCCGGAATGGCTGGGACCGGGCGGGCGGCAAATCCCCTTTTGATGAATGGCCTGGAAGATGGCGTGCTTTTGGTGCGCTGGTGTCCGGGTGGGGGCTTGGTGCTGGTGCGGGGGATCCTGCGGTTTCGCGGGTTTGCTTTTGGTCGGGTGTCGGGTAAGTTTGTCAGGTTGCTCCGGAGCGATCCTGGACCGTTGGGTTTGGGTGGTGCCGGGTGTGTCTGTTGTTTGAGAACTCAATAGTGTGCCAAGTTTATTGATACCAATTTATTATGGATTGGTTGTTTTGCCGTGTCGTGCCACCCCGTGGTGTGGCATGGTTTTTACAGCTGGTTTCAAATTTTGTGCAGCCGGCGTGTCCCGTTTTCCCGGGGTTGCGTTGGTTGTGTCTGTTTTTGTTTTACTTCAACGGAGAGTTTGATCCTGGCTCAGGATGAACGCTGGCGGCGTGCTTAACACATGCAAGTCGAACGATGATCCGGTGCTTGCACCGGGGATTAGTGGCGAACGGGTGAGTAACACGTGAGTAACCTGCCCTTAACTCTGGGATAAGCCTGGGAAACTGGGTCTAATACCGGATATGACTCCTCATCGCATGGTGGGGGGTGGAAAGCTTTTTTGTGGTTTTGGATGGACTCGCGGCCTATCAGCTTGTTGGTGAGGTAATGGCTTACCAAGGCGACGACGGGTAGCCGGCCTGAGAGGGTGACCGGCCACACTGGGACTGAGACACGGCCCAGACTCCTACGGGAGGCAGCAGTGGGGAATATTGCACAATGGGCGCAAGCCTGATGCAGCGACGCCGCGTGAGGGATGACGGCCTTCGGGTTGTAAACCTCTTTCAGTAGGGAAGAAGCGAAAGTGACGGTACCTGCAGAAGAAGCGCCGGCTAACTACGTGCCAGCAGCCGCGGTAATACGTAGGGCGCAAGCGTTATCCGGAATTATTGGGCGTAAAGAGCTCGTAGGCGGTTTGTCGCGTCTGCCGTGAAAGTCCGGGGCTCAACTCCGGATCTGCGGTGGGTACGGGCAGACTAGAGTGATGTAGGGGAGACTGGAATTCCTGGTGTAGCGGTGAAATGCGCAGATATCAGGAGGAACACCGATGGCGAAGGCAGGTCTCTGGGCATTAACTGACGCTGAGGAGCGAAAGCATGGGGAGCGAACAGGATTAGATACCCTGGTAGTCCATGCCGTAAACGTTGGGCACTAGGTGTGGGGGACATTCCACGTTTTCCGCGCCGTAGCTAACGCATTAAGTGCCCCGCCTGGGGAGTACGGCCGCAAGGCTAAAACTCAAAGGAATTGACGGGGGCCCGCACAAGCGGCGGAGCATGCGGATTAATTCGATGCAACGCGAAGAACCTTACCAAGGCTTGACATGGACCGGACCGGGCTGGAAACAGTCCTTCCCCTTTGGGGCCGGTTCACAGGTGGTGCATGGTTGTCGTCAGCTCGTGTCGTGAGATGTTGGGTTAAGTCCCGCAACGAGCGCAACCCTCGTTCCATGTTGCCAGCGCGTAATGGCGGGGACTCATGGGA
This sequence comes from uncultured Actinomycetota bacterium, assembly GCA_963815415.1. GTDB lineage: Bacteria > Actinomycetota > Actinomycetes > Actinomycetales > Micrococcaceae > Arthrobacter. Next base: position 416,571 of record CAWFGT010000009.1, on the reverse strand, counting down.
GACTGCCGGGGTCAACTCGGAGGAAGGTGGGGACGACGTCAAATCATCATGCCCCTTATGTCTTGGGCTTCACGCATGCTACAATGGCCGGTACAAAGGGTTGCGATACTGTGAGGTGGAGCTAATCCCAAAAAGCCGGTCTCAGTTCGGATTGGGGTCTGCAACTCGACCCCATGAAGTCGGAGTCGCTAGTAATCGCAGATCAGCAACGCTGCGGTGAATACGTTCCCGGGCCTTGTACACACCGCCCGTCAAGTCACGAAAGTTGGTAACACCCGAAGCCGGTGGCCTAACCCCTTGTGGGAGGGAGCTGTCGAAGGTGGGACTGGCGATTGGGACTAAGTCGTAACAAGGTAGCCGTACCGGAAGGTGCGGCTGGATCACCTCCTTTCTAAGGAGCACCTACAATCACCGTGCCCCATGTATGTGGGTGTGGTGGGGTTGTCAGGAGTACGCCCGTTGCGCAGACGCAAGTTCTGCGGCGGGTGCTCACGGGTGGAATATCGGTAAATAGCGGCCGCGTGGTTTCCTGCGGCACCCAGTACGGTCTTTTCCTTTCGGGAAGGGTCCTGGAACGGTGCGGCGGGGGTTCGGGCGGTTTCGTGGTTGGCACACTGTTGGGTCCTGAGGCAACAGGACCGGGGTTTTGGGGGGCGTGAGTCTTCCGTGTTCCGGGTCGTGTTTGTTTCTGGTTTCCTGGCTGCACCGAACACACGGTGGTTCCTTGGTCTTTCCTTCGGGGAGGGTCGGGGGCCGGTGTGGGGTGTGGTGGTACGGGGTTGTTGTTTGAGAACTACATAGTGGACGCGAGCATCTTTTATAAGAAGCAATTTCCAAGAATATGAACCTGGATCTGTCCCGGGCGGTGGCCCTTTCGGGGTGTGGCTGGGTTCGGGTGGTTTTCGTGGTTCTCTCGTGAATGAGCGTTTTATTGATCTTTTGTGGTCAAGTTTTTAAGAGCACACGGTGGATGCCTTGGCATTAGGAGCCGAAGAAGGACGTAGGAATCTGCGATAAGCCTGGGGGAGTCGATAACCGGACTGTGATCCCAGGGTCTCCGAATGGGGAAACCCCGCCAGGCGACGCGAGTGACCTGGTGACCCGCATCTGAACACATAGGGTGCGTGGAGGGAACGCGGGGAAGTGAAACATCTCAGTACCCGCAGGAAGAGAAAACAATAGTGATTCCGTCAGTAGTGGCGAGCGAACGCGGATCAGGCTAAACCGTTCCATGTGTGATAGCCGGCGGGCGTTGCATGGTCGGGGTTGTGGGACTATCCGTTCTGTCTCTGCCGGGACAGTGAGGTGAGAGTGCAGGCATAGGTGAACGGTCTTGAAAGGCCGGCCGTAGAGGGTGTGAGCCCCGTAACCGAAATGTTGTGCACCGCCTGGAGAGTATCCCAAGTAGCACGGGGCCCGAGAAATCCCGTGTGAATCTGTCAGGACCACCTGATAAGCCTAAATACTCCCTAATGACCGATAGCGGACCAGTACCGTGAGGGAAAGGTGAAAAGTACCCCGGGAGGGGAGTGAAACAGTACCTGAAACCGTGTGCTTACAATCCGTCGGAGCAACCGCAGCTTGCTGTGTAGTTGTGACGGCGTGCCTTTTGAAGAATGAGCCTGCGAGTTAGTGTTACGTCGCGAGGTTAACCCGTGTGGGGAAGCCGTAGCGAAAGCGAGTCTGAATAGGGCGTTGCAGTGGCGTGATCTAGACCCGAAGCGAAGTGATCTACCCATGGCCAGGTTGAAGCGACGGTAAGACGTCGTGGAGGACCGAACCCACTTCAGTTGAAAATGGAGGGGATGAGCTGTGGGTAGGGGTGAAAGGCCAATCAAACTTCGTGATAGCTGGTTCTCCCCGAAATGCATTTAGGTGCAGCGTTGCGTGTTTCTTACCGGAGGTAGAGCTACTGGATGGCTAATGGGCCCTACAAGGTTACTGACGTCAGCCAAACTCCGAATGCCGGTAAGTGAGAGCGCAGCAGTGAGACTGTGGGGGATAAGCTTCATAGTCGAGAGGGAAACAGCCCAGACCACCAACTAAGGCCCCTAAGCGTGTGCTAAGTGGGAAAGGATGTGGAGTTGCGAAGACAACCAGGAGGTTGGCTTAGAAGCAGCCATCCTTAAAAGAGTGCGTAATAGCTCACTGGTCAAGTGATTCCGCGCCGACAATGTAGCGGGGCTCAAGTACACCGCCGAAGTTGTGGATTTCAGATAATAGCCAAGCCGCTCCCTTTGTGGGTTGGTTCAGGCGTCTGGAGTGGTAGGGGAGCGTCGTGTGGGCAGTGAAGTCGCGGTGTAAACCAGCGGTGGAGCCTACACGAGTGAGAATGCAGGCATGAGTAGCGAAAGACGGGTGAGAAACCCGTCCGCCGAATGATCAAGGGTTCCAGGGTCAAGCTAATCTGCCCTGGGTAAGTCGGGACCTAAGGCGAGGCCGACAGGCGTAGTCGATGGACAACGGGTTGATATTCCCGTACCGGCGAAAAACCGCCCATGCTGAACAGGGGATACTAACCGCCCGAATCCTGCCCGGCCACCCTTGTGGTGACCCGGGTTTTGGCTGAGCGCGGGACCTGATCCTGGGAGGCAAGCGTATTAACAGGTGTGACGCAGGAAGGTAGCCGAGCCGGGCGATGGTTGTCCCGGTCTAAGGATGTAGGGCGAACGGTAGGCAAATCCGCCGTTCATGATGCCTGAGATCTGATGGGACTCCCGTAAGGGGGGATTCGGTGATCCTATGCTGCCGAGAAAAGCATCGACGCGAGGTTTTAGCCGCCCGTACCCCAAACCGACACAGGTGATCAGGTAGAGAATACTAAGGCGATCGAGAGAATTATGGTTAAGGAACTCGGCAAAATGCCCCCGTAACTTCGGGAGAAGGGGGGCCCCCATCGTGATGGACACTAGCTGTCCGGAGCGTGCAGGGGCCGCAGAGACCAGGGGGAAGCGACTGTTTACTAAAAACACAGGTCCGTGCGAAGTCGCAAGACGATGTATACGGACTGACTCCTGCCCGGTGCTGGAAGGTTAAGAGGACCGGTTAGCCGCAAGGCGAAGCTGAGAATTTAAGCCCCAGTAAACGGCGGTGGTAACTATAACCATCCTAAGGTAGCGAAATTCCTTGTCGGGTAAGTTCCGACCTGCACGAATGGAGTAACGACTTCCCCGCTGTCTCAACCATAAACTCGGCGAAATTGCAGTACGAGTAAAGATGCTCGTTACGCGCAGCAGGACGGAAAGACCCCGAGACCTTTACTATAGTTTGGTATTGGTGTTCGGAGTGGCTTGTGTAGGATAGGTGGGAGACGTTGAAACCCGGACGCCAGTCCGGGTGGAGTCATCGTTGAAATACCACTCTGGTCACTTTGGACATCTAACTTCGGCCCGTAATCCGGGTCAGGGACAGTGCCTGATGGGTAGTTTAACTGGGGCGGTTGCCTCCTAAAAAGTAACGGAGGCGCCCAAAGGTTCCCTCAGCCTGGTTGGCAATCAGGTGTCGAGTGTAAGTGCACAAGGGAGCTTGACTGTGAGAGAGACATCTCGAGCAGGGACGAAAGTCGGGACTAGTGATCCGGCGGTACATTGTGGAATGGCCGTCGCTCAACGGATAAAAGGTACCTCGGGGATAACAGGCTGATCTTGCCCAAGAGTCCATATCGACGGCATGGTTTGGCACCTCGATGTCGGCTCGTCGCATCCTGGGGCTGGAGTAGGTCCCAAGGGTTGGGCTGTTCGCCCATTAAAGCGGTACGCGAGCTGGGTTTAGAACGTCGTGAGACAGTTCGGTCCCTATCCGCTGCGCGCGCAGGAAATTTGAGAAGGGCTGTCCTTAGTACGAGAGGACCGGGACGGACGAACCTCTGGTGTGTCAGTTGTACTGCCAAGTGCACCGCTGATTAGCTACGTTCGGATGGGATAACCGCTGAAAGCATCTAAGCGGGAAGCTCGCTTCGAGATGAGATTTCCATACACCTTGCGTGTGAGAGGCCCCCAGCCAGACCACTGGGTTGATAGGCCGGATGTGGAAGCGAGGACTAACGACTCGTGAAGCTGACCGGTACTAATAGGCCGATAACTTACACCACACACCCCCTTCGTGAACGGATTCAAAAGACGTTCACACCCAAGAAGAGGGTACAAAGAAACAAGATACGCTTGCGTCCACTATGTGGTTCCCAACCAACAAACCCGCGGTTGCTTGAGAACCAAAAAACTGAATCACAACACCACACCCGCCCCCACCAGGGCGGACGTGGACATGTTGTAACCACAAGACTACCCACCCCCGGAACACCACGGTGCACCACGGGGGACGGGTGAAAAGGTTACGGCGGTCACAGCGTGGGGGAAACGCCCGGTCCCATCCCGAACCCGGAAGCTAAGACCCACAGCGCCGATGGTACTGCACCCGGGAGGGTGTGGGAGAGTAGGACGCCGCCGGACACCCCTTAACAGGTCGAGGACCCCACACCACCAGGTGCGGGGTCCTCCCTCATTTAACCCCAAAACCCAAAACCCTCCCGCAGATCCCGCGGGTTTCGCGCCCGCCCTCCCGCAGCACCCGCCGATTTCGCGCCCACCCTCCCGCAGCACCCGCAACCCCGGGACACACCCTCCCTCACGTTTCGCGGCCCCGGAACGAACCCTCCCGCAGCACCCGGAACCCCCTCCGGACGGGCCGCACCCGGAGTGAGGAAGCGCCCGGACCGGACCCGCAGGACCTGAGGGAGCGTCCGGACCGGACCCGCAGAACCTGAGGGAGCGTCGGAACGGGACCCGCAGGACCTGAGGGAGCGTCCGGACCGGACCCGCAGGACCTGAGGGAGCGTCGGAACGGGACCCGCAGGACCTGAGGGAGCGTCCGGTCGGGACCTGCAGGACCTGAGGGAGCGTCGGAACGGGACCCGCAGGACCTGAGGGAGCGTCGGAACGGGACCCGCAGCACCTGAGGGAGCGGAGCCCGCTGACGGCTGGGTCACCATCTAGACTTGCCAACTATGACGTCCCCATCTGAGCCTCGGCTGAACAAGCCGGCCACCATTCTGGACGTTGCAGCCGCCGCCGGAGTATCGAGGCAGACCGTCACGCGGGCCATGAACTCCATGCCGGGCATCAAGCAGGCCACCCGGGAACGGATTCTTACGGTGGCCCAGGAACTCGGCTACACGCCCAGCCGGTTCGCCAAGGGCCTGGTCCAGGGCGCCCGTACCTCCGTCGGACTCGCCATTCCGGACTTGACCAACCCCTATTTCCCGGCCTTCGCCTCAAGCGTGGTGGAGCTGGCCACCCAGCGCGGCTGGTACGTGGTCGTGGACGATTACGGACACGGTCGCGTCAGCGGGCTGGAAGCAGTTCAAAATCTCTCCCCCCACGTGGATGCCGTCATTGGCTACCTCGGCGCCGACGCCGGGCCCGCACAGGCTCTCCTTGGCCGGCGGCCCCTGATCGTGCTCGACCAGCCCGCAGGCACAGCAGCCGGTTGCATCTCGTTCGACTACACCCATGCGGCGCAGCTCGCCATGGATCACCTGATGACCGCAGGCCGCAGCCACGTTGCCTACTTGGATGTCCGGCGGCCCGGCGGAGTGCCCACGGCACGCGGCGGGGCGTTTGCGGGACTGTTCGAGAAGGCAGGTATGGAATTCACGGCCATTGCCTCGGACGAATCAGCAGACGCCGCGCGCCAAGCGGCGCGCGAGCTCCTGACCCGGAATCCGCAGATAGACGGCATCGTGGCATTCAACGACCTCATGGCCGCCGGCGCGCTGAAGGCCTTGGCGGATGCCGGCCGCCGAGTGCCCGCAGACTGCGCGGTCATTGGGATGGACGGGATCCCGCTAGGCGAACTACTGACTCCGGAACTGACCACCCTCGCACTGGACCTCCGGGACGTGGGCAGGGCCGCCGTCGACCTCTTGGATCAGCTGATGACTGAAACACGTGCCGAAAGCACTCCGGCCGTGGAGCTCGTGCTCCGGCACCGGTTGGTGCTGCGGCAGTCCGCCTGAGCAGGACTTCCTGCCCAACGGCCTCGCCCCGTCGAGCCGAGGGACACATTCCAAGGGTTATCGGGCGTACCCGGGCCTGTTCACCACGACCTGGCTGCAGTAGCATGGTTGTCAGTTCGTGAACGTTCACGATTTGGCCGCTCCCGCGGCCGAATACTCCGCAGGCGCCATGTCACGGAACCACCCGACTGAGGAACCCCATGCCCCACACATCACTGTCCGCAATGCCGCCGGCCGACGAACGCATCACCCTGGCGTCCGGGGAGTCGCCGTCCGAACGGAATCTGGCCCTCGCATCAGAGCAGGTGGCCGGCCTTGAATCGACGCTGCCGTCCTTGGGCTCGCTGCCGCCGCGCTCTTACCTCGCGAGCGACGCTCCGGCACTGTCGCTGGACGGGATCTGGCAGTTCCGTCTCCACGAAGGCATCCGCGGAGCGCTCAATGATGACTGGCAGTCCGGACAGGACCTCAAGGGCTTTTCCGATTTGCAGGTCCCCTCGAGCTGGTCAATGCACGGACACGGCCGGCCGGCTTACACCAACGTCCAGTACCCCTTCGCCGTTGAACCACCGCACGTCCCGGACGCCAACCCGGTGGCGGATCACGTCCTGGAATTTGTTGCAGGTCCGGAGTTCCTGCCGTCTGCCCTGCTGCGGTTCGATGGCATTGACTCCGCCGGCACCGTGTGGCTCAACGGGACCCTGCTGGGCACGACCAGGGGCAGCAGGCTGGCCCATGAATTCGATGTGTCCGGTGTCCTCGTGCAGGGCAGGAACATCCTGGCCGTGCGGGTGGCGCAATTCTCGGCGGCCAGCTACCTCGAGGACCAGGACATGTGGTGGCTGCCCGGAATCTTCCGCAGCGTATCCCTTCAGGCACGTCCGGCCGAGGGCATTGATGACATCTTCGTCCACGCCGGATTCGATCATGTCACCGGTGAGGGCGTCCTCCGGGTGGAGGCAAGCCGGGCCGGCGAGGCGATTGCCGCCGTCGTGCGCATCCCCGAACTGGGCGTCGAACTGCCGGCGGGTGTCGAGCACCGGCTGGCCGGGATCCGTCCGTGGTCGGCTGAAGAGCCGCACCTGTACAGTGCCACCGTCAGCTCGGCGGGGGAAACTGTCTCAACCCGGCTGGGATTCCGGACCATCAGCATTGAAGATGCCCAGTTCAAGGTCAACGGCCGGCGCATCCTGCTGCGCGGCGTCAACCGGCACGAACACGACCCCAGGCTCGGCCGCGTGGTGGATCCGGAGCGCATGGAAGCCGAAATGCGGCTGATGAAGCAGCACAACATCAACGCGATCCGGACCTCGCACTACCCGCCGCACCCGGAGTTTCCGGCCCTCGCCGACCGGCTGGGGTTCTACGTTGTGCTCGAATGCGACTTCGAGACCCATGGTTTCTTCAACTCCGGCTGGAAGCAGAACCCGAGCGACGATCCCCGGTGGCAGGACGCGCTGGTGGACCGGATGCGCCGGACTGTGGAACGGGACAAAAACCACGCCTCCGTCATCATGTGGTCGCTAGGAAACGAGGCTGGGACCGGCCGGAACCTGGCGGCAATGTCCCGCTGGACGAAAGACCGCGACCCGTCGCGCCCCATCCACTACGAGGGCGACTGGTCCTGCCCCGACGTCGACGTGTACTCGCGGATGTACGCCGGCCACGCTGAAGTGGAACTCATCGGCCAGGGCAAGGAAGCGCCGCTGGAAGACGCCGCATTGGATGCGCGCCGCCGCGAGATGCCGTTCATGCAGTGCGAATACGTGCACGCCATGGGTAACGGCCCCGGCGGGATGAGCGAATACCAGGAGCTTTTCGAACGCTACCCGCGGCTGATGGGCGGTTTTGTCTGGGAATGGGTGGAACACGGCATCACCGGCACCGACGCCGCCGGAAACGAGAACTTCCTCTACGGCGGCGACTTCGGCGAGGAGGTCCACGACGGCAACTTCGTCACCGACGGACTGGTCGATGCAGACCGGAAACCCCGGCCCGGGCTGCTGGACTTCAAGAAGGTCATTGAACCCCTGTCGATCAGGGTTGCAGCGGATTGGTCAGGCGTCGAGCTGCGCAACGACTTCGACTTCGCGGATACCTCCAACCTGCTCTTCCGCTACCGGCTGGAGTCCGACGGCGGCGTGCTGACCAGCGGCGAGCTTGCCGTTGCGGCGGTCCCAGCAGGGGAAGAAGCGCACGTCCCGCTGCCCGCTGACATCGCAGAGGCGGCAGGAGGCTCGACGGCGGTGCTCACCGTCAGTGCCGAGCTCGGTGAAGATACCTTGTGGGCTCCGGCCGGCCACGAACTGGCGTGGGGGCAGGCGGCCGTGAACCTGCCTGCGATCCCGGAGATCACGGCCACGGCCACGGTCGCCGATGGTTCGGACACCGTCGCCCTCGGTCCGGCAGTGTTCGACCGCGCCACCGGCGCACTCCTCCGCCTGGGCCAAGTGCCCGTTCACGGTGTCCGGCTTGCTCTGTGGCGGCCGCCGACGGACAACGATCTCGGTGCGGAATGGGCCGGTCCGGAATGGCAGCCCGTCGCACGTTCCGACGCCCAGCGTTGGGATGAGGCGGGGCTGAACCGGATGCACCAGCGCCTGATCGGCATTACTGCCGTTCCGGCCGCTGATGGTGGCGAGGAACTTGTGGTGCGGACTCGCATGGGGGCCGCCGACAAGCAGTTCGGCGTTTTCGTCGACTATGCCTGGTCCAGCGACGGACACAATCTCAGCCTGCGCACCGCGGTCAGGCCGGACGGCGACTGGACCGATGCCTCCGGCCTCCTGCCGTGGGCGCGCCTGGGACTGGAGCTCATTCTGGGGGCAGAGACCAATACTGTGAAATGGTTCGGCCAGGGCCCGCACCACAGCTACCCGGACACCGGGCAGGGAACCAAGCTTGGCTGGCACCGGCTGCCGCTTGCGGAGATGGACGTGGACTACGTCCGGCCGCAGGAAGCCGGAGCGCGGCGGGGGACCCACTCTGCCACTCTGGAGCTCGACGCCGGCCGGCTCAGCATCGGCGGGGAGCCATACGCCCTGACGGTCCGCCCGTACAGCGAGGCCGTGCTCGCCGCCGCGACTCACCGGCCGGACCTTGTCCCTGACGGCCGGTCCTACGTCTACCTGGACCATGCCCAACACGGAGTCGGCACTGCCGCCTGCGGCCCGGGGGTCCTTGAGGCCTACCGGCTTGAGCCCCGCGACGCCGAGTTCGTCGTAGTCTTCCGAGCGGAGCGGTCATCCGCCCGCAGCCTGGCCTGTGATGTAGTGCATAGCTAGTCTTTCGGGCGCGAAGCGCCCCTCTGCAGCGGTGGATCATCCGCTTTGAGGGGGCGTTTTCGCCTCGTGTTTCCGGGGTTTTTGGGGTGTGCTTGGGCGCGTGGGTGGCGTGGATTTGCGTTGGTGTGCGGGGGTGCGTATTGTTGTTCGAGTCGCCGCCGCTGATGCGGAAATATGGCGGCCAACCCCTTTTGATGAATGGCCTGGAAGATGGCGCGCTTTTGGTGCGCTGGTGTCCGGGTGGGGGCTTGGTGCTGGTGCGGGGGATCGTGCGGAAACGCCGGTTTGCTTTGTGGCCGGGTGTCGGGTAAGTTTGTCAGGTTGCTCCGGAGCGATCCTGGACCGTTGGGTTTGGGTGGTGCCGGGTGTGTCTGTTGTTTGAGAACTCAATAGTGTGCCAAGTTTATTGATACCAATTTATTATGGATTGGTTGTTTTGCCGTGTTTGCCACCCCGTGGTGGGCATGGTTTTTCAGCTGGTTTCAAATTTTGTGCAGCCGGCGTGTCCCGTTTTCCCGGGGGCGTTGGTTGTGTCTGTTTTTGTTTTACTTCAACGGAGAGTTTGATCCTGGCTCAGGATGAACGCTGGCGGCGTGCTTAACACATGCAAGTCGAACGATGATCCGGTGCTTGCACCGGGGATTAGTGGCGAACGGGTGAGTAACACGTGAGTAACCTGCCCTTAACTCTGGGATAAGCCTGGGAAACTGGGTCTAATACCGGATATGACTCCTCATCGCATGGTGGGGGGTGGAAAGCTTTTTTGTGGTTTTGGATGGACTCGCGGCCTATCAGCTTGTTGGTGAGGTAATGGCTTACCAAGGCGACGACGGGTAGCCGGCCTGAGAGGGTGACCGGCCACACTGGGACTGAGACACGGCCCAGACTCCTACGGGAGGCAGCAGTGGGGAATATTGCACAATGGGCGCAAGCCTGATGCAGCGACGCCGCGTGAGGGATGACGGCCTTCGGGTTGTAAACCTCTTTCAGTAGGGAAGAAGCGAAAGTGACGGTACCTGCAGAAGAAGCGCCGGCTAACTACGTGCCAGCAGCCGCGGTAATACGTAGGGCGCAAGCGTTATCCGGAATTATTGGGCGTAAAGAGCTCGTAGGCGGTTTGTCGCGTCTGCCGTGAAAGTCCGGGGCTCAACTCCGGATCTGCGGTGGGTACGGGCAGACTAGAGTGATGTAGGGGAGACTGGAATTCCTGGTGTAGCGGTGAAATGCGCAGATATCAGGAGGAACACCGATGGCGAAGGCAGGTCTCTGGGCATTAACTGACGCTGAGGAGCGAAAGCATGGGGAGCGAACAGGATTAGATACCCTGGTAGTCCATGCCGTAAACGTTGGGCACTAGGTGTGGGGGACATTCCACGTTTTCCGCGCCGTAGCTAACGCATTAAGTGCCCCGCCTGGGGAGTACGGCCGCAAGGCTAAAACTCAAAGGAATTGACGGGGGCCCGCACAAGCGGCGGAGCATGCGGATTAATTCGATGCAACGCGAAGAACCTTACCAAGGCTTGACATGGACCGGACCGGGCTGGAAACAGTCCTTCCCCTTTGGGGCCGGTTCACAGGTGGTGCATGGTTGTCGTCAGCTCGTGTCGTGAGATGTTGGGTTAAGTCCCGCAACGAGCGCAACCCTCGTTCCATGTTGCCAGCGCGTAATGGCGGGGACTCATGGGAGACTGCCGGGGTCAACTCGGAGGAAGGTGGGGACGACGTCAAATCATCATGCCCCTTATGTCTTGGGCTTCACGCATGCTACAATGGCCGGTACAAAGGGTTGCGATACTGTGAGGTGGAGCTAATCCCAAAAAGCCGGTCTCAGTTCGGATTGGGGTCTGCAACTCGACCCCATGAAGTCGGAGTCGCTAGTAATCGCAGATCAGCAACGCTGCGGTGAATACGTTCCCGGGCCTTGTACACACCGCCCGTCAAGTCACGAAAGTTGGTAACACCCGAAGCCGGTGGCCTAACCCCTTGTGGGAGGGAGCTGTCGAAGGTGGGACTGGCGATTGGGACTAAGTCGTAACAAGGTAGCCGTACCGGAAGGTGCGGCTGGATCACCTCCTTTCTAAGGAGCACCTACAATCACCGTGCCCCATGTATGTGGGTGTGGCGGGGTTGTCAGGAGTACGCCCGTTGCGCAGACGCAAGTTCTGCGGCGGGTGCTCACGGGTGGAATATCGGTAAATAGCGGCCGCGTGGTTTCCTGCGGCACCCAGTACGGTCTTTTCCTTTCGGGAAGGGTCCTGGAACGGTGCGGCGGGGGTTCGGGCGGTTTCGTGGTTGGCACACTGTTGGGTCCTGAGGCAACAGGACCGGGGTTTTGGGGGGCGTGAGTCTTCCGTGTTCCGGGTCGTGTTTGTTTCTGGTTTCCTGGCTGCACCGAACACACGGTGGTTCCTTGGTCTTTCCTTCGGGGAGGGTCGGGGGCCGGTGTGGGGTGTGGGGTACGGGGTTGTTGTTTGAGAACTACATAGTGGACGCGAGCATCTTTTATAAGAAGCAATTTCCAAGAATATGAACCTGGATCTGTCGCTGTTGTCCGGTGGTGCCTTTCGGGGTGCGGCCCGGCGGTGGTGGTGGTTTTCATGGTTCTCTCGTGAATGAGCGTTTTATTGATCTTTTGTGGTCAAGTTTTTAAGAGCACACGGTGGATGCCTTGGCATTAGGAGCCGAAGAAGGACGTAGGAATCTGCGATAAGCCTGGGGGAGTCGATAACCGGACTGTGATCCCAGGGTGTCCGAATGGGGAAACCCCGCCAGGGACGCGAGTTGCCTGGTGACCCGCATCTGAACACATAGGGTGCGTGGAGGGAACGCGGGGAAGTGAAACATCTCAGTACCCGCAGGAAGAGAAAACAATAGTGATTCCGTCAGTAGTGGCGAGCGAACGCGGATCAGGCTAAACCGTTCCATGTGTGATAGCCGGCGGGCGTTGCATGGTCGGGGTTGTGGGACTATCCGTTCTGTCTCTGCCGGGACAGTGAGGTGAGAGTGCAGGCATAGGTGAACGGTCTTGAAAGGCCGGCCGTAGAGGGTGTGAGCCCCGTAACCGAAATGTTGTGCACCGCCTGGAGAGTATCCCAAGTAGCACGGGGCCCGAGAAATCCCGTGTGAATCTGTCAGGACCACCTGATAAGCCTAAATACTCCCTAATGACCGATAGCGGACCAGTACCGTGAGGGAAAGGTGAAAAGTACCCCGGGAGGGGAGTGAAACAGTACCTGAAACCGTGTGCTTACAATCCGTCGGAGCAACCGCAGCTTGCTGTGTAGTTGTGACGGCGTGCCTTTTGAAGAATGAGCCTGCGAGTTAGTGTTACGTCGCGAGGTTAACCCGTGTGGGGAAGCCGTAGCGAAAGCGAGTCTGAATAGGGCGTTGCAGTGGCGTGATCTAGACCCGAAGCGAAGTGATCTACCCATGGCCAGGTTGAAGCGACGGTAAGACGTCGTGGAGGACCGAACCCACTTCAGTTGAAAATGGAGGGGATGAGCTGTGGGTAGGGGTGAAAGGCCAATCAAACTTCGTGATAGCTGGTTCTCCCCGAAATGCATTTAGGTGCAGCGTTGCGTGTTTCTTACCGGAGGTAGAGCTACTGGATGGCTAATGGGCCCTACAAGGTTACTGACGTCAGCCAAACTCCGAATGCCGGTAAGTGAGAGCGCAGCAGTGAGACTGTGGGGGATAAGCTTCATAGTCGAGAGGGAAACAGCCCAGACCACCAACTAAGGCCCCTAAGCGTGTGCTAAGTGGGAAAGGATGTGGAGTTGCGAAGACAACCAGGAGGTTGGCTTAGAAGCAGCCATCCTTAAAAGAGTGCGTAATAGCTCACTGGTCAAGTGATTCCGCGCCGACAATGTAGCGGGGCTCAAGTACACCGCCGAAGTTGTGGATTTCAGATAATAGCCAAGCCGCTCCCTTTGTGGGGTTGGTTCAGGCGTCTGGAGTGGTAGGGGAGCGTCGTGTGGGCAGTGAAGTCGCGGTGTAAACCAGCGGTGGAGCCTACACGAGTGAGAATGCAGGCATGAGTAGCGAAAGACGGGTGAGAAACCCGTCCGCCGAATGATCAAGGGTTCCAGGGTCAAGCTAATCTGCCCTGGGTAAGTCGGGACCTAAGGCGAGGCCGACAGGCGTAGTCGATGGACAACGGGTTGATATTCCCGTACCGGCGAAAAACCGCCCATGCTGAACAGGGGATACTAACCGCCCGAATCCTGCCCGGCCACCCTTGTGGTGACCCGGGTTTTGGCTGAGCGCGGGACCTGATCCTGGGAGGCAAGCGTATTAACAGGTGTGACGCAGGAAGGTAGCCGAGCCGGGCGATGGTTGTCCCGGTCTAAGGATGTAGGGCGAACGGTAGGCAAATCCGCCGTTCATGATGCCTGAGATCTGATGGGACTCCCGTAAGGGGGGATTCGGTGATCCTATGCTGCCGAGAAAAGCATCGACGCGAGGTTTTAGCCGCCCGTACCCCAAACCGACACAGGTGATCAGGTAGAGAATACTAAGGCGATCGAGAGAATTATGGTTAAGGAACTCGGCAAAATGCCCCCGTAACTTCGGGAGAAGGGGGGCCCCCATCGTGATGGACACTAGCTGTCCGGAGCGTGCAGGGGCCGCAGAGACCAGGGGGAAGCGACTGTTTACTAAAAACACAGGTCCGTGCGAAGTCGCAAGACGATGTATACGGACTGACTCCTGCCCGGTGCTGGAAGGTTAAGAGGACCGGTTAGCCGCAAGGCGAAGCTGAGAATTTAAGCCCCAGTAAACGGCGGTGGTAACTATAACCATCCTAAGGTAGCGAAATTCCTTGTCGGGTAAGTTCCGACCTGCACGAATGGAGTAACGACTTCCCCGCTGTCTCAACCATAAACTCGGCGAAATTGCAGTACGAGTAAAGATGCTCGTTACGCGCAGCAGGACGGAAAGACCCCGAGACCTTTACTATAGTTTGGTATTGGTGTTCGGAGTGGCTTGTGTAGGATAGGTGGGAGACGTTGAAACCCGGACGCCAGTCCGGGTGGAGTCATCGTTGAAATACCACTCTGGTCACTTTGGACATCTAACTTCGGCCCGTAATCCGGGTCAGGGACAGTGCCTGATGGGTAGTTTAACTGGGGCGGTTGCCTCCTAAAAAGTAACGGAGGCGCCCAAAGGTTCCCTCAGCCTGGTTGGCAATCAGGTGTCGAGTGTAAGTGCACAAGGGAGCTTGACTGTGAGAGAGACATCTCGAGCAGGGACGAAAGTCGGGACTAGTGATCCGGCGGTACATTGTGGAATGGCCGTCGCTCAACGGATAAAAGGTACCTCGGGGATAACAGGCTGATCTTGCCCAAGAGTCCATATCGACGGCATGGTTTGGCACCTCGATGTCGGCTCGTCGCATCCTGGGGCTGGAGTAGGTCCCAAGGGTTGGGCTGTTCGCCCATTAAAGCGGTACGCGAGCTGGGTTTAGAACGTCGTGAGACAGTTCGGTCCCTATCCGCTGCGCGCGCAGGAAATTTGAGAAGGGCTGTCCTTAGTACGAGAGGACCGGGACGGACGAACCTCTGGTGTGTCAGTTGTACTGCCAAGTGCACCGCTGATTAGCTACGTTCGGATGGGATAACCGCTGAAAGCATCTAAGCGGGAAGCTCGCTTCGAGATGAGATTTCCATACACCTTGCGTGTGAGAGGCCCCCAGCCAGACCACTGGGTTGATAGGCCGGATGTGGAAGCGAGGACTAACGACTCGTGAAGCTGACCGGTACTAATAGGCCGATAACTTACACCACACACCCCCTTCGTGAACGGATTCAAAAGACGTTCACACCCAAGAAGAGGGTACAAAGAAACAAGATACGCTCGCGTCCACTATGTGGTTCCCAACCAACAAACCCGTTGCTTGAGAACCAAAAAACTAAATCACAACACCACACATGTTGTAACCACAGACTACCCACCCCCGGCCACGCCAGGGGACGGGTGACAAGGTTACGGCGGTCACAGCGTGGGGGAAACGCCCGGTCCCATCCCGAACCCGGAAGCTAAGACCCACAGCGCCGATGGTACTGCACCCGGGAGGGTGTGGGAGAGTAGGACGCCGCCGGACACCCCTTAACAGGTCGAGGACCCCACACCACCAGGTGCGGGGTCCTCCCTCATTTAACAACACCCCCACCGACCCTCCCGCAGCACCCGCAACCCCGGGACCGACCCACCCTCACGTTTCGCGGACCCGGAACGCACCCTCCCGCAGCACCAGCAGGTCTAGCGCCGACCCTCCCGCAGCACCCGCAACCCCTACGGACGGGCCGCAACCGGAGTGAGGAAGCGTCCGGCCCGGACCTGCGGGACCTGCGGAAGCGCCCGGACCGGACCCGCAGAACCTGAGGGAGCGTCCGCTGATGGCGAAATTCGACGCTGAAAGGGGCCGATTCCCGTGATCTTGGCCAAAAAAGGCCGAAAACACGCGGAATTTACTGTCTCGGGCGCGGCAAGCTGGTAAGTTTTCGAACAGTGGTTTGCGCGCATGCCGCGTGCAGGCTCCAGAATTCATGACCGTCCAGGAGGACATAAATGGCTAAGAACCGTAGTGAGCTTGTTGCTGAGGTAGCCGGCAAGGCTGGCACCAGCCAGGCAGCAGTCAACTCCGTGCTCGACGCACTGTTCGAGGTTTTCGAGACCTCTGTCGCCGCGGGCGAAAAGATCACCATTCCGGGCTGGCTCGCCGTTGAGCGTACCGACCGTGCAGCCCGCACCGGCCGCAACCCGCAGACCGGTGAGACCATCCAGATCGCGGCCGGCCACAGCGTTAAGCTGACTGCCGGTTCCAAGCTGAAGGCTGCTGTCTCCACGAAGAAGTAGGTTACTTCGCAGAATTGAAGGGAGCGCCGACCGTAAGGTCGGCGCTCCCTTTGCTTTAACGCCCAAGCCGGCCCCGCCCGGCAGCACCCGGCGATTCGCCGGGCGGGCGGGCGTAGCGGACAATGGGAGAGTGCCTCCTGCAACAAATTCACAGTCCGCCACCCCCGCGCCCGCTCCCCTAGGGGGAGCCCGCGGCGCCGCCGTCGGCCCGGGCGGGATTTCGGGACCGTGGCAGCTCGCCGGCCTTGCCGCACTCTTCATCGGCCTGGCCGTCGCCCTGATCTTCTCCGGTGCCGCCGCTGCCCGGGAAGTCTCCGACCCCGGCGCCCTGGTCCGCTGGGGCCTGCCCATTGGCAAAGCACTGCACAATGTTTCACTGGCCACCGTGATCGGCGGCCTGATCTTCGCCGTCGGGATCCTGCCCCGGAGCGCGAGCCGCTCACGCGCCAAGGACCCGGACGCGCCGGAGCACCCGGCGTTCACGCGGGCGCTGGCTGTGTCCGCCGCGGCAGGTGCAGTGTGGACGCTTTCGGCGGTTGCCGTGCTAGTGCTGGGCTACTCCGATATCGCCGGGCAGGCAATCTCCGGTGACGAGCAGTTCACCCGCTCCCTGCTGTACTACATGACCGGGCTTGAATCGGGCCGCGCCTGGCTGGCAGTGGTCATCATTGCGGCCATTGTCACCACGGCCCTTTTCGGCGTTCGTTCCCTCGGTGCCCTCGCGGCAACCCTGGTCCTCGCCTTGATCGGGCTGGTGCCGGCGGCGCTGATAGGGCACTCGTCAAGCTCAAGCGACCATGAAGGCGCCATCAACTCCCTCGGTCTGCACCTCGTGGGTGTCTCGGCCTGGGTGGGCGGCATCATCATGCTGGCCCTGCTCTCCGGTATTCTCAGCGGTGCCCGCCCCGGCGCCGGGCAGGCAGGCCCGAAAGGCGCCCACGCCACCATTCCTGACATCACGGAGCCGACACTCCGCCGATTCTCTTCCCTCGCAGGCTTCGCCTTCGCCCTGGTCTTTGCCTCCGGGGTAATCAACGCCAGCATCCGCGTCACCAGCTGGGCAGACCTGGCCGGTTCCACGTACGGCCAGCTGATTCTGGCCAAGACTGCGGCGACGCTCGTGCTGGGCGGCATCGGACTGATGCACCGCAACTGGATCATCCCGCAGCTCGGCGACCCCGGCATCGGCAAGTCGGCACGCCGGGTGCTCTGGCAACTGGTGCTCGCAGAGCTGCTGATCATGGGAATGACGTCGGGCATCGCCGTTGCGCTGGGCCGTTCCGCCCCGCCGCAGCCCTCCACGTTCGCCCCCGACGCGACGCCCGCCTTTATCCTCTCGGGCTATGACCTGCCGCCCGAGCTCACTCCGGAGCGGTGGCTCACGGAATGGCGGTTCGACTGGCTTTGGATCGCGGCCGCCGCCTTTGGCCTGGTGGCATACGTCGCGGGGGTCTGGAAATTGCGGCAGCGCGGCGACTCCTGGTCCTGGTTCCGGCTGGCCAACTGGGTGATCGGGTTGCTGGCCCTGACCTATATCACTTCGGGCGCACCGTCGGTCTATGGCCGGATCCTGTTCTCCGTGCACATGATCGACCACATGGCGCTGACAATGGTGGCCCCCATCTTCCTGGTCCTGGGTGCCCCGGTGACCCTTGCACTCCGGGCCCTCGCGTCCCGGCGCGACGACTCCCGCGGTCCTCGCGAATGGCTTCTGATCTTCGTGCATTCGAAGTTCTCACAGCTCGTCACGCATCCACTGTTCGCGGCCGCCAACTTCGCCGGATCGATCGTTCTTTTCTACTACTCCGACGCCTTCGGCTTCGCCATGCGGGACCACGTGGGCCACGAACTGATGAACCTGCACTTCGCCCTGACCGGATACATCTTTGTCCTGACCATGATCGGGACAGATCCGCTGCCGCGCCGGGCACCATACCCCATGCGGCTCCTGCTGCTGCTGGCCACCATGGGCTTCCATGCCTTCTTCGGCGTCGCCCTCATGGGCGGTACGGGACTGCTGGCCGCGGATTACTTCGGCAACCTGGGCCGGACCTGGGGCGCATCAGCCCTCCTGGACCAGCAGATGGGCGGCGCGGTGGCCTGGGGCATCGGCGAGGTGCCGACCCTGCTCGTGGCGATCGGGGTCGCAGTCCAGTGGTCCCGCTCCGACGAACGCGAATCCAAGCGGACCGACCGGGCCGCGGACCGGAATAACGACGCCGATCTCACTGCTTACAACGATATGTTTGCCAAGCTTGCCGAACGCGACGCCAGGCTGGCCGAACGCAACTCGCATCTGGAAGGACGCTGATGACTGAAACCGTACGCACCCACCTCCGGGTCCGGGCCTCCGAACTCGTAGGCCGGGGCTGGCTGAACACCGGCGGCAAATCCCTGGACCTTGAATCCCTGCGCGGCAAAATTGTGCTCCTGGACTTCTGGACCTTCTGCTGCATCAACTGCCTGCACGTCCTGGACGAACTCCGTCCGCTTGAGCAGCAGTACTCCGACGTCCTCGTGACGGTCGGCGTCCACTCGCCCAAGTTCGAACACGAGGCGGACCCCGTGGCCCTCGCCGCGGCCGTGGAACGGTACGAGATCCGCCACCCGGTCCTGGACGATCCGGAACTGGACACGTGGAAGGCCTACACGGCGCGCGCGTGGCCCACCCTTGTGGTCATCGATCCCGAGGGATACATCGTGGCCCACCTTTCCGGCGAGGGGCACGCCGATGGGCTGGCCGTACTCATCCCGGAACTGATCGCCGAGCACGAGGCAAAAGGCACCCTGCACCGCGGCGACGGCCCCTATGTGGCGCCGGAGCCGACGTCGGGAACCCTGCGCTTCCCGGGCAAGGCCCTGTACCTTCCGGCGGGCCGAGGCGCGTCAGACTCGGCGTCCGACGCCGGATCCTGGCTCGTCACAGACACCGGACACCACCGCCTGGTGGAGCTGGCCACCGACTTTGAAACCGTGCTGCGTACCTTCGGGTCGGGCGAGAAGGGCCACGCTGACGGTCCGGCCGACGCGGCCCGCCTCAACGAACCGCAAGGCCTGGTCCTGCTGCCCGAGGACGTCGCCGCGAAGACCGGCTACGACGTCGTGATCGCCGACTCCGTCAACCACCGGCTCCGCGGGCTCTCGTTGGCAGACGGAACTCTCAGCACGCTTGCCGGAAACGGCGTCCAGCGGCTGCTCGAAACCGGGCCGGCACGTGTGGATGAAGAAGGAGCCGCCTTCGGGACCGCGCTGGAAGCCGACCCGCTCACGGTCTCACTCAGCTCCCCCTGGGACGTCGTCTGGTCAACCAAGCTCAATGCCGTCGTCGTGGCGATGGCCGGGGTGCACCAGATCTTCAGCTTCGACCCCCTCACCGGGGCCGTCGCGATCATCGCCGGTAACGGCCTCGAAGGGCTTTTGGACGGCCCCGCCGCCGAGGCGTGGTTCGCGCAGTCCTCAGGCCTCGCCGAGGACGCGGACGGTAACATCTGGGTCGCCGACTCGGAGACCTCCGCGCTGCGAAAACTCGTCATCGGGGAAGAAGGCAGCATCGCCGTTGAATCCGCCGTCGGCAAAGGCCTGTTCGACTTCGGCTTCCGGGACGGCGCCGCCGCCGACGCCCGGCTGCAGCACCCGCTCGGTGTCACTGTCCTGCCCGACGGCTCGGTTGCGATTG
Source organism: uncultured Actinomycetota bacterium (assembly GCA_963815415.1). GTDB lineage: Bacteria > Actinomycetota > Actinomycetes > Actinomycetales > Micrococcaceae > Arthrobacter. The sequence continues at coordinate 396,743 of CAWFGT010000009.1, read as the reverse complement.
CTGACACCTACAACGGTGCCGTCCGCCGCTACGATCCCGTTGCCGGGACGGTCTCCACGCTGGCTCGGGGACTTTCCGAACCCTCCGACGTGATCGTCGACCATACGAATGTGGCCGGCGCTGAGCCGCTGCTGGTGGTGGTCGAGGCTAACAAGCACCAGCTCGTCTACGTCCCGATCCCCAAGGAAGCACAGCAGGTTGACGAGGGCGCCGCGCAGACCCAGCGGCCCAAGAGCCCCGTGGCCCCCGGGCCGCTGGAACTGGCTGTCCGGTTCACGGCTCCTACCGGGCAGAAACTCGATGACCGCTGGGGCGATCCCACCCAGCTGAAAATCTCCTCCACACCCCCGGAGCTGCTGCTGTCCGGCGGCGGAACCTCGGTGGGGCTCCTCCGCACGCTGGAACTGTCCTCGGAGGTCCCGGAAGGCGTCCTGCACATCACGGCCCGGGCCGCGGCGTGTGACGGCCCTGAGGACGCCGACGGCGAAATCCCGGACCATGCGGCCTGCCACCTGTACCAGCAGGACTGGGGCATCCCGGTGCTGCTGCAGGCCGACGGAGACACCGAACTGATCCTGGACCTGCGCGGGATGGACTAGTACTCCGAAGGCTGCCACACCTGACCGTTCCGTCGCGTGTGGCAGCCTTTTGCGTACGCGCGACGGCGGACCCGAGCCTTGCCGCCGGCGGCCGGCCCCGGGGGCTAGGAGTTCAGGAGCGGCGTCACCTTGACGGTGTCGGCCTCGATGTCCAGCCTCGTGGTGAAGCTGAAGCTGTGTACTTCGTCGAGGTTTGAGACGACCCCGCTGAACAAATTCACCTGACGGGCCTGGATGCGGGCTTTTCCATCCAGCGGCGCCACGACCCAGTTGCCGCCGAACGGCTCGATGCTGACGGTCGGGTATTCGGTGATGCTCCAGTCAATGGTGCCGTCGAGCACGCGGTTGTACGTGGCGTGGTAGAAGGGGCAGTCGGGCTGGAGGCGCTGTTGTTTGTCAGCCTCGTCCGCGCAGGAGTCCAGGAATTCCTTGACCTTTCCGCTGACGGCCTCCCGCAACCCGGCCGTGGCCTGCGTCAGGAGGTTCAGCGGCGCCGGGGGAGCGTCCCTGCTCCACAAGGTGGCCCGGGTCGGTTCAGCGGAGAAATACCGCCCGTTCAGCGAGGCTTCGTATTCGCCCGGGTAGAAGACCGCAAAGGAATTCCGGCCATTGGGCATGTTCACCGGAACGCCGTTGAGTGAGGCCTCGTTCGAGTTGACGACCGTCACATCCAGGACCGGGAGCGATGCCGGGACGAAGGCCCACTTGCTGAAGAAGAGCCATCGGGTGCCGGTACGTTCCAGCAGGAACTCCGTGTGCAGATCGGTGCCGTCGATGGTGTAGTCCATCGGCACCATGACCAGATTCCCGCCGCGGGCCTCCGCCTCGCCGAAGGTGACATCGGCGATCCGGGAGGACGCGGTCTTCAGGGCCGTCCCGTCCAGCATGGCGGCGTTACTCTGCGGCACCGAGGCGCGGAGCAGCCCGAGGGCCTTGGCGCCGTCGCCCTTCTGGAGGGCCGCCAGATACTCGCGGACGGGCTGCTGCGGTCCCGCGACGGTGGTGTTCACCAGATGGATCGAAAAGACGGCCGCGGCCACGGCAAGCATCAGGCCCAGCAGCCACATGGCCGCCAGCCTGATTAACCCCTGACTCATTTGCACGTACCTTACGTTACCTGCACCCTGCGGAAAGCCACGGGTCGCCGGTACGCCGCCGGGTCGCCTGTACGCAGGGGGCTGCAGGGGTGCGGCACGTCAGCTACCGGCGGCGGCGCCGCCTCGACGAGGTGCCGAAGACGCCGCGGAGCAACTCCCGTCCGAGTTGGGTGCCGAGCGAGCGGGCCATGCTCTTGAGTCCTCCGCCGAAGACGTCGGTGAGGTCGCCCGCTACGCTACCGGAGCCGCGCGGGGCCTGCGCGGGCTGCCGGGGTTGCCGCGACGGAGGATGGGCCTGTCCGGCCGGCGAAGTGCGGCCAGACGACGGTGCCGGGGCGGGCCGGCTGCTGGGCCGGCCCAGAATCTCTTCCTCGATCCGCCGGGCCTCGGCATCAACATCGTCACGGCTGGCGTCATCCGTGTCGCCAGCCGTGCCGCCGAGGTTGCCGGCGCCGGCAGGACCGCCGCCGGTGCGGGCGCTGCCGGCAGTTTTCCGGGAGAGCTTTTCAAACGCCGATTCGTTGTCGACGGCCGTGCCGTAGACGGGGAGCAGGGTGGACGCTGCCACGGCACGGGCGATCACGGCGGCCTCGCTGGGGCCCATGACCGACTCCGGAGCGCGCAACCGGGTCAGGGCCACGGGCGTTGGTGCCCCGCGTTCGTTCATGACCGTGATGACCGCCTCGCCGATCCCTGCCGACGTGAGGATCTCCTCAAGGTCGTAATCGCTGATCGGGAACGTGGAAACCGTGGCCTTGAGCGCCTTGGCATCGTCCGGGGTAAAGGCCCGGAGGGCGTGCTGGATGCGGTTGGCCAGCTGCCCCAGCACATCGCCCGGGACGTCTTTGGGCGTCTGGGTCACGAAGAAGATGCCCACCCCCTTGGACCTGATCAGCCGGACGGTGGTGGTGATGGCCGCGAGGAACGCCTTGGATGCGTCTTTGAACAGCAGGTGGGCTTCGTCCAGGAAGAACACGAGCTTGGGCTTGTCCAGGTCGCCGGCCTCCGGCAGGTCCTCGAAGAGGTCCGCGAGCAGCCACATCAGGAATGTCGAGAACAGCATGGGCTTGGTCTGCAGTGTCGGCAGTTCCAGGCAACTGATGACGCCGCGCCCGTCGGCGGTGGTGCGCAGCAATTCCGCCGTGTCGAATTCGGGCTCGCCGAAAAACTTCTCCATGCCGTGCGCCTCAAGCGTGATGAGTTCGCGCAGGATCACCCCCGCGGTGGCCTTTGAAAGACCGCCCAGCTCCTTGAGCGCGTTCTTGCCTTCATCGGAAGTGAGGAACTGGATGACCGCGCGCAGGTCTTTCAGGTCAATCAGTTCAAGATCGTTCTTGTCGGCGAAGTGGAAAATCAACTGCAGGCTGGATTCCTGGGTGTCGTTGAGTTCCATGATCCGCGCGAGCAGGATGGGCCCGAAGGAGGTGATGGTGGCGCGGACCGGAATGCCGTGCCCGTCGCCGCCCAACGCGAGGAATTCCACTGGAAAATCCTTGCCGGACCAGGCCTGGCCGATGCTCTCTGTGCGGGTGCGGAGCTTTTCGCTTCCCGTGGCGGCGGTCGCGAGCCCGGAAAGGTCGCCTTTGATGTCGGCCAGGAAGACCGGAACACCGGCGGTGGAGAGCTGCTCGGCCATCATGTGCAGGGTGACCGTCTTGCCGGTGCCGGTCGCCCCGGCCACCAGCCCGTGCCGGTTCATCATGGCCAGGGGAAGCCTGACGCTGGCAGCCTTGTGGAGCTCGCCGTCGACGATCGCGGCACCGAGTTCAATAGTGGGGCCCGCCAGGGTGTACCCCTGCTGGATGGTGGCGACTTTATCGGCAGTTGATTTGATGGCCATGCGGCCAGCATAGCCGGGTCCGGAACCTCCGGACCCGGCTCCGGCAGCTCTTATTCGGCGAGGGCCTTGATGACTTCCTTGGCCACGTCTTCGCTGGACTGCGGGTTCTGCCCGCTGATCAGGTTGCCGTCGCGGACCACGTTGGAGCTCCAGGCTGCCCCGTTTTCGATGACGGCGCCGTTGTCTTTCAGGACTTCCTCGACGAACCACGGCGTATTGGGCCCGGTACCGCCGTTGAGTTCTTCTTCGTCCGTGAAGACAGTCAGCCTGCGGCCGGCGAAAGCATAGCTGCCGTCGCTGGCTTTGGCGCTGAGCAGGCCGGCGGGGCCGTGGCAGAACGGTGCGATGACCTTGCCGGCCTTGTCGGCGGAGACCAGCAGGCGGCCGAGGTCGGCGTCCTGGTAAAGGTCGGACATGGGGCCGTGGCCGCCGGGCATTACGACGGCGTCATAGGCGTCGGCGTCGACGTCGGCCAGCACCAGCGGTGCGGACAGCTCGGCGTCGATGGCGTCGATGTAATTCCGGAAACCGTCCGCCCGGTCCTGGCCGCCGGCCGATTCGGCGGCGAGGCTGACCTGGTCGACGGTGGGCTTGACGCCGGAGGGGGTGGCGATGTGCACGGTGTGGCCGGCGTTGATCAACGACTGGTGCGAGACGACCAGTTCCTCGGCCCAGTAGCCCGTGGGGTGCTCGCTGCCGTCCCGCATGGTGAGGGAATCGGCGCCGGATACGACCATCAGAATGTTAGCCATGGAGTTGCTCCTGTTCTGCCGGCACCCGGGAGGGCCGGCGAAGGGTGGATAGCGGAAGCCGGATCGCAGCCTCCGCGCAGCACCGCGCGGCCGGATAAGGCTGGCTGCGGGTGCAGTGGGTTCTTGTGGCTCCCACAGGCGGCAACACCCAGCCACCCGCGCCTATTCCGCCCGGGTGCCCGCCGGACGTATTCCCGCCCGGGCATCCCGCCCCGCCGGGTTCCCGGCCTTGCGAAGCGCCGCGCCGTAGACTGGAGACATGTTTTCCTTCCCGGCGCGGCTCGCGCTCGCAGTGACGACGGCCCTGGGCCTTGCCCTGACCGGCGTCGGCCCTGCCTCCGCCGCACCGGCGCCCGCCGCGGATGCGGTCGGCGTCGACGTCTCCTGGCCGCAATGCGGCAAGTCCCTGCCCGAGCGGCTTTCATTCGCGGTAGTCGGCGTCAACAACGGCCTCGCCAACACCACTAACCCCTGCCTGGCCGAGCAACTGGCCTGGGCGCGCACTGCCACGAAATCCGCAACAGAGACGGCACAGCCGACGGTCGCGCTCTACGTCAACACGGCCAATCCCGGGTTCCAGGGGTCATGGTGGCCCAAATCGAATACGTACCGGGGCGAACGGGTGAGCAACCCCTACGGCAACTGCGCCCTGCGCACCTTCAAAGCGTGCTCCTACATGTATGGCTACGCGAAGGCCTACGACGATGCCAAGTTCCGCGGGATCAGCGACCCTTCGTCGTATCTGTGGTGGCTGGACGTGGAGACGGAAAACAGCTGGCAGCGGAATAAGGCCGCCAATGTTGCCGTCCTCGAGGGCATGGCCACGTATTTCAAGAGCATCGGTGCCCCGGTCGGAATATATTCGACCGGCTACCAGTGGAAGCGGATTGCCGGCACCGTAAAGTCAACGAGCCCGCTGGCCGGGCTGCCCAGTTGGCTGGCAGGTGCCCGGTCACGCTCCGGTGCAGTGGACAGCTGTGCCCTCCCGGCGCTCACCCCGGGCAGCCGTGTCTCGATGGTGCAGTACGTTTCCGACGGACTCGACTACAACGTTTCCTGCACCTGATGAAATAACCCGTGCCCGCCCGTGGTTGTCGTCTACGTGCGCTGCGCCGGGACCTCCCGAGGGACCCGCGCGGCGCTGACATCCCCGCAACGAAAGGCCGGCTTTTCCGTGACTGTTCCGCTTTCCATCCTTGACCTGGCAACCATCGGCAGGGGCCAGACGGCGGCGGACAGCTTCGCCGGGAGCGTCGCCATGGCGCAACTCGCCGAGGAACTGGGGTACCGGCGGGTCTGGTATGCGGAGCACCACAACATGTCCGCGATTGCGTCCTCCGCCACCAGTGTGCTGATCGCCCACGTGGCGGCCCATACCTCCAGCATCAGGCTCGGAGCCGGCGGCGTGATGTTGCCAAACCACTCTCCGCTGACCATCGCGGAACAGTTCGGCACCCTGGAAACCCTGCACCCCGGCCGGATTGACCTTGGCCTCGGGCGTGCGCCCGGCAGCGACCAGAACACGTTGCGGGCCCTCCGCCGTGACCCCGCGTCCTCGGACAGCTTCCCGCAGGACGTCCTGGAGCTGCAGGGCTACCTGACCGGCCCCACCCGCATCCCGGGCGTTGAGGCCGTCCCCGGCAAGGGCACCGACGTGCCGCTGTACATCCTGGGGTCCTCGTTGTTCGGCGCGAAGCTGGCCGCCCGGCTTGGCCTGCCCTACGCTTTTGCCTCGCACTTCGCGCCCAACGCCCTGCAGGATGCTGTGGCTGCCTATCGCCGGGAGTTCAGGCCCTCGGCGCAGCTCGACGCCCCGCACGTGATAGCAGGCGTCAATGTGATCGCCGCGGATTCCGCGGCCGAGGCGCAGTCCATGTTCCAGGCGACCAAGCGCGCACGCGTTTCCCTGTTCTTCGGGAACGGCAGGATCTTCAGCGATGATGAGGCGGACATGATCCTGGACTCACCGCAGGGCCAGCATCTGGCCCAGATGATGACGTACTCCGCCGTCGGCACGCCGGACGCCGTAGTGGAGTACCTGGACGGGTTCGCGGTGCACGCCGACGCCGACGAACTCATCGTCGCGCACCAGAGCACGGGCACCGAGGGGCGCCTCCGCTCCGTGCAGCTCCTTGCCGAAGCCGCGGGGCTCGTCACGGTGTAAAGCCGCCGACGGCTCAGCTCACGGCCGGTCCGCCGTACAGTGAGCCTCCCGTACAGTCAGCCGGCCGGGGTGAGGCCCGCCAGTGCATCCCGAAGCCGGGCGGCGGCGGTTTCCGGCGGGATGTCCGCGATGAAGGCACCCATCGCGGCCTCCGAGCCGGCCAGGAACTTCAGCTTCGATTCCTCCCGCCGCGGCGACGTCAGCTGGAGCATCAGCCGGATATCGTCCCGGTGGGAGTGGACCGGAGCCTGATGCCAGGCCGAAATATACGGCGTCGGAGTCTCATACAGGGCGTCCACGCCCCGCAGGAGCTCGCGGTACAACCGGGAAAATTCGTCCCGTTCCTCGGCTGTGGTGGCGGCCAGGTCAGGTACCTGCCGGTGCGGCAGGATGTGGACTTCCAGCGGCCAGCGGGCCGCGAACGGAACAAACGCGGTCCAGTGCTCGCCCTGGAGGATCACCCGCTCGGACTTCTGCTCGGCGGCCAGGATGTCTGCGAAGAGGGTCGGCCCGTAGCTCTCCACCGAGCGGATCAGCTGCGCCGTCCGGGGCGTGATGAACGGGTAGGCGTAAATCTGCCCGTGCGGGTGGTGCAGGGTCACCCCGATGGCCTCACCGCGGTTCTCGAACGGGAAGACCTGCTGGACCCCGGGCAGGGCCGACAGGACGGCCGTCCGGTCTGCCCAGGCTTCCACCACCGTCCGCATCCGGGACAGGGGCATCTGTCCGAGCGAGCCGGTGTGTTCGGGGGAGAAGCACACGACCTCGCACCGGCCCACGGACGTCCGGCTGCGTCCCAGGCCGATCCCGCCCAGGTCTTCCAGCCCGGCGGGGGCCTCCGGTCCGGTCAGTTCCGGTCCGAAGGACGGGGACTTGTTCTCGAAGACGACGACGTCGTACCGGCTGGGTACCTCGGAGAGGTTCTCTGCCGTCGCCGGCGCCAGGGGATCCAGGTGCGCCGGCGGCAGCATCACGCGGTTCTGCCGGGCGGATGCCACGGTGATCCACTCGCCGGTCAGGACATCCTGGCGCATGGACGCCGTTGCCGGGCGGACCGCCGGTTCGCGCAGGTCCGCCCCCCGCTCCGGGGCGAGGGCGGTGTCGGCGTCGTCGAAGTAGATGATGTCCCGCCCGTCGGAGAGCTGGTACTCCCGCTTGGCGATACCCGTCATACTAACCACGCCCGTCTGCTGCCTGCGAAGTTTCAGGCCTCGCGGACTCGATGGCGCGCACCCTCAGGAGCACCCCGTGTTCCGGATTCAGGACCGGCATCGGCAGCCCGGCCTCGGCCAGGAACCGGCCGCTGACCTCGATACCGGAGGACACCCAGGCCGGCGGCCGGATCTGCGTGAAGGTGTGACCGTCGCCGGCGGGAGGGTAGATGAGCTCGACGCGGTAGTTCGTCTCCGGCGCCAGCCCGGGCAGGGCAACGTTTCCGGGGATCTCGGCGAACGACGTCGCGACAGCCACGAGCGCGAACAGTGCCTCGTCGCCGTCGGGAGAGATGACGCCGTGCAGCATCAGCGACGGATCAGGCTCGTCCGCCCGCACCATGCGGCCGCTGTGCAGCAGGCCGCGCTGTTCCTTGTAGAGCGCGATGGCGGCCGCGAGTTCGCTGCGCTCGCCGTCAGTGAGCTGGCGGAGGTCCCACTCCATGCCGAAATGCCCGAAGAGCGCCGTGATGGCACGGAAAGACAGGTCATGGGTGCGTGCCGTGGTGTGCGAGGTGGTGGGGCCGATGTGGGAGCCCACCAGTTCCGGCGGCACCACCATTCCGGTCCATCGCTGGATCGTCTGGCGCTCCAGGGCGTCATTGCAGTCCGAGCCCCAGACCCGGTCCGTGCGCTCAAGGATGCCAAGATCCACCCGGGCACCGCCGGAGGAGCAGCTTTCAATTTCGACGTCGGGATGGGCCTTGCGCAGTTCGTCCAGCAGCCGGTAGACGGCAAGGGTCTGGGCGTGGACCGACGCGGCGCCGGCGTGGCCCATTTCGGTCAGGTCCCGGTTCTGGTCCCATTTGAGGTAGCTGATCCGGTTGGTGCTGAGAAGATCGTCCAGCCGGTCGTAGATGTACTGCCAGGCGTCAGGGTTGACCAGGTCAAGGACCTGCTGGTTCCGCCAGCGTTCGGGCAGCCGGCCCGTGGCGGTGTCCGGCCGGGCCGGGCCGGAGATCCAGTCCGGGTGGGCGCGGGCCAGATCGGAATCCTCGTTGACCATTTCGGGTTCGACCCACAGCCCGAACTCCATGCCGTGCCCGGTGACGGCGTCGATCAGCGGGGTCAGGCCGTCCGGCCAGAGCTCCTCGTCGATGTACCAGTCGCCGAGGCCGGCCTGATCGTTGCGGCGGTGCCGGAACCAGCCGTCGTCGAGGACATACCGTTCGACGCCGAGCGCGGCGGCGGCTTCCGCCAGCTCCAGCAGGATGGGCAGCCGGTGGTCGAAGTAGACCGCCTCCCAGACGTTCAGCACGACGGGCCGGGGCTTGCCGGACCGCGTCCCGGGGTGGTGCGGGCGGGCACGGAACCAGGCGTAGAACGCCGCGCTGATACCGTCCAGGCCGGCGTCCGAGTAGGCGGCGAAGAGCCAAGGCGTCTCGTACGCGCCCCCCGGTTCGAGCGTGATTTCGGCCGAACCGAGCAATTCGGAGGCGCCGATAACCGTCCGGCCGTCACCGATCGTGTCCACGAAGCTCTCATGGTTTCCGCTCCAGCCCAGGTGCACGGCCCAGACCTGGCCGTGCCGGTTGCCGAAGGCGGCGGTCCCCGCGGCCAGAAGCAGCGAGGCGTCGTGGCCGGTGCGTCCGTGCCGGCCGGAGCGTACCCAGGTGCCCTGCCGCAAGGGGAGCCGCTGGGGGTGGGCCTCCCGGCACCAGCGGCCGGTGAGGTCCAGGATTTCCGTGGCGGGCCGTCCCACCGGCAGGGTCAAAGCCAGCTCCTCGACGGAGTAGTTGCCGGAGCCGTCGTTGGTCAGCGTGTGCCGGAGCTGGACCAGGCCGCCGTCGTTGATCCGGATCTCGGTCCGGACCGTGATCCCGGCGTCCTCGTCGGCCTGCGTGATAACGGCGGCACTTGCTGCACCGCTTTCTTCAACCGTTGCCGAGACGGCCCGAAGGCGGGACGAGAAGCCCTGGCCCTCGCGGTGGCCGCGGAGGCCCGGGCGTCCGCGCCAGCCGGACGAGCCCTGCGGGATCAGGCCGAGCGTCACGGGGATGTCCAACGACGACGGCGCCACCGGGGCCCCCAGCAGGGAAAGGTCGGGGAGGGCGGAGCCCAGATCGGCGCCGAAGTGCAGCACGGCCGGCTCGCCGGTGCTGAAATCGATCAGCAGTGCCGTCCCGGAGCGCCGCAGGTAGAGCGGCTCAAGGGTGGTGGTGCCGGCGGACGGGGTGGCGTGCAGGGCGTTCAAAGCGGCTCCAGGCGTGGTTGTCAGGCGATGGTCGCCCGTTTCGGGAGGGGTGCGGGAACTACGAGAGGGGGGTGCGGGTCAGCCGGCGGCGCTGACGGCGGCGAGGCGCAGCCGTCCGACGCGTTCGCCGAGGATGCGCCGTGCCTCGCCGGGGAGGCCGTCGTCGCTGATGAGCTCGTCGGCGTCCTCCAGGCCCGCGAAGCTGCTGATGCCCAGCGTGCCCCATTTGGTGTGGTCGGCCAGGACGACGACGCGGCGGGCTGCCGCAACGAAGGCCCGGTTGGTTTCGGCCTCCAGCACGTTGGGGGTGGTGAAGCCGGCCTCGGCGTCCACGCCGTGGACGCCGAGGAACAGCACATCGAGGTGGAGCTGGTGCAGGGCGGCTGTGGCGAGCGGCCCGACCAGGGCGTCCGACGGGGTGCGCTCGCCGCCGATGATGATCACCGTGGATTGCGAGCCGCCCTGCTGGAAGACGTCGGCGATCCGGACCGAATTGGTCACGACGGTGATCCGCGGCCCGGTAGCGAGGAGCTGGGCCAAGGCCCAGGTGGTGGTACCGGCGCTCAGGCCCACCGCCATGCCTTCACGCACCTGGGCGGCGGCCTCACCCGCGATTGCCATTTTTTCGGCCTGCAGCTCGGTCACCTTGAGCTCGAAGCCGGGCTCGTGCGTGCCGACGCCGCCGGGCAGCTTGGCGCCGCCGTGGATCTTCTCCAGGGCGCCCGCCGCATCCAGCGCCTCGATGTCCCGCCGGACCGTCATCAGCGAGACTCCCAGCAGTTTGGCGAGGTCCGCGACACGGACGATCCGTTCACGCTGGACTTCGGCAATGATGGCGGAATGGCGGGCTGCGGCGAGCATTTTCAGATCCTTACGGGCGGTACTGACGGGCGGACATTGCAGGCGTTCAAGATCGCATCTTGGAGTGCTCCGTCGCAATCGGGGTGTTGCTGTCCACGATTATCCTTTGCTGGAGCCCAGGGTCAGGCCGGCCACGAAGTGCTTCTGGAGCAGCAGGTAGATCACCAGTGCGGGGATGGCCGTGATCATGGCGCCGGCTGCGATCAGGTTGTAGTCGGAGAGGAACTGTCCTTGGAGGTTGTTGACTGCCGTGGTGAGCGGCAGGCGGTCTCCGCTTTGCAGGAACAGCAAGGGCCAGAAGAAGTCGTTGTACACGAAGATGACTTCGAGGGTGCCCATGGCCGCCAGGGCGGGCCGGCACAAGGGAAGGATGATTTCCCAGTACTGGCGCCAGATGCCGGCGCCGTCGACGAGGGCGGCCTCGGTCAGTTCGTGGGAGAGGGCCTTCATGTAGTTGGAGAGCACGAAGGTGACGAAACCGATCTGGAAAGCGGTGTCGACGGCGATCACGCCGATGTAGGTGTTCAGCAGGCTCCCGGAGTCGCTGACGCTGTAGGGAAGTTCGGTGAGTTTGAACATCTGGAACAGCGGCGCAGCCAGGACCTGTGGCGGCAGCAGGTTGCCGGCCGTGAACATGATCAGGAGGGTGATGTTGAATTTCCAATTGACCCGGCTGACTGCGAACGCCATCATCGATGAGAAGAACAGGATCAGGAGGACAGACGGGATAGTGATCAGCGCGGAGTTCCAGGCATACTGCGCGAAGCCGCCCTGGGTCCAGGCCCTGATGAAGTTGTCGAAGTTGAAGGCGCCTTCGAAGCTGAAGTAGCCGTACTTGTCCGTGTCTGCCTTGGGGCGGAGCGAGGTGAAGATGGTCCAGAGCAGCGGAACGAGCCAGATGGCGGCCATGACGGTCAGGAAGACGTGGATACCATAGTGGCGCTTCGCGGGCTGCTTGTTGTTGCGGGCGTGGCCGGCGCTGCCGGTTCCGGTGGGTGTGGTTGATTCCGTGCCGGCGGTGACGGCATGGGCCGGGTTTGTGATGCTCATGCCTCTTTGTCCTTTCCGAAGGCGCGGGACAGATAGAAAGTGATGGGAACCAGCGAGATGACCAGGAGGATGACGGCGAGGGCCGACCCGACGCCGATCACCTGGCCTTCGCCGACGAGGTTTTGGATGACCAGGGCGCTGATGAGTTCCAGGCCGTTGGTGCCGCGGTTGATGACGTAGACAATGTCGAAGGCGCGGAGCGACTCGATCAGCGTAATGACGACGATGATGATATTGACCGGGCGCATGGCCGGGAAGATGATCCGGAAGAAGGTCTGGACGGCGTTGGCCCCGTCGATCTGTGCTGCTTCCCGGAGCGTGGGGTCGACACCCTTGAGTCCGGCTAAGTACAGGATCATGACGTAGCCCGCGTGGCGCCATGTCGCCGCGATCAGGGCGGCCCAGATATTGACGGACGAGTCACCGAACCAGTCGACGGCCTCGGGGGTGCCGGCGGTGCCGAGGAGGAAGTTCAGGAGGCCGCTGTCGCGGTTGTAGAAAAGCTGCCAGATGACGCCGACCAGGGCCAGTGAGAGCATCACGGGAGTGAAGAAGATGCTCTGGTAGATCTTGCTGCCGCGGATGTTCTGGTCGAGCAGGATTGCCAGGAGCAGGCCCAGGGGCGTGGCGATGAGGGCCAGGAAGACCAGCCACAGCACGTTGTTCTGCACTGCAGGCCAGAACGGGGGATAGTTCTGCGCCACAAACTCGTAGTTGTCAGTCCCCGCAGGTTGGATGTCGTCCAGGCTCAGGCCGTTCCAACGGGTGAAGGACAAGGCTACGGAGAGGAGCGTCGGGATCCAGACCAGCGTCAGCTGAATCAGGGTGGGCAGGCCCACCATGAAGGCCAGGACCCATTTGTCACGGCGGGAAAGCCGCTTGACCCGCCCCGCCGGGGCGGCGGCAGGCCGCTGCGCCCGGGCGGGGCTCTTATCGGTTGATGTAGTCACAAAACTATTCCTTGTTTGGTGTGTTCTGGCTCAGTGTGGCCGGTCGGGTGCGCGTTGCCGCTACTGGGCGGCGTACAGCGAGGCAGCTTGGGCTTCGAGGTTCTTGACATCGACGGTGCCGTCCTTGATGAAGGTCTGCAGCGCCGGAATCATCACGTTGTTCGCCATGGCGGGCAAAGCGTCCCGGTCGAAGAACTGGCTGATGCTCTTGGCATTGGCGATGACGTCGGCCATCTTCTTGGTCAGCGGCGAGTACCTGGACGTGTCAACGCCCTGGGCGGCCGCGATGTTGGCGGTGTCGACCGACTGGTACACGTCCTGGGCCTCAGGCGTGCCGACGTAGGCCATGAAGTCACGGGCAGACTGGTTTTCGCCGCCCTTCTTGGTCAGCAGCAGGCCGTCAATCGGGGCCTCGACGGCGTCGCGGCCTTCCATCGCGATTTCCGGGAACGGGAAGAAGTCGATGTCGTCGGCAATGGTTTGGTCCGTGTACTGCTGGGTCAGGAAGGAGCCGAGCAGGTACATGCCGGACTTCTTGTCGCCGATGTTCTTGGCGGAGTCCTGCCAGGTCATGCCGAGGGCGTTCGGGTTCTGGTAGGGCAGCATGGCCTTCCAGGTATCGAAGACGTCGCTGACCTTCTTCTGGTCCCAGGATTCCTTGTGGGCCGTGAGGTCCATGTGGAACTGGTAGCCGTTGAGGCGCATGTTGATGTAGTCGAACGTGCCCATGGCGGGCCAGCCGTCCTTGTCCGCGAATTCGATCGGGATAAGACCGTCGGCCTGCATCTTCTTGGACAGGGTAAGCAGCTCGTCGAACGTCGTGGGGACTTCGTAGCCCTTCTCGGCCCAGAGACTCTTGCGGTAGAAAAAGCCCCAGGGGTAGTTGTAGTTCGGGATGAAGTACATCTTGCCGTCGAGCCCGGTGGAGGCCTTCTTCATGGCCTCGGAGTAGTTGCCGCCAACCTTTTCCCAGACATCGTCGATGGGCGCAAGCAGGCCCTTGTCCGCGTAGTACTGCATGCGGTAGCCGGAGAACCAGGTGAACGTGTCATCCGGGCTGCCCTGCAGGTAGGTATTGATTTTGTTCTGGAAATCGTTGTGGGGGACCACGTTGGTGCGGACCTCGACGCCGGATTTCTTCGTGAAGGCATCCGTAACGGCCTTGTAGGCGGCCTGGGGGACAGCGTCGGAGGAACCCGACCCGAACGTCACGACACCGCTGCCGCCGGCAGCAGGGCCGGCGCCGCCGGTGCAGGCCGCAAGGGCAGGGATGCCGGCCATGGCCACGGCGCCCACGCCGAGGGTCTTCAACAGGGTCCGACGATTCAGTCCGCTGCGGGCGGCGGCAATGCGCAGGGCGTCTTCGGGAACGGTCATGATTTCTCCTTTGAAAAACAACGGCGTGTGAAGCACTTCACATGATTAACTATCATAATCGCACAATTTAGAACGTCAAGTGGCAAAAAGGAACATTTCGGTGGTGTGACGCCCGCGGGTGCCGGAAGGGGGTAGTCGGACGCCGATGGCCGGCCATAACAAGTAATGAGCACCGTTGACTTGCACAAGTGCCCCTCTTAGCCTTAAGCACCCGGGTGCCGACACGGCCCGCCGCCAGGTGGCAGCACCCTCATGACGGACCCAGGCCAGGATCCAGGTGCAGCTATGAAGATCAAGTCCACGACCCTCGCGACGCTGGTGACCCTCGTGCTGCTGACCGGAGTCCTGGAAGGGGCGGCGTCGCCGTCGTCCATGCCGGTAGCGGCAACGAAGCAGGGACCGGCCGAAAGCAGGCAGCCTACGAGCCCCGCGGCCACCGTCTACTACCTGAGTGACGCCGGCAACGACGGCAATGCCGGGACCTCCGAGGATGCGCCGTGGAAATCGCTGGCTCGAATCAACGGCACCGTCCTGGCGCCCGGCAATCGCGTCAGCTTCCGCCGGGGCGACACCTGGAACGGCGGACTGCTCGTAGGCCAGAGCGGGACCGCAGAGGCCCCCATCATCGTCGGCAGCTACGGAAAAGGTGACCCGCCCACCATCGTGGCGGGCGATTCGGGGAACTGCGTGAGGGTCTCGGGTGACCATGTCATCTTGGATGGCCTGCGCGCCGCGGGCTGCGGCTATGCGGGATTCAGCATCGACGGCGACAGGAACGTCGTCACGAACTCCGTGGCGGAAGGCAACGCGGCGGGCATTAAGGTCGGCGACGGCTCGGACTTCGGGCGCTACACGGACAACCGCCTTGTTGATAACAACATCATGAACAAGAACACCCCCGGAACCGGCTGCGGGACCGCCCAAAGCGTTGCCTGCAACGACGACTCGGGCGCCTTCGGTTTCCTGATCAACGGGAATGACAACGAATTCGCAGGCAACACGATCACCGGATCCACGGCGCCGTCCCATGACTTCATCCAGGATGGCAGTGCCTTTGAGATCTTCAACGGCAGCCGCAACAAGATCCATCACAACACGGCGCTGGACAACAATGTGTTCTCCGAGATCGGGCGGTCCGGCGGCCGGGCGGATGAAAACACCTTCAGTTACAACCTGGTCCGGGCGGACTGCGGCGCCGGTTGCGCAAAAACAACAGGGTTGATCGTCCGCGGACCGAACAGCCCCTTTGGTCCGACAAACGGCACGGTCTTTGAGCACAACACCGTCTGGCTCGACGGGCCGGAGTCCAAGGCGGTGGTCTGCTACGCCTCGTGTCCTGCATCGACCGTAATCCGGGGAAACATCCTGGTCGCCGTGCGTCACTCCCTCTGGATGGACGGGACGGGCTGGACCGAGCGGCAAAACGTCCTCAACGGCCCGAGCAACGTCACCCCGGACAGATCCTCGACCACGGCGCCCGCAGAGTTCGTCGATGCGCCGGAAGATCTGCGCCTGACTGCTGCCAGCCCCGCCATCGACCGGGCCGCAGCGAGCCCCTTTGACGCCGATCTGGGCGGCCGTGCGGCCATCCAGAAGGGCGGCTGCAAGGGGACCAGGGCACCCGACGCCGGGGCCTACGAGTTTTCCCCTTCCGGCTGCTGACCGACTGCGCCCGCCCGCGCCCGCCTTCCGGCGCCCTGCCAGTTTGACACCTGCTTACTGAACCGGTTAAGTTACTCGTATCACTTAACCGGTTCAGCGCAGACGTTTGTGGCTGGACCCAATCCGGGAGGGGCTGGCTCATGGCAGTCACGATCAGCGACGTCGCGCAGGCGGCCGGTGTCAGCAAAGGCGCTGTCTCCTATGCCCTTAATGGCCAGCCCGGCGTCAGCCAGGACACGCGGGACCGCATCCTGAAGGTCGCCAAGGATCTGGGCTGGACCCCTAGTCTTCGGGCCAAGGGCCTCTCCTCTGCCAAGGCGTACGCCTTGGGCCTCGTGGTTGCCCGCGACCCTTCGCTGCTTGGCACGGACCCGTTCTTCCCGGCCTTCATCGCGGGAATTGAGACGGCGCTGGCAGAGCACGATTACACCCTGGTTCTGAGCGTCGCGACAGCCCCGGGGGCGGAGGAACGCAGCTACCGCAAACTGGCGGACAACGGCCGGGTCGACGGCGTTATCCTCACGGACGTCCGCCGCCATGACTCCCGCATCGCGCTGCTCCTGGAGCTCAAGCTCCCCGCCGTCACGCTGAACCGGCCCGACGCCGCCTCGCCATTCCCGGCCATATCGGTCGACGAGGAGGCAGGCATCAAGGCCGCGGTGGAACACCTGCTGGCATTGGGGCACACCAGAATCGCGCACGTGGGCGGCGGGCAGGAATACATTCACGGGCGGAGCCGCCGGGCCGCGTGGGAGCGCGCCATGGCCAATGCCGGACTCCCGGTAAACCTTTTCGCGCCTGCTGATTTCACTGCCGCCGGTGGCGCAGCCGCCACCGCGGAGCTGCTTCGCCGGCCGGACCGTCCCACGGCCATTGTCTACGCCAATGACCTTATGGCGACCGCCGGCCAGTCGTATGCGCAGGGCCTCGGACTCCGCGTCCCGGGTGACCTGTCCATCACCGGCTATGACAACGCCGAGTTCACGCAGTATCTGAATCCCCCGCTCACGACGCTCGCCACGGACCCGATGCTCTGGGGCCGGGCGGCCGCCGGGGTTCTCCTGAAACAGCTGAACGGAAGCCATGGCAGTGAGGACATCGCCCTCCCCGCCCCGCAATTGCTGGTCAGGGCCTCGACTGGTCCTGTGCCCGCCTAGCTGCCGTTCGTCCACCTTTCCCGCACCACTACTTGACTCGCACGAACACCCCGATACCCTCCCAAGGAGACGCAATGAAGCGCTTTTCGACTGCCACGCGCGTACTGTCCGTGGCTGCACTGACCGTGATGGGCGCCGGCCTCGCCGGCTGTGGAGGCGGGGCAGACGGCAGCAGCGCCAAATCCGCCACCACGGCCAAGGGTCCCATCAAGATCTGGTACTCCAACAACGAGTTCGAGGTGAAGTGGGGCAAGGCCATGGTCGAGGCGTGGAATGCCGCGCACCCGGACCAGTTAGTCGATGCGCAGGAGATTCCCGCCGGCAAGAGCTCGGAGGAAGTCATCAGCGCGGCCATTACCGCCGGAAACGCCCCGTGCCTGGTCTTCAACACTGCACCCGTCGGCGTGCCCCAGTTCCAGAAACAGGGCGGGCTGGTTCCGCTGGACTCCTTCCCTGACGGCGTCCAGTACATCAAGGACCGCACCGGCGAGCTTGCGGACCAGTACAAGTCCGCCGACGGCAAAACCTACCAGATGCCGTGGAAGTCCAACCCGGTGGTCCTGTTCTACAACAAGGACCTCTTCGCCAAGGCCGGCCTGGATCCCGAGAACCCGCAGCTGGGTACGCACGCCGAGTTCCTGGAGACGGCACGGTCCCTGGTGGACTCCGGCGCCGTCGACAACGCCGTCTGGCCCTCCCCGGCAAGCGACTTCTACCAGTCATGGTTCGACTTCTACCCGTTCTACGCCGCCAACGCCCAAGGCACCCAGCTGGTGGAGGACGGCCAGGCAACGTTCGACAGCGAACAGGGCAAGCAGGTCGCCGGCATGTTCGAGACCCTCTACAAGGAAAACCTGTCCTCCAAAGAGGTCTATCAAGGCGACTCCTTCGCCGAAGGCAAGGCCGCCATGTCCCTGGCCGGGCCATGGGCCATCGCGGTCTACAAGGACAAAGTCAACTGGGGCACCGTCCCGGTGCCGGCAGCCAGCGCCCAAACCGACGGCTACACCTTCGCTGATGCCAAGAACGTTGCCATGTACTCCGCCTGCGAGAACCAGGGCACGGCCTGGGACGTGCTGAAGTTCGCCACCAGCAAGGAACAGGACGGCGAGCTCCTCGCCGCGACAGGCCAGATGCCGATGCGCCAGGACCTCCCGGCAGCCTACGCCGAGTACTTCGCAGCGAACCCGCTGTACACGCAGTTCGCTGACCAGGCCGGCCGGACCGTCGAGGTTCCCAACGTGTCCAACTCGGTGGAAATCTGGCAGACCTTCCGCACCGCGTACGCCAAGTCCGTGATCTTCGGCAATGACAGCATCGACAACGCGTTCCAGGGTGCCGCCGAGAAGATCAACCAGCTGGCAGCGCAGAAGTAGCCGGTGATCGTAGATGTCGCTTCGCTCAGCTGACGGCGGGACCTCCCCCGGCGGCCCCGGCCTGCAGGCCCCGGCAGGGCAGCCGGCGGCCAGGAAACGCAAGAACTTCCTCGGCCGCCAGCCGCTGGGGCTGCTGTTCAGCGCCCCGTACCTCATCTTCGTCCTGGGGGTGCTGGCCTACCCGCTGGGCTACGCCGTATACATCTCCTTCCATGACTACTTCTTCGCCGCGCCGGGCGTCAAGATCGACCGGCCCTTCGTCGGCCTGGAGAACTACATCGCCGTCCTGTCCGATCCGGCCGTGCAGCGGTCCTTCGCGAACATCGGTGTCTTTATGGTCATCAACGTTCCGCTGACGGTAGGGCTCTCCCTGATCCTGGCGACCGCACTCAACCGCGTGACCAGGCTCAAGACCTTCTTCCGGGTCAGTTACTACGTCCCGTACGTCACGGCGAGCGTCGCCGTCGTGGGGGTGTGGCTGTTCCTGTTCCAGCAGAACGGACTCGTCAACGACCTGCTGGGACCGCTGGCCCCCGAGCCGTCGTGGCTGACGAACTCATGGCTGGCGATGCCCACCGTGGCGCTCTACGTGACCTGGAAACAGCTGGGATTCTTCATCCTGCTGTATCTGGCCGCACTGCAGAACATCCCGGACGAATTGTATGAATCCGCCCAGGTGGACGGCGGCAACAAGTGGGTCCAGTTCTGGAACATCACCGTTCCGGGGGTCCGGTCGGCCAGCGTGCTGGTGACCCTGCTGGCCACCATCACCGGCGCCAACCTCTTCACCGAGCCCTACCTGCTCACCGCCGGCGGCGGTCCGGACGGCGCCTCCACCTCCCCGGTGTTCCTCATGTATCAGAAGGGCATCCTGCAGGGGAACCCCGACCTGGCCGCCGCGCTGGGCGTGGTGCTGGTGATCGGCGTGCTGCTGATCACCCTGATCCAGAAACGCCTCGTGGGCGGAAAGGAGGACTGACATGTCGATTCTTAACAAGCCAGCGGCCACCAGCAGCGGCGACGAGGGCGCTCGCCGCTCCGCCAATCCGTCTGCCCCGGCAGGGGACTCCCGCGTGGACAAACGCAAGAACCTCGGCATCGGCAGTTTCGTGTTGCTGGCGGTGGGAGCGTTTGTGTTCCTGTTCCCCTTCTACTACATGTTCATCGGCTCGCTGCAGACGTCCCCGGACACAACGGTGGCCGGAGCGTTCCCGAACCCGGCCAACATCACCGGCGAGAACTACGTAGACATCAACAACTCCATCAACCTGTTCAAGGGCCTGATCAACTCGGGCATCTTCACCGGCGGCGTCATCTTCTTCACCGTGGTCTTCGGGCTCCTGGTCGGCTACGCCCTGGCGCAGCTGGAATTCCGCGGCCGCGGGATGATCTTCGGGTTGATGCTGCTGGTCCAGATGGTGCCGTTCCAGCTGCTCCTGATCCCGCTGTACGTCATGATCGTGCGGGATTACGGCCTCGCTGACACGTATCTGGGCATGATCCTGCCGTTCGCCATCAACTCCACGGCGGTGTTCGTTTTCCGCCAGTACTTCAAGCAGTTGCCCTCGACGCTCTTCGAGGCGGCCCGGATCGATGGTGCCTCGGAACTGCGGATCCTTTGGCAGATCGCCATCCCGCTGGTCCGGCCCGCCATCGTTACCGCGATCCTGCTGACCTTCATCGGGCCCTGGAACGAGTTCCTCTGGCCGTTCCTGGTCACTAAGGACCAGTCCATCCAGCCGCTCGCGGTCTCCCTGGCCAACTACATCTCCAACATTTCAGCGACGGCGTCCAACCCCTTCGGCGGAATTCTCGCCGGGGCCTGCGTCCTGGCGGCGCCCGCCGTCGCGCTCTTCATTCTCTTCCAGCGTCAATTCATCTCCACCAATATCGGATCAAGCGTAAAGGGCTAACCTATGACTTCCCCCCAGACCCCCACCCTGCCCACCGTCCCCTTCACCCTTACCCGCGCCGGCGTCATCATGAGTCCCGAGCCCGGCAATGAGTTCGAGGCTGAGGGCGTGCTCAACCCGGCCAGCGGCCGAGGCACGGACGGGGAGCTGTACCTGCTGCCCCGTCTCGTGGCCACCGGCAACGTCTCCCGCGTGGGACTGGCCAAGATCGTGATCGAGGACGGCGTCCCCACGGGCGTCGAACGCGAGGGAATCGTCCTGGCCCCCGACGAGGGATGGGAACGCGGCCTGAACAATGCCGGCACCGAAGATCCCCGCACCACGTGGGTGCCCAGCCTCGGCAAGCACCTCATGACCTACGTCGCCTACGGCCCGCTGGGCCCGCGGCTCGCCTTCGCCCACTCCGAGGACCTGCGCAGCTGGGAACGGCTGGGCCCGTGCCTCTTCGGCTACCAGGCCGACCTCTCCCTTGACCTGAACCTGTTCCCGAACAAGGACGCCGTGTTCTTCCCGGAACCGGTCAACGACCCCGACGGCGTGCCGTCCTACGCGATGCTGCACCGCCCGATGTGGGACCTCGGCTGGATTCGCGACGGCGAGGGCGAACACCTGCCGGCCGGTGTCACCGACAACCGCCCCGGCATCTGGATTTCCTACGCGCCGGTCGCCGACGTGGAAAAGGATATTCGCAACCTCGTGCACATGGCCAAGCACCGCCTCGTGGCCCTGAGTGAATTCCCGTTCGAGGAACTCAAGATCGGCGCCGGCCCCGCCCCCATCCGCGTGGACGAGGGCTGGTTACTGATTCACCACGGTGTCGCCGGCGCCCTGGAGAAGTCCGCCTTCGACCACCAGCAGAAGGTCAACTACACCGCGGCGGCCATGATCCTCGACGCCGATGACCCGTCCCAGGTCATTGCGCGCAGTGACAAGCCGCTGCTGGCGCCCGAGACCGAGGATGAAATCTCCGGAATCGTGCCCAACGTCGTTTTCCCGACCGCGATCGAAAAGATCGGCGAGCAGCTGTTCGTCTTCTACGGCATGGCCGATTCCAAGATCGGCGTCGCCAAGCTCGACCGGATCCCCGCCGGAGCCTAAGAGCCCGGTAGCAGGGGCCGGCGGGGACGCCGGCCCCTGCTACCCTGCCCTGACCCGCCCGCGCCAGACCCCAAGGAGCACCGATCATGCAGCACGCCGTCCGCCCGAAACTGAAAACCCAAGTCCAGGCCATTGCGGTCACCGCCTCCGTGCTGCTCGTCGGAGCCGGAGCCGGCGCCGCGGCGGCTGCACCGGCTCCCCGGCCGGCCGCCGCCGTCGGACAAACCTCACCGGCCGCGCCGGACTCCCGGACGCTGACCAACCTGGGGCACCTGGATTTCCTGATGGATACCGTTCCGCTGAAGCCGGTGGCGGGCCACACCACGTACCGGCTGGCCGAACAGCCCTCGGCCCAGGCGCCATGGACTTACGCAGACAAGAAAGCGGACGGCAGCTACGCCCGGATCGGCGGCGGAGATCTCGATCCAGCCACCGGTCACTGGACCCAGGGAGCGTTCAATGCCGACGACATCTCCCGTGCCGCCGTGGTCTACCTGCGGCACTGGCAGCAGGGCGGTGACGCCGCGAGCAAGGAACGCGCCTTCCAGGCCCTGCGCTCGCTGGCATACCTGCAGACGACCGACGGACCCAACGCGGGGAACGTGGTTTTGTGGCAGCAGGACGACGGCACCCTGACGCCCAGCGCCAAGCCGGTGGAGCTGCCGGACCCGTCCGATTCCGCTGAATCGTACTGGCTGGCCCGGACTGTCTGGGCGTTCGGGGAAGGCTACGCGGCCTTCGCCGCGGCGGACCCCGAGTTCGCGGCGTTCCTGCAGGAACGGTTGCACCTCGGCCTCGCCGCGCTGAACAGGCAGTCCCTCGCCAAATACGGCAGCTACGACACCGCCGACGGCGCCCGGGTCCCGGCCTGGCTGATCGCCGGCGGCGCCGACGCCTCGGCCGAGGCCGTGCTCGGCCTGGCCGCCTACATCAAGGCCGTCCCGGCGGACAGCGTCGCGACGGCTGCCTTGTCCCAACTGAGCGAAGGCATCGCAGCGATGTCCTCCGGCTCCACCACAGAATGGCCGTTCGGGGCCATCCTGCCCTGGAACAAGTCCCGAACCCTCTGGCACGCCTGGGGCGGGATGGCCCCGGCCGCCGTCGCCACAGCCGCCGAGGCACTGAACCGCCCAAGGCTGCTCGACGCGGCCGTGCGGGACTCGGCTCAATTCACCCCGCAACTCCTCGCCGCCGGCGGACCGGACAACGCGTGGAGCCCGACGCCGGGCGAGTCCCAGATCGCGTACGGCGTGGACTCGCGGGTCCAAGGACTCGTGGCCACCGCGAAGGCGGCCGGCGCCCCGGGCCTGCTGGACCTTGCCGCCGTTTCGGCAGGGTGGTTCTTCGGCGCCAACCCCAGCGGCGCGCCGGCGTACAACCCCGCCACCGGTACCGCCATCGACGGCATCGAACCCGACGGCCGGGTCAACCCCAACTCCGGCGCCGAATCGACTATCCATGCACTGCTGACCATGCTGGCCCTCGACGCCGAGCCGGCGCTGAAGGCGCGGGCACTGGGTATCAGCCGCACGGTCTCAACGCACGGACTCAGTGTTGTCGAGGCTGAATCCGGCACGATCACCGGTCCCGGCCAGATCGTGCGTCCGGACTCGGCCTGGACCGGAGAAGCCAACCTCTCCGGCGGAGCCTATGTTGCTTTGTCTGCCGGAGGGTCCCTGGCCGTCCCGCTGCCGGCCGCCGATGAGCCCCGCAACCTCTACCCGATCATCAACCAGGGGATCAGCCCCTCCGGCAGCACGTCCTGGACCTCGAGCAAGGGCAGGCTGGGCACCACCAGGAACGGCGGCGCCGGGGACCAGGGAATCACGGATGCACCGGGCCTTCTTTTCCCCTTCGCCCTCCAGCGGGCACTCGGCGCCGGAACAGGCGCCGTCGTCGGCAGCACCGACGGAGGCGTTGCGCTGGATGCCGTGTTGGTCCAGCCCGAGATCTCAACCGTGTCCGTCTCCGGACCGGGCGGGGACTCGACGCTGTACGTCAGCGCCGCCAAGTCCACCGCCGTCAAGCAAGTTGAAGTTCCGGTCGGTCACACCCTGGAACAGCGCCAGTTCGACAACAGCGGGCGGCCTGTTCCCGGCAAACGCGGCGACGTCGGCGCCGGTTCGGGCCGTGTCATGATTGCTCCCGGGGGATTCACCGTGGTGACGATCGTCGCCGGCTGACCGGACATCCGGCCACCCGGACGCTCGCAAGCGCGGGCGTCCGGGTGGCCGTGCGGTCCCTCGCCGGGCCGGCTCCTTGGGATTTTACCGAGTTGCAACAGTAGGGACACCCGCATGAAACGGGGCGGGCGGATACTGGAAGTAGTCCGAAAAGGACGCTTCATGCAGCATTGGGGATTACCCGAAGGACTCCGCGCATGCCGACTCCGCTTAACCAGTCCCTGGCCGACTCTGCCCTCCTGACGAAATCGCTCCCGCTCAGTCTGCTCCGCGCTTTTGTGCAGACCGACGCGGCGGACGACGGCCTGACGCCGCACCTGCTTGCCGAACTCAAGGCCCTGGCCCGCACGCCCGGGCTCCTGGTGGCCTGTAACTACGGCGGCACCTTGTGCGAAGCGGAAGGCATCTCCACCGAGACGCTGCCGCTGGGCAGTGCCGCAATCGCCCTGCGTGCCCTGGCCGCCCTGCCCAACACCCACGCCGCCGTCATCTCCGGCCGCTCCCTCCGCGACCTCGCCGCCGTTTCCAGGCTGCCCGCGGAGGTGCACCTCGTGGGATCCCACGGTGCCGAGTTCGACATGGGCTTCGCCCACGAAATCTCGCTCGCGACCGAATCCGTCCTCCAGCAGGCCAGCCTGGCACTTTCTGAGACAGTGGGGGCGTACCGGGGTGTCAGCATCGAACGGAAGCCTGTGGCCGTCTCTGTGCACACGCGGTCCGCCGCGCCGGAGATCGTGGCGCTCGCCACCGAAAAAGCCCTACACATCGCCCGGGCGCACGGCCTGCATTTCATCGTGGACGGGTCAGTCCTGGACCTGAGCGCCACGGAGCCGACCAAAGCCACGGCACTGGAACACCTGCGGTCCATGCTGGGCGTCAGCGCGGCCCTCTATGCGGGGGACGCGTACAGCGACGAGCTGGCCATGGCCACCCTCCGGGGCCCGGACATGGCCCTACACGTCGGGGGCGGGGACACAGCGGCCGCCCACCGGCTCCGGGACCCGGAGTCCTTCGCCCGGGTTCTGGCAGTCCTGTTCGAACTGCGGCGCGCCTGGCTTTTCGGTGAGGACGCCGTGGGCCTGGAACGGCACTCCATGATCGGGAACGGCGCATCGACGGCGCTGATAACGCCGGACGCCAAGGTCTGCTGGATGAGTCATCCGTTGCCGGACTCCGGTTCACTCTTCGCCCACCTCCTCGGCGGCGATGCAGCAGGGCATTTCTCCGTGGCCCCGGTGAAATCCTCGGAGGTCCTGGGCCAGCGCTACGTCGACAGCACCATGATCGTGGAGACACGCTGGGCGGACGTGACCGTGACGGACTACCTGGAGCCGGCGCCGGACGGTGTCACCAGCCTCGTCAGGGTGCTTTCCGGCACCGGCACGGCCAGAATCGTGTTCGCGCCGCGGCCCGACTACGCCAATGCCCCCTTCAACATGGAAATGCGCGGTGCCGAACTGCACGTGGTGGGAACGGCGGATCCGATCGTGTTGCTGGCGCCCGGGGTGGATTTTGAGCTCACGTCGGACGGCCGTTACGCGACCGCGACCGCCGTCGTCGACCTGGGGGCCGGCGCTGTCGTGCTAAACCTGCGCTGCGGCGACACGGCACCCGAGCCTGCCGTTCCCGGCAGCGAAACCGGCCGGCGGTCCGCCGTCGCGCATCACTCCCGCCGGTGGGTGCAGGATTTGGCGTTGCCCCGGGTGAAGCCGTCCCTGGTCCGCCGGTCGGCGCTGGTGCTGCGGGCCCTGGTCCACGAGCCGACGGGTGCGGTGCTGGCCGCCCCCACCACTTCCCTGCCGGAGGGGATCGGCGGGACCCGGAACTGGGACTACCGATATTGCTGGCTGCGGGATGGATCCATGACAGTCAACGCACTGGTGGATCTCGGCTCAACCGTCGAGGCGGAAGGCTTCCTGGCCTGGCTCGGCAGGATCGTGGCGCAGGCCCGGGGGCCGGAATGGCTGCACCCGCTGTATTCGGTGACCGGGGCACCGTTGTCCACCGAGGCCGTCATCGACTCTCTGCCCGGCTATGCAGGATCACGCCCCGTG
This sequence comes from uncultured Actinomycetota bacterium, assembly GCA_963815415.1. Lineage (GTDB taxonomy): Bacteria > Actinomycetota > Actinomycetes > Actinomycetales > Micrococcaceae > Arthrobacter. Next base: position 371,205 of record CAWFGT010000009.1, on the reverse strand, counting down.
AGGATCGGCAACGCAGCGGACCACCAGGTGCAGCTGGACGTGTTCGGGCCGATCGCCGAGCTCATTGATGCCCTAAGCGCCCGTCAGGGCACTCTCTCCGACGCGCACTGGGAGCTGCTGGTCCAGATGGCCTCGGCGGTCCTGGCCCGCTGGCACGAGCCGGACCACGGGATCTGGGAGGCCCGGCGGGCGCCCCGGCACCACATCTACACCAAGGTGATGTGCTGGGTGACGCTGGACCGGGCGCTGCGCACGGCCGCCCGTCACGGCCGGGAACCGCTGCCCGCCTGGGCGCCGGCTGCGGACGCCATCCGCGAGGAAGTCCTGCGCGAGGGCTGGGACGAAAGCGCCTCCTCCTACACGGTGGCCTACGACAGCCCGGACCTGGACGCCGCCGTGCTGCACATCGGACTCTCGGGCCTGCTGGACGTCACCGACCAGCGGTTCCTGGACACGGTCACGGCCGTCGAGCGCGAACTGCGGGTGGGGCCCACCGTCTTCCGGTACCGGTACGACGACGGGCTGCCGGGCCTTGAGGGCGGCTTCCACATCTGCACCACCTGGCTGATCGAGGCCTACGTGGCGGTTGGCCGGATTGAGGAGGCCTGGGACCTGTTCGACCAGCTGGTGAATCTGTTCGGGCCCACCGGGCTGCTGCCGGAAGAGTACGATCCCGGGACGGAGACGCATCTGGGCAACCATCCCCAGGCGTACTCGCATTTGGGCTTCATCCGGTGCGCGCGGTTGCTGGATCAGCACCAGAAAACGTAGCTGCGCGCGGCGGCGGAGCCGGTGCTTATTCGCAGGCGATCCCGTCGCCGTCGCCGTCCAGGCCGCTGCTGTAGCCGGGTTGGCCCGCGCGGATCGGCGCGGCGCCGGCCGCACGGGCTACGGCGCAGGTCGCATAGGCGGCGACAGCCGGCGCCGGCGCCTGCGCCGGCGAGTCCGGTGCCGGTGCCTCGGGGCAGTCACTGAGCACCCGGGCCATGGCGTCTCGCTCGGCCGCGGTGACCCAGAGCCGGTAGCTGGACTTGACCGTGATCTGCCGGGTGACGTATTCGCAGCGGTAGGACTTGTTCGGCGGGAGCCAGGTCGCTGCGTCGCTGTCGCTCTTGGCATTATTGGCCGCGCCGTCCACGGCCAACAGATTCAGCGGATCGTTGGCGAAGGCGAGGCGCTGGTCTGCGCTGAGCTGCTGCCCGCCCTTCTGCCAGGCATCGCTGAGGGCCACAACGTGATCAATCTGCACGGCGGTGCTGGTCTCGGCGCCGCGGAGGAAGTTGATGGGCTTGGCCGTGTAGGGGTCGTCAAGGACTCCGGAGAGCACCACGCATTCCTTGGTGCCGGGCTTCAGGGCGATCGAGGCGAGGTCCCTGCGGAGCATGTCGTTGCGGGTGTCGCAGCCGTTCCGATCAACATCGGCCCAGGCCGGGCCGAACTCATCCCGCGAATAGCCCGTCTTCGGCGCCCGGCCCTTCACGGGCAGGGCGGCCAAGGACTCGAGGGCCTGCCGGGCGTCGACGGTATACGCCGGTGCGGCGGTGCCTGACTCAGGGGCGGCCGCGGCCGGGCCGTTCGCCGGTGTGATCCCGGCGCCGGTGCAGGAGGTGACGGCGAGCAGCAGCAGCCCCGCCGCCGCGCGGGCAATCCAGGGGCCCCTGCCGATCGTGGTGTTGTTATGCCCAACCTGCAAGATATTCCTCAATGCGTATATAAAACGGGGTTCCGAACCATCGAGTTTACCGGCCAGCGCGGGTCCACGCGGGACGCTCCCTCACATTCCGCGGGTCCACGCGGGACGCTCCCTCACATTCCGCGGGTCCAAGCGGGACGCTCCCTCACATTCCGCGGGGTCGGGCGGGGGGTGCTGCGGGATGTGAGGGGGCGTCCGGGGGAGTGCTGCGGGATGTGCGGGAGCGTCGGTAGGGGTAGCGGTGCTTCACGCGAGGAGGAAAGCCACGGAAATCATGACAGGAACGGCCATCACGGTGGTGACCAGGACGGTGTCTTTGGCGACGGTGAGGCCGGTCCTGTAGCGACTGGCCGCAACATAAACGTTCTGCGCGGTCGGCAGTGATGCCGTCACCACTACGGCAAAGAGCGCCTGTCCTCCCATCCCCAGGAAGAACCGGGCGAAGAGGTAGGCCACCAGCGGATAGACGATGAGCTTGAACCCGCTGGCCAGGAGCGTGTCGAGGCGGCGTCCGGCAGCTGCCGGAAGGGGCCGGGAACCGTTGAGGCTCATGCCAAAGGCGATTAGCATGGCCGGGATCGCGGCACCGCCGATCAGATGGATGGGCTCCATCACTAGCTCAGGTACGCGCCAGCCGGTTCCAGCCACCAGCAGTCCCAGCCCGGACCCCACGATCATCGGATTCCGCAGAATCAAGAGCAGGAATCCTACCGGAGCGGTGCGGTGCGCACTTGTGGTGGCGTCCAGCGCCATCAGGAAAACCGGTGTGAAGAAGGCCAGCTGAAAAATCAGCAGTGGCGCAACATAGCTCGCATCGCCGAGGACGAAGACTGCGATCGGGATGCCGAGGTTTGCGGAATTGGCGAGGGAGGCGCTCATCGCCCCCACAAGGGATTCCGGCGCCGGGCGTTTGAGCAGGAAGCGCACGATACCGAAGAACAGCGCCGCCGTCGTCAGTGCCGCAACTGCCGTCACCAGCAAGGGGGCCGCAAAAACGGCCTCAAGTTCGGCCCTGCTGAGCGTCTCGAATAACAGCGCGGGGCTGGCAACAAAGAAGGTCAGGGAGCTCAGCACCGAGCGGGCGTTCTCGCCCAGGATGTTCCGCCTCCCGACGAACATCCCTACGAGGATGATGAACCAGACGACGAAGAAGCCGGCCAGGACGCCTAACACTCCGGCCGCCAGTCGGGCCTCCGCGCAGCGGCGGTCGGGGAGGGGGCGGAAGTCACCACCCCAGACTAATCAGCTTTTTCAGGCCGCATCCGTATTACGGGACGCAGGCCGGGTGTCAGTTCAGGGCGGCGTTGTTCAAGGCATGCGGCGCGCGCACCAGCCCGGGAGTGATGCCATCCGCGGGGTCGTTGCCGATCTGGACAATCCTGTTGTCCGCATCCACATGGACCACCTTGGGTGAATAATCCTTTGCCTCTTCCGTGGTCATTTCGGCATAGGTGATCAGGATGACAATGTCGTTTTCCTGCATCAGGTGGGCGGCTGCGCCGTTGATCCCGATGACGCCTGACCCGCGTTCGCCGGCGATCGTGTAGGTCTCCAGCCGGGCGCCATTGGTGACATCAACGATTGCCACGAGTTCCCCGGGCAGGATGTCGGCTGCTTCCAGCAGGTCCAAGTCCACGGTGACGGAACCGACATAGTGCAGGTCCGCGTGCGTGACTGTGGCGCGGTGGATTTTGGACTTAAACATTGTGCGTTTCATAACCAGTCCAGTCTAGCGCGGGACCCCGCCCGGCGCTGTGGCGGATGGCACAGCACCAACGCATGGCGGCGATCAGCTGACCGGCCCCGCGGACGAGACGGCCGGGGCGATGGACTTCGCCGTCGCGGCCAGGATCTCCCGGGTGACAACAATCGCGGGCCGGCTGGCGCTGGACCGCCTGGCCGACGTGAACACCGTGCGCCGCGGCTCGCCCGGCAAGATCAAGCAGCCGGGCTGAGGTCCCGCGTCCGGTCCATACAAGGTCAGGCATGAGGGCCACGGCATTGCCGGATTCGATCAGCCGGATCTGTGCCTGGAGGTCGGCCGTCTCGAAGCGCACGTCGGGCTCGAATCCGGCGCTCCGGCAGGCCTGTTCGGCCCAGTGGCGCGATGCCGCACCGCGCGGCTCCATGACCCAGGGCAGACCGGCCGTGTCCTGCAGCGTTTTGGTGGGTGCGCGGTCCCCTGCCGCAGGGGGCACGGCGAGGCGGATCGCGTCACTGGTCAGTGCGATCCGGTCCAGTTCCGTGTAGCGGGGAGCCGCGTGGCCGGGGTACTGCTCGGCGATCACCAGGTCGAAGTCCCGGGCCCAGGTGTCGTGGAGCGCGGTTTCCGGTTCGCGCTGCGTCATTTCAATCCTGACTTCCGGGTACCGTGCGGACATCCGCGTCAGGGCGCCGGGCATCAGTGCGAGTGCGGCTGATTGGAAGACAGCAATCCGCACGGTACCTGTCACGGTGGTGAGCGAGGCCGCCAGGTCTGCCTCTGCCCGGTCCATGGTTTCCAGGAGCTGCGCCGTGTGGGCCACGAGAACCTCGGCCTGCGGCGTCAGCTGCACCCGGCGCCCGGTTTTGCGGAGCAACTCGACGCCGACCTCTTTCTCCAGCAGGGTCAACTGCTGGGAAACCGACGAGGGGCTGTACTGGAGTGCCGCGGCGACCTCTGCCAGGGTGCCGCGGATCTTCAGCTCCCGTAACAGGCGCAACCGCCGGACGTCGAGCATTGTGGTCCCCTCGTGGTTGCTAACGAAAATTTGAGTGGAGGTTCACTTTATCTAACGCGATGGCGAGGCACTGCGTCAGGTTTTGTCACACTCCCGCCGCCCCCGGACACATTGCTTATTCTAACGAGTACTACTAAGAAAACATCGCTTTATCTTATGGGAGCCGGGTTGCATACTGAATTTAGGAGTTCCACTTTTAGAAAACAGGTGATCAGCCATGAGCAAGATGTCAACGGAGTCCCGCGTCGTCAGCGCGACCGAAGTCCTTGAGGCCGCCGGCCTGGCGGAAGAGACGATCGGGCTGGTCCGCCACTGGCTGACCGAGGCCGCGAAAGTTCCCGTTGACGCCTCGGCCTCCCAGCTTGCCGGCGTGCTGAAGGACCCGAACGGTCTTGACTTTACGGTCGGATTCGTCGACGGCGTCGTCCGCCCCGAGGACCTGCATGTGGCCGCCCAGAACCTGGCAGCGCTGGCGCCGAAGGTCCCGGCCTTCCTGCCCTGGTACATGCGAAGCGCTGTCCGCCTTGGCGGCACCATGGCGCCCGTCCTGCCGCAGGTAGTAATCCCGATCGCCCGCCGCGTTCTTCGCGAAATGGTGGGCCACCTGATTGTTGACGCAACCGACGCCAAGCTGGGCCCCGCCATCGCGAAAATCCGCAAAGACGGCATCAACCTCAACGTCAACCTCCTCGGCGAGGCCGTACTTGGTGAGCGCGAAGCCTCCCGCCGGCTGGAGGGCACCCACACTCTCCTGGCGCGGCCCGACGTCGACTACGTCTCGATCAAGGTCTCCTCAACGGTGGCCCCGCACTCGCCGTGGGCGTTCGACGAGGCCGTCGAACACGTCGTCGAAAAGCTCACCCCGCTGTTCTCCCGCGCCGCGTCCTTTCCCAAGGCCAAATTCATCAACCTGGACATGGAGGAATACAAGGACCTGGACATGACCATCGCGGTCTTCACCCGGATCCTGGACAAGCCCGAGTTCAAGAACCTTGAGGCCGGCATCGTGCTCCAGGCCTATCTCCCGGACGCGCTGTCCGCCATGATCCGGCTGCAGGACTGGGCTGCGGCCCGGCGCGCCGACGGCGGCGCCGCGATCAAGGTCCGCGTCGTCAAGGGCGCGAACCTGCCTATGGAGCAGGTCGAGGCCTCGCTGCACGACTGGCCGCTCGCAACCTGGGGCACCAAACAGGACTCGGACACCAGCTACAAGTCCGTCATCAACTACTCGCTTCACCCGGAGCGGATCCGTAACGTCCGGATCGGCGTCGCCGGTCACAATCTCTTCGACATCGCCTTCGCCTGGCTGCTGGCCGACAAGCGCGGCGTCCAGTCCGGGATCGAATTCGAAATGCTCCTGGGTATGGCGCAGGGCCAGGCCGAAGCCGTGAAGAAGGACGTCGGCTCGCTGCTGCTCTACACCCCCGTGGTCCACCCTGCCGAGTTCGACGTCGCGATCGCCTACCTGATCCGCCGCCTCGAAGAAGGCGCCAGCCAGGACAACTTCATGTCCGCCGTGTTCGAACTCAGCGAGAACGAATCCCTGTTTGAGCGCGAAAAACAGCGCTTCCTGGCCTCCCTGGAGAACCTCGATGACTCCGTTCCGGCGCCGAACCGCCGGCAGGACCGCAGCCTCCCCGCCGAACCGATGCCGCGGGACTCCTTTGAGAACACCCCGGACACGGATCCGTCGCTGCCCGCCAACCGCGCCTGGGGACGCGCCATCCTGGACCGCGTCAAGGGCTCAACCCTGGGCAACGCCGCCGTCGAAACAGCCACCATCACCGATGGATCCGCCCTGAATACGGTGATCGAGACCGCCGTCGAAAAGGGCAAGGCCTGGGGAGCGATGACCGGTGCCGAGCGCGCCGTCATCCTGCACCGTGCCGGCGACGTCCTCGAGTCCCGCCGGGCCGACCTGCTCGAAGTCATGGCCAGCGAAACCGGGAAGACGTTGGACCAGGGCGACCCGGAGGTCAGCGAGGCTGTCGACTTCGCGCACTACTATGCCGAGTCCGCCCGCAAGTTCGACGACGTCGACGGCGCAGCGTTCTCCCCGGCGAAACTGACCGTCGTGACTCCGCCGTGGAACTTCCCCGTCGCGATTCCGGCAGGCTCAGCCCTCGCCGCCCTCGCCGCCGGCTCCGCCGTCGTGATCAAGCCCGCAAAGCAGGCCCGCCGCAGCGGAGCGGTCATGGTCGAGGCACTCTGGGAAGCCGGCGTCCCGAAGGACGTCCTGACCATGGTGCAACTGGGCGAGCGGGAACTCGGAACCCAGCTGATCTCCCACCCGGCTGTGGACCGCGTCATCCTCACCGGCGGGTACGAAACGGCCGAACTGTTCCGGTCCTTCCGGCAGGACCTGCCGCTGCTGGCCGAAACCAGTGGCAAGAACGCCATTATCGTGACCCCCAGCGCAGACCTGGATCTTGCCGCCAAGGACGTCGCGTACTCCGCGTTCGGCCACGCCGGGCAGAAGTGCTCCGCCGCGTCGCTGGTGATCCTCGTCGGGTCCGTCGCGAAATCCAAGCGCTTCCACCACCAGCTCATCGACGCCGTCAAATCCCTGAAGGTCGGCTACCCCGCAGACCCGACCAGCCAGATGGGCCCGATCATCGAGGCCGCCAACGGCAAGCTCCTGTCCGCCCTGACCACCCTGGGTGAAGGCGAAACCTGGGCGGTTGAACCGAAAAAGCTCGACGACAGCGGCCGGCTGTGGAGCCCGGGCGTCCGCTATGGCGTCAAGCGCGGGTCCTACTTCCACCTTACCGAGTTCTTCGGCCCGGTTCTGGGCGTGATGACCGCGGACACCCTGGAAGAGGCCATCGCGTTGCAGAACCAGATCGACTACGGCCTGACGGCGGGTCTGCACTCCCTCAACACGGCCGAACTCGGCGTCTGGCTTGAGACCATCCAGGCCGGCAACCTCTACGTCAATCGCGGCATCACCGGCGCCATCGTCCAGCGCCAGCCCTTCGGCGGCTGGAAGAAGTCAGCGGTCGGCGCCGGCACCAAGGCCGGCGGGCCGAACTATCTGATCGGCCTCGGCGAATGGACCAGCAGGCCCAGCACCGCCACCGCCGCCCCGGCTCACGCCGGTGTCCGCCGCATCAATGACATCGCCCGGGGCATCCTCACCGCAGACGAGTTCGCGGCCCTCCGGCGCGCACTGGCCTCCGACGCGGAGGCGTGGGCTCAGGAATTCGGCACCGCCAAGGATGTCTCCGGCCTAAGCGCGGAACGCAACATCTTTCGCTACCGTCCCCTGCCCGTCACCATCCGCCTCTCCGAAGGGGAACCGCTTGCGGACCTGATCCGCACCGTCGCAGCCGGCGTCCAGGCGGGATCCGCCGTGACCGTTTCTTCCGCCGCTGAAGTGCCTGCCGTACTCGAGGCCGTCTTCTCCGGCCTCGGCATCACCGTTGCGGTGGAGTCCGACGCCGACTGGCTGGCGTCGGCCCGCCGGCTTGCCGACGCCGGGCAGCTTTCCGGGGCCCGGATCAGGCTGATCGGCGGGAACGTCAGCGACCTCTACGCGGCCACCGGCGGACGCCCTGATGTCGCTTTCTACACCCACCCCGTCACCGAATCCGGTCGCGTCGAACTGCTGCCGTTCCTGCACGAACAGGCCGTCAGCATCACCGCGCACCGTTTCGGGACCCCCAACCACCTCTCCGAAGGAGTGATCTAGGCGGACTGAACCGGGGGGTCCCGCCCGGATGCAACGCTTGAGGTCCTAACGGCCGGTTGCCGCCGCCCGCACTCCATGTGCGGGCGGCGGCAACCGTTGTTCAGGCGGGACACCTGCGGGTGCCCGTGATTGATCAGCCGAAGTACCAGCCGGGTGGAACCCACGACGCGGGCACCGGATGGGCCGAGTAGTCGTCGCAACCGGAGCAGAAGTAGGTGACCTCACCCAGCTTGCTGACCGAGCCGTCCCTCCGGTGTGCCGCCGGGACGAAAGTCTCCAGATAGATGAAGTCGTCGGTGCCGCAATGCTCGCAATACGGGCTTCCGACGTAGTCTGCGTCCCCCAACGTGACTTGGTGGAGGGGGGCGCGGCCCCGTGCTGGGTGTTTCGCGGCGACGCCGCGGGCGGCGGGTGGAGTCACCGGATGCGCCGTTTTTAGCGCATGGACCGGGCGGGTAGTTGGAATGTGGGGACGATCCGTGGCTGGCAACATTGACGGCCTATCCCGAGCCCCCCGCGCTCAACCACATGGAATTAACAGGGACGAGGCTCGTAATCTAATCGTTCTTTCGGGCCACTGCTTGACCTCTTCGTTATGTCAGGATAAAGGAAGAGTCTCCGCCGGGCAATGGCCACGTAGGTACCCCCTCGCGCGTAGGTATCCGACCACGTAAGTACCGGAACCAGAGCGGATATGGCCGTCCATCCTGGTCCCGGGCCACCTACTCGGCGAGCGGAGAGTGCGGGTACTCCGGCCGCCGCTGCTGGAATTGCAGGACATCCGGGTTGAGGACCACTCCGTCGCGGATTTCGATCGCGCGGCGGATCGTCTCATTCCCGGCCCAGGCCTCCGGGCCGCTGACCACCGTTTCAAGGAACGGCAGTAGCGCCTCACTGATTTCCCAGCTGGCCGAATTCCAGAGGTATGACGGGCTGTGGTCCACCGCGTAATAGTCGATGTGGTCGCCTACCTTGAACATCGGCTCGGCGAAGGTGGTGGACTTCGCCCAACTGAAGCCCATGCCCTCGTCGCAGGAGACATCCACGATCAGGCTGCCTGGCCGGAACGCGGACAGGTCCTCCGTCCGCAGGTACGTCAGCGGGGCATTCGGATCCTGCAGCGTGCAGTTGACCACGATGTCGTTCTCTGCGAGGAACGGCGCCAGGGGAACCCGTCCGCGTTCGGTGATGACCTTGCTCAGGAACGGGGCCTCGTCGTCGTGATCGAACTGCGCGATCCGGACCGAGTGAATCGGTGACCCCACTGCAGCCACGCCCCGGTTGGTCAGGACCTGGACGTCGTGGATGCCGTGCGCATTCAGGGCGGTCACGGCTCCGCGGGCCGTGGCGCCGAAGCCGATGACGACGGCGCTCAGCCTCCGTCCGTAGTCACCGGTGGATCCGGTGAGGGCCAGGGAATGCAGCACCGAGCAGTAGCCGGCGAGTTCATTGTTCTTGTGGAACACGTGCAGGCCGAAGCCGCCGTCGCCGGCCCAGTGGTTCATCGCCTCAAACGCAATCAGCGTCAGCTTCTTGTCGATCGCCAACTGGGTGACGGCCCGGTCCTGGACGCAGTGCGGCCAGCCCCAGAGGACCTGCCCGTCACGGAGCTCGGCCAGGTCCTCCGGCTGCGGCTTGGGCAGCAGGACGATGTCCGCCTCCGCGAGGAGCTCTGCCCGCGGGACGATCCGGCGCACCAGCGGCGCCAGGCGGGCGTCCGAGACGCCGAAACGATCGCCGTAGCCTTCCTCAACAATCAGCTGCTGACGGAGCTCCGGCGTGATGCGTTCCAGATGCAGGGGGTGGATCGGGAGCCGGAGTTCGTCGGGCTTACGGGTGCTGCTGAGGACGCCCAGGGTGAGGTGGTTCAGTGCATCCGTCACTTTTTCTTGGCGCTCACAGGCTTTGACGCAGTGGCTTTTTCCATGGAGCTCGGCGGGGCGGCGGCGGACCTCTTATCGGCGCGCTTTTCCTTGATGGACTTGCCGGATTTTTTGGATGCTGCTTGACGGGGTGACTTGTCAGCCATGATCGCTCCTGTAGCGGAACCGAAGAGGTTCCTGACTTCGAACGATACAGGCACGGACCTAACGGCCTCCGGAAGCCGGCGGCCGCCGGATCGGCCGGCGTTTATGGAACTGGCGGGAATCGGAGCGGCTGACGGGAATCGAACCCGCGTATCAAGCTTGGGAAGCTAGCGCTCTACCATTGAGCTACAGCCGCATCGCAGCGATTTCCGGCGCTGCGCAACCCAGCTTACAACAGCTCGGAGGACTTGTAGGCCGCGGCCCGGCCCCGGTGCGTCGGGAGGGCTGCGCCGTACGGTATTTTGGATCTGTGCTGATATCTGACCGTGACATTCGTGCCGAAATCGACTCCCGCCGGATCGTGCTGGAGCCGTTCGACCCAGCCATGGTCCAGCCATCGTCGATCGATGTCCGCATCGACAAGTTCTTCCGGTTGTTCGACAACCACAAGTACGCCCACATCGACCCTGCGGAGGACCAGCCTGAGCTGACCCGGCTGGTGGAGGTGGACTCCGGCGAACCGTTCATCCTGCACCCGGGTGAGTTCGTGCTTGGCTCCACCTATGAGACGGTGACGCTGCCGGACGACATCGCCGCACGGTTGGAAGGCAAATCTTCGCTGGGCCGGCTTGGTCTTCTGACGCACTCCACGGCGGGCTTCATCGACCCGGGATTCTCCGGCCATGTCACGCTGGAACTGTCCAACATGGCCACCTTGCCGATCAAGCTGTGGCCGGGCATGAAAATCGGTCAGTTGTGCTTCTTCCGGCTCACGTCGGCGGCTGAGTTCCCGTATGGCTCAGGAGAATACGGCAACCGCTACCAGGGGCAGCGGGGGCCGACCGCCAGCCGCAGCCACTTGAATTTCCACCGGACCGCTATCTAGCAGGACCGCCCTAGGCGGGCCCGGGGGCCGGTATCACCGGTGGCTTCGCCTTGCCCCGCAGCATCTTTACGACCGGCTCGACAAAGCGGGCGGCCAGCGGACCCATCACGGCCATAATGAGCACGTAGGCAGTCGCCAGCGCCGCCAGTTCCTGGCTGACGGCCCCGGATGCCACCGCAAGCCCGGCTATGACAATGGAGAACTCGCCGCGGGCAATCAGCGTCGCGCCGGCGCGGAACCGCCCCGGGACCCCGATCCCGTCCTGCTGACCCGCCCAGACTCCTGTCGCCACTTTGGTAGCCGCCGTCAGTACGGCCAGGGCCAAGGCCCAGCCCAGGACCGGCGGGATGGATGCGGCATCTGTGTTGAGCCCGAAAACCACGAAGAATATTGCCGCGAACAGGTCGCGCAGCGGCTCCAGGATGCGGGTGGCGCTGTGGGCGGTGGCGCCGGAGATCGCAATGCCGAGCATAAACGCGCCGACGGCGGCCGATACCTGCAGGGCCGAGGCAAGTCCGGCGACAAGCAGGGCAGCCCCGAGCAGATTCAGCAGAAAGACCTCGGAGTTTTCGCTGTGCACGACTTTGGACACCCGGTGGCCGTGGCGCAGCGCCACGAGGAGCACCACCGTCACGACACCGAGGGAAATCCCCACCGTCTGCATGCCGAAGACCAGGCTGACTCCGGCCAGTGTCGCCGTCAGGATCGGCAGGTAGATGGCCATGGCCAGGTCCTCGAAGACCAGGATGGACAGTATGACCGGGGTTTCCCGGTTGCCGATCCTGCCGAGGTCGGTGATGACTTTGGCCGCGATGCCCGAGGACGAAATGTAGGTCACGCCCCCCATGACCATGGCGCCGATCGGTCCCCAGCCAAGGAAGAGAGCCAGCCCCGCGCCGGGGAGGAAATTGAGTACGAGGTCCAGGATTCCCGCCCGCCAGGACCGGCGAAGACCCGTCACGAGCTCCGCCGCTGAATATTCCAAGCCGAGCATAAGCAGGAGGAGAATCACGCCGATTTCCCCGGAGATGTGCGTGAACTCCTGCATCCCGTCCATTTTGATAATGCCGGAGGAACCGAAGAACAACCCGCCCACGAGGTACAGGGGAATGGGGGACATCCGCATCCGCCCGGCCAGCCTGGCCAGCAAGCCGAGGCAGAACACGACTGCACCCAACTCGATTAGCGCCAGAGCCAGCGGGTCCATGCCGTTAGCCGTTGCGCAGGATGCCAGCTGCCGCGTCCAGGCCCTCTTGCGTCCCGACGGCAACTAGCAGATCGCCGGTGTGCAGGACGACGTCGGGTCCCGGTGACGGAAGAACCTCGCCTTCGCGCATGATCGCCACGATGGAGGCGCCGCTGCGGGTGCGGATGCAGGCCTTGCCCATCGGCTGGCCCTGGAACGGCGAGTCGGCGCCGATGGAAAACTGGCGGGTCACGATGCCCGGGACCTCCCGGTGGGCCTCGGCGAGCTGCATGGCGAGGCGTTGGCCGCCCAGCAGGTTGCCCAGGGCGTTGGCCTCTTCGGCGGTCAGCGGGATTGACGCCTGGCAGGTGTCCGGGTCATCCCAGGTCGATACTATGAGCTCCGTCTGGCCCTCGCGGTATTCCACGACGCCGACCCGGCGTCCCGAAGCGGTCATGAAGTCTTTGCGCCGCCCCAGACCAGGCAGATCTGTCTCGTCCACGTTCATATCCCCAGCCTAGTCCGCGGAGCCCCATTTCGGGTGCCGTCAGGTCTCGGGGACAAGTGCGATATCCGTTCTGCTTGGCGGCTTGACCGGCAGCAGAACCAGCAGTCCGGCCAGCAGAACCATCATGATGCCCAGGATGCCCCAACGCTGGGCCTCGCCGGGAGGCACGAGCGGTGTGGCGACGGCGATGCACAGGGTGAACAGCGCAGGGGCGAGGAAACTGGCCGCGCGGCCGGTGGTCGCGTAAAGCCCGAACAGTTCGCCCGCTTCGCCCTCGGGAGCGAGCCGGGCAAGGTAGGCGCGGGAGGAGGACTGCGCCGGCCCCACGAACAGGGACAGGAACAGGCCGAACACCCAGAACGTCATGGAACCGGCCCATTCCAAACCGAAGAAGACATAGCTGCCGTTGCCGAGGACCAGGATGGCGCTGCCGGCGGTCAGCAAGCCTACGAGGGATGCCACAATGACCGCCTTCGGTCCGATCCGGTCGTCCAGGAAGCCGCCGATGACGGCCCCGACAGCGGCCACGATGTTGCCGAAGATGGCGAAGAAAATGACGTCTTTGAGCTCGAAGCCAAACGTCCCGGCCGCAATGATGCCGCCGAAGGTGAAGACCGCGGCCAGTCCGTCCCGGAAGACCGCGCTGGCAAGCAGGAAGAAGATGGTGTGCGGGCTGGTTCGGTAGATCGCCTTGATCCGGCGGACGAGGAGGCCGTAGGAGGCAAGCAGGCCGAGCCTGGGACCCCGTGCCGGACGGGCGAGCTCCGGCACCGCAAAAAGCACGGGAAGCGCGAAGACCGCGAACCACAACGCGGAGAACACGGCGACGAGCCGGATGTTGAGGCTGTCCTGCGTGGATGCGCCGAACCAGTCGAAGCCGGGCTGGACGAACAGCTGCAGTACCGCGATGAGGGCGACAATGCCGCCCAGATAGCCCATGCCCCAGCCGAAACCGCTGATCCTGCCGATGTTTTTCGGGGTGGAGATCTGCGCAAGCATGGCGTTGTAATTCACTCCCGCGAACTCAAAGAACACGTTGCCGAGCGCAATCAGTGTGACGCCGAGGAGCAGGAACTCCGGCCGCGGAAAGACAAAGAAACACAGGCCGGTCACAAGCGCGGTGGCCGCCGTATTGACCCCCAGCCAAAGCTTCCGGCGACCGCCGGAGTCGGAGCGCTGCCCGGTGACCGGCGCCAGCACGGCAATGGCGGCGCCTGCGATGGCGAGGGCCCCGCCCAGGACCGCCGATGCCTGGTCCTCGCCGCCGAAGGCCTGGGACGTCAGGTAAACCGTGAACACAAAGGTGGTCATGACGGCGTTGAACGCCGCCGATCCCCAATCCCAGGCGGCCCACGCGAGCACTTGGCCCTTGTGGAGGACCCGGTCCCCGGACTCGAGTTCCGAGGGTGGTCGCATGGCCTCAGGGGCGGCGGAGTTCATAGCGTGAATAGTAGCCGCCGCACGCAAAGCGCCGGCGTCCCTGCCAAAAGAATTTGTGCGCGCTTGGTAAAGTGTGGGCAACGAACCCAACGAAATCCCCGCCTGCCCCGACTTTTGACAATCGAAATCCTGACGTTGCGGAGATAAAAGTGATCACAGTCCTTGCCTTGCACTTCGTGCTGGCCGCTGTGGCGTCGCCGCTGTTCATCAGGTTCGGCCGCAATGCGTTCTACGCCCTGGCCGCGGTTCCCGCCGGCTCCTTTATTTGGCTGGTTCTGCAACACGGGGCCGTCTATTCCCCGAACGGCATGGAAACGGGGACGGTGGCCGTCGGGAGTGCGGGCGGCAACGATCCCGCGGCCGGCGCCATTGCGCAGGTGGTGCCTTGGATTCCCGGTCTTGATCTTGAGCTGGCGTTCCGGATGGATGCCCTGTCCTGGGTCATGTCGCTGCTCGTCCTGGGCGTGGGGGCGCTGGTCCTGGTGTACTGCGCGCGCTATTTCAAAGCAGGCGATGACAACCTGGGCGGCTTCGGCGCGCAACTGCTCGCCTTCGCCGGGGCGATGTTCGGACTCGTGACCGCGGACGACCTGCTCCTGATGTTCATCTTCTGGGAACTGACCACGGTGCTGTCCTACCTGCTCATCGGCTACGCCCGGACCAGGCTGTCTGCCCGCCGCTCCGCATTGCAGGCCTTGATCGTGACCACCGCCGGGGGCCTGGCCATGCTCGTGGGCCTGATCATGCTCGGCAGCACGGCCGGTACTTACCGGATCCAGAGCATCCTGGAGCAGGCGCCGGCGCTGACCGCGGGACCTGACGGAACCGCGGTGGGCTCCGCCGTCCTGCTGATTCTGATCGGAGCGATCACCAAATCCGCGCTGGTCCCGTTCCACTTCTGGCTCCCCGGCGCCATGGCGGCACCCACCCCCGTGAGTGCCTACCTGCACGCCGCAGCCATGGTGAAAGCGGGAATCTACCTCGTTGCCCGGCTCGCACCCGGCTTCAGCACCACGGACTACTGGCTTCCCGTGGTCCTTGGGCTGGGCCTGGCCACGATGCTGGTGGGCGGCTACCGGGCTCTCCGGCAGACTGACATCAAACTCATCCTGGCCTACGGCACCGTGAGCCAACTCGGGTTCCTGACTATGGTGGTGGGCCTCGGCACGCCGGAAGCAGCCCTCGCCGGACTCGCCCTCCTCCTGGCCCACGGGCTGTTCAAGGCCACCCTGTTCCTGGTGGTGGGCATCATCGACCACCAGTCCGGAACGCGCGACATCCGCAAACTGTCCGGCGTCTTCGGTTCCGCCCGGGCCCTGGCCGTCGTGGCGGCCATCGGGGCCGCCTCGATGGCCGGCGTTCCGCCGCTGGCCGGCTTCGTCGCGAAGGAATCCGTCTTCGAAGCGTTCGTCCACTACGGCGCCGGTTCAGTGACAGGACAGATCCTCCTGGCCGGACTGGTCCTCGGATCCGTCCTGACCTTTGCGTACAGCGCCCGTTTCATGTGGGGTGCGTTCGCCGTGAAACCGGGCGTCGCGGCTACCCCGTTCAAGCCGATCACTCCGTCGTTCCTGGCCGCACCCGCCGTCCTGAGCCTCCTGACCGTCGTGTACGGGCTGTGGCCTGCCCCGGTCGACGGATGGATCCAGCCGTACGCGGCCGGTGTCGCCGCAGGGGTCGGGGCCGACGGCGCCGACGCCGGCTACCTGGCCCTGTGGCACGGGCTTACGCCGGCGCTGGGGATGACTGCGGTCACCTTTGCGCTGGGTCTGGCCATGTACTTCGGCCGTGCCGCGGTGTCCCGGGTGCAGGACCGGATTCCCGCCTGGATCGACGGCGACCGCGCCTACCAGCTGACCATCGGGGCGCTGGACGACGTCGCGGTCTGGGTCACCGGACGGACCCAGCGTGGTTCGCTGTTCTTCTACCTCGCCGTTATCCTGATTGTGGCGTTCGTCCTCCCGCTGACGGTCCTGGTCTCCGCCCGCAAGCCGCTGCCGGACGGCATTTATCTCATCGACCCCAACTCGCCCCTGCAGCTGGTCGCCGGAGCCGGGATCGTTATCGGCGCGCTGGCTGCCGTGCGCGCCAACAAACGCTTCCTCGCTGTGCTGATGGTGTCCGTCACCGGGTACGGGATCGCGCTGATGTTCGCGCTCCAGGGCGCCCCGGACCTCGCCCTCACCCAGGTGCTCGTCGAAAGCATCATCCTCGTGGCGTTCCTCCTGGCCATGCGCAGCCTCCCTGCTGAACTGCGGGACCGAACCGGCGGAAAATACCGGCTCACCCGCGTGCTCATCGGACTTTCGTTCGGGATCACGATGGTCTTTGTGGCCATCTATTCCCTGGGTGCGCGCGTGGCGGTGCCGGTTTCCCTGGAGTTCCCGCGGCTGGCGTACGAGGGAGGCGGCGGGCTGAACGTCGTCAACGTCACCCTCGTTGATATCCGCGCCTGGGACACCTTCGGCGAGATCGCCGTGCTGGCCCTGGCCGCGACCGGCGTCGCCAGCCTGATCTTCGTCCGCGGGCGCGGGGACAGCATCCGGACCTCCTCGACCATCGCCGAAGGAACCGTGGGGAGGCTGCGCCGCGTCCGGGGCAGCACCCGCGACGACGCGGCGCTGGCCATGAACCGCCGATTCGCCGCCGCCACCCGCGATGCCTGGCTCGTGGCCGGCCGGACTTTGGCACCCGAGCGTCGATCCATCATCTTCGAAGTCGTCACGCGGCTCATCTTCCACTCCATCATCATCTTTTCGCTGTACCTCCTCCTCGCCGGCCACAACCTGCCCGGCGGGGGGTTCGCCGGCGGCCTCACCGCCGGCCTTGCCCTGACCATCCGCTACCTCGCCGGCGGCCGGTTCGAACTCCGGGAAGCCACGCCCGTCAGCGCCGGCACCTTGCTGGGAATCGGCCTCGCCACGGCGGCGGCCTCCGGTTTGGCGCCGCTTCTGCTCGGCGGACAAGTGCTCCAGAGCGCCATCATCGAGTTGTGGCTGCCCGTGTTCGGTGACATCAAGTTCGTCACGTCCACCATCTTCGACATCGGCGTGTACACCGTCGTCGTCGGACTTGTTCTTGACGTGCTGCGAAGCCTCGGCGCGGAAATCGACGAGCACTTCGAAGAAGGCCCGCCGGAGCCCGCGGATGCGCTGTCCGGCGAACCCGCGGCCGATGATATCCCGGCCGAAACCACTGCCAGGGGGAATGGATGAGCGTCAATCTGACCCTGCTGCTGGTCATGGGAGCCCTGTACGCCTGCGGCATCTACCTGATCCTTGAACGCAGCCTCACCCGCGTCGTGCTGGGCCTGATGCTGCTGGCCAACGCCACGAACGTGCTGATCCTCGCCACCGGCGGCTTCGCCGGCCAGGCGCCGTTCTTCAACAAGGACACAGATCCCGCGGAGTACAACGATCCCCTGCCGCAAGCGCTGATCCTGACCTCGATCGTGATTTCCTTCGCCGTCACCGCGTTCCTGCTGGGCATCATCTACCGGACCTGGGCCCTCGGCCGCCGGGACGAAATCCAGGATGACGCCGAAGACCGCCGGGTGGCGGCCACGCCCAGCTTCGATGCCGAGGATGACGCCGAGATCCCGGCGGAAACCTCGGAATTCCCGCTGGCCATGATCGGTTCCAACGGCGCCGGGGTCACCGACTTCGCGGCGGAAGAACAACCTGGCGCGCCCCGGGAAAACCCTGAACCGGAAGGCGGCAGGCCATGAATATTGCCAGCTTCGCACCGCTCGCCGTCCTCCTGCCGGTTCTCGGCGCGGCCCTGACGTTCCTGCTGATCCGGCACACCCGCACCCAGCGGACCGTCAGTATCACGGTGCTCTCCACTACCTTGCTGCTTGAGTGCTGGCTGCTCGCAAGCGTCTGGGACGGCGGAACATCCGCCGTGAACCTTGGCGGCTGGCTTCCGCCGTGGGGCATCGTGATGGTCGTGGACCAGTTCTCCTCGCTGATGCTCGTGGTCTCCTCCACGGTGAGCCTGGCCGTCCTGGTGTATGCAACGGGGCAGGGCATGGCCGACGGCGACGAGGACGCGCCGGTGTCGATCTTCCACCCCACGTACCTGATCCTGGTCGCCGGCGTATCCAATGCCTTCCTCTCCGGTGACCTGTTCAACCTCTACGTCGGATTCGAAATCCTGCTGACGGCCAGCTACGTCCTCATGACCCTGGGCGGGACGGGACCGCGGATCCGCGCCGGCGTGACCTACGTGGTGGTCTCGGTGGTTTCCTCGCTGCTGTTCCTGATCGCCATCGCCATGATTTACGGCGCCACCGGAACCATCAACATGGCAGACCTCGCGATCAAGCTCGCGGATGTGGACCCCGGTACGCGGGCCCTGCTGCATGTCATGCTCCTCGTGGCGTTCGGCATCAAGGCCGCGGTCTTCCCTCTCTCCTTCTGGCTTCCGGACTCCTATCCGACGGCGCCGGCCCCTGTCACGGCAGTGTTCGCCGGGCTGCTGACCAAAGTGGGCGTCTACGCGATGGTGCGGACGGAGACGCTGCTGTTCCCCGGGGACGCGCTGAACCAGCCGCTGATGGTGGCGGCCCTCCTGACGATGGTGGTCGGAATCCTCGGGGCGCTGGCCCAAAGCGACATCAAGCGGCTTCTGTCCTTCACCCTGGTCAGTCACATCGGCTACATGGTCTTCGGGCTGGCCCTGTCCTCGGTGGCCGGGCTGGGGGCGGCCGTGTTCTATGTGGCCCACCACATCACCATCCAGACCAGCCTGTTCCTGGTGACCGGCCTGATTGAACGGCGTGGCGGCAGTTCGTCGATGGACCGCGTGGCCGGACTTGCCCGGCTGTCGCCGCTGCTGGGGTTGCTGTTCTTCGTCCCTGCCATGAACCTGGCCGGCATCCCCCCGTTCTCGGGATTCCTGGGCAAAGTAGGACTCCTGCAGGCGGGCGTCGAGCTCGGCACGCCGCTGGCCTACGCGCTCGTGATCGGCGGGGTGCTGACCAGCCTGCTGACCCTGCTGGCCGTTGCAAGGGTCTGGAACCGCGCATTCTGGCGCCAGCCCGAGGACGCGGAGCACCCGGACCCCGTCCTGCTCGCCGCTCCCGAGGATTCAGCCACGGGGGACCGGGCAGGACGAACCAACGTCATGCTGTTGCCGCGGACCATGGTGGGCTCCACCCTGGGCCTGGTGCTCGCCGGCGTCGCGCTCACGGCCTTCGCAGGGCCGCTGTTCCAGCTGGCGGACGACTCCGCGCGGGCGATGCTGGACCGGTCCGCCTACATCCAGTCGGTGCTCGGCGAGGAGATAGAGGTCCCCGCGACCGCCTTTACCGATTCCGTTCCGCCAGGACAGGCCGAGTCGCCGGAGCGCCGGCTGCAGGGGGCAGGAACATGAGCCGGCAGCGGATCTCACTTCGCCAGGAACTGCCCCTGCTCGTCTGGCTGGTGTTCGTCTGGGGCGCCTTGTGGCAGGACTTCAGCCCTGGCAACCTGCTGTTCGGCGCCCTGATCTCGGTCGTGGTGGCCCGCCTCCTTTACCTTCCCCCGGTGGAGCTCGGCGGCCGTTTCAACGTGCTGCGTGCCGTCCCGTTCGCCGTCGTTTTCCTGGCCAAAGTGGTGGCGGCGAGTGCCCAGGTCCTGTTCCTGGCCGTCGTGGCCGGACCGCGCGTCATCAGCGCCGTCGTCGCCGTGCCGCTGCGCAGCCACTCCGACCTGCTGGTCACCGCCACGGGACACGTGATCTCGCTGATTCCGGGTTCGCTGGTGGTGGAGGTTGACCGCTCCACCTCCACGCTCTACATTCACGGGATCAACGTCCGCGACGCCCAGGACGTCGCCAGGCTCCGCAAGGAAGTCCGCGATACCGAGGCCGGGCTGATCCGGATCATGGGATCCAAAGCGGAACTTTCCGCGCTCAACCAGGAAGACAAGCCATGATGGACCTCGCCCTGTCCGTGACCGCCGTCATTCTGTCCCTGGCCGCTGCCGGGGCGATCGTCCGGATCGCGGTGGGTCCCTCGCTCCTGGACCGGGTACTGGCGGCTGACGTGCTGCTGGCGATCTTCGCGGCCGCGCTCTGCATCGACATGGCAGCGAACAGGCACCTGAACAACCTCATGCTGGTGGTGGCCATCTCCATTATCGGATTCGTCGGGTCCGTGACCGTGGCCCGTTTTGTGGCGGACCGGCGGGAGGCAACGCGTGAATCCTGAGACGTTCCAGGCCGACGCCGTCATCGACGCGGTCTCTGCGGTCCTGATGATCGCCGGAGCCTTTATGTCCCTCGCCGCGACCATCGGGCTGCTGCGTTTTCCTGACCTGATGAGCCGGATGCACGCCGCCACCAAGCCGCAGGTGTTGGGATTGTTCCTGCTGCTCGCTTCCGTGGGACTGCAGATACGCAGCTGGTGGGTGTGGCCCGTGCTGGCCGTGGCGTGGCTCTTCCAACTGCTCACAGTGCCTGTCTCCGCACACATGATGGGGCGGGCCGGCTACCGTACCAAGCACCTGCACCGGGAACGGCTGAGCACTGACGAGCTTGAGGCCGTGGTCCAGCAGGCGGCGGCACAGGCTGTCGCGGACGCCGGAGCTCCTGCCGGTTCCGGTCCGCCGGCCACGCCGCGGCCCGTGCCGCCGGCCAAAGACCGTTAGACGATGTCCTGGGTCTTGGCGAAGCGGGTGATTGCGCGCTGGGTGCCGCGATTGGCCAAGACCTGGATGATGGCGCTGACCGACGCCGAGATGAGGGCGAACGTGAGCGCATGGCGCAGGGTGGTGGGAACGTCGTCGTCATCGCCCTTGGGCGGTTTGCTGCCGGTGGCCTTCTCCCAGACCGTGTCGACGAGCTTGGTGCCGACAAAACCTGCAAGCAGGCTGATGCCGGTGCCGAGCAGTTTGATGAAGAGATTCATGCCGGACTCCTTGCGGACGCGAACTGGGACTTCACCAGCGTAGCGTTTTCGACGTGCCGGTCCATACCGGCGCGTCGGGCACCTGGCGCGGAGTCCGGGGCGGATCAGGGCCGGGGCAGAACGCAGCGCCCGGCCAACGAATGTGACCGCTGAATGCGACCTCACCGCGATGGTGCCGCGCTCCGGGTGTAAACTGGCCCAGCCCACAAGGGTGAAATTCATACGACAGGGGAGCGCCGCCGCAGGGCATCGCCGGAGAATCCGGGGACATCCAAGGCGGGCGCTGAGAGTGCGGACAGCCGCAGACCCTCGAACCTGATCCGGTTAGTACCGGCGCAAGGGAGTCGAGTTCTCGGAGTGGCCGGAACCGCGGCGGAAGCTGCCAGACCGGACCACTCTCCCCTCCTGTACCTCAGGAGGACGGCATGACAACAGCAGTAATCAAGAAGACCAGCCACAAATGGCGCGTCGTGGACATCGTGGTGGCCGCGTTGATCGCGGTGGCCGGCGGCGTGATCTTCTGGGCCTGGTCCCAGGGCGCCAATGTGATTTCCGCGCCGGTCAACGCACTCTATCCGCCGCTCACCGGCCTCTACGCCGGCGGCTGGATGATTCCGGCGGTGCTGGGCATGCTCATCATCCGGAAGCCCGGAGCGGCGTTGTTCTGCGAAGCGGTGGCCGCCACGGGAGAGCTCTTCATGGGCTCGCAATACGGAGTTGCGGTTCTCACCTCCGGCCTGCTGCAGGGGCTGGGCGCGGAACTGGTGTTCGCCCTGGTGCTCTACAAGAAGCTCAGCGTGCCTGCGCTCTACCGGAAGTTCAACCTGCCGGTGGCCTTGCTCGCCGGTGCCGGTGCCGGCCTGTTCTGCGGGCTGAACGACTCGTACATGCCGTGGGGATGGAACATCGCCTACGCCGCACCGGACAAACTCGTCTACATCATCTGCACCACTATCTCCGGCGCCCTGATTGCCGGCGGACTGTCCTGGCTGGCGACCCGCGGCCTGGCCAAAACCGGCGTGCTGAGCTCGTTCGCGTCCCGCAAGGCCGCCACGGAGCCTGTTTTATCCTGATCAGGGGACGCTGTTCATGACATCGATGCAGGGAACCCGCCCCGCGGCGGTCACGGCGCGGGGCTGGGGCTGGCGGCATGCAGGCAGGGCCCGCCCCGCCGTCAATGCCCTGGACCTGGACATCCGGCCCGGCGAGCGGGTGCTGCTGCTGGGCCCGTCCGGCGCCGGCAAGTCCACGCTGCTCCATGCGCTCGCGGGCGTGCTCGGCGACAGTTCCGCCGGTGAACCCGGTGCATCCGGCGATGCCGGAGACGCCGACGAAACCGGCAGCCTGCTGATCGACGGCGCCCCGCCCCGGGCCCGCCGGGGCCGCGCCGGGCTGATGCAGCAGGACCCGGAGACCCAGGTGGTGCTCTCACGCGTCGGCGACGACGTCGCTTTCGGAGCCGAAAACCTCTCGGTGCCCCCCGCCGAGATCTGGGGGCGCGTGTGCGAGTCGCTCGACGACGTCGGGCTTGGCGCGCTGCCGCTGGACCACCCGACGTCGGCCCTCTCCGGCGGGCAGAAACAGCGGCTGGCGCTGGCCGGCATCCTGACGATGCGCCCCGGACTGCTGCTGCTCGACGAGCCCACCGCCAACCTGGACCCGGCGGGGGTGCTCGAGGTCCGCGACGCGGTGGGCCGGTGCCTGGACAAGACCGGGGCTACCCTGGTGGTCGTGGAGCACCGGGTTGCGATCTGGAAGGACCTCGTGGACCGGATCGTGGTGCTGCAGCCGGGCTCCGCCACGGACCCGGCAGTGCTCATTGATGGCCCGCCGGACCGGGTGCTCGCTCAGGCGCGGGACATGCTCATCGCTGCGGGTGTCTGGGTGCCGGGCCATGTGCCCGTCACGCGATCCCGCGCCGCCGCCGGAGACGCCGCGGCCGGACAGGATGTCCCGGCGGGCGTGCTGCTCGCCGCAGACGACTTGGCCGTCTCCCGCGAGCGGCCCCGGCGCGCCGGTCTCCGTGACGGGTTTCGCCGCCTTCCCCCGCACCCGGTGCAGGCAGGGATCACGGCCCGAATCCGGGCCGGCGAGGCCCTGACCATCACCGGCCCGAACGGCTCGGGGAAGTCGACTTTTGCGCTGTCGTTGGCCGGCCTGCTGCAGCCCGTCGGGGGAACCGTCGCCGCCTCGGAAACGCTCAGCGCCGGCGCAGGAACCGACCCTTACCGCTGGAAGGCCCAGCAGCTGATTGCGCGGATCGGGACGGTGTTCCAGGAACCCGAGCACCAGTTCGTCACCGGCCGGGTGCTCGATGAACTCATGTTCGGCCCCCGGCATCTCGGCTACGGCGAGGACCGGGTGGAGGAACTGCTCGAGCGGTTGCGGCTGACGGACCTCGTGGATGCCAACCCCTATACGCTCTCCGGCGGGGAGAAACGGCGGCTGTCCGTGGCCACCGTCCTCGCCGCACATCCGAAGGTGCTGGTCCTGGACGAGCCCACCTTCGGCCAGGATGCATGCACGTGGGCGGAGCTTGCGTCCTTCCTGTCAGAACTGCTTGACGCCGGAACCGCGATCGTGTCCGTGACCCATGACCAGGAATTCACGGCAGCGCTGGGCGGTACCGAGCTCAGCCTCCGCACTCCGGGCCGTGACTCGCCGGACCGCGGACTCCCGACGGCGAGGGCGTCATGAGGGACGCCCTGAGCCTTCGCGGCAACCAGGCCCTCCTGACCCGCGCCAACCCGCTGGCCAAGTTCACCGCCGTCGTCCTCATCACCATGGTGCTGGCGCTATCCATCGACTGGGTCTCGGCATCGGTGGCCCTGGCCTTCGAGCTGATGCTTTTTCCGCTTGCGGGACTGACCACGGGCCTGTTGTGGCAGCGCGGGTGGCCGCTGATCCTCGCCGCCGCGCTGGGCGGCTGGAGCACCGCCATCCTGGCCCCGGACACCGGCGCGATCCTGGTCGACGCGGGCATCTGGTCCATCAGCGACGGCTCGCTCCAGCTGGGGCTGGGTTTTATGCTGCGCGGGCTCGCGATCGCCCTGCCCGCCGTGCTGCTGATGACCTGCACGGATCCCACCGACCTTGCCGATGCACTCGCCCAGAACGCCAAACTTCCGCACCGCTTTGTGCTGGGCACCCTGGCCGCGATGCGTCTGGTGGGGCTGATGGCCGAGGAGTGGCAGACCATCGGGATGGCGCGGCGGGCCCGCGGCGTGGGCTCTCGCGGCAACCCTTACCAGCGGATTCGCGCCACGCTGGGGCAGAGTTTCGGGCTGCTGGTACAGGCGATCAGGCGGGCTTCCCGCCTTGCCGTCACCATGGAGGCCCGCGGTTTTGGCGGGGCCGAGCGAACGTGGGCGCGGCCGTCGACGTTCAGCGGCCTCGACGTATGGGTCCTGGCGGGTGGGATGGTGATCGCGGGGGCCGCCGTGGCCGCCGCGCTCGGGGCAGGGACCTGGAACATGGTCTTCCTCGCCCAGCAATAGCCGGCACCGTTATCGCATGGATCGGGTAAGGCGCAGGTAAAGCGGGGCGCCGCACGCATATTTCGCGTCAGATAAATCATCTGTGATATTTTCGTGGGATGACCCAAGAGACTGCAGAACACGTTGGCATGCTGCTCCGCGACGCCCGGGGCGAGAAGGGCTGGACCCAGGGACAGCTCGCCGCCGAGCTCGGAACGAGCCAGAGCGCCATCGCCCGGATGGAACAGGGCAAGCAGAACCTCAGTCTGAAAATGATCCAGCGGCTCGAGGCCATCGTCGGCCGAAGCATCGTCAAAGTGGGCCGGACGCAGATGACCCACCTCAGGGTGGAAGGCGGCCGGACCCTGTCCGGCGCCGTTGACGTCAACACCAGCAAGAACGCAGGGGTTGCCCTCCTGTGCGCCAGCCTCATCAACCGCGGCACCACCACCCTGCGCCGCCTGGCCCGGATCGAAGAGGTCAACCGGATCGTCGAGGTCCTGACCAGCATCGGTGTCGAGTGCACCTGGCTCAACTCAAACGACCTCCGGATCCGCCGCCCTGACGTCCTGGATCTCGGCTCCATGGACGTCGAAGCAGCGCGGCGGACCCGCAGCGTCATTATGCTGCTGGGGCCGCTGCTGGACGAGTCCGCGGAATACCGGCTTCCCTACGCGGGCGGCTGTGACCTTGGCACCCGCACCGTGGAGCCGCACATGCAGGCGCTGCGCCAGTTCGGCCTCACCGTTGAGGCCACCGCCGGCTTCTATGCGGTGCAGGCTCCGCCAGCGGACCGCAAAGACCGGTCCTTCGTCTTGAGCGAACGAGGCGACACCGTCACTGAAAACGCCATTATGGCCGCCGCGCACCGCAGCGGCACCACGATCATCCGCAACGCCAGCCCGAACTACATGGTGCAAGACCTCTGCTTCTACCTGCAAATGCTCGGCGTTGCGATCGAGGGCGTGGGCACCACAACGCTGCGGATCGTCGGCAACCCCGCGGCCGACGTCGACGTCGAATACTTCCCCTCGGAAGACCCGATCGAAGCCATGAGCCTGCTCACCGCCGGGATCGTGACGAACTCCGAGGTCACCATCCGCCGCGTCCCGATCGAGTTTATGGAAATCGAGCTCGCGACCCTGGAGCAGATGGGCCAGCGCCTTGAGGTTTCCGGCGAGTACGTTGCCCGGAACGGCCGGACGAGGCTGGTGGACGTCACCACCAGGCCCTCGGAGCTCCGCGCCCCGGAAGACAAGATCCATCCCATGCCGTTCCCGGGTCTGAATATCGACAACCTGCCGTTCTTCGCGGTCATCGCGGCCAACGCCGAGGGCCAGACCATGATCCATGACTGGGTCTACGAGAACCGGGCCATCTACCTGACCGAGCTGAACAAGCTCGGCGCGAGGGTGCAGTTGCTTGACCCGCACCGCATCTACGTCAACGGACCCACCAGGTGGCGGGCCGCCGAGGTGGGCTGCCCGCCGGCGCTCCGCCCGGCGGCGTGCCTGCTCCTGGCCATGCTCGCCGCACGCGGGGTCTCGGAACTGCGGAACATCTACGTGATCGAGCGCGGCTACGAGGACCTGGCCGAGAGGCTGAACACCATCGGCGCGAAGATCGAGTACTTCCAGGACTGAGTCCGCCCCCGCAGGACCAACGCGGGGTCACTTCTCGCCCATCCAGAGGCGTCCGATGGGCCGGAAGTGACCCCGCGTTGGTGTGTGCCATCTGTTGTAGATAGGTCCGCGCAGGCAAAATAGGTACATGCGCACTTTCGGCGTCGAGGAAGAACTCCTGATCGTCGACGAGGCAACCGGTTCCCCGCTGGCTCTTGCCGAAGCCCTGATGGCACGGCTGAACCCCGGCGGCGCCGCCTGCCACGACGAAGCGGGCTTCACCTATGAGCTGAAGCTCGAGCAGATTGAAACCCAGACGGTGCCGTGCCGGGATTACGACGGGCTGCTCCGTGAAATCAGACAGGACCGGGACCTCGCGGACCACGCCGCCCGGATCTGCGGTGCAAGGGTCGCTGCGCTGGCGACGTCGCCGCTCACCCCGGTGACGCATACGACGCCGAAACCCCGCTACGCCGCCATGGAGAAGCGCTTCGGACTCACGGTCCGTGACCAGCTGACCTGCGGCCTGCATGTGCACACCCTGGTGGAGTCCCCGGATGAGGGGGTCGCGGTCATGGACCGGATCCGGGACAAGCTCGCCGTGCTGGTGGCGCTCAGCGCGAACTCGCCGTACTGGGACGGCGTGGAAACCGGATTCGACAGCTACCGGACGCAGGTCTGGAACCGTTGGCCCGGAGCCGGGCCGTCGATGATTTTCGGGAGCCTCTCCGCCTACCGCCGGGTCGTGGAACGGGTGCTGGCGAGCGGAGTGCTGTTTGACGAGGGCATGGTCTACTTCGATGCCCGGCTGTGCCGGCACCACCCCACCGTCGAGGTCCGGGTCATGGATGTGTGCCTTCACGCCGAGGACGCGGCGCTGATCGCCGTGCTGGTCCGCGCGCTCGTGGAATCAGCCAGCCGGGACTGGCGCGACGGCGTGGAGCCGGCCCCGGTGCCCACGGCGCTGCTGCGGATGGCCGCGTGGCAGGCCAGCAACTTCGGCGTGGGCGCGGAGTTGCTGGAATTCGGCGGCTTCACGCCGGCACCCGCCCGCGACGTGGTGGAAGCCCTGGTGGACTACCTTGCTCCGGTACTCCAGGATCAGGGCGAACTGGAGCTGGCCCAAGCAGGAGTCCGGCGGATCCTGGAGCGCGGAACGGGCTCGCAGCAGCAGCGACGCGTGTTCGCCGTGGCGGGGCTCCCGGGCGTCGTTGATTACGCGGTCCGGGCGACGACGCTGGCTTCCGACGGAGTCCCGTCCCCCGGATAGCCGGATAGCCGGAAAGCCGAAGCCGGATAGCCGGCGCCGGTTGGCGCCGGACCCGGGACCGGGCTGGAACGGTCAGACCTGCTTGAGTGCCTGACCGAGGTCGCGGATCAGGTCCTCGACGTCCTCCAGGCCGACGGAGAGCCGCACCACCCCGTCGCTGAGCCCGATCGCGGCCCGGCCCTCCGGCCCCATGGCGCGGTGCGTGGTGGTGGCCGGGTGGGTAATGAGGGATTTCGAGTCGCCCAGGTTGTTGGAGATGTCAATGATCCGCAGCCCGTCCAGCAATGCGAACGCGGATTCCTTGGCGGAGCGCCCGGGGGAGGGGGAGAGTTCCAGGGTCAGCACGGTCCCGCCGGCCCTCATCTGCCGAGCCGCTAGCTCGTACTGGGGGTGGGATGTGAGCAGCGGGTACCTGACCCAGCTGACGGCCGGCTCCTGCTCCAGCCATTCAGCGATGCGCAGCGCAGACGCCGAGGCATGGTTGACGCGCAGGGCCATGGTCTCCAGCCCTTTGGTGAGCACCCAGGCGTTGAAAGGCGAGAGCGCCGGGCCCGTATGCCGCATGAGCTGCTTGACGGGGCCCTCGATGAATTCCTTGGTGCCGAGGATGGCGCCGCCCAGAACCCGGCCCTGGCCGTCAATATGCTTGGTGCCTGAGTAGACGATCACGTCCGCGCCAAGATCACCGCACCGCTGCAGGAGCGGGGTGGCGAAAACGTTGTCCACCACAACTGTTGCGCCGGCGGCATGTGCAAGGGCGCTCACCGCGGCAATGTCGACGATTTCCTGCATCGGGTTCGACGGCGATTCGAAGAACACGGCCGTCGTCGGCTCCGACAGCGCCTCGCGCCACTGGTCCAGGTCGGGTCCGTCGACGAACACGGCCTCGACGCCCCACCGCGGAAGGATCTCGTTGAGGATAACGAAACAGGACCCGAACAGGGAGCGGGCGGCGACCACACGGTCGCCGGCCGCCAGCAGGGCGCCGAGGGCGGTGAAGACGGCGGACATGCCGGACGCGGTGGCGAAGCACGCCTCGGTGCCTTCGAGCAGCCGGAGCCGCTCCTGGAGGGTCGCCACTGACGGGTTGCCGTAGCGGGAGTAGACGAATCGCTCGTCCTCGCCGGTGAAAGCGCGTTCGGCTGCGGCGGCTGACTCGTAGACGAAGCCGGAATTGAGGAAAATCGGTTCGGTGGTCTCCTGGAAGCCTGTCCGGTCAAGGCCGCCACGGACTGCCTGGGTGTCCGGCCCCCAGCCGGAGGCGTCGGGATTGAAAGTCAGCTTAATTCATTCCAAGGTTGGAGGGCAGGCCGCGGTTCTTCCAGCCGTTGACGGTCCGCTCGCCGCGGCCGTCGGGCTCGCCTTCAAAGCCTTCGAGGACGTTGTAGGACGTGTATCCGATCTCGGTGGCCGCCGTGGCGGCAGCCACGGACCGGGCCCCGGAGCGGCACAGGAAGATGAGCTCCACCGATTTGTCCTCCGGTGCCTGCAGTTTCAGCTGCTCGATGAAGTGCGGGTTGGGGGCACCCCCGGCAAGGGTCCACTGGATGAACAGCGGATCGTTCTCGGTGGCCTTGGTGTCCGGGATGCCGACGTGGGCCCATTCGCCCTCGGTCCGGACGTCAATCAGGACGGCACCGGACTCAAGTTTGGCCCAGGCTTCGTGCGGCGTGAGGTCTCCGGCGTAGTTCATGCGTGGCCCTCGAAGGCCGCGTCGTAGCCGGCGTCGTCGCTGCCGCGTTCGTCGAGTTCATCGACGGCGTCCGCGACGGCGGCGTCCGCGCTTGCGATGGCTGAGGGCAGGACCACGGCTTGCGCCACGATCACGGTGCTGCCGTTGTACGTCGCCGACGGGTTGCCATGCAGGACGTAGCCGTCGGCCAGGGCAGCGGAGACGCGTTCGCAGAAGGCCCGGTCGTCGGGGCCGGTGAAGAGGCGGTACGCCAGCTTCTCCTGGGACGACACGGGGTTGGCCGCCGGGAGGGATGCGTCAGGCATAGGGGATCTCCTTCTTTCACGCTTGCAGCTCGAATGGTCGATATGCCGAGTATTCACCTGAGGCACCCCGCCGCGAAAGGGAGGGTTGCCGACCGGCCAGTCAGGGCTTGGCGCCGGTTCTCATTACTCTCAAA
Source organism: uncultured Actinomycetota bacterium (assembly GCA_963815415.1). Taxonomy (GTDB): domain Bacteria; phylum Actinomycetota; class Actinomycetes; order Actinomycetales; family Micrococcaceae; genus Arthrobacter. The sequence continues at coordinate 341,662 of CAWFGT010000009.1, read as the reverse complement.
GAACGTAACACTTACGACGGCGGCCCGCACTGCCGCCGTCGTCATTTTCTGTCACGGATCCGGGGGCGCAGGGGCTGAAGTGACGGGAGTTACAAGTAGCGGCCACTCGTGTGATCAGGGACGGTGACCCTTTTACTGGGAGAACAGAGTCAAATGAAGCGTCACGCAGGTCTCACATAACGGTCTCACCTAAAGGTCTCGCATACAGGTCTTATCTGGCGGTCTCAGCCAGAAGTCTCAAGGCCTGCAAAGCGCTGACGCCGGGAGACCGGCGTCGTCGGCCCGCAACGGAAGGGGAAGCCGTGCGTCCACACATCCTGGTCACCGGAGTCGGCAGCGAAGCCGGCCGGAGCCTCGCGGTCCAGCTATCGGACCGGGGACTGCCCGTACTCGGAGCTGACACGCGCACAGTGGCCGCCGTCGCGGGCATCGAGTCCGTCCGGCTCCCGCCGGCATCCGATCCGGACTGGGTCCCCGCACTCCGCCGGCTCATCGATGCCCGGAACCTCAACGTGGTGATTCCGACACTCAGCGAGGAGCTGCCGCACCTCGCCGCCGCCCGCACCGCATTCAGCGACGAAGTCCGCCTCATCGTGTCCGATTCGGGCCCGGTGGCGCTCGCCAACGACCACCTCCTGACCGCATGGACGTTGCAGGCCGAAGGGATCGCGGTGCCGCGGTTCGGGGTTCCCAGCGACTTCGCGGCCGCCCCTGCCTCCCTCGCGGAACTGGGCGGGCCCGTCGTCGTGAAGCCGCGGGTCCCCGGGAGCGATCAGGGCGCTACGATCCTGCCCGAGGCAGGGCCCGTCGACTGGGCTCGCCAGCCGGAGGGCCGGATTGTCCAGGAGTTCATCCCGGGAGCCGGGTATGTCGCCCTCGTCTTCGGTACCCAGGCGCGGAACGCGATGACACCGTATGTGGTGGTCGTGGATCAGCCCGCCCGGGTCGGTTTAAGTGCCGGGCTCGAGGCCGGCGCCTCCGCCGTGGGCCGGAGAGTCGCGACCGGCACGGCTGCTGACATTGCTCCGCTGGCTATGGCCGCCGTCCAGGCCCTCGGCCTGACGGGCCCGGTCGAGGTTGATATCCGCCGCCGGGCCGACGGTACCCCGGTGGTCCTGGGCGTGCGTGCGCGGTTCGGTTCCGGCAGCGCAGCGGCCCCGGAACTGCTCGACGCCGTCCTCGCCGCGTTTGCGCTCCCCTCATTCAACCCGGCCTCCTTCCGGCGCCGCCCGTCAGCGTTCGCCGGCGCGGTGCGCTGAGCCTGAAGTGGAAGTGCCCGGCGTGCGTGCACCGGCGGACGTCCTGCCCGCGCCTACCCGATTGTCGCGTACAGGGCGTTGAGCTCCGCCGTGAGCTGCGCGCGGAGCTCCGGAGTCCCGATTTCGTGGCCGTCGATGTGATTCACCGGCGCCAGGAGCCGGATGCTGGAGATCAGCCAGACGGCGTCGGCCTCCAGCAGATCCTGCGGTTCCAGCGGCCCGTACCCCAGGTCCCAGCCGGCGGCCTTCGCGGCTTTGAAAAGGGCGCCCTGGGAGGTGCCGGGCAGGATGCCGCTGTCCAGTTGCGGCGTGATGAGCCGCCGGACCGTCCGGACCCCGCCGGCGCCGTCGTCCGAGGTTTCCAGATGCGCCAGCAGCACGGTCGACGTCGGACCCTCCAGGACCCGTCCGTCCGCTGACGTGAAGATGACGTCGTCGGCTCCCTGCCGGTGCGCGTGCCGCAGGGCCGCCATGTTCACGGCATAGGACAGTGTCTTGGCCCCGAGCAGCAGCCAGGGGGCGCGCTCGCCGATCTCGCTGTCGTAGCCGCGCTCGAGCAGGACGACGTCGAGGCCGGTCTCACGCTGGCGGCGGCCCACCGGGGACGGCCGGGATACCTGGACCCAGCAGGTGGGCCCTGCATCGCCCTCGGCGCCGCGGGTCGCGAGGAGCTTCACCACGGCTTCGTCCTCGCCGGCGTTCGTGGAGGGTGCGCCGTCTGCGGTGTCCACGGCCGCAGCCGAGGTTTGCTCCTGCCGGTCACGGTATTCGGTGATGGCTGTTGCGATGGCACGCCGCCATGCGCCTTCGGCCGGGATGTCCAGCTCCAGGAGGCGTGCGGAGCCTGCCAGCCGGTCCAGGTGGGCCTGAAGCTTCCGGGGCTGGCCGCCGACAGCCAGCAGCGATTCGAAAACACCGTCCCCGCGGGTCGCGCCCAGATCGGTGGCCATGAGCTGCGGCTTTGACGCGTCGGCCAGGCGGCCGCCCTCGAAGGCGGGATCCAGGAAGACTAGGACCGTGACAGGGGCGGGAACGGCTGGAGAAGTCATGGCATCAGCTTAGTGCGGGGTGCTCCGGGATAGGATTTGCTCGTTGCCCGTTCCGGAACGGTTCCGCGGGCCTGGAGCTTGAGGGGTTCGCCTGTGCTGTGGCCAATACCGCTGGCGGGAACCCTCCCGCCGTGGCTGATCGTGATCCTCACCCTGATCGACCTCGCCATCAGGGTTCTGGCCGTCGGCATCATCCCCGGCAACCGCCGGCCCACCACCGCGATGGCGTGGCTGCTGGTCATCTTCTTCGTTCCATCCGTGGGCCTGGCCCTGTTCCTGCTTTTCGGCAACTTCCGCCTCTCCCGGCGCCGCCGGGCACAGCAGCAGGCCGTCAACACGCGCGTCCGGGCAGGCGCCTCCGCGCTGGCCAGCCTGGAAAGCCGTTACGCCGGGCCGGAATGGGTGGCATCAGCGGCCGAACTGAACAAGACCCTCGGCTCGCTGCCGATGGTGGATGGCAACAGCGTCGAACTGCTCCCGGGATATCCGGATTCGATTAAGGCGATGGCCGCCGCGGTCCGGGAAGCCAAGAACTTCATCAACGCCGAGTTCTACATCATGAGCAGCGACCATGTGACTGATGACCTGCTCACTGCCTTGGAAGAGGCGGCGGACCGGGGCGTGGAGGTGCGCATCCTGTTCGACCACCTCGGAACGCTGCGGATCCCGGGCTACCGGAAGCTGATCCGGCGGCTCAAGGCGAGCAAGATCCGCTGGCGGCCTATGCTGCCGCTGAGCCCGGTGCACGGGCAATGGCGCCGGCCGGATTTGCGCAACCACCGAAAAATCATGGTCATTGACGGGGAGGTGGCCTTTACCGGTTCGCAGAACCTGATTGAGCCTTCCTACAACAATCCCAAGCACCGCAAGCTGGGCCGGGAATGGGTGGAACTCATGGCCTGCCTGCGCGGGCCGATCGTGACCACCCTCAACGTGGTCTTTGCCACCGACTGGCTCAGCGAAACGGATGAGTCGCTCGAGGAGCAGTTGCAGCACCGGCCCGAACCGGCTGCCGGGCGCATCACGGCCCAGGCAGTGCCGAGCGGGCCGGGCTTTGTCACCGAAAATAACCTGCGCCTGTTCAACACACTGATCTACTCGGCGCAGCACCGGATCTCCATCTGCAGCCCTTACTTTGTCCCGGATGATTCCCTGCTGTACGCCGTGACCACCGCGGCGCAGCGCGGCGTCGACGTCGAGCTTTTCGTGTCGGAGAAGGGCGACCAGTTCCTGGTCCATCACGCCCAGCAGTCGTACTACAAGGCCCTACTTGAGGCCGGGGTGCGGATCTACTTGTACCGGGCTCCGTTTGTCCTGCATGCCAAGCACTTCACGATCGATGACGAGGTTGCGGTCCTCGGCTCGAGCAATATGGACATGCGGTCCTTCTCGCTGAACCTCGAGGTGTCCGTGATGCTGCTCGGCTCGGACATCGTAAAGCGGGTCCGGGCGGTGGAGGACACCTACCGCGACATCTCGCACGAACTGCTGCTGGAGGACTGGCTCAAGCGGCCGATGCGGGCCAAATACGTGGACAACGTCGCACGGCTGACGGCGACACTGCAGTAAGCGGCCGGCCCGACCGATACCCGCTTCAGCCGGCCGGGAATTCCGCGCCGAGCGTCGAGAGGACCCCGAACGCCTTGGTCCGGATTTCGTCGTATTCCTCCTGCGGTGAGGAATCCGCCGTGATTGCGCCTCCCACGCCGAGGCTAAGCACCGCGCGCCCGGTGCCGGCTGCCCCGCCGTCGGCTGCCGCTTCGTCTGCCCCGACGGCGGGGCTGATCACCAGGGTCCTGATGGCGACCGCGAGGTCGCTGGCGCCGGTCAGCGAGAAGTAGCCGATAGCTCCCGAATAGACGCCCCGCGCCTGGGCTTCGAGCCGGTCCAGGATGGCCATGGTGCTGACTTTGGGCGCGCCGGTCATGGACCCGGCGGGGAAGCAGGCCGCCACGGCCTCGGCGGGTGGCATGCCGGGCCTGAGCCGGGCGTCGATGGTGCTGACCATCTGGTGCACCGTGGCGTAGGTTTCAATCGCGCACAGCCGGCTGACCGAGACTGAGCCCGGCACCGCGAAGTGGCTGAGGTCGTTGCGGAGGAGATCCACAATCATGATGTTCTCCGCCCGGTCCTTGGCGGATGAGCCGAGCTCCCGGCGCAGCGCCGCGTCCCTGCCGGGGTCAGGGTCCCTGCGGCGGGTCCCCTTGATCGGTTCGGCCCGCATCCCGCCGTCGGCCGCGATTTTGAGGAAGCGTTCGGGGGACGTGCTGGCGACTGTCAGGTCCCCGAAGCGCAGATAGCTCGCGAACGGGGCCGGATTCTTTGCACGCAGGGACAAATAGGTCTGCCACGGGTCCAGCGCGTCCGGTCCGCCGGGTGACAGCGCCGCCGACGCCGTCAGCGACGTGGTGAGGCAGACCTCGTAGGTGTTCCCGTCGACAATCTCCCGCTGGGACTCGGCGATCTTTGCCTTGTAGGCGGCTTCCGTGTCCCGCGCCCGGAAAGCCGGGCCGGTGCCGATCTCCTGCGGCGCGCCGCCCGGGGCCGCCGGTCCGGCGGCTTCGCGCACGGCCGTGCGGGCAGCATCCAGCCAGGATTCGGCGTCCGGGCCGTCGAGGGAGAGCAGCCAGGCCGCGCCTTCCACATGGTCCAGGACCACGGCCCGGCCGGCGAAGATCAGGCAGGCGTCGGGGTTGGGTGAAGTGACGTCGCTGCCGCCGGTCTCACGTTTGAGCTCGTAGCCGAGGTATCCCAGCCAGCCCAGGGCGAATTCGCAGGGGTAGCCGTCGGGGGCACGCAGGACGCGCCGGCCCCAGACGCCGTCCAGCCAGCGGAAAAACCCTCCCTCAGTTCTGACTGTGGAATTGCCGACGCTCACGCAGGTCATGCCGGAACTGTGCCGGACCGACTGCCCGAAGGAACCGCCATCATCGGCGAGGATGCTGAAGCGGCTGCGTTCCGCGGCTTCAGTGCCGAGCCCGGCGGGGGACAACGAGGAGTCCAGCCACACTGCGTTCTTTGAGCGGCCGTAGAGCGCGGCGAAGAGCCTGCCGGCGTCCGGCGTCGCGGCCAGCCGTTCGGACCGGAGTCCGAGCCCGTGCCGGGCTGCCAGTTCGGGTACGAGCAGAGGCGCCAAGGCGGGCAGGTACTGCAGAGACCGGAGGACTTCGTCCGGGGCCGCGCCGTCGGCAAGGTTGAGCACGCGCACATCCGCGAGGGCCGGGACATTGTCGGTTGCCAGCCATTCCTGTTCCTGGCCGGCCCATTGTTCCCAGTAGGGCGCGTAAGTTTCGCCGTCGCGGGTCAGCGCCCTGAGGCGGCGCTCGGCGTCGGGCGCATCGGCCCAGACGACGGCGTCCAGGTAGGGGCGTGCGGCTTCGGCGGCAGCGCCGACGCCTTCCACGATGACGATCTCGGAAGGCTGGGTGATGCGGGCGTCGCCGTCGTAGTGCCGTTCCCAGTCCCAGCTGACCCATTCGGCCGCTTCTCCCCGCCGCAACGGAGCGAGGACTGTCGCGACGTAGCGCTCTATCCCTGCGACGAGCCCGTTCCAACCCGGGTAGATGTCCTCCAGATGGAACACCGAGACCTTGTGATGCTCGCGGAGCCGGGCCGCCAGTTCGATTGCCAGGGTGGTCTTGCCGGCGCCTGACCTCCCGTCGATGGCGATGATGACGGGTGCTGGGCTCATGGAATAGAGCGTACCTGTTGCCCCGCGTTGCCTTGTCTTTGCTGTTCCAGCCGCTGCAACTGCCCGCGTGCATGGGCCACGATCCCCGGAACGGAGGCGCGGATCAGATCCCACGTGTTCTCGAAATCCGTGTGGTCGCCAAACCACGGGTCCTCGATGCCCTGGTCCAGGAGGTCGTTTCCGGCGGCCCTGGGATCGAAGCTGCGCAGCATCCGGATCTTAGCCAGGGCGCCGGGGTCCGGCGCCGCCTGTCGAAGCCAGCCGTAGTGGTCCACGTCCAGCGCCAGGATCAGCTCGCGGGTCTGAAACCATTCCGGGCGCCACTCGCGCGCCACGTGGGCACGGGAGGCAATGCCATGGGCCAGGAGCTTGCGCGCGGCCCTCGGATCGATCGGGCGTCCGGCTTCGTAAGCCGTCGTGCCGGCCGAGTCCACCTCTACTCCGAGAAGGCGTTCAGCGGCGAAAGCCTCCGCCAGCATCAGCTCCGCCATCGGGGACCGGCAGATGTTCCCGGTGCAGACGGTGATGATCCGGTAGCGACTCGACGTTGAGTTCATACGTTTAAGCATGAACGATCCGGGCAGTGCTGGCTAGCGTTCGAAGCCGCGTAGTCCCGTCCTAGTGGATCAGGGCCAGGAGGACCCCGACGCCGACGAACAGCACCCCGAAGGTCCGGTTCAGGATCAGCTGGCCACGGGCGTCACGGGTGAACCGCTGGAAGGATTTGGCCGCCGCGGCAAAGAAGAACCACATCACCACGATGTCGATCACGATCACGGTGGCGGCGAGGATGGCGTACTGCGGCAGGAGGGGCTGTTCCGGGCGGATGAACTGGGGCACAAAGGCCAGGAAGAAGACGATCGCCTTGGGGTTAAGCAGGTTCACCCACAGGCCGCGCCGGAACATGGAAACCGCCGGTTCGTTGCGCCGCGCGGCAGCCTTCTCCTGGTCCAGATCCGGCTTGTGCAGGAACTGGCGGATGCCCAGGTAGACGAGATACGCGGCCCCGGCGTAGCGGATGACGTTGAAAGCTACCGGGGAACTGGCGACGAGCACGCCGACGCCCAGGGCGACAACCACGATGTGCACCACCAGGGCGGCCTGCTGGCCCAGGATGCCCCAGATGGAACGGCGGAACCCTGAGCTCAGTGAATTGCTCATCGTATTGATAGCGCCGGCGCCGGGGGTGAAGCTGATCAGGACGCCGGCGCCGGCCAAAGTCAGCCAAAGAGTAGGTTGCACGTCCCCAGTTTAGGCCCGGGGGATGGCACCATCAGCAAGCGCTCGTGGGATGAATCCGAAAGCTGCGGGGCCAGCCACCTGCGAACGCGCTCAGACACACTTGCCCAGCGTCGAATGCGACCAATGGAGCATAGTTCTGGGCAGGTCGTCGTGACTCGGATATTGGTCAAAGTACATCCGCGCGCGGGCCGACATATAGCCCGTCTCGTCGATGGCGAAGTGGCCGATCAGCTGAATACCCCGTTCTTTCGCCTTCGATTCCAGCGCGCTGGCCTCATCCATGATCGGATCCAGGTAGCCGTAGCCCTCGGTGAATCTGCCAGGGTGGGCGATCGCAAAGTACTTTGTGTATTCCGGATCCAGCGCAGCCAGGACAGCATCGTGGAAAGGGGCAAGGCAACCCTCGAAGCGGCCAGGGACGACGTCCACGTTGTCCAGTTGCATCTCCCGATCCAGACGGATCAGTACGAGGCTTGGCATCAGCATGCCGTGCTGGATGATGAGCGGACGGGCGAGAATCTCAAAGTCAAAACCTGCTTGGATGATCATGTTTTGACACTAAGACTCCCGCCGACGGAGCTCGAGGACCATGAGCGTTTATGTGGACAACTGTCCGTGTTTAGGCCCGGGCGATCACTTCGCCGTTGGGGATGAGGAACCAGCCGTCGTCCGTGGATCCCCACCGGTGCCAGCCCGCGGAAATCCGGGCCAGGTCCGCGGCGTCGGCGAGCCCGTAATCAAGCGCCTGGTCCGCGAAGGCCGAGTGCAGCACCCGTTCACCCCAGACCCTGGCCTGCCAGCGCCGCTGCTGGCCCGTGGCGTAGAGCCAGTTGCTGCTCGACGGCGCGACATCCGTGAAGCCGGCGGCCTGCGCCCAGGACACGAGCCGCCGGCCGGCGTCGGGCTCGGCCCCGTTGCGGCGTGCGATCTGCTGGTAGAGGTCCATCCATTCGTCGAGTTCCGGGATGGCCGGATACCAGCTCATGCCGTGGAAATCGGCGTCGCGCACGGCCACGACCCCGCCGGCCTGCGCCACCCGGCGCATTTCCCGCAACGCGGCCACCGGGTCCGTCAGATGCTGCAGGACCTGGTGGGCGTGAACGACGTCGAACGTCTCATCCTCGAAGTCGAGACTGTAGATATTGCCGGTCGCGAAGCCGATGTTCCGGGCGCCACGCTCGGCCGCGAGGGTGGCCGCCTGGGCAATGACGCCGGGGGAACGGTCCAGTCCCGTGACGCTGCCGGGGGCTACGAGCGCAGCGAAGTCGCAGGTGATGCTGCCCGGGCCGCAGCCGACGTCGAGCACCGAGGTGCCCGGCATAAGGTACGGAAGCACATACGCCGCGGAGTTTTCCGCCGTCCGGGCAGCATGGGCGCGGACCACTGACTCGTGGTGGCCATGGGTGTAGACGTCACTGGGCCGATTCTCGCTGTGCTGGTCCGCGCTCATACCGGCACGTTACTCCTCGGCACCGACAGAGCGCCGCCGTCCGGCGGGCCTGATTCCCGGGCGGACGGGCCGACGGGCAGGCGGGAGAGCCCGGGAGGCTTCAGGCGGGTTCTGCCGATGATTCGCCGTGCGGTCCGCCGTCGGGGTCCACGCTGCCGGCTTCCTGCCCGGCCGCCAGGGTTGCCTCGATCATGGCGGTCATAAACCGGGTAACGATCTCCAGTTCCCCGGGTGTGAATCCGGTCATCGCGGCGCCCATGTGGCGGGCAAGCGGCATGAACATGGCCCCGCCGTCCCGGTAGGCCTTGGAAGTCATCCGCAGCTGGACCTGGCGGCGGTCCGGCCCCTGGCGTTCACGGAGGACATGGCCGGAGGCGTGCAGCCGGTCAATCAGTGCGGTGGTCGCAGGGGAACTGAGGTTGAGTTCTTTCCGCAGCACCCCAGGCGTGACGACTTCGCCCCGGGCCGCGTGGCGCATGATGACGGCTAGGGCGTTCATGTCGGTCCGGTGCATGTCATTCCGGCCGCCGGCGGCGTCCACGTAGCGGTTCGCTTCGAGGGTGAACTCCTGCAGGATCCGGACCAGGGGCGGCGGCCCTCCGGACTCCGGTGGTCCCGGGGTTGCTGACATGGCGAGCCTCCTTTCCGAGGTGCTGACCGCTGCGGCGCCGTGAATGCGCCCCTGCGGATTTTACTGCAGCCGGCCGGGACCGTCCCGCTCGCCGCCTCAGGTGGCCGTTCGCGGTCAGTCCCGGGATCGAGGCCCACAAACTTCCCTCCAGGGGTTATCTCCATTGTGGAGATAGTCTACTATGAAGATGATCTTACTCCTCCGAGGACCACCTAAGAAGGGCCCATGAAAACGAAACCCTCCACCGCGACGCGGGTCCCCTTCTGGCTGCGCTGGCTCGTGCCGGTGCTGCTGGTGCTGACCTGGCTGGCGATCGCCGGCGTCGGCGGACCCACCTTCGGACGGCTGAGCGAAGTCTCTACCAATGACCAGGCCTCGTTCCTGCCGGCCGGCGCCGAAGCCACGGCAGCCCAGGAGTGGCAGGCCAAGTTCCGGGACTCCACGGAAATCCCCGCGGTCATCGTGATTGAAAACGGTGACGCCTTTACCCCCGAGCAGTTCGGGCAGGCTGCCGCCATCAAGGGAGCGCTGGAGTCGCTGGAGGGCGTCAGTGCTGTGATCGGCCCCATCCCGTCGGAGGACTCGAAGGCCGTGCAGTATGTGGTGCCGCTCGCATCCTCGGAAGAGCTCAGGGAGATCGTCAAGGAACTCCGCGCTGAGGTCAAGGCCTCCGCCCCGGATGGCATGCAGAGCTTCGTCACCGGACCCGCCGGGCTGACCGCGGACCTCGCCAGCGCCTTCGGCGGCATCGACGGCCTCCTGCTGCTCGTGGCGCTCAGCGCCGTCTTTGTGATCCTCCTGATCGTCTACAAATCGCTGCTGCTGCCGATCACGGTCCTGCTGACCTCCGTGTTCGCGCTCACGGCCGCCATCCTGCTGGTCTTCGGCATGGCCAAACTTGGCTGGATCCAGCTCAACGGCCAGAGTCAGGGCATCCTGTCGATCCTCGTGATCGGTGCCGCCACGGACTACGCGCTGCTCTACGTGGCCAGGTTCCGCGAAGCGCTCACACACACCACGAACCGCACCTCGGCCGTCCTGACGGCTTGGAAGGCCTCCTTTGAGCCGATCCTTGCCTCCGGTGCGACCGTGATCATCGCGCTGCTGTGCCTGTTGTTCTCAGATCTCAACTCCAACAAGGCGCTTGGCCCCGTCGCGGCTGCCGGGATCCTGTGCGCCCTCTTCGCCTCGCTGACCCTGCTGCCGGCGCTGATGGCGCTCTTCGGCCGCGCGGCCTTCTGGCCGTTCCGGCCGAAGGTCCTGCCGGAAAAGGAGCGTGAGCCTCGGCTCGTCACGGGCCTGGAAGGGCAGAAGGGCATCTGGCGCGCCACGGGTTCGCTCGTCTCCCGCCGGCCCCGGACGGTCTGGGTTGCCTCCGTGCTCCTGCTGCTCGTCGCTTCGTCCGGGATCCTACAGCTCAAGGCCAACGGCGTGCCGCAGACCGACGTTATCCTGACCGCCTCCGACGCGGTCGATGGCCAGGACGCTTTGGCCCGGCACTTCGATGCCGGGTCCGGCAGCCCCGCTGTCATCGTCGCGGACGAGGCCAGGGCCGCACTGGTGCTGGAGAAGGTCAAGGCGACCGAGGGTGTCGGCGACGCCTACCTGTTGGCCGCCGGCAACATTCCCATCACCGGCGCGCCGGGCGCTCCGGCCGCACCGGCGGTCCGCGAAGGCAAAGTGCTGATCAACGCGACACTGAGCTTCGCCGCCGACTCTGCCGCTGCCGAAGACACCGTTGTTGCGCTCCGCAACGCGGTGAAAACGGCCGACGACGGCGCTTTGGTCGGTGGCGTGACCGCCACCGCGCTGGACACCAACACCTCCGCCCAGCGCGACCTCGTCACCATCATCCCCATTGTCCTAGCGGTCATCCTGGCGATCCTGATGCTGCTGCTGCGGTCCGTGCTGGCGCCGGTGCTGCTGATGGCCTCGGTGGTGTTGTCCTACGGCGCCGCGATGGGCGTCGCCGCCGTCGTTTTCAACAACATCCTCGGTTTCCCCGGGGCTGACGCCACGGTGCCGCTCTTCGGATTCGTGTTCCTGGTGGCCCTCGGCGTGGACTACAACATCTTCCTGATGAGCCGCGTCCGCGAGGAATCCCTCAAGCACGGCACCCGGCCCGGCATCCTGCGCGGCCTCGGGGTCACCGGCGGCGTGATTACCTCCGCGGGCGTAGTCCTGGCGGCTACTTTCGCGGCGCTGGGCATCATACCGATCATGTTCCTCGTTCAGCTGGCCTTCATCGTCGCCTTCGGTGTGCTGCTCGACACCGTCCTGGTCCGCTCGCTGCTGGTCCCCGCCCTGGCCTACGACATCGGGGAGCGCATCTGGTGGCCGGGCCAGCTCGGAAAGACATCAAAAGGCGCGCACGCACCCGGCAGGGAGCCTGCCGCCACCGAGTCCGAAGCAGAGAACGCCAGCGTCGGGTAAGCGGCGGCCCCGAAGTGCAGCCGGAACCCTATTGCGATCCCGCTGCGCTCGATAGACTGCCACTGCGGCCACCCGGGCGCACCCAGAGCTTCCAGGAGGGGGTCCGTTCATGACGGAAAACAGCAGGTCTGAGAATCGCGAGGCCGGCGCGGCGGCCGGAACGGAGCGCGAGGGCGTTCGGCTCCCGGCGGAAGAAGAAGCGGACGCCGAAGGCCAGTACGTCGGAGGCGACTACGGCAAGGCCGGTGCGGAGGGAACGAACCCGCCCACGGCCCCGGAGGGCGAGTATCCGACCGGGGATTACGGCGACGCCGGGATGGCCGGCGCGGCCTCCGTTGGCGAGGAGGAAGGCGACTACGAGGCCGGCAACTATGGCAAGGCCGGCACCGTGGGCAAAGACGCCGTGGCCGCCGATGAGGGCGAGTATCCCGAAGGTGATTACGGCGCCGCCGGCAGGACCGGAGACCGGTAGGCCGCAGCAGCCGGAAAGGGAAGGGAGACCGGCATGTGCCGGTCTCCCTTGTCTTTAAGCGGCCCCGAGCAGGGGGCCGGGCGGCCGGGCCGCCGGGCGCGGAATTTAAGCCGGTCCGCAATCGTTTGGCCTCGTATATGGGTACCCCGTTTGCCGGTGAGCGGCTCCATGCCCCGGGCGGGCCCCATGCCGCGACGAACAAGCTTGAAGGAGATCTCCATGTCGAAATTTGATTCACTCTGGTCACCGGTGCGGATCGGGTCCATTGAACTGGGCAACCGGGTGGCTCTGGCGCCTATGACCCGCATCAGCGCCACCGAGGACGGGAATGCCACGGAGCGGATGGCCGCCTACTACCGCGCGTTTGCCCGCGGCGGGTTCGGGCTGCTGATCACGGAGGGGATTTATCCCGACACCGCCTACAGTCAGGGCTACCTCTTCCAGCCCGGACTGGCGACCAAAGAACAGACTCAGTCCTGGGTCAAGGTCGTCGAGGCAGTCCACTCGGAGGGCGCCAGGATCATCGCGCAGCTCATGCACGCCGGCGCCCAGGCCCAGGGCAACCGCTTCGTGGACTCCACGGTGGGTCCCTCGGCCATCGCCCCAAAGGGTGAGCAGTTGGGCTTCTACCGCGGGGAAGGGCCGTACCCGGTTCCCGGCGAGATCACCAGCAGCCAAATGGATGAGGTCCGCGACGGCTTCGTCGCGGCTGCGCTCAACGCCAAGGACGCCGGATTCGACGGAGTCGAAATTCACGGCGCCAACGGCTACCTGCTGGACCAGTTCCTCACCGACTACCTGAACGAGCGGACCGACGACTACGGCGGATCGCCGGAGAACCGCGTGCGCTTCGCCGCCGAAATCTGCCGCGCCGTCCGCGAGGCCGTGGGTCCGGAGATGACTGTGGGCATCCGCGTCTCCCAGGCCAAGGTCAGCGACAACGAGCACCGGTGGGCCGGCGGCGCCGACGAGGCCAAGGTCATCTTCTCGACCCTGGGGTCAACGGGTATCGACTTCATCCACACGACCGAGTACCGGGCAGCTGACCCCGCATTTGCGGACGGTCCCGAGTCGCTGGCCATGCTCGCCAAGCAGCACTCGGGTGTTTCCGTGATCGCCAACGGCATGCTCGATGACCCGGAGACGGCTGCCGCACTGCTCTCCGGCGGCGCCGCCGACGTCGTGGCCCTCGGCAAAGCCGCCCTCGCCAACCGCGACTGGCCCACTAAGGTCCGGAACAATGTGCCGTTCGCCGAGCTCGACGGAAGCCTCTTTGCGCCGGTCGCCGACGTCAAGGACTGGGAACTGGAAATGCCCGCTTAGCAGAACCTCCTAGCAGTACCCCACGAATGGCCGGGCGGAATCCGCCCGGCTGTTTTGTGCGCAGGCCGCTTGCCTGCGCAGGTTCGCGCAGGGCGAAAATGCCGATTCCGAGGCGCCGTTGCGCCGAATTCCTGCGGGTCTTCCCCTGTCCTGCGTCCGCAGGATTACCGGGTTGAGCCTTGTCCGCTCAACTTTGAATTGACAGGAAATCTCGCGCGAGTAAAGTTGAGTGCAGATCGCTCAATAACGGTCGGACCTCCCGGTCCGTGATCAGCAGGGCTCGCCAGCCCGGCAAGATTCCCAGGAAAGTAAGGACGCAACACATGTCACGTGCAGTAGGTATTGACCTCGGAACCACGAACTCCGTCGTCTCCGTTCTCGAAGGTGGCGAGCCCACCGTCATTGCCAACGCCGAGGGTGGCCGCACCACTCCGTCGGTTGTTGCTTTCTCCAAGTCCGGCGAAGTCCTCGTCGGTGAGATCGCCAAGCGCCAGGCCGTCAACAACATCGACCGCACCATCGCTTCCGTCAAGCGCCACATGGGCACCGACTGGAACGTCTCGGTCGACGACAAGAAGTACACGGCGCAGGAAATCTCCGCGCGCATCCTGATGAAGCTCAAGAACGACGCCGAGTCCTACCTCGGTGAGAAGGTCACCGACGCTGTGATCACCGTTCCGGCGTACTTCAACGACGCCGAGCGCCAGGCGACCAAGGAAGCCGGCGAAATCGCGGGCCTCAAGGTCCTGCGCATCGTCAACGAGCCCACCGCGGCCGCTCTCGCCTACGGCCTGGACAAGGGCAAGGAAGACGAGCTCATCCTGGTCTTCGACCTCGGCGGCGGAACCTTCGACGTTTCCCTGCTCGAAGTCGGCAAGGACGAAGACGACTTCTCCACCATCCAGGTCCGTTCCACGGCCGGTGACAACCGCCTCGGCGGCGACGACTGGGACCAGCGCGTCGTTGATTACCTGCTGAACCAGCTCAAGGTCAAGGGCATCGATCTGTCCAAGGACAAGATCGCCCTGCAGCGCCTGCGCGAAGCTGCCGAGCAGGCCAAGAAGGAACTCTCCTCCTCCTCCAGCACCAACGTCTCGCTCCAGTACCTCTCCGTCACCCCCGACGGCCCGGTCCACCTGGACGAGCAGCTGACCCGCGCCAAGTTCCAGGACCTCACCAAGGACCTGCTGGACCGCACCAAGAAGCCTTTCCACGACGTCATCAAGGAAGCCGGCATCAAGCTCTCCGAGATCGACCACATCGTGCTCGTCGGCGGCTCCACCCGCATGCCGGCCGTCTACGACCTCGTCAAGGAGCTCGCCGGCGGCAAGGAACCCAACAAGGGCGTTAACCCGGATGAGGTCGTGGCCGTTGGCGCCGCACTGCAGGCCGGCGTCCTCAAGGGCGAACGCAAGGACGTCCTGCTGATCGACGTCACCCCGCTGTCGTTGGGTATTGAAACCAAGGGCGGCATCATGACGCACCTGATCGAGCGCAACACCGCCATTCCGACCAAGCGCAGCGAGACCTTCACGACGGCGGACGACAACCAGCCTTCCGTCGCCATCCAGGTCTTCCAGGGTGAGCGCGAGTTTACGCGTGACAACAAGCCGCTGGGCACGTTCGAGCTGACCGGCATCGCGCCGGCTCCGCGCGGCGTCCCGCAGGTCGAGGTCACCTTCGACATCGATGCCAACGGCATTGTCCACGTCTCCGCGAAGGACAAGGGCACCGGCAAGGAACAGTCCATGACCATCACGGGCGGCACCGCGCTCTCCAAGGACGACATCGATCGCATGGTCCGTGACGCCGAGGAGCACGCAGCCGAGGACAAGGCCCGCCGCGAGGCAACCGACACCCGCAACACCGCCGAGCAGCTCGCCTACTCCGTGGACAAGCTGATCGCCGACAACGACGACAAGCTGCCCGAAGAGGTCAAGACCGAGGTCAAGGCCGACGTCGACGCCCTGAAGGCCGCGCTCGAAGGCACCGACGACGCCGCCGTGAAGACCGCGTTTGAGAAGCTTCAGGCTTCCCAGACCAAGCTCGGCGAGGCCATCTACGCCCAGGCCGGTTCCCCGGACGGCGCCACGGGTGAGGCCGGCGCCGAGGGTGCACCTGCCGCAGGTTCGGACGAGGACATCGTTGACGCCGAGATCGTTGACGAAGACGAGAAGAAGTAATCATGCCCCACCACGGCAATGAAGAAGAGCACGGGTCCGGCGCGAACCGCGACAACGAGCCGCAGAAGCCGGTCATCCGGGACAACCGCAAGGTTGACCCGGAGACCGGGCAGGCGCGGCACCCCGAGCACGATCAGCATGACGAATCCGGGGACGCACTGACCCAGGCCGAAGACATCCTGAACAGTGTTGAGGTGCCTGCCGCGGAGTCCGTGGCGCAGGTGGTGGACACGGCCGAGGCGGAGGAACTGAAGAATGACCTTCGCCGGCTCCAGGCCGAATACGTCAACTACCGCAAGCGCGTCGAGCGCGACCGCGCAGTGGCAGGGGAAATGGCCGTCATCGGCGTCCTGAACTCGCTGCTGCCGGTGCTCGACGACGTTGACGCGGCACGCCAGCACGGTGACCTGACCGAC
Source organism: uncultured Actinomycetota bacterium (assembly GCA_963815415.1). Lineage (GTDB taxonomy): Bacteria > Actinomycetota > Actinomycetes > Actinomycetales > Micrococcaceae > Arthrobacter. Next base: position 325,513 of record CAWFGT010000009.1, on the reverse strand, counting down.
GGCCCGTTCGCCGCGATCGCCGCCAAGCTGGAAACCGCACTCAAGACGTACGGACTGGTCCGCATCGATGAGACCGGCGTGGAGTTCGATCCCACGATCCACGAAGCGCTTATCCAGCAGCCGGGCCCGGATGTCGAGATCGACACCGTCAGCCAGGTCCTGCGCTCGGGCTACAGGTCCGGGGACCGCGTACTCCGCGCGGCCCAGGTGATTGTGGCCGTACCGGCGTAATTGCCTCCGGCGCTACGCCGGATAGGGAGCGGTGCCCGCTCCGCGGTGCCCTCCACACCGCCGCCCCCTATCCGGCCTCCGCGCCGGCGATTTGCTCGCCTAAGGTGAGTGGAAACAGCGCTAAGCAGATGATGGGCCCCGGGAGTGGCATCGGGCCTGCCGGAGCGTGGTGGCTTGGTCCGTCAGGACCAAGCCACCACGCGAAGGGGCGGGGGCCCATCATCTGCGAAGCGCACTCTGCACGACTTTGAAAGGAAACGCCATTGGCTAGCCAGGACTGGGTGGACAAGGACTTCTACAAGATCCTTGGTATCGCCAAGGACGCTTCCGACGCCGACATCAAGAAGGCCTACCGGAAGCTTGCGCGGCAGCACCACCCTGATACGAATGCCGGGAACACCGCGTCGGAGAAGAAGTTCAAGGACATCTCCGAGGCGTATTCCGTGCTGTCCGATCCGGAGGAGCGCCAGCAGTACGACGCCATCCGGGCCATGGGCGGCGGCGCCCGTTTCGCCCCGGGCGGCGCAGGCGGGGGTGCCGGGTCAGCCGGCTTTGAGGACCTCTTCGGCGGGCTGTTCACCGGCGGCGGCGGACGCCAGCCCGGCGGTTACGGCACGCCCGGCGGTATTCCGCCGGAGTTCGCGGACCTGTTCGGCGGCGCCTACGGCGGCGGTCAGTCCTTCCAGCGCGGACCGCAGAAGGGCGCCGACCGGACTGCATCGACATCGATTTCCTTTGCCGGTTCCATCCGCGGGACCACGATCGGGCTGCGCGAACCGGACGGCGAAGTCATCGACGTCCGTGTGCCGGCGGGCATCAAGGACGGCCAGAAGGTCCGGGTGCGCGGCAAGGGCCAGTATGGCCCTGCCGGCAACGGGGACCTCATGGTCACCGTCTCCGTCAAGCCCCACCCGTTCTACGTCCGCGACGGCGACAACCTGCGGATCCATGTGCCGGTTTCCTTTGCCGAGGCCGCGCTGGGCGCGGACATTGAGGTTCCGACCATCGACGGCGACAAGGTCAAGGTCCGGGTCCCGGCCGGCACCCCGTCCGGACGCACCCTGCGGGTCAAGGGCCGGGGCGTGAAGCACGCTTCGGGCACCGGTGATCTCCTGGTGACGATCGACGTGGCCGTTCCCCGGCGGCTGAGCAAGGAAGCGGAGGATGCCGTGAAGGCTTTTGCCGCTGCCACCGCCGGTGAAGACATCCGCGCCGACCTCGCAGCCAAGGCCCGGCTCTAGGCCCTGCCATGGCCATCGACTTTGACCAGCCGATCTTTGTCATTTCCGTTGCCGCGGAGCTGGCGGACATGCATCCGCAGACGCTGCGCCAGTACGACCGGCTGGGCCTCGTCTCGCCCAGCCGGGCACCGGGCAAGTCCCGGCGGTATTCGCAGCGGGACGTGACGCTGCTGCGCGAGATCCAGCGCCTTTCCCAGGAAGGGGTCTCGCTTGAGGGCATCAAGCGGATCCTGCAGCTCGAGAACCAGGTGGCCGCCCTGCAGCGGCGGGTCAGCGAACTGACGGAGGAGCTGGGCCGGCGTCGCGAGCCGCTGGACGCGCGGATTTTCGCGGCAGGCGCCGCGGGCGACGTCGTCAGCCTGGCCCGGGGTAAACGCCCGCGCGCACGGACCCAGGCCGTGGTCGTGTGGCGGCCCCGGAACCCGGAGTAGCGCGCCCGGGACCGGATGGCGCCGGGCCCCCGCCGGCGTGCATCCGGTCAGTCGTTGAACAGGCCGGCCAGGTCCTCCGCGGTCAGCGCGCCGCCGGAGAGCGCATCGCCTTCCATCACGTCGGAAAACAACCGGGACTTCTTGGCCTTGAGCGCCATCACCTTCTCCTCGATGGTGTCCTTGGCGACCAGGCGGTAGACCATCACGTTCCTGGCCTGGCCGATCCGGTGTGTCCGGTCGACGGCCTGCGCCTCGGACGCGGGGTTCCACCACGGATCCAACAGGAACACGTAGTCCGCCTCCGTCAGGTTCAGGCCGAAGCCGCCGGCCTTGAGGCTGATCAGGAACACCGGGGCGGCGCCGTTCTTGAATTCATTGACGACGTCGGTGCGGTTGCGGGTGCCGCCGTCCAGATAGCAGTACTCGATGTTCTCCGCGTCGAGCCGTTCCCGGACCTTGCCCAGGAATCCGGTGAACTGGCTGAAAATGAGCGCCCGGTGGCCCTCCGCCACGAGATCCTCAAGCTGCTCGAACAACACGTCGAGCTTGCTGGACCGGACGCCGGAGAGCGAGGGGTCGATCAGGGACGGGTCCAGGCTGAGCTGCCGCAGGAGGGTCAGCGACTGGAAGATGGTGAACCGGTTCTTGTTGACGTCGTCAATCAGTCCCAGGATCTTCTGCCGCTCACGCTGCAGATGCGTCTGGTAGACCTTCTGGTGCCGCGGATTCAGCACCACTTCAAGGATCTGTTCCTGTTTGGGCGGCAGGTCCTTGATGACCTGTTCCTTGGTGCGGCGCATCATGAGCGGGCGGACCCGACGCCGGAGCTTGTCCAGCTGGGCCTTGTCCCCGTTCTTTTCCACCGGCTTCTGGTAGTACTCCGCGAACCGCTTGGGGCTGGCGAACAGCCCGGGCGCCACGATCGAGGTGAGCGCCCAGAACTCCATCAGGTTGTTCTCCAGCGGGGTGCCGGTGATGGCCAGTTTGAACTCGGCCGGCAGCTTCCGGGCGCACTGGTACGCCTTGGACTGGTGGTTCTTGACGAACTGGGCTTCATCCAGGACCAACCCGGCCCAGTCGCGGGAGGCATACGCGTCGTAGTCGATGCGGAACAGTGCATAGGACGTGATGACGATGTCCGCGCCGGCCATCGCCTCGCCCGGCTCCACGCCGTTCTTGGCGAACGTCTCGCCGATCGCCCGGACGGTCAGCCCCGGAGCGAACCGGGCGCATTCCGCCTCCCAGTTGCCCACCACACTGGTGGGGGCCACCACCAGGAAGGGCGCGGCGCCGTCGGCCGGTGCCGGCAGGGAACCGTCCCCGCCGGACTCCGCCGGGGTGCCGCGGGTCGCCTCCTTGGCGGCGCAGATCAGCGCGAGCGCCTGGACGGTCTTGCCGAGACCCATGTCATCGGCCAGCACGCCGCCCAGCCCGTGGCGGTACAGGAAGCTCAGCCAGTTGAAGCCCTCCAGCTGGTACGGGCGCAGCTCGGCGTTCAGGGTCCCCGGCAGCGGCAGGCCCTTCACCCCGCCTTCCAGCAGGCCGCCGACGGCGGCGCGCCACGAGGCGGCCTGCTCGTCCACGATCCCGAGCTGGGCGAGTTCGTCCCACAGCCCGGCCTGGAACCGGCTGAGCTGCAGCGGCGCGTCCTTGTTGTCCTGCAGCGACCGGGCCTCGTCGATCAGGGCACGGAGCTGGTGCAGTTCGGGCAGATCGAGCGAGAAATACGCGCCACTGGGCAGCAGCATGCGGGTCTGCCCGGCGGCGAGGGCGGAAAACAGGGCCGCGAAGGACACCGGCTGCCCTTCCAAGGTGATCACGATGCCCAGGTCGAACCAGTCGCGGCTGTCGGTGGCCGTCGTGGAAATCGCCACCACCGGGGCCTCGTCGGCCTCGCGGTAGTCCGCCATGTCGCCGGCGGTGTCCACCGTGACTCCGGAGAGTTCACGCAGCCGGGGGAGGACCTCTTCGGTGAACGCCAGGGTGTCCAGCCCGGTGAGCTCGGTGGACGCGGCGAGGCGCGGGGTGCCCCAGCCGCCGCTGGCGGATTCGCCCAGCGCCGGAACGGTCTCCCACGGCTGTCCGAGGCCTTCGAGGATGCGGGCCTCCGCGGGGTCGTCGCGGTAGCCATGGTCGCCGGGGTGCCTCCACAGCGGCTGCGCCGTGACGTGGTTCCCGGACGTGTAGTGCCATTCCCAGTGCAGCCGGACCCTGTGGTCCGCGCCGTAGTTCGCCAGCAGGGACAGGGTGGGGACGGCCAGTGCGGGCAGCTGGACGGACTCGTCGGAGGCCGTGACGCGGGCCGACTGCTTCAGCTTGGGGTAGAAACCGGTCAGGAAGCGGCTTTCGTCGCGGGCCGGGATGCGCAGGCTGGTCCCGGCCGTGACGAAAGTCAGAAGCTCTTCGCTGAGCCCGCTTTCCAGCGGGGCGAGCGTGATGACGTCGTCCGGGGCTGCGACGCCGGGCAGGGACGCGCCAGGGGAGGTCAGGAAGATCCCGTGGGCCGGCCGTCCGATGGTGCCGACCGCGGCCGGATCCACCACCGCGCCCTCCACGGTGACGATCGGCGAGAGCTCCAGCCCGCCGTCGCCGTCCCCGCCGGAGACGGCTCCGACGGTGACCGCACCCTCCACGTCGGAGTCCGGAGATCCGCCCGGGGCGCCGGGCCGGGTCAGGTTGAGTCCGACGGCGGCGGGCTCAGTCACGAAGCGGACCGGCTCCGCGCCGCGGCTATGCACCAGGGCGACGCCGACTTTCTGTGCTTCCGCCAGGAGGCTCCACAGGTTCTTCCCGGCGTAGGTATTGAGCCCCAGCCACAGCCCTGTTCCGGCGTGCTGGCGGTTCGCGACGGCGGTGTGCGAGGCGAGGAATTCCTGCATCCACTCGACGTGGGCTTCATTGCACTCACGCCGGAAGCTCAGGTAGCTGAGGGTGTTCCAGGAAACGTCGCCGCGGATCCATTTGCCCTTGGCGCCCATGATCACGGGCCGTGCCTTGAGCTGGCGGACGCTGCGCAGCGGATCGCGCCGGCCGGTGTAGGAGAAATGCGGTGCCGGCTCCTCGACTTCGAACTGGAGGGCCAACGGAGTCCCGTTGGTGGACGGGGTGATCCCGGGCTGGGAGATCAACGGGCTCAGGGCCCGCTCCCAATCGGGCATGGCCGGACCGGCGGGCTGACGTGCCAGCCGGGTGGCGCTCGCGGGGGCCAGCAGCTGAATCCGGGTGGCGGGGTTGTCCTCGGCCGCGAAGAGCAGGGCGGCCACGTGCTTGCAGTCCTTGCGGACCGGGCAGCTGCAGACTCCCACGGTGCAGCTCCAGCCGCCCGCCTTCCGGACGAGCTTCGCCGTGGTGGAATACGGCACGGGCGCCCCGCCCCGGACCTTGCCGAGCAGCAGGCCGGTGGCGGTGTCGAAGGACATGCCTGAAACCCGGCTTCCCATGGCATAGGCCAGTCCGGCCGCCAGCGAGCGGTCGTTAATGGCGGGAGTCTGAATCGCCAGCGCCGCACTCTCGTCCTGATGGGAAGGCATGCGCGCTACTTTCGGCAGATGGTCATCTGATCCATCTTAGCCAGCCCGCAGGGCCCCTCGAACGGCGGGCGCCGGCTAGCTGTTCTGGTGCAGTGCCGCGGCGAGGATATCCAGCAGCCCGGCGTCCACCTCGTCCGCCGTTGTGATCCTGACCCTGCGGCCGAACGGATCGCCGGAGGGGGCCTTGACGGCTTCGAGCCGGCCGGCGGCCGGAAGGTCGATCCGCAGGGCCACATCCACGGCGGTGTTGTTCGCACGCGTCACCTGGGCGAACTTGCGCTTCGGGCTGTGCAGCGAGACGTAACCCTTGCGCATCTGGATCTGCACGCCTTCAGTTGCCGCCGCCCAGGCAAGGACCGCGTCGGCGATAGGCCGCAGCTGCGGGTGTTCCACGTACTGCCCGTCAAAAAGCTCGTCGGCGTCGCGCAGCATGAATTTCGGGTAGCCGAACATTTCCCAGGACACCGCGTACTGTGCGTAGCCGGTGATGCCGTGTTCGTTCCGCATCCAGTCGCGGAGCTCGGCGTCGTTCCGCAGCCCGGCGGCCCGGCCCTTGTCCGCCCACCAGGCGGCGTCATGGCCGGACTTGCGGAGCAGCAGCGCCTGGTTGCTGTCCACCATGGTGCGCCAGGTCTTCGCGACGGTCTTCAGATCGAGGTCGTGGCTCATGAACTGAGTGTATCTCCGGCCCTGCCCCCCGATGGCAGGGCCGGAACGCATCAGGAGCCGGCAGGTGCAGTGATCATCTCACCGTCCGGCGCCACGAGGTACCAGACGCTGTTCACGCCCTGGCCGAGGGTGTCTCCGGCCGCCTTGTCCTTGGCGAAGTAGTACAGCGGCATCCCGTTGAGGGTTACCTGCTTCTTGCCGTCCGGGGTGTCAATGGTCCCCACGGTGCCGGTGACTCCCTCCAGCTCGGGCGAATCCGAGTCGGTGGTGACCGGCGGCCAGGCTGCCAGGCAGGCATCGGTGCAGGCGCTGGTCCCGGAGTCCTTCGTGTCCTTCGTGAAGTAGTAGACACTCATGCCGTTCTCATCCACCACGATTTGTCCTGCCGTGGACTCGGCCGTCATCAGCTTGGTGACCGCCGCCATCGCCGCCGGAGCCGAGCTTGTTGCCGCGCTGCCCGTTGTTTCCGTCACCGCCGGGGAGGTGGCCGCGGTAGTGGCGGGCGCCGCCGTCGTCGCCGCCGGTGTGGTTCCGCCGCCGGCACAGCCGGAGAGTAGCGCCGCAAGGGCGAACGCGGACAGGCCAACGCTGAGGTGTTTCTTCATGTGCTGCTCCTTGACTCAGGCCAGTCCGACTCAGAGGCTGGCGGTATTCGTTATGACGCGCAGAAGCGAAGAACGGTTCACCACGGCCGCTGAACCGTTACGGCCTTCCAGGCGTCATACAGAGTCAGAAGGATCAACAGGACCGCGAATGACCAGGGCGGGGACCGGAAGGGGGGAGCATGCCGCTGGATGAAGATGTGGTAGCCGCGATCTACCGCGACCACGGGCCGGCCCTTAAGCGATTTGTCTTAGGTGCCACACGGGACCGGCAGCTCGCGGACGACGTCGTCCAGGAAACGGTCCTGCGCGTCTGGCAGCAGGCTCCGCAGATTACCGGCAGCCTGCGCAGCTACCTGTTCAGGACGGCCCGCAACATCATGATCGATAACTACCGCAAGGCCCAGCGCCGGCCCCAGGAAGCGGCGGAACGCGACGCCGCAGATCCGGTGGACACCGGACGCGTCGACGAGCTGCTCAACAAGGTCCTGATGGAGGAAGCATTGCTCCGGCTCAGCGCCGAACATCGTAAGGTCCTTGTGGCCCTCCACTACCAGCGTTACACCGTCCAGGAGGCATCCGTTCAGTTGAATATCCCCAGCGGCACCGTGAAGTCCCGGGCCTTCTACGCCGTGCGGGCGCTCCGGACAATCCTCGACGAGATGGGGGTGCAGCGGTGAACGACGCGGACCTTCATCAGCTGCTGGGCGCCTACCTTCTCGGCGGCCTAAAGCCCGACGACGCCGCAGCCTTCGATCACCACCTCACGGTTTGCCCTGCGTGCCGTCAGGAACTGGATGATCTGGCCAGCCTGCCGGCGCTTCTGGACGCGGTGCCGGTGTCCGACGCCGTGGCGCTCGCAGCCGTCGTGCCCGGCAGCAATCCGGTGCCTTCCATCTCCGTGGCCGAAACGCCAAAGCACCTGCTTGACGAGCTTGCCGCCCGCCGTCGGCGCACCCGGCGCCGGTGGCTGGCTGCTCTGGGTGGCGCAGCCGCCGCTGCCTTGACGCTGGGCGTCCTGGCCGGTCCGTCATTGGTCCAGCCTGACAGGCCTGACGCCAGCTACTCCGTCCAGTCCGGGGCCGGCCTGCAGTTCAGCGTCGGTATGGTCAAAAAGACCTGGGGGACCGAGCTGGCCGTGGAAGGCGGAAGCCTGCCGGTCGAGGGCACGGTGTCTTTGTGGGTGAAGGACCGCGACGGCGGCGAGGACCGCGCCTTCGCGTGGACCGCGACCCCTAGCGGCAAGGTCAGGATCACCGGCGCTACTCCCGTGCAGTTGACGAGCATCGCCAGCGTGGAGATGCGCAACAACGAGCAGCAGACCCTGGCAGTCATCTCCCTGCCGCAGGGGTAGCCCTACATCTTTGCGAGCTTGGCCCGGACTGCCATAAAGATGCCGTAGCAAATGAGGCCGGCGCCCACGGCTGCCAGCATGTACGGGCCGAACGGTTGCTCGCGCAGTGCCTTCAGCCCGCCGTCGAGTCCGGTGGACTCCTCCGGGCGGACCTTGATCGTGGCCATAATGATCAGCAGTCCGGCCAGGAACAGGGCGACGCCTTTGGCGGCATAGCCCACAAGCCCGGTCGCCTTCACCGCAGTGCGGGCGTGCTCATGGGACGGCATCCGGAGGTATTTGAGGAACGACCTGCGGAAGCCCCGGACCGCGTAGACAATCCCCGCGGCGGCGACCCCGGCGCCGATGAGCAGAAGCAGCAGGAATCCGCCCGGGGCACTCATGATCTGGACCGTCAGGTCGCTCGTGGACTGGCTGTTATCCGAACGGGTGCCGAAGGCGAACGAGCCCAGCGTGACGGACAGCCCGGCATAGACCAGGGCCTGCAGTCCGGCCCTGACTTTCTTGGTGATCTTCTTGTCGCGTGAGAGATGCTCGAAATCGAAGAGCGCGTCGCTGGTCTGCCAGATCGCGAGAGCCACGCACGACGCGAATGAACCCCACAGCAGCAGCGGGCCGGCGGGCTGGCTGGCGAGCTGTTGGATTGCCCCGCTGACGTCCGCCTGGCCCGAACCGCCCACGGCAAGCCGGACGGCGATCAGGCCGATAAAGAAGTGCAGGATGCCCGCGACGGCAAAGCCGGCCCGCGCCACAACTTCAAGCGCCCGGGAGTTGGTGACGTCCTCGGCGACGTCAGCAGCTTGATTGAGTTTCTTTTTGATGATCAGTCCCTCACACAGTCCGTCCCGGAGCCGGGGGCGGCCCGGGAAAAAATACCCCCAGTCATCGTGTCATGCTAAACGACGGCGGGACAGTGGCCGCCGGCCGGGGCGGGGGCAGGCGGGCACGGGCGGCGCTTGCCGTCCCGGACCGGCGGCGCTCCGCTACCGGCGCCGGTATGTGAGGTCGAAGATCAGCCGGCCGGCCTCGTGCGCCTTGCTTTCGAAGCTGGTCAGGATCCTGCCCTCGAACCTGGGTGCCCAGCCGCCGGTTCCGTCGGTGCCTTCGTTGGGGCCGGTGTGCTCAGTGCTCACGGGGGCCCGGCCCTCCTTGACGGGTGCGCCTCCGACCACGGATTCGACCCCGGATTCCCAGACCTGGGTCAGGGGACTCGCCTCGCCGGCGCGCTCGCCCTCGTGCAGGTTTTCAAAGTCGGCTGAGCCGGTCAGGACATCGCGCACGTGGACGGCGTAGTTGGACCAGTCCGTCGCGATCCGCCAGATGCCGCCGGGGATCAGGGCCCGGGCCGCGAGGGCGGCGAATTCCGGCTGGATGAGACGGCGCTTATGGTGGCGGGACTTGTGCCACGGATCGGGGAAGAAGACCCAGAGTTCGGTAACGGAACCGGCCGGAAGCATGGTTGCCAGCACCTCCGGGGCGTTCGCTTCCACTACCCGGACGTTGCTGAGCCCGCGGCTGTTGATCTTGATCAGCGTGTTGGCCAGCCCCGGGGTGTAAACCTCAACGGCTAAAAAGTCCATGTCAGGGTTTTCTTCGGCTGCGTGGCATACGGCGTCGCCGAGGCCGGAACCGATTTCCACGATCAGGGGAGCCTTACGGCCGAACTCGGCTTCGGCGTCGAACTCATAATCCGGGTGCACGGAGGTGTTGGCGATGTGGCGGGGAACCTCGACCGCCCACCGTTCCGAGTGCTCCTCCCACGCGGTCTGGCGGCGTCCCTGCAGGCGGGTTCCGCGGCGCACAAAGCTCACGGGCCGGCCGCCGTAGGTGCCGAAGGAGGCCTGGCTGCCGGGGGTCACCGGGCGGGCCGGCTGCGGATTCTGCGGGGATTCTGGGGATTCACTCATCCTTTCCAGAATAGAGGAACCGTGCGGCCCCGGCCGCTGCGTCTGCCTGTCACAATGAGTCCGTGACCACACCGAAGCGCGTTCAGGGCCGCCCCGCCGGAATCACTGCGGGCGATGCCGGCCGCCCCGCGGTCGAAGACATCGCCAGCACGCTGGTCGACGCCGAAATCGACGACGTCCCTCCCGCCCGGCCCACCCGGGTGGGGAGCCGCCGCTCGCTCGCCTACCTTGGGTCTGCCTGGTCCTGATCGGGTTGAACCTGCGGACGGTTTTTTCCAGTTTTTCCGCCGTGCTCCCCGAGGTCACGGCCGACGCCGGGCTGCCGGGCTGGGCGGTGGTGGTTCTCACCACGGCGCCGGTGATGCTGCTCGGGGTGTTCGCGCCGATCGCGCCCGTCCTGGCCCGCCGCTTCGGAACCGAACGGGTCCTGCTGGGAGCCATGGCCGTCTTGACGGCCGGGCTGCTGCTGCGGCCTGTCGCACTTCCCGGGGCCGGACACCTCCCGGCCCTCCTGGCCGGCACCGCCATCTGCGGGGCCGCCATCTCGCTGTGCAACGTGCTGCTGCCGGGGCTCGTGAAGCGGGACTTTCCGCACCGCCTGGGCCTGATGGGAGGCCTGTACACCACGGCGATCTGCGCCTCCGCAGCGCTCGGTGCAGGCCTGAGCTACCCCGTCTACACAGCCACCGGGGAGTGGACCGCGGCGTTGTGGGTCTGGGCGCTACCGGCCGGCGTCGTTCTTTGCCTGTTCCTTCCGGTGGCTGCCCGTCAGGTGCACAGCCGCCAGCAGCACACCGGCCAGGGATTCGTGGTGTGGCGCTCGGCCGTCGCCTGGCAGGTCACGCTGTTTATGGTGTTCCAGGCAATGATGTCCTTCAGCGTGTTCGCCTGGTTGGCGCCGATCCTGCGCGAGCGCGGCATGGATGGAAGCTCGGCCGGTCTCCTCGTGTCGGCTTCGATCCTGCTGCAGATGCTGGGTTCCCTCTTCGCCCCGGCCCTCGCCACCAGGTTCCGCGACCAGCGCGCCATCAACACGGTCGTGGCGGTCCTCACCGGCAGCGGCTTCGCGCTGAGCGTCTTCGGCACCATGGACCTGATCTGGCTATGGGCCGGGATGCTCGGCCTGGGCCAGGGAAGCCTCACGGCCGTCGCGTTGACCATGATCATGGTGCGCACGCGTGACGGTCATACCGCGGCACGGCTGTCCGGAATGATGCAGGGCGTGGGCTACGGCGTGGGTTCCACCGGTACCCTCATGGTCGGCCAGCTCCACCAGGCCACGGGGTCCTTCGCGGCGGCCGGGGTGCTGTTTCTGGTGGTCGGGTCGCTCGCGGCTGTCTTCGGGTACCGGGCGGGCAGAAACCGCTTCGTCGGGGAATCTCCCGGCCCTCCGCAAAGCAGCCCGCGGACCGGCGTTGACGCCAGCGTGGGCTGAGGTTCCGCGGATGCATCCATGACCCCGGACAAGGCCCCGCCCGGGCGCCCGGAATCCCCGTCCCCGGCCGCGGAACGCGAGGGAATCTTCCAGCGCGGCTACCTGCTGGTGACGATCGGCTCCTGCGCCCTCGTGTTTATGGTGGCGTTTGAATCGCTGGCCGTGACCACCATCATGCCGCTGGTCAGCCGCGAACTGGACGGCGCCAGTCTCTACGCCCTCGCCTTCGCCGGACCGTTCGCCAGCGGCGTCGTAGGGATGGTCGCCGCCGGCAGCTGGGCTGACCGCCGCGGCCCGGCCGCGCCGCTCGCGGCTTCCGTGGCGATATTTGCCGTGGGACTGCTGATCGCCGGAACAGCAGCGAGCATGCCCGTGCTTGTCGCCGGCCGCCTCGTGCAGGGACTCGGCGGCGGTGCCCTGACGGTCGCGTTGTACGTAGTGGTGGCCCGGGTTTATCCGCCACTGCTGCACCCGAAGATTTTCGCCGCCTTCGCCGCTGCGTGGGTCATCCCGTCAATGGCCGGGCCGCTGGCCGCCGGAGTTGTTGCCCAAACCCTGGGCTGGCAATGGGTTTTCCTCGGCGTGGTAGGGCTGGTGGTTCCGGCCCTGCTTATGGTGGTTCCGGCCCTGCGCGGCCTCAACGGGGTGTCCGGCTGCGCCCCGCCGGAGGAAAAAGGGGGCGCTGCACCGGAACCCGCCTACCGCCGCCTGGGCTGGGCGGCGCTCGCGGCGCTCGCCGTGCTCGGCCTGAATCTGTCTGCGGAACTTCCGGCGGCCGGCGCAGCCGTGGGGACGGCCGCCGTCGTTGTGGCGCTCGTCGCCGTCCGGCCCCTGATCCCGGCCGGAACTCTGCGGGCCCGTCACGGATTGCCGAGCGCAATCCTCGTCCGCGGCCTCGCCGCAGCGGCCTTTTTCGGCGCGGAGGTGTATGTGCCGTATCTGCTCGTGGAACGCTACGCATTTTCGGCCACCCTGGCCGGGCTTGCGCTCACCGGCGGGTCCCTCGCGTGGTCCGTCGCCTCCGCGATTCAGGGCCGGCTCGGGCCCCGGCTGACCCACCGGCGCGCCGTCCGGATCGGCACGGCGCTGGTTCTCGGCGCCATCATCGCGGTCCTGGCCGCCACCATGCTTGCCTGGCCGGCCCTTGTCGCCATCGCCGGCTGGGTCTTTGCGGGCGGCGGCATGGGTCTGCTGTACCCGCGGTTGAGTGTCCTGACGCTGGCATTGTCGACGCGGGTGACGGAAGGCTTCAACAGTTCGGCCATGTCGATCGCCGATTCCCTCGGCGCGGCGCTGTCACTCGCCGTCTCGGGCGTCGTTTTCGCGGCACTCGCGACGGCGGGGGACGCCTTCGCCGGGGTCTTCGCCCTCACCGCGGTCATCGCCGCAGCGGCAGTCGCGGTGGCCCCCCGGGTTGCTTCCCGGTAGCGGCGCGGTTGGCCTTCAGTCGCCTTCCGTGTCCTGATCGTCCGCGGCGGCCCATGGAGTCTGGGCCGCGTCCGTCCGGCCACCAAGTCTCAGCCCGTATGCCCCCGCCGGTCTTCCGGTTCCGGGCGTGGCGGGTCCGATGTGGTGGATGACGGTATAGCGTCCCCGGTCATCGCTGCTCATGGGGGTCCTTTCCTGCGGCCTGATCACCGAGTGATTCGGATCAGAAGCAGGATCGGATGGCTCTCACACTATGTCCTCCCTATGACGGCCGTGCATGGCAGCCGTGCGGGATGATCGGTGGCGGCGCCGCCGCCCCCGCGTCAGCGCGACGCCAGCCGTGTGGCGCGCAGCACGGCATCCGCCAGAATGGCAGCGCCGCCATCAGGTCCGGTCACGCTGCGCTGCCGGGTCTCGGCGACGTCGAGCCGCCACTCCGGAGCCTCGATGCCGAGCTCGCGGACGAGGTCGTCGGCCGTGAAGTAGTTCTCCGGCTCGTGGTGTGTACCCCACGGCGGCAGCCCGTCGGGGTGGTGGCCGACGATGAGCAGGGTGCCGTCCACACGGACCGCGGCCGCGGCGAGCCGCAGGACCGGCTCCCAAGGCTGCAGGGTCGAGTGCAGGAACTGCGCGCTGACGAGATCGTACTGCCGCTCCGGCACCCAGCCGGCCAGGTCCTGCTGCATCCATTCAATGTGCTCCGCCACACCTGCCTCGCGCGCATGGGCGGCAGCCCGGTCGAGGGCGACGGCGGATACGTCCAGGCCCGTGACGGTCCAGCCGCGGCCAGCGAGCCAGATGGCGTCCGCACCCTCGCCGCACCCCAGGTCCAATGCGGTTCCCGGCGCCAGCCCCGACACCTCTGCGGTCAGCTGCGGGTTGGGCTGACCGCTCCAGATTTTCGGCTTACTCCGGTACCGCTCGTCCCACAGCCCCGCCGCGGTGCCCCCGGGCCCGTCAGTGCCGTCGTGGGTGGCCCCGTGGGGACCCTGCTGGGGTTCTTTCATGGCTGGCTCCAATCTTTTCAGCACATCATTGCAGTCTCCGGCCGGGGCCGCTACGCCACAGTCACGTGAAAATCACCGGACGGAAATACGGCCGAAACCTCCCGGGTGGAGGCTAAGGACATCACGATGGCGCTGAGGAAAGGCACTGATCATGAATGTAGCGGGAGTACAGCGGATTACCGTCTGTTCGGAACTTTCGGTCGGGGAAGAAATTGAAGCCTGGCACCGCGGGCGGCTCCTCCACCGCGGCAGGGTGACCCGGATCGTCCCCTCCGCGGAACTCTTCTGGATCACGGACTCCAAAAACGGGACACGACGCCTGGTCGATCCTGAGGCACTGGATATCCTGCGCGCGACTGACGCAGGGCTCCACACGGGGCTCCGCGCAGGCGGGACCGGAACGGTCGCTACCAGGGTGATGACGGCTGGCGGAACAACAGACGCGGCCGCCGCGGCCACCCAGAGGGCTTCGTGTATGCCGCTGTTCCAGGAGCCCGGCGTCACCGCCCCCATGAGGTGCTGAACGTCGCGGGCGCGGCGCAGTGACGCCGCGATGATAGACTGAGGGAACTTGATGTGCAGTGATGCCCACTATGGCCCCGATTGATGAGTTTCCGTTCGTCCCTCGGCGCCCCGCTGGATTCCACCAGGAATCCGTTGCGGAAGTGGGTTTTTTCATGTGAGAGGTACATCCTGCGTCGATGAACGCGTTCTATTTGGTCCCGGCCGCCGCTACCGCAAGGTGCGTGGCAGCCCGGTTGATCACCTGACTTTTCTTCGGCGAACCCCGGGGCCAACCGGCACCGGGGCCGATATCCGCACGGATACCGCCTGAAAGACCTTTGAAACTTATGACTACGTTTGCTGCCCTCGGCACGCCCAAGGCCCTCGCCGACACCCTCACCGCACAGGGGATCGAAACCCCGTTCCCCATCCAGGTCAAGACCCTGCCGGACACGCTGGCCGGACGCGACGTCCTTGGCCGCGGCCGAACCGGCTCCGGCAAGACCATCGCCTTCGCCATCCCGCTGGTGGCCCGCCTCGCCGAGCGGGAAGCCGCGCACTTCCGCAAGCCGGGCCGACCCATGGGCCTGGTCCTCGCTCCGACCCGTGAACTGGCGACCCAGATCAACGCGACCATCGAGCCGCTGGCCAAGGCCGCCGGCCTGAACACCACGGTGATCTACGGCGGCATCTCCCAGGCCCGGCAGGAAAAGGCCCTGCGCGCCGGCGTCGATATCATCATCGCCTGCCCCGGCCGCCTCGAGGACCTGATCCGCCAGCGCATCCTGACCCTTGAAGCCGTCGAAATCACCGTCCTGGACGAGGCCGACCACATGGCCGACCTCGGCTTCCTCCCGGTCGTCAAGAAGCTCATGGACATGACGCCCAGCCAGGGCCAGCGCCTGCTCTTCTCCGCCACCCTGGACAACGGTGTGGACAAGATCGTGCAGCGTTACCTCTCCAACCCGCTGACCCACTCCGTGGACGACCCGCAGGCCGCGGTGACCACCATGGAACACCACGTTCTCGTCGTCAACGACCAGACGGTCAAGAAGCAGCTGATCGTCGAGCTCGCCTCGGGCGCCGGCCGCCGGGTGCTCTTCATGCGCACCAAGCACCACGCCCGCAAGCTCGCCAAGACCCTGACCGACGCCGGCATCCCCGCCGTCGACCTCCACGGCAACCTGTCGCAGAACGCCCGTGACCGTAACCTGGCCGAGTTCTCCTCCGGTGACGTCCGGGTCCTCGTGGCCACCGACGTTGCCGCCCGCGGTGTCCACGTCGACGACGTCGAGCTGGTCATCCACGTGGATCCGCCCACCGAACACAAGGCGTACCTGCACCGTTCCGGCCGTACCGCACGCGCCGGCTCGGACGGCACCGTGGTGACGCTGACGCTCCCCGAGCAGCAGTCGGACGTCAAGAAGCTGATGAAGGCTGCCGGCGTCGAGGTTAACTTCGAGCGGGTCTCCGCCAACTCACCGCTGGTCGCCGAACTGGTCGGCGAGATGGCGGACAAGATCGATCCGCGGACCCGCGCCGCGCTGCTGGCGGCCAAGGCCGGCCAGCACGGCGGTGGCACCTCGACCGGTGCCAACGCCGAGCGCAAGCGGGCACGCCGCACCACCCAGGCGGCACCCACCGCGGGTGGCCGTGGCGGACGCGGCGGACGCGGACGCGTCTCCGCTGAGGCTCCCCGGACCGATCTTCCGCGCGCCGAACGCCGTGCCGTGGCCTACGAAGGCCAGGCTGCTGCTCGCAACGCCGCCGAGCGCGTCACCGAGCGGAACGAGGACCGGATGGAAGCCGAGCGCGCCGAACGCCGCAGCGTCCGCGCCCGCTCGACTTCCTACGGCACACACCGGAACGATGTTCCGGCTGCTGGTGGCCGCGCCGCCGCCGGCCGCGGATCCGACGGACGTGCTGACGGACGCGGCTCGGAAGGGCGCAATGATTCCCGCGGCACGTCGACCCGCGGCGGGGCCTCCCGCACGGGCGGAGCCCCGCGCACCGGTTCCGCACGGACGGGTGCAACCGCCGGTGCCTCGACGGGCGGCCAGCGCAGCGGACGTCCGGCCACCGGACAGCGCGCCGCCGGGGCCAAGTCCGGCGGCAACACCGCCGTCTGGTCCTCCAACACCGGTGGCACATCGGGTGGTTCCTACGCAGGCGGCGGCAACGGCCGCTCCGGCGAAGGCCGTCCGGCGCGCAGCGGCCCCCGCCGCGCTTCCGCCCCGGCGTCGAACGAACGCCGCAGCCGCTAAAGCCCCGGATTCCGCTGCGGAAAAAGCTTCCTGCTACTGAAATGGGCGGGCGCTACGCAAATTTGCGTAGCGCCCGCGCGTTTGCGTAGCGTCAGGTTTTTTGCGTAGCGCGGGATGGAAGCCGTCGTGCGGCTACCAGCCCCGCTTCCGCCACTCGGCCAGGTGCGGCCGTTCGGCGCCAAGGGTCGTCGGCTTGCCGTGGCCCGGATGCACCACGGTCTCATCAGGGTAGGCATCGAACAGCCGCTCGCTCACATCCGTGATCAGCTGGTCGAAGCGCGCAGGATCCTGTTCGGTGTTGCCGACGCCGCCGGGGAACAGCGAATCGCCGGAAAAGATGTGTGCGGGCCCGACCGGGTCCTGGTACACGAAGGCGACCGAGCCCGGAGTGTGGCCGCGCAGGTGGACTGCCGTCACGTCGAAGCCGTCGAAATGCCGGACGTCGCCGTGACCGAGCAGCACATCAACCTCCACCGGCAGCTCCGGCGCGTCCTCGGCGCCCGCCGCCGTGCGGGCGCCCGTCGCAGCCACCAGCGCCGGGAGCGCACGGACGTGGTCCCAGTGCTGGTGGGTGGTGGCGATGAGCGCCAGCTCCGGCGCCGCCGCGGTGTCCGCGGCGGACTCCTCCAGCATCCCCTGGATGGCGGGGAGATCATCGGCGGCATCGATCAGTAGTTGGGCCCCGGATTCGCGGGCCGTGAGCAGATACACGTTGTTATCCATCTCGCTGACTGAAATCCGGCGGATGGTGATATCACGCAAATTGATAAGTGAATTCATGGGCCCAGTCTACGGACCATCTATTCGCGGCCCTCGGATACCCAGCCGGGATCCGCGGAGCGGGATCCGACGACGGCGTCGGCGGCGGCGTCGAGCCTTTCCAGCTGGGCTGCGCTGAACGTCAGCGCCAAGGCGCCGAGGTTTTCATCAATCCTGTGCGCCTTCCGGGTGCCGGGAATGGGAACGACCGGCAGCCCAAGCTGCCGGCCTTTGGCCAGCAGCCAGCCAAGCGCCACCTGGGCGGGCGTGGCAGGTGGCCCGGCGGCGGAAAGCTCTGCGGCCACGGACTGCACGGCGTCAACCACGCCTTGGTTGGCTGCGGCGGCGGCCGTGGCGAAACGGGGAATATTACGACGGAAATCGTTGCTGCCTAATTGGGAAGCATCAACGGTGCCGGTGAGGAATCCCCGGCCCAGTGGCGAATAGGGGACGAACCCGACTCCGAGCGCAGCGGCCGCAGGGACCACGCTACGCTCCACATCGCGGCTCCAGATCGACCATTCGCTCTGGACCGCCGCAATCGGGTGGACGCTGCAGGCTTCGCGGAGTTCTGCGGCTGTCACTTCGGACAGCCCAAGATGCCGCACTTTTCCCTGTCTCACCAGCTCTGCCATGGCCTCCACGGTTTCCACAATCGGAACGCGGAGGTCGCGGCGGTGCAGGTAGTAGAGATCGATAGTGTCAGTGCCCAGCCGTTGCAGGCTGCGGTCCACGGCTTGCTGCACGTACCCTGCGTCGCCCCGGATGTCCGTGTAGCCTGCCGCGGGCGTGCCCACCAGCCCGAACTTGGTCGCCAGCTGCACCTCGCCGCGCCGCGTTTCCAGCAGCCGGCCGATCAGCTCCTCGTTACTGCCCCCGCCGTAGACGTCCGCCGTGTCAATGAAGCTGACGCCGGCATCCACTGCGTGGTGCAACGTCCGCAGCGCCTCGGCCGGATCAACATCACCGTAGACGGGGGTCAGTGCCATCCCTCCCAGGCCGAGGGGACTGACCGTCAGGCCGTCGCCAAGCCGGACCGGCATTGCTGGAGTCATGGGACTCTCCGTTCGTGGCTGGCTGCCGTTCCCCCGGACTGTACCGGGGCCTGGTTTCCCGGGCTCTGACCGCGGCCGGCCGGGAGCAGTTTCAGCCCGACGGCGCAGCCCACGATCCCCGCGAGGAAAAGCAGTTTGAGCGGACTCGCGGATTCGACGCCGGTAATCAGCGCCCATCCGACCGTCAACGCTGCGCCGATCCCCACCCAAATGGCATAGGCCGTGCCGAGGGGGATGGTTTTCACGGCAAGGCCCAGGCCCACCATGCTGAGGATGGCGGTGACGGCGAATACGAGCGTCGGGAGCGGGCGGGTGAACCCGTCTGACCAGCCCAGGGCGGTGGCCCAGACGGCTTCGAGGACCGCAGAACCCAGCAGAAGGACCCAGGCGGTGCCGGACTTCGCGGCTGCGGCGGGCGTGGACTTCGAGCTCACGCGACCACCTTCAACCCGGCCACGCCGACGGCGATCCCGGCGAGAAGCAGAATCCGCGCCACCGTCGCGCGTTCAATCCGGGCGGCCATGGCATACACGGAAGTCAGGACGACGCCGACGCCGACCCAGACGGCATACGCGGTACCCGTGGGGATGGACTGCATCGCTATCGCGAGGCCACCCATGCTGGCGAGCACGGCGGCGACGAACACACCGGCCGGGGCAATACGGCGCCGGCCCGTCGCCTGAGCGGTGCGGTGCAGCGCTGCTGCCCATACGGCCTCCAGGGCACCGGAGAGAATGAGGACAACCCAGGGCATAGCGGCTCCTTGGCCAGTCTTGTCGCTTTCCGGGTACTGAACCGTCGTCCGGAGGCCCCCTGACGGGGCCTTGCCATCCAGACTAGCAACGAAGGGCAACGTTGACCTAGTGCCGGATCAGCCGGGCTGGTCAGCTCCGCGGTCTGCTATCCCGTCAACGGAGACGACAGCCAGGAAGCCGCGGCCCAGGATTTCCGGCGTTGAGCTGTCCGAGCCGACCACTGCGTCGTAACGGCCGAGCTCAGCGCGGGCGCCGGCGTGGCCGGTGGCAGGGCCGTCGTCGGCGCCGGCATCAATGCCTGCGGTTGCCTGACCTTGCAGAAGGATGCCTAATTGTCCCCCGAACACCGGATGAGCGCGCTTTTTGGAGAGCTCGATGATGGACGTGTATCCCTTGAAGGCGCCGGTGCGGGTGACGACGTTGAGGGCGCGGATGTCGCCGGTGGGCAGAGCCCCGGCAGACTCCGCGTCTCCCGGAAACCTGAATGGCCGGTACTTCTCCAAGGGGTGCTCAGCGCCGTCGACGTTGAGCAGGAGCAGCTCGCCGTCGATCACGGTCAGCACACGGTCCATGCCGGGGAACGCGGAGAAGCCGCCGGCTTTGGAGACGTCGGCAATGCTCACCCGCCAGTCCCAGTCGTCGCCCGTCCCGCTCCGGACGGGATGGCGGCGCAGCTCCCGGGTCACGCCACCGCCATTGCGCCACGGCTGGGCTTTCAACTCGGCATAGCGGATAATTTCCATGGCCCCAGCCTAGCCGCCGGATGCAGGACGGGCAGTGGCCTCCGGCGGTGACCGGCCCGCCTGACGGCGCGACCGGTGACGGAACCGGCCGCTACCCGGCGATCCGGCTTTGCTACCGTCAAAGGAACCAACCGCAGTAAAAGGAGCCCAATGTTCGTCAAAGTGTGCGGTCTCAGCACGCCCGAGTCCGTTCGGACCGCGGTCGAGGCCGGTGCTGACGCCGTCGGTTTCGTCCTGACCCGCAGCCCCCGCGAAGTCTCGCCGGCCCAGGTCCGGGATCTCCTTCCGGCCGTTCCCGCCGGCGTCACAGCGGTGGGGGTCTTCCGGGATGAACCGGCGGGCACCGCCGTCGGACTCGCGCGGACGGCGGGTCTCGGCTGGGTCCAGCTCCACGGGGACCGCACCCCGGACGACATCAGGGCCGTCCAGGA
Source organism: uncultured Actinomycetota bacterium (assembly GCA_963815415.1). Taxonomy (GTDB): domain Bacteria; phylum Actinomycetota; class Actinomycetes; order Actinomycetales; family Micrococcaceae; genus Arthrobacter. Next base: position 305,167 of record CAWFGT010000009.1, on the reverse strand, counting down.
TGCCGGCATGAAAGTCATCCGTGCCATCACCATGTCCGCCGGGGCCGAAGATTTCGCCGACTGGGGCGAGGACCTGCTGCTGATCGACGCCGCCGTCCCCGGCTCCGGTGAGGCCTGGGACTACGCTTCGGTGCGGTCCAGAGGGCTTTCGGGCAGGCGCTGGCTCCTGGCCGGGGGACTCGATCCGGACAACGTCGCCCGTGCGGCGGGAGAAGCAGCCGCGTGGGGCGTGGATGTCTCCTCCGGTGTCGAGTCGTCCCGCGGGGTCAAGGACCTTGCACGGATCGGTGCGTTCGTGCGCGCCGCCAGGACATCCGGATAGAAAAGGGTGGACCGGCGGCGGGACCCCCAGCGGTCATGCAGGAGGGCGGCGCCGTGGGTTGAGCCCGGCGCCGCCCGTCCTTGTGAACCTTGGCCGCCATGGCGGCCAAGGTTCCTGCGCCGCAGCCGCAGCGCTGCAGGGGCGCTCCTCCCGCCCTTGCGCGCTACTCGCTGCGGTCAGCTTGTTCTGTGCTTGATGACGACGTCGTCAATGTACTCGTCACCCTTCTGGCGGTTATGTTCGGCCCCCAGTTGGACCTTGGTGATGTTGGTTCCCGCCATCTTGACGGAGTAGCTGGAGTATTTCTGGGCGCCGTCGAACCAGACCTGGACCACGGATGAATTGCCGCGGGTGGACACACGCATGGAGACGTGGTGCCACGCGTTCAACGAGATGTTGCCGGACACGAGCTTGGTATAGACGAAACCCCCGGTCGGCGACGTGACCCGCAACCACAGCTGTCCGTTGCTGTTGTACCGGTAGACATCAGCGATCCGTGTGGCGCCGGAGAAGAAGCGGAAATAGGGGACATCGTTGCCGGCCACGCCGGCGACGGCGATATTGAACCAGCCATCGGCGTACGCGGTCTTGGTGGTCGAGGGAAGTGCCGGTGATGACAGGTTTGCGAGCGAGCCGGCATCGTCCGTGACGTGGAGCTTCGCCGAGCAGGACGGGCTCTTGGACGATGCACTGGAAATCCCCGCAGTTCCGGTCCCGGCCACCTTGGGGGTGAGGGGACTCAGACTGTTTGATTCAAAGTTGGTGGCTACTGCCACCGTGCCGGGAAAGGAATTCGTGGGTGCTGCCGTTCCCGGTTTGCAGGTTGCTGCCGAACCCGCCTGAGCGGAACCAAAAACCAGGGTGCTGGCCACGAGCAGGCCAACCGTCCCTGCAGTGCTGAGTACTTTGATTTTGCGCATTGATGTTGTTCTCCGTGGTTGTATCGACTTCCTTAAAAGGACCCCACCCGTTGACAATCGGCCCGGCGGTTTCCCGTGGGCCGGTTGCACGAGTTGGATGACCGGTGCCTTACCAGCAAGCGAAAGCTGGTTGCGGTCGCGATCACGAGTGCACGGCGGTGATGCTTACCGGGCTGTAACGGACGGCACGTCGCGGCTCGCGAGTGCGGGGCGGTGGCGCGAGCCACCGGAAGGACGACTATTTTGTGCGCACCAGTGCGCGGGCGGGCCATTGGCCAGACCTTTGAAGTTCGAACCCGAGGAGGCCGAGCGTCGCGATGGAGAGGATGGCCACTCCCAGCGGCGGCGACCAGAGACCTGCGTAGATCAGGGCTGACGCGACGAGTGTCGACATCGCCAGGCTGAACGCGATCGCTATGGCGATGCTGAGCGGCAGCGCCCCGGTCGCCTGCATGGAACGCGGCGGATCCAGGCGGAGCAGGAGAACCAGCGCCGTTCCAGGGCCCGCCAGCATTAGGAGGCCGATCACTGCCAGACGCAGGCCGCCGGGGCCGACGAGTGAGAGTGGTACGGCGGCGACGGCGACAGCAGCCGTCGCATAAGTCACGTAGCTACGTTCATTTGCCATTCCCGGCTCCTTCTATCTTGAATATCACGCCGCCGGCGTTTTCGTAGGTCTTCGTCCACCCCGGGCTGTTGCCGCACTCCACCATGAAACGCTGAAGGTCGGCGACGGGGAAGGTGCCTCGCAGGTCGGCTGCCTGTAGTTGACTTTCGGTGATGATCACATATGCGCCTTGTTTTGCAGCGATTTGATTGGCCGCGCTACACGTGAGTGAAGAAGCCGCGGTGGCGGGATCCGCCGTCGTAAGCGACCGGTAGTCGTAGTCCGCATAGTTCTGGAACTTCCACGGCGTATTGCGGACCGCCTCGATGAGAATCGACCCCGTGGGAGCCGTCGCGTAGAGCTCGTTGACCACTTCCAGTTCGTCGGTATTAAAGCTTTCCATACCGTCGTTTCCGTACCGCGAGACGATGGTGGCCGTCGCCAGGACGGAGCCCATCAGCAGCAGACTGAGAGCACGCCGCATATCCAGCCCGGTGGGCCGGTCCGAGACGAGCGGGAGCACTGCAAGACACGCCGCGAACGGCAGGCTGAAGAGGTACAGCCGGAGCAGCAGTTCCCCGCCGTAGGGCTGCGCGACGACCAGAATCAGCGGAGCGAGTGCTCCGGCCGCGGCGGCAAGCCACGGGGCCTTCCGGCGGTGCCCGGCGAACGCACCGATCGCCGCGAGAATCCAGACCACGGCCACCTCGGCCATCCGGGTGTAGACGACGAACACGTGTGCATCGCTGCCCGACACCCGGGAATTCAAGGCTCCCAAGGTGTGCGCGCCGATGTCCCCGAAGGACCCGAAGAGTTGACCGAAGTGACCCTGGAGGTATGTCGACGCCGGGAACAACAGCCAGAGCACGGGCAGCAGAAGCGCGAGCGCGGGCAGGATACGGGAGCGCAGGCGGCCGGTCAGAAGCAACGCTGCGATGATCGGTATCGAGGCAAAAGGAGTGAGTTGGTGGGATGCGGTCATGGCCAGGAGGATCAGCCCGCAGACGACCGTCAGGATGATCGTGTCCCGCCGTGAAAGCTCGATCAGCCCCCGGCGGGGTACCGCTACGTCCAGATTGCCGACGATGTTGGCCACCTTGACGGTAAACCGGTTGCTGCCGGTCGGCCAGGCCCAGCCGCTGAAGGCGCTGAGCAGGCACGCGAACAGAGCGACCATGAGTATGAAGGCGAATGCCTGCGGGGACAGATAATCCTGTCCGACCCAGCTGCTGAGATAGAAGACCCACACGGCCGCCCAGGCTTGCCGCGAATTGGCCGTCAACCGGAGGGCCAATGCCAGGAGCGGTGCCATCAGCAGGAGGTTGACTCCGAGGGGCGCCCACGTGGCGACGCCCGAGAGGTCGTCGACCCCGGACGCGCCCGAGAGCATTCCCAAGGTACTGAAAAAGCCTGGCCAGTTGAAGTAGGCGTCCAGCCCCGGATTGAGCTGGCCGGACCGTGTGATGGCATCGGCGATGCCCAGATGCCGGAAGCTTGCCTCCATCCGGGGCAGTCCATGAATGATCGGGTCCGCGCCATGGACGACGACCACGGTGACAATCATCTGCCACGTGAGCAGCGCCGGGTTGAAGTGACGGAGAGTGAGGGACCCCACAAATGCCACGAGGCTCAGTACGAGCGCTATGTAATACAGGGGCGGCAAAATCCGGATCAGCCCCGCACCGTCGATCTGCAGCGGGTTCACAAGGGTCATGCCCCAGATGCCCAGTCCGAGCGCCGCGGCACCCATGGCCGCGAGTGCGTTGACGTGCCAGGCGGGAGTGAGGCCCAGATTGCGGTCGGTGGGCGGCTTGGCGGAGCCGTGCCGGAAACGACCCGGCCCGGCGTGGGCGCCGTGCCCGGGAAGAGTGGATGTTGTTTCGCGACTCATTGGTTCTCGATTCACGTCGGCTGATGTCGGGCCGCCGCATGCGAACCGCCGGTGGCGGCCGCGGGGCGTGTCCGGGTCAGTGTGTAGAGGCGCCAGGCTGCTATTGCGGCGGCGACGGCCTGCGCGGCTGCCCAGAGCACTGACACCCCGGTGAGCCCGTACTGTTCGGCTACAGCCGCCGCCGGGGCGACGACAAGGACGGCAGCCAGTATGGCGACGGCCGTGGATTCGACCAGGCGGCCCCGGGCCCTGCACAGCCCGTAGTAGACCTGGGTGACACAGCTCAGAAGCAGCGCCGGGACCAGCACCGGCAGGAGGACTGCCGCGGTTGCGTACTTGTCGCCGAGGAAGCGCAGCAGGAACGGGCCGAGCAGGAGGAGCATCCCGCCGGCGAGCAAGGTCAGCAGGAGGCTGACGCGCAGTGCCGAGGCGACCAGCCCTGGTCTGGACCGCGTCCCGGCCAGTGCGGTCTGGAGGGTAAACCCGGCCGACTGAGGCACGAAGAAGACCGCCGAGGCCATCATCCATACGATGTACCAGGCTGCCGTCGACGAGGCGCCCAGGGTGGCGGCGACAATCAACGGGAGCAGGTAGCCGGGTGCGCGGTCGGCCAGCATGAGTACGTGGTTGGGCAGGCCGGGCCTCATGAGCTTCACGGCTTTGCCCGTCCGCAATCCCTGCCGCCAGTCCGGGGAGGCTCCGGCTCTCCGGAGCTGCCGCAAGCCGGTAAGGACGCTGGCCAGGGCTCCGGCGGCAACCGCACCGACGATCACGGGCAGGCTGTGGAGGCCCACTGCAAGGGCGGCGGCCAGGAACGCCAGCTGCACCAGGCTCTGGGCAATGCTCCGTACCAGCGTCCGGTCCGCGCGCTCCTGGGCGACGCCGATATGGTCCAGCTGGTACGCGCTGGCGGCCAGGAGCGCGGTGGCGAAGAACAGCAGCGTGACCACGGGGTCGTTCCAGGCCTGGCCGACTCCGGAACCGGCGGCCAAGGTGATGGCGGCCAGTGCTCCGGCCGCAATGAGGGTAAAGGCCGCCACCATGAACAGGCTGGTTGCAATCAGCCGTCTGCCGTTGTTTTTTTCCGCGGGAAGCAGCGTCAGGGTGGCTGTTCCAATACCCATCATTCCCAACTGGACGGTCAGGAGGGCGGCTGAGACCACCGCGGACGCCAGCCCGATCTGCTCGGGCGGCAGCATGAGCGCCGCCAGCGCCCAGAACAGGAAGCCCGTCACCATGGGTGCGACCCGGGCGGCGGTCAGCCAGGCCGCATTTCCGCCGAGCGAAAGTGGACGGTTCGCGGGCCGCATGATCTCGCCGAGCATCGAACGGTAGTTGTAGACGAGGAATCCGGCCCAGTAGGGCAAAAAACGCGGGGCGCGCGCGAGGGACATGCCTGCACCCCGGATGGTGGCAAGGAACGGAAGCACCAGCAGCCAGCCCGCCCGGGCGGGGTGTTTGCGGATGGTCCGGGCCATACCGGCGCCATCCTGGACCCACTGGTCCTTTGCTGCGTCGAAGGTGTCGTCGAACCGGTGCCGCACCAGGGTAGAGTCCGAGACTCCGATCCGGTATCCGGCTTCGTCCAACCGGATCCTGAGCTCGATGTCTTCACCGGAGCGGAAGTTGTCGTCAAATCCCACCGACAGGAGAACGTCGCGGCGCATGAGCGTCGCGCAGACGCCGAACCATGTGCGGACCCGGCTGTGGTTGTGATGCCAGGCGAGGGCCTTGCCCCAATAGCCGGGACCGTCCGATTCGCTGGCCAGCCCGAACTGCAGCCCGTCATACGCGCCCGCCTCGAATTCCGCCAGCAGCCGGCCCAGACTGCCGGGCGGAAGGACGACGTCGGCGTCGATCAGGGCAATGACATCGCTTTCGGCAGTCCTGGCCCCCAGCATCCGTGCGGCCGGGAGGCCGTTGCCCTCGTCGGAGATGACGCGAGCGCCGAAGGACCGGGCAATTTCGGCGGTATCGTCCGTGGAGCAGCCATCGATCACGATGATCTCGTGGGGATGCTGGCTGTGGATAGATTCCAGGCATTCCCCCAGCCATGCTGCAGCATTGCGCGCCGGAACGACCACCGAAACCTTGAGATCACGCACGCTGCTTCACCTCACACGTCGAGCTTGGAGCGGACCATGTTGGCGACGAAATCGGAGGCCTGATCGGCGGACCAGGAGGCAGGGAGCCGCAGCAACGAGCACGGAACGTCTTCGAGGGCCCGCCGCACCACAGCCGCCTTCTCACCGAAGTGCTCTTCCAGCGGTACAAGGCTCGTGGCGCCAAGCGCTTCAACGAGCCGCCGTGACACCATCGGGAGCTCGGAGTGGAAGTTGCCGATGATCCGCGACGTCATCCAGTCCGTGCTCCGCCCCTCAAGGCGGGCCTCGGACCCGTCATAACGCTCCAGGAACATGGCGAGCTGGACGGGTGCAGCGGACGAGATCCGGCTTTGCCCGAAAACCTCCTCGGGATGCACCATCCGGTGCTCCGGCGACCAGCGCCGCGTGAACGCCGCGGTCTTCGGGTACCGGACGATGATCGGATGCACGGCGGTCGCGAGCTGGGCGACAGGGTTGGTGAGGAAGCCGGGGGCCAGGGGCTTCCGCGTGCCCTGAAACAGGTTCGGGTAGATGGCGCGGTGATGCGGCTTGATGAACATTGGCTTCGCGTAGCCCATCAGCATGCCGCCGGCGCCCATGAAGGCCCAGTCATCAGCCATGAACCGCACGTCGGGCATGGCCACGAGCTTTGCCACGGTGCTGGTTTTTCCGACTCCGCCCCAGGCCGGCAGCAGGACGCCGGAACCTTTGAAGTCGACGACGGCGGCGTGGATCATCGCTGTTTCCTCGCCGACGCAGAGCCGGTCCAGCAAGGGAATCACCGAGGTCAACAGCTCGCCTGTGCCTTCGATCCGGTAGCCGTCGGCCGTCTCGAGAATCTGCACGCGGTCTGCCGGGATGTATAACGAGTCAGCGGTGAACCGGTAGGCATCTTCGGCGCGGGACTGATGGGAGGCCGGGGAGAACTTCCCGCCGATCGTAATCCGCTTCGAGGCACTGGAGGCGCCGAGGAACGGGGCCATCATGTCACGCAGTTGCGACTCGCCCGGCGTACCGGGTTCAACGTCGATGCCTACGATGCCATGGACGTCGAAACTAGCACCGACCGACGCTCCGGTCGGCTGTTTCACGTCACGTTCAAACTGGCTCATTGCCGATCCTTCCTAGGGTTGGTGCCGCCGCCGGATCCGAGAGGACATCGCCGGCCGATTTCACTGGACGTCTCGCCACGCCTCGTCCGCCGGGGCCGGACTGGGCGTGACCGGCGCGGCGGCCGGAGGCAGGCGCCGTCCGCGCACATAACCGGCTGCGGTTGTGGCCAGAACTGCGACGATGACTGCTGCCCGGCCGATTCCAGCCGGCTCCCCGTTTTGGATGCCGGCGCGGATGCCGGCGAACACGGCCCGGGGCAGGATCTGGCGCACGTAGCGCCGTTCGGGGCCGAGGGCCCGCTTGTGCCCGACGATCCGGCTGACCTGAGCCTTGGAAATACCCTCCGACCAGGAGCGCGAGAGCATATAGCGCAGGGTCCCGCGCTTCGTCGGGACATGGTGGGTCACCAAGGCAGCCGGCTCGTAGACAATGCGGGTGCCGGGCGCGCCGAGTACGGCACGTATACACAGTTCGGTCTCTTCGCAGCCGAGGGGCAGGGTGTCCTGGCGCCCCAGCGCGGTGTTGAAACCGCCCACCCGGTCCAGTACGTCGGCGCGGAAGGACATGTTCGCCCCGATCACGTTGCGGACCTCGGTGGCGACCTTCGGCATGCCGCGGTAGGTGCACCCGACAATCCAGTCGAGCTCGCCGGCGAAGTGGCCCGGCCGTCCGGATTCCCACAGGGGTTCGACACGGCCCCCCACCGCCAGGACGTCGTTGTCGTCATACAGGGTGACAAGGCGTTCGAGCCAGTCCGGCGCCGCTTCGGCGTCGTCGTCGAGGAAAGCCACGATCTCGGCGTTGGCCACGCCGACGCCGGTGTTGCGGGCGCCGGATAACCCTTTTGGCCCGCTGTTCTCGACGATCACTGCATCGGAGACGGTGAAGATGAGCCTTTTGTACAGTTCCACGTTGTAGTCAACGACGATGATCGTCTGCTTGGGTGCCAGTGTTTGCGCGCGGACCGACTCAAGGGCGCCCATCAGGACATCCCACCGTTCCTCGGAGTAGGAGCAGATCACCACCGACGCCGACGATCCTGAATCCGACATTTTAGTCACCTACCTGAACGCCCAGGACGCTCTGGGGATCGGTCGGCACGTGGGGATAGGTTGCGTCGGGGTACCTGTATTTCACGCGCCGGAGCGCCTCAGGGCGGCCGCCGGCCGTCGGTGCCTCCCAGCTGATCCGTTCCCGGGCCAGGGTCCGCAGAACCCGCCACCCGTCCCGGAACGTGTGAAGGTTCGATTGCCCGGAAATGCGGCAGAGTTCGTGGCTGGGTACTTCTGCGATCCTCAGCCCCGCCCGGGCCGCCCGCACAATCAGTTCGGTTTCGATCTCGAAGCCGTCGGACTTCAGTTCAAGAATGTCGACACATTCCCGCCGCAGCGCGATGTACCCGTAACACAGGTCCGAGTAGTTGCTGTGCAGCACGGCGTTGGCCAGACCGGTCAGCGCCTTGTTGCCGCTGCTGCGCAGCCAGGTCAGGTCATCCGATCCGCCGCCGGTCACGTAGCGGGAACCTTTGACGAAGTCGTAGTCGTGCTGGAGGGGGGTGACCAGCCAGCCGATCTCCTGCGGATCCATGCTCCCGTCGCCGTCCAGCATGACAATGATGTCGCCCGTTGCCGCGGCGAAGCCGGCACGGATCGCGTTGCCTTTCCCGGGACGGGGCTCGGCGACGACAACGACGTCCAGACGCAGAGCCCGCGCCACGTCCACGGTGGCGTCCAACGAGCGGCCGTCGACGATCACCACCTCATCGACATAGGACGGCATGCGTCGGAGGACCCACGGCAGATTCATGGCCTCGTTCAGCGTGGGGATAACAACGCTGACGGATGGGTTGGCGGGCGGAGGTGCAACCTGAGGGCGCACATTGGCTTTGAGATTCGGTACAGACACTGGCCTCACCACTCGATGACGTAGTCTTCTCGCCCCCAACCGCAGCGACTTCCCGACCCCTCATGTCTGGGAAGTAGACCCGATGCTGCCGCTCCAGTTGTTGGCAACTTAGTGAAATACCCCAGGTCCATATTTTCTGCCCGTCACCTTGCGTAAACCTTGAAGGAGCTTGAAGCCACAAACGGGCCCCGGCCTGGTTCCCGGCCGGCGTCGTTTCGTCACCGGAGTCATGCTCTGGCCCGGGGATGGAAACGGTTGATCGCCCCGATTGGTCCGTGCAAGACTGGCCGCATGCAGACCCCAGTCACCGGGAGGACTGCCCGAATCCACGGCCGGCACCTCCCGAAAACCCGGCACATCCTCGCATCGGCCCTTGTCTTGGTGCTTGTCGGTTGCGGGTCGGCGCCCGCAGCCCAGGACGGTGGGCGGCCCCTGTTCACGTCGTTTTCCGCCTCGCCCGGTTCCGCACCTAGGGAACCGACCCCCGAGCCGTCCCCGGTGCGCACCACCGATACGAGCCCCACGGGGGACCTGCCCGGCTGGAAGCACGTGTTCGAAGAGGATTTCTCTGCGGGGGACGTCCCGCTCGGTGGTTTTCCCGGTCCGCTCTATCAGGAGCGGTGGAGCGCCGGCTACAAAGACGGAACGCCGGACACGGCGGCGCAGATCGGCGGAACAAATTCGGGCTACTACCCTTCGAAGGTGCTGAGCGTCACCAACGGGGCCCTGGACTGGTTCCTGCACACGGAGAACGGCGTTTCCATGGGGGCTGCCCCAACTCCCAAGATTCCGAACGCAAGCAGTAACCCGCCCCGTGACAATAGCCTGCTCTACGGCCGCTATTCAGTGCGCTTCCGGGCCGATTCACTCGCAGGATTCAAGACAGCGTGGCTCCTCTGGCCGGACAGCGGCGTGTGGCCGCGGGACGGCGAGATTGACTTCCCCGAAGGCGATCTGGCGAAGATCATTTACGGTGCGGCGCACTATGAGAAAGACGGCGCCGACGCCTTCGAGAAATTCGACTCGGACCAGGCCTTCACGTCCTGGCACGTGGCCACGATGGAGTGGACCCCGGACCGGGTCGAGTTCTACCTGGACGGAAAATCCCTTGGTGCCAGCACGACGGCCCCGCCGACGGTGCCGATGCACTTCATCCTCCAGACCGAGTCCTGCCTGCCGGTGCCGAACTGCCCTCTGCCGGAAACCCAGGGTCATGTGTCCCTGGACTGGATAAGCATCTGGGTTCCGGCCTGAGACCGCCGCCGGCTACCTGCACGCTCTGCGACCGGGCTTACTTGCGCTGCAACGCGAAGGAATCGGTGAAGCTGTAACCTTCGGCCGGTACGAACCGCGCCTTCAGTTCGCCCGGCGTTGCGGTCACGTCCAGGGTCCCGAATGCCGGGTTCTGGTTCTTGCCTGCGGCTGCCGCGAAGTAGCCGGCCTCCGGGTCGTCGTTGTGGATGGGGTAGAAGCCGACCCCGCCGACTCCTACAGTGACGAAGACCGTCCCCGAGCCCTGCGCCATGGAGTCGTCGATGTCAGCCAGGCAGCCCTGCGAGAAACCGGCGGGCTCGAGCCGGGGGCACTGGGTTCCGACGCCCAGCTGGTGCGTGCGCTGATAGACGTGGTCGTGGCCGGACAACACCAGATCCACCTGCTTCTCGATGAGCATGTTAGTGAACTCGCGGCCTGCAAGGCAGTCGTAATTGCCGATACTCAGGCAGGGCACATGCATGCCGACGACCGTCCAGGGGATCTTGAGCGCTTTGGCCTCGTCGATTGCGGACTCGGTCCAGCGCCACCGCTCGCTGCCCGGCGAGTAATCCAGCGTGCCCTGTGGAAACTTGATGCCCGGCGAGACCATGATGAAACGCACCACCGGGTTCTCCGCGGGGACATCCACACGCCACTGAACGCCGTATTCGCCTTCCAGGCCGGGAAGTTTGTTGGGCAGGCAACGCGTGAACTTCTCGATTTCTCCGTCCCGGCCATCGCTCTCATGATTCCCGGTGAGCAGTTGGTAGGGCAGCTCCGTCCCCAGTTTTTCCGTGACCATGTCGCAGAAATCCTGCTCCGCGCCGGCCTTGTAGCTTAAGTCTCCCAACGCCAGGTTCAGGTCCGGTTTGAGGTCGGCGATGACGTCGAGAACTTTCCGGGCGCCATTGCCCATACTGATGTCGCCCTGGGCCGTGAAGTGGACCGACGCATCGGGTGCCGGTGTGGACGTGGCCGGCGGTGTCGGAGGGGTGGGCGATGGATCCGGCGGGCCCGGCACGCAGGCACTCATTGCCAGGCCAAGGCTCATCATCACGGCGCCCAGCCCGGACCTGCGGCGTTTTCGGTTGGTTCCGGCCATGTCACCCTCAGATCAGTGTGTCGAGTCAGTATCAGTCAGTGTGCCGGGCCGGGTCGTGGTCCTCGCCGCCCGCATTACTGGCCAGACTAATCCGGGGTTCCGGTGAAGGCCAGAGTGGTTTCCGGCGCCGGGTAGCGGACGGCCCTAGCCCGGGGCTGGCTGGCTCGCTAGCATGCATCGTGGGGGATGCGCCGGTCCATTCCGGCCGGCCGAAATGTCCGCTTGCACTAAGGAGACCGCTGTGACTCTTCCCGAAGGCCTGACTCCCGGCGTCTGGACGCTGGATATGTCACACAGCGAGATCGGCTTCAGCGTCCGCCATGCCGGTATCAGCAAGGTGCGGGGCCGGTTCAACGAGGCCTCCGCGGAGGCTAGGGTGCGGAACTCACTGACTGAGGCCAGCCTCAAGGCCGCTGTTAAGACGGCCAGCTTCGACTCCGGCGATGCTAACCGGGACGCCCACGTCCGCGGCCCGGACTTCTTCGACGTCGAAAAATACCCCGAAATGACGTTCCAGGCCACCGGGATCCGGGGTAGCGGTGACGACTACGTCCTGACCGGGCAGCTGACGATCCGCGACGTCACCAAATCCGTGGAGCTGGAAGTCGAGTTTACCGGCGTCGCCGTGGACCCCTTCGGCGCAACAAGGGCCGGATTCAGCGCCGAGACTGACATCAGCCGCAAGGACTTCGGCCTGACCTGGAACGCGGCGCTGGAAGCCGGCGGCCTGCTCGTCAGCGACAAAGTCAAAATCCACGTGGAGGCGGCCATGGTCAAGCAGGATGCCTCCTGAAGGAGAATGAGGGAATGAAGACACTCCTGAATATCATCTGGCTCCTGTTTGGCGGGCTGTGGCTTGCGTTCGGATACTTCGTGGCCGGCGTCATCTGCTGCCTGCTCGTGGTCACCATCCCGTGGGGCCTCGCGTCCTTCCGGATTGCCGCCTACGCGTTCTGGCCCTTCGGCCGGACCGTCGTCGACCGGCCGGGAAGCACCGGCCTGTTTGTTCTCCTGGGGAACGTCATCTGGTTGCTGGTGGCCGGCATCTGGATTGCGATCGGACACGTGGTCACCGCTGCCGCCATGGCGGTCACGATTATCGGCATTCCGCTGGCCATCGCGAACCTCAAACTCATCCCGGTGTCCCTGATGCCGCTCGGCAAACAGATCATTCCCAGCAACACCCCGTTCGTGACCCCTTATCAAAAGGGCTCACGGTAGCTGACGGCGGAGTACACCGAAAGAGAGCAGGGCTAAGGAAGGCGAAGGAGACGAAATGGCTGCAGGGGAACCGGTGGACGGAGAGTTCATCCTGGAGATCGTCCGTGAGTTCAGTGCCCCGATCAATGCAGTCTGGGGCGCCCTGACCGACCCGGACGAGGCCCCGGACTGGTGGGGTCCGCACGGCTTCCATGTTCCGCGCGAAACCATCGATACGGATCTGGAGATCGGCGGCCTGTACCGCGCCTGCATGGTCCGGGACGGTACCGGTGAGCAGCTGTGGTGGAGCGGTGTCCATACCGACGTGGAACCGCCGAATCTCTTCGTTTTCACCCACGCCTGGGATAAGCCCGACGGTACGCGCGGCTTTGAAACCGAGGTGACGTTCCAACTGGAGGAGCTCGACGGCGGCACCCGGATGACGTTCAGTCAGGGTCCGTTTGAGTCCGCCGAGAGCCGTGACTCCCACGCGGCGGGCTGGCAGGAATCATTCGAGCGGCTGGCCGAGCACCTCAAGGCGGCAGCCTGAGACCTCGTCTTACACCAGTTCACCCTGCAGATTGCGGCGCGCTGCTTCGAGCCAGAGCCGGCGCGCTTGAGCGGTGTGGAAGAGCGGATCAAGCCTAAGAAGCTGACGGACGACGGCGGCGCGTCCGGCGGCGAAATCGGCGTCGCCGATGTGCGCGAAATCTTCCCGCACCGCCGCCACGTACCGGGCGTAGGCGTCGGGCTCCGCACCCAGCACGGAGAGGTCGGCGTCGCTGAGCAGAGCGCCGTCCTCGTCGCCCGGCCCGGGCCGGTGGTCGGCGGTCAGCCGCACCAGTCGCGCGACCTCTGCGGCCTCCTGCGCGGGCAGCCCGGCGTGCCCCAGCCGTTCCTCGGCCAGCCGGGCCGATTCCTCCTCATCCTGGCCGGCGATGCCGCGGTAGACGGCGTCGTGGAACCACGCGGCCAGCCGCACAGTGCGGGGCGGTTCGGCCGGCTCCGCCAGCAGGTCCAGCGCCTCAAGGACGGCGAGCAGGTGCGTGCGGTCGTGGTATTTGCGGTGCTCCTCTCCCCACCGGTCCAGCAGGTCCAGGAAGAGGGCGTCCTGACCGGGGAGGACCTCGTTCCAGCGGTTCAGGAGCGGGATCTTGAGGGCTTTTCCGCGGCGCCGGGCCGGAATGCGCAGTCCGCTGGCGATCAGCTTCCGGACCAGGATCCTGCCTTCCACGGGGACGGCCCCGGCGGCGACAAGCGCCTCGTAGCGGGCCTCGGCCACGTCATAGTGGTCGCCGTCGAAGGCCCTTTCCGGGATGCCGGTTGCCCGCGCAAAGGAATGGAGTTCCGCCACGGAGGTGTCCGAGATCAGGTGCGAGAAGCAGGTCCCGTGAGCCGGCCAGCGCGGCGGATCGATGAACAACATGCCTCCATTCTGAACCCCGGACGCTCCCGCAGGTCCCGCGGGCCCGTTCCGGACGCTCCCGCAGGTCCCGCAGGTCCGTTTCGATCCCTTCCGCACGCGATGCGGGAGGATTAGGTGAAGAGCTGCGGGATATGCGGGAGGGCTGGTGTTCAGGTGGACTGGAGAGCGGCCGGCCGGATGTTCTGGTTGCCGCGGAACACGTTGTGCGGGTCGAATTCGGCTTTTACCCGGGCAAGCCTGGCGTAATTTTCATCGCCGTAGGCCGCCCGGATCCGGTCTTGGCCTTCGTCGCCGACGAAGTTCAGCCACACGCCACCCGTTGTGTAGGGTGCGATTTGATGACGGAATTTCTTGACCCATTCCTTCGCTTTCTGACCTCCTTCGGGCGTTTCCTCAATCCCGAACGGATGCGTCACCCAGTTCGCATCCCTGTTCCGCAGCGGTGTAGCCGTGCCGCCGCTCGCCACAGCGCCGCCCCACCGGCCTATCAGTTGTTGTGAATGCGGGCCGGGAAGCTGGCGGGCCGAGTCCACGATGACGTCAAGCGCCCCGTCGCTCAGATCCGCGTGGTAGTCGGCGCTCCAGTAGTTATATAGGCCGGGCGGGTCATCGATCATGCATTGAAAGTCGGCATACCCCATTTCGCCAACCAGGTCCACAGTGGGTCCGAGCTCCCGGAACGGCGCAGCGTGCTCGATGCCCTCCGCCGGGTCGCCTGCGTAGAGATATGCGACGCCCGCTGCCATTTTCCCCACCATATTCGCAGGCACGAAGGGCTCGGGCGGCGCGGTGAGGAAGACCAAGGCCGTGCCGACGGCATCGGGGGCGGCCAACGCGATTTCCCGGAAGCTGCGCGTGACCTCGCTGACGGCGTCGCCGGGCCACAGCATCAGGCCGGCCTGGACTGCAGGTCCCAGCTTGTGCAGCCGGAACGTGAAGGCCGTGGCCACGCCGAAGTTTCCGCCGCCGCCGTGCAGCGCCCAGAACAGCTCCGGGTTCTCGCGTTCGCTGGCGGTAATCCGCTCGCCCGCGGCGGTCACCAGGTCCACGGAGAGCAGGTTGTCGCACGCGAAGCCATATGAGCGCTCAAGCCAGCCCGAGCCGCCGCCGAGGGTGAACCCCGCGATTCCGGTAGTGGAGGCCCGCCCGCCGGTGGTGGCGAGGCCGTACGCCTGGGTGGCGCGGTCAAACTCACCCCAGGTGACTCCGGCGCCGGCGGTCACAGTGCGGTTCTCCGGATCCACGGTGATGGTCTTCATCGGGCGGACGTCCACCACCAGGCCGCCGTCGTTGGTGGACATCCCGGCTACCGAATGCCCGCCGGCGCGGACGGCTACGGCCAGGTGATGGTCCTGGGCGTGCTGCAGGGCCTCGGCGACGTCGGCCGGGGTACCACACTGGGCGATCACGGCCGGCCGGCGGTCGATCATCGCGTTGAATAGTTTCCGTGTCTCGTTGTACTCCGGATGCTCCGGCCGTATCCATTTCATGGCGGTTGCTCCTTGGCGACCGCGGCCCCACCCCCAACAGCAATAGCGTAGAACCCGGCCTTGTCGGGAGCCAGAGAAAATTTTTACCAGTTAGCTAAAGAATCGATTTTGCGGATCTATCCCGCTCCAGGGTTCGCTTTTGAGGACATATGATCGGAGTATGCCTAATATTCGCGTGTCCGAAGCGGCACGTTTCCTCGGGGTCAGTGACGACACCGTGCGGCGTTGGACCGAGAACGGATCCCTGACGCCGCTCAAGGACGACTCCGGCCGGCTGGCGGTCGACGGGCTGGAACTGGCGAGGCTTGCCCGCGATCAGGCCCAGCTCCCGGATGATCCGGCCAGGGTCGGCAGTTCGGCCCGGAACCGTTTCGTTGGGCTCGTCACGGCCATCACCGCGGACACCGTGATGGCGCAGGTGGAACTGCAGTGTGGACCGTTCCGGGTGGTGTCGCTGATGAGCAGCGAGGCCGTCCGCGAACTGGGGCTCGAGCTCGGTTCGGTGGCGACCGCCGTCGTCAAGGCCACCACGGTGATCATCGAGGCACCGAAGGGCAAGGGCGTTCTATGAGACCGGCAGGACAAGCCCGCGCACGGGCCGCGTCGACCCTCCTCGCAGCAGTACTCTCCGGCGCGGTACTGTCCGCCGCGGGCCTCGTCGGCTGCGCCTCCCGGGACGCGCCGGAGGCCGCCGGCGGCGGCTCCGCGAGCAGCGCGCTGTCCGGGACGGTCACCGTGTTTGCCGCAGCCTCGTTGAAATCCACGTTCACCCGGCTCGCGGACCAGTTTGAGGCGGCGCATCCCGGGACCAAGGTGGCACTGAGCTTTGCCGGCTCCTCGGACCTTGTCACGCAGATCAGCCAGGGCGCACCGGCCGATGTCTTTGCCGCGGCGGATTCCCGGAACATGGCCAAACTCGCCGACGCCGGGCTGCTCGACGGCGCCGCCACGGACTTCGCCACGAACACGTTGGAGATCGCCGTCCCGCCCGCGAACCCGGCGTCGATCAGCAACTTCGCGGATCTCGCCAGGCCTGGCGTCAGGGTGGTGGTCTGCGCACCGCAGGTGCCGTGCGGCGCCGCCGCCGTGACCGCCGAACAGGCCACCGGGACCGACCTGAGCCCGGTCAGCGAAGAATCATCCGTCACCGATGTCCTCGGCAAGGTCATCTCGGGCGAAGCCGACGCCGGACTCGTCTACGCCACGGACGTCCAGGCCGCCGGCGCGAAAGTCACCGGCATCCCTTTCGCCGAATCGGGCAGGGCCGTCAACACCTACCCGGTCGCCGTCGTCGGACCCGGCCGGAATAAGCAGCTGGCGGCCGCCTTCGTTGCCCTGGTGACCGGCGACGACGGCCGGAAGGTCTTCACCGACGCCGGGTTCGGCGCACCGTGAGGACCGCATGACTAGCGACGGCTTCAACGGCATTCCGCGCTGGATCTATGTGCTGGCCGGAGCAGGCGCCCTCTTTGTCCTGCTGCCGCTCGCCGCCATCGTCGCCAAGGTCAACTGGCCGCAGTTCATCCCGCTGATCACCTCGGAATCGGCCGTGACGGCCCTCGGATTGAGCCTGCGGACGGCGGCCGCCAGCACCGTGCTCTGCATCCTGGTGGGCATCCCGCTCGCGTTGGTCCTGGCCCGCGGACGCTTCCGCGGGCAGAGCCTGTTGCGCTCCTTCATCCTGCTCCCGCTGGTATTACCGCCCGTCGTGGGGGGCATCGCCCTCCTGTATACGTTCGGCCGGCAGGGCCTGTTGGGACGGTCGCTGGAAGTCGCTGGGATCCAGATCGCGTTTTCGACGACGGCGGTGGTGCTCGCGCAGACCTTCGTGGCCCTGCCGTTCCTCGTGGTGAGCCTGGAAGGAGCCCTGCGGTCGGCCGGCAGCCGGTTCGAAGCCGTCGCCGCAACGCTCGGCGCGCGCCCCACCACCGTGCTCCGCCGGGTGACGATTCCGCTCGTCCTGCCCGGGCTGGCCTCCGGCGCGGTCCTCTCCTTCGCCCGCAGCCTCGGTGAATTCGGGGCCACCCTCACGTTCGCCGGCAGCCTCGAGGGCGTGACGCGCACCCTGCCGCTGGAGATCTACCTGCAGCGCGAGACCGACGCCGACGCCGCCGTCGCGTTGTCACTGCTGCTGGTGGCCGTCGCGGTGGTGGTGGTGGGCCTTTCCTACCGACGTCCCTCCGCGGGCAACGGCGCCCGGCCGCTGCGGGTCTCCGCATGACGGTGCGGATCGCCGCCTCGGTCCCGGCCCGGGGTTTTGACGTTGCCCTCACACTGGCCCCGGGGGAGACGGTCGCGGTGCTCGGCCCCAACGGTGCCGGAAAGTCGACGCTGCTATCTGTGATCGCCGGGCTGCTCCGCCCGGCGGCGGGCCGGGCCGAAGTGGATGGCCGGGTCTGGTTTGAGCTGGGTCACGGAGCGGAAATCTGGACGGCGCCGCACCGGCGCGGAACCGCGCTGCTGGCGCAGGAGGCGCTGCTGTTCCCGCACCTGAGCGCCCTGGACAACGTCGCCTTCGGGCCGCGCAGCGCCGGCGCGACGAAGGTGGCAGCCCGGGAGGCGGCCCGGCACTGGCTGGCCGAAGTCGACGCCGGTGACCTCGCATCGCGGCGTCCGCACCAGCTGTCCGGCGGGCAGGCCCAACGCGTGGCTGTGGCGCGTGCGCTCGCCGCCGATCCGGACGTGCTGTTACTCGACGAGCCGATGGCGGCCCTGGACATCCACGCAGCGCCGCTGCTGCGCCGGCTGCTGAAACGGGTCCTGACCGGCCGCCGGGCGATCATCGTCACCCACGACGTCCTGGATGCCTACATGCTGGCCGACCGGGTCGTTGTGCTGGAGAATGGCAAGATCACCGAAGAGGGCCCGGTCCGTGACGTACTTCGGCGCCCGCGCAGCCGTTTCGCCGCCGGCCTGGCCGGGGTGAACCTGGTCTCGGGAATAGCCACGGCCGCGGGTATCCGTTCCGCGGAGGGGCTCGACATCGCCGGTCAGCACGACCTTCCGCTGGTACCCGGGCAGGCAGGCGTGGCCGCTTTTCCGCCGTCGGCCGTGTCAGTTTTCCTGGATGAAGCGCACGGCAGCCCGCGGAACTCGTTCCGGGTAAACATCACGGACCTGGAACCGCACGGCGACCAGATCCGGGTGCGGGCCGGGGATCTCGCCGCGGACGTCACGCCGGCGGCCTCGGCCGATCTGGGACTCGCGCCCGGCCTGGAGGTCTTCTTCGTGGTCAAGGCCGCCACCGTGGCGATCTACCCGGCTTAGGCCCGGGCACGCCGGCGCTAGTCGCCGGGTTTGCGGACCGGGTGGTGACTGACGATCGAGACGCGGTTGAACGCGTTCATGGTGATGGCAAGCCAGCTGACGGCGGAGAACTCCTCGTCGGTGAGGTGTCTGCGCGCCTGGGCGCCTTCGCGTTCGCGGGAGTGCACATCGGAAATACTGGTGATGGCCTCGGCGAGGGCGAGGGCGGCGCGTTCCTTTTCCGTGAAGAGCTCGGTGTCGCGCCAGGCGGAGAGCACCGCCAGGCGCTGAGCTGATTCGCCGCCTTTGATGGCGTCGCCGACGTGCAGGTCCAGGCAGAACGCGCAGCCGTTAAGCTGGGAGACGCGGACGTTGAGCAGCTCAATCAGTGTCCCGTCCAGGCCGGCGCCCGCCGCGGCTTCCTTCGCTTTCAGTCCGAGACCGTTCAGCGCCCGCCATGCTGCCGGGTGTGCCTTGTCCAGGAAAACGCTGCGGTGCCCGGCCGTGCCGGGGGCTGATGTCTCGTCCATGCTTCACAGGATACTCATGGTCCACACCGGCCAGCAGAATGGAATATGACAAACTTGTCATATTCGTGACAAGATCGGGTTGCGCGCGATGCCCTAGCCCTGCGGCCGACTCCTTGGGGGACTCGGCCGCAGGGCAGGGTGGACCGCGCCGCCGGGAGCCGGCGGGGTGTCCGGCGTGGCACGTGAGTGGGTGCAAAGACCGGCCAATGGGGATATTGTTCGATGAGCGAGTGATCGGGCTCACAAATATCGGGGGGAGTGCTGGTCCCTTGATAGCGTCGAAAGTCGCGCATGACTGAAGAAGACACACCCGCCGGACGCACACCGTCCGGGTCTCGCAATCCAGCTAGGCCCCGCCGGTACCAGTAACAGCTGCGGAACCCGCGTCCGCACCGCAGCGTGAGCACCGAAGTGGGCCCCCAATGAGCCAGTCAGCTCCACCGAGTACAGACCTGCCGGACCTGCCCGACGATCCATCCAGCGGCGGCACAGCCGGGCTGCCTGAGCGCAGAACCAGAGTCAATAAGACCGTATTTCTTGGTTCCGCCGCCGGCGTCCTCGCCATCGCCCTGTGGGCCATCATTGCCAAAGACAACGCTGAAGCCGTCATCGGCTCGCTCGTCGGCTGGGTTTCCACCAACATGGGCTGGTACTACTTCCTGATCGTCACGGCCGTGGTTGTGTTCGTCGTGATCACCGCCATGTCCCGGGTGGGTAATACCAAGCTGGGACCGGACCATTCCAAGCCGCAGTTCGGGATGTTCACCTGGGCGGCCATGCTCTTTGCCGCCGGAATCGGCATCGACCTGATGTTTTTCTCGGTCTCTGAACCGGTCAGCCAATACCTGGCGCCACCGACGGGCGACGGGAGCACGGCCGACGCGGCCCGCCAGGCACTTGTCTGGACCCTTTTCCACTACGGCATCACCGGCTGGGCTCTCTACGCCCTCATGGGCCTGGCCCTGGGCTACTTCGCCTACCGGCACAACCTGCCCTTGAGTATCCGGTCCGCCCTGTACCCGATCTTCGGCAAGAGAATCGACGGCCCGATAGGCCACGCCGTGGACATCGCGGCGCTGCTGGGTACCATTTTCGGCATCGCGACCTCACTCGGTATCGGCGTCGTCCAGCTCAACTACGGCCTGACCTTTATGTTCGGCATCCCGGAAAACCTGGGCGTCCAGATCGGGCTCATCGCCCTGTCCGTTGTGATGGCTACGATTTCTGTTGTCTCCGGCGTCGAAAAGGGTATCCGCAGGATGTCCGAACTGAACGTGATCCTCGCCGTCGGCCTGATGCTCTTCGTCCTGGTCACCGGCAAGACCAGTTTCCTGCTCGACGGCATCATCCAGAACATCGGCGACGTCCTCAGCCGCTTCCCGGGCATGACCCTGAACACCTTCGCCTACGACCGCCCCACTGACTGGCTCAATGCATGGACGCTGTTCTTCTGGGCCTGGTGGATCGCCTGGGCGCCGTTCGTGGGACTTTTCCTTGCCCGGATCTCCCGCGGCCGCACCATCCGGCAGTTCGTGGTGGGCACCATGACGGTGCCATTCCTGTTCATCCTGCTGTGGATCTCCATCTTCGGCAATTCCAGCCTGGACCTGATCATGGGCGGCAACGCGGCCTTTGGCGAGATCGCGATGAACAATCCAGAGCGCGGCTTCTACAGTCTCCTCGCCGAGTACCCGGCCGTCCCGATCAGCGCCGCTGTCGCGACGTTCACCGGGTTGCTTTTCTACGTGACGTCCGCGGACTCGGGCGCCCTCGTGATGTCCAATTTCACGTCCCACCTCAAGGACGCCGACTCCGACGGCCCCAAGTGGATGCGCATCTTCTGGGCCGTCGTCACGGGCCTCCTGACCTTGGCAATGTTGATGGTGGGCGGTGTAACCACGCTGCAGAACGCGACAATCATCATGGGTCTGCCGCTGTCCATCCTGCTGGTCTTCATCATGCTGGGGTTATTCAAGGCGCTCCGCATCGAATCATCCCGGGCGGACAGTTTCCGCACCAGCCTGCCCGGCATGATCGCCGGGCGGTCCGGCGGTGAACACAAGGATGGCCTCAATTGGCGCCAGCGCCTGACCCGGGCCATGACATACCCGGGCCGCAAGCATGCCAACCGCTTTGTGGACACCGTAGCCGTCCCGGCCCTGCGAGAGGTTGGCGAGGAGCTCAAGACCCAGGGCAGTCAGGCCGAGGTGACCATTACGGAGGTCGAGGCCTGCCATATCAACAGCGTTGACCTGACCGTGGCCATGGGTGAAGAACGGGCCTTCAAGTACCAGGTCTACCCGGTGCAGTATGAGACCCCGTCCTACGCCACCCGCGGCACCGGCTCCGGTGACCACTACTACCGGATGGAAGTCTTCGCCCTCGAGGGCAGCCACGGCTACGACCTCATGGGCTACACCAAGGACCAGGTCATTACCGACGTCCTTGACCACTACGAGCGTCACCTGCAGTTCCTGCACCTGAACCGGGCCGACCCCGGCAACACGGTCCTGGTCGAGGAGCATGCAGCCAAAGACAATTGGGAAGCCGATTTCGAAACCCAGGAGGAAAACAAATGACCGCGGCCACGCTATTCATCGACGGCAACTGGACGGCAGCGTCCGACGGCGGCACCCGGGAAATCCACTGCCCGGCGGACGGTGAGCTCGTCGGCGTCGTCTCCGAGGCGACCGCTGCCGACGCGGAACGCGCCATCGAATCGGCGCGGAAGGCGTTCGACAGCGGCGAATGGGCCGGCACCTCGGCCCTGGAGCGGGGCTCCTTCCTGCTGCGGACCGCAGCCCGGCTGCGTGAGCGCAAGGCCGAGTTCGCCCGGGCCGAGACGTTGGACACCGGCAAGCGCCTGGTGGAGAGCGAAATTGACATGGACGACATTGCGAACTGCTTTGAATACTTCGGCAAGCTCGCCGGCCAGGACTCCGGCCGCGTCGTCGACGCCGGCAGCGGCACCGTAGTCAGCCGGATCGAACACGAGCCGGTCGGCGTCTGTGCCCTGATCGCGCCCTGGAACTACCCGCTCCTGCAGGCTGCCTGGAAGATCGCCCCGGCGCTCGCAGCCGGCTGCAGCATCATCATCAAACCGAGCGAACTGACCCCGCACACCTCCATGCTCATGGTGGAGGTCCTGGACGAGCTCGGACTGCCCAAAGGCGTCGCAAACCTCATCCTCGGCGCCGGAGGCGTGGTTGGGCCGGCCCTGACCGAGAGCCCGGACGTGGACATGGTCTCCTTTACCGGCGGACTTGAGACCGGAAAGACCATCGCCGCCTCTGCGGCCGCGACCGTCAAGAAGGTGGCGCTGGAACTCGGCGGCAAAAACCCGAACATCATCTTCGCCGACGCCGACTTCGACGCCGCCCTCGATAACGCGCTCAACGCCGCATTTGTACACTCCGGCCAGGTTTGTTCCGCCGGGGCGCGGCTGATCGTCGAGGATTCGATCGCGGAACGCTTCGTCGATGAGCTGGTCAGGCGTGCGGGGCAGATCCGGCTCGGCGGACCCTTCGATCCGGACACCGAAACCGGGCCGTTGATCTCCGCCGCGCACCGGGACAAGGTCACCGCCTACGTGGACAAGGGCGTCGCCGAGGGTGCCCGGGTGCGCTGCGGCGGAAAATGGGGCGAAGGTGAGCTTGCCAAAGGCTACTACTACCTGCCCACCGTGCTGGACCAGGTAACCAGCGGCATGTCTGTGCTGCGCGACGAGGCGTTTGGCCCCGTCGTGACCGTGGAGACGTTCAGCACCGAGGCCGAGGCCATCCGGCTCGGCAATGACACCCACTATGGGCTTGCCGGCGCGGTCTGGTCCCAAGATGCCGGCAAGAGCCAGCGGGTGGCCCGCAAGTTGCGGCACGGCACCATTTGGATCAACGACTTCCACCCCTATCTGCCGCAGGCGGAGTGGGGCGGCTTCGGCCAGTCCGGGGTGGGCCGCGAACTGGGTCCAACCGGCCTGGCGGAGTACCAGGAGGCCAAGCACGTCTATCACAACATCGATCCGCAGGTCACCGGCTGGTTTGCTGACCGGAACGAAGGGAACTAGCCCATGGCGCAGTTAGACAAGACCGAATTCGACTACATCGTGATCGGCGGCGGTTCCGCCGGGGCGGCCGTCGCGGCGCGGCTCAGCGAGGACCCGTCGGTGGAGGTTGCCCTCGTCGAGGCCGGACCGGATGACCGCGGGAACGACGTCATCCTCCGGCTCGACCGCTGGATGGAACTGCTCGAATCCGGATACGACTGGGACTACCCGATCGAGCAGCAGGAGAACGGCAACTCCTTTATGCGCCATGCCCGCGCTAAGGTGATGGGCGGCTGTTCCAGCCACAACTCCTGCATCGCCTTCTGGGCACCACGGGAAGATATCGACGACTGGGAGCAGAAGTTCGGCGCCACCGGGTGGAACTCGGAGATGGCTTACCGGCTCTACAAGCAGCTGGAAACCAATGAGGATGCCGGGGCTGACGGTCCGCACCACGGCGACAGCGGGCCGGTGCACCTGATGAACATCCCGCCGGCTGATCCCAGCGGCCGGGCGCTCCTGGATGCGTGTGAAAAGTCCGGGATCCCGCGCGTTCGCTTCAACTCCGGCGAAACGGTCATCAACGGGGC
The DNA here is from genome assembly GCA_963815415.1 of uncultured Actinomycetota bacterium. Classification (GTDB taxonomy): domain Bacteria; phylum Actinomycetota; class Actinomycetes; order Actinomycetales; family Micrococcaceae; genus Arthrobacter. The sequence goes on along the minus strand of CAWFGT010000009.1, from coordinate 281,424 downwards.
CAGTTTCTTCCAGATCAACCGCCAGGCGGACGGCACCCGTGCGTCGTCGTCGGTGTCCTACATCCACCCGATCATGGAACGGCAGAACTTCACTCTGCTGACGGATCTTCGGGCCCGCGAGCTGAACTTCGACGCGGCGAACCGGTGCACCGGCGTCGACGTCGTGGACAACAGCTTCGGCAAAACCCACACCCTCAACGCCCGCAGCGAGGTGATCCTGTCCGCCGGGGCCATCGATTCGCCCAAGCTCCTCATGCTTTCGGGGATCGGCCCGGCTGCGCAGCTGGAAGAGTTCGGCATCGAAGTCCGGGCGGATTCCCCCGGTGTGGGCGAGCACCTGCAGGATCACCCGGAAGGTGTCATCCAATGGGAGGCCAAGCAGCCCATGCCGGAGACCTCCACCCAGTGGTGGGAGATCGGGATCTTCGCCGCCACTGAGGAGGGACTGGACCGGCCCGACCTGATGTTCCACTACGGCTCGGTGCCGTTTGACATGCACACGCTGCGCCAGGGATTTCCGACTACGGAGAACGGCTTCTGCCTCACCCCGAACGTGACGCACGCCCGCTCCCGCGGCACGGTCAAACTCCGCAGCCGCGACTACCGGGACAAGCCGAAGGTCGACCCGCGCTACTTCACCGACCCGCACGACATGCGGGTCATGGTGGCCGGCATCCGCAAGGCCCGCGAAATCGTGGCCCGCCCGGAGATGGCCGAATGGGCCGGCAAGGAGCTCTACCCCGGCGAGGCAATCCAGAGCGACGAGGAGATCACCGACTACATCCGCAGGACGCACAACACCGTCTACCACCCGGCGGGCACGGTCCGGATGGGTGCGTCTGATGATGATCTGTCGCCCCTTGACCCGGAGTTGCGGGTCAAGGGCGTCACCGGGCTGCGGGTGGCGGATGCCTCCGTGATGCCTGAGCTCACCACGGTCAACCCCAACATCACCACCATGATGATCGGTGAGCGTTGCGCCGAGCTCGTCAAGGAGGCACGGCTGGGCTAAGGGCCGCGCCCCGCGCCGCGGTAGCGACTTCTGCGGCGCGGGGATTCCGGGCGGGTCGGCCCTAGACAGTCGGTTCGCTGTGGGCAAACATGGTGCCAAAGAGGCAGACTTTAAAGTTGAGCGGAGTAGACTCAACTTTAATTGCAGCATGTTCCCGGAAGGAGCTCTCTTTGGACGCCAAATTCACCACCAAGAGCCAGGAGGCTCTTTCAGCCGCGGCGATGAACGCCTCAACGGCAGGAAACCCGCAGCTTGAGCCTGCTCATTTGCTCAAGGCGCTGATGGACCAGCGGGAAGGCGTCGCGGTCGCGCTCCTGCGCGCCACAGGCACCGACCCTGAGGTCGTCAGCGTCCAGGCCAGCACGGCGATCAAGGCCCTGCCGGCCACCTCCGGCAGTTCGGTCCAGCAGGCCCAGCTGTCGCGGAGCGCCATGCAGGCCATCAAGAACGCCCAGACCGAGGCGGAAAAGCTCGGCGACTCCTTCGTCTCAACCGAGCACCTGCTGCTGGGCCTTTCTGCCGGCAGTGACGGCGTCGGGAAGCTTCTGCGCGACGCCGGGGCCTCCCATGAAGCGCTCCTGGCCGCGCTGCCGGGGGTCCGCGGCGGCCGCAAGGTGGACACCGCCGACCCGGAAAACACCTTCGAGGCGCTGGAAAAATACGGCACCGACCTCACGGCGATCGCGCGGTCCGGCAAGCTGGACCCGGTGATCGGCCGCGATGCCGAAATCCGCCGGATCATCCAGGTCCTGAGCCGCCGGACCAAGAACAACCCCGTCATCATCGGCGAGCCCGGCGTCGGCAAGACGGCCGTCGTCGAGGGCCTCGCCCAGCGGATCGTCGCCGGCGACGTGCCCGAAAGCCTGCGCGGGAAGACCCTGATCGCCCTGGACCTCGCGTCCATGGTGGCCGGGGCAAAATACCGTGGCGAGTTTGAGGAGCGGCTTAAGGCCGTCCTGGAGGAGATCAAGAACTCGGACGGGCAGATCATCACGTTTATCGACGAGATCCACACCGTAGTGGGTGCGGGAGCCTCCGGCGACAGCTCCATGGATGCCGGGAACATGCTCAAGCCCATGCTGGCCCGCGGCGAGCTCCGGCTGATCGGTGCCACCACCCTGGACGAGTACCGCGAAAATATCGAGAAGGATCCCGCCCTGGAACGCCGCTTCCAGCAGGTTTTTGTCGGCGAACCGAGCGTAGATGACACCATCGGCATCCTGCGCGGCCTCAAGGAACGCTACGAGGCGCACCACAAGGTTGCCATCGCGGACTCTGCCCTGGTGGCCGCAGCCAGCCTCTCCAACCGTTACATCTCGGGCAGGCAGTTACCGGACAAAGCCATCGACCTCGTCGATGAGGCGGCCTCTCGGCTGCGGATGGAGATCGATTCCGCCCCGGAAGAAATTGACCAGCTGCGCCGTGCCGTGGACCGCCTCACCATGGAGGAACTCGCCCTGGCCAATGAGAAGGACGATGAGTCGGTGGAACGGCTCGCCGCCCTTCGGGCCGACATGGCGGACAAAAAAGAGGCACTGGCGGCCCTCAACGCCCGGTGGGAAGCGGAAAAAGCCGGGCTCAACCGGGTCGGCGACCTCAAGGCCCGGCTGGACGAACTGCGCTCCGCCGCGGACAAGCACCAGCGCGAAGGTGACCTCGAAGCGGCCTCAAGGATCCTCTACGGTGAACTCCCGGCCCTGGAGCGGGAACTCAGCGCCGCGGCAGAGGCCGAGAACGCCCGCGTGGCAGGCGGGACCCCCAAGCAGGCGCTGATGGTGGCCGAGGAAGTCACTGCCGATGACATCGCCGAAGTGATCTCCGCGTGGACCGGAATACCCGCCGGGCGCATGCTCCAGGGCGAAAGCCAGAAGCTGCTGGACATGGAACACGTGCTGGGAGAGCGGCTGATCGGCCAGAAGAAGGCCGTGGCGGCGGTGTCCGACGCGGTCCGGCGTGCCCGGGCCGGCATCAGCGATCCGAACCGGCCTACGGGTTCCTTCCTGTTCCTGGGACCCACCGGCGTCGGCAAGACCGAGCTCGCCAAGTCCCTCGCGGACTTCCTCTTCGACGACGAGCGGGCCATGGTGCGGATCGACATGTCCGAGTACTCGGAGAAGCATTCCGTGGCCCGGCTCGTCGGGGCGCCGCCAGGGTACGTGGGCTACGAGGAAGGCGGGCAATTGACCGAAGCGGTGCGCCGCCGCCCCTACTCCGTCCTGCTGCTCGATGAGGTGGAGAAAGCCCACCCGGAGGTCTTCGACATCCTCCTGCAGGTGCTCGACGACGGCCGCCTCACCGACGGGCAGGGCCGCACCGTGGACTTCCGCAATGTGATCCTGGTGCTGACCTCAAACCTTGGCAGCCAGTTCCTGGTGGACCAGGGCCTGACCGCCGCCGCCAAGCGCGAGGCGGTCATGGCCGCCGTCAATGCAGCCTTCAAGCCCGAGTTCCTGAACCGGCTGGACGAGGTGGTGCTGTTCGATCCGCTGAGCGTCGAGGAGCTCTCCCGGATCGTGGAGCTGCAGGTCAAGGAGCTGGGCGAACGGCTGAAGGGCCGCCGGCTCAACCTGGAGGTCACCGAGGGTGCCCGTGCGTGGCTGGCCGTGACAGGCTTCGATCCGGCTTACGGGGCCAGGCCGTTGCGACGGCTGGTGCAGCGCGAGATCGGCGACCGGCTGGCCAAGGCCATTCTGGCGGGCGAGATCGCGGACGGGGACACCGTGCTCGTGGATACCGCGACCGACCTTGCCGAGCTGACAATCGGCGGGGCGGACGCCTCGGACCGGCCCGACGGCGGGGCGGCCGCAGGCGGCGGGCTCTCGGTCCGGCGGAAGGAATAGCAGACCGCGGTTCCGGCGGTCCGTGATCATTCACCGGCCCGCCGGAATTCCGTCGCCCGCTGGAACCCGGTCGCCCGGGGGGCGCTAGGGGAGTAGGGACTCCATGATGATGTTGCCTGTTTCGGCAATGATGTAGCAGTCCACGCGCCGGTCGCCCTTGTCCCAGCTGGTGGAGCTGGGGTAGGCCAGTTTGTAGCCCAGGCTGTACTCGGCCGATTTTTCCGCCAGTTCGGCGGCCTTGCAGGCGTCGAGGGCCTTTTGCTTCAGTGGATCTCGGCCCGGGTAGTCGCCCGGTTCGGAATACGTTTCGACGGCGACAAGCTGCGCCGAATGCCCGGTTGCGCAGTCGACCACGGTGGACTGTGCGGCCTCGGGATCGAAGTCCTGGAAGCAGTCGCCCAGCTGGAAGTCCAGGGCGCTGACCCCCTCCAGGGGCAGGGCTCCGCGGCTGCCCGCTTCCGACGGCGTCGCGCCGGGTTCGGCCCCGGGCGATGCCGGACCGCTCTGCGCCGTCGCCGGGCCCGTTCCGGCCGGTCCGGCGGTACCCCACCAGATGACGGCCATAAGTACTGCCAGGACTGCGATCGCGGCACCGATCCGCTTCCGTCCCTGCCCGCGGACCCAGTCGCCGGTGCGGCCTGCAAATCCGGCCAGCGCCGGGGCGGACCGGGAAGCCCGTGTCCCGGAGTTGTTCCGTGCGTTCTCGTCGGTCACTGAGTTATCCACCACTTCCGTGCGTTTCTGCCGTGGCCTTTGGCACGGCGCGGGGGCCATTTTTGGCGAGGCCACTAGGGAACTCTACCCAAGATGCCGGTCCTCCCGCATGCTGTGGCGTCTGTTCCGCCGTGGGGCGGATCAGGCGGGCGGCCCGCGGACACGGGTTCGGGAAGCAAGTGCGCCCGAAAGCATGTAATCTAGGGTTACGACAAATTGACCAAACATTCCGGGGCCTCACCGATCATTAATGGTGACCACCTCCGGTCCAAGTACAAAAAGGGGGTCACGCCATGGGGCGCGGCCGTCAAAAGGCAAAAGCTACCAAGCAGGCTCGGGACATCAAGTACTACTCCCCGAACACTGACTATTCGGCCCTGCAGCGCGAGCTCACGGGCCCGGGCGGTCGTGCTACGAGCCGCTTCGCGGATGATCCGGTTGAACCGGATTATTCGGCCTATGTGGATAAGTACGCGGACGATGTGGATGATGACGACGACGAGGTGGATTCCCGTCGCATAGGTTAGTCGCTCTAACCCTTCCGGCAATCCGGTCTTGGCGTTACGCCGAACAATGATTTTCGAACCCGCAGGTTGCACTCTTTACAGGTGCGGCCTGCGGGTGTTTGTCGTGCCGTGACGCCGTTGCGCCGGACCGGCGCCGTTTCGACGGTCCGGCGCGCCCACAACGTCCGGGGGCGTCGTGTGTGCAGCCACACATCGAAATGGAGGGGTGTTGTGGGCGTCGCTGGCGCAGACTAGGTTGGTCGTGCCGGAATAACCGGCCCAGCTTCACGCCCCCGGAAGGACCGCCATGACTGCCCGAACGGAGTCCGACGCAGCCGACGCCTACTGGACGGACTTCCGGACCACGGACGTGGCTGCTGCGAAGGCGTTCTATGGTGCTGTTTTCGGGTGGCGGTTCAAAGACTACGGCGCCCAGCACGGTGTCACTTACGCCCCGGCCTATCTGGAAGACGGACTCGCGACGATCATCGCACCGTTTACGAGCGGCCAGGTACCGGCGGACGTGAACGGCCGGTGGAACGTCTATTTCGCGACGCAGGATATGGAAGAACTCGTTGCCGGGCTGCCATACTCCGGCGGATCCCTCAAATCCGAGCCTATGGTCCAGGACGGCTCCGGGGTATTGGTCTTCTTTGCACCGCCCGGAGGCGGCATCACGGGGGCCTGGCACGCCTGGCGCCCTTATCCCTCGGCCCGCAGTGAGGAACCCGGCGCCGTAGCCTGGGTGGAGCTACGCACGCCGCAACCGCAGGCGGCAGCCGCCTTCTTCCAGCAGCACTTCGGGCACGACGTGACGGAGTACCCGCAAGACGACGGCGGGACCTACACCACGCTGCTGGCCGACGGCGCGGAGGTTGCCGGGATTGCGGCGGTACCGGCAGACTCCGAGGGCACCCTCGGTCCGGGATGGCAGGTGTATTTCGGGGTTTCCAATGTGGCGGCGTCGGTGGCGGCGGCGGTGGCCGCAGGCGCCGTCGTTCTCGCCGAACCTGACGTTACGGACGACGGCGGTACGATCGCCACGCTCCGGGATCCGCTGGGCGCCGTGTTCAACCTGCTGGAACTCTAGAAACTGCTGGAACTTTAAACCGCAAAGGGCGCCCCGCTCCGCCGTCTCAAATGAAGCCAGGTCAAATGAAACCGCGGCGTGGGGCGCCCTCGTCGGGTCTAAGCGTAGGCGTTGACCAGGCGGACGGCGCCGCCGTCGACGCCCTTGGCGCCCTGGACGTAGTCCAGGCCGGTCTTCAGGATCGAGTCCGAGTTCTGCTCCACGGTGCCCATGATCCAGGACGGCAGGCCCCGGTCGTTAAGGCGGGCCACGGCGTCGTCGGCGATGTCGGCGGAGACGATGGCGACCATGCCCACGCCCAGGTTCAGGGTGCGCTCCAGGTCCGCCAGCGGGACGTTGCCCAGTTCCGAGACCAGCTTGAAGATGGCCGGCAGTTCCCAGGTGGCGCGGTCCACGGTGGCCAGCAGGCCCTGCGGCAGGACCCGGGCCAGGTTCGCGGCGAGCCCGCCGCCGGTGACGTGGCTGAAGCCGTGGACGCCGTGGGCCGAGTTCACCGGGAAGGTGCGGGCCAGGTCCAGGCAGTCGGCCGCGTAGACGCGGGTGGGTTCGAGGAGCTCCTCGCCGAGGGTGCGGCCGAGTTCGCTGACCTGGCGGTCCAGTGCCCAGCCGGCGTGGTTGATCACGCGGCGCACGAGGGAGTAGCCGTTGGAGTGAAGGCCGGAGGAGGCCATGCCGATCACGACGTCGCCGGCGCGGACGCGGTCCGGGCCGAGCAGGTCGGCGGCTTCGACGACGCCCGTGGCGGCGCCGGCGACGTCGTATTCGTGCTCGCCCAGCAGGCCCGGGTGCTCGGCGGTTTCGCCGCCGACGAGGGCGGTGCCGGCGACGGAGCAGGCGGCCGCGATGCCGCGGACGATGTCCGCGATGCGTTCGGGGACCACCTTGCCGCAGGCGATGTAGTCGGTCATGTACAGCGGCTCGGCGCCGACCACAACGATGTCATCCACAACCATGCCCACGAGGTCGTAGCCGATGGTGTCGTGGATATCCATGGCCTGGGCGATGGCGACCTTGGTGCCGACACCGTCCGTGGAGGTGGCCAGCAGCGGGCGCTTGTAGGTGAGCAGCTTCGAGACGTCGTAGAGGCCGGCAAAGCCTCCGACGCCGCCGATCACCGAGGAGTTGTGGGTCGCCTTGACGGCGCCCTTCATGAGTTCAACGGCGCGGTCGCCCGCTTCGACGTCGACGCCCGCAGAGGCATAGGTGATGCCTGCGGAGTTCTGGGCGGCATTCATGTCAGCGGCCGGGGAGGCGGGAGTCATACGGGCTCTTTCTTGTCGGCGGCGAACTGGGCGGCGTCACTGGTGGTGGCGCCGTGGACGGTGGCGGGGATGCGGTCGGCCTCGGTGAGGAGTCCCTCGAACTCGGCGTCGGGGCCCGGATCGCAACCGGTGGCACCGGGCTTCTCGGCGGGGTCCTGCTTCGGCGGAGGTGCCGGGTTCTTCGCCGGACACGGCGCCGGCGGTGGGGGACGACGCCGGTGCAGCGGCTCCTGCGGCCGGAAGGCCGCCGAGATCCGTGCGCTCCAGCAGGTTCTTGCCCAGCTTGTCGGCGCCCGGGAGCTCGATCGGGTACTTGCCGGTGAAGCACGCCGTGCAGAGCCGCTCGCGCGGCTGCCGGGTGGCCTCGATCATGCCGTCTTCGGAGATGTAGGCCAGCGAATCGGCGCCGATTGCCTGGGAGATTTCGTCGATGGTGGCGCCGTTGGCGATGAGTTCCGCGCGGGACGCGAAGTCGATGCCGTAGAAGCAGGGCCACTGGACCGGCGGGGAGGAGATCTTCACGTGCACGGAGGCGGCGCCGGCTTCCCGGAGCATCCGGACGATCGCCCGCTGGGTGTTGCCGCGGACGATCGAATCATCGACGACGACGATGCGCTTGCCGCGGATCACGGATTCCAGGGCGTTGAGCTTGAGCCGGATGCCGAGCTGGCGCAGGGTCTGCGAGGGCTGGATGAAGGTACGGCCCACGTAGGCGTTCTTGACGAAGCCGTGCGCGAACGGGATGCCGGATTCCTCGGCGTAGCCCACGGCCGCCGGCGTGCCGGACTCCGGGACCGGGATGACCAGGTCCGCTTCCTGGGTGTTTTCGCGGGCCAGTTGGCGTCCCATTTCGACGCGGGACTCGTAAACGGAGCGGCCCGCAATTGCGGCGTCCGGGCGGGCGAGGTAGACGTATTCGAACACGCAGCCGGCGGGCGTTGCCTCGGCGAAGCGCTGGGCGCGGACGCCGTCCTCGTCGATGGCGATGAACTCGCCCGGCTCGATCTCGCGGATAAAGCTCGCGCCGACCGTCGCCAGGGCGGACTGCTCGGAGGCGACAACCCAGCCGCGCTCCAGCCGGCCGAGGCACAGCGGGCGGATGCCGTAGGTGTCGCGGGCGGCGTAGAGGGTGCCTTCGTCCATAAAGACGAAGCAGAAGCCGCCCTTGATCTTGGGCAGCAGTTCCATGGCGGTCTGTTCAAGGGACTTGCCCTCTTCGCCCTCAAGCAGTGCCGTGACCAGGGCGGTGTCCGAGGTGTTGCCCTGCTTCATCTCGCCGCTGAGCTGGCCGCCGTTGCGGTCCATGATCATGGCCTTGAGCTCGGCCGTGTTCGTCAGGTTGCCGTTGTGGGCTAGGGCCACCGTGCCCGTGGCGGTGGCGCCAAGGGTCGGCTGGGCATTGGCCCAGTGGCTGGCGCCGGTGGTGGAGTAGCGGCAGTGGCCGACGGCCAGGTGCCCGGTCAGGGTGTTCAGCGTGGTCTCGTCGAAGACCTGGGACACGAGGCCCATGTCTTTATAGACGTTGATCCGCTTGCCGTCACTGGTTGCTATTCCAGCCGACTCCTGACCGCGGTGCTGTAGTGCATACAGCCCGTAATAGGTGAGTTTTGCTACTTCTTCACCGGGAGCCCAGACCCCGAAGACGCCGCATGCGTCCTGGGGGCCTTTTTCGCCGGGGAGAAGATCATGAGAAAGTGTTCCATCGCCGCGTGCCACTGGTCGATTATCTCACGTTGTGCGCCCGGCCTCCCCCGGCGTCTGTTTTATGACTCGTCGCCGTCGTCTTCCGGGACGGACTCGACGACGGCGTTCTTGGACTTCCGCACGCTGAGCCTGTCGAGGACAAGCGCCACGGCGCCACCCACCACGACGCCGGCGCTGCCGCACAGGACGATGAAGAAGCCGAAGACCGAGCCGCGGTCGTAGCTGGCGTCGCCCGGGAGGGCGAAAGCGATGACGGCGGCCACTGCGATCCCCAGCAGTCCGCCCAGGATCAGGAACGGCACGTAGCGGGGCGCCCGGCGCACCGTGATGCCGCGCCGCTCGGGTCCGGTCGGCTCGGAGCGCCCGGCCTGGGAATCGTCGCCGGAGGGTCCGTGGGATTCTAGGGAAGACATGGGTAAAGCCTACTGCCAGGTCAGGTCCGGGCTTGCCCTGCCTTGCCCTGCCCTGCCCGTCCGGCCGCGCGCGGAACCTGGACCCCGGGCAAGCATTGCCCGAGGCCCGCTCCGGGGGCAGACTGGGCGTGGGGGAGGGCGACAAACTTTATAGGAACAGCCATGGCAGCCGCATTCGACCGTATCCCCGAGCAGCAGCGTCAAATCTGGGATCAGTTTTCCGCCGGCTGGCGGAAATGGGATGCGGAGGTCCTGGGCTGGCACGGTCCCTACGGCGACGCCATGATTGCAGACGCCCGGATCCCTCCGGGAGCACTGATTATCGACGTCGCCTCCGGCACCGGGGAGCCGGGGCTCACTACGGCCGCGATGCTGCCTTCCGCCCAGGTGGTCCTGGCGGACATCTCGGTGGGAATGCTGCGGGTTGCTGCGGAGAAAGCCGAGGCGCGCGGGCTGGAGAACGTCCGGACGGTGGTCTGCGATGTCACGGCGCTGCCCTTCGGCGACGGGTCGTTCGACACCGTGTTCTGCCGGTTCGGGTTTATGTTCTTCCCCGACCTTTCCGCGGCCCTGGCGGAACTGGTGCGGGTTACAAAGCCGGGCGGCCGGATCGTCGCCTCAGTCTGGTCCCGGGCGGCCGAGAACCCGTGGGCGAGCCTCATCCTGGGGACGATCGCACGCCACGCCGAACTTCCCTTCCCGCCCGCCGACGCCCCCGGGCCTTTCCGCTGCGCCGCACACGGGTACCTGAGCCGGCTATTCGAAAGTGCCGGGCTCGTGGATGTCAGCGAACGGAAGATCAGCTCGGACATGGTGCAGCCGTCCCCGGAGACCTACTGGGAGTTTATGACCGACGTCGCCGCCCCCGTGGTGATCGGCCTGGGCAAGGCGGACCCGGACACGCGCGAGCTCATCCGCTCCGAGGTCTTTGAGCTGCTGGGCCGCTACTGGCACGACGGCGCCCTCCGGTTGCGTTCGACGGCCACGATCGCGGCCGGGACGGTGGCGTAATCAGGCTGCCGGTCCCGAGGCGTTGCCGCTGACCGCCCGCACGCTGTTGTTGCGTTTGTCGTGCGTGAGCTCCGCCAGGCCGAGTTCCTCCAGCAGCGGAGGCAGGTACATGCCGAACCTGCCGCGGTATCCCTTGCGCAGTCCGTACCAGCCGCCTACCGGGTTGGACGGGTCCCGGCCCCATGCCTCGACGGTTCCCTCGGCGGCGGGCTTGTTCTCATCCGCGGCGCCGAGCGGCACCCAGTCCGCCTGCTCCGTCAGCCAGGCGTGCAGGTCCTCCACGGCCCGGAGATGGTACTTCAGCGTGGTGGAACCCACCTGGCAGACCAGTGCGGGCGGCTCGGACTCCTCGTCCCGGTACATCGAATACTCAGAAGTCCCCGGCGCGGTGGTGAGGGTCCAGGGGTCCTGCTTGCTGCCATCTGCCACGGTGCTGTCCGCCTTAGGTCCGGCCGGGTGCCCCGGCGCTGTGGGACCGAGCCTACCCAGCGGCGCCGCAGCGTGGCGAGGGTTCAGACGCCCAGTTCCCGCTTCAGCGCCGCAACGTGGCCCTGCGCCTTCACCTGGTACTGCGCAAACGCCACCTTGCCGTCCGGATCCACAACAACCGTTGACCGGACAATGCCCTCCGTAATTTCGCCGTCGACCAGTTTTTCGCCCCACGCACCGTAGGCGAGGGCGACGGCGTGGTCCTCGTCCGCGAGGAGCGGGAAGGTCAGGGCCAAATCCGCCGGTGAACTCGGCCAGGGCGTCCAGCCCGTCGGGGGACACCCCAAGGACCTCGTAGCCCGCGTCCTGCAGGGAGGCCAGGCTGTCGCGGAAATCGCAGGCCTCGGTGGTGCAGCCCGGCGTCGCGGCCTGCGGGTAGAAGTACACAATGACGTTCCGGCCGCGGTAGTCCGCCAGGGAAACGGGGTTGCCGCCCGCCTCGGGAAGGGTGAAGTCCGGGGCGTCAGTGCCGGGCTGGAGCTTGACGGTGAGGCTGGTTTCCATTGGGGGTCCTTTGCGAGGGGGAGCGGGGAGTGGAACGCTGTTTCTGTGCTGCACAACACCGATGCCTGAGGCCGTATTCCGGCGGTGTCCTATTCCGGCGGTGCCGTATTCCGGGGCGGGAGCGGCTGACAGCTTGTTCATAGCTGCCGCATAGGCGGCCCGGCTAGCTTGGGCGACTATGGACGACTACCTCCCGCCGCAGCCGCGGCACGAACCCCGCAGCGGGCCGGCCGGCCGGCAGCGGCGCCGGCCTGCGGCAACGGTCCGCGCCCTCATCCTTGCGATCGGCGCCGTGGTGGGCGCGGCCACGCTGACCGTGGCTCTGGCCGCCGGCCTCCAGGCCGCGCCCCAGGCTGCATCCCTGATTGAGTCCCCGGCCGCGGCGACGGCCGGACCGGCAGCGTCCGCCTCTGCCTCCAATTCCAAGTACGAGGCGCAGGCAACATCCGCGGGCGGAGACCTCCTGGACCCGGACCTGGCCGCGGAGATCAACGGCATCATCGACGCCAACAGCCAGTACCAGATCGGAGTGGCCCTCATGGACCTGTCCGACGGCACGGTCCAGGAAGGCCAGTCCAGGAATACGGCGTCGAGGCGGAGTTTGTGGCCGCCAGCACCGCCAAGGTCCTGGCGGCCGAGGCGTATTACCACCTGGTCGAAACCGGCCAGGCGTCCCTGGACGATGCCGTGGGAGCCTACAGCGCGGAGTTCCAGCTGCAGGCGATGATCCAGGAGAGCAACAACGACTCCTGGTCCCTGATCATGAACGCCGTCGGCCACCAGGAACTGAGCGACTATGCCGCCTCGATCGGAGTGGATTACCAGCCCGAGACCAACACCCTGACCCCGGCCGCGATGGCCCGGATCCTGGCCGGCCTGTATTCCGGCGGCCTGCTCGACCCGGAGCACACCGCGCAGCTGCTGTCCTTCATGCAGGACACCAACTACGAGACGCTCATCCCCGCCGCGGTGCCCGCCGACGTCGAGGTCTTCCACAAATACGGTCTCCTCGGCGGGAACCTGCACGACGCCGGCATCCTCACCCGGGACGGCACCTCCTACGCGCTGGTGATCTACACCAAGGGTGCGGACCTGAGCGATATCCCGGAGCGCACCGTGGTGTTCCACGAAGTGGTCGGGGCCGTGGTGGACGGGCTCCTCTAGCCGAAGCCGGCGCTCAGGCGGCGAGGAAGCGCAGCAGGATTTCGTTGACCTCGGCCCCGTGGGTCCACAGCATGCCGTGCGGGGCGCCCTCGATCTCCACGTACTCGGCACTGGGCAGGGCCTTGGCGAACTCGCGGCCCGTGACGTCGATCGGCAGGATGTTATCCGCCGTGCCGTGGACGATCAGGGCCGGGACGTCGATCTTGGGGATGTCAGCGCGGAAGTCGGTCAGCCACGTCGGCTGGGCCGCGGCGGAGGCGGTGGGGCCGCTCCTGGTGGCCAGGTTCCAGCCGGCCCGCATCACTTCCTCGCTCAGCCGCGGGGTGCCCAGGAACGTGTCGCTGTTGTAGAAGTTCTTGAAGAAGTCCGTGAAGAACGCGTAGCGGTCGGCGGTCACGGCCTCCGTGAGTCCGTCAAACACGGACTGCGGGACACCGCCCGGGTTGTCGTCGGTCTGCAGGAGATAGGGCTCCAGCGAGCCCGAGGAATACCGCCTTTGCCACCCGCGCGGAGCCGTAGCCGCCCCAGGTACCGGCCCACCTCCCCGTCCCCATCGAAAATCCCACCAGCACGGTGTTGCTGAGGTCCAAGCGTGGTGAGCAGGGTATTCAGGTCGGCCGCGAACGTGTCGTAGTCGTAGCCCTCCGTGGGCTTGCTGGATTGCCCGAAGCCGCGGCGGTCGTAGGTGATGACGCGGTAGCCGGCGCCCAGCAGTGCCGTTGTCTGCTTTTCCCAGGACGAGCCGTCCAACGGGTAGCCGTGGATCAGGACCACCGGCTGCCCGGAGCCGTGATCCTCGTAGTAGAGCTCGACGTCCGTGCTGTTTTCGGTGCCAACCTTGATGTAGGCCATGCCAGCGGTCCTCTCTGTTTGGATGGATGTTTGGGTGGATATGCGGGGGATATTTGCGTGGATACGGGTCAGTTCAAGAACGCCGGCGCGGGCCGGAGTGTTCCCGCCACTTTCGCTCACATACCCCCTGGGGTATAGTGGTATCAGCAATCTACCGAAGGAGACCCTGATGTGCCGAGCAGTTGCGTGCAAGAAATGCGGAAAAACGACCTGGGCAGGCTGCGGCCAGCACGTTGACCAGGTGTTGCGCGGCGTCCCGAAATCGAACCGGTGCGCCGGTCACGAGAAGGAAGCCAGTGGCGGAACGGGATTCTTCGCCCGGATCTTCGGCCGCAAGTAGCTGTCGGCGCCCGGCGCGCGTCCGGCTGGGACCGCGCGCCGGGCCGCCGTTTGGGCTATTGTCCTTCTAATGGCAACCCAGGATTTTGAAGCGGAGTCACCGCGTGTTTCCGGCAGTGAGACCCGTTGGACGTTCCTTACCAACCATGCGCACGTCCTGCTCACCATCGCCCGCGATCCGCAGGTCCGGATGAGGGACGTTGCCGCCCGGGTGGGCGTCACCGAGCGGGCGGCGCAAAAGATCGTGGCAGACCTCGTGGAGGCCGGCTACATCACTCGGCTCCGGTCCGGCCGGCGCAACAGCTACACCGTCGCCACCGGGCGCCCCCTGCGCCATCCCCTCGATTCCGGCCATGAGCTGGACGAACTCCTCGCCGTGCTCGTGCCGGAATCCGCCGCCCTCCCCAAGGAATAGGCTGCCGCTAGAACTTCTCCGGGCGCAACACCTCGATGTCGCTCAGGAACAGGATCATGGCGTAGTCCGCGTAGTAGTGCTCCTGGAAATAGGCGGCCATCCTGCTGGCCGTCTCGTCGTCGCACACCACCTCGATCCGGATGTTGCTGTCTGCGTCCCAGCCGGCGCTGCGCACGCCATGGTGACCCTTGCCCCGCGCGTCAGTGATGGTGTAACCGTGGGCGTTCATCCGGTCGATGTCCTTGACCAGGGTGCTTTCCAGCACCGCTTCGGTGACAACGGTCAGAAGCTTGCGTGTGTGGCTTTGCATGAGCCCTATCCTCTCGCGAAGGTGTGAATCCACACCGCAAGGGCGTGGTAAATCGGGATGCCCAGCAGGACGTTGAACGGGAAGGTGATTCCCAGTGATGCTGCCAGGGACAATGTGGGATTGGCTTCCGGCACCGAGATGCGCATGGCCGCCGGTACTGCGATGTAGGACGCGCTCGCTGCCAGTGTTGCCAGCACCGCGGTGCCGCCCACGGACAGGCCCAGGGCCCAGCCCAGACCTGTCCCGACGAGGGCGGAGAAGAGCGGCATGCCGATGCCGAACCCGATCAGGAAAAGGCCGTACTGGCGCAGGCTGCCCACCTGAGCCGCGGTGATGAGGCCCATCTCCAGCAGGAAGAGGGCGAGGATTCCCTTGAACAGGTCAAAGAACAGGGGTTCGATCGAGGTCAGCCCGCCGGGTCCTGCAATCCAGCCGATGAGCAGGCCGCCGAGCAGCAGCACGATGCCCTTCCCGAGGAACACCTCATGGGCGACCGACCTCCACCGGGTTTTGCGCGAGAGTCCGCGCGCCAGGACGATGCCGACGATGATGGCCGGCACTTCGAGCAGGACCAGCAGCAGGGGCATGTGCGCCTCGAAGGCTATCTGGCGGCTGCCGAGGTAGGCGATGACGACGGCGAACGTGCCCACGCTGACGGAGCCGTAGTGGGCTGCGATGGATGCCGCATCCGCCCGGGTGAAGCGTCCGAGGTAGCGCAGTACCGGGAAGGCCAGCAGGGCGAGGAAGAAGCCCAAGGCCACCACGGCCACCATCTGGGGGAGCAGGCTCAGAAACGGCTGCTTGGCCAGTTCGATGCCGCCCTTGAGGCCGATCGACAGCAGAAGCACGATGCTGACGAACTCGTAGACCGCGGCGGGAAGCCGCAGCTCCGACCGCAGCAGGCCGGCGGTGGCGCCGAGCAGGAAGAAGAGAATTATGGGATCGATCACGTGGTTGCTCTCTTGGTCGTTGGACTGCGGCCTGGGAGGGGCGCTGATGCGCCTGCAACCTATTAATGCACGCTTTCTGATTCACGATCAAGAATTCATGTATTACATTACGTAACAATCCTGCATGTGCGCTCCTGTGCCGGCCGACCCCGCGCGCACAACGTAGCGTCCGGCATCGGGTCCCCAGGGCGGACGGAAGGCGTACAGGCAGGCCAGCCGGACCCGGGTGGCTGCTGCGTAGGCCGCGAACCGCTCCGGCGTTACGCGCAGCTCTTCGGCGGCGGCCAGGATCCGGCGGTGGGCGATCCGATAGCGCGGCGCCGTGAGCCGGCACTGGAGCCGGCGCAGTTCCAGATGGACGTCGAGGTTCGCCAGGTCCAGGGCCGGCTCGGCAATGCAGCTGCCATCGAAGTCCACCAGCCCGGGCGGGCCGCATCCGCCGGCGGACAACAGCTGCTTGTCATGCAGGTCCCCGTGCGCCCAGACGGGCGGATCGCGGCGGGAGGACACCAGCAGGCTGATGGCGTGGTCCCGCTGCGCCAGGAGCGCGGCCCGGGCGGCGGCGGCCGCCGGTACACCGTCACTGTGGGTGAGCCAGTGCCCGGTCCAGCGCTGGAGTGTGCCGACCTCGGCTTCGGCCGGATGCTCGGGCAGGCCGTCCGCCACAGTCCGCAGCGCCGGGCCCCGGGACGCCCGTGCCGCCGCGACCCAGGCCCGGGACCATGCATCCCACATGGCCGCGTAGCCGGCGTCGGTCACGGACGTACGGTCTTGTCCCAGCTCCAGATAGGACCGGCCGGGCAGGCCGCTGAACACTACGACGTCGGAGCTGCTGGCGAGGAGTCGCGGCGTGGCGAAGAGTCCGCCGGCCAGCACCCGGGCGGCGCTGGCATGGCTTTCGGCGACGTGCCGGGCATAGCCGGGGCGGAGCACTTTGAGGTAGCGGTCGCCGGCGTGGACGACGGCGCGTTTGTGGGCCCGGTGGACCACAATGTCGCCCTTGGCCGCCTCCGCGGCAAGCGAGGGGAGCCTGGGGTCGGCGGGCGGTACGAGACTGAAGACGCCGGACCGCAGGTGGCCCGCGCGGACGCCCGCTGCCGCGAGCCCGAGGGAGTGGCCCGGGATGACCTCCACGCTGTACTCCCCGGCGGACTTCTCCGGCCATGCCCGGCGGACCTGCCAGGGCCTGCCGGCCGCGTCGGTGAGCTCCAGGGGAATCTCAGGATGCCAGTTCATCGGACCTCACCGGCCGTCATCGGACTAGTTCAGCGGCCCGGTCGATGTGCCGCGCGATGACCTCGGACCAGCCCGGGGCGCGGTCGCGGAACGGGTCCACGCTGTTACAGAAGAGCCGGTAGGCCGCCCAGACCGGGACCGCAGCGGGGGTGAACCGGCCGCCGCCCGCGCCGTACCCCTCGAGGAGCTCGTCAGTGTACGGTCCGGGCCCGGCTTCCGCCTTCCACCGGCGGACTTCCTCGACGGCGGCGAAGGACCCGAGATCGGCCTCGGCGGCGCCGGACCGGGCACGGTCGAAGTCGATCAGGCGGATGTCCGTGCCGCTGACGAGGACCTGGTCCGCGGAGAAATCGCCGTGGACCAGAACCGGCGCCGTGCCGGCGGTAACCTCGTTCAGCCGGCTGCGGAGCCGATCCGCGAGCCGGGTGGCGGCTGCCTCAAGTTCCGGGACCAGCACGGTGACCATGCCCAGGGTGGCCGCCAGGTGAACGGAGGCCGCCTCGGGGCCGTCGCGGTATCCGTGGCGGTCGCCGGGGCCGTCGCCGGATCCCGGGCCGGGGATGCCATGGAGCCTCGCGAGGGCCTGGCCGGCGTGCCGGGCGTTCAGCTCGGTGCCGACGGCCGCCAGGTCGCCGCTGCCCCAGGCCGGGCTGGCGCGCGTGCCCCGGCGGGAGCAATGCGCGTCGCCGAGCCACGGCAGCACGGGCACCTCCCGGGCCTGCAGCCGCTCCTGCAGCCATCTCCCGGCGGCCTCATCGATCGGCTGCGCGGCGGTCTTGATCACCATCGCAGCCCCGGGGACCGGCTCCAGCAGCACGAGCCTGCGTTCCGGGTTGTACCGCAGCACGCGGGCGGTCCCGTCAAGGAGCTGCCCGGGCCTCGGCACCGCCCCGAGCCGTGCCAGGCCCTCGCTGGCGAGCCAGCGCAGGTTCTTGCGCAGGGGCCAGTCGTGTGCGACTTCGCCGACGGCGATGAACGCTTCGCTGTCCGCCGGGTCGGGCCGGAGGAACCGGACGTTGCCGCCGTGACCGGCCGCGACGGCCGCCCGGCCGGCCAGCTTGGCGCCGGGATCGGCTGCCCGGGTGACGGCCCAGCCGGGCTCAGCCCGGCCGTCGCGGGTGCGGGTGAACGCGACAAGCGCGGACGTGTGGGGCTTGTACCGTACCCTCGTGATGCGGACGTCTTCGCCCATAAGGTCGGAGAGCCGGCCGTCGTCGAGCACTGCCGGCAGGCACGGCAGGTCCGGGTCCCGGCCGGCCAGGGCGACGTCCGCGTCCTGGGCGCGGGTCCGCAACGCGCTCACGTCCGCACTCCGACGCTGCCTGGCATGTCATCGGGGATGTCATGGGGAAAATCGTCGGAGAAGTCCTCGCGAAGGTCCTCGTCGCGGGGGCCGGCGGCTCCGCGCAGCCATTTGGCGAAGCGGCTCTCCGGATCCTGCAACAGGTCCAGCGGTTTGCCCTCCTCGAGGATGCGGCCTTCCTCCAGCCAGATCACCCGGTCGCAGAGCCGCGCGGCGAAGGCATCATGGGTGATCGTGATAGACGTCCGCCCGCGGGTGAGGACGTCCAAGGCGTCCAGGATCGATTCTCGGGACGCCGGGTCCAGCCCGGCGGTCGCCTCGTCGAGGATGATGATCGGTGCCTGCCGCAGGATGGCGCGGGCGATCGCGAGCCGTTGCCGCTGCCCGCCGGAGAGGTCTTTCGCGGCGTCGCCCAGGACGGTGTCGTAGCCCTCGGGCAGCTTCCGGATGAACGAGTCCGCCTGCGCCCGCACGGCCGCTTCCTCGATGTCCTCGTCCGAGGCGTCGAGCCGCCCGAACCGGATGTTGTCCCGGACCGTGGTGCCGAACAGGACCGAGTCCTGGAGCAGGATGGACACGTGGGACCGCACCGATGCTGTCTGCAGCTCCCTCAGGTCCTCGCCGCCCACCCGGACCGTGCCGGAGGTGGGATCGATCATGCGCAGCACGAGGCTGGCCAGGGTCGACTTCCCGGCGCCGGAGGGCCCCAGGATCGCCAAGTGTTCGCCGGCCCGGATCTTCAGGTTGATCCCGTGCAGGACGGTGGTTCCCTCGCCGTGGCCGGCATAGACGTTCTCAAACTCGATGTCCGGGTTGCGGCTGGCGAGCGGACGCGCATCGGGAGCCTCCGGGAGGTCCGTCTGGGCCTCCAGCAGATCCGCCACGCGCTCGCCGGAGGCGGTGGCGCGGGCGATTCGGCTGGTCTGCTTGGCCAGGTCCTTCAGGGGCTTCATCCCGGTCTTGAGGTACGTCAGGAAGATGATGAGGTCACCCGGGGTGATCGAATGGTCCAGGATGCGCATGCCGCCGCCGGCCAGGACCACGGCGATCGCGACGCCTATCAGCACGTCGGTCCGGCGCTCCAGGCTGGCCGCCAGCCGCAGCGCCACGACGCCGGTTCCTAGCGTCGCGCTGTTCGTGCTGCGGAAGTTCGAGCTGATGGTGTCCTCAAGGCCGTAGGCCTGGACTTCCCGCATGGCCCCGAGGGTCTGGGCCGCCGTGGTGGCCAGTGCCCCTTCGCCGGTGCGGGACATCCGGGCGGCCTTCCTGATGGGACCGGAGCTTCGCCGGGACAGGAAAGCGAACACGGTGGTGGTCGCAATGACCACGAGAGCCAGCAACGGGTCGAGCCAGAACAGGATGCCGGTCATCGCCACCAGGGCGACGGTATTGCCCAGCAGCGGCATGCCGGCGGTGGTTGCGGCTTCCTGCAGACGCGAGACATCGCCGACCAGCCGCTGGACGGTGTCCCCGGTCGAGGCGCGGGTGTGGTGCCGCATGGACAGGCCCTGGACGTGGCGGAAGGTGCGGGCCCGGAGGTCGGCGGCGACCCGGGAACCGACGAGGGCGAACGAGATTGCGGAGTAGTAGGTGGCAACGGCACGCAGGAGGCTGATGACCACGATCGCCCCGCCGCACAGCAGCATGGTCCCCAACCCGGCCTCGAGCTTGGGTCCGGGCCGCTGCAGGTCGGCGCCGAGCGCCCGGGACGCCGCATCGATTACGAGCTTCACGGGCCATGGCTCAAGCAGCCGGAAAAAGACGTCGAAGGCCAGTGCCGTGAAGCCGCTGGTGATCAGGAACCGGTGTCCGCGCAGGTGGGGGCGGACGCAGCGCAATGTCCGGCGGAGGCTCGACGGCGGTTTGGCCACCCTGCCGTGACGCGATGCTTTCCGGGGAAAGCGAAACCCCTTCATTGCATCACCACCCTGCGGGCCGGCGGCAGGGCCGCCGTGATCCTCGCAAGCACGCCCGACCAGCTGAACCGTTCCTCGGCGTCCCGCCGGGCCTGCGCGCCGAGCCGCTCCCGCAGCGCCGGATCCGCCCCGAGCCGGGTGAGGGCGGCGGCCAGGGGTGCCGGTTCCCCGGGCGGCACCAGGAGTCCGGTGCGGCCGTCCTCGAGGATCGTCGGGATCTGGCCCACAGCGCTCGCGACGATCGGCAGGGCGGCCGCCATGTACTCGTAGACCTTCAGCGGGGAAAAGTAGTCGTCCTGCCCGGGGGTGTCCGGCGGGTAGGGGGCCGCCGCGGCGTCGCATTCTCCGAGGAGGGCCGGCACGGCCGCGGGTGGCACCGCGCCGGTGAACTCGGTCTCCACGCCCAGCGACGCGGCAAGGCCCTTGAGGTCGGCCAGGCCGGGGCCGTCGCCGATGATCAGCACCGTCCAGCGGCGGTCGGGGTTGGCCGCCTCCTGATTGGCCCGGGCCACTGCCTGCAGGAGCGTCGGGATGCCGTGCCAGGGTTTCAGGGTCCCGACGAACGCCACGGACAGGTGGTAGGGGCTCCGGCGGCCCGGCGGTCGGGGCGTGATCCGGGCGGTGTTGACCCCGTTCGGTACCAGTACGGTCCTGGCGGTCGGCACCCTGCTCCGGACCCAGCGGACCACGGGTTCTGACACGCAGGCGACGACGTCGGCGGAACCGGCGTTGATCCGCAGGACCGTTTCCGCCTTTTTCACGTCCAGCAGCTGCCGGTACCGCTGCTGCTCTTCAATGAGCGGGGCGTTGACTTCAAGGACTGAGGGGACGTTGAGGATCTGGGCCACCACCGACATCGCCGGGCTGAACAGCGAATAGCGTTCGTAGACCAGGCCGCAGCCGCGCCGCAGGACCTCGTCAGCCAGCGCCAGGGCAGCGTCCTGCACGGCGTGTTCCCGCTCCTCGCAGGCGACGGCGCCGGTGGCACCGGCCGTGTTCGGCGGGACCTCGACGACGGCGAGGTCGGCCAGGTCGGCGGGCCGGTCACTGCCGAGGCGGGCGCAGTAGACCGTGACGACGGCGCCCGTCCGGCGCCACGCCCGGACAATCTCCTGGACGTGGACGGAAGAGCCCTTCGTTCCGAAGACGGGCACTCCCGGATCCGCGCAGAGGTAGGCGACGCGCATCATGCGACCTTCCTTTCCGCACGGCACAGGGACCTGAGGATCGCGGCCTGGCGATGGACGTCGAACTCGTCCTCGATCAGGGCACGGGCGTTTCGGGCCAGCGCGGCCCGGTCGGTGCGCGGGGAGCCGAGCTGCTGGATGGCGCGGGCGAGCGCATGCGGGTTCCCGGGCCGGACCAGCAGGCCCGTTGTGCCGTTCCGGATCACTTCGGGAATGCCCGTAACGGCGGTGCTGATGCAGGGAACACCGGTGGCCATGGCCTCCAGCAGGACGGTAGGCATGCCGTCGGCGTTGCCGTCGGCACCGACGACGCAGGGGGCGACGAAAATGTCGGAGGAACTGAGCAGCTCGCGGATCTGGTCCTGGGTCTGCGGCCCGATCAGCGTGACCTGGCCGTGCAGCCTGAGCCGGGCGATCTCAGCCTCGAACTGGTCGCCGAGCACGCCCGTCCCGGCGATGCGGACCTCAAGGTCGAAGCCCTGGTCTCGGAGCTGGGCCGCGGCCGGCAGCAGGTGCTGGAAGCCCTTCTTCTCCACCAGGCGCCCGACGGCGGCGACGCGCACTGTGCCGGCCAGCGGCTTCGGATCGCGGTAGGGGAACCGTGCCAGTTCCAGGCCGTTGCGCACCAGATGGAGCCTGGAGGTGGACGCCGGGAACCGGCGGCGCAGGTAGTTCAGGTTGTAGCTGCTGATGGTGATGGCGTGGTGTGCCTGTTCCAGTTTGGTCCGCAGGTCCGCGTCCACAAGGGGTTCGCGGAAGATGTCCACCGCGTGGGCGGTGAAGGAATAGGGAATGCCGGTGAGGGCCGAGGCCAGCCGCGCCACGGTGGTCGCGACGGACGCAAAGTGGACATGCATGTGCCGGATGTTGCGGCCCTGCAGGGCGATGGCCAGGTTGATGGCCTGGGCGGCGTCGTCGGCCGTGGCGGCCGCGAGGTCGGCGAAGTTCCGGCCCAATGCTCCGGTGAGACCGGCCGCCTCGGCGGCCCTGAGGCTCTCCCACAGGTCAAGGGTTTTGGTAGGACGCTCAATGTAGGTCACGGGCGCCTGGACCCGGGCCAGTTCGTGATGGAACCGGGGGTCATTGGGCGGTCGGAGCGAGAAGATTTCGATCCTGTCTCCGGCGGCCTCGCGGGCCAGGATCTCCGAAACGATGAACGTTTCGGAGAAGCGCGGGTACATCTTGAGGACGTAAGCGGTCCCGGGTTCAGACAGCGACACTGCTGGCCTCCTCCAATGCTCTTGCAGCCGAAGCGCTTTCGGCACCCACGAGGGGCTGCAGCAGATCGGCCGCCAGTTGGGGAACCCTGATCAGGCCGTTGAGCATGGCCCGGCGGCGGTCGACGGCGGTGCCGAGCCGGGTGGCCAGCCAGCCGGCCAGGAGATCGGGGGTCAGGGTTTGGATTTCCTGCTGTTCCAGGTAGCCGGCCTGGACCAGGGACGCCGCCCGGATGCGCTGTTCCGCGCGGGCCTGGGTGCGTGGAACGAGGAGGGCCGGAACGTCGGTGCTCAGGATCTCGCACACCGTGTTGTACCCGGCCATCGAGACGACGGCGGCGGCATGGCGGATGTGGAAGAGGACGTCGTCGACAGCCGCGACCACCTTGACGCCGGGCCGGGCCAGGCGGCGGAGGTTCTCGAGTTGCACGGCCGGCATTTGCGGTCCCGCGACGATCAGGTGGCCCAGTCCTGCCGGGACGGGGGCGGCGGCGGCCATGCTGGCCAGGGCGTAGCCGTCCGAGCCGCCGCCGACGGTGGTCATGAAGTACGGGCCGGGCATGCAGCTCACACCGGAGATCGCCGGCCGGCCTGCGGCCAGGTAGCCGGTGTACCGGATCAGCTTCCGGAGCGAGAACGGGATCTCCCCGGCGGCCATCGGATCGTGGATGCCGGGGTCGCCGTAAACCCAGATCGCGTCGAAGAGGTCCTTGACCACCCGGGGTCCGCCGCAGCGGGCCCATTCGGCGAAGGCGGTCTCCGGATCGTCCAGGACCTCGCGGAGGCCCAGCACGATCCGCACGCGTCCGCCCGCGCGGGTCAGCCGCAGGGCGCTCTCCAGTTCGCGGTGGATTCCGGTGGCGTGGCGGTCCACGATCACCAGATGCGGGTGGAAGCCGGCCAGGGTTGCCTGGAGCAGGGTGGCCCGCAGCGACACAAGCTCGCGCATCGGCACGTCGACGTTCCTGGGCTGGTAGCCGCCGGGGCCCTTGGAAACCCCCGGGATCAGGACCCAGTCCCACCCTGCCGGGGCCAGGAATGCCGGCGCCTGCGCGGTGCCGGTGATGAGGATGCCGGTCACCGGGCGGCCGGTGAGGACCGGAAGCTGGTTGTTCAGTGCGTGGGCCAGGGCCAGGTTTCGGCGGACATGTCCGAGCCCGACTGAGTCATGTGAGTACAGCACGATCCGCATAGGCTCCACGACGATCCTCCCCATGGCCCGTCGGCTGCACGGCGTTGTGGCTGCCGGCGGTGACCCTGATGTCACTTCCCAGTCTGGGACTGCAGCGTGAGGGCAGGATGAGCGGAAAATTAAGGATTCCTCATCGGCAGTTCCGGGGAGCGGATTAGACGCGGATGCCTGCGCCCTGCAACGGAATCCGGATCATAAAGGACGAGCCGTAGCCGTACTCGGACTCGACGGTCGCCGTCCCGCCGTGGGCCTGGGCGATCGCGGTGACGATGGCCAGTCCCAGGCCGGCGCCCTCCTGGCCGCGGCCCGGGTGTGCCCGGCCGAACCGTTCGAAGATCCGCTGCTGGTCCTCGGCCGCGATGCCGGTGCCGTCGTCGCGGACCCACATCAGCAGCGTGTCCGGTTCCGCCAGCGGGGTGCCGTCCGGCGCCGTCGGGCCTTCAACGCTGCAGCCGAGGGCGATCGTGGAGCCCGGGCCGGTGTACTTGACGGCGTTGGCCGCGAGCTGGACGAGGGCCTGGGTGAGCCGCTGCGGGTCGGCTTCCACGATGAAGTCCGCGGTTTCGTCGAGCTGCCAGTTCCGGCGGGCCAGGACACGGACCTTCTCCATAACCTGGTGCAGGATTTCGCTGGCCCGCACCGGTTCCTTCCGCAGGAAATCCGGATGGCCGGAATTGGCGAGCAGGAGCAGATCGTCCACGAGGCGCTGCATCCGGTCCACCTCGTCCAGGAGCACGTCCCGGGTGGTGATCACGTCGGCCGGATCATCGGCGGCCATCAGTTCAAGGTGGCCGCGAAGGATGGTGAGCGGAGTCCTGAGCTCATGGCCGGCGTCGTCCAGGAACTGCTGTTGTTGCTGGGCGCCTTCGTCGAGGCGCTCCAGCATCGTATTGAAGGTCTTCGCGAGCAGCGTGACGTCGTCCGCCCCGTCGCGCACCTCGACGCGCTGGGTCAGGTCCTCGTGGCTGACCACCTGGGTGGCCTCCCGCAACCGGCGCAGCGGGTCCAGCAGCCGGCCGGCGACCAGGCTTCCGATGGCGGCGGCCGCGAGCAGCGTCCCGAAGGCGACCAGCGAATACGTCCGGACCGACGCGAGGTTGTGCTCCCACTGATCCCCGGCATCCCGGCCGACCAGCAAATACGTTTCGGGCGGCCCGGTCGGACTGGAGAGCGGGACCACCACAACCCGGAGCGGGCGTCCGGCGAGACTGAACATGCCGAACGCGGGGCCGGACGGGTCGCTCAAGGCGGCCGCCGCGGGCTGGAGGGCCTCCAGCATGAGTTTGCTGTTGGGGCTGCCCTCGACGGTCCAGGCGATGTGTCCGTCGGTGATGCCGGCCATGACCTCGTTGCTGCGCGGTTCGATGTCTTCGGCGGCCTCGTGCAGTCTCTTATGTGCCGAATCGGTGCTGTTCGCGCCGTTGCTGGCCACGAGGCGGACCAGCGAGGTGGCTTTGTCCAGGATGGCCTGGTCAATTTTGGCGTCAGTGTCCTCGAACTGGACGGTGAAGGCGATCAGGCCGGAGCCGGCCAGCCCCGCGAGCATCATGCCCAGCATGGCGGCCACCACCCGGAACCGCACCGTGTGGAACTTCGCACCCCAGCCGGTGGAGTCCGCGTCCGGCACGCGCGGGGTGACGTCCAGGGGCTCGGGCACGATGCGCCCGACACCAGGCCGGTCTTCGATTGAGGTCACGGTATCCCCCTGTCCGTAGGTCTCTAGCCGAGGCGGTAGCCTGCGCCCCTGGCGGTCACGATGTGGTCCGGGCCGATCTTCTGCCGTAACTGGCGGACGTAGACGTCGACGACGTTGGACGTACCGTCGAAGTCGTACCCCCAGACGTGGCTGAGGAGTTGCTGCCGGCTGAGGATCTGGCCCGGATGGTGCAGGAACATCTCGACCAGCGCGAACTCGCGGGCCGAAAGCTCCACTGTTTTCTCTCCAACGCTGACGGTGTGGGTGTGCAGGTTCAGCTCCAGCGCCCCGTACCTGATGGTGTTGCCCGCCGCGGGATCGGTGCCGTCAGCCGGGCGAAGCCTGAGCCGGATCCGCGCGAGGAGCTCCTCGAAACGGAACGGCTTGACCATGTAATCGTCCGCGCCGTTGTCCAGGGCCGCGACGGTGTCGGCCGGGCCCCCGCGTGCCGTCAGGAAAATGACGGGAATCGTGACCTGGTTGCGGCGCAGCGCGCTCAGTACGGTGAAGCCGTCGAGGCGCGGGAGCCCGATATCCAGGAGCAGGAGATCGAAGTCGCCACCGGAGGCGTAGTCCAGGGCCGAGACGCCGTCCGCGACGACGGACGGCGCGTAGCCTGCCGCCCGCAGCCCCTTTTCAATGAAGCGGGAAATGCGCTCTTCGTCTTCGGCAATCAGGATTCGGATCACGGTGGACTCTGTAGGACGGCTGACAAGGGCGGCAGAGGCCCCCAGCAGGCCTTGGTATACCCGGGGTTCGGGCAGAAACGGACGGTACGTGCTGTCTTCTTATCCTGCCCCCGTCCCGGCGGCTCCGCCACCCTTAATTGTGGATGCCTCTCAGCTGGCTCACAGCAACCAGCCCCCTATCCCGTCGGGCTATTTCATCCGGGGGTCGAAGACCACTCCGGCGTCCTGGTGCTGGACGGCCCAGCTGAACCACATTTCGAAGTAGAACGGAATCGAGGAGTTGTCCGGACCGGTGATTTCCAGGTTATTGTCGGCTTTCGTCAGCGTGACCGGCTTGCCGTCAACGTCGGTGCTGTAGGTCCGGCCGTTTTCCAGCGCGAGCCACGGCGCGGCCGCCGGGGACCCGTCCACGGTGAACGCGACAAAGATGTCCTTGGCGAAGTACCGGGGATCGTCGAAGCTGGGCAGGAAGACGAACCGGTCGTCCTGGTCGTAGCCGCCGTAGGGATTGGAGACGTAATCGCGCCGGTGGCCGGTGTTCTCGCTGAGGATCACCGCCGAGGGGTGCTGGGCCTTAATCTCGCCGACGCTCAGGAGCTGGAACTTGTGCAGCGCCAGCTGGTGGCCGAAATGGGTGCCGGCGAGGGCCTTGCCGGTGCTCTGCTGCCACAGCGTCTCGGTGCTGCGGTCGAACATCACCAGGTTGCTCTCCAGCAGCCCGCCGCTCACCCCGAACGTGGTGGCTTCGCCGCCGGGGAGAACACGGTCGAACACGATGGCGCTGCCGCAGAGCGGGCAGAACGTCACGGCAACAGGATCGCCGTCGATGGTGTCATTGACGATTTCGTGCCAGACCAGGATGTTGTACGGGTAGGCCTTGGTCTCGGTGCTGCCCTCAAGGAGCAGGGCCTGGATGTTGTCCGGCCGGGCGAACTCCGAGACCGGCACGAAGGCGGGGTCGTCCAAGGCCGGGATGCCGTCCTTGGCCGGACCGCCGCTCAGGACGTTCGCAATCGAGGGATCGGCGCGGCTGAAGTCGGTGTTGGGGAAGGACTGGCGGAGGAAGGCCGGCACGTCGGCGACGTCGGCGCCCTGCGGGTTCCGTGCGCCCTGCCCGGTCTGCTGGTCCTGGGCGGCGTCGATGAAGCCGCGTTCCAGTGCCACGGTGCCCAGGAAGCCGCGCTCGATCAGCCAGGTTTCGATGGTGCGGATCTGCCCGGAAGCGATCAGCAGGCCCACCAGCACCAGGAAGACGCCGAGGCCGCGGCGGAACATGCCGGTGGGGTTCGTGGCCCAGCCGAGGCGCTTGGTCACTTTGCGTCCGCCCAGGGCCACCAGCAGCAGGACGGCGGCGAGGCCCACCGTGTACGCGGCGAGGTTGCTGAGGCCCACCGTGAAGTTGGCCGGGAGGACGACGGCGAGGATCAGCCCGTAGGTGGGGCTGCAGCTGGTGAACGCCGGGCCGAGGGAGAATCCGAGGAGGACGTTGCGGGAGGTCCCGGTGCGGGTGGCCGTGCCGGCGGAGAGCCGGCCGGAGGCTTCCGGCAGTTTGAGCCGTTCCGCGATCCAGTCCCAGATCCGCGGGAACGCGAGCGAGGCGCCGATGAACGCCACGAGGGACCCGGAAATGATCAGCCACACGTTGCTGGGGACGCCCAAAAGCACGGTGGTGGCCTTGATCAGCAGGGTGAACAGCACCACCGAGACCGCGAGGCTGGCGATGATGATGTACGGCGCCCGCCGGTTTTCCTCGGCGGCCGAGCCGGCCAGGACCACGGGCAGCAGCGGCAGCACGCAGGGGGACAAAACGGTGAGGATACCGGCGAGGAAGGCGAGCGGCAGAAGCTCCATGAAGTACCGCCGGCGCTAGCGGATTTCCTGGACGAGGGCGTTCAGATCCCGGCTCAGGCTCCACTTGGCGATCTGCGAGCCGTCCGGCTGGACCTGCACCAGGGTGTGCTGGAGCGTCACGCCGTACTTCTGCTTGAGCGCGGTCTCGGAGTCGTAGTCCACTTTCAGGATCTTGACGCCGGCGGGGATGTT
The DNA here is from genome assembly GCA_963815415.1 of uncultured Actinomycetota bacterium. Classification (GTDB taxonomy): domain Bacteria; phylum Actinomycetota; class Actinomycetes; order Actinomycetales; family Micrococcaceae; genus Arthrobacter. The sequence continues at coordinate 253,370 of CAWFGT010000009.1, read as the reverse complement.
GGCGGCGTTGGCTTCAATATCCGAGGCGAGCAGTTTGCAGGTGGAACACCACGTGGCGTGAAAGAACAGGACGACCTTTTCAGATTCCGACGCCGAGGACACAGCCTCCGGGGTGTAGGCGGTAAAGCTGCCCGCCTGGGCAGTCCCCGCGGCGGCCGGCTGCCCGCTGTCCGGTGCGGCCGAGGAGAGCGTGCTGGCGGGGGTGCTGGCCTGCGTGCCGGCCTGCGGCGCGGCTCCGGCGGCGGACGAAGCGGGTGCGGTCCCGGCGGGGGCGGCGCACGAGGAGGCCCCCAGGGCCACCAGGATTCCTGCGACTGCAACGGCCAGGAGTGGTTTCTTCACGGGATGCACCTTTCAGCGACGGCGGATGGTTCCAGCGTCTTCTGCTCTCACCGTAGCAAGGCCCCGGCCGCCGTTCTGTGTCCCCGAACACAGAACGGGGGCCGGCCGCCGTCGTCCGCTGGATTAGGCTGGCACCCATGAACCGGAAGATCACTGTCAGCCTGCCCGACGCCACACTGCGCGAGTACCTTCAGCCGCATCCGGACGTCACCGTTCTCGAGTGGGACTTCGCCGGTGAGCCCCCGCAGCCGCGGATCGATATTGTGGTCCCGCCCTACATGGGCGGCCCGAGTCCCCTGCAGAAGCTGGAGGCGGTGGAAACTGCGTTGGTGCAGAGCCAGTCCATCGGTTACGACGGGGCCGCGGACTTCCTTCCAGCCGGCCACGTCCTCGCCAACGCCGCCGGCGTCCATGAGACCTCGACGGCGGAACTGGCCCTTGCCCTGATCCTCGCCAGCCAGCGCGAATTTCCGCGCCTGCTGCGCAACCAGCAGGACGGGCAGTGGGACGCCCGGCCTACCGCCAGCCTCGCCGACCGCCGCGTCCTGATTGTCGGCTACGGCGGCGTCGGCAAGGCGATCGAGGACCGGCTCCTGCCCTTCGAAGCCAGCGTGACCCGGGTGGCGAGCCGGGAACGGACGGACGAGCGCGGACACGTCCACGGCATCGACGACCTGCTCGCGCTGCTGCCGGAGCACGACATCGTGGTGGTGGGGGTTCCGCTGAGCGATTCCACCCGGCACCTGATCAATGACGACTTCCTCGCGGCCATGCCGGACGGCGCCCTCGTGGTGAACGTGGCCCGGGGACCGGTCGCGGACACGGAAGCCCTGGTCCGGCACACGGCCTCCGGACGGATCCGTGCAGCGCTGGATGTCACCGATCCCGAGCCGCTGCCGGAGGATCACCCGCTGTGGCGGACCCCCGGCGTGATCATCAGCCCGCACGTCGGCGGGGCGAGTTCAGCGATGCGACCGCGGATGGGCCGGCTGCTCCAGCGCCAGATCGAGCTCATGCTGGCGGGCGAACCGCCGGTGAACGTGGTGCTGAACGGCTAGCTCGCACTGCCGGTCGGTGCGCCGGGCGTCAGAACCCGAACAGCGCCCCGGTGATTTCACGCGTGAGCTGATGGATGAGGTCGATCCGGTCGGCGCTGTCGGCGTCGTCGGGACCCCACGTGTAGATGACCACGGCGTAGGAGCGGCCGTCGGCTTCCAGGAGGGCGGCGTCGTGGACGAAGCCTTCCACTACCCCGTACTTGTGATGGACCGTGATGCGCGGGTCCAGGGCGGCCGGAATGAGCTCCTCGTCATTGGTTTCCTGCATGTAGCCCAGTAGTTCCGCAGTGTGGTCGGCATCCAGCAGGGTGCCCGAGGCGAGCTTGTGCAGCAGGAGTGCCATGTCCTGCGGGGTCAGCTCGTTCTCTTCCGGGTCGTACGTGATGCCAAGGGAATCGGCATACTCGATCAGTTCCGGGTAGCCGATGTCCCGCATGAGCAGGAGCCAGGAGTCGTCGCTGCTGGTGTTGACCATGGCCTTCAGCTGGAACGCGGCGTTGAAGGAGCCCAGCGGGGTGTCCAGCTCCCGCTCGCCGGTTTCCACCAGGTGGTAGTACGCCGCCGCGGTGAGGATTTTCGCGGTGCTCGCCGCGGCGTACCCGGTGCTGTCCCCGTAGCTGCGCAGCGTGCCGTCGGCCAGGTCCGCGATGGCGACGCCGATCCGGTGCTCGGGATAGGATGCCGCAATGTCCCGGATCGCCGCGCCCGGGTCGGCGGCGGCATGCGGCGCGGTGTCCGCCACCGGGACGGACTCCGGAGCGGTCGCGCCCGACGATTGGCCGTGCGGCAAATCGGCCAGGAAGCCCGCGGACGGCGCCTGGCCGGAGCGGACGGCGGCGAAGGTCAGGACAGCGGCCAGGATCACGGCGGCGGCCGCCCACGCCAGGAACGCGTTACGCCGGTGGGTATTGGCCGGTGTGGCGGGCCGGTACGGTCCTCGATGGTTCATACGGCAGGATCTTTCGCGTCAGGGCTTTTGATGAACGTTAGCCGCCCCTGCGGCGTTGTCCGTGCAAGGCCCGGGGTGTCCTGCGTTCATGACGGAGTTCGTGACGGACGCCGTGGCCGCCGGTTGCCCACAGCAACCGGTCGTAAACTTACACTCGAACCACTGCGTATGCGATGGGTCTTGAGGCGGGAGGCCGGATGCTCTGGAAACTGCTGGTCGAATACCTGCGGCCGCACCGCGGGCTGCTGCTCGCCGTCGTCGTTTTCCAGCTGGCGCAATCCATCGCGTCCCTGTACCTGCCCACCCTGAACGCGGACATCATCGATCAGGGCGTCGCGAAGGGGGACACCGGGTACATCCTGCGGGTCGGGACCCTGATGCTGGTCATCACCCTGGTCCAGATCGCCTGCGCCGTGACGGCCGTGTACTTCGGCGCGAAGGCGGCCATGGGCGTGGGCCGGGACCTGCGCGCGGCGATTTTCACCCGGGTGGGGGCATTCTCCGAACAGGAAGTCACCCGGTTCGGCGCGCCGTCCCTGATCACCCGCTCCACGAACGACGTCCAGCAGGTCCAGCAGCTCGTGCTGATGGCCGCCACCCTGATGATCGCTGCGCCCATGCTGAGCATCGGCGGGGTGATCATGGCCATCCGGCAGGACGTGCAGCTGTCCTGGCTGATCGCAGTGAGCGTGCCCGTGCTGCTGGTTTCCGTCGGGCTCATCATCACCCGGATGGTGCCGCTGTTCCGGCTCATGCAGACCCGGATTGACACCGTCAACCGGGTCCTGCGCGAGCAGCTCACCGGCATCCGGGTGGTACGGGCCTTCGTCCGGGAGGACGTTGAGACCGCCCGGTTCGGGCAGGCCAACGCGGACGTCACGGACACGGCCCTGCGTGCCGGCCGGCTCATGGCGCTCGCCTTCCCCGCGGTGATGCTGGTCCTGAATGTCTCCTCCGTGGCTGTGATCTGGTTCGGCGCGTTCCGGATCCAGGATGGCTCCATGCAGGTGGGCACGCTGATCGCGTTCCTGAGTTACCTCATGCAGATCCTGATGTCCGTCATGATGGCCACCTTTATGGCGATCATGATTCCGCGCGCGGCCGTCTCCGCGGACCGGATCGGGGCGGTGCTGGGGACCGAATCCAGCGTCCGGCCGCCGCTGAATCCGGTGGGTTTCGGTGCCGGCCGGACCGGCCGCGGGGAACTGGAACTGCGCGACGTCGGCTTCGCCTATCCGGGGGCCGAGGCCCCGGTCCTGGCCGGGATCAGCTTCACCGCCCGGGCCGGGCAGACGACGGCGATCATCGGGGCCACCGGCTCCGGCAAAACCACCCTGGTGAACCTCATGCCGCGGCTTTTCGACGCCACGTCCGGCTCGGTTCTGATCGACGGTGTGGACGTGCGCGAGCTGGACCCGGACCTGCTCTGGGGGCACATCGGCCTGGTCCCGCAAAAGCCGTACCTGTTCTCCGGCACCGTCCGCAGCAACCTGCTCTACGGCAAGCCCGACGCCACCGAGGACGAGCTGTGGCGGGCGCTGTCCATCGCGCAGGCCGAGGGCTTTGTCCGCGAGATGGACGGCGGCCTGGACGCGCCCATCTCGCAGGGCGGCACCAACGTCTCCGGCGGGCAGCGGCAGCGGATCGCAATCGCCCGGGCCCTCGTGAAACGGCCCGAGCTCTACATCTTTGACGACTCGTTCTCCTCGCTGGACACGGCCACGGACGCCCGGCTCCGGCAGGCCCTGCGGAAGAACACCGCCGGAGCCACCCTGGTGATCATCGCCCAGCGGGTCTCCAGCATCACCGACGCGGATCAGATCCTGGTGCTCGACGGCGGCCGGCTCGTGGGGCACGGCACGCATGCGGAGCTGCTGGAGACGTGCGAGACGTACCAGGAAATTGTGAACTCGCAGCTCGCGGCGGAGGAGACGGTATGAGCCGCACCGAGAAAGCCGCGACGCCGGCTTCCGCGTCTCCGGCGGCGTCCCCGACCGCTGGAAGCGCTGGCGGCAACAGCGAGCGGATTCCGCGCCCGGCCGGCGGACCCGGCCGCGGCGGCCCGTTCGCCGGGATGAATATTCCGGCGGAGAAGGCGATGAACTTCATCCCGTCCGCGAAACGGCTGCTGGGGGAGCTGCACCCCGAGCGGCTGTGGCTGACGCTGGTAGTGGCGCTCGCCGTCGTGAGCGTGGCGTTCTCGGTGATCGGGCCCCGGCTCCTGGGCGAGGGCACCAACCTGATCTTCGCCGGGGTCGTGTCCCGGGACCTGCCCGCCGGGGTCAGCAAGGCCGAACTGCTCGCGCAGCTCCGCGCGTCGGGGGAGAACCAACGGGCGGACATGCTCAGCGCGATGACGCTGACCCCCGGCACCGGGATCGACTTCACCGCGCTGGCCACGGTGCTGCTGTGGGCGCTCGCGCTGTATGTGCTGGCCTCGGCCTTTATGTGGATGCAGGCATACATCCTGAACGGGATCGTGCAGCGCACCGTGTACCGGCTCCGGGAGCGGATCGAGGCGAAGATCAACCGCCTGCCGCTGCGCTACTTCGACTCCGTGCAGCGCGGGGAGCTGCTCAGCCGGGTCACGAACGACGTGGACAACGTCTCGCAAAGCCTGCAGCAGTCCATCAGCCAGGCCGTCACCTCGCTGCTGACCGTGCTGGGCGTGCTCGTGATGATGTTCCTGCTCTCGCCCACGCTGGCGCTGATCGCGCTCGTCACGATTCCCCTGACCCTCGTGACCACCGCGCTGATTGCCAAGCGCTCGCAGAAGCTGTTCGTGGCGCAGTGGAAGCACACCGGCGAGCTCAACGGCCAGATCGAGGAGACCTACACCGGGCACGCCCTCGTGAAGGTCTTCGGCCGGCAGCGCGAGGTGGAGGAAACATTCCGGCAGAAGAATACGGCAGCTGTACCAGGCGAGCTTCGGCGCGCAGTTCGTGTCCGGGCTGATCATGCCGGCCATGACGTTCATCGGGAATCTCGTCTATGTGGGGATCGCCGTGGTGGGCGGCCTGCAGGTCGCTATCGGGGCGATGCAGCTCGGCGATGTGCAGGCGTTCATCCAGTACTCGCGGCAGTTCACCCAGCCGCTGGCGCAGCTGGGGTCCATGGCGAACCTGCTGCAGTCCGGGGTGGCCTCGGCGGAGCGGGTCTTTGACCTGCTGGACACCGAGGAGCAGCTGACGGACCCGGATGTGGCGTTGACGCCGGAAGTGACGCGCGGGCGGCTGGTATTCGACGACGTCTCGTTCTCCTATTCGCCGGACAAGCCGCTGATCTCATCGCTGAACCTGGTGGCGGAGCCGGGGCAGACGGTGGCGATCGTCGGCCCCACCGGGGCGGGGAAGACGACGCTGGTGAACCTGATGATGCGGTTCTACGAGCTGGATGGCGGCCGGATCACGCTCGACGGCGTGGACGTCACCTCGATGGCCCGGCACGAGCTGCGCTCGCGAATGGGCATGGTGCTGCAGGACACCTGGCTGTTTGGCGGGACCATCCGGGACAACATCGCCTACGGCCGGCCCGGGGCTACGGAAGCCGAAATCCTGGAGGCGGCCAAGGCGACGTATGTGGACCGGTTCGTGCACTCCCTGCCGGACGGGTACGACACCGTGCTCGACGACGAAGGCGCCAACGTGTCCGCGGGGGAGAAGCAGTTGCTGACCATCGCCCGGGCCTTCCTGGCCCGGCCCTCGGTGCTCATCCTGGACGAGGCAACTTCTTCCGTGGATACCCGGACCGAGGTCTTGGTGCAGAAAGCCATGAGCGCGTTGCGGTCCGACCGTACTTCCTTCGTCATTGCCCACCGCCTGTCCACAATCCGCGACGCCGACCTCATCCTGGTCATGGAGGCCGGGCAGATCGTGGAGCAGGGGGACCACGCTGAGTTGCTGGCTGCGGGCGGTGCGTATGCGCGGCTGTATGAAGCGCAGTTCGCGGCCCCGGTGGCGGAGGTTTAGGGGAATGCAAGTCGTTTATTGTCGAGCCCGAGGCGTAGAGGTACGGATCGTCTCACGGCGGCTGTCATAACGGCCCTTATCGACTTACCGTCGGATCCCTCATATTCCGGCGAATCCACACCTCCACGTCGCCGAGGCCTGCGAACCTGAGATCCGTCATTGTGTCCGGTGCCAGCAACCGCGCGCCTAACTTGGCCTGATCATGGACGGCGGAAGGGGCCCTGATCCTGAATGGACCAGGGCCCCTGAGGCTAGCGGGTCAGGTACTGCTCGTGCTGGCGGTGCGCTTCGGCCACCTCGAGGCGGATCGTGTCCACGTCCTTGGCCTTGTTGCGGTACTTCGGCTCCATCTGTTCGATCTGCCGTTCTTCTTCCAGCAGGGCCTTGTAGATCCGTTCGCGCTCGGCGGGGTCAGCGGTGTATTCCAGGTCCAGGTAGCTGACGGCGTGCCGGCGGGCATTGTTGATGGCAGTCTGTGCCTTGCCGGCCTTGCTCACCAGCGATGCCACCACCGTGAAGACCAGAACGCCGATGATGACACTCAGGGACAGGCTCGTACTGATCTCCACGACCGGGACCGGCTCGCCGCCGTTGACGAACGGCAGGTTGTTCTCATGCAGGGCATGCAGGATCAGCTTGACGCCGATGAAGGCCAGGATCGCTGCCAGGCCGTAGGCGAGGTAGATCAGGCGGTCCAGCAGGCCGTCGATCAGGAAGTACAGCTGGCGCAGGCCCATCAGCGAGAACGCCGTGGCGGTGAACACGATGTAGACGTTCTGGGTCAGGCCGAAGATGGCCGGGATCGAGTCCAGCGCGAACAGGAGGTCCGTCCCGCCGATGGCCACCATGACCAACAGCATCGGGGTCAGGACCTTTTTGCCGTTTTCCATCGTAAACAGCTTGTCGCCGTCGTAGTGGTCGGTGGTGTGGAAGAGCCGGCGGGCCAGGCGGATGATGAAGTTGTCGGCCGTGTCCTCGCCCTCGGGTTCGGGCTTGAGCAGGTTACCGGCCGTGATCAGCAGGATCAAACCGAAGGCGTAAAAGACCCAGGCAAAGGAATTGATCAAGGCCGCTCCGAGGAAAATGAAGCCGGTGCGGGCAATCAGCGCGAACACGATGCCGAAGAGCAGCACCTTTTGCTGGTCCTCGCGTGGAACGCGGAAGCTGGCGATGATGATCAGGAAGACAAACAGGTTGTCCACCGAGAGCGCCTTCTCCGTGATGTATCCGGCGAAATACTCCGAGCCCATATCCGGGCCGCCGAAGATCAGAACGAGAATACCGAAAACTACGGCGATGCCCACATAGAGGGCGGACCAGGAGGCCGCTTCCTTCAGCGTGGGGACGTGTGCCTTGCGTATATGGAAGAAGTAGTCAAAGGCCAGCAGGGCCAAAATGACAACAATGGTGATGCCCCAGATCAGGGGAGAAACAGTCAACGGAGTTCCTACTTTCGCAAGGTGGGCACTAGAGAGCCTCATAAGTCTCTCCGCCCGCCATCCGGCTGGCCGCTGCACCCGGCCAGGCAACGGTGCCCGACGTGTTGACGATTGCAGCGCTTCGGAATACTCCCCTACGCATGTTCATCCTAACCGGGATCCCAGCTAGAAACGAATGAGCCAGCCCGGGTCGCCCCCGGCACGTACCCCACCTTCGGCCCCGCAACGAAGATCGCCGCGGCGTCCGCTGCACTGGTCAGGGACGCTCGCTCGGCTTTTCGGCACAGGGCGGCCCACTCCGGCTGCGCGGCCCGCCCAGGAGCCCACGGCAGAATTGGCTGGAAGTCCGCCCTTGAGTCGTCTTATGTCTTGACGATACGAGCACCGAGTGGGCGGGCCAAGCAGACCCCCAAAGCCCAGTAATTCAGGCTGTCATAACGGCAACTATCGGCCTTCCGCCCGCTCGTGACTCACGCACCAGATCTTAAGGGACGTTGAGGCGCCTGGATTCGCATCAAATTCTTGGACCGAGAGTGACGCTCGCACCACCGAACTGAGCAGGAAACTCACACGGAAACGTCAGCACCCGAGACAACCAACGCGCACGTCGACGGGAACTCAGACCTAAGCACCTCGCTGACCGCCGAGGAACTGACCGGACGGGCTTTGCTCGGTTGCATGAGACGCAGTCAGCGGCTCCTGTGCCGCCGAAAGGCTGGAGCAGAACGACACCACCGCCGTCTTAGTACACGGACACACAACGCACCGCCCCCGCCCCCGCCCGTAACCTGTTTAGATGCCTCGTTTCGCGCTTGATATTGAGTCCGTGCCCCGTCCCGTCCGCGCCCAGGCCCTCCTGGACGCCGTGAACAACCGGGTCGTCATTGCCGACGGCGCGATGGGCACCATGCTGCAGGGCCGGGACCTCTCGCTGGAAGAAGACTTCCTGGGGCTCGAAGGCTGCAACGAGATCCTCAACGCCACGCGGCCGGATGTCCTCGCGGACATCCATGACGCGTACTTCGCGGTGGGCATCGACGCGGTCGAAACCAACACCTTCGGCGCCAACTGGTCCAACCTCTCCGACTACGGCATCGACGACCGGATCGAAGAGCTCGCCCGCAAGGGTGCAGCGATCGCCCGCGAGCGCGCCGAAGCGGCAGAAGAAACTGACGGCCGGATGCGCTGGGTCCTGGGCTCCATGGGGCCGGGCACCAAGCTTCCCAGCCTCGGGCACACCAGCTACGACTACCTCAAGCAGACCTTCGCCCTGCAGGCCGAGGGCCTGATCGACGGGGGAGCGGATGCCTTCCTCATCGAAACCAGCCAGGACCTCCTGCAGACCAAAGCCGCGGTCAACGGCTGCAAGCAGGCCATCGTGACCCGCGGCGTCCGGCTCCCGATCTTCGTCGAGGTGACCGTCGAGACCACCGGCACCATGCTCATGGGCTCCGAGATCGGCGCCGCACTCACCGCGCTCGAGCCGCTCGGCGTCGACGCCATCGGCCTGAACTGCGCCACCGGCCCGGACGAGATGAGCGAACACCTCCGCCACCTCTCCAAGCAGTCCTCGGTCGCGATCGCCTGCATGCCCAACGCCGGCCTGCCCGTCCTCGGCCCCAACGGCGCGCACTACCCGCTCTCACCCACCGAACTCGCCACCGCACACGAACAGTTCGTGCGCGAATTCGGCCTGGGCCTGGTGGGCGGCTGCTGCGGTACGACGCCGGAGCACCTGGCCGCCGTCGTCGAACGTCTCGCCCCCTTCCGAAACAGCAAGACGGACACCGCCGGCAACGGCGGCGCCCGCGTCCCCACCGAGCGCGAAGCCGGCATCGCGTCCCTCTACCACCACGTGAATTTCGACCAGGAGTCCGCCTACCTCGCCATTGGTGAGCGCACCAACGCGAACGGTTCGAAGGCGTTCCGCCAGGCGATGCTCGACGAGCGCTGGGACGACTGCGTCGACATCGCCCGCGAGCAGGTCCGCGTCGGCGCGCACCTGCTGGACGTGTGCATCGACTATGTGGGGCGCGACGGCGTGGCGGACATCAAGGAGGTCGTCTCACGTTTCGCGTCGGCCTCCACCCTCCCGCTCGTCATCGACTCCACCGAACCGCCCGTGCTGCAGGCCGGGCTCGAACTCATCGGCGGCCGCCCGGTGGTCAACTCCGTCAACTACGAGGACGGCGACGGCCCGGAGAGCCGCTTCGCGCGCATCATGCCGCTCGTGAAGGAACACGGCACCGCCGTGATCGCCCTGACCATCGACGAAGAGGGCCAGGCCCGCACCACCGAAGGCAAGGTGGCGATCGCCTCCCGCCTGGTCGATGCCCTCGTGGGCGATTGGGGGATGCGGGTGGAGGACATCATCGTCGACGCCCTGACCTTCCCCGTCGCCACCGGCCAGGAAGAGACCCGCCGGGACGGCATCGAGACCATCGAGGCCATCCGCCAGATCACCACGAAGTACCCGGGCATCAACACCACCCTCGGCGTCTCCAACGTGTCCTTCGGCCTGAACCCGGCAGCGCGGATCGCCCTGAACTCGGTGTTCCTGCACGAGGCCGTGCAGGCGGGCCTGACCAGCGGCATCATCGACGCCGCCAAGATCGTGCCGCTCGCCTCCCTCCCGGAGGAACAGCGGAAGGTGGCACTGGACCTCGTCTGGGACAAACGCGAATACGACGCCGACGGCAACGTCACGTACGACCCCCTGGCAAGCATGCTGGACCTCTTCGCCGGCGTCGACACCGCCGCGCTGAAGGACCAGCGCGCCGCGGAACTCGCGGCCCTGCCCACCGGCGAACGCCTGCAGCGGCGCATCATCGACGGCGAAGGCAAGGGCCTCGAAGAAGACCTGGACCTCGCCCGCAGCGAGGGCATGACCGCGCTCGGCATCATCAACGACCAGCTCCTCGAGGGCATGAAGGTGGTGGGCGAGCGCTTCGGCGCCGGCGAGATGCAGCTGCCCTTCGTGCTGCAGTCCGCCGAGGTCATGAAGAACGCGGTCGCCCTGCTCGAGCCGCACATGGAGAAGTCCGATTCCTCGGGCAAGGGCACCATGGTGATCGCCACCGTGCGCGGCGACGTGCACGACATCGGCAAGAACCTGGTGGACATCATCCTCACCAACAACGGCTACAACGTCATCAACATCGGCATCAAGCAGGGCATCGCCGAGATCATCGCCGCAGCGGAGCAGCACAACGCCGACGTGATCGGCATGTCCGGCCTGCTGGTGAAGTCCACCGTGGTGATGAAGGAGAACCTCGCGGAACTGCAGTCCCGCGGCCTGGCGAAGAAGTGGCCGGTGGTCCTCGGCGGCGCGGCCCTGACCCGCGCGTACGTGGAGCAGGACCTGGCGGAGCAGTTCGACGGCGTGGTCCGGTACGCCAAGGACGCCTTCGAGGGCCTGGCCCTCATGGAGCCGCTGGTGCAGGTGGCCCGCGGCGCCGACCCGGACGACGTCGGCCTTCCGCCGCTGAAGAAGCGGATCCACCGCGGCGGCGCGAAGTTCACGGTGACCGAGCCGGAGGCAATGCCGGGCCGGTCCGACGTCGCCGCCGACAACGCCGTGCCCGCGCCGCCGTTCTGGGGCACGCGCATCGTGCGCGGCGTGGCCCTCCACGACTACGCGGCGATGCTCGACGAGCGCGCCACGTTCATGGGGCAGTGGGGGCTCAAGCCCGGCCGCGGCGAGGACGGCGCCTCCTACGAGGAACTGGTGGAACGCGAGGGCCGGCCGCGCCTGCGGTACTGGCTGGACCGGATCCTCGGCGAGGGAATGCTGGATGCGTCCGTCGCCTACGGCTACTTCCCGGTGGTCACCGAGGGGGAACAGGTGGTGGTCCTGCACCACGGTGAGGACCCCGACGGCGTCCTCGGCACCGCGGGCCTGCTCGCCCCCGACGGCGGCTCCGGCGGCCCGCTCGGCACCGAGCGGCTGCGCTTCGACTTCCCGCGCCAGCGCCGTGACCGGCACCTGTGCCTGGCCGACTTCGTGCGCTCGCGCGAATCGGGCCAGGTGGACGTCCTGCCGGTGCAGCTGGTCACCGCCGGGGCGAAGATTGAAGAGTTCACGTCCAAGATGTTTGCCGCCAACCAGTACCGCGACTACTACGAGCTCAACGGCCTGGTCATGCAGCTCACCGAGGCGCTCGCGGAATTCTGGCACTCCCGCATCCGCAAGGAGCTGGGGTTCGCCGCCGAGGAGCCCAAGGACAAGGCGGGGCTGTTCAAGCTCGACTACCGCGGTGCCCGGTTCTCGCTCGGCTACCCGGCCTGCCCGGACATGGAGGACCGCCGCAAGGTGGTGGAGCTGCTGAAGCCCGAGCGGATGGGCGTGGTCCTGAGCGATGAGCTGATGCTGCACCCCGAACAGTCCACCGACGCGTTCGTGTTCCACCACCCGGAGGCGAAGTACTTCAAGGTGTGAGGTGGGGTCTGAAGCGACCCCTTGTGCTCGGTTCGAAGGGCCGAGCTATAGCATTAGGCGGATGAAGGTTGCTAAGGTCCACAGACACTCAGGGCGGAAACTGCAATGACCGGTGACCGGGATCGGGATGCTTCAAGGCGCCCGCGGCAGGCCAGGCCACGTGACGCTCTCGGACGGCCGCTGCCGTACGGAAGCGCCGGCGTGGAGCCGGTCTCCGAGGAGCCGCTGCCGCCAGCGGAGACGTTAGTCTCGGCCCGGAGCCTGGTTGAAGCGGGCCGGCCCTTTGCCGCACATGAGGTACTTGAGGCCCGATGGAAAGCTGGACCGGCCCAAGAACGCAACCTTTGGCAAGGTCTCGCTCAGATCTGCGTCGGGCTCACCCACGCCGCCCGGGGGAACAGCGTTGGCGCGCTCCGGATCTTCGAGCGCGGTGCGGCCCGACTCGAGGAGTACGGTTCAGGCGAGGGGCCGACCTACGGGCTCGATTTGTCCGCCCTTGTGAGTTGCGCGCGTGACCGGATGGGCACCGGCCGCTGAACTCGCGGCCAGTACTCTCGCGGCAGGCGGCGGGGGCACTATCTCCGGGAGACTGCTGAGATTGCTTAACCATTAACTTCATTGAAAATCACCCAGACATCGAGGTTCGCGAGTAGCGCCTTGAGGTCCCGCCGATAGGTCATGGACCGCGTGTAGCCCGGTATCCCGGTGGCGTCCTCAGACCCCGAGGTGAAGCTGGTCCTTGGCAGGGGCGGGTTGGGCCTGCACGCCCTGCCCGCCGGGTCCAGGAACCATGCTGGAGACCGGCTTCACCCGCCGGAGTGCGGCGAGAATGGCCCGCCCCACCACGGCGATTCCGATGATGGTGGTGACGGCACGCAGGGTGTCCCATCCCGCCGTCGACGTCAACAGGGTGTACAGCAGGAAGCTGCTGAGGTTGGTGCCCAGCGGAGCGCCCGGCACGTAGGAGATGCCGGTTCCGGTGCCCACCGCGAACGGCCAGAACCACAGGTTGGTCAGCAGCCCGAACAGGTAGGACGCCAGAATGCCATAGCCGGCCAGCATCCACAGTTCGGCCTTGTCCCGGACCCGTTTGGGGAGCAGGCCGGCCCCGGCGCCCACCCACGCGCAGGCGAAGATCTGGAACGGTGTCCAGGGCCCGATGCCACCCCACAGGACGCTGGAGACGGCGATGGTGGTGGCGCCGAGGAGCATGCCGAACCGGGCGCCGAAGGCCCGGCCGGCCAGGATCAGCAGGATGAAGACCGCTTCCACGCCCCCGACGCCGGTGCTCGCCACCCGCACCGCGGAGCCGACGGCGGCCAGGACCCCGAGCAGCGCCACCGTATGCGCCGAGCGGACCGATCCGTCCATGGACACGGCGATCGCGACGACCGCGAGCGGTGCGATGGCCAGCGCCGCGTACGGGAGGGCCGCGGCGGCGTCCTGCGGGAGGGCGGCGGCGAGCAACGGCCAACAGAACGCGGCGAGGGCCAGCAGGTTCGCTGCCGCGAGGACTGCGAGTTCGACGCCGCGCGGCATCCGGAGGCGGCGCTGCCTTTTCGCGCCCTGTGAGTCTGTTGCCATGACCCGGGGTTTTGGTCCGGCCCCTGCCGGTCGGAGCGGCAGGGGAGACGGAAGCAGAGGTTCCGGTTCTTCCACTGGCGCGAGAGCGGGCGCGACGCCGTCACTCATCGGGAGGATCCGGGCGCCGAGGCCGTGGGCAAAGTCGAGGTCGTGCGTGGCGATCAGGACCGCGGCGCCTGAGTCCGCTGCCGCCCGGAGCGCCGCGGCGACGGCCGTGCGCGCCGCAGGATCGAGGCCGCGGGTGGGCTCATCGATCAGGAGCACCTGGGGGTTGTCCATGGTCTGCAGCGCGATGGCCAGGATCCTGCGCTCGCCGGCGGAGAGGTCCCGGGGATGCTCGCGTCCCAGGGCATCGCGGCGTCGCCCCACAGGCGGGCCAGGTGCGCAGCCGCAGTACCGGGCGCGGGGTGTCTGCCGTTCTTGCGGCGGGCAAGGCGCCGCTCGGCCGCGCGGAGCTCCCCTTCGACGGTGTCCCGCGTGAAGAGGTCGTCCGAGGCGTCCGGCACGAGGGCGACCCGTCCGCCGTCGGGCGTTTGCAAGCTGCCGCTGCCCTCGCCTCGGGTTCCTTCGCCGAGGGCGAGCGCCACCAGGACGGAGGACTTCCCGGCCCCGTTCGGCCCCACCACGGCCACCACTTCGCCGCGATTCAGTGTCAGGGATGCCTCGCGCACGAGCGGCGTGCCTTTGCGGTGCACTGCAAGTCCGGACACCGTCAACACGGACGTGCCCTCGAGCGCAGGTGCCGGTGTGGGCCGTGCAACGCCAGCGGGAGAAGGCTCGGAGGGTGCGGCACCCGGGACCAGGGCGCCGTCGTCGATGGTCCACCAGGAGTCGGCAACCGGGACGAGCGCTGCCGCCCGGTGCTCCGCCACGATGACGCAGACGCCTGCCTCGCGGGCGAGGGCGTTGAGGACGGCGATGACGCGTCCGCGTGCTGCGGTGTCCAGGTCGGCCAGGGGTTCGTCCACCAGGAGCAGCGCCGGCCGGTCCACTACCGCCGCGGCGATGGCCACCAGGGTTGCCTCACCCGCCGAGAGGGAGCTGACATTCCGGTCCAGCAGCGCCGAGACGCCGACCTGCTCCGCGACTTCTGTCACCCGGGCCTTGGCGGTCCCGGACGCCACCCCGCGCAGCTCGAGGGCGAGGGCGATCTCGTCCCGGACCCGGGTGCTGGCGAACGCCGCGCGCGGATTCTGCAGGACGACGCCGATCAGCCGGGCGGTATCGCGCGGCGGCGTCGCGGCGCGGTCAGCCCCCGCCACGGTCACGGTGCCGGAGAGCTGGCCGCCGTCAACGTGGGAGAGCAGCCCGGCGATGCCGCGCAGGATGGTGGACTTGCCGGACCCCGTCGGCCCGGTGATGACCGTCAGGGAACCGCTCGCCGGCGTGAAGTCGTCGACGCGCAGCGTGGTGTCCCCGATCCGGAACTGCGCGTCCCGGACGAGGACCGGTGCCGCGCCGCCGTCGTCGGGCTGGTGGGCTGCCCGGCTTCCGAAGCCGCGCAGTTCCAGCGCCGCGGCAACCCGGCCGGCATGTTCGAGGGTGCGTTCCAGCACGGGAACAAGGGCACGGGGGCCGAAGCGTTCACCCCGCAAACGGAACGCCAGGCGGACGGAGGCCACGGCGTCGGCCAGTGCCGGAAGCGCCGCCCAGGCCACCACGAGCGTCCGGGCGATGCCCTGCAGCGGGCCGCCGCGGGCCAGCCGGACGAACCCGCGGGAGACGTCCACCCAGGCGTTGAGCAGGCCGAAACCGAGGATCATCCCGGCAATCGGCAGGGCGGACAGGACCGCAGCCCACAGGCCCGGCGCCGTGACCGGGCCGAGGAAAACCACATGGGCGAACGGGGGCGGCAGCGGCACCGGCTGCAGGTTGAGTAGAACCGGTGCGCCGGTGCCCGCCCCGTTGAAGAGGATGCGGTAGATGACCCGCGCCGCGACGAACACGACGGCGAGAGCCGCCGCGGCGCGTAACGGCGCGGGCCGGAAGGTCATGGGGCCGGGGTGGCCGGTGCGCCGTCAACCGTGAAAAGCAGTTCCAGGCTTTCGCCCGGGCTCACTTGCAAGGTGGACAGGCCCTCCTGGGCGTAGGCCCAGTCGCCGGAGGCCGGCTTCACCCAGAGAGACCAGTACGCGAAGGCGGCGGGCATCTTGGCGCATTCTTCCCGGTACGTGCCGCCCTGGTGGGTGATGTCGAAGTCCGCGGCGGGCACGCCGTTGACCCGGCACACCAGCTCGGTGGGGTAGTCCGCGGTGCCCTCGGTCGTCACGTTTGCGGTCTCCAGCACCTTGGCGGCCGGAGTTGGCGCGTCCACGGGAACGCACACGGACGTGTCCGCGGCAGCCTGCGCCAGGGCGCCGGAATCGATGATGACCCGCACCCCGGTGCACGGCTCGGAGGCGGTGGATGAGGTGGCGGTGCCGGAGGAGGCTGCGGCGGTGGACGCCGGGGCGGAGGCGGCGGGCTGGGTGGCTGCCGGTGCGGAACAGGCGGCGAGGGCAAACAGGAGGCCTGCGGCGGCGAGGGAGCTCGCGGCGGCGGTGCGGATCGTAGTCAAAGTCACCTGTCAAGGGTAGGACGCGGCCTGCCCTGAACGGGAGGCCGTCACGTTGTGTGACGCCGGATCTGCCGCAAGACCCGACGCTTTACCGGACGCCCTACCTGCCGGCCGCCAGGGCGTCCCGGATCTCGCGGCGCAGGACCTTCCCGATGAGGGAGCGGGGCAGCTCCTCGAGCACCACGACGCGGCGCGGCACCTTGTAGGCGGCCAGCTGCCGCCGGGCGAAGGCCAGGAGCGCATCCGTATCTATGGTCTCTCCCGGGGCAGGAACGACGGCGGCAACGACGTCTTCGCCCCCGCCGGGCCGGGGCAGTCCGACTACCGAGACCTCCGCGAGCCCGGGGAAGCCGGTCAGGACGTCCTCCACCTCGGTGGGTGAGACGTTGAACCCGCCCGTGATGATGAGTTCCTTGATCCGGTCCCGGATCGTGACGAAATGGTCCGCGTCGACGGAGACGATGTCGCCGGTTCGGAACCAGCCGCCTTCGAGGAGCACATCTTCGGTTTCCTCCGGCCGGTTCCAGTAGCCGGTGAACACCTGGGGGCCGCGGAGGAGGAGTTCGCCTTCCTCGCCGGGGGCGCGGTCGAGGGCGACATTCTTCGGGTCCACCACGCGGATGTCGGTGAGGGGGAACGGCACGCCCACGGTGCCCGTCTTACGGGTGGGACCGAAAGGATTCCCGAGTGCGATGGGGGACGTTTCCGTCAGCCCGTAGCCCTCGATCAGGTACCCGCCGGTGGCGGCCTCCCAGGTCTCCACGGTCGACGCCGGAAGATTCATGGCCCCGGAGATGGCGAAGCGGATGCTCCCGAGCCCCACACCACGCTCCGCCGCCGCGGCGGCGATCCGGTCGTAAATCGGCGGGACCGCGGGGAGGAAGGTCGCCGGGGACTTCCGGTACGCCTTCAGCACGAGGTCGACGTCGAACTTCGGGAACAGGACCAGCTTCGCCCCGATGCCTAAGGCAAAGGTCATGCAAAGAGTAAGACCGTAGGCGTGGAACATGGGCAGGACGGCGTAGACGGTCTCGGCGCCGTCCCGGAGGCCGGGAACCCAGGCCCGGCTCTGGGCCGCGTTGGCCCGCAGGTTCGCATGCGTCAGCATCGCGCCCTTGGGCACGCCCGTGGTGCCGCTCGTGTATTGGAGGGCAGCGAGGTCGCCGGACGCGGGGCGGGGATGCCGTTTGGGCAACGTTCCGGCACGTAGGAGCTCCGGCCAGCGCCGGACCGTGATGTGGCCCGGCCGCCCGGACCGGGTGTCGTGCAGGGTGTCGTGCTTCCCGGCGGCGAGGGCCGCGCGGGCTTTCCGTGCGGCGGGCAGGGGCAGCCGGAGCGCCAGCTGCTGGAGCCGGGGCATCGCCGGGATCAGCTCCACCGAGACGATGGTCCGGAGTCCGACGTCGTCCGGCAGCTGGCTGACCCGCTGGACCGCCTTGTCCCAGACAATCGCCACCGAGGCGCCGTGGTCTTCGAACTGGTGGCGCAGCTCCCGGTCCGTATACAGCGGATTGTGTTCCACCACAATGGCGCCGAGACGCATCACGGCGTGGAACGCGACGACGTGCTGCGGGCAGTTCGGCAGGACCAGGGCCACCCGGTCTCCGGCCCGGACACCGAGATCCTTGAGGCCGGCCGCGGCCCGGCTGATCTGCGCGCCCAGTTCGCGGTAGCTCGTCCGCGCCCCGAAGAACTCCAAGGCAGTCTTGGATCCGATAGCGCTTGACGGAGGCGTCCATCAGGTCCACGAGGGAGCCCCCGGGGAGCTTGAGGTCTGCGGGGACGCCCGGCCCGTAGTGCTCTGTCCACGGTCGCTCCGGGCTGACCGCCCGCCGGTCGAGTTTCTTCTTCATCGTTTGTCCTTGCCACTGCAATGCCGGATGCGGTCCCTGCCAAAGCCTTCGGGAAAATCCTACCCGCGGGTAGATATTCGGGTTTACGCCACGTCGCGGGGAACGAACATGATCACGGCCACCCCGAGAAGGCAGATGATCGAGCCGGTGATGTCCCACCGGTCGGGCCGGAAGCCATCGAAGACCATACCCCAGGCCAAGGACCCGGCCACGAACACGCCCCCGTAGGCGGCGAGGATCCGGCCGAAGTGGGCGTCGGGCTGCAGGGTCGCGACGAAGCCGTAGATCCCCAGGGCGATTACCCCGAGCCCGGCCCACCACCATTCCTTGCCCTCGCGAACGGCCTGCCACACGAGCCAGGCGCCACCGATTTCGGCGGCGGCAGCCAGGATGAACAGAAGAATCGACTTGGTGATGGTCACGCCTTCATCATGCCAGCGCGAGGCGGCCCTGCGTCGGCCATTTCACGCCGGCGACGGGAGGATCAATGAACGCGAAACTGGCGTCTTACTATTCACTCAGTGTATAGATGGAGATGTGAACAATTCTCTCACCCTGCTGGGGCTTCTCAGCCGCGAGCCGAGCTATGGCTATGACCTCAAGCATTCCTATGACCGCTACTTCGGAGCCGGAAAGACCTTGGCCTTTGGGCAGGTGTATTCCACTCTGGCCCGGATGGTCCGTGACGAGCTGATCCGGGCGCTGGGCGAGGAGACCGGGGGCGGTCCGGACCGCAAGAAGTATGAGATCACTGTGGCCGGCCAAGGCAGGGTGCGCGAGTGGCTATTCACTCCCGATGTTCCATCGGAGTCCCTGCAAAGCGAACTCTTTGCCAAGACGGTGATCGCCCTGTTGCTCGGTGACGACGCCGACCGGCTGCTGGATGTGCAGCGCGGGGAACACATGGCCAGGATGCGGGAACTGACCCGGCTGAAGAAGGACGCGGACCTGCTGCGGGTCCTGATGTGCGACCACGGCCTGTTCCACATCGAAGCCGACCTGCGCTGGATCGACCTCACCAGCGCCCGCCTGACCCAACTCAAGAAGGAGCTCCAGAGCGCATGAGCACCCATGACACCACTGCCCCCATCCTCGGTGCCCGCAGCCTGAACCACTCCTTCGGGCAGACCGCGGCGTTGCGGGGCATCGACCTCGACGTCCACGCAGGGGAGGTACTCGCCGTCATGGGCCCGTCCGGATCCGGCAAGTCCACGCTGCTGCACTGCCTGGCCGGTGTTCTGGTGCCCGACGGCGGTTCGGTCACCTACCGTCCCGCCGGGCGGGCCCCGGTGGAAACCAGTGCTCTTGGCGAGCCGGAACGGGCCCGGCTGCGGCTGACCGATTTCGGGTTCGTCTTTCAGTTCGGGCAGCTGCTGCCGGAGCTGTCGGCAGCGGATAACGTCAGCATCCCGCTGCTGCTGGCCGGGACCCGTCGGCCGGAAGCGCTGCGCCGGTCCACGGAGCTGCTGGACCGCCTTGGTCTGCACGGGCTGGGCGCCAAGCTGCCCGGTGAACTGTCCGGGGGCCAGGCCCAGCGCGTCGCCGTTGCCCGCGCACTGGTGACGTCCCCTGCCGTGTTATTCGCCGATGAGCCCACAGGTTCGTTGGATTCCCTCGCAGCAGAGAACGTCCTGACGGCGATGCTCGAGCTTGTCCGCGAAGCGGGTACCACCGTGGTGATGATCACTCACGACGCCCGCACCGCCGCGTATGCGGACCGGGAAGTCATCGTGCGCGACGGCGCCATCGGCGCCGGCTACCGGGTGGCCTCGTGAACCCCGGGCTCCTGAAACTGGCAGTCGTCGGCAGCCGGTCCGCCTACGGCCGGCTCGCCGGCGTCGCCGGAGGCGTCGCCGTCGGAGTCTGCCTGCTGCTGTTGCTGTGGGGCGGCGCCAACGGCCTGAGCGCCCGCGATGACCGCGGCGCCTGGCTGCGCGAAACCGGGCGCCCGTCCGTGGCCGCTCCCCTGACGACGGACGATTCGGCCGCAGCAGGGCCGGTGACTCCCGTGCCGCTGACCGCCGACACAGTGCTCATGGAGGCCAACCCGATGGAGGTCTTCCGCAACCAACTGATTACCCGCCGCGACGTCGCGGCCCTGGGCTCGACTACGGTCGAGATCCCGGGGATTGGCGACCCGCCGGAGCCTGGCAGCTACTACGCGTCCCCGGCGTTGCAGCGTCTAATCGAGTCAACGCCGCGGAATGAGCTGGGTGACCGTTTCGGTACGTTTGCCGGCACGATTGAGGATTCTGCTTTGCCCGGACCGGATGCCCTGATCGTCGTCACGGGGGCCACGGAGACTGAACTCCGAGTCAACGGCAGGGCTTTCCTGGTCGCAGACTTCACTACCGATCCATACGGTGGCAGCGCGGCCGCCTACAACACGGTGCTGTCCATCGGGGCCATCGCGGTGTTCTTCCCCGTGCTGCTGTTGATCAGCATTGTCACCGGCCTGGGGGCTGCCCAGCGCCGGGAACGCTTCGCGACCCTGCGCCTCATCGGCGCATCCCCGCAGGTTCTCGCTCGGATTGCCGCGGCCGAAACCGCCGTCCCCAGCCTGGCCGGGGCCGTGCTGGGCGTCCTGCTGGCCGCCGTTCTGCGGCCGGCGTCCGCGCAGATTCCGGTCAACGGCACCAGGATGTTCGCGGCCGATCTGACCACCGGCTGGCTGGCGGCCACCGCTGTCGTCGTCGTGGTCGTCGCGGCCTCGGCACTCGTGGCCGCGCACCGCACGGCCCGGGCAGGCATTGGTCCCCTGGGCGTGACGAGGGCCGTACACGGAAAGACCCCAACCGTGTGGCGGGCCGTGCCGCTGCTCGCGGGGCTGGCCGCCATGAGTGCCACTGTCTTGATGAACCGGGTCCTGGAGGTGCAGTTGCCGTGGCTGGAGTCACCGCTCCTGATCCTCGGCTTCCTGCTGATCATCGTCGGCATCGTGGTCATCGGCCCCTGGCTGACGCTGCTCGTGAGCCGGATCGGGCTGCGCCAGGCGCGGAGTGCGGCGGGAGTCATTGCCGCGAGCCGGATCCACAAAACTCCGGTGGAGACCTTCCGTTCCGTCTCCGGGCTCGTGATCGCCGTGTTCGTCGTTTCCGTCTTCGCCGGAGGATCCAGCATCATCGAGTTTGCTGAGGCGCCTCCAGCCCGGCCGGGTCTGCTTCAGCCTGCAAGCCTCCACGCCGCCGTGGGCGCCGGACATACCCCGGCCCAGGTTGAGGAGGTCACCCGCCACGCCCGGGAGCTGCCCGGAATCCACAGCGCCACCGTCGGCTACGGCCCGGCAGCCCTGGCCGAACAGGATGCCGGCACGGAAATCTACCTCCACGCTGCCGACGCGGCCGGCCTGGGGTTCGAGGATGTCCCGGCCGCCGCGACCGTCGCTGTTGATGCGTCGTTCCTCTACTCCTGGACAACGCAGCCACTGGCACTGATTCCGGCGCCGGCCGCTAACTTGGACGCAATGGTGCCGGTCGTGATTGTGCTCGGCACCGACGGGACACCCGAAGCCGTCGACCGCGCCCGGACAGCATTAAACGGGTCAGGCGTTACAGCGCATCCCGCCGCCTCCGCCCGGGACGCAGGACTGCAATCAAGCACCCGCCTGATACAGGGCCTGGCTGTGCTCGCCTACCTCGGAATGTTCGTCGCGATCGCAATTGCCGGCCTGTCCCTTGCCGTCGCCACCGCCGCAGCCGTCCTGGACCGGCGACGGGCACTTGGTCTGATGCGGCTGACGGGGATGCCGATGTCCGTCCTGCGCCGGATCATCACCCGTGAAGCAGCCATCCCGCTCCTGACCGTGCTGTTGCTCGCGGTCGGCCTCGGATTCCTCGTGGCCTGGCTGATGGTGACCTTCATTGACGACACGTACCGGATGACCTGGCCGGCGTCCGAATATTTCATAGCCCTGGGCCTGAGTCTGCTCCTTGCCCTCGGAGCGGTCACCGCGACATTCAGTCTCATCCGGGGCAATACGGCCATGACGGCTACCCGCTTCGAATAGTTTCGCGCCGGCCGGGAAACGTTCGGTTTTCACGAGCAGGACGGGCAACAAGGAACCCTGCAAGCGCCCAACGCGAGGTGAAGGGGGAGGTTTTTCTTGTTGGAAGGGCCGAGGGTCAAGGCGAGGGCCCGCCTTCGCCCACGAACTCCGGCTCCTTTCCTTGGCGCCTGAACAGGCAACAGCGCGTGGTGACCGCTGCGGGCGCTGATCTGCGGCGGCACTTACACCAGCGGCCAGGGGTACCGCATGCCGGTGAGATCTACCGGCAGCGTCCCCTCCTGCAGCATCCGCCGCACTCTACGCCGCAGGGCGGCGACCTCGTCGTCGTCGAGCAGGTCGGCCAGTTCGGGCGGCACGTCATCGGCGAGCGGTGCGATGTCCGCCAGCAGCGCCTCGGGGATCGGTTCCCCCGCGAAGTCCCAAATCACCGTGCGCAGCTTGAAGACCGCGGAAAAGCACAGCCCGTGGTCGATGCCCCAGATCCGGCCGTCGTCGCCGCGCAGCACGTGCCCGCTCTTGCGGTCGGTGTTGTTGGCGACGTAGTCGAACAGGGCCATCCGGGCCAGGTCCGGGTGGGTGGAAGGGTCCTCGGCGGCCAGCGTGAAGTAGTGCTCGCGGAAGTCGCAGTCGATGAACCACTGTAGCGACCCCACCCCCAGCGGGGCGTCCTCGCGGATCACCGTCGGCGGTACCATGCTCCACCCCAGCGCCTCGCTGAGCAAGTACGCGGCACGCTCGCGCCGGTGCAGCCCGGGTTCGAAGTCGGACAGCGGCCGCTCCCCGGCCACCGGCTTGTAGATCGCCTGCGCAGTGTCCTCCCCGTGGCTGAGCTGGACCAGGAACGTCTCATTGCTGCTGCGCAGGATCCGCCCCACCAGTTCCACACTGCCCTCGGTGAGCAGTGCCAGCTCGCGCCCGCATCCGGCCGGTTCCGGCGTCACTGCGGCCTCAAACCGCTCAACGGTTCCGACGTCGAATTCACCGTCAGCACGGCGGGCGCCTGGCCCTCCACAAAAGACACCGCGGACACTGAGCCCGGGCTGATCATGATGCGCTGGAACAGGTCCAGGGGTGTGCCCAGCGCGTGCGCCACGGCGGCCTTAATGGGGTCGGCATGGGAGAAACAGACGACGACGCCGCCCGGGTGCGCCGCGCACAGCGCCGCCAGCGACCCCACGATCCGGTCCTGCATCTCGGTGAAGCTCTCACCGTTGGGGAACCGGAAGGTGGACGGGCTGCGCTGCACGGTCTGCCATTCGGGCAGGACGTTCAGGTCCGCAATTTGGGATCCGGTCCAGTCGCCGAAGTCGCACTCCAGCAGCCCGGGCTCCGGCTGCACCGCCAGCCCGGTACCGGCCGCCGTCGGCTCCGCAGTCTCGCGGGCACGCTCCAGCGGCGAGGAATAGAGGGCGCTGACGGACAAGCCCGCGAGCCGTTCCGCCACCCGTTCGGCCTGGACCCGGCCGCGCTCGGACAGGTGCAGTCCCGGGGCCCGGCCCGGCAGCACCATGCCGGTGGTGGGCGTTTCGCCATGGCGCACCAGAAGCACCAGTGTGCCCTGCTCCGTCGAGGAGGGCCCGGGTTCCGACGGTTCCGGCGCAGTCCTCACCGGGCTGCGTCCGGGACGCCCGGCTCAACCGTCCGGGCAAGGAAACTACCAGTCCGCTGGAAGTCGCGGGCAACGAACATCGCCCCGATCACCAAAACAGCCACGCCAACAGCCATGAACCATGAGATGAACCCGGCTCCTCGGATGACTTGGGGAATGAACGTTAGCGGCAGCACGGACATCCAGATGAGCTGTGTGGCGAGATTCTTTCGCAGTTGCACGGCGGCGGCCCGCGAGACGACAAGATGCTCCCGATCAACGGGTGTCTTCCCGAGAATCTGGCGCCGGATGTCCTGCTGGTCTTCGTTCTTCAGCGAGAGCAGCACGTCAATCCTTCCCAGCTCCGCTGCAGGCACGATCTTCTTCGCGTTGTAGGTCAGACCGCCGATGGCCGCGCCCAGCGCGGCAACTAAGAATCCGACCGCCAAAAACGACGGCCAGTCCGACGGCCCACCGCCGAAGACCAGGTTTCCGAGAAGGGTTCCCGCCGCGACAAGAACGAGGACCCCGGCGGGGAAATACCGGGTGTAGTAGGTCTTCAGCGCACCGCCGAGGCCGAGGTCTTCAACGCCCTGCGCTCTCCTCTCGGCGTCGGTCCAACGGTGGTTGGACTTGGGCATGAGGTCCTCGATTCCGCTCATCATCCTCTTCCCCTGGGGCGCAACTGCGATGGAAGGGCCGTGGGATCCTACGCCGAGGCCCACTGACCCTGATTCTCAAATCCTGAACTATCTCCACCCAGAAGCCAACAGCGTGGGTGCACAATCGCTCTACTGGTTCGGTCCTTCGGCTGCCGGCGGATCGGGTCCTGTTCCACCGGGTCCCGGGGTGCTTCACTGATGAGGTACGACGGCGGCCGTGCCGCCTTTCGCCGCCAAAGGTGGTACTCGAACTGGAGGTGCTCGAATGCGCAAGATCATCCTGATGATGTCGGTGTCCTTGGACGGATTCTTCGAGGGACTCGACCGGGACATCAGCTGGCATCTGGTGGACGACGAGCTCCACCGCCACTTCAACGAGCAATGCCGGGCGATGGGAGCCTTTATGGACGGGCGCGTCACCCATGAGCTGATGGCCGACTTCTGGCCCACGGCCGACCAGGACCCGGACAACCCGGCACCCATGGTCGAGTTCGCCGGGATCTGGCGCGACATGCCCAAGTTCGTGTTTTCCCGGACCCGCACGGAGGTGGGCTGGAACGCCACGGTGCTTCACGACGTCGTGCCCGAACACATTGCGGAACTGAAGGCGCAGCCCGGCGGGGACATCGCCCTGGGCGGCGCCAATCTGGCCGCCAGCTTCATGCGGCATGGCCTGATCGACGAATTCCGGATCTACGTCCATCCCGTGGTCCTGGGGCAAGGGCGGCCGCTGTTTGAGGCTCCTGATGTCCGGATGAACCTCACGCTTGAGGAGACAACGACGTTCGGCAACGGCGTGGTGCTGCTCCGCTACTCGGGCGACGGTGCTATGAATCTGGAAAATCGCCCCCTTCTTGCCCGGAACAGGTTTACCGTGGAGGAGTGACTGAACGCCCTGAGATCTTTACTGTTGGTGAACTGCGCGCCTCCGGCCACGTCCACAAGGACCTGCGCCGGGAAATCCGTGACAACCTCCTTGCCGCGCTGTCGGAGGGCCGCGATCCGTGGCCTGGCATCTTCGGCTTCGGCCGGACCGTGCTGCCGCAGCTCGAGCGGGCCCTGATTGCCGGGCATGACATTGTCCTGCTCGGCGAGCGCGGGCAGGGCAAGACCCGCCTGCTGCGCACCCTGGCCGGGCTGCTGGACGAGTGGTCGCCGGTGATCGAAGACTCGGAACTGAACGAACACCCTTACGAACCCCTCACCGCGCACTCCCGCGCCCTGGCGCTTACTGAGGGGGACAGGCTGCGCGTGGCCTGGCGCCACCGCTCGGAACGCTATGTGGAAAAGCTCGCGACGCCGGATACCTCCGTCGCGGACCTGATCGGCGACGTCGACCCCATGCGGGTGGCCGAGGGCCGCCGGCTGGGCGACCCGGAGACCATCCACTACGGCCTGATTCCGCGCTCCAACCGGGGCATCGTGGCCATCAACGAACTCCCGGACCTCGCCGAGCGGATCCAGGTCTCCATGCTCAACGTCATGGAGGAACGCGACATCCAGATCCGCGGCTACGTGCTCCGGCTGCCGCTGGACGTCCTGGTGGTGGCCTCCGCCAACCCCGAGGACTACACCAACCGCGGCCGGATCATCACACCGCTGAAGGACCGCTTCGGCGCCGAAATCCGCACGCACTACCCGATCGAACTCGACGACGAAGTGTCCGTCATCGCCCAGGAGGGCCATCTCGTGGCCGACGTCCCGCCCGTCATCCTGGAGATCCTGGCCCGCTACACCCGGGCGCTGCGCCATTCCCCGGCGATTAACCAGAGCTCCGGGGTGTCCGCGCGGTTCGCCATCGCGGGCGCCGAGACCGTGGCCGCGGCGGCGCTGCGCCGGGCCAGCGTGCGCGGCGAGGACGAAGCCGTGGCCCGGATCGTGGATTTGGACGCCGCGGTGGAAGTCCTCACCGGAAAGATCGAATTCGAATCCGGCGAGGAAGGCCGCGAACAGGACATCCTGGACCATCTCCTGCGTACTGCCACCATGGAGGCTGTACGGGCGCACTTCCAGGGCCTGGACCTGGGCCCGCTGGTGACCGCGCTGGACGGGCACTCCACGGTGACCACCGGGGAGCTGGTCACCGCGAAGGAATTCCTGGCGAACCTCCCGTCCCTCAACGGATCCGGCCTCTACGAGGACATCGGCCGCCGCCTGGGGGCGGCGAACGACGGCCAGCGGGCCGCCGCCGTCGAACTGGCACTCGAAGGGCTTTACCTCAGCCGGCGGATCTCCAAGGAGTCCGACGACGAGGCCACCATCTACGGCTAGACAGTTCCGCTGGTAGTTCTGCAGCCCGATACAGGAGGGGCCATGGGTCTTCACAACAGGTCGCGGTACGGCCGGTACGCCGGCGGACCGGACCCGCTGGCACCGCCGGTGGACCTGGCGGAGGCGCTGGACGCCGTCGCCGAGGACGTCATGGCCGGCTACTCGCCCCGGCGCGCCCTCCAGGAGTTCCTGCGCCGCGGCGGCCGCAGCCAGGAAGGACTGGACGAGCTCGCCGGCCGCATCCAGCAGCGCCGCAAGGACCTCCTGGGCCGGCACAACCTGGACGGAACCCTCAACGAGGTCAAGAAGCTGCTGGACGCCGCCGTGCTGGAGGAACGCAAACAACTGGCCCGCGACGCCATGATGGACAACACGGACCGCGCGTTCCGGGAGATGCAGCTGCAGAACCTGCCCGCATCCACCGCAGCCGCAGTCAACGAGCTCTCCTCCTACGACTGGCAGTCCAGCACCGCCCGGGAAAGCTACGAACGGATCAAGGACCTGCTGGGCCGCGAAGTTTTGGACCAGCGCTTCGCCGGCATGAAGCAGGCCCTGGAAAGCGCCACGGAAGAGGACCGGGCGGCCGTCAGCGAAATGCTGCGCGACCTCAACGCGCTCCTGGACAAGCACCGGCGCGGAGTGGACACCGAGGAGGACTTCCAGGACTTCATGGCGAAGCACGGCCAGCACTTCCCGGAAAACCCGCAGTCCGTCGAGGAACTGGTGGACGCGCTGGCCAAGCGTGCCGCCGCAGCCCAGCGCCTCCTGCAGTCGATGTCCCCGGAACAGCGCGAGGAGCTGATGCGGCTCTCCGCCCAGGCGTTCGGCTCACCGGACCTTATGGCACAGCTGGGCCAACTCGACGAGACTCTTCAGGCCCTGCGCCCCGGCGAGGACTGGACCGGCTCCGAACGCTTCGAAGGCCAGGAAGGGATGGGCCTTGGCGACGGCACCGGCGTCCTCCAGGACCTCGCCGAACTCGACGAACTGGCCGAGCAGCTCGGCCAGGACTATGAGGGCTCGCACCTGGACGATGTGGACCTGGACGCGCTGTCCCGCCAGCTCGGCGAGGACGCCGCCGTCACCGCACGCACCCTCGCGGAGATTGAAAAGGCCATGCACGACGGCGGCTACCTCAAGCGCGGGGACGACGGGAACCTGCAACTCTCACCCCAGGCCATGCGGCGCCTGGGCAGGTCACTGCTGCGCGACGCCGCGAAGCAGCTCTCCGGCCGACAGGGCCGCCGGGACACCCGGGTTGCCGGGGCGGCGGGAGAGCCCACCGGGTCCAGCAGGCCGTGGGAATTCGGTGACGCCGCAGCATGGGACGTCACCCGGACCGTCACCAACGCGATCCGCCGGACCATTGCCGACGGCGGGGACCCGGGCAGCGGCGTCCGCCTGGCCGTGGACGACATCGAGGTGACGGAAACGGAAGCGCGCACGCAGGCCGCCGTCGTGCTGCTGGTGGATGTCTCCTTCTCGATGGCGGCCGAGGGTCGCTGGGTGCCGATGAAGCGCACCGCGCTCGCCCTCCACCACCTGGTCTCCACCCGGTTCCGCGGCGACCGGCTGCAGCTGATCACGTTCGGCCGCTACGCCCAGTCCATGGACATCGGCGAGCTCACGTCCCTGCCGGCTGTGCGGGAACAGGGCACCAACCTGCACCACGGCCTGTTGCTGGCCAGCCGCTTCTTCCGCCGGCACCCGTCCATGCAGCCGGTCCTGTTGGTAGTCACCGACGGCGAACCTACCGCGCACCTGCTGCCCGACGGCGAATCGGTGTTCTCCTGGCCGCCGCACCCGCAGACCATCCGCCGGACCGTCGAGGAACTGGACCGGGTGGGCCGGGCGGGGGTGCAGGCCACGTTCTTCCGCCTCGGCGACGATCCGGGCCTGGAACGTTTCGTGCAGCGGATGGCCCGCCGGATCGATGGCCGCGTGGTGGCACCGGGAACCGACGACCTTGGCGCCGCCGTCGTCGGGGAGTACCTCCGTGCGCACTTCCGCGGACGTCCCTACAGCGACTCCGACTGGGCACAGTAGGCGGCACAATTTCAGTCTTGAGCCGACGGGATCCATGGCCGTACAGTGGCTGCGAACCACAAGCACTTCAGGAGATGACATGTCCCTCGTTCGCGTGCATAACTTCTCCATCTCCATCGATGGCTTCGGCACGGGCGAGGGCCAGCGACTCGATGCTCCGTTCGGTCACGCAGGCACACGGCTCATGGAGTGGGCTTTCGAAACCCGCACTTTTCGGGAGATGGGTCTCCACGGCGAGTCGGCGGGATCCCTCGGCGTCGACGAGGCGTTCGCCAGCCAGTGGAGCCCCGGGGTCGGCGTGGAGATCATGGGACGGAACAAGTTCGGCCCACTGCGCGGTCCTTGGGACGACGAAGAATGGAAAGGCTGGTGGGGTGACAACCCGGTATTCCACACCCCTGTTGTTGTTCTGACACATCATCCTCGGCCGGCACTCGAAATGGCAGGCGGCACAACCTTCCATTTCCTTGACGCCGACCCCGTCTCCGCGCTCCGGCAAGCACGCGCCCTGGCCGGCGGCCTCGACGTCCGCATCGGTGGCGGCGTCAGCACGGTTCGGCAATTTCTCGAGGCCGATCTGATCGACCACATGCACCTCGTTCTCGTACCGATCGTCCTGGGCCGGGGCGAACGGCTCTGGGACGGACTCGAAGGACTCGAAGAACGCTTCGCAATCGAAGCGACCCCGTCTCCACGCGGAGTTCTCCATCTGGTCTTCACCCGCCGCGATTCACGGTAAGCACGGCAGGTCCGGAAGGCCCGGAAGGCCCGCTTGGGAACGGGTCCCGCGGATGTTTTCTGTTGGGGAGTTTGGCGTCAGCCAGGTGCTGGGAGGTTGCGTTCGCCGGCCGTTAAAATGTCAGTGCCTCCTGAGATGCTAAGGGTATGGACGGCGAGGCAGTGATGGAGACGTTGGAGGCCATGACGGCCTCCGTCGCTACGCTGTCTCTTTGTGCCGGCACCGGTGCCTGGTCCGGTAGTGCGGCCGCCCGCGGCCCCGTGGATTTGGGCGCGACGTCGGGCGGGGCGGGGGGTGAGGCTGCAGCTGACCCGCTCCGGGATCAGGCCGATGCGTGTCTGGATGGTCTGGCTGAGGTGGCCCGTATGGAGGCCCGGCTCGCCGCGCTGAAGGTGTATTTCGCCGCCGGTTACGCCGCCGCGGCCGTGGCCTTAACGGCGCCGACGGCGTCGCCGCAGGAACGCACCACACAGCAGATGGCCGTGACGGCCGAGGTTGCCTGCGTCCTGACGGTAAGTGAGCGGTCAGCGGCGGCGCTCTTGGCGGAGGCAGCCACGCTGACTACCGGGTTGCCGCTGACCCTGTCGGCGCTGCGGACCGGGACCCTCTCGTGGCAACACGCCCGGGTGATGTGCGACGAGACGTCCGGGCTGGAGCCTTCCGCGACCGCGGCACTGGAGGCTCATTTCCTGGATCCGGAGGCACCCTTTGCTGCGCGGGGCTGCCCGGCGGGAGAGCTGGTGCCGGCCAGGTTCAGGGCCAAGGCGCGCAGTTGGCGCGAACGGCACCACCCTGTGAGCATGGAGGCCCGGCACCGCAAGGGTGTGGGGGATCGGCGGCTGGATTTTGCCCCGGACCGGGACGGCATGGCGTGGATCTCGGCTTATCTGCCGGCGGACACTGCGTCGGGGGTCTGGGCCCGTGCCACCGAGGCGGCCCGTGCCCTGCAAGGCCCGTCCGAATCCAGGACCCTGACCCAGCTGCGGGCCGACGTCGCCGCTAACTGGCTGCTGGCCGGAGAGGCAGAGGGAACCCCATCGCCCACGGCGCAGGTCCTGGTCACCGTTCCGGTGCTGACACTGGCGGGCACCGGGGATGAACCGGCCCTGTTGGACGGGTACGGCCCCATCCCCGCGAGCATGGCCCGCAGGCTGGTCGGCGAAGGTGCGCAATCGTTCCTGCGGGTGCTGACCGATCCGCGTACGGGAGCACCGCTGGAAATCGGGCGCACCAGCTACCGGATTCCGAAGGCAATGCGCCAATGGCTCCGGCTTCGGGACGGTCGGTGCCCATTCCCCGGCTGCAACAACCAGTCCCTGGACAACGAGGCGGATCATCTCCTGGCGTGGTCGGACGGAGGTGGCACCGGCATTGCCAACCTTGGCCAGCCCTGCCGGAAGCACCACCGCCTCAAACACACCACGCCTTGGAGGCCGGCTGGTGCCACCCGGGACAAGCCGCCCGGCTGGATCTCACCCTCGGGACGCACGTACCCCAGCGAACAGCAGGACTGGGAACCCGCACATTGGCCGGACCTTTCGGAAGGTGAGCAGGAGTGGGAGCCGCCACTTTGGGCGGACTACCCGGGAGAGGATCAGGAGTGGGAACCGGCACCCTGGCCGGAGGGACCCGCCGAAGACATTGATGCCGCCAGCTACGCAGGACTCGACGAGGCCGGGGCACGCCTGCCCGTGGATCCCTTTCCTGACTGGGAACTATTCCTCGCGGCGTAGGTTCCGCCCTGCACGACGGCCACTCTTCCGGCAGGAGATTATTCCTGGGCAAGGTCCTGGACGGAGCGGGACAGCAGGCAAAACTCGTTGCCCTCGGGATCGCCCAGCACCACCCAACTGACGTCCGGACCCTGGCCGACGTCCATCCGCCGAGCGCCGAGGGCAAGCAGGCGCTCAAGCTCCGCGCTGGTGGCCACGCCATCGGCCCGGAGGTCAAAATGCAGCCGGTTCTTGACGGTCTTGCCCTCGGGCACCGCGATCACATCGATGCCGGGCGAAGTTCCGTCCTGCGGCCCGATGCTGATGATGCCGCCATCCTCCTCGACGACCTCCCAGCCGAGTACGGCGCACCAGAAGTCCGCCACTGCCCGGGGCTGGATCGCGTCGATGGCAATAACAGCGAGTTGGCTAGTCATGGCCCCACGATAACCGGGAAAAGCCTGTCGTGGGGTGGGTGGCAGTACAGGCGTCGGGCGCCGGTTCGATGATTCGCTGCATGATCGATGCTGCGGCATCGTCGAGTGCGCGTTAAAGCATCGAATCGGCCACACCAGGCGGCGACGCGGGAGCTTCCTGGGCCGCGTCGCAGAGGACCACACCGGCCCGCCAGTCCGGTGACGCCCAGGCCCACCAGCAGACGGAAACCTAGCGGCTGCTCACCTGACCGGAGAGCTTCGCGATCGGCGCTAGCACGATCGGGCGCGCGGCGAACCACCCTGCCGCCATGACGGCGATGGCAGCAGCGAAGAGCCAAAAGCCTACCCAGTTCACTGCGTCGGTGCCGCCGAACATGTGATTCAGGTTGCGCAGCGCACCAGTCGAAAACACCAGGAACACGTGGACGATGATGAACAGCACGAAGAACAGCATCGTCGGGAAGTGAACCGCGCGCGCAGCCTCCACCGGGTAAACCCGGTTCAGCATCTTCGCATTCTTCGGCCAGAACTCGCTCATGCGCACGCCCGTGATCGCCGCGAGCGGGGCCGCGATGAACACCACGATGAAGTACATGAGTTGTTGAAGGCTGTTGTAGTTCACCCAGCCGTTCTCGACGGGCCAGTCGAGGGTCATGTACTGCAGGAGCGCGGAGAGCGCATTCGGGAACACCTCCCAGCTGCTCGGAACGATCCGCATCCAGCGGCCGGAGGCAAACAGCAGCGCCACGAAGATGAAGCCGTTGGCCAGCCATAAGATGTCGAGCGACTGGTGCAGCCACAGGTTGATGCTGATCTTCTTGCCCCCGCGCTTCGGCGTCCAGAACGCCGGCGGCTTCTGCTGGGTGCGCACCTGATAGCCCGAGCGAATGATGAGCACAATCAGGAAGAAGTTCAGGAAGTGTGTCCACTGTGCCCACCACGGAAAGCCGGGCTCAACTGAGTCGGGCAGTTCATACGCGCCCGGGTACTTCTCGAGGAACTCCGGCACGCCCGGCAACGTCGTCACGCCGCGCGCGGCCAGCACCAGGATCCCCGCGGCGGCGATCGCACTGACCGCGAGGAGCACTGCGAACTTGATCCACTGAGCCAGAGTGCGCGAACCGTGGAGCGTGGCTTGCGCCTTTGGCTCCACGGGCTTTGCGGCGGCGGGCCTTGCGGTGTCGGGCTCGGCAGCGGCCGGGGCCACCGGCGCCTGGGCGGCGGGTGCGGGTGCGGGTGCCGACGGTCCCGTCTCGGCAACAGTCTCGATCACGCGGTCAGCAGGGGCGGGGGCTGGGGTAGACGTGAAAGCAGCAGGAGCAGTGGCCGGCGCGGCGGGTCCGGTGGGAGCGCGCACCGCGGCGGCGGCCGACGGCGCCACGCCAGCAGGGGGCCACGGTTCGCCGCCAGGGACGCGGGGGAGCCCGCGGCGGAGCGGGGCGGTTCCCGGCGTCAGCGCAGCAGACGCGGTGGCGGGAGTATCACCGGACGGCGTGGCTGCCGGCCCTGACGGCGCAGGGACAGCAGCGACCGGGGTCGGTGCGACCGTTGCGGCCGGCGCCGGCGCGGAGGCTGCGGCGTCAGGCCACGACGGGGCTGCGGCTGACGCCGGAGCGCCCCCGGA
This sequence comes from uncultured Actinomycetota bacterium, assembly GCA_963815415.1. Classification (GTDB taxonomy): domain Bacteria; phylum Actinomycetota; class Actinomycetes; order Actinomycetales; family Micrococcaceae; genus Arthrobacter. The sequence goes on along the minus strand of CAWFGT010000009.1, from coordinate 220,097 downwards.
CGGGGCCGCGGGAACCGGAGCCCGGCCCGGCGGGGGCCAGGGCTCGCCGCCCGGCACCCGCGGCAGTCCTCGACGGAGCTGCCGCGAACCTGCGGACCCGGCGGCGGAGCCAGCGCTAACGATGGGCGCCGGAGCGGACGCTGCCGTCGAACCTGTGGCTGTTTCCGCCGTCGTTGCCGTTTCCGCTCTCGCTTCCGCACCCGCCCTCACGCGTGCTGGCACCTCGCCGGCCGGGGGCCAGGGCTCGCCGCCCGGCACGCGCGGCAGGCCCCGCCGGATTGACCGCGACTGAGCTGCCATCACTACTTCTTCCGGGCCTCAAGGGCGCTGATCAGCTGCGGCACAACTTTGAAGAGGTCTCCCACCACACCGAAGTCGGCGATTTCGAAGATCGGCGCGTCCCCGTCCTTGTTGATGGCGACGATCGTTTTCGCGGTCTGCATGCCGGCCCGGTGCTGAATCGCGCCGGAGATGCCGAGCGCGATATATAACTGCGAGGACACGGAAACCCCGGTCTGGCCCACCTGCTGCGACTGCGGAACATAACCGGCATCCACCGCGGCACGGGAAGCGCCAATCGCAGCCCCGAGCGTATCGGCGAGCTGTTCAACAAGGGCAAATTGTTCCACCGACCCGAGGCCGCGCCCGCCCGCGACGACCTTTGCCGCACCACGCAACTCCGGCCGCGACGTGGCAGCAACAGACTCCTCGAACGCGTCGATCCGGGCGGCCGGCTTCCCTGACGGTGTCACGGACAAGGTCTCTGACGCCTCCGGCTGAGCCGTGGCACGCGCCTCGATGGAACCCTGGCGGACCGTGATGACCGGCGCCCCGAACGTCGCCGTCGACGTCACGTTGTAAGCGCCGCCGTAGACGGAATGGTGGGCCACGACGCCCTCGTCATCACGGGAGACGCCGATCGCATCAACGCAAACCGCCGCGCGGGACCGGACAGCGTAACGGCCGGCAATGTCACGCCCGTTCAGGGAATGCGAAATGAGGATCGCATCCGGCTGCACCTTCTCCACGGCGGCGGCCAGCGCATCCACACCATGCACGCCGAGCGCGGACGGCTCCGGGGTCTCGGCGATCAGCGCGTGCACGGCACCAAGGGCAGCGGCCTCCGCGGCGGCCGTGCTCCCGGCGCCGGGCGCGGCCAGCACGAGGGCAACAGGCGTGCCGGCTCCGGCGGCAGCGCCGAAGAGGCCGGCCGCGGCCTTCTCGAGTTCACCGGAAGCCAGGGCTTCCACGACGACGAGGATTGCGTCACGAGGGAATGCAGTCATGTCGTTACTCCCTACGCCAGTCGGTTTTCGATCAGAAAGTCAGCGAGTTTTTCGCCCGCATCACCTTCGTCCACGATCTTGATGCCTGCCGCACGCGGGGGCTTTTCCGCGATGGTCAGCATGATCGAACGCGCCACGTCCGGGTTGTCGGGCGTGATCCCGAGGTCTGCGAGGGCAAGTGTCTCAAGCGGCTTCTTCTTCGCGGCCATGATGCCCTTGAAGTTGGGGAAGCGCGGCCCGGGCAGCGCTTCGGTGATGGAAATGACCGCGGGCAGGGTTGCTGATACGTTCTGCACTCCGGCTTCCACGTTCCTGGTGCCTGACACGGCGCCGTCGCTGATTTCCACGGAGCTGAGTCCGGTAGTAAGCGGCACATCCAGCATTTCCGCGAGCATCGCGGGAATCATGCCGCCGGATCCATCGGTGGAGACGTTGCCGGTGATAACCAGGTCGAAACCAGCGCGGCGGATGGCTGCTGCCAGGGTTTCAGCGGTCAGCCCTAGGTCCGCCCCCAAGAGCGCCTCGTCCGAGATGTGGATGGCGCTGCCGGCGCCCATCGCGAGTCCTTTGCGTATCGTCGCCGTCGCACCTTCGGGAGCCATGGAGAGAACTGCGACGTCGGTGCCCTGGTTTGCGTCGGCGTACTTCAGGGCCAGCTCCAAGGCCCGTTCGCCAATCTCATCAATGACTCTCTCGCTGGCCTCCCGGTCGGCGAGGCCTGTTTCGAGGTTCAGTTTTCGGTCACCGTAGGTATCGGGGACTTCCTTCACGAGGACGATGATCTTCATTGATGGTTCTTCCTGCGGTCGTGGCGTCAGCGGCTAACGGGGGTCCTGCCAGGCGTATCAGACGTGCTGGTCGACGAGCACCGGGTTGCCGTCGGGATCCACAACAACGAAGCTCGCCGGACCCGTTGTTCCTTCATCTGCCTCGGAAAGGAACTCGGTGCCCTTGGCTTTGAGTTCGCGCTGGAGGTCGCGCACGTCGGTGAACGAATCCACCGCCTCAGCGTTCTGGTTCCAGCCCGGGTTGAACGTCAGCATGTTCTGCTCAAACATCCCCTGGAAGAGTCCGATAACGGTCTCGCCGTTTTTCAGGATCAGCCAGTTCTGGGTGATGTCGCCTCCGAATCTGGTGAAGCCGAGTTTTTCGTAGAACGCGGCCGACGCCGCGATGTCCTTGACGGCGAGGCTGATCGAAAATGCGCCGAGCTGCATGTGATGCTCCACTCTTCAAAGGGACGGATCCTACTGAGGATACCCGCGCATCGTTTGGAGTCGTCAGCGCCGGCCCCCAGCCGACATGAGCCGGCCCCCAGCCGACGTGAGGGGTCCCTCATGACAGATCCGCCGCGCGTGGCCCGAAAGGACGCCGGGAGAACGCGCGTGGCCCGAAAGGACGCCGGGAGAATACGTATTAGAGGTTCTGGCACCGGGACGGCCCGGTGTCCGGGGCGCCCATTTGCGTCAGGGGCATTTTGAACTCGTCCCGCCGGATGATCGGGGACTTCCCGCTCTGCGGACGGAAGCACAGCAGGGCAAAGTCGTTTCGTATATGCCCTATAAACGGGCGGTCATCCGGGCGGAAGACAGCTACATCAAGATTTACCCTCCCGGCAGTGCCGGTGCCGCCGCTGAACGCTGCGCACAGATGGACACCCTGCTGGACGCCTGCAATTTCCCCCAGAATCCTCCGCCGGCGCTCCCCGGACATCATCGTCTTCAGCGCCATCCCGGGACCGACCCTGAACGAGCTCGGGGAGAACGACTCCACCACGGACGATGGCTTGTTTGCCGCTGTGTGGGGGAAGTGGTCGCACGCCTGGGTCGCTCAACTGGGGCGTTCTTATGGCCCCGCCGCACAAGGCGTGCTCGACAGCCTGCCGCTCCGCTCGGCGGAGGTGGAGGCAACGCGCCTGCAGCGCTGCGTGCACCGCTGGCTGCGTCAAAACAACAGCGCCCGGGAGACGTCGACCCACCGCAAAACCATGCGCGCCTGGGCGGAGGAAATCACGACGAACCTGCTTCGAACCGCACCGGATCCTGTGGTTTGGTCCCACGGAGACCTTCGTAACAGGCAGATCATCGCCACGAACGGCTCATCCCCCGCCCGCTGGGCTGTGGCCCTCGCCGTCCTCCAGGATCGGGCAAAGCATGAAGAGGCCGGCTCCAGCGTCCCGCCCCGCGCTCTTATGCTCAGGAGGCCAGCGCGTTCTTCTTCCGGGAGCTGATCGCCGAGACCTTCCCGCAATTGGAGCAGGTGATGCGGTAAGACCTGGACATGGTGAAAACGGGTATGAAGAACAGCGTAAATTTCGAGGCCCGCTCCTCGAGGTGATGATGGACCACCAGCCCGCAGGCCTGGCAGGTGGCCATCCGTCCCCGCAAGGGACGCAGAACGTTCTTGAGGCCAAAAAGAAGAAGCATGTTAGTACCTTCCAGACGGAACAGAACCTGCGCGGCACCCGCGGAGAGGGAATTCCCGAACGCGGCGAGAATGCTGGACTTAATACTAACCATGCTTACTATATTTGGTGTCATGCAATGCCAGTTGAGGTCATACGAGTCCAGCCGCGCCACCCGCCGGTAGCCACCCCGAACTCGTACGGCTGAGAACACCACAGGAGAACCATGAAGGCCCCGGAAGCGCGCGGCCCCGTCAGCGACGGGCTGCTGAGGATCCTTGCCGGCCAACCAGACGCCGACGCCGCAACCCAGGCACGCCTGCTCGAGCTGACCTCGGAGCAGGTGCGCCTCGTCGACGACATCCTTGCGGACGCGGATATCCAACTGGCCCTGTTCTGCCTCTACGAGCTGCACTACGGAGGCTTGGACGGGGTGGACGACCGGTGGGAATGGAACCCGGACCTGATCCGGATCCGCCAAGTGCTGGAGGCGCCCTTTGAGGCTGCCCTGCGCGCAGCGGCCAGCCAGTACGCCGCGCACATCAATCTCACCCCGGGGAAGCCCTTGGGCAGCGATGATGTTGCGGACATCCTGTTCGAACTCGCCGCCCTGGACACCGGGCCCGGTATGGCCCGCCACGTCGCCAAACGGGCGACCCTCGATCAGCTCCGCGAATTCCTGATCCACAAGTCCATTTACCAGCTCAAGGAAGCGGACCCGCACACGTGGGCGATCCCGCGCCTGACGGGGCGGGCCAAGGCCGCGCTCGTGGAGATCCAGGCCGACGAGTATGGCGGCGGTGACCCGGACCGGATGCACAGCGCCCTGTTTGCCCGGACGATGCGCGGACTGGACCTGGAGGACCAGTACGGCAGCTACGTCGATGCGGTGCCGGCGCTCTCCCTGACTTCAGTAAACGTCATGTCCCTGTTCGGCCTGAACCGCAGGCTCCGCGGGGCCATTGCCGGGCACCTGGCTATCTATGAGATGACATCTTCCCGGCCGAACCAGCTCTACGGCCAGGGATTCCGGCGCCACGGACTGGACGCGGAGGTCACCAGATACTTCGATGAGCACGTGGAAGCCGACGCCGTCCACGAGCAGATCGCAGGACGGGACCTCGCCGGCGGCCTGGTCGAAGCCGAACCGGGCCTGTTCGGGGACGTGATCTTCGGCGCCACGGCGGTCCTTGCGGTCGACGCACGGCTGTCCTCCTTGGTCATGGACGCCTGGGACAGCGGCCGGTCCTCGCTGCGGGCTGCCGCACCTGTTACGGCGTGACAAGCCAGCCATTATCTATGCCAGAACGGAAGCACGCATGACGCAGGAAGCCCAGAAATCCCCGAGCCAGACGTCGATCGTCGTCTGCCCCGACGGCCCCATCCTGGTCCGAGGCGACTTCGACGTCGTCACTCCCTCCGGGGAGCCGGTGCCGCGGCAACGGCAGACCATCGCCCTTTGCCGGTGCGGGGCCTCCGCCATCAAGCCCTACTGCGATGGCACCCACAAGCTGATCAAGTTCCGCACCGAGCAGCCGGCCGGTCCGGAAGATTCAGACTAATAACAGGCAAGCGGACGACGGCGGGGCCTCCCGCCGTCGTCCGCTTGCCGTCAGCGCTCGCGGCGCATCAGGCGCCATTTCGATGGTTCCATGCCGGCTCGAAGCGCGGCAACATCTTGTGGTCAGGGAACCATCTAAACGGGCTGGACTCACTGGCGGCCCAACGCGTCCGCTCCTCCGCCTGGCTGCAATACTGGGCCGATGACCCTCGCTGAACTGAATCTGCCCGGCGGCACCTACATTCTCCGGAAAGCCAACGCCGCGGATCTGGAGCCCATTTTGGGGCTCCTGGTCGCCGATCCGCTGCGCGCGGACGTCGATTCCATGGCGATTGAGGACCGGCACCGCTATGAGCGGGCCTTTCAGGCGATCGACGATGATCCGGCCCAGTTGCTTGTCGTCGGGTGCACACCCGGCAACGAGATTGTGGCGACCATGCAACTGACCTTTATCCCCGGACTGGCCCGCGCCGGAGCCACCCGGATGCAGATCGAGGCGGTCCGCGTCCGTGACGATCTCCGGGGCGGCGGCCTTGGGAGCGCCATGCTGCGGTGGTCCGTCGCGGAAGGACGCCGCCGCGGTGCAGGGCTGATCCAACTCACCTCGGATGGGTCCAGGACGGCAGCGCATCGGTTCTATGAGCGCCTGGGGTTCGAGGCGTCCCACGTGGGGTTCAAGCTGTCGTTCTGAGGCCAACGCCGTCGTCCGCCGAACCTAGTATGACGGAGTCCGCAGTAGCCGGTCCCAGATGGATCCGGCGCTCCGTAACGGGGGCTCGTCGGCGAAGACCAGGGCGGGATCGAGCCGCATGGCGCGGATGATTGCCAGGCGCTGCAGTTCCCCGCCGGAGACCTGCCCGGGCGTGCGGTCCAGCAGCTCCGGAGCAAGCCGGAGTGAGCCCATGAGCTCCTCAAGCCGGTCCGGGTTGAGTCGGTGGCGGCGGATGACGTCCCCGAACCAGTCCCGCAGCCGGACGCGCGCCGGGGAGGACAGGGCACAGTCCTGGTAGAGCTTCTGCAACCGGCCGCCGCGGAGCTCCTCGGCGTGGTGCACTTGGCCGGTTCGGCGGCCAAAAGCAGACGGGTGTAGGGGTGCACGGGGTTGGTGAGCACATCCTGAGCCGGGCCGCGCTCCAGAAGATGGGCTTCTTTCATCACTAGGACGTCTCCGCCGAGCCCGCGGGCCAGCTCCAGGTCGTGGGTGATGGTGAGGAGGATGCCGCCGCCGCCCGTATGCCGCTACAGGAGTGCTGTCAGCCCGGCCCGGGCCCGCCGGTCCAGGCCCTTGGAGGGTTCGTCCGCGATTAGGATCGGGGCATCTCCGATGGTGGCGGCGAACGCGACCCGTTGGGCCATGCCGCCGGAGAGGGTGTGGGGGAATGAGGCCGACGCCTCAGCCAGGCCGAGGGACGCCAGCAGAGCGCGGTCCGTCCGCCGGGCGGCCCGCTTGTCCGCCGGGATCGTTGCCTTGGCCTCGCATTGCTCGTTCAGCCTCGAAGGCGCCGGAAACCTGGATCGAGGCGGTCTATCCGCGCTCCCTCCGGGACGCCGTCGTTATCGCAGCCCTGTCCGCCCATCCGTACGAAACGCCAGCCTTTATGACTTTCCTGGTCGATACCAGCCTTCCGGGCGGGAGAGGCTCCGCGCACTAGAGCCGAACAGCCGCAACAACGGACAGCGACGTCGTCTGGCCGGGGACGTCAGGGGTTCGGCTGCGCGCTGCGACAGTCAGCGGCAACGGCTCCTTGCACGCCGCGGGAAGCGACTCACCGGCGAGACTCCCGACCGCCGATTCGATGGTTCCGTTCCCACTCGACGGGCGGCAACGGCGTGTGCGTAGCGAACCCGTCGAACCGGTGGGAGGGGTTGGCGCGCACGCGGGGCGCCGGACGAGGGCGTCTTGACAATGTGGGACCGCTCACAGAAGCTAGTCGTACAGATGTTTTCTATGGAGCATCATGTGTTTACATCGAGCCGTGAATTCACATAACCGATTGTTGAGGCGCCAGTGTCGACGAATGCAGAACCGAGTGCCACTCCGTCGGGCGGGAACTCCGCGTGGAGCCGACTCTCCCGGCGGCTGAACGAGGACTCCGACGGGTACGGCCCGATTAAGGGAAGCCTTGGTGCCCGCCGCATCGGTCTCATCTGGCTCGCGGCCAATCTGGTGGTCACCACCCTGCTCACCGGAACCTTGTTTGTCCCCGGGGTGTCATGGCCGCTGGCCATCGGCCTCATCGTCCTGGGCTCCGTCGTCGGTGGTGTCGTCCTGGTCTTGGTCGGCAACATGGGTACCCGGACCGGGCTTCCCACGATGTCTCTGACCAAGGGTGCCTTCGGGCTGCGAGGTTCATTCCTTGCCGTTGCCGCAAATGTGGTCATCCTGATGGGCTGGAGTTGGGTCCAGGCCATGCTCGCCGGCGTGACCGTCAACTTCCTGGTCGAACAGGCCACCGGCTTTTCGAACCCGGTGCTCTTCTCGGTCCTCTGCCAGTTGCTCGTCGTGGGATTGGCGATATTCGGCCACGAAGGCATTGCCAAGGTCGAACCCTGGCTTGCCCTGGTCATCCTCGCGATCATGGCGTACATCTTCACCGTGGCCTTCACGTCATACCCGCCGTCGGATTTCGCCGCCATCGAGGCTGATCCGGCACTGGGGTGGTCCGGAGTGACCGTACTCGACGTCGTCATCGCGACGGCGATTTCGTGGACCGTGCTGTCGGCCGAATTCAACCGCCTCGCGAAGACCCAGTCCGCGGGGGCCGTGGGTTCCGGCGTCGGCTACGTGCTGTCCACGGTCCTGTCAATGAGCCTCGGCGCCACGGCCATCGCCTATGTGGTGCTCGACGGCGGGGAAGCCGTCGGCTTTGATCCCACCGTGATTGTGGCCGTCTTCGGTGCGCCGCTAGCAATTGTTATTTTCCTGTCCGTGATGGCCACCAACACCATGGTGGTCTACGGCATGGTCTCCTCCGTGGTGAACATGGTTCCCTCGCGGCGGGTGCGGTTCCTGCCCACGGCCCTGGTTCTTGGCGCCATCTCGGTCATCGGCGCGACCTGGCTGGGGCTCCTTGATCAGTTCACGTCGTTCCTGACTGTCGTGGGGGCGCTGTTCATTCCCGTCTTCGCCGTGATGATCGTGGACTACTACATCGTGCACCGAGGCCACTACGGCCCGGATATTCTCCGCGGCCGCGGCGGCCGGTTCTGGTACCAGGGCGGCGTGAACATCGCTGCCATCGCTGTGTGGCTGATCGGCGCGGGGGCCTCCGTGGTCCTGACTTATGTGGCGCCCAGCCCGATCGGCGCTACCATCCCCACGTTCGTCATCTCGTTTGTGCTGTACCTGGGGTGGGCATTCGCCTCTGGGAGTATCGCCAAGGACAAGCCAGTTACCAGGCACCTGACGGACGAGGACCCCGCCCTGGTCCGCTCGGGAGATTGAATACATGCGCATCGTTGATCTGAGCCAGCCGGTCGCCACCGGCATGCAGGTATTCCCCGGAGATCCGGAGGTCTCGTCGCGCGAGGTGGCCACCAACGCGGAGGACGGATTCCAGGTTGCCGAACTCCACTTGGGGACTCACACCGGAACGCACGTGGATGCGCCGCTGCATACGTTCGACGGCGGGACCTCCGTCGATCAACTAGACCTCGCCGCCCTCTGCGGCCCCGCGCGGATCGTCCGAGTGCCCGGGGTGAATCCTCGCGGCGTGATCAGCCTGGTCGCCGTCGCGGACCAGCTTCAGGACCTCGCACCGGGAACGATCGTGCTGTTTCATACCGGCTGGTCCGAGCACTTTGATACCGCCGCGTACCTGGACCATCCCTACCTGGATCCGGCTATCGCCTCGCACCTGCTGGCCCGTGGCGTAACGGTGATCGGGGTCGACACCTTGAACCCGGATCCCACCCCGGCCGAAGAGGTTGCCGGGCCGCTGTCCCTGCCCGTGCATGAGAGCATCCTTGGTGCGGGCGGCGCCATCATCGAAAACCTTACGAACCTGGGCTCCGTGATCTGGGATGATCCCGTGTTCGCAGCCTTGCCGCTCAAACTCAGCGGCCTCGATGGGTCTCCCGTGCGGGCCGTGGCCATAAGCGGCTACCCCGGGTAGCGCCGGGCGGTGCCGGGCTTGGGCCGGGCCCAACCTCGGCACCGATTCGACGGTTCCGTACCCACTCGACGGGCGGAAACGCCGTCTGTGCAGGGATCCATCGAACCGGCGTAGGAGTTGACGGGCATGCCGGCGCTCAGGGAAGGGTGCTGAATTTTTCTGCCTGGGATTTGCTGCCTTGGACGATGATTTGGTCATCGTCGTAGAGCACCGTTTGAGCGGTCGTGTGGCCCCACGTGCCGCCGAGACGTTTGACGGCCACAATTGTTATTCCGTACTTGTCGCGGAGGCCCAACACTCCCAGCGGCCGGTCCCGGACGCCTGAGGGCGGGGTGGTCCGGATCATCACGAAGTCGTCTTCGAATTCCACATAGTCAAGAATCGAGCCAAGGACAAGGTGCGCGACGCGCTTGCCCATGTCGTGTTCCGGCCGAATGACGTGCTCGACGCCGAGTTGGCCAAGGATCTCGGCGTGCGGTTCGCTGATGGCTTTCGCCCAGATTTGGGGGCGCTGGAATTTCAGGATCCGGGAGGTCGTCAGGATGCTGGCTTCGATGTCCGAGCCGATCCCGACCACCGCGCGGTCGAACTCGTGGACGGAGAGCTGGCGCAGCACCTCTTCCTTGGTCGAATCGGCCCTGACCACATGGGTGAGCTGCCCGTTGAAGGACTGGACGGTTTCTTCGTTGGCGTCGATGCCGAGCACCTCGGTGCCTTGCGCTTCCAATTCCAGGGCCAGCGAGCCGCCAAAGCGGCCCAGACCGATGACCACCACCGAGGACGCTTTGTCACTAGCGGCAGCGGTGTGGGATGAGAAGAAGTTCCTAGCCAATGAGGGGCCTTTCTTTGGGGTACTCGTAAAGTATGGGCCGTTCACGCAGGGCCAGGGCTGCGCCGAGCGTGACCGGGCCCAGCCTGCCGACGAACATAAGGAGGATCAGGACGAACTGTCCTTCGGGCGGGAGTGCGGCCGTGATCCCGGTAGACAGCCCGACCGTGGCGAAGGCTGAAATGACCTCGAACAGGATCTGGTCCTGCCCGAAGTCGGTGATCAGCATCAGGAACATGGTTGAGCCTGTGACCAGGGCGAGCGCCAGGAGCACCACGGTAATGGCCTGGCGGTGCACAGCACGGGACAGCCGCTTGCCGAAGATGTTCACGGCCGTTCCCCCCCGGAGTTCGGTGTGAAGGATAAAGAACAATACGGCGAAGGTCGTGATTTTCAAGCCGCCGGCAGTTCCGGCCGGGCCGCCGCCAATGAACATCAGGATGTCCATGCCAAGCCAGGACACCGGATGCATCTGGGCAATGTCGATGCTGTTGAAGCCCGCGGTTCGCGTAATGACGGACTGGAAGAAGCCGGCGAGCACCCGCTCGGCCGGATGGAGTCTGCCCAGGGTTGCCGGGTTTGCCCATTCGACGGCGGTGAGGAACACGGTGCCGCCAACCAGGAGGGTGGCCGTGCCGACGAGGACGAGTTTCGTGTTCATGCTCCAGTGAACGGGCCGCCGGTACTGCCGGCCCAGTTCGAAGAGCACTGGGAATCCGATTCCGCCGGTGATGACTGCCGCGGCGATTGGCAGGCAGATCCAGGAGTCAGCCACGAACCCCATCAGGTTGTCCGAATACAGGGCGAATCCGGCGTTGTTGAAGGACGAAACCGAGTGGAAGATGCCGTGCCAGACGGCATCCCCCAGGGACTGGCCGTACCCGACCATAAAACGGGCCGCCAGGATTACCGCCAGGGCTATTTCCACGGCGACACTGATCGCCAAGACCCCGATCAGGACGCGGCGGACGTCGCCGAATCCATGGCTTTTGGTCTCAGCGGCCGCCAAAAGCCGGGACTTCAGTCCCAGTCTGCGGGCCATGAGAACACCCAACAGCGCCCCGAAGGACATCACGCCGAAGCCGCCGATCTGGATCAAAACCAGGATGACGGCCTGGCCGAATCCGGTCCAAAACACGGGGGTATCGACGGTGATCAGGCCGGTCACGCACACCGACGACGTTGCCGTGAAAAACGCTTCGAGAAAGGTCGCCCCGCCGATACCGGCTTTGGACACCGGGAGCATGAGAAGGCCGGTCCCGGCAGCAATGGCGCCGGCGAAACCCAAAACTATGACCTGGGCTGGATGCCGAGGTGCAAACTGCTTGAGGGCCTTAGGAAAAAGCACGGTGGTTTCCCTGGCTGCCGTCGAGGTTTTGTGCCTCAGTGAGGCCAGACCGCTCTTGGCAGCGCGAACAGAGTGCATGGCCGCCACGCTATCACTGGCGTACCCCTGACTCGCACGGGGACGGTGCCCTGAGTCGCCGCAAACTGCCTTGACTTAAATTTCCGCCTGGCGGCCGTTGTCCAGTTGCGCCCGAACCTCCGGCCGCCTGTTCGGCGGAGATGCCCGCGGGTATGGTGGGCTAGGTCCGTCCCCCTGGACAGTGGAGCAACACGTGTAGCTCGGCGCCTTTTCGATCAGCCTCGCAGTTAAGGACATCGCAGCGTTCGCGGCGCGCGCAGCGGGTCCCTCACCGCGACGCCCGGTGGGGCGGGGTGGAGGCAGTGGGCCGAGGGCCGGTGAGGTCTGCATGCGTGGACAGTTGTAGTAGGTTGCTAACCACGAAATCTTTGGTGATTGGAGTGGGATGCGCAAGCTCAGCTATCTGGTGGCCGTCACTGCCGACGGGTTCATCGCCGACGCGCAGGGCAATTTCGACTTCTTCGCCATGGACCCGGAGACCTTGGGCGCGATCTTTGCGGAGTACCCGGAAACCTGCCCCGCTCACCTGCGCCAGGCCTTGGGAGTGGACGGAGACCCGCGGCACTTCGACGCCGCGGTCATGGGCTACAACACCCACCGCCCAGCGCTGGAGGCAGGTCTGAGCAGCGCCTACCCGCACCTGGCCCAGTACGTTATCACTCACCGCACCGACCTGCCGGCCGACCCCACGGTGACCCTTGTGCACGAAGATCCCGTCCGCTTGGTGCAAAAGCTCAAACGACAACCTGGGCGGGACATCTGGCTATGCGGTGGGGCTGACCTCGCGGCGCAACTGGCGGACGAGATCGACGAGTACCACTTGAAGGTCAACCCCGTGCTCATCGGAGCCGGAATCCCGCTGCTGTCCCACGCGACGTCGCCAATCCAGTTGGAGCTTACGGTCACCCGGACTCTGCCCGCAGGCGTGCAGCTGAGCATCTACCGGCGACAGGAACAGGCGAGGGCGCACTGACGGGTCCATTGGACAGGCCCTCGATTATCCCGACCCGGCTTTCACCAGATGTCCTTAGCGTCCGGCCCAGTGCGCCGGGCCGCACCTGGCACCATTTCGATGGTTCCCTGCCGACTCGATGCGCGGCAACGTCGTGTGCGCAGGGAGCCGTCTTGTGGGCAGCTGATCATGGTTCTCGTATGCGGAAAAGTCGTGCAACCCCAGGTCGAACCATCAGGCGGAGCGGATGGCGCTTTTCACCGACGTGCGCGAGCTCCAGCGGAAACTCAAGCCAGGGGCACGGAGATCCTTTCCGAGGCGGACGAGTCAACCAGTGGACCGTCGCAGGTCGGCTGGCCGGCGGAGTGCGGCGGCGCCCTCGCCCGGATCGTGCGACGCTGGTGACATGGATCTGGAGGTATCGCCCGCGCTCACCATTCCGGCGTCGGAACTCGACTGGCGGTTCTCGCGTTCGTCCGGGCCTGGCGGTCAACACGTCAACACCACGGACAGCCGCGCCAAGCTGTCCTGGAACGTCGCCGGCTCGATGGCGCTTTCGGACGCGCAGCGGCTGCAGCTCACCACCCGCCTGGGACCGCGTCTCATCGCCGGGGTCATCACCGTGACCGCCTCGGAGCAGCGCTCCCAGCTCCGCAACCGCGAGATCGCCCTTGCCAAGCTCGCCGGTCTGGTGGCCGAGGGGCTCGCCCCCGCGGCTGTGCCACGCCGGGCGACCAAACCCACCCGGGGATCAAACCGACGGCGCCTCGCCGCGAAGGAACAGCGGTCGGCGACGAAACGGCAGCGACGGCGGCCGTCCGCCGAGTAGCACCGTGGTCGGGCTCCTCGCCGCTGACCTACTGAAAAGGCCTGTTGGATCGATGGCAACCGAGGACCGGCACCGCTCCGACCCTCCCTTTCAGGCGATGACGGCCTCTGCCGAGTACGAACTGCCCATTTTCCGCGCTGAAGGAAGCTCCAAACGGGTAGAGCGAGCCGAGTTAGGACAGGTTTCCGATTCCGTTGTTGATCAAATATAAACAACTGTTGACTAGTGAGCAACTTCACAGTTACAGTTGCGAAACCTAAAAGCCGCCGGACCGTGGATTTGAGTCATCCACGTTGCGTGAATGGACAGCGTGCGAGAACCGCCGCCGTCGATTCTTCCGACCTTCCAGTGCGCCACCGCACCAGCCCGTAACCTCCGGCATGCCCTCTTTTGGCGCGCCGCCGTGCGCGGGCACCCATGAGAGGTATGTCCCTTGACAGATTTCCGTTCCACTTCCTTTGACCGCCGGCAGCTGCTCAAAGCCGCGGCGCTGACCCCGTTCGCGGGCCTGGCCCTGTCCGGCTGCGGCGCCAAGCCCGTTGAAAGCGCCGCGGCCAACAAGACCGTGACGGTGACGTCCTACGGCGGCTCCTACAACGACCAGCTGACCGAGACGATCCTGGATCCGTTCTCCAAGCAGTCCGGGATCCAGACCAAACTGCTGGCCAACACGAGCCTGGCGGCCCTCAAGGCGCAGGTGCAGTCCGGCGACGTGCAGTGGGACCTCGTGGAGATCACGGCACCGGAATACGAGGTGGCCGTCGCCGAAGGACTGCTGGAGAAGTTCGACTACGACATCATCAGCGACAAGGGCCTGCCCGGCTACGCCAAGGCCGAGTATGGCATCAAATACCTGAGCTTTCTCTTCGTGATGGCCTGGGACCAGAACGTCATTCCGGACGCGCAGGCACCGAAGGACTGGGCCCAGTTCTTCGACCAGGACAAATACAACACCAAGCGCTCGGTCTACAACCAGCTCTCTGACAGCTCCGTCCTGGAAGCTGCGCTCCTGGCCGATGGTGTCCCGTTCGACAAGATGTACCCGCTCGACGTCGACCGCGCGCTGCGGGTCCTGGGCCACCACCCCGGCAAGGACCGCCTGCTCTACCACGCAGCCAACCAAGAGCCGATCCAGCAGCTCACCTCCGGCGAGGTCTCCCTCTCCACCAGCTTCAACAACCGGATCAACGCAGCCCGCAATGATGGCGCCAAGCTGAACTTTACTGCCGAAAACGCCGTCCTCGCCGGCGACTACTTCGTGGTGCCGAAGGGCGCGAAGAACAAGGAAGCAGCCTTCAAGCTGATGAACTTTATGTCCAACGACGCCGAGGCCGGCGCCGCTTTCGACCAGGTCACCAACCTGACCCTGGCCAACACCCCGGCGCTGTCCAAGCTGCCCAAGGAGATCGCCGATACGCTCCCGACGAGCCCGCGGCTCGCGGACAAGATCCTGGTCCGCGACGACAAATGGTGGTCGGCAAACCTGAAGCAGACCGAGCAGGCGTTCAAGCTCTGGCAGATCAGCTGATATGAGCACCCCAACTCTGCAACGCGTCCGGCCGGCAGGCCGCGGCACCCCGGAACCGGGGGGAAGGAAACCGCCGCGGCGGCGGACCGGATGGTGGCTGCTGCTGGCACCGATCCTGGCCTTTGACGTGGTGTTGTTCCTGACGCCGCTGGGCAAGCTGGTGGGCTCGAGCTTCGCCGACAACGCGTACCAGCGGGTCCTTGAGGACCCGCTGGTGCTGCGCGCGCTGGTTAATACGATGACCATCAGCCTGGTCAGCACCATCGTGACCGTGGTCCTGGGCTATGTCATCGCCATGGTGCTGTGGCGCGCCGGGACCGTCACCCGGGTGATCCTGTTCGCGGTCGTGCTCCTGCCGTTCTGGACCGGCATCCTGGTAAAGAACTTCGCCTGGGCGGTCCTGCTGCAGGACAACGGCATCGTCAACGCGTTCCTTCAGGGCGTCGGGCTGACCGGCGGGCCAATCCCGCTGCTGCACAACCGGTTCGCCGTGATCGTTGGTATGGTCCACGTCCTGCTGCCCTACGCGGTGTTCCCGATCTTCGCCTCGCTAACGTCCATCGACGACAGGTTGGGGCTCGCGGCCCGCTCGCTCGGCGCCCGGGAAGGATCCGTCTTCCGGTGCATCACCCTGCCGCTGAGCATGCCCGGGGTCTCGGCAGCCGGCCTGCTGGTGTTCATCATCAGCACCGGCTTCTTCATCACCCCGGTGGTCATGGGCGGCCCCGGCGACATGATGATCGCCAACCAGATTGACTACTACGCCCGCCAACTGACGGATTTCTCCGGCGCAGCCGCCCTGGCCGTGATCCTGACCATTATGGTCAGCGTCCTGGTGGCCGTGTACCAGCGGGTCCTCAAGGCCGGAGGCCAACATGAAGACAACTAATCCGCAGTACCGGCTCCTGGCGCTGCTGTCCATCCCGGTCTTCCTGTTCCTGGTCATTCCGACGGCGATTGTGGTGCCGGTGGCGCTGAACGACAGCCGCTACATCACGTTCCCGCCGGAAGGCGTCTCCTTCGCTGCAGTGGCAGGGTTCTTCGAGGACCGGGCCTGGACATCGGCCCTGACAGCCAGTCTTCAATCGGCGGGGATCGCCGTCTTCATCGGGGTGCTTTTGGGAGCCACCGCGGCGATCGGCTTGCACGGACGCAAGTTCCCGGGCCAGCCCGCCGTCGTGGGCCTGATCCTGGCGCCGATGATCGTGCCCACCGTAGTGCTGGCGCTGGCCTTCTACCAGTTCTTCATTTCGGTCGGCATGGTGGGCAGCATCATTCCCATCGGCCTGGCACACGCCGTGATCGCAACCCCCTACGTCTACCTGACCACGCGGGCCAGCCTCGCGGGACTCAACCCCGCGCTGGTGCGCTCGGCGCAAAGCCTCGGTGCCGGCGCCCTCTCGGTCCTGCGCCATGTGTATCTGCCCGTCATCCTGCCGGGCCTGATCTCCGGGGCGCTCTTCGCATTCTCGGTCTCCATCGACGAGACCGTGATGTCCCTGTTCATGCAGTCACCGGGCGCCACCACCCTGCCGGTCAAGATGTTCACCGACATTCAGTACAACCTGACCCCGAAGATCGCCGTGTCCTCGGCCCTGCTGGTCAGCGTGGCGACCATCGGGCTTCTGCTCCAGGTCGTGTTCGTCCTCAAGCGCCGCTCCACGGCACGGATGCTGCCCCTGGCCGTATCCGCACAAACGTAAGGAAAGTTGATGACCGCATCAGTAATTTCCGCGGAATCAATTCCGCGGTCCGGGAACCCCACCCGGGGCGCCATCGAGCTCCGCCAGGTCAGCAAGCACTACGGGGACGTCGTTGCCGTGGACCAGCTGGACCTGACGGTTGAGCCCGGTGAATTTGTCACCCTGCTGGGCCCCAGCGGCTCCGGCAAGACCACCACCATGATGATGGTGGCCGGGTTCGAAGAACACACCGCCGGATCTGTGCTTATCGACGGCAACCCGGTGGACATGCTGCCGCCCCGGGACCGCAACCTCGGCGTCGTCTTCCAGAACTACGCCCTGTTCCCGCACATGAGCGCAATTGAAAACGTGGAGTTCGCCCTTCGGATGAGGAAGGTGCCGAAGGCCGAACGGCGGCAACGGGCCGCCGACGCCCTGGACCGCGTGGGTCTGGGCAAGATGCGGGACCGCAAGCCCCGCCAGCTCTCCGGCGGGCAGCAGCAGCGGGTGGCGCTGGCCCGGGCGCTGGTCTTCAACCCGGCCGCCCTGTTGTTGGATGAGCCGATGGCAGCCTTGGACAAGCGGCTGCGTGAGCAGATGCAGGAGGAGATCAAGACCCTGCAGAAGGGCCTGGGCATCTCCGTGCTGTTCGTAACGCACGACCAGGACGAGGCCATGGCCATGTCGGACCGGATCGTGGTCATGCGGGACGGCAAGATTGTCCAGTCCGGGCCGCCCGAGGATGTCTACAACCACCCCCTCACGGACTGGGTGGCGAGCTTCCTCGGCGACACGAACCTCATTCCCTGCACCATCATTGAGCGAAACGGTCAGGAAGCTGTGGTGGATCTTGGCGGACTCGGCCTGGCCACGGTCCGGGACCGGGGCGCCAGCGGCGACAAATATGCCGTCTCCATCCGCCCGGAACACCTCAAATTCAGCACCCGGGACGCGGCAGGCAACGGCTGCGCCGCGACCCTGGTGTCGTCGACGAATTTGGGTGCCACGATGCGCCACCGGCTCACGGCCGGCGGCCACGAACTCCAGCTGCGTGCGCTGAGTTCAGATCAGGCCGCGATCGCAGCGGACGACGGCGAGCTGTGGGTCTCCTGGGACGCGGACAAGGCCCAGCTGCTAGTCCTGGAGTCCTGACCGGTCCCGCTGCGCAAGATCCCCGCTGAGTACGCGGGGCACCTCTGGGGTAGGGGCAGGTGACCGGGTTGGCCGGTGGCCTGCCCCTCCGCTCAGGCTGTGGCGGGTCGGCCGATTGGGGGCGGTCCGGGCGCGATTCGCGCGCGGACTTGGGCGGCACCGCTGCCGGTGAGCTCGTCGGCCGCGGCTGGCGCACCTTTTCGCACCGCGTTCACATCGCGGCGGGGGCAGGCGCGTCCGCTTCTGACAGGACGATGCGGATGGTCTCCTCGTCCGCGAGGAGCCGGAAGTGGCCGCCGGTCGCCAGCTGGATATTCCGGGCGCCGGGAAGGACGCTGCCCTCAGGGATGTGCGGATCGAAGAGGCCGTAGACGGAAGTGATGTGTTCGTTGACGCTTTGTTCACGGGAGAGCTGCACGGTGACGGCGTGGCGCGGCGACAGCGCCCGCAGGCTCGGCAGGACCATGTAGCCCGCGTACCGTGAGCCTGAGAACGGCGAGCACACGGCTACCATCCGGCTGATGCGCCGCTCCGGATCGAGCGACGTCATTATGTACTTGCCGATCAGTCCGCCCTTGCTGTGGGCCACGATCACGGCGTCCCGGAGATTGTTGGCGCGGACGTACTCGGCAACAAGGGCCGCCGCCCTCGGGACCTGGAGCCGGTTGCGCTGCAGCACGGTCACGACGTGCACGGGATGCCCGGCTCCGTGCAGTTCCCGGATCAGCGGCAGCATAAAGCGCCAGTCTTCATAGATACCGGGGATCACGACGACAGGCCGGCCGGTGCCGTCGAGGAACTCCTGCGGGCTGACCCGGGATGCTGCGCTGCGTAGTTGCCGGCCGGCCGCGTAGACGTAATCCCGGGCCCACCAGCCGGCGATCTGGAAGATGGAGCTCACGTGCTGAACCCCTGGGGCGCCTCACGTCCGGACGCCGCGAGCCCGGCGAAGGTGAGGATGGATCCGGCGACTTCGACGGCCCTGTTGTGCTGGACCACGTGCCCGGTTCCCTCGATCTCGACGACCTGCGCGGCGGTTGCCCGGCCGGCGAGCCGGTGGCACCAGTCCGCGGGCGCCACGGGGTCGTTCGAGCCGCGCACCACGAGGACGGGTGCCGCGACGCCGCCGATCTTCTCTTCGATGCGGTAGTCCATCATGGCCCGCAGGTTCTGGAGGTACCAGCCTGGGCCGCAGCGGAGGTAATCGGTGAAGACAAGGGCGTTGGAGGACGGGCTTTCGAAGAACAGGCAGTCGCGGCCGAGCGCCAGCGACTGCTGCGCGATCGTGTCCCGCCGGTCGTTGACCACGGGACCCATCAACACCAGGTGCGGGATCCGCTGTGGCTGCTGCAGCGCGGCTTCGACCGCGAACTGGGCGCCCATCGAGTGCCCGGCAATCACGAAGTCCAGCACACCGACCTGCTCCAGGGCGCCGAGGAGATAGGTGGCCTGCTCGGTCACCGTCAGCGTTTCCCGCGGCCGTGGGGTGGCGCCGAACCCGGGCAAGTCGATCGAATACGTGTCCACGGACGCCGCCAGCAACCCGTGGAGCCGGCGCAGGTAGCGGTGCGATGCGCCGATCCCGTGGAGGAGCACAACGGCAGGCCCCGCTGCGGCGGCGTCGGCGGTTGGCCGTCGGGAGGCGAAGACGTGGCCGATGTGGCCGGCGGCCTCAACCTCGATGCGCACGGGCCTGCTCATGGTGGATCTCGTTTCTGTTCAGCGCCTCAGGTCTGCGTCCAGTAAGCATACTGATAAATCCGCAGTTAGGCGGGGCTTGGAGTCCGCAGGTCACGGAGCACCAGTTGCACCTGCTCCGGCTGCTCAATGGTGGGGAAGTGGCCGCAGCGCGGGATCGTCACCAGCCGGGCATGGGGGACGATTTCGGCCAGTCGGAACAGGTCCGACGGCGGCGTGAACACGTCGGAATCCCCGCGGGTCGCCAGTACCGGGCAACGGATGCCGCGCCACCGGTCAAAATCATAATGTGCAGCGGCGTGGGCTGCCGCGGAAAAGCTGGCAGGCCTGGCGTCAGCTCCAAGCCCGCGGACCACCCGCTTGGACACGGCCGCGGGCTCCACGAAGAACGGGGACATGAGCACCCCCATCAGCGGAGTCCCGCTGATGGCACGGAGTAGCGCGGACCCGGCCGGGCCAAGGACCGCCATGGCCCGCATGGCCAGCAGCATACCGATATACGCCGGGAAACCGGACAAACCGCGCAGCGGCTCCCGGCCGGCCAAGGACACCCCGAAGGTGGTGGCCGAAATGGCGGCGACGCCGGCCGTCCGCTCCGGCCATGCCGCAGCCATGTGCAAAGCCAGAAAACCTCCCATCGAGTGACCCACCAGATTCCACCGGCGGTACCCCAGCGAATCCAGGATCCCGGCCACGGCGCGTCCCATAGCCTCGATGCTGAGATTTTCCGGCTCCACACCCGCCGTCGAATCACCCCAGCCCGGCAGGTCGATCAGCACCCGGTCATGGGCGGTCCCGTCGGCAAGCAGCGGCTCGAACGTGGTCCAGGATCCTGCGGCGCCATGCAGATACACGTCCGGCGTGCCGGCCGATGGGCTCCCACCGTCGGCGCCCGGCTGGACCCGCACCGTCGCCGGACCAAGCTCCGTCGCAATGATCTGCCGCCGCATGGCCACTTCCGGCCACGCGGTTTCCTGCTGAACCCTCATGGTCACCCTCTGCTCCTGGTCTTTAGAACCTATTCGGAGCCGAGGAAACACCAGACGGGAGCCGGCCGCGTCCGAAGCGGATTGGAGCGGAGGGTGCATGCCTCCCGCGCGCGACCCTGACCCGTCACAGGCGACGGCGGGTCAGCATCTCATCAACCTCGACCATCTCGGGCGCGGATGCCGGGGCGTCACCCAGGCGACGGGCGAGGCGAGACGTCCACGGGCTCGCCGTCATCCCGTGGACAAACACGCTCACCAGAATCGTCCACACCGCCACGGTGAACACTGTGTCCGCCACGGTCCCGCTCAATTGCTCGAAGACCAGGAGTGCGAACAGGATTGACGCCAAACCCCTCGGCCCGAACCACCCCATAAACAGCCGTGTTTCGAAGCGGGTGCGGGACCCGGTGAGCGCGATCAGCACGGGCAGCATCCGCACTACCGTCAGGGAAAGCACCACATACAGCGCAATCTGCCACGTCAATGACCCAAGCACAGGGGCTGCCAGCACCGCACCAAACACCAGAAACGTGATGGACCCTAGGAGTTCACCCTCGTCCTCGGTGAAGTCCTGAACGTTTTTGCACTGCTCGCGAGCGACATGACTGAACGCCAGCCCGGCAACGAAGGCGGCGATGAACCCGTTTCCTCCCATCACTCCGGCGCTCGTGAACGCCGCGACGGCGATCGCGATCGTTGCGAGCTGGCGGTAGATTCCGTCGACAAAACCGGCCGAGGCGAAGCGGTGGAGCAGCCACCCGCCCAGCACCCCGGCGAGGGCGCCGGCGAGGATTCCGAAGCCGATCTGCTGGGCGGCAAACAGGCCCCAGTTGCGCGAGGCCCCGCCCGTCTCCGTCGCTGCGATGGCAAGGAACACCGTCACGATGGGAACCATGATTCCGTCGTTGAGGCCGCTTTCGACGTTCAGCCCCTGCCGGATGCGCACCGGGAGCCGCTTGTCGCTCACCACGGCCTGACCAAGGGCGGCGTCGGTCGGTGCGAGGATGGCGGCGATGAGCGCCGCCTCGACGATCGTGAGTCCGCCGAACAGCGCCGCAGAGGCAAGGGTCCCAAGCGCGATGGTGAGAGGCAGCCCGATCCCCAGCAGGCGCGCCGGGAGCAGAATCTGGCTCCGTAGCTTCCTCAAATCGATCCGCACGGCATCCGTGAAGAGGACCAGCACAAGGGTGACCTCCACCAGCGAGGAGACCGCCTCGTTCTCCAGGTCAAGGTGGAACCACGGCCCGCCGACCACGCCGAGCAGGACTCCGACGGCGGTGAACACCATCGGCGCCGTGACCGGCGACAGGGACAGCCGCCCGGACACCAGGGCAAAGCCGAAAATAACAACCGAAATGATCAGGAGCTCTGACATGGCTTCCTCCGTTGGTCATCAAGCAGTCCGGCAGTCGAAGGCTCCGGCACCCGAATTCGCCTCCGCGCCCAAGATTGCGAAAGGATGTCCCCATGAAGAGCACTGACGTACAGCCTTGGGTCAAAAACTACCAGCCGGGCGTCCCCGCAGACATTGAGCTGCCCACGGAATCGCTTGTTGCCATGCTGGAGCGGTCCGTGGCCGAGGCCGGGGACGCACCCGCCCTGGAGTTCTTCGGCCGCCGCACCAGCTACGCCGAACTCGGCGAGCAGGTGGACCGCGCCGCCGAGGGCCTGCGGAAGCTCGGCGTGCGGGCCGGGGACCGGGTCGCCCTGATCCTGCCGAACTGCCCGCAGCACGTCGTCGCTTTTTACGCGGTGCTGCGCCTCGGCGCCGTCGTCGTCGAACACAACCCGCTCTACACCTCCCGCGAACTCCGACACCAGTTCGAGGACCACCAGGCCCGCGTCGTGATTGCCTGGGACAAGGCAGCGGCCGCGGTCAAGGAATTCCCGGCCGACGTCGAAATCGACCACGTCGTCTCCGTCAACCTCCTCGAGGCGTTCCCTGCTGCCAAACGCCTGGCCCTGCAGCTTCCAATCAAGAAACTGCGCGCCACCCGCGACTCCCTGACCGCCCCGGCCCCGGGAACCCTGGCGTGGAAGGAACTCCTCGGCCACGGCCGGATCGACCCCGGCCACCCACGCCCGCAGGTCACCGACCTCGCCGCGATCCAGTACACCTCCGGCACCACCGGCCGGCCCAAGGGCGCCATGCTGACCCACTTCAACCTCTACGCCAACGCCCTCCAGGGCGAGGCGTGGATGGCCGGGGCGGAGTACCGCAAAGAGACCTTTTACGCGATCCTGCCGATGTTCCACGCCTTCGGTATGACCCTCTACCTCACCTACGGCATCCGCAAGCAGGGACTGCTGGTGCTGTTCCCCAAGTTCGATCCGGACCTGGTCCTGGCCGCCATGAAGAAATCCCCGGCCACTGTTTACTGCGCAGTCCCGCCGATCTACGAACGCACCGCGATGGCGGCCAAGGAGAAGGGTGTCTCGCTTCGCACCGCCAAGTACTGCATCTCCGGTGCCATGAATCTGCCCCCGCACGTGGTGGAACTATGGGAATCGGTGTCCGGCGGGCTGTTGGTGGAAGGCTACGGCATGACCGAATCCTCGCCGGTGGCCCTCGGCAACCCGTTCCATCCCACCCGGCGCACCGGCACGATCGGGGTACCGTTCCCCTCCACCCTGATGAAGGTGGTGGACCTGGACAATCCGGACACCGAGGTGGCCCAGGGCGAACCGGGGGAGCTGCTCATCAAGGGTCCGCAGGTGTTCCAGGGCTACTGGAACAACCCCGAGGAAACCGCGAAAGCGCTCACCGGCGACGGCTGGCTGCGCACCGGCGACGTCGTGACGGTCGACGCCGACGGCTTCACCACCGTGGTGGACCGGGCCAAGGAACTCATCATCACCGGCGGCTTCAACGTCTCACCCACCGAGGTGGAGGCCGTCCTGCGGTTGCACCCGGACGTCCGCGACGCCGCCGTGATCGGCAAGCCCCTGGAGCGCGGCGGCGAACTGGTCGCGGCCGCCGTCGAGCTCGAGCCCGGCACTGCCCTGGACGAGGAGGCCCTGCGGAATCACTGCCGCGAGCATCTCGCCGGGTATAAGGTCCCGAAGCGGATCGTGCCGATCCAGGACATGCCGCGCTCCATGCTGGGTAAGATCCTCCGTAAGCAGGTCCGCGAACAAGTACTGCCGGGGTTGTGAACGACGGCGGCGGCGGGACCCGCCGGGGCGGCCGCGGCGGGACGCGCTGCAGTTGATGCAGGTCAGGGGGCTTAGGCCTGTAGATTTGGCGGGTGAATCCTCGACGTTTTCGTTCCGCTGCCGCTGCGGTCCTGAGCCTCGCCGTGCTCTGCTCCTGCGGCAGCGTGCCGTCCGCGCCCTCGGGGCAGCCGTCTCCGCAGGCAACCCAGTGCAGTCCTGCGTCACGGACGGATCTGGCCGCGGCGCCGGGTATTTTGTCCGGCGTGAACCTGGACTGGGAGCATGAAACGCTTGCTGAGTTCGGTTCCCAGCTGGGGCGTAGACCTGCCGTGACCGTCAGTTTCACGCCGGTCCCGCTGGGGCAGACGGACATGGCCAATCTGCAGGCGGCGTTCGAACAGGTCCGGACCAACGGCGGCATGCTGCTGCTGACCCTGGAGCCGCGGAACGGGCTGGGCGCCGTGACGCCGGCGGTGACCGATGAGCTGGCAGGAACCTTGGACGTTCTTAATAAAGCCGGCGTGCCGGTCATCGTCAGGTTCGCGCATGAGATGAACGGATCCTGGTACGAATGGGGCCAGCAGCCGGCCGAGTACCGGGCGGCGTTCCAGCGGGTGGCCGAGTCACTGCGCAGGCTGGCTCCGGGCAGCGCCACCATGTGGGCGCCGAACTATGGCGGAGGCTATCCTTTCGCCGGCGGTCAGCACCAGGCCATGCCCGGGACGGAGGATTTCAGGGAACTGGATACGGACGCCGACGGGGTCCTGACGGGCAGCGACGACCCCTACGCACCCTATTACCCCGGCGATGATGCTGTGGATTGGGTGGGCATGTCCCTCTATCACTGGGGCAGCACGTACCCGTGGGGTGCGAACGTGGTGCCGGAACCCGGCAAATTCCTGCAGCAGCTCACCGGAACCTACAACGGGGCCGGCGGGAATGACCTCGCCGTGCCGGACTTCTACGCAGGGTACGGAACGGGCCGGAACAAGCCGGTGGCGGTGCCCGAAACTGCGGCACTGTTCATCCCCGGCCGGACGGGAGCGGGTGAACTCGAAATCAAGCAGTCGTGGTGGCGCCAGCTCTTCGACCCCGGCATCCCCGCTGAATACCCGCTGCTGAAGATGATCAACTGGTTCGAGTGGAACAAGAACGAGGTGGAGGTCACCGCCGTCGTTGACTGGCGCTCGGCCGGAACCCCCGCCGTCGCCGAAGCCTATATTGCCGACCTGCCCGAATGGTTCCGTTTCACCGCGGAACCTGCTGACTGCAGCCCGGTTCCCTGACTACTTCGGCCGGGCGGCCAGCGCGGCGGAGAGAGCCTGCGTGGAGGAAGCGCTGCTGTTGATCCGCCAGTCGGCTTCCTTGTTGAAGTGGAACCAGATCACGGCTGTCACATCGGGCTGGGCGGAGAGGTAGCTGATCAGGGCGGTATTCCAGTCGGCTTTGGAACCGCCCGCTTCTGCGGAGGATGTTTCCGCGATAAGAATCGGTTTTCCCGGAGCGATCTGGCGGAGCCGGGCGATGCCTTCGCCGAAGAGTTGCGACGGCGACAGCCAGGTGCTCCATGACGCGGACGTTCCCCAGTTGTAGCCGTCAAGTGCGACGGCGTCCACGTATGCGTTGCCCGGGTAGAGGCCCTCAAGTGCGGTGGACCCCCAGTAGGGGACGTTCGGATTCCAGACCCAGGTGATGTTGGTGCTGCCGGTCGAGGCGAGGACGTCATGGACGTGCCGCCAGGCGGCCGCATAGTCGCCGGTCTGGTTGCCGTTGATGCCTTCAGCCCACGGGTACCAGTTGCCGTTCATTTCGTGGCCGAACCGCAGCATCACCGGATGGCCCCACGCGGCGAGCGCCTGGCCCCACTGGCGCAGGTAGGCGTCATGGTCGCCTGCGGTGATGCGTTTCAGCGCATACGCCGGCTGTACCGTCCCGCCGCCCCAGACCCACGGCTCCCACGTCAGCAGGGTGGCCGCGCCGCGGCTGCGGACGGCATCCAGTTCCGCGATCGGCGGTGCCTGGTTGAAGTCCTTG
Organism: uncultured Actinomycetota bacterium; assembly: GCA_963815415.1. Taxonomy (GTDB): domain Bacteria; phylum Actinomycetota; class Actinomycetes; order Actinomycetales; family Micrococcaceae; genus Arthrobacter. Next base: position 194,456 of record CAWFGT010000009.1, on the reverse strand, counting down.
TAGGAGAGGACGATGGACGGCGCCTCCCCGGCGAGGGAGGCAACTGCGTCGAGTTCGCCCGACGCCGAGGGGCCTCCCGGTGTGCCGACGCCGAAGCGCAAGGACGCGGTACTGATGACCGGCGCCGCCGGTGCCGGAGCCGCTGCCGGCGGCGCGGCAGCTGGAGCGGCACTGGGTGTGACAGTGAAAGCGACGGTTGCCTTGGCGGTGCCTGCCACAGCCTGCACGGGCACGGACGCCTGGCTGGCTTCGGGAATCACCACAACAGCCTTGAAATACCCGGAGGCACTGATCGAAACGGCGACCGCATTGGTGCCCGCGGTGACGGTCCCGGAACTTTTCTTGGGGAACCCCGTTCCGGTGACGGTCACCGAGGTCCCCGCCGGGCCAGCATCGGGGCTGAGCACGATGGACGCTCCCGCCGCCGCTTGGGCCGGGGCGGCAGCGACTGCCACGTTCCAGCCGAGCACCGCAAGGATGCAGGCAAGGCTGACGAGGTGCTTCATCGGAACTCCTGTTCCGGTCCCGGCGGGCCGCTGTGGCTAGTCAGAACCGTCGTGGGCGGTCGCGCGGCTCAGCGGCGGGATCTCTTCGACTATTCTCCGGCAGGAAAACCTGCTGCCGGCGTCGGGAAGACACAGGAAACCCGCAGGAATTTCCCCGGGAAACGGCTCAGCTGCAGAAAGGAGACTTTGAGAGGGTCCAGATGTTGGTCCCTTCCTGCCGGCTGAACGTCACCGTCGTTACGAGGGCCCGGATCAGCGCAAGGCCCCGGCCGGATTCCGCGTCGTCGTCGGGCATGTTCGTCCCCGCGTCCAGGGGACCGGGAGAGGCCGCGCCGTGGGCACTGACGCGGGCTTCCAGGCTGCACTGCTCAACGCAGATCTCGACGCCGAGCTCAACAGGCGCCGCCGACGCGGGGACGGCGTGCTGGACCACGTTGCTGGCAGCCTCGATGACCGCCGTGGCGAACGTCATGCGATCCATATCCGGGACGAATGACGCCTCGTCCCAGAGGGTTTCCAGTTCCTCATGGACGGCCTCGATGGCTTCCGGGGCGGCCACCTGGCGCAGGCTCCGCCTGTGCAGGATGTCAGTCATCGCCGAACGCTTCGTCAGCCGAAGCGTAGGAGGTCAGGACCTTATCCATGCTCGTCAATCCGAGAACCATTTGAACCTGGGGCTGCACGGCCGCGATCCGGAGGTCGCCACCGGCCTGCCGTGCGGCCTTGAGGCAGCCGATGAGGGCGCCGAGGCCCGAGGAATCCATGAACGGAGTCTGCTCAAGGTTGACCAGGATCCGGTTGGACCCGGCCGCCACTACGTCAGCCACGATCTCGCGCAGCTTCGGGGCCGAGACCATATTCAGGCGGCCGACCGCCTTGATTTCGGCGTAGTTGCCTCTCACTTCATAACTCAGGTCCACGCGTTGCCCTTTCTATGGCGATTTCGTCGTCGGGGACGGCTTCGCCGGAGGAGTCTTCGGCCGGGAAACCGCGGTACAGCACGGCCCGCACCAAGATGCTCATGACGATGATGTCAAACACCACCCAGACTACGTTGACGAACGTGCCGATCGGCTCGGACATACCGGCGGCGAGCCGCGCGATTCCGACGACGCCGGCGATGATGAGCATGACCCCAACCACCAGCTGGGGCCGGATCAGGCTCCAGCGGGGTCCGCCGGACTGGCGGTCCTTGGGGGTGACCGCGAATCCAAGGGGGCGGCCGAACCAGACGTTTTGGGCCGCCGTCGTACATGCCTTGATCCAGGTCGGGAACAAGGCCAGGCTGTACTGCTGTCCCCGCCACGTCGGTATGCCCTTTCCGGCGAAGGCGAAAAGCAACTGGTTGACGATCATGAACGGAATGAACCGGATGAAGAAGTCCGCACTCAGGCTGGTCACGGGCAGGATCCCGAAGACGAGATAGACGATGGGGGCGGCAAAGTAGACGACGGCGGCGAAACCGCTCAGGTACGTCCACATCGTCGCGAAGTACATCAGGCGCTGGCCCCACTTGAGGCCGCGCTGGACCAGCGGATTCTCGCGCAGCAGCACCTGCATGGTGCCCTGGGCCCAGCGGAGCCGTTGGGTCAGCATGGTGCCCAGATCCTCCGGCGCCAGCCCGTAGGCCAGAATCTCGTGGTGATAGACGCTCTGCCATCCCATCGCGTGCAGGCGCATGGCCGTGGCCATGTCCTCGGTGACGGAGATCGTCGCCAGCGGCATGACCGGCTGGGCCTCGTCGGTGCGTTCCACGGTGAGGGCGTCCAGCACGGACTGAACGGATTCGATGGCCCCGACGGGGGACCAGTCATGGGATGACATGCGGCGCACGGCGTCGTCCGTCACTACCGGCACGCCCGATGCGCCTACCTTCAGAGGTTCCATCGCCGCGATTTCATCGAGGTCGTCCTGCAGGGCCGAGACGTCGGCCATCACCACTGCCTCGGCCGCTTTTTCCACGCTGCGCCGGACCCGGTAGGTGATCTCGCTCAGGGATCCCCCTGCCTTGAGCTGGCGCCGGGCGGCGACGGTGGCCGCCTGAACTTCGTCGAGCATCTCCTGGATGAGGGCCGGTTCATTCCGGACTGACTTCCGTGCCCTGCGGATGGCCGCCTGAGATGCGTCGAGGGCGCGCCGGACGCTCTTTTCCGTCTCCTTGACGTAACCCACCAGCCCGAGCTGCATGAGGGCCTCGCGGCGGAGCAGCGCGTTGGAGCCGCAGAAGAAGGCGGCGTTCCACCCGTCTTTGCCTTGCTGGATCGGGCCATAAAACAACGGGGCCTGGCTGCCCAAGGGGTCGTCGGCAGGGACGTTGGTGAAGTACTGCGGGGTCTGGACGAGGGCGACCCGGCGGCTATTGAAGTAGCCCAGCGTCTTGTCGAGGATGTCCGGGGAAGGGATCTGGTCGGCATCGAGGATGAGCAGGAACTCCCCGTCGGTCTGCATCAGGGCGTTGTTCAGGTTCCCGGCCTTGGCGTGGCGGGGCTTGCCGTCCCACTCGGCACTGCGAGTGACGTAGCCGATGCCGTGTTGGTCGGCCAGCCCGCGGAGCTCGGCACGGTTGCCGTCGTCGAGAATCCACGTGCTGTGCGGAAAACGGATCCGCTGGGCCGCCAAGGCTGTGTTCATCACAAGATCGAGCGGTTCGTTGTAGGTGGTGATGAAGACATCAACGGTGGTGTCCGGGGGAGCGGCGGCCGGGGGCTGGCGTCTCTTCAGCCGCCAGACGGTCATGCCGAACAGCAGGACGTCGATCAGGCTGTACGTCTCCGCGACCACGAGCGGCACCGCAATCCACCAGGCGTCCCAGTTCAATGAAGCGGCCCAGCGCCAGGCGACGTAGTTCACGCCGGCGATCGCGGTCAGGGCGACCATCAGCCGGATCCACAGCAAGCTCACGTAGGACCAGTCGCTGAACTATACGGATCGGTCATCGCCGGGATTCACCACTTACATAGGATGTTTACAAATGTGTCACGCTAGACCCCAGACATGTTACGACACGTCGCCGGAACTGAACGAGCTGGGTGGCGGTGCCGGAACCGGCCCGAGCCGGGCGGTGCAGCTGCCGGGCAGCTATTGGAAGGACCCGATGTTCATGGAGGACACACAAACTGTCGCACACGAATTGGGCCGGGAGCAGGCGCGGCTCCGGGCGCTCCATTCGCTGGGATTGATGGGGTCGGCGCCGGAGGAGCGCTTTGACAGGATCACCCGGATGGCGCGTGAGCTTTTTGGAGTCCCGGTCGCCGCGGTGAACATGTTGGATGACCGCAATTTGTTCATGAAGTCACCGCAACTTCCGGGTCTGGGGTTGATCAACAGGGCAGATACCTTTTGCGACATCACGATTGCCGGCCCCGAACTCCTGGTGGTAGACGACGCGGCTGCCGACGCGCGGTTCGCGGACCTCCCGGACGTGGCAGGCGGGCGGGGTGTGCGCTTTTACGCCGGACGTCCGCTCAGCATCAACGGTGAACACCGGGTGGGGACGTTGTGTCTGTTCGATACCAAGAGCCGGGAACTCAGTGAAGCGGACCGCCGGCTCCTCGATGAGCTAGGCACCTGGGCCGAGCGGGAGCTCGCGGATTCCATGGACCTGGACCGCGCCCACGAGGTCCAGCAAGCCCTTTTGCCGGCCACCAGTCCCGGCGCGCCTGCCTTCGAAGTTGCCGGCACCTGCCTTCCCGCCCGCAGCGTCGGAGGGGACTTCTATTCGTGGACGGAGTCCGGAGGCTCGATCGACCTCACCCTTGCCGATGTCATGGGCAAAGGCACTGCGGCGGCACTGGTGGCTGCAACGGTACGCTCGGCCGTGGTGGCCGCCGGCGACCTCGCCCCGGCCGAAACCATGGGCGCTGTAGCCAAAGCCGTCGAAAATGACCTTGACGTCACCGGCATCTTTGCAACCATGTTCCGGGCACGGCTGGACCTCGCAAGCGGCCATCTGGCGTTTGCCGACGCCGGCCACGGCCTCACCATGATTGTGAAACCGGACGGCTCCTACCGTCAGCTGCGGGCACCGGGGTTGCCGCTGGGCCTGGGGAACGCCGGATGCTGGGAAACCGGCACCGCCGAAGTTGCCCCGGGAGATGTGCTGCTTTCTTTCACGGACGGGCTGCTGGATCTCTATTGCGGCACGCTCGATGCGTTGGCTGATATTGCCGGCCTGGTGATGCTACACCGCGGACCCGCGGCGTTCGTGGATGCGCTGCGGCTCCTGCTCCCGGAGGGCAGCCGGGCTGACGACACGACGGTCATTGCCCTCCGGCGCGCCCTGTAGGGGCCCGCGGGCCCTCCCGCCGGCCCGGCGGTCCCTTCTGACAGCGATAATCGTGACATCGTCCGGGTTGGCGCTGCCGCGCGCCTTGAGCTGAACGGCGTCCACCACCTCCTGCGCCGAGGTCGCGGCGATCGCGAGCCGGGCAACCTGGTCGACGGCCGAGAGCGTGCCGTCGTAAAGGTCCAGGACGCCGTCACTGAAGCTGACAATCATGTCCCCCTGGCCCAGCTGCGTCTCAAAGGATCCCCACGTCGTGCCCGGCATCAGCCCCACCGGCAGGTCCTTGGACTGCAGCCGCACCCAGGAGTGGTCTGCCCGGACCAGGAGGGTCAGCCCGTGGCCAGCGTCCGAGAAGGTGACACGGCCGTCCTCCGCCCGGAGCCGGGCGTGGAACAACGTCGAGAAGGACCCCGTCTGGCTCAGGTCCGTCGCAAACGAGTCGGCGGCGAGGGACAACGCGGCCACCGGATCCTGGCTGTTCTTGGCGCTTCGGATGACCGCCCTGGTTGTCGCCGCAATCATGCCGGCGCCGGCGCCTTTGCCCATGACATCCCCGAGGGTGAACGCGAGCCCGCCGTCGATGAGGTACCAGTCGAAAAAGTCCCCGCCCACTGCTTTCGACGGGATGCATGCTCCGGCCGTCTGGTAGCCGGGCAGCGGCGCGAAGTTCGTCGGCAGCAGGAATTGCTGGATTTCGGCGGCGCGGCTGAGTTCCTCAGTCGCTGCAGCTGCCTGATCGCGTGCGGTCTTTAGCCGCCGGCGGACCCTGCGTGCCAGCTCGTTGACCATTTCGGCGGCGAGCATAAAGACCAGGGTGCTGTACAGGCCCCGCATGAGCTCATTGGGATTCGCGTCGGTAGTGGAGCCCAGGATAAACGGAACCATAATGGCGGCCATTGTTCCGAGCGCGGCGTACGCGACGTATCGGCGGCCTTCCAGAGACGCGAACCACAACACGGGCAGCAGGACAAGCGAGGAGTAGATGGAATGGCTGTCGCCGGTGGCGTGGCGCAGCGCTCCGGCGGCCAGGAAGTCAAGGGCGGGGACGATGGTGGCATATTTGGCGAGGCCGGGACGACCAAAAATGACCGCCAACCATGTAGCTGCCGCTACGAGGACCGTAGCCGCGCTCAAGGCCGCCCAGCTGCTGATGGCCACCGTCGGGATCGAGCTGCTCATGATCACGGCGATGAGGAAGAACAGGACAAACGGGACCTGTTTGGCCAGGGGAGACGCTTCGTCCAGCTTGGCCAGTTTTCCAACAGGGGAGAGTAGTGCGATCACGAGTACCTATTTTCTGTCCATGGCGCTTGACCGCCCGTCGCCCCCGTACGATCCTACCCAGCGAAACGATCCTGACCGGTGTGCGACAGGCCCCGGGGTCCCGGTGCACCGTTTCGTTCCGCGGAGGATAGTTAGGGCATGACGGAAAACTACCGGTACGACGTCGAGGTCCTGCACCTGCTTGTCTCGCCCGCGCACGCGTACTTCGGCCGCGCCCGCGAAGGCGCAGCCGATGTCCCGACGGCCGATGCTGACCGGGTGGACCTGGTGGCCGGCAAGGGCATAGTCGGGGACCGCTTCTTCGGCAAGGCCGCCCACATGGACGCCGCAGTCACGCTGATCGCCGTCGAAGCCCTGGAAGCCATCGCCGCTGAACTGGGGGTTACACCGTTCGACCCGCTCCTGACCCGGCGCAACATAGTCATCAGGGGCGCCCATCTGGCTCCTCTGATCGGAACCGACTTCGCGCTGGAATCGGCCGGTGACGTCGTCCGGATCCGCGGCGGACGTCCGGCCCATCCCTGCGTGTGGATGGACAAAATGCTCGCACCCGGTGCGCATGCCGCCATGCGGGGGCGGGGTGGCATCCGTTGCCAGCCGCTCTCCGATGGCCGGTTGCATCGCGGGCCGGCGGTGCTGATCAGCCCGGTGCCGCTGGAACCTGAACAGGCCGGCATCCCGACGCTGCTCCGGCCGAGCCGGTTGCCGTAAGGATCGAGACTGCCGGGCCGGGGCTTAGGGCCGGCGGCGCTTGAGAGCGCCGGCATGCAGGCCGATCCCGAAGGCCACGGCCTGTTCTAGCAAATGCAGGATATTTTCCTTCATGGCGCTGTCTGTGCCCGTTACTTTCAGTGCGCGCACCTGTGCGCCGTCGCCGGTCAGTAAGCCCTCGGGATCCGGCAGGGACGCCCCATGTTCAAAACTCAGAAACAGGCCCTCGGGTCGTGGAAAGAGAGCGCAGACGTATCCGGCCTCTTCGTCGTGGAACCCGACGCCCTGCCAGCCACGGTAAACGCGCTGCTCCAGGTCCGGCTCGGCGGCCAGCAGGATGTCGCGGACCCACAGTGCCAGTTCTGCGTGGGCGGGATGGTCGTGGCGAAAATAGTCCGCCACTTCGTGTGGAGTACTCATCGAACCAAATCCCTTCCGGCCGGCCCCGGGACGGCATCCCGTCCGACGCCCCGGATGGAAGTCCGGCGGGGGCGATAGAAACAATTTTCCGCCGTTAGCCATCCGAATCGCATTCCGTTCCGAATGCCGGATGAACGATTTGAACAAGTCCATAGCCCACCGGTCGCTGGTCACTTATCGCGCCACGACCGTGGACTGTGAGTCGGAGAATGAGGGGGTAGTCATGACGTTGTCAGACTATAAGCGTTTCATTGCAGACTGCATCGCTGTGGATGCCGGGGAGGACTGCGGGCTGACCGACGATGAGCTCTACGGGGTCTACATCAGTTGGTGTGCGATGCAGGGGCACTCAATTGATCCCTGCAAAGCGTTTTGGGCCGCGATGTCTGACCTGCGCTTCCACCGGCGCCGCCGCGTCAATCGCCGCTATGTGCGGCCCGGGCTGCGGATGAAAGGCCCGGCGGCCGTGGATTACATCATTGCCAGCCAAGTCAGCCTGGTCTAAGCAAAGTGAGTTAGGCAAAAAAGTCCGACGGCGGGCGTACTGGACGTCTCGCCGTCGGACTTTCTGCCAGGAGAGCGCTTAGACGGCGGGGGCAGTCGACGCGCCGTGGGCCAGGCTCAGCGTGAAGGTGTTGGGTCCGCTGCAGTTGACCGAGATGCTGCCCTTGGACGTGTTGTGCCGCTCCGCAAGGTCCTGCACAAGGGTGTCGAGGGTGTGGTGCACGGCGGCACGGTCCCAGATTTTCAGGGTTACGGAGTCGGCAGTGTTAAACGTCATTGTTCAGTGCTTCCATTTCATATTCCGGTTGTCCGGCTGCCGCGCCAATGCGGAGCCGCGGTACAACCAACCCCGTGCACGCACTCGAGGTCTAGGCGGCTACACAAGCTCACCGGCTTGGCCTCATTGCGTCCACCAGGTTGGGTAAAACAGGTTGAGAAAAACAGTGCCGCGAAGCCACACCGCACGTCTGGCGGCGGAGAAGGAATCGGGGCTATACGGTCGGGATTTCCGTCCCGACCGTGTCATTCCATAGTGCACAGCGGGGCCGGAGCGCCTCAAGCAAAATAACAATTATTGCGAGTGAGTCTCATCACAGTCGCGAGGCGCGGGAAGTTCCCCACCGCACTGGTGGACATCGCACGTGCCGTGTCGGATGCTGGTGAGCAACCGGCCGGTCGCCCGGCGGCCGCAGCCGAGAAACACGGCGGAAGATCACCAACGGGAGGCACAGTGGGTAAGTCGCCTGGCATGGAAATCCTCGTCTCGCCCGACGCAGCAGCCGCCGGCACCGCGGCCGCCGGTATTCTGGCCGAAGTGATCCGCAACAATCCCGATGCCGTTCTCGGTTTCGCCACCGGCGCTTCTCCGCTGCCTACGTACCGGGCCCTTGCCCGCCAGGGGCTGGACATGTCCCGTGTTCGCGGCTTTGCCTTGGATGAGTACGTGGGGCTGCCGGCAGGGCACCCGCAGGGCTACGCGGCAGTGGTGGCCCGGGAAATCACCGGGCCCCTGCGGCTGGACCCCGCGAAGGTGACCGTTCCGGACGGCGCCGCGGCGGATCCGGAACGGTCCGCCCGGGACTACGAGTCGTCCATCGCCCGAACCGGCGGGATCGACGTCCAGATCCTGGGCCTCGGCCACAACGGGCACCTGGCGTTTAATGAGCCTGGCTCAGCGCTGGATTCCCGCACCCGGGTGGTGGCATTGGCTGAACGTACCCGCCTCGCCAATGCCCGCTATTTCTCTTCCCCGGACGATGTTCCCGAGCGGTGCATCACGCAGGGGCTGGGTACTATCCTGGACGCCCGGCATCTGCTTCTTATCGTGTCCGGTACGGACAAGGCCGCGGTCCTGCGCGATGCCCTGACGGGTCCAGTGACGCCGCGGTGCCCCGCTTCGGTGCTGCAACTGCACCCGCACGTCACGGTGGTGGCCGACGAGGACGCGGCGTCCTGCCTGGGTGGAACTGCTGGGGGACTGACCCGCGTTGACGGTTCGGCGTTGACGGTTCGGCGGCGGTCAGGGCAGCAGAGACGCCGGTCCGTCAGATCCGTGCCGCCGGGGCGTCCAGGATCCGGCCGGCACGGAGCACGGCGGACGCCCGGTAGTGCCGGTCCACGACGACGATGTCCGCCCGCATCCCGGGTTTCAGGCTGCCGAGCCCGGCGTCCAGACCCAGCACCCTCGCCGGGACGGCGGTCGCGGCCAGCACGGCGGCCGCCGGGTCGACGCCGGCCGCAATGGTCCGGCTCAGCACCTCCAGCATCGTGGCGGTCCCGCCCGCCAGCGCCCCGCTGCCGGCGAGTTGTGCGACGCCGTCGCGGACTGTCACGGCGGACGGTCCCAGGCGGTACTCACCATCCGGCAGGCCGGTAGCGGCCATGGAATCGGTGACGAGCACGATGTTCTCCGCACCTGCGACGTCAAAGACCATCCGTACCGTCTCCGGATCCAGATGCACGCCGTCGGCAATGAGTTCGACGATCGCAGTGCCGGCGGCAGCACATCGCAGGGACGCCGCCACCGGGCCCGGGTTTCGATGGTGGAGCGGCGGCATCCCGTTGAACAAATGCGTGACCGTCGGCCTGGCAGCGGCACCGAAGCGCCCGGAAGGCGCCGCGGCCAGCAGCCTGGCGGCGTCTTCCAACGACGCGGCAGCGGTTCCGGAATCCGAGTCGGTGTGCCCCAGAGAGGGGATAACGCCGTGGGCGGCGAGCACGGCGACGACATCGCCGGCGCCGGGCAGCTCCGGCGCGTAGGTCATGGTCCTGAGCGTTCCGCCTGCGGCCGACAGCAGCCGGCGGAGCAGCGCCGGGTCCGGGTCCCGGAGCCATTCCGGATTCTGTGCGCCGCACCGGGCATGGGAGAGGAAGGGCCCCTCGGCGTGGATGCCCGCAATAAGCCCTTCGTCCACCAGCGGCACCAGGACGCCGAGCTGCCGCTCCATGTCCGCGACGGCGGCCGTGACCAGGCTGGCCAGCAGTGTGGTGGTCCCGCTGCGGTGCAGGAAGTCCACGGCCGTGCGGCAGATGGCCTCGTCGTCGTTGGGGAATCCGGCGCCGGCCGCGCCATGGCAGTGCAGATCGATGAGTCCGGGCAGGATTGATCCGCCGTCGGGGACGTCGAGGACCTCCGCCGCGGGGAAGCCTGCGGACACGAAGCCTGACCGGGGCCCGGCGTAAGCGATCCTTTCGCCCGCCACGGCAACCGTACCGTCGGACACAACGGCTCCATCGGTCACGATGGTCCCGTGCAGCACATAGGCGGGAGACGGCGATCCCGGACGGCTCACGACGGGCCTCTCAGTCATGGCCCCGATGATATCCGACGCGGCCGTGGCCGGCGGAGCGGGAGACCGTCCGCCGTCCGTCGTCGTGCGCCGTTATTCGCCCGGGTAGACGATCCCCAGCTGGCTGCGGATTTCATCCGCCACGTCCATGGTCGTGATCGAATCCGACAACGGCCGCTCCAGGACCCCGCGCTCGCCGGCGTGGATGCTCCGGGCCACCGCGGCCGCCTGGAAGTGCAAGCCGTCAAAGTGCGCGCCGGTCGGCTCGTCATAGCGCAGGGCCGTACCGTCCGGGTAGTTGACCGTGAACCCGCCGGGCCGGTTGAACATCCCGTCGAAATTCAGGGTCGCTTTCCGGCCGACCAGGCTCGCGGCGGTGGGGGTGAAGTTGTGCAGCTGGGTGTTGACGATGGCCTGCGACCCGCCGGGAAAGGACATGATGGCGGAGATCTGGCCGTTGACCCCTGTGTGGTAATCCGTCCCGATGGCTTTCAGCTCGCTGGGCTTGCCGAGCAGGGTGGTGATGAGGGCGAGCGGATACGTGCCCAGGTCCAGCAACGGGCCGCCGGCCAGGGCCGGGTCGAAGATGCGGTTGCTCGGATCGTAGTGTTCGCCGTATTCGGTCAGGACTGTGGTCAGCTCACCCAGCGTCCCCGATTCGAGGACCTGGCGGGCGACGTCGAACTTCGGCAGGAAGAAGCTCCAGAGTGCTTCGGCCGCAAACAGCCCTGCGGCTTCGGCCCGGTCCCGGATGTCGCGGGCCTCGGCGGCGTTCAGGGCGATCGGCTTCTCAATGAGGACATGCTTGCCGGCGCCCAGGGCCACGACGGCGGCGGCGTGGTGGAAGTTGTGCGGAGTCGCCACATAAACGACGTCGACGTCGTCCGCGGCGGCCAGCTCCTCATAGCTTCCGTAGGCGCCGGGAATGCCGTGGCGTTCGGCGAAAGCCTGCGAACGGTCAAGGGACCGGGACCCCACCGCTGAAACCACCTGGCGGGTCTGGGCCTGCAGGGACCGGGTGAAGATGTCCGCAATCCAGCCCGGCCCCATGATGCCCCAGCGCAGGACGGGAGCATCCATGGGATCCGGAACCCGGGACGTCGGCATGGTCTGCAGCGTCATGAGTAATCCACCTGGGTAAAAGCGTTGCGGGTGTCACCGGAGGCGGCAATGAGGGCCTGGGCAACCTGGGCCGCGTGGAGCCCGTCGCGCGCCGTAGCCAACGGTGAGGCGGTCTTGTCCTGCAGGGAACGGATCCAGGCCTGGAGCTGGACCCGGTACGCATCCGCGAAGCGCGGGCGCCAGTCTTCCGGGTAGTGCGTTGACTGCCGGAGGGATTCGTTGGTGCTCAGCAGGGCGGGCTCGGCAAGGCTGGCGGTGCCGCGCTCGGACACCACTTCGCACCGGGTGCTGTAGCCGTACTGGGCGTTAAGGAACAGTTCCAGGGTGGTCAGGACGCCGTCGGCGGTGCGCAGCAGCATCAACGCGGGGTCGTGAAGTCCTTCAGGGGCGCTCGCGGACCGTCGGCCGGCATGCCAGGCCACTTCCACAATGGGTGAGCCCAGGAGCCACGGGATGATGTCCAGTTCGTGGATCGCGGAGTTGGTGATCGCCGTCGCCGTTGTGGCGCCCGGTCCCGAGGCGACATTCCGGCTCACGCAGTGCACCATGAGCGGGGATCCGGCGTCGCCCGACCCGGTGTGACGGAGCAGTGCCTGGTAGCCGGGGTCGAAACGCCGCATGAAGCCCAGGGACAGCAACGACCTGCCGGTGGCTTCCACTATTTCCGCGTCGGCGGCCACGATTTCGCGGCATTCTTCCACGGTCGGCGCCAGTGGCTTCTCGCAAAGCACAGGTTTCGACGCCTGCAGGCAGGCGAGGATGAGTTCTGCGTGAGTGGAGTCGTGGGAGGCAATGACCACCGCGTCCACTTCCGGGGCGTTGATCAGCACGGCAGGGTCCGTCGTCGAACGGGCCTCGAACTGCTGGGCCGCCTCGGCTGCCCGGGCCCCGTCAATGTCCGCCACGAAGCTGACTTCTGCGCCGCTGATGGCTGTTGCCAGGTTCGTGATGTGGTCCATGCCCATGATTCCAGCGCCTATGACGCCAACGCGAATGGTCATTCCGCAAATCCAATCTGTTTGTCCGTCTGCCTGGGTCAGTGGCGGCGGGTGGTGCTGAGTTCGTTTTCGACGTCGTGGAGGGTGTCGGTGTGGCCGCCCATTTGTTCGAGTTCGTGGGCGAGTTCGGCGAGTTCGGCGCCGCCGGCCATTTGGGCGGTGAGTTCGTCGATGGTGATGTCTTTTTTGTCGTAGTAGCCGATGGATTTGCCGCGTTTGAGGAGCAGGAAGCGGTCTCCGACGGGGAAGGCGTGGTGGGGGTTGTGGGTGATGAAGATGACGCCGAGGCCGCGGTCGCGGGCCTGGAGGATGTAGCGGAGCACGACGCCGGATTGCTTCACGCCCAGGGCGGCGGTGGGTTCGTCGAGGATGAGGACTTTCGCGCCGAAGTACACGGCCCGGGCGATCGCGACGCATTGGCGTTCGCCGCCGGAGAGCTGGCCGATGGGTTGTTCAACATCGCGCAGGTCGATGCCCATTTCGGCGAGTTCGTGTTTGGTGATGTCCTTCATTTTCTGGACGTCCATGCTTTTGAACGGCCCGAACCCGGAGGTCAGTTCCGAGCCGAGGAAGAAGTTCCGCCAGATCGGCATGAGCGGGACGACGGCGAGGTCCTGGTAGACGGTCGCGATCCCGGCGTCCAGGGCCTCCCGGGGGGAGCTGAACGTCCGGGGCGCGCCCATGATGTTCAGGGTCCCTTCGCTGTGCTGGTGGAGGCCGGCGATGATTTTGATCAGCGTGGATTTACCCGCGCCGTTATCGCCCAGGACGCAGGTGACGCGGCCGGTGTCCACGGCCATCGTCACGTCCGTGAGGGCCACGATGTTCCCGTAGTGCTTCCCGACTCCTTCGAGGGAGAGCAGGTGCACGGGGGTGTGGGTGAGCGGGTCCTTTTCACCGGCCAGGAGCTGGTGCTGGTTGATGTGGTGGGTGTTCATGGTTTCGGGGGCTCCCTTGGTCATTTGAGGTCCGCGCGGCGTTTGACGATGAGGTTCACGATGGTGGCCAGCAGCAGCATCAGGCCCAGGAAGAACTTGAACCAGTCCGGGTTCCATTGGGCGTAGACGATGCCTTTGTTGGCCATGCCGAAGATGAACGCCCCGATCGCCCCTCCCACCGCGGAGCCGTAGCCGCCGGTGAGGAGGCAGCCGCCGATGACGGCGGCGATGATGTAGAGGAATTCGTTGCCGATGCCTTCGCCGGACTGGACGGAGTCGAACGCGAAGAGGTTGTGCATGCCCAGGATCCAGCCGCAGAACCCGACGGCCATGAAGAGCCCGATTTTGGTTTTGTTCACCGGGACCCCGACGGCGCGGGCGGCGTTCGCGTCGCCGCCGACGGCGAAGATCCAGTTCCCGACCTTGGTCCTCAGCAGGATCCAGGACGCGACCGCGACGAGGCCGATCCAGATGAACACGGTGATTTTCACGTCCACGTCCCCGATCGGGACGGAGGAGGCGAAGACGGCCTTCGCGGAGGCGAAGCCGTCCATGTCCGAGATCGAGGGGGAGGACACGGACCCGCCGATCAGCCGGGTCAGGCCCAGGTTCAGGCCGGTCAGCATCAGGAACGTCGCCAGGGTCACGATGAAGGAGGGGAGTTTGGTTTTGATCAGGATCAGGCCGTTGATCAGCCCGATGGCCAGGGACACGGCCAGGGCCAGCCCGACCCCGACCCAGACGTTCGTGGCGAAGTACCAGCTGAACAGGGACGCGGTCAGGGCCGAGGAGATCACCGCGACCCCGGTGGAGAGATCGAATTCCCCGCCGATCATCAGCAGCGAGACCCCGACGGCCATGATCCCGATCGTGGAGGAGCCGTAGAGCACGGTCGCGAACGCGTTGGGCTGGATGAAGGTCTGGGAGACCGAGGCGAAAAACACGAACAAGACGATCGCCCCGACCAGGGCGCCGACTTCCGGGCGGCCCAGCAGCTTCTGTAACGGGTTGCGTTTGCCCACACGCTCATCGGCGGCCGGCGGGGTCTTCGGCGGCGGGGTCTTGGAAAGGGTCTGGGTCATGGTGCTTCTCCTACTTCGGGCCGGGGTTCCGGGGCCCCGCAAGGGGCCCCCGGAACCCGGCGCAAAGGATCCTTAGCGGATACCCTCGGCGGCGAATTTCAGGACATCAGCTGCGTTGGATCCGTCCACGATCGCCGGGCCGGTCAGCACCGGCTGCCCGCCGCCGATCTCGAACCCGCCGCGCTTGTTCTGCCAGATCGCATCAATCGCCCCGTAGCCCTGCAACCACGGCTGCTGATCCACCGTGAAGACGACTTTGCCGTCAACGATGGCCTGATTCAGTTCACTGTTCAGGTCAAAGGAGACCACCTTGACGGTGTCTTTCATGTTCAACGACTCCACGGCCTTGATCATGGTCAAGGTGAACGGTGCGCCCAGGCCGATGACTGCGTCAACCCCGGCCGTGCTCTGCAGCTTGGCGGTCACGGTCGAGGACACCTGGGTCATATCCGTACCGGTGACGTAGAGAATCTCGGACCCGGGAACCTTGGACTGCACACCGGCGCACCGGGCTTCCAGCGACACGTTGCCCTGCTCGTGGATCACGCAGATCGGATGCGTTACTCCGTCAGCTGCAAGCCGGGTACCGACGGCCTCGCCGGCTACCTTCTCATCAGAGCCGAAGTGCGTGAACGCCCCGAGCTGGGCCGAGACGCTTTCACCGGCGTTGAGGGTCACTACCGGAATGCCCGCGGCGGTGGCCTTCTGCAGGGCATCCCTGAGCGCATCCGGCTTGGCCAGGGTCACCGCAATGCCGTCAACTTTCTGATCGACGGCCTGCTCGATCAGCTGGGCCTGCCGGCCGCCCTCAGGATCCGAGGTGTACAGCAGTTCCACGTTGTCCTTCGCTGCAGCTTCCTCCGCGCCGCGGCGGACAATGTCCCAGAACGTATCCCCCGGCCCGGCGTGGGTGATCATCGCAACCTTGATCTTCGGGGTGCTGACGGCCTGGCCGCCACCGGCGCCGCCTGCAGCCTCCGGGGCCTTGCCGCCGGTGCTCGAGCAGGCGCTCAGCGCCAGCATGGGGACCACGGTAGCCACGAGGGCCGCCTTACGCCACGAAATTTTCTTCATCGTAAATTTCTCCTTGAGTTGTGGAAAGCAGCCGGACCGCGCCGGGAATAAGCCGTTCGTGAGCCGCTGGCAGCGGAGATGCCGCTGTCGGGGCCCCTCAGGCCGGTCTTGCCGTTGAAAGCGCATGAATTTACAGGGCAGCGATAGCGTGAAAGGAAACCGCCCGGCAAATCATTTGTACCGTTCCAAATCGAGATGAGCGTACATTGATTGGATTGCACCGTCAATGGTTGACGGTCGGGACCTGAAGGGGGTACGAATGGCGGGCAAGCGGTCGGGACGAGCGACAATCGTGGACGTGGCACAGCAGGCAGGTGTCTCCAAATCGCTGGTCTCCCTGGTCCTCAATGACTCTCCGCTGGTCCGCCCGGACAAGCGCGAGGCGGTCCTTACGGCTATTGAAGCCCTCGACTATCGGCCCAATACGGCGGCGCGGGCCCTGGTGCAAGTCCGCACGCGCGCTATCGGCGTCATCCTTGATGACCTTCGGAACCCCTGGTTCCTCGAATCGCTGCGCGGCATCAACGACGTCCTGGCCGAAAACGGGCTTCACATGCTGCTGGGCGAACAACGGCTGGGAAGAGCCGGTGGGCAGTCGATCGTCAGTACCTTCCTGGACCGCAACGTTGACGGGCTGATCCTCGCCGGCAGCATGCCCCAGACCGCTGACCTCGAAGATGCCGCCAGGAAGGTGCCCACCGTTATCCTGAGCAGCAGAAACTTTTCGCTTCCCGGCGTTGACGTGGTCGCCAATGATGATGCGGCTGGCGCGCAGTTGGCAGTTGAGCACCTGATATCGCTTGGTCACCGCAGGATTGCCCATGTGGCGGGGGACAGCGGCCGTGTGGCCCGGCTCCGGGAGGAGGGCTACAGGTCTGCCATGCGTGCGCACGGGCTGCGGACGACCGTGCTGCGGAGTGGCAACAGGGAGGAACAGGGCCATGCCGCCGGGCTGCAGCTCCTCCAGCAGACGGACCGGCCCACGGCCGTTTTCGCCGTCAACGATCTCGCGGCCGTCGGGGTGCTGGATGCCGCGTTTGAGCTCGGGCTCGCGATCCCCGGCCAGCTGTCCGTCGTTGGTTATGACAACAGCTATCTGGCCGGGATCGGCCATATCAACCTGACGTCCGTGGATGCTGCCGGGTACGGAACGGGGGTCGCCGCCGCCCAGGCGCTGGTCCGCCGCGTCGCCTCGCCGGACGATCCCGGGACTGAAACGCTGCTGGCCCCCGAACTGATCATTCGGCGCAGCAGCGCGGCACCGGAGGACCCGGGTCCGTTAGGGACGACCGCACCCTAGTCCGCGCGGTCGCCCCGGACCAGCCGCTTCCCGCACTCCCCGTCCCTGAAAGGGCCGGGACTCCGGAAATCCCGCGTCTTGCGGAAAATGCTTGCGCCCCGAAGAACTGTATGTCATCGTTGTCACATTACTTGGAACGATCCAAACACAACGAGGTGGAACAGATTGAGTGATTTTCTTGCACGCGTCGCATCGGCGCCCATTTCCTGGGGGATCTGCGAGGTGCCGGGGTGGGGCGCCATGCTGCCCACCCGCCGCGTCCTGCAGGAAATGTCGGACCTGGGGTTCACCGCCACGGAACTTGGCGCGCCGGGCTTCCTGCCGCAGGAACCGGCCTCGGTGAAGGCCCTGCTCGCCGAATACGGCATGACCCTGTCCGGCGGCTTCACGCCGATCGAACCGCACGTGGCCTCCCGCCGCGACGCCACGCTGGCCTACGCCCGCTCCACAGCGCGTCTGCTGGCGGATTCAGGCGCCAAACTGTTCATCTCGGCGGCAATCATGGACCCCGACTGGTCCGTCCCGCGCACCCTGACCGCCGGCGAACAGCGCCACATGGTCCAGACGCTCGCCCTGATCGATGAAATCTGCGCCGAACACGGCCTCAAGCAGGTCCTGCACCCGCACGTGCAGACGCTTGTTGAAACCGCCGACGATGTGAACCGGATCCTGGACACCTGCGACGTCAACTGGTGCCTGGACACGGGCCACCTGGCCATCGGCGGCATTGATCCGGTCCAGTTCGCGAAGGACGCCGTCGAGCGCGTGGGGCATGTCCACCTCAAGGACGTCCGGTTGGACATGGTCCCGTCCGTCCTGAGCCGCGAAGTATCCCTCAAGGCAGCCACCCAGGCCGGCCTGTTCACCCAGCTGGGCCGCGGCGACGTCGACATTGCCGGCGTCATCCAGGCGCTGGAGGCCGAGGGCTACCGCGGTTCCTACGTCATCGAGCAGGACACGGCGATCGCCGGAGGCGTCCCGGCCGACGGCGAAGGCCCGGGCCGGGAGGTGCAGTCATCGCTGACGTACCTGCAGAACGTCGTCGCCCCGACGCTCGGACACCGGGTCACGGCATGAGCATCCCGGAAGTCATCTGCGTCGGACGCATCAGCGTCGACCTATACGCGGTCGAAGAGAACGTGGGCTTCGACGGCCCGCAGACGTTCACCAAGTCCGTGGGCGGAAGCCCCACCAACGTGGCCGTCGCCGCAGCCCGGCTGGGGCGGCGGGCGGCAATCGTCACCAAAGTCGGCGGTGACGGATTCGGCGGCTTCGTGCGCAACCGGCTGGCGGAATGGGGAGTCACCGTCGAGCACGTGGGCATCGATCCGCAGGGCCAGACGCCCCTGGCCCTGACGGCCCTGGACCCGGTTGAAACACCGCAGGTGACGTTCTACCGCGGCGACGCGGCACCGGACACCGCCCTGACCGCCGCCGACCTGCCGCCGGAAACCGTCCGCAACTGCGGGGTTCTGTGGATCAGCCACGGCGCGCTGGCCCGGGGATCCACGGCGGCCGCGGCCATGACCTGGCTGGAGCAGCGGGACCGGGCCGGCCACACCGTCCTGGACCTGGACTACCGCCCCGCCCTCTGGCCCGATCTCCAGACGTCCCGGCGGGCGAGCCTGAAGGCCATCGCACTGTCCACCGTGGTGATCGGCAACCTGGACGAGTGCGAGATGGCACTCGGCACCCGGGACCCGGAGACCGCAGCCGCCGCGCTCCTGGCCGCCGGCGTCGAACTTGCCGTGATCAAGCTTGGCGGCGACGGCGTGTACCTGGCCGCCGGTGACGAGCGGTGGAACATCGCCCCGATCCCGGTCGCCGTGGTGTCCGGACTCGGCGCCGGCGACGCCTTCGGCGGTGCCCTCTCGCACGGCCTGCTCAGCGGATGGGGGCCGGAGCGGATCGGGCATTTCGCCAACGCCGCCGGGGCCCTGGTTGCCAGCCGGCTGGCATGCGCGGAAGCCATGCCGACCCTCGAGGAGCTCGAATCAATGTTCATGACCAAGGAGAAGTAATCGTGCTGACGCACCTCGACGAAACCAGTTACCGGGCCCTCATTGAGGCCCGCATCTTTGAACCGAAATCACTGCAGACCGCCTTGATGAACCGGTCCCGGCGCAGCCTCGCCGGGAAAGACGGCCGGCTCCTGATCCTGGCCGCGGACCACACGGCACGCGGCAAGCTCGCGGCCAGCGGCGATCCGCTCGCCATCGCCGACCGCTTCACGATGCTGGACCGGATCGTCCGGGCGCTGGCGAATCCCGACGTCGACGGCGTCCTCGCCAGCGCGGACATCCTCGAGGAACTGGCCTGGCTCGGCGTGCTCGAAGGCCGGCTGGCCATCGGCACGATGAACCGCGGCGGGGTCATCGGCACCCAGTGGGAGCTCGATGACCGCATGAGCGCCTACGACGCCGACCACGTCGCCGCCTACGGCCTTGACGGCGGAAAAATGCTGCTCCGGATCGAAGATACCGACCCGGGCGTGGCCCGCACGATCGAGACCGTCGCCGCAGCCATCACCCAGCTGGCCGACCGCGGCATCATGAGCCTGCTCGAACCGCTGCCGTACCTCCTCAACGACGCCGGCCTCGCCGTCCTCGATGAGTCGGACGAACGGCTCATCAAGGTCGTCGCCATTGCCTCCGGCCTCGGCTCATCCTCGGCGCACACCTGGCTCAAGCTCCCCACCACGGACCGGATGGCCGAAGTCGCAGGCGCGACGTCCATGCCCGTCCTGATGCTCGGCGGGGACCCCGGCAAAGACACTGCACGAACATTCGCACGATGGGAGAACGCCATGAAAGAACCAAACGTCAGGGGACTGGTGGCCGGACGGGCCCTGCTCTACCCGCACGCCGGAACCGTTGAGGCAGCAGTCCGGCAGGCCTCGGACCTCGTCCACGGGGCGACCCGATGAGCTGGCACCGGCCCGCGGTTGCCGGCACCGACGCGTCCGTCACCCCGGAAGAGGCCGGCTGGGCCTACAGCGGCCTCGACGTCCGGACCCTCCAGGAAGGCGTGACCCTGGAATTCGATCTGGCCCAGGACGAAGCTGTCATCGTCCCGCTCTCGGCGCGTGACATCGACGTGACCGTCGACGGCGAGCCCTACCGGCTGGAGGGACGCGACGGAGTCTTCGCCGCGGTTTCCGACTGGCTGTACGCACCCGTCGGATCGAAACTGACCATCAGCGGCGCTTCCGGCGAGGTCGCCGTCTGCACCGCCCGCGCCTCCGAACGCTTCCCGGTGGCCCATGTCCGCGCCGAAGACGTCGCCGTCGAAGTCCGCGGCGCCGGCCGGGCGACCCGGCAGGTCGTCAACATCGCCACCCCGGGGTCCTTCGAGACCGCCCACCGCATCAACGTGTGCGAGGTGATCACGCCCGGCGGCAACTGGTCCTCCTGGCCGCCGCACCGCCACGACGGCATTGGCGACTGCAAGGTCAACAACGAGGAGATCTACTACTTCCGGATCGGCCGCGGCGACTCCGCCCACGGCGCACCGGAAGGCCAGGGGCTGTTCCACGTCTATTCCGTCGACGGTTCCGTCGACGAGACCGTGACGCTCCACGACGGGGACGTCTACCTCGTTCCGCACGGCTACCACGGCCCGTCCGTCGCCCCGCCGGAATACCCGATGTACTTCCTGAACGTCCTCGCCGGGCCGAACGAGGACCGGACCATGGCATTTTGCGACGACTCCACGCACCACTGGATCCGCGAAGCCTGGGAGAGCCAGGAACCCGACCCCCGCCTGCCCCTGACCTCAGCACACGGAAGAGTGATCAACGCATGACTAATCGACGAAGCATTGGAATCGCGGTCCTCGGGCTGGGCTGGATGGGACAGGCGCACAGCCGGTCCGCACTCAGGATTCCCTCGCTCTTCCCGAACCGCTCCTTTGAGCCGCGGCTCGTGGTCTGCGCGGACACCGCCCCGGCCCTGCGCGAACGCGCCGTCAACGACTTCGGGTTCGAACGTGCCGTGGAGGACTGGAACGAGGCCATCAACGATCCGGACGTCGACGCCGTCTGGGTAACCGCCCCGAACATGCTGCACCTGCCCATGATCGAAGCCGCCTGCGCGGCAGGCAAGGCCGTCTTCAGCGAAAAGCCGATCGGCGGCAAGCCCGAACAGGCCGTGCAGGCGTTCCGCGCCGCCGAGGCCGCCGGTGTGCGCACCGGCGTCGGGTACAACTACGTGTGGAGCCCCCTCGTGCTCCACGCCCGGGACCTGATTGCCTCCGGTGAGCTGGGCGAAATCACCCACTACCGGGGCCGGTTCCTGACGATGTACGGCAGCGACGAACTGGGCCTGCTGACCTGGCGATTCAAGCTTGACCAGGCCGGATACGGCGTGACCAGCGACATCCTCAGCCACTCGGTCTCCATGGCCCAGTTCCTGGTGGGCGGCATCGAGGAGGTCGTGGGGATGCAGAACACCACCATCACCCGGCGCCCGCTGCCGACCGGCAACGCGAGCCACTACGGCCGCGGTTCCGCCGGGGACCCCACCGGCGAGGTCGAGAACGAGGACTTCGCGTCCATGCTGTGCCGGTTCTCCAACGGCGCCACCGGCACCTTCGAGAGCAGCCGGACGATCGTCGGTCCCGAGTCCGAGAACGCCTTCGAGGTCTACGGCACCAAGGGTTCACTGAAGTGGAACCACGAACGCATCAATGAGCTCGAGGTATACAAGCTCGGAACCGGCGATGACACCGGCTACACCACCGTGCGCGGCGGGGACCGGTTCCCCTTCCACGGCGCGTTCGTTCCGGGGCAGGCCAACTCCATCGGCTTCGAGGACCTCGTAGCCATCGAGGATTACAACTTCCTGGAGAGCCTCGCGACCGGGGCGCCCTTCTCACCGGGCTTCAGGGAAGCAGTCGACGTCGTGAGCGTCCAGCAGGCGCTCATCGATTCCTGGAAATCGCGTTCATGGCAGACGGTCATGGACCTGGCTGAAAACGAAGGGGCATCCTGATGGGCGGCGAAACGGTACGCATCACCACGTCGGAGGCGATCGTCCGATACCTGATCGCGCAGCGGACCGTGGTGGACGGGCAGGACGTCCCGCTGTTCCCCGGTGTGCTGGCGATCTTCGGCCACGGCAACGTCACCAGCCTCGGCCACGCCCTGGAAAGCCACCGCGACGAGATCCCGGTGTGGCGCGGGCAGAACGAACAGGGCATGGGGTTGGCGGCCGCGGGATTCGCGAAGGCCATGCGCCGCCGGCAAGTCATGGTCTGCTCCTCCTCGATCGGTCCGGGCGCCACCAACTTCATCACCGCGGCCGGCGTCGCCATGGCCAACCGGCTGCCGGTGCTCTTCATCTCCGGCGACACCTTCAACACCAGGCTCCAGGACCCGGTCATCCAGCAGGTGGAGCACTTCGGGACGCCGTCCACCACGGTCAACGACGGGTTCCGGCCGGTCGTGCGCTACTGGGACCGGATCACCCACCCGGCACAGCTGCTGTCCTCCCTCCCGCAGATGGTGGGCACCCTCCTGGACCCGGCGGACTGCGGACCGGTCTTCCTCGGCCTGCCCCAGGACGTCGCGGCCGAATCCTACGACTACCCGGTGGAATTCTTCACCACCCACGTGCACAGGATCTCCCGTCCGCGGCCCGACTTCGGCCAGATCGAAGAGGCGGCCGAGGCCATCCGGAACGCCAAACGGCCGGTGATCATCTCCGGCGGCGGCGTCCATTACTCCCTCGCGGAAGCCGAGCTCGGCGAAGTCGCCGATGCCCTGGGAATCCCCGTCGTGGAGACCGTGGCCGGAAAATCGGCATTGCTGCCGGACCACCCCTGCTATGCAGGCCAGGTCGGCGTGGCCGGTACCGCAGCCACCAACGCCGTCGTCCGGGACGCGGATCTCATCATCGCGGTGGGGACCAGGCTCGAGGACTTCACCACCGGATCCTGGACGGCGTTCGCCTCGGATGCCAGGATCGTCGCGCTCAACGCCGCGAGGTTCGACGCTCTGAAACACCGTGCGCTCCCGGTCATCGGCGACGCCCGGGAATCACTGCTCAGTCTCCAAAAAGCCCTGCAGGGGTGGACTGCGGAAAGCGACTGGACGGCGCGGGCTTCTGAGGCACGCGCCGGGGTGGAGGCCTTTGTTGCCGGCCGCACCGCGCCCGACGGCCACTGGCCGCCGAGCTACGCCCAACTCATTTCCGAAGTGCACGCGAGCGCCACCGCCGAGGACTACATCCTCACCGCCGCGGGCGGGCTGCCGGGCGAAGTGAACGTCAACTGGGCGAGCAAGGGGATCGCTTCGGTGGACACGGAATACGGATTCTCCTGCATGGGCTACGAAATCGCGGGGGCCTGGGGTGCGGCGTTTGCCCGGACCTCCGGACAGGTTTACTCGATGGTCGGCGACGGCTCGTTCCTGATGCTGAACTCGGACATCTACTCGTCCGTTCTCTCCGGCAAAAAGTTCATCCTGGTGGTGTGCGACAACGAGGGCTACGCCGTCATCGAACGCCTGCAGGTGGGACAGGGCGGCGCGTCGTACAACAACATGCTCAGCGATGCGCGCGGACCCGGGTCCTCCGTCCGGGTGGACTTCCACGCCCACGCCCAGGCCCTGGGCGCCCTGACGTTCACGGCCGAAGACATGGACGCGTTCCGTGACGCCCTCACGGCGGCACGGGCGGCCGACCGGACCACGGTGATCGTCACCAAGGTCAGGGCCAGCGACTGGACGCTCGGCGGCGCCTTCTGGGAGGTCGGAGTTCCGTCCACCAGCGACCGCCCCGAGGTCACCGCGGCCCGGGCAGCCATGGACGAAGGCCTCGTCAACCAGCGCCGCGGCGTCTGACGGGTTCTTGATCCGCAAGAGTCCGGGCCGGCCAGGTGGGCCCGGCCCGGACTCTTTCTGTCCTCACTCCCGGTCTCGCCGCGTCAGGACGCCGGCCGCAGCGAGGTGATCATCGTCTTGATCTTCTTGTACTCAGCGGTTTCCGTGTAGGCATCGGGGGTATCCACATGCATTTCAAGGCCGGGCCTGGCCGCAAGGGGGTCGTACGCCCCGCCGAACATGGCACCGCTGGGCGGCCACGTGAAAAAGTGGAAGATCGGGCAGGCTTCAGGCCCGTCCGGCGCCATGGCCGAGGTGATTCCGTATGCGTAGACATTCACCTTCGCCGGGTCCGGGTTGTTGACGTCGGTCCTGGTCTCGAAGACGAACCTCGGCACCTCGCCCTGCTGCGCCAGTGCGGGCAGCGGCTCGGAATCGAATATGCCGTACGGTTGCTTGTCCAGGCACTCTGACCCGGTGACCATGTTGGTCCGAAGCGTCGCCAGTTCGGTGCCGTGTTCATCAGCGACGCTCACAAAGATGCCGCCGGGGGCGGCCTGCCCTGCCTGGTCGGTGACCGTCCACTCCGCGGGGTGCTCGAACGTCAGGCTGCCGTCCGCCGTCGTATAGCTGGCCCAGTCCGGCGCCGGCGTCGGGCTTGCATTGGGGGAGCCCGACGGCGGCGCCGCCTGGGTGCTGGGCGGCGCGGTCGCGGCGGTGCCAGGGGGAGACGCCGGTCCGGCGGCGGGGCCGCACGCGGTCAGGACGAGGACGAGACCAAGGGCCCCGGCGGCGGCAATTGATGTTCTCCGGCGCATCGCAACCTCCAGCGAAACGAGTTATTCCATCAATTGTGGACCCGTCCGGCGCGGCGTGGAAGAGTGGTTCGCAAGGCGCTTTGCTCTCGCGCAGTCCGGCTTGTCCGGACTATTGACTCCGTCCCGGCCACCGCTTATTCTACAACCAAATGGTTGTAGATCAGGGGAGTGAGACCGAACTGGACCGCCTCTTCCAGGCGCTCGCCGACGCGACCCGGCGCGACATCGTCGCCCGGGTCACCGCCGGGGAGTCCTCCGTCTCAGGATTGGCTGCCCACTACGCCATGAGCTTTGCCGCGGTGCAGAAACATGTCGCGGTGCTGGAACGCGCATCCCTCGTCACGAAGGAAAAGCGCGGCAGGGAGCAGATCGTGCGGGCCCACCACGAAGGTTTGGACCGGGCACGTCGGCTGCTGGAAGGGTACGAGGTGATCTGGCGGCAGCGCGCCGGCCGGATCGCCGACATTCTCGCTGAAGAATAGGAAGAGTTCCGCCATGACGGTCATCAGCACCACCAACAACCTCGAGGCATTGAGCCTCACCCTCGTCGCTGAGTTCGACGCCGGCGTCGAACGCGTCTGGCAGGTCCTGGAGGATCCCCGCCAGCTGGAGCGCTGGTGGGGTCCGCCCACCTGGCCTGCAACGTTCGAGAAGCATGAGTTTGTGGCAGGCGGCGATGCCCGCTACTACATGACCGGACCGGGCGGCGAAAAGAGCCGAGGCTGGTGGAAGTTCACACTGATCGAAGCCCCGCACCGCCTGGAATTCGACGACGGCTTCGCCGACGAAAACTGGGCGCCGGTCGCCGAGTTCGGTACCTCCCACGCACAGTTCACCCTCGAGGCCGTCGAAGACCGCACCCGGATGACCCTCGTTTCAACGTTTGAGTCGGCAGAGCAGCACACGAAGATTCTGGAAATGGGCATGGAAGAAGGCATCAAGCAGGCAGTGGGGCAGATCGACCTGATCGTCGCCAAGCCCGTCAACGCCTGACTCCACGCCTGAGCCAGCGCGTGACCGTCTGAACAGCCAGGGAGGCTACCGGGAAGCAGCGTCCTCTGCGGTGTGCGGGTCCGCAAACTCGCAGGACCCGCCGTGACGTTCCGTCAAGATGCAGATGCGCCCGGAATCAAGGTGGATGTTGCCGCAGCGGCCGGACATCGCGACTGACTCTGAGACATGGGTGCCCGGCAGATCGGGGCGCTCCCGGCTGCTTGCGTGCCGGTGCGGGCTGGCCTGGGGGTCATGCTGTGGGTTGGTCACGTCTGCAACTCCTCATAATCTGGTGGGAAGGTAGATCCGTCATGCAGGGAGGGGCGGGCAGGGTCGTTTGACGTCCGCGCGGCCAGACTGGCACACGCCGGTTAAGACAAGCATAGGCGGGCTTTGCCTCTGAGGGAGGCCCGTCCGCATACTAAATATCAGGACAATCTAAACATCAGGAAAGCCTGGATAACAGGGTAGTACGGCCTATGCGCGAGAACGGTGGGCAGTCGTGGCAGACGCAGTCGATTCCGGCGGAAGCAGCGCCTTCCGGCGGCGGGTGGAACGAGCCGCC
Source organism: uncultured Actinomycetota bacterium (assembly GCA_963815415.1). Lineage (GTDB taxonomy): Bacteria > Actinomycetota > Actinomycetes > Actinomycetales > Micrococcaceae > Arthrobacter. The sequence goes on along the minus strand of CAWFGT010000009.1, from coordinate 168,247 downwards.
GGGCTCCGCTCGGCCCGTGCCAGCGGCCTGACGGCAGCGGAAGACGCCGAGCTGACAGCAGCCGAGAAAGAACGGCGGCAGCAACGGGCGAGGGTGGACGACGCGGCCAGGGCCGAATACCTGATCCGCGACGCCATGGCGCAGGGCAAATTCGACAACCTCCAGTACGCCGGGAAACCGATCCCGGGCCTGGGGGAGGGCCATGACCCGGATTGGTGGGTCAAGGGCCTGATCCAGCGCGAGAACATTACCGGCATGGGCCCGAAAGCGATCCTGCTGCGGACCGAGGATGCCGGACTCGATGCCCGGCTCGATGCCCAGTACGGCGAGAAGCAGGTGCGGGACATCCTGGCGGACTTCAACGCCCGAGTGATCGACGCCCGCCGGCAGCTGCAGGGCGGGCCGCCGGTGGTGACGAAAACCCGCGACATCGACGCCGAACTGGAGCGCTGGCGGGCACGTAAAGCAGGAGCCGCCGCGGCAGCTGCCGCCCGGATGCCGGAGCCTGCGAATCCGGAGATCCGGCGTCGCCGGTGGCGGCGGCTGTGGAACGGAGGTGGCTAGCGCTGCCGGGATTCCCGCCTCAGCCCAGCAACTCATCCTCGTAGCACCAGCGCCAGTCCTCGACCGGTTCGATGCTGCGCATGACGGGGTGGCCGGAGGACAGGTGATGACGTGACGCATGCGTTCCGGGCGAGGAGTCGCAACAGCCCACGTTGCCGCATTCCAGGCACATGCGCAGGTGGACGCTCAGTGTGCCCTCCCGGATGCAGTCCGTACAGACCGCGCCGTCCGGGACGTCACGGTCCGTCGACGTCTCAAGATGGGTGCAGGCGCCGGCCGGCCGGTCCGTGCCTGCACCTCCAGGCGGATCAGTTTCGTAGTCGAAAGTGTCCAGCATGGATTCTTCAACGTCGAGCCGCTCCAGGACATCGCTCAGGACCTCATGGGGATAGTCGCCGCCACGCCGCAGCTCAAGCACCTTTGCGCGCTCCGCCTCCAGCATGGCCAGCCGTAGCCGGGCGTAGCGCCGGCTGGGGGTGACTGTATCCGAGTCTGACCGGCCCAGCCGTTCCCAGGCCGCGAGCCCGCGTTCCTGGGTCCGGCGCTTGAGCATGGACACCACCTCCGGCGGGTCACTATCCGTGCGCAATTCCTCCAGCCGCCTCACCCCGGCGGCTGTGGCCAGCTGCACGAGGGCGGCCTGGTTCAGGGCGTCCTCGTGGCGGTCCGGACCCTGAACGTTCAGGAACCGGACGAGCGCCGGCAGGGTGAAGCCCTGCAGCGCGAGGGTTCCGCCGACCACCACCATGGCGGCCAGAATCAGCACATTCCGATGTTCCAGATCAGGCGGGACCACCAGCACGGCGGCCAACGTGACGACGCCGCGCATGCCGGCCCAGGAAACGATCGCAGGGTACTGCCACGGCGGAGCCGGATCGTTCCGACGGACGGCCGGAATCAGCCGTGGCAAATACGTTGCCGGGAACACCCACACAGGCCTCAGCAGCAGGACCGCCACAAGAATGACCGCGCTGCCCGCCCAGATCCGGCCCGCACCGAGGGAGTCGCCCTGAACACCCTCGATGATGGTCCGGACCTGCAGGCCGATCAGCAGGAACACCGAGTTTTCCAGCAGGAACTGCACCGTGGCCCAATTGCTGCGCTGGCTTAGGCGCGCGGCACCGTTAGGCATCGAGGGGGCCTTGGTGCCCATGACCAGGCCGGTGACGACGACGGCGAGAACCCCCGAGGCCTGAATATGCTCCGCCGGAAGGTAGGCCACAAACGGTGCCATCAGCGACGTCGAGGTGTTGATGGCGACGTTGTGGATCCGCTTCCGTAATTCCGTCAGCACGTATGCGGCGGCGAGCCCCACGGCTATGCCGCCGCCCGCGGCGAGCAGGAAACCGGCCCCCACTTCCGCGGCGGACACGGTCCCGGCGAGGGCGGCGATGGCGGCGCGAAGGCAGACCAGTGCGGTGGCGTCGTTGACCAGCGATTCACCTTCAAGGATGCTGACGATCCGGCGGGGCATGCCCACTTTCCGGGCGATGGCGGTTGCAGCGACGGCATCAGGTGGTGCGACGACGGCGCCCAGGGCGATCGCGGCCGCCAGTGGAATTTCGGGGAAGAGCCACCAGACGACGGCCCCGACAGCGAAGGTGCCGAAAATGACGTATCCGACCGAGAGCAGGCCAATGGAACGGCGGTTGGCCTGGAAATCGAAGACCGAGGTCCGGAGGGCCGCGGCGTACAACAGCGGCGGGAGCAGCCCTACCAGGACAAGTTCGGGGTTCAGTTCAACCGTGGGGACGAACGGCAGGAACGACCCCGCCACGCCGGCCAGCACCAGCAGCAAAGGAACAGAAACATTGATTTTCCGGCCGAGTGCGCTGCCGGCACACACCACGGCTACGAGCACAAGCAGTCCTAGGGCGACGTCCATTGTGACATTCTGTCAGTCGGACGGCCTGGCACGGGCCGTGTCCGTAGTAACTACTCGTCGACGTCTTCGCCTTCAGCGGCCGTCTGGGAGTGTTCACGGGAATCCAGTGGCTCGCCCCGCTCATCTCCTTCGGCGGCGGCCTCGCTATGGTGGCGTTCGGCCGGCTGCTGTTTGACGTTCATGTCCGCTCCTCTGCCGCAGCCATCCGGCGGTGAGTCCGACGGCGGCTACCTTCCATCTAGCGCCTGTCGCGGCAGGACTGTCAAGGCGCCCGGACCGGCCTTAATCCGGCAGGCAGGGGAGCGCTGCAGCCACCGCGAAGACAAGGGGCGGACCAACCTTTGCGCGGCCCCTTTGCATCCGCCGCGGCTGCAGTTTTCCGGCCATGATCTGTTCGGACGGCCAGGGAACAGGAGCTTCCGGAACGGTAGGCAACTGGTCGCGACCGTCGGAATCTGCACTCAATATGTCCCCCTCGCTGCGCAGTCCGTCTCCCCCGACGGACGAGGGAAGCATACGTGATGCAACGTCTGTTCGGCAGGGGGCTCCCGCCATCGAACGGTCGCCTCACCGCGATGTCCGCGGCTGGCTCCCCCGACCTTAAAACGGCGCCCGGCCGCCGGGTTTGGACGAATCCCGTTTCGGTTCCTTGTGCGCTCGCAGGGCGTAGGTCCGGGCCCGGTCGCTGGAGAGGGCCATGATCAGCAGAATGTCGATGGTCAGTCCGGGCAGGTTTGATTGCAGTGTGATTCCGGGGCCTCCGTTGAGGACTGCCAGGGCCTGCAGGCCGATCGCGGCGCTACTGAGCGCCATGGTGAGCGTCCGGGCCGGGTTCCGGCCGAGGAAAACCAGCCACGCGAGGAGCAGTTCCGTTCCGGCGAATAGGACGACGGCCACCAGGGTCGCGGTGAAAGCCAGCCCCACTTGATCCGCCGTAAGGCCGTTGACGGGTCCTGGTCCCGCGCCGGAGCGGAGCAGTGCGTCTATATGCTCCTGCGGGAATGCAACGAATGACAGGGCCAGGAGTCCGGCGGCTGCTGCGCGTGCCGCGGCCAGGAGAGCGCCGACGACGATTACGGCGGGGCGCTTGTCCCTGCTGTCGCTTGGGGGCCCTGCCGGCGCCCTGGGGACAGTCCTGCGCAGGTCAACGATGGGGAGGTCGCCGTCCGTGACGATGGCGTCGCCGCCGCCGTTGCGGGTGTGATAGCCGGTGGAGAAGTCGCGGATCATCTTCACGTCAACGGCAGGGTCGGCTGCCCGGATGGTGGCAACAATGTGGTCGCGTTCCGCATCGGTGTGTTCGTCGATCTTGTGCGTGATCTGCAGAGTGAACAGGGACAGGCCCACCCTGCGGTCGTACGTCCCGGCGGCCAGCCAGTCCGCTGCCAGCCCGCCGGGAAGCAGCCACCCGGGAGGGCAGCGCCAGAAGCGGACGTGGTGGCGCTTGCCGGGGGTTCCGTCGATCTCCTGCTGGTAGGCGAAATCCTGCTCGCGTCCGAACAGGAACATCGGGCTGACCGGGGCCTGGAGATAGCTGCGGCGCAGGAGGGTGGCGACGGCGATCCGGCGGCTGCTGGCGAGGGTTACGTCATCGGCAAGGGTCCAGCCGCCGGCCTGCATCACGGCATGGATCTGGGGCTCGGATCCCAGCAGGGCGACGTTGACGGGATCGCCCAGCAATCCGTCGCTAGTACGTGCCCGGCCGATGAAGTAGTTCGGGACGTAGATGTGGGTCAGGATCCGGTGCAGCCGGGGGAGCACCAGGTAGGCCAGCAGCACCCAGAAAACTAACAGGAACCACAGTTGCGCCCAGCCCCACTGGAAGCTTTCCTGAAGCAGCAGCGAGGACAACCACACGGCCGAGACACCGCCGACCACAAAGAACACGCGGTCCAGAACCGGATACGGAATGGCGTTGGCGACTGTCGCGACGCGGGGCTCAGGCCTGGTCGTGCCGGGGGTAGGAGCCGGATCCCGGGTGGCCGGATCGCTCGCCGTGGGAATCGCCGCCTGCAGCGCTTCGGTGTCAGAAGTTGGCTATCTGGGTGAGGTAGCCGAAGTATTGCCCGCTGTCGGACGGGTGGTTCGGGTCGCCGTCGAACCCGTAGTCGTGGTTCTCCTTGTTGTAGTCCCGGGTCAGCTTCAGGAAGTCTTCCATCACGTCGTCACCGGATCCGCGGCATGCGTTGCGGCTGATGCACAGCGCCACGGAGCCTGCGACGGCCGGGCTTGCGAAGCTGGTCCCGTTGGTGACGGTGTAGCCACCCGGCGCGGTGGAGAGCATGCAGACACCCGGCCCGGCGATGGCGTGGGCCTTGTCCCGGGACTTGGTGGCGAAGTTCGAGAACACGGCCGGGCCGTCGTCCCGCTGGCCGATCGCAGCCCAGTCATCCGCACCGCAGGTCGTGGCGCCGAAGCCGCCCGGCCGGCCGTCGAAATCCGCCATGGCGGTCGCGGTGAGGACCTCGTCGTAGGTCGCCGGGACGGTATCGGCGAAATCGGTGCCGGCGTTGCCGGCCGCAACGACGTAGGTCACGCCCTTGCGCACCGACCGGCAGATCGCGTAGTGCATGGGGTCCGTGCCCTTGCCGCACTCGGCCGTGTCCGCCCCCTGCCCGCCGATGCTGATGTTGGCCACCTCGATGTCGTTGCCTTTGTCCTCGTCCTTGTGGGTGGATGTCACCCAGTCGATGGCGCAGATCAGGCTGTCTTCGGTGATCATCCCGGCGTCGTCCATGACCCGGACGGACCACAGAGGCGTCCCCGGGGCCATCCCGACGATCCCGAGGCCATTGTTCATTGCGCCGATCACTCCCGCCACCGACGTGCCGTGGCCGTGCGGGTCGACCGGAGTCACGGTGACGGGGGAACCGGAACTGCAGTCGACGCCGCCGCGGACGTTGAGGTCCGGATGGGTGGCGTCTATTCCGGTATCGATCACGGCGACGTTGACGTCGACATCATGCGGGCCGGCGTCGCCGCCCGCGCCGCTGCTCGCATTGATGCCGCCGTCGCCGGTCCGAAGGTCGGCGGGGGCGCCACCCACCCGCAGCCACCAGAACGGTGCCACCTGGGTTGTGTCGCTGATGGGATCCTGCGGTTCATGGAAGGTCCGCCCGGCGGTGACAAAGTCGACGCCGGGATCTGCGGCGACCTGTGCGGCCTGGGCCGGTGTCATCTCCGCGGAATAGCCGTTCACCGCATCGCGGTAGACCCGGGCCGCGGCGAATCCGAAGGTTCCCTGATGCGCGGCGGCGGTGGCGCCCGCGTCCGCGACGGAGTCCTGCAACACCACGATGTAGCTCTGCGTGGGTCCGGCGGTCCCGGGCTGCACTGCGGTGGCGGGCCCGGAGCCTGCCCCTAGTGCTCCGGCCGTCAGGATGAGGGCAGCGGCCGAGGCCAGTGCGGTCCTGAACCGGGAGGGCTTTGAACGGCGGCGCACGCCGCGCCGCGCCGTGCGCGGGGAAGCCGATGCCGCGGATGCGGGCTGATGGCTTGCTGCGGCATGACTGATCTGCCCGGACATCGCGGCCTCCCACTAAGCGTCGTCGCTTTCGAGTGCCCCCCGCTCATTATTAAGCCTGTGTAACGGGCAAAAGGGAAGAAGCAACACGGGATCGCTGCAGGGAATCTATTCCCGTCCGGGATTCCGCCGCCGGCGCCGCCACGGATCCGGTGACTGGCATCCTGCGGTGCCGTTTCGACGGTTCCGTGCACGGTCGGCGTGCGGGCACGTCGTGTGTGCACGGAATCGTCGAACGGGGGCGGCCCGCGTAGTCGGCGGGCGCTGAGACTGGCCGGCCGAACCGCTAAAGTAGGTATACCGACCTACCTACTTATTCGGAGATTCTCATGGTTCAGGACAGCACTTCCGCGCCCACCCTCCGTCGCGGTGCGGCGCGGGAGAAACTGCTCGAGGCCGCGGAGCGGCTGTTCTACGCGCAGGGTGTGGCCGCTACAGGCATCGACAGCATCACTGCCGAGGCCGGCGTGGCCAAGAAGAGCCTCTACAACAACTTTGCGTCCAAGGCGGACCTGGTCACGGAGTATCTGGAGCACCGGCACGCGGTGCTGATCGAGCTGTACCGCGTCCGGCTGCGGTCCGCCGGCTCGTCCCGGGGCCGGGTGCTGGCCATGTTCGATGCCTATTTGGACCACGCGGCGCTGGCCTGGGCGAACGACTTCCGCGGATGCGGCCTGCTCAATGCAGCGGCTGAACTGCCCAGCGGCCACCCGGGCCGTCTGGCCGTGTCCAGGCACAAGCAGGAGATCCAGGACCTGCTGGCCGTCCAGCTGCGGGAGCTGCTGCCGGGGGATCCGGCGCGGGTGTCCGTGCTGGCCGGTCACTTGTCCTTCCTGCTGGAGGGATCCATGGTCCGGGCCGGGCTCGACGGCAGCGACGCCCGGCTGCACGAGGCACGCGCCCTGGCGGCAGATCTGTTGGCCGACGCGTGATCCGCGCGGTAACCGGGCAGGCCCCGGCCGGTGCCGGCGTGGCCTTCGTCCTGGCGGCGTCCGTCCTTTGGGGGACAACCGGGACGGTGGCGACGTTCGCCCCGGACGTCGGCCCGCTGGCCATCGGAGCCGCCGCGATGGGGGTGGGGGGCCTGCTCCAGGCGCTGAGCGCCGGCCGGCTGATCAGGCGGTTCCGTGTCCCGCTGGGCGCGCACCGGCGGATGGTGGTGCTGGGGGCCGTGGCCGTAGCGATCTACCCGCTGGCGTTCTATTCCTCCATGCATTTGGCGGGTGTGGCCGTGGGAACCGTCGTCTCACTCGGGTCGGCGCCGCTGGCTTCGGCCCTGATCGAGCGGGTAGTGGACGGCCGGAAGCTCACCAAACAATGGATGGGCGGGGCCGCGCTCGGTGTCTCCGGTGCCGTGCTGCTCTGCACTGCCCAAGCCGGGGCCGCCCATCAGGGCGACGCTCCGGCGTCGCCGGGCGCCACCCTGGCCGGCATCGCCCTCGGCTTTGTCGCCGGGGCCACCTATGCCCTCTACTCGTGGGCGGCGCACCGGATCATGCGCCGGGGCGTTCCCGCGCGCGCCGCGATGGGGGCGATCTTCGGCATCGGCGGTCTGCTGCTGCTGCCCGTGCTGCTGGTAACGGGGGCGCCGTTGCTGTCCTCATGGTCGAATGCCGCCGTGGGGTCCTACCTGGCCCTGGTTCCGATGTTCGCCGGCTATGTGCTCTTCGGCTGGGGACTCGGACGCGTGGCCGCCAGCACCGCGACGACGGTCTCCCTCGCCGAGCCGGTGGTAGCCGCGATCCTGGCGGTGGCCATCGTCGGCGAGCAGCTCCCGGCGCCGGGATGGGCCGGAATGGGCCTGATCCTGGCGGGCGTAACTGTCCTGAGCCTGCCTGGCAAGCGCCGCCGTCGGAGGTCCCCGGAACCCGAACCCGCGGTTGCCGGGAGCCTCCCCGCTACGGTGCCGGTGGCCTCTCCGGGCGGCTCCTGGACAGCGCGTCCGGCTAGACCCGTTCGGGGAAGGACTCGACCTTGGCCGGATCACGTTCCACCACGGTACCCAGGGCGGCATCGATCCGCTCAAGCGTCGCCGCGTCCAGGTGCACGTCGACGGCGCGGACAGTCTCCTCGAGCTGTTCCGGCCGGGAGGCTCCGACGATGGCGGCGGAGACCTGCGGGTTTGCCAGGACCCAGGCGATCGCCAAGGTGGCGAGCGGAATATCGAGGTCCGCCGCGATCGGGCGCAGTTTCTGGACGGCCTCGAGCGTCTCCTGCTGCATGAACTTGTGCTCGGGTTTGAGCGAGCCGCCCGCATCGGCGAAGCGGGAGCCGGACGGTGCCGCCTGTCCCGGGGCGTACTTGCCGGTCAGGACGCCCTGGGCCAGCGGCGACCAGACGACGTGGCTGATGCCGAGTTCCTGGCAGGCGGGGACCACTTCGGCTTCGATCACGCGCCACAGCATGGAGTACTGGGGCTGGCTGGAGACCAGCTGGATGCCCAGCTTGTCCGCGAGGGCGGCGCCGGCACGGATTTCCTCCACCGTCCATTCCGAGACGCCGATGTAGTGGGCCTTGCCGGCGCGGACGATGTCGGCGAAGGCGCCCATTGTCTCGGCCAGCGGGGTCTCGTAGTCGTAGCGGTGCGCCTGGTAGACGTCGACGTAATCCATTTGGAGCCTGCGCAGCGACCCGTTGATGGATTCCATGATGTGTTTGCGGGACAGCCCGCGGTCGTTCTTGCCGGTTCCGGTGGGGAAGAACGCCTTCGTCATAACCTCAATGCCTTCGCGGCGGACGCCGCTGAGCGCCTCACCGAGCATTGTCTCGGCCTTGGTCCCGGCGTAGGCATCGGCGGTATCAAACGTGGTGATGCCCAGGTCCAGTGCCTTGCGGACGGTGGCGGTGGCGGTATCCTGGTCCACGCTCTCGCCATGCGTCGCCCAGTTTCCCAGGGCGATGGCGCTGATGTACATGCCGCTGTTGCCAAGCTTGCGATATTCCATGTGGTTCCTTTCGAGTCTCCCGTCGGGAGTGGGGGTCATGATGGTGAGCTGCGGAGCATCCGGGGCGGGGCGGTGGAGGACCGGACCACCAGCCGCGCCGGAACCCTGACGGGTTGCGGATCGCCGCCGTCCAGCGCTGCGAGTAGTAGCCGGGCGGCCGTGCTGCCCTGGCGGGCGACGTCGTGGTCCAGGGTGGTGAGCCCGACGACGTCACAGAACTCATGGTTGTCGAAGCCGACGACGGAGAAGTCCGCCGGGACTGATAGTCCGGCCTGACGCAGGACCTTGAGGGTGCCGAAAGCGAGTTCGTCCGACGCCGCCACTACCGCCGTCGGCGGCAAACCCGCACTGAGAAGGGCCGATGCTGCTAGCTCCCCGCCGGCGATGCTGTTGACGGTGAACCGCTCGATCGAGGGATCCGGAAGCACTCCGGCCTCGGCCAGGGCCTCCCGGTAGCCAAGGAGCCGCTGGGCCGGCGGGACGTCACCAAGGGTGCTGTCCGCGCCGTTGTCGATGCCGATGAAGGCGATCCTTTCGTGGCCCAGGTTGAGGAGGTGCCGGGCGGCGAGCCGGCCGGCTTCCACGTCGTCGACGCAGACTGAGGCTGCGCCGGGGGCGGTGGAACCCAGCAGTGAAACCGTCTGGCCCTGGCGGGCAAGGGACTCGAGTTCCGCGGCGGTGGGCTGCAGCGCCATGATGAGGACGCCGTCGGTGCGCCCGTGCAGATCGGGAGCCGCGAAAAAGCTGCTGCGCTGGTCCGGGGTGGCGAGTTCGTAGAGCAGGACGTCGTAGCCGGCGCCCTGCAGGGCCTGGGTGGCGGTGCCGATTACCCTGCCGAAAAACCATTTGGCGACCTCGGGCACAACGACGGCCACCGTCATGGTCCGCCCGGTCGCCAGGCGGGAGGCCGCAGGGGATACCGTATAGCCGAGGTCCTCGGCAGCTTCACGCACGCGCTTGCGGGTGGCACTGGAGACGCCGGGAACGGAGCGCAGCGCCCGGGATACCGTGGAAACGGAGACGCCTGCGCGTTGTGCGACGGATTCCACGCTGGCTGCCATCTGGTTGATGCTAATCAGATTGTTCGGCTGTTGCAAGCGCTTGCAAGAATTTGCGGACAAGTGCGACCGTCCTCCGTGCTGCAGAACTCCGGCGGCAAGGAATGTTGTCCGCCCGGGTGGCGTTGGGGCGGGTATGAAACGCCTTGGTTTTCTCTCTTTCGGCCACTGGTCAGCCGCCCAGGGGTCCGTCACCCGCACCGCGGGCGATATGCTCCTGCAGAGCATTGACCTCGCCGTCGCCGCCGAGGAGCTGGGTGTGGACGGTGCGTTTTTCCGGGTCCACCACTTTGCCCGCCAGCAGGCCTCCCCGTTTCCGCTGCTCGCCGCCGTCGCCGCCCGTACCCGCCGGATTGAGATCGGTACCGGCGTTATCGACATGCGTTACGAAAACCCGCTTTACATGGCCGAGGAGGCCGCCGCCACCGACCTCATCAGTGGGGGCCGGCTGCAGCTGGGCATCAGCCGGGGTTCACCCGAACCGGCCCGCAACGGTGCGGCCGCCTTCGGCTACGTCCCGGCGGAAGGCGAGGATGACGCAGACATGGCCCGGCGCCACACCGACGTGTTCCGCCGGGCGATCAGCGGAGCCGGGATGGTTGATGCCGACCCGCGCTACGCCGGCGGAGCCACAGGACGGTTGCCGGTCCAGCCGCAGTCGCCCGGCCTCCCGGAGCGGATCTGGTGGGGTGCGGGCACCCGGAAAACGGCAGTCTGGGCCGCGGAAATGGGGATGAACCTGATGAGTTCAACTCTGTTGACCGAGGACACCGGGGTGCCGTTCGACGAACTCCAGGCGGAGCAGATCGGGCTCTTCCGCCAGGCCTGGGCCGACGCCGGCCACGAGCACCAGCCGCGGGTCTCCGTCAGCCGCAGTGTCCTTCCGATCGCTGACGAGGAAGACCAGCGCTACTTCGGACTTTCCGCCCTGCGCGAGGGCCGGGACCAGGTGGGGCGGCTGGATGGCACGCTGGCGAGGTTCGGCAAGAGCTACGTCGGCCCGCCGGACGTCCTGGCCGGGCAACTGGCGGAGGACGCTGCGGTCCAGGCAGCCGACACCCTGCTGCTGACCGTCCCGAATCAGCTCGGCGTGGAATACAACACCAAACTCCTCGGCAACGTTGTCCGGCACATTGCCCCGGCACTTGGCTGGTCGTCCGTGGTCAGCGGACCCCGGAACTGAGCCCCGGCGCCTGTTTGTCCGGGGGAGTGTCCCGTCAGACGAGGGCGTCCTGCTCCTGCCGCTCTTGGGGGTGGGCTGCTGCGTGGGGGTGGGATGCCGGCGCCGGTGCCCGCCCGGGGGTCACTGCGTGACCGGCGTGCTGCGGCTCGCGGACACCGGTGTGGACGTGGTGGCCGAAGGGGTTGAAGCGGCTCATGGCGAGGTCGGCGAAGGCGTACGCGCTTTCGGCGTGCTCGGAGCGGTCCACGCCGGCGATCTCGTCTTCGTGGCTGACGCGGAAGCCCATGGTCTTGTGGATGGCCAGGCCGATCACGGCCGTGCCGAGGGCGGAGACCGCCATCGTGATGAGCACGGCCGCCGTCTGCGCGATCAGCTGCTGGACGCCGCCACCGTAGAAGAGGCCGCCGCCTTCGCCGTCGACCGGGAGCGCGATGAAGCCCAGCGCCAGGGTGCCGATCAGGCCACCGCCCAGGTGGACCCCGACGACGTCGAGCGAGTCGTCAAAACCGAGCTTGAACTTCTGGTCCACGAACACGGCGCAGGCGGCACCGGCCACCAGGCCAAGACCCAGGGCGCCGAGCGGGCTGATATTGGCACACGACGGCGTGATTGCCACGAGGCCGGCGACGGCGCCGGAAGCGGCGCCGAGCGACGTCGGGTGGCCGTGACGGATCTTTTCGGTCGCGAGCCAGCCGATCACGGCCGCCGCCGGGGCCACGAGGGTGTTGACCCAGATCAGGCCGGCCTGTTCCACCGTGGTGGCGGCGCCGGCGTTGAAGCCGAACCACCCGAACCACAGGATGCCCGCGCCGAGCATGATGAACGGGATGTTGTGCGGGCGGTGGGCCGGGTCTTGGCCGAAACCGTGGCGGTTGCCGAGGATCAGGACGAGGACGAGGGCTGCGGTGCCGGAAGCAATTTCCACCACGGTGCCGCCTGCGAAGTCGATGACCTGGCCGAAGGCGGTCGTGACGGCCCCGCCGGCGCTCATCAGGCCGCCGCCCCACACCATGTAGGCGATCGGGCAGTACACCGCGGTGATCCAGACGGGGACAAAGACCACCCACGCGGTGAATTTGGTGCGATCGGCGATGGCGCCGCTGATCAGTGCCACGGTGATGATGGCGAAGGTGGCGCTGTAGCCGGCTTTGATCAGATCCGCCGAGCCGATGAGGTTTGTCAGTCCGAAACTGGCCACCGGGTTGCCGACGACGCCCAGGATGCCGTCGCCCGTGCTCATCGAGTAGCCCCAGAGCACCCAGATCACGCCGACGATGCCCACGGAGACGAAGCTCATCATCATCATGTTCAGGGCCGCCTTGGCCCGGGTCATGCCGCCGTAAAAAAGGCCGAGGGCCGGGGTCATGAGCAGCACCATCGCCGCAGACACCATCATCCAGACGCTTCCCGCAGTGAGTTCCACCTGCGTGTCCCTTCGAGTCAAATTCGCCATGCCGGGGGGCGGACCGCCGCCGGCTCCCCCGATCCGAATCCAAGTTTCGCCGAGCCGTGTTTCCGGCAATGAGGCGCAAAGTTGCAGGCACGTTACGGAAATGGCACCGTGCGTGAAGATCCCATGTCTGTTGTGTTTCGGGAATGTTAACGGGATCTCCACCGTCTATCTCCGCAGTCTCGACGGCCCGCCCGGACCTGGGCGTGGGCCTGTCCCGGATACCGGCCGTGCGGTTCGAGGTCTGGTACCCGGGACGGTTCTGGGGCAAGATACCTTTGTCAATGGGCGCCGTCCCTCCCGGCAGGCGCTGACGCACCGCAAGGGAGACTGGACATGCCCACTCTTAACCCCTACCTCGGGTTCCGTGCCACGGCGCGCGAGGCAATGACTTTTTACCAGTCAGTGTTCGGCGGCCAACTCGAAATGAGCACTTTCGCCGAGTTCCAGGCCAGCGACGACCCCGCGGAGCAGGACAAGATCATGCACGCCGTGCTCACCACGGACAACGGAATGGTGCTCATGGGAGCAGACACGCCCAACCGCATGGATTACACCGCCGGAAATAACTTCTCCGTCTCCGTGAGCGGGACCGAAGAGGATGAACTCCGCGGCTACTTCGACAAGCTGGCGGACGGCGGAACGGTGGCCATGCCGCTGGAGAGCGCCCCGTGGGGTGCCGTTTTCGGTATGTGCACCGACAAGTTCGGCGTGACCTGGCTGATCAATATCACGCCCGAGTCGGCCTAGCGCCCGCGATGCGACCCACTTCGATGGTCCGCGCCCAATCCGACATTTCAGCCCAGCTCCCCGGAAATTAGGCCATCAAATTGGCGCGGCTGCGCACGGCTCGACAGGGGCCGGGCGGGATATCCTGAAGGTGACCGGCACGCCGCACAAACGGACCCACGCCGTCCGGCCAGGAGAGGCACCCCATGACCGAGAAGCTGCACCTCACTCCGCAGGATGAGTTCCCGGAAGACCTGAGCAAAATCGCAGACAAGGAACTGCAGATCCTGGACAGCCAGGTCCAGCGCCAGCTCGATTACGAGTATGTCGCCGACGGCGAACCCCATCCTGAAACCGAATTCCGGCACTACGACCTGGACGAGGAATTCGACGAGCGGGACAAGAGGTCGGACTAAGCCCGGGGGGACTCGTTTCCTACGGGGCGGTAGACTGCCCGACCATGGCTGACGATAAGAAACTATCCCTGGCAGGGTCCGTCTCTCTCGGCACCGGCGTCATGATCGGGGCCGGGATCTTCGCCCTGGTGGGCCAGGTCGCGGGCCTGGCCGGCGGGTTCGTGCCCGCAGCGTTCCTGGCCGGCGCCGTCGTCGTGGCGTTCAGCGCCTACTCCTACGTGAAGTATTCCGGCGCGAACCCGTCCTCCGGCGGCATCGCAATGCTGCTCAAAGACGCGTACGGGCCGGGCGTCATTGCGGGATCCTTCTCCTTGTTCATGTACGTATCCATGGTGATCGCCGAAAGCCTCCTGGCCCGGACGTTCGGCACGTACCTTTTGCGCCCGTTCGGGCTGCAGGATTCGACGCTGTTGGTGCCGGCCCTGGGCGTCGCAGCGATAGCCCTGGCCGCCGTCGTGAACCTGGTGGGCAACCAGGTCGTGGAACGGTCCGCGACCGTGACCGCGGCAGTGAAGATCCTCGGCATCGCCGCCCTGGCCATCGCGGGCCTCGTGGCGGCAGGCGCATCCTCGCTGGGGAAAGCGCTCACCGGGGGCTCCGGGCAGGCACCGGAGCAAGGTGCGCTGGGGTTCCTCGCCGGCACCACGCTGTGCATCCTGGCCTACAAGGGGTTCACCACCATCACCAACCAGGGCGGTGACATACGGGAGCCGAAAAAGAACATCGGCCGCTCCATCATCATTGCCCTTTCGCTCTGTACCGCCATCTACCTGCTGCTCACAGTCTCCGTGACCGGCGCCCTCACCGTTCCGGAGATCGTCGAGGCCCGGGACTACGCGCTCGCCGAAGCCGCGGAGCCGCTCTTCGGCGCGTGGGGCGTCGGACTGACGATTGCTCTGGCCGTGGTGGCGACCCTGTCAGGCCTGCTGGCGAGCATCTACGCCGTGTCCAGGCTTTACGCGATGCTCCAGGACATGAAGCAGGCGCCGGGGTTGCCCGGGGACCTCAAGCATGAGCCGCTGCTCATCACGGCCGGCCTGGCTATTCTTGTGACAGTATTTTTCGACCTGAGCCAGATTGCGGCGCTGGGGGCGCTGCTCTATATCAGCATGGATGTTGCCGTGCATGTGGGGGTCATCCGGCATCTCAGCCGGGATATCGGTGCGAGACGATGGATCCCCGTGGTCGCGATTCTCCTGGACATCGCGGTGGTGGTGCCGTTCGTTTTCGTCAAGCTCGGGCAGGATCTGTTGACGGTCGGGGTTGCGGCGACAGTCGCTTTGGTGATCTTCTTGGCCCAGTGGTGGGCCGTGAGCCGACGGAACAGTACATCTGAATCGACAAACCAGGAGGCCAAGCCATGAGGGGCAGATTCCGTGTAGTCAGGGAGGCGTTCCGCTCGCTGCTCTGGCCGATACCCGCCGTGGCCGTGGCGTTGGCCGTCTTCCTGGGCATCTGGCTTCCCAGCCTGGACAGCGCCTACGACGAGAACATTCCGACGGCGATCAGGGCGTACCTTTTCGGCGGCGGACCCGACGCGGCGCGCGCGGTGTTGCAGGCCATTTCCGGGTCCCTCATCACCGTGACATCGCTGACCTTTTCCTTGACAGTGGTCTCCCTGCAGCTGGCCAGCAGCCAGTTTTCGCCGCGGCTGCTGCGGACATTCACCAGCGACCGTTTTGTGCACTGGACCCTGGCGCTCTTCCTCGGCACGTTCGCCTACTCCCTGACGGTGCTTCGGACAATCCGGACCGCCGCCGACCAGCAAAGCGAATTTGTCCCGGACGTCGCGGTGACCGTGGCGTTCGTCTTGGCCATCGCCAGCGTCGTCGGCCTCGTCCTGTTCTTGGCCCACCTCACCCGGGAGATCCGGGTGGAGACCATGATGCGGAAAGTACAGGCCGAAACGATTGAGACCATCAACGTGGTGTACCCGGAAGACCCGCCTGGCCGGCTGCCCGATCCCCGGGCCGTTGCGACGGCCGTCCCGATCGAGGCGGACTCCTCCGGGTTCCTGACCTCCGTCGATCCGCAGATATTGGTCGGTGCCGCCAAAAAGGCGCGGGCCATCATCCGGATCGACGTCGATCCCGGCTCGTCACTCATTGCCGGCGTGCCGTTTGCCACGGTATGGCCCGACGACCGGCGGGACCAGTTCAGCGACGAAGAAATCACGGACTTGAAAGCGGCCATCCGCCGGGCCGTCGGCACCGGTTTTGAACGGACTACCGCCCAGGATCCCGCCTATGGCTTCCGCCAGCTTGCCGATGTGGCAGCGCGGGCCCTCTCACCGGGGATCAACGACCCGACGACGGCGGTCCACGTCCTGGCGCACCTCTCGAGCCTCTTGTGCCTGCTCGTGGATCGTGACATGCGGGACCGGATCCTGGCCGATGAGGACGGAACCGCCCGGGCCATCCTCGCGCTGCCGGGCTTTGCATCCCTTCTAGAGCTGTCGCTGGCGCAGGCCCGGCGGTACGGGATCCAGGACCCGGAGGTCGTCGAACGCATCGTCACCTTGCTGCAGGAGCTTGCGTGGCGCGACAACGCCGGTCGTCACCGGGGCGCTATCCAGACACAGTTGAGTGAGCTGCGTGAGACGATGAAGACCGTCGACTACACGGCCGCTGAACGTGACAACCTTCAGGCTCGCTGCCTCGACGTCGAGGCCTCACTACAGAGCCGGATTCCACCGCACCGCCGCGGCCGCCGCTGACGGGGGACTTCCGGCACGGTTCGGAGGGCGCACGACTCCGTAGGATGATGCGTAGTTTCACTATGTGAACGGATTCCGCATGCCTAACCCCGACGTCGGGGAGTCGCCCTCCCGCCCGATGGACCTCGCCGATGCCGCGCGGATCGCCGGACCAGCAGTGCTGCAGCAGTTGGGTTCGGGCGAGCACGGTCTTTCGTCCGCGGAAGCGAAGAGACGCCTTGACGCGGTCGGCCCGAACGCAGTCCGGACCCACCGGGCCAACGCCTGGACGGTGCTGGGCCGGCAGCTGCGCAGCCCCATCCTGATCCTGTTGCTCCTCACGGCGGCGCTTTCGGCGTTTCTGGGCGACGCCACCAACTCGATCGTCATCGGGATAATCCTGATGGTGAGCGTCGGATTGGGATTCGGCAACGAGTTCCGGGCCGAACGTGCTGCCGAGGCCCTGCATTCGCGTGTCACGCACCGGGCGGTGGTGATCCGCGACGGGGGTGCGAGGGAGACCGAGGTCACCGCCCTGGTACCGGGCGACATAGTGCGACTGGGCCTTGGCGCCGTCGTACCGGCCGACATGCGCCTCCTGGCCGCGCAAAACCTGCAATGTGATGAGAGCATCCTGACCGGGGAATCCATGCCCGCGGGAAAGAACCCGGAACAGGTGCAAGGCGGGGCGACGCTCGGAGACCTGAGTAGTTGCATCTTTATGGGCACGGTCATCCAGTCCGGCAACTGCACCGCGGTGGTAGTTGCCACCGGACGCCGGGCTGAATTCGGCCGGATTGCCCTGGGCCTGGGCGAACGACAGCCGGAGACCGAGTTCCAGCGGGGACTAAAACGCTTCTCCTTCCTGCTCCTGAAAGTTGCAGTCGTCCTGACCTCGTTCATCTTCCTGGCCAACCTGCTGCTTCAGCGGCCGATGATCGAGTCGCTGCTGTTCTCGCTCGCGATCGCCGTCGGGATAACCCCGCAACTGCTACCTGCGGTGGTCAGCACCAGCCTGGCCACGGGGACCCGGCGACTGGCCAAGCGCCGGGTACTGGTGAAGCGGCTGGTCTGCATCGAGGACCTCGGCGATATTGACCTTCTCGTCACTGACAAGACCGGGACCCTGACGGAGGGACAGATCAGCTTCACCACAGCCTTGCCGGTCGGGGCGGACATGAGCGCCGGCCAGCTCTTCACCCAGGGCCTACTCGCTACGGAAGCCGACTATTCCGCCGCGCCGGTGTCCGTATCAGGTCTGAGCCCGTTGGACGCAGCATTATGGGACTCGCCCGAGGCCGGGGCGTTTGACCCGTCACGTTATGAGCGCCTCGGCACGATTGCTTTTGATCATCTCCGACGAAGGACCACGGTGCTGATCCGGGACGGCGGGACGGTCCGCGTGGTCACCAAGGGGTCGCCGGAGGACATCCTGGACCTGTGCGTCGATACGCCGGCTGGAATCCGGCAGATGCTGAATGAACTTTTCGACGCCGGATCCCGCGTCGTGGCAGTCGCTGGCCGTCCTGCCGAGGGGCTGCTGGAATTGACCCCGGAGGCCGAGCGGGACCTAGAGCTTTCGGGATTTCTGGTGTTTCTGGACCAGCCAAAGTCCAACGCCCGGGCGTCGTTGAAGAAGTTGGCGGCCCTGGGCATCACCGTCAAAGTCGCAACGGGAGACAACCCCAGAGTCGCCGAAAGGGTGTGCAAGGATCTGGGGCTCATGTCGGGCGGCACCATTACCGGCGCCGATATGGACGAAATTAGCGATACGGAATTGAGCTCGAAGGTGCGGGCAGCCAGCATCTTCGCGCGGGTCTCGCCCGAGCAAAAAGCCCGGATAGTCCGCCTGTTGAGGCAGGACGGCGGGGCCGTGGGCTTCCTCGGCGACGGCGTCAACGATGCACTGGCGCTGCACGCCGCTGACATTGGCATTTCCGTGGACAGCGCCACCGACGTAGCCAAGGACGCCGCCGACATCGTGCTGCTGGACAAGGATCTGGGCGTCCTCGCCGACGGCGTCGTCGAAGGGCGTAGGATCTTTGCCAACACCATCAAATACGTCTTGATGGGCACCTCCAGCAACTTCGGCAATATGGTCAGCGCCGCGACCGCGTCGGTGGTTCTGAGCTTCCTGCCGATGCTGCCCAGACAGATCCTGCTGAACAATCTTCTCTACGACTCGGGCCAGCTGGCGATCCCGGGGGATCGGGTGGACGAGGAGCAGCTAGTGGCCCCCTCCCACTGGAACATCGCATTCATCCGGCGGTTCATGGTCGTCTTCGGACCCATTAGCTCGCTTTTCGACTTCGCCACGTTCGCACTGATGCTGTTCGTCTTTAACGCCGCGCCGGGCGAGTTCCGGGCAGGTTGGTTTATCGAGTCCGTGGTCACCCAGACACTGATCATCTTTGTCATCAGAACCCGGAGGATCCCCTTTTTCCGGAGTAGGCCGTCGGCCGGCCTGCTTGGCGCCGCCCTGGCGGTAATCGGGCTCGGCGTATTCTTCCCGCTCTCCCCGCTGGCCGGAGTTCTGGGCTTTGATCCGCTGCCCGTGCCGTTCTTCCTGGCGCTCCTGGGCATGGCCGCCGGGTATCTGGTGCTAGTGGAGTCCGCCAAACACTGGTTCTTTTCCCGTGAGGCGCAGCAGCAGCTGACTGCTATCCCGCCGCGGGCCGGAACCCGGCGCCGGGACCACCACATCGGCCGGCGGGCGGCCCGCTTCAGCGTTCCAACAACCGCACCGCGTCTGGGGGCCCGTGGCCGTGGCCGGTTCGCGGCGCACAAACCGGGCACTTAGGCCCTCATCCGCCCCCGGTGATGAGCGGATAGTGGGGAGGGACGGACGCCCGGTTGCGGTTCCGCATCCCGCACGGCGTGGGGTTGGGTCGGCCGGATGAGGCGTGCGGCCGAGGTTTCCACCGGAAAGCCATACCGATGAGCAAATTTGAGGACAGGGTTGACGCCGGTCGACAGTTGGGCCGGCGGCTCAGCAAGCTGCGCGGCGAGGACGTCGTGGTTCTGGGACTGCCACGGGGCGGGGTTCCGGTCGCCTTCGAAGTCGCTGCGGCACTGGACGCACCGCTGGATGTGATCGTGGTGCGGAAGCTGGGACTTCCGTACCAGCCCGAACTCGCGATGGGAGCCATCGGAGAAGGCGGCGCGCGGGTCCTGGACAACCGGGTGCTTTCCCGGGCCAG
This sequence comes from uncultured Actinomycetota bacterium, assembly GCA_963815415.1. Classification (GTDB taxonomy): domain Bacteria; phylum Actinomycetota; class Actinomycetes; order Actinomycetales; family Micrococcaceae; genus Arthrobacter. The sequence continues at coordinate 148,599 of CAWFGT010000009.1, read as the reverse complement.
GGTCGACGAAAGCGAACTTGAAGCTGTCGAGGATCATGAGCGGGCCGTGCTGGAAAACCGGGTGGCCCGGTTCCGGAGGGGCCGGAACCGATTGGACCTGACCGGACGCACCGCTTTGATTGTCGACGACGGGATCGCTACCGGCTCCACCGCCCGGGTGGCCTGCCGGATCGCCCGGCAGCAAGGTGCAGCGCGCGTGATCCTGGCGGTGCCGGTGGCCCCGGCGGAGACGCTGGCGGACTTGGCGGACATGGGCGAACCGGACGAGGTTGTCTGCCTGTCCACGCCGCCGCAGTTCACCGCCGTCGGATACCACTACCGTGACTTTTCCCCGACCGAGGATGACGAAGTAGTGCAGCTGCTTGACCGGGCAGCCGAACGGCTGAAGGATCCTGGCCCGGCGGCCCGGGTCACCGGGACGGGGCGTGCCGCCGACCTTGAGGAGGAGGTCCAGATTCCGTGCGGCGAGGTGCGGCTGGAAGGCCACCTGCACCTGCCGGTCCCGGCCCGCGGCGTGGTCCTCTTCGCGCACGGCAGCGGCAGCAGCCGCCACAGCCCGCGGAACCGGTACGTGGCCGGGGTGCTCCAGCAGGCAGGACTCGGGACGCTGCTGCTGGACCTGCTTACCCCGGCGGAGGAACACAACCGTGCCAACGTCTTTGACATCCAGCTCCTGGCCCGGCGGCTGTCCGCTGCCACGGGCTGGCTGGCGGGCAGGGCGGACACGGCCTCGTGCGCTATCGGCTACTTCGGTGCGAGCACAGGCGCGGCTGCGGCGCTGTGGGCGGCGTCCGAGCCTTCTGCCCGGGCGGCCGCGGTGGTGTCCCGCGGCGGGCGGCCGGACCTGGCCGGTCCACGGCTACCGGAAGTGACGGCACCGACACTGCTGATTGTGGGCAGCTTCGACTATCAGGTCCTGGAGCTCAACCGCCGTGCCAGAGCACTGCTGCACTGCCCAAACCAACTGGCCGTAGTCCAGGGCGCCACCCATCTTTTCGAGGAAACCGGTACGCTGGCCGCGGCGGCCATTCTCGCGAGGGACTGGTTCGTCCGGCACTTGATGCCACCCGCCGAGACCTACCCGAAGGAGTGACTCATGAGCTATACCTACACCGCCGTCGTCGCGCTGAGCTGGGACGATGCCGTGGAAAAGACCCGCGAAGCGCTTGGCGCCCAGGGCTTCGGAATTCTCTCGGAAATCGACATCCGTTCGGCCTTCAACGCCAAGCTCGGCGAAGAAGCCGGTACAGAGGTGGGCGACTACGTCATTCTGGGTGCCTGCAATCCCCAGCTTGCCCGCCGCGCCTTGGCGGCCGAGCCGGAGCTGGGGGCGCTCCTGCCCTGCAACGTCGTGGTGCGCCGCGGAACCGGGGCAACCGAGACGACAGTCGAGGCAATCGATCCGCAAACCATGGTCCGGCTCAGTGACAGTCCGGAGGTGCGTGAGGTCGCCGATGACGCCGGTGCCCGGTTGCGTGCAGCCCTGAAGGAAATTGCCGGCGACGAGGCCGGTAGCAGCTGATCGCGCGGCCCGCGAAAAGCCGGGTCAGGCCGGCTTTTCATCCGGGTTCGAGCCCACCACGAGCACGGGGCATCGGGCGTGCGCCGCGCACGCCCCGCTGACCGAACCCATGACCTGCGACAGGAAACCGCCGCGCCCGCGCCGGCCGACCACCAGCAGCTGCGCATCCTCGCTCTCCTCGATCAGGACCTTGGCGGGAGCCCCGAACCTCACGACCCGGCTTAGCCTCTCCGGGCGTGCACTGCCGAACGCCCGTTCCAGGGCCTGCTCGACCTGGATCTTGGCGGTCTCTTCGAGTTGCGTCGCGTTGGGGGTGCTGTCTTCGGGAAGGTGGGATGCCAGGAAGAAGTCCGACGTACCCAGGCACGTGAGCACCTGCAGTGGCGCGTTCAGGCTGGAGGCCATGCGACCGGCGAGCCGCAGCGCCGACGTCGAATACTCGGAACCGTCCACGCCCACAACAATCCGTTGATCGTTCATGGCCTCAGCTTTCTCTCCCCGCCACACGCTGCCTAGGGCCAAACGGCACTCCGGTCCCGCTGACGGTCGCGGCAGCTTCAACCGATGAGTGCGCCGGATGTTCCTAGGACGCAGAGGGCCAGCCCCAGGGCTGGGCAGCCCCTCTTGCCGCCCCTAGGGTGGAAGGACGAAAACCACCAGAGGAGTTCTTGATGCGAATTGCTGTAACCGGAGGAAGTGGAAAGCTGGGCCGGAACGTTGTCCGGAGGCTTACCGACGACGGCCATAAGGTCACCAACCTGGACCGGGTCGGCGCCCGCGGCCGCGGATTCACCGAGGTGGACCTGCGCAACTACGGCCAGGTTGCGGACGTTTTCCAGGGGCTGGAGGACCGGCACGACGGCTTTGACGCCGTGGTGCATCTGGCCGCGATCCCGGCGCCGGGCCATGCCCCGGATGCCGCGACGTTCGAGAACAACATGCAGTCCACCTACAACGTGTTCCAGGCAGCCCGCCGTGCCGGGATCAAGAAAATTGTGTATGCCTCCAGCGAGACGGTGCTGGGACTGCCGTTCGACATCGACCCGCCCTACATCCCGGTTGACGAGGAGTACCCGGCCCGCCCGGAAAGCACGTATTCCCTGGTCAAGCACCTCGAAGAGCAGATGGCTATCCAGCTCACGCGCTGGGACCCGGAGCTCAGCATCACGGGACTGCGGTTCTCCAACGTCATGGACCCGGAAGACTATGACGAGTTCCCGTCCTTCGACGAAGACGCCATGCTGCGCAAATGGAACCTGTGGGGCTACATCGACGGCCGGGACGGCGCCCAGGCCGTGGCCCGCGCCCTGGAACACGGCCAGCCAGGCTTCGAGGCCTTCATCATCGCCAACGAGGACACCGTGATGAGCCGCTCCAGCGCCAGCCTCGCGGCGGAGGTCTTCCCCGACGTCAAGGTGGTCAAGGATCTCGGCGAGCACGAGACCATGCTCTCGATCGACAAGGCCAAGCGCCTCCTCGGCTTCGCCCCCGAGCACAGCTGGCGGACCTACCACTCGAACCGCACCACTCCCACGGAAGACTGAGGACGAGCATGCAATACCGCACACTGGGCAACAGCGGAGCTGTCGTCTCCAACTACGCGCTCGGCACCATGACCTTCGGCGCGGAGGCCAGCGAAGAGCAGTCCCATGCCATCCTCGATGACTACTTCGCGGCCGGCGGCAATTTCATTGACACCGCCGACGTCTACAGCAGGGGAGTGTCCGAGGAAATCATCGGTCGCTGGCTCGCTGATCGGCCGGAGGTCAGGGACACAGCAGTCATCGCGACGAAAGGCCGTTTCCCCATGGGAGCCGCCCCGAACGACGTCGGCACCTCCCGGCGGCACCTCACCCGGGCCCTCGACGACTCGCTGCGCCGGCTCGGCGTGGAACAGGTCGACCTGTACCAGCTGCACGCCTGGGATCCGATCACACCGCTGGAGGAGTCGCTGCGCTTCCTGCACGACGCCGTCAGCAGCGGCAAGATTGCGTATTACGGTTTCTCCAACTTTCTCGGATGGCAACTGACCAAGGCTGTCCACGTGGCGCGAGCCCACGGCTGGAGCGCCCCCGTCAGCCTGCAACCGCAGTACAGCCTGCTGGTCCGGGACATCGAGCAGGAAATCGTGCCGGCTTCCCTTGACGCCAACATCGGGCTGCTGCCCTGGTCTCCGCTGGGCGGCGGCTGGCTCTCCGGCAAATACAAGCGCGACCAGCCGCCCACCGGCGCCACCCGCCTGGGTGAGAACCCGGAGCGAGGCATGGAGGCGTGGAAGGCACGCAACGCTGACCCCAGGACTTGGGACGTGATCGATGAGGTTGAGGAGATCGCCGGTCGGCACAGTGTCAGCCCATCCCAGGTGGCGCTTGCGTGGTTGGCGGACCGCCCGGCCGTCACGTCGGTGATCCTGGGCGCACGCACCACGAAGCAGCTCAAGGACAATCTCGCTGCCGCTGACCTGCGGCTCACCGCGGAGGAGACGGAGCGCTTGACCGAGGCGAGCCAGCCGCGCGTCGGCGTCTATCCGTACGGGCCGATGGCGCAGGAACAGCGGAGCCGGAAGATCGAGGGCGGCCGCTAGCCAAAGCAACGCGGGGTCACTTTTCGCCCATCCGGAACACCAGGATGGGCGAAAAGTGACCCCGCGTTGTGTTTAGGTGCGGCGCAGTCAAGACCCGGTACGCGGCGTACCCTTCAGGTGACTGGACCAGATATCGCCGATCTCCTCGCTGGACTGCTCCACGATTCGGCTCATGGCGGTGTGGGCCGCGTTGGCCTCGCCGCGCTGGATGGCATTGGCCACATCCACGTGCAGCTGCAGGGCCTCGTGCTGGGGCAGATGCGGCATGAGGCCGTGTTGGGTGCGCCCGGTCAGAACCTCTGTTACGAGGTTGTTCAGCTGGGAGAACATCGGGTTTCCGGAGGCTCGGAGCACCGCGGCGTGGAATTCGATGTCCAGCTGGAGAAACTCGTCCTGGTTCCCGCGCTGCCCGGCAGCCCACAGCCGCGCGGCCAGTGACACGAGATCGCTGCCGACATCCCAGGAGGCACGCCCGGCCGCCAGCCTCGCGGCCTGAGGCTCGATGGCTCCGCGGAGTTCGTTCAGCGCCTGCAACTGCTCCAACCGCTTGGACGACGCGAGGCGCCAGCGGATGACCTGGGGATCGTAGGCGTTCCAGCATTCCTCCGGCTGCACCACTGTGCCGAGTCGACGGCGCGACTCCAGCATGCCTTTGGAGGAGAGTACCCGTGTGGCTTCCCGCACCACCGAACGGGACACCTTGTGCCGGGCTTCCAGCTCATCGAGGCGCAGGACCGAGTGCGGCGCCAGGGTTCCCTCGGCAATAGCGATCCCCAGATTCTGGACCAGCACCGTGTGCAGATCAGCAGGAGTCTCCGTCTTTGGAGTTTTCATAAATAAATCATACTCATCGGCGCAAGGGGGTTGTTTAAGTATGCTTTATTTCTCTAAGCTCTCTCCCAGAGCAGATGTAAAGACGCATTTGCAGGCGGCTGGGATCTGATGCCCGGCCCGAAGAACGAGGGAGTCGTAATGAAGCGGCATTCATTTCTAAAGTACGCGGCCGTCACCGCCGCCCTGTCGGTGGGGCTGACCGCCTGTGGTGGGGCCAGCGGCAGCAGCGACGCCAAAGAGTCCGGAACAGTCCGGGTCACGCTCGCCAACCACGTCTGGACCGAAGGCATCAAGGCTGCGATTCCGGAATTCGAAAAGTCCAGCGGCCTCACGGTCGAACTCACGCAACTTGGCGAAGACCAGCTCTCGGACCAGTACAACGTCAAGCTCAACGCCGGCAGCGACGAGATTGACGTCATGATGTACCGGCCGCTCCAGGAAGGGAAGTCATTCGCCAAGAACGGCTACCTCGCCGACCTGACGACCAAGGTGTCCCAAGACGCAGACTGGGACTGGAAGGACTACCAGGACGGTCCGGTCAAGGCCAGCACCGTCGACGGCAAGGTCGTAGGCGTTCCGATCATCACCGAACGCGAGGTCCTTTACTACCGCAAGGACCTGCTCGCGGCCGCCGGCATCGAAGTGCCCAAGACCATGGATGAGCTCCAGGCCGCAGCCAAGAAAATTTCCGAGTCGTCCCCTGATATTGCCGGCTTTGTGGCCCGCACCGGCAAGTCCGCCGCCGTCACCCAGTTCTCCAGCTTCCTGTACAGCTTCGGCGGCGACTTCACCGACGAAAACGGCAAGTCCGCCGTCGGCACCGACGAAGCCAAAAAGGCCTACGAGTACTACGGTGGCCTGATTAGGAACTACGGCCCGCAGAACGTCAGCACAGATATGAGCTGGCCGGAAGCAATGGCCATCTTCACCCAGGGCCAGGCGGCCTTCTACACCGAGGCCGACTCGCTGTACAAGAACGCCACGGACCCGGCCAAGTCCAAAGTAGCGGACACTGTCGGCTTTGCCGCGCTCCCTGCCGGTCCGGCGGGATCCAAGCCGTACAACATTCCGTCATGGGGCCTGGCCGTCAATGAGGCATCCAGCAACCAGGACAACGCCTGGAAGTTCATTGAGTGGGCCACAAGCAAGGCCCGTACCCTCGAAGCGCAGAAAGCCGGCGTACCGGGCCCCCGCGCCTCCGTCTGGGCCGACCCCGCCGGAACGTCCACCTACCCCAAGGACCTGGCCGAGGCCATCTCCGCCAGCGCCAAAACCGGCGTCGGCCATGACCGCCCCCAGGTCATCACGGTAGGCAAGGCCCGCGAAATCGTTGGCGGTCCGATCGTCTCATCGATCACCGGAGCCGACGCCGCAGCCGCGGCTGATGCGGCCAACGATGCCTTCCAGGAGTTCCTGGACAGCGAAAAGAAGTAGTCACCGTACACCGGGACAGCCGCGGCGCGGCTGTCCCGGTGTAACCGCCTCACCTCTTCACCCCCGACTCCTTAGGTGAACCATGTCTGTACTGACCCCTCCCCGCAACGCGCCCTCCCGTCGCGACGTCCGCAGGACCGGAGCTCGCGAGAACTTCTCCGCCTGGGCCAACCGGCACCGCAAATGGCTCTTCGCGGCCCCCGCGATGATCTTCGTTGGCGTTCTGATCATTTTCCCCCTGGCCTGGACCCTCTTCCTGAGCCTGACCGATTCGCAGGGCTCCGTCCGTGCCGCCGCCGAGTTCGTCGGCCTGCAGAACTACCTGACGGTCCTCTCCGATACGGAGCGCTTCTGGCCGGCCGTCGGCCGCACCCTTACCTTCACCGGCGTCGCACTGACCTGCGAAGTCGTCCTCGGCATGTGCATCGCGCTGCTGCTGTGGCGTCCGTTCCGCGGCGAAAAGTGGGTCCGCGTCGCGATCCTGCTGCCGCTTGTTGCCACCCCGGTGGCTGTGGGCATGATGTGGCGGCTGATCTTCGACCCCAACATCGGCTTCGCGAACCAACTGCTGGGCATGCTCGGCATCGCGCCCCAGCCCTGGCTCTCCGGCCAGGACACCGCCCTCGGAACCACAATTTTCATGGACGTGTGGCAGTGGACCCCGATGGTGGTGCTGATCCTCCTCGCCGGACTCACCTCGCTGTCCGAGGAACCCGACGAAGCGGCGAGGATGGATGGAGCCAACGCCTTCCAGCGTTTCTTCTTCATCACCCTGCCCCTCATGATGCCGACCGTTATCGTCGCCATCCTGCTGCGCGGCATCGACGCCCTGAAGACTTTCGACATTCTCTATGCCACCAAGGGCAAGGGCGGCGGATCCTTCCACGAAGTCGAGACGCTCAATGTCTACGCCTACGGGCTGAGCTTTGACTACAACCAGTACGGATTGTCTTCAGCCGTGCTCATCCTGTTCTTCATGATCATCATCGGCACGATGTGGCTGCTGACCATGCGCAAGAAAGCGGTAAGCAAATGACCGTCCTGACCGAACCCCGGACCTCCAGCGCCGAACCCCGGCCCGTCCCGGCCCGCCGGAAGCCCGCCCGTACGAGTGCCTATAAGGTCTTCCGCGTCGTGGCGCTGGTTGCCGTGGTGCTATTCCTCGTTGCCCCGCTGTTCTGGATGCTGCTGGCCTCCCTCAAGACCAACGTGGATATCTATGACACCGCAAAGTCGTTCATCTTCACGCCCACGGGCGAGAACTACGCCAATGTCCTGGAACGCAACAACTACTTCGTGTTTATCTTCAACAGTTTCTGGGTGGCATTCACCTCCACGGTGCTGTCCCTGATCCTCGGCGTGCCGGCAGCCTACGCGATGAGCCGTTTCACGATGCACCGCTCTGCGTTGGTGGTCCTGATGGCCCGCATCATTCCCGGCGTTTCGTTGCTGGTGCCCTGGTACTACGTCTTCTCCAACCTGAAAATGGTCGGCGGGTTCGGGGTGTTGATCCTCAGCCACATGTTCGTTGCGCTCCCGCTGATCGTCTACATCATGATGAGCTACTTCGATTCCCTGCCGCTGGAGCTGGAGGAATCCGCCCAGGTGGACGGTCTGACTCCGATCGGGGCCTTCAGCCGCATTACGTTGCCGCTCTCGGTCGCCGGCATGGCCACCGCAGGGATCCTCTCGTTCATCTTCTCCTGGAACAACTTCATGTTCGCCCTTGTGCTCTCCGGCTCCAAGACAAAGACCTTGCCGGTGGCGATCTTCGACTTCGTCTCCTACGCCAGCATCGACTGGGGCGGACTCATGGCGGCCGCCATGGTGGTCACTGTTCCCATCATGGTCATTGCGCTCTTCACGCAGAAGTACATCGTCTCCGGCATGACCGCCGGCGCAACCAAGGGCTGAGCCGCACATGACACTCATCAGCAGAATTGAAACCTTCCTCGTCGCGCCGCGCTGGCTCTTCGTCCGGATCGAAACCGAAAGCGGAATTGTCGGCTGGGGGGAAGCCAGCTGCGAGGGGCGCAGCGAAACCGTGCGCACCGCCGTCGACCAGCTCTCCGAACTCCTCATCGGCAACGACGCCCTTCGGATCGAGGACCACTGGCAGGTGATGACCAAGGGCTCCTTCTACCGCGGCGGCCCCATCCTCGCGAGCGCCGTCTCCGGGCTTGACCAGGCCCTCTGGGACATCGCCGGCAAGCACTTCAACACTCCCGTCCACCAGCTCCTCGGCGGCCACGTCCGAGACCGAATCCGGATGTACGGCTGGGTGGGCGGGGACGAACCGAACGAGGTGGCCGATCAGATCAGCGCGCAGCTGGAGGTGGGACTCACTGCCGTAAAGATGAACGCGAGCGGCCGGATGAGCCCCATTGCCTCCGTCGCCGAGCTCGACGGCGTCGTCCGCCGCGTGGCGGCGGCGCGTGAGGTCCTCGGTGAGCACCGCGACGTCGCCGTCGACTTCCATGGCCGCTTCAGCCTGGCCAATGCCCGGCGGGTGGCGCCGCTGCTGGAACCTTACCGGCCCTTCTTTCTCGAAGAACCGGTGGTCCCGGAGAACACGCACCTGTTGCGCGAGTTCACCGCTTCCACCACGACGCCGGTCTCCACCGGAGAGCGCCTTTACAGCCGGCAGGAGTTCCTGCCCGCCCTCCAGGCAGGCATTGCCGTGGCACAGCCGGATCTTTCCCACGCGGGCGGCATCACCGAGGTCCGCAAGATCGCCTCGCTGGCCGAGATCTATGAGGTTCAGTTGGCGCCGCACTGCCCGCTTGGCCCGCTGGCGCTGGCCGCCTGCCTGCAGGTCGGATTTGCCACCCCGAACTTCCTGATCCAGGAACAAAGCATCGGCATCCACTACAACCAGGGCGCGGAAGTACTGGACTACGTGGTGGACAAGACCCCGCTGAAGTTCGTGGACGGGCACATCGAACGCCTCACCGGCCCGGGTCTGGGCATCGAAATCGACGAGGCCGTGGTCCGTGCCGCCGACAAGCGCGGCCACGCGTGGCGCGGCCCGGTCTGGCGGCATCCCGACGGCTCTTTCGCAGAATGGTGAACCACATGAGCACTGAAACGTTCCTGACCGGGCTCGCCGGATCCCGGCTCCTGGCAATCGTCCGCGGCACTGACGGCCGGGCTGCTGCCCGCGCCGCACTCGCCGTTATGGAGGAGGGCTTCCGCTACGTCGAGATCGCGTTGACAACACCGGACGCGCTCGCCGCCATCGCCGAAGTCCGCGCCTCCGCCCCGGACGGGTGCCTGGTCGGGGCCGGCACCGTACTGACAAGGCAGGACGTGCACGACGTCGTTGCAGCAGGCGGGCAGTTCATCGTCACCCCGGCCCTCGCCGAATCCATTGACGCCGGCGTCAGCCTCGGGATGCCGGTACTTGCCGGTGCGCTGACGCCAAGCGAGGCGTATGAGGCCATCTCCCGCGGAGCCACTGCGGTCAAGCTTTTCCCGGCTTCCGTCGGAGGGCCGTCATACCTCAAAGCTTTGCGCGATCCGTTTCCGCAGATCCCGTTCATTGCCGTCGGAGGGGTGGGCCTCGCCGAGGCCCCCGAGTTCTGGGCGGCCGGTGCCGTCGCCGTCGGGCCCGGCGGACCGCTGATCGGTGACGCGGCCTCGGGAGGGGATCTGTCCGCGCTCCGGGAACGGGCGCAGGCCTTCGTGGCGCTCGCGGCGGAACACGCCGGCTGCCGCGCGGAACACAGCCTCGCACACGTGGAGCAGTTATGAGCCCGGCGTCGGATTTGCTGACCTTCGGCGAGTCCATGGTCTCGCTCCGGTCCGCCGGTCCGCTGTCCGCCGGCGGAAGCCTGGGCATGCACGTAGCCGGCGCTGAATCCAACGTCGCCGTCGGGGTCGCCCGGCTGGGCCACCGCGTGGCATGGGCGGGAGTGGTGGGTGCGGACCCGCACGGCCAATTCATCCTCCGTCAGCTGCGGTCCGAGGGTGTCCGTCTTTACCACCGGGAGGACGCCGCCCGGAGCACCGGCGTAATGTTCCTTGAACAACGGACGGCAGATGTCAGCCGGGCCTTTTACTACCGCACAAACTCGGCGGGTTCCACGCTGCGCATTGAAGATGTGGCACCGGCGCTGGACGCAGGCGCCCGGGTTGTGCACCTGACCGGCATCACCGCGGCCCTCAGCCCGGACGCCCGAAGGGCCATGGAATACGCGGCCGCGCGGGCAGCCGAGGAGGGCATGACGGTCTCCCTGGACGTGAACTATCGGAGCAAACTCTGGTCCAGGGACGAGGCGCGCGCCGCCCTCCTGCCGCTGTCCCGCCACGTCGATATCCTCATCGCCTCCGACGACGAGCTCGATCTGGTGGTCGCGGGTCCCCGCTCCGGGGCCGGCGGCACGCCGGTAAGCGGGAACGCCGACAAAGTGCGACCCGGTGCGCTTGAGACGGACTTGGCGGCAGAGCTTGTGGACCGGGGAATCCGGGAAGTCGTCGTCAAGCGGGGCGCGTCCGGCGCAGGGGTTCACACGGCCGACGGACGCTGGGAATCCCCTGCCATCCCGGTGACCAGTATCGATACCGTTGGAGCCGGGGACGCTTTTACCGCCGGTTACCTTGCCGCGCTGCTCGACGGCGACGACGTAGCCGGACGGCTACACCGCGGCGCCCTTGCGGGGGCCTTCGCCGTCAGCACGTCCGGCGACTGGGAGGGCCTTCCCCGCCAGGACGAGCTCGCTCTGCTCGCCACAACGCCGGGCGGAACAACCCAGCGCTGATTCCATTCAGCCTCAGTTCATACCTCCTCTGCCCCTCCAAACCAGCCAAGAAAGCACGGATCTGTTGTGAAAATCATTGCCGCGGAAGTCTTCGTGACCAGCCCGTCCCGTAACTTCGTGACCCTGCGGATCACCACCGAGGACGGGGTGACCGGAATCGGGGATGCGACCCTGAACGGGCGTGAACTCGCCGTGGCCGCGTACCTGAAGGAACACGTCGCGCAGTTGCTGATCGGCAAGGACCCGCACCGGATCGAGGACACCTGGCAGTTCCTGTACCGGTCCTCGTACTGGCGGCGGGGCCCGGTGACGATGGCCGCGATCGCGGCGGTGGACATGGCGTTGTGGGACATCAAGGGCAAGCTCGCCGGGATGCCGGTCTACCAGCTGCTGGGCGGGGCGTCCCGGAACGGGCTGCGCGCCTACGGGCACGCCTCGGGCGCGGATCTTCCCTCGCTCTTTGATTCGGTCCGGGAGCACCTGGAACTGGGTTACAAGTCGATCCGGATCCAGACCGCGGTCCCCGGAATCAAGGCCGTCTACGGGGTCGCGGCGCAGGCCCAGGCCTCGGGGGAGCGCTACGACTACGAGCCGGCCGGGCGCGGGGCGTTCCCGCTGGAGGAGGACTGGGACACCCGGGCCTACCTGCGGCACCTGCCGGGCGTGTTCGAGGCGGTCCGGAACGAGTTCGGTCCGGAAATCCCGCTGCTGCACGACGGGCACCACCGGATGACCCCGATCCAGGCCGCGAAGCTCGGTAAGGCGCTGGAACCCTACGACCTGTTCTGGCTCGAGGACTGCACCCCGGCCGAAAACCAGGAAGCGCTGCGCCTGGTCCGGCAGCACACCACCACCCCGCTGGCGATCGGGGAAATCTTCAACACCGTCTATGACTACCAGGCCATCATCAAGGAACAGCTCATCGACTACGTCCGGGCCGCCTCGACGCACTTCGGCGGGATCAGCCCGCTGAAGAAGGTCATGGACTACGCCGCGCAGTACCAGATCAAGTCCGGCTTCCACGGGCCCACCGACATTTCCCCGGTCGGGTTCGCCGCGCAGCTGCACGTGGGCCTGGCGATCCATAACTACGGGATCCAGGAATACATGCAGCACTCGGATAAAACCAACGAAGTCTTTGAACAATCCATGACGTTCGTGGACGGCTACCTGCACCCGGGCGATAAGCCCGGCATCGGTGTGGAGTTCAACGAAGAAGCCGCCGCGGCCTTCCCCTACCAGCAGGCCTACCTGCCCTACAACCGCCTCGTCGACGGAACGGTCCACGACTGGTGATCGTCTCCGCGATGGCGTAAGTTCCGGGCGGCGAGTTCATGCTCAGCCGCCCGGAACCCCGCATGCCACGTCAGTCAGTGGCATGCGGCCTCATGATTCGAAGTTAGTGAATCAGCTCGCGGGTCATTCCGAAGGGCACCTGGTCGGAGAGAGCGGCGGTGTAGTGGCCGGGCTCGTGCCGGGTGATCAGGATGCCGTGGGTTCCGCCGGTCATGGCGATTTCCTGCAGTCCCTGCACGGCCGCCGTGAGGCGATCGTCCAGCGCACCTCGGTTGTCGACTTTAATCTCGATGGAGTTGGAAGCTGCAGTCATGGCGATATCTTTCTTGGAGTTCAGTCCTTGGGCCCCAATACCTGCTGGACACTAGCGTCCCGTTCGCAGGCCCGTCAAGTTCTAAGTGTAAGCGCTTGCACGCAGTTCTGGCTATAAGTGTCCCGCGTCTGCCCGGTGACCTGCGGAAATGTCATACAACTGGGAAAAGCCGCACGGTTTCTGCGCCGACCGGGGTGCGGTGGCATGTCCGGAGCCGAAAGAGCCGCCGGGAGCGCCGGCAGCCGGGCGGCGGGATAGTCTTCAGCAGGGAATTACCAGCACAGAATCAGACACAAGCGATGGCGCAAAGGCGGAGGCGGAAGATGACACAGGGGCAAGTGCACGAGTCAGGCGGATGGTGGCGGACCTTCAACGAGAAGTTCGTGGTGGAAGAGCGATTCGTGACCCCGTCCGCACGGCGGAACCTGTACCGCATCGCCGTCGCACTCATGATGGCGGGCACCGCGCTCTTCGTTATCATCCTCGCCGGGGTCCTGCAGCAGGGCGGCCCCGCTGAACTTGACGCCCCGGTCCGGTCCTGGTTGCTGGCGCTGCGGGGCGAGCCGCTCACGACCATCATGATCCTTCTTGCGATCATCTTCGGTCCGATCGCGCTGCCGATCATTATCCTCGTGATCACCGTGGCCTGGGGGTTCAGGGCCAAGCACGCGTGGCGCCCCATCCTGCTCGCCGGTGCCATGCTGACCGGCGTCATCCTCGCCCAGATCATCGGCCGCACGGTGGGCCGCGAACGCCCGCCGGTGGACCTGATGCTTTTCGGCGAGGACTACACTTTTTCCTTCCCCTCCGGACACGTCCTGGGCGCCAGTGACTTCCTGCTTGTCACGGCGTTCCTCGTGTTTTCGCGCCGAAGAAATTCCGGGTCTGCCGTGATCGCCTTCGTGGTGGCCGGGATCGGAATCTTCCTGTCCGCCGTCAGCAGGCTCTATCTCGGCTATCACTGGGTGACCGACACCATGGCATCGGTCTCGATATCGCTGGTGGTCCTGGGGGCGGTCATCGCGCTGGACACGTGGCGGACGGTCCGCACGCCGGGTGAACGGATCACCGGAACGCTTTCCACGGAAGACACCAGCCAGAACTGAGCCCCGTCGGTTATCCGGCCGGCCCGGGCCTCAGCGGGCCCGGGCCCTTTTCAACTCGGCGCGCAACCGGTCATTGTCTGCCTCAAGTTCCAGCACCATGGCCACTCCTGCCAGGTTCAGGCCCTCTTCCAACAATTCGGCGATCCGGCGCAGGACCATCAGATCCTTGTCGCTGTACTGCCTCGTGCCGCCGGCGGTACGCTCCGGCGTCAGCAGTCCGCGTCTCTCGTACTGCCGGATGTTCTGCTGCCCGGTACCCACGAGTTCGGCCACCACGGAGATCGCATACACTCCCGCCGCCGTTCCTCGACCGGCCATCCTTGCCTCCTTTCCGAAAATTTGTTGTTGCATCAGGTTCCCATGGGTGTTATAAAAAATCTATATCCAGCACCATAGATAATCCATCGGGCTGGATACAGGAAAGAATACGACTCACGTTGAAGGAGTGGACAATGATGTTGATGCGTACGGACCCGTTCCGCGAATTCGACCGGCTGGCCCAGCAGGTTTTCGGAACGGCGGCACGGCCGGCAGCCATGCCGATGGACGCATGGCAGGAAGACGGCGAGTTCGTCGTCGCTTTTGATCTGCCGGGGGTCAACGTGGACTCGGTGGACCTCGATATCGAACGGAATGTCCTGACTGTCAGGGCTGAACGGAAGGACCCGACGCAGCCAAATGTGGAGCTGATCGCATCGGAGCGCCCACGGGGCGTCTTCAGCCGCCAGCTGATCCTCGGTGACACCCTTGACACGGAAAATGTGCAGGCGAACTACACCGACGGAGTCCTGACGCTCCGCATCCCGGTGGCCGAACGGGCAAAGCCGCGGAAGATCGAGATTTCCCACTCAAAGGACAACATGCAGGAGATCGCCAGCTAGGTGCCGGGCTGCGGGCGCCCCGATTGTTCGGGGCCGCCCGCAGCCTGCACGGTTGGCCTAATCCATCGTTCCGTCGGATCGCGGGCCACATCCCGCGCCCCGGCTGCGAGCAGTGAGGAGAAAGACGATGGGCGCATGGCGCCGGTATGAGTCGCATCTGATTCCAGCATTCCATGAGCGCTTCGAGCAACGCTGGGGCGAGGGATCCGCACCGTTCCTGGATCCTGAGGCGCACGAGTCGCCGCTTCCCCGGGCACAGTGGATCAACGTCGATACCGGCGCGGCACTGGCCGTAGTCCCTATCTGGACGGACGAGGACAGGGAGCACCGTTCATTCGGCGTCTTCTACCTGCCGCCGGCAGGGGACATCTGGGTGCTCCGGCCCGGGCTGACGGACTACCTGGAACCGGTCAGCGCGGACGGCGAGCAGCTCGTAGCCCTCCGGAATGACGCTTTCCGGAAAGCCGTGGCGCACGCCAAGGATTTCATCTTCGGCCCGGAGACATCGATGTACTGAGAAGTCGATGTCCTGAGGCGTGATGTTCTGCGCGGTTGGTGGGCCTTCGGGCGTCAGTTATGCGCGGCGGCGTACAGGTTCAGGCTGGAGGAGAACACGATCCAGGACACGTAGGGCAGCATCAGCAGCCCGGCCGTCCTGCTGACCAAGCCGAACAGGACCGCAGCGGCCGCAGCAATCAGGACATGCAGGACTATTAATCCCATGGCCAGCCATAGCGCAGCGGAACCCATCACCGGATACATGCCGAAGAACGTCGGTGCCCAGGAGAAATTCACGAGGAGCAGCACGGCGTAGACCGCCAGGGCGCCGCGGCGGGGCGCGGACCGTTGCCGCCACACCAGCCAGGCCGCGATGGCCATGGCCGTATAAAGCAGTGCCCAGGCGGACCCGAACATCCATCCGGGCGGGGTCCACGGGGCCTTGCTCGCGGTGGCATACCAGCCGACGGAATGGGCAATGATCACCTGTGACGACAGGAACGACACTGCGTATGCAGCTGCCAGGAATCCAGCCAGCGCAACCGCCTGCCAGACGGCGCGGGGGCGGCTGCCGAGTACGGCGACGGGATCGCCGGAGGCAGGGCTGGATGATTCGTCACGAAGAGGTGGCACGACTCAACCTTGCGCAGTGCATCGGCATCCGTCAAACCGCGTGTCGTGGCGCGGCGGGCACCGGTGGCCTAAAATCAGTCGATTACCAGCAACCTTACTAAGGGGATTCCCACGATGTCTGCTTCAGCCAAAGACCTGGCTGCGTCGCTTCCGTCCGGCTTCACCCTCGGCGTGGCGACGTCCGCCTTCCAGATCGAGGGAGCCTTGACCGCCGACGGCCGCGGGCCTGCGGGCTGGGACATCTTTTCCGCCAAACCGGGCGCGATCGTTGACGACCACAGCCCGGCGGTCTCCTGTGACCACTACAACCGGATGCCCGAAGACGTAGCCCTGATGAGGAAACTGGGCATCGATTCATACCGGTTCTCGCTGTCCTGGGCCCGCATACAACCCGGCGGAAGCGGCCCCGTCAATCCGGCCGGGCTCGACTTCTACGACCGGTTGATCGACCTGTTGCTGGCCAACGGGATTACCCCGATGACGACCCTCTACCACTGGGACACCCCGCTGCCCTTGGACGAGGCCGGCGGCTGGATGAACCGGGACACCGCCTACCGGCTCGGGGAATTCGCTGCCATTGCAGCGGCCGCTTTCGGCGACCGGGTGGCACGGTGGGTGACCGTGAACGAACCGGCCACAGTCACGACCAACGGCTACGCGCTCGGCATGCATGCGCCCGGGGAATCCCTGATGCTGAAGTCGCTTCCGACAGTGCATCACCAGCTGCTGGGCCACGGACTGGCCGTACAGGCGCTCCGTTCAGCAAACGTGCCCGGTGAAATCGGCATCACCAATGTCTACTCACCGATGGTCCCGGCTTCCGCCAACCCGCTGGACGCGGTGAGCGCCGGACTGATGGATGTGGCGCAGAACAGGCTTTTCGCAGACCCGGTTCTCCTGGGTAAGTACCCCGATGTGATCCGCGCCGCCACGTTCTTTTCATCCTCCTTCAGCCCGTCCAGCGAGGACATGGAGCTCATTTCCCAGCCCCTCGATTTTTACGGGCTCAACTACTACATGCCGACCATGGTGGCATCCGGCCCGGGCGACGGTGCCGTGCCGCCCGGCATGGCGGAGGCCATGGGGGATGATCTCAGCGGGAGCACGCCGGGCGCCCCGTTCCATATCGCCCAGTTCCCCGACGCCGAGACCACCGCGTATGGCTGGCCGGTCAAGCCGGAATACATGTCAGTTGCACTGGCCGAGATGGCGGAACGGTACCCGGACCTGCCGCCCGTCTACATCACGGAAGGCGGTGCAAGCTACGAAGACGTCACCGTCAGGGACCGGGAATCGGACCGGCTGATCATTCCCGACGAACGGCGCCTGCGTTACCTGGCGGACCACATCGGGACCGCCATCGAAGCGACGGCGCCCGGCGGGCCGGCTGAGTCCGTGGACCTCCGGGGCTACTACGTGTGGTCGCTGATGGACAACTTCGAGTGGTCCGCCGGGTACAAGCAGCCGTTCGGTCTGGTTCACGTTGATTTCGAGACCCTGGTCCGCACCCCGAAAGCGTCATACTACTGGTTGCAGGAACTGCTGTCAGCCCGCACCGATGCGGCGGCAGCCGCGGCCGGCGGCCCGGACGCGGCAGACACTGACTCGGCGGACAGTGACGACGTCGAACGCCAGCATCCGGTGGGGTGAAAACCGCCGACGGCGCGGGGACCAACGCTAGAGAAGATTCAGGTCCTGCAGGCCCTTCGCCATCCCGGCGCCGTCGGGCGAGTAGATCCACGGAACCGCCGACGCGGTGTGGTCCCCGTCGTCCGAGTGTCCGCCGGCGAGGACTGCTTCACCGGCCGAGAGTTGGCGGATCCCGATGGCGGCCACGCTGTCCGGGTGGTTCTGCGCGAATTGGGAATAGATGGATTCATCGTGCTGGCCATTGTCGCCGAAGAGCACCCAGCGCATGTTGGGGAACTCCTGGGCGAGCAGTTCCAGGTTCCGGAGCTTGTGGTCCTGGCCGCTGCGGAACCAGCGGTCGTGGGTCAGGCCCCAGTCCGTCAGCAGCAATGCGCCCGAGGGGTAGAGGTTGCGGCTGATAAACCGGGCCAGCGTGGGAGCGGCGTTCCACGGTCCTGTCGAGAGGTAGATCACCGGGGTATTCGGGTGTTCCGCGGTCAGCCGGTCCATCAGCACGGCCATTCCGGGGGTCGCCATCCGGGCCCGCTCGTTGAGGACAAACGTGTTCCAGAGGGCCAGGAAAGGGCGGGGGAGGGCCGTCACCATGATCGTGTCATCGATGTCGGACACAATTCCGAGGGTGGTGTCGGCGGAAATCACGAAGATCCGAGCCGTGACGGGCTCGGTCCCATCGGCCTGCAGCACGGCATCGTGCCAGCCGGGCGCGAGCGTCACAGGAATGACGGTGTCCACGAGGCCGCCCCGGTCCGAATGCACCCGGGTGGTAAGGTCGCCGATGCGGATTTCGACTTCGGTGGACGGGATCGGAGTGCTCGTAAAGGCGCGCCAGCCGCGGAAGTTCTGGTTGCCGTTCTTGGCCACCTCCTCGGCCTTGCTGCCCGGCACGGGTTTGCTGGTCAGAACCACCCGGCCGAGAACCCGGACCCAGTCGGTGGAACCGTAGCCCTGATAGGCGATGGTCTGCGGAATGAAGTGCCAGCGCCGGGCGGCCTTCAGCCGGAGCCGGTTGGTCGTGTCCGCCACCCAGTGAGCCAGGTGAAAGACCCTGTTTCCGGACACCGCCTGCTGCCGCGGTTCCTGTGATGCCAATTCCATGCCTCCACTCTCCCACAGGGGCAGCCGCGCGGAGCAGAACGTGTTACGGCCCGGCGACCCGGTTGCCGCCCAGGAACTGCCGCAGCGTGGTGGCGTTGCGGACGGCGTTGCCGTCGCCGTCGTTGTTGAAATAGACGAAGACGTCCCGGCCGCCGGCCTCCCATTCGCCGATCCGGTCCGCCCACCAGTGCAGGTCCGTATCTGAGTAGGAGCCGGCGTAGAGGTGGCGATGGTCCGGGCCGTGCAGCCGGACATAAACAAAAGGGGCCGTGGCGCGCAGGACGCAGGCCAGGCCGGCGCCGCTCATGATGCAATACGCCGCCCCGTGCCGCTCCAGCAGGGCGTACACGTCCTCGCACTCCCAGCTGGGGTGCCGAAATTCCACGCTCACGTTGATCCACGGGGGCAGGGCCGCCAGGAAGTACTCCAGGCGGGCGTCGTCACGTGCGAAGTCCGGCGGCAGCTGCACTAGCAGTATGCCGCGGGTGGCGCCGAGCTCATGCCAGCAGCGGGTGATCCGTTCCGCCCAGACCTCCGGGGCGTAGAGCTTCCTGGCGTGGGTCAGGCCGCGCGGGGCCTTGACTGAGAGCAGGAAACCTTCCGGCAGCCGCCGGTGCCAGCTCACGAAGCTCGCCTCGCGCGGCCAGCGGTAGAAACTCGCGTTGAGCTCCACCGTGCCGAACCGTGCGGCGTAGTGCGCCAGGCGGTCCCGTGCCGGCAGTCCGGGCGGGTACAGGACCCCGTTCCAGTGATCGTAACTCCAGCCGGACGTCCCGATGTGCCACGTCATTCTGTGGCTCCTGTGTGCGCCGGGGCGTGCCGTTCCAGCATGGTTGGATCCTAGCCCGGTCGGGCGGCCCGGCCGCAACCCGGCCACCTGGAAGCTCGTCCGCGGCGGCGGCGTGTGGCACTGTAATGGGCATGGCTCGCATCGAAGATTACGCAATGGTCGGCGATCTGCACACGGCAGCACTGATCAGCACCGAAGGTTCCATCGACTGGCTCTGCCTGCCGCGGTTCGATTCCCCCGCCTGTTTCAACGCGCTGGTCGACACTCCCGAATCCGGCCGCTGGCTCCTGGCGCCGGAGGGCGGCGGGGAATGCACCCGACGGCGGTACCGGCCGGGGACGCTCGTGCTGGAGACCGAGTGGGAGACTCCCGACGGCAAGGTCAGGGTCATTGACTTTATGCCTCCGCGCGACGGCGTGGCGAACATCGTGCGGATCGTGGTCGGTGTCAGCGGGTCGGTGCGGATGCGGGGTGAGCTGGTCATGAGGTTCGACTACGGCCACATTGTCCCGTGGGTCCGCCATGACGACCACGGTATCCATGCCGTGGCCGGTCCTGACGCCGCGTACCTGGTGACCGAAGCGCCGTTGCAGGGTGAACGGATGCGCACGATCAGCGACTTCACCGTCACGGCCGGGGAGCGGATCCCCTTTGTGCTGACCTGGAGTCCGAGCCATCTGGGCCGGCCCCGCGCCACCGATCCTGAGGCGGCGCTGGAATCCACAGACGAATTCTGGCGGCACTGGTCCGGGAAATGCAGGATCTCCGGACCCTACCGCGACGCTGTCATGCGGTCCCTCATCACCCTCAAGGCACTGACCTTCGCCCCCACCGGCGGCATCGTGGCGGCGGTGACAACCTCCCTGCCCGAGGAGATCGGCGGGACGCGCAACTGGGACTACCGGTTCTGCTGGCTCCGGGATGCCACCCTGACTCTGCAGGCGCTGCTCGCTGCCGGATACACCGAGGAGGCCGGCGCGTGGCGTGAGTGGCTGCTCCGCGCCGTCGCCGGAGACCCTGCGGACCTGCAGATCATGTACGGGATCCACGGCGAACGCCGGCTGCCGGAAATTGAGCTCCCCTGGCTCCAGGGCTACGAAAACTCCACCCCCGTGCGGATCGGCAACGGCGCGGCCGGGCAACTCCAGCTCGATGTCTGGGGTGAGGTGCTGGACTGCCTGGCCCTGACCCGGAATGCGCTCCTGAACCAGCCCGACGACGCCTGGGACGTCCAGGTGGCGCTCATGGAGCATCTCGAAACCGTGTGGCAACGGCCGGACAACGGCTTGTGGGAAGTACGGGGGCCGCAGCGGCATTTCACCCATTCCAAGGTCATGGCCTGGGTGGCGGCGGACCGTATGGTCAAGGGCATCCGCAACTTCGGCCTGCCGGGGCCGGCTGACCGCTGGGAGGCGCTGCGGGACACCATCCACGCCGACGTCATGGCCAAAGGCTTCGACGTCGGACGCAACACGTTCGTGCAGGCCTACGGGCGCCCCGAACTCGACGCCAGCCTCCTGCTTATTCCGCGGGTGGGGTTCCTGCCGCCGGATGACCCGCGCGTGATCGGAACCATCGAGGCCATTGAACGTGAGCTGATGCACGACGGGTTCCTCCTCCGTTACCGGCCCGAAGAAAGCGACGACGGCCTGCCGGGCGGCGAAGGCGTGTTTCTGGCCTGCTCGTTTTGGCTCGTGGAGGCGCTCCTGGGGGCAGGGCGGCGGCGCGAAGCCCGGGAGATCTTCGAGCGGCTGCTGGCCCTGCGGAACGACGTCGGGCTGCTCAGTGAGGAATGGAGCGTCGAGGCGAACCGGCAACTGGGCAACACACCCCAGGCGTTCAGCCACTTCGCGCTCGTGCTGAGCGCTTTGGAGCTGCACGAAGACGCGGTTCACAGCAGTGACACGCCGCCGCGCACGGCCCCGGAGGCCGCCGCGGCGGAGGCCGCAGCGGATTCGACAGTATGGAACTGACATGGACCTGACCGGTTGCCGGCGCCGGGCGTGCGCGTTGCGGAATCCGCGAGTGGCAGACCACTCGTTCAATAAGTACACTTACTAATACCCGCACGCGGGGTACCCAGGGTAAGGAGTGTGCAATGGCTGGATACTTTGAGCTCGTGGACGCGCCCGACGGCGGCTACCGAATCCGGATGGTCGACGCCGCCGGGACCCTGATGGCCGTCTCAGTAAGGTTTCCCACCAAGAAAGCGGCCGTGGCCGGTGTGGCCGAGGCCCGTGAAATCGCAGGGACCGGCCTGATCCGGGACTGCAGCACAAAGCAGAATATCCGCGTCGTCTCCGACTCCGGCTGACCGGAGCCGGACCGGCCCCCGGCGCACGGTCATCGGCGCGGTCATCGGGCTGCCGGGAAATTCTTCCAGGCCTTTATGAATTCTGCCTCTGCCAGGGCCGCGAGCTGTTCTTCGCGGGCATGCAGCCGGCCGAGCGTGAAGCCGGTGGTTCCGTCCCTGCCCGCGGCGACGGCGGTTTCGCGCAACAGTGCCCGTGCCACGACGCTGTCCTGGTGCTGGCCAAGGATTGACTGGATCTCCCGCGCAGCCGTTGCCGTGCGCTGGGTCCGCTTGGCGCTTTTGCTGCGTTTTTGGCCGCCGCCCGTGCCGTAGTCGACGGCGAACTCTCCCGCGTACCGCAGGCGCTTCGCTGCCTTACGGACCTTATGGAGGCTTTCGTCCCGGGCCGCGGAACTGGTGGGAAGTCCCGGATACGGCCAGGCGGTGTCCTGACCCGGCAGAGGAGCCGCCGGGCGGGGGAGCCGCCGCACCGCCCGCCTGAGGCGGGTCTCATCCCGGGCCAGCAGTTTCCCGAACGTCTTGTGTGGTTTTCCGGACGCCTTCGCTGCGAATGGCGGAGCGGCGCACAGCCTTTCCATCCGGGCAAGCAGCTTCGCGTAGCGCTCGCTGTCCAGCGCCGTGCGGGCCGTGGCGCGGCCGGCCCTGGTCAACGCCTCCAGCTCCGCGCCGACCAGGGCCGCAGCCGTCCCGGGAACCAGGCCGCAGGGTTCAGCCGCGAGCAGTTCCGCGAGCCGGGTACCTGAGACCCACGGGTCGCGGGCGGCACCCAGTTCCGTCGAGAGCCAGCGCAGTTCACCGCGGAGGTCCCGGACGGCGCCATCGTCGAACAGTGACCGCGTTGTGGCCAGCAGGGACCTTAGGCGCCGGGCCGCCACCCGGGCCTGGTGAATTGATTCCGGCGTGCCGGCCCGGGCACCCGGGGCATGCCGGAGCAGTTGGTTGTGCTGCTCGCGGAGATACGCCAGCAGGGCCTCGCCGGCCGTGGTTGCCATGTCAGAGCGGCAACAGGCCGGACAGGTCCGCGCGGAGCCCGGAGGCGGCAACCTTGCCGGATTCAACGGCGTCGGCCCAGCTTAGGTGCCCACTGACCATCGACAGCCAGGTGGCCGCTTCGCACTCGATGACGTTCGGCGGTGTGCCGCGCGTGTGCCGGGGCCCCTCCACGCACTGGGTCACACCGAAGGGCGGGACGCGGACTTCCACCGAGTTCCCGGGAGCCCGGGCCGTGACCTCCTCGAGGGTGTACCGTACCGCCGTCGCCAGCGTGGTGCGGGGGACCGCGGTACCGGAGACGTCGCGCGCGGGCGGATTGGCGGCCTGCCACGCGGCGAGAGCGGCGCGGCCCTCCTCGACGTTGATCCGGCGTCGTGCGACGGCCATCGTCAGACCAGCAGCGCCGAAATGGCGCGTCCGAGGCGAATCCTGCCCACCGGCCGGCCGCCGCCGAGCACGGGCTCAACAACCTTGTCCAGTACGGAGGAGACCTCGGGGATTTCGACGGCGCCGGACGCTGCGAGGAGTGTCAGGCCCACCAGCGATGCGGCCCGGATGTTGCCGTCGAGGATTTTGAGCGCGACGGACACGCCCTGCCGGGTGGCCATCACCAGCACGCCTTCGGCGCCGATCTTAGCCAGGATCCCCAGTTCGTCCATCACGACGGTGTTCGCCTGCCCGCGGCCCTGGACAGCCCACGGGTAATCCAGCATGGACGTCGCGATCGTCGCGGCGCGGGCGTTGGAATTCTTGTCCCCGGGGGCTTTCGCGAGCTTCGAGTAGGCCCGGGCCAGGCCGGTCAGGGAGACCGCCGCGACCGGAGCGCCGCATCCGTCGATGGCGAGGTGCGCGATTCCTTCGCCGCAGTACTCCTCGATCGTCGCGCGGATCCGCTGCTGCAGCGGGTGGTTGGGTTCGAGGTAGCTGCGGGTGTCCCAGCCGTTCTCGGTGCAGGCCCACAGAAACGCCGCATGCTTGCCGGAACAGTTGAAGGCCAGCTTCGACTGGGGCCGGCCGGCCTGGACGAGCCAGTTCCGCGCGGTCTCGTCCTCAGGCCACGCGGCCGGGCACTGAAGCTGCTCCTCCTTGACGCCGGCAGCCTTCAGCATGCCTTCCACCACGTCCATATGGTCCAGCGACCCGACGTGGCTGCCGCACGCGATGGCCACCTGGGCCCCGCGCAGCGGCACCCCGGCCTGCATCGACGCGAGTGCCTGCAACGGCTTCAGCGTGGAGCGGGCAAAGACCGGGGCGGTGATGTCGCCGAGTTCGGTGACGATCAGGCCGTCCGCTGCCATCACGACGGCCGATCCGATGTGGCGGGATTCGACGAATCCGCTGCGTTCCACGACGGCCAGTTCGACGGCGGAATCGACGGTGAAGGTGGAGTGGGAATTCAGGGGCATGGTGCCAGTGTATGGTGCCGGAACACGTAAGCCCGGTTATTCCACGGTCACCGCGACGGACTGCCAGCCTGAGGCCCCGTCGGGAACCGGATCAGCCCGCTTGTCGGTCTGCACCTCGCCGGTGCCGTCGGTGGCGCGGACCTTGATGTAGTGCGTGCCGGGGGTGGCATCCCATTCATAGGACCACTGCCGCCAGGTGATGACGGAGGCCTCGGTCGCGAGGACTGCTTCGGTCCAGGGGCCGTCATCGATCTGCACCTCGACCTTGTCCACGCCGCGGGTCTGGGCCCACGCCGTGCCGCCGATTGCGACCTTGCCGGCGGCCACGCGGGCGAAGGATTTAGGCACGTCGACCCGTGCCATGGTCTTGATCGGGCCGCGTTCGGACCAGTCGCGCTGGGTCCAGTACGCCTGCTTGTCTTCGAAACGGGTGACTTCCAGGTCCACCACCCATTTGGTGGCCGAGACGAAGCCGTACAGTCCCGGCACCACCATGCGCACCGGGTAGCCGTGTTCGAGCGGCAGCGGTTCGTCGTTCATCCCGATGGCCAGCATGGCATCGCGGTCGTCCTGCAGGACCTCCAGGGGGGTGGAGGCGCTGAACCCGTCGATGGAGGTGGAGAGGACCATGTCCGCGCCGGCTTTGGGGCGGGCCATCTTCAGCACGTCACGGATGGGCATACCCAGCCATTTGGCGTTGCCGGCCAGGTTGCCGCCGACCGGGTTGGACACACACGTCAGCGTCACATGGGACTCGATCAGGCCGGCGTCGAGGATGTCCTGGAACGTGATGGTGACTTCCTGCTCCACCATGCCGTGAATCCGCAGTTCCCAGTCCTGGGCATTGATTTCAGGCACACTGAGGGCCGTATCGATCCGGTAGAAATCGTTGTTGGGGGTGAGCCACGGGGCCACGCCGGGCGTGGTCGACTGCACGCCGGCGGGGACAGCCGGTGCAGCCTTGCCGGGCGAGGGCAGTTTCAGGGTGTCCCGGGCCTGCGCCACGCCGCTACGGGCTGCACTCAGCATGCGGCCGCCGGTGGCGGCGATGATCGACGCGGCGGCCGTGATCCCGGTGGCGGCGAAGAATGCGCGGCGGCTCGTGGCGGGACGCTCGGGTTCCTTGGCGGCGACGTCGGCGGCCATGGCCGGCCATTCCTGCATCCGCCACAGCCGTGTGATGAGGAGCCGCAGGACAATAAGGCCCGCCAAGGTCCCGACCAGGGACGGGATGGCGTCCACGGGCTTCACGCTGGCCCGGGTCACGACGCTGGCGACGATAACGCCGCCCATCAACAGCACGCCGGCCACACCGAGGGACCACTTCCGGTAGGCGACGATCCCGAGGACGCACGCGAGCAGGAAAATGGTGACACCCATACCGGCAAAAAGGGCCACTTTGTCATTGGTGCCGAACGTGGCGATGGCGAAGTCCTTCAGCCACGGCGGAGTGAAGTCGATGAAGGTCGAGCCGAGGGCGATCAGCGGCGTCGCCCGCGCTGTAAAGAAGGCGCCGATCAGTTCCGCGACGGAAAGGACGACGGCGGCGGCGGCCACACCGGCCACCGCCGCCAGGGCAGTGGTGCGTGCAGGCCGCTGCGCGGTCTTCGAGCTGGGCTTCTTCATACCAATCATTCGGAGCCGGAGGTCCGCCGGATTGTTCCGCCGCGGGACATGTTCGCTGGTCAGGGTGGTGCGGGGCGGAATATCGGGTGGACATGTCCCCCGTGCGGCCCGGGGAATGGACAAATTGGCCTTATGTCCACCCTTGGCGGTGGGGGAGGGGCATGTCCCGCGGCGGGTGCGGGCGGCGGGGCGGCGTGGGAGGGGAGGGGCGGGAAAAATAGGGCCGGGCCGTGTGGCGAGGGGCGGTCACAGCTTAGGAGCCTGCGGGGTGCACCCCGTACCCTTGGAAACTGTGAAGGTACTTGTCATCGGCCCCGGCGGCCGCGAACACGCCATTGTCCGATCCCTGCTCGCAGACCCCAATGTTTCCGCGGTGCATGCTGCCCCCGGCAACGCCGGAATCAGCGAATTGGTCCCGGTGTACGCCATTGACGCGAACGACCCCGACGCCGTCGCGGCCCTGGCCACCAGGCTCACGGTCGACCTGGTGGTCGTCGGTCCCGAGGCGCCGCTCGCCGCGGGCGTGTCGGACGCCGTACGCGCCGCAGGCATCCCGGTCTTCGGACCGAGCAAGGCCGCCGCCCGGCTGGAGGTCTCCAAGGCCTTCGCCAAGGAAGTGATGGCCGAGGCCGAGGTCCCCACGGCGATGGCCCGCGTTGCGTCCAACGCCGAAGAAGCCGCCGACGCCCTCGACGCATTCGGCGCCCCCTACGTGGTCAAAGACGACGGCCTCGCCGCCGGCAAGGGAGTCGTTGTCACGAAGGACCGCGATGAGGCGCTCGCCCATGCGCAGACCTGCTTCGACGCCGGCGGCACGGTCGTGATCGAGGAATTCCTCGACGGGCCCGAGGTCTCCGTGTTTGTCCTCTGCGACGGCACCAACACCGTGGCGCTGTCCCCTGCCCAGGACTTCAAGCGGATCTTCGACAACGACGAGGGTCCCAACACCGGCGGAATGGGCGCATACACCCCGCTGGAATGGGCCCCCGAGGGCCTGGTCCAGGAAGTCATCGACCGGGTCGCCCAGCCCACGATCACCCAGATGGCCCACCGCGGCACGCCGTTCGTCGGCGTGCTGTTCGTCGGCCTGGCGCTGACCTCGCGCGGCACCCGCGTCATCGAATTCAATGTCCGCTTCGGCGACCCGGAAACCCAGGCCGTGCTGGCCCGGCTCAAGACGCCCCTGGGCGGGCTGCTCCTCTCGGCCGCCAAAGGCGAACTGGACAAGGCGGAGCCGCTGCGCTGGAGCCCGGACACTGCGGTCGCCGTCGTCGTCGCAGCTGAGAACTACCCGGACACGCCGCGGACCGGAGACCGCATCCGCGGGCTCAAGAAGGTCGAAGCCCTGCCGGACGTGCATGTGATCCACGCCGGCACGCGGCTGGACGGGGACGGCAAGGTCGTTTCGGCCGGCGGCCGGGTCCTCGCCGTCGTGGCGCTGGGAACCGATCTGGTCGAAGCCCGGGAACGGGCGTACGACGGCGTCGAGCTGGTCCAGCTGGAAGGCAGCCAGTTCCGTACCGACATCGGACGCAAAGCGGCCCGCGGCCAGATCAAGGTCACAGGCGTCGGCACCCCCTACGCCCCGAAAGCGCAGGCATGACTATGACCGACAACGTACCCGCGACCCCCGCCGGCGGGCTGGACACTCCCACCCTGGACCTGCCGGGCTGGACGCACGTGTATTCCGGCAAGGTCCGCGACCTCTATGTCCCGGTCGACGGGTCCATCACGGCCCGCTACGGGCAGGACTGCGTGCTGGTGGTGGCAAGCGACCGGATCAGCGCCTACGACCATGTGCTGGAAAGCGAGATCCCGGACAAGGGCCGGATCCTCACCCAGCTCAGCCTCTGGTGGTTCGAGCAGCTAGGCGTTGAACACCATGTCCTCGCGGCCACGGTGGACGGCGGCGTTCCCGCCGCGGTGGCGGGCCGGGCCATGATCTGCAAAAAGCTGAACATGTTCCCGGTGGAATGTATTGCCCGCGGTTACCTGACCGGATCCGGGCTTGTGGAATACCGGGATTCCGGCACGGTGTGCAGCATCCCGCTGCCCGCCGGCCTGGTCGATGGATCCCGCCTGGCGGAGGCCGTTTTCACGCCGTCGGCCAAGGCCGAGGTAGGCGAACACGATGAGAACATCACGTACGACGCCGTCGTCGGGCTCGTGGGTGCGGACATCGCCGCCACGCTGCGCGACCTGACCCTGGAGATTTACACCAAGGCCGAAGAAATCGCCCGCGGCCGCGGCATCATCCTGGCCGACACCAAGGTGGAGTTCGGCGTCGACGCCGCCACCGGCGTCATCACCCTGGGCGATGAAGTGCTGACCCCGGACTCCTCCCGTTTCTGGGATGCCGAGACCTACGCGCCGGGTCAGGCGCAGCCGTCCTACGACAAGCAGTACGTCCGTGACTGGCTGACGTCCGCCGAATCCGGCTGGGACAAGGAATCGGACACGCCCCCGCCGGCCCTGCCCGCCGACGTCGTGGACCGCACCCGCGGCCGCTATGTGGAGGCGTACGAGAAGCTGACCGGCCGGCCGTTCGCCTAGGCGCCTAGGGGCCCGCGGCGGAGTCAGCGGCCGCGGCGCGGCGCTGGGCCAACCGGATCTCCAGCACCGCATCCATGGCCTGCTGGACGCGGTCGGACGCACCGGCCGAGCTGAATTCCCGCTGTGCCTCTTCAAGATAGACGAGGGCCTCCGCGGGTTCCCCTGCAGCCTTCAGGGCTTTGCCCAGCAGCAGCGAAACTTCCCCGGCGGTGTGCCTGGCCAGTACCTCGCGCTCGGCATGGATCTCGTGCAGCTTCTGGACGGCCGCCAGGACGTCGCCGGTGAGGTACAACCACCGGGCGCGGATGAACGCCACCTCGAGCTCGTCGGCCCGGTTCCCGCCCACGATCGAGAGCGCCAGCTCGGCGCGTTCGATCGAGGACAGGGTTTCGGGTTCCACAATCCCCGATGACAGCCTGACAGCCGCGGACGCCTTGTTGAATCGGGCCCACAGCTCAATGTCGTTTGCCGGCGAGAGCAACCTGGCCGCACGCTCATGGAACCTGACGCCTTCGGGGTAGTCGTGGCGCATGAACGCGACGTTACCGATCACCCAGGCGACTTCACCGGCGAGCTGCGGCATGGAATGGTCATCCAACTGGTCGTTCATGGCCTGGCAGTAATCCCAGGCCTCATCCAGCCGTCCGCTTTCCGCCAGGGCGCCGATCAGTGCGCGGAGCGCGCCGATGATCATCGTGGAACCCCTGGGAAGTGCGGCGCCGAGCCGCACGGCTTCCTGCGCGTGCTCGACGGCGGCGGTCAGCTGACCTTGTCCCTGCGACGCGGCGGCGAGCATCTGCCGGGCCCGCACGCCCAGGCCCGCGGACTCGGCGGCCATCGGGTGTGCCAGCAGATGCGCGATGACGTCTTTGCACTCCTGCCAGAGTCCTTGCTTGATCAGGCACTCGGCCTGCATGTAGGTCATGTTCCACCACGCGCTGGTGTTCTTGGCCTCCAGCGCGATTTTGGCTGCGGTGGCGGCATGGGCTGCGGCGACGGGGTAGTCGCGGAGGTCCCATGCCTGGCGGGCGTACAAGCCGGACAGTACGTATTCGGCGTCACTGGCGGAGATGGGCTGGCTCCAGGCCTCAAGCGCCTTGGGGGCAAGCTCCAGCCGGTGGGCGAGCTCTTCGATAACGTCGGCGGTAGGCTCGCGGCGGCCGGTTTCCAGCAAAGAGATGTAGCTGGGCGAGTACAGGTCGCGGCCAAGTTCCGCCTGCGTCAATCCCCGTTCAAGTCGTTCCGCGCGGAGCTTTTCCCCAAAACCGTTCCCCACGGCTCCTCCTAATTCCGGACAAACTTTGTACTAAATGCTTGACAGTCTCTGTGGAAACCATTTTACAATGTATGTCAACAAGGGTAGTGCTAACTTGGTAAGGATCTACTCTCATTGAGGACGTCTATGTTGAAAAAGATTGCAGCCGGCTCCGTACTTGCCGCCGCACTGATGCTGGGGGCTGCGGCTCCGGCTATTCTGTCCGCGGCAGCAGCCACTGACACGCCGGGAATCACCGCGGTCGGGAACTGGCCGGACCCGATGCAGGCGCCCCAGGCGGTCGGCAACTGGCCGGACCCGATGATGATGGCCCTCGGCGTCGGCAACTGGCCCGATCCGATGTAGCCACGCCCCTGAGTGCTGGCGGCCCCGTGACCTGGCGTCCCGGGGCCGTTTCCGTTGCCTGGGGCGACATAAACGCCGCGGGTCGTGAGAACGGCGGCGGCGGGGCACGGTGTGCAGGGTGCGCGGAAAACTCAGTGCACGAACATCAGTGCACGAACACATCAGTGCACAAAAAGAGGGCCTTCCAGCCGGAAGGCCCTCTTTTGTTTTGGTCGGGATGACAGGATTTGAACCTGCGACCTCGTCGTCCCGAACGACGCGCGCTACCAAGCTGCGCCACATCCCGATCCGTTGCTGCAAAAGCAACTTCACAAGAGTATCGGACAATGGCCCGGATGCGAAATCGGGCGGTCCTGCGGCGCCGGGTCAGACCAGGGAGTCTTTCCACGCTCCGTGCAGGCGGGCGAAGCGCCCGCCGTCGCCGATCAGTTGTGCCGGGGTGCCGTCTTCCACGATGCGCCCGTCGTGCACCACGAGGACCCGGTCCGCCGTCTCCACCGTGGAGAGCCGGTGCGCAATGATCAGCGCCGTCCGGCCGCCCGCGCCGGCCCCGGCCCCGCCGGCGACGCCCCGGAGGAGCGCGGCAAGCCCGTTCTGGACGAGCCGTTCCGAGGGTATGTCCAGCGATGACGTTGCCTCGTCCAGGATCAGCACCGCCGGCCGGGCCAGGACGGCGCGGGCGAAGCCGATGAGCTGGCGCTGGCCGGCGGAGACGCGGCCGCCGCGCTTGTTGACGTCGGTGTCGTAGCCGTCGGGAAGTTCCTCGATGAACGCGTGCGCGCCGACGGCGCGGGCCGCGTCCTCGATCTCGGACCGGGACGCGCCGGGCCGGCCGAGCGCGATGTTGTCCGCGACGGACCCGCTGAACAGGAACGCCTCCTGGGTGACCATTACGACGGAGCGGCGCAGGTCCTCGGTGCTCAGCCGGCGTACGTCCACGCCGTCGAGGGTGACCGAACCGGCAGTGACGTCGTAGAAGCGGGCGATCAGCTTGGCCAGCGTCGACTTCCCCGCGCCCGTCTGACCCACCAGGGCGACGGTCTGCCCGGCGGGAATGTGCAGGTCAAGGGACGGAACGACGAGAGGGCCGTTGCCGTAGCGGAACTCGACGCCCTGGAAGTCGATGGTCCCCGCTGCGTTCTTGAGGGCCACCGGGTCCGCGGGCGGCCGGACCGTCGGTACCTCTTCGAGCAGGCCGGACACCTTCTCCAGTGCCGCCTGCGCGCTTTGGAAGGAGTTGTAGAACATGGCCATCTGGTCCACCGGCTGGAAGAAGCGCTTGGCGGACAGCAGCAGGGCCAGCAGGACGCCCACGGTGAGGTCGCCGTCGAGCACCCGAAAACCGCCCGTCAGCAGGACGACGGCGACGCAGACATTGCCGATCAGCACCAGGCCCGGCTGAAAGATGCCGTTGAGGTTGATCGAGCGGACTGTCACGGTCCGGTAGCCTTCCGCGAGTTCGGCAAAACGCGCCGCGTTCTCGCGCTCCTTCCGGAAGGCCTTGACCGCCCGGATGCCCGTCATGGTTTCGACGAAATGGACAATCAGCCCGGCCGAGACCACCCGGGACTCGCGGAAGACGATCTGGGAGCGCTTCTGGTACCAGCGGGCAAGCAGGTACATGGGCACCCCGGCGGCCAGCACCAGCAGTCCGCTGCGCCAGTCGAGGGCGAAGACAGCCGTGGCCGTGAACGCCATGAACAGCAGGCCCGAGGCCAGTGAGCTCACCCCGGAATCGAGGAGCTCGCGCAAGGCCTCAAGGTCCGAGGTCTGCCGGGCGATGATCCGGCCGGAGGTGTACTTTTCATGGAATTCCAGGCTCAGCCGCTGGGTCTGGCGGAAGACCCGGATCCGGAGGTCCAGCAGCATCGCCTGGGACAGCCGTGCCGTGGACGTCACATACAGGGCGGTCAGGCCTGCCGTGGCGAGCGCGGCGGCCAGATAGGCCGCACCCGTCAGCACCAGCGGAAAGTTGTCGCCGGCGCGCAGCGCGGGCAGGGCGCCGTCAATCCCGAACGCGATCAGGACCGGTCCGAGCACGCGGGTGGCCTGGGACAGCACGACGGCGGCGATGGTCAGCCAGAAACGCCGCCGGACCGGGCGGATCAGTGAGCCCAGCAGTGCCAGGGACCGCCGTCGGACGGTCTTGCTCTCGCCCTTGCTGAGGTGGGCGTTGTCTTCATTGGCGGTGCCGAACGTGGTGGTGCTCATCGGGAAATCCCCTCGGTCCGGTCCTCGAAGTCCGCGAGCTCTGAATCAAGGTCCCGGGGTTCCGGGTCCAGGCTCGCGATCACGTGGCGGTAGTGGCTGTTCCCGGCCAGCAGGCGGTTGTGTGTTCCGACGGCGGTGATCCGGCCATCCTGAAGGAGCGCCACCCGGTCGGCCAGCGCCACCGTGGAGGGCCGGTGGGCCACGATCAGGGTGGTGGTGTCCGCCGCGACCTCGCGCAGCCGGGCCTCCACCCGTTCCTCGGTGTTCACATCCAGGGCGGACAGCGGGTCATCCAGGACCAGGATCCGTGGCCTCGCCGCGATGGCGCGGGCCAGGGCGAGGCGCTGCCGCTGGCCGCCGGAGAGGCTGAGGCCTTCCTCGCCGATGAGGGTGTCCACGCCGTCGGGCAGGGAATACACGAAATCGGCCTGGGCGACGTCGAGGGCTCCGGCCAGGGCTTCCTCAGTGCCTTCCGGGGCGCCCAGCAGGACGTTGTCCCGGACCGAACTGGAGAACAGTGTGGTGTCCTCGAACGCGACGGCGACCGACGCGCGGAGGTCCTCGAGGGCGAAGTCGCGCACGTCCACGCCGTCGATGGTGATGGAGCCGTCCGTGACGTCGTACAGCCGGGGGACGAGTTGGAGCAGGGTGCTTTTGCCGCTGCCGGTGATGCCCACCAGCGCCATCGTCTCGCCGGCCCTGATGTCCAGCGAGATGTCCTTCAGGACAGGCCGGTCCGGGGCGTCGTCGAAGGCGAAGGTGACGTTGCGGAAACTGAGGGCCCCGGCGAGCCGCTCAGGCCGCTGCGGTTCCGCCGGGTCCGTGATGGTGTTGGCCGCGTCCATCACCTCGAAGTGCCGGTCCAGCGCGGCCTTGGCCGTGAGCGCCATGGCCAGCAGCATGCCGGAGAACTCCACGGGTGCCGCAACGACGGCCGCCGTGGCGAAGAACGCGACGAGGGACCCGACGTCGAGCGCACCGCTGGAGGCCAGGAGGACGCCGACGACGAGCCCGCCGCCGAGAGCGAGTTCAGGCAGGAGCGTGACGACGAGGCTGAAGGCCGCCAGGTGCCTGGACTTGGCGATCTCCGTCTGGCGGAGTTCCTCGGCCTGTTCGTTGAAGTTCTCCAGCGCTTCGCGGCTGCGGCCGAAGGCCTTCAGGACCCGGATGCCGTGGACCGATTCCTCCACGGTGGTGGCGAGGTCGCCGGCCTGGTCCTGGCTGCGGCGGGCCACTTTGCTGAACCGGGTGCGGAAGCGGAAACCGTAGATCATGATCGGGACGGCCGCGGCCAGGAAGATCAGGGCCAGCTGCCAGCTCATGGCGAACATCACCACAACGCCGATCAGCACGGTCAGCGTGGTGACCACCAGCATGATCGCGCCGAACGCCATCCAGCGGCGCAGGAAATTCAGGTCCGTCATGGCCCGGGAGAGCAACTGGCCGGAGCCCCAGCGGTCGTGGAACGACACGGTGAGATCCTGCAGGTGGCTGTAGAGCGACACCCGCATCCGGGTCTCCACCGTGGTGGCCGGATTGATGACGAACTGGCGGCGCAGCGCTACGAGGGCGGCCTCGGTGACGCCCAGGCCCAGCACCACGAGGGAGGCTGTCCAGACCGCCTGTGCATTGGCGCCCGGCCGGAGCGATTCGTTGATGAGCACCCGGAGGACCTGCGGGATGGACAGCGCCACGATGCTCGCCAGCAGGGCCGAGAGCAGCCCCAGAAGGAGCCGGGGAATGATCGGCCGGACGTGGGGATAGAGACGGCTGATGGTAATGAAGAACGGGGTCTGCTTGGCCATGCCTGCTTCTTGGACGCACCTGCGGGAACGGGAACCATCAAAGGTGGTTTCCCATAGCAACTACCCTAGGGCATCAGCTGACGCGCGTGACAGGACCCGCGGAGCATGCCCAGTCCCGGGCCCGGGGAGTGGACATGTGACCACTATGTCCATTGGCCGGTGGCAAGGGAGGGCATGTCCCGCGGCGGAGTGGGCAGCGGAGGGGCATGTCCGCTGGTGGGTGGGGACGGCGGGGCAGGGCTAGTTAGGGGCAGGGCTAGTTAGGGGGCCGGGCTAGCTGCGGGACGTCAGGGTCAGCAGGACAGCCTCGGGCTTGCACGCGATCCGGACGGGCGCGAACCGGGACGTGCCGATGCCGCCGGAGACGTTGACCGGCGTCGTGAAGCCGTTGCTGCTCCAGTCGTGGAGTCCTTTGGCCCGCCACGTGGGCAGGTCGCAGTTGGTCACCAGGGCGCCGTAGCCCGGCAGGCAGATCTGGCCGCCGTGCGTGTGGCCGGCGAGCAGGAGGTGGGCGCCGTCCTCGGTGAAGTGGTCCAGCACGCGCTGGTACGGTGCATGCGCGACGGCGATCCGCAGGTGCCGGTCCGCGTCCCGTCCCTTGGTGCCGCGCGGCCAGCCGGCGTAGCGCTCCAGGCCCAGATGCGGATCGTCGACGCCGGAGAAGTCCAGGCGCAGGCCCTTGAGCACGATCGACTGGCAGCGGTTGGTCAGATCCACCCAGCCGGACATGCCGAAGCCGGAACGCAGCCGCGGCCAGTCCAGCTTCTCCGCTTCCCGCCGTTGTGTGGACGGGCCCAGGAAATACGACGCCGGGTTCTTCGGGCGCGGGCCGAAGTAGTCATTGGAGCCGGGAACGAATACGCCCGGAAATTCCAGCAGGGGCCGCAGCGCCGTCAGCAGGGGATCGATGGCCTTGGCGTGGCTGAGGTTGTCGCCGGTGTTGACCACCAGGTCCGGTTCCAGCCCGGCCAGGGAAGCGAGCCATTCGGCTTTGCGGCGCTGGCCCGGGACGAAGTGGATGTCGGAGACGTGCAGGATCCGGAACGGTTCGCTGCCGGCCGGCAGAATGGCCAGCGACTCACGCCGCAGGACGAACTGGTTCTTCTCCCACAGCCCGTACCCGGCAGCCGCCGCCCCTGCAACGGAGCCGACCGCGGCGGTGACGGCGACACCCTTCCCGAGGTTCCGGAGCCGGTCCGTTAGAGCGTCCCCCGCGCCCACCGGCTACTTCTTCTTCTCTTCGGGGGCGACGGTCGGCTGCGGTGCCGGCTCCTCGACGGTCCCGGCCTCCCGTTCCCGTTCCCGGTGCCGTTGCCGGTCCCGGTGTTCTCCGTGGACCTCGCGGGTGCGGAGTTCGGGTTGTCGGCGCGGTCTGGCGCGGCGCCGTGTAAGGGGCGTTGATCATGCTCGACGGCGGTGCCGGGAATGACTCGGTGCCGTAGGACGGTGCAATCGCGGTCATGAAGTTCGAGAACTGCGGCCCTGCGATCATGTAGCCGTCGACGCCCTGGTAGAACTTGCCGTTGATGGTGACGTTCTGGCCCAGCCGCTGCTGGTTGCCGAGCGGGTCACCGAACCAGGAGGCCGTGGCCAGGCCGGTGGTGTAGCCCACCACCCAGGTGGAGCCGTTCGTGTCGTTCGTGCCGGTCTTGGCTGCGATGGGGAAGGAAGTGCGGGTCGAGATCCGAGGCTGGATCAGCGCGCCGGAACCGCGGTTGAGCACCTCCTGCATGGCGTAGGCAACGCCGCGGGCCACCTCGGGCTTGATGGCGTCCTTGCAGGTGACGGTCTGGGCAGGGAGCTGTTTGCCGGTGTGATCCGTCACCGACTCGATCGCAATCGGCTCGCAGTAGCGGCCGTCGTTGGCGAACGTGGCGAAGGCACTGGCCATCGTCAGCGGCGACGTCTGGTAGGAGCCGATCAGGTTGCCCAGCGTGGTCATCGGGACCTGCGGATTGGGATCTTCTGCGGTCGGCAGGCCGCCGTGGATGCCGACGGCGTCGACGATCTTCTGGATGCCGCACAGGTCCACCTGGGCCGCCGTCGCGAACGTGATCGTGTTAATGGAGTTCGCCAGGCCGTCCAGCACGGTCATGTACTTGTAATAGCCCTCTTCAGCGTTCTGCAGGTCCTTGGTGCCGTTGCTGCTGTCATAGGCGCCGATGGTCGGGGCCGAGCAGGTGTTCCGCCACGGGAAGTTCTGCGGGTAGCGCCTCACGGCACCGTTCAGCAGCGTATTCATGGACTTGCCCTCGTTGAGCCACTGCGCAAACGTGAACGGCTTCATGGTGGAGCCGGGCTGGAACCCGCCGAGGCCGTTGAGGTCGTTGCCGCGGGCATCCTGGCTGTCCACGTTGAAGTTCTGCGTCTGGTTGAACTTGCCCTCTTCAGGGAGCCAGACGGTGTTCTGCGCCATGGCGACGATCTTGCCGCTCCCGGGCTGGACGGACACGAGCGATGCGCCCCACTTGTCCGGGTTCGCGCCCGCTGATGCATTGACCTGCTCCCGGGCGATCGTCTGGGCATTCGGGTCAAGGGTGGTCTTGATGGTCAGGCCGCCGCGGAAGATGGTCCGCTCGCGCTCTGCGGCGTCCTCGCCGTAGGCGGGATCGTTAAGCAGCAGGTGCAGGACGTAATCGCAGAAGTACGGTGCGATCGGCGAATAAGCGCAACCCTGGCGGGCCGGGGTGACGTTGGTTTCCACCGGGGTGGCGACGGCCTCTTCGTATTCGGCCTGCGTGATTTTGCCCTGACCCACCATGGCGCCGAGCACCAGGTCGCGCCGGTTCTTGGCATTCTCCGGGTTGTTGATGGGGTCGTAGAAGGACGGGCTGTTCACGACGCCGGCCAGGAGCGCGGCCTGGGGCAGCGTCAGGTCCTTGGCGGTGGTGCTGAAGAAGAACTTGGACGCTGCCTCGATACCGTAGGCGTCCCGGTTGAAGAACACGATGTTCAGGTAGCCCTCAAGGATCTGTTCCTTGCTGAACTCCTTTTCCAGCGCGATGGCCAGCTTCATCTCGCGGAGCTTGTCGCCGACGCCCTTGTTGACGCCGTTGAGCAGGACCTGGTCGCTCTTGCCCTCGGCCTCGAGGGAGGAGTTGATGACGTTGTTCACGTACTGCTGGGTAATGGTCGACGCACCCTGCTTGTTGCCGCGGGCGGTGCTGATCAGGGCCCGCAGGATGCCCGTCGTGTCTACGCCGCCGTGCTCGTAGAAGCGGGTGTCTTCGATGGCAATGACCGCGTCCTTGATGTACGGCGACATCTCATCGAGCGACACACGGGTGCGGTTCTCGGCATACAGGTTGGCGATGACACTCCCGTCAGTCGCCAGGATCGTGGTCGACTGGCTCGGCGGCTCAACCTTGAGTTCCGCCGGCAGGGTGTCGAAAAACTGGATCGACCCGCTGGCGGCACTGCCGGAAACAGCGGCCGCCGGGACCAGGAGTCCCGCCACCAGGACACCACAAATACTGCTCACGCCAAGGAAAAGTATGAGCTTTCCGAGGGTGGTGGCCGTGTCGAATAAAGGGTTCTTGCCAGTCGCCATGTTTTCCAGTTTACCGGCAAGGACTAGTCTTTAGCTCATGACCAAATGGGAGTACGCCACGATTCCGCTCATCATCCACGCCACCAAGCAGATCCTGGATCAGTGGGGCGAAGACGGCTGGGAGCTTGTACAAGTAATCACGGGACCGGATGGAAACGGTCTGGTCGCCTACCTGAAGCGGGAGAAGCAGTAGCCATGAGCACTCCAGCAGCAGCGCCGGCATTCCCGGCAGGCCCCGAAAACACGGCCGGCAACGACGCCGAGAGCACGGGTGCGGCGGCGGGGCCGTCCGCCGTCGAGCAGCGGCTCGCCGAGCTCGGCCTGACCCTGCCGGAGGTGGCAGCCCCGGTGGCGGCCTACGTCCCCGCCATCATCTCCGGAAACCATGTCTACACTTCCGGGCAGCTGCCGTTCATCGGCGGCAAGCTCGAAGCCACGGGCAAAGTCTCCACCGGGACCGAGGGCGCCTCGGACGAGCCCACCGTGTCGCCGGAAGCGGCTAAGGAATACGCCGCCGTATGCGCCGTGAACGCCCTGGCTGCCGTCAAGAGCGTCATCGGCGACCTGGACCGCATCACCCGGATCGTCAAGGTTGTGGGCTTCGTCGCCTCCGATCCGTCCTTCACCGGCCAGCCCGGTGTCATCAACGGCGCCTCCGAACTCCTGGGTAAGGTCCTCGGTGACGCTGGCCAGCACGCACGCTCCGCCGTCGGCGTCGCAGTCCTTCCGCTCGACTCTCCCGTCGAAGTCGAACTGATCGCCGAATTCGCATAAGGGTCCGGTTACTTCCTTGCCTCAGCTAGCACGCCGACTGTTTGCCCTCCCCGCCGATCTCGAAGGGGCGGCACACAGCTGGCTTGAGCACGGAGACCGCACGCCGCGGGCCCCGCGCTTCGCGTCCTCCGTCGTCCTCCTGCGGGACTCGCCGACCGGCCTGGAGACGTGGCTGGGCTACCGCCCGGGCTCGTCCCCGCTGGGCGTCCTCGCCTTCCCCGGCGGGTCGCTGGAAGCGTCCGACGACGACGCCGTCGGCTGGCTTGGCCCCACGCCCCAGTACTGGGCCGAGCACATGGGGACCGCCGACGTCGGGCTGGCGCGGCGTCACGTGATCGGCGCGATCCGGGAACTTTTCGAGGAGACCGGCATCCTGCTGGCCGGGCCGGATGTGTCCACCACGGTGGAAGGCACGTCCAGCGCGGAATGGATGCGGGCCCGGGTTGCGGTGGCGGACCAGGAGAAATCCTTCACGGACGTCCTGGCCAAGCGCGGCCTCTCGGTGCGCACCGACCTGCTCCGGCCGCTGGTGAACTGGCTGAGCCCTGATTTTGCGCACCGCCGGTTCAACACCCGCTATTTCGCGGCCACCGTGCCGGTCAACCAGCAGCCGTCGCTGCTTGCGAGCAAGGGCGTGTGGGGCCGATGGGTGTGCGCCCGCAAGGTCATCGCCGACCGCGACACGACGGCGCTCGGTGATGAGGTCGGCCAGGAAAACACGGTCGGACGGACGTTGGGCGAGCTCCTCGTGCCCGGGTCGGAGATCATGCTCGAGAAGATGGCCTCGGCCAACGGCTGCATCGCCTACCTCAGCTATAAGCGCAAGGCCCACGTCTACCAGCCGAAGCTGGTCGAGGAAGACGGCCGGCTCATGCTCGAAGTCGAGGCGGCCAAGACCGTCGCGGGCGAACCCCAGCGCGAGCGCTAAGCCCGGGGCAGCCGGTCACGCGCGCTCGTCCGCCCTGCCGCCAGTGGACATGCTCCGCCCTGTGCCCGCCGGATGGGCATAACGTGATTGTGCCCGCTCCCCGCCCTTAAGCCTGAGCATGTCCCGCGGGGATCGGCGACACAACACTGAAGGCCGGCACCATGTTCGAAGTGAACTGGTGCCGGCCTTCAGTGTTGGGCTGCTGCCCGGGGTACTAGCGGGAGCGCTGGCGCAGCCGCTGCATGTCGAGAATGACGACTGCGCGTGCCTCGAGCCGCAGCCAGCCGCGCTGGACGAACTCGGCCAGGGCCTTGTTGACGGTTTCGCGGGAAGCACCGACGAGCTGTGCCAGTTCTTCCTGGGTGAGCTCGTGGGCGACGAGCACACCGTCGGTCGCGGGACGGCCGAAACGGTCGGCCAGGTCCAGGAGGGCCTTGGCCACGCGTCCGGGTACGTCCGAGAAGACGAGGTCCGAGAGGGAATCGTTGGTGCGGCGCAGACGGCGGGCCAGGGCCTGCAGCAGCTGGGCCGAGACCTCCGGGCGGGTGCGGAGCAGTCCGTTGAGGCTTTCGTTCTTCAGGCCTGCCAGACG
Source organism: uncultured Actinomycetota bacterium (assembly GCA_963815415.1). Taxonomy (GTDB): domain Bacteria; phylum Actinomycetota; class Actinomycetes; order Actinomycetales; family Micrococcaceae; genus Arthrobacter. The sequence continues at coordinate 108,830 of CAWFGT010000009.1, read as the reverse complement.
CGTTTCCGAGACTGCGGTTGCCGTGGCCGTGCGCGGGCTGGGGTCAAAAAGCGCCATCTCGCCGAAGAGCTCACCCGGGCCGAGGATGGCCAGCAGCGACTCTCGGCCGTCCGGGGACGTGCGGCCGAGCTTCACCTTGCCGGAGACGATGAAGTACAGCTGGTCACCCTGGTCGCCCTCCCGGAAGACCGAGGCTCCGCGGGAGAGGTCCACCTCGGTGAGCTCGTCCGTCAGCAAACGGAATGCCTCGTCGTCGAGCGTGGCGAACAGTGGTGCGCGGCGCAATACCTCGATATCCATGAAATCTCCTGTAACTGTGTCGGCTGGGGCGCTCCAGTCATTGTTTCAGAATTTTGGCGTATCTGTGACGTAATTGGCATCAAGGCCTCCGCAGGCCCCGCCGGGCGGCAACCCGGGCCGCGTGCGGGGGTGAAGCCACGGTCGGGGAACTGTCAGCCTGCGCCGGTAGAATTGGACACTAATCCTCTGTAAGGAGCTCCGTGTTCGGCCTGACCCTTTTGGACCTGGTGTTGGTGGTGCTGCTCGTGTCCTACCTGATTCACGGGTTGCGGAGCGGCTTCCTGGTGACGGTGGGCGGCGTCGCCGGATTCGCCGCCGGCGCGGTGGCGGCCTTCGTTTCCGTCCCCGTCGTCAGCGGCCTTGTCACGGACAGCGGCTGGCGGCTGACGGCGATCCTGGGGACCGCCGTGGTCCTGATGATGCTCGGGCACGGACTGGGCACCATGATCGGACGCTCCATCCGGGGTGCTGTGCGGATCCGGCATCTTCGCCGGGCGGACCGGTTGGCCGGCGGCGGCGTCAACGTGGTCGTGTCGGCGCTGGTGATGTCGATGCTGGCGTTCAGCATCGGAAGCCTGGGCGTTCCGGTGGTGTCCCAGCAGATTGCCGAATCGCGGGTGATCCGGCTCATCGACGGTTTGACGCCGACTCCGGTGAAGACCTCCATGGCCCAGCTGCGCTCCACCGTGATCGGTGAAGGCATCCCGACGCTGCTGGACGGCTTCGGCCAGGATCTGCCCGTTGCCGTCCCGAATACCAGCACGGACACGCCGGCCCTGAACGCGGCGTCCGCGTCCGTGCTGAAGATCGCCGGAACCGCCTATCAGTGCGGTCAGAACCAGACCGGGACCGGCTTCGTGGTATCGCCGGGCCGCGTGGTGACCAACGCCCATGTGGTTGCCGGAGTCGCGGCACCGGTCGTGGAGATGCCGGGCGGCGGGGCGCTCCAGGGCCGCGTGGTGTACTTCGATACCCGGCACGACCTGGCCGTCCTGGCCGTGGACGGTCTCCGGACCGAGCCGCTGACCCTGAGCGCCGACCTGCCCGCCGGCAGCCCGGCAGCATTCGCCGGGTATCCGCACGGCGGACCGTTCCAGTCCAAGCCGGCCACCGTCCAGGACATCGCCACCGTCCTGGTGCCGGACATCTACGGCGGAAACCCGTCCTCGGCGGACGTCTACCGCCTTGCCGGTGACGTCCAGCCCGGCAACTCAGGCGGGCCGCTCCTGACCCTGGACGGGCAGGTGGCTGGCGTGATTTTCGCCAAGGCGACGACGGAGACCGCCCAGGGCTTCGCCATCACGATGCAGGACCTCGGCCCCGTCGTGGCCAGCGCTCCGGGCCTCGGCAGCGCCGTCTCGTCCGGGCAGTGCATCAGCAAGTAGGTCCGTTACAGCCATTCCAGGCTTTGGCCGTGCGGGCCCGCGATGGCCGTCGGACGGCCGTTGTGCAGCAGGAGGAACCGGCCGCGGAGGCGGGCCTCATCCATTTCCTGGACCACGGCGGAGCCGTCCGCCTGCATGATCACGCCGTGGCCTTCGTTGGAAAGCCAGTGACAGCCGCGGCCGGCCGCGATCCGGGCGATAGTGCTGCGGAAACGCGAACGGCCCGCGGCATCGAGGTAGGCCATCACCGCGCTGTGGAACACCACCAGGGCCGCGTCGTCCGGAGCCTGGGCCGCCAGTGCCTCGAGCCGGGCATTGAGGTCCCCGGATACCAGCAGCGGCGGCTGGTCCCTGGCGATACCGATCGCCTGCCGCAGCCGTTCGCGCCGGAAGTCCTGCTCCGGCCAGATCAGGGCCTCCAGCCAGGCGACGTCGTCGGCCTTGCGGATATCCAGCGGATTGAGGTCGATCCCGGCACGCCACACCACGCGGGGCAGCGTCTCGGGGACCGGGACGGGACCCGTGGTGGCGCAGCGGAGGACCGGGAAGCTCCCCGGCGGCGCGCCGTCGGGGACGAGCCGTGCCACCTGGCCGCGGCCGTCGTCGAACTCATAGCCGTAGCGGTCCGGGAACAACCCGAGCCCTGCGGATGCGCCGACTTCGAGGAGGGCCAGCGGCCTGCCCTCGGCGGCAGCGATCCGTCCGAGGGAGGGCAGCAGGGCGGCGCAGCGCCCGGCCTCGTTGGTCTGGGTGGCGCGTGAGAGCACAGTCCGGGACACCGCGTCCCAGTGCGCATCCAGGAAGCTCCGAAACTCCGCGTAGGGGCTGATCTCCGCGCCGAGGTACCGGGCCGCGGCGAGCAGCAGCAGCGGCTGGCGCTTGTTGTGGGGCCAGTGCTCGATCCGCCGGATCAGCTCCGGGTCCCCGGCAATCCCCAGGGACCATTCCGCGTAACACGCCGAGGACCCCGGCGCGTCGACGGTCCCGAAATGCCGGTACCAGTCCGCCGTGCCCGGCGCCGTGGCGGGGCCGGGCTCCGGACCTGCAGGGGTTTCAGCGGGGAGCATGCTCAGTCCTGGTGCGTGTGCAATCCGGCGAGGTATTCCACGGCAAAGCGGTAGCCCATGATCCCTGCGCCGGCGATGACGGCTTTGCTGACGCCGGAAAGGTACGAGTGGTGCCGGAACTCCTCCCGGGCATGGACGTTCGTGATGTGGACCTCGACGGCGGGCACCTGCACGGCCGAAATAGCGTCCCGGAGCGCCACCGACGTGTGCGTGTAGGCGCCGGCATTCAGGACAATTCCGACGGCTTTTCCCCGCGCGGCGTGGATGGCATCGACGAGCGCTCCCTCGTGGTTGGACTGGAAGCACTCCACGTCCAGGCCGTGTGCCGCGCCGGCTTCCGCCGCGAGGCGTTCGACGTCTGCCAGGGTGGCGTTCCCGTACTTCTCGGGTTCGCGGCTGCCGAGCAGGTTCAGGTTGGGTCCGTTGAGGACGAGGATGGTGCCGCGGCCGGAACCGGCGGGAGTGGCTTCGCTCATGCCAGCCAATGTACCGCGTCCGGGTGCCGCTACGCCGCGAGCAACTTCGCGATGCGCCGCAGGGCCAGGTAGCAGACCGCCAGATACGCCGGCGCCCACCACGGCACGGTGAACGTGACCCGGCAGCCTCCGGCCTCCGGCACCACGCGGTGGCCTGTGGCCGGGACCCCGGCGACAGACCACGCCCAGTAGCGGCCGGGCTCGAATGCGGTCACCCGGAACGGCAGGGCGGGCCCGAAGACAGTCCGCACCCTGCCGGAACTGCCGGCCTCGAGCCGGGCGGAATCCAGCACGGCAGACCGGACGGAGGGTCCCCAGGCCGGCCACTGCCCGACGTCGGTCAGCAGCTCCCAAGCCTGCCCGGCCGGAGCGGCCAGGTGCCGCGATACGGCGGGCATCAGGGGAACCCGCCGAAGACCGCGTGGGCGGCCCGGTGGCCGCTCTCCAGCGCCCCCTGGATAGAGGCCATATCCCGGTGGTCGCCGCAGACGAACAGCCCGGGTGAGAGCCGGAGCGGTTTCTGCGGTGTCAACGGTGCCGGCTGCGCGGGCAGGGCATCGCGGATCTCGTGCCGGGCCAGCAGCTCCCAGCCCGCCGCGGAGCCGCCGAGGATCTCGGCGGCATGGCGCCGCATCTCGGGTTCCGCCGGAACCGGGCGGCCGGCTTCGATCACTGCCGAAGCCTGGATGAGGTGGCGGCCGGCCGGTGCGTAGCTGGGCGCGGCGTTGGAGATGACCGCGGTGTTCACCAGCGGACCCTGGCGGGGCGACCGGCCGTCGACGCACAACATGGTGGTCCTGGCCGGCGGGGTGTCGGCCGCATACCAGTGGGTCAGGACGCCTTTCATCGGCGGGGCGGTCACCCCGGCCAGGCCCGCTGCGCTGCCGGGGCCGGTGGCCACCACCACGTTCTCCGCCCGGATGGCCAGATCCCCGGACCGCACCAGGCTGGTCTTGCCCTCGCGGGTGACGGACTCCGCCCGGGTCCGGGTCCGGACCGGAGCGGAGAGCCCGGCCGCCAGTTGCCGCGGCAGCTCCTGCATGCCGCCGCGGGGCAGGCCCGGCACGCCCAAAACGAAGGTCCGCAGCAGCGTGAGCGCGAAGTCATTGGACGTGCTTCCCTGTTCCTCCAGGAGCACACCGGCTAGGAACTGGTCCACGACGCGGCGGAGTTCCCCGGTGAGACCCGCGCCGTCGAGCGCTTCCACCAGTGGCTTGTCCCGGCGGTGGCCGCGCCGGAGCGGGCCCAGCACGGCCGGGGCGGCCCAGCGCAGGGCGGCCACGACGCTTCCGGGTGAGAGGATGCCGCTGCGCAGGGTTTGTGCGATCAAGGCCGGTTCGCGCATGGGGTGGGCGAGGACTGCCAATTCCGCATCGCGGCGCACGCCGATCCCGGCCCCGAGCGGCTGCAGCTGCAAGGCGTTGAGATCGGCGAAACGGCGGACCGCCGGGTATGCCGGGTTGAGCACCTGAAAGCCCCGGTCCACCAGGAACCCGTCGACCATGTCCGTGCGGATCCTGCCGCCGACATCGTCTGCGGACTCCCAGACACGCACGTCCCGTCCGGCCGCCTGCAGCTCCCGGGCGCACTGCAGCCCGGCGAGCCCGGCACCAATCACCAACACATCACATGACTCGGTCATGGTTCATCCTTGCACGGCTTACGGGCCGGGCCGGGGAATCCTGATGCGGACAAGCGGGAGCCGGGAACCGGCAGGCCGGCACGGGCGTTGGTGGCAGTGAGGGAAGTATTGCGTGGAGTTTTCCGCGGCGACCGCGCGGGCTCACGCCGGTCCCCGGAAGGAGCTTTCATCATGACTGCACTATCCACAGCATCCACACCATCCACCATCTCCAGCCGGAGGAAACCCGGCCTCAAGGTGCTGCGCGCTGCCGCCGCAGCGTTGCTGCTCACCGCCCTGCTGGTCCCCGGACAGGGTGCCTTCGCGCAGCCACGCGCGGAGGACCAACGAGGCGCTGCGCCGGACACCCGCCCGGCAGCTGAGGCGACACAGGTGATCCCGTTGCCGGACGCGGCCGGGGCGGAAGGCATCGCGGCAGGCCGCGGCAGCACGTTCTTCGCCGGCGACCTGGTCAGCGGCAATATCTTCCGCGGGGACATCCGCAAGGGCACTGCCGGAAAATTTATCACCGCACCCGAGGGCCGTATCGCGGTGGGCATGAAGGTCCACAAACGCCACAACCTGCTCTTCGTTGCGGGCGGTCCCACCGGGCAGGCGTACGTCTACGACGCCGGGACCGGCGCCGCCGTCGCGGATTACCAGCTGGCGCAGCCCACGGCGGACCAGCCCGCCTTCATCAACGACGTCGCCGTCACCCGGGCCGGGGCCTGGTTCACCAACTCCGTCCGCGGCGAGCTGTACTTCATCCCGGTCGACCGCGAAGGCAAGACCGGGCAGGTACGGACCCTGACACTGACCGGCCCGGCCGCCGAAACCCCCGGCTTGTTCAACCTCAACGGCATCGCCGCCACCGGCGGCGGACAGACGCTGATCGTGGCGCACTCGGCCAAGGAATCGGTGTACACCGTTGATACCCGCACCGGAGCCAGCTCACGCATCGAGGGCCTGGACCTGCCCAACGTGGACGGCATCGTGCTGCGGGGCAGGACGCTGTGGGCAGTCCAGAACCGGCTCAACCAGATCAGCCGCATCCAGCTGGACCGCGGACTGTCCGCCGGGACAGTCAAAGAGATCATCACCAGCCCGGACTTCCAGGTCCCCACAACGGCGGCCCTGTTTGGTAACAGGCTCGCCGCGGTGAACGCGAAATTCGGGGTGCCCGACGCGAAGAACTTCGAAGTCGTCGTCGTGCCGGCCCGCGGTCACGGCACCGGCAAAGAGCGCCGCTCCCGGCACTGACCAGGGATCCCGGCGGCCACTGACCGGCAGCGGCCGCCGGGATCTGTTCCGCCCGCAGGACGGATGGATCGTTACCGCCGCAGCGACTGTGCGATCTGGGCCATGACGGTGTTGTCGGCCAGGGTGGTGGCGTCGCCGACCTCGCGGCCTTCCGCGACGTCCTTAAGGAGCCGGCGCATGATCTTGCCCGAGCGTGTCTTGGGGAGTTCCGGCACGACGAGGATGGTTTTGGGCTTGGCGATCGGGCCGATTTCCTTGCCGACGTGATTGCGGAGTTCGGTGACGGTGGCGTCGCCGGAGTCGACGGCGTCTTCCCGGAGGATGACGAACGCGACGATGGCCTGGCCGGTGGTGTCATCTGCGGCACCCACGACGGCGGCTTCGGCCACGGCCGGGTGCGAGACGAGGGCGGATTCGATCTCGGCGGTGGAGAGCCGGTGCCCGGAAATGTTCATCACGTCATCGACCCTGCCCAGCAGCCAGATGTCGCCGTCCTCGTCCTTTTTGGCGCCGTCGCCGGCGAAGTACATAGTCTCGAACCGGGACCAATAGGTCTCCTTGAACCGCTCCGGATCATTCCAGATGCCACGCAGCATCGCGGGCCACGGTTCACGGATCACCAGGAAGCCGCCGTGGCCGTCCGGCACGGACTCCCCGGCCTCGTCCACGACGTCCACGGCGATGCCGGGCAGCGGCACCTGCGCCGAGCCGGGCTTGGCCGCCGTCACACCGGGCAGCGGGGCGATCATCTGGGCCCCGGTTTCGGTCTGCCACCAGGTGTCCACGATCGGGGCGGGGTGCTCCTTCTTCTCACCGTTGCTGCCGGCGTTGCCGCCGATGACCTCCCGGTACCACATCCAGGCCTCCGGGTTGATGGGTTCGCCGACCGAGCCCAGGACCCGGATCGAGGACAGGTCCCACTTCGCCGGGATCTCCTTGCCCCACTTCATGAACGTCCGGATGGCCGTCGGGGCCGTGTAGAGGATGGAAACCTTGTACTTCTGGACGATCTCCCACCAGCGGCCCTGGTGCGGGGAGTCCGGGGTGCCCTCGTAAATGACCTGGGTCGCGCCGTTGATAAGCGGGGCGTAGGCGACGTAGGAGTGACCGGTGATCCAGCCGACGTCGGCGGTGCACCAGTACACGTCGGTCTCCGGGTGCAGGTCGAAAACCGCCCGGTGCGTGTAGGCGGTCTGGGTCAGGTACCCGCCGGTGGTGTGCAGGATGCCCTTGGGTTTGCCGGTCGTGCCGGAGGTGTAGAGGATAAAGAGCGGGTGTTCGGCATCGTGCCCGACGGCGGTGTGCTCGGCGGAGGCCGCGTCCACGGTCTCCGCCCACGAACGGTCGCGGCCCTCGGTCCAGGCCACGTCCTGCCCGGTGCGACGGACCACAACAACGTTTTGCACGGTGTGGCCTTCGCCGGCCAGGGCCTCGTCGACGGCGGGCTTGAGGGCGCTGGGCTTGCCGCGGCGGTACGTGCCGTCGGCGGTGACGACGAGCTTCGCTTCGGCGTCGTCAATCCGGGACCGCAGCGCGTCCGCGGAGAAGCCGCCGAACACGACTGAATGAATGGCCCCGATCCGGGCGCACGCCAGCAGGGTGATGACCGCCTCCGGGATCATCGGCAGGTACACGGCGACCCGGTCGCCCTTGGCCACGCCGAGGGACTCGAACGCGTTCGCGGCCTTTTTTACTTCCTCGGTCAGCTGCGCGTAAGTGTAGGTGCGGGTGTCCCCGGGCTCGCCTTCGAAGTGGATCGCGACCCGGTCCCCGCGACCGGCCTCGACATGGCGGTCCAGGGCGTTGTAGGCAGCATTGATTTCGCCGCCGACGAACCACTTCGCGAACGGCGGGTTCGACCAGTCCAGGGCCTGCGTGAAGTCCTTGGACCAGCTCAGCAGCCCGCGGGCCTGCTTCGCCCAGAACGCCGGGCGGTCTGCATCGGCCTCGGCATAGTCGGCGGCCGTGACCACGGCGTTGGCCGCGAACTCCTCGGACGGGGCGAACCTGCGCTCCTCCCGCGCCAGGTTTTCGAAAGCGTCGCCCTGGTTGGGCGGCACGGCGGGTGATGCCGCAAAGGGCTCGTGCGTGGTCGTGGAGCCGGGGGACTGCTGGGACATGGTGAACCTCATTATTCATCGATCCGTGCTGGGCTTCCGGTGGGGGCTTCCGCGCTCAGCCCTGCCCTCCGTCAGCGCGGCGGCGGCAGCGGTGCGGGGGCAACGGCTGATCGCGGCGGCACCGCGTAAGCTGTTCCGCGATAAACCCTATACCCGGCCTGCGGTGGATGTGCGGCGCATCACAAACGCCGCCGTGAGCGGCGCCGGAATTGCGCTGAACGGCGCCCCCGAACCGCTGCGTACGGCGCCTGCCTGCCCGCTGGCCGCGGCGGGAATCCTTGTGCTGCCTGCACGGCTTGTCACCTAGTGATCGGTCCGGCACTTGACTAGGCTGAGAGCAAGTTGCCAGATCCGATGGAGGCGACGGGGCCGCCCGCGGTCCTGCGCGTTCCTGCCATCAGGCGGTGCCGTTCACGGAGCCGCCATGCGAAGGAGAACAGAATGAACGACCAGACAGACAGGCAGCTAAACTCCCCGCCCCGGGCCGGCGGCGATCAGGCCGCGAACCGGCCGGACGGATTCGGTGAGGCACCGCGTTTTACGGTGGACAAGGATGCCGGGAAAAAGGCCGGCAAGAAGAATGAAGCCGTGCTGGGTCCGTTCACGGTCCGGGACCTCACCGTCTTCGGCTCTACTTTTCTGCTCTTCGTCGCCTCGCTCATTCCCATGTTCGCCGGCGGCTACAACCTCTGGAACCTGGGCAGCCTCTTCTTCCTGGGCCTCGGAATCGTCCTGCCGCTGATCGTGTCCGCGTTGTTCGCGGCGCGCAGGGTCACACCCGAAACGAGGATCCGGTTCGGCTCCCTGTCGATGGACCAGTTCGCCTCCGTGGTGGCTTCATTCGCGCTGGCCTTCTTCTTCCTGTCCGTCGCCGGCGCGTACGTGCCGAGCATGCTGGTGGGGCTCATCGGTGCGCTCGGCCTGTTCGCGGCCACCGTCCTGGGGCGGTGGATCCCGTTCTTCGCCGGTGACTTCACCGGCCGCGCCGAGGTCCCGGCCCACGTTGTGGCGAGGGAGACGGCCGTACCGGTCCGCAAACCGCGCGCCCCCAAGCCGCCCAAGGAACCGAAGGAGTCCAAAGATTCCGGAACCAGCAAAGTAGCCGGCTGGGCCCAGCGCGTTATGCCCGGCAGCCACGGCGGTACGTCGCCCGATGAAACCTCCCATGACGGGCCGGCCCGTGACGCCGCACAGCATGAGTCAACCCCGAGGGACTCCACCCCGGGCGCCGGGACAGGAGCCGGGACAGGAGCCGCGGCGGGTGCCGCCGCAGCGGGCGCCGCAGCGGGTGCCGCCGCCGGGCGGGAACCGTCATCCGGCGGCCCCGAAACCCGCGTTTCCGCCGCCGTGCCGCCGTCATCGGGTTCGTCCCGTCCGGCGACGGCGTCCGCCCCTTCCGCCGGCGCAGAGTCCAAGGAACCGACCCCGGCCGGGCAGCCGGCGAAGTCCGCGCAGTCATCGCAGTCCGCGCAAGCAGCGGAGTCCGCGGGAGCCGGAACTGCGGATGCGGAAAAGACGCAGGCCGCCCCCGTTGCCGGCGCAGCAGCCCCGACTACGGTGAACCCGCAGGTCCGGCCGCAGCCCCGGCAGGAAGAGCCGATCGGAGCCACCGTGGACCCGGCCAGCCGTCCCGACGAGGAGGCAGCCGAGCCTTCCCACGAGGCTTTCTGGTTCGCGGTTGCGCAGCCCCGCACCGCCGTCGACGAGAAGACCGGCGCCCCTGCGTTCGAGATTGAACCCGGCGGGTGGGTGCTTGCGCTCAAGGACCGCGGCGACGAGTTCCTGGTCCAGAACACCGACGGCCGGCTAGGGGTGCTGCGGGACCTCAGCAACATCGAACGCGGTTAATCGGGCCTGTGACAACCGACCCCGGCAGCGCCGGCGGCCGCCCCCCGACGGCGTCAGGGGAGACCCGGCTGGCGCTCAAACGACGTGCCCGCCGGATCAACAAGGCGCTAGCGGAGCAGTACCCGTACGCCCATGCCGAACTGGATTTCCGCAGTCCGTTCGAGCTCGTGGTGGCCACGGTCCTGTCGGCCCAGACGACGGATATCCTGGTCAACCAGATCACCCCGCTCCTGTTTGCCCGCTACCCTGACGCCCGGAGCATGGCCGAGGCCGATACCGCCGAACTGGAGGCGATCATCAGGCCGACCGGCTTCTTCCGTGCCAAAGCCAGGAACCTCCTGGCGCTGTCCAACCGGCTGGTGGACGAGTACGACGGCGTGGTGCCGGGACGGCTGGAGGACCTGGTGACGCTCCCCGGCGTCGGGCGGAAAACTGCCAACGTGGTGCTCGGAAACGCATTCGGGATCCCGGGGATCACCGTGGACACGCACTTCGCACGCCTTGCCCGACGCTTCGGGTGGACGGCGTCGGATGACCCGGTACGGATCGAATCCGATGTCGCTGAACTGTTCGAACCGAAGGACTGGACGATGCTTTCGCACCGCGTCGTCTTCCACGGGCGGCGGGTCTGCCATGCCCGCAAGCCGGCCTGCGGCGCCTGCCCCGTGGCGAACTGGTGTCCCAGCTACGGGGCCGGAGAAACCGATCCGGAGAACGCGCGGAAGCTACTGAAGTACGAGCTCGCCCCCGGGCAGGAGGCGCTGCTGGCCCGGCTGCTCGCCGAAACGCACCGGGCGGCCGAAATCAGGATGGAATCGCAGAGGAAGCCTGGATGACGGCACGGCAGGAACTCATCGACCTGGTCGCGGCGGTGCAGTCGGGCACGGCGCCGGCACCGGATCCGCGCTGGAGTGAACTTGTCGTCGAACCCGGCGAGCGCGTCCGGCGAGCCGCGGTACTGATGCTCTTCGGCGCCCTGGACACCGTCCCGGCTGCTTCGGCGAAGCTGCTGGCCCCGGCGGATCTCGACGTCCTCCTGCTGCAACGGGCCGACACCCTGGATGACCATCCGGGCCAGGTCGCGTTCCCCGGCGGCGGCATTGATCCGGGGGAGTCCGTGATCGACGCCGCGCTGCGCGAGGCGGAGGAGGAAACCGGACTGGATCCCAAGGGGGTGGAGATTCTTGGCGTCATGCCGGAACTGAATCTGCCGCGCGGAAACTTCCTGGTCACACCCGTCCTGGCCTGGTGGGCCGCGCAGTCGCCGGTCCGGGTGGTGGATTACGGCGAGTCAGCCCAGGTGTTCCGGGTCCCGGTGCGGGACCTGCTGGATCCTGACAACCGGGTGATGGCCACGGTGAGCCGGGCCGGTCAGTCCTTTGAAAGTCCGGCCTTCACCGTAAACGGCGTGGTTGTGTGGGGGTTCACCGGGATGATCCTGAACCAGCTTTTTGAGCAGCTAGGCTGGGCTGTTCCTTGGGACCGGACCCGGCGGTACGGGATCGACGTCTGAGCCCGTACGGGTTGCGGGGGCGGAGTAGTCCACAATCAGGCCCGCGGCGGCGTTCTCGCGCACCTCGGCGATTCCGGCTGCCGCGCCCTGAATCGAGCTGAATTTCGGTGACACAGCCACGACCGTCCCATCCGGCGCCTTGAGCCGGAAGACATAGGATTCTTCTTCTGCCGCGATCTCGAAAACGCCGGCCATATGCTTCGACTCCCCAATTGCATGCTTCATTGCACCTGCCGGCGGAACAAATTGTGCCGGCCCCTATGCGAGGCTAGCCCGGGAAACCGGCGGCGGACAACTCTACCGCCGGGTAGGTTGCGGCGCGTGACAGCGGGCGCCTATTTGGCCTGGTCGTAGGAGTCCACGATCGCCACGCTGACCGGGAATTCCACCGGAATCCGGCCGAAAAGCAGCTCTTTTGCCGCGTTCGCCGCTTCCTCGATGGCGCGCACGCAGTCCTCCACCGCGCCCTCCGGGCAGTGGACCATCACCTCGTCATGCAGGAAGAAGACAAGCTCGCCGGCGACGGCGCCGTCGGACCGCATGGCGCGCAGCCGCCGGCGCAGTTCAGCGAGCCAGCAGGCGGCCCAGTCCGCGGCCGAGCCCTGCACCACGAAGTTGCGCGTGAACCTGCCGCGTGAGCGGGCGACGGCCTCGGCCCTGCGCTGTTCCTCAGCCGAGGCTGACTGCTGGCTCCGCAGCCATGCCTCCGACGGCGGGGGGCTGCTGCGGCCGAGGCGGGACGTGACGGTCTTCCCGGCTTCCCCGTCGCGGGCCGCCTGTTCCACAAAACCCACCGCGCGGGGGTAGGTGCGCGTCAGTTGCGGCATCAGCCGGCCGGACTCACCCGTGGTGGCGCCGTAGATGGCACCGAGCAGCGCAACCTTCGCCTTCGCCCGGTCGCCGCCGAAGCCCTGGGCGGCAATTCCGGCGTACAGGTCCTTGTCCCGGGCGGCCTCGGCCATTTTCGAATCCCGGGCGAGGGCAACGAGGACCCGCGGCTCCAGCTGCGAGGCGTCGGCGACGATGAGCTTGTGGCCGGGATCGGCGTGGACGGCGCCGCGGATCTGGCGGGGGATCTGGAGTGCGCCGCCGCCTTTGGACGCCCAGCGCCCGGACACAACGCCGCCCACCACATACTCCGGCCGGAACCGGCCGTCCCTGACCCAGGCGTCCAGCCAGGCCCAGCCGTTGGCAGCATGCAGCCGGGCAAGCTTCTTGTAGGCCAGGAGCGGTTCGATCGCCGGGTGGGTGGATTCCTTGAGCTCCCACTGCCGGGTGGTCCTCACTTCGATGCCGTTGCGGTGCAGCGCGCGCATGAGGTCCTGCGGGGAATCGGGGTTCAGCGCGGGGGTCTGCAGCAGCTGCCGCAGGACAGAGGTCAGTTCTTCGAGTTTGGCCGGGCGGCGGCCGAAGACCGGTCGCGGGCCGAGGTAGTCGGCCAGGATTTGCTCGTGCAGGTCCTCGCGCCACGGGACGCCGGCATGCTGCATCTCGGCGGCGATCATCGCGCCCGCGGATTCCGCGGCCAGCAGCAGTTGGAGGCGCTGCCGGCGGGCCGCAGCTTCCGCGACGGCATCCCCGGCGGCAGCTCCGGGTGTGCTTCCGCTGGCGCCCCCGGCGTGCCGGATGGCCTCCTGCTGGGCGGCGTACTCGGTGCGCAGGGCCGCCGGAGTGACGCCGGCCGGCGGGCCGGCGGCGGGAGTCTCGAAGAGGGCGTCCTGCTCGGCCGGCGGCGGAAGCGGCTGCAGGGACCGCGGCGGGACCAACTCCTCATCCTGGCCCTGCCGTTCCGCATTCCGGGCGTACGCGGTGTGGGCGGTGAATTCCGAGTGGGCAAGGATGGCCCCGCACAGCGTGAGGTCATAGCAGCGTTCCAGCTCCACCCCGGCCCGCAGCAGAGCCGGATACCAGTCCTGCGTCCGGTGCCAGATCCAGCGGGGCCGCCGGGATTCATAGCGGCGGACGACGCCGGGAAGATCCGCGCTGCTGACCACCCGCGGTTCCTCGAGGCCCGGGACGGGTGTGCCGTCCGCCGTGAGTTCCTGGAGGGCTGCACCGTCAGCGTGGGCGGAGAGCAGCAGATACATAGCGTCAATTCTGCCTTGCGCCGGAGCCCGCCTCTGCCGGGGCGCCGGCGGTCGGCTGTCCGGCTTGTTGTCCACATAGCCCGCGGCGCCGGTTACCCGGCCCGGCCGCACGGGGCACAGTGGCGGTATGAGCAGGCACGAGTCGCAGCATCCCGCGCAGGGGACTCCCGTGCAGGGGAACCCCGGCGGCGGTGCGCCGTGGCTTCCGGACGGCGATCAGGAGACCCTGCTGGTCTCCGGACTCGAGGTCCTGCGCGCCGAGGTCGAGCGTATCGTGGCGGCAGCCGGCGGCCGGCTGCGGACCGTTCCGGATGTCCGCGAGGCCGCCCCGCTCTGGGACGCGGCGGAAACGGTACTGATCGGCAGCGACATCCGGGAACTGCCGCCCCGGAAGCGCGCTCCGGCGGTGCTCGTAGGCACTGGTCAGTGACGGGGACGGCTTGTGGCGCCTGGCCGCCGCACTGGGCGCCGAGCGGGTCGCTGTCCTCCCGGATGGAGCAGCCTGGCTGGCCGAATACCTGAGCAGGTCCACGGCGCCGGAGGCCGGCGGCCTGGTCCTGGGCATCACTGGCGGTTGCGGTGGCGCAGGAGCCACCACGGCGGCGATCTGGGTTGCCCAGGCCGCCGCGAGGCTTGGCGCCCGAGTCCTTCTGGTCGACGGCGACCCGTGGGGCGGGGGCCTGGAATTGGCCATCGCCGCGGAAGAGTCCCCGGGGCTTCGCTGGCCGGACCTTGCCGGAGTCCGCGGAAGTCTCGATCCCGATCAGCTGGCCCAGGCCCTGCCGACGGCGGCCGGCTTCTCCTTCCTGTCCTGGCCCGGCGGCCGGGATGTCATGACCGACGTGCCCGCCGCCACGGTGGACGGGGTCCTCGATGCCGCCCGGCGCGGCTTTGAACTGGTGGTGGTTGATATCGGGCGGGGCCGCGAGGCGCTGCGGCTGTTCGCCTGGGAGTGCGACCGGATCGTGGTTGTAGCGCCGTCGCAGCTGCGTGCTGCCGTGGCCGCGGCACGGATGATGCGGGAGCTCCCGCCGGTCGAAGCGGCGTTGGTAGTGCGAGGGACGCCGCGGGCCGCGCTCGATGCGCCCCTGCTGGCGGACGCCGTCGGGCTGCCGCTGTGCGGCCTGATGCCGAACATCAGGGCCGTCGCGGCGGCGACTGAAACCGGGCGGCTCCTGACCATCGGCCGGCAACGCAGCGTCCGGCGGTTCGCCGCCGCCGTCCTTGAGCTGAGCGACGGGGACAGCTGATGAGCGCGCATGCGGCGGCGGGCCCGCCCGATCAGGACCGGGGTCCCGGGCTGTATCCGCGCCGCCGGCCGCCCGGATACCTGGACCCGGGGCTGCTGGAATCGGTCCGGGAAGCAGTCATGGCGGACGCCGGACCGGTGACGCCGTCCCGGGTCGCCGCCGCCGTGCAGGCCAGCGGACGGCTGCTGGGCACGGCCGGAGCGCTCGCCGCCGTCGAGACCATCAGCGCCGAGCTGAACGGTCTGGGGCCCTTGCAGGCGATCGTCCGGGATCCCGCCGTCACGGACATCTTCGTCAACGGCCCGGACTCCGTCTGGCTGGACCGGGGCAACGGACTTGAAAGGGCTCCGGTCATTTTCACCGGCGAGCACCAGGTCAGGTCCCTCGCCACCCGCCTGGTCGCCGCGGGCGGCCGTCGGCTGGATGACGGATCGCCGTGCGTCGACGTCAGGCTTGATGGCGGCTACCGGGTGCACGCCGTGCTGCCGCCCATCTCCATGGCCGGAACCCTCCTTAGCGTGCGCGTCAGGCGCGCGTCCGTCTTCTCCATGGCGGAGCTGCGGCGCGAAGGCATGTTCGGCCCGCTCATCCAGACAGTCCTGGAACGCATGGTTCAGCGCAGGCTCAGCTTCCTGATCAGCGGGGCCACCGGGTCCGGCAAGACGACTCTTCTCGCCACGCTGCTGGGGCTGTGCGCTCCGGGCGAGCGGCTGGTGCTGATCGAGGACGCGGCGGAGCTGAACCCGGTCCATCCCCACGTCGTCTCGCTGCAATCCCGGCACGGAAACCTTGAAGGCGGCGGCGCCGTGGACCTCGGCGAACTGGTCCGCCAGGCGCTGAGGATGCGCCCGGACAGGCTCGTTGTTGGTGAATGCCGGGGCGCGGAGGTCCGGGAGCTACTGACGGCCATGAACACCGGGCACACCGGCGGCGGCGGAACGATCCACGCCAATACCGCAGCGGCAGTCCCCGCGCGCCTGACGGCGCTCGGCGCCCTGGCCGGCATGAGCCAGGACGCCGTCCGGCTCCAGGCGGAAAGCGCCCTCGACGCCGTGGTGCACGTGGCCCGGGGCGAGTCGGGGCGGTATATCGAGGGCATCGGCGTGGTGGAAACCAGCGGAATAGGCCTGGCCGTCGTGGCCGCCCTGGACGCGGCTGAGGGCCGCATCCGATACGGCCCGGCCTGGCCCCGGCTGGCAGCAAGACTCGGACTGGACCCTGATCCGGAACCCGCCGCATCCGACGAGGCTGAGGACGTGGCGGCGGTTGTGCCGTCCGCGGCGGGCAGGAACCGGCAGTGACTGCCGCGCTGATCGGTCTGCTGGCGCTGGCCTGCTGGCTTCTCCTGCGGGCAGCCGGGGCCCCGCACCGGCGCCTTAGAAGGGTCCTCTCCGGCGGGGCCGGGCCGGGCTTCCCGTCCCCACGGGTCCCGCCGGCCGGCAAGGGAATCCTCGCGCGGATCAGACCACCCCGCGCGGCCCGCGACGCCATCCCGATGACCGTCGTCGTCCAGCAGCTTGCCGCCTTGCTGAAGGGAGGCCGGACGCCCGGCCAGCTGTGGGACGAACTGTGGTTCCTGCACGCGGCCGACGCCGGACCGGCAGGGCCGCTGGACGACGGCGCGGGACCTGCCGCCGCGCACGGCGCAGACCCGCTCGCGCTCCTGAGCGCGGCCCGTGCCGCAGCCCGGAGAGGAACATCGGTGGCCGAAGCCATCCGGAACGCAGTCCCGCCAAGGGCAGGCGCGGGCCGGCACGGTGGCCGTGCCACCGGACCACACCCTGACTACAGGGTGTGGGAAGAGTTGGCCGCCTGCTTCGACGTCGCCGAAACCAGCGGCTGCCCCCTGGCAGAGGTCCTCACGCGCTTCGCCGCCCAGCTTGAAGCAGAAAGCGACGCCGAGGCGGCGCGCCAGACGGCACTGGCGGGTCCGAAAGCTACGGTCCGCCTCCTGACGTGGCTGCCGGCGATCGGTTTTGGGCTGGGACTGCTGTTGGGCATTGACCCCGTGGAGACCATGCTCGGGACCCCGGCCGGCATAGCTGCGCTCGCGGCAGGTCTCGCCTTGACCGCGGCAGGGCGGATCTGGTCCTCGCGGCTGGTGCGGGCCGCGGCCGCCATACCGCCATGAGCGCGGAAGTGGGTGCCGGGCCGGCCGGCATGATCGTGACAGCCCTCCTCGCCGTCGCCGCCGTGCTGGCTTTCGGCGATCACGCCCGCATCCGCAGGAAACTCACGCGCCGTCTGCTGCCCTGGCCGGGCGGGGCCGGTCGCGGCGGCGCGAGAGCCGGCCAGCCTCCGGACTGCGCCTCCGCCGGGCCTCCGGGCGCGGGCGGTCTCGATGACGTCGCCATGATCCTGGACCTGATCGGGGCCATGCTGGACGCGGGCGCCGGGATCGGCCGCGCCCTGGACCTGATCGCCACGCTGGCTTCCCCGGAGCTCGCGCGCCCGCTTCGCCCCGTCGTGTCTGCCCTCGCCATCGGTGCGGACTGGGACACTGCCTGGCGCAGCTCCGGGACCAGGTCGCCGCAACTTCACGCACTCCGGGACGCGCTGAGCTTCGCCGCGCTGACCGGAGCCCCCTCTTCGGCCCTGCTCTACGCCCGCGCAGCCCGCCTCCGGCGTGAACGTTTCCGGACCGCCGAAAAACGGGCCGCGGCCTTGGGCGTGAAGCTCGTGATCCCGCTGGGGCTGTGCTCCCTGCCGGCTTTCGTGTGCCTGGGCATCGTGCCGGTTCTGCTGGCGATGTTGCCCGGCTGACCCCGGTCCAAGGCTTTTTCCAAGGTTTATTCAAGTTACCCGGAGGTACTTTGGAACCGGCACCATCGGAGTTCGAACGGTCTCAAGGTCGGGCCTCTCGCAGCGCTCTTTGGCGTGCCACGCATCCGGGCAGGTCCGGCTGTTAGTCCGAGAGATTCAACCCAGGCAGGGGGGCAGATTAATGATTCGAATGCAACGGGCGGCCGCGTTCGCGGCGCTTAATGTACTAGTGCTGGCGGGGCTCAGCCTAGGTGCGGCGCCGGCGAACGCCGCCGTGAATTGCCAGTCATCCACACCGTTACCAACCAACAACTACCCGGGAACGACGGTGGTCGCGACCAGCTTTGAAGCAGGCAGCATCTCCGAAGCCGGTTTCGACGCCCCCACCACCAAGGGAACCGGCAAGGCAGGAATTTCTGACGGGCAGGCCCATACCGGGAAATGTGCGGCGCGACTCCAGGTCACCACGGACGCAGGGTCAGTGGCTAACTTCCAGGCCCAGCTCCCTTCCAAGACCGATGACGTGTACGCGGACGGCTGGTTCAACGTCGTCAAGAAGGGCGCGACCGACAACAACGTCCCGATGTTCCGGTTCTTCAACGGCAACACGCGCGTGCTCGATGTCTTCCGCTCCAACAGCAACGGTGAACTGTGGCTGCGCAAAACAGCCCCGGACGGCACCTACTCCTACGACCGCCTGAATCCGCCCGTTGAACTCGGCACCTGGCATCACCTGGTCGTCCATGTCGTTCCCGCCGGCGGCAAGAGCACCGTCGAGATCTGGTGGGACGGCAAACAGGTTTTTTCGAGCAAGAACATCAATCTCAAGTACAGCGACCTGACGGCGGTTCAGCTGGGTGCCGAGCACCCAAGGCAGGCCGGCGACAGCTACATTGACGACGTCATCATCAAGGCCGCGGGCAAGAGGGAAGCCGGCACTTTCACCCCCGTCGACCCGGTCCGCCTGCTCGATACCCGTAAGTCCTCAGCCGTCGGGGCCGATTCCGCTGTCTCGTTCAAGGTCGCAGGTGTCAACGGCATTCCGGACAAGGTTTCGGCCGTTGTGTTCAACCTGACGGTCACGCAGCCAGAGAAGAACGGCTTTATCGCAGCCGCGCCGGGTGGAACTAAGCAGGCGCCGAACGCGTCCAACGTGAACTTCGGGCCGGGACAAACGGTGCCGAACCTGGTCACTGTGCCCGTCGGGCCCGGACGGCCAAGTCAAGCTTTTCAACCAGTCCACCGGAACAGTCGCATCTCATTGCCGATGTGGCCGGCTACTACACTGACGGCAAAGCAAGTGTGGCCGGTTCATTCCAGTCGATGGAGCCCTTCCGGATTCTCGATACCAGGCCGACAGCTGTCGGGCCGGACGCCTCCGTGACCTTCCAGGTTGCAGGGGTCAACGGCATTCCGGACAAGGTATCTGCGGTCGTCTTCAACCTGACCGTGGCGGAGAGCCAAGTGAACGGGTTCGCCACGGCCTACCCGTCAAAGACTGTGAAGCCGGAAGCGTCGAACCTGAACTTCGCCGCAGGGTCAGATTGTGCCGAACCTGGTCACTGTTCCGGTCGGAAGTCCGACGGCAAGGTCACCATCTTCAACAGCTCGCGACGGATCGGCCCAGTTCATTGCCGACGTCGCCGGCTACTACCTCCCCGGCACGCCGAAGGCGACGGGCACCTTTCAAAGCCGTCGGACCGGACCGGATCCTCGACACCCGCAAGTCAGCGCGGCTGGGTCGGCAGCAGACGCGCACGGTCTCGTTCACGGTCCCCGGCGGCAACGGCGCACCACTGGCCGCTGTCTTCAACCTGACGGTAACATCGCCGCAGTCCTTCGGGTTCGCGACCGCCTACGCGTCAGGTACACCGCGACCCAACGCCTCCAACCTGAACTTCGCCGGGGACAGACGTGCCAAACCTGGTCGCAGTTCGCCGTCGGACCGATGACGGCAAGGTCACGCTGTTCAACAGGTCCTCGGGCAAGTCGCATTCATCGCCGACCTCGCAGGGTACTTCCTCCGGTAGGCAGCATCCCGACAAACAGCGACAACCCCGCCGGGGCTGCAGTCACCCACCGTGACTGCAGCCCCGGTGGGGTTAAGGCTGCCTCGTGTGCAGGAAATGGCGGGGCTCCCGCAGTGGCACCTTGCCCGGGAGCTCTCCTCCACAGCTCCCGCAGCGGGAGGTTATCCACTTGGGCTGTTGCCGGCCTTTTGCCCCCGGGTCCGAACCGGGAGAGTCGAAGGAGCCGGTGAATGCGCCGGAATCCAGTGGAAGGACTGACCATGTCGACCCATCAAGATATTTCCCGCGTGAAGACTGCGGACCGCGACAGGGGCGAAGCCGGGGCGGACCCGCGGACATGCACGAGCTCCACCCTGACGCCCCGGCGGGTCGTCCGGGAGCGCGCCCGGGCGGCGTGCGGGCCAGGGCATCCGAAGCCGGGATGGCGACCGCCGAGTATGCCATTGCCACCCTGGCTGCGGTCGGGTTTGCCGGCGTTCTGGTGTTTATCATGCGCAGCGACGAAGTCCGGGGTTTCCTGCTGAACCTCATCCGTTCGGCGCTTGCCCTGCCGTGAGGGCGGTCCGCCCGCCTCATCATTGCCGACTCTGCCCGGCGCCCGAGCCTCGGGCCGCGCCTCCGGCCACGCTCGGGCGGGAGGCCCGGATGCGGAGGAACCGCCATTCGTCCCGGGGTGCCGTCACTGCCGAATTCGCCGTGGCGCTGCCCGCCGTGGTGCTGTTGCTCGCCTTCCTGCTTGCCGGCACCGCCGCGGGAGCGACCCAGCTGCGTCTGGAGGAGGGTGCCAGAGGCGGCGCGCGGGAACTGGCGAGGGGCGGGAGCGCCGCCGAGGCGGCCGCAGTGGTCCGCCGTCTCGCCGGCCCGTCAGCAGTGACGTCCGTGGCATCCGACGGCGGCTGGCTCAGCGTCACGGTCTCGGACCACGTCCCCGGCGCGGTCGGTTCCCTGGTCCCGTGGACGCTCGCCGCCCGGGCCTGGACCCGGAGTGAGGTCCCGGCAGCGGCCGCCGCCCTGCTCCGGGTCCCGGGTACCGGACGGCCGTCGTGACACGCCAAATATCCAGGCAGTCGCGCGGCGGGGCGCCGGCCGGGCCCGGGTGCGGCCGCGTGCTGAACCGCGCGTACGCGCAACGCCGCCGACGTCGGCAGCGTGAGCGTGGTTCCGGCACCATCCTGGCGGCCGGACTCGGCCTCGTCGTGATCATGGCCACGGCACTGATCATGCTGCTGGCACAATCGGCGGTGGCGGCATCCCGGGCCGCAGCGGCCGCCGATCTGGCCGCACTGGCTGCGGCGGATGCCGCCAGGGGGATCACCGCGGGCGAGCCGTGTGACGTCGCCCGGGACATTGCCGCCCGGAACAATGCGAGGGTCATCAGTTGTCTTGTGGGAACAGGGGAGACGGTCCAGGTCCGCACTGAAATGCATGCCGGGCACTGGCTTGGCCGGGCCCGGGGACTCGCACGCGCTGGCCCGCCGCCGGGCCCGTTCACGGGTCCGGCGCCGTGACGGTGTTCGGTTGACCCGACCGGGTTGGCGGGCTACGGCCGGGCCGCCGGAGACGCCGCGTCGGCAGGCCGCCCGGCCTCCATCCGGTCTGTGGCGTCCTTGAGCAGCACTTCGATCAGCGTGATGGCAGCGGCCTTGTCGAGGGGGTTGTTCTTGTTGCCGCATTTGGGTGACTGCACACAGGACGGGCAGCCGGACTCGCACTCGCAGGCCCTGATGGCATCCCGGGTGGCGGAGAGCCAGACCCTGGCCTTGTCATAACCGCGTTCGGCGAAACCCGCCCCGCCGGGGTGGCCGTCGTAGACGAAGATGGTCGGCACTCCGGTGTCGGCGTGGATGGCGGTGGACACGCCGCCGATGTCCCAGCGGTCGCTGGAGGCAACCAGGGGCAGCAGCCCGATGGCGGCGTGTTCGGCCGCGTGCAGGGCGCCGGGAAACTGTGCTTCGATCAGGCCGGCCCCGGTCAGTGAGCGGTTGCCGACGACAAACCAGACGGCCTTGGTGAAAAGGTCCCGGGCTCCGAGCTGCAGCGGTTCTTCCCCCAGGATCTCGTTGGAAATGAGGGCCTTCCGCTGAAATGAAACCACTTGGGTTGTCACCTTCACGTCACCGAAGTGCACGGCGACATCACCCCACTCGGTGATGCGGTGCGTTTCGAGCACCTCGATCTGCGTCACGTCCCGGGCCGTGGTGTAGTAGTCCGGGTTGGCGCGGCGGACCACGACGCAGTGATCGTCCTCGTTCAGGTCCTCGACCACGTAGCTCTCGCCCTGATGGACATATATCGCGCCGGTGTGGGCCTGGTAATGGGTCTGGGGCGAGTCCATGGTTCCCAGGAGGGTACCGGTGTCGGCGTCGACAATACTCACCGGGCCGCCGCCGTCCGCCCGCAGGTTCACCATCGCCGCGGCACTCTGCGAGTGAGTCCAGAACCACCCGGCGGGCCGTTTCCGGAGGTAACCCTGGCTTACCAGCCGGTCCAGGAGCTTCTCGGCCGTGCCGCCGAAAAGTTCCAGCTCCGCGTATCCCAGCGGCAGCTCGGCGGCGGCCGCACACAGGTGCGGGCCGAGGACGTAGGGGTTGGAGGGATCAAAGACCGTGGCTTCGACGGACACGTCAAAAATAGCCTCGGGGTGGTTCACGAGGTACGTGTCGAGCGGGTCGTCGCTCGCGACGAAGGCGGCGATGGCGTCCTGCCCGGCCCGGCCGGCGCGCCCGATCTGCTGGAACAGCGATGCCCGGGTGCCCGGCCAGCCCGCGACCAGCACGGCGTCCAACCCGGAAATGTCGATACCGAGCTCCAGGGCCGAGGTGCTGGAGACGCCGAGCAGTTCGCCGGAGCGCAGGGCCTTCTCCAGGGCCCGGCGTTCCTCCGGGAGATAACCGGAGCGGTAGGCGGCGACGCGCTGGGGCAGGCTCGGGTCCACTTCATCGAGCAGGCGCTTGGTGATGGAGGCGATCGTTTCCGCGCCGCGCCGTGACTTGATGAACGCGATGGTCCGGATCCGCGAGGACACCAGGTTGGCCAGCAGATCCGACGTTTCGGCCACGGCCGTCCGGCGTTCCTTGGCGCCGTTTTCGCCCCGGACATCGGTCAGGGCCGGTTCCCAGAAGGCCACCGTGGTGGAGCCGTGCGGGGAAGAGTCCTCACTCACGGCACGGACGGGTGCCCCGATCAGCCGGCCGAAGGACGTCCCGGGGTCGGAGGCCGTGGCGGACGCGGCAATGAAGACCGGGCCCGGATGCGCGCCGTCCGGACTGTAATAGGCGCAGATGCGCCGCAGCCGACGCATGAGATTGGCGACGTGGGACCCGAAGACGCCGCGGTAGCTGTGCGCTTCATCCACAATCACGTATTTGAGCCGACGGAAGAACCGGGCCCACCACGAGTGGTTGGGGAGGATCCCGAAGTGCAGCATGTCCGGGTTGGCAAGGATGAAGTTGGCGTGATCCCTGATCCAGCGCCGGGACGCCGGGTCCGTGTCTCCGTCGTACGTTTCCGCCCGGACAGTGGGCAGCTTCAGCGCGCGGATCGCTGCCAGCTGATCAGCGGCGAGGGCTTTGGTGGGGGAAAGGTAGAGGGTCACCGCGCCGTCGTCGTGGATCCTGCCGGGGTTGGCGAGGACCGCGAGCTCGGAGCGGTGGACTGCATCCAGCGCCGGGAGCTGGTAGGCCAGCGACTTGCCTGAGGCCGTGCCGGTGGCGATGACGACGTGTTCTCCGGCGTGGGCCAGTTCGGCCGCCTGGATCTGGTGGCGGTAGGGCTCGTGGATCCCGAGCGACCCGTAGGCCTGCACCAGGTCGGGGTGGGCCCAGTCCGGCCAGGGCGCGTGGACCGCCTGACGGGCGGGAATGGTCCGCACATGACGCAGCTGCTCCGGGTCAGGGCCGCGGCCCAGCAACGGAATCAGGGAGTCATGCGGGTTCACCTGTCTATTGTTTCACCCGGTCTCAAATCAACGGCCGGGTGCCAGCCGCCGCCTACCCCACGG
Organism: uncultured Actinomycetota bacterium; assembly: GCA_963815415.1. Classification (GTDB taxonomy): domain Bacteria; phylum Actinomycetota; class Actinomycetes; order Actinomycetales; family Micrococcaceae; genus Arthrobacter. The sequence goes on along the minus strand of CAWFGT010000009.1, from coordinate 85,110 downwards.
ACAGGTCGGAGCCTTCCTCCGACGCGGAAAGCATCAGCACGTGGCAGACGGTGCGCCAGCCGAGGTGCGAGTAAAGCTGCTGGCCGTCCAGTGAGGCGAGCAGCAGGCCGGAATCGACGTCGTGCTCGAAGGCCTGGGCGGCCAGGGCCTTCATAATGAAGCTTCCCAGCCCGCGGCGCTGGAAGTTCGGTTCGGTGACGATCTTGTCGAAAATCGCCGTGTGACCGACCACAAACACCCGCCCGCTGGCGGCAACCTGCTCGCCGGCATGCACGATGGCGTGGTGGACGCCGTAGATCGTCGACGTCTCCAGGGTCAGGTCATCGTCGGAGAGCCAGGGGTCCTCGGCGTCCTGGGTCTCCATGTCCACGATCATCATCGTCTGGGTCGCTGACGTGACGTTGAGTCCGTGCTTCTGCGCCAGGTCCGAGTAGCGGTCCGGATCGTTGGTCAGGATCGTCAGGATCCTGGCGGGCACCTCCGCCGTTTTTTCGGCCAGTTCAGCGAACTCGGTGTCCGAGGGGTCCTGGGCGAAGTATTCCCATTCATGGGTGGTGTCCGCCCGGAAGGCCGCCGGAAACCGCCCCTCCCGGCGTGTCTCATAACCCCGGCAACCGGCCCAGCCGGCAACCCAGATTTCCAGCAGATGAGTGGTGTCTTCAACCATCGCCTCAAGACTCATGTGACGAGCGTATTCCAGCCCCGCCGCAAGCAACAGGGGGTGAGCTGCGGGAACGCGCTTACTTACCCAATCGTGACTGTGGCGGCCGGACACCCGCCGTCGCCCGGGGTTAGCCGCAACCAGTACGCTTAAAAGCGTGGCTTTAAACAGGATTGTTCTCTTTTACGGTTTTACCCCGCTGCCGGACCCGGACGCCGTCCGGCTCTGGCAGCGCGCGCTCTGCGAAAAGCTCGGGCTGACCGGCCGCATCATCATTTCCAAGGACGGCATCAACGCAACCGTCGGCGGAGAAATCCAGGCCGTCAAGCAGTACGTGAAGACCACGCGGGAGTACAAGGGCTTCCACAGCATCGACGTGAAGTGGTCCGATGGCGGCGCGGCCGACTTTCCCCGCCTGAGCGTCAAGGTCCGGGACGAGATTGTGTCCTTCGGGGCACCCGGGGAGCTCAAGGTCGACGACGGCGGCGTGGTCGGCGGCGGCCGGCACCTCACCCCCGAGGAGCTCCACCAACTCGTGGACACCAAGAAGCAGGCCGGAGACGACGTCGTGTTCTTCGATGGCCGCAACGGCTTCGAAGCCCAGATCGGCAAGTTCAAGGACGCCATCGTCCCCGACGTCGCCACGACGCACGACTTCATCAAGGAACTCGACTCGGGCAAATACGATTCGCTCAAAGACAAGCCGGTGGTCACGTACTGCACGGGCGGCATCCGTTGCGAGGTGCTCTCAAGCCTGATGGTGAACCGCGGGTTTAAAGAGGTGTACCAGCTCGACGGCGGAATCGTCCGCTACGGAGAGGCTTTCAAGGACCGGGGCCTCTGGGAAGGCTCGCTGTACGTGTTCGACAAGCGGATGCACCTGGAATTCAGTGACGAGGCCAAGACCATCGGGGCCTGCGTCCGCTGCACGGCACCCACCAGCAAGTTCGAAAACTGTTCCAACCCCAGCTGCCGGACCCTGACGCTCTACTGCACCGAATGCGCCGCCAGCCCGGAAACCCTGTGCTGCCCTGCGGGCTGCGACGCCTGAAACGTCCGGGGCAGGGGCCCGGCTTCCTTTTATTAGGGCCCTATTAGTATCAGGGCCCTTTTAGCAGGCAGGCGTAGTTCGCAGGGGCCTGTCCCGCGACGTCGATGCTGAGTGCTGCAGCCGTGGGCAGGAAGACGCGATTCACTGCTGACGTTCCGCACCGCAGGCTGAGGTCAAGAAGGACCACGTCCCCGTCGCGGACAGTAAAGGACACCCGTTCCGTACTCCGGCAGGCGACCGTGAGGGAATAGTTCCCCGGCGCCAGCTGGGCAGTGGTGTCAATCGCCATGTCGCCAGGATCCACCGAACCGAACCCGGTGTGGAGAACCCGGCCGTCGTCCTCGTGGAGGACGTCGTCTACCCAATCCTCCAGGTCCTCGCCATAGACGGGCTCGGGTGCGGCCTGTTGCGGAAGAACCGGCGGGAGCGTTGCGCTCGTGCCTGCGGGAGCGGCGGCCGGGGGGTTGAGGTCACCGTCCCAGGGGCCATCGTCGTATTCGTATTCGCACCCTGACAGGACAATCCCGAGCATCAGGCTCGCGGAGAGCGCGACGGCGCGGGCCGCGGCCCGCGGGCGTGGAACCCTCGGTGCCGGGACAATGGGCATGTCCTGACTCTAGGCCCGGCGCCGGGGCCCTGACCAGAGTACCGACGGGTGCTGCGCGCCCCGTAGGAAGCGAGTAGTGCCCGCAAAACTACTTGGCCGGGATGAGATGGCGGGCGTAGGCACTCGGGGCGTCGACCCGCCAGGCCCGGGACTAAACTTGTCCGGTGACTTCTTCAGCGCAATTCCCCGCCCAGCACTTCACCGCCGGCGACACCCCGGATGCTCCCCGGAGCGATGACGCCGGGATGCTCTCGGATCTGGCCGCCGGGCTGCGCGGCCTCGGCTATACGGTGGACGGCGTGGCGGAACTGCTCGGTGAAGCCGCGCACTCCGCGCTCAGCCGGGACCAGCTCATCCCCGCCCTGATCGCAACGGGCCCCGCCGTCCAGGCCGACCGGACGACGGCGGCGCTCGCCGCCGTCGTCCGCCTCTGGCTCCTGGCGGAGCCGCAGCGCGCCGAAACGCTGGACGCGGCCCTGCCCGGCGTCGGCGCCGAGGGCCTGCGCCGACTCGGTCTTGTGGAGGATGCCGCCGGGGGACTGCTGCAGGCGAAAGTGGACCTGCGGCCGTACGGCTGGGACCCGATCGCGGCGGACGACGGCGACGTCAGCGGCGGGGCGGACCTCTGGGTCGCGAGCGACCTCGCCGCACACCAGCGCCCGGGCGTCCTCCGGCACGACCATGTGCTGGGCATCGGGCAGGCGTCCACCACCCTGGTCCAGGTCACGGCCCGCCGGCACGCCGCCCGCGCCCTGGACCTCGGGACCGGCTGCGGCATCCAGACCTTCCACCTCCTGCACCACTGCGACCATGTGACCGCCACGGACATCTCGGCGCGGGCACTGGCCTTCACCCGCTTTAACCTGGTGCTCAACGCCGACGCGCTGCACCTGGACCCGGACAACCTGGAAAGCCGGGTAAGTCTCCGCCTCGGCTCCCTCCTGGAACCGGTCGCGGGGGAGGAATTCGAGCTCGTGGTCTCAAATCCGCCGTTCGTCATCACCCCGCGCAGCCCCGGCGAAGCCGCCGCCGAACAGTTCACGTACCGTGACGGCGGGTTGCCCGGCGACGAGATCGTTGCTTCCCTCGTCACGGCACTTCCTGACGTCCTCGCCCCCGGCGGAACAGCCCAGCTGCTGGGCAACTGGGAAATCACGGCAGGAACGTCCTGGGAAACGCGCCCGCGAAGCTGGGCCGGCCCGGACACGGACGCGTGGTTCATCCAGCGGGAGCAGGTGGGCCCGGAACAATACGCCGAAACCTGGCTGCAGGATGCCTCCGAGTCCCGTGACCGGCAGCTGTACCAGGACTCCTACGCGGCGTACCTGGCCGATTTTGCCTCCCGGGACGTGGCCGGCATCGGCTTCGGGATGATCTGGCTGCGCCGCCCGGCACCCGGGGCCGGCCCGGTGATCTCCCGGTTCGAGGAAATCACCTACCCGATCGAGCAGCCCGTCGGTCCGCACCTGGGGGCCGCCGTCGAACGCGCCGACTGGATTGCCTCGCATGACCTCGCGGCCACCCGCCTCCTCGTGGCGGACGACGTCACCGAAGAACGGCACCAGCGCCCCGGAGCGGAACATCCCGGCGTCATCCTGCTCCGCCAGGGCGCCGGACTGCGCCGCACGAACCTGCTCAGCACTGAACTGGCGGGCCTGGTCTCGGCGTGCGACGGGGACCTCACCGTCGGGCAGATCATCGGCGCCCTCGAGGCGCTGCTGGGCGGCTATGACGGCTTCGAGCCCGAGACCTTCCGGGCAACGCTCCTCGCTGACGTGGCCAACCTGGTCCGCGACGGTTTCCTGCTCCCCGCCTGAGGACAGGCAGCAAGTGTCAAACATTCATTTCACAGCCGGGCCGGGCTGGCTAGAATGATCGGGTGAATGCACAACGTCCGGAACCGCCGGATGCTCCGGAGTCCCCAACCGCTCCGGAGTCCCCGGACGCACAGCGCAGGCCGGGGAGCAAGGTGGAAATCACCGACCCCAAAGCCATCCGGGCCCTGGCCCACGCCGCGAGGCTGGAAGTCATCTCCGAACTGTACTCAACGCAGGTGAGCCGGACAGCCACCGAACTCGCCGCCCAGACCGGGCTGACGCCCAGCGCCATGAGCTATCACCTCCGGGCACTGAAAAAATGGGGAATCGTCGTGCCGGCCGCCGCCACCGGCGATGCCCGGGAACGCCGCTGGAAAGCCGCCGGCGCTGAAGTCACGATCAACTCCGGCGGAGGGGCTGCCGGTCCGGACTTCGCCGTCCTCGATCTGGAACTGGACGCGTTCCGCCGCCGAGCCGCCGCCTACGCGAAGGCACGGGATGAGCGCCGCCGCCGGGGCGAACCCGGCGACGCATCCGCCGTCGTGCTGGCCAGCAACGTGTTCTACCTGACGCAGGCCCAGCGGGACGAACTCTCCCGCCGGTTCTTCGACCTGCTGCAGGACTACGAAGCCGAGGATCCCGACGATGTCCCCGAGGGTGCCCAGCGGACCGCGACCCTGTGGTCGATGATTCCGGATGACCGGGGAATGGCCGCCCGCGAAGACCCCTCCGGCAGCGCCTGAGGACCCTTATCCGCCCGGCGCCGCCGCCCGCCGGCAAGGCTACATTTCCACCCGGATGCGCGGGATTCTGCAAAATATGGTGAACTAGGCGGGTATGGGCGCATCTGCCCGAGCCACCTTTTTCTGTAGGAGCACCGTGCCAAGCAAGGCCAAAACCGGCAAGAAACTCGTGATTGTGGAGTCTCCCGCCAAGAGCAAGACCATCGCCAAGTACCTGGGCGAGGGTTTCATTGTTGAGGCCTCAATCGGGCACATCCGCGATCTTCCGCAACCTTCCGAGCTCCCCGCGGAACTGAAGAAGACCCCGCTGGGCAAGTTCGCCGTCGACGTCGAAAACGACTTCAAGCCGTACTACGTGGTGTCTCCGGACAAGAAGAAAAAGGTCGCCGAGCTCAAGGCCCAGCTCAAAGATGCCGACGCCCTCTACCTCGCAACCGATGGGGACCGCGAGGGCGAGGCCATCGCGTGGCACCTGCTGGAAGTGCTCAAGCCCAAGGTCCCGGTGTACCGGATGACGTTCGGTGAAATCACCAAGGAAGCCATCCACCGCGCCATGGACCAGCTCCGCGACGTGGACCAGGACCTCGTGGACGCGCAGGAGACCCGCCGCGTCCTGGACCGTCTCTACGGCTACGAGATCTCCCCGGTGCTCTGGCGCAAGGTGGCCCGCGGCCTCTCGGCCGGGCGCGTGCAGTCGGTCGTCACCCGCATGGTGGTGGACCGCGAACGGGAGCGCATGGCGTTCAAGGCCGCCTCCTACTGGGACCTCACCGGCCAGTTCGGCGCCGGCACGGCGTCCTTCAAGGCGAAGCTGGCGTCCGTGGACGGCGCCAAGGTCGCCAGCGGCCGCGACTTCAACGACGACGGCGTGCTCACCAGCCGCAACGCGGTCCACCTCAACGAGGAACTCGCCACCTCCCTGGCGGCCGGGCTGCAGAGCGCGGACTTCCGCGTCCGGTCCGTTGACACCAAGCCGTACACGCGGCGTCCCGCGGCACCGTTCACCACCTCCACGCTGCAGCAGGAGGCGGGCCGCAAACTGCGCTTCTCCTCGAAGAGCACCATGCAGGTGGCCCAGCGGCTGTATGAAAACGGCTACATCACCTATATGCGTACGGACTCCTCCGCGCTGAGCGACGAGGCCGTCACGGCAGCCCGGCGCCAGGCCTCGGAACTGTACGGCCCGGAATACATTCCGGCGTCCCCGCGGGTCTACAGCGGCAAGGCAGCCAACGCGCAGGAAGCCCACGAGGCTGTCCGCCCCGCCGGTGACTCGTTCCGCACCCCTGCTCAGGTCGCCAAGCTGCTCTCCGGCGACGAATTCCGGCTTTACGAGCTCATCTGGAAGCGCACCGTCGCCTCGCAGATGGGCGACGCCAAGGGCTCCACCGCCACCATCCGGCTCGGCGCCGTGGCAACCGACGGCCGGGACGCCGAGTTCTCCGCCTCCGGCACCGTCATCACCTTCCCCGGCTTCCTCGCCGCCTATGAAGAGGGCAAGGACGAAAGCCGCGGTGACGATGACTCCGACGAGGCGCGCCGCCTCCCCAACGTTGCCAAAAACGATGCCCTGACCGCGTCGGAGATCATCGCCGTCGGGCACGAGACGTCCCCGCCGCCGCGCTTCACCGAAGCATCGCTCACCGCCGAGCTGGAAAAGAAGGGCATCGGCCGTCCGTCGACCTATGCCTCCACGATTTCGACCATCCAGGACCGCGGCTACGTCCGGAAGCAGGGCTCCGCCCTGGTCCCCAGCTGGATCGCGTTCTCCGTGATCCGGTTGCTGGAACAGCACTTCCACGACTACGTGGACTACGAGTTCACGGCCGATATGGAAGCGGACCTGGACAAGATCGCCAACGGCCAGGCTGCCGGCCCGGCGTGGCTGAAGCACTTCTACTTCGGCGAGGATTCCGATCCGGGCCTGCTGAGCATCGTCAACAACCTCGGCGAGATCGACGCCCGCGAAATCAACTCCATCCCGATCACCGACGGCATCACCCTGCGCGTCGGCAAGTTCGGCCCGTACCTGGAAAGCTCCATCCCCACGGTGGACCCCAAGACCGGTGAGGTCGTTGAGGCCGCCCGCGCCAACGTCCCCGAGGACCTGGCGCCGGACGAGCTCACGGCCGAAAAGGCCATTGAGCTGATGGAGACCGCGGCCCCCGAAGAGCGCGTTCTCGGTGCGGACCCGCACACCGGGCACACCGTGGTGGCCAAAAACGGCCGCTATGGCGCCTACGTCACCGAGATCATCCCGGAGCCCACGGCCGAACAGCTGGCCAACGCCCCGGTGGAGTACTACAAGAACGGCAAGCCCAAGCCGCCGAAGAAGCCCGTCAAGGCCAAGCCGCGCACCGGCTCGCTGTTCGCCTCCATGAGCGTGGACACCGTGACGCTGGACGAGGCCCTGCAGCTCATGAGCCTGCCGCGGGTCCTCGGCCAGGACACCGAAGGCAACCCCATCACGGTCCAGAACGGCCGGTTCGGCCCGTACCTGAAGAAGGGCACGGACTCCCGCTCGATCGGCTCCGAAGAGGAAATCTTCACCATCACGCTGGAGCAGGCGCTGGAGATCTATTCGCAGCCGAAGCAGCGCGGTGCCCGCGCGGCCGTGCCGCCGCTGGCGGAGTTCGGCCCGGACCCGGTGTCGGAGAAGAACATCGTGGTGAAGGAAGGCCGGTTCGGCCCGTACATCACCGACGGCGTCACCAACATCACCGTGCCGCGCAGCACCTCCCTGGAGGAACTCACCAGGGAACAGGCGATCGAGCTGCTTGCCGAGAAGCGCGCCAAGGGCCCGGTCAAGCGCACGACGACGGCACGCAAGGCTCCGGCGAAGAAGAAGGCAGTCGCCAAGAAGTAGCTTTGTGTTTGCGGACCCGGGCCGGACGTGATCGAGTAGGGACATGACTGAACAGCCCATGCCCCTGGATCTCCAGCCGCTGAACGATCTCGAAGAGAAGCTCGCCCGCGGCGAGCAGCCGGACGCGAACCCCGTCGACGTGATCCTGGCGTTCCTGAACAACGAGGTCTACGTGGTCAGCAACGACGTCCTCGAAGGCCCGGACTCCCGGGTGGAACCGCTCGTGCTGGCGAATGCGGCCGGCCAGCCGGTGCTCGCGGTGTTTTCCCACCCGAGCCGGGTCGCGGAGCAGTTCCTGGCCGCGGCCCCCAACGTGCTGGGCACGCAGGGCTCTGCCATCATCGGAAACCTGGGGGATGAGCTGGGGATGGTCATCAACCCCGGGGCGGCCTTCGGCTTCGAAATTGATCCGGAAGGCGTCGCCAACATCCGCCGTGACTTCAAGCCGGCCGACGACGCCGCGGAGCAGGCCGACGACGACGGCCAGGCCTGAGCAACCCGGCGTTACGGGTGTTAGGCCTTCCGCGGCCCCGCACGGAATAATGGCAGCATGCGACTAGGCGTCCTCGACATCGGCTCGAACACTGTCCACCTTCTCCTCGTGGATGCCCATCCCGGCGCCCGTCCGGTACCTTTCGCCTCGCATAAGAGACCGTTGTCCCTCGTGCAGTTCCTGGACAAAGAGGGCAACATCAACGAGGCCGGCCAGCATGAGCTGACCGAGTTCGTCCTCGAGGCCTGGGAGTTCGCGGCCCGGCACAAGGCCGATGACCTCCTTGCCTTCTGTACCTCGGCCATCCGCGAGGCCACCAACGGCCCGGAAGTGCTGGCCCGGGTCAAGCACGAAACCACCGTCACCCTCCGTGAACTGACGGGCGGGGAGGAAGCGTCCATGACGTTCTTCGCGGTCCGCCGCTGGTACGGCTGGGGCGCGGGGCCGATCCTCGACCTGGACATCGGCGGCGGGTCCTTCGAAATGGCCTTCGGCCAGGACGAACTGCCGGAGCTGGCTCTGTCCGTCCCGCTGGGCGCCAGCCGGCTGACCCGCGACTGGATGCCCGAGGACCCGCCGTCGGCCAAGAGCGTCAAGGAGCTGCGCCGCTACATCCGCTCCACGCTGAAGCCCGCCGTGCGCAGCATCGGCAAACTCGGGCGTGCGAACCTCGTGGCAGGCACGTCCAAGACGTTCCGGTCCCTGGCGCGCATCGCCGGATCCGCGCCCAGTGCGGCCGGACCGTACGTCAAGCGCGAACTGTTCGCCTCGGATCTGGGGCTCTGGGCGCAGCGCATTTCCGCCATGAACAACGAGGACCGGCTGCACCTGCCGGGCGTCTCGGAGGCCCGTGCGCCGCAACTGCTGGCCGGTGCCCTGGTGGCGGAGGCCGCCCTGGAAATGTTCGAATTCCCCAGCATGGAAATCTGCCCCTGGGCCCTGCGCGAAGGGCTGATCCTGCGCCGCCTCGATCAGCTCGTTTTTGACGGGCCGGTCGATCCCGCACCGCACCTGATGCCGGCGGCGCCGCCGGAGCTGGAGCCGGCCGAAATGAAGTCCTTGCCCGGCAGCCCCTGAGCGCTACGGCGTCCCGAGGGCGCTTTCGAGAAAAGGGTTCCAGAACTTACCATCCGGGTCGTATTGTCTCCGCACGGCCTTGAAGTCGGTAAGCCGGGGGAACCGCTGGCCGATGACGTCAGCGCCGAAATGGAAAAGTTTGCCCCAATGCGGCCGCGGAGCGAACGGCGCGAGTGCTTCCTCGATCACGGGCAGCAGAGCCGCCACCTCCGCCGGGTGCTTGGCCCATGTGAAGCCGATGCACAGGACGTCCTGCTCGTAGGCCGGGCTGAGCCACAAAGAGTCTGCTGCCGCCGTGCGGATCTCGGAAATCAGCAGGTGCGGGGAAATCTGCGCGCCCAGAGTCCGTAGCGCTTCCAACGCCTGCACGCCGTGCTCGCGGCTGACGTAGTACTCGGTCTGCAACTCATTACCGGCGTTGGAGGGCTGCCCATCCAGCCGGAAGTGCGGTAACCGTTCCGACCACGGGCCGGGCACGCTGGCACGTTGGTTCACATTCTCCGGCGCGGCCTCCTCCGAGTCGTCATACCAGGTCCCGCCGAACATGCCGGGAGCCACCTCGGGATGTTCACCCTCGCCTAGCCGGGTCTTGAGCCAGATCTGCATCACAGTTGGGCTTGCGAAGTCCGCGAGGAGGCTGACGCTGTAAGCGCTGGCCATGATCTCATCCAGTTGCTCGAGGACGGTCTCCCATGGTGCGTAGCGGTAGACATCCTGGCGCACGAGGTACGTCGGTTCCATATCCAGGGTGACACGGGTGATGATCCCGAACGCTCCAAGGCCGACAGCGATCGCGGATAGGTCGTCGCTGGACCGCGAGACCTTGACCAGGGAGCCGTCCGCCGTCACCAGCTCCACCGCCGAGATCGCGGTGGACAGAATTCCGTTGCGGTCACCGGAGCCGTGCGTCGCGGTCGCGGTGGCGCCCGCCACCGAGATATGCGGCAGTGAGCCGGTGTTGTGCAGGGCAAACCCCTGCGCATGCAGCTCGCTGATCAGTACCCCGTAACGGGTTCCTCCGGTCACGCTGACGGTCATCGCTGCCGGGTCGATCCTGATATCCGGATCGAGGCCGGCCACGGAGATCAACGCACCGGGAGTATCCGCGATGTCGGTGAACGAATGCCGGGTCCCGAGCGCCCGGACGCGTGGCCATCGGGCGACCAGGTCCTGCACATCGTCGACAGTCGACGGTTCCAGGATCTCCTGGGCGCCGTAGGTCTGGTTGCCTGCCCAATTCAAGTAGTTGGCCGACACAACGATCCTCTCGGTGTAGCGGAAACTCGCCGGACGGGCGCGGTCGGCCTGGTGCACCGGCGCGCGTCCCAGACTAGCGGCATCGGCCAGGTTCGGGAACTACGCCGACGAAAACCTTTCCGCCCCTGGCCGGCCGTGAACACTGACCTCCGCATCCCGCGCCCGGGCGGCAACGGCGTCGTGCCTCAAGGCCGTTAAACGGGAAGCACCGGCTTCCTGAAGCGGGGTATTGGGGGAAACCCGCTGCAGTCCACCGGTGCCTGGCAGGCATCCTCATGCCTGCCGCATCACTCGCACCCTCAATGAGGTGATACCCACGCTAGTGCCGCAGGTTGGGAGAAACCTGCGCTGAAGGTGTGAGCTGGCTGTGAATCGTGCCGGACTGCCATGATGGAGTCATGAGCAACCGAATCGCATTCCTGGGCTGTGGATCAATGAACGAGGCAATCCTCGGCGGGCTGATCGAAGGCGGCACCAATCCGGCCGACATCGTCGCCACGGTACGCCGGGCCGGACGGGCCGCTGAGCTGGCCGAAAGGCACCACGGCATCACGGCCATCGCCGGGGAGGAGGAGCCGGACAACAACCGGCAGGCGGTCGTCGGTTCCGACGTCGTAATTCTGGGCGTCAAGCCGGTGGGCATCGCCGATCTGGCCCGTGAAATCAGCCCGTCCCTCGCACGGAACACCATCGTCATCAGCGTCGCGGCGGCGGTCTCGATCGAGCAGCTCGAAGCCGCGCTGCCTGCAGGCCAGCCGGTCATCCGGACCATGCCGAATACCCCGGCGAAGCTCGGCCGCGGCGTAGTCTCCGTCTCGCCCGGTACCAACTGCACGGCCGAGCAACTGCAGAAGGCCAAGGATGTCCTGGCTGCGGTCGGAACCGTCGTCGAGATCCCGGAGGCGCAAGTGGATGCGTTGTCGGCAATCAGCGGCTCCGGGCCGGCCTACGCGTTCTACCTGGCCGAGTCGATGGCTGCCGCCGGCGTCGAGCTGGGCCTGGACCCGGACCTGGCGCTGCTGCTGGCCCGGGAAACGGTGGCGGGGGCCGGCTACATGCTGGCCGAGCCGGGCGCCGATCCGGCCGGGCTGCGCCGGGCGGTGACCAGCCCCAACGGGACCACGGAACGTGCGATCGCCACGTTCGATGAGCAGGGCATGCCGGCCATCATTGCCGCGGGCGCCCGCGCCGCAGCCGGCAGGGCAGCGGAAATCACGAAGCAGCTCGCCTGATCGGACGGGCTGTGTTCCGGGCCGCGGCCAGGTGCGGGCCGCAGCTAGGGGCGGGCCGCGAAGCGTTCCAGCAGGTCCACGTGCCCCGAAACAATGAGCATGTCCCGTGAGGAGACTTTGGTTTCGGGTCGGGCGTAGGTGAAGTCCTCGCCCGGGGACTTCACGCCCACAATGGTGACGCCGTATTTGGAGCGCACCTTGGACTCGTCCAGGGTGAACCCCACGGTTTCACGCGGCGGGTACATCTTGACGATTGCGAAGTCGTCGTCGAACTCGATGAAGTCCAGCATCCGGCCGGAGACGAGGTGCGCTGCGCGGACGCCGGCGTCGGCTTCCGGATAAATCACATGGTTGGCGCCGATCCGGGTCAGGATCTTGCCGTGGGAGGGGGTGATGGCCTTGACCCAGAGATGTTCGATCCCGAGGTCCACGAGGTTCACCGTGATCAGCACCGAGGACTCGATCGAGGTTCCGACGCCGACGACCGCGGAGCTGAACTCCTGCGCGCCGAGCTGGAGGAGGGCATCCATGTTCGTGGCGTCTGCCTCAACAACGTGGGTCAGCACCCCGGACCACTTCTGCACGAGGTTGCGGTCGCGTTCGATCGCGAGCACTTCGCGGCCCTGTTTGACCAGCTGCTCTGCCGTAGCCGAACCGAAACGGCCCAGCCCGATCACCAGCACGGGGGCGTTGTGTGCGGGGCGGTGGGAGGCGCCTGAGGAACTAGCCAATGATGGGTCTCTCTTCCGGGTAGTGGTACAACTGGCGGCGCTGGCGCAAAGCAAGCGCCGCGGCGAGGGTGACGGTTCCGACGCGGCCGGCGAACATCAGGGCGGTAAGGATGTAAACACCCTCCGGGGGCAGTTCAGCGCTGAGGTTGGTGCTCAGCCCGCAGGTGGCGAAGGCGGAGATTGATTCGAACAGCACCCGGTCCAGGGACGCTCCGCTGATCTGCAGCAGCAGCAGGGAGGAGACCGAGACCAGCGTGGCTCCGGCGACGATGACCGAAATCGCCACCCGCATGGTGCCTTCCGGAATGGTCCGGCCATAGATCTTCACGTCCGCGTCGCCCCGGGCTTCGGCCACGATCGCGAGGAACATCACCGCAATCGTCGTGACCTTGATGCCCCCTGCCGTCGACGCGGACCCGCCGCCGGCGAACATGAGGGCGTCGGTCAGCAGCATGGTGGCGGTGTCCATCTGGTTCTGGTCCACCAGGTTGAAGCCGCCCGACCGGGTCATGACGGACGCGAACAACGAATGCGTGATCTTGTCGCCCAGGCTCATCGTGCCGATGGTGCGCACGTTGTTCCATTCGAGCAGCCCCCACAGCACGGTGCCGGCAGCGAGCAGTATCAGGGAGACCTGGATGGTCAGTTTGGTGTGCAGGCTCCAGGTTTTCCACCGCAGTCCGCTCTGGTGCAGGCCCATAACGACCGGGAATCCGAGGCTCCCGAGGAACACCCCGACCATCAGAGGAACGAGGATCCACAGATCGGTCTCGTAGGGGACGATGCCGTCTGAATGCGGGGTGAAGCCGGCATTGTTGAAGGCCGAGATTGCGTAGAAGACGCCGTGCCAGAGCGCTTGTCCGAAGCCTTCCTCGAGGGCGAGGAACCGGGGCACGAGGATGACGGCAAGGACGCCCTCGATCGTGATGGAGGTGAGGATGACGATCCGCAGCAGCGTGCCGACCTCGCCGAGCCGGCCGGCGTTGTTCATCGCTTCCTGCGCGATCAGCTTGCCGCGGACGCCAAGTTTCTTGCTGACCATCAGCGCCAGCAGCGACGCCAGCGTCAGGGTGCCCAGGCCGCCGACAAAAATGGCGATCAGGATGATGAGCTGGCCGAAAAAGGACCAGTGCGCCGCAGTGGAGACGACCGTCAGGCCCGTGACGCAGACGGCCGACACCGCCGTGAAGAGTGCCTGGTGGATCGGCGTGACGACGCCCGCCGCGGACGCTGCGGGGAGCGAAAGCAGGGCGGTGAAAATGAGGATGACCACGGCGAACGTCGTCATCGCCAGGCGGGCCGGCGAACTATTGGCGATGCCGTCCACAACGTCGCGCAGCCGGGTGAAGATCCAGAGACCCTCCCGCTCCGGCGGGCCGCTGTGGTGCCAGCTGGCCGGGTTCTTGGACCTCGACTGGCTCTGCGTCATGTGTGGCTATTCCTTGTTTGAAACTGCTTCCTTCAGTAGTAAACCACTAATATCGGCGCAATGACCGGGACAACGGCCGGGTGCCTTGCGCCTGGTGCCCTCGGGTAGCCTGTCATTGATGACATTCCTGCCCGGGCTCGTGGAGACCGCGCTGCCGACGACGGTGGTGTGGGATCCTTCCATGACCGCCTACAACTTCGGCGCCGGGCACCCGATGGCGCCGGAACGGATGGAGCTCACCGCGCGGCTGGCCCGCAGCCTGGGGTTGCTGGACCTGCCCGGCGTCTCCGTGGCGGCCCCGGACATCGCCACGGACCAGGACCTGTGCACGGTTCACGCTCCCGAGTACGTGGCGGCCGTCCGCCGGGTCAGCGGGAACCCTGACACCCCGGACCTGGCCAGGGGACTGGGCACCGAGGACGACCCTGCCTTTGCGGGCATGCACGAGGCGAGCGCCCGGCTGGCCGGGGGCTCGCTGCTTGCCGCTACGGCGATTCTCGACGGTAGCGCGGTGCGGGCGGTCAATTTCGGTGGCGGCATGCACCACGCGGCCCGCGACCGGGCCAGCGGATTCTGTATCTATAACGACGCCGCCCTCGCGATCCAGCGGCTGCTCGACGGCGGCGTGCGGCGGGTGGCATATATCGACGTCGACGCCCACCACGGCGACGGGACACAAAGCATCTTCTGGGACGACCCGCGGGTGCTGACGATTTCCCTGCACGAGTCCGGCATGACCCTGTTCCCGGGGACCGGGTTCGCCAATGAGATCGGCGGCCCGGAGGCGCTTGGCAGCGCCGTCAATGTTGCCCTTCCCGCCGGCCTCGGGGACGCCGGGTGGCTGCGGGCCTTCCACGCCGTCGTGCCGCAGCTCGTGGGTGCCTTCGAACCGTAGGTCATCGTCAGCCAGCACGGTTGCGACTCGCACCGGCTGGATCCGCTGACCCACCTGAACATCAGCGTGGACGGACAGCGGGAGGCTGCCACGGCCATCGGCAATCTCGCCGCCCGCTACTGCGAGAACCGGTGGCTTTCCACCGGCGGCGGCGGCTACAACGTCATCAGCGTGGTCCCGCGGTCCTGGAGCCACCTGATCGCCATTGCCGCCGGGCGGCCGGTTCCGCTCCGCACCCTGGTTCCGGAGGACTGGCGCACCTACGTCCGGGACACCTACGGCGCCGCACACGGGGTGGAAGCGCCCCGCCTGATGGGAGACGACGCCGACGTGTGGTGGCGCTCCTGGGAAGTCGGGTTCGATCCCAACGACGCGGTGGACCGGACCGTGATGGCCACACGCAAGGAAATCTTCCCGCTTCACGGACTGGACCCCTGGTTCGACTAGGCGGGTGGTGGTGGGCCGGGCGAAGACAAACGCTGCTGGCCGGCGCCTGCGCGCGGGGCACCCGTCCGTTCCGTCTGGAACACCACGCCGGCTGCCCCGATGATCCAGCCCAGGATCGAGAGTGAGAAGGCGTTGACCAGGTCAGTGGACGCCGTCCCCTTCACCAGCCAGACGGCAAGGATCAAAAGCCCGACCACAAGATACACCAGCACCGCAGCGACAATACGGCCGGAGAGCCTGGCCGTGACATCGGCGGTGTTGAGGGCGGCGGGCTTGTCTGCGCCTTTGTCCTTGCCGGCGGAACCACCGGCGCCCTGTTCCTTGCGTACCTCGGAAATCGTGAACCCCAAGGCGGACGCGGTGAGGGAACTCAACGACGTGGACAGCACGCCTGCGGCGCACACCACGGCGTTGTTCAGCCGCGGCGCGGCACTTGTTCCGTCAGGGACCCAGAACCCCACCTGAAGCAGCACCGCAGCCCAGACAATAACAAAAAGTGCCAGAAAGACCGCCGCGATGATGTTGAACAGTTGCTGCCGGAAGAAATCCCCCATGCCGATGCACCCCTCGGGATCAGGCGGCTGCAGCCCGGCTGGCGCAACGGCCGTGAGTCCGTTCTAGCACCGCCCCGCGCGCCGGGCAATGCCCCTGAAGCAGGCCGCCGGGCGCCAATTGGTTGATGCCATCCGGCGTATATGTCGCTAAGGTGGAGGCATGGTGACAGACGACGTATTTGCCGTCATCGCTGAGGCGACCCGGCGTGACATTCTGGCCTCCCTGCGCGATGGGGACAAAGCCGTGGGGGAACTGGTCCGGGAGCTCGAGGCCAGCCAGCCAACCATCTCCAAGCATCTTAAGGTGCTGCGGGAAGCGGACCTGGTGAGTATGCGTGCCCAGGGCCAGAAACGCTACTACGCCTTGAACCCCAAGCCGCTGGCGGGGGTTGCCAGCTGGCTGGAAGCGTTCGACGTCGGTTCGGCTGCGTCTGCTACGGGTGTGGAGGCCCCTGCGGAGCCGGCCCCTGCCGGGGAGGCTCTTGCCGCCATGGCGTCTTCACCCGGCACCCCGGCAACCGGAACGTCAGCGCCCGGTACTTCAGCAGCCCGGTACTTCAGCAGCCGGTACTTCAGCACAAGCGCCGGCCGCGCGGGAGGCAGCCGCCGCGGCACTGGCTGCCCGTCCCGCCGGGAGCCCGCTGAGCCCCGCCGTGGCTATCCCGGTGGGCGCGGCCGGCGAGGACAAGATGCCGCAGCAGATCGGCCGCACCGTAGGCCGCGCCGCCACCAAGGCCGCGGACCTGCTGGCCAACCTGCCTAAGTTCGGCCGCAAGAAATAAGGCGGCAGCCGGGTCGCTGATGTCACGTAGCCCCGGCGCACTGCGTAACGTCAGCCGCGTTGGTCCGCCCGGTTTGCCCCGGACCCGGGGGCGGGGTTATCGTCCTTCTATGACTAACCGTTGGTATGCGTATTTTTCGTTGGCTCTGGAGGAGCCCGCGTCTAACTGACACGCACCCAACTTTCCTTCAGAGCCAACAGGGCAGAGATCATTCTCTGCCCTTCGCCATTTCTCCGGCGGGTTCTGACCAGGGCCCGCTCCGCACCCGGAACAGGACCCGAACGTGAGCATCGAAACAGCCCCCGAAACCCAGCAGACCACTTCGAACCTGCGCGTCAGTGAGTTCACGCCGCTGCCCAGCCCGCAGGACATGATCGCGGAAGTGCCGGTGGATTCGCGGATGGCCGGTGTGGTCGGCCGGGGCCGGGACGAAATCCGCGCCGTCATGGACGGACTCGACGACCGGCTCCTGGTGATTGTGGGACCCTGCTCCATCCATGACCCCGAGGCCGGACTCGAGTACGCCCGCCGGCTGGTCAGCCAGGCGGAAAAGCACCGCGGGGACCTGCTGGTGGTGATGCGGACCTACTTCGAGAAGCCGCGCACAACCGTCGGCTGGAAGGGCCTCATCAACGATCCCCGGCTGGACGGCAGCCACGACATCGCCGCCGGCCTGCGGGCCGCGCGCCGGTTCCTGCAGCAGGTCACCGCGCTCGGCCTGCCCGCCGCCACGGAGTTCCTGGAACCTATCAGCCCCCAGTACATGGCCGATCTCGTCTCCTGGGGTGCCATCGGCGCCCGCACCACGGAGAGCCAGATCCACCGCCAGCTCGCGTCGGGGCTGTCCATGCCGATCGGTTTCAAGAACGGGACCGACGGCGACCTCCAAGTCGCGTTCGATGCCTGCAGCGCCGCAGCAGCACCGCAGGCCTTCCTGGGGATCGATGATGACGGCAGGGCCGCCCTCGTCGCCACCGCCGGCAACCCGGACACGCACGTGATCCTCCGGGGCGGGCGGAGGGGCCCCAACTACTCCGCGGCTGATGTTGCAGCCGCGGCGGGCAAGCTTGGCGCCCGGCAGCTGAATCCGCGGCTGATCGTGGACGCCAGCCATGCCAACAGCGGCAAGAACCACCACCGGCAGGCCGAGGTCGCACTGGAGATCGGGGCGCAGCTGGAAAACGGCGGCCCGGCGGCCGACGCCATTGCCGGCGTGATGCTGGAGAGCTTCCTGGTCGGCGGGGCGCAGAACCTCGACGTCGCCGAGCACGCTGCGGGAACGGACAATCTTGTCTACGGCCAGAGCGTGACGGATGCCTGCATGGAGTGGGAGGTCACGGCATCGGTCCTCGGCCAGCTGGCGTCCTCGGTCCGTGCACGCCGCGCCGGCAACTGAGCTTCCGCCGGCTGCGGGCGCCGGCAACGGCTACCGGGGGTGTTCTTGCGGAAAATATGTAGAGATTCCTGCGGAACCCTTTCACATTGGCACCACGAGCCACTAGTGTTTCTTTCACGTGGTTGTCTGATGGCTCAGCATCGGCACGCCGCCCGGTTTTTTCGGTGGTTGCTGTTCGCTCGAGCAAAGGAATAACACTATGTCGATGGAGGAAAATTTCTCCAAGGCCCGCTTCCTGACCGTGGCTGAAGTCGCCGAGGTCATGCGGGTGTCCAAGATGACCGTGTACCGACTCGTTCACTCTGGTGCGATGCCGGCCGTGCGTTTCGGCCGCTCTTACCGGGTGCCGGAAAACGCCGTTGAGCAGTATCTCAAGGGCGCGGTTGTCGAGGCGCACGACGGGCACTCGGAGACAGGCTGAGCCGCCGCCGGCGCCACCGGGTGCGGCGGTCGTGGGGCCGCCCCGATTAGCGGTACCCTGTTAAGGAACGTTTTACGTCATTGTTGGCACCTGTCAGTTGTTCAGTCTGTTGCTCAGTCCACGGACGGCTCCCAGCAGCCAGGTGCTGCATCTAGTTTGTGAGGAACTTTCGTGGGTTCAGTTATTAAGAAGCGTCGCAAGCGTATGGCCAAGAAGAAGCACCGCAAGCTGCTTCGCAAGACGCGTCACCAGCGCCGCAATAAGAAGTAGCGATACTTCGAACTGCGTGAAATGCCCGTTGCCTTCCGGCAGCGGGCATTTTTTTTGGGCAGACGTCCTCGGGCCTGCGGGGGTGCCTGCTTCGACCTCGGCGGGCCCGGGTTATCGGGTGGGACCGCGGAACCGGGAGAATCCGCGCCAAAGGCCGTAGATAGCCCCTCCAACGGTGGCCGCTTTGAGCCCGAGGGTCGCGGCGCGGCGGCCGGAACGGAAGTCATAGACCGGCCAGTTGTTGTCCCGGGCATGGCGGCGCAGCTTGGCGTCGGGATTGATTGCCACCGGGTGCCCGACCGCGCTCAGCAGCGGTATGTCATTGTGCGAATCGCTATAAGCCCAGCAGCGGTCCAGGTCCAGGCCCTGCTCGGCAGCGATGGCGCGGACAGCCACCGCCTTCGCCGGACCGTGGAGTATTTCGCCCACAAGGCGGCCGGTGTACGATCCGTCGAGACTCTCGCCGACGGTGCCGAGCGCGCCGGTCAGTCCCAGCCGGCGTGCGATCACCATGGCAACCTCCACCGGCGTCGCCGTCACAAGCCAGACCTTGCGGCCCATCCGCAGGTGCTGCTCCGCGAGGGCCTTCGTCCCCGGCCAGATCCGGGATTCGATCATCTCGTCATACACTTCTTCGCCCAGGATCTCGACGTCGGTCACCAGGATCCCGGCTCCGATCGCCAATGCGGCGTCACGGACGGCGTGCACGTCCCGCATGTTTTCGCCGCGCAGCAGGAACATGAACTGTTTCCAGGCGATGCCGCCGGCCTCGGGAAGGGTGAAGGCGCCGCGCTGATGCAGCTTGCGCGCCACGTGGAAGAGGCTGGCGCCGCGCATGAGGGTGTTGTCGACGTCGAAAAAGGCGGCTTCGCCATGCAGCGGCAAGGCAGCAGGCTCCGTGGCCACAGCGACGAACATCTCCTCGGGCATGCCACGAGTCTAGTCAATGCCCGGCTGCGATCCCGCCGCGCCGCGCGTCGACGCCCGCCCGCCGTCGGGCTACCGTTGGACCATGGCCACGCCTGACATCGTCCTCATCACCAAAGCCGACTGCCACCTCTGCGCCGACGCACGGTCCTCCGTGGACCGGGTCGCCCGCGCCTTGGGCCTGGACTGGACGGAGCAATCGGTCGACGACGACGCAGCGCTCCGCGAACGCTACGCCGAGGAGATTCCGGTGGTGCTGGTGAACGGCATCCAACGCGACTTCTGGAAAATCGACGAAGCCAGGCTGGAGCGTACCCTCAAGCGGTCTCTAGGACAGACGACCTGACGCCCGGCCGGGCACGCACCGGGCGGCGCTGCTTTGTTGGCGGCAGTGCGGGGCATCTAGAGTGGAAGGCACAACGCGACTCAATGGAGCAGATAGTGACTTCGCTGGAATCATCCCCGGATGCAGTGACCGGGGGAGCAGGACCTGCCAAGCAGATTCCGCCCGCAGCCGTAGCCCGGCTGACCATCTATTTGCGCGCCCTGACCACCCTGTTGGCCGAAGGCGTTGACCGGATCTCGTCCGAATCCCTCGCTGAAGCCTCCGGCGTCAGCCCGTCCACGCTCCGGAAGGACCTTTCCCATGTAGGTTCCTACGGGACGCGCGGAGTGGGCTACGAGGTTCAGTTCCTCAACCGGCACATCGCTGCGGCACTGGGCCTGACGCACGACTGGAAGGTCGCCATTGTCGGCGCCGGCAACCTCGGCCGGGCCCTGGCCCGGTACGGCGGCTTCGAATCCCGGGGGTTTGAAATCGTCGCGATTTTCGATGCCGACCAGATGGTGGTGGGCAGCGAAGTGGGCTGGCTGCGGGTCAGCGACGCCGCAAACCTGGAACCGGTACTGCAGCGCACCGGCGCGAACATGGCAGTCCTGGCGCTCCCTGCCACGGTGGCGCAGGATGTCTGCGACCGGGTGATAGCCGCCGGGGTACGGAGCATCCTCAGTTTTGCGCCGGTGACGCTCCAGGTGCCCGCAGGGGTCAATCTCCGCAAAGTGGATATGGCAACGGAGCTGCAGATCCTGGCGTACCACGCGCAAAGGGCGCAGAACCCGGTAGTCGCTGATTAGGTTTCAGCAGTACTTCCGGTTCCCGCGCCCTCCCGGTGCGTCGGATCAGGTGCCGTATGGGTTTCCCGGCCGGAAAGGATTGCCGGTCGGCTGCTTCTGGAAATACGGCGACGTCGCCGGCAGGTAGAGCATGACGATGCCCGCGACACCGGCCAGTACCGCGATGGTGCCGATGCCAATCGGTGCGATGTTGACGAGGGACAACGCGGCGAAGACCGTGCCGAGGACCCGTGCCCAGTTCTTGCCCTTGCGGATGTTGAAGGCGACGAGCGCGTAGAGGCCGGCACTAAGCAGTGCAAAGGCCACAATGGTCCAGACCAGGAAGGTCTTGATCGTTTCGAAGTCCACGGCCGCGCCGCTTGCCGCCATCTGCTGCTCAAAGACGCTGCGGAATTCGGCGTTGTCCAGGCTGCCGAGGGACACCAGAAGCGCGATCACCCACACTGCGCCGGACGCGAGGATCAGCCAGAACGCGGTATTGACCAGCTTGGGCGCCTCGCCCTTGCCCTGGGGCGTGCCCGGCTGCATCCCGGCATAGGGGGACTGGCCGTAGCCGGGAGCGCCGTACTGCGGCGGCTGCTGGCCGTAGCCCGGTGCCTGCTGGCCATACTGGGGTGCCTGCTGGCCGTAGCCCGGTGTCTGCTGGCCGTACTGGGGTGCCTGCTGGCCGTACTGCGGCGGCTGCTGGCCGTACTGGGGTGGCTGCTGGCCGTAGCCCGGTGTCTGCTGGCCGTACTGCGGCGGCTGGGGTGCCTGCTGGTCCCGGGGCTCAGGGCTGTCCGGGGCCGGCGGCTGGACTGGAGTGTTACTCATTCGTCTGTGGTCCTTTGACTATCGGTCGGCGAATCTTTGCCGGGACCAGTGATCCTGCCCTGCTCCCGGCATGGCTTACTTCCACCGTATCGCGGGGACGGCTGCGGCGCGGATTATTCCGCTGCGGTATTTCCGGTACGGCTAGCGCTGCCCGCGCTGCGCGGCAAACCACGCCTGCGCGTTCGGCAGCCACATCAGGACCGTTGCCACGAGGCTGATGAGGAAGCTCATCCAGTTGCCCCCGCCCCGGCCGTCCACCGCGCCGGCGTTGACCAGGACCAGGATCAGGGAGATACCGGCGATAATCGTCAGCGCGAAGCGCGCCCACTCCCGGCCCTCCTTCATTTTCATGGCAAGAACAATCTGTGCTGAAGCAATGGCCAGGGCAATCAGGACAAGAAGGAGCACCACCAGTCCCGCGCCCGGAGCGAAGGCAAGAAGAACAAATGATCCGAAGATGCCGACGACTCCGGCCAGCAGGCCCAGGAGTCCGCCGAGCAGCCAGATCCAGTAGGAAACCTTCAGCTCGGTCGGCATCGCAGTCACAGTGAACATCCCGGAGAGTCCGCCGACCGGCATGACGTCGCTGAAGCTCCGGGGACGGTCTGTCGGCATTTCGAAGCCCATCCCGCCCGCGGGGGCAGGCCCGCCGGGCCGGGCCGGGGGCTGCTGGCCGGGCGCGGAATATCCTGGCGGCGGCTGGAAACCCTGCGGCGGCTGATAATTCTGCGGGGGCTGGTAGCCCGGGGGAGTCTGATAAGCCGGGGGAACCTGGTTGCCCTGCGGTGGCTGGTTCCCCTGCGGCGCGTCATAGCCGGCGGGTACCGGCGGGACCGGCGGCGTCTGATGCCCCTCGGACTCCTGCGGCGTCGGGGGGAGCCCCTGGCCAGAGGGCGGGATGCTGCGCCCCGACTCGTCGTGGGCACCCGGCTCTTGCGGCGGTACATCCTTGGGGTTGCTCATGGCACTCACTGTAGACCGCGGGCATCGCGTTATCTAGGAAATTGCGCCCGGGTCGTCACGGCGGACCGGGCGGCCGGATACCGCTTGTCCGGACGCCGCCGCACACGCCACCTGCACGCCCGGCATAAGCCGGAAACCCCGCATCGCGGCGTCAAAAACGCACGTGAAGCGGGGTTCCGGGCCGGGGCTGCCGGCAGGCCGGAAAAGCTCCGGCTAGGCCAATACAGCTGATAGGGCTAGGCCGCGGGAGCGATGAACGCCAGCTCCAGGCTGACGGCAACCTTGTCGCTGACCAGTACGCCGCCCGCCTCGAGCATGGCGTTCCAGGTCAGGCCGAATTCCTTGCGGCTGATGCTGGTCACGGCGGTGACTCCCGCGCGGGTCTGGCCGAACGGGTCCACGGCCACACCGTTGAATTCGGTGTCAAGGGCCACCGGCAGGCTAACGCCCTTGATCGTGAGCTCGCCCAGGAGCTCATAGGCGTCACCCTTCGGAACGATGCTGTTGGAGACGAAGGAGATCTCGGGGAAGTTCTCGACGTCGAAGAAATCCTCGCCGCGGACGTGACCGTCGCGGTTGGCATCTCCGGAGTCGAAGCTGGCGGTCTTGATGGTGGCGCTGACCTTCGACGCCGCGACGTCTTCGGCCAGGTCCAGGGTGGCCTCGGCGTCTTTGAACTGGCCGCGCACCTTGCTGATGCCGGCGTGGCGCACCGTGAAGGCGATTTCGCTGTGCGAGTTGTCGAGGGTCCAGGTACCGGTGGTGACGTTTGCGGGAAGTGCCATGGTGGTTCTCCTTGAATCGGGTGGGTCGTACGAGAGGTCGTCTGATCGTCAGTTGAATCTTCATTAGTTGAAAACTCAACTAACCGCTGCACCTAGTATAAACATGCATTTGCATCTTTTATTCCAGTTGCGGGGAACATTTCCCCGGACTCCTCAGTTCTACTTCCTGTAGAAGATTTCGTCATTGACCCTGCCCTTTGAGAAACTGGTACACATGCCCCAAGCAACTGTTCACCTGCTTCGCCATGGCGAGGTCCATAATCCCGAGCGCGTCCTGTACGGCAGGCTGCCGGAATTCCACCTCTCTGAACTCGGCCGGCAGATGGCGGACATGCTCGCGGAACACTTCAGTGACCGCGCCGCGCAGGGAGCCAAGCTCGTGCACCTCGTTGCGTCCCCGCTGACCCGGGCCCAGGAGACGGCGGCGCCGATCGCCGAGGCGCTGAACCTCAAGATCGTCACCGAGGCAAGAATCGTCGAGGCGGCCAACTACTTCGAGGGCCTCAAGGTCTCCAAGGCCGAACTCCTGCGGCCCAAACACTGGACCCAGTTCCGCAATCCATTCCGGCCGTCCTGGGGCGAGCCTTACAAGGAACAGGCCGCCCGCGTCCTGGCGGCGGTCCAGGACGCGCGCCGCACCGCCGTCGAACTGGGCGGGGACGGGGCTGAAGCCATCCTCGTGAGCCACCAGCTCCCCATCTGGGCGACCCGGCTGAGCGCCGAGAACAAGCCCCTGTGGCACGATCCGCGCAAGCGCGAGTGCACCTTGACGTCCCTGACCTCCCTCGAATTCGACGACGCCGGAACAATCGTCCGCGTGCGCTACAGCGAGCCTGCCGCCGCGCTGCTCCCCGGCGCCGCCAGCACGCCAGGGGCCTGAGCATGGTCCGCAGCAACCCGGGTGGACCGGCGCCGTCACGCCGCTCAGTCCTGACAGCCGGCGGGACGGCCCTGGCATTGGTCCTGGGCCTGTCCGCCTGCGCCCAGGAAGATGCCCTCGCCAAGCAGGCCAAGGCCGGCGACAACAAGAACTACGTTGCCGGCGACGGGTCGGTGACGGAGTTCGCCGTCGACGACCGCAAAAGCCCGGTCGCCATCGAAGGCACGTTGTTCGATGGCACCGCCGTGACGCCGGAGGCCTTTCAAGGCAAAGTCACTGTGCTGAACTTCTGGTTTGCCGCCTGCGCCCCCTGCCGGGTGGAGGCCCCGGTGCTCGAGGACCTGCACCAGGAGTTCAAGGACCAGGGCGTGCAGTTCTTCGGGGTCAATCTCCGCGACGAGAAAGCCACCGCGGAAGCGTTTGAGAAAACCTTCGACCTCACCTACCCGAGCTTCAACGACAAAGACGGCGCCGTGCTGCTGTCCGTTTCCGGCCTGGTGCCGCCGGGCGCCGTGCCCACGACCCTCGTCCTGGACAAGCAGGGCCGGGTTGCCGCCCGTGTCCTCGGCGAGATCCAGCGGGGCACCCTGAAGTCCCTTATCGCCGCCGCCGTGGCCGAATAGGGACCCCGGACGTGAACAGCCCCTTCGCCGAGGCCATCCTCAACGGCTCGCTCCTCCTGGCCGTTCCCGTCGCGCTGCTCGCCGGCCTGGTCTCGTTCCTGTCCCCGTGCGTGCTGCCGCTGGTGCCCGGGTACCTCGGCTACGTCACCGGACTGACCGGCGTCGACCTCCAAAGTCAGAAGCGCGGCCGGATGCTGGCCGGAATCGGGCTCTTCGTCCTGGGTTTCTCGGTGATCTTTGTGCTGCTCGGCGGCGCCTTCGGCCAGCTGGGGACGTTGATCACGGGATCGCAGAACCAGTGGATCACCCAGGCGCTCGGCGTCCTGGTGATCGGCATGGGTATCGTCTTCATGGGCGGGTTCGGCTGGCTCCAGCGCGACGCCAAGATCCACGCCAAACCTCCGGCGGGGCTGTGGGGGGCGCCGCTGCTCGGCATCACCTTCGGGCTCGGCTGGGCGCCGTGCATCGGCCCGACCTACTCGGCCGTGCAGCTCCTGAGCCTCTCCGGCGGATCCTCGGCGGCCAAAGGGGCGTTCCTGGCGTTCGTGTACAGCCTGGGGCTGGGCATTCCCTTCCTGCTGATCGCGCTGGCCGTGCGCCGCGGCATCGGCGTCATGTCCTTCTTCCGCAAACACCGCCTCGCGATCCAGCGCACCGGCGGCGGCATCCTGGTGGTGCTGGGCCTGCTGATGGCCAGCGGGGTCTGGGGGACCTGGGTTTCCGAGTTGCAGTACTGGTTCCAAACCGATGTGAAATTGCCGATCTGATGAGCGAGCGCGTGAACGAAAAGAAGAAATCCCAGGCCGCCGCGGCAACGCCTGGCACCGACACGGACAAGGTGGCCGCCGCCAAGGACACCGCCGTCCTGCCGGCGCTTGGACCGATGGGCATGCTCCGCTGGGCCTGGACCCAGCTGACCAGCATGCGCACCGCATTGTTCCTGCTGCTGCTGCTGGCCGTCGCGGCCGTCCCCGGGTCCCTGTTCCCGCAGCGGCCGGCCAACCCGTCGATCGTCACGCAGTACATCAAGGACCGGCCGGAGTACGGGAAGATCCTGGACTCACTCCAGCTCTACGACGTGTACTCCTCGGCGTGGTTCTCCGCCATCTACATCCTGCTGTTCATCTCCCTGATCGGCTGCGTCATCCCGCGCGCCATCGCGCACTACAAGGCGATGCGCTCCCAGCCGCCCCGCACGCCGGCCCGCCTGTCCCGGCTGCCCGAACACGGAACCCTGGAGATCCCCGCGGCTGCCGGGGTTCCGGCGTCGGACGCCATCCGGGACGCCGCAGCGCTGCTGAAGAAGCGCGGCTACCGCGTCGACATCCGGGACCGCGACGGGGCCCGCCCGTCCGTCGGCGCCGAGCGCGGCCTGCTGAAGGAAGCCGGCAACCTCGTCTTCCACACCTCACTGATCGGCGTCCTGATTTCCGTCGCCGCCGGGGGATTGTTCGGCTACAGCGGCCAGCGGATCCTGGTCGAGGGCGACACGTTCGTGAACACCCTCGTCGGCTATGACCAGTTCACGCCCGGCACCAACTTCCAGAGCAGCCAGCTCCAGCCGTACTCCGTCCAGCTGGACAAGTTCAACATCACCTTCGACCGCGAATCCCAGGGCAAGTTCGGCCAGCCCATCGACTTCACGGCCGAGGTCACCACCAAGGACACCCCGGATGCGCCCGCCAAACAGGAACTGCTCAAGGTCAACGATCCGCTGACCCTGGGCAATACCAGCCTCTACCTGACCGGCAACGGCTACGCCCCGGTGGTCACGGTCCGCGACGGCGACGGCAACATTGCGATGCAGGGGCCGGTGGTGGCCAAGCTGCAGGGCGACAACTACTACTCCTCCATCGTGATCAAGGTCCCGGACGCCCGGCCGGACCAGCTCGCCTTCGCCGGTTTCTTCCTGCCCACTGCCTTCATTACGGACGAGGGCGTCTCGTTCAGCGGTGACCCCGAGCTGATCAACCCGCAGCTGACGCTGAACTCCTATTACGGCGACCTCGGCCTCGACGACGGTACCCCGCAGAATGTCTTCGAACTGGACGTGAAGGACCTGACGCCGCTCAATGCGCGGAACCTGGACACCAAGGGCATCGTGCTGGTGCCCGGCAGTACCCAGGTCCTCCCGGACGGCAAAGGCACCATCACCTTCGACGGCGTCAAGCGCTACATCGGCGTCGACATCCATCACAACCCCGGCCAGCTCTACGCGCTGATCTTCGCCCTCCTGGCCGTGGCCGGCCTGGTCACCTCGCTGTACGTGAACCGCCGCCGGGTCTGGGTCCGCACCGGGCCCGGCACGGACGGCGGCACCGCGGTGGAATACGGTCTCCTGGCCCGCGGCGAGGACCACCGGCTCGCCGGCGAAGCCGCGGCCATCCGAAGATTGCTGGCGGACCGCTGGGACCTGGCAGCCGAGCCCGCGGAAGCCGGGCCTGCCGGGCCTGACTCCCAGTCAGCTCCCAGCCCGGCAGCGGATAATGACCGGGCTGCTGCGACCCGGCCTGAATCCCCGACGCCGGCAGCCGGCCTCACCCCCTCATCAGCAGGTTCCCGCGAACCAAAGAAGGACCAGTAATGCTCCCCATCAACGAAACCATGGGCCAGTACAGCGAGCTTTTTATGCTGCTGGCGGCCGGAACCTACACCGTCGCGTTCATCGCCTTTGCCTGGGACCTTGCCAAGAGCAGCAAGATGCTGCGGGCCGTGGATCTCAAGGCCGCGGAGCTCTCGGCTGCCGCGTCGGCTGAGGCCGCGCGCGTTCCGGCCGGGGTAGGCGCCGGCAGCGCGGACCGGACGGAGTCCCACCTCAGCGGGCCCGACGGCCGGACCGAACGGCCGACGTCGGCCGCTGCTGCCCGTGGCGGGGACGGCTCCGGCGCCGGGCAGACCGCCGACGGTGACATGCGCTACAGCGCCGTGCGCCGGGCCCCGGCCCGGGTCGCCGTGGCACTGACCGTCCTCGGCGTCGCGATCCACGCCGCCGGCGTCCTGACCCGGGCGCTCGGCTCGGGCCGCGTGCCGTGGGGCAACATGTACGAGTTCCTGACCACCGGAGCGTTCGTGGCGGTGGCCGTGTTCCTGCTCGCGCTGATCCGCCGGGACCTGCGCTTCCTGGGCACTTTCGTGATCGGCCTGGCCATCATCATGCTGGTGGCGGCATCCGTGGCCTACTGGACGCCGGTGGGCCACCTGGTGCCTGCGCTGCAAAGCTACTGGCTCATCATCCACGTCTCGATCGCCGTGCTGTCCTCCGCGCTGTTCACCCTGACCTTCGCCATGTCCGCGTTGCAGCTCGTCCAGGCGCACCGGCAGAAGACCATCGCGGCCGGCGGCGCGGACAAGCTGGGTTTCATGCGCCTCGTGCCGACCGCGCTGAGCCTCGAAAACCTCTCCTACCGGATCAACGCCATTGCCTTCGTCGGCTGGACCTTCACGCTCATGTTCGGCGCCATCTGGGCGGAGAAAGCCTGGGGCCGGTTCTGGGGCTGGGACACCAAGGAAGTCTGGACGTTCGTGATCTGGGTGGTCTACGCCGGCTACCTGCACGCCCGCGCCACCCGCGGCTGGACCGGTACCCGGGCGGCCTGGCTGTCGATCGTCGGCTACCTGTGCGTGGTCTTCAACTTCACCATCGTGAACCAGTTCTTCAACGGACTGCACTCCTACTCGGGGCTGTAGCCCGCCCACTCGCCGCCCGGCGCCGCTGACGCCGCGCCGGCGCTGACGCCGCACCGGCGCTCCGTTGTGCCGGCCAACCTCCGCGCGTAGCGTTGAGCCGGGACGAGCCGGAGGTCGACGATGGTCTTGAAGCAGGACCCGGAGCAAAAAACCGCCGTGGCAACCACCCCGGCCGAAGACTTCATCGCCGCCGTCCTCGGCTTCGTCATCGTGGCGGCGTTGTACAGCGACGGGCGGGCCCATGTGCTGGAATTGCCCGACTCGTTCTTCACCCCGTGGCATGCGTTCCTCTATGGCGGCCTGCTGGTGCTCAGCCTGTGGCTGGCCGTCATCAGCCGGCGTGGTGCAGTCCGCGGGGGCGCCCGCCGGCTGGTCCGCGTCCCGGACGGTTACGCCTATGCCGTTCTCGGGGCCGGTCTTTTCGCGGCCGGCGGGCTCGCTGACCTCATGTGGCACGAGGCTTTCGGCATCGAGTCCGGTCTCGATGCACTGCTGAGCCCCACCCACGTCTGGCTCTTCGTTGCCGGCAGCCTGCTGATGTCCGGCCCCGTCCTCGCCACACGGCGCAGGGCAGGAGTCCCCGGGGCCCTGGCCGCATTCTCCGTAACGCTGGCGGTCACGTCGATCACGGCCATTGCGGCGTTCGCGCTGAGTTTCTATTCGGCCTTCGTCACGGATGCCGGGAACTTCGCGACAGGCGGCGCTGCGCAGGCGGCGGGGGGAAGCCGTGCCATCGTGGGGCTGGGGAGCTACCTCATCACGTCGCTGGTGCTTGTCCTGCCGCTGGCATACCTGGTGCGGGCGCGGGCGGCGAGGGCCGGGGCGGTGAGCATCCTCGTGACGACCGTGGCCGTGATGGCCTCCGTGCTGGAGGATTTCCACGATGTGCGGATCATCCCGGCAGCCGTCGTGTCGGCGGTGCTTGTGGACACCGCGCTGGCTGTGCTGCGACGCCGCCGGACGGCCAGTCGCGCGCAGGAACTTGCGATGGCTGCGATGTTGCCGCTGTTCCTCTGGCCGGGGCAGCTGCTCGTCAAGAACCTCGAGCAACCGGTGCAGTGGTCCGTGGAACTTGTCTACGGGATCGTGGTGCTCTCCGGGTTGCTCTCGGTCGCCGCCGTTCTCACGCTGGGCGCCCCGGCGCGCTACCCGCAGGATCCGGCAGACCAGCAACCGGGATGAGCCCGGCCATGTGGCTGCGGGCTACTTGACCTCGTCGGTGCCGGCCGTCCCGGCGTCCCCGGAGCTGTTGCCGCCGTGCGCGTCGCCGCTGCCGTCGTCGAGCTTGCCTTCCTTGGCGTCGAGCTCGTCCTTGAGCTTCTTGAGCCGATCGGCTTCGGCCTGGTTGCGGCGCCGCATTTCCAGGTTGCGCAGGAATTCGGGGTCGTCATCCGGGGCCACGGTGTGGCTGTAAGTGCTGGGCGTGGGACGCGTGCCCCTGGGCCGGCCGATCAGGAACCACAGAGTCGCGCCGATCACAGGCAGGACTACCTGCACCACGATCCAGGCGGGTTTCGAGATTCCCTTCGTCTGGCGTGAGTCAGTCCGGACCACATCGATGAGTCCGTAGACAAATACGACGAGAACAGCGACTACAACCACAACACGGAGCATAACTCCAGTCTAAGCCTCCGGGGCGGGTCCCTGCGTCGACTGTGTCCCACCCGCGGCCAGGGACGGCGGCGGCACAGGCCCGGTATCCGGCCCTGCGCCCCGGGCCGGGTCCTGGCTCCCGGCCGGAAGGCTAAACTTGGACTGTGGCTTTCCTCAAATACACTCTGATCCGTCTGGCGCTTTTTGTGCCGTTGTTCGCGCTGTTCGTCTACTTGCAGCTCGGCTGGCTGCTCGCCGTCGTCTGCGCCGGCATGATGGCGTTCGCCATCAGCTACCTGTTCTTCAAGAAGCAGCGCGACGCCGCGACGGCGAACCTGCACCAGCGCTTCTCGGGCCAGGCCAAGCCGCTGCGCAGCCCCGGGGAAATCGCCGACGCCGACGCCGAAGACCGCCTGGTGGACGCCAACCCGGATGTCACCATCCGCCGCGACACCCGCCCGAAAGACTACTAACCGGGACTCCGGCTGCGCCCGGGCGTAGAACTTCCTGAACTGGAGAGCCCGATACCGGGGTGACCGGAACCGGGGTGCCCGGTTCTAGAAACCGTGGCGCCCGGAACCGGGGTGCCCGGTTCTAGAAACCGTGGCTCAGGACCAGCCCGGCGGAGAAGAGCGCCGCGTAGCCGAGGTTGATCAGCCCGGTCTGTTTCAGGACGGGAATAAGGCTCTTGCGGCGCCGCCCGGCAATCATCAGCCAGGACGGCATCAGGATCGCCGGAATCAGCAGCAGCACAATGAGCATCCATGGCCGCGTGGGCGCCAGCACAATGACCAGCAGCAGGGCCACCGCCAGCATCAGGACGTAGCTCTCGCGGGCGTGTTTGTCGCCCAGCCGGACGGCCAGGGTCTTCTTGCCGGCTTTCCGGTCGGTGGGGATGTCACGGACGTTGTTGGCCATCAGCAGCGCGTCGGCGATCAGTCCCGTGCCGATGGCGCCGATAACCGCGGGCAGGCTCAGCTGCCCGGCCTGGGTGTAGGTGGTCCCGAGCGTGGCCACGAGTCCGAAGAACACGAACACGAACACGTCGCCGAGGCCCAGGTATCCGTACGGGTTCTTGCCGCCCGTGTAGCCCCAGGCGGCCAGGACACAGCCGAGCCCGACGAGGATCAGCCACCAGGCCTGGGTGATCACCACCAGGGCCAGGCCGAAGAGCATCGCGAGCCCGAACGCCCCGAAGGCTGCCCACTTGACGTGGTCCGGTTTGGCGGCGCCGGAGCCGACCAGCCGGAGCGGGCCGATGCGGTCCTCGTCGGTGCCGCGGATGCCGTCGGAATAGTCGTTGGCGTAGTTCACCCCGATCTGCAGCAGCAGGGCGACGAGTGCGGCCAGTACGGCGTTGAGGGGACGGAACGAACCCATCTCGTAGGCGGCCGCCGTGCCGATCAGGACCGGCGCGATCGCAGCCGGAAGGGTGCGCAGTCGGGCGCCTTGGATCCATTGTGCGGCTGTGGCCACGGTCAGTACCTCGTGTTGTTCGGGGGCGGGTGGCGGTTCGGACAAGCCGGGTGCGGCGTGTCTATTTTCCCTGATGCAGGCCGTCCAGCAGAACGCCCATGCCGAGCCGGTCCGGTTTGCCGTTGGGCAACATCAGCAATTCTGCCGCCCCCAGCACGGTTTTCGGGGCCGAGGGACCCAGGTCCCGCCCCCAGGCGCCGTCGCGTCCGGCGGTGAAAGCCTCGATTCCCGCCGGCGAACTGTCGGCCAGCGCGACGTACGCGGCCACGGCCTGGCCCCACTCGTTCGAGGGGACGCCGGTCACGAAGGCGGCCAGCACGCCGTCGAGCTTTTCCAGTTCTGCCTGCACGCTCGCCGCGGACACTTTGACGCCGCCCGTGATGATGACGTCGTCCACCCGGCCCTCGACGGTGAGCTTGCCGTCGGCGTCGATGGAGCCCAGGTCACTGGTGCGGTACCAGCGGACGCCGTCCTCCTCGACGAAAGCGTCGGCGGTCAGTTCCGGGGCGTCCAGGTATCCGGCCGCGAGCGTGGCCCCACCGAGCAGGATCCGGCCGTCGGCGTCCACCCGGACCAGGACGTCCTCCAGCGGGAAGCCGTCGTAGATGCAGCCGCCGCAGGACTCCGCGGCGCCGTAGGTTGTCACCACCCGGACTCCGGCGTCGCGGGCGGCCGCGAGCAGGTCGGCCGATGCGGGCGCCCCGCCGAGCAGGACGGCGTTGAAGCGCCGGAGCGCCGCGAGGGTGTCCGTGGAAGGCGAATCCAGCAGCCGTGCCAGCTGGGTCGGCACCAGCGAAGTGAAGCGGATCTTGTCCGTGAGCTCAAGCGCTGCGGCGGTGAAGGCCTCTTGCGTGAAGCCGCCGCTGAGGTCCATGACCCAGGGCCGCGTCCCGGCGAACAGCGACCGCACCAGGACCTGGACGCCCGCGACGTACTGCACCGGCAGTGCCAGCAGCCACTGGCCTTCGCCCTTGAGCGCGAATGCCGTCGCCATGGAGGACGCGGCGAGCGCCTCGACGGTGAGGACCGTTGCCTTCGGCGTTCCGGTGGATCCGGAGGTCCGCACCACCACGGCGGCGTCTTCGAAGCCGGGCGTCTCCACAAGGCGCACCACGGTGTTGCCGTCCTCGTCAGCGGAGAGTTCGACGGCGGGGCCCTCGCCGTGGAGGGCGGCGGCGATCGCGGTCAGGGCGGGCTCGATGTTCAGCGGTCCGGAAACCTCGGGTCCAGAAGTCATGGCGCGTGTCCTAGAAGTAGTGCGGGAAAGTGGACCAGTCCGGATCGCGCTTTTCCAGGAAGGCTTCCTTGCCCTCCACCGCCTCGTCCGTCATGTAGGCCAGGCGCGTGGCCTCGCCGGCGAAGACCTGCTGGCCGGCCAGGCCGTCGTCGGCCAGGTTGAAAGCGAACTTGAGCATCCGGATCGCCTGCGGGGACTGGCGGGCGATATCCGCGGCGTATTCCAGGGCCACGTCCTCAAGCCGCTCATGGTCCACGGCCTCGTTGACGGCGCCCATCCGAACCATGTCCTCAGCGGAATATTCGCGGGCGAGGAAGAAGATCTCGCGGGCGGCCTTCTGGCCGATCTGCCGGGCGAGCAGCGCGGAGCCGTAGCCGGCGTCGAAACTGCCGACCGTCGCGTCGGTCTGCTTGAACTTTCCGTGCTGCCGGGAAGCGATGGTGAGGTCCGCAACCACGTGGAGGGAGTGGCCGCCGCCGGCCGCCCAGCCGTTCACGACGGCGATCACCACCTTGGGCATGGTGCGCATGAGCCGCTGGACTTCAAGGATGTGGAGCCGGCCGGCGCGGGCCGGGTCGATGGTCTCCGTGGTCTCGCCTCCGGCGTACCGGTACCCGTCGCGGCCGCGGATCCGCTGGTCTCCGCCGGAGCAGAAGGAGTGTCCGCCGTCCTTGGGGGAGGGGCCGTTGCCGGTCAGCAGCACCGTGGCGACGTCCGGGGACATCCGGGCGTGGTCCATGGCGCGGTAGAGCTCGTCGACGGTTCCGGGCCGGAAGGCGTTGCGGACCTCGGGACGGTTGAAGGCGATCCGGACGGTGGGCAGGTCCCGCAGCACCGTGCCGTCCGCGGAACGCTCCACCTGCCGGTGGTAGGTCATGTCCTGGAAGTCGTCGAAGCCTGACACCGTGCGCCACCGGGACGGGTCAAAGACGTCGGATACCTTGGCGGGGATTTCGTTGCTCACACTGAGAGTCTAGTAATGGGCTCAGCTGATGCAGAACTCATTGCCCTCCGGGTCGGCCATCGTGTGCCAGGAATGCGGCCCCTGGCTCGCGCTCCAGAGGTACGTGGCGCCCCGTGCCTCCAGAGCCGTGCGCACGGCGTCGTTGTCCGCGCCGGCCAGGTTCACGTCCCAGTGGAGCCGGTTCTTGACTGTTTTCGGCTCCGGGACGAGTTGGAACAGAATGCGGCGCGGCGGCGGTTTCGCGCCTAGTTCCTCGGCCGGGAGGATGGCGGCGCCGGCGCGCCAGACCAGCTTCCCGTGGTGGAGCCGGGTGTCTGACTCGGTAGCGAACCCCTGGTTGATCATGGAGCGGATGAAGCCTTCATCCTGCGGCTCCACGGCCCAGCCCAAGGTCTCGGCCCACCAATCGGCGAGCACATGCGGGTCGGTGCAGTCGACGACGATCTGGATGTTCAGTGCCATGGAATCAACCTACGGCCCGCGGACCGGTCCGGGGAAGGGGTCATTCCCAAGCAACGCGGGGTCACTTCTGGCCCATGTTTGTGCCCAACATGGGCGTTAAGTGACCCCGCGTTGCTCTAAGAAGGAGGGTTAGGGCTGGATCTGCTGCAGCTGGTCGAGGACGTCCGCGGGGACGGCGTAGATGAAGACGACCGCGAGCAGGTTCTTGGCGGCGTGCACGGCGTAGGCGAACATCAGGTTCTTCCCCGTCCAGACATAAACAAACACCAGGATCGCGCCCATGGCCAGGTACGGCATCAGGGCCTGGAGCGTCACCGCTTCCTGTCCGACGATGTGCAGGGCCGCGAACAGCACCACGGACAGCGCGCAGCAGACCCAGAGATTGATCCGGCGGCTGAGCTTGCCGATCAGGAGGTGGCGGAAGATGTACTCCTCCACGAACGGGCCCACGAACACCAGCAGCGGGACCATCAGCCACGCCGGCACCTGCTGCATCAGCGCCTGGAGGCCGGCCTGGTTCGCGGACGTCTGGACCGGGCCGCTGAGCGAGACCAGGACCGCCGTCAGGATCAACATCACCACCAGGGATGCCGGCACCATCAGCAGGGTGAACCATGGGCGGGTGGCGAGGATCCGGAGATCACGCGCAGCCACGGCCCGGACCGCGACCAGCGCGAGCAGGCCGATCGTCCCGTAGAAGATCAGGTTCACCGCGTAGGACGCCACCGCCAGGTCCGGGGAGAGCTGGACCAGGAGCGGGGCCAGCAGATCGCCGCCCAGGGTGAAGAATCCGGCGACGGCAACGTAAAGCCCGACGGTGATCAAATCGAGGCGGGAGAACCGGTATAGCTCCGGACTCGGCGCTGGAGGTCTGCGGAGAGCTGTGCCCATGGTTCTAGCCTATCGTTGCGGGGGCCAGTGCGGGCCACGTAGAATATTCGGTATGCCTAAAAATGCGTTTCGGTTTGCCAAAATCATGCGCCGGGCAGTTGGAGCCGCCGTCGTCGCCGGTCTCCTCCTGCCGGTAGCGGCGTGCGGCGACGCCGCCGGGCAGGCATCCCAGGACTCCCGCCCGGTGGTCCTGACTACCTTCACCGTGCTCGCCGACGTGGCCGAAAACGTCGCCGGGGACAAGCTGCGGGTCGAGTCCATCACGAAGGTCGGCGCCGAAATCCACGGGTACGAGCCCACTCCGGGCGACATCCGCAAGGCCGCCACGGCGGACCTCATCCTGGACAACGGACTGAATCTGGAGGCCTGGTTCTCCCAGTTCGTGGCCGGCCTGGACGTGCCCCACGCCGTGGTGAGCGACGGCGTCGAGGTCATGCAGATCGGCGAGGACTCCTACGAGGGCAAGCCGAACCCGCACGCGTGGATGTCCCCGGTGAACGTCCAGATCTACGTGGACAACATGGTCACGGCGTTTTCAAAGCTTGATCCGGCCAACACAGCCGTCTTCGAAGCGAACGCGGCCGCCTACAAGGCCGAACTGCAGGCCGTCCAGGACGAAATGGTGGAGAAACTCGCGGGCGTCCCGGACAACCAGCGGGCGCTGGTCACCTGCGAGGGCGCGTTCTCCTACCTGGCACGTGATGCCGGGCTCCGGGAAATCTATATCTGGGCCGTGAACGCGGAGCAGCAGGCGACGCCGAAGCAGATCACCCGCGCCATCGAATATGTGAAGGCCAACCAGGTCCCGGCGGTCTTCTGCGAATCCACGGTCTCCGACGCCCCCATGCGCCAGGTGGTCGGAGCCACGGGGGCCAAGTTCGGCGGTGTGCTGTACGTGGATTCGCTCTCGGAAGAGGACGGCCCCGTGCCGACGTACCTGGACCTCATCCGGCACGACGCCAACCTCATCACCGCAGCCCTGACGGGAGCCGCATCATGAGCACCCCGGCGATCCTGGTGGAGAACGTCACCGTCCACTACGGCGAGGTCCTGGCGCTCGACGCCGCGTCGCTGACGATCGGCCCGGCCCGGATCTGCGGACTGATCGGCATGAACGGCTCCGGCAAATCCACGCTGTTCAAGGTGATCATGGGCATGATCAAGCCCGACGCCGGCCGCATCCTCATCCACGGGGAATCCCCGGCCAAGGCCCGCAAGGCCGGCGGGATCGGCTACGTTCCGCAGAGCGAGGACGTGGACTGGCAGTTCCCGCTGTCCGTCCGCGACGTGGTGATGATGGGCCGCTACGGCCACCAGGGCTTCACCAGGCGACCGTCCAAGGCGGACCGCGCCGCCGTCGACCACGCACTGGACCGGGTGGAACTCTCGGAGTACGCCGACCGGCAGATCGGCCAGCTCTCCGGCGGCCAGAAGAAGCGCGCGTTCGTGGCCCGGGGGATAGCCCAGGGCGCCACCATGTTGCTTCTGGACGAGCCGTTCGCCGGGGTGGACAAGCGCTCCGAGGCCACGATCAGCCGGCTCCTGCGCGAGCTCGCCGCGGACGGCTGCACCATCCTGCTATCAACGCATGACCTGCACGCGGTGCCGGGGCTCTGCGACGAAGCCGTGCTGCTCATGCGCAGGGTCCTGATGCACGGTCCGCCCGAGGAGGCCCTGAAGCCCGAAAACCTCGCGAAGGCATTCGGTCTCGACGTCCTGAACCGGGATCTGCCGGGCAGCGATCTGCCGAGCCGGCAGGGCGGGAGCTGACCGTGGAACTCGTCGACCTCGTTATGGAACCGCTGAGCTACGGATTTATGGTCCGGGCCATCCTCACGACGGCGGTCGCCGCCGTCGTCTGCGCCGTGCTCAGTTGCTGGCTGGTGCTGATCGGCTGGTCCCTGATGGGCGACGCCGTCTCCCATGCGGTGCTCCCGGGCGTGGTTCTCGCCTACATTGCCGGTGCCCCGTTCGCCCTCGGCGCGCTGGTGTTCGCGCTGATCGCGGTGACCCTGATCGGCGTCGTGCGCAATACCAGCCGGGTGAAGGAAGACGCGGCCATCGGCATCGTGTTCACCTCGCTGTTCGCCCTGGGCCTGGTGCTGATCTCCGTCACCCCGAGCCAGACGGACCTCAACCACATCATCTTCGGGAACCTGCTGGGCGTCAGCGTCCCGGACCTGATCCAGGTGCTGGTCCTGGGCGTCGTCGCCTTCGCCATCCTCATCCTGAAACGGCGCGATCTCACGCTGTACGCCTTCGACCCCACCCACGCCCACGCAATCGGGCTGTCCCCGAAACGGCTCGGAGCGCTGCTGCTGGGGCTGCTGGCCCTGACCTCCGTGGTGGCGCTGCAGTCGGTGGGGGTGGTGCTGGTGGTCGCCATGCTCATCATCCCGGGCGCCACGGCCTACCTCCTGACGGACCGGTTCTCCACGATGCTGGTGATCGCCCCGGTGATCTCCGGCCTCAGCTCGGTGACGGGCATCTACCTGAGCTACTACCTGGACACCGCCTCCGGCGGCATGGTGGTGCTGACGCAAAGCGCGGTGTTCGCCGCGGTTTACCTGTTCAGCCCCCGTCAGGGCCTCATCGGCACCCGGCTGGCCATGGCCCGCCGCCGGAAGACGGCTGCGCTGGCCGCCTGATCCGGTGTACTGACCGGCATAGTGACCGGGTGCTGTCCCGGTCACGGCCGCGTGACGGAAGCACGTAGGATAGTCACGCCGTCCGAAGCTTCGGCCTCTCACGAGGCCCGGCGCAGATAATTGCCCTACCCGGCAACTCCTGCGAATTTCGTGCGCGCCTACCCCGGCCCGAACCCGGCCATCACTTGAACTGCAAGGAACAGCTGTGCCCCAGACAGAACTTCACAGCGCGCCGGCCGCCGCCGTCACCGCTGACCCCACCCTCAGTGCCGAGGGCTACAAGAAGACGCTGAGCCGCCGCCACGTCACCATGATCGCGATGGGCGGTGCCATCGGCGTCGGCCTCTTCATGGGCGCCGGCGGCCGTCTCGCCTCCACCGGCCCCGCGCTGATTTTCTCCTACGCCATTGCCGGCGTCATCGCCTACCTGCTGATGCGGGCCCTCGGCGAACTCATCATGTACCGCCAGACCTCCGGGTCCTTCGTCAGCTACGCCGGCGAAATGTTCGGCAGGAAGGGCGCCTACCTCTCCGGCTGGATGTACTTCATCAACTGGGCCATGACCGGCATCGCGGAACTCATTGCGATCGGCCTGTACTTCCAGTTCTTCTTCCCCAACGTCCCGGTGGAACTCTCCGCCATCGCCGCCCTCGTGCTGCTGGTGGGCGTGAACCTGCTCAGCGTCAAAGCCTTCGGCGAGTTCGAATTCTGGGCCTCCTGCCTCAAGGTCGGGGCGATCGTGATCTTCCTGGCCGTGGGCACGTTCATGGTGGCCACCAACGCCAGGGTCGGCGACGGCAACGCCTCCGTGGCCAACCTCTTCCACGACGACGGCGGCCTCTTCCCCAAGGGCGCGCTGGTGATGATCCTGGTCCTGAACGCCGTGATCTTCGCCTACAACGCGATCGAACTCGTGGGCATCACCGCAGGCGAAATGGAAAACCCGGAGCGCGAAGTCCCCCGGGCAATCCGCGCCGTCGTGTTCCGGATCGTGGTGTTCTACGTCGGCTCCGTGACCCTGCTCGCCATGCTGCTGCCCTCGGACCAATACCGGGCCGGCGAATCGCCGTTCGTGACCGTGTTCGGCCAGATGGGTCTGCCCTGGATGGGCGACGTTATGAACATGATCGTCATCACCGCCGCGCTGTCCTCCTGCAACTCGGGCCTGTATTCGATCGGCCGGATCTTCCGCACCATGGCCAACAACGGGCATGCTCCGCAGTGGCTGACGCGGATGTCCAGCCGGCACGTGCCGTTCGCGGCCATCCTGGCCATCGCGGGCGTCTACCTCATCGGCATCCTGCTCAACGTCTGGCTGGGCGGCTCCTACGCGTTCGACCTGGCGCTGAACTCCGCCTCCATCGGTGTGATCTTCACGTGGGGCTCGATCTTCGCCAGCCAGATCGCGCTGCGGCGCAAAATGGGCAAGGTCTCGTCCCTGCCGATGCCGGGCTCGCCGTGGACCAGCTGGGCCGGCCTGGCGGCCCTGGCGGTCATCACGGTCCTGATCGGCTTCGACACCATGACGGACAAGGCCACGGGCGAGGTCTTCCCGCTGGGCCTGTGGACCCTGGGCACCATCCCGGTCTTCGCCCTCCTGCTCTGGTTCGGCTGGAAGAAGGTCCGGCACAACGAGCCCAAGAGCGAGCTCTTCAGCTGACGCTTCCTCCAGCCAGAAGAACCGACGACGGCGGCGGCCCCCTTTCCGGGGGCGGCCGCCGTCCGCATATCCGTGCCGTCGTTCAGGCTCCGGCCGGGGCAGGGTTCCGGAGGTGCCGGGCGAAGTGCTCCTCGATCCGTTGCCACGCCCCGGGCGCCGACTGCGGGTCCGGGCCGATCCCCATGACCCTGAACAACGGCCGCAGCACCCGGGGGCCGACCTCCTCCTCGTTGAGGAACGCGTGGCCCGCGGAGGCAAACTCCTTGACGTCGTGGTCAACGCCGAGGCCCTGCAGGGCGCCGGCGAGCTTGTCCGCGGCACCGGGCAGGATCCGGTCCCGGCCGCCGAAATTCGCGACGACGGGGCAGGACCCGGCCAGCACCCCGGCATCCCGGGGCATGCGGCCATAGTTCACTGCTGCCGCATCAAAGCCGTCGGCGGCCAGGAGCAACGCGAAGCCGCCGCCCATGCAGAAGCCGATGACGCCGATCCTGCCGGTGGTCTGTCCGGACTCCAGCAGCCAGGCCCGGGCGGCGGCCAGATCCGTAAACGCCCGGCCGGCGCCGGCCGACAGTGCACGCATGGTCGCGACGAGGCAGCGCCGGGCCCCGCCGTCGCTGTACAGATCCACGGCCAGCGTCAGATAGCCCGCGCCGGCCAGCCGGTCCGCGTGCCGCACCGTATTGGCATCCAGGCCGAAGGCTTCGTGGATCATCAGGACGGCCGGGAACGGCCCGTCGCCCTCGGGGCGGGCGAGATATCCGCGGAGCGCGCGGGAGCCCCCCGCGCCGTGAGCCGTGCCGTAAGCGGTGCCGAGATCGACGGTGCTGATAGCGGTGCCCGGTTTCGTATCTTTTCTGGTCCCCATGGCGTCCCTACGGTTGATGTGTTCCGCTATTGGTACCTGACGTGATCGCCGCCGCGCCAGCCCTGCAGCAACCTGGGAGCACTAATCGCAGCAGGAAGTGGCACAAAACGGCACAAAAAAACGGTGCCGGGCTTCCCCCAAAGGAAAGCCCGGCACCGCAGATACCTGCAACACTAGTCCCTCTTGAAGGCATCCTTCACGTTTTCGCCCGCCTTCTTGGCGTCCGCGGCGATCTGGTCCTTCTGGCCCTCGGCCTGAAGGCGCTCGTTGTCCGTGGCGTTCCCGGCAGCTTCCTTCGCCTTGCCGCCGAGATCCTGCGCTTCGTTGTGGATCTTATCTCCGATGCCCATGGAAAAACCACCTTCTCCTAGAGGTTGAAATCGACAATTCCACGGTAACACAAAGCATACTTAGTAGTTCAAGACTTTCTCCGGACGACTTATCCCGGGCCCTGATACCTCCGCCCCGCTAGGCTCGACCCATGGAGCACACCACGAGTCTCACCCGGCACATCAACGCCCCCGCGGACGCCGTCTGGTCCGTTATCTCGGACATCCCGGGATCGGCGGCAACCCTGACCAGCATCGAGGCCATCCAGATGCTCTCCGACGGGCCGTACGCCGTCGGGACCCGATGGAAGGAAACCCGCCGGATGATGGGCCGCTCGGAGACGGTCGAGCTGTGGGTCTCCGCCAGCGAACCGCCCGCCGCCGGCGTCGCCGGCAGCACCACGGTCAAGGCATTCCAGGGCGGAGCCGACTACACCACCCGATTCACGCTCCCGGAGCGCGACGGCGGGACGGACCTCACGGTCACGTTCGGGGCCGAGATAGTCAAGCCCACCCGCGTCAGCAAGGTCATGATGGCGGTCTTCGGCCCGATCGGCATGCGCATCACCCGCAAGGCGCTCGCCCGGGACCTGCAGGAAATCGCCGCCAAGGCTGAGTCGCTCTGATGGCCCGCCGCCCCGGCTCCGGGTCCTCCGCGCCCGCCGCCCCGCGGCTCCCGCACGTCCGTCTGGCGGACCTGCGGGACGAGGCGTCCCCGGATTTCCGGCGCGGGGAACGGTACGACGGCGTCCGGTTCAGCAAGGCCTCAGCCGACGGACTGGAGCTGAGCGGCACAGATTTTTCGGAGTGCGAGTTCGACGGAATTTCCTTCCACGAGACCCAGTTGCGTGGCTCCACCTTCCGCGACTGCGTGCTGACCGACGCGTACGCGCCGGTCTTCACGGCGGCGCGGACGGTCCTGCGCGAGGTGGAGATCGGCAACCCGCGCTGGGGCTCGGCGGAGCTCTACGGGAGCGGCTGGCAGTCGGTGCGGATCGACGGCGGCAAGCTGGATTACCTGAACCTGCGTGGTTCCACCCTGGCCGATGTGCAGATCAGCGACTGCATCATCGGCGAACTGGATCTGGGCTCCTGCGCCGCGACGCGGGTGGCACTGAAGAATTGCACCATCGGAACCCTGGACCTCACCGCAGCCAGGCTGAAGGACGTCGACATCCGGGGCACGGACTTCCGGGTGATCAACGGTCTCGGCAGCCTGGCCGGGCTCGTGATTGACGAATACCAGCTGTCGCTGCTCGCGCCGCTGCTGGCCGGCCACCTCGGCGTGGTGGTCGCGTAATCCGCCCCGGCCTGATTGACCCCCTTGCGGCGCCGTGTAATCTTTATAGAACGAACGGTCGGTAAATGATGTGCCGCCGGCTCCGGTGGCCCCGCCGCCGGCAGCAGTGCTTTTCGATGACAGAGCCGTCTATCGCGTGAAGGATGAACCCATGGCTTCAGCAGTTGCAGGACCGCAGGCGTTTCTCGTCGGCGGCGTCCGCACCCCCGTCGGCCGCTACGGAGGCGCGCTCTCCGCAGTCCGCCCCGACGACCTCGCCGCCCTGGTGCTCCGCGAAGCCATCAGCCGTGCCGGCCTCGACCCGGACTCCATCGACGAGGTGATCCTCGGAAACGCCAACGGCGCCGGCGAGGAAAACCGCAACGTCGCCCGGATGGCCACCGTCCTGGCCGGGCTGCCGCTGCACATCCCCGGCATCACCGTGAACCGGCTCTGCTCCTCGGGCCTGAGCGCCATCATCATGGCCAGCCACATGATCAAATCCGGCGCCGCGGACATCGTGATCGCCGGCGGCGTCGAGTCCATGAGCCGGGCCCCCTGGGTGCAGGAGAAGCCGCGGACCGCGTTCGCCAAGCCCGGCGACATCTTCGACACCTCCATCGGCTGGCGCTTCGTCAACCCGCTTTTCGAGAAGGGCGAACTCTCCCGCGACGGCAAAATGACCTACTCCATGCCGGAAACGGCCGAGGAAGTCGCCCGCGTGGACGGCATCTCCCGGGAAGACGCCGACGCCTTTGCCGTCCGCTCGCACGAGCGCGCCATCGCCGCGATCGAGGCCGGGCGCTTTGCCGCGGAAATCGTCCCCGTGACCGTCAGGTCCCGGAAGGGCGAGACCGTCGTGGACACGGATGAGGGCCCCCGCCCCGGCACCACCATGGACGTGCTGGCAGGCCTCCGGCCCGTCGTCGCCGGCGGATCCGTGGTCACCGCCGGCAACTCATCAACCCTCAACGACGGCGCCTCCGCCATCATCGTCGCCTCCGAAGCCGCCATCGAGAAGCTCGGCCTCACCCCGCGGGCCCGCATCGTTGACGGTGCCTCCGCCGGCTGCGAACCCGAAATCATGGGCATCGGCCCCGTCCCGGCGACCCGGAAGGTGCTCGCCCGCAGCGGGCTCGACGTCGGCGACCTCGGCGCCGTCGAACTCAACGAAGCGTTCGCCACCCAGTCACTCGCCAGCATGCGCCGGCTCGGCCTCGACCCGGAGATCGTGAACCGCGACGGCGGCGCAATCTCCCTCGGCCACCCGCTGGGCTCGTCCGGTTCGCGGATCGCGATCACCCTGCTCGGCCGGATGGAACGCGAAGACGCAAAAATGGGCCTCGCGACCATGTGCATCGGCGTCGGCCAGGGCACCGCCATGCTGCTGGAGCGCGTCTGATGCCGGCACCGGCCCTCGATCCCGGCGAGTTCACCACCCTCAAGATCCAGGAGGGCGCGGACCGGCTGGTGGTGCTGCTGAACCGTCCCGAGGTCCGCAACGCCATTGACCAGGACATGGTCGATGAGCTCCACCGGGTCTGCGCGGCGCTGGAGCGCGAGCCCAAGGTGCTGATCATCGCCGGGTCCGACGGGGTCTTCGCCTCCGGCGCGGACATCTCCCAGTTGCGCGAACGACGCCGGGACGACGCCCTGCAGGGCATCAACTCCACGATTTTCGTCCGGATCGCCAAACTGCCGATGCCCGTCATCGCCGCGCTCGACGGCTTCTGCCTGGGCGGCGGCGCCGAACTGGCGTACGCCGCGGACTTCCGGATCGGCACCCCCGGCGTCCGGATCGGGAACCCGGAGACCGGGCTCGGGATCCTGGCCGCCGCCGGGGCCAGCTGGCGCCTCAAGGAGCTGGTGGGGGAGCCCGTCGCGAAGGAAATCCTCCTGGCCGGGGTC
Source organism: uncultured Actinomycetota bacterium (assembly GCA_963815415.1). Taxonomy (GTDB): domain Bacteria; phylum Actinomycetota; class Actinomycetes; order Actinomycetales; family Micrococcaceae; genus Arthrobacter. The sequence continues at coordinate 41,254 of CAWFGT010000009.1, read as the reverse complement.
GTGCTGGATGCCGAGCGCGCCCTCGCCGTGAACCTCATCACCGAGATCCACGAAGCCCCGGAGCTGATGGCCGCGGCCCACCGGCTCGCGGACCGGATCGCCCGGCAGGATCCTCTGGCCGTGCGGATCACCAAGTCCGTCTTCCACGCCCCGGCCGAGGCGCACCCGCTCATCGATCAGCTGGCGCAGGGCATCCTCTTCGAATCCCAGGCCAAGTTCGACCGCATGCAGGACTTCCTGGACCGGAAATCGGCGAAAAAAGCAGCAACCGACCAGACCCCGACGCCGGCCACCGCCACCGGGCCGGCCCCTGCCACAGAAGAGAAGCAGCCATGAGCAACTCCGTCCCTCCCGCCGACCTTTCCGGCACCGCCCTCCCCGGCAGCGCCCTCCCCGGCTTCGTCGGGGTTCTCGGCGGCGGCCGCATGGGAGCCGGGATCGCCCACGCCTTCCTGATCAAGGGCGCCAACGTGCTGGTGGTCGAACGCGACGAGGTATCCGCCGAGGCCGCCCGCGAGCGCGTGGAGTCCGCCGCCGCCAAGAGCATCGAACGCGGCGCCACCGACGCCAACCTGGACGAGATGGTCTCCCGGCTTTCCGTGAGCGTCGATTACGACGACTTCCGGGACCGCCAACTGGTGGTGGAAGCCGTCCCCGAGGACTGGGACCTTAAAGTCACGGCGCTCCGCGGGATCGAGGAGCGTCTCGCCGATGACGCCTGCCTCGCCTCGAACACCTCATCCCTGTCCGTCAGCGGCCTCGCCCGGGAGCTGAAGCGCCCGCAGAATTTCCTGGGCCTGCACTTCTTCAACCCGGTGCCCGCCTCGACCCTGATCGAGGTGGTGCTCGGCGAGCAGACCGCCGGGGACCTGGCCGACGCCGCCCGCGGCTGGGTCCAGGCACTCGGCAAGACCGCCGTCGTCGTCAATGACGCGCCGGGATTCGCCTCCTCCCGGCTCGGCGTGGCGATTGCGCTCGAGGCGATGCGCATGGTCGAGGAGGGCGTGGCGTCGGCCGCGGATATCGACAACGCCATGGTGCTCGGCTACAAGCACCCCACCGGCCCGCTGCGGACCACGGACATCGTGGGCCTTGACGTCCGGCTGGGCATCGCCGAATACCTGCACTCGACGCTGGGGGAGCGGTTCGCCCCGCCCCAGATCCTGCGGGACAAGGTGGCGCGCGGCGAACTCGGCCGCAAGACCGGCAAGGGCTTCTTCGACTGGACTGACTAGGAATCCGCTAGGACAGGATCCCGACGATGTAGCCGATGAAGTAGAGCAGGACGAAGAGCACCACGACGGCGATGATCACGAGCGGCACGTACTGGCTGAATCCGCGGCCGTCGCCGAGCTTCGGCTCCTGGGAGCCGACCGAGGATCCCTCTCCCGGGGGTGTCTCCCCGGGCGGCACGCCGCCGCCCGGTTCCAGCCCGGTCAGCTTGCTTTCGAGCGGATCCGGATTCTGTGATGTCATGGCGTGCTCCTGTTCCGGTGGGATCCCGGGGCGGTCCGTCGTTGGCCCGTCCCGGATGGCGGGATGTTCTAGTGCTGGGCGCGGGCGTCGAGGGCTTTCTTCATGCCGTCCATGGCGGGGTCGGCCAGGGACTGGAAGGCCGGCTTCATCAGCGGCTCGGCGATCTTGAGCCATCCCTTGAGCTGGAATTCCGCCGTGTAATGGACCTCGGACCCCGATCCCGCGGGAAGCACCTCAATGGTGTCCACGGAGATCACGGTCTTGTTTTCGCCGCGCAGCTTGATCCGGGTTGCCGTCAGTTCAACCACCTCGTAGACCAGCGTCTGGCGTTTGCCCCGGAACTCGGCCTCGGCGTGATACCGGTGGCCGACGGCGACCGGTCCCTCGGAGAGTTTCCGGACCACGGGGGTCCCCGGGTCCCACTCCGGTGTGTGCTCAAAGGCTGCTAGGTAGGCGAGGGCCTCGTCGGAGGCGAGGTCGGAGCGGACAGTTCCGGTGACGGTGATCATGGCCCCAGCCTAGCCAGTACCCGTCCTCTTGGCACGGGCCCGCGGCGTCCGGGACGCCGCGGGCCCGGACCCTGGCTGCTAGCTGCGCTCCCGGACGTGGAACACCCGTGCGGCCTTCAGAGCCTTGGCGTATCCCTTCGCGTAACCGGTCGCCGTCGGGTGGAACGTGTCAGCAGGGTTGTCACTGCAGTTCTTGCCGGGCACGCAGAGACCGGCCGGCGCCACAATCCACGGGTCGGCCGAGCCGATGCCATGGCCGGCAAACCTGTTCGCGACGCTGACGTACTGGACCCCGTTCGCCCGCGCCGAGTAGGCGATGGTTGTGTTCAGGAGGTCGGACGCCCGGTTCAGGGTCTGGATGGCCTGGACCTGCTCCGTGCTGAGCCCGGCGGTGGCGGTGAAGAGCCGCGGATAGCCGGTCATCACGATCCGGGCGTCGGGCGCCGCGGCCTTGACCGCAGCGACCATGTCCCGGATCTTTCCCGGCAATTCAGGCAGTTTGACCGCCAGGGAGTTGTAGAGGGCGGCGCGGCAGTCCGGGGAGCTGACCGCGACGGTGCACGTCAAGGCCACGAGGCCCGTTTCGACGTCGTTGCCCCCTACGGTAATGGTCACCACTGAGGCGCCCGCGAGTGCCCCGTTGAATCCTGCCGCCACGGCGGCCACGTCCGTGGTCCGGGCACCGAAGCAGCCCAGATTGAGGGCGGCACCCAGGACCGCCGGGTAGCTTGCCTGCGTCTGCAGGCATTGGGCCGGCAGGCCGGGCGGCGGTGCAATGTAGGCGCCGCCGCCGGTGCCGGCAACGTAGGAATCGCCCAGGGCGATATATGCCGGATCGGGCGCTTCGGCGCTCGCCGGGGCCGCGGCGAAGCCGGCGACCAGTGCGACGGCGGCCAGGCTGCCGGCCAAGCGGCCGGACCAGCGTCTGAATGACATGCTTTTCATGATGGAGTCCCTCGGGGTCGGTGCTGCGGGAGAATCTAACGCGCGCACCGTTCCGGTGGCAGCCAGCGGAGCCTCCCCGGAATCCGGCTGGCGAACAAGTGGAGTGAGTGGCCGCGGCATCAGCACCCGGCCACTCATGCGACACCCTACGGGCGGGCCTGATCGTTCCGACACGGTGCCGGCTACGCGCTTATGCGCCGGGGTTCACGGTATTTCTATGGCGTTTGTACCTGTTTCCTACCCGGGCGGCGTGGTTAGCTGGCCTGATGGAAGCCTTTGGGAAACCCGCCGGCTGGGACGGGGCCGTCAACGCCTGGCATATCGCGGGCGAGGTCTACCGGATGGGGCGCCGGGAATGGCTCACCGAAACCGGCTGGCGCCAGGCCCGGCGCGGCGGCATCCGGACGGTCATTGACCTCCGGAATGAGGAGGAAATCCGGCGGCGCGAGACCGACCCGCCCGTGAGTGAGGCAGCGATGGCGGCGTTCGACGTCGTTATGGCTCCCACTGAAGATCCCGCCAACAGCGAATTCCGCGCGATCTGCAGACCCTACCTGAACGATCCGGCCCTGTATGCCGACTACGCCCGGCTGTTTCCGGAGCACCTCGCCGGGGTCTTCAAAGCCGTGGCTGCCGCGCGCGGCGGCGTCATCATCCATTGCTCCGCCGGCCGCGACCGGTCCGGCATGATTGCCGCCATGCTCCAGGACCTCGCCGGGGACAGCGACGAGGCGATCGTCTCCGGGTACCAGCGGTCCGTGCGGGCCATCAACGAACACCACCGGCGGGCGCCGATTCCCCACCCGCACGAGCGCTATCTTCCCGACGACGTCCTGGCGCCGCTGCTGCAATTCCGCGGCGAGAGCCTGCTGGAGTTCGTCCGATCGCTGAATACCGAAGAGTTCCTGCGCCGGCACGGGGTCTCCGACACGGAACTCGCTGCGGTCCTCGCCAAGCTAGGCAGCGCCAACTGAACCGATAAGGTGACGGGGTGAATACTCCGAAGTTCCCGCTGATGGTGCGCGCCGCCGTGGCTGCCAGCGTCGCGCTCGCCGGTTCATTCGCTGCGGTTCCCGCAATGGCCGGAACCGCACCCTTCTCTTCGTCAGCGGACCCGGCTCCGGCCCCCGCGGCCCCTTCAAGCACCGCGCCGGCGGCTAATGATGCGGCTGCTGCTGAGCCGGCGCAGCTGGACATCAGTGACAGCGGCCTGGCAGACGCCATCCGCCGGGACCTCGGCATGAGCATGACCGAATTCAACGCCGCCGGCGCGCAGGCCAAGCGCGCAGCCGACGCCGTTTCCGTCCCTGCGCGCAGTCCCCGGCTACGTGGGAATCAGCCTGGCCGGCGGGAAAATCGTCGTCGAAGGCACCGGAGCCGGGCTGCAGGCACGCGTGGCGGAGCTCAACCAGGACGGTCCGGCAGACTTCGTCGTCGCGGCCACCGCCGATGCAGACACCGCAGAGGCGGCCGCCGCAGATGCAGGCGCCGTGGAGGCGGCTACCGCGGAGGAGGCCGGGGCCGCCCCGGCCGAGACGCCGTCGGACGAGGTTGCCGCGGCGCGCCCGTCCGCGGACGTGCTGGCCGCCAGCACCCAACAACTCTTCGAAGATTATGTCCGCGAGGTCGGCAGCCCGGGCCTGCAGGCAGTCGTCTACGCCAACGGCAGCTTCATCATCCGCACCGGCGCCGCCAACACCACCGAAGCCGGCCCGCCGGTTGCGGACCTGCCCTCCGACACCGCCGCAACCGGTGCGGGCCCAGGGGCGGCAAAGATCTCGCCGGCGGACTTCGTGGCCCGCTATGCCAACGTGGCCCTGGAACAAGGCTCCCCGATCACCACGGAAGACGACTTCTTCGGCGGCCAGGGTTTCATCACCGACGGGGGAGTATTCTGCTCCGCCGGGTTCAGCGGCTTCGACGCCGCCGGTGAGCCGCTCGTCCTGACGGCCGGGCACTGCGCCGCCGACGGCGCCGCCAAGCGGGCCGACGTCGAACTGTCCATCGACGCCGCAGCAGGCGGCGGGACCGGTTCCGGCGCCACCGCCGGCAACCTGGGGGACTTCGGCTTCAGCCAGTTCGGCGGCCCGGACAATTCGCGGGTTGCCGACGACGGAACCAACGCCGGCACGGACATCGCCGTCCTCGAGGGCATCAGGAGCGACCTGCGGCTCCAGCCCGCCGTCACCCGATGGGACAATCCGGGCCTGCCCGGGCCGTCGGCCGTGAAGGTCGTCGGAACCGTCGCGCCTTTCCCGGGCCAGCCCGTGTGCCGCTCCGGACGGACCCTCGGCTGGTCCTGCGGAACCGTGGACACGGTGGGAATCTGGATTGTCGGCGGCCCCAACAACGTCCCGGACGGCGCCGACCTCAGGGCGCTGAACGGCTTCGACTCGACCACGGTGAAGTCGCGGCCCGGCGACTCCGGCGGCCCCTGGATCAGCGGCAACTTCGCGGTCGGCACCCACACCGGCGCCGAAGACTCCGGCGACACGCAGATCCGCGCCATTGCCACCTCCGTTGAGGACGCCCTGCTGCGGATCCCGGGTGGCGTGCAGCTCAAACTCTTCCTGAACAAACCTGTCCCGGACGCGCCGACCGGCGGCACGGTCACCGCCGGCGCGCCCGTCACCGGACAGGTCCCGGCCGGTCCGGCGTCGGTGGTGGCCCCCAATTCACGGGTCCGCGTCACGGTCGAGGGCCAGGAACCGGTAGAGGTCCCGGTGGACGCGGCCGGCAACTGGTCGTTCCCCGCCCCGGCGGCCACGGGTCCGTTCAGTTACACCGTGGAGACCGTCAACGGATTCAGCCGGTCGGGCACCGAAACACGTGAGGTGCTCGTCTCCGACCTCACCGCGCCGGTGATCACCTCACCCGCCGAAGGATGGCAGCTTGCCGGGGCGCAAGCCATTGAAGGCACGGGCGAGCCCGGGCGCACTGTGAGGCTGGCCGGCGCCGTCGAGGGGACCGGACTCGTCGCCGACGACGGCCGCTGGAGTATCTCCGTCGCGGACCAGCCGGTCTACGGGAAGCTTTCGGTCACCGCTGTGCTGAGCGCGGCAGGCCACCACGACAGTCCGTCGGCGAGCCGATCGTTCACGGTCCTCCCGCCGGCTCCCGAGGTCACCTCGATGCCGGACGGGATGCTGGTCAGCGACGATGCGCGGCCCGCCAGCATTTCAGGGACCGGCCTCGACGGAGCTGAAGTGGTGGTGTCCGTCGACGGAGTCACCGTGGGCACGGTGATGGCCCGGCTCGATTCCGGGGTCGACGCCGCGGGTGCCGCGGGTGTCGGGAGTATCGGCGGCATCGGGGCGCAAGGCCTGGCCGTGTTGTCGGCCCCGCAGGCGCAGCCAGCGTCAGGCGCGCCGGGCTCAGGGGCACCCGGCGCCGCTTGGAGCGTGCCGTTCCCTGCCGGGCTCACGGCGGGCCCGCATACGCTGTCCGTCACCCAGTCCATCGACGGCGTCGCCTCGCCTCCGGCCGTCTCGTCCTTCATCCTGGACGTTCCGGCGAAGGGCGCGGTTCCCGACGAAGCGCCGCCGGCTGGCGCGCCGGTGGACACGGCCCCGGGCGACGCTCCGGTGGACACGGCCGCGCCCGCTGCCGTTCCGTCCGCTGCCGTTCCGTCCGCTGCCGGGCAGCCGGTGGCGGTGGAACCACCGGCCGCGCCTGCTGCCGTCGTTCCGGCGGGCGATGCGGGTCAGTTGTCCGATACCGGAGGCGCCGGCCTTGTCCCCGCCGCGGTCTTCGGCGCAGGCACGCTCCTGCTCGGTGTCCTCCTCGTCGTTTTCATCCGCCGCAGGGCCGGCACGCGCCGGCCGTGAAGCAGGCCGGACTGAAGCAGGCGGGTTCCGTCAGGGCTTCCGGTCCAGCAGCAGGTTCGTGATCCGCAGCGTGCAGAGCCGCTGGCCGGCGTCGTTGGTGATCAGCACCTCGTGCGTGGCCAGGGTCCCGCCCAGGTGGATGGGGGTGGCGGTGATCGTGATGGTGCCTTCCCGCGCGGACTTGTGATGGGTGGCCGAGACGTCGACGCCCACCGCCGTCTTGCCCAGGGTGCTCGCATGGATGACCGCAGCCCAGGACCCCACGGCCTCGCCGACCGCCAGTGACGCGCCGCCGTGCAGGAGCCCGAAGGACTGGCGGTTGCCTTCCACCGGCATCGTCGCGACGACGCGGTCCACGGATTCCTCGACGATTTTCACGCCCATTTTCTCGTCCAGTTCGCCGAGCGTGATCTTCCACAGTTCAGTGCTGCCGGGTTCGGGCGTCATGGCGTCTCCTTGAGAGGTGTTCGGCGAGAGGTGGTGGGCGGCCGTCTGTGACCTGTTCACGCTGTAACTAGTGTGCGCCAGGCCTCATTCATGTACTGTGGACATATTACCGAACGGACGGTCAGTAATGTCCTGACCGTCCGATTTTGCCCCGCGTTGGAAGGAACCGTCAACGATGACCGCCACTGCCGCACCCACAGCAGACACCCTTGAGAGTGTCGAGATCGTTCCCAGTTTTGTCCGCGACGCCTGGTGGACCCCGGACAGCGGCTCGGAAGCCGGCGCGGCCCCCGTCCTGGACGCCAGCACCGGCGAACTCCTGGCCCTGGTCAGCACCTCGGGCCTGGACCTGGCCGCCGTCGTCGACTACGGACGCACCACCGGGCAGGCGGAACTGGGCAAACTCACCTTCCACCAGCGGGCCCTCAAGCTCAAGGAACTGGCGCAGTACCTCAACGGCCGCCGCGAGGAGTTCTACGCCCTCTCCGCGCAGACCGGCGCCACCAAGATCGACTCGATGATCGACATCGACGGCGGCATCGGCGTGCTCTTCACGTTCGGTTCCAAGGGCCGGCGCGAACTGCCCAACGCCCAGGTGGTGGTGGACGGTCCGATGGAGATCCTCTCCCGCGACGGCTCCTTTGCCGGTGAGCACATCTACACCCGCATCCCCGGCGTGGCCGCACAGATCAACGCCTTCAACTTCCCCGTCTGGGGCATGCTCGAGAAGCTCGCGCCGGCCTTCCTCGCCGGCGTCCCCACCATCGTCAAGCCCGCCACCCCCACCGGCTACGTCGCCGCGGGCGTGGTGAAGGCGATCGTCGATTCCGGCATCCTGCCCGCCGGTTCCCTGCAGCTCGTCTCCGGCTCGGTCCGGACGCTCCTGGACCACCTCGACTACCGCGACCTCGTGGCCTTCACCGGCTCCGCCTCGACTGCCAACACCCTCAAGTCGCACCCGAACGTCGTCACGGGCGGGGTCCGCTTCACCTCGGAAACCGATTCGCTCAACGCCGCCATCCTCGGCCCTGACGCGGTCAAGGGCACGCCGGAATTCGACGCGTTCATCAAGTCCCTCGTCACCGAGATGACCGCCAAGGCCGGCCAGAAGTGCACGTCCATCCGCCGCGCCATCGTGCCGCAGGAACTCGTCTCCGACGTCGCCGCCGCCGTGGGCGAGCGGATCACCGAACGCGTCGTGCTGGGGGATCCCCGCGCCGAGGGCGTGACCATGGGCGCCCTCGCGTCCCGGGAACAGCTCGCCGACGTCCGCGCCGCCGTCCAGTCCATGCTCGACGCCGGCGGCGAGCTCGCCTACGGCACGCTCGATTCGCCGTCGGTCACCCGCGCGGACGGGAGCACCGGCGTCGTTGACGACGGAGCATTCATGTCTCCGGTGCTGCTCAGCTGGGCCGACCCGGAAGCCGACGAGGTCCACTCGCTGGAGGCCTTCGGCCCGGTCTCCTCCGTGCTCGGCTACAAGGACCTGCCCGACGCCGTCCGCCTCGCCGCCCGCGGCGGCGGCTCGCTCGTGGCCTCGGTCTGCACCAACGATCCGGACGTGGCCCGCGAGCTCGTCACCGGCATCGCCGCCCACCACGGCCGCGTCCTGATGCTCAACCGCGAGGACGCCCGCAGCTCCACCGGGCACGGCTCCCCGGTGCCGCACCTGGTCCACGGCGGCCCGGGCCGCGCCGGCGGCGGCGAGGAACTCGGCGGCATCCGCTCGGTCATGCACCACATGCAGCGCACCGCCATCCAGGGCTCGCCGAACATGCTCACCGCCGTCACCGGCCTCTGGCACACCGGCGCCGACCGGAACTTCACGCTCGAGACCGAGGGCCGGCACCCCTTCCGGAAGTCGCTGAGCACGCTGCGGATCGGCGACGCCGTCCGGTCGGACCTGCGCGAAGTCTCGCTCGAGGAGATCACGGCCTTCGCGAACTCCACCGGGGACACCTTCTACGCCCACACCAACCAGGACGCGGCCGCGGCCAACCCGTTCTTCCCCGGCATCGTGGCGCACGGCTACCTGCTGCTGTCCTGGGCGGCAGGGCTGTTCGTGGATCCCGCGCCGGGCCCCGTGCTGGCCAACTACGGCCTGGAGAACCTGCGCTTCATCACTCCCGTGGCGGCAGGCGACTCCGTCCGGGTCACGCTGACGGCCAAGAAGATCACCCCGCGCGAAACCGACGAGTACGGCGAGGTCGCCTGGGACGCCGTCCTGACCAACCAGAACGACGAGATCGTGGCCACCTACGACGTCCTGACCCTCGTCGAGAAGTAGCCCCCCGCCCCACCCCGACCCCCGACGCTCCCTCACCTTCCGCAGGTTCCCGGGCGACGCTCCCTCACGTTCCGCAGGTTCCCGGGCGACGCTCCCGCACGTTCCGCAGGTTCCCGGGCGACGCTCCCTCACGTTCCGCAGGTTCCCGGGCGACGCTCCCGCACGTTCCGCAGGTTAACGGCTGACGCTTCCTCACCCGGTGAGGGAGCGTCAGCCGTTAAGGAGACGGATCTGCGGGAGCGTCTGGAACCAATTGGCGGGCTCTTTCGGTGCTGCTCCGGCGTAAAATTTGCCGCGTAGGAGGTGATAATAAATGACCCTTGTATTGAGCAAAGCCACCACCGTCCTGCCCGTCGATGACAGGGAGCGCGCCCGGCGTTTTTACGCGGAAACCCTTGGCCTCCCGCATCGGGGAGTGGCAGATGATGGCAGCGAATTGTTCGGCACCGACGGCGGCCCCATGCTGCAGTTGATGCCGGTTAAGGACGGCAAGCACTCCGACCACACCGCCCTGAGCTTCGAAGTCAGCGAGATCGAACGCGCCGTCAGGGAGATGGAATCGAAGGGCGTTACGTTCCAGGACTACGACATGCCGGACCTCAAGACGGAGAACCATATCTGTACGACGGACTCGGAGAAGTGCGCCTGGTTTATGGACACGGAACACAACATCCTCTGCATCCACGAGAACATCAGGCAGGCAGTCGACTACCAACTCTGACCCTGGCAGGGTCCCATCGGCCGCCAGGAATTGAGGCGTCCCGGCTCAGCGGGGCGCCTTTCCTGTGTGCGGCAGCAGTTCGCTGCGTTCGGCAGGGCAGTGCTCGGCAGTGCTCGGCGCGGCGTCAAGCCACGTCGGATGTCCTTATATACTGGACGCCGGGTTCACGCGCACGCCGTTTTGACCTGATGGACCGCGAACTACATTATGTGCGAATTACCCGGGTCTCGGGGCGCGCGCTGGGGGAAACAACCGTGAAAACCGCCTTGCTGAGGGCCGCATCCTATCTGGGCGCACTCGTTCTTTTGACGCTGGTGTCCTTCTGGCGGATACCGCCCACCGCCCTGGACGTCGTCTGGGCAGAGGACGGCGCGGTCTTCCTGACCGACGCGGTGACGCCCGGCCAGCCCTTTGCGCCGATGGCCCCGTACGCCGGCTACCTCCATTTCGTCCCGCGCGTTGCTGCGGAAGTCGTGGTCCGGTTCTTTGCGCTTGAGGACTACGCCATCGCGCTGACGGTCCTGGCGTGCGCGGCCGTGGCCGGTGTCTCGCTCATGACCTACCACTGCGCGCAGGCTCTCACCAGCAACCAGTGGATCCGCATGGCGTGGGCGGCGATTCCGGTCTTCGTCAACGTCGGCGCGATCGAGACGCTGGGAAACTTCGCCAACATCCACTGGTATTTTCTGTGGCTCACTCCGTGGCTGCTGATCAAACCGGCGAAGTCCAAAGTCGACGGCGCGCTGCTCTTCGTCGTCGCTCTTTTGGTCTCCCTCACGGAAATCATCTCCATTGTCTTCGTCCCGCTGTTCCTCTTCGGGCTGAGGGACAAGAGGTACTGGGCTGCCCGCGCGGGCCTGGGCCTGGGTCTTGCCGCGCAGGCTTACGCCACCTTGAACCACCCGCGAACCGGCGACGTCAGCTATCAGCTTGACCCGTGGTCGGCCTTCTACGGATGGGTCCTGAACACTGCCGGTCCGATCGTGTACGGCACCCCGGCCAGCATCGTGCAACTGATCGAGAACTTCGGGGCCGCACGCGATGATCATCGCGGCCTTCATCATCCTCGCCGTGCCCGCAACCGTGCTGGTTCTGGGTTCCAAACGGGACAAGTGGCTGGCGGGCCTCTTCGTGTCCTCGTCCGTCATCGTGTGGGTTGCCTGCGTGGCGTCCAACCCGGCCAAGTATCTGGACTACGCCACGTTCACGGCCTCCGATTGGCCGGAGTTCTTTGTGTTCGGGCGGTACTCGGTGGTGCCGACGATGTTTGTCCTCGCCACGGTGCCGTTGCTCGCCTCGGCACTGGCACGGTTCGGGCGGGCCGTTCCCATAGCAGTGCTCGCGGGCTTCTCGCTGCTCCTGGCGTCCATGTACTTCCCGCCCTCGACGTCGAGGAATAACGGTCCCGTCTGGTCCGATCAGGTCCGCGCAGGACGGGATTTCTGCACTTCCACGCCCGAGGCTACCGTCCATGACGTCCAGACCTCGCCGACGTTCTTCAAAGGATTCGTCCGTATTCCCTGCCTGCGCCTGACAGCCGGTTAGAGCCGGACGCCCCGCGCGGGACCTGCAGGCAGCTCAGGACCAGGGCGTCACCGGCCGGGGCTGCAGCACGCCGCCGACCGTCAGGTCCACCCGTTCGTTGAAGAAACAGACGAGGCCGTGGATCTGGGCGGCGTCAAGGAAACGCCGGTCGTAGGTCCAGGCGATGTTGCGGCCCTGCCCGGAGCCGGGATAGCTCAGGTAGCTGGCCCGGCCCTTGTACGGGCAGACCGTGCGTTTGGGGCTCTCCTCCAGCAGGTCCAGGCGAACGTCGGCCGGCGGCAGGTAGTAGCGGACCGGGAGCATAGTCTCGTAGAGCCGGTGGGCGGCGTCCGACGTCGCCAGCGTCACGCCGTCGAGGGCTATCTCCACCTCCACGGACGACGCGCGGATATCCACCCGGTGGAACGGGTCGCGGGGGTGGCCGATGATCTCCTCATCGTCCTCAAGCCACTCGAAGGACGCGAAATCCAGCACCAGGTACCCGGCGAGGTCGGGATCCTCCGGACGGAACGCGGCGCGCGGCGCGGTGCCCGTGGCCGTGACAACATCGAATTCCTCTCCCGCTGAGGTGTGCCTGCCGAAACCGGTGCCGGGATCCAGCACGGGAGGCGCAGCCCCCATGAGCCTGCGCCCGAATTCCTGCACGTCGGCCTGCGGCAGGCCCGGCGCCGCCAGATCGGCACGCAGGTCCTCGGACGGCACCGCGTAGATCGGAGTGATCCGCCGTGGTTCCCAGATCAGGTACGCACGCAAAGTATCGACGACGACGGCCCCGCCCAGGAGCGCCCGGATCCTTTTGGGCGTGGGCTCGTAACGGAGCTGGGGCAGCGTGCCGAAGAGCACCGTGGAGAGTTTCGTAGCCATGACTTCAGCGTGACCGCCGTCCCGGGAGCAGTCAACGGGTAGACGCAGGAGTGCGGGAGGGTCGGCAGTAGACCTGCGGGAGGTGCGGGAGGGTCGGCAGTAGACCTGCAGGACGTGCGGGAGCGTCGGCAGGAGACCTGCAGGAGGTGCGGGAGGGTCGGCAGGAGACCTGCAGGACGTGCGGGAGGGTCGGCGGCGGACCTGCGGGAGTGCGGGAGGGTCTTTAGGGGGAGGCGTGGAGGCCGTTGAAGGCCATGGCGACGACGTCGTCGGCCAGCTTCTCGGGGGAGAGGGACCCGCCGGGCTTGTACCACTCGACGATGGAGTTGATCGTGCCGAAGAGCAGCCGGGTGACGGTGCGCGGGTCGATGTCCTGGCGCAGCGAGCCTTCGTCGCGGGCGGCGGAAATCAGTGCCGCCACCTTGTGGTCGAACGCGCGGCGGCGTTCCAGCGCGTCCCGTTCAATCTCGGTGTTGCCGCGCAGGCGCAGCAGCAGGGTGACGAACGGCAGGCGCTCCACGAGGACCGCGATGGTCTGCCGGACCACGAACTCGAGCCGGGCCTCCGCCGAGCCGCTCTGCGCTTCCGGCTGGTCCAGGATGGCCTCGAGGCCGCCCAGGGCGTGGTTGAGGGCGAGCTTGAGCAGGTCGCCCTTGGACGGGACGTGGTGGTAGATCGCGGACTTGGAGATGCCCAGGTTCTCGGCCAGGATGCCCATGGACGTGGCGTCGTAGCCGTGCTTGTTGAAGACGTCGACGGCGATCAGCAGGACCGACTGCTGGTCGTAACCGGGCCGGCCGCGCTTGGCGGTTGCTGCTGTGGTGGGCATACTCGCTAGTTTCTCACGATCCGTTGGCCGGGCCGGCCAGGGCGGCCGGCCCGGAATCGAGCCTCAGGCCTTGGGCCGCAGGTCGTAGATGCGCCGCAGCTTGCCGTTGGAGCGTGCCAGCGTGCCGGGTTCGACGACGTCGATCGCGCAGGACGAGCCGACGTGGATCTTGATCTGCTCGCCGAGGGCCCGGGCCGCCGCCGCGCTGCCCTCGACCGTGACGGACTCGCGGCGTTCGATCCGGACGGTGAGCTGGTCCATCCGCTGGCCCTCGGGCCGGGTGAGTTCGAGCTGGAAGTGCGGGCTCAGCTCGGGGATGCGCAGCGCGATTTCCTCGATCTGGGAGGGGAACAGGTTCACGCCGCGCAGGATGATCATGTCATCGCTGCGGCCGGTGATCCGGCCCATCCGGCGGTGGGCCGGGCGGGCGGTGCCGGGCAGCAGCCGGGTCAGGTCCTTGGTGCGGTACCGGATGATCGGCAGCGCCTCCTTGGTCAGGGACGTGAAGACCAGCTCGCCGTGCTCCCCGTCGCCGAGGACCCGCGAGGGGTCGAAGGCGTCGATGATCTCGGGGCGGAAGTGGTCCTCCCAGATGTGGCTGCCGTCCTGGGTCTCGACGGCCTCGCCGGCGACGCCCGGGCCCATGACCTCGGAGAGCCCGTAAATGTCGCAGGCCTTGATGTTCATGGTGGTTTCGAGCTCGTGCCGCATTTCCTCGGTCCACGGTTCCGCGCCGAGGACGGCGTACTTGAGCGAGGTGGAGGCGGGGTCGACGCCCTGTTTGACCATGGCGTCGGCGATGGTCAGCAGGTAGGTGGGGGTGGCGAGGATCGCGTCGGGCTTGAAGTCCTGGATGAGCGTGATCTGGCGTTCGGTCTGGCCGCCGGAGATCGGGATGACCGTGCAGCCGAGGGCTTCGGCACCGCCGTGGGCGCCCAGGCCGCCGGTGAACAGGCCGTAGCCGTAGGCGTTGTGGACCTTCATGCCCGGGCGGACGCCGGAGGCGCGCAGCGACCGGGCCACGAGGGTGGCCCAGTTGGCGAGGTCGTTCTTGGTGTAGCCGACCACCGTGGCGCGGCCCGTGGTGCCGGAGCTGGCGTGGATCCGGGCCACCTCGTGCTGCGGGACGGCGAACATGCCGAAGGGGTATTCGAGCCGGAGGTCTTCCTTGGTGGTGAACGGGAACTTGGCGAGGTCCGAGAGTTCGCGGAGGTCGGTGGGGTGGACCCCGGCCTCGTCGTATTTGCGCTTGTACAGGGGGACGCGGTCGTACGCGTAGGCGACGGTGTGCTGGAGGCGGCTGAGCTGGAGCGCCTCGAGTTCGTCGCGGGAGATGGTTTCCTCGCGGTCCAGGACGGCGTCGCTGGGGGCGATGGTTTCGTGGGTCATCAGTGGTTCCCTGTTTCTATTTCTTGGCGATGGTCCGGCTGCGGCCGCGGAACTCGGCAATGAGTTCCCCGGGCAGGGCGGCTTCGGGATCAGCGGCGTAGATCTGGATGTCGTAAAGGCCGCTGCGCCCGGCGCTGGCGCGTCGGTTCGCGACGGCGGTCAGCACCTGGCCCTGGAAGGCAGGCTTGAGGAAGTTAATGTCGACGCCGGACGCCACCGTGATGCTCGCCCCGCCGGAGCTGGAGCCGGAGCCGGAATCGGAGGCCGGGGTTGCCGGGTTGCAGGCGAGTGCGAAGGCCGTGTCGCCGAAGGCGAACACCATGCCGCCGTGGGCCATGCCGAAGCCGTTGAGCATTTCCTGCCGGAGCGTCATCCGGATGCTGGCCTGCCCGTCGCCGAGTGAGAGCACCTCGATGCCCATCCATTCGGAGGCGTAGTCATCCTTCAGGATCGGGTGGGTGTCACCGGAAATCGTCAGTTCAGCCATGCGTCATTGCCTCCAGCTTTATATACCGAATGTTCATTAGGTAATCCCATCGGAGTGCCCGCTGTCAATAGGAGTCAGTATGCTGGACGGACACCGGAGCAAAGGGCGGATCATGGCCAAGGGAATTTATGTCAGTGCGACCACGCCGGGATCCGGCAAGTCGCTCATCGCACTCGGACTGGCTGACACGCTGCACCGGCATGCGGACCGGATCGGCTTCTTCAAGCCCGTGGTGAACGGCCCGGACGCGGCCGCGGATCCCATGGTCGCCCTCATGAAAGCCCGGTTCGACCTCGACGACGACCGCTGCCGCGGCGGGCTGACCTTCGCCGAAGTCCGCGGACTCCTGGCCGAAGGCAAACGCGAGGAAATCGACTCCCGCTGCGTGGAAATCTTCGCCCAGATGGGCCGGCACTGTGACGTCATCATCGTCGAGGGCACGGACCTGACCGGCCAGGACGCCGCCGTCGAGTTCGACCTCAACGCCCGGCTCGCGAACAACCTCTCCGCCCCGGTGGTTGCCGTCGTCGGGGCCCGCGGCCTCTCCGCGGCGGAGGCAGCCGACGCCGTCGACGTCGCCCGCAAGGAACTCATTGCCGCCCGGTGCGCCCTCCTGGCCATCATGATCAACCGCGCCGATCCCGCCGACCTGGAGGCGATCGCCGCCGCCGTCCGCCCGGGCGCCTCGGGCCGGCCGGTGTACGTCTTCCCGGAGCTCGAGGAGATCGCCCGGCCCACCACGGGCGAGGTCGCGGCCGCCCTGGGCCTCGGCCAGGTCGCGGGCCTGTCCGACCTCGAACGCGACGTGCGCTCGGTCAAGGTCGCGGCCATGAGTGTGGCCAACTTCCTGCAGGTGCTCGACGACGGCGCCCTGGTGATCGCCCCCGGCGACCGCGCCGACGTGCTGGTCGCCTGCCTCGCGTCCTCCTTCTCGCCCGAGTCGCCGGTGCCCGCGGCCCTGATCCTGACCGGCGGCCTGGCGCCCGAGCCCAACATCTACTCGCTGCTGGCGCAGGCCCCGTTCCCGGTCTTTGCCGCCGACGAGGACACCTACGTCACCGCCAAGCGGGTCTCGGA
The DNA here is from genome assembly GCA_963815415.1 of uncultured Actinomycetota bacterium. Classification (GTDB taxonomy): domain Bacteria; phylum Actinomycetota; class Actinomycetes; order Actinomycetales; family Micrococcaceae; genus Arthrobacter. The sequence goes on along the minus strand of CAWFGT010000009.1, from coordinate 24,851 downwards.
AGTCCGCTCCGAGATCTGGTCCGGGCACCGCCGCAAGGTCGCCTCGGCCCTGGGCCTGTGGTCCCGGCGGGTGGACGAGGCCGAACTCGTCGAACGCCTGCACCTGCCGCGGCTGCAGCGGACCACGCCGCTGCGCTTCCTGCACGAGCTGATCGAACGGGCCCGCTCGCAGCGCCGGCACATCGTCCTGCCCGAGGGGATGGACGTCCGGGTGCTGCGCGCCGCGGAAATCCTGCACCGCCGCGACGTCTGCGAACTCACCGTCCTGGGCCGCGAGGCCGAGGTCCGGGAACTCGCCGCCACCCACGGGATCGATCTCGGCGGCATCAACATCGTGGATCCCGCCACGTCCCCGCTGCGCCAGGAATTCGCCGAGAAATACGCGGAACTGCGCGCGCACAAGGGCGTGGACCTCGCCAAGGCCCTCGAGGTCATGCAGGACGGCAGCTACTTCGGCACCATGATGGTCCAGCTGGGGGTGCTGGACGGCATGGTCTCCGGCGCCGCCCACACCACCGCGCACACCATCCGGCCGGCGCTGGAATTCGTCAAGACCCGGGACGGCGTCAAGATCGTCTCCTCGGTGTTCCTGATGCTGATGCCGGACCGGGTCCTGGTCTACGGCGACTGCGCCGTGAACCCCGAGCCCAACGTGGAGCAGCTCGCGGACATCGCCGTGGCGTCGGCGGAAACGGCGGCCCAGTTCGGGGTGGACCCGCGGATCGCGATGCTTTCCTACTCCACCGGCGGGTCCGGCTCCGGCGGGGCCGTGGACGCGGTCCGGCAGGCGACCGAACTCGTGCGCGAACGCCGCCCGGAGCTCGCCGTCGAAGGCCCCATCCAGTACGACGCCGCCGTGGACGCCTCGATCGCGGCGTCCAAGATGCCCGGCTCGTCCGTGGCCGGCCAGGCGACCGTGTTCATCTTCCCGGACCTGAACACCGGCAACAACACCTATAAGGCGGTGCAGCAGTCCTCCGGGGCGGTCGCCGTCGGGCCGGTCCTGCAGGGCCTGCGCAAGCCGGTGAATGACCTCTCCCGCGGCTGCACCGTGGAGGACATCGTCAACACCGTGGCCATCACCGCCATCCAGGCCCAGTCCGCGGAGCCCGCCGCCGAGCCGGCCCCCGCAGCGGGCCAGGCCCAGTCGGCGGGATCCTAGTCGGTGTTTTCCGGATCCGCCGGACTGTCCGGATCTTTCTGGCTGGCCGGCTCATCGGCCAGGCCCGCCGGCGTGAGGTCCAGGTCCTCGACGTTCTCGGGAGCCTCGGGGGCTTCTCCGGTCTCGGCGGCCTTGAGGTCCCCGGTGTCGTCCAGCGCCGGGTTTGCGCCCTCGACGCCGGTGGGATCCGGCTTGCCGGAACCGCTGTCCGTGCTGTCCGGCTGCGTTGCGTCCTCAGTCATGGAAGTCCCTTCGTGAGTAATCCAATTGATGCGCCGACTCTAAGCGCCGGCCGCGGCTTACGCAACGGAGTGGCGCCCCCGCCCGTCCCGCAATTTATAGTGGGTCCCACGGAGCGCACCGCCAGGCTCCGCCGTGTTGACCGTCCCGGCGCGCCCCCAGGGGTCAGCGCAGAAGCCAAGGCCTAGGAGGCCCCCTTGCTCGTGCTCGTCATCAACTCCGGCTCGTCCTCGCTCAAGTACCAGGTCCGCGACGTCGAGGCCGGCAGCGTCCTCGCCGAAGGCCTGATCGAAAAGATCGGCATGGGTACCGGCGGCGGTGGCGACGGCGAAATCGTGGGCCCCCGGGACCACGCCGAAGCCCTCGAGCAGGTGGATGCGGCCATTCACGAGGCCCTCGGCGAGCAGACGCTCGACGCCGTGGGCCACCGCGTGGTGCACGGCGGGGAACGCTTCGCCGAGCCGGTGCTGGTGGACAGCGAAATCACCCGCGCGATCGAACGGCTCAACCCGCTCGCCCCGCTGCACAACCCCGCCGCCGTCCTGGGCCTGCGCGCCATCGCGCAGAAATGGCCGGACCTGCCGCAGGTGGCCGTGTTCGACACCGCCTTCCACCGCACCCTGCCCGAGTACGCCTGGCGCTACGCGGTCCCGGACGAGCTCTACACCAACCACGGCGTCCGCCGGTACGGCTTCCACGGCACCTCGCACGAGTACGTCTCGCACCGGGCGGCGGCGCTGCTGGATGTCCCGCTGGAAGAGTTCGACGCCGTGATCGCCCACCTCGGCAACGGCGCCTCCGTCACCGCCATCCGCGCCGGGCAGTCGATCGACACCTCCATGGGCTTCACCCCGCTTGAGGGCCTGGTGATGGGCACCCGCTCCGGTGACCTGGACCCGTCCATCCTCGTCTTCCTGGGCCGGGCCGGCTGGACCCCCGAGGACCTGGACACGATGCTGAACCGCCAGTCCGGGCTCAAGGGCCTCGCCGGGAACAATGACATGCGCTCGGTGGTGGAGGCCGCGGAAGCCGGTGACGCCAAGGCGGCGATGGCCCTCGCGGTGGCCTCCTACCGGCTGGCCAAGTACATCGGCGGCTACCACGTGGCGGTCGGCGGCGCGAAGGCCCTCGTGTTCACGGCCGGGATCGGCGAGAACTCCCACCAGTTCCGGGCGCTCGTGGCGGACCGGCTCGGTGCCCTCGGCGTGGAGCTCGACTCCGCCCTGAACCTTGAGCGGTCCAGGGAACCCCGGATCATCTCCACCCCCGGTTCGGCCCTGCCGGTGCTCGTGGTGCCCACGGACGAGGAACGCGCCATCGCGGAGGCGACGGCCGCCGTCGTGACCTCGCGGACATAACCGTGACCTCGCGGGCGTAATCCGTCAGTCCGCGAGCTTGACCGTCCCGGCGGCGCCGTCCACCGTGATGACGTCGCCGGTGTTGATGCGCACCGTGGCGAAAGGGACGCCGACGACGGCGGGGATCCCGTACTCGCGGGCCACCACGGCGCCGTGCGAGATGGGTCCGCCCATTTCCATGACCATGGCGCCCGCGGTGAGGAACAGCGGGGTCCAGCCGGGGTCCGTGGACGGGGCCACCAGGATTTCGCCGGGTTCCAGATGTGCGCCCTGCGGGTCCATGATGACCCGGGCCTTGCCCGTGACGGTCCCCGCCGACGCCGGGGCGCCCTTGAGTGTTCCCGGCGGCAGGGTGGTGTCCGGCGGGGTGCGGGCGGCGAGGGCCGCTTCGACGTCCGTGCCGTCAGAGAGCAGCACCCGGGGGATATGCCTTCGGCGCATCTCCAGCGCGTAGGTGTGCCGCCGTTCGGCGACGGCCTCGCGCAGGTCAGCGCCGCGCAAAGCGACCCGGGCCTCCTCGAGGTCGAGGAAGAATACGTCGTCCGGTTCGCTGATCCGGCCCGCGGCGGCGAGGTCCTGGCCGACCAGCGCGAGCTGGCGTCTGACCTCGGCGAAGCTCAGGATCAGGGCGAACTTCGGCGACTCCCGCAGGCCCGCGGTCTTCCGGGCCTGGCGCAGCCCGTGGGCCACCAGCCGGCCACGGAGTTTTCCTTTGGCGCGGGCCCGGGCGGAGAGCTCGTCGACCCGCTGCTCGGCGGTGGCTTTGGCGCGGGCGAACTGCCGGTCCGGGGCCTTGGCGGGATCGGTCACGCGCAGGTAGTTGGCCAGGACGTTGAGGATGTGGCCGGGGTCCTCGGCCCAGCGTGGGACGCCGAGGTCGATTTCGGCCACGGCCCGGTGCCCGTACCGGTCCAGGAACGCCGCGATTGCCTGCTGCGCTGCAGGTGGCAGGGTGCCGTCGAGGTAGCGGCGGGTCAGCTCCGGCGGCTCGTCGGCCTGGAATTCCCGGGCCGACTCCGGGTCGTCCCGGATCAGGGTGGCGGTCCGCCACAGCTCGAGGTCCATCTCGGTGGTGACGTTGCCGGGCAGGCCGCGCAGGACCGCCTCCAGATCGCCGGGTCTGGCCAGCCCGTCCAGGAGCCAGCGGGCGATCCCCAGCCAGGCGTAGCCGGCCGCCGGGGGCGGAAGCTGCATCATCAGGCCGGGAAGGAGTTCCTTGCCGAGAATCCGCTCCACGAAGTCCAGACGGGTGGCCGCGCCGGCGGGTTCGGGCAGCACGAGCGCGCGGCGGAACTTCTCGTCCGCCCGCCGGAGGCGTTCCAGGGCTGCGTCGGGCCGGATCATGGCCGCCGGCAGGTAGGGCAGGACCGCCATCTGGGGCAGGGATTTCAGCGTCACCTGCGGGGACAGCCGTTTCCCGCGGGGGGTCTCGGCGAACCGCGGATCGGCCATCAGGTACTCCAGCACGTCCACGGACCGGGCGTCTGCGAGCTTCATGAGCCGGGGGATCATCCGCCGGCTGCTCTTGCTGCGCAGCAGTTCGGTGATGTCCACGAAGAGCCGCATGCCGACCACGAGGTAGCGGAACGGCACGGGTTCTCCCGGCCGGCTCGTGCCGGACCGGTACTTGACGGTCAGGAACTCCATCACGGAGCACCCCATCGGCGTCAGGGGACGGGTCAGGCCCTGGATCAGGCTGCCGTTCATGTAGGCGCGGGTTCCCGCCGGGCGGTCCTCCAGGTCCGCGTCCGGCACCGGATAGAGCGTGGTGATCGGGCGGGACTGGAGCACCAGGATCTGGCCGTCCCCGTCAATGGACCACTCCAGGTCCTGGGGCAGGCCGAACGCCTGCTCGGCCCGGTCTCCCAGGGCTGCCAGCTCGCGGACCTGCGCGTCCGTCAGGCACAGGCCGGCTCGCGCGGCGCCGTCTCCTGAGGCTCCGCCGTCGGCGGCAGCAGTGCCTGCCGGCGCGCCGGGGGTGCGTTCGAGGATCGTGCCGGTGGCGGTGTCCAGCACAAAATGGTCCGGGTTCACGGCGCCGCTGACCACGGCCTCGCCCAGGCCCGGGGCGGCGTCGATCACGGCCTCCCGGCGCCGCCCGGTGAGCGGGTTGGCAGTGAACAGCACTCCGGAGACTTCCGCGGCGACCATCTGCTGGACGACGACGGCGATCCCCGCGCCCTGCTGCTCGATGCCGTGTTCCGCGCGGTAGGCCACGGCCCGGCGGGTCCAGAGCGAGCCCCAGCACTTCCGGACGGCGTCGAGGACGTCGTCGGCGCCGGTGACGTTTAGGAAGGTGTCCTGCTGGCCGGCGAAACTGGCCTCGGGCAGGTCCTCGGCTGTCGCGGAAGACCGCACGGCGACGGGGACGTCCTGTCCCAGCTCGGCGTAGGCGAAGCGGATGGCGGTGGCGAGGTCGTCCGGGACCGGGACGGCAGTGGTACTGTCCCGCATCGTGTCCGCGAACGCATCGAGCGCCTCACCACTGGCGGCGCGCTCGGCGCCGGCCGTCGCGGCGATCCGGTGGTAGGCATCGGTCGTGATGCAGAAACCCGGCGGGACCGGCAGTCCGGCGGCGAGGAGCCCGCCCAGCCCGGCGGCTTTGCCGCCGACCTGGGCGATGAGTTCCGGTCCGGCGTCGGCCAGATTGATGACGCTGCTGTCTTCGCGCTTGTTCCGCCTGGTTCGGCTGTTCACGGTTTGCCCCGATGTTTTGGTGGAAGACCAGTCCCATGAATCTATCGCCGGGGGATGACAAAACTCAACGGTCCGCGGGCAGTGCCGGTGCGGACGCGCTGCCCCGATGGCGGTGCCCCGGCGCCCGGGGCACCGCCACTACGGTGCCGGTGTAGCGGTGCCCGTGCCCGTCGCGGTGCCCGCACCCGCACCCGCGGCCGGGGCGGTTCCGGTGGCCGTGGGCGTCGGGGTGGGCCCGGCCGGTTGCGTGGCCGGAGCGGACTGGCTCGGCGCCGGCGCGGGCGTCGCCGTACCGGTCGCGGTGGGCCGGGGCGAGGCCGTCCCTGCGCCCGGGGAGGCGCTGGTACCCGGTGACGGAGTGGCCGTGCCGGTGGCGCCGGGGGATGCCGTGCCGCCCGGAGACGGGCTCCCGGTGGTGGCCGGTTGCGTCGCGGACTTGGTGGAGGTGCCGGTGCCGCTCACGGGGGTGGCGCTGGGATCGGCCTTGATGATCTCCTTGATCTGGTCCTGGAACGCGGCCAGGCGTCCCTGGATTTCGGAGAGCGGCACGTTCTGCAGGTTCCGGCCGTAGTCCGCGATTTCCTGCCACAGGGCACTGAGCTTGCCCATGTTGTCCGCGCTGAGCGGGCCGTCCAGGGTGAGGACCAGCTGGCTCGCCAGGGCGTAGGTCAGGCAGCGGACGCAGTCGTAGTTCGCCGCCGTCGAGAGGTTCTCCGGCACGATCACGTTTGTCTGGCCCACGATCAGCACCACCTGGAAGCCGACGGCCACCGCGGCGCAGTCGGTGCAGTTCGCGTACGCGTAGGCCTCGTTCTTGGTGTCCACGGGCTGCCCGTCATCGGCCCAGACCAGGGCGAACGCGACGTCGTAGATGGTGGTGCCGTCGGTGGTGTTGACGGCCAGGGCCTGGCTGTCGCCCTCTTCCGCCGCGACGGGCTTATCGAACGGGAACACCCACGACGGCGCCGCGGTGCCGGCGGTGCCGGTTTCGGCGTCGCGCGGGACCAGGACCATGCTCAGCTGGGGTTCGTCGCGGGTGGGTTTCGTGGCGCCGGCCGGCCAGAGGGCCACCGTACGCCCGGGCCGGCCCTCCTGGATGCGGCCCGCGGCGGAGTAGGGGAAGAACGCGGTGGTGGCGTCGGAGATGGTGCCGCGTTCGTAGGACTGGACCGGGCGGTAGGTTTCGGCCGCCGGCCACCAGGCCCAGGCGAGTCCGGCCACAATGGCTGCCACCGCGGCGAGGGCGGTGCCGCGCTGGACGGCCTTCCCCTGGGTTTTCTGCCAGAGCGCGGTGAGCAGCTGCCGGCCGAGCCGGATCAGGATGTAGAAGATGCCCAGGACGGGAAGCGCGATCGCCGGTGATGGCCAGGATGCGGACGGCGGCGTCGAGGATGTCGCCGTTGGCGAGGCTGCCGTTGAACTGGGCGTACTGCTTCTGCGTGCCGGACCAGGCGGTGCCCAGCAGCCGCGGCAGGGAGATCACCATCATGACCAGGCTGAAGATGAGCAGCGGCACGGTCACCAGGACCCAGACGGTCACGGCGGTCCGGGCCCAGGGCTTGAGGACCTGCGCGGCGGGGTCGGCCGGGCGCCACGGCAGCAGGGACAGCAGGGTCGGTTTGATGCGCTGGAAGAGGTCCGGGACGCCGGTGGCGTCGGCGAGGATGTGGTAGCCGTCGAACCGGACCAGGGGCAGGAGCTGACGGACCATCTGGATGAGCTGGGTGACCACCACCAGGAGCAGGGCGTCGAAGCCGGTGGCCCACCAGATGCCCATGATCGCCACGGCCACGATGGCGTTGAAGTACAGTCCGCCGAGGTCGGTCCGGATCCGGCCGCCACGGCCCAGACGGTAGGAATCGGTGACGTCGGTGTAGAAAGCGGGCCAGATCAGGTAGAGGCCGGCGCCCATGGCCCCGGGCGTGGCACCGCCGCGGCGGGCCGCTGCCGCGTGGCCGAATTCGTGGAACCCTGCGGACAGGACGGTCACGGCCACCACCAGCAGGACGAGCGCCGGGTTGGCGAAGGCCTCGTGCGTGGCGGAGGCCAGGCCCTTGACCATCAGCACCCACCAGCAGATGGCCAGGAACGCCGCGGTGACGGCGACGACGATCAGCGGGTTAAAGAGGACGGCGAAGGGTGCCGTGAGTTTCCGGGTGCGTTCCGGGTCCGTCACCGAATACCGGAAGCGCATGCCCAGCAGCGGGTTGGCCTTCTTGACCTCGGGCTGGGACCCGTCCGCCAGCTGCAGCAAACCCAGCGGCAGCAGCTGGGAGTCGATCAGGGTCCGCACGTTGTCCGCGCTGACGAGCCGACCGGAGCCGGCGCTTGCCCGCTCGGCGATGTCCGCCAGGCCGCGCTCGCCGTCAATGGCGTCGAGGATCAGGTACAGCAGCGGGGTCAGCTGCAGGGTCTGTCCGTCGGCGCGCCGCACGAGCGAGGGCGCCTCGCGGTAGCCCGAACCCTTGGTTTCGCCGAGGAGCTGGACGCCGTCCGCGCGGACGGGGACGTCCGGCGGAGGGACAGAACCGTCGACGGCGACGCCGGCGGGAGCCGGGGCGCTTCCGGACGCGGACGCTGGGGCGGCGGGGGCAGGGGCCAGCGGGCCGTCCGTGGAGGACGGCCCGCCGTGCGGGGTGCTCATCGGGTGGCTACTGCTTCAGATCGGACTGCTGGTCGGCCGTGGCCGTAGCTTCGCCCTCGATGTTCTGGTTGATGATGGCGTCCTGCTGCGAGACGGCGAACGCGTTGCTGTCGATCGAGCCGATGTTGGCGGCGACGGCGGCGTCGATCGGGGCGGCGACGTTGGCGTTGGCGGCCACGGCTCCGTTGATCGGGGCGGCGATGTCGGCCTGGGCGGCGAGATCCACATTGACGTTGAGCAGGTTGCCGTTGACCGCGCCGGCAGCGTCGGCGAGGCCGCCGTCCGTCGGCAGGGCGCCGGCAGCGGTGCCGACCGCGTCCGTAGCGGAGCCGACTGCGCCGTCGACCGTTGCCGGCGTCGGCTGCGGTGCCGGCCGCGTCCGTAACGGCACCCGTGGCGCCGTCGACCGCTCCGGCCGTGCCCGCGGCGGCAGCGCCCGCGTCAGCCGTACCGGCAGCATCGGTGCCGGCTCCGGCGGTGTCTGTGCCTGAAGTGTCGGTGGATCCGGCCGGGGCGCTGGCGGCCTGGTCGAGGGTGCTGTCCTGGGTGGATTCGGCGGTGGCGTCGGCCGTGACGCCCTGGTTGATGATGACGCCCTGGTCCGAGAGCGCCTGGGCCTCGGAGCCGAAGGAAAGGATGTTGGCCGAGGCGGCGGCGTCGATCGGGGCGGCAACGTTCGCGTTGGCCGCGACGGCGAGATCAATCGGGGCCGCGGCGTTGATGCCGAGGTCCAGGTCGGCGTTCAGGTCCAGGACCGAGGCGACTTCCTTGTCCGGGAGGGCCGTGCCTTCCTGTGCCAGCAGTTCCTCGTCGCTCAATGGGGTCATTCCGGGCTCAACGCTCATAGCAAACTCCATTCCCGGCACTTCCGTGCCTCTTCCAGTTCCCCGACGCCCGGCCCCCAGCGGGCAGGTTCCGCGTCGCAGAGCCAATCATGCCAGTAAATAGTAAGCATGATGACCACTTTTGGAAAAGGAATGGATTAGGAGCAGGGAGGTACCTTGCCGGCGCACCCGTGTCCGGGACATGGGTGCGCCGGTCCTCCCGGGCTGGCGGCCTATTTCAGCCCGGCGCCCGGCAGCAGCTCCGTGGCGCCCACCGCGTCGGCCACGAACGCGTAGTCCCAGGCCCGTTCGCGCCACTGCACGTACCGGCCGGAGGCGCCGCCGTGGCCGCCGTCCATTTCGATCTTCATCACGATCGGTTCGCTGCCGGTGGTCAGCTCGCGGAGCCGCTGCACCCACTTGGCCGGCTCCACGTACAGCACCCGGGTGTCATTGAACGAGGTGACCGCGGCGATCTTGGGGTAGGCCACGGCCCGGACGTTCTCGTACGGGGAGTAGGACTTCATGTACGCGTAGACGTCCGGGTCCGTGATCGGGTTGCCCCATTCCTCCCACTCGAGCGCGGACAGCGGGAGCTCGGGGTCCAGGATGGTGGTCAGCGCGTCCACGAACGGCACGGCCGCCACGATCGCCGCGTACTTCTCCGGCGCCATATTGGCCACGGCGCCCATCAGCAGCCCGCCCGCGGAGCCGCCCATCGCCGCGATCCGGGCCGGGTCCACCCAGCCGGATTCCGCCAGCCAGTCGGTGGCGGCGATGAAGTCGGTGAACGTGTTGATCTTCTGCAGCTTCTTGCCGGCGTCGTACCAGGGCCGGCCGAGCTCGCCGCCGCCGCGGACGTGCGCAATCACAAACACGATCCCGCGGTCCAGCAGCGAGAGCCGGGCGATGCCGAAGCCCGGATCCATGCTCATCTCGTAGGAGCCGTAGCCGTAGACCAGGCCGGCCGCCGTCGCATCCTGCTTCACGGACGCGTGCCGCAGCACCGAGAGCGGGATCCGGGTGCCGTCGGCCGCGGTGGCCCATTCCCGGGTGGCCACGTAGTCCGTGGGCTCGTAGCCGCCCAGTACCGGGCTTTCCTTGCGCAGCAGCAGCACCCCGGCGGGCTGGTTCTCGGTGGGCAGCACAAAGTCGTAGACCCGGGACGGGGTGAAGTAGGAGGTGTAGCCCATCCGGATCACCGGGGCGTCGTAGTCCGAGCCCGCGACGCCGGCCGTGTAGAGCTCCTCCTCGAAGACCGGCTCCACCACCGGGCCCTGCGCCGGGGTCCCGAGCCCGGCCAGCGGCAGGATCTGCACCCGCTCGATCGTGTCCTGGCGGACGGAGAGGATCACGTGCGTGGCGGTGACGCCGGCGCCGTTGACCCGGACGTCGTCGGAATGCCCGACGACGGTGGCCCAGTGCTGCTCGGCCAGCGGCTTGCTGAACTCGGCCGGGTCCACGAGCGAGACCATGGAGTTGATCGCGTCCTTGTTGTGGGTCAGCAGGATCCGCTCCTGCGGCTCCCCGCCGTCGGCAGCCAGCAGGAACGGCTCGGCCTCGTAGAGGATCCGCTCGTCCCGGGAGATGACGGTGAGCAGGCCGGCGTCGGGGTCGTCGAAGCGGAGCAGCCGGGTCTCGCTGAATTCGGAGCAGCCGATGCTCAGCACCAGGTGGCGGCGGTCGGCGGAGAGGTCGAAGCCCAGCCACATGGCGACGTCGTCCTCCTGGTAAATCACCTCATCGTCGGCGACCGGTGTGCCCAGCGTGTGGGCCTTGACCTGGTACGGGCGCCAGGCGTCGTCGACCACCGTGTAGAAGATCCGGGTGCCGTCCGGGGAGAAGGCGATCCCGTAGAAGACGTTCTCGATCACGTCCGGGAGGAGCTCGCCGGTGGTCAGGTCCTTGATCCGGAGGGTGAAGCGCTCGTCGCCGGCGTTGTCCACGGCGTAGGCGAAGAGGTTGCCGTCGATCGTGGTGGCGGCCCCGCCGACGGAGAAGAACGGCTGGCCCTCGGCTTCGACGTTGCCGTCGAGCAGGATCTCCTCGCCCGGGATGTCGACGCCGGCCTCCACGGCCGGGGGAGTCCAGTCCGCGACCCGGTTGTCGCTGTCCTGGGCCCGGACCCGGCAGTGGATGCCGTATTCCTTGCCCTCGACCGAGCGGGAGTAGTACCACCAGCCGTCCTTGCGGTTGGGGACGGAGAGGTCCGTCTCCAGCGTGCGGCCCTTGATTTCCTGGAAGATCGCCTCGCGGAGCGGTTCCTGGTGGGCGGTGACGGCTTCCTGGTAGGCGTTCTCGGCCTTGAGGTGCGCCACGACGTCCGCCGATTCCTTCTCGCGCAGCCACTCGTAGTTGTCCTCGAAGGAGTCTCCGTGGTGGGTGCGGGTGACGGGGATCTTCTTGGCAACGGGCGGGACGGCAGGGGAGGACTGCAGCGGGGGAAGTGTCATAACCCCAAATCTACCGGCACACCGGCGGCGGGAGGGCGGGAAGTCAGCCGCGGCGGCGGGGAATTCATGTCCGGGCGGCCGGGTCGGGGGCGCGAAACCCGGCGAAATACAGGTAGTTACTACTTGTGCCTCATCCCCGGGAGGTGCCTAGGCTGGAATGCGCGGGGGGAATCCGCATTGAGACATACCATCTGGGGGTATAAGGCTATGAGTCGATATGCAGCGCAGGGCGCAGGGTCATTCAACGATAAGTACACCGCGAAGGACCGGCATTCGCGCCGGGTACAGGCGGCGTCTTATGTGATGCTGGCGCTGCTGGCGGTCGCCACGGCCGTGGTTGTCTTTATGGCACTGACGAAATAGCAAAACCCCGGCGCACAGCTCAAGCGGCTGGCCCCTTCTTCACGTCAAACTCCGGCATGTGACGGACCGATTGTTGCGTACGTCACACCCATTCTTTACCTTGGATAGTGGACGCAGCGTCGCGTCCACGCGCGATAGGGGCAGCACGTGCACGGAAAAATCAAAGTTCTCGTCCGGATCGATCTCGACGGCGGCGAGGCGGAAGTAGCCGCGCACGGTCATGTGACCGAGCACAGCGTCCAGGCGCTGTATGTGGTGATGAAGCGGGCCAACCACCTGCGTGAAGGGCTGCGGCTCGTGGTGGATGTCAGTCACGCCCGGGTGGAGCCTGCCGCGCTGGAGCAGTTGCAGGCGTGCTCCGAATCCCACCATTTGCCGGCCGCCATCGATCCGATGCAGTCCGAGTGCCGGCTCCGGGTCCTGGCCCCTTCTGCGGATCCCGCGAAAAAGGCACTCCGTCTCGCGGCCTAAGGCGATGGAGCTGCCTAACTTGGCGTATTCAACCGCGCGTAGCGCAGGACCTTCAGGATCGCCGGGGCCAGCTGGTCTTCCATCTTTTCGTAGACGTCCGCGCCGCGCCGGTACGGGTCCGTCACGTCGTTATCCTTCGGGTCCGCCGCCAGGGCCAGGTGCCGCACCGAGGCGAGCCGCGCCGGCAGTGCCCGCCACAGGCTCCCGACGTCGGTAGCTTCCGCGGCGGGGTCGCCCCCGCCCGCGGCGTCCCGGTCCTCCAGCGCGCCGAGGAGCCGGGCGAACTCACGGATCGTGAAGGTCTTGCGGAGCATCGACGGATCCAGCTGCAGGACCTCGCCGCGATGGCCCGTGGCCATCGTCAGGACGATATCCGTCTGCTGCAGAATCGCGGGGGTCAGCTGCCGTGCGGCAAAGCCGCCCGGAGTCCCGCCGTACGTTTCGATGATGGCAGCCGACGGCGGCTGGACCGGGTCCCCCACCATCGCCCGGGTGCCGGCGCTCCGGACCTCGAACGCCCCGGGTGCGACCTGGTCCAGGCCTGCCTGGAGCAGGCGTTCGGCAACGGGCGAGCGGCAGATATTTCCCGTACAGACGGTCAAGATCCGCACGGGTGACGGGGAAGGCACGGAGCGTCAGTTTCCTTTTGTCAGGTTATTCGCCGAGACGTAGTCGCCGAGGGCGTCTTCAGCCAGGGCGGCCCGGATCTCCGTGATGGCGGCGCCGTCAGTCAAAACGATCGACTGGCCGTCCGCGGAGGTTCCGGTTCCTGCCGTCGGCAGGGTAAAGAACATCATGCCATCCCGGCGGACGTCACGCAGACTTAAGGCGAGCCGGCCCAGCGTGGCAGCGTCCAGGCCGCTGTCCACGCTCACGTGCGGAGCCACCGCTGAGAGTGCGTTGTGCACGGCCAGGGGGTTGGCGAGGGTGGCCGGGGTGAAGACCTTGCCCAGGACCGCTTTCACGAAGGCCTGCTGGTTCCGGACCCGCTGGTAGTCGCCGTCGCTGAACGCATAGCGCTCGCGGACAAACTGCAGGGCCTGGTCGCCGTCGAGGGTGTTGGCCCCGGCGGTGAACTGGTGCTTGGAGCCGTGGCTTGAGGTGAAGGGCTCCTTGACGTTGACCGTTACCCCGCCCAAGGCGTCGGTCAGTTCCTTGAAGCCGGAGAAATCCAACATGGCCACGTGGTCAATCCGTTGGTCGAAGATCGATTCGACCGTCTGGACCAGCAGGGGCACCCCGCCATAGGCGAGAGCGGCGTTGATCTTGGCGCTGCCGTGGCCGGGGATGTCCACCCAGAGATCACGCATCAGGGACATGCTGTAGATGTTTTTACGGTCGGCAGGGATATGCACCAGCATCATGGTGTCCGAGCGCTGGTTGGACGGGACGCCGTTCTCGGCGGCATCGAGCTCCGCGGCGCGCCGGTCGGTTCCGAGCACCAGGAGGTTTGTGGCCGCGGCCGGACCGCCCAGGAACGGCAGGCCCAGGGCGGTGTTCGCTGCCGGCCGGGTCGCTTCGTCCGGGAACACGTTGGTCAGTTTGACCGTCTGAGTCTCGTGGATGGTGGCCAGGTCCGCGATGTAAGCCACCGGAATGGCCACGACCACCAGTGTTGCCGCCAGCAGGACGCGCCACCGCCGGGCCACTTTTCGCCGGGTACCGCTTGCGGCGTCATCCGGGGTGCCCCCGTCTGGGGTTTCCGGGCCCGAGTTCTGGGCGGGGGTGGACGTGCGGCGGGCCGCGAGCGGATTGCGAATCGACATGGCATCCTCGGATCGATAGACGGTCCGGCCTGCCGCTAGAAAAAATCATTAGAAACAAGGAGTTTGCCCCAGCGGCCTCCGTGAATGCCGAGCGTAGGGCGGCAATACTGGGAAAACCTTGGACCGGGCACCGCCGGTGACGCGCCGGGATTTCCGGGGGAAGGCCGGGCTCCGAATCGGCCCTGCTGCTTGACGCATCTCACACCCGCCGCATATCCTGAACGAACGGTCGGTAATTATTTATCGGATATGCATAGGAGCAACCATGGCATCGCAGAACCTGCAGTCAGTGCCCGCGGACGTGACGGCGGAGGAACTCGATGATGCCGCACGGCGTGACGCCGAGGGCCAGGCCTACTTCGACAAGGTGATGGCGGAGGATTCCCGGATTGAGCCGCGCGACTGGATGCCGCCGGCCTACCGTAAGACCCTGCTGCGGCAGATCTCGCAGCACGCGCACTCGGAGATCATCGGCATGCAGCCGGAGGCCAACTGGATCTCCCGCGCCCCGAGCCTGAAGCGCAAGGCCGTCCTGATGGCCAAGGTCCAGGACGAGGCCGGCCACGGCCTGTACCTCTACTCCGCCGCCGAGACCCTCGGCCAGCCGCGGGACCAGATGATGCGGGACCTGATGGACGGCAAGGCCAAGTACTCCTCCATCTTCAACTACCCCGCCCGGACCTGGGCGGACATGGGCGCCATCGGCTGGATGGTCGACGGCGCCGCTATCGCCAACCAGGTGCCGCTCTGCCGCGCCTCCTTCGGCCCCTACGGCCGGGCCATGGTCCGGGTCTGCAAGGAAGAGTCCTTCCACCAGCGCCAGGGCTTCGAGATCCTGCTGGAACTCTCGCACGGCACACCCGCGCAGAAGCAGATGGCCCAGGACGCCGTGAACCGCTGGTACGCCCCGGCCCTGATGATGTTCGGCCCGCCGGACGATGATTCGCCCAACTCCAAGCAGTCCATGGCCTGGAACATCAAGCGCTTCAGCAACGACGAGCTGCGCAGCCGCTTCGTCGGCATGATGGTGGAGCAGGTCAAGGTCCTGGAGCTGACGCTGCCGGATGAGGACATCCGCTTCAACGAGGACACCAAGAAGTGGGAGCACGGTCCGCTGGACTGGGATGAATTCCACGAAGTCCTCGCCGGCCGCGGCCCCTGCAACGCCCAGCGCCTGGAACGGCGCCGGGAAGCAGACCAGAACGGCGCCTGGGTCCGCGAAGCCGCCGCCGCCTACGCCGCAAAGCAGTCAGCCAAACCAGAAGGAATCAGCAGCATGACCCAGTACTCCCAGAAGCCACAGGCAATGTCTGGCCGATCTGGGAAGTGTTTGTCCGCTCCAGCCGCGGCCTGTCCCACGTCCACGCCGGTTCCCTGCACGCCCCGGACGCGGCGATGGCGCTGCGCAATGCCCGCGATCTTTACACCCGCCGCAACGAAGGCGTCTCCATCTGGGTGGTCCCGGCCGACGCGATCGCCGCCAGCGATCCGGATGCCAAGGGCTCCTTCTTCGAGTCGCCGCAGGGCAAGGACTACCGGCACGCGACGTACTACACCAAGAGCGAGGGCGTGAAGCACCTGTGAGCACCCCCCAGGCAACCACCGAAGAAGCCACCGAAGAGACCCACGGCGGCCACGGCGACATCTCCGTCGGCGTCAGCGGCGCCGGATCCAGCGGGGACGGCAGCGCCAGCGCCACCCGCATCACGCCCGGCAACGCCCTCCGCCCGGAGGACATTGCCCTGGCCGTCAGCCGCGGCACCACCCCGGACGCGGACGCCGCGGAGTTCGCCCTGCGCCTGGGCGATGACGCCCTGATCCTGGCCCAGCGCCTGGGCCACTGGATCTCCCGCGCCCCGGAGCTCGAGGAAGACGTCGCCCTGGGCAACATCGCCCTGGACCAGCTGGGCCACGCCCGGTCCTTCCTGAGCTACGCCGGCGGCGCCTACGCCGCAGGCGAGAAACAGACGGGAAGCCCGGCAAGACCGAAGACGATCTCGCCTACTTCCGCGACGAGCACGAGTTCCGCTCCGTGGAGCTCTTCGAACAGCCCAACGGGGACTTCGCCGTCACCATCGCCCGGCAGTTCGTGGTCAGCTACTACCAGTACGAGCTCTACCGCCGGCTCACCGACTCCACGGACGCCACCCTGGCCGGCATCGCCGCCAAGGCCGTCAAGGAAGTGGACTACCACCGCGACCACAGCGCCCAGTGGGTCCTGCGCCTGGCCCTCGGCACGGACGAGTCCCGGCGGCGGATGATCAGCGCCTTCAAGACCATCTGGCCGTACGTGGACGAGCTGTTCCGCGACGACGAGCTCACCGCCCGCCTCGCAGCCTCCGGTGCCGCCGTCGAGCCGTCCAGCCTGCGCGCGGACTTCGACCGCCTGACCGGCGAAATCCTGGCCGAAGCCGAACTGGACGTCCCGCAGGTCCCGGCCGCCCGCGGCGGCGGCCGCAACGGGCAGCACTCCGAACACCTCGGCTACCTGCTGGCCGAAATGCAGGTGCTCGCCCGCGAGCACCCCGGAGCCACCTGGTAGGAGGGATGGACATGGTCGTCATCAACCCGACCGCAGAACACGGCGCCGGACCCGCGCAGCCGACTGCCGAAGAGAAGGCCTGGGAGATCGCGGCCACCGTCTGCGATCCGGAAATCCCCGTCCTGACCATCGCGGACCTGGGCATCCTGCGGGACGTCAGGATCGAGAAGGAGCACCACGCCGGCGACGCCGGAATGGTCCCCGCGGTCCACGTCACCATCACGCCCACGTACTCGGGCTGCCCGGCGATGGACGCCATCCGGGATGACCTCAAGACGGCGTTCGCGGCCGAAGGCTACCCGAACGTCGTCGTGGACCTTGTCCTCTCCCCGGCCTGGACCACGGACTGGATGAGCGAGGCGGGCAAGGCCAAGCTGGAAGAGTACGGCATCGCCCCGCCGTCGGGCCGGTCCGCGGCCGGCGGCCATTCCGGACCCGTCCGGCTCTCCCTCGCCGTCAAATGCCCGCAGTGCTCGTCGCTGAACACCAAAGAACTCACCCGCTTCGGCTCCACCTCCTGCAAGGCGCTCTACGTCTGCCAGGACTGCAAGGAACCGTTCGACTACTTCAAAGTCCTCTAAGGAAGCCCCCATGACTGTTGTCCGCCAGACCGCCGCGGAGTCGGCCGCAGCCACCGGCCGCCGTCGTGCGTCCTTCCACTCCCTGACCGTGGACGAGGTCCGCCGCCTCACCGACGACGCCATCGAGGTCACCTTCGGCGTCCCGCCGGAGCTCGCCGGGCAGTTCGACTACCTCCCCGGCCAGTACGTCGCCCTGCGCACCACGCTCCCGGACGCCGACGGGCAGCCGCATGAGATCCGCCGCAGCTACTCCATCTGCGCGGAACCGCGGAGCTTCGAGGACGGCAGCAGCGAGATCCGGGTGGCCATCAAGAAGGACCTCGGCGGGCTGTTCTCCACCTGGGCCAACGCCGAGCTCAAGGCCGGCGACGTCCTGGACGTCATGAGCCCCATGGGCGCGTTCGTCTCCAAGCACGGCCGCGACGGCACCACCGTGGAACAGAACCTGATGACCTCCATGAACAACCCCGAAGAGCTGGCGGGGGAGCCGGGGTCCTTCGTGGCGATCGCCGCCGGGTCCGGGATCACCCCGGTGATCTCCATTGCCCGCACCCTGCTCGCCGCGCACCCGGAGACCCGGTTCGACCTCATCTACGCCAACAAGGCCGCCATGGACGTGATGTTCCTGGAGGAACTCGCCGACCTCAAGGACAAGTACCCCACCCGGCTGGCCCTGCACCACGTGCTCTCCCGCGAGCAGCGGATCGCGCCGCTGCTGAGCGGACGGATCGACGCCGAGAAGCTCCAGGCCCTGCTGGGCACCGCGATCCACGCCGAGGACGTCGACGAATGGTTCCTCTGCGGGCCGTTCGAACTCGTCCAGCTCTGCCGCGACACGCTGGCCGGGCGCGGCGTGCAGCCCGAGCATGTCCGGTTCGAACTGTTCACCTCCGGCAAGCCGGACCGCCCCGAAGGCAACATCGGCCGGCCGGTGGTCGCGGACGAATCCCAGGACACGTACAAGATCACGTTCAAGCTGGACGGGCTGCAGGGCGAGGTCACCAGCCCCACCCACGCCCGCGAATCCATCCTCAACGCCGCCCTCCGGGTCCGCCCGGACGTGCCGTTCGCCTGCGCCGGCGGCGTCTGCGGGACCTGCCGGGCCAAGGTGGTCACCGGCGCGGTCACGATGGACGAGAACTACGCCCTGGAGCAGGACGAACTGGACAAGGGCTACGTCCTGACCTGCCAGTCGCACCCCACCACCCCGGACGTGATGGTCGACTTCGACGTCTAAGTCCTTTCCCCGCCCGCTGCCCTTCCTCCTGACTTTCCAACTGCAAGGAGCCCCATGATCTCCCTCTCCATCGACGGCGGCATCGCCGAAATCGTGCTCGACGCCCCGCACAAGCTCAACGCCCTCGATGAGCAGGCGCTGGCGGAACTGTCCCAGGCGTACGACGACGCCGCTGCCGCCGCCGCACGCGGCGAGGTCCGGGCGCTGCTGCTCCGCGGTGAGGGGCGCGCCTTCTGCGCGGGGCGCGACATCGCCAACGTCACGCCGGAGAGCGACGACGCCGCGGCCTACCTCGGCGGGCTCGTGCAGCCGCTGCTGCAGAAGATGAGCGCCTTCCCGGCGCCGACGTTCGCGGCGGCCCAGGGCGCCTGCCTCGGCGTGGGGCTGGGCCTGCTGCTCGCCACGGACGTGGTGTACGTGGCGGAGAACGCGAAATTCGGCTCGCCGTTCGCCAAGCTCGGGGCCACCCTGGATTCCGGCGGGCACTGGTACTTCACCGAACGCCTCGGCATGCACCGGACCCTGGACCTGATCTACACCGCGGAGCTCATGAGCGGGACGGAGGCCGTGGCGCAGGGCATGTTCAGCCGGGCCATGCCGGCGGCGGAGCTGCTGGAGCGCACCCGGGAGATCGTGGCCACGGTGGCGACCGGCGCCACGGGGGCCTTCACCGCCAGCAAGGAACTCGTGGCGCACATCCGGGACCAGCGCCTGGGGATGTGGAACGCGATGGCGGAGGAAAACGCCGAGCAGGCACGGCTGTGCAAGTCCGAGGACTACGCCGAGGGTTTCCGGGCCTTCCAGGAGAAGCGCACCCCGGTCTTCAAGGGCTGACGGCGGCCACTGTGACGGCGTAGGATTGCCCTTTTTGTCCAGCGATTCGTAAAATAGGCCAATGACATTGGGGAAGAAAATACGTAAGGCCGTTATTCCTGCTGCAGGACTGGGCACCAGGTTCCTGCCCGCCACCAAGGCTATGCCGAAGGAAATGCTGCCGGTTGTTGACCGGCCGGCCATCCAGTACGTCGTCGAGGAGGCCGTCAAGGCCGGCCTGACCGACCTGCTGATGATCACCGGACGCCAGAAGCGCGCCCTCGAGGACCACTTCGACCGCGCCCCGCAGCTGGAACGCACCCTGGAGCTCAAGGGTGATGACGCCAAGCTGGAGGCCGTGCAGTACGCCTCCGGCCTGGGTCCCATCCACTACGTCCGGCAGGGCGAGGCCAAGGGCCTCGGCCACGCGGTGCTGTGCGCCCGCCAGCACGTGGGGGACGAGCCGTTCGCCGTCCTGCTGGGGGATGACCTCATCGACGAGAACGACGACATCCTGGGCACCATGATCGAGGTCCAGGCCAAGACGGGCGGCTCGGTGATCGCCCTGATCGAGGTGGATCCGGCCCAGATCAGCGCCTACGGCTGCGCGGACATCTCCGCCGTGGACGGCGAAGACTACTTCCGGGTGAACCGCCTGGTGGAGAAGCCGTCCGTGGACGAGGCCCCCTCCAACCTGGCCGTGATCGGCCGCTACGTGCTCCACCCGGCCGTGTTCGACGTCCTGGAGGACACCGCGCCGGGCCGTGGCGGCGAAATCCAGCTCACGGACGCCCTGGAGACCCTCGCGACCACGGAGGGCGAAGGCGGCGGCGTGTACGGCGTGGTGTTCCGCGGCCGCCGGTATGACACGGGGGACAAGCTGAGCTACCTGAAGGCAGTTATTACCATTGCCTCGGAGCGCCCGGAATTCGGCGAAGAGCTCAAAGCCTGGATGAAGGAATTCAACGGGTAGGACCCGATTTCCGGGTCAGCGCGGCGACGATTAACGCGCCGATGACGGCTCCGGAAGTATTTGTTACAAGATCGATCATGCTGGGATAACGCTGGGGCAGGAAAAACCACTGCCCCAGCTCCATGCACCCGGACACCAGAATTGCCCAGAACGGCAATGTGCCACCATTTCTTTTCCGGCAGCGCAAGCGCCGCGGCAATCCCGAAAGGGACAAACAGCGCCACGTTGGCGGTCCGCTCAATGAAGGAATAATCAAACCACTCCGGAACGCCGTGGGCATGGAGCTTCCGCAGCCCGCGCGCAATCAGGCCCTGGGCGGGTTTATCCACCGGGCTGGGCCAGAACCCGACGAACGCCAGGAAGACCATCACGGCGGCCAGGAGCCGGAGCCTCACACGTCGTTGGCTATGCAGGGTTGCCACGCGGTCCTAGCCGGCCCGTGTCAGGGCCAGGGCTGTTACGCCGGCTGTGGCTGCGGCCAGGAGGGCCAGCAGGGCGTAGGGGAGGGCGCTGCGCAGCTGGGGCCGGATCGAGGGCAGGCGCAGCGGTTGGCGCGGAGTCACAACGACGGACGATGAGGACGTTTGCCGTCCCCAAGGCCGTCTGCGCCAGTGCCGTCCCGCCGCGAGGGGAGCTGCTATGCCATCCACGCCAAAGTCCCCCGATCAGTTCCTACCAGTATTGTCGCTTAACAAAAGCGGGCGGCCTCCGGTTTCCCGGAGAGCCGCCCGCTTGTTGGCTTGAAAAGCTAGTGCTTAGGCTTCAGCGTTGGCGCGGCGGCGAACCACTACTACCGAGACTGCGCCGGCTGCGAGTGCGCCTGCACCCACGAGGGACCACAGCACCAGGCTGGAGTCAACGCCGGTGTCGGCCAGGTTGTTGGTGGAAGCAGCGTCAACATCGGTGCCGTTGTCGGTGCCCGTGCCGGTCGGTGCCGGTGCCGGTTGCGGAACCTGCCACCGTGACGGTGGAGCTGACGGTGTTGCCGGACGTGCGTCCGACGGCGGTCAGCTTGTAGGTGCCGGTTGCATCGAGCGTGATCGGCAGGCTGAAGACACCGTCGGCGTTGGCCGTGGTGGCGAAGGTGCCGACGATGCCGAAGGGCAGGTTGATCTTGGCCGGAACGGCCATGCTGGCGCCGCCGGAGAAGCTGGCACCCATGGCCTGCGGCGTGCTGATTTCTTCGACGGTGACGTCAACTTCTTCGCCGGGCGTGAAGCCTGCGCCTGAGAAGGTGACGGCTTCGCCGGGAGCGACGGTGCCGTCGGAGACGGTTCCGCTCTGGCTCGGGAGCCGGGTATTCCTCAGCGACGGCCGCGCCGGCGCCCATGAGTGCGACGGTCCCGGCAAGGGTGATTGCAGCGATAGATTTCTTCATGTTGTCCCCCATGAGACCTTGAAAGTGTGAGTGGTGTGAACGTGGTGGAGACCTAGAATCAGCCGTGACGAATTCCAGTTATCTCGGTGGTTCTTTCCCCGGCTCTGACGGTAGCACCTGGAAGTGAATGCATCAAAATTTATCCAGTCGCGTTACAGAGATTTAACCTGCGGGTTTTGTTGCGGACTCGCAGGACTTCAACTCAGTCGGAAGAACCACCTTATTGACAGGCTGAACCGACGGTGTCACAAAAAGCTGGGGCTCTGTGTGCTGGACGATTTTGCTGAAGGTGAATTCCACGGTGCGGCTTTCACCCGGGGCCAACCGGATGGTTACCGATCCCACGGGTCGGTTGGCATGCCGGTTCGCGGTGAAGCCTGTCTTCTGGCCGTCCACTTCGGCCGTCTCCACGAGTGAGCGACGGGCCGTAGGCGATGACGTTGGTCTGGACGCTTCCTGGCGGCACGCCGAAGATACCGCCTCCGGTGACGTATGCCGGCAGCGACGTGGCTGCATCGACGGGCGCTGTGTTTGTGCTGGTGATGCGGACCTTGACCTCGCCGTATTCGGTTCCCGTGCACTGCTTCACCAGCTGCGCCGTGCGTTTGACGTAGTAGTCCATTTTCGCGCCGGTTCCGTCGTTGAAGTAGACGCCGAATGATGCATCCGTCATGTGAGGGCCCGAAATCGCCCCGCCGACGCTAAGTCGTCCAAGGACTTGCTGCTCCGGATCGTGAGTCGCTCCACACGTAAATCCTGTTTTCCGCCACGCTCTTGGACAGGGGATTCCAAAGCTTCGATGCCGACGCCTTTCCCGAAGCTAGCGCCTCGAAGATCTTTGCTGAGGCCATCGAGAAGTATTCGTCTTGGGTAGTGTTGTCGGCAATATTCTTGTAAACGTCAGACAATAAGGTTTGCACGGCATTCTGGGCGGTGAGAACCCCCGCTATGCCGCCAGACACCTGCAAATCGTTTGATACAGGAACCGCTATGGGGCCAGTGGCCTCAAGAATGTGAGCCAAGACCACTGGGTCGATGGCCACTACGCCATCGATCTTAGAGTCGTAACGCTCTTCCCACATTGTCTTGGCAGTTTTGGCAGCAGTCGGGAAATCGGGCGTCAAATTTACGTCGCCAATGAACGAGCCCAGCCTGCTGGTATAGATAAGAGTTTGAACCGGATCTACAGTTACCGGCGGTGTAGACATTCCAAAGGCTGAGCCGCTGGACTGGGCTACCAATTGGATGCTTCCGTCTTGAAATGCGTAGAAGAGCTAGCGCCCCGGGTAACCCGCCCGTCGACCGGACTTCTGCATTATTTTGGACGAGAACTAAATAGTTGCGCGCGCCGTCGGAGCCCAACATGTCGGGAAGCAGTCTTGAACCGTCGGCGGCTATATTCAAAGAAATTCGAACTACGTCGAGTGCCTCGCGCGTTCCCGTAGTGGTCCGGAGATCTCGGCCAATAGTCGCGAACTCGTCAATGGCCTCCAAACGAGAATGTGCCTGTTCCAGCGGTCTTCGCCGCAGAAACGATTGTGGGAGAAGCGTCCGCTAGGGGAGTGACGTCAAAACGGCCATCGACCGGAGCGAGGATTTCCAATCAACGGACCGTGATACGCGCAGCATGGGTCTTGCAGCCCCGTCTAGAAGCTCCGCTGCTGACACGGCAGATCTCTCCAGCGGCCGCGAAGTTCGGGCCGATCCAGGGAACTGACGCTGCCGCCTTCCAGAACGGGTCGCCCGCGCGGCCTTGCCGCATCGGTATGTGTCTGGAGAAGGTTAAGAGTGGTCCTCGGCAGCAGATTCGTCGTTCGCCAGGAGCTGGTTTTTCATCCTGGCAGCAATTGGCTCGCCGAAGTAAGTTCAGACTTTATCTCGAGAGCCCTGTAAACTCAGCCATCCACTAGCAGCAGCAAGGCCCAAAGAGAACGCGGCAACAATGAAGACGGCCTTGTTGACGGTCCTTCGATTTTCTTGTGGAGCCGCAGTCTCATACGCCAGCCTCTTCCGTGCGCTTCAAGTCGGCGAGCTCTACCTTGAGACGAGTGTCATCCATTTACCGGGCATGGATTTTATCGGGCATGGCGATCTCTGCCTGCTCGCATTGCTGAGCCGGGAGGCTGGCGGGGATCCCCCTGAATGATCTCGCGCACAAATTGTTCATTTCGCGGAAGCTCCTACGTCGTCCGTAGGCGGACCTGAAACCGCTTCGGGTTCAAAGGATGCCTCGGCGTGCGTTTCGTATCGATAATAGCTGTAGGAATAAGCGTCTGGCCCCTTGGCCGGGAGCCTGTTGAGCACCACACCAAGCAAGTCCGCCTTCACCATTGCTAGTGCCGATAGCGACCTTTCAAGGTCTGTTGTGCGCACTTTTTGGGCTCCGACGACGACGACGACCCCGCCGACCTGCTGGGCCAGCACCGCTGCGTCGGTAACTGGAAGCAGAGGAGGTGCGTCGATAATGACCGCGTCGAAAACCGTTTCAAGCCGACCAATAAGGTGGCTTCATCTTGGCCGATCCCAACAACTCGCTGGGATTAGGAGGCACCTGGCCAGCGGCGAGCACGAAGAGTTCGTCATTTCCCCAGGCCTGCAGAAGATCGGTTACGTCAGCCTTCCCTATGAGCGCTGTCGTAAGACCAGCGCCTCTTTCCAGGCCGAGATACTCTGCAATCATCGGCCTCCGCAAGTCGGCATCAACCAACGCAACTGTCTGCCCAGATTGAGAGATGGCGATCGCCAAGTTGATCGCGGTGGTGCTCTTGCCCTCTCCAGGAACCGAGGATGTGACGAGGACGGTCTTCGATTCATGGCTCACGTGGGCAAACTGTAGATTCGTTCGGATCTGATTGAACGACTCTGCGCGGGGGCTCTGTTGAACTGTTTGGGTCAGAAGGGGTTTCTTAGTTGCTTCGGAATCAAAGCTAATGCCTCCCAGTACGGCGAGATCCGTGACACGACGGAGATCCGCCTCCCCACTGATACGGGTATCGAGTTTGGCGCGTAGTACCGACAAACCGAGACCCGCTATCAGGCCGAAGATCAGTCCCTGAACGAGACTCAGCCGGAGATTTGGTGATGAGGGCGTCAGAGGAGCTGTGGCCGCAGTAACAATTGAGAGTCGCACTGGCGAGACGCCGCCACTAGAGGGTCTTTCCAATTCGTCTACGGCATTGATCAAACTACTGCCCACGGCTTGTGCAATCGCAGCGGCTTCGACTGGAGAATGGTTCGTTACCGAAATGGTGATCAGCACGGTTTTGTCGTCAGACGCCGCGGTGATGGTTTGGGCCAACTGTTGTGGAGTTAGTTTCAGTTCCAAGTCGTCGATTACAGGCTGCAAGAC
>CAWFGT010000008.1:0-51670 GCA_963815415.1 uncultured Actinomycetota bacterium | reverse complement strand
GACCCAATCGGCGGCCGCCGGCCGGCCCGGCGAAACCCCATATCCGTTCCACCGAATGGAAGGACCATCATGAAGGCAGCACGTTTCCACGGCCGCAAGGACATCCGGATCGAGGACATCCCCGAGCCGGAGCTCCGGGCCGGTGCGGTGAAGATCGACGTCGCGTGGTGCGGGATTTGCGGCACGGACCTGCATGAATACCTGGAGGGCCCCATTTTTGTCCCCGCACCCGGGCATCCGCACCCGCTCTCGCACGAGGAAGTCGCCGGTGACCCTGGGCCACGAGTTCTCCGGGACCGTCTCCGAGGTCGGCGACGGGGTGGAGGGGCTCGCGGTGGGCGACAACGTCGTCGTCGAACCGTATTTCGTGGACGGCGACTGCGACATGTGCCAGGCGGGCAGCTACCACCTGTGCCGGCAGATGGGCTTCATCGGGCTCTCCGGCGGCGGTGGCGGGCTCAGCGAAAAGATCGTGGTGGACCAGCGGTGGGTGCACCCGATCGGCGGCATCCCGCTGGACGAGGCGGCCCTGATCGAGCCGCTCTCCGTGGCCCACCACGCGGTGGCGCGCAGCGGCGCCAAGGCCGGCGACGTCGCCCTGGTGGGCGGCTCGGGCCCGATCGGGCTGCTGACCGCGGCCGTCCTCAAGGGCATGGGCGTGACCACGATCATCAGCGAACTGACCCAGGCGCGGAAGGAAAAGGCCACCTCCAGCGGGGTGGCGGACCACGTGCTGGACCCCGGCCAGGAGGACGTCCCGGCCCGGGTGCTGGAACTCACCGGCGGCACCGGCGCCGACGTCGCCTTCGAATGCGCCGGCGTGAACGCGGTGCTGGACACCATGCTCGACGCCGTCCGGCCCGGGGGCGTGGTGGTCAACGTGTCCATCTGGGGCGCGCCCGCCACCGTGGACATGCAGAAGCTGGTGCTCAAGGAGATCGACCTGCGCGGCACCATCGCCTACGTCCGGGACCACCCCGCCGTCATCAAGATGGTGCAGGAGGGCAAGGTGGACCTCAAACCGTTCATCACCGGCAAGATCGCGCTGGACGACCTCGTGGAGCAGGGCTTCGACACCCTCATCAACCACAAGGACACCGCGGTGAAGGTGCTGGTGCATCCGTAGCGGCTGGCGCTTTGTGCGTTGCGCCGGGGGTTGCCGGGGGTCTGCGGTCCCCGGCAGCGCTGCGGGTTGGGTGTCTCCGGGGGCCCATGGCACAGCTTGACGCTGGTTCGGCGGAGAGCGTCTGAGCCGTGTAACAGTCGGGTGTTCCAATCTCGGGTCTTGATTGGAACAATGCTGCCATGGCACGAATTCTTGGGTTCCTGTTGTTCCTGGCCGTCGTGGTTTACGTGATCGCCGCAACGTGGCTGTTCGTCCTCGCCCTGGTGGTGACCGTGGCGATCGTCAAACAGGTACGCACCAGAAGCCGCGTCGCCCCGCGGGCTGCCCCGGCAGCCAAGCTCCACCACACGCTCCGGCCGTCCCGCGCGTTCCCGGCACCCGTCGCCGGCCCCGGCACCGGCCTATCTGTCGCCGGTGGTCGGTCCAGCGCCGGTGGTACGTCGCCGGTGACAAGGACGACTGGGACAAGGCCTTCAGGGATGCCGAGCTTCGGGCGCAGGTTTGCCCCGCCGGGCCGGGGGCCCGCCTGAAGTAGCACGGTCCCGCCGGCAGCGACGAGCGCACGTAGGGGCAGGTTTTGGTGGTACGCCTGGAACGAAGCCGCCAAAGTCAAGCGGCAAGCCCGCCCGGGAGCTTCTCAACCCGGATCACCACACCCCTCAGTAAGCCCCAGCCCCGGCCTCCGCAACCTCCTGGTCCTGCTCAATGGTCCCGGTCGAGACCCCGATCGCGCCCATAATGCGACCGTCCCGCACCAGCGGAATGCCGCCGGGGAAGACCACCAGCCGTCCGCCGTGGGCGTCGTTCAGGCCGTAGATCGGGCCGTGCGGGCGGGTGGCTTCCTGCAGGTCGCCGGTCTCGCACTGGAACGCGATCGCGGTGTAGGCCTTGTTGATCGCGATGGTGATGGAGCCGATGTTGGCCCCGTCCATCCGGGCGTGGGCCTTGAGGTTCCCGCCGGCGTCGACCACGGCGATGTCCATCGGCTGGCCGATCTCTTCGGCCTTCTTCGCCGCGGCGTCGATGACCTGCTGCGCTTCTTCGAGGGTGATGGTTTCCAAAACAGTTCCGTTGGCCATTGGTCTTTCCTTTTCGCTCGGCCAAGCTCAGTGGAGCTCGGTGAAAGTGGGGGAGTGGTTGTGCAATCACTAGAGCATGGGATCCAGCTCACATAACAGGTGGGGATGACCCCCAAACCCGCATGCGGGTTTCCCCCCGTACCCGAAAATCACAAGCTCCACTTAGCGTGGAAGTCAGCCAATCTAGGAGGTTTCTCATGGG
Source organism: uncultured Actinomycetota bacterium (assembly GCA_963815415.1). Taxonomy (GTDB): domain Bacteria; phylum Actinomycetota; class Actinomycetes; order Actinomycetales; family Micrococcaceae; genus Arthrobacter. The sequence continues at coordinate 49,263 of CAWFGT010000008.1, read as the reverse complement.
TGTTGTGCCCCTGAAAGACATAGTCGACCCGGCCTTCAACGCCCGCTACGGCGTGCCGGCCATCAACATCTTCAACGACCTGACCATGGAGGCGGTCCTCGCCGCCGCCGAGGAGGCGAACTCCCCGGTGATCCTGCAGACCTCGGTCAAGACGGTCCGCAGCATCGGCTCCCGCCAGCTCTTCGACATGTGGCAGTCCCTGACCGCCGGCATCCAGGTCCCCGTCACCCTGCACCTGGACCACTGCCCGGACCGGGACGTGGTCACCGAATGCCTCAAGGCCGGCTGGAACTCCGTGCTCTTCGACGCCTCCAACCTGCCCGTGGAGGAAAACCAGCGCCAGACCATCGAAGTCGTCGCCGAGGCCCGCCAGTACGGCGCCCAGGTGGAAGGCGAGATCGAGGCGATCACCGGCGTCGAGGATGACCACGGCTCCGACGAGGTCGCCCCGCAGCAGAGCCTGGACACGGCGCTGAACTTCATCGACGCCACCGGGATCGACGTCTTCGCCCCCTCGATCGGGAACGCGCACGGCTCCTACAAGGCAGCCCCCGTGCTCGACGTCGGCCGCGTCACCGAGATCGTCGAGGCCCGCAACATCCCCATCGCCCTGCACGGCGGCTCCGGCCTGAGCCCGGAACAGTTCGCGGACCTCATCGCCCGGGGCTGCGCGAAGGTCAACATCTCCACCGCGCTCAAGGAAACCTACATGCAGTCCTCCCTGGCCTTCCTCAAGCAGGCCGAGCAGAACAACAAGTGGGACCCGCCGTCGCTGTTCAAGCACACCCGCGCGGAGATCATGACCATGGTCAAGGACCTGACCGAGCAGTTCGGCAGCGCCGGCAAGGGCGGCCGCTGATGCCCGCCCTCATCTTCGACTGCGACGGCGTCCTCGCCGACACCGAACAGTACGGCCACCTGCCCGCCTTCAACCAGACCTTCGCCGACTTCAACGTCCCGGTCCAGTGGAGCGTTGACGAGTACGCGGAGAAGGTCAAGATCGGCGGCGGCAAGGAACGGATGCGCAGCATCCTCACCCCGGACATCCGCGCGTACCTGGGCCTCACCGACGAGGCCGCCGTGGACGAGGCCGTCCTGGCCTGGCACAAGCGCAAGACCGCCGTCTACAAGGAACTCGTCGAATCCGGCGTCATGCCCGCCCGGCCCGGCATCGCCCGGATCGTCCAGGAAGCGCACGACGCCGGCTGGACCCTCGCGGTGGCCTCCACCTCCGCGGAACCCGCCGTCCGCGCCGTCCTGACCCACGCCGTCGGGGACGACCTCGCGAAGCACTTCGCGGTGTTCGCCGGCGACGTGGTCCCGGCGAAGAAGCCCGCCCCGGACATCTACCTGCTCGCGCTCAAGGACCTGGACCTGGACCCGGACGACGCCGTCGTGGTCGAGGACAGCTCCAACGGACTCCGCGCCGCCCTCGGCGCCGGGCTGCGCACCCTCGTCACCGTCAGCGGCTACACCCGCGAGGAGGACTTCACCGGCGCCTCGCTCGTGGTCAGCTCGCTCGGCGACCCCGGCGAGGCCGCCGAAGTCCTCGCCAACCCGGCCGGCGTCGACGTTTCCGATACCGTGACGCTTGAGACGCTGCAGGCGCTTCTCGCCGAGCCCCGGCCCGGCACTGACGCCGGCGCCGGCGCTCACGTCGGTGCCGCAACAACAACCGCCCCTTCGACCCCGACGGAGACATCATGACCGCCACCGACCTCGCCGACGTCGAGTACGTCGTCCACACCCTCGCGCAGACCGCCGTCGACAAGGAAAAGGAGTTCGGCGACCTGGACGCCGTCGTGGGCGACGGCGACCTCGGCTACTCCCTGGCCCGCGGCTTCGAGAAGGTCCTGCAGGACTGGGACACCTTCAAGCGCGACGACGTCGCCACCTTCCTGCAGCAGATCGCCCTGGCGATCTCCTCCCGGATCGGCGGCACGTCCGGCCCGCTGTGGGGGACCGCGTTCCTGCGTGCTTCCGGCGTTGCCAAGACCGTGGACGCGATCGACGGCGCCGCCACCGTCGCCATGCTGCGCGCCGCCGCCGAGGGCATCATGGCCCGGGGCGGCGCCAGCCTGGGGGACAAGACCCTGCTGGATGCCCTGGTTCCGGCCACCGACGAACTCGAACGCCAGCTCGCCGCCGGTGCCGGGCCCGCCGAATGCCGGTCCGCGTTCGCCAAGACCGTCCGGGAATGCGCGGACGCCACCAGCCAGCTCGAGGCCAGACGGGGCCGGGCCAGCTACAGCGGCGAACGCAGCATCGGCTCCCCGGACGCCGGCGCCGTCGCGATCGCCATCATCATCGAACGCATCACCGAGGGCTGGGACCAGCGCTAGCCCTCATTCGCTCTTTTTTCATCACCCTGACCAGCACAAAGACGTGGAGATCTCATGAAAAAGTTCGTCAATGACCCCAAGCAGTTTGTCCCCGAGATGCTCGAGGGCCTGGCCCTGGCCAACCCGGACACGCTCAAGTACGTCCCCGAATACAACCTGATCATGCGCGCCGACGGCCCGGACCAGAACAAGGTCTCGATCGTCCAGGGCTCCGGCTCCGGCCACGAACCCGCGCACGTCATGATCGTGGGCAAGGGCATGCTCGACGCCGCCTGCCCGGGCGACGTCTTCGCCGCCCCGCCGTTCGACTACGTCTACGAGACCACCAAGATGATGGCCTCGCCCAAGGGCGTGCTGCTGCTGGTGAACAACTACACCGGCGACAAGATGGTCTTCGACATGGCCCAGGAGATGGCCTCCGCCGAGGGCATCGAGGTCCGGACGCTCTTCGTCAACGACGACGTCTCCGTGGAGGACTCCACCTACACGATCGGCCGCCGCGGCGTGGCCGGGAACTTCTTCGTCATCAAGGCCGTCGCCGCCGCCGCCGAGCGCGGCGCGGACCTGGACGAGGTCATCCGGATCGGCGAGAAGGTCAACTCCGTCACCCGCAGCATGGGCGTCGCGCTGACCGCCTGCACCCCGCCGGCCAAGGGCAGCCCGCTGTTCGAACTCGGCGAGGACGAGATCGAGATCGGCGTCGGCATCCACGGCGAACCGGGCCGGCGCCGGAGCGCCATGATGGGCGCCAACGAGATCGTCGAGGAAATGCTCGCCCCGATCGTGCACGACCTGCCGTTCGGCGACGGGGACCGCGTGGCCCTCATGATCAACGGCCTCGGCGGCACCCCCATCAGCGAGCTGTACCTGCTCTACGGCCAGGCCCACAAGCGCCTCGCCGAGCAGGGCATCACCGTCGGCCGCAGCTACGTCGGCGAGTACTGCACCTCCCTGGACATGGCGGGAGCGTCCATCACCCTGGTCAAGCTCGACGACGAAATTGAGTCGCTGTTCATGGACCCGGCCGAGGTTCCGATCCGGGTGTTCTAGGCACAGTGTTCTAGGAACCGGACCGGTTATCGGGGGATTCCAGGGAGTCAGTACGACGGCGGGGCCGGTCACCTTTACGGGTGGCCGGCCCCGCCGTCGTACTGCCGGCAACGTCTCGACTCGCGGCGCGGGGCGCGGGCCGGTCGCGGTTTCCCCACTTTTGCCGCCAACTCCTTGCAACACGCCCACGCATTGCGGCAACACGCCGGTCGGTGCCGCCAAAGGTGGGGAAACCCGGCGCGCAAAAGTCAGGGTGCGGGACGCGTACGGTGCCGGCTGGCGGGCGGCCTCGTAGGAGGGCTTCCGGAGCCGGCTCGTCCAGCCGTAGGTGTCGGCGCCGGGCAGGGAGTGCTCCAAGGGGTCAAACCGGGTGGGGAGGTCCGCCGCCCCGGGGTCGAGGGTGAGGGCGAGGGTGCCGAAACGGGTCCAGGGACCGGCGGGCCGGGCGTGGTAGAGCCCCAGGGTCCAGGTGCCGGTATCCAGTGCCCGGCGGAATGCCTCCGGGGTGGCGGGCAGGTATCTTCCGGTCTTTTCCGGCAGGGCCGCCAGCAGGACCGGACCCGCGGACCCCTTATAAGGCATAAGGGAGGTCAGCTTGCTGTTACTGGCGTGCCGGTGGGCGGTGAGTGCGAAGCGGCCGGGCCGCGACATCCCGGTGGAGGCCAGCAACACATCCGCCGGACCCTCGTCCGTGCTGATGCGAAGCGCCAGCCCGAGGATATCAGGCCAGCCCGGGGGAGTGCCGATGGAGCGCGACAACCGGGCGGTGACCGCGTCGCTGCCCGCGGTATCGGCCCAGGCGATCCCGCTCGTCCCGGCCCCGGGGTGCCGTTCGATGGTTCCTGTGAGGGCCACGCCCACCGGATGGATGGGCCGGTCCGGCCGCAGGACCTTGAGGGCCTTGAAGCCGGCTGCGAATACCAGGCCGGCGGCACCGCTGATTGGTTCGTTCATGCCATTTCCTCCATGCCGTATCTTCCCCAAGCCGGGCTCCGGTTGACGGGTCCCAGTAAAGCACCCCTGATCGCGGAATGCGCCAGCGACGCCGTCGTCGGTCCGGCCGGACGGGAACGGGGTGTCAGGGAAACTAAGAGGCGGGGGAGAGCCGGGCGGCGAGGCCTGAGAGCAGGATGGTGAGGCCCTCGTCGAGCTCAGCCATACCGTCGTAGTCGATCAGCACGGGGGCGAGGGAGCGCAGCCGGGGGAACTCCTTCGGAGGCAAGCGGTGCAGGCCGAGCCGGAGCAAGGCCTCGTTTTCGTCCGGGTCCACGATAAACTCCTGCAGCTCGTTGAGGATGTGACCGTACAGGAAGCCGTAGTAGGCGCGGTACACATGCAGGGCATCGGCGGGAGAAAAGCCGGCATCAATCAGGAGCGACAGGATCTGTTCCAGGGGCCGTAGCGTCCCCAGCGGGCGCAGGCCCAACGGGGTGGACAGGGGACGGGTCACCAACAGGGGCACAACGTTGGGGTGCCGCAACGCCAGCAGGCGCAGGTCATGGGCGATGCGCCGGAGCTGGGCCTGCCAGTCCGGGTCATCGGGGAAGATGGCCAGCTCGTTAAGTACCAGCTCTGAAACGCCATCCAGGACCGCTGCACGGTTTTCCGCGTAGCGGTACAGCCCCATCGGGTCCCGGCCGAGTTCCTGCCCTAACCGGCGCATGGTGAGCGCATCGAGCCCTTCGGCATCAATCAGTTCCAGCGCCGCGGTCAGCACGATTTCACGGCTAAGCCGCTTTTTGGTGCCTTGTGCCGGGCCGGACGCCGGGTTCTCTGCGGGGGACATTTAGTTCCGTTCCAGGGGAGGCGGATGGCACTCATCAGAGGCGCCAATCGATGGAGTAATTCATGTGCAAGCCTGGGCGGGCTTGTTTAACTTGTAGTCTACGCCTAAAGTCTACATTGTAGAGAAAATGTTACCGCCCGTTTCCGGGGATGAAATCCTGAAACGCATGGCCATCCTGGCCTCCCATGCCGAGCTGATCAAACGCTCGCGGCAGGACCCCCGATTTCCGTCTTCAACAACGCCCGACCCGGAAGCGGCAGCGCCGCTGGCACCCGGGATCCCCGCTTGACGCCGAGTGCGCTGTCAAGCACGAGCCGCCGCAACAACGCGGAGGCATGACATCCCCAGCGGAAGAGACTTTCATGACGACCATCCACGCGGAAGAGGCTACTCTGGCAGATTCGCAGTTCGACCAGTTTCTTCAGGAAGCCACTGCCTTCGACCCGGACGCCGGGGCAGCGCTCGGACGGAACCGGCTTTACGGGCTCTACACGAGCTGGTGCTTCGTGTCCCAGGGCGTGCCGGGTCCCGAGGATGCATTCTGGGCCGCCATGAAGCAGAAGGGGATCCGCCCCGGACGCACGCCGCTGCGCATGAAAGGCCCCGCGGCCACGGACTACATCATGTCCACCTATCCTGAGATGGTGTGACGCGGATGAGCATTACCGCAGGATCCCGGCCCGGTGACACCGCGCCGGACGCTTCCCTTCGGACGGATCTGATGCCCGTGCATTGCAAGGAGCCGATGACCAGGGTGTCGCTGCTGCCCGGGACTTCCTGCCCTGACGCCGCCCCTACCCATGTGCTGCAGTGCCGCTGCGGCTTCCGCATGGATGCATTGGGTGCCGAGCGGCTTGACCTGTCGCCCCTCGGGCTTGCCGATGCCCCGGCGAACCAGCAGGATCCCGACAGCATCGTGTACGTCGGCAACAGCTAACTGGCGGCGGCCAGGCGGGCCAAAATGTACCCGTAGCGCTAGATACTAATAGTGCTTACTATATTCTCAGGCGGTAAACGCCGGAGCCCGGTGCAAACCGGCACCATAAATTAAAGGCTTTTCTGACTAAGGAGAGTGCGCCGTGACCTATACCAGCCGCGATGTCAGCCAGAAGTCGAATATGCAAAAAGCCGCACTAGCCGTGGGAGCGGTGTTCCTGCTGGTCGGTGTCCTGGGATTCATTCCCGGAATCACCAGCGGCGCTCTGGGGTTGGCCGGCCACGAATCCGAGGCCCTCCTTCTTGGGATCTTCCAGGTGTCAGTCCTGCACAACATCGTGCACCTGCTCTTCGGCGTCGCGGGCATCCTGATGGCGCGCAGCCACCCGCAGGCCAAGAGCTTCCTCCTGTACGGCGGCATCGTATACCTGATTCTTTGGATCTACGGGCTCCTCATCGGTCACGACACGCCCGCGAACTTCGTCCCGGTCAACAACGCAGATAACTGGCTCCACCTGGTCCTCGGCATCGCCATGATCGCCCTGGCACTCCTGCTCACCCGGGACACGTCCAGGACCCGGACTAACCTCCGCTAACCTCCGCCCCGCCGCTAACCTACGCCGCGGCCCGTGAGGCTGGTCCGTCAGCCTTGCGGGTCCGCGCCGTGACGAGGCGCGATGGCCTGGCGTCGGCGATATGCGCGCCGTCGGGCACTGCGCTGTCCCCGTGCAGCCGGATCCCGAAGCCGATGAGCGCCCCCGCCCCGATCCGCGAGTGGCTGCCGATGTGGACCCTGTCGCCCACGGCAGTTCCACGGCCCACGTACACGTCGTCGCCGATAAAAACGTGATCGCCGACAACGGCGTGCCGGTCAATCCAGCTGCCACGGCCAATCCTGCACCCGGAGCCGAGGCGGGCGCCGGCCTCGACATACGTTGACGCCGCAATAAACGAGGTCTCGTCAGCATGGGCGCCGGGTCCTAACAGGCCGCCGCCGTTGGGGTGACGCCGGTAGGTTGTGACCTTTCCGGCATCGTCTTCGACGGTCTCGATCTTCCTTGTCATCCCGTTCCTCCTATCTAACGTTGGCACTTAAGAATTAACGGTTGCGGTCCGGAAATGATTCCGGCTCATGTCGTTCCCGCCGGCATGGCCGGTCACATAAGGTGACGTTCATGGAACTCCGACTTGAAGTTGTGCAGGTGCCCGTTTCCGACGTCGACAAGGCCAAGGCCTTCTACACCGATCAGCTCGGGTTTCAACCTGGACCACGATGCCGAACACATCCCGGGAATGCGCGTGGTGCAGCTGACGCCGCCGGGATCGCACTGCTCGATCGTCATCGGCACCGGCATGACCGGCATGGTCCCGGGCTCCCTTGAAGGCCTCCAGCTGGTGGTGCCGGACATGGACGCCGCGCGCACCGAACTGCTTCGCCGCGGAGCCCCCGTCAGCGAAGCCCAGGACATGGGCGGATTCGCCTTCGCCTTCCTCAGCGACCCGGACGGCAACCGCTGGGTCATCCAGGAAATCCGGCCCACGCCGGACGCCTAGCCGCCGGGGACGGGAGCGTCCCGGGCCGCGGTTTGGTCGCGGTTTCCCCACTTTTGCCCTCGAATTCCTCCGACACTCCGGCAAATTGCCGCGGCGCGCCCGAACGCGCCACCAAAGCCGGGGAGATCCGGCAAACCAGATTCGGGAATAAGCTGGTCATAGCCGCCGGGTCGCCGACCCGCAGACGGGCCGAGGACGAAAGATCGAGGGCTAATAGTGCAGCAGCTCCCGCTGGATGAATTGACTGGTGTGATTGCCCGAATCCGCGGACTGTTGCTGACGGAGCGCAAGGTGGACCGCGCCGTGCAGTCCCTGGCGCAGGCCGTCAAAGAGTCCTTGCCCGGCACCATAGGGGCCGGCGTGTCCCTGCTCGATGCCCGGGGACGGCGGATCAGCAGCGGCTACACGGACACCGTAGTAAAGCGGGCTGACGCGGCACAGTATGAAACCGGCCAAGGCCCCTGCCTTACCGCCTGGGCGGCGGAAGAAACCGTCCTGGTGGAGGATATTGCGGCTGACGGGCGCTGGCGGGAGTGGTCGGCCGCTGTGGCCGGGCTGCCGGTCCGTTCCGTCGTCAGCGTGCCTCTCCTGGCGGGCAAAGTCTCCCTCGGTGCCCTCAAGATGTACGGCGGGCTCCCAGGCACTTACGACGCGGACAGCGGCCGGGTTCTGAGCCTCTTCGCAGGCCCGGCAGCGACGCTGCTTTCCCACATACAGGCCAGCGACGCCCCGCACCGGATGACCGCGGCGCTGCAGGAATCCCTGTATACCCGCGACCTCGTGAACCGGGCATGCGGAATGCTGATGGAACGCCATGGCATCACCCACGAAGCTGCCCTGCAGCAACTGCTGCGGGACGCCCGGTCCGAGGACGTGACCTTGGCGAAGTTGAGTGCTGGACTGGTCACCGGCGCGACGGGTGCCGGGGAGTAGAGGATCGACTCATGGGTTTTGACCCCAACGAACCGGAGCAGCGCCGCAGGCTCCGTGATGCAATTTACGCGGCCGGCATTCCCGTCTCCGAGCTGTGGCTGCGCTACTTCGGAATAGCGGGAGATGCCGGCGAGTATGAAGTGGAGGCCTACGTGCAGGGCCTTCTCTCCCTGCCACCATTGCAGCGGGATCTGCTGGCCATGGCCGCAAACGAGCTGATTGAAGACACCCCCCGCCCCCATGCCCCCTATGGCGACGAGTTCGACGGCGGCCACACCGGTGACGCGGCCACCCCGCGCAGCGCCGAGCGAAGTGGAGCGGAGAGCGACGGCGGGAAGGACGCCGCAGGCCCGGAAGGAACGGGCGACGACAACTGATCGATCCCGGCGCGGTCAAACCTCTCATACTGCGAGTAACGTCGAAAGTAGTAATCAAGAAGTGTCAGGCCTTGTGTGCTGCTGGGAATATCCGGGTTGGGTGCGCAACCGAGCACCAAGCCGACAGTCGACGGACCGCGCCGACGATGCAATCGATCGGGGCCGCATGGCCGGCATGAACGACCTACCAACGTCGGAGCAGCTTCAGGATCTCCTACTCGACAGTCCGAGCTTCGCCGAGTTCCTCTTAGGCCTGACCACAATTTCAGCCTCACTGCTGGGCCGCGCGGGCACGCCGTTGTTGTGCGCCATCACGGTGGAGCGTGAGACCGGGCCCGCCACGGTGGCGAGCAGCACCGACGAGGCCAAACGCCTTGATGAAAAACAGTATGAGTTCGACGACGGGCCCTGCCTGACGGCACTTCGGCAACAGCACCGGGTGTTGATACCGGACCTGGCCGCGGATTACCGCTGGCGCCATTACGCCGAGGAGATTGCGGGGGCCGGAATCAAGTCCATCCTCGCCGTCCCGATCCAGGTCGAAAAACCGTACATGGCGGCGCTGAACTGTTATTCGCCTGATCTGTCCTCCTTCGAGCCGGACGTGGTCGAGGCAATCGAACACCATGCCGACTCCATGTCACGGATTCTGCGCCTGGCCCTGCGGGTGCACGCGCCCGGCTCCTATCCGGATCATCTCCGGAACGCCCTGCAGTCACGCGCGGTGGTGGACGCCGCCGTGTCCCTGATCATGATCCAGACACGCGGCGGACGGGAGCAGGCGCTGAAAGTCCTGCACCAGGCGGCCCAGGTCAGCAACCGGCCGGTCCACGACATAGCCCGGGACATCCTGGAGGGACTAAAGGTTCCAGCCAAAGGTGAAGACGAAGACCCGCGCGGCATGGAAAGACACTGAGCGAATTCGGAACGTTTGCAGGCGTCGGGAAATTGCTGCCAAGGCGCCGCGTCACGCGGCGATGGCTTTATTTATTATGGAAGAGGGGCAGCACCGGACTCGGGGTCGGGCGGCTGTCTCCGCGGGTAGGTTGAGGCGCATTGGTGCTAGGGCGCCAACCGGAGGTCGAGGAGATTGCAATGGTGGAACTACAAGGCAATGGCGGGGTGGACGACGCCGTGGAAACATTGGATGACGCCCGGGCCAAGACGGATTCCTCCACGCTTCAGGACCTGGTGCTCAAATATGAGGAGGCATCGGATTTCCTCGCTGAACTGGCCATCATGGCGGCCGAACGGTGTTCCAGCTTGGAAAACCAGGTTGAATGCGGCATCACGGTGGTTCGCCGGCGGCGGCCCTCCGTCGCCGCGGCGAGCGGAGCGCGGGCCAGGGCGTTGGATGAGATGCAGAACCGTATTGGTGTGGGGCCGTGCCTGACGGCGCTCCAGTTGGAAAAACCTTTGCTGGTTCAAGACCTCCCAGGCGACGGTCGATGGCCCGAATACGCTATCTCGGCGGCCGCCCAGGGGGTCCGATCCGTCCTGGCGATTCCGCTGAGCCTCGAAGGCGAAGCCCTAGCAGTCCTCAACCTATACTCGGACCGCGCTCAGGGTTTCAGCCCGGCGGACATCGAAACAGTGGAAGCTTTCGCGAACATTGCTGCCCGGTCCCTGAAGCTGGCCCTGGTCATAGCCAGATTGCGTGAGTCCCGCAATGACCTCACGGAAATGATGCGTTCCCGGACCACAATCGACATGGCAATTGGCGCCATCATGGCCCAGAACAGGTGCACCAAAAGCGAAGCTTTTGAATTTCTCGTCCGGGCTTCCAACACGAGAAATGTCAAGCTCAGGGATGTTGCCGCGAGCCTGATCCGTTCCATTTCCGGCGAAGAAGAAATCGACACCCCCTTCGACGAGGATTAGCAGCCTGAGGTTGCCGGTTGGGATAGCCGCAGAAGCTAGCGAGAGCCAGCACCGGCCGAGTCAGGCGAAGGTTCCCAAACAGAGCGCGAATGGATAACCTGAGAATGGTCAGGCAGCGGCCGCTTCCCTCGCTAGCGAGAGCGTCCCCCTATGACTGGAAATTCCGCTGTAAAGGTCCCCGCCCGCTTGTTTGCGAGACCGCAGAGTGCGGTGGCCTCATGAGTGACGCCACGCCTGCGCAGTACCCGGGGGACCGTATCTTTCAGACTTTCCGTAGGTGGCCGCTGGTCCCCACTTTGGACCTCCAACGACTCCGTGCCGCCTTGTTACAGTGCGTCGTAGCCGGGGATTCCGAGACGGCGCAGCAGCTTCTGGAACTTGTGGAAGATGAACTATTTCGCCGCCGGAAGCAAATGGTGAGCTTCGCGGTAGCGGAACGGAACCGACCCAAAGCCAAGATGGCTAGCTACCGGCGGGCGGGGAGGAAGGATTTCCCAGCATGACTCCCGGCCGGGCCGAATCTGCCGTTATCCAGCCTCGATGCGTCATCACGCGTTGGGGGAGGGCTGGCAACTGGAGCAGTCACCGGCCTGGCCCGGGTCAGGACCGTATTCGTCCGGACGCACCCCGGCAATGTCAAAGCGGCGTCTACCCGAACAAGTACGTAGCCTCGTCGTAGCGGCGCTGCGGGACGGTCTTGAGCTTGCCGATCGCGTCGGCCAGGCTTACCCGGACAATCTCATCCCCGCGGGTCGCGACCATCTTTCCCCAAGCCCGCTCATGGATGGCATCAACGGCGGCGAGCCCCAACCGGGTGGCCAGGACCCGGTCCGTGGCGCTCGGGGCGCCGCCGCGCTGGATGTGTCCCAGCGTCGTCGACCGCGTCTCAATGCCGGTGCGTTCCTCAATCACCGGGGCCAGCCGCTCGCCGATCCCGCCCAGCCGGGGACGGTTGAATCCGTCCAGACCCCGGTCCGAGTGCGGCGCGGTCATCTCCGCCGAGATAAACCCCTCCGCGACCACCACGAGCGGGGTCCGGCCGCGCTTGAACGGGCCCTCCACCCACTCGCAGATCTCGTCCAGGGTGGCCGTCTGCTCCGGGATCAGAATTGCGTGGGCGCTGGTGGCCATCCCGGCATAGAGTGCGATCCACCCGGCGTGCCGGCCCATCACTTCCGCGATCATGCAGCGGTGATGGGATTGTCCGGTGGTCTTGAGCCGGTCGATCGCCTCCGTAGCGATTTCGACGGCCGTGTGGAAGCCGAAGGAGAAGTCCGTGGCGGAGAGGTCATTGTCCACGGTCTTGGGCACACCGACGATCGGGATGCCCGCGTCGCTGAGGATTTTGGCTGCGGCCATGGTGCCCTCGCCGCCAATGACGATCAGCGCGTCCAAGCCCTCGGCGCGCAGGTTCGCCTGAATCCGATCGACGCCGCCGCCATCACCGACCGGGCTGAACCGCGACGTGCCGAGGATGGTCCCGCCGAGGTTCCCGATGCCGCGCACACTCATCCAATCCAGGTTGATGGTGTTGCCCTCCACGAGCCCGAGCCAGCCGTCCGTGAACCCGACGAACTCGTCGCCATGGACCCGGATCCCGCGCAACACGCAGGAGCGGATCACGGCGTTGAGCCCGGGGCAGTCGCCGCCGCTGGTCAGGATCCCGATACGGGCCATGAGTCTTCCCTCCGCTGTGCTGCCGACGTCTCCGGCGCGGTGCTCCGCGGTCCGGGTACTTACTGCATTCCACGAAACCACCAACACCGCCACCGCGGTATGAGGATTTCCCCGACTCGACGGTGCGGGATATCCCGCACGCGAAAGGAAGCGAAGGGGTGTCATTATGGTGGTAATGAGCACCGCAGACGCCGCATGACCTGCGGCGCGCGGTTCGTCAAGGAGGACGAACATGACAGAAGTCGAGCCGGGATCGGACACCCTGATCCGTGGCCTGCACACCGTCAACGACGCGCAGCACAAGCTGGATTCGGTTGCCGCCCTGGCCCGCGACCTGGCCGGCCGGTTTGAGCTGCAGCCGCTGCTGGGCCGGATCCTGGGCCACGCCACGTCCCTGCTGGGATGCGAATCAGGCTCAATCGCGCTCGTCAACGAAGCCGAGCGGCACCTACACCAAGAAGGTGGACATCGGCGTCGGGTGCCAGGAAGGCCTGACCTTCTCCCTCAAGGAGGGCTTCACCGGGCAGGTGGTGCGCAGCCGGTCCACCGTCATCCTGGACTCCTACAGCAGCATTGAACGCGGGCACATCCCGCCGACGGATCCGCGGTGGAACTGCGCCGTGATGGGCGTGCCCATCACCTGGGGCGAGCAGATCACGGGTGCCTTTATCGTGTTCAGCCCCGACGAACACCGCGTCTTCACCCCCGAGGAAGCCGTGCTGGCCGAGGTCTTCGCCAGCCACGCCGCGATTGCGCTGGCCAACTCCGAGCTGCACGCCAAGGCCTCGGCCCGGGAACGCGAGGCCGCCATCGCCGCCGAACGCGAACGCGCCGTCCGGGACGTCCACGAAACCGTCGGCCGGTCTCTGGCGACCCTGCTGCTTAGCCTGGATGAGGCGGAACGGGCCAGCCGGCTCGACGGCGGCGAACAGACCGTCACGCCGCACCTCAGCGCCGCCCGGACCATCGCCCACGACGCCCTCACCGAGACCCGCCGCACTGTCCTCGGCATGGGACCGGCGGCGCTCGCGGGCCGGAGCCTGGATGAAGCGGTCGCGGCGGAGCTGGCCTGGGTGGAGTCGATGTCCGGCGCAACAACGCAGCTGACCGTGATCGGCCAGGCCCGCCCGTTGGCCCCCGAGATCGCGCACCAGGCATTCAAAATTGTCCAGGAAGCGCTCAACAACGTGGTGACCCACGCCCGGGCGACGACCGTCCGTGCCGGGCTGATCTATGAGCGCGGGGCGCTCGCCGTCGTCGTCGAGGACAACGGGCAGGGCTTTGACCTTGCCGCCGCGCACGGGGACCACGCCGCCCTGCCCGCCGGCTGCCTGGGCCTGCACGGCATGACCTCCCGCGCCGTCCACCTCGGCGGCGACCTGCACATCGACACCACCCCGGGGTGGGGAACCAGGGTCCGGGCCACCCTGCCGGACCGCGCCCCGGAGCCGGAGGCATCAAAGCAGCCACACTGGAAGATCCTGATTGCCAACGACCAGCCGGTCATCAGCGCAGGCCTGGTCCGGCTGCTGAGCATCGCGGAACCTGCGATCCAGGTGACCGCCGAGGTCACCTCGGCCGAGCAGCTGTGCGACGCCTTCGAACTGCTGCGTCCGGACGTGATCGTGGTGGACCTGGACATGGTGCACCAGGACGCCGGCGGGGTCCTGGGCCGGATCCGCGACCTCGATGGCGGCGTCGCCGTCGTGGTCCTGACCGATAACCCCACCGTGGAGCAGGTGCGCTCGGCCCGGCAGGCCGGGGTGCGCGGGTTCATCAACCGGCGGGCCAGCGGCGACACCATCGCCCGGATCCTTGTGGCCGCCGGGCAGGGCCAGGCCTTGGTTGAGGGAGACATCTTCGACCATCTCATGGGCTCCACGGGCGAGGAACCCGGGCAGAGCGCCGAGGCCTTCACCACCCGCGAAAAAGAGGTCCGCGACATGGTGATCCGGGGCATGGCGGACAAGCAGATCGCCCGGGAACTCGGCATCTCCGTGAAGACCGTGGAAAAGCACGTGGGTTCGATCCTGCGCAAAACCGGGGCGCGTAACCGCACGATGCTCGCAGGCATGACGGGCAGCGAACCGGCGCCGGCGCACCCCTGGCGGTAGACGGGCAGGGCAGAGCAGGCCGGGGCAGGGCGGGTTAGCGGGTCCGTTCCTCGAGCAGCTCCAGCACGTGCTGGTACTCGCTGCCGGTGGCCCGGGTCATGCCGAGTTCACACGTGCGGTTGCAGGACGCGTGGGCCGTGGCGCCGAGCGCGGCCACCTCGGCGGCCTGCTTCCGGGTGGCGGAGGCCGTCAGCTCCGGATGCAGCATGCCGCGGTCCCCGGCGAAGGCGCAACAGCCCCAGTTCTCCGGAACCTCCACCCGAGCGGCGACCGCTCCGGCCACCGCCGCCAACGCCGGGCCGAGGCCCAGCCGGGTCGAGGAACACGTGGGATGCAGCGCCAGGGAGTCCAGCTTCTCGTAGTCCGGCAGCCGGGGCAGGATCCGCTCGGCCGCGAACGCCACGGCGTCGAGCACCCGCAGCGGGCGTCGGCCGGGAACTGCGGCCTCGCTCTCGATCGTGGCCAGCAGCCCCTCGGTGCACGAGGAGGCGTCACAGATCACCGGGAGCTCCCCGTCCCGCGTCGCGGCGCGGAGCGCGGCCGAGGGTCCTGGCCCGCATGCTCTCCTGCCCGGCGGACAGGCCCTTGGAGGACCACGGCGTGCCGCAACACAGCCCGTCGATCCCCGCCGGGACCAGCAGCGTGATGCCGGCGCGGTCGCAGAGCTGCTCAAAGCTGTACTGGACCCCCTTGCCCCGCGCGGTTCCGTGGCCGCTGCCGTCGCCGGCCGACGATCCTGCCGGGCCGAACATCGTCTGCACGCACGCCGGGAAGTAGACGGCCTCCGGCGCCGCGGCGGGCGCCGGGCGTTTCCGGGCCGGGCCGCCGGCGGGCAGTTCGGCGGAGTGCAGCGGGACGGTGTCCGGCCCGAGCACGGCCCGGGCCAGGCGGTTGGGCCCTTCGATCAGCGGCCCCGCCACGGCCGGCGCCGCGGACCGGGCCTTCGCCACCACGGTCAGCGCCAGCCCGGCGCCCTTCGTCACCGAGCCCCAGTGCCCGGCGGCGGCCTTCCAGACGGCATTCTCGACAGGCCCGGCGTCGTTGCGGCGCAGCCGCTTGACCAGCGAACCGGTGTTGATCCCCACCGGGCAGGCCGTCTGGCACATTCCGTCCACCGCGCAGGTCTCAACGGACTCGTACCCGTAATCCCGCTCCAGCCGCTCAACCAAGGCGGTGTCGCCGTCGAGCCGGGCCTGTTCGATCGCCCGGAGCGTCACGATCCGCTGCCGCGGCGTCAGGGTGAGGTCCTTGCTGGGGCAGACCGGTTCGCAGTAGCCGCAGGAGACGCAGCGGTCCACTTCCTCGGCCACGGCCGGTGCCGTCTTGATGTGCCGCAGGTGGGCTAGCGGGTCCTCGTCCAGGAGCACCCCGGGATTGAGCATGCCCCGCGGGTCGAACAAGCGCTTGATCTCACGCATCACCTCGTACAGCTCATCCCCGTACTGCCGGCGCACATACGGGGCCATCACCCGACCGGTGCCGTGCTCGGCCTTGAGCGAACCGCCCTCGCCGAGCACCAGGTCCACCAGGTCCTCGGTGAACGCGCTGTAGCGGTCCAACTGCTCGGCGCTCGCGAAGCCGTCGGTCAGCATGAAGTGGATGTTGCCGTCCTTGGCATGGCCGAAGATCACGCTGTCCTCGTAGCGGTACTTCGCGAACAGCCCGGCGAGCGCCTGGCAGGTGGCGCCCAGCCGGGGGACCGGGACCACAATGTCCTCCAGCAGCGCCGTGGTGCCGAGCGGCCGTGCCCCGGCCACGGTGGCGTAGAGGCCTTTGCGCAGGTGCCAGAGCTGGGCCCGGCGGACCGGATCGGTGCTGAACGCGGCCGGGGCGCTGAGCCCCAGCGACCCCAGGAGGCCGTCGCCGCCGCCGCGCAGTTCCGCGAGCCGCTCCGGGGTCTCGGCCGAGTATTCCACCAGCAGCGCCGCATGATCCCGGACGTCCAGGTCCCGTACGACGGCGGGCGCATCGGCCAGCGACCGGCCCACCTTCAGGGATAGGGCGTCCATCAGTTCCAGGGTGGCCGCGCCGGCGGCCACGAGCGCCGGGAGTGCGGCGTTGGCTGCGTACAGGTCCGGGAAGATCAGCAGCCCGGTGCTCGCGTGCTTCAGGGCCGGCACCGTCCGGAACACGGCCTCGGCGATGAAGCCCAGGGTCCCCTCGCTGCCCACGATCAGGTGCGCGAGCATGTCCACCGGGCGCTCGAAGTCCAGCAGCGAGTTCAGCCCGTAGCCCATGGTGTTCTTCATCGAGAACTGCCGCCGGATTTCCGCCGCCGACGCCGGATCCGCGGCCACCCGGCGTCCCAGCCGGGCCAGTCCCGCGTGCAGGTCCGGTTCCAGGGCCCGCAGCCGCGCGTCGGCGTCCGGGGCGCCGGTGTCGATCACGGTGCCGCTGGGCAGTACCACCGTGACCGATTCCAGCGTCCGGTAGGTGTTGTCCGTCGTGCCGCAGTTCATCCCCGAGGAGTTGTTCGCGATCACCCCGCCGATCGTGCACGCCGCTTCGCTGGCCGGGTCCGGGCCGAACTTCCGGCCGAACCGGGCCAGCCGGGCGTTGACCGCCCGGACGGTGACGCCGGGCTGGACCCGGACCCGGGCGCCGCCGTCGAGCACCTCGATCTCCCGGAAGTTCCGCCGCACATCCACCAGCACGCCGTCGGTGACCGCCTGCCCGCTGAGGCTGGTCCCGCCGGACCGGAACGTCAGCGGCACCCCCTGCGCCGCGCTCGCCTGCAGCAGGCGGCCCACCTCCGCCGGGGAGGACGGCACCACCACGGCCTGCGGGATGAGCAGGAAGTGGGAGGCATCGTGGGCGTTGGCGTGCAGGTCGATGGCGCGGGTCAAGACCCGCGCCGGATCGGCGACGGCGGCGCGGAGCGCGGTGAGCATCGGGCGGGACTCCTTAGTCAGGCGGTGTCAGTGCTTGGCGTGGTAGGGCTGCGGCTCGGCGAGGCCGGCACGCTCGCGGATGCCGCGGGAGAGCCGTTCGATCGACTTCAGCGCACTCGTCAGGTCGCCGACCGGCACGTCGAAGGGCATGTTGTGGATCGTCTCGCCCGGGACCGTAGCGGCCTCCGCGACCCGGCGCAGGTCCTCGTCGTCGTCGACCTTCAGCCCTACCTCGGTGAGCGTGTTCGGCAGCCCCACCCGGGTGGTGAACTCGACGAAGTCGCGGATCTCCGCGCTCGGCGCGCCCTCCAGGACCAGCTGGGTGAGCGAGCCGATGTTGACCTTCTGCCCGTGCGCCAGCCCATGTGTCTGGGCTGCGGCGGTCAGCCCGTTGTGGATGGCGTGCGCGGCCGCGAGGCCGCCGGATTCAAACCCGAGGCCGGAGAGCAGGGTGTTGGCCTCCACGACGCGTTCGACGGCGGGCGTGACCAGGTTTTCCCGGACCGCGTCGAGTGCGGGCAGCGCGTTCTCCCACAGCACTTCCCAGGAGAGTTTGGCCAGGGCGGTGCCGGTCAGGGTGGGCAGCCCGCCGGCCATGGTGGCCGCGAACGCCTGGTGCGTGGCGCGGGCTTCCAGCCACGTCGCCAGGGCATCGCCGACGCCGGCGGCCAGGAACGCCGCCGGCGCGTTGGCCACGAGCTGGGTGTCCACCAGGACCAGGTCCGGGTTCTTCGGGAAGAAGCGGTACTCCTCGAACACGCCGTCCTCGGTGTAGATCACCGACAGCGCGGAGGTGGGGGCGTCCGTGGACGCGACCGTGGGGACGGTGACCCAGCGGATCCCGGACGCGTAGCCGGCGGCCTTGACGGCGTCGATCGTGGAACCGCCGCCGAGGGCCACGATCACGTCGGAGCCGTGCTCCTTGATGAGTCCGCTGAGCCGGTCCACTTCCTTGGCGCTGGGTACGCCGTTGAACAGGACACGGTTGGTGGGCAGGTTGGCGGACTTCGAGGGACACCTCGACCTCGTGGGCCACGAAGCCCCAGACCATGTCATCGGCCACGAGGAGCGGCTTGCTGCCCAGTGGGGCGAGGAACTCACCGAGCCGGCTGATGGCGCCCTTGCCCTGGACATAGCGGCCCGGGCTGATCATGGTGCGGACCGGTGCAGCGGGCATCTGGCTTGACTCGGACATCAGGATCTCCTTTGATCGTGTGATGGGTGTCACCCCAGCCTAGGGCGGTGTTACGGTATTGCGCGCCGGGGGTTATCACCACGTGATAACCCGTCTTGGATCGGCGGCCGCTGCCCGGCAGACTGCTGGGACAGCACCGCGCATCCGCAGTAGTGCACTCGAGCTGGAAGGCACAAGCGCATGATTTTCATCGTCGTTAAATTCAAGGTCAAGCCCGACTGGGCAGACCGCTGGCTGGACCTGACCCGGGACTTCACCGAGGCCACCCGCCAGGAACCCGGCAACCTCTGGTTTGATTGGTCGCGCAGCGTGGAGGACCCCAACGAGTTCATCCTGGTCGAGGCGTTCAAGGATGACGCCGCCGGGGACCACGTCAACAGCGCCCACTTCGTGCAGGCCATGAAGGATATGCCGCAGGCCCTGACGGAGACCCCGGAGATCATCAGCGAGAAGATCGAATCCAACGGCTGGGGCCGGATGGGCGAACTCACCGTCAACTAACCGGCATCCGCCGGTTGCTGGTTCTGCAGGAGGGGGCAAACTTTGGTTTGTCCCCTCCTTAGCGTCAAGATGGGTCCATGGGACGCAATGATGCATTCACCGGCATGGCGTCGGTGCAGAAGGCTTTTGCCCTGCTCGACGTTGTGGCCTCGGACCAGCGCGGCCTGACCGCGAAGGAAATCGCCGCGGCGCTCGACATTCCGGTGCCGACGGTCTACCGGCTGCTGAAGACCCTGGTCGAATCCGAACACCTGGTCCACCTCAAGGACGACAGCCGCTACGCCCTCGGCTACAAAGTCCATGCCCTGGACACCTCGCTGCGCCGGCAGGTCGGCACCCCCTCGGCCGTGGCCCGGCTGATCCTGGAACTGCACTCCCGCGGCGAAGCCGCCGCCTACTACGCTGTGCACCGCGGTGACCACATCGTCGTCGCCCACGTGGTCGACTCCCCGGCGCACCGCCGGATCACCCCGATGGGGTTCGGCTTCAACGACGCCGCGCATGCCACCGCGTTCGGGAAGATCCTGCTCGCCGGCATGGACCCCGACCGGCGCCGGACCTACCTCGCCCGCCACGGCATGCCCTCCATGACCGACCACACGCTGAGCACCGTGGAGGAGCTGGAAGAGGAGCTCGAGCGGGTCCGGGAGGACGGGATCGCCAAGGAACGGGAAGAGTTCATCCTGGGCGCGTCCTGCCTCGGAGCCCCGGTCATGAACGCGGCCGGGCAGATCGTCGGCTCCGTGGCGGTGTCGATGGATGCCGCCGATTTCGACCGCCGCGCCGCCGCGGTGGCGCCGCTGCTGCGCGACACCGCCGACCGGGTCAGCCGGGCGTTGCGTGCGACGTCGGTCCTGCCGCACCGCAACTGACCCGGCATCCCGTCCGCCTAGATCTTCGCGGCCGCCATCTGCTGCGCGATGTAGTCCGCCTGCCGGATGGCCAGGGCCACAATCGTCAGGGTCGGATTCGCCGCGGCGCCGGTGGTGAACTGCGAGCCGTCCGAGACGAACAGATTCGGCACATCGTGGGTCTGGCCGAAGCCGTTGACCACCCCGTCCTCGGGCCGCTCGCTCATCCGGGCCGTGCCCATGTTGTGCGTGGACGGGTACGGGGGAGTGTGGTGCGAAGAGATCGCGCCCACCGCATCGTAGAGCAGCGAGCCCTGCTGGTAGCCGTGGTTGCGCATCGCGACGTCGTTCGGGTGGTCATCGAAGTGCACGTTCGGCACCGGCAGGCCCAGGTTGTCCTTGACCGAGGTGTTCAGCGTGATCCGGTTGGACTCCTGCGGCATGTCCTCGCCCACGATCCACATCCCTGCGGTGTTCTGGTAGTCATCGAGCAGCGAGGCGAAGCCCGGACCCCACGCGCCGGGATCGGCGAAGCTGGCCAGGAACGCCGGTCCCAAGGCGATGGTCTCCATGTAGTAGCCGCCGGAGAATCCGCGGCTGGGGTCGTGCCGGGACTCATCGGCGATCAGCCCGGCCATGGTCTCGCCGCGGTACATGTGCACGGGCTTGTCGAACTTGGCGTAGACCGAGCCGGTGGTGTGGCGCATGTAGTTCTTGCCGAGCTGGCCGGAGGAGTTGGCGAGTCCGTCCGGGAACAGCGGGGAGCTGGAAAGCATCAGCAGCCGCGGCGTTTCGATGGCGTTTCCGGCGACGGCCACGATCCGGGCCTTCTGCTCCTGCAACTGGCCGTCGGCGTCGATGTACAGCACGCCGTCGGCCTTGCCGGCCGGGGTGTGGGTGATCTGCACGGCGTGGCTGTTGGGCCGCAGGTCCAGCTTGCCGGTGCGCAGTGCCTTCGGGATTTCCGAGACCATGGTGGACCACTTGGATTTGTTCTTGTCGCCCTGGAAGTTGAAGCCGTCCTGGATGGACGCCGGCCGGCCGTCGTAGGGTTCGGCGTTGGTGCCGTAGGGGCCGGTGGCGTAATGCCGGTAGCCGACCTTGTCTGCGCCCGCGGCCAGGACCTTGTAGTTGTTGTTCGCCGGCAGGGCCTTGCGGCCATTGCGGTGCGTGCTGCCGATCTTGTCCTCGGCCTTTTCGTAATACGGTTCCAGGTCCGCCAGCGTGATGGGCCAGTCGAGCAGGCTGGCCCCGTCAATCTGCCCGTACGTGCTCAGGGCCTTGAACTCGTGCGCCTTGAACCGCGGGGTGGCCCCGGACCAGTGCGTGGTGGTGCCGCCGACGGCCTTGACGATCCACGCCGGCAGGTTCGGGAAGTCCCGGGCGATCCGCCAGGACCCGGACGTGGTGCGCGGGTCCAGCCAGGCCATCTGGTGGAAGGCCTGCCACTCGTGGTTCTCATAGTCTTCGTTGCGCAGGTAGCCGCCGGCTTCCAGGACAACGACCTTGATGCCCTTTTCGGTCAGTTCATGGGCGAGGGTGCCGCCGCCGGCACCGGAGCCGATAATCACGACGACGGAATCGTCGTCGTGCGCAAAGCTGGCGGACTGTTCTGCTGCTGATTCCTGCGTCATGCTGTGGTGGCTCCTTCGACAGTGTCGGATCCCTTGAAGAGGTCATCGAACGGTTCATCGGTGGTTTCGGTGCTGCTGCGGTCCGCGGTGGTGGGTGCGGCCGCGGCGGGTGCCGGGGCGGCGGTGGTGATCTCGTAGTCCAGCGGGCCGATCTCGGTCAGGGGCTCCTCGGACTCCTCGATGCGGGGTTCCGGGAGCCAGTCCAGGTCATTGAAGCCGCGGTGCAGATAGCCGCCCTTGGAAAAGGACTCGCCCTCGTAGCCGAAGATGTCCCAGACTTCCGGGTCGTCGTAGAAGTTCAGGACGGTGGTGCGGCGGATAAAGCCGAAGAACTCCAGGTCGCCCAGGCGCTTGAGGACCTCCAGTGCCTGGTCGTCCGGGAGGTCCAGGAAGTGCTCCTCGCTCAGGGAGTCCAGAGTCAGCAGACCCTGGGTCAGGGCCACCCGGAACCAGGTGGAGTTCTCCGTCTCGGTGATGATCCTGTCCGCCATCCGCTCGTAAGGGCCGTCCGGAACCTCCGGGTGCGGGAAGGCCACCCGGATGATCCGGGTCAGGGTGCGCCGGGCCTCATCGGTGAGCCGTAACGCGTTAAGAGCGGAATACTTTGCGGGATACGCCATTGTTTTTCCCCTTGTTGTTGTTCTGTCAGGTGAGCCGGTGAAGCGTCTTATTTGTTGTGGTGCGGGACGAGGATGCCGCGGCCGACGAGCTTGCCGTTGTCCAGGTCGTGCATGGCCTGGACCGCATCTTCCAGGTCATAGACCTGGGTGTGGAGGGTGACCTGGCCTTGGGCGGTGAGGGTCATCAGTTCCACCAGGTCGGTGTAGGTGCCCACCAGGTTCCCGACGATGCTGATTTCCCGGGAGATGATCTCGATGGTGTCCACGTTCACCGCGCCGCCGTAGCCGATGCTGTAGTAGCTTCCGCGGTTCCGCAGCGCCGTGATGCCGAGGGACTCGGTGCCGTGTTCGCCAACGAAGTCGAAGACGACGTGCGCTCCGCCGCCGGTGATTTCCAGCAGCTTCCCGGCGTCGTCGGCGGTGTTGAGCGTGTGGTGGGCGCCGAGTGAGGCGGCCAGCTCGAGGGCGGCGTCGGAATGGTCCAGGACGGTGATCTCGGCGGCGGTGAGGGCCTTGAGCGACTGGATGCCGATGTGCCCGAGACCGCCGCTGCCGATCACGACGGCGTGGCTGCCCGGCGGCAGGAGCGGCACCGCCTTGCGGACCGCGTGGTAGGCGGTGAGGCCGGCGTCGGCCAGGGCAGCGATCTCCGCCGGCTGCAGGGACGAATCCAGTTTCACCACGGACCGGGCGTTGGTGCGCATGAACTCCGCCATGCCGCCGTCGACGTTCAGGCCCGGAAAGGTCGAATTCTCGCAATGCGAGTCCTGGCCGGCCCGGCACGGCAGGCACAGTCCGCACGTGACCAGCGGGTGCATGATGACGGTGTCGCCCGGGGCCACGTTGGTCACCGCGGAGCCGACCTCCCGGACCCAGCCGGCGTTTTCGTGCCCCAGGATGTAGGGCAGCGACGGATTCTGGATCGGCGTCCCACTGGCCCTCGATCACGTGCAGGTCCGTCCGGCACAGGCCGGCCGCGCCGATCTCGACGATCACGTCCCACGGGCCCGCGATGACGGGTACGTCGACGTCGTCGATCCGCGGATCCTCGTGATACTTGTGCACCCGGACGGCTTTCATGATTCTCCCTGCCTCCTCGCCTCGCTGGTGAGATCGAGTGTGACCGGACTCACCTCAGGAAGAAAGAAGGCTTATCACGGGGTGAGAACGGGCCGGTCACCCGAAGGTGACCGGCTCCGCCGTCGTACTGAAAGGTGGGTCAGGACACCCGGACGCTTATTTGCGGTGGAGGACGCCGCAGGCCGCGGGGTCGGTGGCTTCGGCCGGCAGGTCCGGGTTGAGTTCGCTGGCGCCGACCGTACCGAAGTCGTACATGCCGTTGCCGTTGTAGTCCAGGCCGTGGATCACCAGGACGCCTTCGCCGTCGCGGATGGATTCCGCGATGTCCTTGGCTGTTCCGGTGCCGCCGTTGCCGGGGTAGCCGGTCCCTGCGACGTCGGTGAACTTGATGTTTTTGCGCTTGTAGTCATAGCTGCCGTCCTTGGCGACCGGGAAGCGGTCCACCGCCAGCAGGCTGGCCGGGGTGGTGTCGCCGGTGGTGTTCAGGGACACGACCACCGGGCCGTAAGCGGGGATGCCCTCGACCGTGTTGAGCCGTCCGTCGCCGTTGCTGTCCAGGGCCAGGGTGGGGCCTTCGTCAATTGATGGCCAGTGAGGAGGTCCCGCTGGTCCTGAGTGATTCGGATCACTTAAGGTAACGGATTGGTTACGGGCTGGCAGGTTCCGCTGGATGCTTACGGGATTCCGGAATCCGTCGCTTTTGGGCCTCCCTGGACTCCGGCTGGATGAATGCCCAGTTCACGGCGCACTTAGCTCCTGTAATTCAACTCACAGCCGCACCCATCTAAACCGGGCACCACGCCGAAGTACTACAGTCCCAACCTGATAGAACCCCATCACTTGCATTAGGAGACTGTTCCATGAACAAGGCACTTCG
Organism: uncultured Actinomycetota bacterium; assembly: GCA_963815415.1. GTDB lineage: Bacteria > Actinomycetota > Actinomycetes > Actinomycetales > Micrococcaceae > Arthrobacter. The sequence continues at coordinate 24,964 of CAWFGT010000008.1, read as the reverse complement.
CTTCCTGGCCGTACCAACCCTCGCACTGGGTGCCCTTGCCCTTTCCGGGGCTCCGGCCATGGCCGCCGATGATTCTTACCAGTCCACCCTGGGCCAGATCAACGGCAGCTCCGCGTCCGGCACCGTCACCGTCGACGTGACCGGAAACCAGGCCCACGCCGTCCTGAAGGTTTCCGGCCTGGCCCCGACCTTCATGGATGCGCCCTACCCGCACGTCCAGCACATCCACGGCGGAGCGAAGGGCGAGTGCCCGGCCCCGGGCGCCGACAAGGACGGCGACGCCGTCATCAGCACCACCGAGGGCGCCCCCTTCTACGGCGGCATCGTCACCACGCTCTCCACCAGCGGAGACACCAGCCCGGCCGCCGGGCTGGACCTGAAGGTCGCCGGTCAGGGCGCCAGCTACACAATCGACCGCACCTTCGAACTCAACGCCGAAACCAAAGCCGCTCTCGAAGCCGGGACGGCCGTCGTCGTCGTCCACGGACTCGACCCCGCCACGCTGAGCGCGGCCGGCCAGGCCGCGAAGAGCGATCTGGCTCCCACACTTCCGCTGGCAGCAACATCGCCGGCACTGTGTGGAACCCTGGTCGCCGGCCAGATGTCCATGCCGGTAGGTGGCGCTGACACCGGCGTCGCACAGGCTCCGGCCGGAACGGACGCCGGCACCCTGGCGCTCGGCGGCGGCCTCGTGCTCGCGGCCGTGGCAGGCGGAGCCTACGTGGTCCGCCGCCGCAACGCCGGTTCAGCAGCCTAAGCGAAGCTGCCCGGACTGACATCATGACGATCACGAATTTCGGCCGCCGCGGAGGCCTTGTGGTTTCCGCGGCGGTCGGACTTCTGCTCCTTGCCGGCTGCGCGGCAGGTAACGCAGAAACGTCCGACGGCGGCTCCGGCGCCGCGCCTGCCTCCTCAGCATCCCAAAGCCCCGCGTCAGCCCCTTCCGCGCCGGCAGTTAGCGCACCGCCGGCGCAAGCCACGGACGCGAAGCTTCCCGCGGTTCTGCCGGAGTCCGATCCGGTCTCGCTGGCCATCTCCGCAATCGGCGTCCAGTCTGAACTCCTGAGCCTGGGCCTGCGGGAAAACAAATCCCTTGAGGTCCCACCGGACGGCCCCGGAGCGCCAGCCAGCTGGTACAACGGATCGCCCACCCCCGGCGAACGCGGACCGTCCGTCCTCTTGGGCCACGTCAACGCGGTGGGTGGCGGCCCCGGAGTGTTCGCGGACCTCCGCAGCCTCACACCCGGAACGCCCATCACCGTCCAGCGGGCCGACGGAACCACCGCAACTTTTGCCGTTGACCGCGCGGCCGCGTACAGCAAGAACGATTTCCCGACCCTCGAGGTTTACGGCAACACCTCTGCGGCCGAACTGCGGCTGATCACGTGTGATGGATATGACCCGGCGACCGGATTGTTCGACGACAACTACGTCGTCTACGCCACGCTCCAAACCTGACGTTGTTGCCCCGCAGCCGGTGCCGTGGCCGCGGGGCAACACACCACGGATAACAAACCATAAGGATTGGCGAGCAACATGAAATACCGAAATTCCTGGCTGGGGTCACTGGCCGTGGCGTCGCTACTACTGTCCGGATGCGCTGCCGCGGGAGCCGCCGAGTCAGGCTCCGCGACGCCTGCCGCATCGGAGTCCCACCAGGCGGGCCATTCAGGGCACCACCATGGCGCCGGCTCGGCTGCCCCGGCAGAATCCCCGGCTACGGCCGAATCCCCGGCTACGGTCAAATCCGCGGGGGAGGGCCCGTCGGAGGCCGCCCTCATGGTGTGCGGGGACGAGACGCAAGGGAACATCGCCACGAGCCTGGCCCTCGACACTGCGCCGCACAGTGTCAGCAGCTGGGCCGACAACGTCTTCACTTGTACGTATCATCTCGCTGAAGGAAACTTCGAGCTCTCGGTGAAGGAATCAGCCGATCCTGCAGCGGCGCGCCAACACTTTGATGCGCTGCAGGACTCAGCCGCGGGTGCGGTGCCGATTGCGGGCCTCGCCAACCTCGGATTCCCGGCCTACGAGACCGCCGGAGGGGCTGTCGTCTTCCAGAAAGACAACATGACCTTGACCGTCGACGCCTCTGACCTGCCCGCCGCCGTCGGACCGAACGGTGTCACCCGCACTGCATTCGCCTACCAGATCGCCACTACCGTCCTGGCCTGCTGGGTCGAGCACCCCTAAGAATCCGGTGGTTCAACCGGCTGATAGCGCTGGGTTTCCCCACTTTTGATCCTCGATCCCGCGGATTGCCCGGCGAGTCGGCGCGGCACGCCGAAAGACCGGTCCAAAGGTGGGGAAACCGGGCGGGCTGGGTTTGCCGCCGGCCTCTATCCAGGCAATGCAGGGTGAAGCAAGATGACCCCATGAAAAGAATTGTCACAGCCGGCTTCGCAGCGCTGGTGATGGCCTTGGGCGCCATCAATTTTGCACTCCCAGGCAACGCGGCGGCCCAGCCATCATTCATTGCCGGGCAAATTATGGTCAAGTTCCACGACGACCGTGCTGCAGCCGCTGTACTGCGCCAGCATGGTCTCAGCCGGGGCGCCGGAATCGGCAGCACCGGCGCCCAACTCATCAAGGTACCGGCCGGCAAAGAACTCCAACTCATCGAAGCCTTGGGCCGGAACCCGGCAGTAGAGTACGCCGAGCCGGACGAACTCGTGACTGCCGCCACCGCGGACGAGTACTTCCCCCGCCAGTATGCTCTGGAAAACAATGGCCAATCATTCACCAATACTTCCGGCAACCTGTCCGTCGCCGGAGGCAAAGTCGATGCCGACGTTGACGCCGTCGAGGCGTGGACCGTCACCACGGGCAGCGGCATCAAAGTTGCTGTCCTCGATTCAGGGGTCGCCAGCGACAACCCCGACATCGCTCCGAAGGTCTCTGCGCGCGCCAACTTCAGCAATGCCGCCACCCACGAAGACAATTACGGCCACGGCACGCACGTCGCCGGCATCGTCGCCGCCACCGCGAACAACACCATTGGTGTGGCAGGCGTCTGCCCTGACTGCACCATCCTGGCCGGCAAAATCCTTAACGACAGCGGAGTCGGATCCAGCTCAGGCCTGGCGAACGGTATCAACTGGGCCGTCGGTACTGGTGCGAAGGTGATCAATATGAGCATTGGAGTGAAGGCGTCGCGCACCCTCGAAACTGCCGTCAATAACGCCTGGAACCAGGGCGTGGTGCTCGTCGCCGCAGCAGGAAACGGCGGCAACCAAACCAAGATCTACCCAGGCGCCTACCCCAACGTCATTGCCGTCGCCGCTACCGACAATTCCGACGCCAAAGCATCGTTCTCGACGTATGGGGCCAGCTGGGTGGACGTCGCAGCACCTGGAGTCAATGTCTTCTCAACGTTCCCGAACCACCCGTTTGTCCTCGGGACGCAGAACGGCCGCTCTCAGGGTTACGACGTGGGCAACGGAACCTCGATGTCCGCACCCATCGTCGCCGGCGTTGCCGCACTGGCCTGGAGTTCGCATGCCGGCGCCACGCAAACATCCGTCCGAGCCAACGTCGAAACAACAGCCGACAAGGTAGCTGGCACCGGCACCTACTGGGCACACGGCCGCGTGAACGCGTGCAGAGCGGTCGGTTGTGTACAGCCCTAAATTGCCGCCCAGGCCAGCCCCGCCCCGATCCCCACAACCAGGACCAGCACGGCGCCGGCCAAGGCGGTCCGGCCGGCCCACGGCTTCGGGGTGAAGTCGCCGGCACCGGGGGAGTCCGGTGACGCGGTGCGGAACGCGGGGGCGAGCCAGCGCAGGTAGTAGAAGAGGCTGATCACGGTGTTAATCGCGGCGGCGACCGTGAGCCACCAGAAGCCGCCGTCCCATGCGGCGGTGAAGATCGTGAGTTTGCCCAGGAAAACGGCGGTCGGCGGGGTCCCGACCAGGCTGAGCAGGGCCACCACGAGGGCCACGGCGTGCCAGGGGCGTGCCGCGGCCAGGCCCTCGTAGGCGCGGAGCTCATTCCGGTCCGGGTAGGCGGCGATCACGGCGAATGCGGCGAGGTTGGTGACGGCGTACCCGGCGAGGAACACCACGAGCGACGGCAGGGCCAGCGGCACGGACCCGGCCACCGCGATCGGCATGAGCAGGTATCCGGCCTGGCTGACGGTGGACCAGCCCAGCAGCCGCCGCGGGTTCGTCTGCGTGTACGCGGCCAGGTTGCCCAGCGTCATGGTGAGCACGGACAGCAACGCGATCAGCAGCGGCCAGCGCACCGTGCCGGGCATCATCTCCAGCAGCCGGTAGGCGGCCAGGAAGCCGCCGATCTTCGGCACGGTCGTCGCGAACGCCGCCGCCGCAGTCCCGGATCCTTCGGCGGCGTCGGGAACCCAGAAATGACCCGGCACGGCGCCGGCCTTGAACATCAGCCCCGCCAGGATACCCACGACCCCGACGCCGACGACGGCGGGGGAGGCCGTCGCCAGTGCGCCGCGGAGCCCGGCGTAGGTCGTCGTCCCGGCGACCGCGTAGAGCACGGTCACCCCGAGCAGCAGCAGGATCCCGAACAGCGCCCCGAGGAGGTAGGTCTTGAGGGCGGCCTCGGCCCCGGACTTGGTGCCGCCGATTCCGATCAGCGCGTAGAGCGGGATGCTGGCCAGCAGGAACCCCACCGCCAGCACCAGCAGGTCCGCGGCGCCGGCCAGCACCACGGCGCCGAGTGAGGCCAGCAGGATCAGGGCGTAGGTTTCGCTTTCCCGGGCGGTCCCGCGGAGCTCATCAACGCCGAGGGCGATCACCAGCAGCGCCGACACCGCCACGATCAGCCGCCCGGCGGCGGTGCCGCCGTCGAGGATGTAGCTGCCGTCGTAAACGGACATGGACTCAGCCATCGACCCGGTCATGGACTCCGTCATGGATCCGGCGGTGGAGGCACCAGTGGTAAAGGCAACAGCGGCGAAGGCCACGCCGGCGGCTACGGCGCTCGCCGTCAAGGCCACCACGGCGATGACCCTGCTGATCCACTGCCCCTCCCGGGCGGTGAACGATCCGGTCAGCAGGGCAATAACGGCCCCGGCCAGCAGGAACAGTTCCGGCAGGAGGCCCAGCGCGTCGGCGCCTGAGTTCATCGACTCCACCGGCGGCTAGCCTCCCGCCACGCCGACGAGCGCGGCCGAGGCCGGGGCGATGACGTCCAGCAGCGGGACCGGGAACAGCCCGATCAGCACCGAGAGCACGAGCAGGCCGCCCGCGGACCAGGCCTCGGCCGGGCGTAAATCCTGGAAACCTGCGGACTTGCCTTTGGGGGGCCCGGTGAAGACCCGCTGCAGCGCCCGCAGGAACAGCGCCGCGGTGATGAGGATGCCGGGCAGCGCGAGCGCGGTCAGCGGGACGGTGCCGATGCTGCCGGCGAAGATCTGGAACTCGGCGATGAACCCGCTGAAGCCCGGCAGCCCCAGGGAGGCGAACGCGCCCACGGCGAAGAACGCGGCGAACCGCGGGGCGGGTGCGGCGAGCCCGCCGAACGCGCCCATGCTGTAGGTGCCGACGCGGCGGTGCAGGACACCGGCCAGGAGGAACAAGGCCCCGGTGATCAGGCCGTGGCTGACCATCTGCGTCACGGCGCCGGTCACCGCTGTCTCCCGTGCCGCGGTCGCGCTGCCGCCGGCGGCTCCCGCGGCGCCGAGCGCGAGGACGATGTAGCCCATGTGGTTGACCGAGGTGTAGGCGATCATCCGTTTCAGGTCGCTCTGCGCCAGGGCCACGAGCGCGCCGTACAGGACGGAGATAACGCCGATGGTGATCAGCACCGGCGCCCAGGCCCGCCACGCATCGGGCAGCAGCGGCATCGCAATCCGGACGAAGCCGTAGGTGCCCATCTTCAACAGCACCCCGGCCAGGACCGCGGACCCGGTGGCGGGGGCGTCGGTGTGCGCGGGCGGCAGCCAGGTGTGGAACGGCACGGTGGGGGTCTTGACCGCCAACCCCACAACGATCGCCCCCAGCACCCACACCCCGGCAGGATTGTTCCGCAGCGCGTCGGCGCGGAGCAGCTCCGGGATGTCGAAGGTGTGCGGTTCGGCGCCGAGGTAGAGCCCGATAAACCCGAGCAGCAGCGCCAGCGAGCCGAGGAACGTGTAGAGGAAGAACTTCAGCGCCGAGCGGGCCCGGTCCCCGTGACCCCAGCCGGCGATGATGAAGTACATCCCCACGATGGACAGGTCGAAGAACAGGAAGAACAGGATCAGGTCCTGGGCCGCGAACAGCCCCACGCTGGTGGCTTCAAGGAACAGGAACAGCGCCGCCCGGGGCCGCGGCCGGTCCGTGTCGTTCCAGTCGTAGATGGCGCAGGCCAGGAAAATCACGGCCGTCAGGACGATCAACGGCAGCGAGAGCCCGTCGACGCCCACGTGGTAGCTGCTGCCCACGTTCGGGATCCAGCGCAGCTGCTCCTCATAGGCCAGCCCGCCGGGACCCGGGTCACTGTACCCGGCCCAGAGGACCCCGGTAAGCACCAGCTCGACGGCGGTCACCAGCACGAAGGCCAGACGGGCGGCCCGTTCGGCGCGGGGCAGCGCCAGGATCAGCGCCGCCGCGGCCAGGGGGAGAAGGATGACAAGACTGAGCAAGCAGGCTCACCTCACGAGGATCAGGAGGACGGCGGCGGCCACCAGGACCAGGGCCGCTTGGACGTAGTAATGATGGACTTGGCCGGTCTGCGGACGCGGCGCGGCGGAGCCGGCGCGCCGGACCGCCAGGGCGAGGGTTTCGACGCCGTCGTCGATTCTCGTATCAACAATCGCCGAGCCGCCCGCCGCCCGCGACGTAGCCTCGGCGCTCGCGTCGACGCCCCGGTCCAGGACGGCGTCCGCTGCTGCGGCACCGCCGGCGGCCCGGAGTGCGAAGGCGGCGGTGCGCTCGACGCCGCGGTCCAGGACGGCGTCGTCGAAACGGGCCAGGTGCTGTGCGGCGGCCAGGACCGGGCGGACGACGACGGTGTGAACAGCGCGTTCCATGCCCAGCCACGCGTTCGCGGGGCCCAGGGCGGGGAGGCGGGCGGAGAAACGCCAGACGAGGAGCACGACGGCGAGGGCCAGCGCGGCGGAAACGGCCAGTTCCAGCGGCCCGGACTCCACACCGCCTCCCGGCGCGCCGCGGTCGAGCGACTCCCGCAGCGCATCGCCGCCGGGGCCGAACACCAGCAGCCCCGCGATGGACGCGCCCGCGGCCAGGATCAGCACCGGGGTGGTCTGCCCGGAGGTGATCCGGCGGTTGCCGGGCTCCTCGGCGTCGTACAGGGCGGAGGTTTCCGGCAGCACCGGCTTCCAGATGAGGGCGGCGGCCTTGGCGGCGTAGGCGGCGGCGAGGACGGCGCCGGCCAGGCCCGCCACGTACAGCGGCACGGAGTGCTCCAGCGCGGCGGTGAGGACGTTGTCCTTCGTAGCCCACAGGGACAGCGGGGCGATCCCGGCCAGACTCAGGGCCCCGACGGTAAACCCGGCGCCGAGGACCGGCCAGCGCCGACCCGCCCCGCGCAGACCGGCGAGCTTCTTGGTCCCGAGCGCGGCGAGCCAGGCCCCGGCAGCGAGAAACAGCCCGCTCTTGGTGGCGGCGTGGGCCATCAGGTGCGCCGCGCCCCCGGCAGCGTTCCCGACGCCGGCGGCCATCACCACATAGCCCAGCTGCGCCGCGGTGGAGGCGGCCAAGAGTTGTTTCAGGTCCGTCTGGGCAACGGCCACCACGCCAAGCACGACGGCGGTGGCGGCGCCGGCCCAGGCCGCGGTGGTCGCCGCCCACCCGGTCGCGGCCAGCAGGGTTCGACCCGCAGCAGCAGGTAGCCGCCCATCGCGACCATGGCCGCCGAGTGCAGCAGGGCGCTGACCGCGCTGGGCCCGTCCATCGCCCGGGACAGCCAGAAGCTGAACGGCAGCTGCGCGGCCTTGCCCAGCCCCGCGGCCAGCAGCCCGGCCGCGGCGATGTCCCGCCAGGGTTCGGGCAGCCCGGCGAGCCCGGCCAGGGCCATGGACTCGGTGCCTGCGGCGGTCCGCGGGCCTGATCCGGCTGCGCCTGTTCCAGCTTGGGCGGCGCCGGCCAGGGCGGCACCGGCGGCGAGGTACAGGCCCAGGTCCGCCGTGCGGGTGGTCAGGAACGCCGTCAGCCCGGAGGACATCCGGTGCTGTTCGGACCACTGGAAGCCGATCAGCGCGTACGAGGCCGCGCCCATGATTTCCCAGGCGAAGAGCAGTGTGGGCAGGGTCGTCGCGGTCAGGGTGATCAGCACGGCCGCGGTGAAAATCAGCATGAGGCCGTGGAACCTGGCCGGGTTCGTGGTCCCGGCAGCGGACGCGAAGAGCAGGACCAGCAAAGTGACACCGGCAACCGCCGGCAGCAGCACCGCACTCAGCGCGTCGACCTCGACGCCGAACGCGGACCCGGCCATAAACGGTGCCGACAATGCGGGCCCGCTGTCCGTGGCGGACGCGGCCGCGGTAAGGCCCGCCAGGCCCGCCAGGGCGAGCACCAGCACGGCGACGACGACGGCGATGACCGGCGCCGCACGGTCGGCCCGGCGTCCGGTGACGGCTAGTCCCGGTCCCGGCCACCGCCGGCAGGATGACCAGCCACAGCAGCAGCGCGCTCATCCGGAGAGCTCCGAGGCCATCTCGGTCATATCGGTGTTCCGGGCACGGTGCAGCAGGGTCGCCACGGCGAAGCCCATTGCCATTTCAACGGTCATGGCCGCGATCACCACCAGCAGCAGCACCTGGCCGTCGGGCGCCGGGGCGAGGAACCACCAGAACCCGGCCGCGGCGAGGATGACGCCGTTGATCATCAATTCCAGGCCCATCATCACCATGACCACCACCTGCTGCGACAGCGCGCCGTACAGGCCCACGCTGAACAGTCCGGCAGCCGCGATCAAAACGATTTCCAGGGTCATGAGTGGGCACCTCCCGGGTGCTGGTGGTGGTTGCCGTGGCCCTCGCCGTCCGTCTGGCCCGTATGAGAGTCGTGACTGGCGCCGTCGTTTTTGTCGTCCCCGCCCTGGTGCCCGCCGTCGTCGTCGTTTTTCGGTTCATCCGGAACCATCGGGTACGGCGCATAGCGGCCGCGCGGGTTGGCGAGCACCAGGGCCGAGACGAGGGTCGCGAACAGGACCGGGCTGACGGTCAGCATCACCAGCATTTTGGATCCCATGATGGCCTCGCCCAGGGAGGCTGTGAGGTCGGCGGCCGGTACGCCGCGCCGGGCCGGCCAGTCCGCCAGGAGGATCCCGGCGGTCAGCACCACGAACACGCCGACGGCGATCCCGGCCGATGCTTTTTTGTTGTGGACCATGTCCATCGGCATGAGGGCCGGGTTCATGCCCATGAACATGATCATAAAGATCGCCATGATCGCCATTTCCATCACCATCATGAGGATCGTGATGACGCCGATGTACTCCAGTTCGAACTGCAGCAGCATGATTCCCACGGCCACGAAGGACACCGCGAGGGCGTAGGTGGCCCGCGCCATGGAGTCGGTCTTGAACACGATCACGCCGGCGGCAATGGCCACCACGGCGAGGACGATGAACAGAATGGCACTCAGCACGACTCAACCTTTCCCCACGACGGCGACGACCGCGACGACGAGGACCTGCAGCAGCACCAGCGGCAGCCCGACCACCCAGGCCGGCGCCATGAGCTGTTCCGGCCGGAGCGCCGGGACGCGGCGCCGGACGGCCAACAGCAGCCACAAGAGCGCCAGTGTTTTGACCAGGAACCAGGCCCAGCCCGGCAGGACAGGCCCGGCCCCGCCGCCGAGGAACAACGCCACCCCGAAGCCCGCTCCGGCGGCCAGCAACGTGTACCGCCCGGCCAGCAGCAGGAGCCGCTCCACACCGGAGAGCTCGGCGAGTACGCCGCCGGCGATGTCGGGGGAGAGCGGAGCCGTGAATGGCCGCTGCAGGGAAAACGCCAGCACTGCGGCGCAAAAAACCAGGAACGCGACCGGCATCCACACCACGAACCACAGCCCGTCCTGGGCGGCAACAATATCGGCCATCCGCAGGCTGCCTGCCGCGACCGCCGGAGCCGTCAACGCAAACATCAGAGGCAGCTCGTACGCTAGAGCCAGCGCCAGGAACCGGTACCCGCCCACCAGCGACTGCACACTGTTCGGCCCCCAGCCGGCCAACCACACCAGCGCCCAGACCATCACGTCCATCGTGTTGAACCAGACCAGACCCACGGCCAGGTCCGAGACCACCCACGCCCCGACGGGCAGCACGGCGACCTTCAGGCCGCGGCGATCGGCAGGCCAACGACGCCGACCTTCCGCAGCAGCGTGTCCGCCGCGACGGTGCCGCGAGGCCGTTGCCGGAACAGCCGGGCCGTTTCCGCCACCGGGGCGAAGCCGCCGCCGCGCCGACCCTCGGCCCGGGCTGTGAGGAGTCCGTCCGCGGCAGCCCCGCTCAGGGCGACGAGCAGCAGCACGGCGAGGGCTGCCACCGCGCCCCAGGCCGGGAGTTGTTCCACGAGGGAGCCGTTCATCCGGGGACCCCGGCTTTCCGCGCCGCGGGTGTCAGGTCGAAGCTGGCGACGATCAGGCGCACGACGGAGAGCTCCTGGCCACGGACGAGGTCCGGGAGATTCTTCATTAGATCTCCGGCGGCGGGTGGTCCTGCGGGGCTGGCGGTGTGTCCTGTCCCCGGAGCCTGGCCGGCCGCCGCCTCGAACATGCCTAGGAGCCGGGCCCACACGTCGGTTCCCTCGAGGGCCGGAATCCCGGAGCCGGGCGGGATATGGCCGAGTCCGCGCAGCGTGCGCCGCAGCAGCCAGTCTTTCCGGACTCGGGCCTGCTCGGCTTGGACCCTCGACCGGCACTGGTCAAGGGCTACGCCGTCCAGAGCGGCGTCGCGGATCCGCCGGGTCCGGGTTGCGCTGGCGGCGGCTCCGGCGAGGCGCAGCAGCCGCTCCGTCAGATCCAGCTGATGAACGAGAGAAGCGTGCTCATCGGGGGCGGATGCTGGTTCGGGCTCCGGCGCCCCGAAGGGAACATCGACGGTGGAGCCGAAGACGACGTCGCCTTGCAGCTCGCAGTGCAGAACCAGTCCCGCGGGCCAATACGGCAGGTAGGGGCCGAGCGGCACCTTCAGGACATCCAAGTCCAGGCCGTCCCGGTCGGTTCCTTCGCCGGCCAGGGGAATGCCGCCAGGCATGGGCATGTCCATTCCACCGTGATCCATGCCGGAGTGGTCCATGCCGCTATGGTCCATCTGGCTGTGGTCCATTTCGTCGCTGTCGCCGTGGTCCATCTGGCTGTGGTCCATTTCGTCGCCGTCGCCGCGGTCCATCTGGCTGTTGTCCATGTCGCCGTGGTCCATGTCGTCGTCGCCGTCGCCGTCCGGCTGCACCTTCCGGTCCGCTTCACGCCGGCGCTGGGCGGCGGTGTCCAGCAGTTCGGCGACGCAACCGTCCAGGCGGGCGCCGGCGTCGTCGGGATGCTCAACGTTCACCCGCGCGCGAGGGCCTGGGAGCTGGTCCCAGATCCGTTCGAGTGCCTCCGCCTGCCCGTCGGGAACGCTGCCACAGACGCAGAGGATGTCGGCGTCAGCCGGGGACAGGGCTTCCACCCAGCCGCGGCGCGCAAGCTCCCGTTCCACAGCCATCCGCGGCGCGGCACCGTCCAAGACCTCGGCCAGGAACACGTGGCAGCGGGTCACTGCGGCCCGGGCCAGGACGTCGCTCAAGCCCATTTGAACGCCCCTTCCCGCCACGCCCAGACCACGCCGGCCATCAGCACGCCGAGGAACACAAACATCTCGATCACCGCCGATGCCCCTAGCCGGGAAACCACCACGGCCCACGGATACATAAAGAGCATCTCGACGTCGAACGCGAGGAAAATCAGCGTCACGGGATAGTAGCGGGCATGGTACCGGGAGAGGGCGTGCTGTTCAGGGATCCAGCCGCTGGTGAAGGGCTTGCTGACCAGCGGGTTGTTGGCGACCGCGCTCAGGCGGTGCAAGGCGAACAGCCCGGCCACTCCCGCCGCCGCCACCAGAAGGGACATCGCCAAGCCCAGATACGCCGACATGTGGCACCTTCCTCCCTGGAACACCCTGTCGGGTGCCCGCGGTTATCGGTCTGCTTACTTTATCGATACCGGGGCGGCTCCGTGCAAGCTGACCCGAGGTTCGCCGCCGAGGGCCCGGGTGAAGCTTGTCAGTACTCGTGCTGGTGATCCTTGGCGAACTGGCGGAAATAATCCTCTAGGTCAGGCCCTGGCAGACGGAAGTCCTTCGCCAGGAGCCCGGCAAGGTCCTCAAGAGCCTTCCTGAGCACCACGCCGCTCAGCCGGACGCCCGGGTCACGGGAATCAGCTGCCGTGTCGCTCAAGTACACGGCGCGGGCGAGGGACGCGCCCAGGGACAGCGCGGACGTGGATTCGCGGAAGTAATAGGACTCGGGAGTCTGGGTGAGGTCGATCCGGATCTGGACGATGTCGATGGCCAGCGACTCCAGCGTCCACGCCGCCGCCCCGGTGTCCCGGGCCCCGATGTTTCCGGCATAGTCCGCCTCGCCCAGGACGGTCAGCCGGATTGCGAGCGCCCGCCGTCGTGCCAGGGCCGGATAAACCTGCATGAACCACGTCACGGCGGCGGTTAGCAGGCCGAACCCGATGAGGGCCTCGACCGGGGACAACATCCTGACCCACGGGTCCGACACAATGACGTCGCCATAGCCGACGGTTGTGAGAGTGGCCAAGGAGAAGTAGAGCGACTCGGCGAAGTTGCCGTAGTCAGCCTCGTTCAGGCCGTCGACATAGACAAAGCCATCCGGCACATGCGGGTAATAGACGAGGGCCCAGCCGACAGTCTGCAGTGTCGCCCAGAACAACATGACGCCGACCAGCGCCACCGGTCCGGCCAGCGACAGAGCCTTGGCGCCCAGTGCCTGCGACATCCGCCACACCAGGTCGATGATGAAACGGCCCACCCTGCCCTGCCCGGTGGGATGCAACAACGTGTGGAACACGTCGTGTAGGCCCACCGCGATAAGGGCGAATCCCAGTACCGTGAAAATCCACTCCATAGCTGTTAGCTCCTCGTCTGGGGGTTATCTTGGCGCTGAATCCAAGCTCACGGATACGTGAGTAAAGCAGTTTACGGACGTCAGGGCGAGCTGTCCGCCCGGCGGTCGTCAGTCCACGCCGGCGTGCCCGCTTCCTCAGTTAGTTGCGGAGGGCCGGAACGTCGCCCCGCCGTCGGACGAGACAATGACGCCGGTAGCGGTCGCGGCCCAGATCGAGGGCTTCCCGTCCGCGCCTTCCGTTGCCGCAATGGCTTGCACGCCGCCGCTGATTGTCCCGGTCTGCTGCCAGGACGCGCCTGCGTCGGGGGAGTAGTACACGGCCCCGTTGGGTGCGACGCCGACGGCCTCGCCGGCGCCGGCGAACGCGGCGAACTGGATCACCGGCGCGGCCTCGTTCAGCGTCCAGGTGGTCCCGCCGTCGGTGGAGCGCTGCACCCCGTCCGTGGTGGTGGCCAGAACGGTGTCACTCGAGGGGTGAGCGGCCAGGACAGCCGGCATGAAGTCTGCGGCGACCGTCTGCCACGTCGTTCCGTCCGTGCTGGTCCGGAGGGTGCCGTCGAACGCAACGATGCCGGACTTGGTGGCGGCCAGGGCGTGGAAGTCGGATTCCTTTTGGCGCGAGAGCTGCTGCCACGTCTTGCCGCCGTCGGTGGTCTTCATCAGGCCGAGCGGATTGGGCAAGTCCGAGCCGGCGCCCGGGTGCCCGGAAGCGTAGAACACGTCCGGCTCACCGGCGGCGGTGAATCCCATGTAGTCGTTGGTCGGTCCGATTTTTACGGCAGGTGTCCGGGACACATCGAACAGGCCATCGTGGGTGGCCAGAAGCACCTGCCCGGTTTCGCGGTTGACGCTCAGGCCATGGACGTGGGCGCTCGGCAGCCCGGACGTAGCGCCTGCTGCTGCAGACGACGTGGTTCCGCTGGCGGGGGACGAGTCAGTGGCCGCCGGAGCACAGGCGGACAGGACAAGAATCAGGGCCGCAGCCGCAGCGGTGCCAACCGCGGCGTGGTGCCGGTGACGGTGGATATGAGGCATGGAAGGCTCCAAACAGGGGTAGGAAGATCAGAAACGCGGCGCCGGCCACGCAACCGGACCGGCGCCGTCATGCAGTTGGCTACAAGGAGCCCAGCAACGCCTGCATCTCCTGAATTTCTGCCTGCTGAGACGTGATGATCTCCTTGCTCAGGGCGAGTGCGTCGGCGTTCTGGCCCTGGGCCTCTTCGGTCTGGGCCATCATCACAGCGCCCTGGTGGTGCGCGATCATCTGGGTCAGGAACAGCTTGGCCGCCTCGGTTCCCTCCGCCGCCCGGAGTTCGTCCAGATCGCCCTCGCCCATCATGCCGGTCATTTCATGCCCGGGAGCCATCTGCTCCGGCTCATTCCACGCCTTCAACCACTCAGTCATGGTGCTGATTTCCGGGGCCTGGGCGGCTTTGATTCTGGTAGCCAGAGCGGTGACCTGCGGATCGATGTCCTGCTTCTGGAGCATGATGTCGCTCATCTCCACGGCCTGGCTGTGGTGCGGGATCATGCCTTGAACGAACATGGTGTCCGCGGCGTTGTTGGTCACGGTGTCCAGCGGGGCTGCGGTGGCCGGCATGCTCGAGCTGCCGTGGTTCATGCTGGGCATGCTGCTGTCCGCGGCTCCGTTCCCGGTAGAGCAGCCGGCCAGGGCCAGGGCGGCGGCGAAGACGGTGGCGGAGATGGTCAAAGATTTCTTCATGAGATTCAGGTCCTTCAAGATCGTTGCGGAAACAACGCTGGGCGGGAACGGTCGTCGGCCAGCGGCTCTAGCCCGGTCACGGGCGAGTGGCACAGGGCGCACGCCGGTGAATAGCGGCGCGGCGTAGCGTCTTTACGTCCGGCTGATGCAGAGGTCGCCCGGCGAAGGAGTCCCGGGCAGGAATGCGTAAGCAGTGTGGGCGGTCGATTGTCCCGCGCCGGCGACGTCGCCGAAGGGGGTGCTGCCGGGCAGCGGAGCCAGCAGTGATGCCGTTCCGGGTGCCGGGACGCAGGCGGCGTCCATGCCGGTCATCTCGGCGCAGCCGCCAGATCCGGCGCATGAGGCTTGGGGCTCTGATAGTTCAGTATCCGACGGCGCTTCAGTCACGCCGTCGCTGGGTCCGTCATGGCCGGAGTGGCCAGCGGTGGCCCGGTCCTCGGAAAAAGTTTCAACGGCGTGGACGGTTCCGGCAGCCGCCATGGAATGGGTGCCGGACATAAGGTGCATGCCGAATACTCCGGCGATGAGCATCAACAGCCCGGCCAGAAGGCCCGCACGGCGAAGGAGTGCCGGAGAGCGGCGCAGCAGCGTTGTCAGCATGCAGATTCCTCCTTCCACGCGGGATCGGCTCATTCAAGGGTACTCGCGGGGTGGCCCCCTGGTTCCACGTGTCTAACGCAACCGTAGTGAGATGAGTTCCGGGCGGCCCGCGCACCTCCGGGACTGACAGGCCGTCCGGACGGCCAGCAGTGCAAACCCTCATAGCTACGATACCCCCACGGGGTATTGCCCGGCAAGAGAGTGAAATTAGCTACCGTGCAGTAGGGATGCGTTATCTGAATGTGACAATCGTTGGAGATTCGCCTACGGTCGAAGACGTGCCGGTGGTCTTCGAAGCTGGCGCTCCCGAGCGGTTTGCCTAGCTCTGCCGCTGCCCGGGACCCGATCGCTACATCGTCTGGCAGAGACGGGGAACCCATGTTTGGCCGGCCTTCGCGTCGGCCTTGGGGTGAAGCCGCGCCCTTGCAGCCCGAGCCGTTTTGCGCTCCTGCAGGTCGTGGCCGGGTGACTCCCATCCGAATCCGACAGCTAACTCCGTAGGCACAGGGAGAGGTCTTTTCATGTCTGCACGCAAAATTTCCGGGCGCCGTCGCGCCGTGACCGTTCACACCAGCCCCCTCGCTTCGTTCTCCAAGGCCCTCACCGGAAACGCCGGCGGAGTCGGCCGGCAGGCCGCCGTCGTGGTGGCCGCCTCCGGCCTCGTGCTCAGCGGTGGCGTGGCGGCCCAGGCCGCCGAGACCCCCGTCAAGCGGAACTCCGCCCCGTTTCAAACCTTGAGGTCTCAGCTCCGGCGCAGGCACAGCTCAGCGCCGACTCCAGCGTCGCAATTTCCTTCGAGCGCCCTGAAGTCACCACCACGCCGGCACCGGTCGTCGAAGCGCCCGCGCCCGTCGTCGCAGAGCCCGCTCCGCAGGCCCCGGCCGTCCAGCAGGCTCAGGCGGCCGCCAAGGTCCCGGCGACGCAGCGGGTCAACGTTCAGGCTGCCGCTCCCGCAGCGGCTGCCGTCTCCCCTGCGGCTCCGGCTCCGGCAGCTGCAAGCGGCGTCGGTGCCGCGATGGTGTCCGCCGCCTACGCCCAGTTGGGCATGATCCAGGATTGCACCGCCCTGGTTGAAAAGGCGCTCGGCGCCGCCGGCATCCCGGTGGGGGACCTGGCGCCGATGCAGTTCATGGGCTACGGCAAGGTCGTGGGCAGCGCGCAGCCCGGCGACATGGTGGTCCAGTCCGGCCACGTCGGCATCTACGTAGGGAACGGCCAGGTACTCAGCTCCGGCATGAACGGCAAGAACCAGACGGTTGTGCACCCGCTGTCCTGGCTGACCGCCGGCGGTCCGGTCACGTTCGTCCGCGCCGGCGCCTGAGACGAGTCATATGAAGGGGCCGGTGAGCCGCTGCCTTGGGGGCAGCGACTCACCGGCCCTTGGCGTGTTCCCGTTCCCGGTGGCCCCGAGCCCAAGGGGGTGGTGGTGCCTTTTAGGGTGTGCAAGAGTCGTCGCATGAGAATTTCAATGGCGAGTGATCATGCGGGCTTCGCGCTGAAGGAAGAGCTCAAAGGGCTCCTTGCCGCCGGCGGGCACGACGTCGTCGACTTCGGTCCCGGAGACGAGTCACCCTGCGACCTGGTGGACTACGCCTACCCGGCAGCACTGGCGGTGGGCAGGCGAGAGGTCGACCGCGCTATCCTGGTCGACGGCGTCGGCTATGGCAGCGCCATGATCGCGAACCGGATCCTGGGCGTGGATGCGGTGGTCTGCCAGGACCCGTTCTGCGCGACCCTGGCACGATCCCACACAGACAGCAACGTGCTCTGCCTCGGTGCCAAGATCATCGGCTCCGGGATCGCGGTGGCGGTCGTGGACGCATGGATGACCACCGATTTCCTCGCGGAGGAGAAGTACGAGCGGCGCGTTCAGAAGGGCCGCGCCGTCGCGGCTCGACACCTGCGTCCCCTCGACGAGATTTAAGCGAAGACGGGCGTCGGTCCAGTTTCGGAGCGCGGTTGGTCTTAGTGATCCTCTTCCGCGGCTGCCTTTTTGGCTTTTTTCTCGGCGTCCTTTTCGGCGCGCAGAGCCTCGGCGTCGTGCTGTTCCTCGGCCTTTTCCTGGTGAATGATCTCCGCGAAGAGTTTTTCCATCTCCTTGGCCACGCCGGCGGCTGAGGCCGGGTTCTGGCCGGTCACCAGCCTCTCGTCAACCACGACCTTCTCTTCAAAGACACCAGCGGACACGTGTGTGGCGCCCTGTTCTTCGAGCCGGTCCGCCAAGAAGAACGGGATGACCTTGTCCTTTTCCGCGGCAACCTCCTCATCGTTGGTGAAGGCGGCCACTCTCCGGCCCTCGACAAGGCGAAGCCCGTTGGCCAGTTCCACGTTCAACAGGCCGGCCGGTCCGTGGCAGACCGCGCCCACCAGGCCGCCGGCGTTATAGACGCTGGCCACCAGATTCTGCAGTCCTTCGCTCTCCGGGAAATCCCACATGGTGCCGTGGCCGCCCACGAGGTAGACGGCGTCGTACTGGTCGGGATCAACGACGTCGACGCGGGCAGTGTTGTAGAGTCCGGCGCGCGTGGCCTCGTTTTCCGTGAAGGCAACCTGGATGGGATCGTCTGGGTCAACCTTGTCGCGCGGAGGCTGGCCGCCCTTGATGGACGCGAAGTCGACGAAATGCCCGGAATCCTTGAAGACCTTCCAGGGATGGGCCGCCTCGGCTACGTTGTAGCCGGTCTCCTCGCCGGTGTCGCCGATCTCGGAAACGCTGGTCAGTACCATGAGGATTTTCTTCATGTATTGCTCCTATCGTCTAAATCCCACCCTACGCCTGGCCCCAACCCGGTCCTACCCTCCGCTTTCCGGTCGGTGGCCGCTGACGCACCATCCATTACCGGTTGGCCACGTCGCGGAGTGCGGTGAGCGCGGCATGGATGAGGCGGGCCCGGTCAGGGTGGCTCTTGGTGAAGGCAACGATGCGCCGGCCGACTATGGGATTGGCCAGAGGCCGGATCGTGAGACTGTCGGGTAGACCCGTGAGAGCGATGAGGGGAAGGACCGTGACGCCAAGGCCCGCTGCCGCCAGACTGACGGCGGCGTGATGGTCATCCAGACGAGCGACATACCGGGGTGTGAATCCTGCTGTGAGGCAGGCCCGCGCGATGATTCTGCCGGTTGGTGCGTCAGTAGAAATCGACGATAACGGATTCCTTCACCCGGCGCTGTACAGAAAGGACCGAGGCCATGGACGCACCAAACTACTTCGCCTTGTTGGGTGTCGCTGTCGTTCTGGCTCTGACTCCCGGGCCCGACACCCTGCTGACCCTGCAGTCCGCCTTGCGTCAGCAACGCGCTGGCGTCTTCGCCGCCCTCGGGACCACGACCGGGATCTTCGTCTGGGCGGCCCTCGTGGCCGCAGGGGTCGCCACCTTCCTGCAGGACTCGCCGATGGCATTCCACGCCCTGCGCGTCCTGGGAGGGGCCTACCTCTTCTACCTCGGCTACCGGGCGCTTACGACCCGTCACCGAGCCACGGCCACAACCATTTCCAGCAGATCAAGTGTGCCCGCAGGCGCACGTGTCGGTCTTACCGAAGAGTCCGGAGCCTCGGGGCCCCTCGCGCCGTCCGACACACCGGACAACCTCGATTCGAGAGAGCAGAACCCCAGCCCGGCAGCACGGTCGTCATTTCTGGCGGGCCTACTCTGCTGCCTCACCAACCCCAAGACCGGCCTGTTCTTTCTGGCCCTGATTCCTCAATTCACGCCCACCGGCGCTGGCGCCCTGTACGTCATCGTCGTCGTGGGAGGCACAGTCGCGGCAGTCATCGGGGCCTACCTCCTGCTCATAACCTTGGGGGCCCGCACGGCCAGCACCTGGCTCAGCCGCCCTGCAGTCACGATGAGCATCGAGCGGATCTCAGGGGCAGTGTTTATCCTCCTGGGGCTCGTGACGATCATCCCTGTCGCCTCAGCGTTGCTCTAATCCCCGCTTGCGCCTTCCATCCCGCCACCAAGGCGGAACTAGCTGTACGGCGGGCACCGATTCAGCGGGGTACGACGACGACCGAACCTGCAGTGCGGATTTCGGCCCGGATGGCCCGTTCGACTGACAGGCTTAACGCTGCGAGTTCTGCCATGGTCCACTCCGGATCCACCGGCGCCGTGACCTCCACGTGGAGCCGATGGCCGCTCCACCGGAGTCGAACGGTCGACGACGCCGGCGCCACCGCGGCGATGGCCGCTTCCGCGCGATCCAGCAGGTCGGGGTCGACGCCGTCGAGCAGCCGCCGGCCTATGTCCCGGGCGGTGCCCCACAACAGAACGAAGATTGCCGCCGCGATCAGGAGGCCGATGATGGGATCCGCCAGCGGAAAGCCGAGCCAGATGCCGATGACTCCGGCCACAACGGCGAGTGAGGTGAATCCGTCGGTCCGCGCATGGAGCCCGTCCGCTACCAGGGCCGCCGAACCGATCTCCCGGCCGACCCGGATCCGGTAGACCGCGACGATCTCGTTGCCGGCGAAGCCGATCAGTCCGGCGGCAAGGACCCAGCCCAGGTTGCTGACGGGCTGGGGCTCGAACAACCGGATGACCGACTCCACCGCCGCCACAACGGCGGACAAGGCAATCATCGCCACGATGAAGAGGCCGGCCAGGTCTTCCGCCCGGCCGAAACCGTAGGTGTAGGTCCGGGTCGCCATCCGGCGGCTCAGGAGGAACGCGATCCACAGGGGCACCGCCGTCAGGGCATCGGAGAAGTTGTGGACGGTGTCGGCCAAGAGCGCCACGGATCCGCTCCACGCGAACACCACGAGTTGCAGCAGCGCCGTCGCCGCCAGGACGGCGAGCGAAATTTTGAGGGCCCGGATGCCCTTGGCAGAGGATTCCATCGCGTCGTCCACCGAATCGGCAGGGTCGTGGCTGTGGGGAACGAACAGGCCGTGAAAGAAGCCCCTTGATGCCGCGCGGGTGCTCATGGTTGTGACCGTGAGGATGCGCATGTCCGTGGGGATGGTCATGGTGCGGGTGGTCTATGCTCGGTTCAGGCGTGGGGCATCGGGGGAGGGGGGGTGCGAGTGGGCGTGTGCACCGTCCGGTGTCATGGATTCCTCGTCTCCGCGGCGGGGTGATGGTGCCGCGGAGTGCCGCCCAGGGAGTGCTCCGCCTGGGAGATCGCATCTGTCACCAGTTGCCGGGCATGTTCGTTTTCCAGCCGGTAGAACACCCGGGTGCCATCCTGACGGGTGGAAACCATCCGGGCAAGCCGCATTTTGGCGAGGTGCTGCGACACTGCGGACTGGGGCTTGCCTACCGCCGCGGCCAGATCGTTCACTGACATCTCACCGTCGCTCAGTGCCAGAATCAGCCGCACCCGGGTCGCGTCGGCCAGCATCGCGAAGACTTCGACGGCCAGTTCCACGAAATCGCCATCCAGCGGCGGCATTACCTGCTTATCTGCATCCATTCGAATATTCTTACATACGCAAGGTTGGACAGCCGCTGCGCAGCAGGAAATGGGGGAGACTGGAAGCCACAACCACCAAAGGCGGAACCCCCTTGATCAATCTCCAACAGGATGCCGACGGCTTCATCCGGATGAACCGGCACTTCCCCGACAGCGTGCTGGTCTCCATCACGTTCGCCGACGGTAGCGCCGAGGAGCTTTCCGGCCGACGGCTTAACCAGGCGTATGACGAGGCGCTGGCCGAGTTCCGGGCGCAGAACAACCTGGATGCAAAAGGGTTCTCTCGGGTGCCGAAAAAACGGGCCAACTCCGGGAACAAGATCGAGTTCGTCCCGGTCCGCCCCGGCATGGGGAGCTAGCGGCGCACCCGGGATGATCTTCATCGTCGTCAAATTCATCGTCAAGCCGGACTGGACCGACCGCTGGCTGGATCTGACCCGTGACTTCACCAAGGCCATGCAGGACATGCCGCAGGCGCTTGCGGAAACCCCGCAAATCATCAGCGAAAAGCTGGAGGCCAGCGGTTGGGGCCGGATGGGCGAGCTGACCGTCCCGTAAGTCTTCTATCTCCCCCCGCGCGGGGGTTTCGGGGCCTTCGGCGGCAGGCCTGCAACGTACGAGTAGGCCTTCTCCACCCAGTCGCCGGTGGTGCTGCCGCCGTCGTCCTGCCAGTCCTCCGGCAGCCCCGTGTATTCGCGCATCGGCCGTTCCTCAGGCCCGAAGGGGACCGTCTGCCCTGTCGCCTCCACCTCGGACCGATCAGCCGCGGACAGGCGGACCCCAATGGTCGGGCCGAACAGGCCGGCGAACATGTTGCCGTTGACGAACGCCCCCAGGTTGCCGAACATCGGCTTGATCACGACGTCGGGGCGTGTCGGCATGGCGGACCGGAAACGCTCCTTGTCAGCGTCGGACGGTTTCGGCATCTGCATGTCAGCTCCCGTGTCGCGGGTGGATCCTTCGGTCTGGCCGGAACCTGCAGACTATGCCCGTTCCGGAACCGGGTCGAGGGAATCACGGAAAGGCGCTTAAACGCCGACGGCGGGAACCACCTTCCGGTGATTCCCGCCGTCGAACATTGCACTCAGGTGGGAGGCGAGAGGCCGCCTGCCCCGGGGCCGGGTTAGCGCGCCTGGTTGGCGCGGCCCTTGGTCAGAACCATGGCGAGAGCGATCATACCGATGCCCAGCAGCAGGTGGAGGTAGTTGTCGAAGGAGTTCAGCGGGACGAAGTTTCCGGCTGATTCCTGGTCAACAACCAGGCCGTAGACAAAGAGAACCAGGTAGATGATGCCGCCGTAGAGCAGGAAGGACTTGGCCCCGGCCGCTGACCGGGACAGGGCGAGGCCAGCGGCGCCGAAGAGCAAGTGCACGATGTTGTGCAGGACAGAGACCTGGAACAGGCCGAGCAGCATCGCTTCGGAGTGGTGCCCGGCAAACTGGAGCTGGTCGTAGTTGGTCGTGATACCCGGGACGAAGCCAAGGACTCCGACGAGGAGGAAAACGGCGCCGACGGCAAGTGCCGCCTTCTGGACGTTGGTGTGGCGAGCGGTGCGGTTACTGTGTGTTGTTGCCATGGTGGACTCCTTCAGATTGGACTGCATTGCAGTAGTTGCTACAGACCATTCGCCGCCGCCGGGTCCAGGGATGAGTCTGGGTTAAATGTTGTTTAAAACGGTGTTCGCGGAGGCTGGCAAAGCGGTGTGGTCAGTGTGCCGGCAATCTTCATGTAGAGTGGAGACTGTTGTTGTGTTTATGCAGTTCGTAGTTCAGGCAGTACGCAAGGTTGAAAGACCTTGTTCTTCTGAAGTAGCGGTTTTGAACACCCCACACCGGAGGACCCGAAAGTCGGGACTTTTCTTCCACCTTCACGAAGGACAAAAAATAATGGCTACTGGTACCGTCAAATGGTTTAACGCTGAAAAGGGCTTCGGCTTCATTTCCCCCGATGACTCCTCACAGGACGTTTTCGCACACTACTCTGCGATCAACTCCTCCGGCTTCCGCTCCCTCGAAGAGAACCAGAAGGTCTCCTTCGAAACCGAGCAGGGCCCCAAGGGTCCCCAGGCCACCAACATCCAGGCTATCTAATTTCCTTAGATAACCGGGACCGTTAGGTTTCGAGCAGGGCCCGTCTTCGGACGGGCCCTGCTTTTGTTTAACCTGGCCGTCCTCGCTCGGGACAAGTGGACGGGCCCGCCGGTGGCCTGCAGCCGGTGAAGGCATTAGCGAACGCAACTGGGTCTTTTTTAATGCGCCCGGGCAGGCATAGCGTGGAACGCGGGAGCGGCCCGTCCCGGGCGGCCGGACCAGGAGGGTAATCCGATGACCACGCACGTCGCTGACTGCAGCGTCAGCAACTGCTCATTTAACGACCACTCCGCATGCAACGCCGCGGCCATCACCGTGGGCGGTACTGAAGACCATGCGGCCTGCGCGACGTTTATCGACACCGGGTCCCACGGCGGCCTGCCCAAGGTCCTGGCCGATGTTGGCGCCTGCCAGCGATCCGAGTGCACCCACAACGACCATCTAATGTGCCAGGCCACCGAAGTGCACGTCGGCCCGGGCGCCGACAACGCCGACTGCCTCACTTACGCGCACCGGTAGACAACGGGGACCCACGCCACCCGGCGTCACCCGACGGCGGGCCCCGGTTTCCTGCCCATTCATCTGGCGGTCCCGGCTGGTTCATCCGTGCGGTGAAGGATCGGACCATGACTTCCTTCACCCGCCGTTCCCTGCTCAAAGGCGCCATCGCCGCCGCCGGTACTGCCGCCGTCGTCGTTCCCGGGTCCATGACGCCGGCCAACGCCGCCCGGATCAGCACCTCCCCGGCGGGAGTTCCGCTGGTCCGCAACCGCCTGACCCTGCCCTCCGGCATCGCCACCGGCGACGTCGGAATAAACTCAGGCGTGCTGTGGTCCCGGTCCTCAGGCCCCGGGCGGCTGGTGGCCAGCCTGCTGGCAGTCGACGACGACGGCTCCCCGCTCCACGGCGGCCGCGCCTTCCAGCGGGTGCTGCGGGGGACTGCCGCCAGCGAAGCCACGGACTTCACCGCCAAGATCAACGCCCGGCACCTGCCGGCCGGTACCCGCTTCGCGCTCAGCATGCACTTTGAAGACGCCGACGGAAATGCCGGTGAAACCGCGCAAGGATCCTTCAGGACGGCCGCTGACTTTGCCTCCCATCGGCCTGGCGCTCTCCGCAGCGGCAAGTCACGCGGCGGTCGAGGCCAGAGCTTCGTCTGGAGCGGCGACACCGCCGGCCAGGGCTGGGGCATCAACGAGGAGATCGGTGGCATGCGCGGCTACGCGGCCATGCACGCCACCCGCCCGGATTTCTTCATCCACTCCGGCGACACCATTTACGCTGACGGCCCCATCAGCGCCGAGGTCAAGGAACCGGACGGCCAAGTATGGCGGAACCTTGTCACCGAAGAAGTGTCCAAGGTGGCGGAGACACTCAACGAATTCCGCGGCCGGCACCGCTACAACCTGATGGACGCCAACGTCCGCGCGCTCTATGCCGAAGTGCCCGTCATTGCCCAGTGGGACGACCACGAAACCCACAACAACTGGTACCCCGGCGAAACCATCACCGACCCCCGCTACACGGAACGCCGCGTCGATGTCCTCGCCGCCCGCGGCCGTCAGGCGTGGCAGGAATATCAACCCATCGCACAGCTCAGCGACGGCAGCACCGGCTTTGAACCCGCCCGCATCTACCGCAAAATCTCCCGCGGACCGCAGTTGGAGATCTTCTGCCTGGACATGCGCAGCTTCAAGGACACCAATACGGACGGCCGGGAGCCGAACCTCACCCACATCCTTGGCCAGGAGCAAGCCGACTGGCTGGTCAAAGAAGTCAGCAAGTCCAAGAGCACCTGGAAAGTGATCGCCGCGGACCTTCCGCTGGGCGTGATTGTGCCGGATGGTCCCGTGAACCAGGAGTCACTCTCCAACCGCGACGCCGGCGCACCCTTGGGCAAGGAACTTGAGATCGCCCGCGTACTGGCCGCCTTCAAACGCAACCGGGTCAAGAACGTGGTCTGGCTGACCGCCGACGTGCACTACTGCGCCGCTCACCACTACTCGCCGGAACGGGCCGCGTTCGGCGACTTCGACCCCTTCTGGGAATTCGTGGCCGGCCCCATCAACGCCGGATCCTTCGGCCCCAACG
>CAWFGT010000007.1:0-149442 GCA_963815415.1 uncultured Actinomycetota bacterium | reverse complement strand
GGCAAAGCCGAAGGACACCTTCCCGCCGTCGGCGTCGGTAAGGTCCGGCACCGGCGCGGCGTCCAGGACCGTACGGGCCACGGGCCCGGTTGCGTCGCTGGCGGCGGTCCCGCTCGTCACGGAGGCGAGCTCGTTGCCGCTGGCATCGGCAATGATGGCCTGCATGCCGCCGTCGCTGCGGTCCACGACCCGGACCGACCACTCACTCGGGTAGGAGAAGCCCACATGGCCATCCGGAAAGGTAAAGGCGGTGAGCGCCTCCTCAGGGGACTGCGTGGACGTCGGCGCAGCCGCCGTCGCGGACGCGGTGGCCGTTGCGGCAGGTACAGCTGACTGCAGGGCATCCGGCGTCGGGGATCCGGTGGATGCGGCCGATGCCGCAGAGCCGGTCGGCAGGCCGTTGCCTGCGCGTTCGCCGGGGACAGCGCAGGAGCTCAGGCCGAAGGCAGCCGAGGCGGCCAGTGACAGAAAGGCGGCAGTAAGTTTGTTCATGGAATCCCTCACTCAAGCATTGGTGAACGGCGGCCGGACGGCGCCGGCCCGCTGTTTCGGACTGGCCGCCCCGCCACCCCGGCGTTACAGGCTTATCGACTGGCCGCGGGAACCAGCACCCACAGCACCTCGACGGAGTCATCCGTGGGGTTGACCCACGTATGCGGTTCGCGGCCGGGGAAGGTGATGGTGTCCCCGGCGTGGAGTTCATATTCTTCGTTGGTCAGGATCAGCCGGAGGCTGCCCCTGACCACATGCAGCACGTCAACGTCGCAATCAACGGCGTAGAGCTCGGACTCGCCGCGGCCGCGCGGCTCGATCACGGCCTGGATGACCTGGACACGCCGTTCCGAACGGGCGGTGAGCAGCCGCTCCACGATCCCCTCCCCGCCGAGCGAGATCCGGGGGCCCTCGTCACGCTTGGTGAGGTGGGTCTCCGGGGCGGCGAACAGATCGCCAATGGAGATGGACAGCACCTGGCACAGCGTCACGAGGGACGCGACCGAGGGCGAGGTAAGGTCCCGCTCCACCCGGCTGAGGAAGCCTTTGGTCAACCCGGTGGCATCGGCCACCTGTTCGATGGTGAGCCGCTGCGACTGCCGGGCGGCACGGATCCGGGAACCGATGGCGACGGGAACGTTGCTCGGTTCAACTGGTAGAGCCTTCATCTGGCCCCTTTCACGGCTGGCCGCTCGGCCCCTGCATTGCAGCCATCCTAACGGGAGAGGGTCCGGGTAACAGCGAACCCGGCCGGGCATGTGACGGGAGATGTAACGGCAGGTGTAACGACCGGCCGCCCGCCTTGACTGTTAGCGGCATCACATCGTAGGGTTTGGCAACAGTTGTTGTCTATAAGGCAATACTTCCGCAGCCGGTAGCATTTTCCCCGGCACATTCGTCAATGAGTCGCCGAACCGCCGGACGCCGTGTGCTTCCCGGCCGGTCCGAGCACGCTGATCAACCGCTCCAAGGAGCCTCAAAAATGGACGCATCTTTCGTCAACATCGCCATCGTGGTGGTGTACCTGATCGCTATGCTGGCGTTCGGGTGGTGGGGTAAATCCCGCACCAAGAACAACAGCGACTTCCTCGTCGCCGGCCGCAGGCTTGGCCCGTTCCTCTACACCGGGACGATGGCCGCCGTGGTGCTCGGCGGCGCCTCGACAGTGGGCGGTGTCGGCCTCGGCTACAAGTTCGGCATCTCCGGCATGTGGCTCGTGGTTGCCATCGGCGCCGGCGTGCTCCTGCTCAGCCTGCTCTTCGCAAGCACCATCCAGAAGCTGAAGATTTACACGGTTTCCCAGATGCTGAGCCTGCGGTACGGCAGTGAGTCCACCAAGGCTTCCGGCATCGTGATGCTGGCCTACACCCTGATGCTTTGCGCCACCTCCACCGGCGCCTACGCCACCATCTTCGTGGTGCTCTTCGGCTGGGACCGCGCCCTCGCGATCGCCGTCGGCGGCGCCATCGTGGTGGTTTACTCGACCATCGGCGGCATGTGGTCCATCACCCTCGCCGACCAGGTCCAGTTCGTCATCAAGACCGTGGGCATCTTTATGCTGATGCTGCCGTTCACCCTCAACGCCGCCGGCGGCCTCGACGGCATCCGTGACCGCGTCGACGCCAGCTTCTTCCAGATTGACGGCATCGGCGTCCAGACCATCATCACGTACTTCGTGGTCTACACACTCGGCCTGCTGATCGGCCAGGACATCTGGCAGCGCGTCTTCACCGCCAAGACCCCCACCGTCGCACGCTGGGGCGGCGCCACGGCCGGCATCTACTGCATCCTCTACGGCGTCGCCGGCGCCCTGATCGGCCTCGGCGCCCGCGTCGCGTTGCCGGACATCGACGTCGCGAGCCTCGGCAAGGACGTTGTCTACGCCGAAGTGGCTACCACCCTGCTGCCGATCGGCGTCGGCGGGCTCGTGCTCGCCGCAGCCGTCGCCGCCATGATGTCCACTGCCTCGGGTGCCCTGATCGCTGCCGCCACCGTGGCCCGCGCCGACGTGCTGCCCTTCGTGGCCGGCTGGTTCGGCAAGACCGTCGACACCAACGACTCCGACAACCCCGAACACGACGTCAAGGCCAACCGCATGTGGGTGATGGTCCTCGGCATCGTCGCCATCGTCCTGGCGATCATCACCAAGGACGTCGTCGCGGCCCTGACCATCGCTTATGACATCTTGGTCGGCGGCCTGCTCGTCGCCATCCTCGGTGGCCTGATCTGGAAGCGCGGCACCGGCCTGGCCGCCGCGGCATCCATGGCGGCAGGTTCCGTGATCACCCTCGGCACCATGATCGTCCTGGAAATCAACGCCGAAGTTCCGCTGGACGGGATTTACGCCAACGAGCCGATCTACTACGGTCTCATTGCCTCGACCCTGGTCTACGTCGTGGTGTCACTCCTGACGAAGCCCACCGACGCAGCGGTCATGGCCAACTGGCAGGACCGCGTCGCCGGCGGCGCCCCCGCCGAAGAAAAGGAAGAGGTCGTGGCCGCGCGCTAGCGCGGACCTCCACCCCGGACCAACAGAGGACGGCGGTGCTTCCCTTCCCGGGAAGCACCGCCGTCCATCGTTATGCTTCTTGCCGTGCTTTAGGACTCTTCCTCCTCGGGTCCGCGGAAATCTTCCGCGTCCAGCGGGACTACCCGTTCGTCCTCGTCCACCGGTTCCTCAACCGGTTCATCCGCCACGGCTTCCTCATCCCACGTCTCGTCATCGACGGGGACGTCATCGGGAAAATCGTAGGTGGGGTCGGACTCCACTGTCTCCCTGGCAGGCGGCTGGATTGGATGTGATCCGGTGCTGTCCATGATGCAACCTCCGAGCGTTTGAATCTCACGGCAGTGGGTCGGTGCGGTCCGCTCACCGGCTCCGGGTGAGGGTCCGGCGGCGGGCCTGCCCGGAACCCGCCGTGCCCTTCATTCGAACACCGCACGCCCGGAGCGTCAAGGGCGCCCATCCGGCGGCGGTTCACGCACCGTTTTGCGGCGATCCGAAACTTTGAGCTGCGGTCAACCGGCCGGAAAACCGCGGATTTCCGGGGTACGCTTGGTTCGCATGAGGGCCGCATCATGCCCTTTCAAGCCCAGGAGCCGTCGTGTCCCAGCACGCAAAATCAGAGCAAAACCAGCCCCGCCCGGACCCGCGCCGCGACCACCGACCCGCCGCGGGAGCCGCAGCCACCCCTCGACCGGCCCCATCGACTGCACCCAGCGCCGCGGACATCAAGCGTTGGCGCCAGTATCTCGCCGATGAGCGCGCCGAAGCCGCCGTCTACCGTGATCTCGCGCAGAACCGCAGCGGTGAAGAGCGGGCGATCCTCCTCGCCTTGGCCGAGGCCGAAGGCCGGCACGAAGCGCACTGGCTCAAACTGCTGGGTGAGCACGCCGGCCGGCCTCGCCATGCCTCGCTCCGGAGCCGGTTCATCGGGTTCCTCGCCCGCCACATCGGATCGGTTTTCGTTCTGGCGCTGGCCCAGCGGGCCGAAAGCCGCTCGCCCTACGCCAAAGACCCCTCGGCCACCCCCGCTATGGTCGCGGACGAACAGATCCACGAAGAAGTCGTCCGGGGACTCGCTACCCGGGGCCGCAACCGGCTCGCCGGATCCTTCCGGGCGGCCGTGTTCGGCGCCAACGACGGGCTGGTCAGCAACCTCTCGCTCGTGATGGGCATGGCCGCCTCCGGGGTCGGCAGTACGGTGGTCCTGCTCAGCGGCGTCGCCGGGCTCCTGGCCGGGGCGCTGTCCATGGGTGCGGGCGAGTTCATTTCCGTGCGGTCCCAGCGCGAACTCCTGGCCGCGACCCGTCCCACCCAGATCACGCTGTCCGCGGCGCCGTCGCTGGACATCGAACACAACGAACTGCTGCTGGTCTACCTGGCCCGGGGAATGACGCACGAAGCCGCCGCGCACCGCGCCGCGGAGCGGATGAAACTCCTGGATTGCGACTGCGACCCCAGCCTCTCGCTGCGGCCGGAACTGCCGGAGGCCCCGGACCAGCACGAGGCCGTCGGCACCGCGTGGGGTGCAGCGGCGTCGAGCTTCTGCTTCTTCGCCTCCGGGGCAATCGTGCCGATCATCCCCTTCCTCCTTGGCATGACCGGCATCGCGGCTCTCGTCGTCTCCGCCGTGCTGGTGGGCCTGGCGCTCCTCTTCACCGGTGGCATCGTCGGGCTGCTCTCCGGCACGTCCCCGGCCACCCGCGGACTCCGCCAGCTGGCGATCGGCATGGGCGCAGCCGGCGTGACCTATCTGTTGGGCCTGGCGTTCGGCGCGGTCATCGCCTAGTGGACGACCCCCAGCCCAGGAACCGCTTGACACGCAATCTCGTGGCGGCAGCCCTGATCGCCGCACTGGCGTTCCTGGCAGCAGGCCTCGCGTACGGGGACCCGCGCGTTGCGGCGCTTTTCGGGCTGGACCGTCCGCAGGTGTCCGGCGTCGGGCCTGACGGAGCACCCGGCAGCGGTGCACCAGCCCCCGGACGCACTACCCTCGCGCCGGCCCCCCAGGAGGCGCGCGCCGAAGCGTCCACATTGGAGATCCCTCCGCCGGGGCTCGAGGAGCAGGACCAGCCGCTGGGACAGCCGGAAAAACCGGCGATCGCCAGCGACGCCTACAGTTTCCTCGCAACGAACAGCGATGGTTCACCGGTCGGCTATTCGCCGTGCCGTCCATTGCACTACGTGGTGAACTCCGACCTTGCCCCCGAGGGAGCCGAGAAGCTCGTTGATGACTCAATCGCCACAATTTCAGAGGCCACCGGCATCGTCTTCGTCTACGACGGGCCCACGGACGAGACCCCGTCACCGTCGCGCCCTCCCTACCAGAAGGATGCGTATGGCGACCGCTGGGCCCCGCTGCTGATCGCCTGGACCACACCGGAACAAGCCCCACGGCTCGAAGGCAGCGTGGTCGGGACCGGCGGCAGCACCCATTTCAGCTTCGACGACGGGCCCAGGTCCTTTGTCACCGGAAGCCTGGAACTGGACGCTCCCCAGATCGCCGAAGACATTGACCGGGCCGACGGCGCAGCCTATGCAAAGGCCGTGATCCTGCACGAACTCGGCCACGTCATGGGACTGGACCACGTCCAGGACCCGGCGCAGCTGATGTACCCGGAGATCGGGGCCCCGGACGGCTTCGCTGCCGGCGACCTTAATGGGCTCTACGAACTGGGCCAGGCCCGCTGCCGGACAGACTTGTGAACCGGTATCTGGTAGACAAGTGCCATGTGGTTTGATTCCTGGCCCGATATCCTGCGCACCTTCGTCGTGGGCTCGGCCGCCTATGTGACCCTCGTTTTGATCCTCCGGGTGTCCGGGAAGCGGACGCTGGGGCAGCTAAACGCCTTTGACCTTGTTGTGACCGTAGCGTTGGGCTCCACCCTCGCCACGATCCTGCTGAGCAAGGAAGTATCGTGGGCCGAGGGCGCGACGGCTTTCGCTCTGCTCGCCGCCCTCCAATTCGGCGTCGCCACCGTATCAACCAAGTGGCCCGTTTCCCGGAAGGTCATCACCTCGCAGCCGGCGGTCCTTTTGCGGGACGGCATATTCGAGCGCGAGGCGCTGCGGACGAACCGCCTGACCGAGGCCGAAATTCGTCAAGCGGCCCGCGAAAGCGGCTACGGCGATCTGTCCCTCCTCGCCGCCGTTGTGCTCGAAACGAACGGAAAGATCAGCGTCATTCCGGTGCAGCAGATCGGTGACGGTTCGGCGCTGCGGAACGACTAAACCCCGGGTGATTCCCGCCCGACGGCCCTGTCCTGGTCCGTCATGTACGCCTCGAGCTTGGCCAGGGTCTGTTCAAGGTTGGCCGGGTGCCGACGCAGATAGCCCGCGAGGCGGAGGAAGATCCGGCCGCGCACCTCGCGTGCATCCCATTGCTCCGTGACCCGGGTGCCGGGAATCCCGGCGTCGTTGGTGGCGGGTTCCAGCAGGTAACGCCAGACGTGGCCGTAGAAGTGCCGCCACGCGATCCGGCGGCCCTCCTCGAACTCGCACACGGTATTGAGGATCTTGTAGTCCACCCGCATGTTCATTTCCATGCCGAACCTGGCGCCGAGAGCGAGCCTCTCCGGGCCGCGCGGCTGGGCACCCTTGACCGTGTCCGAACCATCGATCACGCTGTGCAGCGCCGGCCGGGCCAGAACCTCGAAGATCGCTTCCGGGGCAGCGGCAACGAAGCGGCTGCGGGACACAAGGTATCTGTTGCTCATCATGCAATCCTAGTCGTCCGTCGCGTCCCGGATTCTGGTGCAAAATGAGGCATGCAAAGTTTCGTCCACGCTCCGGGCCGCCGCCCCGGATCGGACTTCCGGTCCGTCTCAGCAGTTCCACCGATCCGGATCCCCGGGTCTCCGAGGCCAACAAGCTCTTCGACTACATCGTCGAGCTGGTGCGCGACGGCGGCGGCGACCCGGTGCTGTTCACCACCGCACCGTCCGCGGCGGCCCTGGCCTCGCTCGACGGTGTCATCATTCCCGGTGGCGGCGACCTGGACCCGCAGCTTTATGGCGAGCAGCGCAGCGAGGTCTGCTACGACGTGAGCCCCGCCCAGGATGACCTGGACGTGGCCGTCGCGCGGCAGTCGATCGACGCCGGACTGCCGGTGCTCGGTATCTGCCGCGGGCACCAGCTGCTGAACGTGCTCTATGGCGGCACCCTGATCCAGGACATGGCGCCGGGAGCGGTGGCGCACCGCGAACCCGAGCCGCTGCCCGGTTGCGGGCCGTGGGCGTGGCATGAAGTCGACGTGCAACCCGGCACCAAGGTGGCCGGCCTGTACGGGGACGGTGCGCCGGTCACTGTGAAGATCGCGTCCGGCCACCACCAGGCGGTGGCCCGGGTAGGTGGCGGCCTCGTGGTGACGGCCGTGGCCGAGGACGGCACTGTTGAAGCGCTGGAGGACCCGGAGCGCTGGGTGGCCTCGGTGCAGTGGCATCCGGAAGCCCAGGAGCTCTCTGCCGAGGAGCGGGTGGCGCCGTTCCGGGCGTTCGTGGAGGTCTGCCGGAAGCCGGAGCAGCGCTAGTTCGCCTGGGAGCTTGGTTCTAGGCGGTGAACGCGGCCCGGAAGGCGTCGAGCGCCGCCGCGCTGTCGCCCGAGGCCCAGGCTTCCATGCCGACGGTGCCGCCGTAGCCGACGTCGCGCAGCGCCTTGGCGACGGCGGCATAGTTGATCTCGCCGGTGCCGGGTTCGCAGCGTCCGGGGACGTCCGCGACCTGAATCTCGCCAAGGTGCGGCAAAGCGGTCCGCACCAGTTCGATCAGGTTCCCCTCCCCCATCTGGGCGTGGTAGAGATCCAGCATCATCTTCACGTTCGGATGACCGGCAGCCGCCACGAGGGCCATGGTGTCCTTGGCCCGGGCGAGCGGGATGCCGGGGTGGTCCAGGATGGTGTTGAGGTTCTCGAGGCAGAACGTCACCCCGTAGGTGGCGCCGAGCTTGCCCAGCCGTTCCAGGGTCCGGGCCCCGGTACTCCACATCTGCGCCGGTGGAACGGAAGACCGGGCGGGCGGCATGCCCGTCGATGAGTTCCGCGGAATGCACCACCATGCGGCTAATGCCGAGTTCCAGGGCGGTGGGGATCAGCGACTCGGCCGTGCGCACCACGTCATCGGCAGTGTCAGCGTCCACGACGCTGCCGGCGGTGTACCCCGTCATGGAGGAGAACACGGCCCCGGTGGCCTTGAGCGCACCGATGTCCTTGGTCCGCGAATCCCAGATCTCGACGTCGAAGCCGGCATCGTGAATGCGACGTACCCGTTCCACAAACGGCAGGTCCGTATAGACCATCTCCGCGCAGACAGCCAGCCGCATCAGACGCCTGCCTCGGTTGCAGAGTTGGCTGTAGCCGGCTGGACCGCCACCGGCACGCCCTGCTTGACCGATTCGATGCAGGCCAGGGCCATGGCCAGTGCGCGGCGGGCATCGACCGCCCCCGGCGTCAGGGTAAAAGCGGCGTCCGACGGCGGCGTGCCGTCGCGCCGCGCCTTGACGGCGTCGGCGAAGTCAGCGAGCTCGTCGGTGTAGGCCTCACGGAACAGTTCAATGTTGAGCCGCGGGGTGTCAGCGGATAGTCCCTCGGCGGTGTAGCGGCGGGCGGCCGTTTCCGTGGCCCGTCCGGCCTGCACCATCCCCTTGGAGCCGAAGACCTCGCCGCGGATGTCGTAGCCGTAGAGGGCGCTGAAGTTGGCTTCGGCCACGGCGATGGCACCGTTGCTGTACCGGATGGTCACAACGGAGGTGTCCAGGAAGCCCTGGTCCCTCATGTCCGGTTCCACGAGCGCATCGGCCACGGCGTAGACCTCGATCGGTTCGGCGCCTTCGTTGAACCAGTTCAGGGTGTCGAAGTCATGGATCAGGGTCTCCATGAAGATGGTCCAGGCCGGAACCCGTCCGGAGTTCGGGATGCTGCCAGTGCCGGGATCGCGGGTCAGGGAGCGCAGGAGCTGCGGTGTCCCCACGACGCCTGCGACGATGTCTTTCTTGACCGCCAGGAAGTCCGGGGCATAGCGGCGGTTGAAGCCGATCTGGAAGTGCACTCCGGCGTCCTGCACTGCGGCCACGGCGGCGTCGAGCTCGTCGAGGGCGAGGCCTGCCGGTTTCTCGCAGAAGATGTGCTTTCCGGCGGCGGCCGCCTGGGCGATGAGCGAGGCATGGAACCGGGCCGGGCTGGCGATAATAACGGCGTCGATCTCCGGGTCGGCCAGGACATCGCCGATCTCGGCGGTCACCTTCACGGCCCCGAGTTTTGATGCCAGTGCGGTGGCGGTCTCGAGGTTCGGGTCGGCGACGGCGGCGAGGTCGGCGCCGGGGACTCGCCGGGCAATGCTCTCGGCGTGGAAAGCGCCCATCCAGCCGGCACCGATAAGGCCGATGCGCACGGGGGTGGCAAGTGTCGCCGGGTTTTGCTGGAGGTATGCCAAAGTTCGTCCTTGAATTTTGAGCGGGAAGCAGGCAAGAAGAAGGGGCCCGGAGTCGGGCGGCCGGGCGGAGCGGGGCCGGTCCGGCCCCGCTCCATGTGGTGGTGTCTGTGATCCGGTTGTTCAGGTGTGTTTGCCGGCGGCTTTGGTGACGCCAGCGACTTCGCCTTCGACTTCGTGGAGGGTGTCGGTGTGGCCGCCCATTTGTTCGAGTTCGTGGGCGAGTTCGGCGAGTTCGGCGCCGCCGGCCATTTGGGCGGTGAGTTCGTCGATGGTGATGTCTTTTTTGTCGTAGTAGCCGATGGATTTGCCGCGTTTGAGGAGCAGGAAGCGGTCTCCGACGGGGAAGGCGTGGTGGGGGTTGTGGGTGATGAAGATGACGCCCAGGCCGCGGTCGCGGGCCTGGAGGATGTAGCGGAGCACGACGCCGGATTGCTTTACGCCCAGGGCGGCGGTGGGTTCGTCGAGGATGAGGACTTTCGCGCCGAAGTACACGGCGCGGGCGATCGCGACGCATTGGCGTTCACCGCCGGAGAGCTGGCCGATGGGTTGTTCGACGTCGCGCAGGTCGATGCCCATTTCGGCGAGTTCGTGTTTGGTGATGTCCTTCATTTTCTGGACGTCCATGCTTTTGAACGGCCCGAACCCGGAAGTCAGTTCCGAGCCGAGGAAGAAGTTCCGCCAGATCGGCATGAGCGGGACGACCGCGAGGTCCTGGTAGACGGTCGCGATCCCGGCGTCCAGGGCCTCCCGGGGGGAGCTGAACGTCCGGGGCGCGCCCATGATGTTCAGGGTCCCTTCGCTGTGCTGGTGGAGGCCGGCGATGATTTTGATCAGCGTGGATTTACCGGCGCCGTTGTCGCCCAGGACGCAGGTGACGCGGCCGGTGTCGACGGCCATGGTCACGTCCGTCAGGGCCACGATGTTCCCGTAGTGCTTCCCGACGCCTTCGAGGGAGAGCAGGTGCACGGGGGTGTGGGTGAGCGGGTCCTTCTCGCCGGCCAGGAGGGTGTCCTGGCCGATCCGGTTCCGGGGAGTCCGGGTTTGTTCGGTGTTGGGGGTGTTCATGGTCTCGGGGTTCCCTTACTTGAGGTCCGCGCGGCGTTTGACGATGAGGTTCACGATGGTGGCCAGCAGCAGCATCAGGCCCAGGAAGAACTTGAACCAGTCCGGGTTCCATTGGGCGTAGACGATGCCTTTGTTGGCCATCCCGAAGATGAATGCCCCGATCGCCCCGCCGACGGCGGAGCCGTAGCCGCCGGTGAGCAGGCAGCCGCCGATGACGGCGGCGATGATGTAGAGGAATTCGTTGCCGATGCCTTCTCCGGACTGGACGGAGTCGAACGCGAAGAGGTTGTGCATGCCCAGGATCCAGCCGCAGAATCCGACGGCCATGAAGAGCCCGATTTTGGTTTTGTTCACCGGGACGCCGACGGCGCGGGCGGCGTTCGCGTCGCCGCCGACGGCGAAGATCCAGTTCCCGACCTTGGTCCTCAGCAGGATCCAGGACGCGACCGCGACCAGGGCGATCCAGATGAACACGGTGATTTTCACGTCCACGTCCCCGATCGGGACGGAGGAGGCGAAGATGGCCTTCGCGGAGGCGAAGCCGTCCATGTCCGAGATCGAGGGGGAGGAGACGGAGCCGCCGATCAGCCGGGTCAGGCCCAGGTTCAGGCCGGTCAGCATCAGGAACGTCGCCAGGGTCACGATGAAGGAGGGGAGTTTGGTTTTGATCAGGATCAGGCCGTTGATCAGCCCGATCGCCAGGGACACGACCAGGGCCAGCCCGACTCCGACCCAGACGTTCGTGGCGAAGTACCAGCTGAACAGGGACGCGGTCAGGGCCGAGGAGATCACCGCGACCCCGGTGGAGAGATCGAATTCCCCGCCGATCATCAGCAGCGAGACGCCGACGGCCATGATCCCGATCGTGGAGGAGCCGTAGAGCACGGTCGCGAACGCGTTGGGCTGGATGAAGGTCTGGGAGACCGAGGCGAAAAACACGAAGAGCACGATCGCCCCGACCAGGGCGCCGACTTCCGGGCGGCCCAGGAGCTTCTGTAACGGGTTGCGTTTGCCCACACGCTCATCGGCGGCCGGCGGGGTCTTCGGCGGCGGGGTCTTGGAAAGAGTCTGGGTCATGGTCCTTCTCCTACTTCGGGTCCGGGTCCCGGGAACCCGAGGGCCCCGGAACCGGACGCAAAGGAATCCTTAGCGGATACCTTCTTTGGCGAATTTGAGTGCGTCGGCCGCTGCGGCCTTATCGACGATGGAGGGGCCGGTCAGCACCGGCTGCCCGCCGCCGATCTCGAACCCGCCGCGCTTGTTCTGCCAGATCGCATCAATCGCCCCGTAGCCCTGCAACCACGGCTGCTGATCCACGGTGAAGAGGATCTCGCCGTCGGCAATCTTCTGGGCCAGCTCGGCGTTCATATCGAAGGAAGCGACCTTGGCCTGGCTGCCGGCCGAGTTGACGGCCTTCAAAATAGTGAGGGTGAAGGGAGCGCCGAGGCCGACGATCGAGTCGGCGTCCGAGGTGGCCTGCAGCTTGGCGGTCACGGTCGAGGACACCTGGGTCATATCCGTACCGGCGACATAGAGGATTTCCGTGGCCGGCAGCTTTTCCTTGACACCGGCGCACCGGGCTTCGAGGCCGACGTGGCCCTGTTCCTGGATGACGCAGATGGGGTGGGAGAGGCCCTCGCTCTGGAGCTTGTCGCCTACAGCTGCACCGGCCAGTTTTTCGTTCGAGCCGAAGTGCGTGAAAGCACCGAGCTGTGCCGAGACGCTTTCACCGGCGTTGAGGCTGACGACGGGGATACCCGCGGCAGTGGCCTTCTCCAGGGCGCCCTTAAGCGCATCCGGCTTGGCCAGGGTCACCGCGATGCCGTCAACGTTCTGGTTGATGGCCTGCTCGATCAGCTGGGCCTGCCGGCCACCCTCAGGATCGGAGGTGTAAAGCAGCTCCACGTTGTCCTTCGCCGAGGCCTCCTCGGCGCCCTTGCGGACGATGTCCCAGAAGGTGTCGCCGGGGGCTGCGTGGGTAATCAGGGCGATCTTGAGCTTCGGCGTGCTGACGGCTTGACCGCCACCGCCGCCACCTGCAGCTTCGGGGGCCTTGCCCCCGGTGCTCGAGCACGCGCCCAGGGCCAGCATGGGGACCACCGAGGCTACGAGAGCCGCCTTGCGCCACGAAAACTTCGTCACGATCCATCTCCTTTAATTCCGGGCCGCTCCGCGCGCTTCGCTGCGCCGGTCAGTCGGCCTTCTACCAACGATCATGGTGATTCAACTCACAGATGTCAAGAGTTTGTCCTGACATTAGGATGTTGTGACGTCAATTGGTTGCTTTATAACCCCAAGAGAACTCTGGAGCGCTAACAGACCTACTGCTAGTATCGGAAATGGCAGCATGTCCTATCAAGAGAACATACGCAGTCTGAAAACGTACGCCAAAACGTACGGAAACACTCGGGATTATCCGAGGTGCACTAGGAGCATTCATTGGCGAATCAACTCAACCTCAGCATCGATCGTTCTTCGCCCGTGCCGCTCTACCACCAGGTGGTTCAGGGCATCGAAGCCGCTATTCACTCCGGCCTGCTGCCCCCGGGCAGCCGCCTGGATAATGAGATCGATCTCGCCGCTCAGCTCAACCTTTCCCGCCCGACGATGCGGAAGGCCATGGACGACCTCGTGCGCGCCGGCCTCCTGGTGCGCAAACGGGGGGTCGGCACGCAGGTGGTTTCCAGCCAGGTCCGGCGGCCGCTTGAGCTCTCCAGCCTCTACGATGACCTCAGCAACAACGGCAGCAAACCCACCACGGACGTACTGAGCTTCGCCCATATCGAAGCGGACGAGGCAACCCTCAAAGCCCTGCAGCTTCCTGCCGGCGCCAAGGTGTACCACTTCACGCGGCTGCGCAAGGTGGGCGGTAAGCCGCTGGCGTTGATGGAGAACTGGGTCCGCGACGACATCACCTCCCTTGATGAAAGCGCACTGGGCGCCAGCGGCCTCTACGGGATCCTGCGCGACGCCGGGGTGAACTTCCGGCTGGCCACCCAGCGGATCGGCGCCGTCGTCGCCAACGACTACCAGGCGAGGCTGCTGGAGACCACGCCCGGCTCGGCCCTGGTGACCATGGAGCGCACGGCCGTGGATGACACGGGACGCATGGTGGAGACCGGC
The DNA here is from genome assembly GCA_963815415.1 of uncultured Actinomycetota bacterium. Taxonomy (GTDB): domain Bacteria; phylum Actinomycetota; class Actinomycetes; order Actinomycetales; family Micrococcaceae; genus Arthrobacter. The sequence continues at coordinate 135,834 of CAWFGT010000007.1, read as the reverse complement.
CATCATGTCTACCGCGCCGATTCCTACAGCTTCGAAATGACTCTCGTCCAGCGCTGATCCATCCCCTGCGCGCCGGACTAACTTCGACCGAAAGAGTACCGCCATGACCAAATGGGTCTATCCGCTGGGTTCCGCCGCCGACGGCCGCTGGGACATTTCGCTGGGCACCTCCGATTCCGCCGTCGACGTCGAAGGCTGGGCGCACACCGGGCTGAAGGTGGCGACGCTGGACGCGGGAGCCGTCGTCGAACTTCCAGCCGCCGCCGAAGAGCGCATCGTGGTCCCGCTCAGCGGATCCTTCACCGCCGCCGTCGACGGCCATGACTACGAGTTGGCCGGCCGCGCCAGCGTGTTCAACGGAGCCAGCGACGTCCTCTACACCGGCACCAACGAGGCAGTGAGCATCAGATCGGCCGCCGGCGGCCGGGTCGCCATCGCCACGGCCCCGGCGAAGACGTCATACCCGACCCGACTGGTCACGGCCGGCGAGATTCCGGTGGAGTTGCGCGGCGCCGGCAACTGCTCGCGGCAGGTCCACAATTTCGGCACCCCTGCAGCCCTGGAAGCAGACCGCTTCATTGTCTGTGAAGTGATCACCCCGGCAGGGAACTGGTCCTCGTACCCGCCGCACAAGCACGACGAGGAAAAGGACGGCGAAACCAGCCTGGAGGAAATCTACTACTTCGAAACCCGGGTGGCGCCCGGTGCCCCGGACCGGGGCGCCGCTGACGCCATCGGCTACCAGCGCGTGTACGCCTCGGACGAGCGGCCCATCGACGTCGCCGCCGAGGTGCGGACCGGCGACGTGGTCCTGGTGCCCTACGGCTGGCACGGGCCCGCCATGGCCGCCCCGGGCTATGACCTCTACTACCTGAACGTCATGGCCGGACCCGGCCCGGTCCGGGACTGGCTCATCAGCGACGACCCTCACCACGGCTGGATCCGCCAGACCTGGGAAGACCAGGACGTGGATCCGCGCCTGCCGTTCACGGCGCAGTCCTAGGCATCCGCTAGACCGGCTGCAGGTCGCGGTCCCGGTCCGCCCCGCCGCCGGACGTTCCGCCGCGAACGGTCCGGACGCCGTCGTCCTTCTTGGCCCGGCGGGCAGCAAACACCACGACCCCCAGGCCGAGCACGGTGACGGCTGCGCCCGCCCAGATCGGTGACGTGTAGCCGAGTCCGGCCGTGATGGCGACCCCGCCGAGCCAGGAACCCAGCGCGTTGCCCACGTTGAACGCGCCGATGTTGGCGCCGGAGGCCAACGTGGGCGCGCTGCTGGCGTACTTCATCACGCGCATCTGCAGCCCCGGGACGGTCGCGAAGCCGAAGCCGCCGAGCAGCACGATGGACACGATCGTCATCGGCTGGCTTCGGGCCGTCAAGGCGAAGACCACCAGTACAGCCACCAGCACGGCGAGCACCACCACGAGTGTGCGATCCACGTTTTTGTCCGCCGCCCGGCCGCCCAGGGTATTGCCGAGGAAGAGTCCGCCGCCGAAGAGGACGAGCAGCCATGGCACGGCGGACGAGGCGAACCCCGAGACTTCGGTCAGCGTGTAGGCGATGTAGGTAAAGGCGCCAAACACTCCCCCATAACCCAGGATCGTCACCAGGATGGACAGCCAGACCTGCCCGGACCGGAAAGCCTTCAGCTCACCGCGCAGGCCCACCGGGGACGTCGTTCCGGCCCCGGCGGCAGCCTTGGGCACCAACGCCAGAATGCCGATGAGGGAAAGCACGCCAATGCCGGTAATCGCAAAGAAGGTCGAGCGCCAGCCCGCAGCCTGGCCCAACATGGTGCCGAACGGAACACCCAGGACATTTGCCGCAGTCAGGCCGGTGAACATAATGGCGATGGCACCCGCCTTTTTGTCGGCGGGAACCAGGCTCGCCGCGACGACGGCCCCGATGCCGAAGAACGCCCCGTGCGCCAGCGCCGCGATGATGCGGCCGATCATCATCAGCTGGTAGTCGGGCGCAAGCGCTGAGACGAGGTTGCCGACGGCAAATAGCACCATGAGCGCTGCCAGCACGGGTTTGCGCTCCAGCCGGGTCACCGCTGCGGTCAGCAACAGGGCACCGACCACGACGGCGAGTGCGTACCCGGAGATGAGCCAGCCGGCCGTGGCCTCACTGACGTCAAAGTCTGCGGCCACCTCGGGCAGCAGGCCCATGATGACGAATTCGGCGAGTCCGATCCCGAACCCGCCGAGGGCCAGGGCGATGAGGCCAAGCGGCATGCGAAACTCCTTCGAAAACTGTACGGAAAGTGGTGTGGGGCGTAAGCTGTTAGTTGCAGACGCGGTATTTATTGTTGCACAAGCAACTATGCCGCGCAAGCAACTAAATTCTGTGCGTGCGTGCGGTCCGGTTATCCGGGGCGCTGCGGCCTGACTTGAAGAGGAGAACTGATGGGCATCAAGGACGACGCCGTTGAGGTCCGGGCACAGGGCTGGCGCACACTGGCGGCCCTGCACGGTTTGATCGAGGCGGAGCTGGAACGGTCCCTGCAGGCCAGCGCCCGGTTGTCCGTCGTCGAATTCACGGTGCTGGACGCACTAAGCCGGCAGGACGGCTGGCACATGCGGATGCAGCAGTTGGCCCGGGCGTCCGCTTTGAGCGCCAGCGCCACCACCCGCCTGGTCAACCGGCTCGAGGACCGCGGCCTGCTGACCAGGATCCTGTGCACGGAGGACCGCCGCGGGATCTATACCGAGCTCACGCCGAGCGGCGTCACCCTGCTGGAGCAGGCCCGGCCGGTCCACGACGCTACGCTGGAGGAGGCACTGGAAGAAGCGCAGCACATTCCGGAACTGGCGCCATTGGTGGACGCGCTCCCCCGGTTGCAGCAGCTCGCTACGTAGCTATTTTCCGCGGTGTAGCTGCTTGCGGCTCGGGTACGCGCCGTCGCCTCCGGCCCGGGCCGCCGGATTCGCGGCGACTTGGGCAAGTGCCAGCCGGGCACGTTTGACGAATTTTGCCCCTCGCCAGGCACCGTAGAGTGCTGCCGAGATTGTCAGCAGACCCGTAATCACGGCGAACCATGGCGCATAGACCAAGCTGGCCTGTGCCTGCCGGGAACCGGCTTCGGAGACGAGGGTGGCTTTCGCCACTCCAACATTGACGGGCGGCGCCTGCCGCAGCCGGGCATGCAGCTCCAGTCCGCTGCCGGGCAGGATGCTCTCGGGAGCATCGAAGACGAGCTGAGCGGCAGGTCCGGGCCAGCCGCTCACGTCAAGGCTGGCCGTCGGATGCACTATGGTGTTCCCGGTATTGCGGACCGGGAGGGTGAAGGATAGCTCGGTGCCCTGCCGCTGCCAGGTAAGTTCGCCGTGCTCAAGGGAGCTCACCGCGGTGCCGGCGACATTCAGGTAGATCCGGACACCCTGGCGCTGGACCACATCGAGGCGGAACGCGGTCCCTCCGTCCACAGCGGTGGTGGCGCCCTGCACTGGCGGACTTTGGATGATCAATCCGCCCGCATAGTCCCCCGGCGGGGTGTTGGCGGGGACGCGGATGCGGAAGGGGACTTCCAGCTCCGAGTTTGGCGGCACGGAGAGCGAGTCGGCAGTGAGCTGGACCCATCCGCCGACGCCGGTGCGCGGGTCCGGCCGGGCGGCCATGGCAAACGTGCCCTGCGGGGTGCTGTGGGCGTCCACCGGGTAGGTCAGCAGCGTGACCGGAGCATCCGTGTGGTTGCTGACGATCGCGACGGCGTCCAGTGCCGCCCCCGGAGACAGGGAAAGGTGGAAGTAATCCGATTCATTGGACGGCCGGATACCAAGGACTCCGTCGTCGACGGCGTGGGCTGACTGAGGCGCGGCCGTTGCCAGCGTCAACAGCGCGAGCAGGAGCGCAAGCGCCGCCATGGGTTTGATGCTGAAGCGCGGAAGTACCGTAGCCATAGATTGACCGCCCTTGGACCCCGGGGGTCTCAACCGATGGTGTAGGTCACGGTGGCCGTGTAGGGAATCAGCGGCGAACCTACGATCCCGGAATAGTTGGACCGGTGGGCGTTCGCCGGGACAGCCAGTTCAAAAGAGGGAGTCAGCATGTACGTCCCTTTGCCCTGATTGGGTCCGGTCACCGAGATCAGGGTCTGGGAGGTTCCGCTCAGGGCCAGGGCCGGCGCGGTAATGCCGGCCGCCGGGTCGGACCCAAGGCCGGCCGTGATCGTGCCGGGGGTAATCGTGAGGGCGCTGGCGGGAATAGTCCGAGGTGTTGTCTCCGTAGTGCCGGCGGCACTGGTGAAGTCCGAGGCCGAGACAGATAACGTCCACCCGGCCCCCGTGCCGCGGGCATCGGTGATGGTCCATGCTGAGGTCGCATTTCCGCTGGCGGTCATGTTGCTTCCCGTAAGAGTCACGTTCGACAGCGTGGCGCCGGAGGTGGTGGCCTGGAGCACACCGCCGGAAACAGTGGAGATTGTGGTGTCGGCTCCGGCGGGCGCAATCCCGGCGGCTACGAGGACCAGCGATGCTACGGCAACCAGGCCAGCGGCTCGGATCATGCTCTTCATGGTGCTCTTGTCCTGAGGTGGGAGGTGCAGTGACGGGTGATGCTCGTGTGACGCGAGCGTATCAACCGTGTTCCCTACCCGCAGGTACATGACAGGGCCGCACAGGAAAGGGGCGGACAACGTCCGCCCCTTTCCTGTGCGGTTAGGTGTAGAGGGCGGGTTTGGGGTTGAGGTTTCACAGGGACCTTCCGGCCGTTTTTCTGCGCTTCGACGCCGGCTTCGCAGCACGCGGCGGTCGCGTACCCGTCCCAGGCGGTGGGGCCGCCGATCTCGTTCCGGCGCGCGGCGTCGACCCAGGCCTGGATCTCGACGTCGTACGCGGCGGCGAAGCGTTCCTCGAACCCGGGCGTGACGGTCCCGCCCCAGCGGCCGTTGGCCCGCGTGTAGGGTCCGTGGTCGCCGCCGATGTTCACGATGCCGTCCTCGAACGAGGCCTGGGTGGCGACCTCGTAGCCGAACTTGGCGTTGACGAAGATCTCCACGTCGGCCAGGACCCCGGACTCGGTCTCGATCAGCACGTGCTGCGGGTCGTGCTGGCCGGCCGGGGCGTTCCGGGTGGCCTTCCCGAGCCGGACCTGCACGGAGGTGATTTCCTCACCGGTGAAGAAGCGGATGGCGTCGAATTCGTGGACCACGGAGTCGTTGATCAGCATCTCGTTCGTAAAGCCCGGCGGGGTGGTGGGGTTGCGGTGCTGATGGTGGAGCATCAGCAGCTCCCCGAGCTCGTTCGAGCGGATCATCGCGCCCAAGGCGGCGTATTCGGCGTCGAAGCGGCGCATGAACCCGACCTGGATCCGCCGGCGGCCCAGCTTCTCTTCGGCCTCGACGATCTTCCATGCCGAGGCCGCGTCCGGGGTCAGGGGCTTCTCGCACAGGATCGGGATGTCCTTGCCGAGGGCTGCCAGCAGGATCTCCTCGTGCAGGAAACCCGGGGTCGCGATCAAAACCGCGTTCACGTCCCCGTTGTTCAGGGCCTCCGACGGCGTCGGCCAGGGCCACCGCACCCGGGATCCCCTCGATCGCGGCCTGCGCCCGGGCAAGGTCGACGTCGACGACGGCGGCGACCTCCGCACCGTGGATCCGGGTGTGGATCCGCTGGATGTGGTCAACACCCATCCGGCCCGCGCCGATCACGGCGACACGCAAAATATCAGTCATGATTCAATCCTTAATTTCTGGGAGCGTTAGTTGACGGCCGTGCGGGAGCCGCACGAGAGCAGGTAGTTCCGGGTGCGCTTGGCGATCGGCATCGGCACGTCGAAGGCTACGGGATACATGTCCTGCTCCACGATGCCGAAGATGGGCCGGTTCAGGGCCTCAACGGCCTCGATCACGGCGCGCAGATCCGGCAGCCCGTTCGGCGGCTCAGTCATGACGCCGGCCAGGTTCGCGGCGGCCCAGGTCATGTTTTCCGCATTGACCTTTTTCAGGATCTCCGGGTTGATCTGCTTCAGGTGCAGGTAGCCGATCCGGTCAGGGTAGTTCTTGATCAGTTCCAGGCTGGAGGCCCCGCAGTATTCGGCGTGGCCGGTGTCCAGGCACAGGTTCAGGTACGCGGGGTCCGTTGCGGCCAGCAGGGTTTCGATGTCCTGCTGCGCGCCGACGTGCGAGTCGGCGTGGGAGTGGAACTGCTGCTTCAGGCCGAAGTCCTCCAGCAGGGTTTTGCCGAGCCGGTTGTGGCCGGCGAAGAGATCACTCCCATGCCTTCTCGGTGAGCTCGCCGCTTTCCACGGCCTCGCCGGTGACGTCGTCGCGCCACATAGCCGGGATGACCACGATGTGTTCCCCGCCCATCGCGGCGGTGAGTTCGGCGACCTTGCGGGCCGGTTCCCACGCGGTCTCCCACTGGTCGAGTCCGCGGTGGAAGGCGGTGAACACGGTGCCGGCGGTGACCTTCAGGTCGCGTTGCTTGAGCTCTTCGGCCAGCCGGGTGGGATCGGACGGGAGGTAGCCGTAAGGGCCCAGTTCGATCCATTTGTAGCCGGATTCGGCCACTTCGTCGAGGAACCGTTCCCACGGGGTCTGCTTCGGATCGTCCGCGAACCAGACACCCCAGGAATCCGGCGCGGTGCCGATGATCAGCTTGTTCTCTACTTCAGTCATGACGGCGGTGTCTTTCTCGTGTTCCGGAGGAGTGGCTCAGTTGGAGGGGAAGTTGTAAGAGGCGCCCGAGGCGTGGGTGGGCTCCGGCCAGCGTGAGGTGACGACCTTGCCGCGGGTGTAGAAGGACACGCCTTCGGGTCCGTACATGTGCTTGTCGCCGAACAGCGAAGCCTTCCAGCCGCCGAAGGAGTGGTAGGCCACCGGGACGGGGAGCGGGACGTTGATGCCGATCATGCCGACGGTGACGGAGCGCTGGAACTTGCGGGCGTTGGCGCCGGAGGAGGTGAAGATGGCGGTGCCGTTGCCGTAGGGGTTGGCGTTGATCAGGGCGATGCCCGCGTCCAGGTCCTCCACCCGGACCACCACGAGGACGGGTCCGAAGATTTCCTCGGTGTAGGCGGTCATCTCGGTCTTGACGTGGTCCAGGACGGTGGGGCCGACCCAGAAGCCGTCCTCGTGGCCGGGGACCACGAGGTCGCGGCCGTCCACCACCATGGCGGCGCCGGCGGCTTCGGCTTCGGTGACGATCTTGACGATGCGTTCCTTGGAGGCCGGGGTGATGACCGGGCCCATTTCGGCGCCGGCCGCGGTGCCGTTGTCGACCTTGACGGCGAGGGCGCGTTCTTCGACCTTCTTGACCAGCAGGTCCGCGGCGTCGCCGACGGCGACGGCGACGGAGATGGCCATGCAGCGTTCGCCGGCGGAGCCGAAGGCGGCGGCGGCGAGGTGGTCTGCGGCGTTGTCGAGGTCGGCGTCGGGCATGATGATGGCGTGGTTCTTCGCCCCGCCCAGGGCCTGGACGCGCTTGCCGTGCTTGGTGGCGGTCTCGTGGACGTACTGGGCGATCGGGGTGGAGCCGACGAAGGAGATGCCGTCCACGTCCGGGTGGGTCAGGAGGCCTTCGACGGTTTCCTTGTCGCCGTGCAGGACCTGGAACACGCCGTCGGGCAGGCCGGCCTGCTTCCAGAGCTTGGCGAGCAGCATCGAGGCGGAGGGGTCACGCTCGGAGGGCTTGAGGATAAAGGCGTTGCCGGTGGCGATTGCCATCGGCGCCATCCACAGCGGCACCATGACCGGGAAGTTGAACGGGGTGATGCCGGCGACCACGCCGAGCGGTTCGCGGAAGGAGAAGACGTCGATCCCGGTGGAGACCTGGTCGGAGTAGTCGCCCTTGAGCAGCTGCGGGATGCCGCAGGCGAATTCGATGACCTCGAGGCCGCGGCCGATCTCGCCCTTGGCGTCGGAGAGGACCTTGCCGTGCTCGGCGGTGATGAGTTCGGCGAGGTCATCGACGTGGGCGGCGACGAGTTCGCGGAACTTGAACAGGACGTTGGTGCGCTTGGCCAGGGAGATATCGCCCCAGGAGTCGGCGGCGGCGCGTGCCGCTGCCACGGTGGCGTCCAGGTCCGCCCGGTTGGCCAGCCGCAGTTCCGCGGAGACGGCACCGGTGGCGGGGTTGTACACGGGCTGGGTGCGGTCGCCTTCACCGGCGGTTTCGGCGCCGTTGATGAAGTGCTTGATGGTGGTGAGGGTAGTCGTCGTCGACATGATGGTGAACTTCCTTGGTCTGTGGGCTGTGGGGTCAGCAGTTGGTTCGGCGGGTCAGCCGAGCAGTTTGCGCTGCCGGCTCTTGTGGTCGGTGTAGGTCTCGTAGGCCTGCCGGGTGGAGTCGAGGTCGGAGACCTGTGAGACCGGAACATCCCACCAGGACTCGGAGGCCGGGGCGTCCAGCAACGGATCGGATTCGACATGGATCAGGATCGGGCCGCCACGCTCGGGCGCGGCCTTGGCGTCGCGGATCGCCTGCTCGAGCTCGGCGATGACCTTCTCCCCCGGCTCGATCCGGATGACCTTCACGCCGAGGCTTTCGGCGTTGAGGGCCAGGTCCACGGGGAGCCGTTCACCTTCGTCGAAGCTGTGGGTTTCCTCGTCCAGTTCCCGGTACTGGGTGCCGAAGCGCTGCGAGCCGAGGGATTCGGAGAGGGAGCCGATCGAGGCGTAGCCGTGGTTCTGGATCAGGACCACGATCAGCTTGATCCGTTCGGCGACGGCGGTGACCAGTTCGGTGTGCATCATCAGGTAGGAGCCGTCGCCCACCATAACGACGACGTCGCGCTGCGCCCCGCCCTTCGCTGCTTCGGCGAGGGCTGCGCGCTTGACGCCGAGGCCGCCGGGGATTTCGTAGCCCATGCAGGAGTAGGCGTATTCCACGTGGTAGCCGAAGGCGTCGCGGACCCGCCACATCTTGTGCAGATCGCCCGGAAGGGAGCCTGCGGCGCAGATGACCACGTCCTGGGCGTCCATGGCCCGGGACGTGGCGCCGATGATCTCGTTCTGGGCCGGCAGCGGGGTGAACCGGGTATCGAAGGCTTCGTCCACGGTCGCGTCCCAGCGCTTCTTCTCGGCCGCGATGCGCTGTTCGAGGTCGGCCCCGACGCGGTAGCCGCCGAGGGCCTGGTTGAGCTTGACCAAGGCCTTGCGCGCGTCGGCAACGATCGGCAGGGCGGTGCCGTGCTTGTACGCATCGATCGGTGCGACGTTGATGTTGATGAACTTCACGTCCGGGTTCTGGAAGGCGGTCCGGGACGCCGTCGTGAAGTCCTCGTAGCGGGTGCCGATCCCGATGATGAGGTCCGCGTCGGCGGCGATGGCGTTGGCCGCCGTCGTGCCCGTGGAGCCGATGGCTCCGACGGAGAACGGATGGTCCCAGGGCAGGACGCCGACGCCGGCCTGGGTGTTGCCCACCGGGATGCCGGTCAGTTCCACGAGCCGGGCCAGTTCGTCGTTGGCGTAGGCGTACAAGACGCCGCCGCCGGCGATGATGAGCGGGTTCCGGGCGGCGCGGATGGCGGCTGCGGCACGGCGCGATGTCCTCGTCGTCCGCGTCCGGGCGCCGGATCCGCCATTCGCGTTCGGCGAGGAATTCCTCGGGCACGTCGAAGGCTTCGGCCTGGACATCCTGCGGCAGGGAGATGGTGACGGCACCGGTTTCGGCCGGATCCGTCAGGACCCGCAGTCCGTGGTGGAAGGCGGAGAACAGCTGCTCCGGGCGGGAGACCCGGTCGAAGAATTTCGAGAGCGGCCGGAACGCGTCGTTGACGGTGATGTCATAGGCGTACGGGCTGCTCCAGCTGCTGCAGGACGGGGTCCGCGGCGCGGGTGGCGAAGGTGTCGGAGGGCAGCAGCAGCACGGGCAGCCGGTTGGTGGTGGCCAGCGCGGCGCCGGTGAGCAGGTTCGATGAACCCGGGCCGATCGAGGTGCTGATCGCGAAGGTCTGGCGGCGCCGGGTGTGGCGGGCGTAGCCGACGGCCTGGTGCACCTGGGCCTGCTCGTTGCGGCCCTGGTAGTAGGGCATGATCGTCGGATCCGCGGCCTGGTACTGCTTCAGGGCCTGGCCGACGCCGGCGACGTTGCCGTGGCCGAAGATCCCGAACGTTCCGGGGATCAGGCGCTCCCGGTACTCCTGGCCGCCGATCGTGTCGACCGTGTACTGCCGGGAGAGATACTCCACGACGGCCTGGGCGACTGTCATTCTGCGGTTGCTGTCCAGTTCCCATTGGGGGTTACTCCGATACTTCTGCGGTGCGGTTGAGGAGGGTTGCTGCGGTGGCGACGGCGCCGGCGACGTCGCCGTCCTGCGGGTAGAGCAGCGTCCGGCCCACGGTCAGGCCCTGGACGCCGGGGAGGGCAAGGGCTGCTTCCCAGCTGGCGAAGACATCGTCCTGGCTGCTGTCCGGGTCCCCGCCGAGCAGCACAGTGGGCATGGTGGTGGCCGCCATCACGCGCTCCATCTCGGGCACCACGGGAAGTTTCATCCAGGTGTACGCGCTGGTGGAGCCGAGTCCTTCGGCGATCGCGATGGACTTGATGACGGCGTCGGTGGAGAGGTCATTGCGGACCTTGCCGTTCTCGCGGACCGAAAGGAACGGTTCCACCATGGCGATGAGCTGCCGGGCCGCCAGCGAGTCGATTGCCTTGGCCGTGGCCTCAAGCAAGGACACCGTGTCCGGGTCGCCGAGGCAGATCCGGGTCAGCATCTTGCCGCCGTCCGCGCCGAGCGCTTCCAGGGCTTCGGCGGTGTGGCCGGTGAAGCGGTCGTCGAATTCGTTGATCAGGCCGGTAAGTCCGCCGCGGTTCATCGAGCCGAAGACCAGCTTGCCGTCGAGGGCGCCGAGCAGCAGCAGGTCGTCCATGATGTCCGGGGAGGCCAGGACGCCGTCGACGTGCGGGTTGGCCAGCGCAATCTGGAGCCGGTCCAGCAGCTGGCGGCGGTCCGCCATGGCGATCGGGTCGGCGCCGACGCTCAGGGCGCCGCGGGCCGGGTGGTCGGCCGCGACGATGAAGTTCTGCTGGCCGGTTTTGACGCCGGGGTGGCGGCGGCGGGCCTTCGCGGCGCGCGCAATCGCGGCGGGGTCTTCGAGCCGGATGGCGCTGAGGTGCGCGTACCGGCGGGGATCGTCGTCGACGGCGGTGGGCGCCTGGGAGGTATTTGCCCGGGAAGCGTTGAGCGTCACAGTGCTGCTCCTTCCGGGGCGTAGGTGGCGGGTGCAAACTGGCCCGGGGCCATGCGGCCGCGTTCGGCCAGCAGCGAGGTGACCTCGTCCGGCGTCGGCATCGCGTCGGCGCAGGACAGCCGGGAGGCCACAATGGCGCCGGAGGCGTTGGCGTAGTCCAGGACCTCGGCCAGCGGCCAGCCGGAGAGCAGTCCGTGGCAGAACGCGCCGCCGAACGAATCGCCGGCACCGAGGCCGTTGACGGTCTCGACGGGGACGGGAGCGGAGACCACCCGTTCGGTGCGGGTCTTGGCCATCACGCCCTCGGGGCCGAGCTTGACGACGGCGATTTCGACGCCGGCCGCGAGCAGGCGGTCGGCCTGCTCGTCGGGGGTGCCTTCACCGACGGCGACGGCGCATTCCTTGTCATTGCCGATGGCGACGGTGACGTGCGGCAGGATCCTGGCGACCTGGGCCCGGGCTTCCTCTTCGGAGGCCCAGAACATCGGCCGGTAGTCGAGGTCCAGGATGGTGTACTGGCCATCCTTCAGGCCGGACTGGGGCCGGGCCTCGTGGGCGGCGATGTGGGCTGCGCGGCTGGGCTCCTGGCACAGGCCGGTGACCGTGGACCAGAAGATGCCGGCATCCCGGATGGCGTCCAGGTCCAGCTCTTCGGCGGTGATCTGCAGGTCCGGGGCGGTGGGGAATCGTCCGTAGAAGTAGAGCGGGAAGTCTTCCGGCGGCTTGATGGCGCAGAACGTGACCGCGGTGGGCCATTCCTTCACCGCTGAAACGAACGTGTCGTCAACGTTGAACTTGCGCAGTTCCCGGTGCAGGTAGGTGCCGAAGGCATCGTCACCGGTACGGGTGATCACGCCGGTGCGGCGGCCGTGCCGGGCGGCAGCAACCGCCACGTTGGAAGGGGATCCGCCGAGGTACTTTCCGAAGGACGTGACATCCTCCAGATCCACCCCGATGTCATTCGGGTAGATATCAACGCTGATGCGCCCGATCGTGAGCAGTTCGTGGGTCACGTGAATCGTGGACCTTTCTGGTTTGGACTCTGCACCTTTCGACGGCAGGAGTTCCGGAGCCTGGCGGGTCCGGCGTGAGCGGGACCACATCAACTACCTTGCCTTAGAACTCATGTCCTGTCAAAGGTTTGTACTGACATGTTTACAACGAGATTTTGGCGGGGATTTTCAGTTCGCCGGTGAGGTACTGGGCGCGGCCGAAGCCGAACGACCAGTCGCCCGCCGAGTTCTCGACGTAACCGATGAAGACGTTCTCGCCGGCCACACCCACCTCGGCCAGTCGGTCCGCGATGGCGGCAAACAACGACTGCTTCGCTTCCTGGCTTCGGCCGCCCTGGGTGAAGATCTGGATCATGACCACCTCGGGCGTCCGCTCAAAACCAAGTCCGGCGTCCTGCGCGATGATCTGGCCCGGCGCATGTTCGGTCAGGATGTGGAAGTAGTCCCGCTCCGGGATGCCGTATTCCGCGAGGATGGCGTCATGAATCCCCCGGCTGATCCTGCCCAGAACCTCAGGACCGTGGCCACCATGGACATCAATTCGTACAAGCGGCACTGTTGACTCCTTGTTAGTTTGTCCTGACATACTAACAAGCTCTATGGACGCGCTGCAAGAGGTCACTTTAACGCAAAAAGCAACGCGGGGTCACTTTTGGCCCATTCCAGCGGGTGGAATGGGCCGTAAGTGACCCCGCGTTGCTTGCTGGCGGGAAATCAGGACAGCTGCGTCAGAGTGTCAGGGCGGACGTCCTGGCCGTGCCGTCGTAGCCGCCGGACGGGGCCTTCAGCCCGTAGATCCGGCCCAGAGTCGGGGCGACGTCGACGGTCCGGGCAGGTTCCGAGGATACGCCGCCGCGGACCACAAGCTGACTGCCGCCGGCAAGAAAGAACGGAATGGGCTCCGTGGCCGGATGGCCATGGTTCCCCGGAATGGGGTTTGAGGCGACGTACGGGTCCGAGAACCGCCAGCCGGCCCGGCAATAGGCGACGAGGTCGCCCGCCTCCGCGCCCAGCCGGAGCTCGCCGGGTGTCAGCACCGACAGGACGCCCTCGTGCGCGCGCACAAGCTGCGCCACCTCATCGAGACCGGCGGCCCTGCCGGCATCCGGCCCGGTCCAATAGAGCAAGTCCGCTCCGCCGTTCTGGGCGATGGTGATGTTGGCTTGCAGTTCCGGGCGCGGTTGCAGAATCTGGGCGACGGACACCACGTTGGACGGGATGGACCAGTCCATGGAGTGGTCGGCCAGGATCATCAGCACGCTGGAGTCCCACTTGCCGGTGATTTTGAGGTGTTCCACGAACCGGCCCACCTGCTTGTCGGTAGCGGCGAGGGCGGCTTCCCGGGCGGCACGGAGGGTGGTGCCGCTGATGTCGGAATGACCCACCCGGTCGATGTCCCCCAGGTTGGTGAAGACAACGTCTGGGTCGGGGCCGGAGACCATCGCCAACAGCGCGTCCATGGTGGCGACGTCGGGGGCGTGCCCCGTGACCGGAATCAGTGGCTGCGGCTCCCACCGGTATGTGGCCCGGGCCCCGAAGATCCCGTAAAGGTAGCGCTTGCTGAGCACCGAGCCGGTCGTGAGGCTGCGGTCCTGCAGGCGTTCCAGCAGGGTGGGGAAGCGCAGGTCCGTGGGGCGGTCCAGGTCCCGGACCACGCCCTCTGCGCGGTCGAAGACGGAGTTTGCCGGGACGCCGGAGCGGTCCGGACGCACCCCCGTCATCATCATGACGTGGTTGGGAATGGTCTCCATGACCGGCAGGGAGCGTGCGGCCGGGAAGTTCGTGCCGGCGGCGCGCAGCCCTGCCAGGACTGGCGTCAGGGCCGGTGTGATTTCGTCGGGCCGGCAGCCGTCGACGACCAGGACGTAGCTGCGGGTCCGGCCTGCGGCGGCGGGAGCGGCCCACGCCGCCCCCGGCACGGCGGAGAGCACGACGGCGGCTCCCCCGGCGGCGGCGAGCTGCAGGAACTGGCGGCGTCCCGGCGTCGTGCGTGTCCCGTTCGCTGCTGCCGCGGAAGCGGCGCTATGGGTGGTGCGGCTCATTTGAGCCCTCCTTCGCTGCGGGTGACTTTTCCGCTGCCTGCTTTGACCGCAAATGAGGTCGAGAGGGTCGACGCCGAGTCCATGGCGGTCCGCTCGCTCAGGACGTACCAGTCCATCCGGACCCCGGCCGGAGTCACGTCCAGGACGGAGTACCCGTGCGAATCGAAGTCGAGGTGCTTGATGTGCGGGTTGGCGGCCTTGATGGCGTTTTCGACGCCGATCGACGCCGTGCGCGGCGGAGCCTTGAGGATGTCGTCAAGGTTGTCGCTCGTGACGGACGTGCAGACGAGCTCGGCCGCGACCGAATCCCCGGTCGCGGGGTAGGTGGCCGGATCGGCCGGGATATCGCAGGCCCACCCGGAGTGGATGTCCCCGGTCAGGAAGACCGTGTCCTTGACCGCGTTGTCCCGCAGGTGGCTGATGACGCGGTGCTGATCCGCCTCGTAGCCGTCCCACTGGTCGACGTTGATCTGCGCGCCGTCGATGGTGGTTCCGCCCATCAGCTTCTGGACTCCGCCCAGCTCCGCCGTGCTGAGGGTGGACGGGACCCTGACCGGGGTGATCATGACGGGGTTGCCGACAAGCTTCCACTGGGGCCCTGTAGGTTTCAGGTTCCCCAGTAGCCAGTCCATCTGCGCCGCCCCGGTGATGGTGCGGGCGGTGCTGCTGACGGCGGGGTCGGCGGCGTTGGCGGCCTGCTGGTCCCGGTAACTGCGCAGGTCCAGCATGGACAGGCCCGCGAGCGTGCCGAATTCCAGGGTGCGGTACAGCTGGCCGCCCGGCTCGTAACGCACCGGCATCCACTCGGCATAGGCGCGGTGGGCGTCGCTGAACCGGTTGCTCCAAGCGCCTTCGGTTCCTTCGGTGTGGTTTTCGGCCCCGCCCTGCCAGGCGTCATTGGCCGATTCGTGGTCATCCCAGGTGACGATGAACGGTACCGCGGCGTGCAGGGCCTGGAGATCCGGATCGGTCTTGTATTGTGCGTGCCGACGCCGGTAGTGCGTCAGCTCGGTCATTTCGACGGCCGGATCGTGCGGGCGGACAACGACGTCGCGGGCCTGGTACTCTCCCGGGGCATATTCGTAGAGGTAGTCCCCGAGGTGCAGGACGGCGTCGAGGTCACCGCGGGCGGCGAGGTGGCGGTACGAGGAAAAGTAGCCGGCCTGCAGGTTCGCGCAGGAGACGACGCCGAACTTCAGCCGGTCCACCGGGGCGCCGGCGGCGGGTGCCGTCCGGGTTTTGCCAATCGGAGACGCGGCCGCCCCCAATACAAAGCGGTACCAGTAGCTGGTGGCAGGGGCGAGGCGGTCGGCGATGACCTTGACGGTGTGATCGCGGGCGGCCCCGGTGGTGACGCGGCCCTTGGCGACGATCTTCTTGAATCCGGCGTCGGAGGAAATCTCCCAGGTCACCGCGACGTCCGCACCCAGGCCGGAGCCGGGCACCGCTTCGGGGCCCGGGGTCACCCGCGTCCACAGCAGGATGCTGCCGGGCATGGGATCGCCCGAGGCCACTCCATGGTTGAAGACGCCGCTGCCCGGGGCCGAGAAAGCCAGCGATGGGGCGTGAGCGGCGAGGGCCCCCGCGGCGACGGCAACTCCGGCAGAACGGAGGATCTGGCGGCGAGATACGTTACTCATACTGTCCAGTATCCGGACGATTCAGCGCCAAACCGGCCGTTTCGCTCCCCGTTGGGCGGACGTTCACCCAATGTTGGCCTGCTCTGCCCGCGCGTCCGGACCGGCTCCGGCCCGCGCGTCGTCGTTAACGACGCAACGCGGGGTCACTTTTGGCCCATTCCAGCGGGTGGAATGGGCCGTAAGTGACCCCGCGTTGCTTGGGTGGTGCGGTATTGCTTGGGTGGTGCTGTTCCTCTGGAGGCCTGGGCCTAGAGGGTTGCGAAGACCTCGCGCAGGAGCTTGGCGGTCTCGGACGGGGTCTTGCCGACCTTGACGCCGGCAGCCTCGAGGGCTTCCTTCTTCGCCTGGGCGGTGCCTGCGGAGCCGGAGACAATGGCGCCGGCGTGGCCCATGGTCTTACCTTCCGGGGCGGTGAAGCCTGCAACGTAGCCGACAACAGGCTTCGTGACGTGGGCCTTGATGTAGTCGGCTGCACGCTCTTCGGCGTCGCCGCCGATTTCGCCGATCATCACGATCGCCTTCGTCTCCGGGTCAGCTTCGAAAGCTTCCAGGGCGTCGATGTGGGTGGTGCCGATGACCGGGTCGCCGCCGATGCCGATGGCGGTGGAGAAGCCCAGGTCGCGCAGTTCGTACATCATCTGGTAGGTCAGGGTGCCGGACTTGGAGACCAGGCCGATCGGGCCCTTGCCGGTAATGTTCGCCGGGGTGATGCCGACGAGCGCCTCACCCGGAGTGATGATGCCGGGGCAGTTCGGTCCGATGATGCGGGTGACCTGCTTGCCGTCGGCGTCGACCTTGGACTGGGCCAGGGCCCAGAACTCAGCGGAATCCTGGACCGGGACGCCCTCGGTGATAACAACGACCAGGCCGATCCCCGCCTCGATGGCTTCGACGACGGCGTCTTTGGTGAACGCCGGCGGAACGAAGACGATCGAGACGTCCGCGCTGGTCTCGGCCATCGCTTCCTTGACGGTGCCGAAGACGGTGATCTCGTTATCGCCGTGCAGAACCGTGCTGCCTGCCTTGCGGGCGTTAACGCCACCAACCACATTCGTGCCGGCCTTCAGCATGAGGGCGGTGTGCTTGGTGCCTTCGCCGCCGGTGATGCCCTGGACGATGACCTTGGAGTCTTTGTTCAGATAAATAGACATGTCGGTCCCTTTACTTCGCTGCGTTGGCGAGCTCGGCAGCCTTGTCGGCGCCCTCGTCCATGGTGGCGGCCAGAGTAACCAGCGGGTGGTTGGCCTCGGCCAGGATGCGGCGGCCTTCCTCGACGTTGTTACCGTCGAGACGGACGACCAGCGGCTTGTTCGCGGAGTGGCCGAGTTCGGCCAGCGCGCCAACGATGCCCTTGGCCACGGCGTCACAGGCGGTGATGCCGCCGAAGACGTTGACGAAAACGGACTTGACCTGCTCGTCGCCCAGGATGACGTCGAGGCCGGCCGCCATGACCTCGGCGGACGCTCCACCGCCGATGTCCAGGAAGTTGGCGGGCTTGACGTTGCCGTGCTTTTCGCCGGCGTAGGCAACAACATCCAGGGTGGACATCACGAGACCGGCGCCGTTGCCGATGATGCCGACTTCGCCGTCGAGCTTGACGTAGTTGAGGTCCTGGGCCTTGGCTTTCGCCTCAAGCGGGTCGGCCTCGTCCTTGTCTTCCAGCTTGACGTGGTGCGGGTGGCGGAAGCCGGCGTTCTCGTCGAGGGAGACCTTGCCGTCAAGTGCGACGACGTCACCGGCACCGGTCAGGACCAGCGGGTTGACCTCAACGAGGGTGGCGTCTTCCTTCTTGAAAACGTCCCAGAGCTTCAGGATGACGGCGGCGACCTTGCCGCGCAGTTCCTCGGAGAAGCCTGCAGCGGCGACGATTTCGTCGGCCTTGGCCTGGTCGATGCCCACTGCCGGGTCGATGGCGATCTTGGCGAGGGCGTCCGGGCGTTCGACGGCGAGCTGTTCGATTTCCATGCCGCCTTCAACCGAGCACATGGCAAGGTAGTTGCGGTTGGCCCGGTCCAGCAGGACGGAGAAGTAGTATTCCTCGGCGATGTCGGCACCCTGGGCAATCATCACCTTGTGAACGGTGTGACCCTTGATGTCCATGCCCAGGATATTGGTGGAGTGCTCCAGAGCCTCGGCGGCGGTCTTGGCGACCTTGACGCCACCGGCCTTACCGCGGCCTCCGGCCTTGACCTGTGCCTTGACGACAGTTACGCCGCCGATCTTCTCGGCAGCTGCCTTTGCTTCTTCAGGGGTGTGCGCCACGATGCCGGCAAGCACGGGTACACCGTGCGCCTCGAACATATCGCGCGCCTGATATTCAAACAGGTCCACGGGTTAGTGTCCTTCTACGTCGAAGTAGTTTCTGTACAGCCGGACCCCGCGTTATCGCAGTTACCGGGCTGCGGAATAAACGCACCCCGCGGCAGGCTTGGGACGAGCCGCGTGGCGCAATACTCCTTTGTGGAACTCTAGTCCTTTCTGCGGACCAGCCCGACCCAGACTACCTGTTCTGTGACGAAGCACACTATTCTATGAAGCGTAGAAAAACCGCTAGATTACGCGGATTTCATGGACCCGAAAGGCATGGATCGGCCCCTCGCGGGCTCTATTGGATCGGTTTGAAGGCCGTGTAACGATTCGGGCCCGGGGTCAGGCAGGCCCGGGGAGGATACCCGCGGAGCCGACGGCAGCCGTGATGACCTTGACCGCGGCGCCCACGCTGTCCTCCGCTTCGAATTGCTCCTGCACCTGCCGTGCGCGCGTCCGCCACGACGGGTCGCCCAGCACTGTGTCCACGGCCGCACGGATGGCGGCCGGCGTCGGACGTTCAGTTTTCAGGTTGATACCGACTCCAGCGTGGTCCACCCGCGCGTTGACGTCATTCTTACCCTCATTGATGCCGGCGGCAACGACGGGCACCCCGTGGGAGAGGCTCAACAGCACGCCGCCAAATCCCCCGTTCGTGACGAACAGGTCTGCGGAAGGAAAAACCGTGGCGAAGTCGACGTGATCCTCGATGCGGACGTTCGGCTGCGGATAGCGACTCCTCAACTCCTCCGTTCCGACACCGCCGGTGGCAACGATAATTAGGATGTCCTGGTCCTTCATTGCCTCGATGGACGGGATCATCAGTTTGCCGGGGTCCTTGTTGTCGACCGTTCCTTGGGTCACCACGACGGTATGGGCGTAGCGTTTACCATCCCGCGCTCCGCCGTCGGAGCTGCCCTCTGAACTGTCGTCGGCAGGCTGCGCCCCGGCCGGGTCCGGGCGGTGTGGCAGGAGTGCCCCGACATAGTGAACCTTGGGATTAACACGCTGCCGGGGAAAGTCAAAGGAAGCGGTGCCGGTCTGGATTATGGCGTCTGACCAGCGGTATGGCTCGTCATTGATGGAGAGGCCGCGATCGGCCTGTATCCCGTAGTCGCTCAGTTGCCGGATATAGCTAAGCCTCGCCGGTTTGAGGACCACCTGCTCCGACAGCCTCCTTGCACCGGCGTGGAGGGCTTTCTGGCCGGCGTTCCGTGCCGGGCGGAAGCCGAAGAACATGGGCGGCACCAAGGGATCGCTTTCCATGTTGCAGACGGGCACGAAGCTGATCACCGCCTTCCCGAGCTTCGCGGAGACAAGCCGCTGGATTAACATCGTGGTGTCCATGACCACGGCGTCGAACGGGAACTGAGCCTGGACATCCTTGATGTCCTCGAAAAAGTTCGCGAGGTTGCTCGCGAAGATGCGCTCGCCGTCGAACCTGATGGCCATCGGTCCCTTGAGGCGGGCCCGCTCCGGATACAGGACGGATAAGTTCTCGGCCGTGTGTTCGATGGCCCGGTCAAACGGATAATGCGTGATGCCCAGCCCCGCCAGCCTGCCTGCCAGGCTGGCGCCGGTATACCAGCCGACCTCGTGGCCCTCCTCCCGCAGCCGGACGCCGATGCCGGTCATGGGGTTGAAGTGACCGTCAATTGCCTGGCTGGCCAGCAGGATCTTCATGTCCAGACGGTAGAGCAATACCGGCTCCGCGACAATAGCCGGGCCTGCGCCGGATTAAGCGTCGAGTTTGGTGAGCGGGGCGTACCGCAGCAGGAGCCGCTTTTCACCGATGCTGAACTTCACCTTGGCCACGGTTTTGTCCCCGGCGCCTTCGACGGCCAGGACGGTTCCGTTGCCGAAGCTTGTGTGATTGACCTTGTCTCCAACGCTGACGACGACGATTTCCTTTTGCGGCTGCACCCGGTTCTTCGCGACGGCGGCCGTAACGTCGGCGTTGAAACCGGCGGTGGGGCTGGCTGCGGCACCGCGGGCCGTGCCGGCTCCCCAGAACGATCCGCCATAGCGGCTCGAACCGATGGCGGCGCCGCTTCCCCAGCCGCCGGACTGGCGGGTGGAGCCTTCACGCTTCCATTCGACCAGCTCGGCCGGGATTTCCTCAATGAACTGGCTCGCCGGGTTGTACTGGCTCTGGCCCCACATGCTGCGCACTTCGGACCGGGTGAGGTACAGCCGCTTCCGGGCACGCGTGAGGCCCACATAGGCCAGCCGGCGTTCCTCGGCCAGTTCCTTGGGATCCGTTGCCGAGCGCTGGTGAGGGAAGAGACCGTGTTCCATGCCGGTGAGGAAGACCACGGGGAATTCCAGGCCTTTGGCCGTGTGGAGGGTCATCAGGGTGACCACGCCCAGTCGCTTGGCCTCGGCCACGGCGGCGGCGAGGTCTTCGGTGGCCCCTTCCGGTGCGTCCGGGATCTGGTCGGCATCGGCTACGAGGGAGACTTGTTCGAGGAACGCGCCGAGGGATCCTTCCGGGTTGTCACGTTCGTATTCACGCACGACGGCGACGAGTTCGGCGAGGTTTTCCACCCGGGACTCGTCCTGGGGGTCCGTGCTGGACCGGAGGCCGGCGAGGTAGCCCGTCTGCTCCAGGACGGCTTCCAAGGCGGCGGCGGCGCCGGAGCCCGCAGCTACTTCGGCGAGGTCATCGAGGAGTTTCACAAAGCCGAGCACTGCGTTGACGGACCGGGTCGCCATGCCCGGTGCCTCGTCGGCGCGGCGTGCGGCCGCCATAAAGGAGCTGCGCTCCCGCTCGGCCAGGGACGCCACGGCGCCTTCGGCCCGGTCGCCGATGCCACGTTTTGGTTCGTTCAGGATCCGACGGAGGTTGACGTCGTCGTCGGGGTTGACCAGCACCCGCAGGTAGGCGAGGGCGTCCTTAATTTCCTTGCGCTCGTAAAAGCGCGTACCGCCGACCACTTTGTACGGCAGCCCGACGCGGACCAGGACATCCTCGATGGACCGGGACTGGGCGTTGGTGCGGTAGAAGATCGCGACGTCGCCGGGCCGGAGGTCGCCTTCGTCCTGCAGACGGTCGATTTCCTTGACAATGAACTGCGCCTCGTCGTGCTCGTTTTCGCCCACATAGCCGACGATTTTTTCGCCGTCGCCCTCGGCTGTCCAGAGCCGTTTTTCCGGCCGGTTGGGGTTGCGGGAAATCACCGAGTTGGCGGCGCTGAGAATGGTCTGGGTGGACCGGTAATTCTGTTCCAGCTTAATGGTGCGGGCGTCCGGGTAGTCCTTCTCGAACTCCACGATGTTGCGGATGTCGGCTCCGCGGAAGGCGTAGATGGACTGGTCCGAGTCGCCGACGACGGTCAGTTCAGCAGCGCCGGGCCCCTCGCCGACGATTTCGCGGACCAGGGCGTACTGGGCGTGGTTGGTGTCCTGGTACTCGTCCACCAGGACGTGCCGGAAGCGCCGGCGGTAGGAATCGGCGAGCGCCGGGAAGGCCCGGAACATGTAGACGGTCTGCGCGATCAGGTCATCGAAGTCCATCGCGTTGGCCTGCCGCAGGCGCTGGGTGTAGCCCTTGAAGACCTCGGCAACGGCCTGCTCGAAGGGGTCGTTGTAGTTGGCGCTGGAGGCGTACGAGTCATCGTCGATCAGCTCGTTCTTGAGCGCCGAAATCTTGTGCTGGATGGCCTTGGGCGCGAACCTCTTGGGGTCCAGGTCCAGGTTCTTCGCCACGAGGGTGATCAGGCGCAGCGAATCGGCGGAATCGTAGATGGAAAAGTTGGAGTTCAGCCCGACGTTCTTGGCTTCGCGGCGCAGGATCCGGACGCAGGACGAGTGGAAGGTGGAGATCCACATGGTCTTGGCCCGGGCCCCGACGAGGGCCTCGATCCGCTCCCGCATCTCAGCGGCGGCTTTATTGGTGAAGGTGATGGCCAGGATCTCGCCATGGTGCGCCCGGCCCGTGGCAATCAGGTAGGCGATCCGGTTACTGAGCACCCGGGTCTTACCGGAGCCGGCCCCGGCGACGATCAGCAGCGCTCCGCCGGCGTGCTTGACGGCTTCCTCCTGCTGCGGGTTCAGCCCCTCCAGGAGCTCGGCGGCCGACGGGAGCTGCGGGCTGTCCCAGGTCCCGGCGTCGGGCCGGACGGAATCCATGGGTGCGGCGCCGTCGAAGGAACCAGTTCCGGGCCCGGCGGGTGAGCCTGCCGTGGCACCTGGCTGTGCGGTGGCTCCTGATTTTTCGGGGTCGGCGGCCTTGGTGGCAGCTTGGAAGGGTCCGTCGGCGTAAGGGTCAAACAACATATCCATGGTGTATCCAAGTCTAGGCGGTGCCACCGACGCCGGCTTCCGGCCCGGCGGGACATGCCCTCCCCTGGCCGCAGCCAATGGACATGGGGCCACTATGCCCACTCCTGACCTCGAAGAATGAGCATGTCCCCCGGAGAGGCCTATCCGACGGACCCGGACTCGAGTGCGGCCCGCAGCTGCCGCACCGCCGTCGTACCGCCAGCCATGAACCACTCAAGTCCGTTGACGCGGACGACGTCGGTGGCTCCGCCGGCCGCCTGGATGATCGCCTTGCCGGGCAGCCAGTCCCACTCGGGGCAGCTGTGCTGGAACCAGCAGCCGATCCCGCCGTCGGCTACCCGGCCGAGGTCGCAGGAGCCGGAGCCGAACATGCGCAGCGTTGCCGCCGAGGTCGCTGCCGCGTGCCACGGCATGGCGCACATCGGGTCCGCGAGCCAGCCCGGGTGGATGTAGGTGGCGGCGCTGAGCTCGGCAAGCGGGGTGTCCGACCGGCTCACTCCGCCCGCGCCGGCAGGCAGGCCCGCGCCGGCAGGCGGGAAGGTCGTTAGCCGTTCGCCGTTGAGCGTGGCGGGGCGGGAGTCGCCGCCGAGCCAGAGCTTGTCCTCCTCGGGCTGGAAGATCGCGCCGAGAATCACGCCTGCGGAGTCTTTGAGGGCCAGTGCCGAGCACCAGTAGGTGGACCCGTGCAGGAAATTGTAGGTGCCGTCGACCGGATCAATGACCCAGATCCGGCCGCTGCTGCCGGGCACCGACGCGCCTTCTTCGCCGAAAATCCCGTCGTCGGGACGGCAGCGCTGGAGTTGGTCCAGGACGTAGGCTTCCGCAGCCTGGTCGGCCGCCGTGACCACATCCGAAATTGATGTTTTCTGCCGTCCCTCCAAGCCGGCCTGCCGCATCAGCAGCGCCAGGCTTCCGGCCTCACGGACGAGGGCTTCCGCCAACTGGAAGTCATCCAGCGCGGGGCTGAGTTCGGCCGCGCTGTGCCGCCCGAGCCGGTAGCCGCCAAGTTCGTTCCTGCCGCTGCGGTTGCCACCTGTTTCGTTTTTGCCCAGTTCACTCACGCGTCCCAGACTAGCGGCGGCCCGCGGACGTGAACAGCCGCCGGTCGCAGCGGGACAATGGCCCGGCCAGAGCCGGCGGGCCCGGAGCGGCGCTGGCCGGAACTGGTTAGATAGAGCCAGGCGACGTCGGCAGGGCCGCGAAGGCGGGCCGCCCAACAGAGGGAGACACGATGAGCACGGACTCGACGGCGGCCGGGCAGGCACCCGGGCTGCACACGGCGGACAGCCACGACCGGATCCGGGTCCAGGGCGCCCGCGTGAACAATCTCAGGGATGTCAGCATCGAGATCCCGAAGCGCCGACTGACCGTGTTCACCGGAGTTTCCGGCTCCGGCAAGAGCTCGCTGGTCTTCGGCACGATCGCCGCGGAGTCGCAACGGCTGATCAACGAGACCTACAGCGCGTTCGTCCAGGGCTTTATGCCCACCCTCGCCCGGCCCGAGGTGGACGCCCTCGACGGGCTGACGACGGCGATCCTCGTGGACCAGGAGCGGATGGGCTCCAATCCCCGCTCTACGGTCGGCACCGCCACTGACGCCAACGCGATGCTGCGTATTCTCTTCAGCCGGCTCGGACAGCCGCACATGGGCCCCCCGACGGCGTTTTCCTTCAACGTCCCGACGCGGAAGGCCAGCGGGGTGATGAGCACGGAGAAGGGCGGCCGGGTCGAGAAGAACGTGGTGCGCGAGGTGGTTTACCTGGGCGGCATGTGCCCGCGCTGCGAGGGCGTGGGCTCGGTTTCCGACTTCGACCTCACGGCGTTGTACGACGACAGCAAATCGCTCGGCGAGGGCGCCCTCACGATCCCCGGCTACAGCATGGACGGCTGGTACGGCCGCATCTTCAGCGGCGCCGGGTTCGATATGAATAAGCCGATCGCGAAGTTCAGCAAAAAGGAACTGGACGACCTCCTCTACAAGGCGCCGACCAAGATCAAGGTCGAGGGCATCAACCTCACCTTCGAAGGTGTGATCCCCAAAATCCAGAAATCGATGCTCTCCAAGGACGTCGAGGCGATGCAGCCCCACATCCGGGCCTTCGTGGAGCGGGCCATCACCTTCCAGGCCTGTCCCGAGTGCGAGGGCACCCGGCTCAGCAAGGAGGCCCGGTCCGCCAGGATCAAGGGAAGGAACATTGCAGAGGTCTGCGCGATGCAGATCAGCGACCTGGCCAGCTGGGTCCGGGAGGTCGACGAACCCTCGGTGGCCCCGCTGCTCACCGGGCTGCAGCACCTCCTCGACGCCTTTACCGAAATCGGGCTGGGCTACCTTTCACTGGACCGGCCGGCCGGGCACGCTGTCCGGCGGTGAGGCGCAGCGGACCAAAATGATCCGGCACCTCGGCTCGTCCCTCACCGACGTCACTTACGTCTTCGACGAGCCCACGATCGGCCTGCACCCGCACGACATCGAGCGGATGAACCAGTTGCTGCTGCAGCTGCGGGATAAGGGCAATACGGTCCTCGTCGTCGAGCACAAGCCCGAGACCATCGTGATCGCGGACCATGTCATCGATCTCGGCCCGGGCGCGGGGACCGGCGGCGGCACCGTCTGCTTCGAGGGCACCGTCGAGGGGTTGCGGACCAGCGGCACCCTCACCGGCCGCCACTTCGATGACCGCGCCAGCCTCAAGGAATCGGTGCGGTCGGCTTCCGGTTCCCTGGAGGTCCGCGGCGCGTCAACGCACAACCTCCAGGACGTCGACGTCGACGTCCCGCTCGGGGTGTTCTGTGTCCTCACGGGGGTTGCCGGCTCCGGGAAGAGCTCGCTCATCCAGGGCTCGATCGCCCGCCGGGACGGCGTGGTGGTCATCGACCAGGGCGCCATCAAGGGTTCACGGCGCAGCAACCCGGCGACGTACACGGGCCTGCTCGAACCGGTCCGCAAGGCGTTCGCGAAGGCCAATGGCGTCAAGCCGGCCCTGTTCAGCTCCAACTCCGAGGGCGCCTGCCCGACGTGCAACGGCGCCGGCGTCATCTACACCGAGCTCGGGGTTATGGCCACGGTCGAATCCATGTGCGAGGACTGCGAGGGGAAGCGTTTCCAGGCGGCAGTGCTGGAGTACACCCTGGGCGGGCGGAATATCGCCGAGGTTCTCGCTATGCCGGTGGCCGAGGCAGCGGAGTTCTTCAACGACGGCGAGGCACGCACGCCGGCCGCCCATAAGGTCCTCAGCCGGCTCGCCGACGTCGGCCTCGGCTATCTCACCCTCGGCCAGCCTCTCACCACCCTCTCCGGCGGCGAGCGGCAGCGCCTCAAGCTGGCCACCCAAATGGCCGAGAAGGGTGACGTTTACGTCCTGGACGAGCCGACCACCGGGTTGCACCTTGCCGACGTCGAGCAGTTGCTCGGTCTGCTCGACCGGCTGGTCGACTCCGGCAAGTCGGTCATTGTCATTGAGCATCACCAGGCGGTCATGGCGCACGCCGACTGGATCATCGATCTGGGCCCCGGCGCCGGCCACGACGGCGGCCGGATCGTCTTCGAGGGAACCCCGTCGGACCTCGTCGCTGCCCGCTCCACCCTGACCGGCGAGCATCTCGCGGCGTACGTCGGAAGCTGACCGGGCGTCCCTGCGACGATAATAGAGTCATGGCCAAGACTCCCGCACAACGGATCAAGAAGCACGGCGCCAAGGCGACCGTCCCCCAGCACCACCTGCCCTCGGTGATCAACCCCAGCACGAGCCGGACGCCGGAGAAGGCAAAGAGCAACAGCAATCTGATCGTCGTGGCCGGCGTCGTGGCCAGCCTGTTCCTCTTCTGGTATCTGCACCTGCTCACGTTGAACCAGCTCACCCAGCTGTCCGGCGGCCTGCCGATGCCGGACTCGCTGATCGGCGGCTTCGACAGGGGCTTCGTGGAGCAGCTGCGCGCCGCCATGAGCCCGGACGCCCTCGGCCAGCTCAACTACGTCCACAAGACGGCCGGCACGCTTTTCCCGCTCATCTTCGGGTTCAGCTGGCTGCTGCTGATCGGGCAAAACGTAGCGCGGAAACCGCTGCGCTGGGCGTTGTGGGTACTGCCGCTGCTGTTCGCCGCCGTGCGGCTCTGGGGGAATGCCGCGATCGACGCCATGATGGCCGCTCCGGTGCTCGACGCCGGCCAGGTTGCCTTGGCCTCCGGGCTCACCGTCGCGGGGTGGGTGCTGCTGGTGCTGAGCCTGCTGGCCGGGGGCGCGGCCGTGTTCCTTGGCCGGAAGCCTGTCGCCGCCGAGCAGCCGACGGGACATGCCCCTTCCTAGGCCCGGGCAATGAACATATGCCCATGATGCCCATTCCTGCCACGCTGAGAGGGGCATGTCCACTGGTGGCGGGGCGGGACTAGCCCAGGGCTGGAAGCGGGGCGGGGCGGGGCGGGTCTAGCCCAGGGCTGCGAGGAACTCCCGGGCCTGGTCGGCCCGTTGCGGCGCGCCGGCAGCTTCGAAATGGCTGGCGGCCTGCAGCAGGTGCTCCCGGGCCGCCGAACTGTTGCCCGCCGCGTCATGGGCCCGGCCCAGCAGCAGGGAGGCCTCGCCCAGGATCTGGGGTGAGGTCTTTTCCTGGCCCGGCAGGATCTCCCCGAGGACCTCGATTGCCGCTGCCGCATCCCCCGCCAGGAAGCTCCAGTGGCCCCGGTTCAGTTTGAGCAGCGTGCGGTCCTCGTCCGAACCGCCAATCACATCGATAGCCAGTTCGGCCCGGTCAATGCAGCGCAGCGTATCGGCATCGGCGATGTCGGCAGCCAGGCGCATCGCCGCGGAAGCAGTATTGAATTTCGCCCAGATGCCGAGGTCGCGGGCCGGGGAAAAGGTCGACGCGGCAAGCTCGTGGTATTCCAGGCCGTCCTCCACCCGGCTGCAGAGAAAAGCAACGTTGCCGATGACCCAGTAGGCTTTTCCGACCAGTTGGTCATCCACTTCGTCCGATATCGCCTCCGCCAGGAGCAAGCTCTCCGCCCAGGCCTGGCCCAACCGGCCGCTGTCGGCGAGGGCACCGATGAGCGCCTGCCGGGCTTTCACATTGATCTCGGCGTCGGCCTCGCCCTTCGTGAGCTCGGCGGCCGCCCGGGCCTCCCGCGCCGCGCCTTCGAGCAGGCCTGACCCCTGCAGCGCTTTGGCCATCAGGATATGGGCTTGGGCCCTCAGCTGCGGTTCCGGGGCATCGTGTTCGTCAAGGAGGGCGCCGATGACGGCGGTGCATGCCTCGAAATCGCCGGCCGCGAGCCGGCTTTCCGCTTCGAGAACGGTCATGTTCAGCCAGGACGCGCTATCTCCGGCTTGCCGTGCAATGTCCGCCGCGGCGCGGGCCTGGCTGGCGGCCTGGCCGAACTCGTGGTCGGCCCAACGCTGGCGCGCCGCCAGCTCAGCGGCGACGTAGTGCGGCGAAACGGGGACTTGCTGCATGACTCAATTATCCGTTGTTCGTAGAGTGCAAATCGACCGATTGTGCAAGAAAGATCCGGTCAGGGTTAGTCAATCTTTGCCCCAGTCTCCGCAATTATCCCACGCTCGGGATAAATTGCCTCAAAGGCCTTCTGATCTGCGCTTATACTAATTCTGCACACGCGTCACATCAGCCCCCCATACCTCAGGAGTCACCATGAAGAAGACCCTCGCAACCCTCCTCGTCGCCGGCGCACTGGCCGCCGCCGGCCTCTCGGCCTCTGCTGCCGTCTCCGCAAGCAGCGACAACTCAGACCAGAGCTCCGTGGCCGTCGGCTGGTGGCCGAACTCCTCGAAGAAGTAATTCTTCCGACGTAATGCGCGGCGGGTACCGGTCTCCGGTGCCCGCCGTCGCTGTTTCCCTTGGTCGACCGGAACCCGGGCAACCCGCACCCGGTCAGCCGGCAACCAGGCGGCGGGCGCCAGCCGGCCTGCTAGCCGTCGGCGGTTGTGCCGAGGCCGACCATTGCCGGGATTGCCTCCGGAGGTGACGGCCGGCCGAAGTAGTACCCCTGCCCGCTGGCACAGCCCATCCGGGTCAGGATCGCCGCCTGCTCCTCGGTCTCGATTCCCTCGGCCAGCGCTTTGAGGCCGCAAGCGTGGATCAGGTGCAGCACCGCCTCGACGAACTTGTTGTTATCCTCGTTGGCGCCGAGGCCGCTGATCAGGCTCCGGTCGATCTTGACCACGTTGACCGGGAGCGTGCGTAAGTAGCTGATCGAGGAGTAGCCGGTGCCGAAATCGTCGATCTCCAGCTGGATGCCGAGCCGTCGCAGCCCCGTCATCGAATACTGGTCCAGGTCTCCGCCATTGACGGCCATCGATTCGGTCAGTTCGATGATCACGTTGGCGGCCTCGACGCCGGTCTCCCTCAGGATGTCCCGGACGTGCTCGATGAGTTCCAGGTTTTGGAGTTCGGTGGTTGAGATGTTGACCCTGACATTGAAAGTGCTGTCCACCTGGGCGGCAAGCTGCCAGCGTCGCAACTGGCGCACCGCGTTGCGCA
This sequence comes from uncultured Actinomycetota bacterium, assembly GCA_963815415.1. Taxonomy (GTDB): domain Bacteria; phylum Actinomycetota; class Actinomycetes; order Actinomycetales; family Micrococcaceae; genus Arthrobacter. The sequence continues at coordinate 106,923 of CAWFGT010000007.1, read as the reverse complement.
GGACCCAATGCCCCAGATCGACAATCATGCCGGTCTCTTCAGCGAGCTGGATGAACTGGTCCGGGTAGAGCAGGCCGCGTTCGGGGTGGTTCCACCGCACCAGTGCTTCGACGCCCTCGATCCGGCCGGTGGCGAGCTCGATAATCGGCTGGAAATGGAGGGTCAGCTGGTCCTGCTTGATGGCCTCGCGCAGTTCCGTGATGAGGAAGCTTTGGAGCCGGCGGGCGTACAGCAGGGCCGGCTCGAAGACCTTGATACTGCCGTGCGGCTGGGCCTTGGCTGCGTACATGGCAGTGTCGGCTTCCATCACGAGGTCGTCGACGGATTGTCCGGCGTCCGCGATCCTCAGGCCGATGCTGGCGCCGCAGGTGACCCTCAAGTCGCCCACTTCCAGGCTTTCGCCCAGCGCCTTGAGGATCCGGTTGCCGACCCGCCGGGCACGGACCAGGGTCGTCTTGGGCAGCATGACGGCGAACTCGTCACCGCCCAGCCGCGCCACCGTGTCGGTCTCGCGGACGGACTCCTGCAACCGCTGCGCGATGACCCGCAGGACGTCGTCGCCAGCGCTGTGCCCCAGGGAGTCATTGATGCCCTTGAACGAGTCGAGATCGAGGATCAGGAGGGCCGGCGGCAGTTCTCCACGGGCCGACTCGGCGAGCTCGTGGCTCAGGACCGCGTTGAGGGCGGTCCGGTTGGCCAGCTGGGTCAGCGGGTCGGTGAGGGCCATCCGCTGCAGTTCCACATGCGCCTCGCGCAGCATCGCCGTCCGGCTCTCGACCCGGTCCTCAAGTTCCTGGTAGATCGTCTGCAGGTCATCGGCCATCAGGTTGATGCCCGCAATAACCGCAGCGACGTCGTCGCGGTCCGAGGACGGCGGAATCCGGGTGGACAGGTCACCACCGGCAATCCGGACGATGCCCTCCACGAGCGCATGCAACCGGGGGTCCTGGGGGTCAGTCGTCATGGGCCTGCCGCCCCAACCACTCGACAGCTTCTGCCCCGGTTGTGAAGAACCGGCCTGGAACCATCCCGGTTTTCGGTCGCAGGAGGGAATGGGCGATGACGCGGTCAACCGGGCTTTCTCCGACAACGGCGAGCGCCGATGCCGATGCCGCGAGCACGTCAGTCAGGTGCTGCCGCCCTTCGCCGGTGATCCCCAGCGCCCCCGTGACGACGAGCATCATGGGAATCTGCCGCCCGCCGGACAGTTCACGGATCGAAACATCAGCCGCGCGTGCATCCGAGCCGTCGATTTCCCGCTGGGGCGGCAGTTGGACCTCGACGACACCTTCGCCGATCCGGCCGACCAGAATCCGGCCGGCAAGTTTCCGGCCGGCAGGATTGGCGCCGGCAGGATTCGCACCCGCAGCAACGGCGTGGGCAGGGCTCACTGCGGCTACGTCCTCGCGGGGCGTTTCCGCGTACGGCCGGGCCACTGCTGCATTGCTCATCGGACAGCGATCCGGCGGCAGCGCTCCGTCGATCCGTGGAGGTCACGGTCCAGTCGGCGGTCGCCATGGTGGAGCTGATCAGACATGAGTCCCTAGGGCTGCGGGCGGCGTTCCGGACTGCGTGCATATCGATCGTGACAATCGAAGTCGCACACGAGGCCCCGGAACTTTTCGGGTCGGTGCCCTCATGATAATCCAACCGCGGGATTTGACGGACATTATGAGCCCGGAATGCGTTGTGCCCGCGCACGGGCAAGCCGCCGGGCGGTCCGCGCCTGTTGGGCGCGCTGCGCAAGCACGAGTCCCACGGCGGCGAAGCCGATCGTGACGGGGTAGCCCATCAGCCGTTCAAGGGTGCCGGGCTCCGGCACCCTCATCCCGGTCACCCCGCCTGTGATGAGGGCCGCCAGGGAAACCACGCCGCAGGCCAGGATGAACACACCCAGCGGCGACTGTCGGAGCCAAAGCCCGCCCAGGAGCACCAGCGCCAGGGACCCGGCCGCGAAGTAGAGCACGGCGCCGGCGAGGTGCAGGCCTGATCCGGCGTCCTCCGGCACGAGCCCGACGATGACCGTGCCGGACCCGGCCGCGAAGGTCAGCAGCCGCGACGTGCCGGCGACGGCGGCGGGCAGCCGGCGTCCGGGCGGCGGGGCAAACCGCGCGCCCGGCCGGGCCGCGGCGGCCAGCAGCGCCGTGCCCGGGAGCAGGGCTCCGACCATCATCCCGATTCCCTGCACCACAAACGAGGCGTTCATCAGCAGGCGCGCCGGTGAACAGACGTCCCGGCCGGCGAAGGTGCCGCAGTACAGCGCCCCGAGATCGCTGATATAGCCCGTGCGGCGGCTGTACGGTTCAACGCCTGCCCAGGCGCCGATCACGGCAGCCTCCGCGACGAAATACTGCAGGACGCTCAGCAGGGCGAGGGCGCCGAGGTAAAACCTGGTGGAGGCCACGTCCGGCAGGTAGACGAGCCGGTCACTGTCCTTCATGGCTGGTGCGGTCATCCCAAGAGCGTAGTACGCGCCGTGACCTTGTATGCTTATACCCGTGTCCGAACGGGCCGGCCCCGCGCCGGCGCGCCGGGTGCCCGCCCTCGTAGCTCAGTGGATAGAGCACGGCTCTCCTAAAGCCGGTGTCGTTGGTTCGATTCCAATCGAGGGCACTTGAATCTTCCTGCCCCGGGCACCGGCCCGGTCCCCGATCTCCGCGCCTACCTGCTGGGCGGCTGGAGCCTGGACCGGTCCCTGCTGGACCGGGGCACCGGCAGCCGCGGCCGCTTTACCGGCGTTGCCAGCTTCACCGGAACCGACGACGGCGGCCTGCACTACCGCGAGCACGGCACCATGTCCTGGACCCCGGCCGGCGCCCAGACTTTCACCGGACCTGCCAGCCGTGAGTACCTGCTGCAGCCCGCGGAGACGCCGGACAGGCTGGACATGTTCTTTCCCGACGGCCGCCCCTTCCACCGCATGGGCTTCGCGGACCTGACCAGCCAGGACCGGCACTGGTGCGACCCGGATACCTACCGTGTGAGCTACACGTTGATCGGACCGGAAGAATTCCGGTACAGCTGGGATGTCACCGGGCCGGCCAAGAACCTGCTGCTGGAATCCGTGCTGCACCGTCAGCCGGCATCGGCCGAAGACGGCCCCGGATGAACCCGCACATCGTGGTCTCCGCCGTCTGCGTCTTTGACGAGGCCGGTCGGCTCCTGACGGTCCGGAAACGCGGAACCGGCAAATTCATGCACCCCGGCGGCAAGCCCGAGCCCGGCGAGACCGCTGCCCAAACTGCGGCCCGCGAACTCGAGGAAGAGGTGGGGATCGTCCTGGCACCGGACCGGCTCGAACTGCTGGGCGTGTGGTTCGCTGATGCCGCCAACGAGGCGGCAACCCGGATTGAGGCGACAGTCTTCGTGGCCCCCGGCGTCTGGAACGCCCGCCCGTCTGCCGAAATTGCCGAGATCCGGTGGCTGGACCTGGGCGGCACGCTGCCCGGCGATCTGGCCCCGCTGCTGACCGACCACGTCCTGCCGGTCCTCGCCGGCTCCCCGCTGCCGGGCACACCGGGGCTGCCAGAAACGCCGGGATCGCCGGGAACACCGGGCACACCGGCCTAGAGCTCGGGGATGGCCTCCTCGGCCACGGCGGTGGCCTCGGCGAACTGCGTCCGGTACAGCTCCGCGTACCGTCCGTCGGCGGCGAGGAGCTCGTTGTGCGTGCCGCGCTCAACGATCGAGCCGTCTTCGACCACCAGGATGGCGTCGGCCGCACGGATCGTGGAAAGCCGGTGGGCGATCACGACGGCCGTGCGACCCTCCAGCGCCGCGCCGAGGGCTTCCTGCACCGCGGCCTCGTTGGTGGAGTCCAGGGCCGCGGTGGCCTCGTCCAGGATCACGACGCGCGGCTGGGCGATGAGCAGCCGGGCGATGGTGAGGCGTTGGCGTTCACCGCCGGAGAGCCGGTAGCCGCGCTCCCCCACAACCGTGTCGAGTCCGTCCGGCAGGGACCGGATCATGTCCTCGAGCCGGGCCTGCCGCAGCACGTCCCACATCTGCTCCTCGGTGGCGCCGGGGCGGGCCAGGCGCAGGTTGGAGGCGATGCTTTCGTGGAACAGGTGTCCGTCCTGCGTGACCATGCCCAGGGTCTCGCGCATGGAGTCGAAGGTGAGGTCGCGGACGTCGACGCCGGTGCCGGGCGTGGTGCCGCCGAAGCGGACGGCGCCCGAATCGACGTCGTACAACCGCGAGAGCAGTTGCGCGACGGTGGACTTGCCGGCACCGGAGGACCCTACAAGGGCCACCGTCTGGCCCGGCTCCACCCGGAAGCTGACGCCGTGCAGTACTTCTTCGCCGCCGCGGGTATCGAGGGTGGAAACGTCCTCCAGGGAGGCGAGCGAGACCTTGTCCGCCGCGGGGTAGGCGAAGCGGACGTCGTCGAACTCGACGGCGAGCGGTCCGGCCGGCGCTTGGACGGCGTCCGGCTTCTGCTGGATGAGAGGCTTGAGGTCGAGGATTTCGAAGACCCGCTCGAAGCTGACCAGGGCGCTCATGATCTCCACACGCGCGTTGGAGAGCGCCGTGAGCGGCGCGTAAAGGCGGGTGAGCAGCAGGGCCAGCACCACAACGTCGCCGGCAGCCAGCTGCCCGGACAGCGCCAGCACCCCGCCGAGTCCGTAGACCAGGGCGAGGGCCAGCGCCGAGACGAGCGTCAGGGCCGTGACAAAGGTGAACTGCAGCATCGCGGTCCGCACCCCGATGTCCCGGACGCGGCCGGCCCGGACGGCGAACTCGTGGGATTCCTCATCGGGGCGGCCAAAGAGTTTCACCAGGGTGGCGCCGGGGGCGGAGAACCGCTCCGTCATCTGCGTGCCCATGGCGGCGTTGTGTTCGGCGGCTTCGCGCCGGAGGTCGGCGAGTTTGGAGCCCATCCGGCGGGCCGGGATCAGGAAGATCGGCAGCAGGACCATGGAGAGGACAGTCACCAGCCAGGACTTGTCGAGCATGACCACCAACGTCAGGGCCAGGGCCACGACGTTGCTGACCACCCCGGACAGGGTCCCGGCGAAGGCCGACTGCGCGCCGATGACGTCGTTGTTCAGCCGGCTCACCAGCGCCCCGGTCCGGGTGCGGGTGAAGAAGGCGATCGGCATCTTCTGCACATGGTCGAAGACCTTGGTGCGCAGGTCCACGATCACGCCCTCGCCGATCGTGGAGGACAGCCACCGGGTCAGGAGGCCGATCCCGGCCTCGGCGACGGCCACGATGGCAATCAGCACGGCCAGCCAGAGAATGACGCTTGGGGCGGCACCGGCAATGATTTCATCCACCACCTGGCCGGCGAGCACCGGGGTCGCCACGGCCAGCACGGCCATGACGATCGACAGCAGCACAAAGGCGATCAGCCGGGTGCGGTGCGGCCGGGCGAAGCCGAAGACCCGTTTGAGGGTCTCCTTCGAGAACGGCTTGGAACCGCTCGAGGCGCGGGTGATGTTGTACAGGGAGCTCCAGGCGACCCGGTCCATGCTCATTTTTTGTTGCCTTTCGCGGCGTGTCCGCCGGATGGGTGCTTCGCCGGCGGCGCCCGTGAGTTCAGTGACGACGCCGTCCTGGACGTTCCAGCGCACGTCGAGGCGCACATTTTCCAGGAGGCGGCGATCGTGGGTGACCAGCAGCAGGGCACCGTCGTAGCTGTCGAGGGCTTCCTCCAGCTGCTCGATGGCGGGCAGGTCGAGGTGGTTGGTGGGCTCGTCCAGTACCAGCAGGTTGACGCCGCGGGCCTGCAGCAGGGCCAGGGCGGCCCGGGTCCGTTCCCCGGGCGACAGGGAGTCCACCGGGCGCCCGGTGTGGTCCGCTTTGAGGCCGAATTTTGCCAGCAGCGTCCGCACGTCCGCCGGGGTCTGCTCCGTCAGCACAGCCTCGACGGCGTCCCCGAGCGGCAGGTGCCCGGCCAGCAGTCCGCGTGCCTGGTCGATTTCGCCGACCGCCACCGAGGCGCCCATGGACGCATTGCCGGCGTCGGGCGCCTGGACCCCGAGGAGGAGCCGCAGCAGGGTCGATTTTCCGGCGCCGTTGGGTCCGGTGATGCCGATCCGTTCGCCGGCGTTGAGCTGCAGGTTCACCGGTCCGAGGGTGAAGTCCCCCTGGCGGGCGACCGCGTCCCGGAGGGTGGCGACCACGGCGCTGGAACGCGGGGCCTGTCCGATGCTGAACTGGAGCTGCCATTCCTTCCGGGGTTCCTCCACAACGTCCAGGCGTGCGATCCGGGATTCCATCTGGCGGACCTTCTGCGCCTGCTTTTCCGAGGACTCGGTGCTGGCAGCACGGCGGATCTTGTCATTGTCCGGGCTCTTCTTCATGGCGTTCCGGACGCCCTGCGAACTCCACTCGCGCTGGGTGCGGGCGCGGGAGACCAGATCAGCCTTGGTGGAGGCGAACTCCTCGTACCGCTCCCGGGCGTGGCGCCGGGCCACGGCCCGTTCCTCGAGGAAAGCCTCATAGCCGCCGTCGTACACCGCAACGGAATTCTGCGCCAGATCCAGCTCCACGATGGTGGTCACGCAGCGGGCCAGGAACTCCCGGTCATGCGATACCAGGACCACGCCGCCGCGCAGGCCCTGGACAAAGGCCTCCAGCTTCGCGAGGCCGTTGAGGTCCAGGTCATTCGTCGGTTCGTCCAGCAGCACGATGTCGAAGCGGCTCAGCAGCAACGCCGCGAGCGCCACGCGCGCCGCCTGCCCGCCGGAAAGCCCTGTCATGTGTGCCTCCGGACCTGTCTCGAGGCCGAGATCGGCCAGGACCGGCGGGATCCGCTCTTCCAGGTCCGCGGCGCCGGAGGCCATCCAGCGGTCAAAGGCCAGCGAGTACGCATCGTCGGAGCCGGGGGCGCCGGAACCCAGTGCCTCGGCGGTCGCTTCCATCTCCACGGTTGCCTGGGCGCAGCCGGTCCGCCGGGCGATGTAGCCGGCCACCGTCTCGCCGTCGACCCGTTCGTGTTCCTGCGGCAACCAGCCGACGAACGCGTCTGCCGGAGCAAGGCTGACGGTGCCCTCCTGCGGAGCGTCAACGCCGGCAAGCAGGCGGAGCAAGGTGGATTTTCCGGCGCCGTTAGCGCCGACAACCCCGACGACGTCGCCGGGCGCGACGGTCAGGGAGAGTTTGGAGAACAGGGTGCGGTGGTCGTGACCACCGGAAAGGTCTTTGGCAACAAGGGTTGCAGTCATTGGTTAATCCTCTCACCACGGCCCGACGGGTGGCCCGGATGGGGCCTCGGCGGTCACCGGAATCCGCCGGGCACAGATGAACCCGCGGGTCCGGACTTGGGGGGTGTACGGACCCGCGGGTTCAAGGAATTAGCATAGTCTGAGTAAGACGTCGCCGTGAAATCAACACCGAGACGAACGCTGCGACCATCCACAGCCCAATTTAACGCCGCACGAAAGCTTTCGATGCCGTTACCCGCCAAAGCATTCCAACACTGGTTGAGCCGCGCCGCGCCGGGCACCAGCACCGCTGAGCTCTGCCGGATCGCCGGGATCAAGCGGACCACGCTGGCCCAACAGCTCGTGCGGGGCAAAGTTGCCGAGGGCACGCTCGTCAGCATCAGCCGGGCCCTGGGGCGGAGCCCCCTGGAAGATATGGCCCTGTTCGAGAACTACTCGGATCTTACGTGATTGGCGTCCGCCGACTCCGGCCGAGCTGGTCAGTCAGGTGGCCACCATGGATCTGCTGCGCGCGATCGTGGCCCGATCAGGTCCGGACCAGCACATCGGCGACGCCGCAGCCACGCCGGATACCGTTCCCGGGCTCAGTCCGGCCCCGCACGCCACGTCCGTTCGGAACTGGGTCGATGCAGTCGACGACGGCGAGCTGCGGCACCGCGTCTCTGCCGCGACCGGGATCGCACCCCAGAACTATTCCGCTCAACTGACAGCCAACAGATTGTCGCCGGAACTCGCGGTGGTCACGGCGCGGGCCGCCGGCGTCGGCTTTGCGGGCGGATTGGTCGCCACCGGCCTCATCACCGAGGCCGAGGCCGGCTGGCTCCCGGGGGCAAGGCTATCGGCGCTCGACGCCATGACTGACGGGGACCTCATCACGCTGGCCGCCGAACGGCTGCAAACCCTGGGCAAGGCACTTCACCGCCAGGAGCACGAACACGCGCAAGCACAGAAGATTTGGGACAACCTAGGATGATCGCCGTTCTGCAATGGACCACCCTGGCGGTGTGCGGCGGTCTCGCCGCAGCCCGTATTCCCAGCGCACTGCGGGGCGACAACGGATCTTTGTTTGGCATTTACGCCCTGATGACGCTGGCCGTCCTGCTCAGCATCGATGGCCCTTACCTGGCCATCGACCAGGCCCTGGGCGGGCTGAACATCGCAAATCTGGCGCTCCGGATCCTGATCTTCGGCACGATTTTCTTCCTCGGGATACGGATTGCCCGGGGGTTCGGCGCTGATGATGCGTTGCGGCGCCTCACGGGACCCGCCGGGATTGCGGTGGCGGCAGCGGCGTCGCTGGCCGTGATCGTGGTTTTCGTCATGATGGATACCGCAGGCTCGTCGGCGGGGATGGTCGGTGTCTTTCACAAAGACGCCCGGAACGCCGCCCTCGTTGAATACTACGGAGCGGCAGGGCGCCTCTACCCCGCCTATGTCATACTCACCCTGTTCCCGGCAATGCTGCGGGCCTTCCGCAGCCGGCTGTCCCTCCTGATGCGGACCAGCGCCGCGTTTCTCGCCGCCGCAGCTGTGCCAATCACGCTGAGCCTGCTGTCCCCCGTGATTCCGCCGTCGCTGGGATTCCTGCGGTTCCTCTTCAATTACTCCGCCATCCTGTTCCTCCTGACGGCGCTTGCCCTGATCTGGATTTCCAAATCCCGGGCGAAGCGCCTCGGGCAGACCGGACGGGTCCAATTATCTCTGTGACCATGGTGGAGCATCCGAAGAGCACCTTCTGCCGGGGAACCCGGACATGATCACGGTCCTGCAGTGGACTGTGGTGGCCGTGTGCGTGGCGGTCGCCCTCGTTCGTATTCCGGACGCCCTCAGGGGAAGAAACCGGACCACCTTCGGAATACTGGTCCTCGCCGCCCTGTGCGCCCTGCTCACCGTCCCCGGCCCCTACGAGGCGATAGACCGCGCCCTCGGGGGCTGGAACTTCACCAATCTGATCCTGCGCTACCTGGTGAATGCCACTGTCCTGCTGGTCGGGATGCGGATCGCCAAGGGCCTGGGCAGCGACCGGACATATAAAGTGATCACAGGCCGGACCGGACGCTGGATCCTGCTCGGCACATGCGTGTCCGCCACGGCAATTTTTGGGTTATTGGATACCCGGGGATCATCGGCGGGGCTGATGTCCCTCACCGACCAGGGCGGAACCAACGCCGCCCTGGCCCCGTTCTACGCTGCGGCCGGACGCGCCTATCCGGCCTTCGTCTCGATAGCCCTCATGCCCGCACTTCTGAAGACCGTGACCGGCCGGTTGCCCCGGCTGGTCCGGGCGGGTGCCGCGCTCGTGCTCGTCGGTTCTCTCAGCGCCGCGGCGAGTGCGCCCTTTTCCTTCTTGCCGGCCGATGTCGCCCTGGCCAGGTATCTGGTCAATTACACGGCTGTGCTCGGCTACGTTCTGGGCCTGCTGTTCTTCTGGCTGTCCGGGACGGTGTCCAGCCGTCCACGTAATGTTCAGAGATATTAAGAACAAACGGTTGATGAATGTTCACAAAAACATTAGAACATGCAAGAATCATGTTTGTGTGAAAGCGGTCGCCGCGCTGCGGCGGGGAGTCAACCCTGAACCGTAGAAACGCCATTGGGGGGATGAGTGGTAACGGGTGTTGGGGCCGTTCCCACTCATCTGATTTAAGGCCCAGTAGCCCGGCCGCCGCCACGGATGGCCCGGGTCACCATCGCCGGCCGCAGTCGCAGCCACCGCCCTGGCGCTCTCCGCCTGCAGCACATCCCCCTCCCCCGCGGCCTCCCCGGCCGGCTCCGGGGCAGACACCTCGCTCAGCAGCGTTATGGACAAGGGCGAGCTGGTCATCGCCACGGAGGGCACGTACAAGCCCTTCAGCTTCCACGAGGACGGCACAGGCGCGCTCACCGGTTTCGACGTCGAGATCGCGGACGCCGTGGCGAAGAAGCTCGGAGTGAAGGCCAGCTTCCAGGAAACGCAGTGGGACGGAATCTTTGCCGGGCTCGAGGCAGGTCGCTTCGACACCATCGCCAACCAGGTCTCCATCAACCCGGAGCGCCAGGCGAAGTACGAATTCTCCGCCCCGTACACGATCTCCACCGGTGTCATTGTCACCCAGGCCGACAACAACGACATCACCAGCGTTGAAAGCCTCAAGGGCAAGACCACCGCGCAGTCACTCACCAGCAACTGGTACCAGCTCGCAACCGAGAGCGGCGCCAACGTCGAAGCGGTGGAAGGCTGGGCCCAGGGCGTCGCCCTCGTCCGCCAGGGCCGGGTCGATGCCATCGTCAACGACAAGCTCACCTACCTCGACTACGCCAAATCCACCCCGGACGCCGGGCTGAAAATCGCCGCGGAAACGACCGACACCTCGCAGAGCGCCTTCGCCTTCCGCAAGGGCTCCACGGAGTTGAGCACCGCGGTCGACAAGGCGCTCGCGGAACTGGACGCCGAGGGAACCCTGGCGAGCATCTCGGAAAAGTACTTCGGCTCGGACGTCACCAAGTAAATGCCGTTCAACTGGGAACTGGTCTGGAGCTCCCTGGGGCCCCTCGTGACCGGCGCCATCGTCGGCACCATCCCGCTGGCGTTGTCATCGTTTGTGATCGGCCTGGCGCTGGCGCTGCTGGTGGCGCTTATGCGGCTGAGCAAGAACCGGCTGATCTCGGCCGCGGCCCGGTTCTATATCTCGGTGATCAGGGGCACGCCCCTGCTGGTGCAGCTGTTTGTGATTTTCTACGGCCTACCCAGCCTCGGCCTTAAACTCGACCCGTGGCCCAGCGCCATCATCGCGTTCTCGCTCAACGTCGGCGGCTACGCGCCAGGTCGCCGACGAAGTCATCTTCATGGACGCGGGTGTGGTGGTGGAGCGCGGCCCGGCCGCCGAGGTCCTCCGGGCACCTCGCCAGGAACGCACCCGGCAGTTCGTCAAGCGGCTCCTGCACGAACCGTGGGCCTGCTGCCGTCTCCTAGCGGGCGAACCTGAGCGTCACGAGCTGGAACGGCCGCAGGACCAGCTCCGCGGAGTTGCGGCCCGCCGTCACCCCGGGAGCGTCGACCGGCCGCTCCAGGAGATCCACAGCGTAGGCATTGCCGGCGCCGAAGTTGGCGCTGACCCGGCCCGCGGACCGCTCCCCCAGCGCTTCGTACAGCCGCACCACCACATCGCCGGAGCCGTCCTCCGCCAGCTTGACCGCCTCAACCACGAGGGCCGGGTTGGAGACAGCCACGAGCGGCTCGGCACCGTGGGCGCCCTTGACAAGGCGGGGCGCCAGATTGGTCCGGTACCCCTCCTCGACGGCGTCGGCGATGCTGGCACCGGGCCGGATGGTGACCGTGAGCTCATGGCTCCCGCGGTCCGCGCCCGGATCCGGGAACTTGGGGGCGCGCAGGAGCGAGAGCCGCACCGTCGTGGTGGTTCCGCCGTCGTCCTCGCGCACATTCCGGGTAACGTCGTGGCCGTAGCTGGAGGCGTTGCTGACCGCCACGCCATAGCCCGGTTCGGCGACGTGGATCCAGCGGTGCGCGCAAATCTCGAACTTCGCCGCTTCCCAGGACGTATTCAGGTGGGTGGGGCGGAAGACATGGCCGAACTGCGTCTCGGCGGCGGAACGGTCCGCCCTGACGTCCAGTGCGAAGCCGAGTTTAAGCAGCTTCTCGCGTTCCTGCCAGTCGACCGCCGTCGAGATGGACAGCGAGTCCGCCCCGGCCGCCAGCGAGATCCGTTGGGTGACCGGCGACGATCCTGCCAGCCGCTCCACCACCACGACGGCGGCATCCGGGCCGCCGTACTCGAGGGTCACCGTGCGGGCCTCGGTCAGGCGCGACCACGTTGCGGCGGTAGAAGGCGTCGATGTCCCAGGCATCCCATTCATTGGGGGTGTCCCGGTGCAGCTCCAGCAGGTTTCCGTATTGGCCGGGCGCAATCGCATCACGCCCGCTCGCGTAATCCGTCAGGGAGGACAGCAGCCCCTCGCCGGTGATCACCGCCCGGATGATGCCGTTGTCCAGGATGTAGCCGCCGTCGGCTGCGGTGATGGTGACGGCCGGTCCGCTGCGGGCCGGCGCCGCGATGGCCAGGGCCGGCACGCCGAGGCGCGGGTGCGGGGCGGCGTTGAGCAGGAACTCTTCCTCCCCCTCGCCCAGCAATGCAGCCGCGGCGCCGGCAATGAGTTCCTCCAGCCCGCGGGCGACGGCGGCGTAGTTGCGTTCGGCGTCCTGGTGCACCCAGGCGATGGAACTGCCCGGGAGGATGTCGTGGAACTGCTGGAGCAGGACCAGGCGCCAGAAGTGTTTGAGTTCGGCCGCCGGGTAGGGGTGGCCGGCGTGGACGGCTGCTGTCGCGCACCACAGCTCGGCTTCGCGCAACAGGTGTTCGCTGCGCCGGTTCCCGCGTTTGGTCTTGGCCTGGCTCGTGTACGTTCCGCGGTGCAGTTCCAGGTACATTTCGCCCACCCAGACCGGCAGCGACTCGTATTCCGCTTCGGCACCGGCAAAGAAGTCCGCCGGCGAGCCGATCCGCACCTTCGGTGAGCCCTCAAGGTCAGCGGTGCGGCGGGCGGCCGCGAGCATTTCCCGGGTGGGTCCGCCGCCGCCGTCGCCGTACCCGAACGGCACCAGCGACGCCGTTCCGCGGCCGTGGTCGCGGTAGTTGCGCTCCGCGTGTGCCAGGTCCCTGGCGCTGAGGTCCGAGTTGTAGGTATCCACCGGCGGGAAATGGGTGAAGATCCGGGTTCCGTCGATGCCTTCCCAGTCGAAGGTGTGGTGGGGCATCCGGTTGACCTGGTTCCAGGAGATTTTCTGGGTCAGGAAATACCGGCTGCCCGCGGCCTTGACGATTTGCGGCAGCGCGGCGGAGTAGCCGAAGGAGTCCGGCAGCCAGGCCTCCTGGCAGTCAATGCCGAACTCGGCCAGGAAGAAGCTCTTGCCCTCCAGGAACTGCCGGGCCATGGCTTCTCCGCCGGGCATGTTGGTATCGGATTCGACCCACATGCCGCCGACAGGGATGAACTGGCCGGTCCGGACTTTTTCACGGATGCGTCCGAACAGCTCCGGATACGATTCCTTGATCCAGGCGAGCTGCTGGGCGGAGGAGCAGGAAAACACGAATTCGGGGTCTTCATCCATGAGTGCCACGACGTTGGAGAACGTCCGGGCGCACTTGCGGATGGTTTCCCTGACCGGCCACAACCAGGCGGAATCGATATGGGCGTGGCCGGTGGCCACGATCCGGTGCGCCGAGGCGTAGGCCGGCTGGGCCAGGGCCTCCGCGAGCGCTGCCCGGCCCGCGGCCGCCGTGCCCGGGACGTCGTCGGGATCCAGGATGTCCAGCATCTGTTCGAGCGCGCGGAGGATGTTGTGGCGGCGCGGCAACTCCATGGGGAGTTCATGCATGAGCCCGCTGAGCGTGAAAATGTCCTGCTGCAGCTCCCAGACCGTCTGGTTGCGCTCGGCGATGACGATAGTGCCGAGCCGGTACTTCGGCTCGCTGCCCGCCGTCGCCTTGTCCCCGTAGGGTGTGGCGGCGAAGGTCCAGCCCTGGGAGAGGTCCGGGTTCGCTGCGGCTTCGACGTAGAAGTCCACCGTCATGCCGCTGCCGAGGAGTTTCAGCGGGATGTACTGGTTCCGGGGTGAGACGGCTTTGATGATCGTGCCGTCCGGACGCCAGGCGATACCCTCGCACTGGAATCCCGGGACTTCGGCGTTGAAGCCCAGGTCCACCACAACCTCCACGCACGTGTCCGCCCCGGCGCCCCAGGAGTCAGGAACATCGCCCTGGAGCCGGAGCCACATGGTGCTCCACGGCCGGCCCCATGCCGCGCCGTGTTCCTGGGGCGCGAAGTCCTGCTGCAGGGCCTCGAGGGCCGGAACCGGTTCGTCAGGCGCCACCCAACTGCTCAGGGTCAGGGGTGCAGTGCGCGGGTACACCGCGGGAATGATGCGTTCCCGCAGGAAACGCTCGAGCCGGACTTCCGTGAGACGGCGGTCGTCGTGCAAGGTGATCCTTCGGTAGGGCTGATGTTCGACGCCGGTTTGCATCCAATCATTGGACAAAAACTTACTGCGAACCCGGGGCTTTAGCGAACGGCGCCGCCCCGGTGCCGCTAGCGGGCGGCCCGGGTCACAGGTTCCGGCACGGCGACCCGGTCGTGGCCGGCGTAGACGTTGAGGGACGCCCCGCGGCTGAAGCCTGCCAGGGTCATGCCGCTGGCCTCGGCCAGCTCAACGGCAAGGCTGGAGGGCGCGCTCACGGCCGCGAGCACGGGAACACCTGCCAGAGCCGCCTTCTGGACGAGCTCGAAGGATGCCCGCCCGGAGACCTGGAGGACCGTTCCGGACAACGGCAGCAGCCCTTCGCGCAGCGCCCAGCCAATGACTTTGTCGACGGCGTTGTGCCGGCCCACGTCCTCGCGCAGGCACAGCAGTTCCGGCACACCGTCCGGGCCGATCCGGAAGAGCCCGGCAGCATGGACGCCGCCGGTGACGTCGAAGACCGCCTGTGCCTCGCGGATACGGTCCGGCAGGGACGCCAACGTCTCCACGGGCAGGGTGAGGGGGTCTGCGGCGGGGCTGAAGTGCGAGGACTTGTGCACGGCCTCGATGGAATCCGTGCCGCAGATTCCACAGGAACTCGACGTGAACACATTCCGCCCGGTGGCCGGACGGACGACATCCGGCCGGAGCTGGGCCTCGACCACGTTGAAGGTCTGGACCCCGTCCTCGTTTTCCCCGGCGCAAAAGCGCAGGGAGACCAGTTGTGCGGGGTCCCAGATGACGCCCTCGGAGACGAGGAAGCCGGCCACGAGGTCAAAGTCGCTGCCGGGAGTGCGCATCGTCACGGAAAAGGACATCCCGTCGATCCGGATTTCCAGCGGTTCCTCGACCGCGAGGACGTCCTCGCGGTGCCGGACCGGGAATTCGAGGGCCTGGGGCGAACCGTCCAGGACATATTTGTACACCTTGCGGCGCTGTGTCACGCGACCCATACGGTACTCCTCACCATTGATGGCCCACCCTGCATGGCTCAATCGCCCGGTGGTCCCGGCTCTGATTCCATCATGGCAACACCGGTCCCGGGAAACCAGCAGGGACCCGCTGCCCGTCCCGGCGTCCGACGCCGACGTTCGGGCGTCCGGCAATGTGTCAGTCCAGCAGTGCGCTCCAGTCGACTGGTCCGGTGCTGGCAGGGGGTTTCCGTGCCGGTTTCTTGGGCGTGGCCGGTGCGGCCGCGGCGGCGCCGGCGTCGGGAATCGGCGCGCCCCACGGCAAGGCGACCGCGGGGACCAGCTCGCCGAGCTTCACGCCGTGCGGCGGGACCACCAGGACGCCGTCGGCCGCGGCCAGTCCGCGCATCATGCCCGGACCCGTGTGCCGGGCCGGCGCTGCCATCCCGTACAACATCCGGAACGGCATCAGCCGGGTCCGTCCCGGGTCCGCTTCGATGGTCGCCCCGCACGGCACCTCCACCACGGGCGGCGGCTCTGCGTGTCCGAGGGCCGCCAGGAGCGGCGCCCCGATGGTGGAGAGCGCCATCATGGCCGCCAGCGGGTTTCCGGGCAGCCCCACGATGAAACGCCCGTCGGGCAGTTCGGCGAGCACGGCGGGGTGGCCCGGGCGCATGGCAATGCCGTCGATCAGCAGCCGCCCGCCGAGTTCGGCGACGGAACGCCTCAGATGGTCCGTTCCGGAGCGGCCCGTCCCGCCGGTGGTGATGACGACGTCGGCGGGGAGGTTGTCGACGTCGGCCGCCGGGCCGGGCCCCGGACCGGCCGGCCCGGCGCCGGATTCGGCTGGTTCCGTGTCCTCGAGGGCGGCGAGCCATTCGGCGTAGCTGTCGCCGATCTTCACTTCGTCCGTGCAGATCCCGCCGAGCTGGTTCACCACGGCGGCCAGTTGCGGTCCGAACGTGTCCCGGACCTCGCCCGGTTGCGGGAGTCCCGCGGAGACCACCTCGGAGCCGGTGAGCACAAGGCGCACGACGGCTTTGCCCAGCACCGGAAGCGTGTCATGTCCGGCGAGGGCGGCGAGGGCCAGGTGGGCGGGGTTGAGCACGGTGCCGGCCTTGATCAGCAACTCACCGGCGGTGGCTTCCTCGGCGGCTTTGCGGATGTGGTCCCCGTTGCGCGGCTCGCCGGGCTTCGCGGTGCCGGCGGTCTTCAGGACGGGCAGCCCGTCCTCGTCGGAAGCGATCATGCCGCTCTCACTGCGGAGTACGGCTTTCGCTCCGGCCGGGATCAGGCCGCCGGTGACGATCGGACTGGCCTGGTGCGGGGCGAGCCTTTGACCGGGTTCGGCCAGGATCCAGGGCCCGCTGCCGTTGACGGCCCACCCGTCCATGGCCGAGGAAGCATAGTGCGGTATGTCCTGCAGTGCCGTCACATCGGCGGCCAGGGTCCTGCCCAGCGCCTGCCGGAGGGACGCCGGCGTGGCCGGGATCGGCGTTGCGCAGTCGAAGGCGGACTGCCGGGCCTCCTGCCAGGTATGGGCGAGATGGTGGTGGGAGCCTGCCCCCGTGCCGGGGTCGGCGTCAGTCCCGGTCTCATTGCCGTCGTCCTCGCGGATAGCGGCGGTGCTGTCGCAGGGCGGCGCTGCCGTCATGTGCCGGATGCTTCGTTGGCCGCGTAGTCGGACGCGAGCCGGCGTGCAACGCCCATCGCTTCGCGCATGGCCGCATCCTCGGTGGACTGGCCCGAGCCGGAAGCCAGGCCTGCCGCATAGCCGGCGATGAAGGTGGTCAATGGCGCGGCCGGGCGCACCACGGAATGGGCGGCGACGCCGGCGAGGGACAGGATCTCGGTCACGTCAATTTCGACACCCTCCAACTCGAGCGCCTGAAGCAGGGCCCGGCACCACTCTTCGAGCGTCTCATCCTGGCTTTTCACCGTGTTGCCTCCAAAATCGTGGTCAGAAGCGGGACCGGGACCGGTGGTCCCGGCCGTGGCCGGTGGTCCTTCGGAGACCCCCAGAGCCAGGGCATCGTCCCAGGTATCGACATCATCCGTCGAGCCGGCCGGGACGCGGATATCCCGCATTTCAAGATTAGCAAGAAGGGCGAATACGGAGCCGTTTTCGAGGGCGCCCCGCCGCGCAGCCCCGGCGACGGATTGTTGTAGCGCAGCTGTGTCATAAACGGCCAGCAGCGGTTGCCTGCGGCCGTCGGCGGAGACTGCGATGACACTGCCGGGGGTCTCCCCCGTGGCGGCCAGGAGGACGCCGACGGCGGCTGCCGCGCCCGGCATGTCACAGGCCAGGACGAGGGTCCGCGGTCCGGGGCCCGTGATGGCATTACTGCGGGCGCCGCCCGTCCGTCCTCCGGCGGCCGCATCGTCGGCCAGTGCCGAGAGCCCGGCGGCGATGGCAGCGGCGGGTCCCGCGAAGGGTGGATTTTCACGGCAGTTCAGGACGCCGTCGGGCAGGGTGCCGGGGTCCGGACCGACGACGACCACCCTGCTCGCCCCGCGGGCGGCCTGAAGCGCCAGGTCCAGCAGCGAGGTGCCGCCGACGCGGAGCCCGTGCTTGGGGACGCCGGAGAGCCGGGAGGACCTTCCTCCGGTCAGAATCACTGCATCAAATTCCACCTGATCAGCCTAGCGCGGCGCGGGCCGGGCGCGTGCAGTCCCGAGCAGCCCGCAAGCCTCGGCGGGCCCGTTCTCGCGGCGATCGGGAGGAATCAGGCGGCGGATTCGGGCAACAGGAACGGATCCCAGTCCGGCGCCGGCCTTTCGAGTTCTTTGATCTGCCAGACGGTGCCCCTCGGCGGAACGGGGACGAAAGCCGAGTTTCCACCCCATCTCCGCCGGTGTGTGGTCGCCCTTGGCGTTGTTGCAGCGCAGGCATGCGGCGACCAGGTTCTCCCAGGAGGAGGCCCCGCCACGGGATTTGGGCTGGACATGGTCGATCGTATGGGCCGCCTTGCCGCAGTAGGCGCAGCGGTGCCCGTCCCGGCGCAGGACGCCCCGGCGGCTGACGGCGGTGATGGTGTTGTAGCGGGGCCTGATGTAGCGGTGCAGGAGGATGACGGACGGCCGGCCGAGGACATCCCGGGGGCCAACGACGGGATCTTCCCCTTCGGCCACGACGCTGGCCTTTCCGGTGAGCACGAGGACAAGAGCCCGGCGGAAGCTCACCACCGCGAGCGGTTCATATCCAGCATTCAGAACGAGTGTGCGCATCCGCATACCTCTTCACGGCCGCACCCGCCAGCGGCACGAGGGCCGGCTGCCCTCTGCATGGTCGGGCTATGGATCGACAACACAAGAGTAAACACACAGATGCCGGAACGCCGAATTTTTCCGCGGTCGCCTGCCGGCAAAACAAAGGACCTCCGCCCGTGAGGGGCGAAGGTCCTTTGAGAGTCTGAAGGCTACTGCTTAGCCACCGACGCGGATGAAGACCGGGCCGGAGCCGACGTTGACGCTGGACAGGGCGGTGGTTCCGCCGTTCCAGCCGCCGTGGACGGCCATGCCGTTGCCGACGTAGACAGCGATGTGGGCCAGGCCCATGCCGCCGTTGGCGTAGTACGCAAGGTCGCCCGGCAGCGCTTCGGAAGCGCTGACCGTGCGGCCCAGGGACAGGTAGCCGGCCGGCCAGCCGTGGTAGTTGACCCCGGCGGCAGCGAGTGCGTTGGTGGCCAGGGCGGTGCAGTCCTGCGAGACGCCGAGCTGGGCGTAGGCAGCAGCGGCAATGGTTGCGCCGTGGCCGCTACCGATTGCTGCCGGCACGTTGGCGGAGGCAGTTCCTGCCACGCCGGCCTGGGCGCCGCCGGTGTTCGAGGCGCCGGTGTTCGAGCCGCCAGTGTTCGAGTTCTGGACCTGCACAACGGGCTTGGCTACGACGGGGGCCGGCGTGGTGGTGACGGCCGGCTTTTCGTAGGAAATCGCAATCGTCGAAGCAGCCGAAATCGTTGCCGGGGCGGCAGCGGACTGGACTTCGAGGGCGGAGGCGGTGGTTGATTCGCGCTGAACGTTGGTTTCAGCAGCGTTGGCGGCGATACCGCTGGTCAGGACCATGCCCGAAGCTGCAGCGATGACTGCGGCCTGGCGGCCCATACCGCCGGCGTTGTCGCCGACAGCCTTGGCAATGACAGCAAGCGAGTTGGTCTTGGTGACCTCGGCGCGGTGACGTGCGGTGGCACGAGTAGTCATTCAGTTCTCTCTTTCGTGATCCTTGGGCCAGTCACCTTGTGGGCGCAGGCTTGAGGACGCTCCGGCATCTTGGGGGTACGCCGGATCGCCCCGAATGGGTTACTTAGCGAAGGGTGTACTGCGAAGACGCGCCAAAAGCGGCAACTGCATCAAGGGATCCGTTCCGGGGCCCGGTAAGGGCAGCACAGGAACCGGATTCCAGCGGGCTCGAATGGCCCGCGCTTGCGCGGAAACGCGCAGATTTGTGGCGTGTAGACACGAAAGTAGCCTCTCCCAATGCCTACGAGGTGAGCTGTCGGATTCGGATGGGAGTCACCCGGCCGCTTGGCTTCCTGGGAAGCTTTTGCGACTTAACCCCAAGGCCTTCTTTCGAAGGCCAAAATTGGTTCCCCCGCCCCTGCCAGACGATGTCATGCGAACGGACCTTGAGCGGTGGCAGAGCTAGGCAATCCACTCAAGAGCGCCAACTTCGGAGAACTTGGCGCATCTCCAACGGTACAGGAGACGGGTTCCAATGTCACATTCAGATCACGGCGTGTCAGACGGATGCGAGAGTCGTCGATCAGCTTGGCTTAGAGCCAGCCGAGCGGGTCGACAACATCACCGTTGACCATGACCTCAAAGTGGAGGTGGCAGCCGGTGGAGGCGCCGGTGGTGCCGGTCAGGGCGATGAGGTCACCGCGGGAGACCTTCTGGCCGACCTGGACGGAGGAGGACGACAGGTGGTTGTAGGTCGTCTCGAGGCCGTTTCCGTGATCAATCACAACCCGGTTTCCACCCCCGTAAGGGTGCCAGCCGGCGAAGGTCACAGTGCCGCTTGCCGCGGCATTCACGGCCGTTCCACACTGGATCGTGTAGTCCTGGCCGCGGTGGAATTCCCCGGGGCCGCCGGTGATCGGGCTGACGCGGAACCCGAACGGAGACGTCGCCGTCGTCAGGTCCAACGGCGCGCCGAGGCTGCCTGCCGACGCGGCGAGCGTGATGCTGCCCGCGGACTGGGCGCTCAGCAGCTGCTTGAGTTTTGCGTCCGGGTCGCCCTTGGTGGTGACGGCGGTGCGGCTGAAGTCGATTTTCGCTGCCGCGGCGGCCGTGACGGTCTGGGACTCTGAAACGGCTGCGGGCACAACAGGGCTGGCCATGACCGGACCGGTCGCCGGCACGGTCACCGAGAGGACCAGGCCCGTTGCGGCCAGCGCCATTCCGGCCTTCTGTCCCACTCCGCTGGCCGAGGCGAACTCTGTTATCTGCCGGAACGGGCTCCGACGGCCCCTGCGCTCATCACGGTGCGCGTCGCGCGGCCGGGTGTCCGAAACAGTGACGGCCGGTCGCGGAGCCGGGGCGGGGCCCGTCGCTCGGCGACGGCCCTTGGCGGTCTGGGTGGTCAAGAAGGGTTCCTCTCTGGATGGCCTGCGGAGTTAGCTGTCGGATTCGGGTCAGAGAGATCAACGACCCGGTCCGCCATGGCACGCCTCCCGAGACGGGAAATCCGGGGATTCCGCGTTCTTGGGAGCCGGCTGCTGGCGGACTTCACCCCGAGGCTGGCAAGCAGCCAATAAGTGGGTCCCCCGCCCCTGCCAGAGGGAGATTCTGCGACTGATCCGCTGGCAGGGTTTGGCTTCGGATCAGGTAACGCTTTGGTATCGGTACTAGGCACTAACTATAGGTGATTAAGCCCCACGGTAATAAATCCGTGATGTCTGTCACGGCGCCTCGGGTCGGGCGTCACAGCACGCGGGAGCGGTCGCTGTCAGCTGACGGTTACAAACACGTGGGCAGCCACTTCGGGCGGCAGCTCCAGGGCACCTTCAATGCCGGGCACCCGGACCGAGATGTATTCCCCGACGCGCTCCAGCGAGACCTGGGCGCCGGGCCGGATTCCGCCCTCATCAAGCTGGACCAGCAGCTCCGGTTCCACCTGGATCGGTTCGGCGAGGCGGCTGACCGTAATCCGGGTGTCCGCGCCGTAGCCGGCCATGGCGTCCAGCAGGTTCACGACGCCGTCGGTATAGGGCCGTGCCGGCAGGCCGCCGAGCTCGGAAAGTCCGGGAATCGGATTCCCGTAGGGCGAAACGGTCGGGTGGTCGAGCAGCTCAAAGATCCGGCGCTCGACGCGCTCACTCATCACATGCTCCCAGCGGCAGGCCTCTTCGTGGACATAAGCCCAGTCCAGGCCGATCACGTCCGCGAGCAGGCGCTCGGCGAGGCGGTGCTTGCGCATGACTCCGATGGCCCGTTTCCGGCCGGTTTCGGTCAGCTCAAGGTGGCGGTCCCCGGAAACAATGACCAGGCCGTCGCGCTCCATGCGGCCGATGGTCTGCGACACGGTCGGGCCGGAATGGCGCAGCCTCTCGGCGATGCGGGCGCGGAGGGCGACGATGTTTTCTTCTTCGAGTTCCAAAATGGTCCGAAGATACATCTCCGTCGTATCGATCAGATCCGTCATTCAGCTCAGCTCCTCGAGCGCCGTCCTTGCGTCCTACCCACCGTACCGCGGGCCCGCCGCGTCCCGGCGGGATCCGCCGTGCGTCCGCAGCACATCCTAATCTATTTTGAATTTGTCCGGATAATCCTCCGGGTGCCCGCACCGGTCCGGGCGGCGCCCGGAACAGCCTCGGCGTCAATGACCGGACTATGACGGGTGCTTTCCTGCCCCGATGCGGCTGTCAGGCAGAATATAGAGTGTCTTCGCTGCAGCCACGCCTGCCGGACCACCACCCAAGCCACGCTATGCATCAGCCGAAAATTGGAGCCACTGTGAGCGACACCAGCATCACGATCCCCGCAAACCTCGTTCCCAAGGATGGCCGGTTCGGCGCCGGCCCGTCCAAGGTCCGTCCCGAGCAGATGGATGCCCTCGCCGCGGCGTCGTCGACCCTGCTGGGGACCTCCCACCGCCAGGCACCCGTGAAGAACCTCGTCGGTTCCGTCCGGACCGGACTCAGCGACTTCTTCCGCGCCCCGGAAGGCTACGAGGTGGTGCTCGGCGTCGGCGGGTCCACGGCATTCTGGGACATTGCCAGCTTCGGGCTGGTGGAGAACAAGGCGCAGCACCTGTCCTTCGGCGAATTCGGCTCGAAGTTCGCCGCCGCCACCAACAAGGCACCGTTCCTGGCCGGGTCCTCCATCATCAAGTCCGAGCCCGGCACCCGGCCCTCCGCGCAGGCCGAGGCCGGCGTCGATGTCTACGCCTGGCCGCAGAACGAGACGTCCACCGGCGTGGCTGCCCCGGTCAAGCGCGTGGCTGGTGCGGACGCCGGATCCCTGGTCCTGGTCGACGCAACGTCGGCGGCCGGAGGCCTTGACGTGGATGTGGCCGAGGCGGACGTCTATTACTTCGCTCCGCAGAAAAACTTCGCCTCCGACGGCGGCCTGTGGCTTGGCCTGTTCTCCCCGGCCGCCCTTGAGCGCGCTGCCCGGATCAAGGCCAGCGACCGCTGGATCCCCGATTTCCTGGACCTCCAGACGGCGATCGACAACTCCCGCCTGAACCAGACCTACAACACGCCCTCGCTGGCAACCCTAGTGACCCTGGATGCCCAGGTGCAGTGGCTCAACGCCAGCGGCGGCCTGGACTTCGCCGCAGCGCGGACCGCGGACTCCGCCGGACGGATCTACCGCTGGGCCGAGGCGTCCGGCTACGCGACGCCCTTCGTGGCGGCGGCTGAGGATCGCTCGAACGTCATTGCGACCATTGACTTTGACGATTCCGTTGATGCCTCGGCCATCGCCAAGGTGCTGCGCGCCAACGGCATCGTGGACACCGAGCCGTACCGCAAGCTGGGCCGTAACCAGCTGCGCATCGCCACCTTCGTGGCAATCGAACCCGACGACGTCTCTGCTTTGCTTGACTGCATCGACTTCGTTGTGGGCGAGCTGAAGAAGTAGCTGCAACCCGGCGCCGAAGCGTCACTGTTCGACGGCGTCGTCCGGGCCTTCTGCCCGGGCGGCGCCTTTTGCGTACCGGCCGGCGCCTGCACTGGTGCCGGATTCGACGCGGAAGCGGCGGCGCCCGCGGGCCCGGGCATCAAACCGGATGCGCAGTCGCCGGGCCCGGATGATCCACAGGAGACCGATCAGGGCCGCGGCCAGTCCGGACGCCGCCGCGACGGTCAGGGACCAGCGTGCGCCCGCTACGTTCGCCACCCAGCCCACGAACGGCGCCCCGATCGGCGTGCCGCCCATAAAGATGGCCATGTAGAGGGCCATCACCCGGCCGCGCATGGCGGGATCCGTCGTCGTCTGGACATACGCGTTGGCACTGGTCATCATGGTGATCGCGAAGAACCCCACCGGCACGAGCGCCGCGCCGAACCAGAAGTAGCCCGGCGCGAGGGCGGCGATGCCCGAGGTCGCGCCGAAGGCCGCTGCGGCGCCGAAAATGATCCGCAGCCGGGGCTTCTTGCGGCCGGCCGACACCAGCGCGCCTGCGAGCGACCCGATCGCCATGATCGAATTCATCAGCCCGAAGGCACGCGCATCGAGACCGAACTCGGTACCGACCATGGCCGCGATGAACAAAACAAAGTTCAGCCCCAGGGTTCCGACGATGAAGACCGCGACGAGCACCACAACAAGGTCCGGCCGGTACCGCACATAGCGCAGCCCCTCCCGGATCCGGCCCCTGCCCGGCGCCGCCCGGGGCAGTTGGCGCAGCGTGCTGGCCGGGATCCGCCACAGGCTCAGCAGCAGGGCAACGAACGTCAGCGTGTTGAGTAGGAAGACCCCGCCGGGGCCCACGGCGACGGTCAGTACGCCGGCCACTGCGGGACCGATCATCCGGGCCACGTTGAAAGAGGCGCTGTTCAGCGCCACCGCGTTGGGCACATAGTCGTCGGCGACCAGGTCGGAGACGAAGGTCTGGCGGACGGGGGCATCGACCGCGGAGACGAGGCCGAGGAGCAGGGCGAAGCCGTAAACATGCCACAGCTGCGCTGCGCCGGAGAGCACCAGGATGCCCAGGCCTGCGCTCAGCAGGGCCATTGCGGACTGAGTCAGGACCAGTAGCTGCCTGCGGTTGAAGCGGTCGGCCACCAGACCCGCCACGGGCGCGAGGAACAGCTGGGGTCCGAGTTGCAGGGCCATGGTGATACCCATGGCCCCGGCGTCGTGCTCCGTCAGGTGGTCAAAAACGAACCAATCCTGGGCGGTGCGCTGCATCCAGGTCCCGATGTTGGAGATCAGCGCGCCGATGAACCACAGCCTGTAGTTCAGGATCTGCAGGGACCTGAAGGTAGACATCATGCCCGGACCTCAGTTTTCAGCGCCGGTCTTCAGCGCCCCGCGCGGCGACAACCTCAGTCGGCCCGGGGCGCTGCTACCGGCTCATCGCCGGGTTCGTCGCCGGGTTCACCATCGGGTGCGTCGAGGGCTTCCCCGGCCGCGGCCGCCTTGGGTTTCTCGTCGGCGGACTCCTCGTCCTGGGCATCCTCGGGGCGGACGCGTTCGGCCCACGGAACCCATGCCGGGGCCAGGACTGAGTCCTCGGATGGCAGCAGGCCGAGTTCGTCGACCGTGACCACCTTGGACCGCGAGTTGCGGGTCACCACGGCGTACCACTGCCAGCCCGGGTACCCGGGAAGCAGCGATTCGAAGAGGTGCGTGACGAGGCGGTCGCCTTCGCTGCGCGCCGCCAGGTGCCGGCCGACCTGCCGCGCAGCGGTGATGCCTTCCACGGCGGTGCGGGCTACGTCCACGGCGGCGGCCAGGACGGCGTCGGGCTTGCCCGTGCGCCAGACCGGCACGCCCGCACGAGGCTTGGACCCGGGTGCAGCGGATCCGGCCGGACGGTTGGTTCGCGTCGGTGACTGGTCAGATTCCTGAGTCATCAGGGCCCTTAGACTTCCAGCTCGTCGGCAACCTTACGGAGCGCGGCGGCGATTGCCTTGCCCTTGTTGCCCTCCGGGTACTTGCCCGCAGACAGCGTCCCGGAGAGGTTGTCCAACACCGTAACGAGATCCTGCACGAGCGGAGCAAGATCCTTGGCGCTGGGCCGCTTGGCCTTGGCGATGGACGGCGTCTTGTCCAGCACACGCAGGCCCAGGGCCTGGGCACCCTTGCGGCCGTCGGCGACGCCGAATTCAACACGGGTGCCGGCCTTCAGCTCAGTAATTCCCTCAGGCAGCGAGGACTTGGGAAGGAATACTTCCTGGCCGTCCTCGCCGGCGAGGAATCCGAAACCTTTTTCCTTGTCATACCACTTGACCTTGCCGGTGGGCACGTAATCAACCTTCTTCGTTCTGCTGGGTACACGGTGGCCGGTCACCGCATCCGCATGGATATGCGGGTTCAGGATGTGACCGTCCCGACCGTGTGGGTCTGTACCCCAAGGTTATCCTGCCTTGCCTACTTTGACGCCTTAAGGCACGTGCGACCCGGTGCTGTTAGCGTTGCCCCTATGACAGCTCTGCATTTCCGGCAGCCCCTCGTGGCTATCGCGGCGTCGATTGCGGTCCTTTCGTTCGTTGCCGTCGGCGCCGTTGTGGCCATGGCGTTCAACGGCGCTGTCGCCCCTGCGTGGGTCACCTCGGCGGCCTTGTACGGGCTGCCGCTCGCCTTCTTGCTGATGCTGTTCCGCGTCATCAGCGATGCCGCGGCCCGCCGCCGCCCGCCAGCGCCGAGTGACGGGTAACGTAGGGACTGATGTCTCTTATCCGGGCGCTGAGCAAGGAACTGCAGGCACGTAGCGACGACTCGCTGCGTGCTCTTTTCTCCGCGCGGCCGGACCTCATCTCCCCCGGCGTACCGGACTTCCCGGCGCTGGCCGCCCGGGCCACCAGCCGCCTCAGTGTGCAGCGCGCGCTCGAAAGGCTGAACCGTCCGGAAATGCAGGTCCTGGAGACGCTGCACCTGTGCACCAACGCGGACACCGGACATAGCGCCTCGGCGGCGATCCTGAAACGGCACATCAACGGCTCCACCCTGACCGCGATTGAACGGTTGCTGCATTCACTCCAGGAACTCGCCCTCGTCCACCGGGCCGATCCCCCGCACGGAGTGAGCGTGCCGACCGGAGCCAAGCAACGCTATTACCTGCCCGTCGGCAGCCTCAAGGACATCATCGGCATCTACCCCGCCGGCCTGGGCCGCAGTTACACCGAGTTGGTCCGGCTCCAGCCGGGCTTTGCCCAGCGCGTTGTGCACCTCGTGGCGGAACTGCGCCAAAGCGGAGCATCCATTTCACCGGCCACGACGCCGATGGAGGCTGCGCTCGCGCTCCAGCACTGGACGGCCACGCCGGAGTTGCTGCACGAGATCCTCGCCGAAGCGCCCGAGCGGACGGAGGCGCTGCTAGCCCGGTTCGGCAACTGGGCCATGGGCGCCGTCCCGCAGGCGCAGCGCCGCGCTTCGGTGCTCCACGAAAGCCCGGACCCGAACCCGGTGGACTGGCTGCTGGCCCGGGGGCTGCTGGTCCCGCTCGATGCCGCCCATGTTGAGTTGCCCCACAGCGTCGGGCTCTCCCTGCGGGGCGGCCACATTATCGAACACTTCAGCCTTGTCCCTCCGGTCCCGCGGCTCGGCCAGACCAGCGCATCCCTGCGCCGTAACGCGGCCCTGGGCGCAATCGCCGAAACCCTGCGGCTTGTGGGCGAACTACTCAGCGCCGTTCGTGACCAGCCCCTCGGCACGCTGCGCAGCGGTGGCGTCGGGGTCCGTGAAATGAAGCGGCTGGCTGATGCGCTGAGGATCGGGCTGCCAGAGGCGGGACTCTATACGGAGCTGTGTGCCCTGTCGGGGCTGCTGCGACTGGACGTGGACACTTCATCCTGGGTCGTGCCGCCGCAGCTGGAATGGCTGTCCCTTCCCCGCCAGGAGCAATGGTTGTGGCTGGTGAATGCGTGGCTTGCCAGCGAGCGCGCGCCCTCGTTAGTGGGGCAGCCGATCAGCGGCGCCGTCCCCGTGCCGGCAGCGCAGCGGGGCACGGCCGGCACCACCATCAATGCGCTATCGTCAGAAGCCCAGCGGCCCGACGCCCCGGTGGTCCGCAAGAGAATCCTGGAGATCCTCGGAGAGCTGACCCGCGAAGCGGCGTCCGACGACGGCCAGGCACCGGTACTCGACGCCGCCGCGGTCCTGGAACGCGCCGACTGGACGCAGCCGCGGATGGCCCGGCGCTTCAGCTCGCTGATCCGCGGGGTCCTGGCCGAAGCCGAAATTCTTGGCCTCATCGGTTCCGGGGCGCTCAGCCAGCTCGGGGCCGCCATCGCCGACGACCGTCCCGACGATGCCCTCGGCATCCTCGGCGAACATCTGCCGGCGCCCCTGAACCATGTCCTGCTGCAGGCCGACCTGACGGCCGTCGCACCGGGCTACCTGCAGCCCGAACTGGCCGAAAAGCTCCTCACCATGTCCGTCGCTGAGGGCCAGGGCCCCGCCACCATCTACCGCTTCTCCGAAGCGTCGGTACGGCGCGCACTCGACGCCGGCCAGGATGCCGCGGGCATGCTGGACTTCCTGCGCGAGCACTCGGCCACCGCAGTCCCGCAGCCGCTGCAGTACCTCATCGAAGACACGTCGGTCCGCCATTCCCGGCTCCGGGTCGGCGCCGCCGCCAGCTTCATCCAGAGCGAGGACGAAGAAGGTCTCACGGAACTGCTGCACACCCCGGCCGCGGCACCGCTGGGGCTGGTGCGCCTCGCTCCGACCGTGCTGGTCTCGCCGTCCGCCCCGCGGGAGGCTGCCCAGATCCTCCGGGGACTCGGGTTGTCCCCGGTGGTGCAGGAGCCGGAATCTGCCGTCGTGCGGCTACGCCGCCACGCCCCGGCGTCGGCCAATGGCCGCCCGGTCTACACAGCCCCGCGCACGGCTCCCCCGGACGCCGACGTCGACGCCCAGCTCCTGGTGCTCCGCAGCAACGGAACCCATGCTGCGAACTCTTCGGCCGGTCACCCTGCGCCCGCTGCGCCGGGCAGTGAGGCGGCTACCCAACTTGGCTTGGAGACGCTGCAGAAAGCGATCAGGCTCAGGCAGCGCGTAGTGATGAACGTCGTGGACAACCTGGGCAATGCCAGCCGCGAGACCGTTGTCCCGGTCGCCGTCACCGGCGGAAGGGTCCGGGTCTTTGACCCGGTAAAGGAAACCGAACGGGTCCTGTCCATCCACCGGATCATCGACGTGGAAGCCGTGGAGGAATTGCTCCAGTGACCGACGGGCCTCTGATCGTCCAGAGTGACAAAACCATCCTCCTCGAAGTCGACCACGAACTCGCCACCGAGGCACGGCACGCCATCGCGGCCTTCGCCGAGCTGGAGCGCGCCCCGGAGCACGTACACAGCTACCGGCTGACGCCGCTGGGCCTCTGGAACGCCCGGGCGGCCGGCCTCGACGCCGAAAAGGTGCTGGACACCCTCCTGAAGTACTCCCGCTTCCCGGTGCCGCATTCGCTGCTCATCGACGTCGAGGAGACCATGTCCCGGTACGGCCGGCTGCGGCTGGAGAAAGACCCTCAGCACGGCCTCGTGATGCGGACCAGCGACTATCCGGTGCTGGAGGAAGTCAGCCGCGCCAAGAAAATCCAGCCCCTGCTCGGACCACGGATCGACGGCGAAACCGTGGTGGTGCACTCTTCCCAGCGCGGACAGCTGAAGCAGCTCCTGCTCAAAATCGGCTGGCCTGCAGAGGATCTCGCCGGCTACGTGGATGGAACGCCGCACCCGATCATGCTGAACGAGTCGGGCTGGACGCTCCGGCCCTACCAGCGGCTGGCCACCGAGAACTTCTGGGCCGGCGGCAGCGGCGTCGTCGTCCTTCCCTGCGGCGCGGGCAAAACCCTCGTGGGGGCCGCTGCGATGGCCACGAGCTCCACCACCACCCTGATCCTGGTGACCAATACGGTCTCGGCCCGGCAATGGAAGGACGAACTCCTCAAGAGGACCTCCCTTACCGAGGAAGAGATCGGCGAATACTCCGGCTCCGTCAAGGAAGTCCGGCCCGTCACGATCGCCACCTATCAGGTCCTGACCACCAAGCGGGGCGGGCTCTACCCGCATCTGGAACTGGTGGACGGAAACGACTGGGGCCTCATCATCTATGACGAGGTGCATCTGCTGCCCGCGCCCATCTTCCGGATGACCGCCGATCTGCAGGCCCGGCGCAGGCTCGGACTGACCGCCACGCTGGTCCGTGAGGACGGCAGGGAGGGCGAGGTGTTCAGCCTGATCGGGCCGAAACGCTACGACGCACCGTGGAAGGACATCGAGGCCCAGGGCTACATCGCGCCGGCTGACTGCGTGGAGGTCCGCGTGGATCTTCCCCGTGACGAACGGATGGCCTACGCCATGGCCGAGGACGCCGACAAGTACCGGCTGTGTGCCACGTCGGAAACCAAGACGCGGATCGTGGAGCAACTTGTGAAGGTGCACGCGGGCGAACAGTTGCTGGTGATCGGGCAGTACATCGACCAGCTGGACGAAATCGGCGAACGCCTCAACGTCCCGGTGATTAAGGGCGAGACGTCGGTGAAGGAACGCCAGCGGCTTTTTGATGCCTTCCGGGCCGGCGAAATTCAGACGCTCGTCGTATCCAAGGTCGCCAACTTTTCCATTGACCTTCCGGAGGCCTCGGTCGCTATCCAGGTGTCAGGTTCCTTTGGTTCGCGCCAGGAGGAGGCACAGCGCCTGGGCCGGCTGCTCCGTCCGAAGAAGGACGGACGCGCGGCCCGGTTTTATTCGCTGGTCGCCCGGGACACCCTGGACCAGGACTTCGCTGCGAAGCGGCAGCGGTTCCTCGCCGAGCAGGGGTATGCGTACCGCATCATGGACGCCAAGGACGCCGGGACGGTGAGCTGAGCTCCCGCCACCGCGACTGCCGCCCGGCGGGCAGCGTGGTGCGGTGGCGGGATGCTGTCAGGTGACCCCGGTGGAACCGTCCCGTTCGATGGCTCCGGTCCGGGGATCCACCTGGGGCCGCTGGTAGGCGAATTCGCCGCCGCTCCGTCCGCCGAACGGCCGGCCGTGGTCCGCAAACTCCTCGCGGAAATAGGCCAGCCGCCACGACCCCATCTGAAGCCGCGCTCCCGTGCGTAGGACCGAACTGCCGGACGGTCCGAAACTGCCGGTCACCTGACCATGCCTGACAAGGACGTACTCATCCGCTTCGTTGTGTACGATTTCGGCGTGCACCTCGTCGAGTCCGGGCAGAACCAAATCGCAGGACTCCCCGCTGCCGATGCTCACGCGGTCCGCGGCGAGGTTGTATTCCCGCGGAACCTGCCCGTTCCAGGACGACGAATCCTGGACAAAGATCAGCCGGGGCCGTCCGCTGCCGCGGGTGTGGTGGGTGGTGGTGATCCGTCGCACGATCTTCCGCTGGACGGTCGGCAGCAGCGGCCACGGCGTTTCCGGCGGCAACAGCGAAAACCCGCGTGATCGCGTCCGCCGGCGCGACTTCAGCAGGGGTGCCAGCACGCCGAGTTTGCCCAACCGGATGTGCGGCGACCGTGTCAGCAGCCGCTGCGAGCTCGCCGGGGTCACGGCTCCCAGGCTGATGATCGGCCCCTCCGGGCCTTCCACAACCACGGTGAGTCCCTGGTCGGCGAGGGACTTGGCAAACGGCCGGACCTGGTCCAGCCCCGGCATCCGCTGGGTCGAAACCGACTCGAGACTGTCCATCTGGATCCGTACCTCCGTGCCGGCGGCGCGCAGGGTCCCGTTGGTCTCCGCCCCGGACGGCTCCGTCAGGGAAAAGGCCAGGTCGGCGTCGATTCTCACCCGCGCTGTCACGGGTCAGCTTCTGTTCTCGTCGGACCCCGCCGCGTCTTTGTCGCTGGTTGTGACCCGGAGGCTGCCGTTGAGCTTCCACGTGGCCCGGGGCGCATCGGGTCCGATGTCCCGGGGAACTTCAATGGTCATGTCGATGAAGTTGTAGTTGATCGCCGCGCCCTTGCCCGTGAGGTAGGACCACATTTCCTCGGCAAGGTCTGCCCAGTCACGAATGGAATGTCCGTCCGCGGGCCCCGTCGAACCGGTTCCGGGCGTAGTCATGTCAGTCATCGTGCGTCTTACCTCCATGGTGTTGGAAATGCCTGCCGTGCTGGGGGATAACTATGTGGCAACTCTAGTGCCGACCTCGCGTGAGCGGTATCCCTATTTTCGGTAGCTGCTTTCAGAGCCGGCGGCGACCGGACTCACGCCGCACACAACTTTTGTCCAGACAACTCCCAGAGTCTGGGAGCATCATGGGAACCATGAATAAGAACGGTCCCGAGGCCAAGCTCCTCGTCGTCGATGATGAACCCAACATCCGCGAGCTTCTTTCGACCTCTCTGCGCTTCGCCGGCTTTGAGGTCGTTTCCGCGGGCAACGGCCGCGATGCCCTGGCCGCCGCGGAACTGCACACTCCGGATCTCGCCGTGCTGGATGTCATGCTGCCGGACATGGACGGGTTCACCGTCACCCGCCGCCTTCGTGCCGCCGGCAAGCACTTCCCGGTCTTGTTCCTCACGGCCAAGGATGACACGGAGGACAAAGTCACCGGACTGACAGTCGGCGGCGACGACTACGTCACCAAGCCGTTCAGCCTTGACGAAGTGGTGGCCCGCATACGGGCCGTGCTCCGCCGCACCCAGCCCCGGCTCGACGATGACGCCGTCATCCGGGTGGATGACCTGCAGCTCGACGACGACGCCCATGAGGTCCGCCGCGGCGGAACCGTGATCGAGCTGTCCCCCACGGAGTTCAAACTGCTGCGCTACCTGATGCTCAACCCGAACCGGGTCCTGTCCAAAGCCCAGATCCTGGACCATGTGTGGGAATACGACTTCAACGGTGACGCGTCGATCGTCGAGTCTTACATCTCCTATCTGCGCCGCAAAGTCGATATTGACCCCGACGCCCCCGCGCTCATCCAGACCAAGCGGGGCGTGGGCTACGTGCTCCGGACAGCCGAGAAGCGCTGACCTTGCTGAACCGCTGGAAATCGGCCTCGCTGCGCTCCCAGCTCGTCGCCATCATGATGGGCCTGATGCTGATGGCCCTTACCGCGACGGGAGCCGGCACCCTGACCCTGCTGCACAGCTTCCTGCAGGGCCAGGTGGATGACAAGCTCAAGGCCGCGATCAAGTCCGTCAACCAACAGCAGTCTTTCCGGCAGTTGCTGGCACCCGGGCCCAACGTCCCGACCGACTATTCCCTGATGCTGTTCATCCAGGGGTCGCCGCCGGTCCCGTTCGGCAGCAGCGACCAGGAATCCCATCCGGACATCAGTGAGATCACCGTCGCCGAGGCCGAGAGCCTGAACGGTGCACCGTTCCAGGTCCGCGGCACCGAGGGCGATCACTGGCGGGTGGTTGCATTGACCGGGGTGGACTCCAACCAGCGCCCCGCCGTGGTGGTGATCGGCCTGCCGCTCGGGCCCGTCGACTCTGTCATGGAGCACGCCACCCTCGTCGTCGTCGGCGTCGGGTTCCTCACGATCGTCGCGGCGCTTTTCATCGCGACGTGGACCGTCTCCCGGTCTTTCCGGCCGCTGGCCCGGGTGGAGAAGACCGCCGCCGCGATCGCCGCCGGCGACTTGTCCCGGCGCGTGGAAGTGGAAAACCCGCATACTGAGGTCGGCCGGCTGGGCAAGTCCCTCAACGCGATGCTGGCGCACATCGAGGCGGCCTTCTCTGCCCGGATGGCCTCCGAGGCCAGGATGCGCCGCTTCGCCGCCGATGCCTCCCATGAACTGCGCACCCCGCTCGTGACCATCCGCGGTTTCTCGGAGCTGTACCGGCACGGCGCGCTGACCACCCCGGAGGACGTGGCGACGGCGATGGGCCGGATTGAGAGCGAAGCCAAACGGATGGGCGCCATGGTGGAAGACCTGCTGCTGCTGGCCCGGATCGACGAACAGCGCCCGCTCCAGAAGAAACCCGCGGATCTGCTGCTGCTGGCCAACGATGCCGTCGTGGACACCCAGGCCAGTGACCGCAACCGCAGTATCACCCTCACCGGGCTCGACGGCACCGCCCCCGCCCCCGCGCCTGTGCTCGGCGACGAGGCCAAGCTCCGCCAGGTGTTGGGCAACCTGGTTGGCAATGCGCTGCGCTACACGCCGGAGGGCACCCCGATCGAACTGGCTGTGGGTGTCCGGTCCGCCCCGGACGGAACGCGGCAGTCCGTGATTGAGGTCCGGGACCATGGTCCGGGCGTCACGGACGAGGAGGCCGACAGGATTTTCGAGCGGTTCTACCGCGCGGACACGTCACGGACACGCGAATCCGGCGGCAGCGGGCTCGGGCTCGCCATCGTCTCCGCCATCGTCGGAGCTCACGCCGGAGCAGTCGAAGTCCGGACGACGGAGGGCGGCGGAGCCACCCTCGTGGTCAGCCTGCCGTTCCTCGATGGACAGGACCACGATCCCGGCCCGGAGGAAGCGCCCTGATATCCACATAGCCGGATCCGTGCACGCCAGCGCGGCGGCATCCTGCCTATTCTCGAGGTGTCCGGATGGTCCGGATGCGGCAGCCGGCGGGACCCTCCCCCACGGTCCCGCCGGCCGCCCCAGGCCGCTGTCGAGAGGATTTCCCCATGAGCATCATCTCCGTCGATACCGAGCTTCTCCAGCTCAAGTCCGCGAACGTCAAAGCCACGGTCGAGCGCATCAGCGCCGACGTCCAGTCGATGAAGCACGGGCTCGACGAGCTGCAGGCCAGCTGGCGCGGCTCGGCCGCCACTAATTTCCACAGCCTGGTGGCCGAGTGGAGCATCACCCAGGGCCGGGTTGAAGCCTCGCTGGCCTCCATCAACCTCGCTTTAAGCTCGGCGGCCGCCAGCTACGACCAGGCGGAGCTCCACAATGCCCAGCGCTTCGGCTGAGCGGGCGTGTGCCGGTCTCAGACCTCGGGCGTGCCCTGATGGAAGCGCAGCCGCCATTGCCTGCCGTCGAGGACCCACAGGGAGCTCCGCAGGACCGTACCGGCACGGGTGTGGCTGCGGTAGGTCAGCAGGATCGTCTCATCGCCCAGCCTGTCCGCGCCCAGCACCTCCAGTTCCGTTGACCCGCCGGGGTTCTGCTCCAGGACCATCATGGTGGCGTCGCGGGTCCAGATCCGGCCCGTGCTGCCGATCTCGGTGAAGTCCGGGTGCAGCAGCATCCCCGTGCGGCCCAGGTCCGCCCGGGTCTCGGGCTGCAACAGTTCACGCTCCAGAGCCTCGACGAGCACCTCCGGGCTCATCTCCCCCGCAGGTTCCGTGGCAGTTTCGGCCGCAGGATCGGCATCGTCGAGGTCGCTGAAGAGATCGGGCTCGCTGAAGAGATCAGGTTGGCTGAAGCCTCCGTGCCCGCTGAAGAGTTGTTCCGTCCGGGGCCCGGCAGGCAGGGCGCCGGCGGAGACCTGAGTCGCCGGTCGCACCGCCGGGACCGGCGCCGGGCGGGCCGCCGGGCCGGGGGTGGCCGGGCCGGGGGTGGCCGCGCCGTCGCCGGCTGTGGCCCCCGCGGTCGGCCCGAAACCGGGGCCTTGCCGGACGGCGACGCCTTGCTGGTAGGACGTGGCAGCGGCACGGGCACGTTCGTCCGCGGCTTCGTTGAGGTCGTGCCCGGCGTGGCCGCGTACCCACTCAAAAGTGTATTTGCGGCCGACAAGCGCCTGATCGATGTCCTTGAGCAGGTCCACGTTCAGCACGGGCTTGCCGTCGGCTTTCCGCCAGCCCTTCCGCTTCCAGCCCGGCATCCATTTGGTCACGGCGTTGATGACGTACTGGCTGTCGCACAGGATGTGCAGGTCCTCGTCCGGGACGTGGGCGGTGGCCCGGAACAGGTCCAGGACCGCCATCAGCTCACCTTGGTTATTCGTGCCGTGGGGCCAGCCGCCGGCCCGCCAGCAGTCATCGTCTACGTACCAGGCCCAACCGGCGGGACCTGGATTTCCTAAGGCCGAACCGTCGGCTGCTGCTGTAATCGTCACTTCACTATCCTGCCAGACCCCCGCGACACCCCGGGGCACCGGGACCGGTAGCGGTTGGTGCCTCCGGCCGCACCCCGGATTAACGCCGACGGCGGCCCCACCCGAGGGTGGAACCGCCGTCGTACTGCGTGTGCAGTGGCTGTGGAGCCGGGTGGTTAGAAACCGCCCATGCCGCCCATGCCACCCATGTCGTCGCCGCCACCCATGGCCGGAGCGTTCTTCTCCGGCTTGTCGGCCACAACGGCCTCGGTGGTGAGGAACAGGCCGGCGATGGAGGCCGCGTTCTGCAGGGCAGAGCGGGTCACCTTGACCGGGTCGTTGATGCCGGCAGCCAGCAGGTCGACGTACTCGCCGGTCGCTGCGTTCAAGCCGTGGCCTGCAGGCAGGCCGCGGACCTTGTCCACCACAACGCCGGGCTCGAGGCCTGCGTTGAAGGCGATCTGCTTCAGGGGGGCGTCGATGGCTACGCGGACGATGTTCGCGCCCGTGGCTTCGTCACCTGAGAGCTGCAGGTTCGCGAACGCCTTGGCGCCGGCCTGGATCAGGGCAACGCCACCGCCGGCGACGATGCCCTCTTCAACCGCAGCCTTGGCGTTGCGGACGGCGTCCTCAATGCGGTGCTTGCGTTCCTTGAGCTCGACTTCGGTTGCGGCACCGGCCTTGATGACTGCAACGCCGCCGGCCAGCTTGGCCAGGCGTTCCTGCAGCTTCTCGCGGTCGTAGTCGGAATCGGAGTTTTCGATCTCGGCGCGGATCTGGGACACGCGGCCGGCGATCTGGTCGGCGTCGCCGGCACCTTCGACGATGGTGGTCTCGTCCTTGGTGACAACAACCTTGCGGGCCTTGCCGAGCAGCTCCAGGCCGGCGGTCTCAAGCTTGAGGCCGACTTCCTCGGAGATGACCTGGCCGCCGGTCAGGATGGCGATGTCGGCGAGCTGGGCCTTGCGGCGGTCACCGAAGCCCGGAGCCTTGACGGCGACGGACTTGAAGGTGCCACGGATCTTGTTGACGATCAGGGTGGCCAGGGCCTCGCCCTCGATGTCTTCGGCGATGATCAGCAGCGGCTTGTTGGACTGCATGACCTTTTCGAGGACCGCAACCAGTTCCTTGACGTTGGAGATCTTGGAGTTGACGATCAGGATGTACGGATCCTCAAGGACCGTTTCCTGGCGCTCGGCGTCGGTGACGAAGTAGGCGGAGATGTAGCCCTTGTCGAAGCGCATGCCTTCGGTGAGCTCCAGCTCGAGGCCGAAGGTGTTGGACTCTTCGACGGTAATGACGCCTTCCTTGCCGACCTTGTCCAGGGCTTCGGCAATCAGGGCGCCAATTTCGTTGTCGCCGGCAGAGATCGAGGCGGTGGCCGCGATCTCTTCCTTGGTCTCGATCTCCTTGGCGGAGGCCAGGAGCTCGCGGGTCACGGCTTCAACGGCCTTCTCGATGCCGCGCTTGAGGGACAGCGGGTCAGCGCCGGCCGCGACGTTGCGCAGGCCTTCCTTGACCAGTGCCTGGGCCAGGACGGTGGCGGTGGTGGTACCGTCGCCAGCGACGTCATCCGTCTTCTTGGCAACTTCCTTGACCAGCTCGGCGCCGATCTTCTCGTACGGGTCGTCCAGCTCGATTTCCTTGGCGATGGAAACACCATCGTTGGTGATCGTGGGGGCGCCCCACTTCTTTTCGAGGACGACGTTGCGGCCACGCGGGCCGAGGGTGACCTTGACGGCGTCGGCGAGGATGTTCAGACCCCGCTCAAGACCGCGGCGTGCCTCTTCATCAAATGCAATGATCTTGGCCATAACGGCAGTAGTCCTTTCGGGACAGTCGTTAAGAATGAACCTTGGTTGCGGTGCCCGCGACGGACGATCGTTCCCCTGCGGCCTCTGTATGCCGCCGAATCCCGATCTCACCCCAGCCAGGTATTTCTTTCGCTCCCGCACCGCCCGCCGCGTCCGCCGGCCGGCTGAACCGGGGGCAGATTTAGCAGTCAGGACGCAGGAGTGCTAGATCAATAATTAGCACTCCCCCGGGGAGAGTGCAAGCAGTGTGCGGCTGTGACGGGGCCCTGCGTCGGCGCAATTCGCTACAAGCGATCAGCCGGAGCGCCCAGCCACCGGTGCCGCAGGGGGCGGCCCGGCCGGCTATGTCGCCGGGAAGGGCGGAGGGTGCAGGCGCTGCGCCCGGCTCCTCCCGGAAAGGTGCGCGGCTCCTACCGGAAACCAGGCCCGAGGACGACGACGAGCGGGACCTGGAACTCGGCCGACTCCGCCGTGGTGGGAATGCCGAGCAGCTCACTCAAGGCGTCGGCGTTGTCCTTCTGGTCTGCGCCGCTGTAGAAGATCACGGAGGTGGACTGCGGCACCCCGGGCCAGTTGCCCAGGGTTCCGAGGGGCCAGCCCTCGTTCGTCACCGTCGCGCCGACCCTGCCGGCGAGTCCGGCGGTCGTGGTCCCGTTGTAAATGGTCACCGGCTGGGTTTTATCGACGGCGGGCGTCCCGGCAACAGAGCCGGCGTCCGACGCAGCCGGGTCGGCAGCAGCGGGTTCAGTGGCCGTCGGTTCCGCCGGGGTCACTTCGGAGGCGGAGGCGCCCGGGGCCGTGCTGGACGTCTCCGTTTCGCGCACGGTGGGTGACGGCGAAGCGGAGGCTGAGGCGCCGGAGGCGGTCAGCGTGGCGTCTCCGGCCGGGGCGAATCCGAGCTGCGGCAGGAAAGTGAAGGCTACGAGGCCGATCACCAGGGCAATGCCGCCAAGGCTCAGGATCGGCACGAGGCTGCGCCGGCGTGCTTCCGTGACGGCGCGGTGGACGCCCTGTCGTGTGGAGCTCTCCGGCACCCGATCGAATTCGTCCCGAGCGTATTTGGTCATGATAGAAACATTGTCCTTGCTGATTTTCTTGCGGGGTGTCCGGGGCCGGATGCGGCGCAGAAGCCTGCCCGTCCGGGCGTGCTTCCCGCGGATTTATGCGCTTGGACCCAAGCGGCGGGCGGTGCGGGCACGTTGGCGTGATGTACGTAGTCTACGCAATCTCTTCACCAGCATGGGGTCGTGCGCCAGCGCCTCCTCAGTGTCAATGAGGGCGTTAAGCATCTGGTAGTAGTGCGTGGCGGACACATCGAACAGTTCCCGGACGGCCTGCTCTTTGGCCCCGGCGTACTTCCACCACTGCCGCTCCAGGGCCAAGATCTGCTGGTCCCGTGCGCTCAGTGCGGACTTCGGAGACGCCCCTTCCAGGGCCGCGTCCGCGGTGTTGTCGACTTCCGCGGTGTTCTCGACCAAGACCTCCACGGTGAGCTCTTCCACGGGGAAGTGCTGCTGCTCTGCCGGCTTCTGCTCTACCGCAAGGTGCTTCTGCGCTGCTTCGGCCACGTCACGCTCCCTGGTTCGGTCCGAAAAAAAGTCCCCCTCCATGCTACGGGCGGAGCCGCGGCTTGTCATTTGCGCCTGAGAGAATAGGGCTCGTGGTTGATCCCGATGCGTTGTTTGAGCTGACCCCGCCGCCGGCTGACGTTGCCGGCTTTGCCGAGATGGCCCGCCAGCCCCTGGCCGGGCTCGTGGCGCCCGACTGGGCTGAGGCCTTGGCCCCGGTCGAAGAACCGCTGCGTGCCGTCCTGGCGTTCCTGGCCGATGAAGTGGCCGCCTGCCGCGAGGTGCTGCCGTCGCCGTCGAACGTGCTCCGGGCGTTCCGGCAGCCGCTGGCGGAGGTGCGGGTTCTAGTGGTGGGCCAGGACCCCTACCCCACGCCCGGGCACGCTGTCGGCCTCTCGTTTGCCGTCAGCGGCAGCACCCGTCCCATTCCGCGCAGCCTCGCCAATATCTACAAGGAGCTCGACGCCGATCTCGGGATCCCGCCCAGGGTGCACGGGGACCTCAGCCGCTGGGCGGACCAGGGCGTCCTGCTGCTGAACAGGGTCCTTAGCGTCCGGGCCGGGGCGGCGGGCTCGCATCGGAACAAGGGATGGGAAGCCGTTACCGCGGCCGCCATCAGTGCGGTGGCGAACCGCCGCACCCCGGAGGGAGGACCGGCCCCCGTCGTCGTCCTGCTCTGGGGCAAGGACGCGGAGTCGGTCAGGCCGCTGCTGGGCTCAGCGGCCGTAATCGCCAGCGCGCACCCGAGCCCGCTC
The DNA here is from genome assembly GCA_963815415.1 of uncultured Actinomycetota bacterium. Taxonomy (GTDB): domain Bacteria; phylum Actinomycetota; class Actinomycetes; order Actinomycetales; family Micrococcaceae; genus Arthrobacter. The sequence goes on along the minus strand of CAWFGT010000007.1, from coordinate 67,629 downwards.
TCAGCATCGCGGGGATTCTTCGGCTCCCGTCCGTTCAGTCGGACCAACGCGGTTCTCCGGGAACTCGGGGCCGGCACCATCGACTGGGAGCTCCCGCCGCTGCCCTAGCCCCTGGCTTGGCTAGGCTTAGCCGTATGACCTCAGTACCCGCCGCCACCTCAGCCACCCGGAATTCCCGCCCGCAGATCGATCTCACCGTTCTGCGGCGCGAACAGCTCTCGCCCCACATGGTCCGGATCATTGCCGGCGGCCCGGGTTTCGCCGGGTACGTCAACAACGACTTCGTGGACCGCTACGTCAAGATTGTGTTCCCGCAGCCGGGCGTGGACTACCCGGAACCACTGGACCTCTGGCAGATCCGCGAGTCCATGCCCCGCGAGTTGTGGCCGCACACCAGGACCTATACGGTCCGCTGGGTCAATCCGGCCGCCAGCGAACTTGCCATCGACTTCGTCATTCACGGCGACGAGGGCCTCGCCGGGCCTTGGGCCGCCGCTGCGCAGCCCGGCGACCGAATGACGTTCACCGGCCCCGGTGGAGGCTACAACCCGGACCCGGCCGCGGACTGGCACCTGTTCGCCGGCGACGAATCCGCACTGCCCGCGATTGGCGCCGCTATCGAGTCCCTGCCCCGGGAGGCCCGCGGGCTCGCCTTCCTCGAAGTGGACGACGATGCGGATGTCCTGCCGATCAACGCACCGTCCGGCGTTGAGCTGCGCTGGCTCCGGCGCGGAGGTGTTCCCGCCGGCGCCGGCACTTTGCTGGTCACGGCCATCCGTGACGCCGTCTGGCCGGAAGGCAGGGTGCAGGTCTTTGCCCACGGTGAGCGCGGCTACATGAAAGGCCTGCGGGAGGTCTTCTACGCTGAGCGCGGACTCGACCGCGCACAAGTCTCCCTCTCCGGATACTGGGCCAAGGGCCGGGTCGAGGACGCGTTCCAGGCCGAAAAGAAGCTGCCGATCGGCAAGATCTGACCGGGCCGGCCGGTCCCGGACAACCGGCTGGCCTGGTGAGACTGGCTGGCCCTGGAACCGGGTAGGTGCGGCGCTCCTCGCTAGCGCCGGCGGGCCCGCCGGCGCTCGTTGCTGGCCAGGCTTTTGGTCAGTGGTCGCGCCAGGACGTCTCCGAGCACGATCCCGGCCGCAACGCCCAGCACGATGGCGCCGGCGTTGAGCATCCCGCTGAAGCCCAGGAGGATCTCTGACTCTTCCAGCGTCAACACATACATGGAACGGAATATGGTGAGGCCGGGCAGGAGGATCAGTGCGGCGGGCACGGCCACCACCAGCTGCGGGGCGCCCATCCGCAGGGCAACCACCCGGGCCAGGAGGCCGATCACCACGGCCGCCATGGCCGGCGCAAAGCGCGGTCCGACGCCTGCGGCCGTGGCCCCGATCAGGACCAGGTGGCCGACGACGCCGACGGCCGCCGTCGGGAGCAGGAGCGTCCAGGCCGTCTGCTCAGTAATGGCGATGGCCACAACGGCGACTGCCACCATCATGACCAGCGCCCACAAGTCATACCTTGGTGGGAATGTTTCGGTGACGTCGATCGCTTCCATCCCGGTCATGGCACCCACCACAAAGGCGATCGCAATGCCCGCGACGAGCGCGCCGAAGGTCAGCATCGTGGACAGGAACCGGCCGGCAGCCGTGACCGGGAACCCGTTGATCGCATCCTGGACCGAGGAGACCAGCCGCCCGGTCGGCAGCAGCAGCAGGATGCCGCCCACCACCACAATGGCCGGGGCGATCTGGAATCCCAGCAGCCCCCCGTACCGCCACAGCAGCAGCGCCACGAGGGTGACCGCGAAGGAGCACGCGGCAGTGACGAAGAAGTCCGGGGTCCGCCACCGGCCGAGCTGGCGGGCCAGCATGCTAATGAACAGGCTGGATGCGAAGGCGACGACGGAGCCGCCGATGCCGCCGCCCAGGACAGCGACGAAGGCTGCGGAAAAAACCCCCGACGCGACGGTGACCATCCAGCGCGGGAACGGTTTGGCGCTGTGCGTGATCTCGTCCAGCCGGCGGACTGCCTCGTCGCGGCCGACGCCGCCGGTCACAATGTCCGTCACCAGTTGGTGGACCTGGGCCAGGCCGGCGTAGTTGTTGGTCCAGGACCGCACCACGCGCAGCAACGTGATGGGGGTCTGGTCCTTCGGGGCGTAGTTGATGGCCACCGACTGGTTGGTGATGTCCACCTCGATGTGCTTCAGTCCCAGCGCGGCGGTGATGGCAATGATGCTGGTTTCGACTTCGAGGGCGCCGGCACCATACCGGAACATGGACTCGGCGAGATGCAGGGCGAAGTCAATGGTCTTCCGGGCGGAGGTGTCCACCCCGCCCACCTGGATCATCGGGTTGGCATACGGGCTGCCGGCGAGCCGGTCCACGATGCTCATCGGGGCAGTAGGCGGGTTCTCGCCCTGGACCAGCCGGCGCAGCATTCGTTTTCCGGCGGCATGCTGCCCGAGCTGCATGGAGGACATGGGCTCGGTCGGCGGCAGGGCCCCGGTCCGCGGCCGGCCGCGGCCATCGGGTACTTGGGTCATTCGGGTCACTTCAATTTCCGTTGCGGGTGGTCTAGTAGAACTGCTGGCCGGTACGGCGTGTATACAGCTGCCGTGCGACGCGTTCTCCGGCCGCCATCCAGACGCGGTACTTCAGCGGCGCCAGGACCTGGTCATAACAGCCGACGAAGTCGGTGACCGTCTTGCTGAAGCTGGTTTTGAACAGGCCCAGTCCGTGGAACGGGTTGGCGGTGTCCTTGAGCTGGTCGCTCGGGGGCGTCCCGCAGAAGTCGTATTCCGTGCAGCCCAGTTCCTTGAGCTGATTGATGGCCGTCCACTGCACCAGGTGGGAGTCGCCGTACTGGTTGCGCTTCTGGAGCGACCCGCCGTCCTTGTACGTGGCCTTGCGGCCGTAATTGATGACGAAGGCGCCGACGGAGGGCTCGCCGTTCTCGTAGACGAAGAGGAGCCTGCCCTGGCCGCGGGTGATGAAATTGGTCCAGAACTGGCGGTAATAGCCGTATTCGCGGACCCGGACCTGGGACTTGGCTTCCACGGTGTTGGTCATGAGCGCATACATGGCCCGGAAATTCTCTTCCGTAGGTTCCACGTTGTGGACCTCCACGCCCTCACGGAGCGCCCTTCGGACGGCGTTCCGCCCGCGGGAGTGAAGGTTGCGTAGGAGCTGGTTTTCCTGCGGCGAGATATCCAGGAGCGCTGTGGAGTCGTTCGGCTGCAGGTTGTGGGTCTTGACCAGGCCTGCCCCGTCAAGGACGTGCCGGGCTTCGTCCGACGCAATGATGTCAGGCTCGATCTTGATGGCGAAGACACCCAGCTTGGCCCGTTTCACGAAGTCGGCGTTGGCTGCCAGGATGCCGGGGATGTCCTCCACCGAGGCAACGTCCGGTCCCTTGATCAGGTACCAGAGCCGGCCCAGGACGGGGAAGGATTTTTCCAGGACCAGGTTGTAGCTCGTGTAGTCCGACGTTTCGTACACAAGGTGCAGCGGCTTCCAACCGAAATGCTGCTTTACCTCGGCGAATGCCTCGGACTGGAGAAGGTTGCCGCCGTTGGGGTTCGCGGTGACGTGGGCGTCCCAGTTCGCGATCTCGTCGGCGGAGGCAAAACGGGCAGTGAATTCGCGCAAGTGTGCGGTATCCAATCATGGCGGGTGGCGCTGGGGACGCATGCTGGCATGCGCTTCCCAGTCTAACGGCCCGGTGCCATCCGGCCCTGCCGCGGGCGTCCGGGGACGGCTAGGCTGGAACGATGAACGCACGTTCGGAATTTTTCAGCCGGGCCAGTGCGCCCGGGACCTCCAGGCGGAGCACTCCGGGGACCGGCCAGCAGATCGTCGGGTTGCTGGTCTTCCTCGGTGCCGCCTTCGCCGTGGCCGCGATCGGCGGGCTGTCCTCCGCCGCGAACGTCGACGGCTGGTACGTCACGGCGGACAAAGCGCCGTGGTCCCCGCCGAACTGGCTGTTCGGGCCGGCCTGGACCTTCCTGTACACCGCCATGTCGGTCGCCGCGTGGCTGGTGTGGCGCACACGGGACCGGCGGGCACCCAAGGCCATCCGGGTCTACGCAATCCAGTTGGCGCTCAATTTCCTCTGGACCCCGGTATTTTTCGGGCTCTACCCGTTCCTGGGCAGCGCGGCCCTATGGATTGCGCTGGGCATCATCGTGGCCCTGATCGGGGCGATCATCTGGACCATCCTGGTGTTCCGCCCAATCAGCGGCTGGGCGGCACTCCTGCTGACGCCCTACCTGGCCTGGGTCCTGTTCGCCACCACGCTGAACATCTACATGGCGTTCAATAACTAGCGAGGGCTCAGCACTCCACGACGTTGACGGCGAGTCCGCCCATGGCCGTCTCCTTGTACTTGGAGGACATGTCCTTGCCCGTCTCCCGCATCGTGACGATGACTTCGTCCAGGGATACCCGGTGGGTGCCGTCGCCCCAGAGCGCCATCTTGGCGGCGTTGATGGCTTTGGCGGCGGCGATCGCGTTGCGTTCAATGCAGGGGATCTGGACGAGTCCGCCAATCGGATCGCAGGTCAGCCCCAGGTTGTGTTCCATCGCGATTTCCGCGGCGTTTTCGACCTGCGCGGGGCTGCCGCCCATGACCTCGGCCAGGCCTGCGGCCGCCATCGAGGACGCCGACCCCACTTCCCCCTGGCAGCCGACTTCGGCGCCGGAGATGGAGGCCTGTTCCTTGTAGAGGACCCCGACGGCCGCCGCCGTGAGGAGGAATCTGACCACCACGTCGTCGCGGTCCGCCTGCGTGGCTTTGTCCATGCCGGGGGCGAAGTGCAGCGCGTAGTAGAGCACGGCCGGAATGATCCCGGCGGCGCCGTTGGTGGGAGCCGTGACTACCCGGCCGCCCGAGGCGTTTTCCTCGTTGACGGCGAGCGCAATCAGGTTGACCCATTCCTGCCAGTATTTCGGGTCCCGGTCCTTGTCTTCCTTCATGAGGCGTTCGTGCCAGTCGGGGGCCCGGCGCCGGACCTTCAGTCCACCGGGCAGCAGTCCCTCACGCTTCAGGCTGACTTCGACGCAGCTCTCCATCACCGAGTAGATGTGCAGGAGCCCGTCCCGGATTTCCTGTTCGGTCCGGGACGCGCGCTCGTTCACGAACATCACCTCACCCATGGAAAGGCCCTTGGAATGGCAGCGGCCCAGCAGTTCAGCTGCGGTGCGGAACGGGAGGGGAAGTTCCTTTTTGGACTCGGCAAGTTCCTGCAACGCCGCGTCTTCCTCGCCGTCACGGACGATGAAGCCGCCACCGACGGAGAAGAAGGTCGCTTGGTGGAGGGTTTCGGCGTCGGCGTCGGAGACGGTGAAGGTCATACCGTTGGTGTGCCGGGGCAGGATGGTCAGCGGGCGCAGGACCATGTCCTGCACTTTGTAGGGCAACGGCACGCCGGTTCCGTCGCCGGCGCCGGCGAGTTGCAGGGTTCCGGTTTCGGCGATCGCGGCGAGGCGTTCTTCAACCTCCTCGGGGAGGATCAGTTCCGGGTGGAAGCCCTCGAGGCCGAGCAGGATGGCTGTCATGGTGCCGTGTCCGTGGCCGGTGGCGGCGAGTGAGCCGTAAAGGTCCACCCGCAGCGACGCCACGCGGTCCAGTTTTCCGGAGTCCTTGAGTTCTTCAGCGAAGACGGCCGCGGCCCGCATGGGCCCCACGGTGTGCGAGCTGGATGGTCCTATTCCGATCGAAAAGAGATCAAAGACTCCAACGGCCATGTTTCGGTTCCTCACTAGGTCTTGCTAGGTGGTGCGGTCACCCGGCAGGGGCCTGCCGGGACGTCGGCACGGGCGTCGTATCTGCGGCGTCCTTGCCTGATTCACGACGCCGGGCGGCAGCGGGCCGCGGCCCGGCGTCGTGATCTGTACTGCTTATCGTGACCTGTACTGCTTATGGTGCAACTGCTGGCCTACACAGCGCTCTACCCGAGGTTAGCCACCGAGGGATAGAGCGGGTGGGCGGCGGCGAGCGCCTCCACGCGGGAACGCAGGCCGGACAGGTCCGCGCCGGCGTCGGCGGTCAGGGCCTCAGCGATGATATCCGAGACTTCCACGAAGGCCGCTTCGCCGAAGCCGCGGGTGGCCAGCGCCGGGGTGCCGATGCGCAGCCCCGAGGTGACCATCGGCGGGCGGGGGTCGAACGGCACCGCATTGCGGTTGACGGTGATATCGATTTCCGCGAGCCGGTCTTCGGCTTCCTGGCCGTTGAGTTCGCAGTGGCGCAGGTCCACCAGGACCAGGTGCACATCCGTCCCGCCGGAAATCACGGAGATCCCCTTGGCGGCGACGTCGGGCTGCATCAGCCGGTCGGCCAGGATGTGGGCGCCGGCGAGGACCCGTTCCTGGCGTTCCTTGAACTCCGGCGAGGCGGCGATCTTGAAGGCGACAGCCTTGCCGGCAATCACGTGCTCGAGCGGTCCGCCCTGCTGGCCCGGGAACACGGCCGAGTTGATCTTCTTGGCGATGTCGGCGTCGTTGGTCAGGATGATGCCGCCGCGCGGACCGGCGAGGGTCTTGTGCGTGGTGGAGGTGGTGACGTGGGCGTGCGGTACCGGCGAGGGGTGCAGGCCTGCGGCCACGAGCCCGGCGAAGTGGGCCATGTCCACCATCAGGTAGGCGCCCACGGCGTCGGCGATCCGGCGGAACTCCGCGAAGTCGAGCTGGCGGGCGTACGCGGACCAGCCGGCGACGATCAGGGCCGGTTTGTGTTCCTGGGCGAGGCGCTCCACCTCGGCCATGTCGATCCGGTGGTCGTCCTCCCGGACCTGGTACGGAATCACCTTGTAAAGCCGGCCGGAGAAATTGATCTTCATGCCGTGCGTCAGGTGCCCGCCGTGGGCCAGGTTCAGGCCCATGATGGTGTCGCCCGGACGGATCAGGGCGTGCATCACGGAGGCGTTGGCCTGCGCGCCGGAGTGCGGCTGCACATTCGCGTACTCGGCCCCGAAGAGCTCCTTGACCCGGTCGATGGCGAGCTGCTCAACCACGTCCACGTGCTCGCAGCCGCCGTAGTAGCGCTTGCCCGGGTAGCCTTCGGCGTACTTGTTCGTCAGGACCGACCCCTGGGCCTGCATTACGGCACGCGCGGTGTGGTTCTCGGAGGCGATCATCTCCAGGCCGTCGCGCTGGCGGGTGAGCTCGTCGTCGATCTTCGCGGCGATTTCCGGGTCCAGGGCAGACAGGTCCGCGTCCAGGCTCGGGGAAACGACCTGCTCGTAGGCAGTTTCGGTGCCCGTGGCTCCCGCCGCGCTCACAGTTCGCCGCCGTTCTTGGCGGCGTAGTCCTGCGCCGAGAGCAGCGGACCGTGGGAGTCTGCCGCGACCTTGAACAGCCAGCCGGCACCGTACGGATCGTTGTTGATCAGCGCCGGATCATCGACGACGGCGGGGTTCACTTCGGTGACTTCGCCCGTGACGGGAGCGTAGAGGTCCGAGACGGACTTGGTGGATTCCACCTCGCCGCAGGTCTCCCCCGCCGTCACGGTCGAGCCGACCTCGGGCAGGTCCACGTAGACAATGTCACCCAGGGCGTCCGTGGCGACGGCGGAAATACCGATCGACACGACGTTCCCGGCCTCCTTCGCAATCCACTCGTGCTCGTCGGAGTACTGCAGTTCGGGGGCAACCTTTGCCATGTGCTTGTCCTTACGGTTGGGGAAGTCTTGGTTGGAATCGGTCGGGGCCGGGCTGGATGGTCGTAGGGTCCGGCCGGGCCCGGGGGCTACTTCTGGCGCTTGTAGAACGGCAGAGCGACGACTTCGAACGGCTCGGTCTTGCCGCGCAGGTCGATGTCCAGGGCCGTGCCGGGTTCGGTGTGTTCGACGTCGACGTAGGCCATTGCAACCGGGTAGCCCAGGGTCGGGCTGGGCTGTCCGGAGGTGACCTCGCCGACGGTCACGCCGTCCTTGAGGACCGGGTAGTGGCCGCGGCCGGCCCGGCGGCCGAGACCCTTGAGGCCGACGAGCTTGCGGCCGGCCGTGGATCCGGCCCCGGCGGCCTTCTTCGCGGCCAGGGCCTCCTTGCCGACGAAGTCGCCTTCCTTGGACAGCGCGACGATCGGTCCCAGGCCGGCGGCGAAGGGGTCGCCTTCGAGGGAGAGTTCGTTGCCGTAGAGCGGCATACCGGCCTCGAGCCGGAGCGAATCGCGGGACGCGAGCCCGGCGGGCGTCAGCTCGCCGTCGTCGGCAATCGCGACGAGCGCCTGCCACAGGGCTTCCGCCTGGTTGTTGGCCACGAAGATCTCGAAGCCGTCTTCCCCGGTGTACCCGGTACGGGCCAGGAGCAGCTCCTGGCCGGTGCCGCCGACGAGGAAGGGGACCTCCACGGCGGCGTAGTACTTGAGGCCGGTGACGAGGTCGTGCTGCTCGGCGGGGACCAGGCGGAGCAGGATTTCTTCCGCCTTCGGACCCTGGACGGCAATCAGCGAGGTCTCGGCCGAGGCGTCGTCGACGGTCACGTCGAAGCCGCCTGCCTTGCCGGCAGCGGCCCGCTCGGCGAGGGCTGCGGCGACCACTTTGGCGTTCCCGGCGTTGGGGACAACGAGGAACGTGTCGCTTCCCTCCGATTCCGAGGGGCGCCGGTAGGTGATGAGGTCGTCGATGATGCCGCCCTCGTCGTTGCAGATCAGCGAGTACTTGGCCTTGCCGACGGACATGGCGGAGATCTTGCCGACGAGCGCGTAGTCCAGGAACGCGGCGGCTTCCGGGCCGGTGACCCAGACTTCGCCCATGTGGGAGAGGTCGAACAGGCCCGCGGATTTCCGGACGGCGTGGTGTTCGGCCAGCTCGGAGCTGTACTTGAGCGGCATCTGCCAGCCGCCGAAGTCGGTGAAGGAGGCGCCGAGCTTCTTGTGCTCTTCGTAAAGGGCCGTGTAATTCTCAGTCATCGGTGGCTGTCCTTAGTTTTCGAAGTCTTCGAGGGGCGGGCAGGAGCAGATCAGGTTGCGGTCGCCGGCGGCGCCGTCGATCCGGCCGACCGGCGGGAAGTACTTGTCCTGCTTGGGGGTGTGACCCGGGAAGGCCGCCTGCTCGCGCGGGTACTCACGGGTCCAGTCGGTGCTGACGACGGCCGCGGCAGTGTGCGGGGCATTGCGCAGCGGGCTGAGCTCGACGCTGAAGTCACCGTTGGCGACCTGGTCGATCTCGGCGCGGATGGCGATCATGGCGTCAACAAAACGGTCAATCTCGCCGAGGTCTTCGGACTCGGTGGGCTCGACCATCAGGGTGCCGGCCACCGGGAACGAGAGCGTGGGGGCGTGGAAGCCGAAATCGATCAGGCGCTTCGCCACGTCTTCCGCGGTCACCCCGGTCTTGGCCGTGAGCTCGCGCAGGTCCAGGATGCATTCGTGCGCGACCAGGCCGCCTTCGCCGGTGTAGAGCACCGGGAAGTACTCGTTCAGCCGCGCCGCGACGTAGTTGGCCGCCAGCAGGGCCGAACGGGTGGCTTCCGTCAACCCGTTTCCGCCCATGAGCTTCACGTATGCCCAGGAGATCGGCAGCACGCCGGCAGACCCGTAGCGTGAGGCGGAGATGGGTGTGCCCTTGGCGCCGTTGGCCGGGTCCGCCGCGTTGCCCGGCATAAAGGGCGCCAGGTGTGCCTTCGCCGCGACCGGGCCGACGCCGGGGCCGCCGCCGCCGTGCGGGATGCAGAAGGTCTTGTGCAGGTTCAGGTGTGAGACGTCGCCGCCGAACTGGCCCGGCTGGGCGAGGCCGACGAGGGCGTTGAGGTTGGCGCCGTCGATGTAGACCTGGCCGCCGGCGGCGTGGACAGCGTCGCAGACCTCGCGCACGTCGGCGTCGAAGACCCCGTGCGTGGACGGGTAGGTGATCATGATCGCCGAGAGAACGTCCTTGTGGGCCTCGATCTTGGCGTACAGGTCCGCGTGGTCGATCGTGCCGTCGGACGCGGTGGCGACCACCACGACCTTCATGCCGGCCAGCACGGCCGAGGCGGCGTTGGTGCCGTGCGCCGAGGACGGGATCAGGCAGATGTTCCGCTGGTCATCGCCGCGGGAGAGGTGGTAGCCGCGGATGGCCAGCAGGCCGGCGAGCTCACCCTGCGATCCGGCGTTCGGCTGGATCGAGACCTGGTCGTAGCCGGTGATCTCGGTCAGCTGGGCTTCGAGGTCCTCGATCAGTTCGCGCCAGCCGGCGGTCTGGGATTCCGGGGCGAAAGGGTGGATGGAGGCGAACTCGGGCCAGGAAATGGCTTCCATTTCGGCCGTGGCGTTGAGCTTCATGGTGCAGGAGCCCAGCGGGATCATGGTGCGGTCCAGCGCCAGGTCCCGGTCCGAGAGCCGGCGGATGTAGCGCAGCAGCTGGGTTTCGGAGCGGTAGGTGTTGAAGACGGGGTGCTGGAGGTAGTTCGAGGTGCGCTCGACGGCGACGTCGAGGGCGAGGCTGCCGGTTGAGTCGGCGACGCGCGCGCCGAACGCTGCGACGACGTCGGCGACGATGGCCGACGTCGTTGCCTCATCGGCTGAGATTCCGACCGTGTCCGCGTCGATGGAGCGCAGGTTGATGCCCTTGGCCTCGGCGTCCGCGATAATTCCGGCGGCCTTGCCCGGGACGGACACCGTGACGGTATCGAAGAAGGAGGTGTGCAGCACTTCGAGCCCGGCCGCCTGCAGCGACGCGGCGATCGTCCGGGCGTGCCCGTGGACCGTCTGCGCGATCGCCTTCAGCCCGTCCGGACCGTGATAGACCGCGTAGAAGGAGGAGACGATGGCCAGCAGCGCCTGCGCGGTGCAGATGTTGGAGGTGGCCTTCTCCCGGCGGATGTGCTGTTCACGGGTCTGCAGCGCCAGGCGGTAGCCCGGGATTCCGGCCGAGTCCTTGGACACGCCGACGAGGCGGCCGGGCATGGAGCGCTCGAGGCCTTTCTGGACGGCCATGTAGGCGGCGTGCGGGCCACCGAAGAACAGCGGTACACCGAAGCGCTGGGCTGAACCGACGGCGATGTCGGCGCCCTGCTCGCCCGGAGGCGTGATGAGCGTCAGGGCCAGGAGGTCGGCCGCGACCGTTACCAGCGCGCCGCGTTCCTTGGCCGCTGCGATGACCTCCGAGTGATCGAAGACCCGGCCGGAGACGCCGGGCTGCTGAAGCACCACACCGTTGATGTCGCCGTCGGGAAGTCCTTCGGAAAGGTCCGCGACCTCCACCTCGAAGCCGAGCGCCTCGGCGCGGCCCTTGACGATGGCGATGGTCTGCGGGAGGCAATCGGCGTCCATGACGGTCTTGCCGTTGGCGGCTGATTTGTTCTTGTTGGCACGGCGCATCATCAGGACGGCCTCCGCGACGGCGGTGGCTTCGTCCAGCAGGGAGGCGTTGGCGATCGGCAGCCCGACCAGGTCCTGGACCATGGTCTGGAAGTTCAGCAGGGCCTCGAGCCGGCCCTGGGAGATTTCCGGCTGGTACGGGGTGTACGCGGTGTACCAAGCGGGGGCTTCGAGGATGTTCCGGCGGATCACCGGCGGGGTCACGGTGTCGTAATAGCCCTGGCCGATCATCTGTACGGCGGTCTTGTTCTTGGCGGCCAAGGCGCGCAGTTCGGCGAGGACTTCCACTTCGCTGAGGGCTTCGGTGAGTTTGAGCGGCACATCCTGGCGGATGTCCTTGGGTACGGCGGTGTCCACCAGCGCGTCGACGGTGTCGGATCCGACAGCCTTCAGCATGGCGTCGACGTCGGCCTGACGCCGGGCGCCGATATGCCGGTCGACAAAGGACGTGGAGGCTGGGGTAACAGTCACAAGGAACTCCATAATTCAGGCGGCGCAGGTACGCCGCAGTGATTGGGTTCCTCCCCGCTCTGTATTGGACCTGAGAGTTTCCGCGGAGCCCCGCATGAGGGGGTTCCGCTTGCACCGTCGGTGAGCACAGCATGTCGCGTGACAGCCTGCTGCTTTCCAGAGGCGCCTTGCCGCGGCGGTACGTGGGCCTGAGAGATTCCTGGGGAGGATTTGCTCCTACGGCGCCTGCTTGTACCTTCTGGCAGAACTCTCCCGCCGCAGATCAAAGGCATATTCAATTGGTCGTGATTGCAGTCACAGCTTCCATTGTCCTATGCGCGGGCCGGGTCCGCAAGCTATGACGACGGCGGCCTGTCCGCCATCGGCCGCGTCAGTCCCGGAGGCGTTCAACGGCGGCAAGCAGTCCCTCAAGGTCCGCGCCGAACCCGGGCACGGGCCCGGCGGAACCGCGGGCGAGGATGGCATTGAAGTAAAGCCCGTCCCCCATATAGAGGACGGCTTTGGCCATGGCGGGGCCGACGTCGGCAGCCAGCAATTCCAGCCAGCGCGCCTGGGCGGAAATGAACCGGCGCTGGGATTCCTCGTGCGCCACTTCGGCCAGGCGGGTGGCGGCCACAAAGGACCGGTCCATCGGGGTGTCGGCCCAGACGGAGGACTTGATGAAGTAGGCTGCGGCGCCTTCCGGAGCGTCCGCCATGGCCCGGAGGTCCGCGGCCAGGTGCTCGTCCAGCCGCTCCAGCAGCGCCGCGATCAGCGCCTCCTTGTTGGGGAAGTGGTACAGCAGACCTCCCTTGGAGACGCCGGCCCGCCGCGCGACAGCCTCCAGCGTCGCGGCGCGTTCACCTTCTTCGATGAGCAGGGCGATGAAGCCATCGAGGACGGCTTCGCGGGCGACTGGCTTTCTGGGCATGGCCTCCATCTTGCCCGCAACAAAGCACATTTCTTAAATGCACCGTCCGGACGGTACAGTAATGTCCATGAGCAACATGACGACTACGCAGCAGAGCAGCACACCGCCCCGGGCCCGCCAGCGGCCGTGGCGGGACTGGCTGGCCTTGGCCCTGCTCATGTTTCCGGTCCTCCTGGTGGCAGTGGACAACACCGCCCTCACCTTCGCCCTGCCGGCCATCGCCCGCAGCCTGGATGCCTCGGGCGTCCAGCTGCTCTGGATTATCGATTCCTATCCCCTGGTTCTCGCCGGGCTGCTCGTCGCGATGGGCAGCCTGGGCGACAGGATCGGCCGCCGCAGGCTCCTGTTGGTCGGCAGCGCCGGGTTCGCGGCCGTGTCCGCAGCGACGGCCTTCTCCCCCAGCGCCGAATGGCTGATCGCCGGACGCGCTGCGCTGGGTTTCTTCGGTGCCATGCTGATGCCGTCCACCCTGTCCCTGATCCGGAACATCTTCCCGGAGCCGAACCGTCGCCGGCTGGCGGTGGCCATCTGGGCTGCCGGGTTCTCCGGCGGCGCCGCGCTGGGACCTATCGCCGGCGGCTGGCTCGTGGAGCACTTCTGGTGGGGTGCGGTGCTGCTCGTGGCGGTGCCGATCATCCTGCCCCTGCTGGTGCTGGGCCCGACCCTTCTTCCGGAGTCGCGCGACCCTAATCCCGGCCGGGTGGACCTGCCGAGCATCGGGCTCTCCCTGCTGGCCATGGTGCCCACCGTCTACGGGATCAAGTCCCTGGCGACCCACGGCCCGGGACTGGAATCCATTGCCGGCATCGGCCTCGGGTTACTGACGGGTTACGCGTTCATCCGGCGCCAGCGGGCCCTGGGCCGGGGCGGCCTGACCGCGCCGCTGCTGGATGTCAGCCTCTTCCGCAACCGGATCTTCAGCACGGCCATCACCGCCAACGTCCTGGCGCTGTTTTCCTACAACGGATTCATCCTCTTCCTGGCCCAGCATCTGCAGCTGATCGAGGGCCAGTCACCGTCGGCGTCAGGCGTCACCATGGTGCCGGCCCTCATCGCCATGGTGCTGGCCGGCCTGTTTGTGGTGCCGCTGGTGAAGAAGGTCCGGCCCGGCTTCGTCGTCGCGGGCGGGCTCCTGCTCAGCACTACGGCCTATTCCCTGGTGGCCCTGGGCGACCACAGCACGGGCCCGGCACTGCTGCTGACGGCCCTGCTGATCCTGTGCCTGGGCGTGGGCGCCGCGGAAACGATTTCCAACGACCTGATCCTCGGGTCGGTCCCGGCCGACAAATCCGGGGCGGCCGCGGCAATTTCGGAAACCGGCTATGAGGTGGGCTCCCTGCTGGGCACGGCGATTCTGGGCTCCATCCTGACCTCCTCCTACCAGCGGAACCTGCAGCTTCCGGCGGAAGCGTCCGGGGCGGCCCCCGCCGCTGCCGTGCACCAGGCCGGGGAGACTCTCGCCGGCGCCGTCGAGCTGGCACAAGGCCTTCCCGGTCCGCTGGCTGAGGCCGTGACGGCTGCGGCGCGCACCGCGTTCGACTCCGGGGTGCACATCACCGCCGCCATCGCCCTCACGCTGATGGCCGGTGCCGCCGCCCTTGCCGCCGTCGTCCTCCGGAAAGTCCCCACGGCGGACTGAGCTTACATCCGAGTCCAGGCCCGAACAGAAATGCGTCCGGCGCCGGGATCACTCCCGGCGCCGGACGCTTGACTAAACCGCTACTTCTTGGACGGCGTGGCTACCTTCGCGGTGGGTTTCATCGTCTCGGCATTGACCATCCACGCGTACTGCTCCAGGCGGCCGATGAACTCGTGCAGAAGGTCCGCTGAGGTGGGGTCCTCCTCGTCCACCTCGTCGTGAACCTTGCGCATCGTGCCGACCGCTGACTCCAGCGCGGCCACGATGCGCTCGATCGCGTCCTTGGTGTCCACGAGCCCGGCCGGGAACTCCGGCAGCGAGGTGCTCTTGGCCACCGTGGCGCTGCGCCCGTCCGGGAGCGCATGGAGGGCACGCATACGTTCCGCCGTGTCATCAGCGAACTGCCGTGCGGCCTCGACGATCTCGTCCAACTGGAGGTGGAGATCCCGGAAATTCGTCCCCACAATGTTCCAGTGTGCCTGCTTGCCCTGGACGTGCAAGTCGATCAGGTCCACCAGCACTGCCTGCAGGTTGCCCGTCAAAGTTGGTGAAGCTTTCATGCGTCCTCCTCGCTAGATCCGATGGATCCGACGCTACCGCAGGGCGCAGCTTCCGGCGAGGGTCGTGCAGAAATTTCTCAGTTAGCTTACTAATTCCGAGGCGGTCGATGCTTCCACCCGCGGGACGTCGAGGGACGTGCCGCTCAGACGGCCTCATTGAGGGCAGATCTGAGCGGGAAAACCGACCGGGTTATGCCGCCCGCCGTCGACTCGGCGAGCTGGGCAAGGTAGTCGCTGCGGCGTCGCGGCGTGATCCGGGACTGGACCTCGACGTGCTGGTCCGGGTCGTCCGCGTAGTGCACGGTCAGGCCATCGCGCAGGAGCCGGATGGCTTCGGAGCGCTGCTGGGAGACCGCCGCGTGCGTGGAGCCGAGTTCCGCGGCGAGTTCTTTGACGGTCCGGTCGCCGAAGTAGATCTCTTCAACGACGTAGCGCATGCGTTCCGGGAGGCTTTTCACGGCGGCGCGGAGGTACTGGAGCCGTTCGTCCGCCAGGATCGAGTGCTCCGGTGTGAGGGTTTCGGCGGCCAGCGTGTCGATCACGGCTTCGTCGAGCGGCGTCAGGGTGCGGGAGGCGTCCGCCAGGGCGGCCTCCACCACGCTCTGCTCCACGCCGAGCGCCGAGGCGATCTCCTCAACTGAGGGGGCCCGGCCCAAGGCTGCGCCCAGGGTCTCCTGGACGGACATGGTTTCCTTGATCCGGCGCCGTGCCGACCGGGTTGCCCAGTCGCTGGCCCGCATCTCATCGGCGAACGCGCCCAGGATGCGGCGGCGCGCAAACGCACCGAACGGAACTCCGAGGTCCGGATCGAAGGAATCGGCGGAGGTGATAAGTGCCACGGCCCCGGCGGACGCTAGATCGTCGCGGGACAGATGGGACGCCTTCGAGCACAGGTCAGAGACGAGGTAGCCCACCAGGGGCAGGTGTTGGATCACCATCTCATTGCGTTCTAGGCGGTTCAAAGCGTGCGTCCCCCGTGAGACCGAATTCGGACAAATAAATCGGAGGAACGAGCCCCGGAATACCTCCCGCCCCCGCAGGAGGTGGAATTCCGCTGCATACCGGCCTGTTCCTCGTCCCGAAACTTATCACCAGATTTTCGCTCTGCGTATACTCACACGAAAAGCTTGACGAAAAATGCGGTTACAGTCTCGTAACGCAGTTGGAGGCGGGCGGCAGAGAAGACGGGTCCCATGGGTGCAGGCGATCTCTCGGCGGCGCTCTGGCAGGAGCGGCGGCAGTTGGAGGTGCTCCTTTTCCGCCTTGAGACCCAACGGCTCCACGTCGAAGCGCACAACCTGCACTGGTTGGGATTCACTGCCGCGGAGCTGGAGGGTGTCCTGGACCGGCTTCGCTTCGACGCCCTGGCCCGCAGCGTTGAATCGGCCGCCGTGGCCGCCGCCTGGAACGTTCCGGCGGAAGCACCGCTCGGCGAGTTGATCGCGGCGGCACCGCCGGGCCCGTGGGCCGAAATTCTCAGTGACCACCTGGCCGGCCTGCAGGATCTGCGCCGGCGCTTGGCGGAAGCCGCCCGGGCCGGCCGGGACAGCCTCCAGGCAGCGCGGCTCGCCGTGTTGCATGAAGCTGAGTTGCCCGGAGCTGGGACGTCCGGCTCTGAGTTGCCCGGACCTGAAGCGGGCGGGGTCTCCGACGAACTGGACAGGCTGACGCTGGTCGCCACCCTGGACCATGCCTTGGCCGTGATTGACCGGACGCCACAGCCGCACCTCGATGAGTATCTGGGGAACAGCCCCGGCTGACTCAGGTGTTGCGGGCGGGAGGCTGCGGCAGAAGACCGCGCAGGGCGTCTTCGGTGCCGGGACCGGCGTTCGCGGCGGCCAGGTTCGCGGCTGCGATGGCTTCGATGACTTCCTTGCGCTGGATCGACACCCCGCGGGGGGCATCTATGCCGATCCGCACGCCGTCGCCACGGCCTTCGAGGACCGTGATGACGATTCCGTCGCCGATCATGATCTGTTCGCCCGGCTTGCGTGTTAGTACCAGCATGCTCTCAATCTACCCTTCGTGGCCGGCGTCGGGGACGAACCCGGGTGCGTCGTCCGTGTCACAGCTGCCCACCGCGGGCCTGCCTGGAGTCGATCCACCCTACCGGGACGCCGAGTTCGTTGACGCTTTCCGGCGTGCTGGTTTCCGCGGTGCCGACGACGGCGAGCGCGGTGATGGGGAGCTGCGCGCCGAGGGCGTGGACCCAGCGTGCCGTGTCCTCGTGTTTGCGTCCCGCGTCAACCACCACCCAGATCTGGTCGGCAGAGACAGCCGCGACGGCTTTCAGGCTCGCGGCCGCGTCCCGGGACCGCTCGAGGCCGTAGGCCACCAGGACGGTCCGGTCCGTCATCACCGCCTGCGCGCGGGCGGCCGTAGCGCTCTGGCGGCCGTCGACATGCAGGTGGCCGAACGCGGTCAGTTTGCCCGCTGTCCGCACGTCTGCCCCGCCGGCGGCAATGGACATGGCCAGGGCCGTATCCAGGGCGTCTTCGCCCAGGCCGATCAGGAGCACCAGGTCGCCGATGCCGTTAAGGGGTGCCGGAGCCGACGGCGGGCCCGGCTTGGCGGCGGGCGGCGTCGTGGATTTTGTCGGCCCCGAGTCCTGCGGGCCCGCAGGACTCGCAACATCTTCCGGTCCCGGGCCGCCGTTCAGCCCGGCGCCCAGCTGTTCGAGCAACTCGGCGAAGTCCGGCGATTCCGTGGACACTCCGGTGCCCCGCGGGCGGTGCATGCCCAGTTCGACCGTGTCAGCCTCGG
Source organism: uncultured Actinomycetota bacterium (assembly GCA_963815415.1). GTDB lineage: Bacteria > Actinomycetota > Actinomycetes > Actinomycetales > Micrococcaceae > Arthrobacter. The sequence goes on along the minus strand of CAWFGT010000007.1, from coordinate 49,977 downwards.
CCAGGAGGGCCGCGATCGCGGCGCCCTGGAGGTGATGCGACGCGGCTGCCGGGAAGCCCGCCTCCTCGGGGGCGGGCCGGGCCTTCTTTGCCTCCGGCGTCCTGACCGGGATGGGAGCGGCCGCGGCGGGGGCGGCCTGGGCGGGGGCGGCCGCGGCGCGGGCGGTCTGGGCGGGTCCCATGAACGCGGCGGCTCCCCGGCGCACCCGGGAGAAGCGCGAAGCCTCCCTCGGCGTCCCGTCGCTTCCGTGGCGGACCGCGGGTTTTCCGTGCGCGTCACGGACCGGCCCACCGGTGGCGGGGTTCGGGTCCAGGACCTCTACCACTGCTTCGTAGTAGTCGCCGGAAAAGAGTCCCGCGATGCCGGGGCTGATAACGCGATCGGCGGACACAACGCGGGCCGCCGGGCCGTACTGCAGCTCGGCTTTCCGGCGGACGTCCTCGAGCGACTCTCCCTTAAGCCGATAGCGGTTCGGCATGGCGCACTACTCCTACGGTCTCGATCTGGACGTTGGCGGAGGTCACTTCCCGGTAGGAGAGGACCGGCAGCGAGCCCGGCTGGGACCCAATGAGCCGCCGGACTGCCGGGCGGAGGGCCGGCGCGCAGACCAGCACCGCCTGCCGGTTCGCTGCGGCAGCGGCGTCGGCGGACGCGCTGACCGAGCGGAGCACGCCGTCGAGCTTGTCCTGGCCCATGACGATCTGGGTGCCGCCCTCGGCGGGGCGCATGTCCTCCAGCATGGACTGTTCCAGGACAGGGTCGATCATGATGACGTTCAGGACGGGCCCGTCCATGAATTTTGCCGTCAGCGCCGGCCCGAGCGCCTGCCGGGCTGACTCCACCAGGGATTCGGGGTCGGTGGATACCTTGGCCCGGAGGGTGAGTGCCTCGTAGATGCGGGCCAGGTCATTGATGGGGACCTGTTCGTCCAGGAGTCCTTGCAGCACCCGTTGCAGTTCGGCGAGGGAAAGCAGCGCGGGGGTCAGTTCGTCGACGGCGGCCGGGCTCTGCTTGCGGACGCCCTCGGTCAGGACGCGGACGTCCTCGCGGGAGAGCAGCCGGGCCGCGTTGGCGGTGACGATCGAGGACAGGTGGGTGACGAGGACCGAGACGCGGTCGATCACGGTGGACCCGGTCATTTCTGCGTTGTGGCGCATTTCCGCCGGAATCCACTTGCCTGCGAGGCCGAAGACCGGCTCGATCATCGCGACGCCCGGCAGTGAGTCGAGGTTGTCGCCCAGTGCCAGCATCTGGCCGCCCGGGGCCGTGCCGCGGCCGGCTTCGACACCGGCGATGCGGATGGAATACGTTGCCGGGGGAAGGTCGACGCTGTCCCTGGTGCGCACCGGCGGGATGACCAGTCCCAGGTCCATGGCGATCTTGTGACGCAGGGACCTGACGCGGGCGAGCAGGTCATCCGAGGCCCCTGAGACCATGTCCACGAGGTCCGGTGCCAGCAGGATTTCGACCGGGTGGATCCGCATGTCTTCCAGCAGTTTTTCGTTCGGGTCCATTTCCGGGAAGTTCAGTGCCGTCGCCTCGTCCGCGAGGGTTTTCTCGTCGGCCTTCTGCAGTGCCGCCATCCGCCGGGAGGCCAGCAGCATGCCCGCTCCCACCAGGACGAACGGGATCGGCGGCATGCCCGGAATCAGTGCCATGGCGATGGCTGCGACGCCGGCGATCATGAGCGCACTGGGCGACTGCGTCAGCTGTGAGGAAGCCGTCCGTCCCATGTCGGATTCGGCGTTGGAGCGGGTGACGATCATGCCGGTGGAGACGGCCATCAGCAGGGCCGGGATCTGCGAGACCAGCCCGTCGCCCATGGTGAGCAGGCCGTAGGTGTTCAGGGCCTCGCCGATTTCGAGGCCGCCCTGCAGCATGCCGACGGCGATCCCGCCGATGAAGTTGATGATGATAATGATGATGCCGGCAATCGCGTCGCCCTTGACGAACTTGGACGCACCGTCCATGGCACCGTAGAAATCCGCTTCGGCGGAGACCTCGGCCCGCCGCTCACGCGCCTGGGTGTCGGTGATGAGGCCCGCGTTGAGGTCCGCGTCAATGGCCATCTGCTTGCCGGGCATGGCGTCGAGGGTGAACCTCGCGCCGACTTCGGCCACCCGCTCGGCACCCTTGGTGACCACCACGAACTGGATGACCACCAGGATCAGGAAGACGACGGCGCCGATCACAATGGACCCGCCCACCGTGACCGTGCCGAAGGCCTCGATGACCTGGCCCGCGTACCCCTCCCCCAGCACCAGCCGGGTCGATGCCACGTTCAGGCCCAGCCGGAAGAGGGTGATCACGAGCAGCAGCGAAGGGAACACCGAGAAATCCAGGGGTTTCTTCACGAACATGCTGGTCAGCAGGACCAGCAGTGCCAGCAGGATGTTGCAGACGATCAGGAAGTCCATCAGCGGCGCCGGGACCGGCACGACGAGCAGCAGTACGATCCCGACAATGCCGATTGGCACCGTCAGACCGGCGAGCCTGTTGTTCATGGAGCGGTCCTTTCACAGACACTGTTGTGCGACGTCGACCGGCCGGGAGGTTCCTGCTGCGGCGTCATACCGCGGCCCCGGCCATGCGGTGCATCCCGGCGCCGGCGCCCCGGGCTTTGAGCGACATAACGAAGGCGAGGACACCCGCGACGGCCCGGTAGAAATCGACCGGTATCTCTTCCCCGAGCTTGCAGGCCGAGTGCAGTGCCCGGGCCAAAGGGATGTCCTGGACCATGGGCACGTTTTTCGCCTCAGCTTCAGCCCTGATTCTGGCAGCAACATGCCCCGAACCCGTGGCCACCACGCGGGGCGCCGACTTGCCGGGTTCGTATTTCAGCGCCACCGCCACGTGCGTCGGGTTGACCAGGACGACGTCGGCGTCGCCGATCGCCGCAATCATGCGGTTCCGGCTCATCGCCATCTGCCGGGCCCGGCGCTGCGAACGGATCAGCGGGTCGCCTTCGCTGTTCTTGTTTTCGTCTTTGACTTCCTTTTTGGTCATCCGCGTTTTCTTGCGGTTGCGGCGCATGACCACGAAGAAGTCCGCGGCGGCCAGGACGATTCCGGCGGCAACGGCGAACTGGATGAGCAGGGCGATGCCTTCGGACGCGGCGCTCACGACGCCGGAGACGGGCAGACCGCCGGCGGTCAGCAGCACCGGCACGAGGCCCTGGACGACGGAGTAGAGCACCGCCCCGACGACCCCGACTTTGAGGAGGGCCTTCGCGCCGCCCCAGAGCGCCTGCGTCCCGAACATCCGCTTAAGCCCGGGCAGCGGCTTGAAGTGTTCGAAGTCGGCCTTGAATTTCTTGACATGGACGCCGCCCTGCAGGGCGGCCCCGGCGAGGACCACCACGAACACGACGACCAGCATGGGCGTCATGATTCCGGCGATGGACGCCAGCCCATACTCGAGGGCCTGGAGGGCCGCTCCGGGGTCCGGCGCGGCAATGATGCCCCGGATACTGAACAACTGGTCCGTCGCGGCGTTCGCAGCCCGTTCGACCGTGGACGGCATCATGACCGCCGCCGCACCGATCCCGACCCAGGCCGTGAGGTCCTGGGACCGGGAGAGCTGGCCCTTGGAGCGGACTTCCTTCATCCGCTTGTCAGTGGCTTCTTCTGTTTTTTCACCGGAATCAGACATCAGCCCACCCCCAGCACTGTCTTGGCGGCCTGCCCGGCAAGGCTGGACACGATCCGCGGGAGAGCCAGGAACATAAACCCGGCCAGGGTCAGGGTCAGCAGGATCTTGAGCGGGAAGCCGAGCGAGAACGCATTCAGGGCCGGCGCCACCCGGGTCAGCAGGCCCAGGCCCACGTCGGCGAGGAACAGGACCACCATGATGGGTCCGGCGATCTGCACCGCGGCAAGGAACATGCCGGTGACCGCCGTCGTCAGCGCCTGCACCGGCTCTGCCAGGTCAATGCCGCCGGCCAGCGGCAGCGCCGTGAAGCTGCCGGTCAGCCCGGTGATGACCAGCTGGTAGCCGTCCGAGGAAAACAGCAGCGCGAGGGCAGCCATCTGCAGCAGGCGCGTGAACTGGGCACCGTTGATGTTCATTTGCGGGTCGAAGCCCTGGGCGAGCTGGAAGCCGCCTGCGAGGTCGACCAGGCTTCCGGCGGATTGGATGGCCGCGAAGATTACGAGGACGATGAAGCCCAGGACCAGGCCCGTGGCGAGTTCCAGGACCACCCCGGTGGCGAAGCCGGCCGTGTCCCGGGCGGCGTAGCCGACGGAGACCCGCTGGGACACGGCCAGGCCGAGGCCCAGCCCCAGCATCGCCTTGACCCGGGCGGGAAACGCCCGGTAGGAGAACGGCGGCGCCACCACCAGGAACGCCGTCATCCGCACCGTGGCCAGCAGGAAAGCTTCCAGCCACGTGGGATCGATCGGGACGGACACGTCACACTCCCCCGAGGAGGGACGGGATCCTGGCGAAGAGCTCGTGCGTGAAGGTGACCATTTCGGTGATCATCCAGTGGCCGCACACCACGAGGGCGAGGGCGACCGCCACGGCTTTCGGGACGAAGGACAGGGTTGCTTCCTGCAACTGGGTGATGGACTGCACCAGCGAGACGGCGAGGCCGACCACCAGCGCCGTGACCAGGACCGGCGCCGAGAGCTTGGCACCGACGATCAACGCCTGGAGGCAGATGTCCAGGACAGCGTTCGCGTTCATCCGGTGCCCGCGTAGCTCTGGATCAGGGCGGTGATGATCAGTCCCCAGCCGTCAACGAGGACGAACAGCAGGATCTTGAACGGCAGCGAAATCATGACCGGCGGCAGCATCATCATGCCCATGGACATCAGCGCGGCGGAGACCACAAGGTCGATCACGAGGAACGGAATGAAGATCACGAACCCGATGATGAAGGCGGCCCGGAGCTCGGAGATCATAAACGCCGGAATGAGGGTCTGCATCGGGACGGCCTCGGGCGTCTCCGGGTTCTCCGCTCCGGCTGCCCGCGTCATGAGGGCGATGTCCTCGTCCCGCGTGTGGGCCAGCATGAACTGCTGCAGCGGACCGGACCCGGCGCCGACCGCGCCGTTAAAGTCGAGCGTCCCGTTCAGGTAGGGCTGTACGCCGATGGTGTTCATCTGGTCCACGACCGGCCACATGACGAAGATCGAGAGGAAGAGTGCCAGGCCGGCCAGGACCTGGTTCGGCGGAATGGACGGCAGGGACAGGGCGTTGCGCGTCATGGCCAGGACCACGAAGATCTTGGTGAAGGACGTCATCATCAACAGCAGCGCGGGCGCCACCGAGAGCAGGGTGATCCCGATCAGGGTCACGACGGCGGTTGACGGCGCGCCGTCGAGGCCGTTGATCTGGATGTTGACGCTGCCGCCCGGGGCGGTCGGGTCCGTCGGGGGCACCGGCGGGGCCGGGTCGATCGGCGCGGCGTGGCCGGCGCCGGCGTTCAGCCAGAGCATCAGGACGGCAAGGACCACCGCGGCGAGTCCGAGGGCGAGGATCCTGCGGGGATCGGTGCGCCTGGCGGTGACACTGTTCAATTGCGGCGTCCGCCCCTGAGAGCCGCGGCGGCCTGCTTCCAGGTCGAGCCGGACAGGATTGAGCCGGACAGGATTGAACCGTTCAGTGGCGGGTGTCCAGGGCCCGGGCGTGCCGACGCCCGGGAGTGGGAGCTCCGCTGGGCCGAGCTGCGCCGCGAGACCAGGGTGTCGGGCGGGGTGTCCCCTGCATCATCGGCCAAGGTCCCCGGGACGGTGTCGTCCCCAATATGCGCAGAGGAGTCAATGTGTGCAGCGGAGCCGCCGTCCGCAGAGGAGGAGAAGCGCTCCTTGGCGTAGCCGCTGCGGGTACCGCCGCGGTGGCCGGCCTCGGCGAGCATCCGGGCGAAGTCGCCCAGCTGGTTGGTCGCCGGCGCCCGGACCTCTTCGGGCTCGGGCGGGATGTCCCCGCTGTGCAGGACGTTGACGGTGTGGTCGGTGACGCCAAGCAGGAAGCGTTTGCCGGCGGAGTCCACCACCACCACCGAGGCCCGCTGCCCGAGGCTCTGCCGGCTGACGACGGTCAGCGCCTGGTCGGCCCGGCGCCGTCCCGGGCCTTTGCCGAGCCGGTGCTGCAGGAACCACATGAGGCCAAGCACCGCGCCCAGGGCCACGACTACCCGTAGCCCGAGGATCAGTGAGTCCATTCAGCTGAGTCCGTCGGCAACATCGAGGATGCGGGTGATCCGGATCGCGTAATCCTGGTCCAGCACGACCACCTCGCCGTGGGCGATCAGCCTGCCGTTGAGCAGGACATCGGCCGGGGCCCCTGCGGACCGGTCCAGTTCGATGACCTTGCCGGGTTCGAGGGACAGCACGTCCCGGACTGACATCCGGGTGCGGCCGATTTCCACGGTGAGTGCCATCTCGATGTTGTTGATCCGGCCCAGCCTGCCGGCTGCCACGCCGCTGCCCTTGGGCTCGCCGCCGCGGTCCTTGGCGGGGCTGTGGTCGCGGAGCCGGATAGCGAACCAGGCCGCGGCGTTGCTGCCGTCGGAGAGTTCGTAGACGGCGGTGTCCGGATCGGTGAGGAGACCGGAGGCGTCCGATTCGCGCAGGTCGGAAAGGACCCCGGGGCCGAAGACCGAGCTCGCGGCCTCCATCGCCGGGCGCAGAACGTCGGTAACGGCGACCATGCCGGACTGGGACCCGGCCATGCCGCCGGCGGCCTCGTCCAGGAAGGTGCGGTCGATCAGCAGGAGTGCCAGGTCGGCGGTCACCGAGCCCACGAAAGTGGCGGTGACGGCCTGGCGGGCGTAGGCGGCGGCAGCACGGGCCGGGACGAGGGCAACGACCCGGAGGGCGACCGGGCTCGGCAGTTCCTCAACGAGCCGCTCCGCCGAAGCCTCGTGCTGGGTCAGGGTGGTGCTCATCGGTGGTTCTCCTCGATTGTGACAATGACGGCGGCGGCCCGGGATCCGTTGCGGGCCGGCGCTGCGGTGGCCAGCCGGGTGCCGTCCAGTGTGAGATCAAACGGCCTGTTCTCCAGATGCGGCAGGGGCAGAACATCACCGACGGCCAGTCCCAGCACCTGGCTCGGGGTGACGAAGGAGGGCGCCAGCCGCACGGAGAGCTCTACCGGCACCTGCTCAAGTTGGGCGCTGATCAGGGCGGAGGCGTCGACGCGGCTGTCGGCCGGGCTGACCTTCTTGAGCCTGGGCAGGAGGATGCCGGCCGGCACGGCGAGCGTGGCCGGCGCGTGCATTTCCCCGACGCTCATGGTGAAGTTGGCGACGATCATCAGTTCGCTGGGCGCGGCGGCCTGGGCGAACTGGGAGTTGTACTGGATGGTGTCGACCCTGACGGTCTCGCTGAGGAGGGGCCCCAGTGAGTAGCTCAGGTCCTCCAGTGCCTCGTCCATGAGGCCGCGGACGAGGGCCTGTTCGATCTGGGTGAATTTCCGGTCCGGCATCGGGGAGTCGCTGGAGGCTCCCAGCATGCGGTTGACCCAGCCGAGGGCGGACGGGCCGGGGAACTGCACCACCAGTTTCGAATCGTCGCCCTCGACGGAGCAGAGGACCATGGCGGTGACGGCGGGCAGGGAGGCGGCGTACTCGTCATAGCTCTGCATGGTCACCTCGTCCAGGCGCACCACGGACTTGACCCTGACTTTGGCGGTGAGCTGGGTGCCCCACTGGCGGGCGAAGGTTTCAAAGGCCAGTTCCAGGACCCGGCTGTGCTCACGGGCCAGCGTCGCGGGACGACGGAAATCGTAGACACTGACCGTGCGGTCGCGCGTCACTTCCCGTTCATCCATAACAGTCACGCTGAGGACTATCGGCCGGTGTTCGGGCTGCGTAAGGCGCCTGTCTCCTAATTTTCGCTGAGCTTGAGGGCCTCGGGAATCAGCGCCCGGACGATCTCCGGCTCATCGGAGAGGACGGCGATGTCGACCCGCCGGTTCAGCTCCATCAGTTCCGGCGTCGAGTCGTCGTTGACCTGCCGGGCAGACCCGAAGGCTACGGCGCCGATCTTTCCCTGCGGGATCCCGCCCCGCTCCACCATAAAGCGCAGGACGTTGACGGCGCGCGCCGACGAGAGCTCCCAGGTGGACGGGAAAGCCGTTATTCCGTTCGCTGCGTGTCCTTCAACCATGATTTCCAGGTCGGTCGGCGCCAGCACCGGCGAGACCACGTTCAGGACCTGGGTGGCCCTGGTGGAAAGCTCGGGACGGTCGGCGCTGAAGAACGCCTGGGATCCGACCAGCCGTACCGTCAACCCGCGCGGATCGACGGTGAACTCGACGTTTTCGCTCAGCCCCTCGGCGGCCAGCCCCGCCCGCATGGCCGCTTCGAGGGCCCGCAGCTTCTCCACTTCCTTCTTTGCCAGCTCCATGGCGGACGCCTGCGCATCCGGCGCCTGGGGCGCGGCGGGGTCTGCCGGTTCGGCCGGGTCCTTCGGTTCCGTCTTGTCCTCGGTCTTTTCCGCCTGCCCGGCGAACGCCTCCAGTTGCTGGTCCACGACTTCAGGCGGCACCACCGTTCCGGAGGCCGTGTCCACGGTCTCCGAGGCGACGGCGCCGAAGCCGGTCGCCAGGGAGTTGCGGAGCTTCTCGAACTTGTTGGCGTCCACGGTAGACATGGCGTAGAGGACGATGAACAAGCACATCAGCACGGTGACCATGTCCGCGTAGGACACCAGCCAGCGTTCGTCGACGTGGTGCTCTTCGCCGCCGCCCCTTTTGGACCGGCGCCGGGGGCTCACGCGGCGTCCTCCAAGGGTTTTCCGCCCTTGGATGCCTTGCCTGATCCGCCCTTGGCCGACTTCCCGGCACCGGACTTGAGCTTGTAGTCCGGGACCATCGCGTTGAGTTTCTCCCGCAGCAGGATGGGCTGGACGCCGGCCTGCAGGGCCAGGACCCCCTCCATGATGAGGGTCATGCGGTCGACTTCCAGTTCGGAGATCTTCGTCATGCGGTCCCCGATCGGCAGCCAGATGAAGTTCGCCGAAAGGACCCCCCAGAGTGTCGCGACGAAGGCGGCGGCGATCATGTGGCCGAGCTCGTCCGGCTGGGACAGGTTCTCCAGGACGTGGGTCAGGGACACCACGGTGCCGATGATGCCGATGGTCGGCGCGTAACCGCCCAGCGCCTTGAAGAACTTCGCCGCCGTGTTGTCGGACTTCATTTTGGAGCTGATGCCGTCGTCAAGCATCTCGCGGAGGTCTTCGCCGTCCGTTCCGTCAGCGATATTCTGCAGCGCGGTTTTCAGGAAGGGATCCGTGGTGGTGGCCGCGTCACTTTCCAGCGACAGGAGGCCCTCGGCGCGGGCCTTCTCGGCGAAAACAACAATCTCGTCGATGCTCTGCTGCGGCGGGACGGTCTTGCCCTTGAAGGCCTTCGGCAGGGATTTAAACGCGTGCAGGACATCCTTGAGGGTGGAGCCGGCGAGGCCTACGGCGAGGGTAGCACCGAAGACCAGGATCATCGGCGCCGGCAGCAGAAGGCTCGTGACGTTGGCGCCTTCCAAGGCGACCATGGCATAGATGGCGCCGAAGGCCAGGAAGAGTCCGATGATTGTTGCGGGATCCATGGCTTACTTCCTCGGTCGCTCGGAGCTGTGCGGCGGGTCATCGTCGTCGCCGGAGCCGGCCGGGGGCACCAGGCTCAGCGGGTAGCCGGTGACGGCCGGGAAGTCCCGCGCCTTGCTGAGGACGTAGGCCCGGTACTCGGCGATGAGTTCCACGACTTCCGCAAGGCTTTCGAGCACGACGTACGTGGCGCCGTCGAGCGTGACGAGATGGGTGTCCGGACTCTCGTGGATCCGTTCAATAAGGTCCGGATTGACCGCGAAGCGCGTTCCGTTGAGGCGTGTTACGACGATCATGTGCCGATTCTGCTTTGTGAGGGGAAGGTGGTCTCACCCCTACTTTCGGCCGCCGCGGGCGTTTGGTTAGGCTGCGGGACCGGCGGACGCGCCGGACCCGCAGCCTGCTTATGTTTAGCGCTTGAGCTGGCCGAGCTCCTGCAGCACTTCGTCGGAGGTGGTGATTTCCCCACATTCGATGCGGATGGTCGCTCTTCGGTCCAAACCCGCCTCCAGTGTCCGGTACCTCTTGGGTGAGATCTCGCGATAGCCGAATTTCTCGACGTGCGTTTCGGCCTGGATACCGGCGGTGGGCCCGTCATGTCATGGCACTGAGGAACAAAACAATAAGGTCGCTGATCTTTCGCAAGGGTGTGCCAAGTAATAGTCTGGGCGGGGATCCGGGAAGCGCAACTTTTTTGAGCATTATTCAGGAGGCCGAAGATGGTTGATCGAATTGCTGATATCTGGGGGACGCGTACCCCCTATGGTCGGGGTGAGCTGTGGCCCGTAAGGGTGGACCAGAAACTCGCGGACGGTGTCCGGGACGAGGATGTTGACCGCTGGGTTCAATCGGCCTGCGTTCTCTGCAGCAACGGCTGTGCGTGTGATATCGCCGTGAAGGATGGTGCGATGGTGGGCATCCGCGGGCGAGCCGGGGACCTAGTGAACCACGGCCGGCTGGGGCCCAAGGGGCTCTTCGCGAGCTGGCAAGGGGTTTCGCATAAGGACCGCCTGACGCGGCCGCTAATCCGGGAGAACGGCCGGCTGGTGGAGTGCGATTGGAAAACGGCGATGGACCGTATCGTGGAAAAAAGCAAGAACCTACTGGAGGAACGCGGACCACTTAGCCACGGATTTTACACCAGCGGGCAGTTGTTCCTGGAGGAGTATTACGCCCTCGCTATCATTGGCAAGGCGGGCATCGGCACACCGCACATGGATGGCAACACGCGTTTGTGCACTGCGACGGCGGCAGCGGCGATGAAGGAATCGTTCGGTGCGGACGGCCAGCCCGGCGCCTACGAGGACATCGACAGCTGCGACGCAATTTTCCTGTACGGGCACAACATGGCTGAGACCCAGACCGTGCTGTGGTCCAGGGTGCTGGACCGGATCGCGGGACCGGACCGCCCCAAGGTGGTGTGCGTGGACCCGCGTGAGACCGAAGTGGCCCGGCACGCTGACGTGCATCTGGCGGTCCGTCCCGGCACCAATTTAGCGTTGATGAACGGGTTGGTCCGTGAGGTGCTGCACAACGGGTGGCTGGACGAGAAGTACGTCCGGGAGCATACGCTCGGCCTCAAGGACCTCTGCGCCATTGTCGAGCCCTGGAACCCCGAGGCAGTTGCCAAGGTGTGCGGCGTGGATGCCGGGGACGTCCGGGAGGCTGCGCGCATCTTCGGTACGGCGGACCATGTCCTGTCCACTGTACTCCAGGGTTTCTATCAGTCCTCCCAGGCGACGGCATCGACCTGCCAAGTTAACAACCTCCATCTCCTGCGTGGGATGCTGGGGCGGCCCGGATCCGGGGTCCTGCAGATGAATGGCCAGCCGACGGCCCAGAACAACCGGGAATGCGGAGCCGACGGGGATCTCCCCGGTTTCCGGAACTGGGAGAACCAGACGCACATCAAGGAGTTGGCCCGGCTTTGGAACGTTGATCCGCTGGTCATTCCGCACTGGGCTCCACCCACACACGCCATGCAGATTTTCCGGTACGCCGAGCAGGGTTCCATCGAATTTCTTTGGATTTCGGCCACCAACCCTGCAATCTCGATGCCTCAGCTGCCTCGGATCCGCGAGATTCTCTCGAAACCGGAACTTTTCGTCGTGGTGCAGGACCTCTACCTCACCGAGACCGCGGCGCTGGCCGACGTCGTCCTTCCCGCCGCCGCGTGGGGTGAAAAGACTGGCACGTTTACCAACGTGAACCGTACCGTCCACATCTCGGAAAAGGCCATTGACCCGCCCGGTGAAGCCCGAAGCGATCTGGACATTTTCCTTGAATATTCGCGCAGGATGGGGTTCCGTACTCTCGATGGTGACCCGCTGCTTACCTGGGCGGGGCCTGAGGACGCGTTCGAAGCGTGGAAGAAGTGCTCCAAGGGCCGGCCCTGCGACTACACAGGGATCAGCTACGAGCGGCTGCGGGGCGGCAGCGGCATCCCCTGGCCGTGCAACGACGACCACCCGGACGGGACCGTCCGGTTGTACGGGGACGGGATCTTCCCTACCGATCCGGACTTCTGTGAAAGCTATGGTCACGATCTGCTGACGGGCGCTACGGTGGGCCCGGAGGCGTTCCGGGCGATGGCGCCGGCGGGCCGGGCCATTTTGAAGGCTGCCGAATATTCGCCTCCGCACGAGAAGCCGGATGAGCACTACCCGTTCCGGTACACCACCGGCCGCACGGCTTACCACTTCCACACCCGCACCAAGACCGCCCGTTCACGGCAGCTGCAATCCGCGGCCCCGAAAGCCTGGGTGGAGTTGTCCGCGGAGGACGCGGAGAGCCTCGGAATTAGCGAGGGGGACCTGGTACGGGTGACGTCCCGCCGCGTTTAAAAAAAAAAAAAAAAAAAAAAAAAAAAAACTCCCTGCGCCCTACACCGCCATGAGCAAGATGCTTCTCTCGTGTCTTGATGATGCTGATTTAGATGTGCTTCTTTCGAGACTAGATCTTGGTGCACACCATCTGAAACCGAACGCCATTCTGAATCCGAATGAACTTAGTCCGAATTGTTGCTGACGCTGCGACGCAGCTGAGCGGAACAGAATGATAAGATCGCCTCTGCCTGCGGTCCATCGCCGTGCCAGTCATGAGTTTGAACGAGCCAGCAGGCGCGATCGAAATTTCAGTCCAAGCGCTCAGTGGTCAGAGCAGAGAATGATCGAGGAGCTACTTCCCCCGCTGAGAGTGACCGCCGACAAAGCATCGATCAGTATGAGTTACCTGCCCACCATTGCGCCTTCCCACTGAGTGGAAAGCTGTACGATCCATTCCACCTGCTGCAAAATCAATATTTTTCACGACTAAATGATGCCGAAAGTGAGAAGAACCATGCATCTTGCCGCCGTACTTTCCGAAAAAACCTATTGCTTCCCGACGAACCGCCATAGGCTCAATGTGATCCACTTCACCACGAAAGTGAGACCGACTCACAAGGAGATTTTCATGGCTATTGTCGCTGTCAAAGCCCGCTTGCTAGAAGCCACCCCCGATGCGAGCGTGGTGTTCGCGCGAGCGACTTCAACACCTACAGCATAGTTCTCGTGGAGATCCATGACGAGAGCGACCACATCGCTACAGCGAGACCTTGCCCGCCGCGGAAGTCAGATACCGCGGTGACCGTCGATGCGCTCCTGGCACCGGTGCTGCTGAGCAAGAACCCGCACAACATCGAAGGCCTATGAATCGAAATGGTCCAGCAACTGCGCACCTGAGATCACGTCTCCGGTGTGATCATGGAGACCGTCAGTGGCGCCGACACCGCCCTATGAAACCTCGTCGCAAGATCGAAGGCAAGCCCGTGTGGCAGATGCTGACCGCGCCGAACGCTCAGAAGTTCCCGTCTATGCCTCGTCCGTTTACATTTCCGACCTGGAAACCATGATCGAGCAGGCGTTGGAGCAGCAGAAGCGCAGTTTCAAGCGCCTTAAGGTGAAAATAGAACGCAAGCCGCATGAGAGTGAACAGAACGCAGACCTCGTGGCGCTTCGCGCCATTCGCGAAGCCGTCGGGAACGAGCTTATCCTCGTGATCACGCCAACGGAGCCTACGACGCTGCCGACGCAATCCGGATAACCGAGCAATGGAACCGATCGACATCCGGTGGTTCGAGGAACCGGTCTTCATGAACGATCTGAGCGGATACGAACAAATCCACTGCATGACCTCCATCCCCCTCGCCCGGGGCGAAACCGATTTCGGCATCTTCACCATGCGCGACGTCATCCAGCGCCGGCTCATCGACGTGGTGCAGCCGGACCTGGGTCGCTGTGGCGGCATCACAGGGGCCCGTCATATCTGGATCTCGCCTACGCGCACAACCTCGCGTTCGCCCCGCACACGGGCTTCTCGGGTGGGTACTCACAGCTCGCCGCTCTCCACGTCTCTGCCGCCGCCCCGTCTCTTCTTGCGCTTGAACACATGTTCATCGACAATCCTTGCCGCGAGATCTTCGTCGGCGGATACCCGGAACCGACCAACGGGATGCTCGAAGTCCCTCAGGGCCCCGGTCTCGGCCTTGAGCTCGATCTGGAAAAGGTCGAACGCTACACCGTCGATCCGCTGGCTCACCGCGCCACCCTCATCCACTAAATTGTTGCGGAGGGGCCTGAATCGGCCCCTCCGCAACAGCGGATAAGAAGGAACGCCCTGTCGAAAGAGATCCCAGCGACACCCGGTCCTCACCTTTCCGCCCCGGCGAACTGACGCCTGGCACCGTTGACACGCCACCGGTCACTATTTGCAGACGCTGGCACTTCCTCCGCCAGGGCTCGCCTGCCTCTGCTGCCGAAGCCGGATACGGCCAACCCTCCCCGCTGCCTCTCAGATGCACCTCAAAGTGCAGGACCCTCCCAGTCGGGCCCAGCTCCACGATTCCGGGCCAAGGCTCCCTCCCGGATGCCCCCGCCGTCAGGGGGTCCCGCAACCCGAAGGATTCAGGGCTACCGCTCACCTTATTCATGTCCATTGATTGATTTGAAGGGAAGATTTTGACAATGAAGTCAACTGCTATCAATGCAAGCGCCGAGGAATCAGCTGTCGGGATTTCAGTTGGGAAACGCCGATACCTCGTCGCAGTAGGGCTTCTGCTGGTGGTAATGCTCGGTTACATGGACCGAATAAACATGTCCGTGGCTGCGCCGCACATCATGGAGGAATTTGGTCTGTCCACCGGTCAGTTCGGCCTGGTTACATCAGTGTTCAACTGGGCCTACATCCTTGTCCTGATTCCTGTTGGCATGATGGCAGACCGGTGGGGGGCCCGGTTGATCCTCCCTATCAGCATCGTCGTATGGTCTCTAGGTGCTGGCCTGACGGGCGGCGCAGTCGGTCTTACGGCTCTCATCCTGGCACGCCTTCTCCTCGGAGCCGGAGAGTCAGCAATCTACCCGGTAGGGAACCTCGTGGTTCGCGACTGGGCTCCCAGAAAAGAACGGGGAGTTTTCACCGGGATGCTCAATGCAGGAGCGTTGGTCGGGCCGGCGGTCGGCGCTGTATTGGCGGGATACTTAGTTGTTGCCCACGGCTGGCGCGTATCCTTCTTCGTCTTCGGCGGCGCAGGCATCGTCTTTGGCATCGTGTGGTTTGTCCTCTTCAACGTCCCGGAGAAGACTAAATGGCTCTCCGACAAGGAACGCCGGATGATCCTGGCGGAACGTGAAAATTCGAGCGATCTGGGCACACTGCGTCCGCAAATGACTGTAAGGCTTTTGCTGCGGACACGGACAATGTGGGGCCTCATGCTCACCCAGGGCTGCGCCGTTTATACGAACTATCTCTTCCTCAGCTTTTTGCCCCTCTACCTGGTGACCGAGCGAGGCCTGAAGGACCTAAGTTCAGGATCCGTGACCGGACTGACGTATGGAGTGGCCGCAGTCGGCAGCATCGCTGTGGCTTTTGTCAGCGACAAAGTACTCAAAACATCAGAAGTTCGGCAGGGTGGACGCCGGAAACTGGTCGTCGCAACGCTCCTTATGGCCCTCCCCCTGCTGGCACTTCCATGGGTAAGCGACATTGCCCTGTTGATCATCCTGATTTCCTGGGTACTGATAATGATCACCTCTACGATCACTCTCAACTTCGCTCTTGCCGGCGATCTGACGGAAGACAAGGCCTCTGGCGGCCGGGTATTCGCGCTAGTGACATTCGGCGGAAACTTCTTTGGACTCCTGGCGCCCATCGTCACCGGTTACCTCGTCGATTGGACATCCAGCTACACCCCGCCATTCCTCGTTGCAGGGACGTTACTGCTCATCGGCGCAATTCTGAGTTGGAAACTGTCCAGAAAGACTTTGCAGCCCTCCACATCGTCTGCAATGGAAGAACGAAATGTATAAGTTAGACATACTCGTGAGCGGGTTCCCCGGCAAGACATCAACGCACGGAGGGCTCGGATGGAGCAGCGTCTGTTTGCTACGGGACTCAAGCCGTACCGTTCTGGTGGACACGGGACCGCCGGCTTATATACCGCTACTGCATGACCGGCTTGGTCTCCTGGGCATCGAGCCGAAAGATGTCACGGATATTTTGGCTACGCACCTCCATTGGGATCACGTCGGCAATTTCACGATGTTTCCCAACGCCACTGTCACGGTGTCCCGAAAAGAGCTTCAATGGGCTGTCCAACAACCACCCGGCACAACGTTTGTCCCCGATTTGCATGTGCAACGCCTGGCCGAGAGCGTCAAGCAAGTTCACTTGGTGGACGACGGGCAAGAGGTCCTTTCAGGCATCCACGCCATCGCAACACCCGGTCACACACCCGGCCATCTGGCCTACCAAACCTCAACCGCAGAAGGGAAAGTTCTGTTCGCGGGTGACTCCATAAAGAACCGCTACGAGCTCGCAACGAGCGACGTGGACTCTTCCATGGACTTTCCAGCGAGCCGGGCCAGCGTCGAAAAGTTGAGAGCAATCCTCCAGGACGATCCTTCGACATCAGTGATTCCGGGTCACGACGTGCAACTCAGCTACCTGGACGGTGAAGTCCGCGCAAAGCAGCCTCTGCAAGCGGATATTTCAGCGTTTCTTGACACCCATTCAGGGCCTGTCCCTAGGGAGATCACCTAAGAGTGTGGCCGGGCCGGGTTTCAGTCCCTCCCGCGGCACTTTAGGTCACCGCTGCACGAAGCTCGGCGGCGTGGACCCCGGTGAGGTCGATCTCGTAGTCGGCGCCGTCGACCGAGAACCGAACTCGCCAAGGTCACCGCCCGGCCCGCCGGGCGCAAGCAGGCAGACTCTCCGATCCAAAAACAGTGCCTTCGACTCTGAGTCCGGCAACCGCCGGGAGCCGGGCATTTTGGCTTGCAGCCTATGCGCCCACGCCCGGCTCCCGGTTTGCGGAGAGAGCTCGTGTTCCGACGCAATGATTAGCGGGTCGTTTGGGTCCGAACACGGAGGAGACACTCGATTCTTCCGTCCGATTAGCGCTTGAGCTGGCCGAGCTCCTGCAGCACTTCGTCGGAGGTGGTGATGATGCGGGCGTTGGCCTGGAACCCGCGCTGGGCGACGATCAGGTTGGTGAATTCCTGGGAGAGGTCCACGTTGGACATCTCCAGGTTCCCGGCCGCCAGGGTGCCCATGCCGGGGGTTCCGGCTGCGCCGAGCTGCAGGCCGCCGGAGTTCACGGTCGCCACGTACGACGACGAACCGGCCTTTTCCAGACCGGCCGGGTTCGTGAATTTGGCCATCGCGATCTGGGCGAGGACCTGCTTGGACCCGTTGCTGAACGCACCCACCACGGTCCCGTCACTGCCGATCGTGTAGGACTCGAGGGTGCCGGCCGCGTACCCGTTCTGGCCGACGACGGTCATGGAGTCGGACGACGCGAAGGCGGATACCGCGTTGAGATCGATGGTCACACCGTTGACCGTTACGTTCCCGGATCCGGTCTGCTTTCCGTCCGTGAACGCCACGGTGCCCGTCGCGGTGACGCCGTCGTCGTTCGCCTCGACGTTCCAGTCGGTGCCGCTCTTGGTCAGGGTCAGCGAGACGTTGCGGTCCGCGCCTGTGGCGTCGTAGACCTTGATTGTCCGCTCGATCTTCGTGCCGTCCGCGGCGCTGCCGGGCAGGTTGCCGTCCAGTGACACGTTCGTGGTGGCCCGGGCGACGACGTCGTTGGCCTTCAGGGTGATGGCGCTGATGGCTCCGGTGTTGTCGACCGCACCGTTGGCTGCCGCCCAGCCCTGCAGCACTGCGCCGTCCGGGCTGACCAGGTGGTTCGCGGCGTCGAACGTAAATGCCCCGGCGCGCGAGTACATCTGCTGGCCGGACTTGCTGGTCACGAAGAACCCGTCGCCGGAGATCGCGATGTCCGTGGCGCGGCCGGTGCTCTGGGAGGAGCCCTGGCTGAAGTTGGTGGTGATGGCGGTGGTGCGGACTCCGAGGCCGATCTGGGCGGGGTTGCTGCCGCCCACCGTCTCCTGCGGCGCGGAGGCGCCCTGGGTCATCTGGGACAGGGTGTCCTGGAACTGGACGGTGGAGGATTTGAAGCCCACCGTGTTGACGTTGGCGATGTTGGAGCCGGTAACGTCCAGCATGGTCTGGTGGGCGCGGAGACCGGAGATTCCGGAGTACAGCGAGCGGAGCATGGGAACTGCCTTTCTACGGTGGGAAAACTATTCAGGAAGCGGTCGGGGTGTTAAGCCCGGTGATGGAATCCAGCGGGACGGCGACTCCGCTGACGGTGACCGTCGGCACGGCGCCGGAGAAGGACACTGCCGAGGCGGTCCCGGTCCCCTCTGTTCCGTCGGCGAGGGTGTAGCCGACCTCATGGCCGATCAGCTGTGAGGCCGCGGAGCGCATCTGGAGCGAGAACCCTTCCTGGCTGCTGGTGGTCAGTTCCGACATTTTTTCCATCATGGACAACTGGATGGTCTGCGCCATCATTTCGTTGGTGTCCATGGGGGCGCTGGGGTTCTGGTTCTTGAGCTGGGTCACCAGGAGCGACATGAAGACGTCGGAGTCCATGGTCTGCTTCGCCTCCCGGGCGACGCCGGAGGACTGGCCGGCCGTCGATGCGGCGGCCGCGACGGCGTCGGCCGTGATGGAGGGTGAGGCGATGGGCTGGATCGTCATGGGTTGCGTTCCTTCGTGTCAGACAAGGATGTTGAGGGTGGTCTGGGAGCCGTCAAGGAGTTCGGCGGGGCGGGCGGGGTTTGCGTCGGCGGGGTTGTTCCACCGGTTGCGTGCTTCGCCGGATCCGTTGCGGCGACCCTCGCCCGGGCTGTCCGGTTGGGGGTCGCTGCCCGGGACGTTCTGCCGCGTGGCGCCGTCCCGGTTACTTCCCTGCCCGGTGTCCGCCGGGGCGTTCCGGTCCGAGAGTTGTAAGTTGGCGCCGAAGCCGGCCTCGGCAAGTTCTTTGTGGAGCTCGGGCAGGATCCCCCGAACGGCTTCCCGTCCTGCGTCGCCGGCGGCGAAGAGCTCAATCCGGACCCCCGAGGCGTCAATGTGCGCCCGGACCGTCAGCGGTCCCAGGTCATCGGGGCTGACCTTGAGGGTCATGACGTGCTCGCCGGGGGCCGCGTTGGCCAGGGTGAAGAGCGGCTTGGCGAGCTGCGGTGTCAGTGGCGCGGGGGTCCCCGGGCTGGAGGGCATTGCCGGCGGGACTACCAAGGTACCGGCAGGAGCGGGCTGCTGGGCGACGCCCGCGACGGCGGCGGGTGCGGCACCGGCGGGCGCCTCGGCAGTAAAGGTCCGCTCAGGCCCAGCCTGTTCAAGCGCGATTTGTTCCGGTGCGAACTGCCCAGATGCGATCCGGTCAGGGGTCGGCGCGGTTGCTGCCTGGGTTGTGGCGGCAGGGGTGGGCGCCGCGGGAAGCGGCGCACCGGTGTGCTGCGCAGCCACAACCGGGCTAGCACCGGCTGGTGTCTCTGAGACCTGCCCGGCTGAGCGCGGTGTCGGCCCGGCAACGACGGCGGCCGGCGCCGCGACCGGCATGGCGTCCTGGTCCAAGGCAGGCGCAGCCGCGGGACCGGGAACGGGACGTGTCCGGCTGCCGCGGCCGGCAGCGTCGGCCCCGCCGGCTTCGCTGACTCCGACTTGAGGGATTCCTGCGGCCGTGGTGACTCAGTCGGCGCCGGAGGCGCCGAAAGAGCCTGTCCGGCAGGCACTGCGGCGGAACCGCCGGCAACAGCGGCGTCGGGTTCCGCGGCCGAACGGTTCAAGGCGGCGGCAGCCCAGGCCAGACCCGCAGTGGCCGTCACAGCAGCAGTCACAGCAGCCGAAGCGGTAGCCGGTGCCTTCTCCGCTTCAGTAGTCCCGCCGTCGTGCTCCTCCTCAACGGTCGCCGCGGAGGGCGCGGCGGCGTCGGAGGCAGCCGAGTCGGAGGATCCGCGCCGGGCCGTGCCGGACGCGGCACCCTGAAGGGTCGCCTGGCCCTGAAGATTCGTCAGCACGGCGTCGAACGTCTCGGCGCCGGTGTCCCCGGCCTGCGTGCGTGCGGCACCCCGCCCTGCACCGGCCGCTGCCGGGGCAGCCAGGGCGGCGCCCAGGTCCATCGCCGGCGCCGTCACGATGCTCCCGCCGGCACGATGCGGCGGATGGAAGTCAGGTTGGAGTGCTGTTCCCAGGCGTCCCGGATCTGGATGGTTTTGCCCGGCACCGGGGCGTCGATCGCCTTGCCGTTGCCCAGGTAGATGGAGATGTGGTTGCCGCCGAAGCTCACCAGCAGGTCCCCGGGCTTGGCCTCGGCCAGGGAGGCGACGGGGGTGCCTTTGTGCATCTGGTCGCTGACGACGCGGGGAATGTCGACGCCGAGGTCTTTGAAGACGCGCTGGGTGAAGCCGGAGCAGTCCATGCCGGTGGCGGGGTTGGTGCCGCCCCAGACGTAGGGCACGCCGATGTACTTTTTCGCCGCGGCCACCACGTCGTTTCCGGTGGCCGTGCCGGGAGCGACGGCGGCCGTGCGGGTGACGGGCGCTGCCGCCGCGATCCCGGTGACGCCGCCCAGGCCGAGCTTGCTCGTGAGGGAGTCCAGGTCGGTGGCTGCGGTTCCGCCGAGCGCTGCGGTCAGCGCCTGGGTGAAGGTGTCCGCGTCCCCGCTTCCCGCGGCCGTCGAGAGCGATGACGCGGCGGACTTCACCGCGGCGGCGCTGTCCGTGGCGGCGGGACGGCTCAGTTCCGCAATCATGGACTGGATGCTTTGCATCCGGCCGATCGCCTCAGTCATGCTCATGTCGTCACGGTCCGTTCGTCCCGGTGCCAGGTGGTGGAGGCGATTTCATCGAGGGCGGACTGCTCCGCACTCAGGTCGGCGGTGAGCAGGTCCGCGGCGTGCCGGGCCTGGAGTTTTTCCAGCCCGACGGAGAGCCTGCGGGCCGTGGTGAAGGCCTCGCGGGCGGCGTCCTCTTCCTGGTCCACGACGGCGGTCAGGCCCTGCAGGTCGGCGAGCATGCTGTGGGACGAGGACCGGGCGGCCGCGATGGCGCGCAGCGACGCGGAACTGGTGATCTCGTCGTCGGCCAGCGAGAGGTCGCGGCGGGCGGCCGCTTCACGGGCCCGCACGGACGCCGATCGCGACCTGGCCCGGGCGAGGCCCGAGGCGGCCTGGTCCTGCTGGATCTGGCGAAGCCGCAGGAGGCCCGCCAACGAGAATTCACGGTTCATGCCGCTGCTCCCAGGATCGAGGTGAGGTGTCCGAGCCGCTGCCAGGACTCGGGGTGGCCGGTGGATTCTTCCATGCGCTGCTGCAGGAAGGCGTTGACGTCCTGTTCGTGGACCAGGGCCGCGTCCACCAGCGGGTTGGTGCCGGTCTGGTAGGCGCCGACGTCGATCAGATCCTGGGCCGCTTTACGTGCGGCGAGGACCCGGCGCAGCGACGCCGCGGCGTCCAGGTGCTGGCGGGTGTTGACCTTCGAGGACACGCGGGAGATCGAACCCAGCACATCCACCGAGGGGAAATGACCGGTGACGGCCAGCTTCCGGTCCAGCACCACGTGCCCGTCCAGGATCGAGCGGGCGGCGTCGGCGATCGGTTCGTTGTGGTCATCGCCGTCGACCAGCACGGTGTAAATGCCGGTGACCGAGCCGGTTTCGGCGGTGCCGGCGCGTTCCAGCAGCCGGGCGAGGACGGAAAAGGTCGACGGCGGGTAGCCCCGGGTGGCGGGCGGCTCGCCGGCGGAGAGGCCGATTTCGCGCTGGGCCATGGCCACGCGGGTGAGCGAGTCCATCATCAGGACCACGTTCTGGCCGTTGTCACGGAAGGATTCGGCGATCCGGGTGGCGGTGAACGCGGCCCGCATGCGCATGAGGGCGGGTTCGTCGGAGGTGGCCACCACCACCACGGAGCGGGCCAGTCCTGCCGCGCCGAGGTCGTCCTCAAGGAATTCGCGGACTTCACGGCCGCGCTCCCCGACGAGCGCGATGACGGAGATTTCGGCGTCGGTCCCGCGGGCGATCATGGACAGCAGGGAGGACTTCCCGACGCCGGAGCCGGCGAAGAGACCCATGCGCTGGCCTTTGCCGAGGGTGGTCATGGTGTCGAGGACGCGGACGCCCGTCTGCAGGGGCGTGTCGATGCGGGCGCGCTTCATCGCGTTCGGGGCTTCGTTGTCGATCGGCACGCGCGGGCCGCTCTTCAGCGGGCCCTTGCCGTCAATCGGCCGGCCGAGGCCGTCGATGACCCGGCCGAAGAGTCCCGCGCCGGTCGGGACCAGCATGGCGCCGTCTTTCGCGCGGACCTGATCCCCGGCGGCCACCCCGGCGAGCCGGCCCAGCGGCATGCAGCGGATGGTGTTCCCGACGGCGGCGACCACCTCGGCGTCGAGGCCGGGGTTCTCCCCCACGGTGACGAGGTCCCCGAGGGCGCGTTCGAGCCCGGAGACTTCCAGGCCCAGGCCCATGACCGAGGTGACGATCCCGACGCGCTGCGGTGCCGCGGCTTTGAGGGCGGAGGGGAAGTACTCGGCTTTCGGACGCCAGTCGGTGATCATGCGGACTCCCCCACCATGAGGTTGTCCCAGGCCTGGTCCGCCAGGAGTGCGGCGCGGGTGCGGGCCAGGGCGGAGCCGATGCCGGCGTCGAGCCAGCCGTGCTGGTATTCGACCTTCGCGTCGCCGCGGTTGATGCCGTGGTCGGCGACCAGCGGCAGGCCGGGGGGCAGTTCGAGCCCTTCCCTGGTCAGGGTGTCGATGTCCGCGGGGTGCAGCCGGACGGCGAGGATGGAGGTGACGTCGCCCGCAGCGAGGGCCCGGTTGATCGCGGCGCGGGCCGTGCGGGTGCCGTCGGCGAGTTCGTAGCCGAGAATCGCCTCGGCCAGGTCCAGGGCGGTGCGCACCAGGACTTCTTCGGCCTCGTGGACTGCTTCGATGGTGCGCTGGTCCAGGTCGGTCCGGGCGGCGGCGAGGGCCCGGACGGCGCGCTCCAGGTCCTGTTGTCCGGTGGCCAGGGCGGCGGCCTGTTCGGCGGCCATCCGGTCCCGCCAGCGGCGCTGTTCCTTGGCGGCGGCCCGCACACCGGCGGCGTACCCGGCGGCGTGGCCTTCGGTGTAGCCGGCCTGCTCCGAGGCGGCCCCGGCCGGGCGCAGCGACGGGTAGACGATCCGGGCGGGGACGCTGTCAGTAGACAATGTCTTCCTCGTCTCCGCGTTGGATAGTGATCGAGCCTTCGGCCTCCAGGTCGCGGAGCGAGCGGGCAACGGCGGCCCGGGCCTCTTCGATCTGCGAGGCGCGCAGCGGGCCGAGGGCCGCGATTTCCGACTGCAGGATTTCCTGGTTGCGGCCGGAGACGTTGTTCGTGATGGCCTCCAGCACCGCGTCCGGGGCGCCCTTGGTGGCGACCGCCAGGATGGCGACGTCGATGCCCCGGAGCACCAGCTGGATGTCCTTGCGTTCGAGTTTGACGATGTCCTCGAACGTGACCATCTGCGCCCTGATCTCCACGGCCAGCTGCGGGTTCAGCTGGTCCAGGCCTTCCAGGACGGAGCGCTCGGTGGTGGCGTCGGTGCGGTTGATGATCTCGAGCAGCGGCTGGATGCCGCCGACCACCTTCGAGGCCTGCTGCGAGACGGCGGCGCCGCCGCGCAGTTTGAGGGTTTCGGCGACGATCCCGATGGCTTCGGGCGCGCCGGAGCCCATGGTGGCGAGGCTGAGGGCGACGTCGGCGCGGAGGTAGCCGGGCAGGGCGGCCATAACGGCGGAGGCCTTGCGCGGGCTGAGGTGGGCGAGGACCAGCGCGATGGTCTGCGGCAGCTCGCCGTCGATCAGCGCAATGATCTGCACCGGTTCGATGTCTTCGAGGAACTCAAAGGACTTGCCCGCCATGTTGACCGAGAGCCGGTTGATCAGGCCGGCCGCCTTCTCCGCGCCGAAGGACGCTTCCAGCAGTCCTTCGGCCATTTCCCGGCCGCCGCGGGCGGCGCGGACGCCGGACATGCTTTTGGCGTGGAAGTCCTTCATGATCTGCTCGGTGACCTCGGGATCGACCTTGCGCAGGCGGACGATTTCCGCGGCAATGTCTTCTGCCTCGTTCTCGCTGAGCTGGCCCATCACGCGGGCGGCGTTGGCCGGGCTCATCTGCATCAGGACGACGGCGGCGCGCTGGGTTCCGGTCAGCGGGGCATCGGCGGTTTTCATACGGTCTGCCGGTCATCCATGAGGCTGCGCAGGTAGTCTGCCGCCTTCTCCGGGTTGGCTTCGACCATGCTGTCGATCTCCTGCTGGCGTTGTTCGGCTTCCAGCTCGGCCGGCGGCAGCGCCAGGGGCGGCAGCGAGGTGAGCTCGATCGCGGAGGTGGCCGGCGGGGAGTCCAGGGCCGGCATGACCGGGAGAGGCTCGAGGTCCAGGCGTTCGCCGAGGTCCACGGGTTCGCGCTGCTGCCGGCGCCGCAGGATGATCATGAGGATCAGGCCGATGATCAGCAGGCCCAGCAGGGTGCTGCCGGCGCTGATGAGGGTGCCGAAGAACGCGGCCTGCTTTTCGGCTTCCGCATTGGCCTGGGCTTCCGCCAGGGACTGGGCGGCTGCGTCCGCGGCGGCGGTGCTGAACGGCACCACCTCGACGGTGACGACGTCGCCGCGCTGCGGGTCGATGCCCGCGGCCGCGTTGACCAGGGCCGTCAGGGAAGCGATGTTCAGCCCGCCGGCGGCGGCCTGGTTCACCGCCACCGAGATCGTCTGGCGCTTGATGGCTCCCGGCGGGATGACCCGGTCCTCGGTGACCTTGTTGACGGCGTTGTTCTTGGTCTCGCTGGTGGAGTCGAAGCTGCCGTCGCCGTTCGTACCACCCGGGACGGCGATGTTGTCCGGGCCGAGCACGCCCGCGGCCCCTCCCCCGGTGCCCGTGTACTTTTCGGTCTTCGACGATTCCGAGAGCGGCAGGGCGCCTTCGGCGTTGGAGAACGTCTCGCTGCGCTGCTGGGCGGATTCGCCGGTGACGTCGGCGGCGACGGCGACGGTGGAGTTGCCGAGCCCGACCACCCGGTCCAGGACGGCGCGGACGGCGTCGCCGGTGCGCTGCTGGTAGTCGGTGGCCTGCTTGGAAGAGGTTCCGACGGCGCCGCCGCCGACGGCGGAGAGCACGTTGCCCTGGGAGTCCACAACGGCGACGTTGAGCGGCTTGAGGTTTTCGATGGCGGCCGAGGTCAGGTGGACGATCGCCTGGACCTTGTCGCTGGAGAGCGTGACACCGGGCTTGGTCTCGATGAAGACCGAGGCGGTGGTGTCCGGCACGGTGGAGACGAAGACGGTCTTTTCCGGGATGGCGAGCCGGACCGCAGCCGTGGTCACGCCGTCCATGGCCGAGATCGTGCTGGCCAGTTCGCCTTCAAGGGCCCGCTTGTAGGTGACGGACTGCTGGAATTCCGAGGAGGTGACACCCATTTTGTCCAGCAGGGAGTATCCCGTGGCGGCGGCGGTGGGCAGCCCCGCGGCGGCGGCTTTGAGGCGCTGGTCGTAGACCTTGTCCTGCGGGACGAGGATGGTGGATCCGCCGTCGCTGAGCTCGTAGGGGACGTTGTCCTTGCGGAGCTGTTCGACGATGCCGCTGGCATCGGTGTTCTTGAGCCCGGAGAACAGCGGGGTGAGGGCCGGCTTGGACAGCCAGGCGGAGAGGGCCACGACGGCAACGACCAGCAGGGCGGTGCCGATCACGGCGAGGGTGCGCTGCCCGGCGGTGAAGCCTTTGAGTCCGGCACCGAGCCGCTGGAACATTCCGGTAATTTGCGGGGGCATCAGGCCTGCATCCTCATGATTTCGTTGAACGCGTCAACGCCCTTGTTCCTCATCGTGGCGACGAGTTCGAGGGTGACTTGCGCCCGGGTGGCGGCGATGGTGGCGTTGTGGATGTCATCCAGGTTGCCGGTGACGGCCGAGACGGCCAGTTCCTTCGACGTCGACTGCAGCTGCTGCAGGTTATCCACCGCACCGGCGAGGGACGCGGCGAAGCCGGAGCCGTCGGTGCCGGTGGTGGCCGTTACACCGCCGAGGTAGTTCGTGGGCATAACGCCCTGAACCGGGGCCAGAGGGGAAATAGGCATCAGGCACGTCCAATCTCAAGGGCCGCCATGTAGGTTTCGCGGGCGCGGTCAACCACCTGGGCGTTGGCCTGGTAGCCGCGCTGGGCGATGATGAGCGCGCCCATCTGCTCGGCGAGGTCGATGTCCGGGTATTTCACGTAGCCTTCGGCGTCCGCGAGGGGGTGGTCCGGCTGGAACACGATCCGGCCTTCTTCGTTGCCCACCGGGGTGCTTTTGACGTAGACACCGGTCAGGTCCGCGCCTTCGGCGGCCTCGACGTACTTGGCCTGGAACGCCGGTCCGTCCGTGCGGGAGGCGTTGTTCATGTTGGCGAGGTTGTCCGAGACGGCGTCGAGCCACTTGCGGTGCACGGTCAGGGCGGACCCGGCGATTCCGATTGCGTCGAAGGTCATCAGTTCGTCCTCATCGCGGCGCGGAGGGCGGTGAATTCGTGACCGAGGGCGCGGCTGGCGAACTGGAAGCGCAGCACGGTGTCGATGTTGGAGAGGGTTTCGGTCTCCAGGTTGACGTTGTTGCCGTTGAGCTGGGTGGGCTCGAGTGAGGCCGCCGTGGTGGCCTGGACGCTGCCGTCGCCGGCGCGGACCGAGGCAGCGAGGGCGTCCTCGAAGGCGACGCGCTTGGCCTGGTAGTTCGGCGTGTTGACGTTCGCGATGTTGTTGGCGATGGTGCGCTGGCGCAGGGCAAGCCCGTCCAGGGCGCTGCCCAGGGCTGCGGACGTCACGGATTCGAGCACGGGGATCCTGCCTGCTGCTGTAGTGCGGGGCCGATCCCTGGCCAGTGAACGAGCTATCCGTGCTCTAGGTGTGGCTATCGGCACACTCAGGTGGGCCGGTTAGCGGATTATTGAAAGTATTTTTTTGCGGAGCTGTTCATGTGCTGAGGCTGGCGGGTTCAGCCGCTCACGTCGAGGTAGACGGCGGCGGGCCGGGCTGCCATTCCGGGCACGGACCGCACGGCGCCGAGCTGGCGGGCGATGTCCTGGCGGGCTGCTTCCAGCCGTTGGGACACGCGTTCCTGCGCGGCGGCCAGGGCGAGGGCCCGGCGTCGGGCCGCGAGCGGAACGGGGCCGGAGACTGCGGGCGGAGACCAGCGTTCCACCGGCAGGGCTGCGACGGAGTCCGGTGCCGGGGACAGCGGACCGAGGGGGTCGTTCAAAGTGCGTTCGGCGGCTTCGACTGCCATCTCGAGCACATCGAGTACCGCCGTCCACGCCTCAAGCGAAGAGTCTGCCGGCGCAGCGCCCGCGGCGGGTGCCGCGGCCGGCTCAGCCGAAGCCAAGGCTTCCACGGCCGGCGCCGGTGTTCGTGTTCCAGGCTCCGGCTGCGGCGAAGGAACCTGCCCCTGCCGTATGCGAACGCCGGTGCTGCAGGCGCGGCGGGCGTTGCCGGCGCGGGCGCCTTGGCGGCGACCGCGTCAGACGCTTGGTGCCAGGCAAGCCGCAGGGGTTCCAGCAGTGCGATCGCTTCCCGGGTCAGCCCGGGGTTGCGCTGGATGTTGGCGTTCACCAGGGCGGTGGAGACGTAGTTGTAAAGTCCCAACAGCCCGTCGGCACCATCCCAGACGTCCGTCTTGAGCGAGGAGGACAGCTCGGTGATGATCGCCTGGGCATGGACCAGGTTTTCCGTGGCGACGGCCCAGTTCGCGGCTTCCTGGGCTGCCTCCGCCCGGCCGAGGTCCAGCAGCAGCCGGTCGTAGAGCATCGTGAGGAGCCGCGCCGGGGAGGCGGAGAGCACGGAGTCGTTGAGGTACTGGGCCCGCTGCGCGGAACCGGCATAGGTAGTGGTCATGAGCTGCTACTTCCCGTGAGTCCGGCCAGCTGGGATGACAACCAGCTGGATTGTGCTTGCATGCTGCTGAGGGCGACTTCCAGCGCGGTGTAGGTCTGCTGCAAGGTGGCCCGGCGGGAGACGAGGCGGTCATCCCACGTGGCGATTTGGTCGGTGAAATTCTTGATGTCTGACTGCTGGCCGGTGATCTTTGGTGGTCAGCAATCCGGTAGTTGAGTCGGAGGCCTGGCTGGCGGCGTCGGAAATCCTGGTGGCGATCGCGTTGATGGCCGCGGTGGTGGCCACCGGGTCCTTGGCCATGGCGTCGGCGAACTTGGTGGCGTCAAACTCCATGGTGCCGGTCTTGGTCAGCTTTATCCCGTACTCCGAGGGGGAAATTCCGTCCACCGGGCGCGAGGCGGCATCCAGGATTTTCTGGTTGACGTCGCGGATGGTGCTGTCCCCGGTGAAGATCCCGCCGGAGGTGGTGGCAGCGCCGGTGGAGGTGGTGCTGCTGACCACGGTGCTCTTGGTGGAGATGGTGGCAAGGACGCCGTTGACCGAGCTGACCAGGTCTGAGGCAACCTTGCTGATGGCCGCGTTGTCCCGGGCAACGGTGACGGTGACCGGGTCCGCGGAGACCGCGGAGACGGTGATCGAGGCGCCGGGCAGGAGTTCGGTGAAGGTATTGGACTTGGAGGTGATGGTTTCCTGTGCGCCGGTACCGGCCCACAGCACCACTTTGGCGTCCTGGGCTTTCTGGATTTCGACCAGGCTCACGGGGGTGGCAGCTGCCGTCTGCGGCGGCACAGCAGCGGCATTGCCGTTGTGAATGGCGAAACCAGCGTCTTTGCCGCTGTCACGTGGCCGTGAACTGCAGCCTGAACAGACCGTCTCCCACTGGCACCTTGCTCGCAGTGACGCCGGCCTTGGCCGCGTTAATGGCGGAAACGACATCGTCGAGCGAATCACTGGCTGCCGTGATTTCCTTGGATTCGCCATCGATCACGATCGTGAGGACCGGAGGTGAAGCCGGCGAGTCCTGCCACGAACTCATTTTGTCGGAGACGGAGACCTGCTTCTGCGCGAGCTGGGTGACGGTGAAGTCCACGGAGCCGGCGGCCGCGCTGGCGGTGGTGCTGGCAGTGACCTTGGCGGAGCTGCTCGTCGCCGAGTAGAGATCAAGCGACGCGGAGGCCGTGTATTTCTTTGCCAGGGTCGCGAGGCTGGCGACTTGGGCGTTGAGGCCTTGAAGTGCCGTGACCTTGCTTTGGGTGGCAGTGAGGCGACTTTTCAGCGAGGTCTGCGGGATGGCCTCGATCTGCATGAGCGAGTTGATCAGGGAGGTGGTGTCCAGGCCGCTGGCCAGGCCATCGATTCCGAGTCCCACGCCGCCTCCTTAGCTCTGTGCTGATTAGTGCTGCCGGCTGTCCGGGCCCGGAGATGGTGTGCACCATCTCCGGGCCCGGACAGTTATTCCTGGCTATCCGGTACTCCCCGCCCGGCCGCTGAGCCGGCCGGGCGGGATCATCGGGTTTAGCGCAGGAGCTGCAGGACACCCTGGTTGGACTGGTTGGCCTGCGCGAGCATGGCGGTTCCGGCCTGGGACAGGATGTTGTTGCGGGTGAACTTGACCATTTCCTCGGCCATATCCGTGTCGCGGATACGGGACTCGGCAGCGGTCAGGTTCTCCTTGGCGGTGCTGATGGTCTTGACAGCAGACTCGAGACGGTTCTGCGTGGCACCGAGCTCCGCACGAGCCGTCGAAACGTATCGTGATCTGCGCGTCGATCAGCTTGATCGACGCCTGTGCGCCGAGCTGCGTCGGAGAAGTCCAGTCCGCACGCAGTGCCGTGGCCGCCGCGCCAGTCGTCGCGAATCCGCTGCCAGTGGCCGCCGTGATGTCGAGCATCTGCCAGTACGCTGTGCCTTCGCGGTGACGACAATGCCGACCCTTACCGTTGGCGTCCTTCGCCACGCTCGCGTCGAACTTGCTCGGAGAAGCCTGTGTCCTTGTTCAGAGCTGCATCTGCCTAGGCCTCAACGCTGAGCGTAGCCTCGCCAGCTTGCGTTGACGTGGTCGTGACAGCGTCGTGACTCCGTCAGCCGTGCTTGAAGTGAAGCGTCGCCATCGATCGCCGTAGAGCGCTGTGGTCCGCGATAGCGAAGCCGTGTTCCCGTTGCTCGAAGCGCCTGAGTCAGCCGTTGCAATTGTCAGACGTTGGCACTTGGAGAGGTCGACCGCGATCTGGCTGGCAGCATCGCCGTTCGCGCCGACCTGGAACGTCAGAGCTGTCGTACGTGCTCCCGTCGAGCAGGTTCGTGCCGTTGAAGTTCGTCGAGTCGGCGATTCGATCCGAGTTCCTCGATCAGGCTGTTCGCTTCGGTCGTGATCGCCGTCGCGCGACTCGTCGTTGTTCGTATCGTTCGCGGCCTGGACGCCCAGGTCACGCAGACGCTGCAGGATGGAGTGTGCCTGGTTCAGGCCGCCTTCAGCGGTCTGGACTGCGCTGATGCCGTCCTGGGCGTTACGGGAAGCAACGGTCAGGCCGCCGATCTGCGAGCGCAGGCCCTCGGACAGGGCCAGGCCGGCCGCGTCGTCGGAAGCGCGGTTGATGCGCAGGCCGCTGGAGAGCTTCTCCAGCGACTTGCCCAGGTCCGTCTGGGTGTTGCTGAGGTTGCGGTACGAGTTGTTCGCAGCCAGGTTGTTGTTGATCTGCATTCCCATGATGTTTCCTCCATGATTGGGACGAAGTGCGAGGGCCCATCCTTGGGCCTTCAGGAGTAGTTATCGCCACTTCACCCCGGCACGTAAGCCAACTCACGGAAAAACTTTTCACCGGCCCAGCCAAGTGCCCCCGGCTCAGGCGCGTCCCTTGAGGATCAGGTGCCAGTACACGCGGGGCAGGATGTTCCGCTCCAGGACCCAGGTGGCCCGGTGCTCCTTCATGATCCCCAGCCACGGGATGGACGGCTTCGGCCGGCGCAGGTGGTCGAACTCGGCGAACACCACCGTGGACCGGGACACGGTGAACGGCGTGGCCGAGTAGTGGTTGTACTTCTGCCGCGGCTCCTTCCCCCGATAAAGCGCCTTGAGGTTCTTCGCCAGCACCATGGTCTGCTTCCGCAAGGCGGCGCCGGACTTGAAGTTCTTTGTCCCGGCCGCATCGCCCAAGGGACCAGATGTCCGGGTACCGGCGGTGCCGCAGGGTCTCCGGATCCACATCAACGAACCCGCCCGGGTCCCCGGCCCGGGTCAGGCCGGTGGCGCGCAGCCAGTCGGGCGCCACCTGCGGCGGGACCGCATGCAGCAGATCGTAGGTGAGCAGTTCGCCGTCGTCGCTTCCGGCACCGCCACCGCGCCGAACCTACCCGCGCAATCCGCACCGTCCGCGCCGCGCCGTCCACCTCGGTGACCTCGGAACTGGTCCGCAGTTCCACGCCGTACTCGGCGATCTTCCGGTTGAGCTCGTCGTCCACCACCTCCACCCCGTACACCGTGGGGGTCGGCACCACCATCACCACGCGGATGTCGCCCAGCACGCCCTGCTGCCGCCAGTAATCGCAGGCGAGGTACATGACCTTCTGGGTGGCGCCGTCGCACTTGACCGTCCCGGAGGGCATGGTGAAGACCGCCGTGCCGCGGCGGAGGCCCTGGATCAGCTCCCACGTCTTGGGCGCCAGCTCATAGACGTAGTTGGAGGAGACGTTGGGGGTGTCCATCGCCGCGGCCAGCCCGGGAACGGCGTCCCAGTCCAGGCGCATCCCGGGACAGATCACCAGGTGCCGGTAGGCGAGCGCCGTGCCGGAGGCGAGCCGGACCGTCTTCGCGTCGGGCGTGATGTCCACGGCTGCGTCCCGGATCCAGCGGACGCCCTTGGGCATCACGTCCGCCTGCCGGCGGTAGGCTTCCTCCGCCCGGGCGGTGCCGCCGCCGATGTGCGAGAACAGCGGCTGGTAGAGGTGGCGTTCGCTGGGTTCGACGATCACGACGTCGCGGATCCCGTACCGTCGCAGCCGTGCCGCGAGCGAGATTCCGGCGTTTCCGCCGCCGATGATCACAACGTCGTAGTGCTCGGTCCGGGCGGGGCCGGTGGTGGCGGGCGGGCCCGCGGCGGGGTCCTCGTTGAGCGTGCTTGACCAGTAGGTGCGTGGCGCGGGCGTCATGTGTCTCCCCTTAGATGAGCGGCTTCCGTTGCGAGCCTACGACGGGATCGCCACCGGCAGAAGAGCCGGCGCATCCGGGAATCCCCTCGATGTAACTAACCGATCACGAACCACTGCCGATAGTTCTGGTGAACCCAACTAATGGCGGCGATTTTGGTGGCAGGAATCCCGTCCGCCATTGCCGCCTCAACAGTCATCCAAGGGAGCCTTCCGGACCATGGCCATCCACGAACTTTCAGCCCTGCTGTGGCGCGAACGCGAACTCCTGGACGTTCTGACTTTCAAACTCGAAGAAGAGCAGCTGCTGCTCACTTCCGGAAAATCCCGCTGGCTGCCGCACGGCACCCGCGAGGTGGAACAGGTCCTGGAGCACCTCGGCAAGGCCAGCCTGGCCCGCACCATCGAGGCCTCCGTCGTGGCCGAAGCGTGGGGCCTGCCCGCGGACGCCACCCTCGGCCAGCTGGTGGACGCCGCCCCGGACGGGCCGTGGGCGGAAATCCTCACCGCGCACCTGACCGCGCTGACCCGCCAGACCACGCTCATCAAGGAACTCCGCGACTCCAACGAGCAGTACCTGCGCACCGCGGTCCGCTCCACGCAGGAATCCCTCGCCGACCTGCGCCCCGCCACCGCCGGCACCTACGATTCCCACGGCAAGACCGGCGCCGCCGCCGGCTCCCGCATCTTCGACCGCCAGTTCTAAGGACCAGACCGTGAGCACCTTCGGCGCACTGAATACCGCCTACCGCGGCCTGACCGCGGCCCGGCAGGGCATGAACGTCGCCGGCCAGAACATCGCCAACGCCGCCACCGAGGGGTACACCCGGCAGCGGGTGGAGCAGTCGTCCCTGGCCGCACCGGCGCAGGGACTGTTCGGCGTCAACACGCCGGCCGCCGGGCAGGGTGTGTCCGTGGACGCGATCGCCCGTCTCGGCAGCAGCGTGCTCGACGGCGGCGTCCGCACCGCCGGCGCCCAGGCCGGTTACGCCGGCGCCCGCTCCGCCGCCCTCCAAAGCGTCGAAGGCGTGCTGCAGGAACCCGGCGACAACGGCATCTCCGCCTCCCTGCAGGAATTCTGGGCCGGCTGGCAGGGCGCCGCGAACCAGCCCGGCGAACCCGCCCCGGCAGGCGTGCTGCTCGCCGCCGCCACCACCCTGGCGGGCAAGATCTCCAACGCCTACACCGCCCTCGAAACGCAGTGGCAGAGCACCCGCGGCCAGGCCCAGGACGCCGTCACCACCGTCAACGCCGCCGCCACCCAGGTCGCTGCCTACAACACCACCATCCGCTCCACCATCGCCGCCGGCGGATCCGCCAATGAGCTGATCGATGCCCGTGCCAAACTGACCGAAACCATCGCCCGGCTGGCCGGCGGCACCGTCCGCGAACAGGCCGACGGCACGGTCGACGTCCACGTCGGCGGCAACGCCCTCGTGACGGGAAGCTCCGCGCGGGCCTTGGCGCTCACCGGCAGCACGCCGGCCGCCCTCGGCGCCACCGTGCAGCTCGAATGGGCCGACCGGCCCGGCACGGCGGTCCCCGTCTCCGGCGGCCAGATCGCCGGGGCACTCACCGTGCTGGCGCCGGCGGACAACGGTGGCACCCTCGCGACCACCGCGGCTGCGTTCAACGACTTCGCCACCAAACTCATCAACGACGTCAACACTGTCCACAGTGGCGGCCGGATCACGGACGGCACCACCGGGCACGCCTTCTTCGGCGTGACGGCCGGGAGCACCGCGGCCAAGGGCATCACGGTCCTGCCCACGGACGTGGACGGCATCGCCGTCGCGAATCCCGCCTCCGGCGCGAAGGACGGCAGCGTCGCGGACAGGATCGCCCAGCTCGGCGTCGGCACCGACTCCCCCGATGCGTTGTGGCAGCGGACGGTCGCCCGGATCGGCGTCGACTCCCGCAGCGCGCAGCAGCACGAAGCCCTGACCACGGCAGCGGAGACCTCGGCGCTGAGCGCCCGCGCGTCGTCGGCGTCTGTGAGCCTGGACGAGGAAAACATCAGCCTGCTCACCAACCAGCACGCCTACCAGGCCGCTGCCCGGGTCATGACCGCCATCGACGAGGCCCTGGACGTCCTCATCAACCGCACCGGACTCGTAGGACGATAACCATGCTGAACCGGGTAACCAACCTGACCACCACCGCCACCGCGCAGCGTGCGCTGCAGGCCAACCAGTCCAAGCTTGCGGACGTGCAGGAACAGGCGATGACGCTGAACCGGCTCAAGCGCCCGTCCGACGATCCCGCCGCCACCAGCCAGGCGCTGCAGACCCGCGCCCTGCAGGCTGCTGCCGCCCAGTACGGACGGAACATCGACGACGGCGGGGGCTGGCTCACGACGGCCGACGCCGCCCTCGGCCAGGCCACCAATGTGCTGAACAAGATCCGGGACCTGACCGTGCAGGCCGGCAACGGGACCATGAACCAGACCGCCAAGGACGCCATCGCGTCCGAATTCGAGGCCCTGAACAAGGACCTGCTCTCCCTTGCCAACACGAAGTATCAAGGCCGCAGCATTTTCGCCGGCACCTCGGACGCCGCCGGCGCCTTCACCGACGCCATGCCGCCGCAGTTCACCGGCACCCCGGACAGCACCGTACAACGGCGCATCAGCGAAACCGAGACCGTGCGGGTCGACGCCGACGGCGCCAAGCTCTTCGGCGACGGCGCGGAGAGCATCTTCGCCGTCGTCGCCGGGATGGCGGCGAACCTCCGGGCAGGCAACGACGTCACGCCCCAACTGGCCGACGTGAACGCCAGACTGAACACCGTTATTGCCGGACGTGCTGAAATAGGAGTACAGCAATCACGGCTGGAACGCGCCGGCACCGTGAATCTTGAATTGGAGAGTTCCTTGGACGCACAGCGGACAGGCATTGAGAAATTGGATCTGGGCAGCGTGATCCTGGACCTGAAACTGCAGGAAAACAACTACCAGGTGGCGCTGGCCGCCACCGCCCGGGTCCTGCAGCCCACCCTGATGGACTTCCTCCGGTGAGCACCGCCGTGATGAACACTCCCGTTACGTTCACCGCGCCCCTGCCGGGGCTCGAGAGCGCCCACGATTTCTCGCTGCGGGCCGTCGACGGCGCCGCCGGGCTCTACGCGCTGGAGAGCACGGAACCGGTCCCGGTCCGGCTGTTCCTGGCCGACGCGTCCGTCTTCGTTCCCGGCTACGCCCCGCCCATTCCGGCCCGGCTGCTCGCCGAGCTGGAACTGGAGCAGGGCGAGGCGCCCCAGATCCTCGTCGTGGTCAACCACTCCCCCGAGGCCACCACCGTGAACCTCATGGCGCCGATCCTGCTCAACCCGGGTACCCGCCGCTGCGTGCAGCAGGTCCTGGACGGCAATGAGTATCCGCTGCGCGCCGAACTGAAGTCAGCGTAGGCCGCTCTTCAGGCCTGAGCGCACCGGTGCAGCCGGCCCACGGGACCGGCTGCACCGCCGTCGTCCTCACCAGAAGTGCGCGACATCCACCACCAGGCGCGAGCCGGTCCCCGGCCCGTCCAGGGTAAACACCCGGAACGGCAGGCGCCCCCGGACGCCCACCCCGACGGTGGTATACCCCTCAAAACTACCGGCGTCAGCCAACTGCCGGAACGTCTGGTACCCGGTGACGTTGGTCAGTTCTCTCTTATCCGCCGGGGTATAGGTGGGATTGCCGTTTTCGTCATATGCGGGAGCGTTGACGGTGACCTGGAGGAACGCGTTGCCGCGCAGCGGGACAGGGAACCCGGAGCCGTCCTGGACCACCTGGGGCACATACCGGACCGTGTAGCCGGCCACCTTTCCGCCGAGGTCAACCACCATCCGGTCAAAGCAGTAGTGCTGACCCGTGCGGACGTTTGTGACGCGAGGATAGGTAGCCACCGTCCCGGTCGAGGAATCCGATTTCATGAGCGACCCCCACGTCAGCCCGCAGTAGGGCCCTGCCGCCGCGGCCGTGGCCGGGCCGGGCGCCACCAGCCCCGATCCTGCCGCCAGCAGGATCGCCATCAACAGCGCTCGGAATTTCTTCATGTGGGCCGCCCCCTCAATGGATGAGATACCTCCAGATTAGGAGTGTTCCCGGGCGGAATCGATGGCCGCGGACGGACCGGCGCCCAACCGTTAAATTGCACCGGGCTCCATCACAAGAAAGTAATGAAGCCCGGCATCGGACCGGCACAGAAGTCCGGTTGCGGGGTTTTAGCCTTCGCAGTCGCGGCAGTACTTCATGCCGTTCTTTTCCTTGGCCACCTGGGACCGGTGCCGGACCAGGAAGCAGGAGTAGCAGGTGAATTCGTCGGACTGTTCCGGAACAACAATGACGGTCAGTTCTTCGCCGGACAGATCCGCGCCGGGAAGGTCGATGCCTTCAGCGGTGTCGTTCTCGTCAAGGTCGATAACAGCCGTCTGGGCCCCGCCGCCACGGGACGCCTGCAGGGCCTCCAGGGATTCGGAGGAGTCTTCTTCTGTCTTGCGGGGGGCGTCGTAATCGGTAGCCATGGGGGTTCGCTTTCGTTGCTGCATAGCGCCATTTCAGGCACCTCAGTGATGCAGTTTAGGACATTACGCGCGCAGATCAAGAAAAGTGTGGCGAAGCCTACAAGTTATGTCCCGATGCCCCGAAATCGGCCCCACCGGGCCGCCCTGTGACGCTGCCCGGCCGAGAACTTCCGGTGCCGGTCAGGCGGTCGGCCAGATAACGCGCGTCCGCCACTTGGCGGGGTCCGGCTCGGTCTCCGGGTCGGTGACGTAGAACTCCCACATCACCTCGGCCGGGGCGGCGCCGTCGGCCTTCATCCGGGCCTGGAGGGCCTCGTAGGTCTGGGGAAGGGCATCGTACGGGCCGGTATGCACCGCCTCATACGCGGGGCCTGCGGGGAATGACCCGCCCGCCACCAGGCTCTCGCCGTGGCCACCGTCAACGGTGACGCCTTCCGGGCCCTGCGCAGGGAACGGAGCCGCCAGCGGGAATCCGGCCTCGACGTCGATCACGTCGGAGGGCAGCCCGCGGTACATCCCGTACGGCGGCCCGTCCGGTTGGAGTCCCTTTTGTTGGACGGCGGCCATCACGGAGGAGAAGGCCCTGCCGAAGAACCCTGTCAGTTCCTGCATGGGCACTTTCTCCCGGACCATCGCCGTCGGATGCTCCTGAAGTTGGGTGGTTGTGATCTCCGGAGTGGTCTCCGGTGCCGATTCGCTCATGCCGTCAGGGTCCACCCCGTTCATGACGGGGTCTAGGGTCCTACGTCCCGGGACCGGGACCGTGAGGATCCCCGCACAATGTCCGACCCCTCCCCCAGACTGGAGCGTGGGACCGTATGCCCGGAAGGAAATCCGGTCCACGCTTTGGTTCGACGCAGGTACTTCGACATAGGTACAGAGGATATGAAGGTTCAATTTATTTACGCGCCGGTATGCGCATCCAGTCCCCGGCATCCCTCGCGGAGGCGGTCAGGCGCGGTTCCGCATCACGGCACATGAGCAGCCTGCACCCCGCCGGGCCACGGCGGCTGATCGCCGGCGTCCTGATTGTCGGCGGCGCCCTGGTCCTGACCGGTTGCCAGGAAGTCGCGCTCTACCGGACGGTCTACATCACCCCGGCACCGTCACCGGAGTTCGTCCCGGACCCCAACGAGTCCGCCGGTTTTGATCTGCACGTCGGCGCAGCGTCCTTCAAGTTCACGTGTGCCGCCGATTCCGTCGGCAACAGCGCCCGCGGCACGGCCGCAATCATCTGTACCTGGCATTTCACGCCCTGGTGGTAAGGCCGGGTGGTGCGGCGGGCCGGCGCCGCACCACCCGGCGCGCATTCCCGCAGGCACGCAAGAACCCCTCCGTTCCGGGCAAATCACCGGAACGGAGGGGTTTTGTAGGGCCCCCTGTCGGATTCGAACCGACGACCCCCGCTTTACAAGAGCGGTGCTCTGGCCAACTGAGCTAAGGAGGCATTCCTGCGCGGCGGTCCCCCGGCCGAAGAACGGCGGGTGCCCGGGCGCTAGATAAGGTTAGCCCACGGACGCCCGGTGGTAAAAACGCGCCAAGCCGTCGGGTTGAGCCGGGAAGCGGAAAGCCCGCCCCGGACGGATCCGGGGCGGGCTTTCTGCGGGTGCCGCGTCGGGCGTGAGCTTACTGCTTGGCGTCGATCGCGGCCTGCAGGAACTCTTCGAACGGGGTCTGGGCGCTCTCGCCCTTGCCCCACTGCTGGCCGTCCACGAACACGGTCGGCGTGCCGGTGACGCCGATCGCGGCGGCTTCCAGCGTGGTGTGCTTCACGTAGGGACGGTAGGTCTTCTCGTCCACGCACGTGTCGATGCTCTTGGCTCCGATATCGGTGGCCATCTTCTTCAGCTCGGTGTCCGGCAGGCCGGCGCCGCCTTCAGCCGGCTGCTTGTCGAACAGGGCGTCGACGAATTCCTTGTACTTCTCCGGCGATTCATCCACCACGCAGGCGGCGGCGTTGGCCGCGCGCGAGGAGTAGTTAGTGGTCGAGCGGTTGTCCAGGAAGCCGAGTGGACGGTATTCCACCGTGATCTTGCCGTCATTGCGCTGCTGCGTGAGCAGCTCGTTGTACTGCGTTTCGAAGGACTTGCAGACCGGGCAGATGAAGTCGATGTAGAGGACCACCTTGACCGGCTTGCCGGCTTCGGCTTCTGCGCCCGGGGCGGTGACCGTCGTCGGCGGGGTTTCCGGGGCGGCGGGCAGATCCGCAATGTTAACGGTGGCCGGCTCGGACTTGGCGACCTCGGTGTTGGCCAGCAGGGTCACACCGCCGTGGACGTTGCCGTTGGCCGGGGTGGGGCCTTCATCAGCGATCGGAGCGTTATTCCGCACATTGGACGTCACGACGAGCGCCACGATGGCGAGGATGGCCACAACCGCCACCACAATGCCCCAGCCGACCAGCAGCTTGGTGCGCTTGTCTTTCTTCATCTGCGCTTCGCGGATCTCGCGGGCTTTTTCGCGGGCCGCGGCAGTGCGCTCCGCCTTGGACGGTCGGGATTCGTTTGCGGGGCTCATTCATTCCTCGTGTCGATCGGCCGTGGATGGTCCACTGGATGGCAACTTCATCATTTTAGGCGAGAAACCCGGGAGCTTGCGCCTTCAACTTCTCTCCTCTGGACCAACGGGCGGATAGCAGGGATGATTCCGCCCCGATAGGGTGGGTCAAGAGCCACGAGCACCCCAGGGGGCACCACATGGAAGCATCCGCACGCACCGGTCACGCCGGTTCGGACCCGGCGCAGACCGCCGGACAATACGACTTCATGGTGGTTTCCAACCGCCTGCCAGTCGACCGCTGCTCGCCCGACGAAGTCGGCTGCGAGGACGGCTGGCGCCGCTCGCCAGGCGGACTTGTCACGGCGCTGGCGCCGATGATGACCAAAACCGACGGCGCCTGGGTCGGCTGGCACGGGGCCCCCGACGAGACGCTTGAGCCCTTCAGCCACGGCGGCATAGACCTCGTGCCGGTTCACCTGAGCACGCAGGACGTCGAGTTGTTCTACGAGGGATTCTCCAACGCCACGATCTGGCCGCTCTATCACGACGTGATTGCCGCGCCGGAGTTCCACCGGACCTGGTGGGACTCCTACCGGAAGATCAATAAACGGTTCGCCGACGCCGCGGCACGCTACGCGGCCCAGGGCGCCACCGTCTGGGTCCAGGACTACCAGCTCCAACTTGTCCCGAAAATGCTCCGCGAGGCGCGCCCGGACCTGAAGATCGGCTTCTTCAACCACATCCCGTTCCCGCCGCCGGAGATTTTTGCGCAGCTCCCCTGGCGCCGCGCAATCATCGACGGCCTGCTGGGCGCCGACCTCGTGGGCTTCCAGCGCAGCAGCGATGCAGGCAACTTCATGCGCTCCGCCCGCCGCTTCCTCGGCGCCAGCGTCAAGCAGCAGCAGATCCACGTCAAGGGCCCGGACGGGAAGACGACCCACATCTCCCGCGCCCAGGCGTTCCCCATTTCCATCGACGTCAAGCAGATCAGCGAGCTCGCCAAGCGGCCCGAGATCATCGAGCGCGCCCGCCAGATCCGCGAGGACCTCGGCAATCCGAAAACCATCCTGCTCGGCGTGGACCGCCTCGACTACACCAAGGGCATCCGGCACCGGCTTAAGGCCTACGAGGAACTGCTCGCCGACGGCAAGGTGACCGTGGAAGACGCCGCGCTCATCCAGGTGGCCAGCCCCAGCCGGGAACGGGTGGAGCACTACCGGATCCTGCGCGAAGAAGTCGAGGGCACCGTGGGCCACATCAACGGCACCTACGACACCATCCAGAACACCGCCGTCCGCTACCTGCACCACAGCTACCCGGTGGAGGAGATGGTGGCGCTGTACCTGGCCGCCGACGTCATGCTGGTGACGGCGCTGCGCGACGGCATGAACCTCGTCGCCAAGGAATACGTGACTGCGCGCACCAACAACGACGGCGCCCTGGTGCTGAGTGAATTCGCCGGCGCCGCCGACCAGCTCAAGCAGGCGCTGCTGATCAACCCGCACGACATCGACGGCCTCAAGGCCGCCATCATGAAGGCCGTCGACATGCAGCCCACCGAGGCAGCACGCCGGATGCGGTCAATGCGCAAGCAGATCCTGGATCACGACGTCGACCTCTGGTCCTCCGACTTCCTGGCCGCCCTCGAAGAAAAGGTGATCCGCGATGACTCCTGACGAATCCGGTAGCGGGAACCCCCGCGCCAACAACCCGGACGCCGCGCCCGTCCCGCTCGCACCGGAGCTGCTGGAGGCGGTGCGCCGGGTTGCCGGCGTCGAACACCTGCTCGTGGCGATGGACTTTGACGGCACCATGGCGCCCCTGGTCGATCGTGCGGGCGACGCCCGGGCCCTCCCGCGCTCGGCGGCGGCCTTCGCCGCCCTGGCAGAGCTGCCGCGGACGACGACGGCACTCATCTCCGGGCGGGCGCTGGACAGCCTGCGGCTGGTC
Organism: uncultured Actinomycetota bacterium; assembly: GCA_963815415.1. GTDB lineage: Bacteria > Actinomycetota > Actinomycetes > Actinomycetales > Micrococcaceae > Arthrobacter. Next base: position 9,065 of record CAWFGT010000007.1, on the reverse strand, counting down.
GCGTCGCCGCCGGAGAAGACGCTGCTCATCGGCAGCCACGGCGCCGAAGTCTGGATGGGACCCGGTTCCGCGGAACTGATGCTTGATGACGCCCAGCGGGACCTGCTGGCGGCCGTGCGTAAAGAACTCGAGAGCATCGTGGAGGTGGCCCCGGGGACGTTGCTGGAAGACAAACCGGCCGGCGTCGTGCTGCACACCCGGCTGGCCGACGACGACGTGGCGGAGGACGCGGTGTCCGCCGCCCGGACGGTCCTGCAGGACCGCCCCGGGGTCTTCCTCAAGACCGGCCACCGGGTCCTGGAAACCTCGGTGGTCAACGCCACCAAGGGTGAAGGCGTGGACTTCCTGCGCCAGGCCACCGGTGCCGCAGCCGTGGTCTTCGCCGGCGACGACACCACCGATGAGGACGCCCTCGGCCGTCTGGTGCCCGGCGACCTGGGCCTCAAGGTGGGTTCGGACTTCACCCAGGCCGAGTTCCGGGTGGAATCCCCGGCCCGGATCGGCGACTTCCTGGAGGCGCTCCTGCGCGAGCGGAAGCAGGCCGTCGACGCCTGAGCTAGCCTGACCGGCCCGGGCCGTAAGCGGAATCACATGTGGCGTTCGTAACATTTTTAACTTTTCTCCACATGTCTGACATACTCTTTATGTGATGCGGCGCACACATACCGTGCGGCACCACAAAATACTCCTCGGCTTCGGCCGGGGAGTACGCTTGTGGAGACACAACTGAATACCATGAACCATTCACAACGGATCGTCCGGCACGTACCTGCCGGTGAAGGGATTGATAACTGTGGCTACAGTTACTTTTGATAATGCGACACGTCTGTACCCGGGCACTGACAAGCCCGCCGTCGATAAGCTCAACATCGACATCGCCGATGGCGAATTCCTCGTCCTCGTCGGCCCCTCCGGCTGCGGCAAGTCGACCTCCCTGCGTATGCTCGCAGGTCTTGAGGACGTCAACTCCGGCCGGATCCTCATTGGCGACCGCGACGTCACCGACGTTCCGCCGAAGGACCGCGACATCGCCATGGTCTTCCAGAACTACGCGCTGTACCCGCACATGACGGTCGCCGACAACATGGGCTTCGCCCTCAAGATCGCCGGCGTCGGCAAGGAAGAGCGTGCCGAGCGCGTCCGCGAAGCCGCCAAGCTCCTTGACCTCGAGCCGTACCTGGACCGCAAGCCGAAGGCCCTCTCCGGTGGCCAGCGTCAGCGCGTCGCCATGGGCCGCGCCATCGTCCGCAACCCGCAGGTCTTCCTCATGGACGAGCCGCTCTCCAACCTGGACGCCAAGCTCCGTGTCCAGACCCGCACCCAGATCGCGTCCCTGACCCGCCGCCTGGGCGTCACCACCGTCTACGTGACCCACGACCAGGTCGAGGCCATGACCATGGGCGACCGCGTCGCAGTCCTCAAGGACGGCCTGCTGATGCAGGTGGACACCCCCCGCAACCTGTACGACAAGCCGAAGAATGTCTTTGTTGCCGGCTTCATCGGCTCCCCCGCCATGAACCTGCTGGAACTGCCGGTCGTCGACGGCGGCGTGCAGTTCGGCGGCACGGTGTTCCCGGTCCCGCAGGACGTCCTCAAGTCCGCTCACGGCAAGACCGTCACCCTCGGTTCCCGCCCGGAAGACCTCGAGACCGCGCCGGAAGGCGAAGGCATCCAGGTTGAGGTCGACGTCGTCGAGGAACTCGGCGCCGACGCCTACGTCTACGGCCACACCATTCTGGACGGCCAGAGCCACGACATGGTGGCACGCGTCGACGGCCGCCGCCCCCCGATGAAGGGCGACACCATCTTCGTGCGTCCGCAGTCCGGCCACGTGCACCTGTTCGACACCCAGACCGGATTGCGCCTGGGCGACTGATTTTCAGCAGCACACGTCCGACGGCGGTCCTCCCATAGCGGAAGGGCCGCCGTCGGCCGTTAAGCAGACCCCAGATTGCAGGCCGGGGCCCTTTCGTTAGGGCCGTTGCCCCTCATACGGAAGAATCGATTCATGACCGAGGATAACAACGCCCAGTGGCACGACGAGCCGACCGACTATGGCCAGATCGGCAAGCTGCCGCGGTTCGAAGCCGCCAGCGCCAACGATGACAAGTCCGTCGCCTCAAGTTCGCTGAGCATCACGGCCGCCGCGACCGAACCGGAACTGCTGGACCTGCCGTGGCATATCGCCCTGGAGGACTGGCCGGCGCACTACCTCGCCGCCCTCCCCCGCGGCATCTCCCGGCACATCGTACGCTTCGCCCACCTCGGCGGGTCGGTGATCGCCATCAAGGAGACCTCGGAACACGTCGCCCGCCACGAGTACCACATGCTGCGCAAGCTGGCCCGGCTGGACGTCCCCTGCGTGGAGCCCGTCGCCGTCATCACCGGACGCACCACCCCGGAAGGCCGGCCGCTGAACCCGGTGCTGGTCACCCGGCACCTGAAGTTCTCGATGCCGTACCGGGCCCTGTTTTCACAGATGCTGCGCAAGGACACGCTCACCCGCCTGATCGACGCCCAGGCATTGCTGCTGGTCCGCCTGCACCTGATCGGCTTCTACTGGGGCGACGTCTCGCTCTCGAACACCTTGTTCCGCCGCGACGCCGGCGCGTTCGCCGCCTACCTGGTCGACGCCGAAACCGGCGAGCTGTATCCCGATCTGTCCACCGGCCAGCGCGAGTACGATCTGGAGATCGCCCGGGTCAACATCGCCGGTGAGCTGATGGACCTCCTCGACGGCGGCCTGATCGAGGAAAAAGTGGACCCCGTCGCCACGAGCGAGCTCATTATGGACAGCTACCGCCGGCTGTGGACCGAGCTCACCGCGAAGGAATCCTTCGAGATCGGTGACCGCTGGCGCGTGGCGGCCCGGATCCGCAAGCTCAACGAGCTCGGCTTCGACGTCGAGGAATACGCGATCAAGACCACCCAGAACGGTTCCACCATCCAGCTTCAGCCCAAGGTGGTGGATGCCGGGCACCACCAGCGCCGGCTCCTGCGCCTGACCGGCCTGGACGCCCAGGAAAACCAGGCCCGCCGGCTCCTGAATGACATGGACTCGTTCCGGGCGGACAACAACCCCGGCATGGACGAGGAATACAGCGCGCACCTGTGGGTCAGCCAGATCTTCGAACCGATCGTGCGGTCCATCCCCCGGGACCTCTCCGGCAAACTCGAACCGGCCGAGGCCGTCCACGAAATCCTGGAGCACCGCTGGTACATCTCCGAGCGGGAGAACCGCCACATCCCGCTGGCCGAGGCGGTCCAGTCCTACATCGATTCCGAACTGCGCCACCGCCGGGACGAGGCCGCGATCATGCTCAACCCGGATACCGAACTGCTCAAGATCCTCGAGGCCGAAACTGAGGAGTCCCGCTACGGGGCCGATGAGTCCGCCGAGGAATACCCGGACGTCGACGACTGAAACCGGGGCCGTCGGCTAAATCGCTTTGCCGGGGTTGAGGATGCCGGCGGGATCGAACAGGTCCTTGATCCGGCGCTGCAGTTCCCGCACCGGGGCTTTTTGCTCGAGACCGAGCCAGCGCAGCTTGTACTGGCCGATCCCGTGCTCGCCGGTGATGGTGCCGCCCATCGCCAGGGCCACGGCAATGGACTCGTCCAGGGCGGTGCCCAGGCGCTCCATGGCGTCCTCGTCCACCCGGTCCGCGACCCGATCCACCCAGAAGGTGGGGTGCAGGTTCCCGTCGCCCGCGTGCGCGACGACCTTGAGCCGGACGCCATGCGCCGCGGCGATGGTGTCCAGGGCGGCCACGTAGTTCACCAGCTGTGACCGCGGCACGGCGACGTCCTCGCCCACCCGGTACTGATCGTCCACTTCGACGCCGCGGCTGTTGCGCCGCAACTCCACCAGATATTCGGCCTCCGCGTTGGCCTCGGCGGTCACCACGGCAACGCCGGCGGCGAGCGCACTGCGGATGGCGGCGGCCTCGGCGGCAGCTCCGAAGCCGTCGGTCTGGATCAGGAGCAGGGAGGCGCCCCGTGCGGCGAGGTCCGAGCCGTGGAGCTCATCGAGCTGGGTGAGCGTGCCGCCGTCGAGCAATTCCATAATGGCCGGCTGGACCCGTGCCTTGCCGACGGCCAGGACCCCGGCGGCGGCGCTGCGGAAATCAGGGTAGAACGCGGCAATCGTGTGGACCTCGCGCGGCAGGTACCGGAGCCGGACGGTAACCCCGACCACGATCCCCAGCGTGCCCTCGGAGCCGACAAACAGCCCGGTCAGGTCGTAGCCGGCAACCCCTTTAAAGGTCTGGTGGCCGGTATGGATGAGGGACCCGTCCGCGAGCACAACGTCGAGTGCCAGGACGGAGTCCCGGGTGACACCGTACTTGGCGCAGCGCAGCCCCCCGGCATTGGTGGCGACGTTGCCGCCGATCGTGGAGATCCGGAAGCTGGCCGGATCCGGGGCATACATCAGCCCGTGCGCGGCGGCGGCGGCGTTGAGGTCCGCGTTGATGACCCCGGGTTCGACGACGGCGGTCTCGTCCTCCGGATTAAGGTCCAGGATGCGGTTCATCCGTTCCAGGCTCAGCACGATGCAACCCTCGGTGGCGTGGGCCCCGCCGGAGACCCCGGTGCCGGCGCCCCGGGCCACCACGGCCACGCCGCGGGCGGCGCACGCGCTGACGGTGGCCTGGACGTCTTCGATCGATTCGGCCAGGACCACGGCCTGCGGCAGCCGGTAGTCCAGGACCGGCGCCTGATCCACGGCGTAGGCGGCCAGGGTGGCGGCATCCACCGCCACCTTGGCCCGGCCCAGGGCGGCCGTGAGCTCGTCAGCAATAGTCAAGATCTCTCCACATCCTCGGAATCCCGCCTTCAGTCTAGGTGCGGGCGTCCGGCATCCTGACGCCCGGCAGCACCCGCACGGCCGCTGCGGCGCCGTGGCCGCTGAGATTCCCCATGTTGCGGCGCCGAAGGCTGGTTGGTCCGGCGATCCGGGGGAAGACACAGCCGGACCCGGTCAAAGTGGGGAAAACGCGCCGCCGTCGTGCCTCTGCAAGCGTTTTCAACTCTGGCTATCCTACTGATCAGTAGACCGTCGAGACCTTTTACGAGAGGACAGCTCAACCGACCCCACCAATCCTGCCGTCTCTGCGGCGAGGCAGCGCTGCGGCAATGGGCCGGATAGTCCATTCACTGGCTAATCCCATGGTGACAAAAATCACTGGAAGCGCTTTCATTTCACGGGTTTCGGGCATACGATTGCCGCCATGTCCGTTGATTCAGTACTCACCGCCCACGCTGCACAGGCCAGCCCCCAGACCGGTCCGTTGACGCCGGTCCACCCCGCAGACACCACCCCGGGGTGGTGGCGCTCGGCCGTTATCTACCAGATCTACCCGCGGTCTTTTCGCGACCTGAACGGCGACGGAATCGGCGATCTCGCCGGCATCACGGCCGAGCTTCCCCGGCTGGCGGAACTGGATGTGGACGCCGTCTGGCTGTCCCCGTTCTACCGCTCCCCGCAGCGGGACGCCGGCTACGACGTCAGCGACTACTGCGACGTTGACCCGCTCTTCGGCACGCTGGCGGACTTTGATGCCATGATCGCCGAATCCAACCGGCTCGGCCTGCGCATGATCGTTGACCTCGTGCCCAACCACTGCTCCGATCAGCACCAGGCCTTCCAGGCTGCCCTGGCCGCTCCCGCCGACAGCCCCGAGCGGGACCTCTTCATCTTCCGCGACGGCCGTGGCGAGTCGGGCGACGAGGCGCCGAACAACTGGCAGTCCCACTTCGGCGGTCCGGCCTGGACCCGGATCACCGAACCTGACGGCACCCCGGGCCAGTGGTACCTGCACCTGTTCGATTCCTCGCAGCCCGATTTCAACTGGGACAACGACGCCGTCCACGCCGAGTTCGCCCGCGTGCTCCGCTTCTGGCTGGACCGTGGCGTCGCCGGCTTCCGCGTGGACGTCGCCCACGCCCTGGTCAAGGCCAAGGGCCTGCCGGAGTGGGGCGGCCGGGCCGACGGGGCCAGCACCTGGGAGTTCCCCGGCCACGAGGCTCCGATGTTCGGGCAGCCGGCAGTGCACGACATCTACCGCGAGTGGCGGAAGATCCTCGCCGAGTACGGCCCGGACAAGATCCTTTGCGCCGAGGCGAACGTCGAACCGCTCGCCCGGCTCTCCGACTGGGTCCGCCCGGACGAAATGCACCAGGCCTTCAACTTCCCATACCTGCATGCGGGCCTCGACCTCGGTCGCCTGCGCTACGTCGTGACGGAATCTCTCACAGCGCTCGATTCGGTCGGCGCCCCCACCACCTGGGTGCTGTCGAACCACGACGTCGTCCGGCACGCCACGCGGTTCGGCTACCACGGCCCGGCGCCCCGCGACGGTGACGGCATCGGCGTCTTCGACCCGCAGCCGGACGAGGAGCTCGGACGAGCCCGGGCCGCTGCCGCGTCACTTTTCATGCTGGGTCTGCCGGGCGGCGCCTACCTCTACCAGGGCGAGGAGCTCGGCCTGCCGGACGGCATCGATATCCCGGACAGCCAGCGGCAGGACCCCACGTTTGCCCGAACTGCCGGTGAGCGGCTGGGCAGGGATGGCTGTCGCGTGCCGCTGCCGTGGCGCTCCGGAGAACTTCACGCCGGGTTTGGCAGCGGCCAGGATCCATGGCTGCCGCTGCCGGCGAGTTTTGACGCTCTGGCGCGCGACGCGCAGGCCGCGTCGCCGACGTCGCACCTTAACCTGTACCGCCGGATGCTGGCCCTGCGGCGCGAGCTCGGGCTCGGTCAGGGCTCCCTGTCCTGGATGGAGGACTGGTGCACGGGGACCAGCCTGGCGTTCCTGAACGGGACGACAGCCGTCCTGATGAACATGGGCCACGAGTCCGTGGAACTGCCGGCCGGACAGGTGCTGGTGCGCAGCACCCCTAATCCCGAAACCGGCTATGTCATGGCCGGTGAAGTCGATGCCGACCGTCGGCTAGGCTCAGGGGAAACTGTATGGCTGAAAATCGACCTAGAGGACACGGAAAGCTAGAAATGCCGGGCATCAAGGACGTTGCGGAACGGTCCGGCCTCTCCATCGCCACCGTCTCCCGTGCCTTGAGCGGCAGGGGCAATGTCTCCGCCCGCAGCCGGGACCTGGCCCAGCGCGCTGCCGCAGACCTCGGTTTTGTGCTGTCCTACCACGCCTCCAGCCTCGCCTCGGGGCGGACGCACAATGTCGGGATCGTGGTTCCCTCGGTCCACCGCTGGTACTTTTCAGCGGTGGTCGAGGGGGCCTCGGCGGCCCTGCTCGACGCCGGGTATGACCTGACCCTGTACAACGTCAGTGAAGGCCACGCGCGCCGCCAAAGCGTCCTGAACGACTTCCTCCTGCGTAAGCGAGTGGACGCGGTTATTGCGGTGTCCCTTGTGCTGCAGGAATCTGAGATCCGGCAGCTCATGGCCATCCACCGGCCGATCGTGGGCATCGGCGGCCCGCTTCCGGGCGCGTCCACGATCCGGATCGACGATTCCGGCATCGCCGAGGCAGCCACCCGGCACCTGATTCAGCTCGGACACACCGGGATTGCCCATATGACGGGCACCTCCGACTACGAAAAGGACTTCGGACTACCGGGCATGCGGCAGGGCGGCTTCATCAAAGCCATGGCCGAGGCCGGGCTGACCGTCCAGCCGGACTGGCAGGTGTCCGCAGACTTCACCATTCAGGGCGCCTACGCATCCGCCCGGCAGCTGCTGGGCGGCTCCGCCGAACGGCCCACGGCCGTGTTCGCGGCCTCGGACGAGATGGCCATCGGCACCATCCTCGCAGCTCGGGACTTCGGTCTCCGCGTTCCCGAGGACCTCTCCGTCATCGGCATCGACGGCCACGAGCTTGGCGGTGTCTTCGGGCTGACCACCATCGACCAGGACGCCCGCGGCCAGGGCGAACTGGCGGTGGAACGCCTGCTGTCCGGACTCAACTCCGGGACGATTCCCGAGGCATCGGACACCGCATACCCCACCCGGTTCGTCATCCGTTCCAGCACGTCGGTGCCGCCGGTCGGCGCTGTTCCGCTGCGCTAGGCTCGGCCGCCGCGCTCAGTCTCCCGTGCCGCCCATAAAGCGCACGAACCTTTGAAGCACCATCGGCCAGCCGGCGGCGTGCTCAGCGCGCGTCGAGGCCGGGTCCTCGGCGCCCTCCCACCCCGAGTGGACGAGGCGGACCTCGGTACCGCCCTCCACCGCACGGAAGGCCACGCGCAGTTCAGTGGACCAGAGGGCGGTGGTGCCCGGGTGCCAGCTGGCGTGGAAAGACAAGGGAGGCTGCCAGTCGTCGATGGAACCCCAGACAGCCGTCCTGCCATCGTCCGCGGTTTCCAGGACCAGGTTCTCCTCAAACTCCACATAGGATCCCGGGCCATAGACACTGCGGGCTTCCAGCGGCCACCACAAGTGCGTATGTTCCGTGAAGCCCATAAAGGTCCTGGCGACGGCGCCGGGCACCACCACGGTGACAACGACGGGGTCCAGCGCGTCTGCCGGTTCCGGCTCCGGGGTCTCCGCGGGGGCATGGCTGAAGAGGTTATCCATGGGCACCAACTCTACCCGCGCAACGCTCCCTCACCACCCGCACGTCCTGCCCGCACGCTCCCTCACCACCCGCACGTCCTGTCCGCACGCTCCCTCACCACCCGCACGTCCTGTCGGGACAGCTGCCGAAGGATCTGCGGGAGGGTCGGCCCCGGGCCGGCAGGATCTGCGGGAGGGTGGGACAGACAACCGCAGGATGTGAGGGAGGGTCGGGGTGGGGTGGGGGTGCTTAAACAGGGAGAGCCCCCAACCTGGTGGTTGGGGGCTCTCGACCCGTTAATGGTTGTCCGGCGGCGTCCTACTCTCCCACACCCTCCCGGGTGCAGTACCATCGGCGCTGTGGGTCTTAGCTTCCGGGTTCGGGATGGGACCGGGCGTTTCCCCCACGCTGTGACCGCCGTAACCTTGTGTCCGCACCTTCACGCCTGGGCGGTGGGTGGGAAATCTTTAGTTACAACATTGGTGAGACTCGAACCCCGACGATCATTGTCGGGGTTCGAGCTCTAAGTAGTGT
>CAWFGT010000006.1:0-745076 GCA_963815415.1 uncultured Actinomycetota bacterium | reverse complement strand
GCGTCTGCTCCGGACCTGCGAAAGGTGAGGGAGCGTCCGGTTGGGAACAACCGGGGCGTCGCCGGCGTTGAACCAGCGATACCGCCCACTGCTTCGATTAAGGACACCGCATGCCCGAACGCACTATCGTCATCACCGGAGCCAGCGACGGGATCGGCGCCTCCGCGGCACGGACCTTCAGCCGGCAAGGGGAACAGGTGGTCGTCGTCGGGCGTTCCGCGGAGAAGACCGAGAACGTTGCGAAGGAGATCGGGGCGGACTTCTTCGTCAGCGACTTCGCCGATCTCGCCCAGGTCCGTGCCCTGGCCGCGCAGCTGAAGGAGAAGTACCCGCGGATCGACGTCCTGGCCAATAACGCCGGCGGCATAATGGGGGAGCGCGAACTGACGGTGGACGGCCACGAGAAGACGTTCCAGGTAAACCATCTGGCTCCCTTCCTGCTGACCACGGAGCTGATCGACGTCCTCACAACCAGCCGCTCTACGGTCATCAATACCGCCAGCGTGGCCAATTCGCTCTTCGGCAAGCTGGATCTTGATGACCTCAACGCGACCAACGGCTACTCCGCGAACCGGGCTTACGGCAACGGGAAGCTTGCGAACATCCTGTTCACCACAGAACTGCATAACCGCTACAACGCAGCGGGCATTTCCACGGCAGCCTTCCACCCGGGCGGTGTGGCCACAAACTTCGCGGCCGAATCCACCAGCTTCATGCGCGTCGCTTACACATCGGTCCTCAACCGGTTCATGCTGACACCCGAACAGGGAGCAGACACCCTCGTATGGCTGGCCAATACCACCCCCGGGCATGATTGGATCTCCGGCGCCTACTACGCGAAGCGCAGGCTCTCGAAGGCCAACAAGCAGGCCTACGACGCTGGACTCGCGCGAGGTCTGTGGCAGCGCAGTGAAGCTATGGTGGCGCAGGACCTCGACAAGCTCGACTCTCCGGCGTAGCCTCCGAACCCCGTCGGAAAAAGACGGGTAACCCATACGCGGGCCCCAGCAGGGACCTCTGCCTATCGTGCTATCAAAACACACGAGGGGGCAGCATGAGCGTCAAAAAGCGCACGTCAGATGGGGAGTCCACACCGGCTTACCTTGCGGCTACACGGATGGGCGGGTTCCGGCATTTTGTCACGGTGTCGATCACGAGTGCTGCGCTTGTCCTGGCTGGCTCCGTGGCGCTGAGTCCCGTAATGGCACAAATGCTGCCCGGTGGAATCGGGACTGCCGAAGCCGCTGTCATCCCGGCAACTCCGGGAGTCCTCCATGTCACTGCGGCGGGCGATTACTCCAGCTCCGCTGCCGCCGCCGGTGTCATTTCAAGGGTCGGGCAGATCAAACCGGACCTGCATCTGGCCCTCGGCGACCTGTCCTACGGCGCCACCGGAACAGAGCAGTCCTGGTGCGATTTTGTCACGTCCCGCACCGGAGCAGGTTTTCCGTTCCAACTGGTAGCGGGCAACCACGAAAGCAACGGCCAGAACGGAAACATCAATGATTTTGGCGCTTGCCTGCCGAACCAGCTTCCCGGAGCGGTCGGAACTTACGCCCGGCAATACTACGTCGATGTCCCGCAAGAGAATCCAATAGCGCGCTTCATCTTCATCTCCCCGGGAATCCCTTTCGCGGAAGGAATCTGGGACTACTCGGTCGGCACCCCTCGCTACAACTGGACGGCAGCAGCTATTGACGGAGCCCGGTCCGCGTCGATTCCCTGGGTGGTGGCGGCCATGCACACGCCGTGCATCTCGATCGGCATCTATAGCTGCGTCGCGGGCTCGGACGTTACCAACCTCCTTCTCAGCAAGAAGGTTGACCTGGTCCTGAACGGCCATGAGCATCACTATCAGCGCAGCAAGCAGCTGTCGGTAGCGGCGGGATGCATGGGGCTTCTACCCGGCGTCTACAACTCGTCCTGCGTGCGTGACGAGGGCAATTCGCTGGCCAAGGGGGCGGGCTCCGTCTTTGCCACGGTCGGGACGGGCGGCGTGGGGCTCCGGGACGTCAATCCTGCCGATCCGGAAGCACCGTATTTCGCCGCCTACTCCGGCCTCAACCAGACCCCCAGTCACGGCCTGCTGGATTTGAAGTTCACCACCACGGCGATGGACGCCGGGTTTGTGGCCACCAACGGCGCCTTTACGGATTCCTTCAGCGTCGTTTCGACCGGCGGCAATGTGCCTCCGAGCGCATCGTTCACCTCGTCCTGCTCCGAACTCGCGTGTGCGTTCGACGCGTCGGCGTCCACAGACCCCGACGGCAGCATCGCAACCCATGCCTGGGACTTCGGCGACGGCACCAGCGGCACCGGCCCATCGCCGTCGCACGTCTATGCCGCTCCCGGCAGCTATAACGTCGCCCTGACGGTGACGGACAACGGGGGAGCGACGGCGACGGCCATCCGGATAATCACCGTCACGGCAGGCAGCGCGGCGTTTGCCGACGACACGTTCAGCAGGACGGTCAGCAATGGTCTCGGCAGCGCGGAGACGGGCGGGCCCTGGTCCGGGACGGGCAACGCGAGCAACTATTCCGTCGCCGGCGGTACGGGCCGCCTGCGTGTCGCCACCGCCGGGTCCGGCAATTACGCCTATCTGGGTTCGGTCAGTTCCTCGGCCACCGATCTCTACCTTGAAGTCGGCAGCGACAAACCTGCCTCCGGCTCCGGCCTGTATCTTTCGGCTGTCGGCCGAAGGATTGCGGGATCGGGGGATTACCGTGCCAAGGCCCTGGTGACCTCGTCGGGGGCCGTGAGCCTGTCGCTGATCAGGACAACGGCCAGCGGCGCCGAAACCACCATCCAGAGTGCGCTCCCCATCGGCGGCCTGAACTATGCCGTGGGCGATCGCCTGGCGATGCGCCTGCAGGTCACCGGGACCGGGACTACCACCATCCGCGCCAAAATCTGGAAAGTCGGGACAGCCGAACCGGCCAACTGGCAGCGCTCCGTGACGGACTCAACGGCGTCCCTCCAGACGGCGGGGGGCGTCGGGCTGACGACGTACCTTTCCGGCAGTGCCAACAACGCCCCGATCACGGTACTGCTGGACAATGTGAAGGCGACGGCGCCGTAGGCTCAGCTGGCGACGTCGACCCTGTCGATGGCGTTGAGGGCGCTTTCCATGGTCCCGGCGAGATCACCCGCCGGGGCCGGCCTGGCGAACAGGTAACCCTGCAGGGCGTCACAGCCGCGGTCCATCAGATAGCGGGCCTGGACGGCCGTCTCGACGCCTTCCGCCGTCACACTCAGGCCCAGGGCGTGTGCGGCGCCGATCATGGTGTCAAAGAACGGCAGGTCCTCCCGGCCGGTTGAGATCATGGCAACGAAGGATCGATCGATCTTGACGATGTCCAAGGGCAGTTCGTTGAGCCGGCCAAGCGCCGAATAGCCGGTACCGAAGTCATCCATGGCTATGCGGACGCCGGCGTGGCGCAGGCGGCCGAGCTGGCGCAGCACGTCCGGGTCGGCGTCGAAGAACATGCTCTCCGTCACTTCCAGCGTCACCTGATGCGGATCCACGCCTGTGGAGCGGACAATTGCGAGCACATCGGTGGCGAAGTCACGGTGCTGGAACTGCAGGGCGGAGACGTTCACGGCGACGCTGTTGGCGGCGTCCCCGGTCAGCCAGGGCCGGATTTCGGCGCAGGCACGGCGAAGGACCTCGTCGCCGATTTCGCGGATCAGGCCGCTCTGCTCGGCCATCGGCAGGAACTGGTTCGGCGGGACCACGCGACCCCGAAATTCCCACCGGGCGAATGCCTCGAACTGCACCACGGTGCCGAGGCCGGGTGCGACGACGGGCTGGTAGTAGACCGAGATCTGGCCGAGTTCCACGGCCTGCCGCAGCCCCGACTCGCCCTGGCCCTGCTGCGCTGCGGAAGAGAGCATGGCAGGATCGAAGCGCCGCCAGGTGTTCTTGCCCGCGGCTTTCGCGGCGGCCATGGCGGCGTGTGCCTGGCGCAACAGTTCCGCTCCGTCACGCGTCTGCGGTGTCCTGGCGGCCAGACCCATGCTCACGCCGGGCCGCACCATGGATCCGCCGACCCGGAGCGGCTCGTTCAGGGACTCCGCAATGCGTTTCGTGGCGGCCTCCGCGTTGAGGCATTGGGCCAGGAGAACCACGTACTCGTCGCCTCCGAGCCTGGCCACGGTATCGTGCGGGCGGACGCAATTGCGCAGCCGGTTGGCCACTTCGGTGAGGAGTTCGTCGGCGGCGGAGTGCCCGAGGAGCTCATTGAGGTTCCGGAAATCGTCCAGGTTCAGCAGCACCACCTCGACCGGATCGGGACCGGCCAGCGCGGCGGCGAGGCGTTCGTTGAAGACCGGACCGTTCGGCAACCCCGTCAGCGGGTCCGGCAGCGGGGCCGGCAGCGCTTCGGCGGCCCGGGGTCCGGCGTCGGAGGCCGCCCGGTGCCCGGCGTCGACAAGCGAGGTGCCCGGACGGGGCGATTCCTGCCGGTGCGAGCCGCGCACGGACCGACAACGCGACGGCCTGCCCGGTCTCAACCGGGGACCAGCGAACAGGTGATTTCCACCGGAAACGGTGTGCCGTCGGCCCGCCGGCCGGCACCCTTGAACGGTCCCGACGGCGGTCCCGACGACGGTCCCGACGGTGGTCCCGACGTCGGCCGCGACGGCGGAGCGGCGGCGGTCCCGGAGGCGGCCAGACCGGACAGGACGATGTGGAATGGTTCCCGCGACGCTTCCGCGAGCAGCAGGCTGTGCTCGGCTCCCATGAGCTGGCCGCGCGTATAGCCGAAGAGTTGCACGGCAGCGGCATTCAGGAAGCAGATGGAGCCGTCCTGGTCCAGCAGCAGCAGGGCGTCGGGGCTGTGCTCCAGCAGGGCCAGTGCAAATCCGGTTTCCATGAGCGTGGTTTGTCCCCTAAGCGACGGATGCGGGTAACCCGCGCACGGTCTTGTGCGCGGTTCGCGGCTGTCTCTGCATCATAAGCTCTGCCGCCCGCAGGGCAAGGACCGCGGCACCGGCGACCGGAATGCGTCGGGATCCCTTCCCGCTACAGCCGTGGCAGGACACCCGACGCGGCGGCGGCAGCCGCGTCAGCGTCGGCGACGACGGCCAGGCCTGCGGCCGAATTCTGCAGCGCCGATTCCCGGTCCACGGCCGGCCGGGGCCGGGAAAACAGGAATCCTTGAAGGGCGTCACAGTGATGATCCATCAGGAACCGGGCCTGCGCCGGAGTTTCGATGCCCTCCGCAGTGACTTTCAGGCCCAGGCTCTTTGCCATGTGGATCATGGACGTGAGGATCGGAAGTTTTTCTGCGCCGGTGACAACCATTGAGACAAAGGATTTGTCGATCTTGACGATATCGACCGGCAGTTCCTGCAGCCGTCCCAGGGACGAATAGCCGGTTCCGAAGTCGTCCAGGGCTACCCGGATCCCGGCCTCGCGGAGCGTCTCGAGTTGGGCGATGACGTGCGAGTGGGCGTCGAAAAACACACTTTCCGTGACTTCCAGCACCAATTGGCGCGGGTCCAGGCCGGTGCTTTCAATGATCGCCATAACCTGTTCCGCGAAGTCCCGGCGTTCAAGCTGCACACCGGAGACGTTAACCGCCACGGACCTGAACGGGTCGTCCGCCAGCCACAATCCCAGTTCAAGGCACGTCCGGCGGAGCACTTCGGCGCCGATTTCCCGGATCATGCCGCTGCGTTCGGCCGTCGTGATGAAATTATCCGGCGCCATCAGTTCGCCCTGCCAGTTCCACCGGACCAGCGCCTCGAACTGGAAGACCTCGCGTCCGGCGGCGGACACCACGGGCTGGTAGTGCACGGCGATCTGCCCGAGCTCCACCGACCGCCGGAGCCCTGCCGTCAGTCGGGTACGTGCCAGCAGCGAAGCATGCATCTCCGGCCGGAAGTGGACGTAGCGGTTCTTCCCCGCTTCCTTGGCGGCGTACATGGCCAGATCCGCGTGCCGCAAGAGTTCGGCGGACGTCATCGTGCCGTCCGTCCGGGTTGCCACGCCCAGGCTGAGGCCGGGCCGGAGGTGCAGTCCGTCGATCAGTACCGTGCGGTTCAAGACGTTCACGACTCTGCGGGCGACGCTGTCGGCATCGCGGCAGCCGATCAGCAGCACTACGAATTCGTCGCCGCCGAGCCGCGCGACCGTGCCGTGGGGGCCCACACAGTCCTGCAGCCGGCGGGCAATCTCCACGAGCATCTCGTCGCCTGCGTGGTGGCCAAGGACGTCGTTGACTTCCTTGAAGTCGTCCAGATCCAGCAGCAGGACATGGACAGGCTCCGAGGTCTGCAGGGCCGCATCGGCGCGTTCCTTGAAGAACAGCCGATTGGCCAGTCCCGTCAGGGGATCCTGGAAGGCAAGCCGCTTGAACCTGTCGGTCTGCTCGGCCAGTTCCTCCATCGCCTGACGAGCCTGGTCCTGGGCCAGCCTGTGCGGCGTGATGTCCCGGAAATTCCAGATCCGGCCGACGATCGTATCGGCGATCTTCTGCGGCCTGGAGTTGAACTCCACTGCGCGGCCGTCCGTGAACTCAAGCACGCCGTGGCTGAGCGTCACCTCATCCGCGTACAGCGCAGCCACATGCTCTACAAACGCCTCCGGGTCGACCAGTTGGTCGGCGATAAACCGGACCAGGGCACCGGGGTCCTGTGCGGCCAACAATTCGGTCGGCATACTCCACAGCTTCAGGTACTGGTCATTGATGCCGGTGATCTGCCCGTCGCGGGAGATCACCACGATGCCGTCGGAAATTGTCTCCATCGTGGCATCGAGCAGTGAGACGGCAAGCCGCCGGCCGGCGTCGGATTCCTCCCGGTCGCTGGCGTCCCTGACCGCGACGGCCATGGTGGTACCCGCGCCGGTGCGCACCAGCGAGCAGCTGACTTCCAGGGGGAGTTCGCGGCCGTCCCGGTGCCGCCCGACGACGGAGAACGCCCGGCTGACAGGGTGTTCCTTCCGCCCTAACCGGCCGAACAACCGCCCGAAGGCGGCGTGTTCATCGTCCGCGAGCAGGTGGTGGTGAGGGGCATCGAGGAGCTGCTCGCGGGGATATCCGAAGAGCCGCTCCGCTGCCGAGTTTGCGAACTTCACGGTCCCGTCCGCGGTCAGCAACAGGAACGCGTCAGGCCCCTGCTCAAGAAGCGCAGCTTCATATTCGATTCCCACGGTTACCGGCCCCCAAGCTGCGGATCATGACGGCCCCAAGCAGCGCCGAGGCAAAACGAGTCTAGCTGCATCATAGTGTCTGGACACCGCTGATCGGGTGGTTGGCGGCGGATTGGTGCGAGCCGCGGCCGCCCGAAAACCTGCTGCCCTCCGGACATCATAGGGCGCCGCCGGGACTTTGTCCGCAACCGTTTGACCTGCGGCGATTCTCACTGCAGTCCGCCGATGGGGGCGGGTTCCATGACGGCCCGGAAGTGGCCGACCAGTTCGTC
The DNA here is from genome assembly GCA_963815415.1 of uncultured Actinomycetota bacterium. Lineage (GTDB taxonomy): Bacteria > Actinomycetota > Actinomycetes > Actinomycetales > Micrococcaceae > Arthrobacter. Next base: position 737,645 of record CAWFGT010000006.1, on the reverse strand, counting down.
CCCCAACACCGGCCACGTCCGGCCCTGGACGGCGGCGCAGGCCGCCTCCGCGAACGCGCGGCGTTTCGCGTCGTCGCCGATCAGGTCCTTCACCCGGCCCCGCAGGTCGGCCAGGTCTCCCGGCCCGTACAGCCACCCTGTCCGGGAGTTCTCGACAAGATCCAGCGGTCCGCCGCGGCCCGTGGCCACTACCGGCACACCCGAGGCCATGGCCTCCTGGATGGTCTGGCAGAACGTCTCAAACCCGCCTGGATGGACGAAGAGATCAAACGATGCCATGACCCGGGCCAGGTCTTCGCCGCCCAGGAAACCCGTGAACACGGCCTCCGGCAGGGCCGCTTCCAACTCCGCGCGTTGCGGACCGTCCCCGACGATGACAAGCCGGGTTCCGGGCAGATCCGCCACCGCAACCAGGTCTTCGACCTGCTTCTCGACCGCCAGCCGCCCGACGTAACCGATGATCCGCCGGCCGTCCGGGGCGACCGCCGCCCGCCACCCGGCGTCGCGTTTGGACGGGCTGAATCGTTGCGTGTCCACTCCCCGCCGCCACATCTGAACCCGTGGAATGCCGCGGCCGCGGAGCTGATTCAGCGCGAACGTGGAAGGCGCCAGGGTCCGGGAAGCCAGCAGATGGATCTGCTCCACCCGGTTCCAGGCCCAGTTCTCCAGCAGCGGGACGCCATAGCGGGCCGCGTAGCTGGGGACTTCGGTCTGGTAGACGGCAACGGTCGGGATTCCCAACTGGCGGGCGGCCTGCGCCGCCCGCCAGCCCAGCACAAAGGGGGAAGCCAGGTGGACGACGTCGGGGGCGTACTCGGCAAGGATGCGCTTGACCCGAGTAAACACCGCCCAACGCAACCCGCACATGGGCATAACCGGCCATCGGCACCGCGGGTACCCGGTGGACATGCGCTCCGTGCACCAAGTCGGGTACGTCCGTGTCCGGGCCCGACGGCGCGATCACCAGCACCTCGTCCCCTCGCTGCTGCAGATGCTCAAGCACGCGCAGAACGGAATGTGTCACCCCGTTCATGTGCGGCAGGAATGATTCGGCCACGATTGCGATCCTCACCCTTCAACGGTGCCCGAGCAGGCTTTCGGCACGGGGTGGGGCGCATGGCGCGGGAGGGAATAGTGGGTTAACGGGGTGCGGGCTCTGCGGCCGGAAGGGCAGCGGGGACGATCGGCCCTGTCGGTAGGACTGCCGCAGTGCAAGGGTGGGTACGGGGCCGCAAGGTGGTCCCGGAAAGGTGGTTCGCGATGCGCGGCCTACCCCGAACGATGATCGGCATCGCGTGGGACATCTGGCGCGCTGAGCGTGAAGGCCCGGACGCGATCGCCCGGCGCCAGCAGGCCCGGCTTGCGGCGCTCGTGGAGTTCGCCCGGTCAGCTTCGCCCTTCTACCGCCGCCTGTACCGGGATGTGCCGGAGGACGTTACGGATCCGGATCAGCTTCCCTGGGTTGGCAAAAGGGAGCTGATGGAGAACTTCGACGAGTGGGTGACGGACCCGCACATCACTTCCGCGAAGCTGGGCGCAGAGGTGCTCTCGGACCTCTCCCGGCTCGGGAGCTATTACCGCGGGAAATACCTGGTGGTGACCACATCGGGTACCACCGGGGAGCCCACCGTCCTGCTGCACGACCGGTTCTCGTGGGTCGTGGTCAACCTGGTGGCCCGGATTCGTGAGCGCAGGATTATGGTCCGGGCCGCGGAACTGCGGGTGCTTCTGCGCCGCGGGCTGCGCGGCGCGGTCCTCGTCGCAGGAGGCGGTCACTTCGCGGGCGTGGTCATGACGGAGTCCCTGCGGCGCCGCTCCCGCGTCTTCGCCCGGCAGGTCCGGGTCTTCTCGGTGATGAGGCCTCTCTCCGAACTGGTGCAGGAGCTCAACGACTTTCGGCCCACCGTGATCGGCGGCTACCCCAGTGCGATCCTCCAGCTGGCCGCCGAGCAGCGGGCCGGACGGCTTCGGATCCGTCCCGTCCTGGCAATCTGTTCCGGCGAGCACTTGTCCGCCGACGGACGGGCGGGAATCGCAGCGGACATTCGGCTGCAGGGTCCGCGAACACTATCTGTCCTCGGAGGTCCCGGCCCTGACCAGCCAGTGCCGCAACGGCGCATTTCACGTCAATTCTGACTGGTACATCCTCGAACCGGTGGATGCGCACTACCGTCCGGTCCCCGCCGGCGTCACCTCCCACTCGGCGCTCGTCACGAACCTGGCCAACCGGGTGCAGCCCATCATCCGCTACGACCTCGGAGACCGGGTTACGCTAGCGACATCCCCGTGCCCGTGCGGCAGTCCTTTTCCTGAAGTAAACGTCGAAGGCCGCGCCGGGGACCTGCTGTCCTTCGCAGCGCCTGACGGCCGGGCGGTCACGGTTCTGCCGCTGGCACTGGGCGCGGTGATCGAGGAGACCGCGGGAGTACGTCGATGCCAGGCAATCCGCACCGGGCCCGGATCCCTGCGCGTACGGCTGGAAGTCCGGCCGGGCACCGACAGGGCGCAGGTCCGGACAGCGGTCGAGGAGCGGTTGAGCAGCTTTTTCGCGGCCCAAGGGACGTGGGACTGTCGCCATCGAACACGACGACGAGCTGCCTCAGACCGAACGAAGCGGCAAGTTCCGGCAGGTCTGGTCCGCGTGAAGGCGCTCGGAAGCCGGGACGACACAGGGTGATAACCGCGCAGAAACCAGTGGCAATGCCGCGAGGCGGCTACTGAGGTCCGAGGAGTTCCCGGGCTTGTCTCTGCGCCTCGAGCTGTTCGGGGGTCACGCTGGAGCCGCGCAGGAAGCCGGCCCCGGCGATGATCCTTCGCAGCTCGGCCACGGTCCGGGCGGTGCTCACGCCGTGATGGGCCATGGCGTGGCAGTTGGCGCAGAGCGGAACGAGATCGGTAACGGGATCCAGTTCGTAGCTGCTGCCGAGCCGGGACGCAGGGACGAGGTGGTGGACGGGGATGAAGTCCTTTCCGACGGCGCCGAAGGCGACCTCGAAGGAAAACCCGCAGGCAGCGCAGCTGGTGCCGTGGTGCGCGATGCAGGCCCGCCGCGCGTCGGGATCGTGTTCGTAGCGGTTCACCTCGGCCCGGGCGACAGCTTCCGGCGGCATTGTGCCGGGCACGGGCTGCGTCGGATCCGTGCCTGGCTGCGGTCCGTAGTCGCTCCACAGCTGCCGGAGGCCGGGTTCGTCGGACGGGTCGACGGCCTGCACGAACCCGCGGATCCCCGCCCCGAAGACAGTGTCCGTGAACACGGAGTCCCTGGCGACCTCCGGCACGGCTGCGTCGAGGACCGCGGCAGGGATGTGGTCACCGAGGGGCAGGAGCGCGTCAAAGGCCACCCGGATGGTCAGCGCAGTAGCCGAAGCCTCGGCGGGGGACATGTCCACCCGGTCCGACACCACCATGCCGTGGCCGAGGAGTCCCCGGCCGGGGCGGCCACCCAGCAGGAGCCACACCTCCGCATTGGCAGGGACGGCGCTCGCGGCATCCACAATCCATGTGGACAGGCAAAGGCCCGTTTCGGCGACCTGTTCCACCGCCGTCGGGTACGTCCATCCGGTCCGCTGCTCCGGATCCCAGGACAGGAAGATGGCTGTCATGGGTTCATTGTTGCAGCGTCCGGCGCTGCGGATCGTGCCGGGCGACGCGCAAAATGCCTGGCGCTACGGTAATTCCCGCAGCGCCAGGCATTTTGCGCGTCGACAAACATTTTGCGTAGCGCCCGCCGTTCAGTGTGTCCGCTCAGCCGGCGTGCACGACGGCGGGTTCTGCCGCAATCACCGGGTGGTCCCGGCCGAGGTTGCCGAGGCCGGCGGCGCCCTGCGGTGACCCCAGTTCCTCGAAGAACTCCACATTTGCCCTGACATAGTCGGCCCACTCGTCGGGAACGTCGTCGGAGTAGTAGATCGCCTCCACCGGGCAGACCGGATCGCAGGCGCCGCAGTCCACGCACTCGGACGGATGAATGTAGAGCGAGCGTTCGCCTTCATAGATGCAATCCACCGGGCACTCGTCAATGCACGCCTTGTCCTTCACATCCACGCAGGGCTGCGCGATCACATACGTCATGACCGGCTACACACCCGTGTAGACGGTTTTGCCCCAGGTGAAGAAATCCAGCGCGGACTTCCCCTGTTCGCGGAACGTGTTGGTGGAGGAGTCCTTCACCCCGCCGAACGGAACATTCAGGTCCAGGCCCGCGGTGGGGCGGTTGACCTTGACCACGCCGGCTTGTGCGCGTGCGGCGAAGTCCGTGGACAACGCCAGTGAGTCGGTGCAGATGCCGGCGGTGAGGCCGTAGCGGGAATCGTTGATGGCGGCCAAGCCTGCCTCGTAGTCCGCGACTTCGAGCACGGCCACCACTGGTCCGAAGATTTCCTCGGTCACGGCGGCGTCGTCGAACGGCAGTTCCGTAAGCACGGCGGCGGGGAAGGCCAGCGCTCCCGCGGGGTCGGCATCGTGCTCGCCGCACAGCAGCGTCGCACCGCGTTCGACGGCGGAGCGCACCGCCGCCTGGTTCTGCTCGAACTGCTGCCGGCTCACCACGGAGCCCATCGCGGAGTCCATGCCGTCGCCGGGAGTGTAGGCCGCCGCCTCTTCGGTCAACGCGGCGAGGAATTCCGCCCGGATACCGGGGGTGACGTAGACGCGGGACGTCGCAGTGCAGGCCTGGCCGGTCAGCCCGAAGGCGCCGGCGGCCACCACTTTGGCGGCCTTGCGCGGATCGGCATCGTCCAGCACCAGCACACCGTTCTTGCCGCCCATCTCCAGCTGCACCCGGGCGCGGCGGGCGTTCAGGATCTCCTGCAGGCCCAGGCCCACCGCCGTTGAGCCGGTGAAGGACAGCCCGGCGATGCGCGGATCGCGGGCCAGGGCGTCGCCCACAACGCGGCCCTTGCCATGCACCACGTTGAACACTCCTGCCGGCAGCCCGGCGTCCTGCAGGGCACGGGCCAGGTGGGTTGCGGATAGGGGGGTGAGTTCGGCCGGCTTGATGACGACGGCGTTGCCGCTGATCAGTGCAGGCGCGGCCTTCCAGGCGGGAATGGCGATGGGGAAGTTCCACGGCGTGATCAGGCCGACGACGCCGAGCGCCTCGCGGCGTGTGGTGATGGTGGTGTCCGGCAGGCCGCTTGGCAGTACTTCACCGGTGGCGGCCCAGCCGAGCGAGCCGAAGAAGCGCAGCACGTCCGAGGCACGTTTGACCTCGCCTTTGGCCTCGGCGAGCGTCTTTCCTTCTTCGCGCACCAGGTCCTCGGCGACTGGCGGTCTGGCGCTCGAGCAGCAGGTTGCCGGCGGCCATCAGGATTGCGCCGCGAGAGGGGGCCGGCAGCGCGGCCCAGGCCGGCTGCGCTGCGGCGGCTGCGGTGATAGCGGCGTCGAGATCCTCGGCCGTGCCGCTGGGGGAGAGGGCTGCGAGCTCGCCGGGACGGGCCGGGTTCATGCGCTGCGTGTCCGGCTCGCCGAGCCATTGGCCGTTGATGAGGTGCCTGGCGGTGATGAGTTCGCGGTCAGTCGAACTGGAGAGGTCTGTTGCCGTGGACGTCATGGTGCTCCTTCTGAAGTGTGGTCTGAAAACAACGGATGCGGGCCTAGAGGCTGCGGATCAGGCCGCCGTCGCACCTCAGTGCGACGCCGGTGACGTACGACGCCGGTGCGCTGCAGAGGAACGCGGCGGCGGCGCCGAACTCCTCGGGGTCTCCGTAGCGGCGGGCGGGGATGTTCTTGCGGGACTCGAGCTGGATCTCCTCGAGCGTGGTGCCGCGGCGTTTCGCCGCGGCGTGGTCCAGCTCGGCCACGCGGTCGGTTGCGATGCGCCCGGGGAGGAGCGTATTCACTGTGACGCCGTCCAGGGCGACCTCGGCGGCGAGGGTCTTGAGGTAGGCGGCCAGCGCTGCGCGTCCGGTGTTGGACACGGCCAGGTTGGGCAGGGGCGCGACCATGCCGCTGGAACCGACGGCGAGGATCCGACCCCAGCGCCGTTCGCGCATACCGGGAAGCACATGCGAGATGAGCGCGTGATGCGGCTTGACCAGGAGATCGAAGGCGGCGGCGATGTCGTCGGCGCCCAGGGCAGCCGCGGCTCCGGGCTTCGGGCCGGGGCCGTTGACCACGAGGATGTCGATGGGGCCGAGTTCCGCCACCGTCTGTTCGACGGCAGCGGCGACGCCGTCGGGCGTGTTGAGATCCGATTCGATGGCGACGGCGCCGGGCCCGTAGGCGTCGGTCAGTTCATCGACGATTTCCTTGGCGCGGACCTGGCGACGGCCGGTTATGGCCACGCGCACGCCTTCGGCAGCGAGGGCGCGGGCGATGGCTAGACCCAGCCCGCCGGTGGAGGCGGCCACGAGCGCGGTTTTCCCGCTGATTCCGAGATCCATCAGTTGCTCCTCGCCGTGGTGAGAACCGACGTCCTCTGCCCGGTGCCCGGCTCTGGAGCGCGCGCTTCCAGGGCCGCTGCTGCCTCCGCCAGGTGATTGAGCATGCTCAGCCGCAGGGCTTCCGGGAACTGCGCGCCCGGGGCCCTGACGCCGGCGTCGGAGATGAGCCCGCGCTGGCGCAGGCACTCCTTGCGCACGGACAATGCGATCCGCGCCTGCTGCTCGAAGTTGATCAGCGGCAGGTAGGGCAGCAGCGCGTCACGGGCGGCCTCGTAACCGTCCGCGTGCCAGGCGCGCACGCAGGCGATGAGCGCTTCCGGGTAGGAGAATCCGGTCATGGCGCCGGCCGCGCCGGAGATGAGTTCGTCCAGCAGTCCTTGCCCGCCGAGGCCGCCGAACACAGAGACGTCGACGGCCTCGCTGAGCCGTGCGATGGCAACGCACGTGGGCGGGGCTTCCGCTTTGACCGCGATCACGAAGCTGCAGGACTGCACCACGGTGATCAACGCCTTGGTGCTGATGCTGACGCCGCTGGCCAGCGGATAATCCTGCAGCACCACTTTGGCGCCGGTTGCCTGATGGATGGCGTTCAGGTGGGCGATCACCGACTGCGGGATTCGCCGAGTTGGCTTGCACCATCACTGCAGCGAGCCGCTCGCCGGCCATCTCTTGGGCTGCGCGGACTTCCTCGATCGCGGTGCCGGTGTACAGCGAAGTCACGCCCACTACCAGGGGAAGCGACGTGCACTCCACCACGATTTCCAGTACCTGACGCGCTCCTCCGCCGGTCTGAGCGCCGCTGCTTCGCCAAAGACGCCCAGCACCGTGAGCCCGGTGGCGCCAATGGATTCGTAGTGCTCCACGAGTTCGGCCAAGCTGTCCAGTGTCCACGTCCAGAGTGCTGCCTTGGAACGGTGTGGCAACAACGCCCCACACGCCTGGCCGCGCAGTGACTCGATTTTGGGCGCATTGAAGATTGCTCCTTGGTTCCTTTCAGTGCGACCGCGTACGAACGGATTCAGGGCCGGATCAGCATCCCGGCCAGAGCGGGGCGCGCTTTTCCTGGAAAGCAAGCACGCCTTCGGCTGAATCCTCGCTGTCCAGGGCCGCCATGAGCGCGGGTAGTCGAAGACCACGGGCTTCCTTGGCGGTGAGATGCGTGGTCTGGGTGACCATTTGCTTCACGGCCCGCACCGAGGTGGGGGCGCAGGCGAGGATCTGGTCCACCCAGCGCTGCACGGCGGCGTCGAGTTCTTCAGCGGGCACCACCTCGTTGACGAGACCCATGGACTGCATTTCCGCGGCGCCTGCCTTGCGAGCGGTCAGCAGCATGCCCATGGCCTGCGTGTGCGGGATCCGCCGCACCAACTGGTGGATGCCGCCGTCGAGCGCCAACCGCCCAACCCGCGGTTCGGTCAAGCCGAACTTCGCGCGTATCTGCCGCCACCACAATGTCTGCGCCGAGCACCATCTCCATGCCGCCGCCCAAGCGCGTAGCCATTGACGCTGGCGATCACCGGGATGTCCAAGCGTGGTGCGCAAGCTCAGCCGCCAAAGCCGTTCGGATCAAGACCGGCCCAGTACTCCAGCCCGGTCTTGTCCACGGCCGAGGCAGACATGTCTGCCCTACAGAACGCGTGAAACAGTTTGCGCGCGCCATGCGCTCGCGGAAGATCGCCTGCAACGCCGGCTTGTTCTTGAACTGCTGTTCAAGGTTGGAGAACTCCGGACGGTGCGTCAGGTCCTCGTCCAAGTCCAGCGCATCGGATATTCGTGCCAGCGGGTCGGGGGTGAATCCACCCACCATGCACACGCGCCGTCGGTGGTTTCGAAGACTCCGGAGAGAGGCATGGCGCCCCAGTTGACCTCGTAACCGCGGTTGAGCTGCATGCACGCCTCCTGCATTTGCAAGTGAAGCATGGAGTCGTACATGGTCACCTCCACTTTTTGGCCTGATACCGGAGGTTTCCCGGGTGCGCAGCGCCAGCAGGATGCCCTGCATGAGGTGCATGCCGGTGATGTAGTCGCACAGCGTGGTGGGGTAGATTGACGGCTTGGTGTCCTCGACTCACGCCGCCACATCACACCGGAGTAGGCCTGTGCGATCGCGTCCTGGCCGCCCTTGTGCGAGTACGGGCCATCAGGTCCGAAGCCCGTGCCGGAGGCCCAGATGATGCCCGGGTTGGTGCCTTCGAGTTCCTCATAGCCGAAGCCCATGCGTTCCATCACGCCGGAGCGGAAGTTGCTGACCACTACGTCGGCATCAGCCATGCAGACGGTGCAGGAGCACTTCGCTGTCCTTCTCGGTGCGGGTGTCCACGGAGACGCTGCGCTTGTTCCGGTTGATGGACAGGAAGATCGGGTTGTCCTGGCCGTCCTTATCCGGGAACGAGTTGCGTGAGATGTCACCGGCTGCCAGGGCGTTCCACCTTGATGATGTCCGCGCCGTAATCACCCAGCAGCTGCGTGCAGGACGGGCCCATGAACACCTGGGTGAAGTCCACAATCTTGATGCCGTCCAGCGGCAGCGGCGTAGCTGCGGCGAGCCGGTTCGAGCGGCCGCGGTCGTGCCGTCTGTCGTTGCGTCTGCCGGCTGGTTCCATCGATCACGGTGCTCATGCCGGCACCGCCGCGTCGACGTCCACGGTGGCGTTCGACGACGGGACGTCGCCCGGGTCTGCGCCGTGGCGGCGCATGCCCTGCTGGATGTCCAGCGCAGAGACGTCGCGGACCAGGAGGTTGTTCTCCTACAGCGAGTGCTGCTGCGACGCCGACAGCCTGGCCCATGGCCATGCAGGGCGGGATCTCGCGGGACATCTTCTGCGCCTCCGGTGTTGCGGAGTAGTGCCGGCCGGCGACCAGGAGCTGGTCCACTTCCTTGGGCAGCAGCGAGCGGTACGGGTAGTAGTAGTCGCGGCCGCGGGCCACGGTGTCCGCGAAGTGCCGGCGCTGAGGTGACGTCGTCCTTGGTCATGACGTACTCGCCCTCGCAGCAGGCGGGTCTGGCGGACGCCCATCTGAGAGGCGACGTCCAGCATGTAGCAGTTTTCGAAGCCGGGCAGGTTGGCGCGGACGTAGTCCACGGCCTCGGAGATCCGGTCCCGGGCGGCGAACTCGGCGGCGGTCATGTCCGCCGGATCAACGCCGTCGAAGCCGGACATGTGCGGGGCGTTGCACCAGACCACGCCGTCGATTGGCGTCTTGAGCCACCACAGTTCCCAGGCGCCGCCGAGGAGGCGCTTGATCTTGCGGTTGATGGCGCGGGCTTCCTTCGGGTTGGCCTGCTCGAAGGCTTCGGCGGCGTTCGTGTCCACGTTGCCGAGGCGGAAGACAAGCGTGGTGAGGTAGCTGTCCTTGACGTAGCTGGCGCCGGCCCGGGAGGCGACGTCGATGTCGCCGGTGGTGTCGATGACGACGTCCGCCATGAACGCCTGCGGGCCCGGACTTGGTCTCGCAGATGACGCCCTTGATCACGCCGTTGTCCACGATGGGGCGGGAGAACCACGAGTGCAGGCGGAGGTCGACGCCGGCTTCGCGGACGAGGTCGTTGGAGACGCGCTTCCAGCCGTCGGGATCGAAGGCCGCGGCGTAGCAGATGGGCTTGGGGTTGGTGTGCGAGTGGAAGTCGAAGGTGCCGTAGCGGCCCCACTTGTTCCAGAGTTCCTCGGAGGTCTTGCGGTCATCAGCCGGCGGGACGATTGCCAGGCCCAGCTTCTGCAGGCGTTCGACGTACTCGGAGACGATGCCGGTGACGGTGATTTCCTGGCCGTTGATCATGTCATCGAGCACCAGGACCATGCCGCCGGAGGCGAGGCCGCCGAGGGAGGAGTAGCGTTCCAGCAGCGTGACGGATGGCGCCGGAGCGGGCGGCGGTGACGGCGGCGGCGACGCCGGCGGGGCCACCGCCGACCACGAGGACGTCGGAGCGGGAGATGACCGGGGCGGTGAGGTCCGCCGTCGTGGTGGCTGAGTTCAGAGGCGAGTTCATGGAGGAATCCTTACTTTCCGACGAAGATGCCGTTGGAGCGGCGGGCTGCGAGGTAGAAGACGATGCTGAGGATGGACAGGACGGCGACGTAGACCGGGAAGACCCAGGTGAGGTTCATGGACTGGAGCCAGACCAGCAGGTAGGAGGCGGTGCCGCCGAAGAGAGCGACGCCGATCCCGTAGCCGAGCGCGACGCCGGTGCCGCGGCATGTTCTTGGGCATCAGGGACGGTGCTGACCACGTTGTAGAGGGTCATGTTCAGGACCAGGACGAGGGAACCGCCGAGCAGGACCGCGCGAAGCCGCCGATGCCGGGCTGGACGTACATCAGCATGAGGAACACGGACGGGATCGCCAGGATGCGGGTGATGAGGAACCAGCGGGACATTGACCTTGCCGTCGGCCAGCTTGCCGATGATCCAGCTGCCGACCACCAGGATCACGCCCAGGACAGTGGTGAGGGCGAAGACCGCCGTCGGGTCTTCCTTGAAGCCGCTGCGGGCGGCGCTGGGCAGCCCGACGTTCCAGGCGTAGTTGTACGCCTGGGCGGCGCCGACGACGAAGATGATGGCCAGGACTGAGAGCCAGTGCTTGCGGACCCCGGTCCAGACAGCGGCCGGGAGTATTGCTCGCCATTTCTTCAGGCTTCATGGTTTCGGGCAAGGGCGCGGCGGAGGTAGAGGACGACGAAGCCGAAGGCGGCGCCGATGATGAACGGTACGCGCCAGCCCCAATCGGCCATCACGGCGCCGCCGAGGGTCAGGCTGCACAGGAAGCTGACCAGGGATGCGAGCAGGATGCCGATGTTGACGTAGAAGGACATGATGCCGGCGACGTAGCCTTCGCGGCCGTCCGGGACCAGTTCCACGGCGTGGGAGGTGGAGAGCGGGGCTTCGATGCCGGTGGAAATACCCTGCAGGACCCTGCAGGTGACCAGGATGATGCCGGCCCAGGCGCCGATCTCGGCGTAGCTCGGGGTGACGGCAATGACCGAGGGTGGTGCCGGCCATCAGCATGATCGACATCAGCATCACGCGGCGGCGGCCGATCCGGTCGGCGAGGGTGCCAAGCAGCACGCCGCCGAGCGGACGGAACGCGAAACCGACGGCGAACACGGCGAGGGCGTTCAAGGTCGCGGAGAGCGGATCAGTACTGGGAAAGAAGTTCGGGCCGATGAACGCTGACAGGAGGCCGAAGACCATCCAGTCGTACCATTCGAGGGCGTTGCCCAGGCCCAGTCCGAGCAGGCCCTTGCGGACTTCGGGCGTAAATTGGCGTCGGAAGTGACTTTTCGGTGACTCTGACCGCACTTGGTGTCAAGCATGGAATTTTCCTTACGCTTGCGCCCGGCTCGTTGCGGCAGGGCGGGATGAGGGTATGACGCATCGCCGTCCGGGGGTGCGGGACGGTGGCTGCGAACGTGGCACGGATCTGTCAGCGGGCAGGTTCAGGCTGCGACAGTGGGAAAAGAGAAAAAACGGCAGGGACCGCTTGGTGATGGTGGCGCTTACCACGCGTGAGGTGCGTTGACCCAGATCGCTACGCATACCTCTTCGTAGCTGTTCTTGTACCAGTGCGGGATCTCCGAGGAGTAGGTGATCGAATCGCCTTCGCCCAGGCTGTAGCAGACGCCGTCCAGGTAGACGTCCTTCCTGCCTGAGACGATGTAGCAGAACTCCTCGCCGCTGTGGCTGAAGGGATTGGAGCTGGTGTCGTGGCCCGGCGGCGTCATGATCCACTGGGCTGCGGTCACAACGAAGCCGGTGCAGCCGCCGCATTTCCGCGAGCCACTGCACCGGCAGGTAGTTCGAATTTTCAGATTCTATGAAACGGTACTCATTCGCGACTCCCTACGTCCCGGTGGTTGTTACCGGGTTTATGCGTCGTCGGCCAGGTGCCGTGCCAGCAGCCAGCCGGCGCCAATCATGGCGACGCCCAGAACGAGAAGGGTCCATGCGCTCGTGGCATTCAGCGACAGGAAGTTAGCCGCTGACCCCACGCCCACAACGAGCCCGTACACGCTGAGGACGATGTACAGCAGGCCGAAGCCCATCAGGAAGTTCCTGGCACCCATGGCATTACGGGACATAGTCCAGCCTGTGGCGCCGATGGCCAGCTGCAGAATGTTCAGCAGCATGGACACCTGGAACAGGCCCAGGAACAAGGCCGTGGAGCCGGGTCCAAGGAACGCCAGGGAACCGTACTGCGTGGTGATACCGGGAATGAAGCCCAGGACACCCACGACTATCAGGACGATACCTACACCCATGCCGACGTTCTGAACATCCGTCCGTCCGAAGTGAACGCCATGTGCATGTGGAGATGCGGTAGTCATTTCTTCCTCCAACCACTGATTGCGGACACTCCAATTTTACGGCGGGCCTGTGGAAAAAGCTCCGGGGCCGAAAGTCCTTCAATCGCAACGATCCCGCAAAGCGCGCCTGTCGGACCCGGCCCGATGCCCGGCACATGGCACCATTGAAGGCGATGAAACTGCGAGCTGACCAGACCGGAGAACGGGGCCTCCCCATGCCCCTGTGGCTGCAGGGGGCCGTTGAGTCCGCCCAGGCGGCGGTGATCTCCGCGCTTGTGGTGATTGCCCCGATCCTTGCCGTGTGGGCGACCGCCGGATTCCAGGACGGCCGCCCGGACATCCTCGCCCGGCTGGGCGGTCAGGCGTGGCTCCTGATCCACGGCGTTCCGCTGGTCCTGGAGACGGCCGGCACCGGTCCCGCGGCGCTCCCGGAGTTCGGCACCCTGTCCCTGATTCCGCTCGGCCTGACACTGATCCCGTTCCTGCTCGCGTGGCGCGCGGGTCGGAGGCTCGCACGCGCCTCCTACACGGACCAGCTCTGGCAGGCGCTGCTTGGCTCGTGGCTGATCTACGCCTGCTTCGGCGTGGCCACGGGATTCGTCTGCCGCACGCCCGAGGTAGACGTTGACCTCTGGGCCGCCGCTTTCCTGCCCCTCATCCCGGTTTCGCTTGGAATGGTGATCGGCGCCCGCCGCGAGGCCGGCTCGTGGAGCCGGCTGATCGGTGTCGACGCCGTTGCCTGGCTATCGCGCACGAGCCAGCACTCCCGCTGGGCCGGCTCCTACCTCGGATCCGCCATCACGGCCGCGCTGGTCGCAGTGATGGCCACCCTGGCCGCCTCGGCCGCGCTCCTCGCCGTGGATCTGGTGATCCACTGGAACCTCGTGATCGGCGTCTATGAAGGGCTCGACGCCGGGGCGACCGGCGGGGCCGTCCTCACCATCGCGCAGCTTGGTTTTCTCCCCAACCTTGCGGTGTTCGCCCTGGCCTGGACCTCAGGCTCCGGCTTCGCTCTCGGCGTCGGCTCACAGGCCGGGCCGCTGGGGACCGCCGTCGGGCCGCTCCCGTCCATTCCGGTCCTCGCTGCGGTCCCGTCAGGTGCGCTCGACTTCGGCATCGTGGCGCTCGTGGTTCCGGCGCTCGCCGGGGCCCTGGCCGGCTGGTGGTTCCTGCGCGCCGGCGAAAACCACTTCGACGAGTGGCTCTCCATCAAGGTCCGTGCCCGGTCGTTCACCGCGACGGCCTCGACCCTGTTCCTCGGTGTTGTGATCGGCAGCTTTGCCGGCCTCTTCGCGGCCGCCCTGGCCTGGGTTGCCCGCGGCTCGGCCGGGGTCGGGCGGCTCACGGACATCGGTCCGGACCCGCTCCGCACGGCCTTCTTTATGGCGGCGGAGGTGGGTATCGGCGTCGTTATCGGTTATGCGGCCGGCCCTTGGCTCGAACGCCGGCAGGAACTGCGCGAAGTGGACCTCGACGCCGCCGGCGGCCGGTAGCGACGACGGCGCCGCCCGGGTGGACGCTGCTAGCGGACGCCGACCGGCAAGGAATCCTGCAGCGTTGTCTGGCAGCGGCTGATTGCCTGCTCGGTCAGGGCGGAGCGCGAGCACTCCTGAAACTCCTGGAGCTGGGGATAGAAGAGCGCGGATGCCAGGATCAGCAGCACCTGCAGCGCTGAGACCACGACGGCCACCAGGGCCGCAATCAGGACGCGGCGGGAACTCCTGGTGGTCGTGGCGCGGATCAGCAGCATGATCGCGAGCGTCAGGGCGGCGGCCGTGAGGATCGCGGCGAGCCACAGGTAGTTGATGTCCATCTGCTGGACGAAAAACGATCCCAGAATCACGAGGCTGAAGATGCGGAAAAGCGTGCGGGTCTTCGCCGAGGACGCCTGATCCGCCTCGCTGGGCGGATGCTGGCTGCTGCGGGTGTCTTTCTGGGCATTCATGGATTCCAGCCTACGCGAGCGGCCCCATAAGCTAGGACGATGCGCATCGTAGTCCTCGTGTCCGGCACCGGCTCCAACCTCCAGGCAGTCATTGACGCCGTGACCTCCGGCGACCTCGACGTCGAGATCGCCGCCGTCGGGGCCGACCGGCCGGGAACGTTCGGGGTGGAGCGCTCTGCCGCCGCCGGAATCCCCACGTTCGTCGTGGACTTCAAGGTCTATCCGGACCGGGCGGCGTGGAACGCCGCCCTGACCGAGGCTGTGGCTGCTTTCGCGCCGGACGTCGTTGTTTCCTCGGGGTTCATGCGCATCGTCAGCGCGGACTTCATTGACGCCTTCGGCGGCAAATACCTGAACACCCACCCGGCGCTGCTGCCGGCCTTCCCCGGTGCCCACGGGGTCCGGGACGCGCTGGCGTATGGCGTGAAGGTCACCGGCTGCACCGTGCACTGGGCGGACGCCGGCGTGGACACCGGGCCCATCATTGCCCAGGAAGCGGTTGCGATCGGCGACGGCGAGACCGAGGAAGCGCTGCACGAACGGATCAAGGTCGTGGAGCGCAGGCTGCTGGTCTCCACCCTGGCTTCGCTCGCGGCGGAGCACCCCGCCTGACGAGGGCCCGGACTCGCCGCCGGACGCGCGCTGCCCGGGGCGCGCTCAGGCCGGGGCGCCTACTCCAGGCGGCGCTGCTTGGTTTCGGGGGAGAAGAACGCCATCCACAGCACGGCCAGCAGCACCAGCCCGCCGGCCAGCGCGAACGACGTCGCCAGGCCCAGCCCCGGCCACAGGACCGCGGCGAAGAACAGCGGCCCGAAGCCCGCGCCGAGCCGGGAGAACGTCGAGGCCCAGCCGAAGCCGGAGCCGCGGAGCTCCGTCGGGTACAGCTCGGAGACGTAGGCATACAGGACCGGAATGGCCACCTGGATCACGAAGCCGAAGGCGAGCAGCCAGAACACGGCCGCCGTCGGGATGTCCACCACGATCGCCACGATCACCAGGGTCAGCGCGGACAGCGGGCCGGTGATGGCCAGGATCCATTTACGGCCCACGCGCTCGACGAGCAACGCCGCGACGACCACTCCGAGGAGCCCGACGGCGGCCATGGACGCCGTCGTCACAAACGCCTTGTACTCCTCGAAACCGGCGCCGATCAGGATCTTCGGCATCCAGGTCAGCGCCAGGTAGTAGACCAGCAGGATGCTGAAGAACAGAGCCCAGGCCGCCGTCGTGATCTTCCAGTTGAACTCCCAGACCAGGCGCAACTGGGTCCAGGCGCTGCCGGCCGAGAGCCGCGGGGCGTCCTGGGGCTCGGGCAGGCTGTAGGCGCGCGGCTCCGCGCCGGTGGCCCGCACGAGCTCATCGATCACCTCGGCGGCTTCGTCGCGGCGGCCCTTGCGGATCAGGAAGAGCGGGGACTCCGGCACGCTGCGCCGCACCCAGAACACCAGCAGAGCCGGGAGCACCATCACCATCATGGTCAGCCGCCAGTCCGCGAACGCCGCCACGAGTCCGGCCGACACGAAGCCGCACAGTGCGGCACCGATCGGCCACCAGCCGTCCATCGCCGTGAGGACGCGGCCGCGCTGCTTGCGGGGCGTGAATTCGCCCACCAGCGCGTAGTCGACCGGGATGCAGCCGCCCAGGCCGAAGCCGGCCAGGAACCGGAAGGCCACGAACCAGCCGAAGTCGGGGGAGAAGGCGCCCAGGACGGTGAAGATCGAGAAGATCAGCAGGGTCGCCGTGAAGGCCTTTTTCCGGCCGATCGTGTCCGCGATGGTGCCCCACACGAAGGCGCCCAGGGCCATGCCGATCAGGTTGGACGTCCCGATCCATGCGGCCTCGCTGACGCTCAGGTCCCAATGCCGGGAGAGCAGCGGAATGAGGATGCCGTTGAGCGTCACGTCCCAGGCATCGAACATAAAGCCCAGCCCGCCGATCAGGAAGATCCGTCCTTGGACCTTCCACCGCCAGGGAAGATCCTGGACCACCTGTTCGCCGCTGGGCACTGTTGTATATGTATTCATTTCCGCCTCCCCGGAAAACTTTACGTTGCCGACGACGCCGGGTGCGGTCCGCCGGTGGCGCGCCGCGGCCAACACGCCGGGGGCACTTCATACTCCGGCGCGCAGGAAGGCCCGGCCCCGTGACGCGATAAACTGGCCTCATCCCCACCGCCCGCGGCGCAGCCGCGACTTTAGACCGCGACATTAGACGGAGACTTTTGTGATCTTGACGCAGACTGAGCGTGTATCCATCGACCGTGTACCCATCCGACGGGCACTGATTTCGGTCTACGACAAGACCGGTCTGGAGGACCTCGCGCAGGGCCTGCACGCCGCCGGCGTCAAGCTCGTCTCCACGGGCTCCACCGCAAAGAGGATCGCAGCCGCCGGCATCCCGGTCCAGGAAGTCGAGGAAGTCACCGGCTCCCCGGAAATGCTCGATGGCCGGGTCAAGACCCTGCACCCGCGCGTCCACGGCGGCATCCTCGCGGACCGCCGGGTCTCCGCCCACATGGACACGCTCGCCGACATGGACATCGAAACCTTCGACCTCGTGGTGGTGAACCTCTACCCCTTCGTGGAGACCGTGAAGTCAGGCGCCGCGCAGGACGACGTCGTCGAGCAGATCGACATCGGCGGTCCCGCCATGGTGCGGTCCGCCGCGAAGAACCACGCCGCCGTCGCGATCGTGGTGGACCCGGGCGCCTACGGCGACGTCGTTTCCGCTGCCGCATCCGGTGGTTTCGACCTGAAGACCCGGCGCCGGCTCGCGGCGAAGGCCTTCGCGCACACCGCCGCGTACGACACCGCGGTGGCCAGCTGGACCGCGGCCCAGTTCCTCGACGAGGACGGCGACGGCGTGATCGACTGGCCCGCCTACACCGGCCTGGCGCTGGAACGCTCCGAGGTGCTCCGCTACGGCGAAAACCCGCACCAGCAGGCCGCCCTGTACGTGGACAAGGCCGCCCCGGCCGGCATCGCGCAGGCCGACCAGCTGCACGGCAAGGCGATGAGCTATAACAACTTTGTCGACGCCGACGCCGCCCTCCGCGCCGCGTTCGACTTCGCCGAACCGGCCGTGGCCATCATCAAGCACGCCAACCCCTGCGGCGTGGCCGTCGCATCCGCCTCCGCCGCCGACCCGATCGCCGACGCGCACGCCAAGGCCCACGCCTGCGATCCGGTCTCCGCCTTCGGCGGCGTCATTGCCGCGAACCGCACCGTCACCGCCGGCATGGCCGCGACGGTGGCGGGCATCTTCACCGAGGTGGTCATCGCCCCGGACTTCGAGCCCGAGGCCGTCGAGATCCTCTCCAAGAAGAAGAACATCCGCCTCCTGGCACTGCCCGAAGGCTACGGCCGCTACCCCTCCGAAATGCGCCAGGTTTCCGGCGGGGTGCTGGTGCAGGTGACGGACAAGGTCGACGCCGACGGGGACAACCCGGCCAACTGGACCCTCGCCGCCGGTGCTGCCGCCGACGACGCCACGCTGGCGGACCTCGCCTTCGCCTGGACCGCCTGCCGTGCCGCGAAGTCCAACGCGATCCTGCTCGCCAACGACGGTGCCGCCGTCGGGATCGGCATGGGCCAGGTCAACCGGCTCGATTCCTGCAAGCTGGCCGTCGAGCGGGCCAACTCGCTTGGTGTCACGGTGACTTCCGACGTCGACGCCGCCGGCGGTGCCTCCGGTGCCGACGCCGGGGACGCACCTGAGCGTGCCCGCGGCGCCGTCGCGGCATCGGATGCGTTCTTCCCGTTCGCCGACGGCCTGCAGATCCTGATCGACGCCGGTGTCCGGGCCGTCGTCCAGCCGGGCGGCTCCGTGCGGGATGAGGAAGTCATTGCTGCGGCCAACGCCGCCGGCATCACGATGTACTTCACGGGGGCGCGCCACTTCTTCCACTAGGCGTCCCGCTTCCAGGCACCCGCGCCTCGACCAATGGACATGCCCTCCCTGCCCGGGGGGACATGTCCATTTTTCGTGGGCAGGAATGGGCAGATGAGGATTATGCGCAACCGTGGGCGACAGGGGAGGGCATGTCCCGCGGAGGGCGTGGGTGCGGGTGTGGGCATGTCCCGCGGAGGGCATGGGTGCGGGTGTGGGCATGTCCCGCGGAGGGCGTGGGTGCGGGGACGTTGCGGGACGCGCATGGCGCTGTGGGTCGTCACGGTTCTGCCCCGGGAGCCTCCAGTAGGCGCCGACCCGCTGTCCTCGGGTAAGTTAGGGATGTTGCATAACCCACGATTCCGGATACACCCAGACCTTCAGGGAGACGCCCGCGCAATGGCAAAGATTATCTATACCCACACCGACGAAGCGCCGATGCTGGCCACCTATTCGTTCTTGCCGATTGTCGAGGCCTTTGCCTCCACCGCCGGTGTGGAAGTGGAGACCCGCGACATTTCGCTGGCAGGCCGTATCATCGCAGCTTTCGGGGACTACCTCACGGAGGAGCAGCGCGTCAGCGATGCCCTGGCCGAGCTCGGCGCCCTGGCCAAGACGCCCGAGGCCAACATCATCAAGCTCCCGAACATCAGCGCCTCCGTACCCCAGCTGAAGGCCGCCGTTGCCGAGCTCCAGGCCCAGGGCTACGCGCTGCCGGACTACCCGGACAACCCCTCCTCGGACGAAGAGACGGACATCCGTTCCCGTTTCGACAAGATCAAGGGCTCCGCCGTGAACCCGGTGCTGCGCGAAGGCAACTCCGACCGCCGGGCACCGCTGTCAGTCAAGAACTACGCCCGCCAGAACCCGCACAGCATGGGTGCCTGGAGCCCGGAGTCCAAGACCAACGTCGCCCACATGGCAGCTGACGACTTCCGCTCCAACGAAAAGTCGGTCGTCATCGAGGCCGATGGCAACCTCAAGATCCAGCTGGTCAAGGAAGACGGCACCGTCAAGGTCCTCAAGCGGGGCTTCCCCGTGCTGGCCGGCGAAGTCATCGACGGCACAGTCATGCGCGCCGCCGCCCTTGACGAGTTCCTGGCAGCCCAGGTTGCCCGTGCCAAGGACGAGGGTGTGCTCTTCTCCGCCCACCTCAAGGCCACCATGATGAAGGTCTCGGACCCGATCATCTTCGGCCACGTCGTCAAGGCCTACTTCGCTGATCTCTTTGCCACCTACGGCGAGCAGATCGCCGCTGCCGGCCTGAGCCCGAACAACGGCCTGGCTTCGATCCTGAACGGCCTGGACGATCTCCCCGAAGAGATCCGCGCCGACGTCGAAGCTGCGATCCAGAAGGGCCTCAACGACGGCCCCGAACTGGCCATGGTCGACTCCGACAAGGGCATCACCAACCTGCACGTGCCCTCCGACGTCATCGTGGACGCCTCGATGCCCGCCATGATCCGCAGCTCCGGCCACATGTGGGGACGTGACGGCCAGGAAGCCGATACGCTCGCCGTGCTCCCGGACAGCAGCTACGCCGGCGTCTACCAGGTGGTCATCGACGATTGCCGGGCCCACGGAGCCTTCGACCCGACCACCATGGGCACCGTGCCGAACGTCGGCCTGATGGCCCAGGCCGCCGAAGAATACGGCAGCCACGACAAGACGTTTGAGATCCAGGCCGCCGGTACCGTCCAGATTATCGACGACGCCGGCACCGTGCTGATCGAGCACCAGGTCGCCCCCGGTGACATCTGGCGCGCCTGCCAGACCAAGGACGTGCCGATCCGCGACTGGGTCAAGCTGGCCGTCACCCGCGCCCGCGCCTCCGCGACCCCGGCCATCTTCTGGCTGGACCAGACCCGCGCCCACGACGCCCGGATGATCGCCAAGGTCGAGGAATACCTCGCCGACCACGACACCGACGGCCTCGAGATCGCCATCATGTCCCCGGAGAAAGGCCACGGCCTTCACCGTGGAGCGCCTCCGCAAGGGCGAAGACACGATCTCGGTAACCGGCAACGTGCTGCGTGACTACCTCACGGACCTCTTCCCGATCCTGGAACTGGGCACCAGCGCCAAGATGCTCTCGGTGGTCCCGCTGATCAACGGCGGCGGGCTGTTCGAGACAGGTGCCGGCGGCTCGGCTCCGAAGCACGTGCAGCAGTTGCTCAAGGAAAACCACCTCCGCTGGGACAGCCTCGGCGAATTCCTGGCCCTCGCCGTGAGCTTCGAACACCTTGCCACCAGCACCGGGAACGCCCGCGCCCAGGTCCTCGCGGACACCCTGGACCGCGCCACCGGTACGTTCCTGCTCGAGAACAAGTCCCCGCGCCGCAAGGCCGGCGAGCTGGACAACCGCGGAAGCCACTTCTACCTGGCCAAATTCTGGGCGCAGGAGCTGGCCGGCCAGACGGACGACGCCGAGCTGGCCGCGGCATTCACGGCCGTGTCCGACGCGTTGAACGGACAGGAAGACGCCATCATCGGCGAACTCCTGGCCGTCCAGGGCTCACCGGTCGATATCGGAGGCTACTACCGTCCGGACGAGGCCAAGGTATCCGCCGTCATGCGCCCCTCGGCTACCTTCAGCGATGTCCTGGGGATGCTGGGCTGAAGCCCTAGGCAGTAACGTGTAGTGCCGGAACGGCGCATCGGGTTATCCCGGTGCGCCGTTCCCGTGTTTGAGCTCGACCGTTTGAGCCCGTGTTCGAGCCCGGCGGCCTCAGTCCTTGTCCTTGCCCTTACCTTTGTCTTTGCCCTTTTCCTTATCGTTCTTGGCTGCGGCGTCGGCTGCGGCTTTGGCGGCCGCGGCTTGTTCGGCTGCTGCCTGTGCTGCCGCAGCCTGCGCCGCCGCCTCCTGTTCAGCTGCAGCCCGCGCTGCCTCCTGCTCGGCCGCCGCGCGTGCTGCGGCCTCGGCTTCGGCGGCCGCCTGGGCCGCCGCTTCCGCCGCCGCCTTCTGCGCCGACAGGTCCACCCTGACAGCGTTGACGGAGGCGCCGATGCGCTGATGGCGTGTGAAGGACACGTCCCCGCGGGCCGCCGCGCTGTCCAGCCGGGTCTCGAGTTCGTCCAGCAGCGCCAAAGCCGTGGAGGGGTCGTCGGCCGCCGCGGCTTGAGTCACGGCGAGGACCTGGGCCTGGAGCTCCCGTGCGGCGTCGTCGGCCAACTCGGGGGCCGGACCGCAGCCGGCGAGGGCACCGGCCAGGGTTGCGGCGAGGATGAACCTCGTCAGCGCGGGCGGGCGGCGGATGCCGGGGCGGGTTCTGCTGCGGTTCATGGCTGGACGCTCTCCTGGAGTTCCTTCAGATGGTCGCCGAGGCTTCCCGTGACGGCCGGATAGGGGACGACGGCGGGGGCTGCCGGGACGGAGACGGCGACGGCCCCGGCGGCGGCCGCCCCGGCCAGCACCACGGCGGCGAGCGCGAGCCCGATCCGTGAACGCCGGCTTGTCGCCCGCAGGCGGGCTGCCCAGGCAGACGGCCCTGTGTCCCGGCCGGGCTCCGGGGAGCTGCTGCGGCCGGATGTGCCGCCGGGGTGCGGGCGCTCCATCTGGCGGGTGTCGGCGTCGGGGATTATCAGTCCCGGCGGCCGGGCGGGCGGGGCGGGCAATACCTGGGTGGCCACGCCGTCAAGGGCCGCCGGGACGGATGCCGGCGAGGCCACGGCCTGGCGGAGGGCGGATTCGACGGCGGCCGCGGTCGGGCGCTCGGACGGTTCCGCGGCGGTCATGGCGCGGATCAGGCGGGCCCATTCCGGCCCGAGGTGACCGGGGATCACCGGTTGGCGGTGCAGGCGTGCGACGGCGGACTCCACGGCATTGCCGGGGTATTCAATCTCGCGTTTGACGCACTCCAGCAAGACCAGGCCGAACGAGTAGATGTCACTGGCCGGGCCGATATCGGCGCCCCGGGCCTGTTCCGGGCTCAAGTAGGCGGCGGTCCCCACCATCGTGCCCGTCGCGGTGAGCCGGGTGCCGTCAATAATCCTGGCGATGCCGAAATCGGTCAGTTTGGGCCGGAGCGGTTCCCCGGACCTGACCGGCGCCAGCAGGATGTTGGCGGGCTTGATGTCACGGTGGACGATGCCCAGCGAGTGGACGTAGGCCAGGGTGTCGGCGATGCCGGCGCCGATGAGGGCCAGTTCCGCCAGTAGTTACGGGATCTCGCCGCAGCCTGGTCCGGAGGTCCTCGCCGTCCACCAGTTCCATGGTCAGGAACGGCCGTGGTTCGCCGGGGATCCGGTCGTCCGCTCCGGCGTCGAACAGTGTCACGAGACCCGGGTGATTCAAGCTGGCCAGTAGCTCGACCTCGGCGTCCTGGCGCCTGAGCTCGTCGGCGCCGGCCAGCCGCGGGTCAAACAGCTTCAAGGCCACCGTCCGGCTCAGGTTCACGTCCCGGGCGGTGTACACGGTTGCCATTCCGCCGCGGCCGATGACCTCGCCCAGCAGATAACGGCCCCCCAAGAGTTCAGCCGTGCTCTTCTCGGGTGAACTGTCCACGCTGCCCTGCCCCTTCCCGGAACGCCACGGCGGCGCCCGTAAAGAATGATACGGGGTCAGGTATGCGCGGTCAGGGAACGGCCTAATGGACGGAGCGCAGCGGCCGGTCCCACCGCCGGAGCCAATGAATGCCGTTGAGTCCCCCAGCGGACCCAACGACGTTCGCTCCGGCGGTCACGGGACCTGGACGGAAGCGGCGGCCGGCTTACGGCGGCCGGATCCTGCCGTCAGCCGATACCGGCAGGATTCCTAACGGTTGGTGGCTGCGCCGTGGGTTGAAAGGCAGTGGGGTGAAAGACCGTGGGTTGAAGGGCAGAAGGGAAGCGGCGCCCGGCGCGTTGAGTACGGCCGTCTGCTGCGAAACGGGTTGCCGGAAGTCCGGCGGGGGACGGGGTGGTCCATGGGAAATCTCCTGAATGACAAGTGTCGGACGCCGCAAGGCAGCCCGATGAGCCGTGCTCCGGGGAGTCAGAGACGGCTTAGTCAGTCAGGAGAGGAACCGGGGTCAGCCGATGCGGCTGATTCCCCGTGTTGGAGCGGACCGCTGATGGGATCGGCTCCGGTGACGGGCAGAGGCAGGAACAGACCAGGCATCCACTCCACCGCGCCGCCGGGACCGTTGGCAGAGTGGCCGCTACCGGCGGCGGAGCCTGACCCGGGGGCGGCCGGCAAGGCCTCCGGCGCCGAGAGTCCCGTGCCGCCATGCCACGGACGTGGTTCGGGCGGGGCGGGCACCGGAGCGCCGCCGTCGTCCGTTGCCTCGCGCTCCGAGGGCCTGGCCTGTCGGCGGCGCCGGGGAGGAATCCGCGGAGCCAGCCATATGGCGGGCGGCCACAGGCTGAGGAGCGAGGTAGTACGACGGTGGCGGCCGCCACTGGACGTCCTGATGATCGGCTGCGACCGCCGTCGGTTGCACTGCCGCTACCGGCGTGGGTGCGTCCAGCTTCGGTGTTTCCTGCGAGTTTTCATCCGCCGGCGGGGCGGCGCTCTCAGCGGGAAGATTCTGGTCGGCATTTGCGCCATCGGAAACTACTCCACCAGCCTCCGCCCCTGACCCCCCGGGATTGGCGCCCGGGCTGGCGTCCGGAGTCGTGGCGGGCGGTGCGGGGCCCGGGGTGCCATCCGGATCCGCGGGCGAGGCCGGATCGGCGGCGACATCCGGATCGGGAGCGGCGTCCGGTTCGGGAGCGGCGTCCGGTTCGGCGTCGGGGACCACGTCCGGAACTACAGCGTCCGGCAACGCGGGATCCTGGGGCGGACTGCCGGGTTCCTGGTCGGGCGGCAACGGGACAGCGACGGCAGGAGCGCCCGGGTCCCGGCCTGCGGCCGGATCCACAGCCGCATCCACAACCGCATCAACGCCCGGCGCGGTTGGTTCAGCCGCAGGTCCGGGGACTACCGCATCCGGGAGCGACGCCGCGCCGGCCGGCTGGCGCGGCACGGAAACGACGGACACCTGCACGTCGTCCGGCGAGTTGTTGGGGTCGGCGGCAGGGGCGCCGACGAGGGGTGAGTCGTCGTCGAATTCCTGCCCGTCGTCATCCGTGAAGTCATCGAAATCGTCAACGTCTGCGTCGTCGTCGGCGTCGAAGAGATCATCGACCATGTCAACGACGGCGGCATAGCCGCTCGGCTGCGGGGGAGGTTGGGCGGGGGAGCCATCGTCGGCGCTGGCAGCCGCTGCGGACATTCCGAGCCAGAGCACGCCCGTGAATCCCGCCAGAAACAGCCGGCGCATGCGGCCTCCGGTGGAACGCGCGCGACGTCCAGGTGTCTGGCTCCATGCACGCACCCCCGTTCCCGGCTGACCTCGCGATAGCTTTTAGGGTAGGTCGGGCTTCCGGGGTGAGTCCAGTGATCGGCGAAAGTGAGCCGGATCCGAGACCTTCAGCCGCGGGCGTCGTTCGGGTAGCTGACCCCGAGCTGCGCACGGACTCCGTCGAAGAGCCGCATCGTGTTCAACGAGTCTTCGAGCGGCATGACGGGGCTTTCCGTGAGTCCCTGCTGGATGCAGCGGGTCACCTCGCGGAGCTCGTAGGTGTAGCCCCGGCCGACGGTACTGAACTGCTCACGGCGCGGCTCGTCGAACCCGATCCGGATGAGCAGTTCCGTGGGATTGTTGATCGAACCGACGCTTTGGAGGATCCCCAGGCTGCCTGCCACCGTGGCGGTGCGGGGACCGTGGGCCAGCAGCGAGGAGGTCAGCTGCGCCTGCGCACCCTGGTGATATCCGAGGGTCAGGGCGTTCTGCGCGTCGACGCCGTCGTCGTTGAGCCATCCGGTCGCGGTGACGGTCTGGGGGTAGCCGAGGGTGCCCACCGCCCACAGGAGCGGGTAGACCGTGAGGTCCAGCAGGGCGCCGCCGCCGTCCTTCGGGGCCCAGAGCCGGGAGGTGGGTGAGTATGGCGCCGGAAAACCGAGGTCGGCGCTGACCCATTTCACTTCCCCGATTTCGCCGGAGGCCGCGATCTCGAACGCCCGCTGCATACTCGGCAGGAAACGGCTCCACACGGCTTCCATCAGGAACAGGCCCCTGGCCCGGGCCAGGGTCACCAATTCCGCCGCTTCCCTGGCATTGATGGTCAAGGCCTTCTCGCAAAGAACGTGTTTGCCGGCAGACAAGGCAGCCAGGGCGATTTCGTGATGGTGGGCGTGTGGTGTCGCGACGTAGACCACATCCACGGCGTCGTCCGCCAGCAGCCTCTGATACCCGGCCCGCGCGGAGTCGTCACCGTATGCCCGGACGAAGCCGTAATCCGCGGCGAAGGCATCCGCCGCCGCCTGGGTGCGCGAACTGACGGCGTAGAGCTCGGCGTCGGGCAACAGGGCGAGATCACGCGTCACCGACGCCGCAATACCGCCGGTGGCGATGACGCCCCAGCGCAACCTGGTGCCGGTCGCTGTGCGGGGGTCCTGGTCCGGCTGGCTGAAAAGCCACGGCTGTGCGATGTGGGCGGTCATGGAGCCATCCTCTCACCCGATTGCGGACGGGAACGGCTCAAGGCTGCAGGAACTGCGGGAGGGTCGGGGGAAGGACTGCGAAAGGTGAGGGAGGGTCGGGGGAAAGGCGACGAAAGGTGCGGGAGGGCCTGAATCAGGTCCTCCTGCACCTTTCGGGGCGCACCGTAGCGGGGCCGCGGTTCTTCGGTCAGCCTGCCGCTTCGGTTAACCGGGCGCTTCGGTCAGGCCGTCGCGGCGGCCGGCGTTTTGGCGCGGGCGGTTTCCTCGGTGAGCCGGCCCTGCTGCAGGCGGAACCGCCGGTCGGTCTTGTTGGCCAGGGCCCGGTCGTGGGTGACCACCAGGATCGTGGTGTTGTGGTCCCGGCTGAGCGAGCTGAGCAGTTCGATGATGTGGTCACCGGTCTGCTCATCCAGGTTCCCGGTGGGCTCATCCGCGAGGATGAGCTTGGGCTCATTGGCCAGGGCCCGGGCAATCGCCACCCGTTGCTGTTCGCCGCCGGAGAGCCGGTTGATGCGCCGGACATGCTTTTCCGGATCCAGCTGGACCTGTTCGAGCAGTTCCCTGGCCCGTGCCTGCCGCGCGGCCTTTCCGACGCCGGCAAATTCCATCGGCAGCATCACATTGTCCACGGCCGAGAGGTTGGGAATCAGGTTGAACTGCTGGAAGACGAAGCCGATGTCCCGGCGGCGGTACTCGGTCAGTTTGCCGTCCGGCATGCCGGCGAGGCTCACGCCGTTGACGATCACGTCGCCGCTTGTCGGTTTGTCCAGCGCGCCGAGCAGGGACAGCAGGGTGCTTTTGCCACTGCCGCTCTTGCCCACGATTGAGGCCAGGGTGCCTTGTTCGAGCTCGAAGCTGACATCGTTGACGGGCTTGATGGTCCGGTCGCCGGAATTGAACGTGCGGACGAGGTTCTTGACTTCGATCATGGCTACTCTCCTCGGAGGACTTCGATGGGGCGGATACGGGCAGTGAGCAGGGCCGGGACGAGGGAGCCGATAATGGCCACGCCGAACACCGCTGCAATGCCGGCGGCAATTACGCCGGGGGAGGCGCTCGCCGTCACGGAGGTCAGCAGCTGATTGGCGCCGCCGAACGCGGCACCTCCGCCGCCGCCGCGCTGCCCGGGGCCCGCCGTCGCGGTCGAGGTTGTACTGGTACTCACCAGAGCGGAAGCAATACCACCGCTGGCGAAGGACGCGACGGCGGCGCCGACCGCGCTGCCCATTGCGACCAGCACCAGGGACTCGAGGACGAACTGGAGCCCGATAGTCCGGTTCGGGGCGCCGATTGCCTTCAGTACGCCGATCTCCCGACGGCGCTCGCGGACCAGCATGACCATGATGAGCAGGATGATGACGCCGGCGGTGCCGAGGGCGGCGACGAACGCGATCAGGGAGATGTTCTTGACGCTGTCCAGCGAGCTGACGGCGGTTTCGAGGTTGCGCTGGCCCTGCGTGACGTCGGCCTTGTCGGCGCCGAGGGCAGCCTGGAGAGCGGTCTTGGCGGCATCGACGTTTTCCATGCTGTCCACCGTGACGATCATGGTGGACAGTTCGTCGGGCAGGCCGGCCAGGGTCTGCGCTGCCGGGAGGGTCAGGTAAAGGGCGTTGTTGCCGAACGCCGTGCCGGAGTCGAAGAGACCCGCCACCGTGTGCGTCTGGTCGTTGATGGTGAACGTGGAGCCGACGGACAGGCCGTTCTTCTCGGCGAGGTCGGTGCCAAGGATCGCGCTCGTGGATGCGGCCGTGTAGTCGCCCAGGCCGCTGCCTTCGGTGATCTCCAGGGCCTTGCCCGTGGTGTCCACCTCGGCTCCGATGCCGGTCGCAGTGATCGGGACTGACCGTGCGGGCTGGGTGGTGCCGGTGGTGCCCGTGGCGCTGGAGTCCTGGTTGCGGTTGCCGAGGGTGCCCGCGTCGACGGCGGACGTCAGGCTGGTGGTCAGGGTCGACGTCGTCTGCCCGCCGCCCTGCCCGCCGCCCTGCCCGCCCTGGCCGGTGGTGGCATTGCTTAGACGCAGGGCTTGGGTCCCGACGACGGAGGTGACGTTGGGGACGGAAGCTGCCGTGGCAGCCTGGGCGGTGGTGAGCGGCTCGCCGCCGCCCTCGAAGCCCTGACCGCCTGCCGGATTGACGGTCAGGACGGTGCCCACGGAGGCGTTGAGTTCCGCGACTTTGGCGGCTACTGCCTGGTTTGCGACCAGCATGGAAAGGGCGAGGCCGATTGCGACGGCCAGCACCGCCACGACTGCCCCGGTTCGGACCTTGTTTCGGAAGGCATTGCCTACGCTTCGGGCGAGGACGCTCACTGGACTCCTAAGTTCTGTACCGGACCCGTTGGCCGGTTGCTCGTTCCAGAATGGTCGGCGGGGCTGTGCGGTGGTCAGTCCGAGGCTGTGCGGGCGCTGTGAAAAAGCGGGAGGCTGCGGACGCAAAAAGCCCCGGCCCTCCCTTGCGGGGGAGCCGGGGCTCTTGCGGCAGGCCGGCCGAAGCGCGGGCTGCCTGTTGTTATTTCCTGATGCTACTTCGTCAGCGGGCCGAGGACCGGATCGTCGCTGTAGGCCGTCTTGACGTTTTCTGCCGTCACGATGACCGGCTCCAGCAGGTAGGCGGGAACCACCTTGGTGCCGTTGTCGTAGGACTTCGAATCGTTGACCTCGGGCGTCTTGCCTGCCTGGAGGTCCTTGACCATGGTGATCGCGTGCTCAACGAGCTTGCGGGTGTCCTTGTTGATGGTGGAGTACTGCTCGCCCGCCATGATGGACTTGACCGACTCAACCTCGGAGTCCTGTCCGGTGATGACCGGCAGCGGCTTGCCGGCGGCCTTGACGGAGGTCAGGACTGCGCGGGCCAGCGTATCGTTCGGGGACAGCACGCCGTCGAGCGTTGCCGAACCGTAGGTGCCTGCGAGCAGGGTGTCCATGCGGCGCTGGGCGTTTTCAGCCTTCCAGCCCTGGGTGACGGCCTGTTCGAACGAGGTCTGTCCGGACAGGACCTTCAGGGTGCCGTCGTCGATCTTCGGCTGCAGGACGCTCATGGCGCCGTCGAAGAAGACCTTCGCGTTGGCGTCATCCGGGGAGCCGGCGAAGAGCTCGATGTTGTACGGGCCTTCAGGCTTCTCGGCCTTCATCCCGTCCAGCAGTGCCTGGCCCTGGAGTTCACCGACCTTGAAGTTGTCGTAGGCCACGTAGTAGTCCACGTTCTCGGTGTTCAGCAGCAGACGGTCGTACGCGATGATGGTCGCGCCCGCGTCCTTGGCCTGCCTCAGCTGGGTGCCGAGCTGGGCGCCGTCGATCGCGCCGACGATGATGACCTTGGCGCCCTTGGTGACCATGGCGCTGATCTGGTTCTGCTGCTCGGAGACGCCGCCGTTGGCGAACTGGACGTCGGCCTTGAAGCCGGCTTCGCTGAGGCCGTCGTTGAACAGCTTCTCTGCCAGGACCCAGTTTTCGCTGGTCTTCTGCGGAAGTGCGACGCCGATGGAGGAGTCCTGCGGGAATCCGGCCTCGCCGCCGGTGCCACCGGTGGTGGATTCGGTGCGACCGCAGGCCGTCAGCGCCAGTGCTGCGATAGCGGCGATGGCCGCTGCCTTTCCTGCTTTACCAATCATTTGCATTACTTGGTTCTCTTTCTATAGGTGGTGTGGGGAAAGTGTGGGGGAGCCGATCAGGCTTCGCGGTGGATGACCTCTTTGGTGCTGGTCGTCTCGTCGGGCTTGATCTCGTTGTTCCGGCCGAAGTTCTTCATCATCAGGCCGATGATGGACTTCTTGCCCTGGGACTTGTTGTAGACGTCGAACGCAACCGCGATCAGCAGGACGAGGCCCTTGATGATCTGGGTCAGGTCGGCGCCGATGCCGAGAAGCTGCAAGCCGTTGTTCAGCACGGCCATCACGAGGCCGCCGACGATCGATCCGATCACGGTGCCGACGCCGCCGGTCACTGCCGCGCCGCCGATGAACACGGCCGCGATGGCGTCCAGTTCCCAGCCGACGCCGTCGAAGGGGCCGGAAGCGGTGGAGCGGCCGACGAAGATCATGCCGGCGAGGCCGGCCAGGATCGACATGTTCATCATGACGAGGAAGTTGATCTTCTTGGACTGCACGCCGGAGAGTTCGGCCGCGTGACGGTTGCCACCGACGGCGTAGACGTGGCGTCCGACGATGGTCTTGGAGGAGATGAATCCGTAGATCAG
The DNA here is from genome assembly GCA_963815415.1 of uncultured Actinomycetota bacterium. GTDB lineage: Bacteria > Actinomycetota > Actinomycetes > Actinomycetales > Micrococcaceae > Arthrobacter. Next base: position 707,471 of record CAWFGT010000006.1, on the reverse strand, counting down.
CACGAGGAGGGCCAGGATGAGTCCCGGGATGGGGAACGAGGTGCCGGGCCGGCCGGTGGCGAAGAGGTACGTGGCGTACAGGATGGCGGCGCAGATCAGGACCAGCTTGGTGATGACGACCCAGGCCTCGGGGACGTGGGCGCCGATGGCCTTGGCGTGGGTGCGGGAGCGCATGGCGCTGACGATCACGAACGCGACGCCGGCCAGGCCGATCAGCAACGTGAGGTTGTTGAAACCGGTGTCCGGCCCGATCTCAGGGAGGTAGCCGGAGCCCAGGTACTGGAAATCACGCGGAACGGGGATGGTGTTCGACTTTCCGATGAACTGGTTGAGTCCACGGAACAGCAGCATGCCGGCCAGGGTGACGATGAACGCCGGGATGCCGACGTAGGCCGTCCAGAAGCCCTGCCACGCCCCGATCAGCGCCCCGAGGCCCAGACCCAGCAGCACACCCGCGTACCAGGGGATTCCCCAGTCCCGCATGGCAATGGCCACGGCCACGCCCACGACGGCGGCAACCGAGCCGACGGACAAGTCGATGTGGCCGGCGATGATCACCAGGACCATGCCGATGGCGAGGATCAGGATGTAGGAGTTGCCGTTGAAAAGGTTGATGACGTTGCCGGAGGTCAGGGTGTTGCCGCCGGTGGCCACCTGGAAGAAGATGATCAGGGCCACGAGGGCGAAGATCATGCCGAATTGGCGGGTGTTGCCGCCAAAGAGCTTCTTTAACGCGTTCATTGTGTCAGTCCTTGTGTCTGGAAGGGTCTGGAATATTCCAGAAAGTCAGGCAGCCGTGCGGGCGGAAGTCATCAGTTTCATCAGGCTTTCCTGGCTGGCTTCGTCTTTGTTGAGGACCCCGGTGATGGCGCCTTCGAAGATGGTGTAGATGCGGTCGGAGAGGCCCAGCAGCTCGGGAAGTTCGGAGGAAATCACAATGACGCCCTTTCCCTGGTTGGCCAGCTGCTGGATGATCCCGTAAATCTCATACTTGGCGCCGACGTCGATCCCGCGGGTGGGTTCGTCCAGGATCAGCAGGTCAGGATCGGTGAACATCCATTTGGCGAGCACCACCTTCTGCTGGTTGCCGCCCGAGAGTTTGGCGACGCCTTCCTCGACGGACGGCGTCTTGGTGCGCAGCGACTTCCGGTACTCCTCGGCAACCGCGAATTCCTGGTTGTCATCCACGACTGAACGCTTGCTGATCTTTTCCAGGTTGGCGGACACCGTGGTCGTCTTGATGTCATCGAGAAGGTTCAGCCCCAGCGACTTCCGGTCCTCGGTCACGTAGCCCAGGCCGGCGTCGATGGCTTGCCGGACGTTCTTGAGCGTGATTTCCTTGCCCTCTTTGTAGATGTGCCCGGAAATGAAGCGGCCGTAGGAGCGGCCGAAGATTGACCGGGCGAGTTCGGTGCGTCCGGCACCCATGAGGCCTGCGAAGCCGACGATCTCGCCGCTGCGGACATGGAAGTTCGAGCCCTTGCACACCAGCCGGTCCTCGATCTGCGGGTGGCCCACGGTCCAGTCCTTGACCTCGAAGAGCACGTCACCGATCTTGGGCTCGTGCTCAGGGAAACGGGACTCCAGGGTCCGCCCGACCATGCCCTTGATGATGCGGTCCTCGTCGACGCCGTCGGCCTTGACATCGAGGGTCTCGATCGACTTGCCGTCGCGGATGATGGTGATGGAGTCCGCGATCTGCTCGATCTCGTTGAGCTTGTGCGAAATGATGATTGAAGTGATCCCCTTGCCCTTCAGGCCCAGGATCAGATCCAGCAGGTGCTGGGAGTCGGATTCGTTCAGGGCCGCGGTCGGCTCGTCCAGGATGAGGATCTTCACGGACTTGTTGAGCGCCTTGGCAATTTCCACCAGCTGCTGCTTGCCGACGCCGATTTCCTTGATTGGGGTGTCCGGGTCTTCGCGCAGGCCGACGCGGGCCAGGAGTTCGATGGACCGCCTCCGGGCTTCGTCCCAGTTGATGACGCCGCGCTTGGTGGGCTCGTTGCCGAGGAAGATGTTTTCCATGATGGAGAGCTCGGGGATCAGCGCGAGCTCCTGGTGGATGATCACAATTCCTGCGTGCTCGCTGGCCCGGATGTCTTTGAACTGCTGGACTTCGTGCTGGTAGACAATGTCGCCGTCGTAGCTGCCGTAGGGGTAGACGCCGGACAGGACCTTCATGAGGGTCGACTTGCCGGCGCCGTTTTCACCGCAGATGGCGTGGACTTCGCCGGCTTTGACCCGGAGGCTGACCTCGTCAAGTGCCTTGACGCCCGGGAATTCCTTGGTGATGGTGCGCATTTCGAGGATGATCGGGTCGCTGTGCGTGGTCTCGGACGTCATATGCCCTTGCGCCTCCATTGGTGACTTCGTTGTCGCCCCGCATTTCGCAGGGCCTCTCTGATGTGAAAGTAAACTGGATCACAGCTGTTGTCGTCAAGTCTTTAACGCAACGGCTGGGTAACGAAATGTCACGGAACCCCGATTCCGGCGTGCTGGAAGACCAGCGCCGCAGCGCCCAGGGCCTCCGCCCGATCACCGAGCGAGGACATCCTCAGCGTGGTGGTTTCGCCGATCACCGGCACGGCGTGGCGGATAAGGCCCCGCCGGATGGGGTCCAGCAGGAGCTCGCCGAGGGCCGCCAGCGGTCCGCCGATCACGATCACCTCGGGGTTGATGAGATTCGCCACATTGCCGAGGGCGCGCCCGACGGCCAGGCCGGCGTCGTCCACCACGCGCAGTGTCGCAGGGTCCCTTGCGAGGGCGTTCCGCACGATATCCCCGGGCGCCAGGGCCTGGCTCTCGCCTCGGCTCAGGAGTTCGATCATGGTGGTGGTGGAGGCGATGGTTTCGAGGCAGCCGCGGTTGCCGCAGCGGCACACGAGCCCGTGCTCGTGGATGGTGGCATGGCCGATCTCGCCGGTGACTCCGACATTGCCGTAATACGGTGCGCCGTTCAGGATCAGGCCGGCTCCGATTCCCGAGCCGATCTTGAGGAACATCAGGTTGCTGATTCCGCCGTGGGGCCCCCATGTGACCTCGGAGAGGGCGCCCAGATTGGCGTCGTTGTCAATGAAGACGGGGATTTTCAGGGTCTCCTCGAGGTGTTCGAGGATGTTGATCCCGATCCATTCTGGCAGGATCGCGCCTTGGGCGACGGTGCCGGTGCGGCGGTCGATCGGGCCAGGAATGCCAACGCCGGCTCCCACCAGGGCGCTGCGTTCCACACCGCTTTCGGCCAGCAAATGCTCCAGCAGCCGGACGGCCGCAGCGATGCCTTCCGTGGCCTGGTGGCCGAGCGGGAGGAGGATCGATTCCTCGGCGATGACCTGGTAGCTCAGGGACGCCAGCACCACGCGCAGGTGCCGCCGGCCGAAGTCGATGCCGACCGCCACGATGCCGCTGCTGTTGAGCCTGACGTTCAGCGCGCGGCGCCCGGAGCTGGTGGTCGGCTCGGTCGAGACCATCCCCTCGTCCTGCATGATTTTCACAATGTTGGAGACGGTGGCGGTGGACAGGCCGGTTTGCCGCGCCAGTTCCGCCTGCGTCGACGGGCCCGACCGGAGGCATTCGATGATCCGCTGCTGGTTCAGGTGCCGGAGGGCTGACTGCGATCCGGGATTTTTGGTACGGCTCCTCGTCGAGCTCGTTGGTGGGGGCATGTAATGAAGGGTGCCGTATTCGCCCCTTGTAGTCAAGAAGTTAACGCAAGGCTTAAGTGGCGGTCCGACTGCCGGACGGGATATTCCGTCCGGTAGTTGCGCTCCACGGGCGGAATTGCACCCGTGCGCCGGCCAGGGTCGTGGCTACGCTGGAGGAAGAAGTCCGCAACCCGCGTGCGGAGACCCGGCGATCCTTTGGAGTGGTAATGGTGCTACTGGCCCTGATGCAGGCGAAGGCGGTTGTGCTCGATACGCAGGCAAACTGCGCCGCCGTCGACGAGGCTGCCCGCAGCGCCGCCGCCAGCGGAGCGCAGCTGCTGCTCACCCCGGAGTTGTTCCCGGTGGGCTATGCGCCACGCAGGCTCAGGGCAGACCTGGACCCGGGCTCGTTGCCCGCAATCCGGCAGGCGCTGGCAGGGATCGCCCGGCGGCACCGCATTGCGCTGGTCTACAGTCTTCCGTCAGTCTCGGCGGAGGGCGAATGGCAGATCACGGCCACCCTCCTTGCCGAGGACGGGGAAGAACTCCTGAGCTATGCGAAGGTCCATTTGTTCGGGCCGGACGAACAGGCAGTCTTCACGGCCGCAGATGCGGCCCCCGGCGTCGTCGATTTCCACGGGATCCGCACCGCCTTGGCGATTTGCTATGACATCGAGTTCCCCGAGACTGCACGGGCGGCCGCGGTCCGTGGCGCCGACCTGCTCCTGGTGCCGACCGCGCTTGGCCCGGGCTTCGACGCCGTACCGCAGGTCCTGGTCAGGGCCCGGGCGCTCGAGAACCAGATGACGGTCGCTTATGCCAACCACACCGGCAGCGAAGACGGTATCGATTTTCCAGGCGGCAGCGTGATCGCTTCTCCCGACGGATCCCTGCTGGCGGCGGCAGGCTCCGGGGCTGAGCTGTTGCTGGCAGAGGTGCCGGCGTCCGTGCCCGCCGGGGACGTTCCCGTCTCCTACCTCCGGGACCGCCGCCCGGGGACCTACCGCTCCTGGGAAGGCTGAGCCGGACCCGCACCGGGGCCGCTACTGCCGGCTGGCACCTCGGGATGGCCTGTGTACTGCAGCGCGATCCAGAGTTCAGCGCGGGTATGGGCCTGGTCGAGGTCCGTGCCCAGCAGGTCGGCGATGACGCCCACTTGGCGCCGGACGCTGTTGCGGTGCAGCCCCGTGGCTTTCGCCGTGCCGTCCCAACTGCCGTTCTCGCCGAGCCAGGCCCGCAGGAGGCCCAGCAGGCCGTCCCGGCGGCTTGGTTCGAGGACCAGCAAAGGCTCCAGCAGCTTGGCCGCCAGCATCTCGCCGGCCGCTTTGCCCAGCAGCCCGGTCACCGACCACGTCACCGCGTCGGCGCGGATGCTGCACCCGTCCGAACGGGCGCGGCCGCGCAGGGAAGACACGTGCTGGTATGCGGCCGGCAGGCCGGCGATTTCCGTGACACTGCCGATCACGAGGCGCCAGCCGAGCCGCTCGACGTCGGCGAGCAGTGCGTCGTCGACCTTCAGGCGGGTAATGGCAGCGAAGCCGTAATCGGTGAGCTCCACAAGTTTGGTGTCAAAGAGCCGGCGCCACTCCAACAGCTCCCGGACGGGACCATCTGCGACGCGGCTCACGCCATGCGCACTGTCGAGGCGGAGACCCTGCACCACGCGGAGCGGTCCGGACCTGGTCGAGGAAAGATTCTGTGCGAGCAGGTCCTTGAGCCCGTTTACCTGACGGGTGGAACCGGATACCAGGTCTTCAGGGCGAAGCAGCAAAGCGGTGGCGAGCTGGCTTGGCGCCAGTGCGCCGCTCGTCCGTTGCCGGACCAGCAACTCCAGAAGGCCGACCGCGGTCGAGACCACGCTGTTCTGGGCCGGCGTCAATGGCGTGTCCGTGCCTAGGACCAGAGCCCCCAGGGTAGCGTCCCGCGTGCTCCGCAGGGGGTGACCGAAGACCAGCGATGAACCCGGGGCATCGAATGAGTCCATCTCGACCCGGGGCCCGCTGCCGGCCAGGAGCCTGGTCAGCAAGGGTTTCAGTGATATCGGGTCCGCACCGGCGCCGGTGGCAGGCGACGCGCCGCGGGCGCGGACCCTTCCGTCGGAGCCGAGCAGAACTGCCCAGACCGGCACGCGTTGCACCAGCGCGGCGAGGAGATCGTGTTCCGGCCGGGCGGACAGCACCGCCCGCATGAGCTGTTTATTGGTCTCGGCCAGGTGCCGGAAGGTCTTTGCGCTGTCCGATTCGAGCAGTCGGGAAAATTCCAGGCCGACCGCCGCGAAGGGGGTATCCTGCGGGACGGCGACCAGGGTCAGGTTGTGCCGGCGGCAGGCCTGCACCACGGAGTCGGGGACGGCATCAAAGTACGGCTCGAGGCCGAAGCCGAGTGCGCAGACGCGGGCGCGGACGAGCCGGCGCACGTAGGCGTCGACGCGGTCCTCCTGCCCGCCCCCGGCCAAAACCGGCAGGCCGGCGGTGAGCAGGAATTCGCCGTCGAGCAGGTAGGGAGTTGGATCCTCCAGCTCGCTCGGCTCAACCCAGCGCAGCCGCTCCGCGCCGTTGCCCGCATCATGCAGGACCGTCAGGCCCGCGGGCAGCTGGCGTAGGAACTGATCCAGGGTGACAAAGCCGAGTTGCTCCGGCGCCTCAGCGGCCATGGCAGCAGGCACTTGCGCGGGCAACCGCTGGCAGCGCCGGGATGTTCGGTGCATTTTGACTCATAGATGTTGACTATAGGACATTTTGCACACGCTTGAGAGGTGCCTCACACGCCTAGGCTGAGCCGGGGAGAAACCAACCACCACGGAACCATAAGGACGTCAACGATGACTGTGCCAACTCTTACCGGGGAACGCCCGCCGGCCGCCGCCGGCCGTCCGGGCCTCGCGGCCCAGCTGCTGCGCCGCAAACCGATCGGACAGCTGGTCAGCGAGGCCGAAACCGGGCACGGCGGGACCCGGCTGGTCCGCAGCTTCGGCGTGTTCCAGCTGACCATGATCAGCGTGGGGGCCACACTCGGAACCGGCATCCTGGTTATCCTGGGCGACTCGGTCCCGCTGGCCGGGCCGGCGATCTGGATCGCTTTTGCCATCGCCGGCCTCGCGGCGCTGCTTTCCGCTGTTTCCTATGCGGAGATGGCCGGTCTGGTGCCCGCCGCGGGGTCAAGCTACTCCTACACCTACGCCACGATGGGGGAAGGGATGGCCTGGATCTGCGGCTGGTGCCTGGTCCTGGAATACGCAGTCTCGGTGGCCGCCGTCGCCGTCGGCTCCGGACAGTACGTAAACGAGGCCCTGTCCGTCTTCGGACTGGGACTGCCGGACACACTCTCCCAGCCCCCCGGGGCCGGCGGGGTGTTGAATGCGCCCGCCATCGCCATTGTGGTGTTCGCCATGGTGCTCCTGGTCCGGGGCGCCAAGGAAAGCGCGTGGATCAACACCGCCATTGTCATCATCAAGGTCGGTATCCTGGTGTTCTTCTGCGCGGTGGCGTTCACCGCGTTCAACGCCGCGCACTTCGAGCCGCTCCTGCCGATGGGTGCCGCCGGCGTCTCCGCCGCCGCGTCCCGGGTCTTCTTCTCCTACATCGGGTTCGATGCGGCGTCCACGGCCGGCGAGGAAGCCCGGAACCCGAAGCGGGACCTGCCCAGGGCCATCCTGCTGTCGATGGTGATCGTCACCACGATCTACGTCCTTGTGGCCGTTGCCGCCATCGGCGCCCGGCCGTGGGGCTGGTTCGACGGCACCGAAGCCGCGCTCGTGAAGATCCTGGAGGAAACCACGGGTCAGCCTTGGGTCGGCGTGGTCTTCGCCGTCGGGGCCGTCCTGGCCATCGCCAGCATTGTGCTGACAGTCCTCTACGGCCAAACCCGCATCTTGTTGTCCATGGCGCGGGACGGGCTGATCCCCAGGATTTTCGGGCGCGTTTCACGCCGGACCGGCACCCCCGTGGCCGGGACCCTGATCGTCGGGACCGCGGTCGCGCTCACCGCCGGGCTGGTGCCGCTCGGGGCGCTCGCCGACGCCACGAGCATCGGCACCCTCTTCGCCTTCGCCCTGGTCAATGTGGCAGTGATCCACCTCCGCCGCACCCGGCCGGACCTGCCGCGCAGCTTCCGCGTCCCGCTCTTTCCGCTCACGCCGATCCTTGGCGCCTTGATGTGCGCGTACCTCATGGCCAACCTGGGCGCCGAGACGTGGGTTGTGTTTGGCCTCTGGATGCTCGTCGGCCTGGCCGCGTACTTCGGCTACGGCCGCCGGCACTCCCGGGTGGCCGCGATGAGCCAGACGGAATACCGTGAAGCATCACAACGCACTGCACCGCTCACCGATACGCCCGCACCGACAAAGGCCGACATCTCATGACCACCGCCACCGAACTGCCCGCCCCGACGCCGCCATCAGACGCCGCGCCGACGGATGAAGCACCCATCACGATGCTCAATCCGGACTTCCCGTTCAGTTACGACCACTACCTGGCGCACCCGGACGGGCTCGGCACCGTGCCGGCGGATTTGTACGGGACGGAAGTCGCCGTCATCGGAGCCGGGCTCTCCGGACTTGTCACGGCCTATGAGCTGATGAAGCTGGGCCTGCGCCCGGTCCTGTACGAGGCCGACCAGATCGGCGGCCGCCTCAGGACGGCCGCCTTCCGTTCCGCGCCGGGCGTGGTCGCGGACCTCGGCGGGATGCGGTTCCCGGTCTCCGGCAAGGCCTTCTACCACTACGTGGACCTGCTGGGGATCGAGACCGAGGAGTTTCCCAACCCGCTGGCGCCGGCGACGTCGAGCACTGTGATTGAACTGGCGGGGGAGAAGCACTACGCCACCACCGCCGCGGACCTTCCGCCGTTCTTCCTGGAGGTGGCCGACGCCTGGAAGGCCGCGGTCAACGACGGCGCGCAGTTCGCGGACATGCAGACCGCCATCCGCGCCCGGGACACCGGCCGGATCAAGGAGATCTGGAACGCCCTGCTGCCGACGCTGGACGAGCAGACTTTCTACGGCTTCATCGCCGCGAGCGACTCGTTCAAATCCGCCAGCTTCGCGCACCGTGAGGCGTTCGGCCAGGTCGGCTTCGGTACCGGCGGCTGGGATACCGACTTTCCGAACTCCATCCTGGAAATCCTCCGCGTCGTCTACACCGACGCCGACGACCAGCACCGGCTTATTGCAGGCGGTGCGCAGCGCCTGCCGGAGGCACTGTGGCAGCACACGCCGTCGGGCATGGCCCACTGGCCCGACGGCACCTCGCTGGCGTCACTGCATGCCGGCGCCCCGAACGGCGCCGTGGACCGGATCGCCCGTGACGGCAGCGGCGACTTCCGCGTCCGGGAACGCTGGGGGCGCGAAGCCGCATACCCGGCTGTCGTGACCACCTGCCAGTCGTGGCTGCTCTCCACCCGGATCCACACGGAAGAAGCGCTGTTTCCCGCGGAGCTATGGACGGCCATCGAACGGTCCCACTACATGCAGTCCTCCAAGACGTTCGTGATGGTGGACCGGCCGTTCTGGAAAGACCTCGATGCCGAGACCGGCCGCGAGGTGATGTCCATGACCCTGACGGACCGGTTGAACCGGGCCACCTACCTGCTGGACAACGGACCCGACCAGCCGGCCGTGATCCTGCTGTCCTATACCTGGAACGATGACGCGCTGAAGTGGCTGGCGCTGACCGCCGACGAACGGGTGGAACTCATGCTGCATTCGCTCGGGCAGATTTACCCGGGGGTGGACATCGCCGGGCACATCGTCGGCCAGCCGATTACGGTCTCGTGGGAAGCGGACCCGAACTTTATGGGGGCATTCAAAGCCAATCTGCCCGGCCATTACCGCTACCAGCAGCGCCTGTTTACGCACTTCAAACAGGACTCCCTGCCGGAACGCCAGCGCGGGATCTTCCTGGCCGGGGACGACGTCTCATTCACCGCCGGCTGGGCCGAGGGCGCCATCACCACGGGCCTGAACGCCGTGTGGGGCGTCGTCAACCATCTCGGCGGGCACTCCAGCCCCGGGAACCCCGGGCCGGGGGAGTTGCTGGACGAACTGGGCCCGATCACGCTGGACTGACGCGCCACATCCTGTCCTGCGACGCGCAAAAACCTGTCGACGCGCAAAAAACCTGTCGACACCCGAATTCGGGTGTCGACAGGTTTTTTGCGCGTCGGAGAATCGTATGCGCGTCGCAGGCGCGTATAAGCGTCCGCTTAGCCGTGCAACTCCCGGTGCGCCTGGGCCAGCTCCCGGTAGTGTGCCGCATTGGCCTGGATGCCGGCGAACTCCTCATCGCTGAGTTCGCGCCTGACCTTGGCGGGCACCCCGGCGACGAGGGAGCGCGGCGGGACCACGGTGCCCTCCAGCACCACCGCGCCGGCGGCCACGAGGCTGCCCGCCCCGATGACGGCGCCGTTGAGAACGGTTGCGCTCATGCCGATCAGGCAGTCGTCTTCGACCGTGCAGCCGTGGACGACGGCGCCGTGGCCGACGCTGACCCGGGACCCGACGGTGCAGGGGAAGCCGGGGTCGGCGTGCAGCACGACGTTGTCCTGCAGGTTGGTGCCGGTGCCCACGGTGATCGCGGCGGTGTCAGCCCGGACCGAGACGCCGTAGAAAGCACTGGAGTCTTCGGCCAGGCTGGCTTTGCCGATCACCGATGCCGTGGGTGCGATGAAGGCGGAGTCATGGACAGCCGGGGTGTCTCCGGCGAAAGCATAGAGGGGAGCCATGCCCCCAGCCTAGGACACGGCGGCTTGCGGTACAGGGGTCCGGGGCAGGGCGGACCGCGGCGTGGCGCTCCGGGCGCCTCGGGGCGCCCCGCCAAGGTCTTGCCGGCCCAGGCCGCGGCACGGGTCCTCGACGCTATCGGCAAAGCCTTGCGGTCGGGCGGGCACTGAGTAATATCGGGGCCATCAAGTCCATTCCCAGGGATGTGATCGCATGCCGGCACCCAACCCGTTCCTGCGCTTGATGCGCCGAATTGAGGACGCGGACGCTCTTGACGCCGTGATCCACCGGGCCGAGCCGCTAGCCGTCCGGCTCGTGGCCGGCCGCAGGCTGCGGCGGTTCTTCCACGGAAACGGTACCGGCATTCCTGCGCACATCATCATCAAGGATGTCCCGTTCGGGGCCTGGTTCATGGCGATCTTTTTGGACTTCTTCCGGGACCCGGGATCAGAACGGGCTGCCCGCAGGCTCGTTGCCCTCGGCCTCGCGGCGGCTGCACCTGCGGGCCTGAGCGGGTGGGCGGAATGGGTCCGCACCGGCAAGCGCGGGCGGCGGATCGGCATCGTGCATGCTGCGGCCAATGGCGCCGCGACGCTGGTGTTCGCGGCGTCCTGGTTTGCACGGCAGGCGGGCAGGCAGCGGCGCGGCGCCGGGCTGGCCCGGTTGGGCGGGGTGCTGCTCATCGCTGGCGGTTTTATGGGCGGGTATCTGGGCAGTGGACGCCGCGGCGGAGCACCTGGGCGCTGAGGAAAGTTGAGCGCTGAGCAAAGCTAGCGTTGAGCAAAGCTGGCGCTGGGCGAAGTCAGGCGGCGTCCGGCCCGGGCGAGCGGAGCACTGTGATGCCCGCGTCTCCCGAAAGCACGACGGCGATCGGGGCGCCCGGGCGGCTTACCCGCCCCAGCTCACGGAGGACATCCTCGCGTTTGCCTGCAGGCAGCCCGGCGAGCGTGTCGATGGCCCACACTGCCGGGAAAGCCGCCGCCGCGAACGGCAACGCCGTGGCCTCCGCAACGGACGCCTCGAGTCCGCGGGCGCGGGCGGCACGAACCTTCGCCTCGGAGGAATCCACCCCGGTGTAATGGATGCCTTCCTGGACAAATACCAGTCCGTCCGCTCCCTGCCCGCAGTCGAGGCCCAGCACTGCTCGCCGTCCCTCGGCCTTGAGCAGCGCGACAAAGCCGGCCAGGGGCGTGTCCCGGAAAGTGTCCATGGCATCAGTTAAGGGTGCCGGCGGCCCGTTGGCAACGGCTGACGTGCCGCGCCGCGGCCCGGGGCTTAGTTGAAGACCACTGTCCGGTTGCCGTCGAGAAGGACGCGGTGTTCGGCATGCCACTGCACGGCCTGGGCGAGCGTGCGGCCCTCGACATCGCGGCCCATCTGCACGAACTGCTCGGCCGTGCGCCGGTGGTCCACTCGGATGACCTCCTGCTCAATGATCGGGCCTTCATCCAGGGCCGCCGTGACGTAGTGGGCCGTGGCGCCGATGAGCTTCACACCCCGGGCATGTGCCTGGTGGTACGGCTTGGCGCCCTTGAACGACGGCAGGAAGGAGTGGTGGATGTTGATGGCCTTGCCCGTAAGGTCGCTGCACAGGCTGTCGGACAGGATCTGCATATAGCGGGCAAGCACGGTGAGTTCGACGTCGTGCTCGGCCATCAGTGCGCGGAGTTCATCCTCGGCCTGGACCTTGGTGTCCGGCGTGACGGGGATGTGGTGGAACGGGATGCCGTAGAACTCTGCCAGGCCCGCAAGGTCCCGGTGGTTGGAGACAATCGCCGGAATCTCGATCGGCAAGGTGCCGGAGCGCTGCAGGAACAAAAGGTCGTTGAGGCAGTGGGCGGAAGTGCTCGCCATCAGCAGGGTGCGGACCTTCCGGCCGGCCGGGTTCAGGTTCCACTGCATGCCGAAGGCCTGCGCCACGGGTTCCAGCGCCGCGTGCAGCTCACCCGCCGACGCCGCCGTCGTTGCCTCCACCCGCATAAAGAAGGTGCCGGTACTCTGGCTGCCGTATTGCTGCGAATCCGTAATATTGCAGCCGGCCACGAGCAGGGCGCCGACGACGGCGTGCACGATTCCCGGCCGGTCCGGGCACGAAAGGGTCAGGATGTAGGAAGCAGTCAGGTTCTCGTCAATCACGAAGAACAGCCTACCCGCGGCGGAGGACCTGCCTCCGCGCGCTTTGGTACGCTTAATGCGTCGCAACTGGCGTTGGATGGCTAACCATCAGGGAGCGGCACTCACGAAGACCACGGATCGTACGCCTGGGCCGAGGGTCATGTCTTACCGGTTGGCAGCTTTCGGGCTGCAAACCTGCCGTTGTTGCACCCTGCGGGGGTCTGCAACGGACCCTGTTCCGGCCTGTCATCAAGGGGCGGCGCAGCGGGGCCAGCCGGTAGCCTGACCTATAGCAGTACCCGTTGCCTAGCCAGGAGTTCCTCGTGACTACTACCACCGCCACCTCAACCGCCGTGAGCAACCAGCCGCTGGCCGAGCTTGACCCCGAAATCGCCGCCGTCCTGGCCCAGGAGCTGGGACGCCAGCGCGGCACCCTCGAAATGATTGCCTCCGAAAACTTCGCCCCGCGCGCGGTCATGGAAGCCCAGGGCTCCGTCCTGACGAACAAATACGCCGAGGGCTACCCCGGCCGCCGCTACTACGGTGGCTGCGAATACGTCGACGTCGCCGAGCAGCTGGCCATCGACCGGGTTAAGGACCTTTTCGGCGCCGAGTACGCCAACGTCCAGCCGCACTCCGGCGCCCAGGCCAACGCGGCCGCCCTGCACGCCATGATCAAGCCCGGGGACAAGATCATGGGCCTGTCGCTGGCTCACGGCGGACACCTGACCCACGGCATGAAGCTGAACTTCTCCGGCAAGCTGTACGACGTCGCCGCCTACCAGGTCGAGGAAGACACCTTCCGGATCGACATGGACAAGCTGCGCGAACAGGCCATCGCCGAAAAGCCGCAGGTCATCATCGCCGGCTGGTCCGCTTACCCGCGCCAGCTCGATTTCGCCGCCTTCCGCTCGATCGCCGATGAGGTCGGCGCGCTGCTCTGGACCGACATGGCGCACTTCGCCGGCCTCGTCGCCGCCGGACTGCACCCGAGCCCGGTGCCGTACTCCGACGTCGTGACCTCCACGGTGCACAAGACCCTTTCGGGTCCGCGGTCCGGCGTCATCCTGGCCAAGCAGGAGTGGGCCAAGAAGCTCAACTCCGCCGTGTTCCCCGGCCAGCAGGGCGGCCCGCTCATGCACGTCATCGCCGCCAAGGCCGTGGCTTTCAAGATCGCCGGCACCGAGGAATTCAAGGAACGCCAGGAGCGCGTCCTGGAAGGCGCCAAGATCATCGCCGACCGCCTCAACCAGGCCGACGTCGCCGAGGCCGGAGTCTCCGTCCTGACCGGCGGCACGGACGTGCACCTGGTGCTCGTGGACCTGCGCAACTCCGAGCTGGACGGCCAGCAGGCCGAGGACCTCCTGCACTCGGTAGGCATCACGGTCAACCGCAACGCCGTTCCGTTTGACCCGCGCCCGCCGATGGTCACCTCCGGGCTGCGCATCGGCACCCCGGCCCTGGCCACCCGCGGCTTCGGCGCCAAGGAGTTCACCGAGGTTGCCGACATCATCGCCGACGCCCTGAAGGCCGGCGCTGCCGCCGACGTCGGGTCGCTGCAGTCCCGCGTGGACCGGCTTGCCGCTGATTTCCCGCTGTACCCGCAGCACGAGCAGTGGTAGTCCATGACCTCTGCAGCAACCGCACAGATTCTTGACGGCAAGGCGACCGCCGCAGCCATCAAGGCCGAACTGACCGAACGCGTCGCGGCGCTCAAGGCCGAGGGCATCACCCCTGGCCTGGGCACCGTGCTGGTCGGCGCCGACCCCGGCAGTACGTGGTACGTCGGCGGCAAGCACAAGGACTGCGCCGAGGTGGGCATCAATTCCATCCGCCGCGACCTGCCCGAGGACACCAGCCAGGAAGAGCTCCTGGCCGTGGTCCGGGAGCTGAACGCCAATCCGGATTGCACCGGGTATATCGTCCAGTTGCCCCTGCCCAAGCACATCAACCAGGACGTCATCCTGGAGGCCATGGACCCTGAAAAGGACGCCGACGGCCTGCACCCGATGAACCTGGGCCGGCTCGTTGCGAACGTCGGCGGACCCATGACCTCGCCGCTGCCCTGCACGCCCAAAGGCTGCGTGGAGCTGCTGACCCGGCACGGGATCAGCCTCAACGGCAAGCGCGTGCTCGTCGTGGGCCGCGGCGTTACCATCGGCCGCCCCGTGGGTCTGTTGCTGACACGCAAGGACGTCAACGCCACCGTGGTCCTCGCCCACACCGGAACGGTGGACCTGCCCGCCGAACTCCGGCAGGCCGACGTCGTGATCGCTGCAGCCGGGCAGCCGCACATGATCAAGGCTGAGGACCTGAAACCGGGCGCGATCGTGCTCGACGTCGGCGTCAGCCGGGTCGATGACGGCAACGGCAAAGCCGTGGTCACCGGAGACGTGGACCCTGCGGCGGCCGACGTCGCCTCGTGGCTGTCGCCGAACCCCGGCGGCGTGGGCCCGATGACCCGCGCCATGCTGCTGGCCAACGTGGTGGAAACCGCGGAACGCCACCTCGCCGAGGCGAAAAGCACCGAGGCGAAAAGCACCGAGGCGAAAAGCACTGGGACGATAAGCGCTGAGGCGAAAAGCGCCCGGTAAAACACCGCCGGCAACTAGACGGCATCGCTGAGACCGGGTCCGGTCCAAGGGCGTCTTCCCTCCGGGGGAGGCGCCCTGCTGTTTAAGGCCGTGTCTCCGCGACGGTTGCCCCATGCTGTCTTCCCGTTCGCCCGGGGTGGAAGCGCGGTTCCGGGTCCGCCGGGTTTGCGATAATGGGGGCATGCAATCTCTGGGCAACCCCGCGTCCCCGTCAGAACCGTCCGCGTCCACGCCGCGCTCCCGCTTTTCCCTGCTCCGTATCAGCGGACCCGGACTGATGGTGCTCATGATCGCGTTCCTCGTGGCCGTAATTTTCGCGGCCAACCAGAACGACGTCGTCGGCTGGGTTGTCGCTATCATTGCCGGATTCTGGCTCATCCTGGCGTCATTCGTCGTCTTCAGCATCCAGAAGGCAGCGAAAAAAGCAGGCGCCAAACTCAACGAGGCACAGGACGCTTTCAACGCCGCAACCGGCCGTGCGCCGTCCTCGGGCAGCACCAACCACGGCAGCACCCGGCTCGTCAACGCCCGCGGCGAGGCCGACGGCGTCCGCGACATGAAGCTGGACCACTCCTTCAAGATCGTTCAGGTTCAGGTCCGGGTCGTCGAGCAGGAGCGCGCCAAGGGTGCATCCGCGGACCAGGAAACAATCCGCCGGGCGCTGGAGACCATCGAGATCACCGCGACCAACGCCCGGGACATGATCAAGCCCGGCGGTTCCGACGAGCCCGTCAGCGGAACCATCATCGACTAGAGTGGATCGGGTGATCTCGGCATTGAAGAAGGACCACCTTCGCATCGCATCAGTCAACGTCAACGGCCTGCGTGCCGCCTACAAGAAGGGCATGGCGGAATGGCTGGAGCCCCGCGAAGTGGACATCCTCTGCCTGCAGGAAGTCCGTGCGCCTGACGCGATCGTGGAAGCGCTCCTCGGCGAGGGCTGGTACATCCTGCACGCCGAGGCCGAAGCCAAGGGCCGTGCCGGCGTGGCTATCGCTTCCCGCGCCGAGCCGCTCGCGACCCGGGTGGGCATCGGTGATGACTATTTCGCCACCGCCGGGCGCTGGGTTGAAGCTGATTACACGGTCCACGATGCCGCAGGCGAGGCCTCCCAGCTGACCGTCGTCAGCGCCTATGTGCACTCCGGCGAGGCCGGCACCCCTAAGCAGGACGACAAGTTCCGCTTCCTGGATGTCATGATCAACCGTCTTCCTGAATTGGCCAAGCACAGCGACCACGCCCTGGTGGTCGGTGACCTCAACGTCGGCCACACCGAACTGGACATCCGGAACTGGAAGGGCAACGTCAAGAAAGCCGGCTTCCTGCCCGCGGAACGGGCCTACTTCGACCGCTTCTTCGGTGACGAAATCGGCTGGAAGGACGTCCACCGGGACCTCTCCGGTCCCGTCGACGGCCCCTACACCTGGTGGTCCCAGCGCGGTCAGGCCTTTGATAACGACACCGGCTGGCGCATCGATTACCAGATGGCCACCCCGGCACTTGCCGCGGCCGCAGTGTCCGCCGTCGTCGACCGCGCGCCGTCCTGGGATACCCGCTTCTCCGACCACGCCCCGCTGGTAGTGGACTACCGGCTCTAGTCGTAAGGCTTCGACGAATGACTTCTCCTTCCACCATGACCGACGCCGGCGCCCCGCTGGCCGCCACATCAACCGCGGCCACGGCAGCTTCGATGACCGGCGCGCGCCACCGCATCCTGTCCGGCATGCAGCCCTCTGCGGATTCCCTGCACCTGGGCAACTACCTTGGCGCCTTGGTGAACTGGGTGCGGATGCAGGACGAGTATGACGCGGTCTTCTTCATCCCGGATCTTCACGCGATCACCGTCCCGCAGGACCCCGCGGAACTGGCGCACCGCACCCGGGTGACGGCCGCGCAGTACATCGCCGGCGGCGTCGACGTGGACAAATGCACGCTGTTCGTCCAGTCCCAGGTGCCCGAGCACGCCCAGCTTGCCTGGGTCCTGAACTGCATCACCGGCTTCGGTGAAGCGTCCCGGATGACCCAGTTCAAGGACAAGGCACTCAAGCAGGGCTCCGACCAGGCGAGTGTGGGCCTCTTCACGTATCCGGTCCTGCAGGCCGCCGACATCCTCCTGTACCAGCCGCACGGCGTCCCGGTGGGGGAGGACCAGCGCCAGCATGTGGAACTGAGCCGCGATCTGGCCCAGCGCTTCAATTCCCGCTTCGGCGAGACCTTCACCGTCCCGCAGCCCTTCATCCAGAAGGAATCGGCGAAAATCTACGACCTTCAGAACCCGACGGCGAAGATGTCGAAGTCGGCTGAATCACCGGCCGGCCTGATCAACCTGCTGGACGAGCCCAAGGTGATCGCCAAGCGGATCAAGTCCGCCGTGACTGACGCCGAGACCGAGATCCGCTTCGACCGCGAGGCCAAGCCCGGTGTGTCCAACCTGCTGACGATTTACTCGGCGATGTCAGGGCAGAGCGTGGACGACCTCGTCGCCGCCTATCAGGGCAAGATGTACGGTCACCTCAAAGTGGATCTCGCCGAGGTCGTGGCAGAGCGCCTGACACCGATCAGGGACCGGGCCAACGAGCTGCTGGCAGACCCCGCGGAGCTGGACAGGCTCCTCGCCGTCGGGGCGGACAAGGCCCGCGAGATCGCCGAGGCCACGTTGCGCGATGTCTACGCCAAGGTGGGTTTCCTGCCATACGCCGGCACCCGGGGAGACCGCTAGGTCAATGTCCTCAGCCAGCAACGTGACAGCGCACGGCGCCCACGGCTCCGGTAGCGGCAGCCCGGGCGGACGCCCCGGCGCCGCCACGCCTGCCGCCAGGGGCTTGCCCGAGGCCAACGGACGCGGACACGGCGAGGGCATCAGCATTGGGGTCATCCTGGGGTTCCCGGCGGACGTTGCCGAGGAGCTGGGCCGGTGGCGCGCCTCCTTCGGCGACCCGATGGCCGGTGTCATCCCGGCGCACATCACCCTCGTCACGACGACGATGACCCAGGATTGGGAGGCGACCCTGGCCCATGTCCGGGGCATTGCCCGCCGGCAGGAACCTTTCACCGTGACCATTGCCGGGACGGGAACCTTCCGTCCGGTCTCGCCGGTGGTCTTCCTCAACGTCGAGGAAGGCTTCGAGGATTGCGTCAGCCTGCATGCGGAGCTCCAGGCCGGTCCGCTGGAGCGCGATTTACCCTTCGCGTACCATCCGCACGTCACCGTAGCCCACGATGTGGCACCGGAAAGTCTCGACGAAGCCGAAACGGCGCTCAAAGATTACCGGGCCACGTTCCCTGTGGTTAGCATGGGACTTTACGAGCACGACGACAACGGCATCTGGCAGCTACGGGAAGAGCTTGATTTTGGAATCGAAAGCCACGACGGCCGAGGCCCGGGCAGGACAGCAGACGTCCGCTGAGCAGCCGCTCCCGACCGAGCAGGCCAAGCTCAAGCTTGAAGTGATCCGCAAACGCGTCGAATGGGGCAAAGCCAGACGGGCAGGCGGCGGACTGTCCGCGCTGATGCCCATGGTCCAGTGGCTGCTGGCCCGGCTCAGCGCACTCCGCCCGATGCGGGTGCTCCAGCACTACAACCTCGAACGCGGACCCCTCATGAGTGCGGGCATCGGGTTCACCATGTTCTTCTCCATCACCGGTCTCTTGACCACCGGGTTTTCCGTGGCCGGCCTGGTGCTAAGCGGCCAGCCGGCACTACTGGACCGCCTGGTCGCCAGCGTCGCCCGTTCTGCCCCCGGCCTGCTGCAGGTCGAGGGCAGCGAGGGCCTCGTAGACCCGCAGGAACTGCTGAACCCCAGCGGCCTCGGTTTGACCGCTGCCGTAGCCGCGGTGGTGACCATCGTGACGTCGCTGGGCTGGATCGGGGGCATCCGCCAGGGCCTGCGGGCAATGATGATGCTTGCCCCGCTGAAACGGAATCCGGTGCTGGGCAAGCTGATTGACGCCGGCACGCTGATCCTGCTGGGGATTGCCCTCGTCATCAGCTCCGGCGTCTCGCTGGTGTTCGGCACGGCGGTGAACCTTGTGATGGACTGGTTGCGGCTGGACCCGGCTGTCGCCGGGCCCGTCGCGGGACTGATCAAAATCGCCGTCCCGCTGGTGCTGAACTGGGTGACTGCCGTGATCCTGTTCCGGCTCGCGGGCGGACTCCGCCTATCCCGCCAGGCACTCCTGGAGGGGACGATCATCGCCGGGATCGGGACCACGGTCCTCCAGGTGTTCAGCACCGAGCTGTTGGCGGGCGCCGCCCGGAACCCCCTGCTGGCGCCCTTTGCCATCATTATCGGCCTGCTGATCTGGTTTAACCTCGTCAGCCAGGTGTACCTTGTCTCCGCCGCGTGGTCGGCGGTCCGCGAAGGGGACCTGACGACCGAACCGTCAGCCAAAACGACCGGCTGGGGGGCCCGGCAGGTGCAGCCGGGCCGGACGCCGGTGGAGCCTGTCCGTTCTCCCGGGGCTACGTTCCGGCGTCGAGGTACTGGTCGGCCCACGCCGAAATAATCTTCGCGGCGCGGGCCGCCTGGCCCTTGCCGGTCAGTAAGTGGTCGCTGCCCTCAAGGGAGACGAAGCTGCGCGGGTGCCGCGCCGTCTGGAAGATGCTGCTGGCGTTGTCGATCCCCACCGTGTTGTCCGTGGGGGAGTGCAGCACCAGCAGCGGCATCCGCAGCTTCCGGATGCAGTCTGACAGGTCGGCCTGCTCAAGGTCCTCCACGAAGTGCCGGCGGATCTCCACCCGTTTGCCGCCAAGGTCCACCTCGGCGCTTCCCTCACTCAGGATCCGGTCCAGGGCCGCGTCGAAAACGTGGGCGACGTGGTTCGGCGAAAACGGTGCGCCCACGGTGGCGACCGCATCGATCCCCGGGATCTGGCTCGCCGCCGACAGGACGGCGGCACCACCGAAGGAATGGCCCACCAGCAGTGATACCTCCCGGCCGGCGGTCCGCATGAACTCGGCCGCCGCGACCGTGTCTGCGACCTTGTGGCTGAACGAGCCTTCCGCCCACAGGCCGGCCGATTCCCCAAGGCCCAGATTGTCGAAGCGGAGCATGCCCACTCCGTTGTCCGCCAGGGCCTTGCACATGCGCGAGGCCGAGGGGCTGTCCTTCCCGAGCGTGAAGCCGTGGGAGAAGACACCCCAGCCCTTCACCGGGCCTTCGGGCAGGTCAAGGATGCCGGACAGGAGCTCGCCGGTGGAACCATGGAAAGAGACTTTTTCGGAGCGGGACACTGCGGGCCTTTCGCCGGGGGGTCAGGATAGGCGGTGAAACGACGGCGGCGCCCCCCGGTGGTGGGTGGCGCCGTCGTCGGTTCTCGCGTCAGAAAGGTGGTTAGATCTTGCGGGACAGGATGGCCTGCTTGACTTCGGCGATCGCCTGCGTGACCTGGATGCCGCGGGGGCACGCTTCGGAGCAGTTGAAGGTGGTGCGGCAACGCCACACGCCTTCCTTGTCGTTGAGGATCTCCAGGCGCATGTCACCGGCGTCATCCCGGGAATCGAAGATGAAGCGGTGGGCGTTCACGATCGCGGCCGGGCCGAAGTACTGGCCGTCGGTCCAGAACACCGGGCAGGACGAGGTGCACGCGGCGCACAGGATGCACTTGGTGGTGTCGTCGAAGCGTTCACGCTCTTCGGCCGACTGGAGACGTTCCTTGGTGGGTTCGTGGCCCTTGTTGATCAGGAACGGCATAACCTCGCGGAAGGACTGGAAGAACGGCTCCATGTCCACGATGAGGTCTTTTTCCACCGGCAGGCCCTTGATGGGCTCGACCGTGATGGGCTTGGTCGTATCCAGGTCCTTCAGCAGGGTCTTGCACGCGAGCCTGTTACGGCCGTTGATGCGCATCGCGTCGGAACCGCACACACCGTGCGCGCAGGACCGGCGGAAGGACAGGCTGCCGTCGGTTTCCCACTTGACCTTGTGCAGGGCATCGAGCACGCGGTCGGTGCCGTACATGGTGACCTGGAAGTCTTCCCAGGTGGCGTCGTCGGACACCTCGGGGTTGTACCGGCGTACCCGGAGGGTGACGTCGAACGTGGGGATTTCGCCGCCGCCGCCGATGTGCGCGGGGAGTTCAATCTTGGAGGCTGGTTCAGCGAGTTCAGCGGTCATTTCTAGTACTTCCTCACCATCGGCTCGTAACGGGTAAAGACAACCGGCTTGCTGCCGATCCGGATGCCGGGGGCGAGCTCGGCGGTCTCCGACGCGCCGGCGGCCGGTGCGCTATCTGCCTTGTACACCATGGAGTGCTTCATGAACTTCTCGTCATTGCGGTCCGGGAAGTCCTCGCGGAAGTGCCCGCCGCGGGATTCCTCGCGGTAGAGCGCCGCCACGGTCATGACCTTGGCCAGTTCCAGCAGGAACCCGAGCTCGACGGCTTCCAGCAGGTCCAGGTTGAACCGCTTGCCCTTGTCCTGGACGCTGATCCGCTGGTACCGCTCCTCGAAGGACTCGATGTCCTTCAGGACCTGGTTCAGCGTCTCGGCCGTGCGGAACACCTGCATGTTCGCATCCATGGTGTCCTGGAGTTCCTTGCGGATGGCGGCAACCTTCTCCGTGCCCTCCGACGTGCGGACGTGGTCCAGCAGGTTCAGCGTGTAGGCCTCCGGATCTGCCGGAAGCTCCACGAAGTCCGCGGTCTTGGCGTATTCGGCCGCGGCGATGCCGGCGCGCTTGCCGAAGACGTTGATGTCCAGCAGCGAGTTGGTGCCGAGGCGGTTGGAGCCGTGCACGGATACGCAAGCGACCTCCCCGGCGGCGTACAGGCCCGGGACCACGGTGTTGTTGTCCTGCAGGACCTCAGTGGTGATGTTGGTGGGGATGCCGCCCATGGCGTAGTGCGCCGTCGGGAAGACCGGCACCGGCTCCGTGTACGGTTCCACGCCCAGGTAGGTACGGGCGAATTCGGTGATGTCCGGGAGCTTGGCATCAATGTGCGCGGGCTCCAGGTGCGTCAGGTCGAGGAGGACGTAGTCCTTGTTCGGGCCGCAGCCGCGTCCCTCCCGGACCTCGTTGGCCATGGAGCGGGCCACGATGTCGCGGGGGGCCAGGTCCTTGATGGTGGGGGCGTAGCGCTCCATGAAGCGCTCACCCTCGGAGTTGCGCAGGATTGCGCCTTCCCCGCGGGCGGCCTCGGAGAGGAGGATGCCCAGGCCGGCGAGGCCTGTCGGGTGGAACTGGAAGAACTCCATGTCTTCCAGCGGGATGCCGCGGCGGAAGGCGATGCCCATGCCGTCGCCGGTGAGGGTGTGCGCGTTGGAGGTGGTCTTGAAGACCTTGCCGGCTCCGCCGGAGGCGAAGACCACGGACTTGGCCTGGAAGACGTGCAGCTCGCCGGAAGCGAGGTCGTAGGAGACGACGCCGGCGACGCGCTTCTGGATGTACGTCGTGCCGTCCTCGCGGGTTGCCTCCTCCTCGACCGTGAGCAGGTCCAGGACGTAGTACTCGTTGAAGAACTCGACATTGTGCTTGACGCAGTTCTGGTACAGGGTCTGGAGGATCATGTGGCCGGTGCGGTCAGCGGCGTAGCAGGCACGGCGGACCGGGGCCTTGCCGTGGTCGCGGGTGTGGCCGCCGAACCGTCGCTGGTCGATCCGGCCCTCGGGCGTGCGGTTAAACGGCAGGCCCATCTTTTCCAGGTCCAGGACGGCGTCGATCGCTTCCTTCGCCATAACCTCGGCGGCGTCCTGGTCGACCAGGTAGTCGCCGCCCTTGATCGTGTCGAAGGTGTGCCATTCCCAGTTGTCCTCTTCGACGTTGGCAAGTGCCGCGCACATGCCGCCCTGGGCCGCGCCCGTGTGGGAGCGGGTGGGGTAAAGCTTGGTCAGTACTGCTGTTCGGGCGCGCTGACCGGATTCGATCGCCGCGCGCATCCCGGCGCCACCGGCGCCGACGATGACGACGTCGTACTTATGGACCTGCATACCAGACGCTCTTTCTCTCAAAATACTCTGTCTAACACCGCCGGCGGAGCCTGCGCGGTGAAGTCTCGTGATTGATCTCCGCCCGCACCGGGCAGCGGGGATCAGGGTCCGTGGCGGGCCGTCAATTGCTGCCGCAGGCAGCGGTCCGCGACGGCAGCGCCGCTAGGACGCGGGGCAGAAACCACCGGGGAGCTGGACTCCATTGACCACCGGGCACGGGTCAAACGTGAAAATGACGAGGGTGCCCAGGACGATGATGACCGTGGTGGCCGTGTAGAGGACAACCTTCAGCGCCAGCCGCGTGGAGTCCTTCTCGGCGTAGTCGTTGATGATGGTGCGGACGCCGTTCGTCCCGTGCAGCATGGCGAGCCACAGCATGGCCAGATCCCAGATCTGCCAGAACGGATCGGCCCATTTGCCGGCCACGAAGCCGAAGTCGATTGCCTTGATGCCCTCGCCGACCAGGAGGTTAACGAACAGGTGGCCGAAGATCAGGACGACCAGGACCACGCCGGAGAGCCGCATGAACAGCCAGGCCAGCATTTCGAAGTTTCCCTTGGCGGCGCCGTGACGGCGGTACTGCGGCTGGATCTTTCCGGCGCGCGGGGACTGGATCTGAGGAGCAGTCATGGCTTAGTGACCTCCGAAGGCGAGGGAAAGGTGGCGGATGGAGAAGCCGACCATGACAACGACCCAGAGGCCAAGGACTGCCCAGAGCATCTGGCGCTGGTATTTGGCGCCCTTCTTCCAGAAGTCGACGGCGATGATCCGCAGGCCGTTGAAGGCGTGAAAGACGATCGCTGCGACGAGGCCCGTTTCACCCAGGGCCATGATGGGGTTCTTGTAGGAACCGATGACGGCGTTGTAGGCCTCCGGAGATACACGCACCAATGAGGTGTCCAGCACATGGACCAACAAGAAGAAAAAGATCACTACACCGGTAATGCGGTGTCCTACCCAGGACCACATGCCTTCACGGCCGCGGTACAAGGTGCCAGCTGGTTTTGTCGGCACTGAATAAACCTCCCTGCGACACAGCGGCGCTGGCATGGGACCACGCGGGGGAAACGCCTGCTGCGAGAGCACTCGTAAGCTCAAGCCTAAATCTAGGCTCCGCTCCCAGCTTATTCAATTTGGCGCACCGCCGGGGACCGGCCGGGGTGCGGTTTTCGTACCAAAGTGAGACGAAGGACACATTTAACATGTTGTTCACCTGCGCGGCCGGTTCGCATCCCGCGTCGCATTCTCGGCCGTCAGCTAAAGTGGCCGTGATGAATACTTACAAAGTGACAAGCCAGGATTCGCCGCTGGACCGCTTCATTGCGGTAATTCCAGCGGGCGGGGTGGGGACCCGTCTCTGGCCACTGTCGCGGGCAGCAGCCCCCAAGTTCCTCCACGACCTCACCGGATCCGGCAGTACGCTGTTGCGCGCCACCTATGACCGCCTGCATCCCCTCGCGGGAACGCACATGCTGGTCGTCACCGGTATGGCGCACCGTGCGGCGGTCTGCAGCCAGCTCCCCGAGATCCAGGAATCAGACCTGGTGCTGGAAAGCGAGCCGAAGGACTCCGGCGCCGCGATCGGGCTGGCTGCGGCCATCCTGCACGAGAGGGACCCCGATACCATCATGGGATCCTTCGCCGCGGACCAGGTGATCAGCCCGGAGGATCTGTTCCAGGCCGCCGTCCGTGAGGCCATCCACACGGCGGCAGCCGGGAAGATCGTCACCATCGGCATCAAGCCGACGCACCCGTCCACCGGGTTCGGCTACATCCGGTCCGGTGCCAGCCTCAATATCCCCGGTGCGCCGAGTGCGCAGGCCGTTGTGGAGTTCGTGGAGAAGCCGAGCGAGGAAGTCGCCCAGGAGTACGTGGACAGCGGTGAGTACGTCTGGAACGCCGGAATGTTCGTTGCGCCGGTCGCGCTGATGCTCAAGCACCTTGAAGCCAACCAGCCGGAACTGTTCGCCGGGCTGCAGGAAATCGCCAAAGCCTGGGACACTCCCCAGCGCGACGAGGTCAAGGACCGGGTCTGGCCCACGCTGCCCAAGATCGCCATCGACTATGCCGTCGCCGAGCCGGCGGCGGCCGCCGGCGACGTCGCCGTGGTGCCCGGCACTTTCGGCTGGGACGACGTCGGGGACTTTGCGTCCGTCGGCCGGCTCAACAGTGCCCGCGAAGTCGACGACGTCACGGTCCTCGGAGAAGGCGCCCGCGTCTTCACCGAGAACGCCAGCGGCGTGGTGGTTTCGGACACCAAGCGCGTGATTGCCCTGATCGGGATCAAGGACGTGGTGATCGTTGATACACCCGATGCCCTGCTCGTGACTACCAAGGCCCACTCGCAGCGGGTCAAGCAGGCCGTGGATGCGCTCAAGGCCAGGGGCGACGCCGACGTGCTCTAGCAGCCCCTGTGCCGTTCTGCCTGCGGCGTCTGCCGCGGGAAGCCGCCGCTCCGCTGTGTCAGGCGGGGCGGTCCGCGAACCTACTATTGCGTAACCCGCGGTAGCCGATGCCGCTAATCGGTGCACCCTCGCTAGAGTTATTCTGTGCGCAACTACACTACTGAAGCTGAGCCCACCACACTGGTGGGGCCGTGGCTGGAGCCCCTCCTGCCGGAGCTGATCGCCTTCCGCCGCGACCTCCACGCGCACCCGGAGTTGTCCTTCAAGGAATTCCGGACCACGGAGAAGCTTGCACAGCGGCTCGAAGCGGCCGGGCTCCAGCCCCGCAGGCTCGAAGGCACCGGGCTGAGCGTCGACATCGGTGAAGGCCCCATAGCGACCGCCCTGCGCGGGGACATTGACGCGCTGCCCATCATCGAGGAAACCGGACTGCCGTTCGCCTCGAAGAACCACGGCGTCACGCACGCCTGCGGACACGACGTCCACACCACAACCATGCTGGGCATCGCCCTGGTCCTGCAGCGCATGCACGAGGAGTCGCCGCTCGGGGGGTCCGTCCGGATCATTTTCCAGCCCGCCGAGGAAACCATGCCCGGGGGAGCGCACGCGTGCATCGAGCAAGGCGTGCTGGAGGGCGTGCCGCGGATCCTGGCACTGCACTGCGACCCGCGGATTGAGATCGGCAAGATCGGCACCCGGATCGGGGCCATCACGTCCGCGTCGGACACCATCAAGATCGAACTTTCCGGCCGTGGCGGCCACACCTCCCGCCCGCACCTGACGGAGGACCTGGTGTTCGCGCTGGCGCAGATCGCCGTCAACGTCCCGGCCGTCCTGTCCCGCCGGGTTGATGTCCGCAGCGGCGTCTCCGTGGTCTGGGGCCAGATTTCGGCCGGCTCCGCGCCCAATGCAATTCCCGGCACCGGCTACATGGCCGGCACCATGCGGTGCCTGGACCGCGACGCCTGGCATGGTGCCGGCGAACTGCTGGACGACGTCGTTCGCCAGGTCGCGGCGCCGTACGGCGTCGACGTCCACCTGGAACACACCCGCGGGGTGCCGCCCGTGGTGAACTCCGAGCACGAGACGGCTCTGATCGAGGCCGCCGCCCGGGCCGAGATCGGTGAAGGCGCCGTAGTCCTGACGCCGCAGTCCATGGGCGGGGAAGACTTTGCCTGGTTCCTCGCGGACGTCCCCGGCGCCATGATGCGTCTCGGCACCAAGACGCCGGGCGGCGAAGAATACGATCTGCACCGCGGCGACTACATCGTGGACGAGCGGGCGCTGGGCCTCGGCATCCAGGTACTCACTGCGGCGGCGCTCCGCACCCTCCGCGACCTCTAAACCGGCCCCACCTGCCGGGCGATGCCGCGGGGGGTGGTCAGACCGCCGAGGCGACGGCGTCGACCAGCCGCGTGATTGCCTCCGTCTTCGCCGGGTCGAGGGCATCGGGATGCGGCGGTGCGAACCGTCCCGCGTCGTTGTCGAAGTACTGGCCCGACGCCCGGGCAAACTCGGGTGCCAGGGCTGCGCTGACGAGGATGCCGGCACCGATTCCGATGTCGCTGCCGGCGATGCCGTAGCCTTCCTTGACCATTTTGGTGGCGAGCAGCGATCCGGGGTTGACCGCGATGACTGCCGGCCCGTCCTCGCCAAGTTCGAGCGCCAGGTGCCGGGACCACATGGTGAGGGCCAGTTTGCTCTGCGCATAGGCATCCTGGGCCGATATCCGGGTCTCGCCCGCGAGGGCGCGAGGGTCCACGGGGGCCTGGGCGGCTGAAGACAGATTGATAATCCGTCCGGTGCGCCCGAACAAGGGAAGGAGCCGTCGGGTCAAAAGGTAGGGCGCGATGGTGTTGACGGCAAAGCGCACATCCATGCCGGTCGCGGTGACGGACTCAGGCGCCCGGAAGACCCCGGCGTTGTTGATCAGCACGTCGAGCGTGCGGTGGCTGCGGCTCACTTCGTTCGCGAGGGCAACGACGTCGTCGGGGTTGGACAGGTCGGCGAGGAACTGTTCCACGTGCCCGCTGCCCTGTTGGGAGCGGATTGCCTGCACGGCGAGGTCCAGTTTCGCCGCGTTGCGTCCGTGGAGCAGGAGGTGATGGCCTTCGGCCGCCAGCCGTTTCGCTGCTTCGAGGCCGATGCCGTCAGTGGCGCCGGTGATGAGGATGGTTTTGGTCATGAGCACTCCTATGCGGTGACGTCGGGGAAATGTCCGACGGCGGTTCCGGTCAAGACGCGGACGCGGGCCGAGCCGCGACGACGACTTTGCCGACGGTGCGGCCGGATTCGACCTGGGCGTGGGCGGCGCGGAGGTTTTCGGCGTTGATGGGGTCGAAGGTGCTGGTAAGGGTGGTGCGGATCGTTCCGGCATCGATGAGCGCGGCGGCCTTGTTGAGCAGGTGGTGCTGCTCGACCATGTCCGGGGTCCGGAACAGCGACCGGCTGAACATGAACTCCCAGTGCCAGGTCAGGCTCTTGGGCTTGAGGAGAGACACGTCCAGGGCGCCCGGATCGTCGATCGCCACGATCTGGCCGAACGGTCGAAGGACCTCGACGTACGCCTCGAGCTGACCGGCGGAGTTGGTGCTGAAGATGTAGTCAATGCCCTCGGGCGCGGCCTTCCGAACGTCCGCGGTGAGGTGTTCGCCGTGCCGGACGGTGTCATCGGCGCCGAGGGAAAGGGCCCAGTCGCGGCTTTCCGGGCGGGTGGCCGAGGCCAGCAGCCGGAGGCCGGGGAGGAGGGCCTTGGCCAGCTGGATCACCATGGAGCCCACACCGCCGGCGCCGCCGATGATCAGCAGGGTCCCGGTGCTCTCCGGGGTCAGGCGGAGCTTGTCGAAGAGTCCTTCCCACGCGGTGATGGTGGTCAGGGGCAGTGCCGCCGCCTCTGCGTAGTCCAGGGTGGCGGGCATGGCGCCGACGATGCGTTCGTCGACGGCGTGGAACCGGGCGTTGGTGCCGGGCCGGTCGATGGCGCCGGCGTAGTAGACATCATCCCCGGTCTTGAACAAGGTCACCTCGGCGCCGGCTGCGCGGACGGTTCCGGCGCCGTCGTAGCCGAGTACCTTGGGGGTGCCGTCCGGGTCGGTGCCGGTGCGGACCTTGACGTCCACCGGGTTGACGGAGACGGCCTTGATTTCGACGAGGAGGTCGTGCGGGCCGAGGTCAGGCAGCGGGAGGGTGAGGTCTTCGAGGCTGGCGGCCTCGGAGATCGGGAGGCTCTTGGTGTAGGCAACGGCGTTCATGGTTTCAGTCATGGAACCAGCCTGACGGACCGGTACTGGTTACCGTCAAGGGCACCTGGTTACCTTGCGGTTACCACGGGGCGGCTGCTGCGGCATGGTCCTGCAGTGCGGTACGGCCGGGGAATGAATCCGGACAGGCCCGCGTTGGAGGCGTTGCCGGGTGTCCTCCCGGAGTTAAACGAAAGGGTCCCCCCATGGCAAATGCTTCTTCTGCCGTCGCGTCCACCATTGCCGTCACCGGAGCCACCGGAGTGCTCGGCGGGATGGTCGCACGTCTTATCGCCGAGGCCGGGCTCCCGCAGCGGCTGCTCGTACGGACCCCCGACAACGCGCCGCAGCTCAAGAACTCTACCGTCCACCGTTTCTCGTACACCGACCAGGACGCATCCCGTGAAGCCCTTGACGGCGTCACAACACTGTTCATGGTCTCTGCCCCCGAAGGTCCGAAGCGCCTCGACCAGCACCGCACCTTCATTGAATCCGCCGCGGCGGCCGGTGTCCGCCATGTGGTCTACACCTCCTTCATCGGTGCGGCACGGGATTCGACCTTCACTCTGGGCCGGGACCACGCTGTGGCTGAGGAGCAGATCAAGGCATCCGGGATGGACTTCACCTTCCTGCGCGATTCGTTTTACAGCGACTTCATGGAGGCTCTGGTCGGGGCCGACGGCGTCATCCGGGGGCCGGCGGGCGAGGGCCGGGTCGCCGTCGTTGCACGTGCCGATGTGGCACGCGCGGCCGCCGCGGTACTCCAGGACCCGGCGGCGCATCGGAACGCC
The DNA here is from genome assembly GCA_963815415.1 of uncultured Actinomycetota bacterium. Lineage (GTDB taxonomy): Bacteria > Actinomycetota > Actinomycetes > Actinomycetales > Micrococcaceae > Arthrobacter. The sequence goes on along the minus strand of CAWFGT010000006.1, from coordinate 678,042 downwards.
ACCTATGACATGACCGGACCCGTTGCCCTCACGATGGCGGAGGTCGCACAAATCCTGTCCGCCGGGCTGGGCCGGGACATCACCTTCCACAACGAGACCATCGATGAGGCGTACGCGTCGAGGCGCCATCCGGACCTTGCCGACTGGCAGCTTGACGCCTGGGTTTCCACTTACACCGCCTTCGCTGCGGGGGACCTCGCGGCCGTCAGCGACGACGTCCGGACCATCACCGGCCGCCGCCCCACAAGCCTGGAAGACCTCCTGGCCGGCTAGGGCCCGCGGTCCGGGCATCAAGCCCGGGCAGCTGTCATGAAATTAAGTTGTGCACAATTGAATTGTGCGATACGTTTATGTCATGAATGAAGCCCAGCAGCCCACCAGCACCTCCGGATCCGACGCCGGCAGTCTCGATGCGCCGCGCCTGAACCGCCAGGTGTGCTTCGCCATGTACTCGGCGACACGGGCCACGACGGCGGCCTACCGGCCGATGCTCGAGGAGCTGGGCCTGACCTACCCGCAGTACCTCGTGATGCTGGTGCTTTGGGAGGAGCAGCCCCGCAGCGTGCGCGAACTGGGGGAGGAGCTCGCCCTGGATTCCGGCACGCTCTCGCCGCTGCTGAAGCGGCTCGAGGCCCTTGGCCTGGTGGAGCGGCGCCGGTCTGCTGAGGATGAGCGCCGCGTCGAGGTTTTTCTCACACCCGACGGCGCCGCCCTGAGCGCCAAGGCCGCGGGCATCCCGCAGCGCCTGGCGGAGGCTGCCGGGCTATCCGCCGACGAGCTTGACCAGCTCCGTGACACCCTCAGCCGGCTAGCAGCCGCCCTCCACACTTCCCATTGACAGCAGGCCGGTGCCGCCGGAGACCCGGTTGCGCCTGCCGCTGATAGTCCATGCCTGCACTGAAAAGATCGGATTCCCCATGAAGACTCTCTACACCGCCGAAGCCCTCGCCTCGGGCGATGGCCGCGACGGCAATGCCCGCACCAGCGACGGCAAGCTCGACGTCGCACTGGCCAGCCCGGTGGAACTGGGCGGCGACGGCGCGGGCACGAACCCCGAGCAGCTGTTCGCCGCCGGTTACGCCGCCTGCTTCCACTCGGCCCTGCGCCTCGTGGGCCGCAAGGAAAAAGCCGACCTGACCGACTCCGCCGTCGCCGCCAGGATCCATTTCGGCGCCCTCGAAGGCGGCGCCGGCTACGGCCTGGCTGCCGAGCTCGAAATCGCCCTGCCGTCCGTGGACGTGCAGACCGCAGAGGCCCTTGTGGCCAAGGCCCACCAGATTTGCCCCTATTCCAATGCCACCCGGGGCAACATGACCGTCGACATCAAGATTCTGGAGTTTGCCGTATGAGCACTGTCACCGAAACCACTGCCCTTCCCACCACCACGCGGGAGATCCAGCTCGCAGCCCGGCCGGTTGGCCGTCCGGTTCCCGAGGACTTCCGTCTCGCCGCATCCGACCTTCCCGAACTGCAGGAGGGCCAGGTCCTGGTCCGGAACCTTTTCCTCTCCGTTGACCCGTACATGCGCGGACGCATGAACGACGCCAAGTCCTACGCGGCGCCCTACCAGCTGGACGAAGCCATGGAGGGCGGCGCCGTGGGCGAAGTCATCGCCTCCCGCTCCGATGACCGCAACGTCGGCGACGTCGTCGTCCATTCCCTGGGCTGGCGCGAACACGCCGTTCTCGATGCGGCCGCAACGGCGCCGGCGCGAACTGACCTGGCCCCAGCGTCCGCCTTCCTTGGCGCGTTGGGTATGACCGGGCTCACCGCCTACACCGGCCTGCTGAAGGTTGCCGACTTCCAGCCCGGAGAAGTCGTGTTCGTCTCCGGTGCGGCAGGAGCCGTCGGCTCGCTTGTGGGCCAGATCGCCAAGGCCCTTGGTGCTTCGCGGGTCATCGGCAGCGCCGGATCCCCGGAGAAAGTGGCACGCCTGCTGGAACTGGGCTTCGATGCGGCGTTCAACTACAACGACGGCCCGGTGGCCGAACAACTGGCCGAGGCTGCGGGGGGGCGCGGCATCGACGTGTACTTCGACAACGTCGGCGGAGAGCACCTGGAAGCGGCACTGTCCGCGCTAACGGTTGGTGGCCGGGTGGCCATGTGTGGCGCCATCTCGCAGTACAACGCCACGGAGCCGACGCCCGCGCCACGAAACCTCATGATGGCGGTCGGCAAGCAGTTGCGCCTGCAGGGCTTCATCGTGGGCAGCTACTGGCAGCACATGGGGGAATTCGCCGAAGCGATGGCCGGCTGGCTCGCCAATGGCACCGTCCGCTACGACGAAACAGTCGCGGACGGGCTGGAGAACGCCCCGCAGGCGTTCATGGACCTGCTAGACGGCGCCAACACCGGCAAGATGCTCGTCCGTCTCTAAAGACACCGCCGTAGGCCCATAGAGAAACCGCCGAAGGCCAGTGGCCGCCGCTCCCCGGAGCGGCGGCCACTACTGCTTGGTAACAAATTCTCAACAATGTAGGGATATTCAGGCCGCTGTGGTAACTGAACGTGTCCCAGGCCACTAAAGTAGCTTGGGTCAGTGCGCCCCGGCGCAGTGCTGCGAACTCGTCAGTGACAACAGCGTTTCAACGGAATACCGGAAACAGACACTCATTGAACTCTCCGTCGTAGCGTCAACTCTTTCGTCCTGGAGGAAAATTGAAGAACTCACTGCGTGCAGCCCTTGGGCGACGTTCAATGGCCGGCGTTGCCACCGTGGGGGCGGCAGCTCTCCTGCTGTCCGGCTGCGGTGCAGCCCCGGAGGCCGGCGGCGCTGCCGCCGCAGCCAGCGACTACACCGGCTGCATTGTCTCGGACTCGGGCGGGTTTGACGACCAGTCGTTCAACCAGTCCTCCTACGAGGGCCTGAAGAAGGCCGAAAAGGACCTCGGCATCAAGGTCAACCAGGTCGAGTCCAAGACCAACAACGACTTCGAGCCGAACCTGCGCGCCATGGTGACGGCCGGCTGCGACCTGACCATCACGGTCGGCTTCCTGCTCGGCGACGCCACCAAGGAGCAGGCTGAGGCGAACCCTGACGCGCACTTCGCCATCATTGACTTCGGCTACGACACCCCGATCGCGAACGTCAAGCCGATCATCTACGACACGGCCCAGGCTGCGTTCCTTGCCGGCTACCTCGCTGCCGGCACCACCAAGACCGGAACGGTTGCCACATTCGGCGGCATCAAGATCCCCACCGTGACCATCTTCATGGACGGCTACGCCGACGGTGTGAAGTACTACAACGAGCAGAAGGGCACCAACGTCAAGGTCCTTGGCTGGGACAAGGCCGCGCAGGACGGCTCGTTCACCGGTGACTTCGAGAAGCAGGATAAGGGCAAGCAGTTCACGCAGAACTTCCTGGACCAGGGCGCGGACATCGTTATGCCTGTCGCAGGACCCGTCGGCAAGGGCGCGGGCGCGGCCCTGAAGGAAGCCAAGGCTTCCGGCAAGGACGTCAAACTGATCTGGGTTGACTCCGACGGCTACCTGACGGCACCGGACTACAAGGACATCATGCTTTCCTCCGTCATGAAGCAGATGGGTGAAGCTGTCGAGACCGTTGTCAAGGAAGACAAGGACGGCAACTTCAGCAACACGCCGTACGTCGGTACCCTCGCCAACGACGGCGTGCAGCTGGCTCCGTTCCACGACCTGGATTCCGAGGTTCCCGCCGAACTGAAGGCCGAACTGGAGCAGATCAAGAAGGACATTGCCGACGGCAAAATCAAGGTTGAATCGGCTGCGAGCCCGAAGGCCTGATTTCCCCGGCAAAGCGCCACGGCCCGTACGGTCATTCACCGCACGGGCCGTGGCGCTTTTCGTTTTGCGCGGACCCGCTCCGTGCCCGGCTGCAGGCACTAGGCTGTAGCCGCAGTTCCATTTCCCGCCCGGCATAGGCGCCGGGCTTATCAAGATTGGTCAGAGTTGTGAAACTTGAACTCAAGGGGATCACGAAGCGCTTCGGCTCCCTGGTAGCCAACGATCACATTGACGTGGTCGTCGAGCCCGGGCAGATCCACTGCCTGCTGGGCGAGAACGGCGCCGGCAAGTCCACGTTGATGAACGTTCTCTACGGGCTGTACGAACCCACCGAAGGCGAGATCCTTATTGACGACAAACCGGTCGTCTTCCGCGGCCCCGGCGATGCCATGGCCGCCGGCATCGGTATGGTGCACCAACACTTCATGCTGGTGCCTGTCTTTACCGTGGCCGAGAACGTGGCCCTGGGAGGTGAAAGCACCAAACCCGGAGGGTTCCTCGACCTCGAGGTCACCCGGCGCAAAATCCGCGAAATCTCGGACCGGTATGGTTTCGATGTAGACCCGGACGCCCTCGTGGAGGACCTGCCCGTCGGTGTGCAGCAGCGCGTGGAGATCATCAAGGCGCTGGTCCGCGATGCGAAGGTGCTCATCCTGGACGAGCCCACCGCCGTGTTGACCCCGCAGGATACCGATGAGCTGCTGGACATCATGCGCCAGCTCAAGAGCAACGGGACCTCCATCGTCTTCATCTCGCACAAGCTCCGCGAGGTCCGGGAAGTCTCGGACACCATCACCGTGATCCGCCGCGGCAAGGTCGTCGGCACCGCCAGCCCCACTGCGTCAACCACTGAGCTGGCCTCCCTGATGGTGGGCCGCGCCGTGAGCCTGACCCTGGACAAAGCGCCTGCCGTTCCGCAGGAAACAACGTTCCAGGTCAAGGACCTCACGGTCATTGCCCCCTCAGGCCAGCACGTGGTGGACGGCATCAGCTTCGACATCGCCCGCGGCGAGATCCTCGCCATCGCCGGGGTGCAGGGCAACGGGCAGACTGAACTCACAGAAGCCGTCCTCGGCCTGCAGCACCGCGTGCACGGCTCCATCCTCCTCGACGGCGAGGAACTCCTGGGCCGCAGCGTCAAGGAGGTCCTTGGAGCCGGCGTCGGGTTCGTCCCGGAAGACCGTTCCGTTGACGGGCTGATCGGGTCCTTCTCGATTGCCGAGAACCTGATCCTGGACCGCTATGACCAGGCGCCGTTCGCGAAGGGCATCAGCATGAGCCCGGCCAAGGTACTGGAAAACGCGTCCTCCCGGATCGACGAATTTGACGTCCGCACGCCATCCGGGGCCCTCGCAGCGAGCACGCTGTCCGGCGGAAACCAGCAAAAGGTTGTTATGGCACGGGAGTTGTCCCGGCCGCTCCGGCTGTTCATTGCCTCCCAGCCCACCCGCGGGGTCGATGTCGGATCAATTGAGTTCCTGCACAAGCGGATCGTCGCGGAACGGGACAACGGCACCCCGGTGATGATCGTCTCGACTGAACTCGATGAAGTCATCGAACTCGCCGACCGCATCGCGGTCCTCTACAAGGGCCGGCTCGTCGGGATCGTCCCCGCCGGTACCGGTCGCGACGTCCTCGGCCTCATGATGGCCGGGGTCACGCCGCACGAGGCCGCCGCAGAGGAAAACACTTCACCGAACATCCCGGCCGCCGGTGCCGAGGGAGGCGACAATGTCTGACAAGTTACCCCAGGACCCCCTGGAACAGCCGAGGCTCCGGCTCCAGCGCCGGAGCAACCTCGCCGGAGGCCCCGCACAGAAGGGAAGTTCCGCAGAAGGCCCGGATTCGGTCCTGCGCAAGATCTTCACCGGCAACGGCATGGTCTCGGTCCTGGCCGTTCTGCTCGCCCTCATCATCGGCGGGCTCCTGATCGCCAGCACGGATAAACGGGTCGAGACCACCGCCGGCTACCTGTTCGCCCGGCCGGGCGACTTCCTCGGTGCGGTCTGGTCCGCGGCCACCCGCTCCTACGTCGCACTTTTTCAGGGCTCCGTGTTCAACCCGCGAGGCTCCGGCCTGGCAGGGCAGATCGCCCCGCTGATGGAAACCCTGACCATTGCCACGCCGCTGATCACCGCCGGCCTGGGCGTCGCGCTGGCTTTCCGTGCCGGCCTGTTCAACATCGGCGCGCAGGGCCAGATCATCATCGCCGGCATCATGGCGTCCTGGGTCGGGTTCGCGCTGCACCTTCCGCTCGGTCTGCACCTGCTGCTGGTCCTGGCCGCCGGCGTCCTCGGCGGCGCCCTCTGGGGCGGCGTCGTCGGTCTGCTGAAGGCCCGCACCGGCGCGCACGAAGTGATCGTGACCATCATGTTCAACTACATCGCGCTGTACCTCGTCCGCTACCTACTGGACACCCCGGCCTTCCAGCGGCCGGGGGAGACCACCCCGATCTCCCCGATCCTGGACGCCACCGCGGTGTACCCGCAGATCTTCGGCAGCCAATACCGGCTGCACCTGGGCTTCCTGCTCGCCATCGCGGCAACAGTCTTTGTCTGGTGGCTGCTGAACCGGTCCACGATCGGATTCGAATTCCGCGCTGTGGGGGCCAACCCCAAGGCAGCGCTGACGGCGGGCATCAATGTTCCCCGAGCGACGGTGCTGGTCATGGCCATTGCCGGCGGACTGGCAGGCCTGTCCGGCGTCGCCCAGGTCGCAGGGACCGAAAAGGTCCTGACCGACGGCGTCGCGGCAACCTACGGTTTCGACGCCATCACCGTTGCCCTGCTGGGACGCTCCTCGCCGTGGGGCACCTTCGCCGCCGGCCTGCTGTTCGGTGCCTTCCGCGCCGGCGCCGTCCAGATGCAGATCCAGACCGGCACACCGATCGACATCGTGCTCGTCGTCCAGTCCCTGATCGTCCTCTTCATCGCCGCGCCGCCGCTGGTGCGTGCCGTGTTCGGACTTAACCCGCGCAAGAAGAAGGCGGCAACTGCCCGCACCCCGCGCAAGACAGCAAGCACCGGAGGTGCCGCATGAGCACAACAGCAACCGCACCGCAGCCGGCCAAGGAGCATACGGGCACCGTCTCCGACAAGCCCGTGACCTGGAAGCAGCCGGTCCTGCTGGCTGTCCTCGGGCTCGTGGCCTTTGTCTTCTTCGGCATCCTCGGTCCGGATAAGACCGCCAAATTCGGCATCTCCTCCGGCGGAGACTTCTTCCAGCTCCCGGTCATTGAAGTTCCGGCCGCCCTGGGCGGCACCGTGCTCTCAATCATCCTGCTGGGCCTCGCCGGATACGCCGCCTTCCTCAAGACCCGCGGGCAGCGGCCGCCGCGCTGGCTGCCGATCCTCTTCACGGTCCTGTTCGTGATCGCCTTCCTGGTCTGGGTGGTGGGCGGCGCACGGACCCCGAGCATCTCCCTCGCCGGACTCATCGCCGGTTCCGTGACACTGGCCGTCCCGCTCGTGTTCGGCTCCCTCTCCGGCGTGCTCTGCGAACGCGTCGGCGTCGTCAACATTGCCATCGAAGGCCAGCTCCTGGGCGGCGCCTTCACCGCCGCGATCGTTGCCTCCGTAACCCAGAACCCCTTCATCGGGCTGCTGGCCGCGGCCGCCGCCGGCGCGCTCGTCTCCATGGTCCTGGCCGTCTTCAGCATCAAGTACGTGGTCAACCAGATCATCGTCGGCGTTGTCCTGAACGTCCTGGTTTCCGGTCTCACGGGCTTCCTGTTCAGCACCGTCATGCAGGAGAACAAGGAACTGTTCAACTCGCCCGGCCGGCTGCCCATCATCGACATCCCCGTGCTCTCGAGCATTCCGCTGCTGGGTCCCATCCTGTTCAAGCAGTCCGTCGTGGGCTACCTGATGTACGTCGCCGTCATCGTCGTCTGGATCGGGCTGTTCAAGACCAAATGGGGCCTCCGGGTCCGGGCCGTCGGGGAGCACCCCCAGGCCGCGGACACCATGGGCATCAAGGTCAACGCCACCCGGTTCTGGAACGTCACCCTCGGCGGCGCCATCGCCGGTATCGGCGGGTCCTTTTTCACGCTCGTGGCGATCGACAGTTTCACCAAGGAGATCTCCGGCGGCCGCGGCTTCATCGCCCTCGCCGCCCTGATCTTCGGCCGGTGGAACCCGATCGGCGCCTTCTTCGCGGCGCTGCTGTTCGGTTTCGCGGATAACCTGCAGAGCATTGTGACGATCATCGGCACGCCCGGTGCCGAGCCAGTTCATGGCCATGCTGCCGTACCTCGTCACCGTGCTGGCGGTGGCCGGCCTCGTCGGACGCTCCCGGCCACCGGCGGCGAGCGGCATCCCGTACGTGAAGGGTTGACGCCGATGACCGCGAACGACGTCGACTGGTCCGCCCTGGAGGCGGCCGCGAACGCCGCGATGGGCAACGCCTATGCCCCGTACTCGAAGTTCCCGGTCGGGGCGGCGGCACTCACGGCGGATGGCCGGATCATCAGCGGCTGCAACGTCGAGAACGCCAGCTACGGGCTGACCCTCTGCGCCGAGTGCGCGCTGGTCGGGCAGCTCCACATGACCGGCGGCGGGCTGTTGCGTGCGTTTTACTGCGTCGACGCGGCCGGTAACGTCCTGATGCCGTGCGGGCGTTGCCGGCAGTTGCTCTACGAATTCCGGGCTCCCGACATGGAGCTTATGACGACCCAAGGAATCAGGACCATGGACCAGGTCCTTCCCGATGCCTTTGGACCCCAAGACCTGGAGGAAAACCAGTGACACGATCATCCGAGGCGTTCGACGCCGTCGACATCATCCGCATCAAACGGGACAAAGGCGTCCTGAGCCCGGCCCAGATCGACTGGACCATCGACGCGTACACCCGAGGCGCCATCGCGGACGAACAAATGGCGGCCCTGAACATGGCCATCCTGCTCAACGGCATGGACCGCGCCGAAATCTCCCGCTGGACGGCGGCGATGATTGCCTCCGGCGAAAGGATGGACTTCTCCAGCCTCCGCCGGCCCGACGGCGGCGTGAAGCCGACCTCGGACAAGCACTCCACCGGCGGTGTGGGGGATAAGATCACCCTCCCGCTCGCGCCCCTCGTCGCGGTCTTCGGCGTCGCCGTGCCGCAGCTTTCGGGCCGCGGGCTTGGCCACACCGGCGGCACCCTCGACAAGCTGGAGGCGATCCCCGGCTGGCGGGCGGACCTGAGCAACGAGGAAATGCTCGCACAGCTCCAGGACATCGGTGCGGTGATCTGCGCGGCGGGTGCCGGCCTGGCCCCGGCAGACAAGAAGCTCTACGCGCTCCGGGACGTCACCGGAACCGTGGAGGCCATCCCGTTGATTGCCTCCTCGATCATGAGCAAGAAAATCGCCGAAGGCACCGGATCACTCGTGCTGGACGTCAAGGTCGGCAGCGGCGCCTTTATGAAGGACGAGGCCCGGGCGCGCGAGCTGGCCGAGACAATGGTGGCACTGGGCAAGGACGCCGGCGTCAACACCGTGGCCCTGCTCACCAACATGAACACGCCCCTGGGCCTGACGGCGGGCAACGCCATTGAAGTCGAGGAATCCGTCGAGGTGCTCGCCGGCGGCGGCCCGGAGGACGTCGTAGAACTCACGGTCCGGCTCGCCGAAGAGATGCTGGCATGCGCCGGTGTCCACGACGCCGACCCGCGGGCGGCTTTGAAAGACGGCCGTGCCATGGACGCATGGAACCGCATGATCGAGGCGCAGGGCGGCGACCCCAGGGCCAAACTGCCGGTCGCGAAGGAATCCGAGACGGTTTACGCGCAGGCCGACGGTGTCCTGGTCGAACTCGACGCCATGGCTGTCGGCGTCGCGGCGTGGCGCCTCGGCGCCGGACGCGCCCGCAAGGAAGATATCGTCCAGGCCGGGGCGGGCGTGCGCATGCATGCCAAACCGGGCGCCATGGTGAAAGCCGGCGAGCCGCTCATGACCCTGCTGACGGATACCCCGGAGAAGTTTGCTCGGGCCAAGGAGGCTCTGGAGCACGCGGCCGTGATCGCGCCCGAAGGGTCCCGGCCGGCGCAGAAGTTGATCATCGACCGCATCGCCTAAGAGGTCCCGGCACTAGACTGGGCACACGGCAACGCGGAAAAATCCCGGCCAGGCGCGGGGGGCGGCGGTACATCCGCCGTCCGCCGCGCCGGCCGGGGAGCAAACGGACCCCGCCGCGCGTTAGGAAACTGTGCAGGCAATCAATGACTTCATCCTCGCGGCCGCAGGACAACCCTGGGTCCTCGTCCTCGTGTTCGCGTGCTGCGTCATTGACGGCTTCTTCCCGCCGATCCCCAGCGAATCCGTCGTGGTCGGCCTCGCCGCCGTCGCAGTGACCGCAAACGTCCCCGCACCGCTTTACCTGATCGGAACAGCCGCCGCAGGGGCGTTCATCGGCGACAACATCGCCTATCTGATCGGCCGTGGGGTCGGCACCAGCCGCTGGGCCGTGATGCGCGGTCCGAGGATGCAGAAGTCCTTCCTCTGGGCCGGCATGGAGCTGCGGAAGCGGCCGGCGTCGCTGATCCTCGTGGCCCGCTTCGTCCCGATCGGGAGGGTGGCCGTGAACCTGACCGCGGGTGCCACTGCTTTTCCGCGGCCCAGGTTCGTGGCGCTGACGGTATTGTCAGCAGTCCTGTGGGCCGGTTATTCGGTCGGGATCGGAATGTTCTTTGGCCAGTGGTTCGAGCAGAACCACCTGTTGGGGGCCACCATCGCGATTGTGTGCGCGATTGTCCTCGGCATCCTCGTCGACGTCGTCATCAGGAAGCTGCGCGGACCGCTGCCGGTGGAACCGGCGGTTGCCGTTCCGCCCGGCGACTCGCTGTGACCACGACAGGCGGACGCCGGGGCAACCGTAGAAAATCGGCGCCCGGCCATGGGACACTAGGAGCGATCCGGCAGAACGGCATACGAAGCACACTTACCAGGGTGGCCCGCCCGCCAACCAGCACCACTATCAACGAGGAGCAGTGCCTGCGTGGAATTCATCAATGAGGCAGTTCTCCATGCTGCTGGCCAGTGGTGGATTTATCCCTTGCTTCTGGTTTTCTTCTTCGTTGACGGCTTCGCCATGGTGGTCCCGAGCGAAACCCTGATTGTCGCCCTGGCCGCTTTCTCGCTGCGCAGCGGTGAACCGAACCTGTGGATCCTGGGCGTCACGGCCCTTATCGGTGCCATCGCCGGCGACAACATGGCCTACCTCCTCGGCCGGCGGATCGGCCTGGAGCGCTTCCGCTGGATGCGCCGGCCCAAGGTCCAGCTGGCTTTCAGCTGGGCGCGCCAGGAGCTCGAAAGGCGCGGCGCCGTCCTGATCTTCACCGCCCGCTACATCCCCTGGGGCCGGGTTGCCGTGAACTATGTCGCCGGGACCACCGGCTTCCCGCGCCGGCGCTTCTTTGTCCTGGACGCGATGGCGTGCGTGACGTGGGTGGCCTACTCCCTGGGCATCGGACTCCTGGCCAGTTCCTTCCCGTGGTTGCACCACAACCCGTTGTTGAGCGCCGGAATCGCCGTCGTCTTCGCGATCGTGCTCGGTATCCTGATCGACCATCTCCTGCGCTGGTGGCACAAACGCCTCGCCCGGAACGACGCCGAGGCGGAGAGCCCGGCGGCCGAACCTGCCGCCGCCGCGGACACCACCGCTGACAGCGTCGCCCTGGCCGGACCGTCGGCGGACACCGACTCCGCCGGAAAGTAGCGCCCGGCGCCCGCCGACCCTAAGGTGGGAACGTGACTGAGACTATTCCTGACGCTGCCCCTGACCTTGACTTCGACCTGAAGTCGCTCCCCAAGGTTTCCCTCCACGACCACCTGGACGGAGGACTGCGCCCGGCCACCATCATCGAACTCGCCGGGGCAGTGGGGCACACGCTGCCCTCGACCGATCCAGTCGCGCTAGGCGAGTGGTTCCGCGAGTCCGCCAACTCCGGCTCGCTGGTCCGCTACCTCGAAACCTTTGACCACACCATCGCCGTGATGCAGACTCGGGACGGACTGTTCCGGGTCGCCAAAGAATTCGTCGAGGACCTGGCTGACGACGGCGTCGTCTACGGTGAGGTCCGCTGGGCACCTGAGCAGCACCTGCGCCAGGGACTGAGCCTGGACGAAGTGGTCGAGGCCGTCCAGGCCGGTCTGGAAGCCGGCGTCGACGCCGTTGCCGAAACCGGCCGCGACATCCAGGTGGGACAGCTCATCACCGCCATGCGCCATGCCGACCGCGGCCAGGAGATCGCCGAACTGGCAGTCCGGCAGCGCAACAACGGCGCCGTCGGCTTCGACATCGCCGGTGCTGAGGACGGCTTCCTGCCCGCACGGTTCAAGGACGCCTTCACGTACCTGGCCGAACACAACTTCCCCGCCACCGTGCACGCCGGAGAGGCCGCAGGCCTTGAGAGCATCCAGTCGGCGCTCGTGGACGGCCGGGCACTGCGCCTGGGCCACGGCGTCCGGATCGCCGAAGACATCACCGTCGAATTCGACGAGGACGTGGACGCGGACGCGGACGACGACTCAGACGAGGTCAACGACAACATCGGCCTGGTCACGCTCGGTGACCTCGCCAGCTGGGTCCGGGACCGGGGCATCGCCCTGGAGATCTGTCCGTCCTCCAACCTGCAGACCGGCGCGATCTCCGGATTCGGCGAGGGCATTGAAAGCCACCCGCTGGACATGCTCTACCAGCTCGGCTTCAACGTCACCATCAACACCGACAACCGGCTGATGAGCGGCGTGACGCTCACGGACGAATTTGAGCTCCTCGTGGAGACATTCGACTACGACCTCGACGACCTGCTGGAGCTGACCCTCAACGCGGCCGAGGCAGCGTTCCTTCCGCTGGAAGAAAAGGAAGCCCTGGTCGAGTACATCAACGAGGCCTACGCCGACCTTGGCTAAAGCTAAAGCAGGCGGACCGCCCGTCCAGGGGCTGCAGGAATTGCTGGCGGTCATTGCGGCCCTCCGCGAACACTGTCCCTGGATGGGCGCACTCACCCACGAATCCCTCGTGGAATACCTGCTCGAGGAAGCCTACGAACTGGCGGAGACCATCGAGGCCGGGGGAGAGGCGTCAGACCTCAAAAGCGAACTGGGGGACGTCCTGTTGCAGGTGGTCCTCCACGCCCGGCTCGCCGAGGAGCGGGACGCCTTCACGTTCGACGACGTCGCGCGGGGCCTCGCGGCGAAAATGATCCGCCGCAACCCGCACGTCTTCCGCCCCGATGGCACCCTGCAGGACACCTTTCCCGCAACCGTCCCGGAGATCATCCTGACGTGGGATGCCGTCAAGAAGTCCGAACGGCCGGAAAACGGCCACGCCTTCGACGGGATCCCGGCGGAGCTTCCCGCCCTCGCCCGGGCGCAGAAGCTCCTTGACCGGGCCGAACGGGCCGGCCTGCCTGCTTCCCCGCCGCGTGCTGACCGCGGCGGCAACCCCGCCGCGGGTAGCCCCGGAACGCCTTTCCCCCAACCGGCCACGGAAGCCGAACTTGGTGACATCCTGTTCGGCCTCGTGGCCTCCGCCCGCGCCGGCGGCTTTGATGCCGAGCGTGCACTGCGGGGCGCCGTGCGGCGCTTCCAGACCGACCTGAGCCGTCCGCCAGCCGCCACGTGACGTCCGGAGACTGGATAGGGTTCCGTAACCCAGGCCACTCTCGACTAGGCTAAAGGCGACGAGGACGTCGGATTTACGCTAGATTTTCAGCTTGACGTTCGGCTGGACATCCGGCACCCAGATTCCCAGCAATCGCTTCACCCAAAGGAGCTTTTCCATGGCGCTTATCGATGCCATTCACGCCCGCGAGATCCTCGATTCCCGTGGCAACCCGACCGTAGAAGTTGAAGTCCTGCTCTCGGACGGCCAGATCGGCCGCGCAGCAGTACCTTCCGGAGCCTCCACCGGCGAGCACGAGGCCGTTGAACTCCGGGACGGTGACAAGGGCCGCTACCTCGGCAAGGGCGTCCAGAAGGCCGTCGACGCAGTGATCGACCAGATCGCCCCGGCCCTGATCGGCTTCGACGCTACCGACCAGCGCAGCATCGATCAGTCCATGATCGACCTGGACGGCACCGCCAACAAGAGCAAGCTCGGCGCCAACGCCATCCTCGGCGTCTCCCTGGCTGTGGCCAACGCCGCCGCCGCCTCCGCTGACCTGCCGCTCTACAAGTACCTGGGCGGCCCGAACGCCCACGTCCTTCCCGTGCCGCTGATGAACATCCTCAACGGTGGCTCACACGCCGACTCCGACGTCGACATCCAGGAATTCATGATTGTGCCGCTCGGCGCGGACACCTTCTCCGAGGGCCTCCGCTGGGGCGTCGAGGTCTACCACGAGCTCAAGGCAGTCCTGCAGGCCAAGGGCCTGTCCACCGGCCTCGGCGACGAGGGCGGCTTCGCGCCGAACCTGCCGTCCAACCGTGCAGCCCTGGACCTGATCCAGGAAGCCATCAAGAACGCCGGCTACACCCCGGGCAAGGACATCGCCCTGGCCCTGGATGTCGCGTCCTCCGAGTTCTACAAGGACGGTGCGTACCACTTCGAAGGCAAGGCCCTCAGCGCCGCCGAGATGAGCGCGTACTACGCCGAACTCGTTGCCGACTACCCGCTGGTCTCGATCGAGGACCCGCTGGACGAGAACGACTGGGACGGCTGGAAGACCCTCACCGACACCGTCGGCGACAAGGTCCAGATCGTCGGCGACGACCTCTTCGTCACCAACCCGGAGCGCCTGCAGACCGGCATCGACTCCAGCACCGCCAACTCGCTGCTGGTCAAGGTCAACCAGATCGGGTCCTTGACCGAGACCCTCGACGCCGTGTCACTGGCCCAGCGCGCCGGGTACACCACCATCACCTCGCACCGCTCCGGCGAGACCGAGGACACCACCATTGCTGACATCGCCGTTGCCACCAACGCCGGCCAGATCAAGACCGGTGCCCCGGCCCGCTCCGAGCGCGTCGCGAAGTACAACCAGCTGCTGCGCATCGAAGAAGAACTCGACGACGCCGCACGCTACGCCGGACGCAGCGCCTTCCCGCGTTTCAAGGGCTAGAAGCACCACAAACCGGTAACCGGTGGCTATGGTTGAAAGACCATGGCCACCGGTTCTGTTTTTGGCCACCGGGCCATGGACGCCAGCGTGAGAGCAGCAAGCCAGCCCGGCCGGGACCGGGCATTACAGGAGTGACATGGCTACCCGCCGCCCCAAGGTTCCCCGGGCTACGCCTGCAGCCCCAGAGTCCGTGGACACTGACGACGGCGCTGATGTCATCCCGGCCGACTTCGGCCGTGCACGCGGAACCGCCGCGCCCGGAACAAGCCACGGCACGACGCCCCGCCAGCCCGTATCCGGCGCTGCACAGCCCGGCGGGCCGGCCGCAGCCGGGGCCGGCTCCGGACGACCGGCATCCGCCAAGCCGGCCCCGGGCAAGCCCTCACCGGGCAAACCGGCCCAGGGCCGCCGCTGGGTGGCCAAACCTCCTGCAGGAGGGGAAGTAACGGCCCAGAACCTTACCCCCGTCCCCGCCAAAGCGTTCTCCGGCCGGTTGCTCGCGCTCAGCGTCGTTATGATTGCCATCACCATCCTGCTGGCACCCACGGTCAAGATCTTTGTCGACAAGCGGGCGGAAATCGCCGCGCTGGAGGCTGACATTGCAGAACGCCAGGCCACCCGGGACGACCTGAAACGCCAGGTCTCGCGGTGGCAGGACCCCAACTACGTGAAGCAGCAGGCCCGCGACCGCATTAACATGGTTATGCCCGGAGAGACGGGCTACTGGGTATTCGGCAGCGACATTCCTGCCGCCGACACCGGTAGCACGACCGCGGCAGCAGCAACTCAAGACCCGGCCAACCTGCCCTGGGTGGACGCCCTCTGGGACTCCATCAGGCGGTCGGCAACAGACTAGAAGCGGAGCCCGCCGCCGGATCGTCCACCGGACTTTCCTCAACAGGGCAGGAAGGTGCCACACCAGTGGACGAGAACCGAGTGCCCGAGACCCCCGCGGCAGAAACCCCCGCGGCAGCGACGCCGGCAACGGAAACGGCACCGGCCGCCGAGGAATCCCGCACACCGTCGCCGCGCGACCTCGACGTCCTAAGCCGTCAATTGGGCCGCCCGGTCCGGGACGTGGTGGAAATCCCGGCACGCTGTGTCTGTGGAAACCCGCTGGTGGCCGCCACATCGCCCCGGCTGGGCAACGGCACGCCTTTCCCCACCACCTTCTACCTGACCCACCCGGTGATCACCTCCGCCGTCTCGCGGCTCGAAGCCGCCGGGCTGATGAACGAGATGAACGAGCGCCTGGGCTCCGACGCCGGGCTGGCGGCCGGCTACCGCGGCGCGCACGAAGACTACCTTGCCGCCCGGGCCGAGATCGGCGCCCGGTCCGGGATCGGGGCCGTCCCTGAAATCGACGGTATCTCCGCCGGCGGCATGCCGACCCGGGTCAAGTGTCTCCACGTCCTCGTCGGGCATTCCCTCGCGGCAGGGCCGGGAGTGAACCCGCTCGGTGATGAGGCGATTGCGGCCATCAGCGAGTGGTGGACCGGGGACCGGTGCTATTGCGAAGGCGCCTGGGACACCGGGGGAGAAGCCCCGTCCCGGGACCTCAGCCGGCACGGTCCACAGGGCCTGCCGGCCATCGTCGGACGCCCGGCCCCGGTCCGGAAGGCCGGAGCCGCCACCGCGAACGGCGCTGACGAAACCGGAGCAAGCCGATGACCCGCGTCGCCGCCGTCGACTGTGGCACAAACTCCATCCGGCTCCTGATCGCGGACATCGTCGCCGACGGCGGCACGCATCGGCTGACCGACGTCGTGCGTGAAATGCGCGTCGTCCGGTTGGGCCAGGGCGTGGACGCCACAGGCGAACTCGCTCAGGACGCCCTTGACCGCACCTTCGCCGCCGCCGCGGACTACGCGGCCCTGATCCGTGAGCACGATGCCGGACAGGTACGTTTCGTAGCGACTTCCGCGACCCGTGATGCCAGCAACCGCCAGGTGTTTGTGGACGGCATTCGCGAAATCCTGGGCGTGGAGCCGGAAGTGATCAGCGGCGACGAGGAAGCAGCCCTGTCTTTCGCCGGCGCCAGCAGCGTCCTTCCCCCGCGCGGCGAAGACCTGATCCTTGTGGTCGATCTCGGCGGCGGCAGCACTGAATTCGTCCTCGGCAACGCCGACGGCGTGATCGCTGCCCGGTCCGTCGACGTCGGCTGTGTCCGGATGACAGAACGGCACCTGCGCGGCGATCCGCCGACCGCCGAACAGGTCGAGGCGGCCGAGGCCGACGTCGACGCCGCAATCAGCGAGGCGGCGCTCACCGTACCGCTTGAACGCGCAACAGCCGTCGTCGGTGTGGCGGGATCCGTCACCACCATCACTGCCCACGCCCTGCGCCTGCCGGAGTACGCTCCGGCGGCGATCCACGGCACCGAACTGGATCTGGCGGATGCCCGCGGAGCCTGCACTGAACTGCTCGGCATGTCCCGCGCAGGGCGGGCGGCCCTGCCTTACATGCACCCCGGCCGGGTGGATGTAATCGGGGCGGGCGGACTGGTCTGGCGGCGGGTCCTGGAGCGCCTGGCCGAGGCTACCGAAGGCCGGATCACGTCCGCAGTGACCAGCGAGCACGATATTCTTGATGGAATCGCCCTCAGCATCAGCTAACGGCGCATCCGCCGGCCGCCACGGCACAGAGCCACCAGCCCTACCGTGAAGAGGACCCGAATGACAAGAGCAACTGCCCGGCCGGGCCGGATCGCCTCAGCGCTGATGGCCCTGACGGTAGCCGCCGGTGCGTTCACTGCGGCGTTCACCTCCGCCCCCGCAGCGCAGGCCGACGAGTGGCGCGACAAGCAATACTGGCTGGCCGAGTCCGGCATCACCAAGGCGTGGGAAGTCTCCAAAGGCGCCAACGTCAAGGTCGCCGTTATCGACAGCGGTATCGACGGCAAACACCCTGACCTGGCCGGTGTCCTGGCCGGGGGGAGGGACGTGTCCGCTGCCGGCGCCCCCAACGGGCAGCTAAGTATCGGCGCCAAGCCCGAGCACGGGACACTCGTGGCCACATTGCTCGCCGGCCGCGGCCACCGCACCGCATCCGCCAAGGCAAGCCCGAGCGCAAGCCCGAGCGCGAGCCCTGGCTCTTCCACCGGACCGGACGGCATCGTCGGCGTCGCCCCGGAGGCGCAGCTGCTATCCGTCTCAACCTGGCTGGGGTCGGCCAACCCCGGCGGCAAGACCGATCAGGAACAGATCCCCGAGGCCGTGCGGTGGGCCGTCGACAACGGCGCGGGGGTCATTAACATCTCCCTGGGCAGCACCTCGCCTGAATGGCCGCAGAGCTGGGATGCCGCGTTCTTGTACGCGGAACAGAAGGACGTCGTGATCGTCGCCGCGGCCGGAAACCGGGTCGGCGGAAATGTTCAGGTCGGCGCGCCCGCGACGATTCCCGGCGTGCTCACGGTGGCCGGACTGGACCGGCGGGGGACCGCGAGCATCGATTCCTCGTCACAGGGCATCAGCATCGGCGTCGCCGCTCCGGCGGAGGGCCTCATCGGCGGAATGCCCGGGGGCGGCTACGCCGACTGGGCAGGAACCTCGGGGGCCACTCCCATCGTTGCCGGTGTGGCCGCGCTGATCCGCTCCGAATGGCCGGAGATGTCGGCCAAGCAGGTCATCAACAGGATTGTCAGCACGGCCAAGGACGCCGGCGTCCCGGGCAAGGACCCGCTCTACGGCTTCGGCGTCCTGGACGCGGAGGCCGCGCTCAAGGCGGACGTACCCGAGACCACAGTCAACCCGCTGGGGTCGATGTCGGACTGGATCCGGGTCCACCGGCGCGGGAACCCGGAGACAGACGGACCTGCGGCGGTCCCCGCTCCGTCCGCAGCCGTACCGACCCTGCCGGAGCCGACCGTCCCGGTGGCGCAGGAGCCGTCGCCGCTGGATGACGCGATACCCGCCGTCGTCGTCGTCGGGTTCGGGATACTCCTGCTCGGCATCGTGGGCGGGGCGGGCTTCCAACTGCGGCGGGCCTTCCGGAACGCGCCGGATACGGCCGGCGGACCCGACACCGGAGTCCTTCACGCGGCAGGGTCCAGCAAGCGGACATAGTTAGTGAAGTTTTTCACAAACTACTGTATTCTTGCCGTATGGCATCCTCCCCTCAGCTCTTGGACCGTCCGCGCGTGCTCATCGTAGGCGGCGGCTACGTCGGCCTTTACGTGGCCCTCAAACTGCAGAAGAAGATCGCGAATGCCGGTGGCATCGTCACCCTCGTGGATCCCCTGCCCTACATGACCTACCAGCCCTTCCTCCCCGAAGTTGCCGGCGGCAACATCGAGGCACGGCACGCCGTTGTCTCGCACCGCCAGCACCTGAAGCAGACCGAACTCATTCAGGGCCGCGTCACGTCGATCGACCACGCGAACCGCACGGCCGTCGTCGCTCCCGCCGAGGGCGGCGAGAACTTCGAGATTCCGTATTTTGACGTTGTGGTGGCCGCCGGAGCCATCACCCGCACGTTCCCCATCAAGGGACTGGCTGAAAAGGGCATCGGCCTCAAGACCATCGAGGAAGCCGTCGCCCTGCGCAACGGCCTCCTGGAGCGCATCGAGGTGGCGTCCGCGATGACCGACCCCGCCGAGCGCGCCCGCGCCCTTACCTTCGTGGTTGTCGGCGGCGGTTTTGCCGGTATCGAGTGCATCACCGAAATGGAAGACCTCGCCCGCGCCGCGGTAAAGAACAACCCCCGCGTCAACCAGGAGGAAGTCCGCTTCGTCCTGGTGGAGGCCATGGGCCGTATCATGCCCGAGGTCACGGCCAGCCAGGCCGAATGGGTCGTCGAACACCTGCGCAGCCGCGGCATCGAGGTCCTGCTCAACACCTCGCTGGACAACGCCGAGGGGTCGCTGAAACTCATCAACCTGCCGGACAAGTCCCTGGCGCAGGAATTCGAAGCCGACACCCTCGTCTGGACTGCCGGCGTGCAGGCCAACCCGATGGTCCGCTCCACTGACTTCCCGCTCGAACCGCGCGGCCGGGTCCGCGTCCTCGCCGACCTGCGCATCGGCGGCGACGAAGGCATCATCCCGAACGCCTGGGCTGCCGGCGACGTCGCGGCCGTTCCGGACCTGACCGGCAGTGGACTTCCGGACGGCACGTGTGTCCCGAACGCCCAGCACGCCCTGCGCCAGGCCAAGCGCCTCGCCAAGAACCTGTGGGCCTCCCGCTGGGACAAGGAGCTCAAGGACTACAAGCACAAGAACCTCGGCGCCGTCGCCGGCTTCGGTGAATGGAAAGGCGTCGCCAACATCAAGCTTGTTGGCCGGATCGGTCTGAAAGGCCCGCTGGCCTGGCTCGCGCACCGTGGTTACCACGGCCTGGCCATGCCCACGGTCGAGCGCAAGATCCGCGTTGTGATGAACTGGGTCCTGATCTTCTTCATGGGCCGCGACACCACCCAGCTGATCGACCTGGACAACCCGCGCAGCGCATTCGTTGCCGCAGCGACCCCGGCCCCGAAGCCGGCCGCCGCGGAGGCACCCAAGGGCACCGCCCCGGCTTCCAAGGAATCTGTCGCGGCAGACTCCAAATAGCCTGAACTGAGCCGGCAAAGGCGGCCGTTCCCCTCGGGGAACGGCCGCCTTTGCCGTGGGCGTGGCCGCCCGCCGTCCCGCGCCGGGATCCGGGCTACCCCTAGACTGGCACCATGACGACAGGTGAAAAGGACCTCCGCACGCTCGTGGCCACCATGAAGCCCTTCCGTCGGGACGGGGAGTTCGTTTACGTGCTGTGGCCGCACGGCAAAGCACTGACGGGCAGGATTGAGGCGGCCGTCAGGGAGGCCGAAGGGCTGACTGTCGTGATGCCGCGGGCCGACGCCGATACCCTGGGCGTCCGGTACGATTTCGTCGCGGCCTGGATCACGCTGGAAGTGCATTCCGCCCTGGAAGCCGTGGGCCTGACCGCCGCCGTCAGCGCCGCCCTGACCGAGGCCAAAATCAGCTGCAACGTCCTGGCCGGTTTCCACCACGACCACCTCCTCGTTCCCGTGGCGGATGCGGACCGGGCGCTTGAGACCCTGCACGAGCTGGCGGAGGATGCCGCCAGTCACCGGCCCGCCGCGAAGCCCGTCCTGCGCACCGAGACGCCGGCCGACCGTCCGGCAATCCTGGCGCTTACTGCCGCGGCGTTCGGTGCCTCGTCCGCGACGGGTCCGTCCGGTGCCAGCGAACCCGAGGAAGTCGGCCTGCTGTCCCGGCTCTTCGACTGCGCCGAATACCTGCCTGGGTTCAGCATCGTCGCGGAGCTCGACGGCGAGATCGTCGGCCATGTCATCAGCACGAGGGGATGGGCGGGGGACCTGGAGCTGCTGGGCCTCGGCCCGATCGGAGTCGTTCCGCGGCTTCAGCGCCACGGTATCGGCACTGCACTGGTACAGGAGACCATTGCCCGGGCCAACGCGGCGGGGGAGCGCGGCATTGCCCTGCTTGGTGGTCCGGAGTTCTACTCCCGGTTCGGCTTTGTCCCCTCCGGTTCCCTCGGCGTGGAGCCGCCTCAGCCGTCCTGGGCCGGGAAGTTCCAACTGTTGCCCCTGGCGCTGTGGCCCGGTGGCGTCAGCGGGTCGTTCCGTTACGCTGCACCGTTTGCGGACAGCTAGCCCGCATCCGACGGGATACCATGGACCGGGCGCCCCAGTAGCCCAATTGGCAGAGGCAGCGGACTTAAAATCCGCGTGTTGTGGGTTCGAGTCCCACCTGGGGCACAAGAGCAGGGCCGCGTAGAGCGGATGCAGGCCGCTACCGGCCGGGGTGACCCGCGGGAGCGAGGACCGGCAGTCGCCGCAGATTCCCTCTATGCAACGACTGTTATAAGGATGTGACCGTACTCACTTATTTTCCGGCGGGATTTGCATTAGCTTGAAGTGGAATCAGGAACACCTGATCTTTCGCGTCAAGGCCGTTCGCACCTTTCGATCGAGGAGACTGTACATGACTTCACTCCCCCAGGCGGCGCCCCGCCTCGCCAAGCTGACGGCGCTTGGCCTCGGCGTCACCTTTCTGGCTACGGCCTGTGGTGGCACAACCACCCCGACCGCAAGCGGATCGGCGCCCGCAGCGGGCGCAGGGATCTCCTGCCCGGCACCAAGTGCCACTGCCGGAGCCGGTGCTGCAGCCACGGAGGCCCCGGCCGCCGGAGCTGTCCCCGCATCAACCACCACCACCGACGCGCCGCTGAAGCTGGGTTCGCTCCTGCCGACGACCGGTTCGCTGGCCTTCCTCGGCCCGCCCGAAATTGCGGGCGTTAACCTCGGCATCAAGGAAGTAAATGAAGCCGGCGGTGTGCTCGGCAAGCCGGTCGAGATCATCCACCGCGACTCCGGTGATACCAAGACCGATATCGCCACCCAGTCCACCACCTCGCTTCTGGGCCAGGGCGTCAGCGCCATTATCGGTGCCGCTTCATCAGGTGTTTCGAAGACGGTCATCAACCAGATCACCGGTGCGGGCACCATCATGTTCTCCCCGGCCAACACCTCGCCGGACTTCACCACCTGGGATGACAAGGGCCTGTACTGGCGTACCGCGCCTTCGGACGTGCTCCAGGGCAAAGTTCTCGGCAACTACATGGCCAGCTGTGGCGCCCAGACGGTCGGCATGATCGTCCTGAACGATGCTTACGGCACGGGCCTGGCTGAAAACGTCAAGGCTGCTTTCGAAGCCGCAGGCGGCCAGGTCGTGGCGCAGGAACTCTTCAACGAAGGCGACTCCCAGTTCAGCAGTCAGGTCGACAAGATCGTGGCCGCGAAGCCGGACGCCATCGCCCTGATCACCTTCGACCAGGCCAAGTCGATTGTCCCGCTGATGACCGGCAAGGGCGTCAAGCCGACCCAGCTGTTCATGGTGGACGGCAACATGTCCAACTACAGCTCCGACTTCCAGCCGGGCACGCTGAAGGGCGCGCAGGGCACCATTCCCGGCACCTTCGCCAAGGACGCGTTCAAGCAGAAGATGCTCGCTATCGACCCGGCGCTGACGGACTTCACCTACGGCGGCGAGTCCTACGACGCAGTCAACCTGATCGCCCTTGCAGCCGAGGCTGCCAAGAGCACCAAGGGCACGGACATTGCAACCCAGCTCAAGGCCGTATCCGAGGGCGGGGAAAAGTGCACCAGCTTCCCCACCTGCGTCACCCTCCTCCGTGACGGCAAGGACATCGACTACGACGGCCAGTCCGGCCCCGTGACGTTCTCCGACGCCGGGGACCCGACGGAAGCCTACATTGGCATCTACGAGTTCCAGGATGACAACAACTACATCCCCGTCAAGGAAGAATTCGGCAAGCTCTAAAGCCGCAGCAACCTAGACAAGAGAAGACCCCCGTCCAGCCGGACGGGGGTCTTCTGTGTCGCTGGGCGGGACGGACTTCTTGGGTCGAACCAGGGGAGCGTAGCGTCACGCCCAGCAGGCTTATGGCGCCCGCAGGAGGGACGGACGGCGGCATCCCGGGCACGGAGCACGGATCCTGCCCAAGAGCCTGCCTCGCGTGACGCCGTCGTGCCGGCAAGGGGCAGGGCAGTACCGGTAGAGATGCTGCAGGCACGCAAAAGGGCCGCCACCGAGCGGTGACGGCCCTTCTGAGGCTCTTGAATTCGGCTTAGACCTCGTCGGCCAAGGTGCCGAGGTAGAGCTGGATGACCTTGGGATCCTTCATCAGTTCCCGGCCGGTACCCGTGTAGGCGTCTTTGCCCTGATCCAGGACGTAGCCGCGGTCGCAGATCTGCAGGCAGCGGCGGGCGTTCTGCTCGACCATGATGACCGATACGCCGGCCCGGTTGATCTCGTGCACCCGGAGGAACGTCTCGTCCTGTTTGACGGGGGAGAGGCCTGCGGAGGGCTCATCGAGCAGCAGGACAGCCGGGTCCATCATCAGGGCCCGGCCCATGGCCACCATCTGGCGTTCGCCGCCGGAGAGCGAGCCGGCCCGCTGGGCCCGGCGTTTGCCGAGCTCGGGGAACAGGCTGGTCACGAAGTCGAACCGCTGGGCGAAGTCCTTGGGCCGCTGGAACATGCCCATCTGCAGGTTTTCCTCGATGGTGAGGGCCGCGAACACGTTATTGGTCTGCGGCACAAAGCCCACACCCCGGCTGACGAGCTTGTTGGCTTTCAATCCCGTGATGTCCTGGCCCCGGACCACGACGGAACCCGAGTGCACCTTGACCAGGCCGAACATGGCCTTGAGGAGCGTCGACTTGCCGGCGCCGTTGGGCCCGATGATGCCGATGAGTTCACCCTTGCGGGCTTCGATGCTGCAGCCGTTGAGGATGTTCACCCCTGGCAGGTACCCGGCGACGAGATCCGTGACCTTGACAACCGAATCCTCATCCGGGACGGGCTTGGCGGCCGGCGACGCACTGGTTGCGCTCATTCTGTGCCCTTCTCTCTGCTGGCGTCGTCGTGGCTGTGTCGGCCCCGGGCGCGTTCCTCAACTTCTTCCACAATGACTTCCTTGGCGATGATCCCCGCGTTGTCGGTTCCGACCACGGACTCCTCATCGCGCTCAAGGTCGCTTTCGAGCTTGAGCAGGCCTTCGCTGTCGCCGAGGTCCACATCGTGGTGCGCGCCGAGGTAGGCGTCGATCACGGCCGGGTTCTTCATGACATCGCCGGGGGGTCCTTCAGCCACGATCTTTCCCTCGGCCATCACCACCACCCAGTCGGCGATATGCCGCACCATGTGCATATCGTGCTCAACAAACAGCACGGTCATGCCCTCGGCCTTGAGGTTCTTGATGTGGTCAAGGAGGGACTGGGTCAGTGCCGGGTTGACGCCGGCCATGGGTTCGTCAAGCATCACGAGCTTGGGCCGGACCATGAGGGACCTGGCCATTTCGAGCAGCTTCCGCTGGCCGCCGGACAGCGAAGCCGCGTAGTCGTCCTTTTTGGCGTCCAGCTTGAACTTCTCGAGCAGCACCTCGGCCTCGGCCGTGATCTGTTTTTCCCGGCCGCCCCACAGGCCCTTGAACAGCGCCTTGGACAGGCTTTCACCCGGCTGCTTGGAGGCGCCGAGACGCATGTTCTCCATGACGGTGAGCTTGCCCATGACCTTGGTGAGCTGGAAGGTACGCACCATGCCCATGCGGGCGACCTTGTACGAGGAAACCCCGGCAATGCTCTGGCCTTCGAACTGCCATTTGCCGGAGTTCGGCGTATCAAAACCGGTCAGGAGGTTGAAGAGCGTGGTCTTGCCGGCCCCGTTCGGTCCGATCAGGGCCGTGATCTTGTGCCGCGGGATTTCCAGGTATTCGACCTCGACGGCGTTGATGCCGCCGAACGTCCGGGTCACGTTTTCGGCCACCACGATCGGATCCCGCTTCTTGCAGCCGGGAACAGCGTCCCCGACGGCGATCGGACGGGTGTCCGTCATGTAGTCGACGTTTTCTTCGGTCGGGTTCGCGCTCATGCGAATGCCAGCTCCTTCTTGTTACCAAAGACGCCCTGCGGCCTGAAGATCATCAGCAGCATCAGGGCAACACCCACCAGGATGAAGCGCAGCTGTCCGGCCTGGACCGTGTTCAGGAAAGTGATGGCACCGGACTCGATCGCCCCGAAGAGCAGGCCCTGGGTCAGCGACAGCACCACCCAGAAGATCATGGCGCCGATGACGGGACCCAGAACAGTCCCCAGGCCGCCGAGCAGCAGGCAGGTGTAGAGGAAGAACGTCAGTTCAGTGCCGTAGTTTGCCGGCTGGACCGCCCCTCGGGGCAGGGTGAAGATCATCCCGGCGAGTGCGCCGAGCACACCACCAATGACCAGTGCCTGCATCTTGTAGGCGTAGACGTTCTTGCCCAGCGAGCGCACGGCATTCTCGTCTTCCCGGATGCCCTTCAGGACCCGGCCCCAGGGGCTGCGCATCAGCAGCCACACCAGGGTGCAGCACAGCGCCACGAGGCCCCAGCCAACGATCCGGATGAAGAAGTCGCGGTTGTTCATGCCGAAGTAGTCGCCTGCGGGGAAGGGGTTCATGTCATAGAACCCGCCCTCGAACGCGGCCAGGCCGTTTGCAGACCCGGTGACCCCGGTGAGCTGGTTGGTGGTGACGATGTACCGGACGATTTCCGCTGACGCGATGGTCACGATGGCAAGGTAGTCCGCGCGAAGCCGGAGGGTGGGGATGCCGAGCAGCAGGGCGAAGATCGAGGCCGCCACGACGGCGATCAGGAGCCCGATGAAGAACGGCACGTTGAAGGTCCGTGTCGAAATGGCGAAGCCGTACGCGCCGACAGCCATAAAGCCTGCCTGGCCGAAGTTCAGCAGGCCCGAATAGCCGAAGTGGACCGCAAGGCCCAGGGCGGCGAGGGCGTAGGCCGCCGTCGTCGGGCTGAAAATCTCGCCCGCAGCATTTGAAATAATGAATCCGAAGTCCATGACTGTCTCCTAACCCACGCGCTCGCGACGACCCAGGATGCCCTGCGGCCGGAACAAGAGGACAACGATCATGATGAACAAGGCCCCCACATATTTTAGATCGGCAGCGAGGCCGAATACGGTGGTCAGCTCCACGAAGATGCCGACGATGATGGAACCGATCAGGGCGCCGAAAACGGTGCCCAGACCGCCGAGAGTGACGCCTGCGAAGATGAGCAGCAGGATCTGCGAACCCATATCAAAGGTGACGCCGGGACGGTAGTAGGCCCAGAGGATGCCGCCGAGCGAGGCCAGCATGCCGCCGGTGATCCAGACGATCCGGATGACGGAGTCCACATCAATGCCGGACGCTGCGGCCAGCGCCGGGTTGTCAGCCACCGCGCGGGTGGCCTTGCCCAGCCGGGTCTTGAGCAGGACGACACCGAGCACCGAAATGACGATCGCGCTGATCAGGAGTGACCAGAGGTTGTTCGGGGAGATCGAGATCGGGCCGACCTGGATCTCCGCGCTCTGGGCAAACGGCAGCTGCTGGGTCGCTCCGCCGAAGTAGAACTGGATGGCGTAACGGGTGGCCAGGGCCAGGCCGATGCTGACGATCATCATGGGGACCAGGCCGGTGCCGCGCCGCCGGAGCGGTTTCCACAGACCGGCGTCCTGGGCATAGCCGAATACGCCGCCGCCAAGGACGGCCAGCAGGATCGCCAGCCAGAAGGGCAGGTTCATGGCGCTGAACGCGAAGACCAGCACAGCACCGAGCGTCACCATCTCGCCGTGGGCGAAGTTGGTCAGGCCGGTCGTGCCGAAGATCAGGGAGAGCCCCACCGCGGCGAGAGCGAGCAGCAGGCCGAAGCTCAGCCCGGCCACCAGCCGGTTGATCAGGTTCTTGCCGAAGTCCTGTTGCTGGACCACGATGCCCTCACCGAAGGCAAAAATGACCGAGAGGTTGGAGGTCTGGCTGAACGTGACGGTGCGGGGGTTTTCCTGGCCGTCGGCAAGCTTGCGGCCGTCCGGGATCGTGGATTCATCGAGCTTGACCTCGTAGGTGCCCTGCTTGGGGACACCGATGGACCAAGAGCCGTTGGCCGAGGACTTGGTCGATCCGGTAAACCCTTCGCCGGAAACTGAGATCTCGACGCCGGCCAGGGGTGTGCGGTCATCGCCGCGCAGGAACCCGCTGATGTTGTTAGTGAACGTCTCGTTCGCTTGGGACGGGGAGACCGACGGGGATGGTGTCGGCGAGGAGGTCGTGGCGTGGGTTGCCGGTGCTACGAAGAGCAGGAGTGCGGCCATCACGGCGAATACGGTGCCCACGGCTTTCAGCAAATTCCTGCCCCGTCGCAGCGACAGGCCTCTCGTTGTACTTCTCAAATTGAAAACCTCCACAGGGGATGGTCTGGGTTGCGCCTAATGCAACCGATGCGAACGTTCAGGGGCCAAGCGGCGGTGCGTCTGGGTTGATGCCATGTAACAAAATGTCTGTGACACTGGTCACCCTGTGCGGCCAATGCTACAGGTCGTAAAGAGTGATAAATGCCGCCCTGGGCTGGATAAACGTCGCGATCGGATAACAACCGTGTAGCCGGACGACATGCAATATTCAGCTCTGCTAAAGAAAACTTTTGTTGATCCGGAGTGTCCCTAAACGGTGGATGCTTCTCGGCGGTAGGGCTCCCGCCGCGGCCGTAACTCTGGGACCTTTCCAAGCCCTGTCGCGGTGCCCGCCCCCAAGGTTTTCCGAAGAGGTCCGGGGCTATGGTGCGGAGAGCGAACGAATACAGATGCGAAACGGTGGCAGGGCAGGAGGTTCCGGCCCGATGCCGATGGTGGAGGACCGACCGATGAACCGGTTGTTCAAGCTGTGCCTGGCCGGCGCCGTCGTCGTGGCCGTTCTGGGCGTTCCGGCGCTCGGCTCGGGGCCGGCGACCGCCGGAGACCAGGCCTGCCGGGCCGGAATGCCGCCGCCCGCCGATCCGTATCCGGGGACGACAGTCACGGCCGCGAATTTTGAATCAGGCGCGCTTGACGGGTTCACCGTAGCCGCGGCAGGCACCGGGACGGCCGCCGTGTCCTCCGAAGCATCCCGTTCGGCCAACTGCGCTGCTGTCCTCCACGCCACCGCTGACCCTGGCTCGATCGCGAACATGCGGGTCGGCCTCCCGGCGGGTATGACCGAGGCTTACGCGGACGGCTGGTTCAATATCGCCGGCGAGGGCGCCGCCGGCAGTAATGTGCCGTATTTCCGGTTCTTCTCAAACGGTGTCCGGATACTGGACGTCTTCCGCCAGAACGTCACCGGCGAACTGGTGCTCCGCGCAGCGACTCCGGACGGGAACGCCTATACAGTGCTGGCACCGAACGTCCGCATGAATGCGTGGCACCGGCTGGTGGTGCATGTCGTTCCTGACGGGTCGGCCAACAGTGTGCAGATCTGGTGGAACGGGCGGTCGCTCTATGCCGGAAGCGAGGTGGGGACCGGGGCGGCTTCGGCCGATACCGTCCAGCTCGGGTCCGAACACGATCAGCAGATGGGTGACATCTACATTGACGACGTGATCGTCAACGCGGGTGCGGGCACGCCCGTCCCCGTTCCCGGGCCCCTGCCCGTGCCCCGGCCCGCTCCGGTACAAAGGCTGGATGACATCTCGGGGGCCTGGCACACAGATCTGCTGGCGGCGGATATGCCGGAGCCGGGCAGCGGCCGGAGGCCCCAACCGGAATAGTCGGCGCCGGCGGCAGATCACGGTTGCATTGCGGCGGACCGGATAGGGAACTATCCTTCCCGCGCGGACGTGGGAATTGGTAGCGTTGCTTTATCGTTTAACCGATACCGGATCATCATCAACCCCCTTATTTGGAGGACACCCGCAATGGCACTTGGCGGAAACCCGATCTTCAACGGAAAGAACTTCCGTGGAGCCACCCAGGCACCGCCTGCCCCTTATGGTCAGGCGGCCTACGGCCAGTCCGGCTACGGACAGAACCCTTACGGCCAGGATCCTTACGGTCAGGCTCGCGGTCGCGCGACCGGCCAGGTCATGGGCGGCAAGCAGGACATGACCCAGGACCAACTGCGGGACATGTACAACCGTCCAGCCGCCGGCCCCGCAGACACCGGCCGCATGACCTTCGACGACGTCATCGTCAAGACCGCGGCGTGCCTCGGCGTGCTGATGGCCGGCGCCGCCGTGACCCTCGTGGTCGCGCAGGGCCTGGCCATGATGCTGATGATTGTCGGCGTGCTCGGCGGTTTTGTCCTCGCACTCGTCAACACCTTCAAGAAGCAGCCCTCGCCGGCGCTGATCCTGGCCTACGCCGGGCTCGAAGGACTCTTCCTCGGCGGACTGACGAGGGTCCTTGACGGAATGTTCCCGGGTGTGGGCCTGCAGGCCGTCATCGGCACCCTGTCCGTCTTCGCCGTCACGCTTGTCCTCTTCAAGAGCGGCAAGGTCCGGGCAACCCCGAAGGCCATGCGCTTCTTCATGATCGCGATGATCGGTTACGCCGTCTTTGCCCTCATCAACATGGTCATGATGTGGACGGGCGCCGTCGACTCGCCCTTCGGCCTGCGCACCAGCGTCGAAATCTTCGGCATCCCGCTGGGCGTCTTCGTTGGTCTCCTGGCGATCGGCCTGGCGGCGTTCTCCCTCATCATGGACTTCACGAGCATTGAGGCCGGCGTCCGCAACGGCGCCCCGGAGCGCTTCTCCTGGACAGCCGCATTCGGGTTGACCGTCACCCTGGTCTGGCTCTACGTCGAGATCATCCGGCTGCTGTCAATCCTGCGCGGAGACGACTAGCACGCGGGCCGGCCGCTGCCGGAGGCAAAAAGGGGCCCTGCCGTTCAGATGAACGGCAGGGCCCCTTTTCGCGTCAGTCAGGCCGTCTTTCGGGTCAGTTGAGCCGTTCCAGGACCACGGCCATGCCCTGGCCGCCGCCGACGCACAAGGTTGCCAGGCCAAGGCCCGCATCCCGCTCCCGGAGCCCGTTCAACAGGGTCGTGGCAAGCCGGGCACCGGTCATCCCGAACGGATGCCCGAGGGCGATCGCTCCGCCGTGGACGTTGAGCCGGCCGGGGTCGATGCCGAGTTCCCGTGCGCTCGCGACCACCTGGACCGCGAAAGCCTCATTGAGCTCGACGAGGTCCACGTCGCCGATGGCCAGCCCGGCCTGCCGGAGCGCGCGGCGCGTTGCCTCAACGGGGCCCATGCCCATCAGCTCCGGCGACAGCGCACTGACCGCGGTGGACACAATCCGCGCAAGCGGCTGCAGCCCCAGTTCGCGGGCCCGGACATCGCTCATCACCACAACGGCGGCCGCACCATCGTTGAGCGGACACGCGTTTCCCGCGGTCACCGTCCCGTCCGCACGGAAAACCGGCGGCAGGGCGCCCACGGCCTCCAGCGTTACCCCGGGCCGCGGCGAATCGTCCCGGTCGACCACCACCCCGTCCCGGCGTGTATACGGGGTGATCTCGCGGGCGTAGAAGCCGGACGCAATCGCCGCCTCCGCGCGGTTCTGGCTCAGCACGGCCCAGTCGTCCTGCTCCGCCCGGCTGATGCCGTACGCCGTGGCGACGTTTTCCGCGGTCTGCCCCATGGCGATATAAATATCCGGCAGTTCTCCGCCCGGCCGCGGATCCGTCCACAGCGCGTTTGACGCGGCCCTGGCACGGGTCCGTTGCCGGGCGGCATCGAAACGCGGATTATGGGAGCTCGCCTCGGTTTCCCCGGCGCCGGCCCAGTCCCGGTAGCGGGACACCGCCTCGACGCCGGCCGCCACGAAGGCATGCCCTTCGCCGGCCTTGATGGCGTGAAAAGCCATCCGGAGGGTTTGCAGGCTGGAAGCGCAGAAGCGGTTGATCGTAGCGGCCGGCACGTTGTCCAGGCCGGTCAGGATGGTGACGACGCGGGCCATGTTCGAACCGGCCTCACCGCTCGGCTCGGCGCAGCCGAGATAGAGATCGTCAAGGCCCCGGCCTGCAGCACCGGCTGCGTCGAAGGCCGGAACCTGTGCCAGCGCGGCCGTGACCATGGCAGCGGCAAGGTCGTCCGGCCGCTCATCCTTCAACGAGCCCTTGAAGGCGCGGCCGATCGGGCTTCTGGCGGTGGCGACGATCACAGCTTCCGGCATAGGTCCAGCCTACGCGCCGGCTACACCAGCCGCCTGGCTCCCGCAGCAGGCCTGACGCCGAAGATCCCGGGTGCGGCATACCCCGCCCGGGCGAAGGCAGCGACGACGGCGGCACGCACCTGCGGCTCGGACGCCACCGGGGTCAGTGCGATGGCGGCACCGCCGAAACCGCCGCCGGTCATCCGGGCGCCAATGGCGCCGGCGGCCCGGGCCGTGTCGACCGCGAGGTCCAGTTCGGGGCAGGAGATCTCAAAATCGTCGCGCATTGAGGCGTGGGAAGCATCCAGGACCGGTCCGATGGCGCCCGGACCGGCGGTCTCGAGCAGCTCCACGGTGCGCAGCACGCGGTCGTTTTCCGTGACCACATGCCGGACCCGGCGGAACGTTTCCGCGTCCAACAGCCCGCTGGCTTCGCTCAGGTCCTGCACCCCGACGTCGCGCAGGGCCGCCACGCCGAGCACATCAGCCCCTAGCTCGCACGATTCACGCCGGGAGGCATAGCCGCCGTCGGCGTGGGAATGCGACACCCGCGTATCGATCACCAGCAGGACCAGGCCGGCGCCATCGGCGTCGAACGGGACCTGCCGGATACTCTGGTCCCGGCAGTCGAGGAAGACGGCGTGGCCGGCAACGGCCCGCAGGGAAGCGGACTGGTCCATGATGCCGGTCGGCGCGCCGACGAACCCGTTTTCGGCCTGCTGCGTTGCCAGAACCATCTCCTCTGCCGTGAGCCCGGCGGAGGTCAGATCGTTCAGCGCCGAAATCACGGCGCACTCTATGGCGTGCGAGGAGGACAGCCCCGCGCCCCGGGGCACATCGGAGTCCACGAGCAAGTCGACGCCGGGGACCTCCAGCCCGCGCTGCTGCAGGGCCCAGATGACACCGAGCGGATATTTGGTCCAGCCCTTCGCAGTCTTGCGGTCCAGGGAGCCGCCCGCCGCCGTCGTGAGTCCCTGGTGGCCGAACGTGGACAGCATCCGGACGGTCGGATCCGGCCGGACCCGGACCGCAGCCCGGGCAGCATGGTCGATCGCGAAGGGAAGCACAAAGCCTTCGTTGTAATCGGTGTGTTCGCCGATCAAGTTCACCCGGCCCGGCGCCTGCCAGATACCGTCCGGCTCGGCCCCGAAGACGGCCAGGAACCTTGCCGAGAGCTCTGCAGCGTCCAGGGGGACGGTCATGCCGATGCGCCTTTCGTCGGTGGCGGGAGGCCGGGCTGGTCGCCCGGCGCCGGATCGATGATTCCCCTCAACGTAGCACCAGCCCGCTGCCGGTGTCCGTGGCGGGGCTGATGTACGTGCGGCCCGGCAATCTGTACGGTGGAGCCCATGAACGTGAGCGAATCCCTTTCCGGCCAGGCCCAGGCCGGAGTCAGCGAAGACAAGAACCCTGCGGGCAGTGCCGACACTTCAGTTCGGCGCTACGCGTCCGGCCGGCAGTACGAGCTGCGGCGCGGCGACGCGCTCGCCGTGGTGACCGAACTCGCCGCAGGCCTGCGCTGGTACAGCCGCGGTGGCACCCAGCTGACGGAAAGCTACGGCGATACGGAGATCCCGCCCGGTGCCACCGGCGTCACGCTGGCACCCTGGGCGAACCGGGTCGAAGACGGCATCTGGCATCTGAACGGCAAGAAACTGCAACTGGACATCACCGAAGTCTCCCGCAACAACGCCAGCCATGGCCTGTTGCGGAACTCCGCGTACGAGCTCGTTGACGAGTCCGAGTTCTCCGTCACCCTGGAAGCGCCGATCTTCCCGCAGCACGGCTATCCGTTCCTGCTGCGGCACCAGGTCCGCTACGAACTCGCTGAAGACCTCGGCTTGGTGGTCCGGCAGACCCTGATCAATGATTCGGATGAGACCGCACCGTTTGTCCTCGGATCCCACCCCTACCTTCGCCTGGGTGACGTGCCCAGCGAGGAGCTCACGCTGGGCGTGGACGCGGGGACCCGGCTTGTAACAGATGAAAAGCTCATCCCGCGAAGCGCGGAACCGGTCAGCGGCGACGCGGATCTGCGTCACGGGAGCCTGGTCGGCGGGCTGGATATTGACTCCGCCTACACGGATCTGGCGTTCGAGGACGGGATCGCCCGCTCCACGCTCAGTGCGCCGGACGGGCGGACCGTGAGCCTGTGGCAGGACTCGAGCTGTCCCTACGTCCACGTCTTCGTGACCACCCAATTCCCGGGTCGGGTCAAGGCTGTGGCGATCGAGCCGATGAGCGGACCGGCCAACGCCTTCAACAGCGGCGAGGGCCTCCGCTGGCTGGAACCGGGGGAGCGCTTCGCCATCAACTGGGGTATCAGCGCTTCCCTCGAGGTCTCAGGCGCCTGAGGCTGCCCCCGAGCTGGTTTCCTATCCGGACGCCGCTGCGGAATCATGGGGCTATGACCCCTGTGGATGAAGCTGCACCCCAGAACGACCCCGGCTCCGGCGCCGCCCGAGTCGTTACCGGCGCGGAGCTGGACCAGGACATCCCCTACGGGGTCCGTATCGCGGCTGCCTGGGCGTGGCGACTCGGCCTGGTGCTGCTGATGGCCGGCGTCCTTGTCTGGTTGCTTGCCCGGATCAGCTTCCTCGTGATCCCGGTAATGGTGGCGGCGCTCCTCGCCGGACTCCTCAGCCCGGCCGTGGTCCGGATGAGAAAACTTGGGGTTCCCGGCGGCCTGGCCGTGGCGCTTACCGTCGTGGGATTCATCGGCCTGATCGGGGGTGCACTGGCGCTGGTCGGCCGGCAGTTGGCCGCCGGATTCGGTCAGCTCTGGTCCCAGTCGCTCGTCGGGATCCAGCAGGTTCAGGCCTGGCTGTCCGAAGGCCCCCTGCACCTGACGGCCGATCAGATCGACAAGTACATCGAGGACGCCACCGCTGCCTTGCAGAACAACAGCAGCAGCATCCTCAGCGGTGCGCTGACCTTCGGCAGCACCGCGGGACACTTTGCGGCCGGCCTCATCCTGGCCGTGTTCGTCCTGATCTTCTTCCTGCTGGAGGGGGACCGGATCTGGGCCTTCCTCGTCAGCCTCCTGCCCCGGAAAGCACGGGTCCCCGCCGATGGTGCCGGCCGCCGGGGCTGGACCTCCATGGTCAGCTATGTCCGCGTCCAGATGTTCGTGGCGTTCGTGGACGCCGTGGGGATCGGCGCCGGCGCGGCCATCATCGGTGTGCCGCTGGCGCTGCCGCTGGGTGTCCTGGTCTTTATCAGCTCATTTATTCCGCTGGTCGGCGCCTTGGTCAGCGGCTCGGTGGCCGTGCTTCTGGCGCTGGTGGCCAACGGGCCCGTGAACGCGTTGATCATGCTCGGGATCGTGCTCCTGGTCCAGCAGCTCGAGGGCCACATCCTGCAGCCGCTCGTCATGGGCCGTGCCGTCTCCCTCCATCCGGTCGCCGTCATCATGTCAGTAGCCGCCGGATCCTACCTGGCCGGAATCCCCGGTGCTCTTTTCTCCGTTCCTCTCCTGGCTGTAGCAAACTCGTCGGTGCGCTACATCGCTGCGAGATCGTGGGAACATAAAAGGGTGCCGGACACCGCAGACGGGCCGGAAGCGGCGATCCCGGATGCCCACGGCGCCGGAGCCTGAACCAAAGATGGAGAACAGTTTCGTGAACAACCTTGAGAGCCTGCCCGTCACACTGGACGATGTCCTGGAGGCGCAGAAGCTGCTCGACGGGATCATTACGCGGACGCCCATCGAGTCCTCGCGGGCGCTCGGCAGCCTGGTGGGCGCTGACGTCTTCCTGAAATGCGAAAACCTACAGCGGGCAGGGTCGTTCAAGGTCCGCGGCGCCTACGTGCGGATGGCCAGGCTTTCCGAGGCCGAAAAACGCCGCGGGGTTGTGGCGGCCTCCGCTGGAAACCACGCCCAGGGCGTAGCCGTCGCGGCGAAAAGCCTCGGCATCAACGCACGCATCTACATGCCCCTTGGCGTAGCGCTTCCCAAGCTCGCCGCGACCCGCAGCCATGGCGCCGAGGTGATCCTGCACGGCCATAACGTCGATGAGGCACTCGCCGAAGCGAAGCGCTATGCCGACGAAACCGGCGCCGTCTTCGTCCACCCCTTCGACGACGTCGACATCGTCGCCGGGCAGGGCACAGTCGGGCTGGAGATCCTGGAACAGATCCCCGACGTCGATACGATCCTGATCGGCGTCGGCGGAGGCGGGCTGCTGGCCGGCGTCGCCGTGGCGGTCAAGGCCCGCGCCAAGGAACTGGGACGCGAAATCCGCATCATCGGTGTGCAGGCCGAAAATGCCGCCGCCTACCCGCCGTCGCTGGCCGCTGACGCCCTCGTACCGCTCAAACGCGTGTCGACCATGGCCGACGGCATCGCCGTCGGCCGGCCCGGCCAGCTGCCGTTCAGCATCATCCGGGAACTCGTCGACGACGTCGTCACGGTCAGCGAAGACGCCCTGGCCCGGGCCCTGATCTTCCTGCTGGAACGCGCCAAAATGGTGGTCGAACCCGCCGGCGCGGTCGGCATCGCGGCGCTGATGGAAGGCAAGATCGAGAATCCCGGCACCGTTGCGGTGGTGCTCTCCGGCGGTAACATCGACCCGATGCTGATGCTCAAGGTTATCCAGCGCGGCCTTTCCGCGGCGGGGCGCTTTATGACCGTCCGCATGATGCTGGACGACCGGCCGGGTTCGCTGGCCACCATCGCCCGTATCATTGCCGAGAACGACGCCAACGTCACAGGGCTGGATCACACCAGGGTGGGCGGATCCATCAGCATGGGCGACGTTTCCATTACCGTCAACCTGGAAACCAAGGGGCACGAGCACGGCGAACAGGTCCTCGCCGCCCTCCGGGCCGAAGGATTCCAGCCGATCGTGGTGCACTAGAGATCATGAACCTGGACGCTTACCGGACAGCCCGGCCCGGCGATTCGCCCGCCGGCCGCGCCCGCCGCGGCCTGCTGGTGGTGGGTGCGTTTGTGGCGCTGCTCTACGGGATTGAGCTCGTCAACACGCTGATGCTGCATTCCCTGAATGGCGTCTTCGGCCTGCGTCCGCGGAGCCTGGACGGATTCCTGGACATCCTGACCTTCCCGCTGCTGCACGCAAACCTCGCCCACCTGATCTCCAATACGCTGCCGCTGATGATCTTCGGCTTCCTCGTGTTCCTGTCCGGGCTGCGGGTGTTTGTGACCGCACTGGCGGCAAGCTGGCTCGGATCCGGGGCGGCGGTGTGGCTGATCGGATTCAAGCTCACGGTCGGCGCGTCGGGGCTCGTTTTCGGGCTCTTCGCCTTCCTGCTGGTGCGGGGCTTCGTCAACCGGAACTGGTGGCAGATCCTGCTGTCCGTGGTGCTTTTTATGGCCTACGGCAGCATCCTGTTCGGTGTGCTCCCGACGGTCGCAAGCTTCGTCTCCTGGCAGGCGCACCTGGGCGGGGCGGCGGGCGGCGTGATGGCAGCACTGTTCCTCAGCACCCGGAACAGGGCCGGCGTCCGCGCGGAACGCTGAGGCCTGCCCGGACCAGTAAGCGCCAACGCAGGCCCGAAAATGCCGACGCCGGCCCTCCCGCTGGGGAGGGCCGGCGTCGGCGGTTGGGCGTAGTTCCCGGTGTCAGCCGGCGTACGGCTTAGCCGAGATGATTTCAACCGGGATGACCTTGCCGTTAGGCGCGGTGTAGCTGAGGGCATCGCCTTCCTTGTGGCCGACGATGGCCGCTCCCAGGGGCGACTTTTCGCTGAAGACGTCGAGGTCCGAATCGCCCGCAATCTCGCGGGAGCCGAGCAGGAACGTCTCCTCGTCACCGGCGATCTTTGCCACAACAAGCATGCCGGGCTCCACGATCCCGTCGTCGGCCGGGGACTCGCCCACGTGGGCGTCCCGCAGCAACGCCGTCAGCTGCCGGATGCGGGCCTCGATCTTGCCCTGCTCCTCCTTGGCCGCGTGATAGCCGCCGTTCTCCTTAAGGTCGCCCTCCTGGCGGGCAGCTTCGATCTTCTGGACGATCTCCGCCCGGCCGGCGCCGGAAAGGTGGTCCAGCTCTGCCTGCAAGCGGTCAAAAGCTTCCTGGGTAAGCCAAGGTGCCGTTGCGCTGTTAGTGGTAGACACGGACATCTCCTTCGGGTGGTGCTTCAAGAAAAGACCCCGCCACGGTGGCCACTTGTGAATCTCAGTAACCAGCTCAGCGGGGAAAGGTATTGACTCATTGTAGTCAATGGCTGTGGATAAACCCAACCAGCGAGCGGCGTGGATCACACCGTGTTGCCCCCGGCGGCCTGCCGCCCGCCGGCGGCGCCGGCGACGTTACTGCGCCTCGTCCGCTATCCAGCAGCTGTCCACCACGCCGGACACGGCCGCGGACTCCGTACGGACCTGGACACGATGGTTGGTGGTGCGCCCGCCATCCGTGCCGGAATCGGCAGGGTTGGGGCCGATGTCGACCACCTTCCAGCCGACGACGGCGAACTTGGAATCCAACGCTTTGACGGCGCATTTCGCGGCCGCGGCGGGATCCTTCGTGACCTGGAAGTCGATCTCGGCAAGAGTCCCGTCGGGGGTGCTATAGCCGATGTCCTTGTACGTGACGCTGGCGGTCGCGTTCGACGTGGAAACCCAGGCCATGAAACCGATCCCGGCGGACAGGGCGGCAATCAGCAGGACGCGTTTGGTCCGGACCGACAGCGCCCGCTTTTGGCCGCCGTAGCGATTGGCTAGGCTGGTAGGTGCCGGCGTGGCAGGCTGATCCCGGGAAGTCACCAGACCAGTTTAGGGTGGATCGGGCCGGGGAACCATTCACGCCCACGATCCGCGGAACACGAGAACAGCAGAAAGAGGAGCCGTCCCACGATGACAGCATCCACCAGTCCGTCAGCGCCGCTCCGACTGCTCGCTGTCCACGCCCATCCCGATGACGAGTCGAGCAAGGGTGCCGCCACGATGGCCATGTATGCCGCGGCGGGAATCGACGTCATGGTGGCGACGTGCACGGACGGCTCCCGCGGAGACATCCAGAATCCCGCGATGGAAGGGGAACCCCACCCCGCACGGGATATGGCCGGTGCCCGCCGCCTCGAAATGGACAAGGCAGCAAAGATCCTCGGGGTCAGCCAGCGCTGGTTGGGTTTCGTGGATTCCGGGCTGCCCGAGGGTGACCCGCTTCCGCCGCTGCCGGCCGGCTCATTCGCGCTCCAGCCCCTGGAGCGGGCGGCCGCGCCGCTGGTCCGGCTGGTCCGGGAATTTAAGCCCCAAGTGATCCTGAGCTACGACGAAAACGGCGGCTATCCGCATCCGGACCACATCATGGCGCACCGGGTGGCCGTGGAGGCCTTCGAAGCGGCCGGCGACCCGGCACGGTACCCCGGCACCGGGCCGGCCTGGGAACCCAGCAAGCTCTACTACGACCGGGCCTTCAACCCGGACCGCTTCCGCGCCCTGCATGTTGCGCTGGAGGCGGCAGGCCTGCAATCGCCCTACGCGCAGCGCCTGGCGGCTTGGCTTGAAGCCGATGCAGAGGGCCATACTCCGCCGGCGCCGACTCATCCCACGACCACCCAGATCGAGTGCGGTGATTTTTTTGAGGCCCGCGACGAGGCACTCCGGGCTCACCGGACCCAGGTTGACCCGGAAGGGTTCTTTTTTGCCGTCTCGTCCGCGATGCAGCGCAAGATCTGGCCGTGGGAGGACTACTCCCTGATCCAGTCCCGGATTCCGGCGGAACTGCCGGAAACCGATCTCTTTGCCGGGCTAAGATAGTCGAACAGGGTTCTTCTATCGGCCGTAGAAGCAGTAGTGGAAACGGCTGGAGAAACCGCAACGGATCCTGAGCAGCTCCCCGGCCGGCGGCCGGGCACATAACAACAGTTCCCCTAGAAGGTACCCACCGTGCATCCCCTCCTCATCGCCCTGGCAGCCACTCCGGCGCCGACCCCCACGCCGTCGCTGCGCCCGGGCCTGACCCAGGACCAGGTCACCCCGGGCCTGCTGGGATTCCTGCTCACCGCCTTTATCGTGGTGCTGACGGCCATGCTGATCGTGGACATGGTGCGCCGTATCCGCCGGGTCCGCTACCGGGCACAGGTCGAGGAAGAGCGCGCCGCCGCTGCCGAGTCCGGTACGTCAGTCTCCGCCCCGGAATCCGGAGCCACCGCACCCCAGGGACCAGCCGGCGACGGGTCCCGACCGGAAGCCAACGGCGATGCAGGATCTTCCCACCGCTGACGGAGGATCCGCCGACGCCTCGCCGGGGACCTACAACGCCCTCGGTGGGGAATCCTCCGCGTATTTGCGCCAGCATGCCGATAACCCCGTGCACTGGCGTCCGTTCGGGGCGGAGGCTTTCGCGGCCGCCGTTGCCCGTGATGTGCCCGTCTTCCTTTCGATCGGCTACGCCGCGTGCCACTGGTGCCATGTCATGGCGCAGGAATCTTTTGAGGACGCTGCGGTTGCGGCGTACCTGAACGCCCACTTCGTCGCTGTCAAAGTAGACCGCGAGGAACGTCCCGACGTGGACGCCGTGTACATGGCCGCGACGCAGGCCATCAGTGGTGAGGGCGGCTGGCCGATGTCGGTCTTCCTCCTCCCGGATGGCCGGGCGTTCCACGCCGGTACTTACTTCCCGCCCCGGCCAATGCCCGGCCGCCCCTCCTTCCGGCAGGTCCTGGAAGCTGTGCACGACGCGTGGCTGCACCGCCGCGACGCCATCGAACAAAACGCCGACCGGCTGGCAGGCGGCCTGGCCGCGGCCCAGTCCGCGGCTGCGGTCCGGCTGGACACTGTGCCCGAGCCGGTGGATGCGGCGCTCCTGGCGGAGGCCGTCGAGGCCCTCGCGCGCTCCGAAGACCAAGCCTGCGGCGGCTTCGGCGGCGCACCGAAGTTCCCGCCTGCTGCAGTCCTCGAATTCCTCATCCGGCACGCCGCCGTGGCCTCGGATACCGCGGACCCGGCCCGGGACATAGCGGGGCGCACGCTTGCCGCAATGTCCAGGTCCGCCTTGTTCGACCAGCTCGACGGCGGTTTCGCACGGTACTCCGTCACCCGCGACTGGTCGGTGCCGCACTTCGAAAAGATGCTCTACGACAACGCTCAGCTGCTGAGGATCTACGTTCACTGGGTGCGGCTCGGCGGCACCCCGGAGTACCCCGCGGCCGAGGCTGCCGACGTGGCTTCCCGCACGGCTGATTGGCTGCTCGCTGCCCTCGGGCTGGAGGGCGAACAGGGCGGCGGGCCCGCGGCCCTCGCCTCGTCCCTGGACGCCGATACCGTTGTGGACGGCGTCCATCGCGAGGGGGCCACCTACGTGTGGACACGGGCAGAACTGACGGAGCTGCTGGGGCCGGAGGACGGCGGGAGCGTCGCCGCGCTCATGCTGGGCCGCGCCCGCGCGGATGTCCCCGCGGAAGGCTTCCCGCTGCATCCGGGCAGGGCCCTCAGCAGCGAGGAACGCGAGCTGTGGCAACGCGTGAGGCCGGTGTTGCGGGAGGCCCGGGCCCGCAGGCCCCAGCCTGCCCGCGACGACAAAGTGGTGGCCGGCTGGAACGGACTGGCCATCGCAGCGCTGGCGGATGCGGCGGCCGTGCTGGACCGGCCGGACCTGCTGGCCGCCGCGGAACGCATTGCTGACTTTCTTCAGCGGGTGCATTGGCGGCCAGGTTCCGGCGCAGGCGGAACCCTGGTGCGGGTTTCCCATGACGGCGCCGCCCGCGGGATCGGCGGCCTGCTGGAGGACTATGCTTTTTGCGCCGACGGTCTGCTGGCCCTCTATGCCGTCTCGG
This sequence comes from uncultured Actinomycetota bacterium, assembly GCA_963815415.1. GTDB lineage: Bacteria > Actinomycetota > Actinomycetes > Actinomycetales > Micrococcaceae > Arthrobacter. The sequence goes on along the minus strand of CAWFGT010000006.1, from coordinate 637,005 downwards.
GGAGCTCCCGCTGGTACCGGCTGGCGGAGGACATCCTGACGGCGGCCTGCACGACGTTTGCAGCCGAGGGCACGTTGACGGACACGGCAGGGGAGTCGGAGCAAGTAGCCAATGCCCAGGGCCGGAGCGCTGCACTGGATCCCTTCGACAACGCGACGCCCAGCGGTGCCGCCGCGTTTGCCGGCGCATTGCTCAGCTACTCGGCCCTGGCAGGTTCCGCCCGGCACCGGCAACTGGCCGGCAACGTCCTCGCCCTGCTCCCGCCGCTCGCCGGCCGGATGCCCCGCGTGGCCGGCTGGCTGCTCGCGACGGCGCAGGCGGCCCTTGCCGGTCCCGTCGAAGCCGCCGTGGTCGGCGCCGACACACCCCAACGGGCGGCACTGCACCGTGAGTTGCTGCTCTCGCCCAGCCCGGGCCTGGTCATCGCGGTCCAGGACATCGAGCCTGCAGCGGATGGCGGACCGGACCCGGCGGAGGTCCCGCTGCTGCGGGGACGGGCCGCAGGCGCCGGTGACCCGCCGCTCGTTTTCCTGTGCCGCGGCATGGTCTGCGACCTGCCGACGGGTTCAGCCGACGGGGTGCGGGAGCGCCTTGCCGCGATGGTGCCGTGACATTGACAGAGACCGGGACCGTCCGGGGTTAGCCCAGGACGGCCAACGCGATTGCAATGTAGTGCGCCGCGAAGGCAAAGACGGTGAACGCGTGGAACAGTTCATGGAATCCGAAGTGCTTGTAGCTGAAGTTCGGTTTCTTCAACGCATAGAACACGGCACCAGCGATATAAAGGGCGCCGCCGACACAGATCAGCACCGCCGAGGCAATATTGGCGGCAAAGAAGTCCGGCAGGAAAAACAGTGCCCCGCAGCCCAAGGCAATATAGATCGGCACGTAGAGCCACCGGGGTGCCTCCGTCCACAGGAGCCGGAACAGCACGCCGAGGATCGCGCCGGACCAGATGAGCCACAGCAGCAGTTCGGCCGTGGGCCGGTCCAGCAGCGACCAAGCCAATGGAGTGTAGCTGCCGGCAATGACCAACATAATGTTCGTGTGGTCCAGCCGTTTCAGCACGATCTTGACCTTGGGCGACCAGTTGCCACGGTGGTAGATGGCGCTGATGCCAAATAGGAGAACCCCGGTCAGGGCGTAGATCGCGGAGGTGATCTTCTTGTCCGGCGTCGGCGCCAGAATCACCAGCACGAGGCCCGCGGCGAGCGCCAACGGCGCCGTGACTGTGTGGATCCAGCCGCGCCACTGGGGCTTGACCATGAGGAGTTCGGCAATCCGGACGGCGGCATCATCCATCGCTGCATTCGAACGTCCCTTCGGCCCCCTAGGAACCGGCGTATGCCTCTTGCTATCCATGCCGCCATAATATCCCGCCGCCCGGAATGTTACTTGCAAGTAACAAGCTGGAGGCGGCGACGCGGACCTCTGCGCACATCGCGCCGCCTTCCGGCAGGTAGCCTTGAACTTGCACTGCAGTCGGACCCAAGGAAGCCAGGTGAATCGCAGGATGGAATTGCCCGGGTTCCTCTATGGCTTCTACGAAAACCGGCTCCAGCGGTCGCTGGACGTTGAACGCATCCCGGGGCATATCGGCGTGATGGTCGATGGGAACCGGCGGTGGGCCCGCCAATTCAACGCCCCCACCAGCCAAGGGCACCAGGCCGGTGCCGACAAGATCCATGAATTTCTCGGCTGGTGCCAGGAACTGGGCGTCAAGGTCGTCACGCTCTACATGCTGTCCACTGACAACATGAACCGGTCGGGTGAGGAACTCGACCTGCTCATGGGCATCATCGCCAACACCCTGGACCGGCTCGATGAGGACGACACCGTATCCGTACACGCCATGGGTGCCCCGGAACTTCTGCCGGACTATCTGGCCGAACGGCTCAACAAGCTCACGGCGCGGACACCGGCACACGAAAAGCTGCATGTAAACGTCGCCGTCGGGTACGGCGGCCGGCGCGAAATCGTCGACGCCGTCCGTGAACTCCTGCACGACGCCGTCGCGCGCGGGGCGGACATCGGTGAACTGGCAGACCGGCTCAGCGTCGAAGACATTTCGCGGTTCCTGTACACGCGGGGCCAGCCCGATCCGGATCTTGTGATCCGCACGTCGGGGGAACAGCGGCTCTCGGGCTTCCTCATGTGGCAAAGCGCCTACAGCGAGTTCTACTTCTGTGAGGCGTTGTGGCCCGCGTTCCGGAAGGTGGACTTCCTGCGTGCCCTGCGAAATTACGCCGGACGCCAGCGCCGATTCGGCGCCTGAGCCGTTCTCTTTGAGTTTACCTCCCGGCAACAGGAAACACCGGGAAATAGTCTGGTAATTGCCGTGCCGGAGATTTACCTTTATCCCATCGGCGGGCAATTAGCCGGCCGATCGGGGAGGCCAGTACATGGAGCGGAACATCGCACCGGGTGTATGGGAGGCCGCGTCCGGCCTCCAGGCCGAACCGCCTCACCTATAACAAATCCGGGCGTGCGCCCGGGGCTGGAGTCGATGTGGCTACTTCTGAAAACCTGTCCGCTGCCGACCAGGGATGGAAAGCTACCTCTCGCGCCACGCGAGCCGCCACGATCACCGGAGCGGCGGGTTCGCACGCTGCGGCCGGTCCGGCTGTTTCCGGGGAAGGAACAGCGATCCCGGGTGCGGCCCGCAGCTTCGTGATAGACACCTCCGTGCTGCTCTCTGATCCGCGGGCCCTCTTGCGCTTCGCCGAGCACGAGGTCATCCTCCCGATTGTTGTCATCACCGAACTCGAGGGTAAGCGCCACGACCCCGAACTGGGCTACTTCGCTCGCCAAGCGCTCCGGCTGCTCGATGACCTGCGGCTCGAGCACGGCGGCCTGGACCGGCCCATCCCGATCGGGCGCGACGGCGGCACGCTCATGGTGGAGCTGAACCACATCTCCGCCGAGGTGCTGCCCTCCGGCTTCCGCGGGGCGGGTAACGACAGCAGGATCCTTGCAGTGGCCAAGAACCTGGCCAACGAGGGACGCGACGTCACGGTGGTGTCCAAGGACCTGCCAATGCGCGTCAAGGCCTCGGCGATTGGGCTGCTCGCGGATGAATACCGCAGCGAACTCGTCCAGGACTCGGGCTGGACCGGCGTCTCCGAGGTCGATGCCACCGAGGAAGAGGTGGCCACCCTCTACGGCCACGAACCCGTTTTCATCCCGGCAGCGGCCGAACTGCCGACCAACACCGGCCTTGTGCTCCTCTCCAACCGCGGCTCTGCACTCGGACGCGTGGGGCCGGACAAGCAGGTCCGGCTCGTCAAGGGTGACCGCGACGTCTTCGGGCTGCACGGCCGTTCCGCCGAACAGCGGCTCGCTCTCGACCTCCTGATGGACCCCTCCGTAGGCATCGTGTCGCTCGGGGGGCGGGCGGGTACCGGCAAGTCCGCGCTGGCCCTGTGCGCCGGGCTCGAGGCCGTCCTGGAAAGGCGTGAACACCGCAAGGTCATCGTCTTCCGTCCGCTATACGCCGTCGGCGGCCAGGAGCTCGGCTACCTGCCCGGTTCCGAGGCCGAGAAGATGAATCCGTGGGCCCAGGCGGTGTTTGACACCCTCGGCGCCTTGGTCAGCGAGGAAGTCATCGAGGAAGTCATGGACCGCGGCATGCTTGAAGTGATGCCCCTGACCCACATCCGGGGCCGGTCGCTGCATGACGCGTTCGTGATCGTGGACGAGGCGCAGTCGTTGGAAAAGAACGTGCTCCTGACCGTGATGAGCCGGATCGGACAGAACTCAAAGATCGTCCTGACCCATGACGTCGCCCAACGCGACAACCTCCGGGTCGGCCGGCACGACGGCGTGGCCGCCGTCGTCGAGATCCTCAAGGGGCACCCGCTCTTCGGGCACATCACCCTCACCCGCTCCGAGCGCTCGCCGATCGCGGCGCTCGTGACGGAACTGCTGGAGGGGACGGAGATCTAGGGCGTCGGCCGGGTACGCCGGGCCGGGTACGCCGGGCAGCGGCCCTTCGCCGTCGCTTAGGCACGGCGCATGGGACCCGCTACGGTCGCTGGGCGACCTTCGGGGATCCGATGCGCCGCGATGCGCTCCTTTGCGAAGGACCGCCGCCCGACTTAGGTGCGGTTGGCCTTGTCGGTGCCGCCGTCAGAGACCTAAGTACTTCGCCGTGGGTTCGTGGCCTTGGACCCGGAGGGTCCAGCCCGGGCGTTTGAAGGTGGCGGGGGTGAGCCGGACCTTTTGGACGTCCTCCGGCTTGCCGGCCCAGTTGGCCCGGGTGACGCCGTTGAGGTTGTAGCCGAGGGCGCGGGAAACGCCGAGGGATGCGTCGTTCCAGGCTGCGGCCTCGGATTCCGCGGCGTCGGCGCCGAGGTAGTCGAAGGCGTAGGCCGCGACGGCGGAGCGCATTTCCTTGCCGAAGCCCCGGCCCTGGGCGCTGCGGCGCAGCCACGAGCCGGTGGAGACCGTCTTGCGGACGGCGAAGTCCTTCGCCTCCAGGTCCTGGCAGCCGATGAACTCGCCCTCGTGCCAGATGCCCAGCAGCAGGGTCCACTCCTCCGCGGACATGTTTCCCCGGCATCGCCAGTACCACTGCGCCATGTTGGGTCCCAGTTCGTGCGCGGGGGTCTCGGCCCACGGCCGGGTGAAGGGGCTGCGCCCCGGCTCGTGGATGCCGCTGAGGGCCGCGGAGACCGCGGCCGGTATGTCCTCGTCCCGGATGGGCCGCAATTCCAGCCGCGGAGTGGCCAGGGCCAGGCCGAAGGGCGGCCAGTAGGTGGCGGGATCAGTCATCGGATCGGTCATCGGGGGAGCCTAGCGGGTGCGGGGCGCGGCCGCCAGTCACGCGCCCGGGGACGCAGGTGCCCGGTCAGTCGGCCGGGACGTCCCAGCTGATGTGGCGGCGGACGTCGGTCAGGTTCATGGACCTGGCCAGGAAGAGATCGTCCAGCATGTACTCGTCCACGGCCAGGATGCGCAGCCAGTGGCCGTATGGTTCCGGCCCTTCCTCAAGCCAGCGGGTCGCGACGCAGACTCCGGTGCCGACGTCGATCCGCACCAGCGTGCGGCCGGGCCTGCACAGCGGAGCGCCGGGATCGCCCGGGCGGTAGCCGGGATTGGGGCTGACCGTCGTCTCGAGGGCGGGGCGTCCCTCATGGTCCACCTCGCTGACGGGACCCAGTTCCACGGCGTTGGCATTCGGGAATTCCATCGGTACCGGGGCGTTTCCCGCCAGTTCCACCGGGTCCAGCGCCGCGGCAAAGCGGCCGTTGCCAAAACACGGTTCGCCGTAGGCTGCCTCCGGACGGCGCCTCACGAGGCCGTCGTCGTCGTACACCGGGTTGACCAGGCGGGGCGGCAGCAACCATGACTTGCGGGTGGAACTGATGTAGAGGCCGTCCCGCGAATCATTGATGCCGGTGGTGCTGTGGAGGACCAGTCCCGCGGCGGTCTCAAGCCGCAACGCGCCGGGCCGCCGCAGCCAGGCACGCACCAGATCCGGAGCGTCGGCCGCTGTCCCGCCGGGCCCCTCGAATGGCAGATCCAGGTATTCAAAGCGCAGTGACTGCCATTTCCACGGGGATGACCGGCAGAGGTTCCGGAAGGCGGCCTGCTCACTCCGGCCTGCGGCAGCGCGCGGCTCATGCCGGTTTCTGCTGTCCCATGCGGCCATATCCACAGTGTACGCGCGCGGCCTGCGGTCACTGCCTGCTGCTAGGGCCGGCGCATACGGCCTGCGAATATAGCCCTGCGATGCAGTAGCATCCGAGAGTGATCGAACGACTCGGAAATCTCGGTTCGGTGAGCCCGCTCGCCTTCTGGCTGGCGATCGTTGCCTGCGCGTATTTCGCGCTGATCGCCGTGCGGCTGACCATCATCGACGTCCGGCACCACCTGCTCCCGGACCGGATTGTCCTTCCCTCCTACGGCATCGCCGGAATCCTGCTGCTCGCAACCGCGGCAAGCCGGGCGCTGGGCGCATCCCCGGACCAGGCTGACATGGACTCCGCCGCCGCGCTCTTTGGGGTACCGGGCCTCCGGATCCTCGCCGGCGGGGCCGCCATGTGGCTGTTCTACTTCCTCCTGCACACCGCCTACCCGCCGGGCATGGGCTTCGGTGACGTCAAACTCGCAGGAATCCTGGGAATGTACCTGGGTTTTCTGGGCTGGCAGCACGTTGCCGCGGGTGCCTTCGCCGCGTTCGTGTTCGGCGGACTGTGGAGCCTGGGCCTGATCGCACTGCGCCGAGGCACTCTGGGCTCGGCCATCCCGTTCGGGCCTTTTATGCTGGCTGGCGCGGCCGCGGCCATGCTCCTCCCCGCGTTGTGAGCTCAACAATTCACGTGATCCCGCAGGCCGGGCGCGCCGGTTAGGCTGGCCGCATGGCTACACCGGACTTCATTATCGCCCTGCGCGAAAAAATCGGGCACGCGCCCCTATGGATGCCAGGGGTCAGGGGAGTGGTGTTCGACGACGCCGGCCGGGTGCTGCTGGGCCAGCGGGCGGACAATGGGCGCTGGGGACTGATCGGCGGGATCCTGGAACCCGGCGAAGACCCGGCGCCGGGCCTGGTACGGGAAATCCTGGAAGAAACCGGGGTGACGGCCGAAACCGAAAGGCTGGTATCCGTGGACGCAGTGGGCCCCACGCACTACCCCAACGGCGACGTCTGCCACTTCCTGACGCTGGCCTTCCGGTGCCGCTACATCTCGGGTGAGGCCAGGGTCAACGACGATGAATCCCTCGCCGTGGGCTGGTTCCTCCCGGAGGATTTCCCGGAGCTGATGCCGGGGCATCTGGAATCCATTGCGCAGGCCGCCGAGCCGGACGGCACCGTCCGCTACCGGCGCTGATACGGCAGGGGCACCGCACCCCCAAGGTTGCGGCGCCCCTGCGGAACGTAGGCCTGGACTCAGCGGTCCAGGCGGTTGAAGACGTCGTCGTTGCTGCCGGCGTCTATCGTGGCGGTTTCCTCCGGATGTCCCTTGCCGCCTGCGGCGAGACGGACAGCATGAAGCTCGGCCTCCAGGTGCTCCGCCTCCGCGCCGCCGACGGCCTCGCCGCGGGCCACCATGCCGGCGGTGTCCGAGAGCGGGATCTGTTTGAGCGTCAGTGCGAGAATCAGGGCAATGGCCAGGAACGGCAGCAGGTACCAGAACACCGGAGCCAGCGAGTCGGCGTAGGCGTTGACAATGGCCTCCCGGAGCTGAGCCGGCATCTGGCTCAGAACCTGCGGATCCAGCGTCCTGGTGGACTGTGCGGCCTGTTCGGTGGAGGCGCCAGCGCCGGTAAAGGCTTTGCCGAGGCTCTCGGACAACCTGGCGGTGAAGATCGAGCCGAAGACGGCGACGCCAAGTGAGGCGCCCACTTCACGGAAGTAGTTGTTGGTGCTGGTGGCCGTACCGATCTGGTCCACCGGAACCGAGTTCTGCACCACCAGGACGATCACCTGCATGATGGAGCCCAGGCCGGCGCCGAAGACGAACAACTGTACGCAGATGATCCAGATGGGGGTCGCGGCAGTCAGGGTGGTCATCCACAGCATGGCGGCCATGGTGAGGGCCGCTCCGACGATGGGGAACAACTTGTACTTGCCGGTCTTGGAGATGCGGATGCCGGAGTAGATGGCCATACCCATAAGCCCGGCCATCATGGGGAGCATCAGCAGCCCCGATTCGGCGGCGGACGTACCTGAGGACATCTGCAGGAAGGTCGGCACGAAGGCGATGGCGGCGAACATGCCCAGGCCGAGGGTGAAGCCGATGGCTGTGGAGTTGACGAAGATCCGGTTCTTGAACAGGCTCAGCGGGATGATGGGGTCCTCTGCGCGGCGTTCGACCATCACAAACGCGGCGGCGGCCAGCACCATACCGGCGCCGAAGGCCCAGGTCAGCGGCGAATCCCAGCCTTCGTCCTTCTTGCCGCCGAAGTCCGTGAAGAAGATCAGGCAGGCAGTGAAGACCGAGAGCAGCAGGACGCCTGCAATGTCGATCCGTTTCGTGGATTTTTTGTTTGGAAGGGTCAGGGTGAACCAGGCGATGGTGAATGCGGCGACGCCGATCGGGATGTTGATGTAGAAGGCCCATTCCCAGGTCAGGTGATCCACGAAGTAGCCGCCCAGTAGAGGTCCGGCGACGGCGGAGAGGCCAAAGACGGCGCCGAGCGGGCCCATGTACTTGCCGCGGTCCTTGGCCGGGACGATGTCGGCGATGATGGCCTGCGAGAGGATCATGAGGCCGCCGCCGCCCAGGCCCTGGAGGGCGCGGAAGATCACGAAGCCCCAGAAATCAGTGGCGAAGGCGCAGCCCACGGACGCGAGCGTGAACAGGCCGATGGCGATCAGGAACAGGTTGCGCCGGCCCAGGATGTCGCCGAACTTGCCGTAGACCGGCATCACGATGGTGGTCGCCAGCAGGTAGGCCGTGGTGATCCAGGCCTGGTGCTCCACGCCTCCGAGCTTGCCGACGATGGTCGGCATGGCCGTAGACACGATCGTCTGGTCCAGGCTGGAGAGCAGCATGCCCGCGATGAGTGCGGAGAAGATGATCCAGATCCGTTTCTGGGTCAGTAGCAGGGGGCCCGCTGCCGGCTTGGTGGTGAGAGCGGAGCTCATTTCGATCCCTCGTTTAAACCGGACGGAAGGTCCAGGGGCTGGGTGAAAAGTGTGCGGGCAGCGGCGACGTTTTCCAGCAGCATGTCCTTGTAGGGGCGGGTGTTGCCTTCGGAGAAGTAAGTGGCGCCGGTTTTGCGCGCGACGCTGCCCAGCAGGAGCACGGCCATGCGGACCACAGGGTGGTCCGGCGCGACGCCCTCCCTCGTCGCCAGCAACCGGGAAAATTCGGCGTCCCGTTGTTCCGAGAGGCCAATGATCCGCAGCATCAGCTGGGGCTCCTTCTTGATGACCTTTATGAGCTGGCGTGTCTCCTGCTCGCTCGCCCGCATATGTTCGGATAGGTCAAGGGACAGCTGGACCAGGTCCGTGAGCAGTGTCGCGGAGATCTCACCAGCAGGGGAGCCCGCCCCGCGTTCGATGAATCGGTTCACGGCTTCAGCCGGAAAATCATCGTCGGTGTGCCCGATGATGGCATCCTCTTTTGCCGGGAAGTAATTGAAGAAGGTCCGGCGGGAGATGCCGGTCCGTTCGCAGACCTCCTCCACCGTGTAACCGTTGAGTCCGTGCTCGGCCGTCAGGGACCTTGCGGCTGCGGTGATTGCCGCGCGGGTCGCGGCGCGTTTGCGGTCGCGGAGCCCGCCTTCGATAATTGCACTCTTAGTCACAGAGTACATTTTTGCACCATTCACCCAGTAGTGCAATTTGCCGGTTGGGCATTGTGGTTCCCGGTCGGGACACGCCTTAACGCCGGCGGCCGCCCGCCTTCACAGGGAAGGTGGGCGGCCGCCGCCGTGCGTCCGGAAAAACTAAGCCTTGTGCGGCGGACGCGTCATGGACATAACGTCCAGGGCCGTGTCCAGCTGCTCTTCCGTCAGTTCGCCCCGATCCAGGAAGCCCATGGCGACCACGGTTTCGCGGATCGTGAGGCCCTCGGCCACGGCCTTCTTGGCGATCTTCGCCGCGTTCTCGTAGCCGATGAACTTGTTCAGCGGGGTAACGATGGACGGCGACGCCTCGGCGAGGAAGCGGGCGCGCTCCACGTTGGCGGTGATGCCGTCGATCATCTTGTCCGCCATGACCCGGCTGGTGTTGGACAGCAGGCGGATGGACTCAAGCAGGTTCGCTGCCATGACCGGGATACCCACGTTGAGTTCGAAGGCGCCGTTGGTGCCGGACCAGGCGATGGCGGTGTCGTTGCCGATCACCTGGGCGCAGACCATGATCGAGGCCTCGCAGATGACCGGGTTGACCTTGCCAGGCATGATCGAGGAGCCCGGCTGCAGGTCCGGGATCGCGATTTCGCCAAGGCCGGTGTTGGGGCCGGAGCCCATCCAGCGCAGGTCGTTGTTGATCTTCATGAAGGAGATCGCGATGTTGCGCAGCTGGCTGGAGGCTTCGATCAGTCCGTCGCGGTTGGCCTGGGCCTCGAAGTGGTCGCGCGCCTCGGTGAGCGGCAGGCCGCTGTCCGCCGCGAGGAGCTCGATGACGCGTTCCGGGAACCCTGCCGGGGTGTTGATGCCCGTTCCCACGGCGGTGCCGCCGAGGGGAACTTCAGCAACGCGGGGGAGCGCGGCGTTGATCCGCTCGACGCCGTAGCGGACCTGGGCCGCGTAACCGCCGAACTCCTGGCCCAGTGTGACGGGGGTGGCGTCCATGAGGTGCGTCCGGCCGGACTTCACGACGTCCTTGAATTCCACGGCCTTGCGCTCCAGGGCGTCGGCCAGGTAGCCCAGGGCCGGAATCAGATCGTTGATCAGCGCGGACGTGGCGGCCACGTGCACCGAGGTGGGGAAAACGTCGTTGGAGGACTGCGAGGCATTGACGTGGTCATTCGGGTGGACAACCTTGTCGCTCCCGGCAGCCTTCAGCGCCCGCGATGCCAGCTCGGCGAGGACCTCATTGGTGTTCATGTTCGATGATGTGCCGGAGCCGGTCTGGAAGACGTCGATCGGGAAGTCGCCGTCGTACTTCCCCGCGGCAACCTCGTCTGCGGCGTCCGCGATAGCCTGGGCCAGATCGCCGTCGAGCACTCCCAGTTCCGCGTTGGCCTGGGCCGCCGCTTTTTTGACGCGTGCCAGGGCCTCGATGTGGGCACGTTCGAGGGTCTTACCGGAAATCGGGAAGTTCTCGACCGCGCGCTGGGTCTGGGCACGGTAGAGGGCGTTCACCGGGACGCGGACTTCACCCATCGTGTCGTGTTCAATGCGGAATTCTTCAGATTTCAACTCGTCTATGGAAGTCATGGGCCTAGCTTATTGGGAGCGGGCGCCGCACCGAAAACCGTGTATCGGCTCAGGCCCGCGCGCCCCTGCACCCTAGAGTTCGCCGATTCCGAAAACGAGGTCCGCCCGGCCCTCGGCCAGCCGGTACGACAACCCGATCACGGCCGCCTGGCCGCTGTCGATGGCAGCGGATATCACCCGTGAACTGTCCACGAGCCGCTGCGATGTCTGCTTGACGTTCTCCACCACCATGTCGTTGACCTCGGTCTGGTCGGTTCGGAGCGAGGTCAGGACGGCGGGAGTGATGCGTTCGACCAGGCTGCGGACGAAGCCCGCCGGCATGTTGCCGGTTTCCACCGCGTCTTTGGTGGCGATAACGGCGCCGCAGCTGTCGTGGCCGAGGACCACGATCAGCGGTACGCCGAGGACACCGATGCTGTATTCGAGTGAACCGAGCACCGCGTCATCAATGACCTGGCCAGCCGTGCGGACCACAAACGCGTCGCCAAGCCCCAGGTCAAAGATGATCTCGGCGGCAAGCCGTGAGTCCGAGCAACCGAAAATCACGGCGAAGGGGTGCTGGTTCTCAACGAGGGAGGACCGTCGGGACGCGTCCTGGTTGGGATGGGAGGATTCTCCGGCGACGAAGCGTTCGTTGCCGTCCCGAAGACGGCGCCAGGCAAGGGCAGGAGTCAGGTATGTAGCCACGGCCTTACCTTACGGCGAAGGCGCGGCCGACGGCGAACCTGTTGCGTCGGGTGTTACGGACGGCGCGGGGGCGGCCGGAGCAGCGGCCGCGCTACTGTCCATCGCCGTGACGACGGCCGCCGCCAGGGTGGAGAACTCCTCCAGGTTGGCCGTGCCGGAGAGGATAACGGTGGTGCCGGAGCGGACCAGGACCATGCTCTTCTCACCCTTGCCGGTATCGCGGAGTTCCCAATCGACGCCGCCGGCACTCCGGGTGCCGGTCACGCTGGCGCTGTTTGTCTGCTGGAGCAGCCAGGTGGGATTCGGCTGGGAAGTCTGCACAAGCCCGATGAAGGACTCGTTGGGAGTGAGGTAGCCGACCTCCCAGGACGGTACGCCGCTGACCGAGCCGGACTCCCAGCGCGCGTAGTTGGCGCGGTAAGCGCCATTCGTGTCCGGCACCACGGGTGTGAATCCCGCCACATCCGTCGCGTTGCGCGATACGGCGCCGACGTCGATGTTGGGCCGGTAGCCGTCGGATTTCGGTCCCGGATTCAGGAGCACAATCGGAAGGAACACCGCGATGCTGACCGCCAGGGCGATGAACATGCCGATCACCGACGCGTTGGCCCGCTTGGCGGCGGCGGCGCGCAGGACCGGCTTCACGGGTGCCTGTGGGGCCGCTCCGGGTGCGGGGGATTGTTGGGGTGCGGGGGACGTGTCCTGCGATTCACTCACCCCTCTATAGTCGCGCATGTCGGTGGCGATCTCACACTCGGTCAAGGTCCCCGGGCCGGTCTTGTATTTCGTTGGCATGTCATCCTGGGGGCGCCGGGCCTGGCAATGGCTATGATCAGAAGCAGACAAACACCGCGACGGATCGATCCGGCCGTACGGGCTCAACGATCGCCACTCGAAGAAGAGGTTCACGTGACACCAGCGCCTATGTCCCAGAAATACTCCACGATTTCGCCCTCGCTCGCAGTCGGAGCCGACGAGCCTGACCGCAACCTTGCCCTCGAGCTGGTCCGCGTCACGGAAGCGGCAGCCATTGCCGGCGGCCATTGGGTCGGTTTCGGTGACAAGAACAAGGCCGACGGTGCCGCCGTCGACGCCATGCGCTCCTTCCTGGAGTCGGTCCACTTCAACGGCGTCGTGGTTATCGGCGAGGGCGAAAAGGATGAAGCGCCGATGCTCTTCAACGGCGAGCACGTCGGTGACGGCACCGGCCCGGAGTGCGACGTCGCCGTCGACCCCATTGACGGAACCCGCCTGACTGCACTCGGCATCAACAATGCCCTTGCCGTCCTGGCCGTTGCCGAGCGCGGCTCGATGTTCGACCCCTCGGCCGTGTTCTACATGGAAAAGCTCGTCACCGGCCCGGAAGCGGCCGACATGGTGGACCTGCGCCTGCCCGTGAAGCAGAACCTGCACCTCATTGCCAAGGCCAAGGGCGTCAAGGTCAACCAGCTCAACGTAATGATCCTGGACCGCGACCGGCACCGCTCGCTCGTGGAGGAAATCCGGGAGGCCGGTGCCCGCACCAAGTTCATCATGGACGGCGACGTCGCCGGCGCCATCGCCGCTGCGCGTTCCGGCACCGGGGTTGACGCCCTCATGGGCATCGGCGGTACGCCCGAAGGCATCGTCACAGCCTGCGCCATCAAGTCCCTGGGTGGCGTGATCCAGGGCCGGCTGTGGCCTACCAGCGACGATGAGAAGCAGAAGGCGATCGACGCCGGCCACGACCTGGACCGGGTGCTGTCCACCAACGACCTCGTCACCAGCGACAACTGCTACTTTGCCGCGACCGGAATCACCGACGGCGATCTCCTCAAGGGAGTCCGCTACTCCAAGAATAAGGTCCTCACCCAGTCCATCGTGATGCGCTCCAAGTCCGGCACCATCCGCTTCGTCGACGGCGAGCACCAGGCCAGCAAGTGGGAAGGGTACGCGCGCAAGAACTAACGCCGCCCCCTGCACACGTCACACCGCGGATCCCGGAGTCGCCCTTGGCGCCCGGGATCCGTTGTTTTAACCTGTCCCGGATCCGACCCCGCGGGCCGGTCCCGGCTCCGGCCCGCCGGGTTGGGTAGGGTAAAGCCATGACTTGGTTAGTGACCGGCGGCGCCGGCTATATCGGTTCACACGTGGTATCGGCCCTGCGCGCGGCCGGGATCGAGCCGGTGGTGATCGACTCGCTCTCCAGCGGGCACCGCGAATTCGTTCCGGACGGGGTGCCGTTCGTGTACGGCAGCATCCTCGACACCGAGCTGGTCGAACGGACCTTGACCAGGCATGACGTGGCCGGGGTGATCCACCTGGCTGGATTCAAATACGCGGGGGTGTCCGTCCAGGAGCCGCTGCTGACCTATGAGCAGAACGTCACGGGCACCGCTGAGCTGCTCACCGCCATGGAACGCGCCGGTGTGGACAAGCTGGTCTTCTCATCTTCCGCAGCCACCTACGGAACACCCACCGGTGACGTCGTCACCGAGGACACGCCCACCAATCCTGAATCGCCCTACGGGGAGAGCAAACTGATCGGTGAGTGGCTGATCCGGAACCAAGGCCGGGCACGGGGGCTCCGGCACACCTCCCTGCGCTACTTCAACGTCGTCGGATCCGGTTCACCGGAACTCTACGACACGAGCCCGCACAACCTGTTTCCGATCGTGCTGCGCGCGCTGACGTCCGGCCAGACGCCCCGCATCAACGGGACCGACTACAACACCCCGGACGGCACCTGCGTGCGCGACTACGTCCACGTGGCCGATCTGGCGACCTCGCATGTGGCCGCCGCGCAGCGCCTGGCCGCGGGTCGGCCGCTGGAACGGGTCTACAACCTCGGATCCGGAGACGGGCTGTCGGTGCGCCAGATCATGACGGCCATGGCGCAGGTCACGGGCATTGACTTTGAACCCGTGGTCGGCCCGCGGCGGGCGGGGGACCCGGACCGGATCGTCGCCGACGGGACCCTGGCCGCCCGCGACCTCGACTGGAAGATGCGGCATTCCGTGGAGGACATGGTGGCCAGCGCCTACGCCGCCCAACGGCACGCCGCCGGCGTCTAAGCCAGGAACGTCGAGACCGGACGAAGCCGACGACCGGCAGGCTCAGCCGGTCGGCCGGCGGAGCCTGCCGCGCAACGCTGCCAGTACCTTCCTGGCCGACTGGGCACCGGCTCGCGCCACCTGATAGGCGCCGTAGCGGATTTTCCGGACGGGCAGATCCCACGTTCCGGGGTAGGCCACTTCGCGGCCGCCGAACGACTTCTTGAACGCCGTAAAGCCCGCCCATTTGTGATCCGGCTGATCCGCCGGGGCGACGCCCCACAAATCCACGTGCTTGAGCCCTGACTCGCGGGCGTCGGCGATCAGTGTGACCAGCAACGGTATACCGGCGCTGAGTTTCCGGTGCGCGTCGTCCAGGGCGGCGTGCGCGTAGGTCCTGGTGTCCGCCGAATCATAGGCCAGGGCCGCCGCGATAGGCGCGCCTTCCAGCTCGGCGATGAAGAGCTTCGCGGCTCCGGCCGGCATCAGGGACCGGGCCACCTGGGTGAGGTAATCATCGCTCTGGGGCTTGAAACCGTTCCGAGCCGCCGTCATGTGCAGGAACTCCAGCAGCACCGAGACCTCCGCCGGATCCTGGCTGGACCGGAACGTCACGCCCTTCTTATGGATGTTCCGGTAGAGGTTCCGGTTGGCCGGCTTCATGTCGGCCAGGATGTCCTTCAGGTCACGGTCAAGGTCAACGATCCGGGTAAGTTCGGGCTGCTGGTTCGCCGGCGCCGGGCGCAGGCCGCGGCTCCGGAGCACGGCATCGGCTCCGGCCGCGTCGAAGCCGGCGCTGACGGGCTCGACCCGGACAAACACGGCCCCGCAGCGTCGGGCAAGATCCGTCAGGGCAGCCAAAGCGGCGTCGAATCCTTCCAGCGATCCGGCGATCGGTCCGTACGGGGCATAGAGCAGTTTCCCGGCCGGGTTGGACTCTTCCACGGCGAGGAAGCTCCAGTCAGGCCCTGTCTGCTCGTGGACCACGCGGCCCAGGGCGCGCTGGAAATCGGCCCACTGCGGGCCCTGCAGGAAAGAGTCCATGACGTCAGTCCAGGGCGGTGGTGACGGCGAAGGCCAGGGCGGGTGAGCCGGCTCCGGAGACGGCATGGACGTTGACGGGGGCCTCAGCCGCAGGCAGGAAAGCGCTCGCGCCGCGATCCAGCCGGAGGTCGCCCCTCGGGGAGTCGAGAAGGACTGACCCGGAGACGACGATGATGACCGCGGCACCGGACTGTGCCAGCGGGACAGGATCGGCGCCCGGCGGCAGTTCCACCCGCTGGAGCTGGAATTCCCGGAACGGCGGCCGGAAGATCTCCTGCCCGAGCTCCGAGGTTTCCGCGCCCAGCAGAGGCACCCCGACCGCCTCGAACGCCACAGTCTTCAGCAGTTCCGGGACGTCCACGAACTTCGGCGTGAGGCCGCCACGCAGCACGTTGTCCGAGGACGCCATGACCTCGACCCCTAGGCCATGCAGGTAGGCGTGGACGTTGCCGGCCGGCAGGTACACGGCCTGCCCGGGCTCGAGCGAGATCCGGTTCAGCAACAGCGAGATAAGCACCCCTGGGTCCCCGGGGTACCGGCTATTGAGGTCGAGGACCGTGGACAGCGCCGCCGTGTGGCCGGCCATCGGCGCCCCGGACACCAGCGCAGCCGTCACAGCGGCGGTGGCGTCCGTGACGTCCTGCCCGCCGGCGAGCAGCCGCTCGAAAGCTGACCGCAGTGCCGCTGGCTCGTCCGTCCCGGCGAGGTCCTCCACGAGGCGGGGGAGCAGCGGCGGGAGCTCGAGGCCGGCAAGGTCGAAACATGCCACGAGATGCTCAAAGACCTGGCGTGACTCCGCGGCGGGCCGGAAACCGCACAACGCCTCGAACGGGGTCAGGGCCAGGATCATCTCCGGCTTGTGGTTGTCGTCCTTGTAGTTCCGCCCCGGCGCGGAGTGGTCAACGCCGGCAGCGTCTTCCCGGGCGAATCCCGCCCTGGCCTGGTCGAGGGTGGGGTGGACCTGCAGGGACAGCGGGCTCTCAGCGGCCAGGATCTTGAGCAGGAACGGCAGGCGGGGCCCGAACTCGGCAACGCTGGCCGCCCCCAGATGGTGTTCAGGATCCGCTGCGATCAGCTCGTCCAGCCCGGTCTCCGCGGCGTCGGCGGCGCCTTCTGCGACGGCCGTGTGAAGTGCCGTTGAGGGGGAGTCCGGATGCGCTCCGATCCACAGCTCGGCCTCCGGCCCGCCCGAGGCAGGCCGCCCGAGAAGTCCGGCGATAGCGGTCGTGGAGCCCCAGGCGTAGGACCGGAGGACATTGTGGAGTTCGTACACGGGCAGGTCCTTATCTGTTCAGAAAAATCTGGTCACGGCCACCGGCGGGGACGGCCCGGGGCTAGAGCGGCGCGCACTGGCCGTTGGTGGCCACCAGGTTGCGGATCGATTGTTCGTCGCCGTAGCGCTTGAATTCGTTAAGCATCTCCCTGGTGATCGGCTCGCCCTCCGGCGTTGTGGTCACCGGGGTGAAGTCCGACGACTCCTGCGGGTCGGCGGCCGGTGCGCCGCCGGTCGCGGGCTCGGCCGGCGCTGCAGGCTGCTGGTCGGCGGGCTGCGGGTCGGCGGGCTGCGGGTCGGCGTCGGCCGCGGGGGAGTCCGTTGCCGGGGTGCCGTCGAGAAGGGCGCGGACCCGGGCGTGGATGATGTCGAAATCCGGGACGGTGGAGAAGGAGGCATCGAAATCGGGCGGCCCGATGGTCAACCGGTCCACCCCCTGGCCTTTAGCCTTGAGGGCCAGGTCGACGAAGCTGCCGAGCTGGCTGGCGGAAATGTTCGAGTCGACCACCTGCGTTCCGGCCTGGGCGATGTCCTCGAACTTGGTCAGCAGGGTCGCCGGATCCATCTGCTTCAACATGGCCTGCTGCACGCACTGCTGGCGTTGGATGCGGGCGTAGTCGTCCACGAATTCACGCGAGCGGGCATACCACAGGGCATGGAAGCCGTTCAGGTGCTGGTCGCCGGCCGCGATCCAGCCCAGCGGCATCCCGTGGATCCCGTTGGCCTCGTCCACCATGTCGCCGCTGATGGGCACCCAGCCGCCGGCCTTGATCCTGATGCCGCCCATGGCATCGATCAACTTCGAGAACCCGTCCATGTCCACCAGCACATAGGCCTGGACCTTGATCCCGAGGGTCCCCGACACCGCCTCCATGGTGGCTTGGGCACCCGGGTCAGCGACGCCGGGATACAGGTCCTGGTATTCGTTGGTGACCTCGGTGTTAATGGCGTTGATGAGGCAGTCGTTTCCGCAGTCGTAGCCGTCCGGGTAGATCGCGCGCATGGGCGAGTCCTCGCTGAACTGCGCATTCTGCAGGTTCCGCGGCACGGAGATGATGACGGTCTTTCCGGTCTTGGCGTCGACGCTGATGACGGAGAGGCTGTCCGGCCGGCGGCCCGTCCGGTCCGCCCCGGCGTCGCCGCCCATCATCAGGAAGTTGTACCGGCCCTCAGAGGGATCAATCGCGGGACCGAAGGAGAACATGCTGCCGATGGCGTCCCGGCTGACGTTGAGCACGTACGCGGCGTAGCCCAGGGACCCGCTGCTGAGGACCATGGACAGGGCGAGCAGAATGACGGCGGCGAGCCGGACGCCGGGGGCCAGCAGCGCCGGCCGGACCAGACGGAACGTGTTCAGGAAGAGGGCGGCCCAGCCGAGGGCGAGCCCGGCCAGTACCACTACGAGCAGGAGCGAGACCATGGGGTTGGCGAGGACATTGATCAGGGCAGCCCGGGACACGAAGAGCAGCACGACTGCCGTGAGGGCCAAGGCCCAGACCGTGAGCGTGGTCCGCAAGGCGATCCGGCCGAGTCTGCGGCTGCCGGCGACGGTCTGGGCGCTTCCCGGAACGAACAACGTCATCAGGATCAGCAGGAAGGCCCGCTTGGCCAGGACCGGGGCAGGGGCGCCCGCGGGGTGCCGTACCGGGTCCGTCAGGACGGCGGACCGGGATGTGGATCCCGGTGCGTTCTGCCGCTCCGGGCCCCGTGAGGGTGCATAGCTGTTGGTCATGGACAGATCCTTAGCGGCTGCCCCGGGTGACGACGTTTCCGTCGGCGAAGACTTCGCTCACCTTGTCCCGCAGGGCGGCGCCTTTCTTGGTGGCGACGTCATTGAGTTCCTGGCTGAAATCCAGGAGTTCCGCGGTGAGCCGGACGGCCAGATCGTCGGTTCCCGAAGCCAGCATCCGGACCGCCAGGAGGCCGGCGTTGCGCGCGCCGCCGATCGAGACGGCCGCGACCGGCACTCCGGCCGGCATCTGCACGATGGACAACAGGGAGTCCATTCCGTCGAGGGTCTTGAGCGGAACGGGGACGCCGATGACCGGTAGCGGCGTGACGGACGCCAGCATACCGGGCAGGTGTGCCGCGCCCCCGGCCCCGGCGATGATGACGCGCAGGCCGCGTTCATGGGCCGTCTGGCCGTAGCGGATCATCTCCGTGGGCATGCGGTGGGCGGAGACCACGTCGGCTTCGAAGGCGATCCCGAACTCGGCGAGGGCTTCCGCGGCGGCTTCCATGACCGGCCAGTCAGAGTCGGACCCCATGACCAGCCCGACGATGGGTGAGGCCGTGGGGACGGCGTCCGCGGGAGTGGAATCCCCGGCGTCTCGGTTCTGCTGTTGGGTGGTCATACGGTCTCCTCGGAACTGCCCGGTGCGGCGCCGGCCGACAGCCGGCCGTTGCGGATGATGTCAGCTACGGCGGTGGCGCGGGTCCGGACCGAACCGACGTCGGCGGCTGAGGCCCCGACGAGGTTCACATGGCCGATCTTGCGGCCGGGCCGGACTGCTTTGCCGTAGCAGTGGACTTTCGCGGCAGGCTCCCAGGCGAGGGCGGCGGGGTAGGCGGAGAACAGGTCCTGGTTTTCGCCGCCCAGGAAGTTCTTCATCACCACGACGGGGCCGAGGAGGTCCGTGGCACCCAGCGGCAGGTTCAGGATGGCCCGCAGGTGCTGTTCGAACTGGCTCGTCACAGACCCGTCCTGGGTCCAGTGGCCCGTGTTATGCGGCCGCATCGCCAGTTCGTTGATCAGGAAGCCGGCGCCGACGCCGGGCGTCTCGAACAGTTCAACGGCCATAACACCGGTCACGCCGAGCTCGGTAGCGATCCGGATGGCGGCGTTTTCCGCCGCAGCTGCCACTTCCACCGGTATATCCAGTGCGGGGGCAATGACTTCGTCGCAGACGCCGTCGACCTGGACCGTGTGCACCACCGGCCAGGCACGGGATTCGCCGTCGGGCGTCCGGGCGACCATTGCCGAGAGCTCGCGGCTGAACTCCACCTTGGCCTCGGCGAGCAGAGGGGACATGGCATCGAACCAGGCGGCGGATTCCGCAGCCGCGTCGGCCGAGCCGACAATTCGCACGCCCTTGCCGTCGTAGCCTCCGCGGGGCATCTTCAAAACCACGGGCCAGCCGGTGTCCTCACCGAACGCGATCAGTTCCGCGACGTCGGCGACGGCGGCCCAGCTTGGGTTGGGCAGCTCCAGCCGGTCGATCGCGGCGCGCATCACCAGTTTGTCCTGGGCATTGACCAGGGCATCCGGGCCGGGGTGGACGTTGACGCCGGCCCCGATCAGGGAGCGCAGGTGTGCCGTCGGGACGTGCTCGTGATCAAACGTCAGCACGTCCAGGCCACGGGAAAACTCAAGCAGGTGGTCCAGGTCCGTGTAGTCGCCGATCGGGGCGTTTGCCACGGCGGAGACGGCCGAGACGTCCTCACCTTCGGCGAGAACTCGGAGCTCGAAGCCCAGGGCGGTGGCGGCAGGGGCCATCATGCGTGCGAGTTGGCCGCCGCCAACAACGCCGATTACGGGAAAAGTCACATGTCCAGCCTACCGAAAACCTCCGGTATCCCGACTTCGGCTCCTTCCCGTGGCGGAAATCGATCAGTCGGGGCATATTTGGGGGAGATGCAGACCACTTCAAGCATCCTGACTGCGGAGTCCGGGCGAAACGGCGCTAAACTGGGGCTTTGGCCCGATGGCCTAGAGTTCCAGGAGGCCACGGAGGGTCATGTTTACTACACTTACTGAGCGCATGCGGGGGCTTGCCTCGCTGTTCTGGCGCGAGGTGGCCAAATTCGGTGCCGTGGGCGGCGTCGCGTTTGTCATCGACAACGGACTCACCTACTACCTCATGCACGGTCCGATGACCGACAGCGAGGCCAAAGCCCGGTTTTTCGGCGCCAGCCTGGCCACGGTCTTTTCATGGATCGCGAACCGCTTCTGGACTTTCCGGCACCGCCGCCAGGACAACGTGCTGCGTGAGTTTGCGATGTTCATCCTCATCAACGGCATCGGCATCGGCATTTCGACGGGCTTCACTGCCCTTGCCAAATACGGCATGGGCGTCACCGATAAGAACCTGCTCTTCCTGGCAGGGGTGGCGGGAATCCTTGTGGCGACGGTGGTGCGGTTCTTTGCTTATCGCTTTCTTGTCTTTAATAAGGAACTCGACGATGAGCCGGAGTTCGCGCACGACCACGAGATCATTGAACGGCACCCGCACCCGCAGCGCGCGGCAGGTGTCCGGGTCCCCGGCGCCGATGTCCGGGACCAGGATCCGGGCCAGGACGGGCCGGGAACCCGGACTTAGGCCTGAGGCCCAGGCCGGCGGCTGCCGCCGGCCTCAGCGGTCGTTGACGCGTTCGTCGCTGAGCAGTTTGTCCGTGACCGTGACGTCGGGATGCACCAGCACCACCGAACCATCGCCCTGCCAGGCACCGAGCGACTCCGCCAGGACCGTCTCGAGGCCCGTCCCGGCGGACACGAGCAGCCGCTGCCGTTCGCCGGCGGCCCTCGCAAAACCAGTCAGCAGTCCGCCATGCGGGTGGATGGTTCCGTCGGTGGCGAGAACCGCCCGCCGCGACGCTTCCGGATCGACATGGGCCATAAAAACGTCGCCGTGGGACCGGACTTCGGCGGCGTAGTCCACCACTCCGGAGGGCAGGCCTCCGGGCCAGCGCATCGCCAAGGCCGGCAAGGCCACCGCCATGACGGCGTCGAAGCCGCCCCCGGCAGCACCGCGCGCTGGGTCGGCCGTCGCGAGAAGGTCAGCCCCTGAGTCGTCCAGTACCACCTCCATTCCCAGCTGCCAGCCGGCCAGGGCGAGGATGACGGACTTCCAGTGTGCCGGCAGGTCCAGCCGCAACCGCGTCCCGGGCTCGGCGTCGAGTTCGTCCTGCAGGAGGTTGCTCGTCTTCGCCACCCAGTTGTCCAGGACCCGCCCGGATAATTCAACGCGCTCGGAATCGGGGCCGTACCAGGTGAGTCGCGGAGAAGTGGACTGGCCGGAGCGCAGTGCTGTCATCAGGTCGATTGCCGGGATGCTCATGACTTCATCTTGCCACGGCCAATGTGTCGCAGTTCTTCGCTTTGTGACCTCCGTCATCTCCCGCTGGAGTATTGGCGCCGCCCGCGCGCCGCTGCGGCCCGCGTCGCTGAAAAGGACCAAAAAAGCGCGGAAATCCCGCTGAAATGCGGGAACGCCGCAGGATCCGCCACGGACTGACGCAGGATTCGCGCGGCGCGGGGGCGGGGCTGCGGGGCCCGCGGCGGCGGCAGAGGAAATCTCCGGGCGTGGCGTGCCACCGCTTTGCCTCCGGCGTTGATTATTATCCCGGCTGCGGCTTGACTCCCGGATACTTACACGCGTGTAATTGGATGTCTAAAGCCACTGCGCACAATCAGGCACACATCCGTGTGTCCCGGGGTCTTGCAGCGGCCGCACTATCGGGGAGGAAACGCCATGGGGCTAGAAGAGCGTATCCATGAAAACACTGTCGTTGCCGGTCAGGCCACAGCGAAATACCGTTCGCGCGGCGTGCCGAGCGACTGGTACGTCGATCCGGCCGACCAGGACGCGGCTGACCGGTACAACGAGGACGCCAACGATTCCCTGCGGGACGCCGGTACGGCCTTCCTCGCGGCACACCACGAACTCCTCTCCGGGCCGGACCATGGCATCGATCCGCTTGCTCCGATGGAACTCGCAACCCACACAGCACAGCCTGTCTGGATCGGGCTGCCGGCCCGCCAGGACTTCGACGATGAAGGCGAACTTGGCTGGCAGACCGACGCGCTCTGCGCCCAGACTGATCCCGAGGCCTTCTTCCCCGAAAAGGGCGGCTCCACCCGGGATGCCAAGAAGGTTTGCGGTGCATGCAATGTCCGCTCGCAATGCCTCGAATATGCCCTGACGAACGACGAACGGTTCGGAATCTGGGGCGGCCTCTCCGAGCGCGAGCGGCGCCGGCTTAGGAAGCGAGCAGTCTAATTCTTCAAGAAGTACACGTCACCGCCGTTGTGGTTGCCCACAACGGCGGTGACTTTCTCCCCAGAACCCTCGCGGCGCTGGCCGGCCAGACGCGGCCCACGGACGCAGCCATCGGGGTCGATACCGGATCCCGCGACCATTCGGCAGTATTGCTGGAACAGGCACTCGGTCCCACGCACGTCATTACCGTCGACGAGCCCAAAACCGGCTTCGGCGGTGCGGTCCTTGCCGGACTTACGGCGCTGTCGCCGTGGTCGGAACGCAGCGACGGCAAGCCCGGCACGGACTGGATCTGGCTGCTGCACGACGACTCGGCCCCGGCGCCGGAGGCGCTCGCCGAGCTCCTCCACGCCGTCGAACGGGCCCCGTCCGTCACCGTGGCGGGGTGCAAACAGCTGGAATGGGACGCCGAACGGCGCCTGATCGACGTCGGCTTGTCCATCAGCCGGTGGGCGGAGCGTCTGACGCTGATTGACGCCGACGAGCTCGACCAGGGACAGTACAACGGCCGCACCGACACGTTCGCGGTCAACTCCGCCGGCATGCTGATCCGCCGCGATGTGTGGGAAAAACTCGGCGGCTTCGATCCGGCCCTTCCCGGAATCGGGGACGACGTCGACTTCTGCTGGCGCAACCGGCTTGCCGGACACCGGGTGGTGATCGTCCCGCACGCCAGGATGTTCCACGTCGCGCACCGTCCCCGTGCCCTCGGCAACGCGACAGCCGCCCGCAAGGCCCAGGTCCACCTGCGGCTCAAGCACGCCGCCGGCTGGGCGGTCCCGCTGCACGCAATCGGCGCCCTGCTGGGAAGCCTGTTCAAGCTCGTCCTGAGCCTGGCCCTCAAAGATCCGGGCTACGGTTTCTCCCAATTGCTGGCCACCATCGGAGCGCTGGGGCGGCCTGCCGCCGTGGCCCGCGGCCGGCGCAACGCCGCCCGCACCCGTCGGATCAGGCGCTCAGTCATCAAGGGGCTGCAGACGTCACGCCGCGATGTCTGGTCGCACCGGCGTTCCCTGATGGAAGCCTTGCGCGCGTACGACGCCGACGGGGCGCCCGCCGTTATGCCGTTGATCGAAGAGCCCAACGGCGACTCCGGGGACGACTTCGCCGTCTTGCCCGGTCCGGCGCGGGGCTGGGCCGGCAACGGCGCACTGCTCGCCGTGATTCTTGCGTCCGCCGCCTCCCTGCTGGGACTCCTCGGCCTGATCCGGGCTGAAGCGGCCGCCGGAGGAGCCCTGATCCCGGCCTCTCGCCAGCTCGCCGACATCTGGAACCATGCGTCGGGGTGGTGGATCGGCCTGGGCGCCGGCGTACCCGGCCACGGCGATCCCTTCGCCTATATTCTGTGGGTCCTGGGCGTCCTCGGCGCCGGTGACGCGAACCGCAGCATTGTCTGGCTGCTGCTTCTGGCCATGCCGCTCTCGGCGCTGGGCGCCTGGTTTGCCGCCGGCGCCCTGACCGGGCGCCGCCGGTTGCGCCTGGCTGCCGCCCTCGTCTGGGCCGGGGCGCCGGTGCTGCAGGTTGCGCTCAACCAGGGCCGGCTGGGCGCCCTGGTGGTCCACGTCATGATTCCGCTGGCCGCGCTGGCCCTCCTGCGGGCGACCGGCTCGGCTGCGCGACCCGGCGTGAGCACCATCTGGAACACCGCCCGGTCCGACGGCGGGAGCACGGCGGCGCCGGCACCGCGAGCCAGACCGGGCACCAACGGCACCCCCTCGTGGACCGCCGCCGCCGCGGCGGGCCTGGCTCTCGGTGTCATCACGGCGTCGGCTCCCTCGCTGCTGGTGCCGGCCCTCGCCGTGGTGGCTGTTGCCGGCCTGGTCCTCGGCCGCCGCGGCCGGACGGTCTGGTGGGCGATGCTGCCCAGCATCGCGCTTTTCGCCCCCTTTGCGTTCTCGGCCCTCGACCGCCCCCGGTCCCTCCTCGCCGATCCCGGCCTGCCGCTGGGCTTTGATGCCGCCCCGCTCTGGCAGCAGCTCCTGGGCCAGCCGCTCTTGCTCGGCTCCGGCGAAGGACTCGCCGGACTGGCCGTCCCGGGCTGGTTCGGCACCGCAATCCCGACATCCTGGGGACTGCTGTTCGCCCTGCTGACCGGGCTCCCCGTGCTGCTGCTGGCCGTGGCGGCCTTGTTCGTTCCAGGCCGGCAGGCCGCCGGGCGGACATCAGGAAAAGCACAGTTCCTGTGGGTCGTCGTCCTCTTGATGCTCGCCGGCGGCTGGCTGGCCGGCCGTGTGGCCACCGGAGTCAGCGCCGACGTCCAGGTGGCCCCGTTTACCGGACCGGCCGTCTCAGCCGCCGCGTT
Organism: uncultured Actinomycetota bacterium; assembly: GCA_963815415.1. GTDB lineage: Bacteria > Actinomycetota > Actinomycetes > Actinomycetales > Micrococcaceae > Arthrobacter. The sequence goes on along the minus strand of CAWFGT010000006.1, from coordinate 611,832 downwards.
CGCGCTCCTTGGCGCCGCGCTCCTGGCTGCCGAGCGACTTCTCGACGGGACCGGACCCGCCGCCTTGCGGAGCAGGGCCCTCAGCATCACGGTCCGCTCCAACGCGGCCATGGCCCTGAGCCTGCTGCTGCTCGGGCCGCTTGCAGGATTCAGCATCTGGACCGCACAGAACATCCTGCCGCCCACGGGGCCCGCGGCGGGCGCCGAGGCATTCGGCGTCGGCACGCCGCGGCTCATCCACGCCGCCACACCCCGCACCCTGCCCGCCACCGCGGTTGACCGCGGCGAAGGGCCGGAACAAACGCGGACCCTGCTGATCTCCGGCGACGACGGCGGCACGTTCACCGCCTCGCTCATGCGCGGCGCCGGCACCACCCTGGACAGCCTTTCCGCCGTCGCGGCAGCCCGCACCATCACGGGAGACCCCGGACAGGAGAGCATTCGCCAGGACGATCCCGTGGACGCGTCCCTGCGAAACGTCGTCGCGACGCTCGTCGCCGGCGACGGCGTGGATCCCCGAACCGACCTGGAGCGACTCGGCGTCGGTTTCATTGTCCTCAGCGACTCGGATTCCGGAGCCGGGCTGACGGCCGGGCGGATGGACGCCGTCCCCGGACTCGTCGCCGTCGGGCACACGGATGCCGGGTGGCTCTGGCGGATCAGCCCGCTGAACCAGCCCGTCATCGAGGCCGCCGACGTCGCCCACCGGGTGCGGATCGTCGACGCTACCGGCGCCACGATCGGTCTGCTTCCCTCAGGAACGGTCGACGCTGACGGCACCGTTCCGGCAGGACCCGACGGGCGGCTGGTGGTCCTGGCCGAACGCGCCGACCCGAACTGGAAAGCTACGCTCAACGGTCGCGAGCTAAGCTCCACGGCGTCCGGCTGGGCGCAGGCATTCACACTGCCGGCCGACGGCGGCCGGCTGAGCATCCGTTACGACGCTCCCTGGGCGCTTTGGGCGGCAGCCGGCCAGGCGGTCCTGATCGGGATGACCGTCCTGCTGGCCATCCCACTGCCGTCCCGCCTTCCCCACACCGGAATCTCCCGGGGCGAAGCCGCCCTGCGTAAGGAACGTCAGCATGTATAAAGACGTGAAGAACGACGCCGGGAAGCGGCCGGGACGGCTGAACCGGCCCCGGCGCGTGCCCAGGCGTGAGCCCGGACGCGGCAGCGCGGGCCGGATCGTGTCCGCAGTCGTCCTCCTGGCCGCGGCCGGTGCCTTAGTGGCAGCGCCGTCCTTCATCGCGACCGGCAGCGGCAACCGGCAGCTGGAGACCCCGCTGGCGGCGGTGCCGGCCGGAAGCAGCGTCAGCGTCTGCCCGGGGCCGGCGAGGTTGCTTGAGGGCACCCCTGTAGGTACGGATCCCCAGTTCAGCCCGGAGTCGGCCACAGCGGCAACGAGCCTGAGCGCCGTGGTGCTGAGCACGGACGCGGGCCTGATTCCCGCCAGCCGGGTAGCCCCGCTCTCCGGTAATCCCTTGACGGAAATCGCCCCGGAGCCGGCGGCCGGTGCCGCGGCCCCCGCCGGCACCCCTGTACTGCGCGCCGGAACTGTCTCCCGGCTGCCGGTCAGCGACGTGAGCGCCCTCAGCGCCGAACCGCTGGACAACCGCCAGCCGGCGGCGGGAGCGGTGGTCAGTTACTCCGCCACCGACGGTGATCTGCGCGGCTCCGCCGCCGCCACCTGCCAGCGGCCCGCCAACGACCTGTGGCTGGTCGGCGCAAGCACCGCCGTCGGCCGGACCGCGGTCCTGAGCCTCAGCAATCCCTCCAGCACCCCGGCCACGGTCAGCCTGGAGCTCTTCGGCGCCGGAGGCCAGATCCAGGCACCCGGCAGCCGCGGCCTGCTGGTGGCCCCGGGCACATCACGGGTCATCATCCTCGGCGGCCTCGCCCCGGATCAGGAACGCCTCAGCGTCAGGGTGCACAGCGCAGGCGGTCCCGTCGCGGCCCTCATCCAGCAAAGTGTGCTCCGCGGACTCACCCCCGGCGGAGTCGACTTCATCACCCCGGGCGCTGCGCCGTCCCTCGGCCAGGTCATCACCGGACTCGCTGTCCAGGATCCCGAAGCCCCCGCCGTGCTCATCGCCGGGCCCGGCTACGCCGACGCCGAGCCGACCCTCCAGCTCACTGTTCCGGGCCCCGCCGATGCCGTGGTGGACCTCAAGGTGTACGGCGCCGACGGCCGCAAGTCACTGCCCGGGGGAGGAGTGGTCACTGCGAAGGCCGGATCTGTCACCGAGGTTTCCCTCACGGGCCTCCCGGCCGGGCTTTACACCGTCGCAGCGACCTCGGATGTCTCCTTTACGGCGGCAGCCCGCGCCACCCGCGGACTCAGTGCCGACGACGCCGTTGACCTCGCGTGGTCCCCGGCCGCGACGCGGCTGGGGAGCCAGCATGTGGTTCCCGTGCCGGCGACGGGGGACCGGCGCCTTGTGTTCGGCGCTCCCGAGGGCAGGAGCACGATCTCCTACACGCCAGTCACCGCCGACGGCGGAGTCGGGACAGCAGCGGTCGCCGATATTGCCGGCGGCACCACCGCGTCCGTCCAGGTCCCGGGCGACATCGGAGGATCCGCGGTCGTCGGGTACCTGGTCTCGGCGGCGGGTGACCCTGCCTACGGGGCAGTGCTGCTGGGCCAGGACGGCACCCAGGATATTTCGATCGTCACGGTTTCCCCGGAAGCCGCGGGGCAACAGCTGGTTCCGGTAGCGCTGGCATACTAGCGCCGCCCGCGTGGTAATGCCGGGGGCGGAGCGCCGGCGTCGGGGCCTAGTAGCGGCGGCGGTATACCGGGTCCAGGGTTTCGGGCGGCACGCCCAGCATTTCGGCCGTGAATTCGACGACGACGTCATGGACGAGGTCCGGGAGCTCATCACGGCTGCCGGATGCCTGCTCGACCACCCGGCGGTACAGGGTGATGACGGGACCCTCATCCGGGGTCGCCGGCGTGAAGGCGCCCATCGGTGCTCGGACATGGTCTGCCACGAGCTGCTCGAGGCCCGGCGGTATTTCGTCAACGGCGAACCGGACTCCATCCAGCGGCTTGCCCCAAATGTCGTGCAACCGCTGGGCGGAATCCAGCACGAGGTCATCGAAGCGGTCCGAGCGGGTCCGGTAGCTGGGCAGGGCCGGGAGCATCAGTTCCCCGCGGAGCCCCCGGCCGTGCCTGTTGCGGCGCCGTTGCCGGAAGCTCTTCCCATTGACCGGCCCGTCATGGCCTGCCCCCGGCGCGGCGTTGCTGGCGGTGCCGGCGGCCGTGCGTCCGGCTGCGGGGTCAGCCATCCGGACCGTAAAACCCGATGCGTGGTGCGATGACTGCATACCATGACTCTAAACCCGACGGCTGATTTACGCGATACGGCCGACGCGGCACCGGCCGGCGTTTCAATGCGCGGCGCTGGCCGCCAAGGGGAGTAGTCTGTGATGTCGTGGGTGCAATTCGTCTTTGTTCAAGGTCAGCCTGCCGCAATTCTGCGGTAGCCACCTTGACGTACGTCTATGCCGACTCCACCGCCGTCCTCGGGCCCCTGGCCACCTACGCCGAACCACACTGCTACGACCTGTGCGATCAGCACGCCGGGTCCCTGACGGTGCCGCGTGGCTGGGAAGTCCTGCGGCTGGCCATGCCGTCAACCCCGGCCGGCCCCGGTCCTGACGACCTGCTGGCCCTCGCCAACGCGGTCCGGGAGGCGGCAGCGCGCCCGCCGGCCATGGACCCCGCCAAAGGCCAGCGCGGGCTGCACCCGGCACTGGAAGCGCCGGCCCCTGCCGAGGGCGCCCGGCGGGGGCACCTGCGCGTCCTGCGGGAGCCTTCGTAAGCCCCCGACTGGCGGTAGGCTGGGAACTGCATTATCCGTTAGCCACCGGCGCCTGTTGCGGCGTCCACCAGGAGCGTTCACCATGCCAAAGCTCAACCCCGACCTGCTGTCTGTCCTGCGCTGCCCGGTCACCGGCTCCCCGCTGGTACAGGACGGCGAAGAGCTCGTCGCCACCGTAGCGGACGGGTCGGGCGAGATGCTGCGTTACGCCATCGAAGACGGTATTCCACTGTTGCTTCCGCCCGAACTGCTGGCAGCGGCGGCCGCGGCCCCGTCCGACCGGCATGATGCGGCCCCGGCCTCCCGCTAGGGGCCCGCGCCCCGCATTCCTGCGCCCCGCAATCCCGCACCCTGCCGCCCCGGCCCATCGGACGCGACCGCGGCACCGAAGTACTTGATGGTCACCGGCGCTCCAGCCGGCTAGAACAAAGGATTCACATGACGTTCGATTACAAGATTGCCGATATCAGCCTGGCCGAGGCAGGCCGCCACCAGATCCGCCTCGCCGAGCACGAGATGCCGGGCCTGATGTCCCTGCGCGAGGAGTACGCCGCCAGCCAGCCGCTCAAGGGCGCGCGCATCGCAGGCTCGCTGCACATGACAGTCCAGACAGCCGTGCTGATCGAGACCCTCACTGCGCTCGGAGCCGAAGTCCGCTGGGCCTCCTGCAATATCTTCTCCACCCAGGATGAGGCCGCCGCCGCCGTCGTTGTCGGCACCGGAACCACTGACAATCCGCAAGGCGTCCCCGTCTTCGCCTGGAAAGGCGAGACGCTGGAGGAATACTGGTGGACGGCCGAGCAGATCCTGACCTGGCCCGGCGCGGACGCCAACCCGGACCTCGGCCCGAACATGATCCTGGACGACGGCGGCGACGCCACCATGCTGGTGCACAAGGGTGCCGAATTCGAGGCGCTCGGCGCTGTCCCGGCCACCGCCACCGATGAGTCGGAGGAAGGCGCCATCTTCCTCAGCGTCCTCCGGGCATCGCTGCAGGCCGATCCGCAGAAGTGGACCCGTATCGGGTCACGGCTGCTGGGCGTCACCGAGGAAACCACAACGGGCGTCCACCGCCTCTACCAGCTGGCGGAGCAGGGCAAACTGCTGTTCCCGGCAATCAACGTCAACGATTCGGTCACCAAGAGCAAGTTCGATAACAAGTACGGCATCCGGCACTCCCTGCCGGACGGCATCAACCGCGCGACGGATGTCCTGATGGGCGGCAAGGTCGCCGTCGTATGCGGCTACGGCGATGTCGGAAAGGGCGCGGCGGAAGCCCTGCGCGGCCAGGGCTCGCGCGTGATCGTCACCGAAATCGATCCGATCTGCGCGCTCCAGGCGGCCATGGACGGCTACCAGGTGGCAAAGCTGGAATCCGTGCTCAGCGAGGGCCACATCTTCATCACCACCACCGGCAACAAAGACGTCATCATGGCCGAGCATATGGCCGGTATGCGGGACAAGGCCATCGTCGGCAACATCGGTCACTTCGACAATGAAATCGACATGGCCGGACTGGCGCGTATCCCCGGTGTGAAGAAAGTCGAAATCAAGCCCCAGGTGCACGAGTGGGTCTTTGCGGCGGACCCGGCCACGGGCAAGGACAGCCACTCCATCATCATCCTGTCCGAAGGCCGCCTGCTCAACCTTGGCAACGCCACCGGTCACCCGTCCTTCGTGATGAGCAACTCCTTCGCGAACCAGACAATCGCGCAGATCGAGCTCTTCACCAAGCGGGACCAGCCCGAGGGCGCACGAGAGTACGAGAAGCAGGTCTACGTGCTGCCGAAGATCCTGGACGAGAAGGTGGCCCGGCTCCACCTCGACGCCCTGGATGTGGAACTGACCGAGCTTTCCAAGGAACAGGCCGCGTACCTGGACCTGAACGTGGAGGGTCCGTTCAAGCCCGAGCACTACCGCTACTAAGAACGCACCCGATGCCGCGGCGCTACCGCGCCTGAGGCCACGACGGGGCCCCGGACCGACGAACAGAACACGGTCCGGGGCCCCGTTTTTGTAACCGGATCGTGCCGGAATCCACCCGGGCTTTCCCGCTGATTCGCCTATGCTGGCAAGATGACGCATGGAAAAACCTGGAACCCGTGATGGCACCCTTACGCCGCAGCGTCGGCCGCAACATCGCCCTGGTGGGGCTTGTCTGCGCCCTGGCAGCAGGCGGCGGGGCGTTCGGGGCGGCTGCCCCGGACCTGGTCCACGGCGGGGTTGAGGCCGGCACCGGATCGGCCGCGACGGAGGCCCCGAACGTCATCCCGGTCGGCGTCGAGGGCACACCCGCCGACGGCGCCGTGGAGGTCAACCCGGCCGCGCCGGCCTCCCTGACAGTCTCCAACGGGAGCATTGAGCGGGCGGCTCTGACGAACGCCGCCGGCGACAGGGTGCCAGGCGTCCTTACTGCCGACCGCACTACCTGGACCGCCGCCGGCACCCTGAAATTCGATTCCCGCTACACCTACACGTACACCGTGGTCGATGCAGCAGGACGCAAGACCCAAGGCACCCGGACCTTTAACACCGTGGCCGCCGCGAACGAGGCGGATGCCGCCATCTACCCGCTGGACGGAATGAAAGTCGGCGTCGCGCAGCCCCTGCAGGTCGTCTTCAGCGAACCTGTGCTGAACCGTGACATTGTCGAGAAAGCCCTCACCATCACCTCGACGTCCGGCCAGACGGGCGACTTCCACTGGTTCAGCGACCGCATGGTCCGCTACCGGCCGGAGACGTTCTGGGCCGCCAACAGTACCATCACGATGGATATGAAGATGTTCGGCGTGGAACTGGGCAACGGCCAGATCGGTAACTTCAACAAGACCGTGACGGTCCATATCGGCGACAAACGGGTCGCCATCGCGGATGCGGCCGCCCACACCTTCACCGTCAGTATCAATGACGTTCCGGTGGGCACCTGGCCGGTGACCATGGGCGATAAACGTTTCCCGTCCGCACGGGGCTACCTGGTCCTGATGGAAAAGCGCCGCCACGACCGCTTTGTCGCCGCCAGCATCGGCTTGAAACCGGACGACCCGGCCAACTACGGGGAAGTGGATGTCGAGTACGCCACCAGGCTGACGCCAAGCGGCGAGTACATCCACCAGGCCCTGGACTCGGCGATGCCGGCCATCGGCAACGCCAATGTCTCCCATGGCTGCATCGGCATGACCCCAGACGGGGCCGCATGGGTGTTCAACAACATGACGACGGGGGACGTGGTTGAGGTTGTCAACACGGAGGGCGACTACGCCCACTTCGATGACGGTTTCGGCGACTGGAACATCCCCTGGGCCGAGTACGCCAATTGACCGGCCGCCCGCTGCCCGCGATTGGGATGCGCCGTCCGGGGTGGCACGTCGCCGGTTCCGATGCCCTGACGGTAGGCTCGGAAACAGTTAAATTGCGGTGCCGGGCGCAGGCCCGGCGGCGCGAAATCCTACGGAAGCGAAGCTTAAGTGACTGATACAGGTCCCACCCCTCCCGAGCGGCAGGATCCCCTGCTGGATCCGGCCGACGACGGCGACGAGCCCGCGTTTGACTGGATGAAGCCGGCCCCCGCCGCCGCAACGTCAGGCGGCGGCACCCCCGGCCCCGCACCGGAGCCCCGGAGCGGCCGGATCGCCGCCCCGGGATCCGAGCCTGCGGACGGCCCGGCACGGACGACTCCGGGCGAGCAGGTCCGGCCACAGGTTCCCGCGGCACGGCCGTCAGGCGGAACGGCGCCACCGGCAGGCGGAACCCAGCCGGACTCACGCGCTGTCCGCCGGGCCGCGGAAGCCGCCGCCGGGGCGGAAACCGCGCGCGGCGAGGGCAGTGAGAACGATCCGTCGCGGTTATCGGCACTGCAGGTCCGCCCTCCGCAGGAGGAAGTTGAACGCCGGAACGCCGAACGCGAACACGCGGCCAACGCCAAGCCTGTCGCTCCGCGGGTCATGCAGGTGCTGCTGGCGGTGTTCTACCCGGTCATCCTGCTTATCCTTGCCGTCCGGGCCGTCACCAGCCCGCTGTTCCTCTGGGTGGAGTACAACCGCCCGGGATTCCCGGGTGACGGGTACGGTTTCAGCACCGATGACCGGATGACCTACGGCTCCTACGCGGTGGACTACCTCAGCAACTGGGCAGGAGCGCGCTATCTGGGCGAGCTCGTTGACCGCAGCGGCGACGACCTCTTCACCGGCGGGGAAGTCAGCCACATGGCCGACGTGAAAATGGTGATTCTGTCCGCCTTTACCGCTGGCTTCGTGCTGATCCTGGTGAGCGCAATAGCGATGATCTACCTGCGCCGGCGCAGTCCCGGGGGAGTGCGGCGCGGCCTGTTCGCCGGCTCGGTCGCGACACTGGTGATCATCCTCGGCCTCGGCACGCTCGCCGCCCTCGGCTGGGAGCAGTTCTTCGCCGCTTTCCACAGCGTCTTCTTCGCCAGCGGCACGTGGACGTTCTCGCTGCAGGACACCCTGATCCGGCTTTTCCCGGGCCAGTTCTGGGTTGATGCGGGGATCGTGATCGGTGTCCTGGTTCTTGCAGCGGCGACGCTCACGGTGGTCCTGACCTGGCCGACGCGTAAGCGCCGCGGCCTCCCGAAGCGGGGCGCGGCCACGGAGGGCGAGCAGGGCGAGGATGCTCGTGCCGAGCCGCGGACTGAGGAGGCAGGCAGCCTGCGCTAGCCGTAGATCCGGTCGATCTGGGCGCCGAAGTCGCGGACGACGGCGTCCCGGCGGAGGTTGAGCGACGGCGTCAGGTGGCCCGATTCCACGGTGAAGTCGGCGTCCAGAATGACGAAACTGCGGATGGGCTCCGTCCGGGCAGCGGACCTGTTGGCCTCATTGACGGCCTCCTGGACGGCGGCACGGACGGCGTCGTTCGCCGTCGCTTCGGCAAGGCCGAGCGCGCGCTGCCGGTGCGCGGCGCACCACTGTTCCAGGCCCTCCGGGTCAAGACTGACCAGTGCCGCGACAAAGGGCCGGCCGTCGCCTACCACAACGGCCTGGCCCACCAGCGGGTGTTCCCTGATCTTTTCCTCCAGCGGTCCCGGCGCGACGCTCTTGCCGCCCGCGGTGACCAGCAGGTCCTGCTTCCGCCCCGTGATCGTCAGGAACCCGTCCGCATCCAGCGAGCCGAGGTCACCGGTGCGGAAAAATCCCTCCACGAAAGCCTCTGCTGTCGCCGCCGGATCGGCGTGGTATCCCCGGAACACGCCGATTCCCTTGACCAGAATTTCACCGTCGTCGGCAACCCGGATGGTGGTACCGGGAACGGGGATGCCGACGGTGCCTACTTTGTTCAGTCCCGGCGTGTTCGCCGTGCACGGTGCGGTGGTTTCCGTCAGGCCGTAGCCTTCCAGCACCGGGATCCCGGCTCCGCGGAAGAAATGCGCGTCGCGGGGCCTCAGCGGGCCGGCGCCGGACACCGCACAGCGCAACTGCCCGCCGAAGGCCTGCCGCAGTTTCGGGTACACCGCGAGCTCGAAGATGGCGTGCCGGGTCCGCAGTACCAGTCCGGGGCCGGACCCTTCGCCCCGTGCGGCGGCATCCGTGGCCTCGGAAAAGCGCACGGCGGTGGCCTCAGCTCCCCGGAACAGCCATCCCCGGTGCGTCAGCGTGGCCTTGCGGGAGGCGTCGGCGTAGATCTTTTCAAGGATCCGCGGCACCACCAGCAGGAACGTGGGCTTGAACGTGCCAAGATCCTTGAGCAGGTCCTTGGTCCCGGCGGTGTGCCCCAGCGTGACCCCTGCGCTGAGGCAGATCACCTGGACGGAACGGGCCAGAACGTGGGCCAGCGGCAGGAACATCAGCGTCCGGGCCCCGTGTCGGCCCAGCACATCGGGCAGGAACAGGGTGATGTTCCTGGCCACCAGCGCGAAGTTGCCGTGGGTGATCTCGCACCCCTTGGGCCGGCCGGTGGTGCCGTCGGTGTAGACCAGGGAGGCAACGTCGGCAAGTCCCGCCGTCGAACGGTGGCGTTCGAGTTCGGTGTCCCCGACGCCGCTGCCGGCAGCGGCGAGGGTCGCCAGGTTGGGGGCGTCGCCCTCATAGTCCATCCGGACCACCGAAACGAGCGTGTCGGCCAGCAGCGTGGAAGCGGCCAGGACTCCCTGGACCAGGTTTTCCTTGGCGCGGTCCTGGACGAAAATGCGCCTGGCGCCGCTGTTGTGCAGGATCCACTCGACCTGGCCGGCGGAGGAGGTCTCGTAGACGGGAACGGTGATGCCGCCGGCGAACCAGATGGCAAAATCAACCACCGTCCATTCGTACCGGGTGCCGGACATGACGGCCACCGTCTCACCGGGGGCGAGGCCTCCTGCGATCAGGCCCTTCGCCAGGGCGGTGACCTGGTCAAGGAACTGCTGCACCGTAATGCTGGCCCAGCCGCCGGAGTGCATGCGGGCGTACAGGCAGTGCGAGGGATCTTTGGCATGCCGGTCAAGCAGCAGGTCCGTGACATTGCTGTCCGGATCCAGTTCCGCGAGCAGCGCGGTACTTGCTTCTCTCACAACCGGGTCTCCCTTCCGGGGCCGCCGCGTGGCGGCCGGGGTCTCCTGCCATCCTGCCTTAGATCCAGGACGGCATCCACATTCTGAAGCGCCAGGCCTGGTAGGGGATAACCTCCGCGGTCCACACCGGATAGAAGTACGCCGACACCAGCACGGCGGTGGCAAGGAACAGGGCAACCACGTACAGCCCGGAGCGCCGCCGCCACGCCGGGTCCGTCCGGCGGCCCAGGACCAGGCCCAGGCAGTAGACCAGGGCCAGCACCAGGAACGGTTCGAAGGACAGGGCATAGAAGAAGAAAGTGGTCCGCTCCGGGTACAGGAACCACGGGAGGTAGCCCGCGGCGACCCCGGCGAGGATGGCGCCCGCGCGCCAGTCGCGCCGGCCGGCCCACCAGAAGAGGATGATGCCCAGGCAGACGGTCGCGCTCCACCAGATGAGCGGATTGCCGACCGACAGGATCGCCGTGGCGCAGTTGTCGATGTCGCAGCCGGGAGTGCCCCGCTCCGGGGACTGGAAGTAGAAGGAGGTGGGCCGCCCCATCACCAGCCAGCTCCAGGCGCTGGCCTCGTACGGGTGATCGGAGCTGAGGCCCTGATGGAAGGTGTAGGCCTCGAGGTGGTAGTGGGCCCAGGACCGGACGGAGTCCGGAAGCCAGCCCCACTCGGCGGAGGGATTGGACTGTGCCCAGCGCCGGTAGTAGGCATCCGCGGACCGGAACCAGCCCGTCCAGGTGGCGGCGTAAACCAGGCCCGCGACCGGCACGATGGCCAGGAAGGCAGCCACACCGTCTTTGACGATGCCGCCGCTGAGCCAGGCGTGCACCCCGGCAATCCGCCGCGCGCTGAGGTCCCAGAACACGGCGAGCAGGCCGAACGCGGCAAGGAAGAACAAGGCGGACCACTTGGTGCCGACGGCCAGCCCCAGGCAGACGCCGGCGGCGAGACGCCACCAGCGGATGCCGAGCCACGGGCCGGCGGTGAGCTGCAGCGCGGACGGGTGCGCCCCGGGTGACGCCGCGCTTTGCCGGCCAATCCGGTCCGCGAGGCGTCGCCGGCCGTCGTCGCGGTCCATCAGCAGGGCGCCGAAGGCTGCCAGCAGCCAGAACATCAGGAAGATGTCGAGCAGCGACGTGCGGGACATCACCAGATGGTGGCCGTCGACGGCGAGCAGCACACCGGCGGCCGCGCCGAGGGTCAGGGAACGGAACAGTTTCTGGGCGATCAGGGCCAGCAGGAAGATCGATACGGTCCCGGTCAGGGCTGCCCCGAACCGCCAACCGAACGGATTGTCCGGGCCGAACAGCCACATGCCCGCGGCGATCATCCACTTGCCGACCGGCGGGTGGACCACGTACTCGGGGGTGTCCAGCAGCACGCCGGGATTGCCGGCGATGAACGAGTCGTTGGCGTTCTCCGGCCAGCTCCGTTCGTAGCCGCTGACCAGGTAGGAGTAGGCATCCTTGACGTAGTAGGTTTCGTCGAAGACGAGGTTCCGGGGGGTGTCGAGCCGGACAAAGCGCAGGATCCCGCCCACCGCGGCCGTGAGGGCCGGGATGAGCCAGAACCACAGCCGGAGTGACGCCGGATAGTCCCGCCAGCTCTGGATGCCGCCGATCAGGCGATCGCGCAGGGCCTCCGGAGTGAAAGCCTCGTCCGGGCGGGAGATCCAGCGGTGTCCGTCAAGGTTCCGTCCTGTACGGGTGGCCGGACCGGTCCTACCCTCGGCGGGGACTGGCTGTTCCGTCGTGTCCTCGGAAACTTGGGCGGGGGTCTGCGTCACGCTGCCCATGCTACCTTTGCGGACGCTACGCCCGCCCGCAGTAGGCTGGTCGTGTGGACCATGAACCCAGCACCTCCCCGATCCTTCCCGCCGCTGCCGGAGACCCTGCCGCCGGAGGCCCTGCCGCCGGAGACCCTGCTGATGAGGTCGGGGCCGGCAGCGTCCGTCAGGGTGCTGTTCCGTCGCCGGGGGGCCCGGGCAGGATTGTCCTCGCGGCCACCCCGATCGGCAACGCCGGCGACGCTTCGGCCCGGCTGGTGGAACTGCTCGCGACGGCGGACATCGTCGCCGCTGAGGACACCCGGCGGCTGCACCGGCTGGTCCAGACCCTCGGCGTCACGGTGAGCGGCCGGATCATCAGCTATCACGAGCACAACGAGGCTTCCCGCACCGCCGAACTCCTGGAACAGGTCAGTTCCGGAAAGACCCTGGTCATGGTGACGGATGCGGGGATGCCGTCCGTTTCCGATCCGGGCTTCCGCCTTGTCGAAGGAGCCGTGGCCGCGGGGCTGACCGTCACGGCCGCGCCTGGCCCGTCCGCCGTCCTGACCGCGCTGGCGCTCTCCGGGCTTCCGACGGACCGCTTCTGCTTTGAAGGGTTCCTGCCGCGCAAGGCCGGCGAACGGACCTCCCGGCTCGCCGACCTCGACGCCGAACGACGCACGATGGTCTTCTTCGAGGCTCCGCACCGGCTCGAACCGATGCTGAGGGCGCTCCATGAGCGCTTCGGTGCCGAACGCCCTGCCGCTATCTGCCGGGAGCTGACGAAGACCTACGAGGAAGTCATTCGCGGGACCTTGCGGGAGCTGCTGCTGTGGGCGGAGACCAGTGAGGTGCGCGGCGAAATCGCCGTTGTTGTGGGTGGCGCCCCGGAACGTGAACCCGGACGCCCGGAAGACCACGTGGCCGCTGTCAACGGACTGGTCGCGCAGGGAATCAGGCTTAAGGAAGCCGTAGCCGCCGTCGCTGAGGACGTCAGGGTCAGCAAGCGCGAACTGTACGCGGCGGTGCTGGCCGCCCGCTGACCGGTCCGCCCGGCGGGCCCCGTCCCTCCGCCAGCGCCCGACCCCCCGCGCATTGTGCAAGTGCACATCATGGTCCGACGGGCGTAGTGCGCGCTTGCATAGACTCGCCGATGAGCCGGGCAGTACCGTGGCTGTAATCCCACCGTGTGTGAAGTGCTTGCCTGTAGGGCCTGCACACCGTTGAAATCCAAGTTCGAACCGTATTGCTGACGAGGGAGTCGTTGTGACTGTAACTGCCCAGCCCATTGTTTCCGCGGAGCGCGAGAGCGCACTGCTGGCTTCTGTGCCCACCGGTCTGCTGATTGACGGGCAGTGGCGTCCGGCCGCGTCCGGCAAGACGTTCGACGTCGAAGATCCTGCGACGGGCAGGGTGCTCTTGAGCATTGCCGACGCCGGTCCCGAGGACGGCGCCGCCGCCCTGGATGCGGCCGCCGCCGCACAGGATTCCTGGGCGAAGGTCCCGTCCCGCGAACGCGGCGAAATCCTGCGGCGCGCCTTCGAGCTCATCACGGCCCGGGCTGAGGACTTCGCCCTGCTGATGACGCTGGAGATGGGCAAGCCGCTGGCGGAGGCCCGCGGTGAGGTCACCTACGGCGCGGAGTTCCTGCGCTGGTTCTCCGAAGAAGCCGTCCGGGCGTTCGGCCGTTACTCGGTCTCCCCGGACGGGAAGTCCCGCCTGCTGGTGACGAAGAAGCCGGTGGGCCCGTGCCTGCTGATCACACCGTGGAACTTCCCGCTCGCCATGGCAACCCGCAAGGTTGCACCGGCCGTGGCCGCAGGCTGCACCATGGTGCTCAAATCCGCGAACCTGACGCCGCTGACGTCCCAGCTGTTCGCCGCGGTGATGATGGAGGCCGGCCTGCCCGCCGGTGTCCTGAACCTCATTCCCACCTCGACCGCCGGCGCCACAACGGGCCCGCTGATCAAGGACTCCCGGCTCCGCAAGCTCTCCTTCACCGGTTCCACCGAGGTCGGCCGCCGCCTGCTCTCGGACGCGTCCGAAAATGTGCTGCGGACCTCGATGGAGCTCGGCGGCAATGCCCCCTTCGTCGTCTTCGAGGACGCCGACGTCGACGCCGCCGTCGCCGGAGCGATGCTCGCTAAGCTGCGGAACATGGGCGAAGCCTGCACGGCCGCCAACAGGTTCATCGTGCACGAATCCGTCGCGGACGAGTTCGCCGAGAAGTTCGCCGCAAAGATGGCCGGAATGACCACCGCCCGAGGCACGGAGCCCGAATCCAAGGTCGGCCCGCTGATTGATGCCAAGAGCCGGGACAAGGTCCACGAGCTCGTCACGGACGCCGTGGCCTCCGGCGCGGTCGCAGTGATCGGCGGTGCAGCCGTCGACGGTCCCGGCTACTTCTACCAGCCGACCATCCTCAAGGGCGTCACCGAAGGCACCCGGATCCTGTCCGAGGAGATCTTCGGACCCGTCGCGCCGATCATCACCTTTGATTCCGAGGACGAAGCGGTCCGGCTCGCGAACAACACCGAGTACGGCCTGGTGGCGTATGTGTTCACAAGGGACCTGAACCGGGGCATCCGGATGGGCGAACGCCTGGAGACCGGCATGCTGGGCCTGAACGCCGGCGTGGTCTCCAACGCGGCGGCGCCCTTTGGCGGGGTCAAGCAGTCCGGCCTCGGCCGTGAAGGCGGCCTCGAAGGGATCGAGGAATACCTCTACACCCAGTACATCGGCGTCGCCGACCCGTACGCAGGCTAGCCGGCGCCAGCCCGTCGCTATCCCCGGCGCACCGTGCGGACGGCGTCGCGGAGCCGTACCCCGGCATCCGCGACCGCCCGTACGGTGCGCTCAGCGCCTTGCGCTACGACGCGCGGCAGGGATATTGCGGACCTCCGCCAGGCCGTAACAACCGACGGCGGGAACCACTCGGCGCGGAACCGCACGATGAGCTTCGCATTGGTTTGCAGCGCGGCCCGCACCGAAGCGATCCTGCCCTCCGGGCCGGTCCCGCCGGCGTCGCCGGAGCCCCGGCCGGATCCGGAGGCCGGGCGGCCGTACTCCTGGTTTTCGAAGTCCCGCCGCAAGGATGCCGCGGCCTGCCGTCCCGGCGCGTCCACATCGTCCGGGCCGCCGAGCACTCCCGAGGCCAGCAGCCGTTCCGTGAACTGCCGTGCGGTCTCGCCCGTATGCGCTCCCGCGCCATAGTCGGCGGCGAGATCCCGCAGTTCCGCCCACGCCGAAAGCGCGGGAGCGGGCCGGGCGGCCGCGCCGGCGGGCCGGAGGCGGCGCCGGCGAATGCTGCTGCGCACCAGCCGCGGCGCCGCCAGCAGCCCTGCGAGCACCAAGGCGACCCCGGCGCCGAGGAGTCCCGGGGCGTGGTTCGCTCCGGTCCCTGCCGGGGCGGCAGCGCCCGGCAGGGGCACGGGGGAGAGCGGAACCGCCGGTTGCACGGTCTCCTGGTCTGCCGGGAGCACCCTCTCGTCCGGTTCGTTGGTGCTGGCCCCGCCGGTTCCGGACGGAACTGAGGCGTAGGACGGCACCACGCCGCGGGAGGGCGTCGGCTCGAAAGCCACCCATCCCACGTCCTGGAAATACAGTTCAGGCCAGGCGTGGGCGTCGCGGGCATCGACTTCGTACTCCGGTAGCGGCCGCTGTCCCGCAACGGATACGGTGGCGCCCGTGGGCCGGCCCGGGGCGTAACCGACCGCGATCCGGCTGGGAATCCCCTCAACCCGGGCCATCACCGCCATGGCCGAGGCGAAATGGATGCAGTAGCCGCTCTTGGCCGCCAGGAAGTCCGCCAGGACCGAGAGCCCGTCACCGTCGTAGCCGCCCTGCGCCGGCGACTGCAGCGAATACCTGAATTGCGCCGAGCGCAGGTACTGCTGGATCGCCATTGCCCGCGCGTACGGGGTGGAGGCGCCGGCGACAACGGCCGCGGAGGTTTCCCGCACGATTTCCGGGACGTTGGCCGGTGGACGGACAAACAGATCCGGGACACCCTGCGGCGGCGCTGCGGCCCGGGCCAGCAGTTCGGGGGTGAGCTGTGGTGTAACGGACAGCACCATGAATTCCTGGTTGCTGGAATCGGTATTAGTGCCCCGGATGCTGAGCGTGGCAGGGTCCCAGCTCCAGCGGCCGCTGAGCCCGGAGACTGATTCCGGGGCGTAGGGCACCGGAAGGTAGGGGCTGGCGGACCGGCCGGTCTTCATCACCGTGACGACCCGCAAGACGGTCGGGGCGGAGTCGAGGCCGGAGTCCATCCTGCCGGTCCCGGGACGGCGGGCCGGTTCGCGGTCATCCGGTGCCCAGGCGTCGCCGTCGAAGGAGTCGATGGTGACCGAGCGGAGGTACGGAGTCGAGGGCGCGTTGGTCGCGAAGGTGATCCGTCCGCCGCCTTCCGGGCTGCGCAGGCTGGCGCCGAGAGTGATCATGGGGTTGAGGCCGGTGGCCGCGCCGAAAGGGTTCATCCGGGAACCCTGGGGAAAAGTGCCCCGTTCGAAGCCGGGGATGACGGGTTGGACCAGCATGGTGAGCGCGAGGGCCAGGCCGCCGGTCGCGACGGCACTCCGGACCTGGCCCGGCGCCCGGCCGCTGTCCGCATTGGCCCGCGGATCCGGAGCGTACCAGTGGCTGCAACCAAGGATGGCCAGGTAACCGACGGCGGCGCCCACGAATCCCGCCACCCCGACGCTCTGCGGTTTGATGATCGCCGGCACCACGAGGATGGCCAGAAGGCCCAGTCCGCTGGTTGCCGGCGTGGCCAGGGGAAAGGCAAGCGTGTCGATGAGGATCACGAGCACACCCAGGAGCGCGCAGACGAGCATCACGATGCCTGCGTTGGGCGCGACGGGAGCGCTTTCGGCCAGCACCGTTTGGCTGGCCCGGCGCAGAAATCTTGCCAGTTGGGTCATGGTGTCGCCGGACGGGATGAATCCGGCAATGCTGTGCTGGCGGAAGAACGTGAACGTCACGACCATCACCAGCGCCGCCAGTCCGCCGGCCACTGCCGGTACGGCGCGGAGCCGGAGCGAACGCACGGCCGCCATGGCAAACGAGACGGCAATGACAGTCGTCAGCACCGGCGAATACCAGGCCCAGCCTCGAAGCACCCCGTTGAGGCCCAGGGCCGCGCCCGCGACGGCGACGGCTACCGAGACGGCCATCGCCCAGGGCTGCACGCCCGGCCCGTCCGTTTGCGCCCGGGTGCCGGGGGCGAGCACGGTTGTCCCGGACGTGCCGGCCGGAGCAGGAGGCGTGCGGCTGCGTTGCGGGGCCAAGGTCATCGCCGGGCCTCAGCTTCGCGGCCCTCGGCGGCAGGCGCCAGCCCGGTATCGACCTGATCGTAGGCCGCCCATGCCTCCGGCAACGCCGTGGCGGCGGTGACCGCCACGGCCCGCCAGCCACCACGCCGCAGGATCTCAAGGGCGCCTTCAGTGTCCTGGGTGCCGTCCGTGACCATGATGGCAAAAGCATCCGCCGTGAACTCAGCGGCAGGGGAGAGCGCCTGGGCCTCGGCCAGTGAGAGCAGCCCGGTCACCGCCAGGATCGGCCCCCGCCGGCGATGGAGGGCGAGCTTGTCCAGAAGCCGGTCGTCGAAGGGCTGCGGCCCGGTCGCGGGGGCCGCTGCCCCTGCTCGGTTGGCAGCCGCAGGCTTCTGCCGGTGCGGCTCCGCCCCGGTTAGCCGGATGGCGGCGAGGCTCTCCGCCACGGACTGCAGCCCGGCCGGGCCAACGTATTCCTCGGCCATCGGGTCCGGGGCCGAGGGGGAGAGCCGGAACGCCGGTGATCCGCCGGCGTCGAGGCAGCGCAGGGTGTAGTCGCGCCCGCAGAGGTGTGCGCTGACGGACATGACCGCCGTCACGGCCCATTCGAACGCCGCGCACGTGGCTGGCTCATGAAGGCTCTTGCCGCCGGGCATTCCGGGCCCGCCGGAACGGGTCCTGCCTGGCCGGGAGCCCGGAACCGATCCTACGGAAGGATACGCGGACAGCCTGTGGTCCAGGATGATGGTCGCCTGCGGTGCGGCCACGGATTCCTCCTGGCGGACCATAAGCGCACCGTGCCGCGCTGTCGCGGGCCAGTGGACGCGGCGCATCGGATCACCGTGACGGTATTCGCGGGTTGTCACGTCGTCGTCGCTGGGGTTTGCCCGCGCCCGTGTCGGTGCGGTGCCGTCGTGCCCGCGGACCCCGTCAAGTCCGGTGGGGAACAGTTCGACGGCGGCCGGAGTCACCGTCAGGAGGTCACCTTCGTCGATGGCGTGGCGTCGGCGCGCAAGCCCGAACGGATCACTGAATTCGGCCGTCACGGGCCCGATCAGGAACTGGCCGCGTTGGCGCGAACGCAGATGGTATTCGTAGTAGCTGGTGCCGCCGACGGCGGAGCGCGACGGGAACCGGAACGCGGGGGATTCGCCGAACCTCGGCGGCAGCCGTTCTTCCATGAGGGCATGGCCGGATCCGGGTGCAGTCCTGGCCACGGCAAGACGCACGGTGGTACTGGCAGACGCTTCGACGGTCGACGGGATGAAGTCGCGGTGGACCCGGAACCGGGGCTGGAGCAGCCGTGTTCCCGCCAGGGCCAGCAGTGGCAGCACGATCAGAAAGGTTGCCAGCGCGAGCAGGTCGCGTCGCCCCGTCACCTGGGCGGCAAGCAGGGCCAGTGCCCCGGCCGCCAGCAGGCCCCAGCCGCGGGTGCTGAAGATGCGTCGTGGGAAGCGGTCGCTCAGTGCCACGTCAGGCCGTCGCCTACGCCGGGCCCGGCAGCTTCGGCACGGGAGAGAGCCCTGCGCCGTTGTCCCGTCCGGAACGCCGGCCGTTCGCCGCGGTGTCCGCGCCGACGGGTATCGCGTTCAGGAGTTCGCGGATGACGCTCTGGGCGGTCTCGCCCATGCTCGCGGCCTTTCGGTCGAGGATGATCCGGTGGGCCAGCACGGCTTCGGCCATTCCCACGACGTCGTCGGGCAGCACAAAATCCCGGCCTGCCAGCGCAGCGGTGGCCTTGGCGGCGCGCAGCAGCTGAAGCATTGACCGCGGGCTGGATCCGAGCCGGAGCAGGGGACTTTCACGGGTGGCGCGCCCGAGCGCGACCGTGTATTCCTTGATCGACCGCGCCACATAAACCTGCTGAACGGTGGCAATCATCGAGGCCACCTCCGCTGCCGTCACCACGGCGGTCACCCTGGTCAGCGGCGAGATGGCCTGGTGGGTCTCAAGCATCTGCATCTCCGACTCCCGGTCCGGATATCCCATCGAGATGCGCGCCATAAAACGGTCCCGCTGTGCTTCCGGAAGCGGGTAGGTCCCTTCCATCTCAATCGGGTTTTGCGTCGCGACCACCATGAACGGCTCGTCGAGCTGGTATGAGCAGCCATCGACGGTGACCTGATGCTCCTCCATGCACTCCAGCAGCGCTGACTGGGTCTTGGCCGAGGCGCGGTTGATCTCGTCCCCGATCACGATGTTCGCGAACACCGCACCGGGGCGGAACTCGAACGTCCTGGAGGCCTGGTTATAAATGGAGACGCCTGTAACGTCGGAGGGCAACAGGTCCGGTGTGAATTGAATCCTGCTCACTGAACAGTGGATGCTGCGGGCGAGGGTCTTGGCGAGCAGGGTCTTGCCGACGCCGGGGACGTCTTCAACAAGGAGGTGGCCCTGGGCCAGTAGCACGGTCAGCGCCATCCGCGCCGCGTCTGCCTTGCCGTCGATAACGGTTCCGATGGATTCAAGGATCCGGGTGCTGGCGGAGTGGAACGCCTCGCTGTCCATGGCTGGCGGCACTTGCGGTCCGGGCCGGCGTCCGGCCCTGTCCAACGCGTCGTCGGGGACGGAACGAAGGCTTTGCCCATCGGCCAGGAGTTCATCTACGGAGGTGCGCTGGTAGTCCATCGGCAGCCTTTCAGCCCTGGCGGTTCCCGGGAGGGATCGGCTACGGCTACCGTCCCTTCATCAGGTCTTCGCCTGCAATACTTCCAGAGTACTAAGACTACGGCCGCACCTGACAGTACGCGGGTGGCAAATCTCAGTTTCGACCCAGCTAGGCTTGACGGATGGTCAACCCCCTTACACCAGCGCCCTTCCGCGCGCCCGGCAGCGACGGAACCGGGCGCGACGGATATCCGCCCGCCCCGGAGCCGCTTCCCGTCCCGGTGATGGACAACCATACGCATCTGGACTTCCCGCACGCCGACCTCGCCGTCAGTATCAAGGACGCCCTGGACGCTGCCGAGGCGGTCGGCGTCCAGGGCGCCATCCAGGTCGGGTGTGACCTGGAGTCCTCCCG
The DNA here is from genome assembly GCA_963815415.1 of uncultured Actinomycetota bacterium. Classification (GTDB taxonomy): domain Bacteria; phylum Actinomycetota; class Actinomycetes; order Actinomycetales; family Micrococcaceae; genus Arthrobacter. The sequence goes on along the minus strand of CAWFGT010000006.1, from coordinate 591,452 downwards.
TTTTGCCGTGCGGGCGGTGGACCTGGACCCGCGCCTGCTTGGGGCCGTCGCCCTGCACCCGAACGACGCCCCCGGCTACGCCCTGCGCGGCGAGCTGGAGGATGCCCTGGCGGAGATTGAATCCCTGGCCGGGCACCCGCGGATCAGGGCAATCGGAGAAACGGGCCTCGATTTCTTCCGGACCGAGGGCGCGGGCCTGATCCATCAGCGGTATTCGTTCCGCCGCCATATCGATATCGCCAAGCGCCTCGGATTGACCTTGCAGATCCACGACCGCGACGCCCACGATGACGTCGTGCAGGTGCTGCGGGAGGAAGGTGCCCCCGAGCGGGTAGTTTTCCACTGCTTCTCCGGAGATGCGCAGCTCGCACGGACGTGCAACGCGGAGGGCTGGTACATGTCCTTCGCCGGGACCGTGACCTTTAAGAATGCCGCGAACCTGCGCGAAGCGCTGGCCATTGCCGACCCGGAGCGGATTCTTGTCGAGACGGACGCGCCGTTCCTTACCCCGCACCCCTTCCGCGGCCGTCCGAACGCGAGCTACATGATCCCCTACACGGTCCGGGCCATGGCGGACGTGACGGGTGCGGAACTCTCCGGGCTGTGTGCGCAGATTGCGGTAAATACTGAGCGGGCCTACGGGGCGTGGACCTGATCCTGCGTCCCGGATCCGGGACGCAGGATCACGTGACGACATACCGGGTATGCACAATATCTTGGTTGCTTTATAACGCTACGGTTACAGTGGGATGTAAGTAGCCGGGGTCGGGGAAGGCCTTCGGCGAGTCGGACTCAAGCAGGGCGTGCATTGTGGCAAAGGAACCACGTGCGCGCTCTCGCTGTGATGACGGCTTGTCACTTGCAAGGCGGTGCCTCCAGCGGCCGCGAACGGCCGGTCCGCTTCCGAGCGGCCACGGGACGTTGGCGGCCGCGGCAGTCGCTTTTCCCCGTGCCCGGATGGTCCAAGAGATGCGGACAATCTGTGGTCAACTTCTTCACATCGGATGGCAAGCTCAGCCCCGTCAAGATCGGCTCGCAGCTGGTGGTGCTCGTGGCACTCGTGCTGGGCCTGGTTGCCTTCGTCGGCAACAACAAGACGGTCACCCTCAATATTGATGGAAAGGTCAGTTCCGTTCAGTCCTTCGGCGGAACGGTCGGCCAGGTCATCAAGGGCGCCAAGGTTGACCTGCAGCCCTCCGACCGGGTGTCCCCGTCGGTGGACTCCCGTGTGCAGGACGGATCCGTCATCAACGTCAACCTCGCCAAGGACGTCAAGGTCAGCCTTGACGGTGCCGAGCGGACCGTCACGACGACCGCGCCCACGGTTGAAGGCCTCGTCACCGAACTCGGTGTGGCCAGCGCCTCCGAAGTGTCCGTCCCGAAGGGCGCACAGTTGGCTGTGTCCGGTTCGTATGTGTCGATTTCGACGCCGAAGACCGTCAACGTCGTCGCGGACGGCAACGCCACCACAACAACCACGACGGCGGCCACCGTCTCCGAGGTGCTCGATGATTCGGGCCTGTCGCTGGGGGCCAGCGACCGTACCTCCCAGCCCGGACATGCTCCTGTCGTAAACGACATGGTCATCAAGGTCTCCCGCGTGGACGCCACCCAGACCGCCGACATCACCGAGCCGATCCCGTTCGAAACCCTCACCACCGAAAGCGCCGAACTGTTTAAAGGCGAGAAGACCGTGACCCAGGCCGGCGCAGCCGGCGTCACCGCCAAGAACTTCAAGCTCGTCCTCGTGGACGGACGGGAAGCGTCGCGGACCCTGGTCTCGGAAACCGTCACCGCCCAGCCGGTGACCGAAAAGGTCACTGTCGGTACCAAGGAAAAGCCCAAGCCCGCGGCGCGCACCGAGGGGTCCAACACCGGAGCTGCAGCCCCGGCGATGATGAACGTAGCCATGTGGGACAAGATCGCCCAGTGCGAGTCCACCGGCAACTGGTCCATCAACTCCGGCAACGGCTACTACGGCGGCCTGCAGTTCGACGTGCGCACCTGGCTCGGGTCCGGCGGCGGCGCCTACGCCCCGAACGCCAGCCTGGCCACCAAGGCCCAGCAGATTGACATCGCCAACCGGGTCTACGCGCAGCGCGGCCTCCAGCCCTGGGGCTGCGGCTGGGCAGCCCGGTAGCAAACACCCGCCGATGCCGGGAGCCGGGGCGTACGGGATACGATACCTAGGTGATTGAACCGACTCCCGCAGCCCCCGGAAACGCGCCCGCCCCGCTTATGGGCGCCTCAGACATCCGCCGGCTGGCCGAGGAAATCGGCGTCCGCCCGACCAAAACCCTGGGCCAGAACTTCGTTATCGACGGCAATACCATCCGGCGGATCGTCGCCGCCGCGGACATCCGCGCCGACGAGACCGTCTTGGAAGTCGGGCCCGGACTCGGATCCCTGACCCTGGGACTGCTGGACGCCGCACGGTCCGTCGTCGCCGTCGAAATCGACCCGGTCCTCGCGGCGAAACTGCCGGATACAGTCAGCGAATGGCGGCCCGGGGCCGTCGAGGACTTCCACCTCGTCCTCGCCGACGCCATGAAAGTCACGGGACTGCCCGTCGAGCCGACGGCCCTCGTCGCGAACCTGCCCTACAACGTTGCCGTCCCGGTGGTCCTGCACCTGCTCCAGCATTTCCCCAGCCTCCGTCACGGCCTCGTTATGGTCCAGGACGAAGTTGCCGACCGGCTCGCGGCGGGGCCCGGCTCCAAAACCTACGGGGTGCCCTCGGTCAAGGCCGCCTGGTACTCCAGCATGCGCAAAGCCGGCGTGATCGGCATGAACGTCTTCTGGCCGGCACCGAAGATCCACTCCGGGCTCGTAGCGTTCACCCGTCGTGAACCCCCGGCTACCACCGCCACCCGGGAACAGGTTTTCGCCGTCATCGACGCGGCCTTCGCGCAACGCCGCAAAACCCTGCGCGCGGCCCTGGCCGGCTGGGCCGGCAGCGCAGCGGAGGCCGAACGGTGCCTGCGCGCCGCCGGCGTGGATCCGACCGCCCGCGGCGAGGTGATTGATATCACTGCTTTTGCCAGGATCGCCGAAGCCCGCAACGCCGCCGACGCCTGATCCCTTGGAGCCACGACCGCCATGCCCTAGCGTGGAGCCATGAACGCAGTGAGAGGGCGCTTTGCCGCGAGGACTGTCCGGGTCAAGGCTCCCGGCAAGGTAAACGTCTCACTGGACGTAGGGCCCCTGCGGCCGGACGGCTACCATTCGATTGCCAGTGTCTACCTGGCCGTCTCCCTCTACGAAGAGGTTGCCGCCACGAGTACCGACACCGACGAAATCACCGTGAGCATCAGCCCGGCGAGCACGCTGGACCTGGCCGGCGTCGACATCCCCCTCGATGAACGGAACCTCGCCTACAAGGCAGCGGCCATCATGGCGGACGTCTCGGAGCGTCGCACCGGCGTCCACCTCGAAATCACCAAGCGCGTTCCCGTCGCCGGCGGCATGGGCGGCGGCTCCGCAGACGCCGCCGCCACCCTCCTTGCCTGCGATGCGCTGTGGAACAGCGGGCTCTCGCGCGATGAACTGGCCCACCTGGCTGCCGAACTCGGCGCCGACGTGCCGTTCTCCCTTCTCGGCGGCACCGCCGTCGGACTCGGCGTCGGTGACGAGCTTTCCCCGGCCCTCGTCAAGGCCCAGACCGACTGGGTCCTCGTGACGGCCGACTTCGGCCTGCCCACCCCGGAGGTCTACCGCACCCTGGACCGGCTGCGCGCAGCCGAAGGGCTGCCCGTCGAGGAACCTGTGGCCGTGGATCCCGGGGTGCTGACGGCGCTGCGCAACGGGGATTCGGACGCCCTCAGCAGGGTCCTGGTCAACGACCTGCAGCGTGCCTCCATTGAACTCGCGCCGGGCCTGCGCGACACGCTCGGGCTGGGAGAATCGTGCGGCGCGATTGCCGGGATCGTGTCCGGCTCCGGACCGACGGTGGCGTTCCTGGCCCACAATCCGGTAGCGGCGGCGGGCCTCGCCGAAGAACTCCGCCACCACGGCCTGGACGCGATGGCCGTCCACGGCCCGGTGCACGGGGCACGCATCATCTCCGATACGCTCCTTTAATAGCTTTTGACCATAGATACCGAAGAAAGCAGTTCCCAGTGGCACACCTGCTCGGCGGCGAGAACCTCACGGTCTCGTTTGCAACCCGAACCGTCCTCGACGGCATTACCATCGGCCTGGAAGAGGGCGACCGGATCGGCATGGTGGGCCGCAACGGCGACGGCAAGTCCACGCTGATGCGCCTGCTCGCCATGCGCGCCACTCCCGATTCGGGCCGGGTGACAAAGCGCAGCGACGTCAACACCGGTTACCTGGACCAGAGCGACGTACTCGACGGAGACCTCACCGTCGGCGCCGCCATCGTCGGCGACAAAGCCGACTATGAATGGGCCGCAAATCCGCAGATCCGCGAAGTCATGGGCGGCCTCGTCTCCGACGTCGACTGGCACGCCAACGTCCACGCCCTCTCCGGCGGACAGAAACGCCGCGTCGCACTCGCCAAGCTCCTGATCGAAGACCACGACGTCATCATGCTCGACGAACCCACGAACCACCTCGACGTCGAGGGTGTCGCCTGGCTGTCCCGGCACCTGAAGACCCGCTGGCGCACCAACCAGGGCGCATTCCTGGTCGTCACCCACGACCGCTGGTTCCTCGACGAAGTCTGCAACCGGACCTGGGAAATCCACGACGGCATCGTGGACCCGTTCGACGGCGGCTACGCGTCCTACGTCCTCGCCCGCGCCGAACGCGACCGCTCGGCCTCCGTGGTGGAAAGCAAACGCCAGCAGCTCGTCAAGAAGGAGCTCGCCTGGCTGCGCCGCGGCGCCCCGGCCCGGACCGCCAAGCCCAAATTCCGCATCGAGGCCGCCAACGCGCTGATCGCCGACGTCCCCGAACCCCGCGACTCCATGGCGCTCAGCAAGATGGCCACCGCCCGGCTCGGCAAGGACGTGCTGGACCTGGAAAACGTTTCCCTCGACTTCCTGGGCGGCGACGCCGGGCAGAAGCTCTTCGACAACATCACCCTGCGCCTCGCGCCGGGGGAGCGGCTCGGACTCGTCGGCGTCAACGGCGCCGGCAAGACCACCCTCCTGAAACTCCTCAACGGCGAAATCGAACCGACATCCGGCAAAGTCAAGCGCGGCAAGACCGTCGTCACAGCCGTGCTCACCCAGGAAGTCAAAGAGCTCGACGACGTCGCGGACCTGCGCGTCATCGAAGTGATCGAGCGCGAAAAGCGTTCGTTCAACGTCGGCGGGAAGGAATTCACCGCCGGCCAGCTGGTCGAACAGCTCGGTTTCACCAACCAGAAGCAGTGGACCCAGGTCAAGGACCTCTCCGGCGGGGAACGCCGCCGCCTCCAGCTCCTCCGGCTGCTTGTCGGGGAACCGAACGTCCTCATGCTCGATGAGCCCACCAACGACCTCGACACCGATACGCTCGCGGCCGTTGAGGACGTCCTGGACGGCTGGCCGGGCACGCTCGTTGTGGTCAGCCACGACCGCTACCTGCTCGAGCGCGTGACGGACCACCAGATGGCGCTGCTGGGCGACGGCAAGATCCGCGGCCTGCCCGGCGGCGTCGACCAATACCTTGAACTGCGGGAATCGGCTCTGGCAGGCTCCACCATCACCGGCGGCGGCAACCCCGTCACCGGTGCGAGCGGCGGTGCCGCGCCCGCCGCGTCCGGGCCCTCGGAAGCCGAGAAACGCGACGCCCGCAAGGCCAAGAACCGGATCGACCGCCAGCTGGGCAAGCTCAAGCAGCAGGAGGACAAGATCCACGCCCAGATGACCGCAGGCGCGGGCGACGCCGGCAAGTTCGACGAGCTGGCCGGCCTGAACAAGAAGCTGGCGGAACTCTCCGCCGAACGGGAAGCTCTCGAACTCGAATGGCTGGAAGCCCTCGACGTCCTTGGGGAATAAGCGCCCCTGCGCGCACCGTCATGCCCGCGTTCCGCGCCGCCCCGGCCGTCAAGTCGCACGAGCATCAACCTTCGTGGCAGAATTGATTCTCGTGCCGGAGGCTTAGCGCCCGGGGCACGGTCCGCTCTGGTGTAATGGCAGCACCCCGGCCTTTGGAGCCGTGGAGTATAGGTTCGAGTCCTATGGGCGGAACAGTCGTGGCAACAAGTGAGGGCAGGCGCCGGGCGGGCGGCGTCTGGGATGAGTCCAGTAGGATGAAACCGGTCCGGACTTGGCAGCGCGGTTACCGGCGTCCGGGGTTCTTTACGGCCCCGGTCAAGGGACAGCCCTGATCCATCCGGCTGCGGCATGCGTACGCAGCCGCAACGTCACCGAGCACGCCACTGAACAAGGAGAGGCCCGTAAGTGAGCCCCGAGAATACCAGCCCGGCCGCTGTGATCGTCCTCGCCGCAGGCGCAGGTACCAGGATGAAATCCCGGACCCCCAAGATCCTGCACGAGATCGGCGGACGGTCGCTCGTAGGTCACGCGCTCGCCGCAGCCCGCAGCCTTGATCCCCACGTGCTGGCGCTCGTGGTCAGGCATGAACGGGACCTGGTCGCCGCCCACATCACGGATCTGGACCCTGCGGCCCTGATCGTCGACCAGGACGAGGTCCCCGGCACGGGCCGTGCCGTCGAAGCGGCCCTCGAGGCCCTCGACGCCCGCGGCCCCCAAGGCCCGCTCAGCGGAACCGTCGTCGTCACCTACGGCGATGTCCCGCTCCTCACCGGGCAACTCCTGGCGGAACTCGTCGCCGCCCATGAGGCAGAAGGTAACGCCGTCACCGTCCTGACGGCAATCCTTGACGATGCCACCGGGTACGGGCGGATCCTCCGCGCCGCCGACGGGACCGTCACCGGCATCCGCGAGCACAAAGACGCCACGGACACCGAACGCGGCATCCGCGAAGTCAACTCGGGCATCTACGCCTTCGACGCCGCCGTGCTGCGCGAATCGCTCGCGCACATCACCACCGACAATGCACAGGGTGAGAAGTACCTCACCGACGTCCTGGGCCTGGCCCGCACGGCCGGCGGGCGGGTCGCCGCCGTGACCACGGAAGACCGCTGGCAGGTTGAAGGCGCGAACGACCGCGTCCAGCTCTCCGCACTCGGCGCGGAACACAACCGCCGCACCGTCGAAGCCTGGATGCGCGCCGGCGTCACCGTCGTCGATCCCGCCAGCACCTGGATCGACGCCACCGTCGTCCTGGACGAAGACGTCCGGGTGTTGCCCAACACCCAACTGCACGGCACCACGACGGTGGCCCGGGACGCCGTCGTGGGTCCGGACACCACACTGACGGATGTCCGGATCGGGCCGGGAGCGAAGGTGACCCGCACCCACGGCACGGGGGCGAGCATCGGCGCCGGGGCCAGCGTCGGACCGTTCACCTACCTGCGGCCGGGCACAGTCCTTGGCGAGGCCGGAAAAATCGGGGCCTTCTACGAGACCAAGAACGTCACGATCGGCCGCGGCTCCAAGCTCTCGCACCTCGGTTACGCCGGCGACGCGGAGATCGGCGAGGACACCAACATCGGCTGCGGCAATATCACCGCCAACTATGACGGCGAGAAGAAGCACCGGACCGTCATCGGCTCGGGCGTGCGGACCGGCTCCAACACGGTCTTCGTGGCACCGGTCCAGGTCGGCGACGGAGCCTATAGCGGCGCCGGCGCCGTGATCCGCAAGGATGTACCGCCCGGCGCGCTTGTCGTGTCCCAGGCCCCGCAGCAGACCGTGGAAGGCTGGGTTCCCGCCAACCGCCCGGGGAGCGACTCCGCGGCGCGCGCCGACGCAGCCGGCGCCCGGTCCGCCGCCACACTTACGTCCAACACCCCGGCACCGACAGAAGAGGGCTAGCAAACATGAGCGAAATTACGGCACACGGCGAGAAGAAGCTGGTGCTTGCCGCCGGACGCGCGCATCCGGAGCTGGCGAAGGAAATCGCCAACGAGCTGGGGACCGAGCTGCTGCCCCTGGACGCCTACGACTTCGCCAACGGCGAGATCTACGTCCGCGCCGGGGAGAGCGTGCGCGGTACGGACGCCTTTGTGATCCAGTCGCACCCCGCCCCGTTGAACAACTGGCTGATGGAACAGCTGATCATGATCGATTCGCTCAAGCGGGCCTCAGCCAAGCGCATCACCGTGGTGTCCCCGTTCTACCCCTACGCGCGCCAGGACAAAAAAGGCCGCGGCCGGGAGCCCATTTCGGCCCGGCTTGTCGCCGATCTCTACAAGACCGCCGGCGCGGACCGGATCATGAGCGTGGACCTGCACACCTCGCAGATCCAGGGGTTCTTCGATGGCCCCGTGGATCACCTGATGGCGATCCCGCTCCTCGCGGACTACATCCGCACCCGCGTCGACATCGACCAGATCACAGTCGTCTCCCCGGACACCGGCCGCGTCCGGGTCGCGGAACAGTGGGCCGAACGCCTGGGCGGTGCCCCGCTGGCGTTCGTGCACAAGAGCCGGGACCTCACCGTGCCCAACCAGGCCGTCTCCAAGACGGTCGTGGGCCAGATCGAGGGCCGTACCTGCGTGCTCATTGATGACATGATCGACACCGGCGGGACCATCTCCGGGGCGGTCCAGGTGCTCAAGAACGCCGGCGCCAAGGACGTCATCATCGCCGCAACGCACGCCGTCTTCTCGGACCCGGCCGCGCGCCGGCTCGCGGAGTCCGGTGCCCGCGAGGTGGTGGTGACCAATACCCTGCCGATCACGCCGGATAAGCACTTCCCGCAGCTCACCGTGCTGTCCATCGCACCGCTGATCGCTCGTGCCATCCGCGAAGTCTTCGACGACGGGTCCGTCACGAGCCTCTTCGACGGCCAGGCCTGAGCCGTTGACGCGGCGCGGGCCCGGCGGCAGAAGCCCCGGCCGGCGCCGCAGGCCTCCCTGGCGGGATGCTTTTCGTGATTAAGCGCCGCCGCTGGTAGCCTTGTAGCGAAACCTTGGCGAGGGAGAGCGCTGGAATTCCGTAACCACGGGAAACCGTTGCTGGTCTCCGTTATCGACTGGGTCTGGATCCCCCTTCGGAAGGCAGCCGCATGGCCGCCCGGCGTAGATGGTCGTCTCAGACCTCCGCCCTTGCTGAACACCCTTCCAAAACCACCAGGAGATACCCATGGCTGAGCAGAAGCTTGCAGCAGAAGTCCGCACCGAATTCGGCAAGGGCTACGCCCGCCGCGCCCGCATGGCCAACCTTATCCCTGCCGTGATCTACGGTCACGGCGCCGAGCCGATCCACATCACGCTGCCGGCCAAGGCCACCACCCTGGCCGTCCGCACCGCCAACGCCCTGCTGTCCGTGGACGTCAACGGCGAGGCGCACCTCGCCATGGTCAAGGACATCCAGCGCGACCCGATCAAGCAGATCATCGAGCACATCGACCTCCAGACCGTCCGCAAGGGCGAAAAGGTGACCGTCGATGTTGCCGTGCACGTCACCGGCGAAGTTGCCCCCGGCAACGCCCACATCGTTGAAATGAACGTTGTGTCGCTTGAGGTCGAAGCCACCCACGTGCCGACCTTCGTCGAGGTCAGCATCGAAGGCCGCACCGCAGGCGAGCACATCCACGCCTCCGACCTGGTCCTGCCGCAGGGCTCCACCCTGCTGGCCGACGCCGACGCCCTCGTTATCAACATCTCCGAGGCTCACGTAGAGTCCGCAGATGACGAGGCCACGGAAGCCGCCGCCGAGTAATTCCGGCCAACGCACCGGCGGCCGGGTCCCTTTCGGGACCCGGCCGCCGTCGTATCCGCTGCCCGCTCCACCCACGCAAGGACAGAATGATGAGTGACTCCTGGCTGATCGTCGGCCTTGGCAACCCGGGGCCTGAATACAGCCATAACCGCCACAACGTCGGCCAAATGGTTCTGGACGAGCTCGCCGCCCGCGCCGGCGGCGGCTTCAAGGCACACAAAGCGCGGGCCCAGGTCCTTGAAGGGCGGCTCGGCATCGGCGGCCCGCGGATCGTGCTCGCCAAGCCGCTGTGCTACATGAATGTCTCCGGCGGCCCCGTCGCCGCCCTGGCCCGTTTCTACGACATCGAGCCAGGGCACGTCATCGCGGTCCATGATGAAATCGACATCCCCTTTAACACGATCAAGCTCAAGCTAGGCGGCGGCGAAGGCGGCCACAACGGACTGCGGGACATGTCCAAGGCCCTGGCCACCAAGGACTACCTGCGCGTGCGGGTCGGTGTCGGCAGGCCGCCGGGACGGATGGACACCGCGGACTTTGTGTTGCGGGACTTTGCGACCCCCGAAAAGAAGGAACTGCCGTTCCTGCTCGACTCCGCCGCGGACGCCGTCGAGAGCCTCGTGCGGGAAGGGCTCCTCGCCGCCCAGCAGAAATTCCACGCCGTGAAGGCCACCTAGGGCCGCGCCTTCCCAAGTTTCCGGCGTAGCGGCTATGATCTGTTTACTCTTTTGTTGGGGGATAGGGATACGCTACTTCCAAGTAGACGGCCGGGGGAGCCGTCCACAGAGAAGTACGAAGGAAACTACATGTCGAGGGAATCGCTGCGTTGGGGGAATGCTTCCACTACATTGGAACCTGTCGAAGAAGAACGTGCTGACGGCATCGTCAACATGCACAGGTGGTCCGGTGTGGCGCGGAACGCTGACGCCGAAAAGGTCCGGGACGAACTCCTGGCCGACGGGCGGATGGGCATTGTCATCACCGGCGAACGCGGCGTCGGCAAGACGCTCGTCGGGCGCACCGCACTGGCCGGGTTCGGTCCCGACGTGCACACCGTCCAGCTACGCAGTTCCGGGCCGGGCACCGGGACGCCTTACGGATGCCTCGCCTTCACCATTGCCCGACTGCCGCAAAGCGCGCTCGGCTCGCCCACGGCGATCCTGCACGGCATTACCTCACTGATCCGCGACGACGCCGCCGGGCGCGAATGCGTCATCCTGCTCGATAACGCCGGCGACGTCGACGAACTGAGTACCGGCGTGCTGCTGAACCTCGTCCAGACCCGGACCGCCCGGCTCATCCTCACCGCCCAGCGCACCACCGACCTGCCGGCCGATTTCTACTGGCTCATCACCTCGGGTCAACTGGCCGAGGTCAGGCTTGCGAACATGACTGAACTGGAAACCCTCGACGTCCTGCAGGCCGGCCTGGGACACCGGGTATCCACGGCACTGGCCAGCCAAATGCACGAACTTGTCGGCGGCAGCCCGACCTTGCTGCAGGCTGTCGTATCGGAACAGATCGAACGCGGCAACCTGGTGCTGGCCGGGTCGGTCTGGACCCTCATGGACGAAGTGGTGCTTGATGGCCGCACGGCGCTGGAAGACATCGTGCGCGCCCGGTACGCCCGGGAATCGCCGGTGGAGCGGGAAGTCATCGATGTGCTCTCCTGCGCCCGCACCATGCCCCTGGCCCGGCTGGCCAAAATGTTCAGCCCGGGCATCATCGCCGACATGGAGGATGCCGGCCAGATCGTCGTGGACCGGACGGGCCGCCACCACGTCACGCTCGGCGACCGCTACCTCGGTGATATCGTACGCAACTGGCTGAGCGTGGAACGGCGCCTGGAACTAAGGGACAAAGTCCCGGGCCACCAGGAACACGAACTCGACGAGCTGACCGTGGAGGACCTGCTGGCCTACGCCGCGTGGACCCATGACTGCCAGGCCCCGCTCGCGCCCGCCCATGCACTGGCGGCGTCCAAGGCCGCCGTGAAGCTCTTCGACCCCAAATTTGCGCTCAAATGCGCCAGCAACCTTGCGCCCGGGGACCGGGAATGGCCCGGCGGGCAGTTGCAGAAATCAGCGGCCTATCTCCAATTGGGCCTCCCGCTGCAGGCCCGCGCCGTGCTGGACGAGGTGGCGGGACAGCACCTCGCAGCGCTCGGCGCCGGGGACTTCGCGGATTTCGTTGCAGCCAAGGTGGAGTGCATGTCGTGGCAGCAGGATGACCCCGCAGAGGTCAGGGAGTTCCTCCGCCAGGCGAGGAAACGCCTGGGGCAGCCCGTGCCCGGCGGCGCAGCCACCGCTCCTGACGAGCACGGACGGGCGGCCATGGTGCTGGACCTGTGCGAGTTCAACTATCTGTCCTTCATCGGTGATTTCCAGCCCATGATGGAGAGGCTTGCCGAGGCTGCCGACACCGATACCCCGGGCGCCGATCCCGCGTTCCGGCTCCGGACCTCCATCATCCTGATGGAGGCCCTGTGCATGACGGGCAAGGAAGTCGACGCCCGCAATCTCTTGCGCGAAATCGGCGGCCAGATCGGCGAGTGGTCCAGCATTCCGCGGATCCGCGAAAACTTCGCGTGGCGTGCGTTCAACGTGCTGCTCCTGTCCGGTCTGTGGCGTCAAAGCATTGACATGCTCCGTGACGCGAGTGGCCGGACCGGGCATGGCCTGCACTCCGGCAGTGCCGCCACGGACCTTGCCGTCGGCCTCGCCTACGTCTATGCCGGCCGCGGCTATATGGCTCTCGATCCGCTCCTCGCCGCGATTGCCCAGTTGGAAGTCCGGTCAACACTGCAGTCGCTCCGGCAGGCCTATGCGGCAACCGCCTTCGCCTACGCCCAGACCGGGAACTCCGTCCAGGCGGCCGTCTACCTCGACCGGGCCCGGTCAGCCGAGGTGCCGGCCCGTTTTATGGCTGCCGCCACCACGGAATTCTGTATGGACATGGCGTCGCGGTGGCTCGGCGACCCGGAAGCCAAAGACCGGCTGGTGCACTCGGCGGAAGCCCACTTCCGGGACGGGCGCTACACGTTGGCCGGTATCTGCATGCTCGGTGCGACCGTGAGCGGAACGGCCAAGGAGTTTCAGTTCCTCGAGGACCTCGCCGGGCTGCGGCAGGGCCAGCTCGCCGAGCTGTCCCGGACGATTGCCATTGGCAGCCGGAAGAAGGACTCCTCGATCATGCTCATTGCCGCCGAGCAGGCGGCAGCCCTCGAACTCGATGCCGTTCAGGCCAGGTGCGCCGCGCTGGCGTTCGATTTCGCCAAAACGGCCGGCCTGACATCGGCCGCCAACGCCGCCTACAGCATGCTGGAAGGCCTGACGGAAACGCTCCCGGCCCTGCCCGTGATGCCGAGGAACAGGGGACCCCTGCTGACCGAGCGGGAACGGCAGATCGCGACCCTGGCCGGGAACGGTGTCTCCAATAAGGACATCGCTTTGGAAGTTGGGATCTCCGTCCGGACGGTTGAAGGCCACCTTTACCAGGTCTTCACGAAACTCGGAGTATCCTCGCGGAGTGATCTGCTTGGCCTTATCTGACGCCGGCGACGGCGGTTTCGGTAATGTGACCGGCCGTTCGGACGACGTAAACTCCGCTGTCGCGGCCCTTCGCGGCGGCAGCCATGTCGGTGTCTTCCTGCTCGGGGACAGCGGCATCGGCAAATCCACCGTGATGGAGGCCATCGTTGCGAGGCTGGGACCGGAGGTGTCACCGGTGCGCATCCACGGCAGCCCCTCGCTCACCAAAGTGCCATACGGGGTGCTCGGCCCGTTCATCGTCGGCCTGCCGGTGCAGGAGGCCACGTCGCAACTGGCGGTCCTGCGGACCCTCTGGGCCCGCCTTGAAGAAGAGAAACGTGCCGCCCAGAAGCCCCTGCTACTCATCATCGACGACGCCCACGACCTCGACGAACCGACCGCCGGAATCCTCGCCGAGCTTGCAGCAGCTGGCTGGGCGAAGCTCGTCGTCGGAGCTGCCGCCCGTCCCGGCCTGCCGGAGCCGCTCCTGCAACTCTGGTTTGAGGGAATCGCCGAACGGTACGACCTGCGGCCGCTGACCTTGGCGCAGGCAACCGAGCTGCTCGAGAGCAAACTGGGGGCCCAGGTCCTGCCAAATGTGGCCGAAATCCTCTGGGAAGCGTCCGGCGGCAACCCCCTGCTGCTCATCGGCTTGATCGACGACGCCCGCAGCGAGGGAACCCTCCTCCTGCGCAACGGTGTATGGCTGCTGGCCAGGCACTTGAACAGCCATGGGCAAAGACTGACAGACGTCGTCCGGCGGCAAATGCTCCGGCGTTCACCATCGGAACGCCAGGCACTGAACCTGATTGCGCTCGCCGAGCCGGTCGCCAGGGATCTCATCGATGCCGTCGTGGGCGATGAGGTGGTGGCCTCGCTGATTGATCACGAGCTGATCCGCGCCACGGGTCCTGACAGCCCGGACGTCCGGCTGTGGCACAGCGTCTACGGGGATACACTCCGGGCCCTGATTTCCCCGGCGCGCAGCCTCCAGTTGCGTCAGAGCCTCCTGCCGCTGCTGGAGAGCGAACCGACGTCCGACGAAGGTCTGCTGCGGCACGTCAGCTGGTCCATGGACTGCGGGGTGCCGGTTGACGACCGGCAGCTCCTCCGCGCCGCCCTCGTGGGCAGCCGGCTCCGCGAAGACGAACTGGCGCGCATGGCCGCGGACTTGGTCCAGGACCCCGAACTGCAGATCGAGGCCAGGGCCGCCGTCGCCAGGACGCACTTCAACAACTCCGACTTTCCGGCGGCCCGGGACATCCTTGAAGCCGATTTTGGCCGCGGAAACAGCATTTCCAGCCTCCTGGCGGGGTCGCTGCTATGGGTAGCCGTCATGTGGTCGCTTAGACACACGCCGGCGGAGATCATGGACCGTGCCGGCAGGCTGCTGCGGGCCGGCGAGCGACTGGCCGAGTCGCGCCCCGACGAGGCCGGAAAAATTCTGACCGCGACGCGGGAACGATGGGCCACCATGCAGAGCATGGTGCGGGCCCTGGCCGGTGAATTCCGGGACGACTGCCCTGCGGACGGCCCGGCGCCTGCGGAGCGTGGCCCGGCCAGCGGCATTCAGGAGGCCTTCAGGCTCTGCCTCGAAGCGGAACGGCTCATCGTCCGCGGGAAGCCGCTCAGTGCCTACTCCGTTGTGTCCGACGCCCGGAAGGCAGTCGCCCCGGACGACGATGAAGCGGATTTCGTGCTCGACTTCTTGCTGGTCCGTTCGGCTGCGGCGGCGATCCATGCCGGGGACTGGCAATGGTCAAACACTGTCGAGACGGAATCGGCGTTTCGGCCTGCTCCCGGCCTGATCTCTTTCGGCGCGGGAGTGCACGCGGCCCGCGGAATCATCCTCCTGTACCAGGGGAAAGCGGCGGAATCCCTCAATGCCCTCAGTGCCGCGCTGGAGGCGTTCAGGCTGGCCGACCCCCAGCACCTTTTCAGCCTCACAGCGTCGATGGCCTTTGCCGCCGCGGCCGAGGTGGGTGCCAAGGACAGGGCGGCGCAGTTCCTGGCGGACTATGAATCGGCCACCGCCATGAACGTCTCGCGCTATATGCGCGCGCTCTCGGAGATGGCCGTCATCTACGGCAAAGCCCGTCTCGGCAGCTACCCCGGCGCTGTGGCCGAGCTGCAGGCCCTGAGCCGGTCGGATGTTGGCGCTGATACCGCCGGACTCGAACTGGATGCGCTCGCGTTCTGCCTGGCCCTCGGCGACCACCGCTCGGCAGCCCGCCTGCTGGATCTGGCACCCGCCCTCGAGGGCCGGCGGGCAGCCGCGATCGGGGCGTATGCCGGGGCCATCGTGACGGACCAGGCTGCGGACCACCTGGAGGCGGCGAAGACCTGCGAGGATGCAGAGCTCTGGGGCTTCGCGGCTTTGGCCTATGACGCGGCCTCCCATGCCTACCGGGTCGCCGGGGACACGCTGCGCGAACGGGTGGCGGCGACGCACCGGAAACGGTGCCTGGCAAGGGCTGACAGGCCCACAGGGCAGGAGAGCTCAGAGCCCCAGGACGCCTTGAGTGTCCTGACCCGCCGGGAAAAGGACATAGTGGCGCTCGCCGTGCAGGGCCTCAGCGACCGGCAGATCGCCGCGGATCTTCATGTGTCCGTCCGGACGGTCGAAGGGCACCTGTACCGCAGCTATGCCAAGCTAGGGGCCAAGGGGCGGGATGAGTTGCCGGGTATCGCCGGGGGTTGATAAGACCTGCTTTTTCCTCGGACACACGGTCGACTACGGGCCGGGACACCCGGGCGCAGGAGCGGACTACTTGGTTTGGGTCCTGCCGCTCCCCGGCACTAACTGAGTACACCCGAGTAGAAGCCGGGGGATACTCGTAAAGTAATCGAGTAACACTTACGCATCCCCAAACTACGTGTGCTGAATATCTTTGAAGCTATCAATGGTCAAACTTTGATTGCGAAGGTCTCACTCATGTTTCAGCAAGATGCCGGATTGTCAGCAGGCAGCGGCCCGACGGACGCGACTCTTCCGGCGCAGCGGGTTGGCCTCGGGCGGCATGACCGCCCGTATACGCGCCAGCAATGCGTTGCCGACATCGTTGAGACCCTGACGTCGGGTTCGGGGTGCGGCGTAGTACTCGTGGGCGAACACGGAGCCGGCAAATCCTTCACGGCCCAGCGTGCGCTCGAAGAACTCGGCGACGAGTACCTTGTAGTCCAAGTACGGGGCAGTTCCATCTCCTCAAAACTGCCCTACGGAGCCCTCAGCGTCCTCCTGAACGACCTTGACGCCTCGCACCTGGAACACCCCCTGATGGTGTTGCGCGGACTGACCCAGTTGCTCCACACCCGGGCTGAGGGCCGTCGCGTCGTTTTGTTTGTCGACAACGCCCACGACCTCGACGATCTTTCCAGCATGATGGTCGCCCAGTTGAGCGCGGGGGCGCACGTCACGCTTCTGGCCGCATGCGTGGACATGCCCCATGTAGGCGGGGACATCATGGGCCTTTGGAAGGATGACCTGCTCAGGCGCATTGACCTGGGACCTTTCGACTTCGCCGAGTCCTCGGCGACGCTGCAATACGAGTACGGCGGCCGATTCTCCTTCACCGCCGCGCGGGCGCTCTGGAGTGCCAGCGGCGGAAACGCGCTGTTCCTGCACGCCTTGGCCAGGGAACAGATCAAGCTGGGCAGCATTGTCCGCCAGGACGGGATGTGGGTGCTGGGAAGCGGCGGGATCACTTTGACCGGCGAGATCCGGGATGTCGTCAAGGCACGGCTCAACCGGCTCGGCGCCGGTCAGCGTGATGTGTTCGAACTGCTGGCCCTTGCCGGGGCCGTGCCACTGCAGACGCTCATGGGCATCGCCAACCCGCACGATATGGATGCCCTGCAGGAACGCGGCATGATCATGGTCAGTCACGATCATCCGCCGATGGTCAGTATCGCAAACCCCGTCACGGCCGGAATTGTCGCCAGCGTGGTTCCGCCCGGACGCAGCGCCGAACTGCGGCACCGGTTGACCGCCGTGCTGGAAGATTCGGTCCGATCGGCAGCCGATGCTCCGATCGGCGTGGCATGGGCGCTGGACTGCGGCGAGGACGTGCTGCCTGCAACTGCTTTGGCTGCAGCCCGCCGGGCAAACGAGGCCTCCGACCCGGTCTCGGCCTTGAGATTCGTCCAGGAGGTCCAGCGCGGGGGAGCAAATTCCGGGGCTTCCGTCGAATCGGTCCGGGCTCTGCTCGCACTCAACGACGACGAGGCTGCCCGCCGGACGCTGAACTCAATCGGAGCCCCCGCTACCGGGGAACTTTCCGTGGCTGAGTGGGCGTCTCTGGAGCTGCTGCGCGCGGAACTCGACGGCCGCAGCACGGCCACGAAGGGCGGCGTCCGCGGCCGGCTCCGGGAAATTGCGCCGCGACTCGACGCCGCTGCGTTGGAAAACGAAGCAGCGGTGGCGCCTGCCCGGTCGTTGCTGCACCTGGCCGAAGCCGAACTGGCTGCTTCGCAGGGCCGCTACGACGACGTCCTGACCGCCACGGCCGGCGCGGACGTGGACGATCTGGGCACCGAGGCGCAGATTGCCGCCGCCAGCCTCCGCTCGGAGGCACTCGCGGTCACCGGCAGCCTCTCCACGGCGTTCGCACTCGGGCAGCAGGTCAATGCGGCGTCCGAAAAAGTGCGGCTCGCCGACCGGACGGTCCGCCGGATCAGGGGCAGGTTCCTGCTGTTGCTGCTGATCTCCTCACGGTTCAAGGACGCAGCGGCGTTCGTGGAAGAGACGTGCGCCTCCGGGGAACCACAGACACGTCTCGGCGGGATGTTCGAAATCGGACAGGGCGTCCTGGATGTGCACGCAGGGCGTCTCGAAGAAGCTCTCTCGCGGCTCCAGGCCGGCATGTGGCAGATCCGGGCGCATGACCCGGACGCACTGGGAGGGCTCGCTACAGCCGCGTGCGCGTATGCGGCGGCCCTGCAGGGTGATGAAGACACCGCAGGCCGGCTGCTGATGGAGCTGGCCCCGTTGCGGACCCGAGCGGTATGGCTGACGGACCGGATGACCCGGTACTTCGAACTCTCCGCGCAGGCAGAGCTCGGCCAGCGTGCCGCCTCGGTTCGCGCGCTCGTGACGGAGGCCGACGCCGATGCGGACGCCTCCGCACTCATGACGGCGCTCGCATTCCTGGCTGGTGCGGCGCGGCTGGGTGACCGGCAGATCAGCAAGAAGCTGGGCACCGTCGCAGCCCGGGTCAACGGGCCGTTTGCCGACCTATGCATGCGGCTCGCCGACGGAATGCGGGAAGCTGACAGCGAGCAGCTGCTACTCGCCTCCAGGGACGCGGACGCGGCCGGGAACGCGGTCTTCGCCAGGGACGCGGCCCGGAAAGCCGTGAGTTGCGCCAACGACGCCGGGAACAGGATTGCTCTCAGGGTCGCGCAACGCGCCCAGCAGTCCCTCGACGACAGGTTCGGCAGCCCGAAGAACGGTCTGCACTCACTCACGACGTCGACCTTGACGGCGAGGGAATGTGAGGTCGCGGTCCGTGCGGCTGCCGGTACTTCCAACCGGAAGATCGCCGAGCAGATGCATGTTTCGGTTCGCACCGTGGAGGGCCACCTGTATCAGGTGTATTCGAAGCTGCATGTCGCCAGCAGAACGGAACTCAAAGATGTCATTTCCACGCCGGCGGACAACGTCCGGCTCGGCTGAGCCCGGTCCGGCCCGCGACGCTGGCCGGAAACTCGCTGAATCCGGCGGGAGGGCCGGAGGATGGCACGTCCAGCGGATACCGCCGCGCTGATCGAACGCGCCGACTTGCTCAGCGGTGTGCTGGACACCTTGAGCTCCGGAGCAGGAGCCGGGGTGCTCATCGTCGGCGCTGCTGGTGCCGGCAAAACGGCCGCCCTCAAAGCCGTCCTCCGGGCGCACCGGCCCCGTGAGCACGTCATCCGGCTGACGGCCACACAAACCTTGGCTGCGGTGCCCTTCGGAGCGCTGGCGCCGTATCTGGGCAACGTCCCCGCAACAGACCTCGACTCCCATGCCGCGGTCCTGTCCGGAATGACCGAAACCCTGAGGTCCGAGCCGGACCCGCCGCTATTCGTGATCGACGACGCCCACTACCTCGACCGCAGCTCTGCCCGGGTGATCGCGCGCGCCGCCGCTACCGGAACCGCGCGAATCATGGCCACGAGCCGGCCGGGCACCATGATTCCCGAAGAGCTCCTGATGTTGTGGAGCGATGGCCTGCTGGCCAAATTCAGTCTCGGTCCGCTGAGCCGTGACGGCACCCACCAGCTCTCCGAACAAATCCTCCGGGGAAGTGTATCCCCTTGGGTCAGCGCACGATTCCACGACGCCGCAGCCGGGAACCCGCTGATGCTGACGTCCCTGATCCGGCACGCGCGGGACAGCGGGATGTTGGGCCGGCGGCACGGCGTCTGGTTCCTGCTGGCCGGTCCGGAACTGGCGCGGGTGCCGGTCTCCGATGTCCTGGACCAGCAGCTCCATTCAATGTCGCCGGAAGCGATGACAGCAGCCACCATTGTCGCGTTGGCAGGACCACTACCGCTGGGGCAGGTCCTCCGGTTCAGCGGTCCCAGGGCCGTGGACGCCCTGGATATGGCCGGAATCATTTCTGTGTCAGACGGGACTGACCGCGAGGTCCGGCCGGCCAGTTCGATCGTGGGCGAGATCATCCGGCACCGGGTCCCGGCTGCCCGGAGTTCGGCGTTGCGCACCAACATCCTGGGACTTGCCAACACCGGCGAGGTCCGGGAGGAAGCCCGGTTGAACAGGCTCCGCTGGACTCTGGACTGCGGTGCGTCCATCCCGCCCGGGCAGCTCATTGATGCCGCCGAGGCCGCCAACACGGCGCTGGACCCGGCCACAGCAGCGCGGGCCGCCGCTACAGTGGACGATGCGCTCTTCCTACCCGAAGCCCGGATCCAACTGGCTTATTCGCACTACCTCTTCGGCCGGACAGACGCGGCTGCCGGCTGCCTGAGAGCCTCCCTGCCGCTGAACCGGCTTCACTCCTTCTACCTGGCTTCCCTGCTTGCTGGCAGGCTTGCTCAGGCCGGCAGTGACCCGGCCCGGGGCGCCGCCGGACTGCCATGGACGCTGTCGCCGGCCCCCGACATGTCATCGGATACGCTGCTGCGCGGATGGGACGGGCGGTTTCCGGCAGTCCCGGCAGCACTCCGCGACCTGGCCGAGGCGGCCCGGTCCATACCTGAGATCCGGGTACCAGCAATCTCCCAATTGGCTGAACTCCTGACAGCGCAGGGCCGGCTGCTGCCCGGCCTGCAACTCGACCGGGAGGCGTGGCTCGGGGCGCGTGATGCGTGCCGTGGCCTACCGCTGGTCTATGAGGACATGGTCTCCCGTCATTGCCTGATCCTGATCCGCGCCGGGCACTGGGACGATCTGGGCGCGGTTCTCGACAGTTACGCGGGCAGCATGCCCGGCCGCCTGCTCTATAGCGGCGGCATGCTGCACCTCATGCGCGGGTACTCACAGGTGCGTCAGGGCCGGATGCGCGAGAGCCTGCCCGAGCTCGGGCTGGCGGACGAGGAACTCCTTATAGCGGATCCGCTGAACCTGCGCCCCTTCGCACATGCGGTAGCGGCCTACGCGGCGGCCTGTGCCGGGCGACCGCACACGGCACAGGCGCATGTGCTGGCCTACTCCCGCTCCGGCTTCGGCGAGCCGCGCACCCTACGGCTGCTCGCCGACGCCTACTGCCGCGCAGCAGCTCCTCGGACGGCGCCGGGCCGCGATGCAGGTGACGATCTGCTGGCACTGGCCGCTGAAGCACGAAACCACGGGCTCACCAGCGTGGAGGCCGATATCCGGCGCCTTGCCCTTCGCCGCGGAGACACCCGGCAGGCACCGGACCTGGCCGCATGCTGTAACCGCATCGACGGTGCTGAAGCCCGCCTGCTGGTGCCTTACGCGCATGCGGTGGAGGCCGCCGATGCGGAACCCCTTATCAATATCAGCGACGATGCGCTGGCCGCCGGACACCCGCTCCTGGCCCTGGAAGCCGCCGAGCAGGCCGGGCGGCTCATGGACATGGCCCCGGAACGGTGGAAACAGACGCCGGTTCAGCGCCGGGTGAACCACCGCCTGGTCGAGGCCGGAATAGCGGCGCACCTTCAGGCCGATCCGGGCCTCCCCGGCACCACGCTGACCGGACGCGAGCGGGAAATCCGCGGCCTGGTCACTCGCGGGGCAACCAACGCCGAAATCGCGACGGCGCTGGGCGTGTCCCCCCGGACGGTGGCAGGGCATATCTCGCACCTCCTGGCCAAGCTCGGCGTCCGCCGGCGTGCGGAAATCCGCGGCGAAGACGCCCTGAACTCCTGAAGAGTCCCTGAACTCCTGCAGACGTACGCGTAGACATGGAGTAAACGCCGGGTGGCTGCAAGTGTTCGCAGGAGTATCCCCAAGTAGTGCCACGCGGCGCGGACCAGCGGAAGTCGGGTGCAGGGTACTCGTGCGCGGACCCGGGGCTGGCGGTTGACTTAGGGAACTCCCAGGAACAACTCACAAAGGTCTCAAAATGAGGAACTTCAGGGCTGTACTCGACTGCGGGCAAGTGCAGCAAAATAGAACGGCGACGGCAAACGTCTTGATTGCTGCGCCGCTGCTTGCCACCATTGTAGGTGGACGCGTCGATACGTTGATTTACCGAACTCCTTCAGTGGATTCGCACAGGGCCCCCACCGGCAGCTGTGCGCCAAGGTCGGAGCCGGCGGCGTCAGAGCCTTCTGAGACCGAGGCTCTCCCCCCAGCCGCCGCCGGCTCCCTTTATTTGTCCGCGCCGCCAATGACGGCTGTGCTGACATGAGCGCCATCGATGAGCGCCGCCGCGGGGACGGCGCCTGGCGAAACCGTGCGGCCCGTCGCCATACCCCGGTCCTGACGGCTTCGGCCGGGACGCTGGCGGCCGGCGAACCGTGGGTCATCGAAGCGGAAACCCCCCCTGCCCGGGTGGACTCGGGCACGTCCTGGGCCAGGCGCTACCGCCGCTGGCTCCGGGCCTCAGACCTCGCGATCGTGACGCTGGCAATGTCCGCTGCGGCCATCGTGAACTTCCACGGCAGCGCCGCCAACGCCTGGACAGCCGCGGGCGTTCAGTTCCTTGTCCTCAGCCTGGCGATCATCCTCGCCTGGATCCTGGCGTTGGAGGTCCACCGAACCCGTGAAGAGACGGTCCTGGGCATCGGATCGGAAGAATACAAGCGGGTTATGGACGCAACCCTGAGTGTCTTCGGGTTTATCGCGATCGGCGCGGTCCTGCTGGGTATCGATGCCGTCCGCAGTCATTTTGCCCTGGCCCTTCCCGCCGGCGCGTTGCTTCTCGTGGGTAACCGCTGGCAGTGGCGGGCCTGGTTGAACCGGCAGCGGCACTTCGGCCATTACCTATCCAGGGTGATCGTCGTCGGTGAGCGTAACGACGTCGAATATGTGATCCGGCAGTTCGGCAACGTCGCCGGCGCCGCCTACCAGGTCGTCGGGGCTGCACTTCCCGCGGGCTACACCGAACACCACGTGCAGTCTTCCGCGACCCGGATTCCGGTCCTGTGCGATGTGGACTCGGTGGCCGGGCAGGTCGCGGTGACCGGCGCGAACGCCGTTGTGGTCGCCGGCGCGCTTCGCGGCGGAACCGACTCCATCAGGCACCTGGGCTGGGCCCTCGAGGGTACCCAGGCCAGTCTCGTTCTTGCTTCCAGCCTCACAGACGTCGCGGGTCCCCGGATCCACTGGCGGCCGGTTGAGGGGCTGCCGCTCATGCACGTGGAGTTGCCGCAATTCAGCGGCAGCAAGCACACACTCAAACGCTTCGTGGACGTCGTTGCATCAGCCTCCGCGCTGGTCGTCCTCGCGCCGCTGTTCCTGGCTCTGGCCTGGCTGGTCAGCAAGGACAGCAAAGGGCCGGTGTTCTTCCTGCAGGAACGGATCGGCTTGAACGGCAAGCCGTTCAAGATCGTGAAATTCCGGTCGATGGTCCAGACAGCCGAGCAGGAACTGGCCGGCCTCAAGGACCTGAATGAGGCCGCGGGCCTCCTGTTCAAGCTCAAGGAGGACCCGCGAATCACGAAGTGCGGCCGCTGGCTCAGGAAGTATTCCCTGGACGAGCTTCCACAGCTGTGGAACGTCCTGAGGGGGGACATGAGCCTGGTCGGGCCGCGTCCGCAACTGCCGGACGAGGTGGATGGTTACGAAGGCTACGTCGGCCGGCGGCTGCTCATTAAGCCCGGCATCACAGGCCTGTGGCAGATCAACGGACGGTCAAACCTCGGCTGGGACGAGAGCGTTCGCTGGGATCTGTACTACGTGGAGAACTGGTCGTTGACCGGGGACATCATGATCCTGTGGCGCACCATCCGAGTCGTCCTGCACCCGGTCGGCGCGTATTAATCGCCGGTAATCCGGCATCCAGATGGGGAAGGTAATACAACAATGGGTCTCAGAATCGGTTATGCCCCGGGGGCGTTTGATTTGTTCCACATCGGGCACCTCAACGTCCTCAAACACGCAAAGAGCCAGTGCGACTACCTGATTGCCGGGGTCGTCTCGGACGAGATGCTGGAAAAGGTCAAGGGCCGCCCTCCGGTGATCCCGCTTGCAGAGCGGATGGAAATCGTAGGAAGCATCGGTTTCGTCGACAAAGCCTTCGCCGAAGTGGTTCCGGACAAGGTGCAGGTCTGGCGGGAACTCGGCTTCAACACCTTCTTTAAAGGTGATGACTGGAGAGGTACGCCGCAGGGCGAGCGGTTGGAAGCCGCCCTGGGTGCTGTCGGCGTCGAAGTCGTGTACTTCCCGTACACCGTCCACACCTCCAGTACGGCCCTGCGGACGGCGCTCGAACTGATGAACCATTCCACGGCGCCGGTCCGGCGCCGGCAAGGAGGCAGGAAATGAGCGGAATGCATATCGCCATGGTCGGAACCCGCGGGGTCCCGGCCCGCTACGGCGGATTCGAAACGGCCATCGAAGAAATCGGCAAGCGCCTCGTCCTCCGGGGCCACAAAGTATCTGTCTACTGCAGGGACGCCGGCGGAGATGCGGAAAAGAAAGCCCAGCACCTGGGCATGGACCTCATCCACCTCCCCGCGATGCGCCGCAGGTCGCTGGAAACGTTGAGCCACACCGGGCTGTCCGTCGCGCATCTGATCCGGCACCGGCCGGACGCGGCAATCATGTTCAACGCTGCCAACGCTCCCTACCTTCCGGTGGTCCGTGCGGCGGGCATCCCCGTGGCCACCCACGTCGACGGACTCGAGTGGAAACGCGCCAAATGGGGCCGGACCGGAAAAAAGTATTACCAGATGGTCGAACGTCTGGCCGTGAAGCAGTCCGACGCACTGATCGCCGACGCCATCGGCATCCAGGACTACTACCGGAGGAAGTTCGGCGCAGACACCGTCTACCTGGCTTACGGAGCGCCGCTCCTGACCGGGAACCGGCAGGACAAGCTTGCGGAGCTCGGCCTCAAGGCACGCGAGTACCACCTCGTGGTGGCCCGCTTCGAACCCGAGAACCACGTCCACCTCATTGTGGAAGGATTCGCCAAGAGCCGCTCAAAGCTTCCCCTGGTAGTCGTCGGTTCCGCCCCCTACTCGGACCGCTACACCAGCGAAGTGCATGAACTCGGAGACGACCGGGTCCGGTTCGTCGGCGGTGTGTGGGACCAGGAACTCCTGGATCAGTTGTACGCAAACTCCCTGGTCTACTGGCACGGCCATTCAGTCGGCGGAACCAACCCCTCCCTCCTCCGGGCCATCGGTTCCGGCGCAGCCACGAATGCCTTCGATGTCGGCTTCAACAGGGAAGTGCTGGGGGACTCCGGCCGCTACTTCACCGATCCGGCCGACGTGGCACGACTGGTGGCGGACGCAGAAGCCGTGGATTCAGATGTGGCCGCCCGCGGGGAACTGGCACAGCTTACGGCCCGCCGCTACAACTGGGACCTCGTCACAGAGGGCTACGAGCAGCTGTGCACGGATCTCGCCCGGTCGAAGGCAACCTCCCCGAACCGGATCAGCAGGCGTGGAGCCCTGGCCGGCCACCACAGTTTCGGGGCCGGACGATGAGCGCCGTCGGGTCCGAGTCCACCCGCCTGTTGGCAACATCCGGTTACTGGGCCACCGTCAGGGAACTGTCGGCGGCACAGAAAACCGCAGCCCGCGGCGCGCCGGCCTATTCGCGCTACATCAACCGCAGGCTCGGGCGGCTTCTCGCGGCAGCGGCCCTGCGTGCCGGACTGGGTCCCAACGCAGTGACCGGTATCAGCGCGGCCTTCACCTTCGCCGGAATCGCTTTGCTCGTCCTGTTTCCGCCCTCGGCGGCCGTGGGCGTCGGCGTTGCCTTGTGCCTCGTCGTCGGCTACGCCTTTGATTCCGCTGACGGCCAGGTGGCTCGAATCCAGGGGAGCGGCTCCCCGGCCGGTGAATGGCTGGACCACATGGTTGATGCCGTGAAGACCTCGTTGCTGCCTTTGGCGCTCGCCGTGGGACTGTACCGTTTCGACGCCGTGGACCACGCCTGGTTGCTCGTACCGCTCGGCGCCGCTGTGGTGTCTGCCGTGCTGTTCTTCTGCATGATCCTCACCGAGCAGTTGCGGCGCCACGCCGGACGGGTCTCGGTGGCAGCCCCGGACGGCCGGTCATGGCTCCGTTCCCTGCTTGTTGTTCCCATGGACTACGGCGTACTTTGCCTCTCCTTCGTCCTCTACGGGGCGCTGCCGGTCTTCCTGACCGTTTACACCCTGATTTTCGCGGCGACCGCGGGCTTCCTGGTCCTGGCCTCCGTCAAGTGGTTCCGTGAACTCTCCGCCATCGCATCACCACGCCGGGGGGACCCCGCGTCATCCCGCCACGGCCGCCACGGCCGTCACGGAACGGCGGCGGAAACAGCCGGCCCTATCGGAACAGGAGCGATGCTATGAACAAGCCGACCCGGTCACCCAAGGACAAGAGCACACCGGAGGACCGCAGGAAACGGCTGGTCTCGACGGCGGTCGCAGTCGCCGCCCTGCTGGTTGTCGGCGGAGTCGCCTGGGCCTCGACCCTCGAGGGCGCGAGCCGGTCGCACGCTGCACAGGGCACCCGTGCAGGCACGGCCACGGCGCAACCCTCGAACGCGCAGCCCTCAAAAACGGCGACACCGGACGTCACGGCTGATGCCCCGGGCCTGGGGGCGGACCCCGCAAATCCGGCCGGTCCCGCCGACAAACCGGCACAACCCGCAGTTCCGCCGGACGCAGGCAAAGGAACTCCGCCTGAGGCTGCCGAGGTGAATCCGGCACCGGTTGACCGCAAAGGAAAGTCCGAGGCGGAACTCGCCGCCATCGCCCAGCCGCTAGCC
This sequence comes from uncultured Actinomycetota bacterium, assembly GCA_963815415.1. Lineage (GTDB taxonomy): Bacteria > Actinomycetota > Actinomycetes > Actinomycetales > Micrococcaceae > Arthrobacter. The sequence goes on along the minus strand of CAWFGT010000006.1, from coordinate 564,876 downwards.
GCTCCGGTGGATCTCAAGGCCAAAAAAGAGGTAAAGGGCGGCGTCTCGGCGACGATCACGGAACTGACTGCGGTCGAGGGCATCGCCAGCGGTATTGGCGAAGTTGCCGGCCCCGCCATCCGTTTCAAGATCACCGTGGTCAACAACACCGCCGCAGAGATCTCGTTGGACCGCGCCGTCGTTGACGTGAGCTACGGCAAAGACGCTGCGCCGGCGGGCCAGCTCAGCGGACCCGGCCCGGTGGCGTTTCCCGTCTCCGTAGCGCCCGGCCAATCGGGAGAAGGTGTTTTTGTCTTCGCGGTTCCGAGCGAGGCCCGCGACCGCGTGCAGATTCACCTCAACCTTGAGGCCGAGACGCCGATTGCGACGTTCGCGGGAAAGGCGCCGTCCTGAGCGCCGGCACCGGGCAGTCGTAGAGCCGGCTGACCGCAGAAAGCAGTGCCTCCGGAGAAACGCCCAGGAACAGCCAGAAAGGAAGCGGGCCATGACCAGAACAACCCAACGCCCGGCGACGCCGGGGCTCGTCCGAAGCATCGTCCGCAAAGTCCGGAAGGCAGCCAAGCGGCTGCGCGCCGGCGCGTCCGTCCGGTACCTGCGGTTGCGGAACGGTCTCGTCCGCGACGCGGTCACGGGCACTGCCGACGTCGTCGTATCGCTGACTAGCTACGGGGACCGGATCCAGTCGGTGGCGGTCGCCATCGAATCAATCGGCCGAGGGACGGCGAAGCCGCGGCGGCTTGTCTTGTGGCTCGATTCCCCGGAGCTGTTCGCGACGCGTCCGGAGTCACTGCGCAGGCTGGAACGGCGCGGCCTGGAGATCAAACTCACCTCGAACTACGGCCCGCACACCAAGTACTACCCGTATGTGCAGTCACTGGACGGACACAAGACACCGCTGGTCACCGCTGACGACGACATCATCTACCCGCGAAACTGGCTGGCCCTGCTGATGGAGGCCAACCGGCAGCATCCCGACACCATCACAGGTCACTGGGTCAGCATCATGGGTACCTCAGCGGGGGTAGTAGACGACTACGGTACCTGGGCGCGCGCGAAAGACACCGCGGTGCGGCCCGCCAACTTTGCCCCCGGAGTTTCCGGGGTGATTTACCCGCCCGCGATGCTTGAGGAATTGAAGCGGCGCGGCGACGGATTCCTGAGGGCCTGCCCCGGAGCCGACGACATCTGGCTGCATTGGGTGGCGCTGCGCGCCGGCATCCCGGTGCGGCAGGTCCGGCCCGAGCCCCGCCACTTCCCGATTATTCCGGGCAGCCAGGGCAAGGCGCTCATGAACACCAATGTAGGAGAAAACCGCAACGATCTCTGGATCCGCGGGCTCTATACCGACCGGGATGTGGCTGCGCTCAGCGCCGCCACCGCCGCGTATCAACTGAATCAAAGGGGAAACTAATGCTGGGGAACGCACTGCTGGGGAGCGATCGGATCAGAACAGGTGGCGGACAACCAATCCGACTGCTGCTGACGGACGCCGTCCGGACCGCACCAAAAAGATTTCTGGCGCTGCTACTCGCCGCGGCCATGGCACTGTCGCTGGGACTGACCAGCGCGCTGCCCGCCACGGCTGACACGGCCCCCGCCGATCCCGCCAACCCGGCCACCCCCGCCACGGTCTCCGCGGACGGCCTGCCGACCGCCCAGATTAATGGCGTGGCCTGGACGCAGGTGATCCTCGGCAACACGGTGTACGTTGGCGGTAACTTCACCCAGGCCCGGCCCGCCGGGGCTGCCCCCGGCACCGGCACCGTGACCCGGAACAACATCCTTGCCTATGACCTCACCACCGGCGAGCTGCTGAACACCTTCACGCCCAGCTTCAATGCCGAAGTCACGGCGCTGGCCGTGTCACCGGATGGCTCGCGGCTCTACGTCGGAGGTTCCTTCACCGCCTACAATGGCGCGACCGTCTGGCGGGCCGTGGCGCTGAACCCCAGCAACGGTGACATCATCTTGAGTTTCCTGCCGCGCATGTCGGCATCCGTCCGGACCATTGTCGCCACGGACACCACCGTCTACATGGGCGGACTTTTCAACGCCGTCGGGTCTGTCACCCGGAACCGGCTGGCCGCGATCTCGGCTGCCGACGGCTCCCTCCTGCCGTGGAGCCCGTCCGCTGTCGGCGGCCGCGTCAACGCCATGGCGCTGTCCCCTGATGGCGCCAGCATCGTGGTCGGCGGAGCGTTCACCTCCATGAACGGCTCCAACAACCCGGGCTTCGGCATCGCGAAACTGACCACAAGCCAGGGCACCCTCCTGCCGTTCCAGGTCAACAGCATCGTCCGCAACGGCGGTACCAACGGCTCGATCACCACCCTGGCGAGCGATGGCACCCACCTATACGGCGGCGGGTACACGTTTGGCCGCAGCAGCACCCTCGAAGGGGTGTTTTCGGTCAAATGGTCCGACGATTCCCTGACCTGGCTGGAGGACTGCCACGGCGACACCTACTCGGTCGCCCCGATCGGGGACGCTGTGTACGTGGCCGGTCACGCCCACTTCTGCGGCAACGTCGGAGGCTTCCCGCAGACGCAGCCGTGGGAGTTCAACCGGGGGATCGCCTTCAGCAAGGCAGCCACCGGAGTCCTGACCAAGGAAAACCACGGCTACACCAACTTTGAGGGCACCCCGGCACCGTCGCTGCTGAACTGGTACCCCATCCTGGACGCCGGAACCTTCACCGGCCAGGACCAGGGTCCGTGGACGATCACCGGCAATAACGACTACGTCGTGATGGCCGGTGAGTTCACGATCGTCAACAACCAGCTTCAGCAGGGCCTCATCCGTTTCCCGCGCACCGGTCTCTCGCCGAACCAGCGCGGTCCGCGGGTGACGGGGTCAAACTTCAACCCGACGCTCTCCACCCCGGAAGCCGGCACCATCCGGGTGCGCTGGCAGGCCAACTGGGACCAGGACAATGAAAACCTGACCTACGAAGTCCGCCGCAACGGCGCCGTGATCGCCACCGTCAACCAGGCCTCCACCTTCTGGAAGCGTACGGGAATGACGTTCCTGGACACGGGACGGACCCCGGGGCAAAGCTACGGCTACCGGATCTTCGTCAAGGACGCCTTCGGCAACGAGGCACGCAGCGATACCGTCACCATCACCGCGGCAGGCTCCGTCGCCGCGCAGGGAACCTACGCCGACCAGGTCCTGGCCGACAAGCCCGGCAATTACTGGCGGCTTGGTGAAGCCGGCGGCACCACCGGCGTGGACCTCGCCGGCAAGGACGACCTCATCGTCCGTCCGGGCGTCAGCTTCGGCACGGCAGGAGCGCTTACCAACAATGCCGACAAGGCTGCCACCTTCAACGGCGGCACCGACGGTGTGGCTGCCAGCCCCACCCTGACGGACCGGCCGCAGGTCTTCAGCACCGAGGCCTGGATCCGCACCGGGACCAACCGTGGTGGAGAGATCATCGGCTACGGAAACACCCAGACGGAAGTCTCCGCCGACTACGACAGGAACGTCTACATGGACAACTCCGGCCGTATCTTCTTCGGCGTCCGCCCGGACGGAAGCAGCGGCACCCGGATCACGGTTAACTCCACGAAGACCTTCAATGACAACGAATGGCACCACGTCGTCGCGACCCTGGGCCCGAACGGCATGCAGCTCTTCGTCGACGGCGCCCAGGTAGCCGAGCGGACCGATACCACGGCAGCCTGGCCGTTCGATGGCTACTGGCGGATCGGCGGAGACAACCTGAGCAACTGGCCCAGCCGTCCCACGAGCCGCTACCTTGACGGTCAAATCGACGAAGTCGCGATCTACCCCACCGTGTTGCCGCTCTCCCGGGTGCAGGCCCACTACGTAGCCTCGGGCCGGACGGTCGACGCACCGCCGGCCCCCCCGGTGGCAGCGTTCACCTCAACAACCGAAGGTCTGACGGCTTCAGTGGACGGCACCACGTCCTCCGACGCCAACGGCCCGATCGCAGCCTACAGCTGGGACTTCGGGGACGGCGGCACCGGAACCGGTGTCACGGCCCAGCACACCTACGCGGCCACGGGAACCTACAACGTCAGGCTGACGGTGACGGACAACACCGGCAACACCAACAGCGTGGTGCGCCCCGTGTCCGTGACGGCCCCACCGGCCAACGTGGCCCCGACCGCGTCATTCACCAAATCGGCTGCCGACCTGACAGCCACCTTCGATGCCGCGGGTTCCACCGACACCGACGGAACCATCACCGGCTACGCCTGGAACTTCGGTGACGGGGCTACCGGAACAGGGGTGACGGCGTCGCACACCTACGCGACGGCCGGCACCTATACCGCCACCCTTACCGTCACAGATGACGACGGCGCCACGGGAACCGCCAACGGTACCGTGACCGTCACGGCGCCGCCCGCAAACGCCGTCCTCGCCGCAGACGTCTTCGGCCGCACCACGACCAACGGGTTCGGCACGGCGGATACCGGAGGCCCATGGTCAGTCTCCGGAGGCAGCTCCAACTTCGCGGTCAACAACGGGACCGGTGCGATCACACTCGGGGTCGGCGGCGCCAGCCGCACTGCCTATTTGAACTCGGTGTCCACCGCACCCTTCGACGGCAGCGTGACCGTTTCCGCCGACAAGATCGCCAACGGGGGCGGCATGTACCTCTCCCTCGTAGGCCGGCGGGCGGACAACAACGACTACCGGGCGAAGGTCAAAATCGGAAGCAACGGGGCGGTCTCGCTGTACCTGGTGAGGGTCATCAATGATTCGCAGACCACGCTGGGAGGTCCGGTCAACATCGCCGGTCTGACCATGGGCGTCAATGACCCGATCGTCATCAGGCTCAAGCTGGACGGGACCGCGCCAACGACCATCAGCGGCAAAGTCTGGCGGGCCTCCGGAACGGAACCCGCAACCTGGAACCTGACGGTCAGCGACTCCACAGCCGCACTGCAGAAAGCCGGCAGCCCAGGCCTGATCGGCTACCTGTCCGGTTCCGCAACCAACGTGCCGGTGACGCTGCGCGTCGACGACTTCGCCGTCAAGAATCCCTAAGCGCCGGACCCGGACAGGAAAACGAACATGACGACATCGCTGCCCAGCTCCGCAACGGACCGCAGCCCGGCGGCACGCCGGCTGCTCAAGAAGCTCCTTGCGGGCGCTACGGCAGCGGCCGTCGCCGTGACGATGGGGCTGACGGGGGTGGCACCGGCGGCGGCGGACAGCGCGCCGCCGGTGCCGGCCAGCCCCGCTGACCCGGCCACCGTGACCGCCGACGGCCTGCCGACTGTGCAGATCGACGGGGTGGTATGGCAGCAGGTGATTGTGGGCAATACGGTCTATGTCGCCGGAAACTTCGGTACCGCGCGTCCGGCCGGTGCAGCGGCCGGCAGCAACACCGTGGTCCGCCGCAATATCCTTGCCTACAACCTCACCACCGGCGAGCTGCTGCCGTTTGCGCCGACACTCAACGCCCAGGCCTTCAGCATCGCCGCGGCCCCCGACGGGTCGCGGATCTACGTCGGCGGTGACTTCACCTCCGTTAACGGCACCACGGTCTGGCGGGTGGCGGCACTCAATCCCGTTACGGGCGCGCTCATCACATCGTTCCTGCCCAAGGCCGCCGCCGCCGTCCGGGCGATCGTCCCCACGGCCGGCACCGTCTACCTCGGTGGCCTGTTCACCGCCGTGGGCTCAGTCGGGCGCAACAGGCTCGCGGCGGTCCAGGCAGCCGACGGAGCCCTGACCGGGTGGGCCCCCTCGGCCGAAGGCGGCCGGGTGAACGCCCTGGCCCTCTCGCCGGACGGCAGCCGGATCGTCGTCGGGGGAGCCTTCACCACGCTCAACGGCTCCTCCAATCCGGGCTACGGACTGGCCGCAGTGGACACCGTAAACGGCGGACTGCTTCCCTGGGCCGCCAACAACCGCGTCCGGAACGGCGGACTCAACGCGAGCATCACCAGCCTGGCCGGCGACGCCGAGAACGTCTACGCCACCGGCTATGTCTTCGGGACCGGCGGCAACCTCGAAGGGACCGTCGCGGCCGGATGGAACGGCGGAGACATCACCTGGCTGGAGGACTGCCACGGGGACAGCTACGGCGTCTATGTAGCCGATAACGCCATCTACAAGGTGGGGCACCCGCACTACTGCGGCAACATCGGCGGCTTTCCGCAGACCGAACCGTGGGGATTCCAGCGCGGCCTCGCCTACAGCAAAGCCGCCACCGGCACCATCGTCCGGGACCCGTTGGGCTACCCCAACTGGGCAGGGGTGTCATCGCCCGCGCTGCTCAACTGGTTCCCAGCACTGGATACAGGCAAATTCACGGGGCAGAACCAGGGACCCTGGGCGGTCGCGGGCAACAACCAGTACGTCGTCATGGGCGGCGAATTCACCACCGTCAACGGCGTCCGGCAGCAGGGGCTCGTCAGATTCTCGATGCGCGAAAGTGCCCCCAACAAAAGAGGCCCCGTCCTTAGCGGGAGCCGCATCAACCCGACACTCACTTCGCCGGCTGCCGGAACCGTCCGGGTCCGCTGGCAGGCGAATCACGACCAGGACAACGTCAGCCTGACCTACCGCGTCATCCGGGACGGCATTACCGCGGCGCCGATTCACACCGTCACCCAGGACAGCACCTTCTGGAAGCGGCCGGGCATGAGCTACCTCGACACCGGCCTGGTCCCGGGACAGAGCTACCGCTACCGCATCTTCGTCACGGATCCGTTGGGCAACGAGGTAAGGTCCGACACCGTGTACATCACCGCGGCCTCCGAATCGGCGCCCGCGAGTCAATACGCCGACGCCGTCCTTGCCGACAGCCCGGGCAACTTCTGGCGGTTCAATGACGGCTCCGGCGCAACCCTCCTGGACTCCGCCGGGGCGGAAGACCTGGCCGCAGCCCCGGGCGCCGGACTCCGCGCGGACGGCGCCGTCGACGGTGAGCAAACGGGCGCCGGAACCTTCGACGGCACAGTCAACGGAGTCGCCGTCAACAACGGCATCCTCCGGGCACCGGACGTGTTCACGGCAGAGGCCTGGGTCCGTACCAACACCACCAGGGGCGGGAAAATCATCGGCTTCGGAAACGTGGCCGCCGGCACGTCCAGGGTCACCGACCGCAACGTCTATATGGATGATGCGGGACGGATCCACTTCGGCGCCTGGAACGGTGCGACCCGAACCGTCAACAGCGGACCCGGCTTCAACGACGGTCAATGGCATCACGTCGTGGCCAGCCTCGGCACCGGCGGCATGTTCCTCTACATCGACGGGGCGAGGGCAGCCTTCCGCACGGACGTAACGACCGGCAGGGTGTTCGACGGGTACTGGCGCATAGGGTCGGACCTGCTGACCGGCTGGCCGAACGACCCCACGAGCGACAACCTGAACGGGGACATCGACGAAGTGGCGCTCTACCCTGCGGCCCTCGGACTCCAGCAGGTGCAGTCCCACTACCGGGCCTCCGGCCGGACCCTGGACGTTCCGCCGACGCCGCCGACCGCCGCCTTTGCGTCATCGATCACCTACCAGACGCTGACCGCGGACGCCTCGGGGTCCTCGGACCCCAACGGGCCGATCGCCTCCTACAACTGGGCGTTCGGCGACGGCAACACCGCGACCGGAGTCACGGCCCGGCACGTCTACGCGGCGCCGGGGACGTACACCGTCCGCCTCACAGTGGTGGACGGTGACGGTCGCGCGGCCAGCACGACGCGCACCGTGACGGCGACAGCAGCGCCGGGCAACCAGCCGCCGGTCGCCGCGTTTACGTCCACTACCAGCAAGCTGAACGCCTCCGTCGATGCGATGACCTCCAGGGACCCTGACGGGACGATCGTCTCCTACGCCTGGGACTTCGGCGACTCCTCCACAGGAACAGGCCGGACCACGGACCACACCTACACCAGCGCCGGCACGTACCAGATCAAGCTAACGGTCACGGACAATATCGGAGCGACCAGCTCAACCTCCGCCCCGGTCACCGTTCAAGCGAATCAGCCGCCTTCCGCCAGGTTTGCGGTCTCGGTCACGGACCTCACCCTGGCCGTCGACGCCGGAACGTCCAGCGACCCCGACGGGACAATCAGCACCTACTCCTGGGATTTCGGAGACAATGCCACGGCCACCGGAGCGACTGCATCGCACAACTACGCGGAAGCCGGCACCTACCAGGTGACCCTGACCGTCGTGGACAGCGATGGCTCCGCCACCGCGATCGGACAGCCGGTCACCGTGACGGCACCGACCGCCGGTACTCTTCTCGCCGCCGACGCGTTCGGCCGGACCGCAGCGTCGGGTTGGGGCGCAGCGGAAACCGGCGGCGCCTGGACCGTCAACGGGTCTGCCGGCAACTACACGGTAGGGGAGGGCCTCGGGTCCATGATCATGGGCAGCCCCGGGGTGCAACGCCTCGCCTACCTCGCAGGTATCTCGACCTCGGGAGCTGACGTTCAGGCCACAGTCGCCGCTGACAAGATTGCCAGCGGCGGCGGGATGTTCCTCGGCGTCGTCGGGCGGAAAGTCGGGTCGGACGAGTACCGAACCAAGTTGAGGGTCTCTGCAACGGGAAGCACGATTCTGTACCTCACGCGGGTCGTGGGAGGCACCGAAGTCACCCTGCAGTCTGTCGCTGTCCCGGGCTTCACTGTGGCAGCCGCGGACGAGCTCCGACTGCGCATGACCGCGACGGGTTCTTCACCTACAACGCTTCAGGCGAAGGTCTGGCGCGTCGGCACCCCCGAACCTGCGAACTGGACGCTCACAGCGGGAGATGCCACCGCTTCGCTCCAGGCGCCAGGGTCGGTGGGACTGATGTCCTACCTGTGGAGCAACGCCGGCAATGCGCCGGTGCGGGCACGCTTCGACAATGTCGAAGTTCAACTCAACTGAACGGATGGCGGCTGAAGATGGGCGTAGGCAGATGCGAGGAAGACAGTGCCCGGTCCAGGCGGGCGGCCATCACTACAAAGACGGTCTGCGCGCTGCTCCTGGCGGTGGCCCTTGCCCTCTCGGGGGCTGCCGTCGGTGCCGCGGATTCAGCGCCGGCGGACCCGAACGATCCGAAGACGCCGGTCACGGTCACCGCCGACAGTCTGCCCACCGCCCAGCATGATGGCGTCGCGTGGCAGACCGTCGTCGTCGGAAACACCGTCTACGTTGCGGGAAGATTCAACAACGCCCGACCCGCCGGCGCCGCCCCCGGGACCCAGCAGGTTTCCCGTTCCAACATCCTCGCTTTCAACCTCACCACCGGCCAACTGATCCCGGGCTTCGCCCCCGTGCTGAACGCGCAGGCGTTGTCCATCGCGGCGTCCCCGGACGGTTCAAGAATCTACGTCGGCGGCGACTTCACCTCCGTCAACGGCGTCCAGCGCTGGAGGGTCGCAGCGCTCGACGCCGCGACCGGAAACCTGATCAGTTCGTTCGCGCCGAAGATGGCGGCCGGTGTCCGGGGAATCGCGGTCCACGGCAACACCGTATGGATGGGCGGGACGTTTAATGCTGTGGGTTCGGTCTCGCGGCCACGGCTTGCCGCGGTCAACGCAGCCAACGGTGCCCTGCTGCCGTGGAATCCGATTGCGGGCAATGGCAAGGTCAACGCCGTGACCGTTTCCCCCGACGGGACGAAAGTCGTGGTAGGCGGGGCCTTCACCACCCTGAACGGTTCTGACCGGCCGGGCTACGGGCTGGGGATGGTCAATGCCGTCACCGGGGCCAACCTGCCCCTGCAGGCCAACGACGTTGTCCGCGACGGCGGGAGGGACTCAGCCATCCTTTCGCTGTCCTCGGACGGAACGAATTTTTACGGGACCGGGTACATCTACGGCACGGGCGGCAACCTGGAGGGCGCGTTTTCCGCCAAATGGTCGGACGGGCGGATCACCTGGGTCGAGGATTGCCACGGGGACTCGTATGGAGTCTTCGCCAGCGACACCGCCGTCTACGTCGCCGGGCACCCCCACTATTGCCAGAACCTGGGTGGATTCCCCGAGACGACGCCCCGGACCTGGCACCGCGCCGTGGCCTTCAGCAAGGCGGCGACAGGAACGTTGACCCAAGACACCCAGGGCTACCCTTCCTTCACGGGGCAGCCCGCGCCGTCACTGCTGAACTGGTTCCCGGACCTGGACAACGGGACCGCAAGCGGCCAGAGCCAGGGCCCTTGGGCGGTGGCAGGCAACAATGACTACGTCGTGATGGTGGGGGAGTTCCGCAACGTCAACCAGCAGCCGCAACAGGGCCTGGCACGGTTCGCGCGCAAGGAACTGGCCCCGAACCGGCAAGGACCCCGCGTAACCGGGAGCGCGTTCGTACCGACGCTCTCGAGCCCCGGACCCGGACGGGTCCGCGTCCAATGGCCCTCCAACTGGGACCGGGACAACTCAAACCTCACCTACCGGGTCTACCGGGACTCAGCTCCGGACCCCGTCCACACGGTGTCCTCGCAGTCCACCTTCTGGCAGCGGCCAACCCTCAGCTACGACGACGCCGGACTCGCCGCAGGCCAGCACAGCTACCGCATAGCCGTGACGGACCCGCTGGGGAACACTGTGACGGGCGACAGCCGGAGCCTCACGATCCAGGGCTCGAACAACGTGCCGCCGTCGGCGTCGTTTACCAGTTCCAGCAACGGACTGGCCGTCTCCGTCGATGCGTCAGCCTCGGCGGATCCTGACGGTACGATCACCGGCTATGCCTGGGACTTCGGCGACGGCGGGACCGGAACCGGCGTCACCGCCTCGCACAGTTACGGGGCGGCCGGCAGCTACACGATCAGGCTCACGGTCACGGACAACGCGGGCGCCACGGCCACCGCATCGCGGAGTGTGACGGTCGCGGCCGGGAATGTGCCGCCGTCGGCGTCGTTCACCAGTTCCAGCAACGAGCTGGCCGTCTCGGTCGACGCTTCGGCCTCGACGGATCCGGACGGTACGATCACCGGCTATGCCTGGGACTTCGGCGACGGCGGGACCGGAACCGGAGTCACCGCCTCGCACAGTTACGGGGCGGCCGGCAGCTACACGATCAGGCTGACAGTCACGGACAACGCGGGCGCCACGGCCACCACATCGCGAAGTGTGACGGTCGCGGCCGGGACCGGGGCATTCGTGGCGCAAGATGACTTCGAGCGCACCCAAAATGGCGGCTGGGGGTCGGCGGACACCGGCGGGGAGTGGTCCGTGGACGGCTCACCGTCGGTCTACTTCGTCACGGGTGGAAACGGCGTCATGAGCCTGACCCCCGGCCAGGGACCGGCGACCTTTCTGCCCGCCGTAACGAGCACCAGCAGCAACAGCCTCGTGACGGTGTCGCTCGACAAGATCGGCAACGGCGGAGGCACCTACCTGGGCGTCAGCGGCCGCCGGGTCGGGTCGGCCGAGTACCGGGGCAAGGTGAAGGTTTCGGCGGACGGATCCCTCGCGCTGCGGCTGACCCGGCACTCAGGCACGTCCGAGACGACGCTCGCACAGTCCGCACCGGGGATCACCCTGGCAGCGGGCCAAAGGTTGAGCCTGCGGGTGGAGGTCACGGGTGTTTCGCCCACTACCGTGCGGGCGCGGACATGGTTGCAGGGCACACCCGAGCCCGGCAACTGGAGCCTGTCAGTCACCGACAACACTGCCGGCCTGCAGGTCGCGGGAGCAGTCGGGATGCTTTCGTACCTGTCGGGATCCGCAAGCAACGACCCGGTGCTGGCACGATTTGACGATTTCGAAGTGCTCCCGGGTTGAGATGACTACGGAGCCACCGGATGGGCAGGGATACACCTAAAAAGAGCAGCATTGCGGAAAGGATCATCATGACGCCGTTGACACTGAGGTTCCTGCGCGGACACCACCGCAGGGCGCCGCGCGCGTCGAGTCTGCCCGGTCCCTCCCGCCCGTCGGCCGGGGGAACGAGCCGGTGGCCCGCCCTGGCGTTCAGCGTGGTGCTCGCCGCGGCCACCGCCTTGGCCGCTGCGCCGGCGGCGTCTGCGGACTCCGCTCCCGCCGATCCGACTGATCCCGCAAGTCCCGTCACCGTAACAGCGGACTCGTTGCCAACTGTCCAGATCGACGGCGTCGTATGGCAGCAGACCATCATCGGCGACACCGTCTATGCCGTCGGCAAGTTCTCGACGGTCCGGCCGGCCGGGGCGGCGCCCGGCTCACAGACGACGCCCCGGAACAACATCGTGGCGTTCAGTCTCAGCACGGGCAAGCTGGTTACCGGCTTCGCACCTTCACTCAATGCCCAGGCCCTTGCCGTGACACGTTCCCCGGACGGCAACCGGCTTTACGTCGGCGGGGATTTCACCAGCGTCGATGGCACCGCCGTGAAGCGTGTGGTCGCACTCGACCCGAAGACCGGTGCCGTCATCCCGGGGTGGGCGCCGGCAATGTCATCGACAGTCAAGGCCATTTCCGCAACCAACGACGTCGTCTACCTCGGCGGATCGTTCAGTGCCGTGGGATCCACGGGACGGTCCAAGCTGGCGGCGGTCCGCGCCTCCGATGGCGGCTTGCTGCCGTGGAAACCGGTGGCCACCGGAGGAAGCGTCAACGCGCTTGTTCTGTCTCCAGACCGGACCAAGGTGGTGGCCGGAGGTGCATTCACCGCCCTCAACGGCAGCAACGCACCCGGCTTCGGTCTGGGCGCGGTGGACGCTGTCAGCGGGCAAAGCCTGCCGACGCCGGTCAACGATGTCGTCCGGAACGCCGGCAGCGAAGCGGCCATCACGTCCCTGTCAAGCGATGGAACGAGCTGGTACGGGACGGGCTATATCCGCATATCGAACGGCGGGACCGGGAACCTGGAGGGCTCTTTCGCCGCAAACTGGTCCGACCTGGACGTCAAGTGGATTGACGATTGCCGCGGCGATTCATACAGCATCTTCGGAAACAATACCGCCGTGTACAAGGCAAGCCACGCTCACGACTGCTCGAAGATTGATGGGTTCCCGGAAGCAACGCCCAAGGAATGGCACCGGGCGCTTGCCTACAGCAAAGAAGCAACCGGAACCATGACCAGGGCAAGCACCAGGCTCCCTAGCTTTGTCGGCGAACCCATACCGACGCTGCTCGTCTGGTACCCGGATATGGATACGGGCACGGCCACCGGCCAGAACCAGGGCCCGTGGTCTGTGACCGGAAACGACAAGTACGTCGTGATGGGCGGTGAGTTCCGGAAGGTCAATTTGCGTGGGCAGCAGGGCCTCGCCCGCTTTGCCGTCACCGCCATCGCACCCAACAAGGAAGGGCCGAGGTCGTCGTCGAGCGCGACAAACCCAGTCTTGACGTCGACGTCCAAAGGGAAGATCAAGGTCCGCTGGCAGTCCAACTGGGACCGCGACAACTCCAGGCTGACGTACAAGCTGTACCGGGACGGGGACCTCATCAAGACCCAAACGGCGTCCTCCCGCCCCTGGTACCGGCCAATGCTGGAGTACGTGGATTCCGTGCCTTCCGGGACGAATCACAGCTACCGGGTGGAAGTCGCTGACGTCTTTGGAAATTCAAGGACTTCTGCCACGGTGAGCCTCACCGCCAAGTAGCTATCAGTCCGCGACGGGTGGCCGCGGGAAGACAGGAGAGGGCCGGATCCGTGGCGGATCCGGCCCTCTCTGCCTGCCTTAGCTGTTGTAGCGGATGCCGCCGGTCTTGCCCTCAACGAGGTTGGCGAGGTTGTCTGCCCACCGGTTGGTCGAGAGGCCGGGCGTCGAGCTGGCGCTTCGCTTGATAATGCGGACCGGGTACTTCGAGCCGTTGCCGAAGTCGAACTGGTTCCGGCCAAGACGGTTTTCCGAGAGCGTGACCGTGATGTTCGAGTACTTGCCGTGGTCGATATTGATGGACGACAGTCCGCCGTCGACCCAGTTCTTATTCACGGTCACGTTCGCGAGCTTGGCAACATTCTGCTGGAGCAGGATGCCGGCGCCGGCCTTATTGCCACGCGGGTTGGGCGCACTGCCCGGGCCGGGCTTGGACGTCGCCACGATGTTGTTGCCGACGATCCGGATGTTCTGGCCGCCCTGGACCTGGATCCCGTCATTGTGGGTGCCGTCCCGGTGCGCCGGGTCATTGGACCAGAAGGTGAGGTCGTGGATGTAGTTGCCTTCGGCCGTGACGTTGGCGGTCGCCGGGCCGCCGGGACGGTTGAAAATGCCGAGGCCGTCATTCGTGCCCTGGATGTGATTGCGGAGGGCCTTGTAGTCGTGCCCGACAATGCCGTCGCGGTAGTAGGAGGCACGGTCCGGAATGATCGTGTTGTCCTGGATCACGAGGTTTGAGACGTTGGAGTTGGTCGAGTCAACGATCCCGGTGTTGTTCTTGGGAATCCCCTTGCCGCCCCGCAGCCGGCTGTTCTTGATGGTCACATTCTTGGCGCGAACCTTGATGTCGCCATAAATGTCCAGGCCGTCGAGAACCGTTCCGTCCTTGGTGATAACCAGGTCAGCTCCGGACGTGTTGTAAGGCTTCAGAGTCTTTCCGGCCGGCACACCCGTGTTGGATGCCGTCGGCTTGTACGAACCCGGCGTGGCCGCGGCCTGCACAGCGATCGTGCTGGCCGACGCGGCGGCAACGGCCTGCGGCTGGACAACCGGCTTCGTCTCAACGGCGGTTTTCGGCTGGGTTGCGGCCTGCGGCTGGACAGCCGTCTTCGGCTCGACGGCGGTTTTCGGCTGGGTTGCGGCCTGCGGCTGAACGGCCAGCGCGGGCGTGACTACTGCGGCTGCGTTCGTGGACGCGCGGGTGGCAGATGCTTCGACGGCGGGGGCTACCGCGGCAGCCGCGACGACCGACCCGGCAGACTCATCGGCGGCCACGGCGGCAGCAGCCTCGGCGGTGTCGGCGGCCGCAGTAGCGGTGGTCTCGGCCTCGTCGGCGGTCACGGCGGCCGCAGTAGCGGTGGTCTCGGCCTTGGCGGCGGCACTTTCTGCGGCGCCGGACTCATCAGCTACGGGGGCAGTGGCGTCTGAACCCTCGAGAGCGGGATCCTCAACGCTAGCAGCCGGTGTGGACTTAGCGCCGGTCCCGGCTTCCAGTGCGGCAGCATCGGCCGGGGCGGACTTGGCGTTGCTCGCGGCGACACGGACGTCCGAGGCAGCACCGGGAGTTGTCAGGGCCGTCAGCTCTCCGCAACCGGTCAGGGTAAGAGCTGCGACGGTCAGGGCGGCAGCGCTGAGAGTGTACGTTCGGCGGATGTTGGAGCTCTTGGGCGCGATAGCCATACAGTGTTACCTCATAAGTTTCGTTCTCCGGGCACGGGGAATTGCACTGTCATAACGAGGGCGACGTGGCACCCGGCTGTTTGTGCAGCCGGTAGCGTCCACGCCGGAGCGGCATGTCGCATTGCTGCAGTCTATTCTGTGCATTGTCAGGGCGGGATGCGTGCTGTGACCGTTGCGTTAGCGATTGGTCAGCATCTGCGCCTGACTTCCCGAAAGGCCTCCCCGACCCCGGCTTGTGGGCATCACGTTAGTCGAAGCCACGGAATGGTTGCAAATTGGTAACGGCAGGATATGTCGTATTACGGCTTGGTGACCGTTGGGCGTGTCGCTTGCGCGGCGGGTGTTTTACTGGCGTGATTTCGGCGTTTTAAGCCCGTTGGGATCCGATCAGATGCGCCGCGGAAAACTTATTTTCTCCGGTACTCGCTGTATACGTATCCAAAGGCGGCCGAGGCCATGCCGAGACCCCTTGCGGCCGTCCGCAAACCCCTGGCATGCTGGGCTGCTGACCCGGTCAGAACGCCGATGGCGAGCCTCGCGGATCCGCCGACCAGCCGGAGCGATCCGGCCGCCAGCGACGACCCCCTTGCCTTGGCCCGGGTGGGGATGTTCTCGGCCAGTTCGAGGCTGACGCGCGTCGCTGAGTTCCCGCTCCGCAAGGCACGGCGCAGCACCCAGGAACGGGTGAGCCGGGAGGAGGGCACCCGGTCCACAACGACGGCTTCGTCGCACCAGAGCATTTCCCCGCCGCGCCGGACCAGCTGCTTGGTAAAGAGCGTGTCCGATCCGCCGCTGAGGCCGAAGCGTTCGTCAAAGTGCAAGCCCATGGCCCGGATCTGACGCAAATCCAACAGCAAATTGTTCGTTGCCGCGACGTCCAGGCGGGAGCCCGTGGCGAGCCTGCGGCGTCTGAAGAAGCCGCCGGCTTCAATCCACGGCTCGGGCTCGTTTTCGTATTCGCTGACCACAGGTCCGACGACGGCGGCAGCGCCGGTGGCCGCCTGAAGCTCCACAAGCTGGGTGAGCCAACGCTCCGACGGTATCTCGTCGTCGTCGATAAAGACGAGCAAGTCGCTGGAATCCGATTCGGACAGCGCCCGGTTCCGTGCGGCAGCGATTCCGGGCCGCGGCTCATGGACGTAGCGCACCAGACCGGCGGGGAGCGTACGGCCCAGCTGATCGACGGTCGGCTGGGCGCCGGCCTCCGGATCGTTGTCGATGACGAGTACCGTCGCGTGCGGCCGTCCGGGGGTGGTGTTCAACGCGGTCGCCTGGGCCGCCAGCCGGGGCAGTGCGAGGGCGATATCCTCGGGCCTGCGGTAGGTGAGTACCGCGATGACAACGCCTGCGGCAGCCGTTCCGCCGTCAGCGGGTGAATTTCCGGTCATTTGGTACCTTCCGATGGAGAGTCCTGCGGCCGGTTTTGCGGCCGGCTGAAGAGCGCCCGTGCCTGGGTAGCGACGCCGGAGAGCACGGCACGGTGGAATACGAACAACGCGGCAAGCGCCGGTCCGAAGAAGACCGGCACCCCGCCCAGCAGGCGCCACAGCGCGGGCACGTCAACGAGCGACCACAACCAGTAGCCTGCGACGCCCCACAGTGCGGCGTGAACCGCCGGCAGAATGGCCGCCAGCTGGGATTTTGTCTTCACACCGGTCAGCCGCTGCTGGATCCAGAGAAGGAGCGGGGTGAGGACGAAGCCGGCCGCGGAGTAGCCGATGGCCACACCCAGGACGCCGAACTGGAGGCCGATGACGATGCCGCCAACCTGAACGATCGCCGCGAAGATTTCGTAGCGAACGATCAGCGCCCCTTTTCCCAACCCCTTCATCAGGGACGGCGTCACGTAAAAGACAGTCTCGCGGGCGCCCCCGATAGCCATGACGCTCACCAGGGCAGCCGCTGGCAACCATGCGGGCCCGAGGACAAGGCCAACGAGTTCGGGTGCGGCGCAAGCCACGAATGTCATCAGCGGAATCGCGGCGATGGCCAGCAGACGGGTGGCTGTAAGGAGGTGGGAGGCGACTTCCTTGCTGTTGCCGGCCGAGCGCGCGAAGGCCGGGAACATCACGCGGTTGACGGTCTGGCCGATCAGCTGCACCGGCACCACGAGGATGCGGTAGGCCATGCCGTAAAGGGACAACGCGCCGACGCCGAGCACCCGGCCCACAAGGATGTTGTCCATGTTCCGTGAAGCGTAGGCCAGGCAGTCCGTAGCAAAAACGCTGAGGCTGAACCGGAATAAGGGAACGATCGACCGGAAATCGAAGTTCGGCACCGGGCCGCGGCTGGCGCGCAGCAGCAGCGAGCTGTAGACGAGGTCCGTGATGACCACCTGGTAGATCAGGGCCCACGGGCCGGCCCCCGCCAAGGCCGCGCTGATACCGGCCGCGCTTCCGGCGGCAGCCGCGGCGATGTCAGCCGCACCCACCCGGTGGAGTAGCAAGTGTCTGGACAACATGGCGCGAGGTGTGATCGCCAAGGCTTTGAGCGGGATCGCGAAGGCCAGGATGCGAAGGATTGGTTCGAGTTCGTCCACCCGGAAGAACGCGGCGATAAGCGGAGCAGCCGCCCAGGTCGCGGCGCCCAGCAGGGTGGCCACCATAAGGTTCAGCGTGGCCGTCGCGCCTGCCATTCGGCTGGTTACGTCGGGGCGCTGGATCAGGGCGGCCGATAGCCCCTGGTCGAGAAGCAGCGCAACAAGGCTGATATAGACCGTGGCTGCGGCAATGACCCCGTAACTTTCCGGTCCCAGGATCCGGGCCAAAACGACGGCGGAGGCAAGCTGGAATCCCTGCCGTGCGAGGACCGCGCCGAAACTCCAACGGACACTGCGGGCCGTCGAGGGCGCCCGGGTTCCGCCGTTACCGTCCGGGCCTGGCGCAGGGGTGTCCGGTGCGGTCCGGTCGGATGCGGTGCCCGTCAAAGCGACCTTCCGGCTGCCTGGGCAAGATGGCCTGCCATGAGAGTCCCGTACAGCTCCGGGCTGTGCCGGCGCGACGCCTCGGCGGAATCGAGCCGGGCATCAGTCTGATAGCTTTCCCAACCGGCCGAAACCCGCATCAGCGCGGCGGCGAGTTCGCCGGCGTCGCCGGGGGCGACGAATTGGGCCGAGCGATACCCTGCCGCGGCCTCCCGCAGGCCCGAGGTATTGCTGACGACCACCGGCCGCGAGGCCAGCACCGCCTCCACTGCCGTATTTCCGAACGGCTCATCGATCCGGGACGGGACAACGACGACGTCGGACTCCGCAAGGAACGGCCAAATGGCATTTTGAAAGCCGTGGAACGTGACGTGGTCTTCCGCGCCGTTGGCGGCGACCTGCTCGCGCAACCCCGCCTCATAATCCTCATAGCCCGGAAATACCGCGCCGACGATGCCCAGCTTCGCCGGGACCCCCGAGCTCCGGAGTTCCAGCAGCGCGTCAATCGCGACGTCGACTCCCTTGCGGTGCGACAGCCGGCCCACGTACAGGATCCGGAGTCCGCCGTGGAGGCCGTCACGGGGCGCGACCGGTTCGGACGGGCCGGGGACACCGTTATAGAGGACCTGCGAGCGGCCGCGAAGGGCCGGGAGTGCGGAAGCCAGTGTCTCGGCACTGAACTGGCTGTTCAACAGGATCCCGCGCGAAAGTAAGAGCGGCAGGGCCAGGGCCGTCCGCAGCGCCCGCGACGCGTTCGCTTCCGCCTCATGCACATGGGTGACGACGGGAACCCCGGTGAGCCGGCCGGCCAGCGTCCACAGCGGAACAGTAATGGTGTTGGCCAGGATCACGTCGGGCCTCGCGGCACGGATTACACCGATGCTGCTGTACAGGCCGCGGACGGAGGTGGCGGCCAGCCGCAGCATGCCCGGGACCGTCAGCATGCTCTTGCGCAGCACCGGCGTAGGCGACAGTACAACCGAAGCGCCCCGGCGCTCAATTTCGGGCACCAGGGGACCCGTCGCCGGCAGCGTCACCACCACACGGGCACCGCTCCGGCGCAGACCCTCGATGGTTTCCAACAGAACCCGGTCCGAACCGTACAGGTCCGCGCTGGGATGAGCCACCAGTACCGAAAGGTGTGGCCGGGCAGTAGACATCGTTCCCCCGTAAAGTGATGAATCCTGCGGAAAACCCGCAGATCCGCCTTGGTTTAGGACAGACTACGGCGGACGCCCGTGTTTGGCCAGAATTCGCCCTTAGTACCGCTCGAAAGGGACCGATCCGGGCGTCACACGGTAACGACTCCATGAAAATGCTTCCGTACTGCCCGCCGCCGAACAATAATGGGGCGTCAGGGGACCATGACGGACTGGGCCGGTGATTGGCGCAGCGTGGTAGCCACAGGGGGTGGCTCATTGGAGCTGGCAGAGTACTGGCGCGCGATTGTGCGGGGCTGGGTTTGGGTACTGGTAGGGCTGTTGGCGGGCGTGGGAGCCGCGGCATTCGTCACGGCCCGGGCCGTCCCCACTTACCAAAGCGTCGTCAAATTCTATGTCGTGTCCCATACGGCGGTCGGCCAGTCACCCCTCCAGGCGCTCGAATTGTCACGGGGCCGCGTCACCGCCTATGCCAGCCTCGTCACGAGCGACAGCTTCATCGAACAACTCCTAAGCGGCAATTCCCGGGTCTCGTCCTCGGACGTTGCGCGCGGTATCAGCGCCTCCGCGGACCAGGACACCCGCATTCTTACGGTGGCGGTGAACCTCTCCGACCCGGTCAAAGCAACTGAGGCAGCAGAGGTCATTGCCGCTAAACTCGGCGACGCGCTGCGCGGTGTTGAAGCCGGAAGTACCGAGGATGCTGCCGGTCAGACAAAGCTGAACATCGTGGGCGGACCGACGTCATCCTCCGACCCGATTTCGCCCCGCGGAACGTTGAACATGGCCCTCGGCGCCCTGCTGGGAATGGGTGCCGGTATTGCACTGGCGGTATTCCGGCGGCTGATGGACAAGAGACTCCGGACCCCGGCCGAGGTCGAGGAGGCTGCCGCGGCCGCCGTGCTGGCCCGGATTCCCAAGACCCGCGAGGCCCACTCCTTTGTCTCCGTCCTGCAGAATCGGCAGGAATCCGGATTCGACGAAGCGGCGCGGCGGCTTCGGACCAATATCGACCACCTGCCTGCCGCGCCTGCCTCGGACGTCGTTACCATTACGTCCGCCACGCCGGGGGAGGGTAAGTCAACGGCGGCATTGATGCTGGCTCGGGCCTGGGCCGAGTCCGGTGAGCAGGTGCTGCTGGTCGAAGCCGACCTCCGCCGGCCGCGGCTGGCGCACGATCTGGGCCTGGCAAGCGCATTGGGGCTCACGGATGTCCTGGCCGGGCGTTCGGTTCTCGGTAACGCCATCCAGCCCGTGCCTGGCGCCGGGTTCCATGTGGTGGCCGCCGGCACCGCCCCGGACAACCCGACGGAACTGATCGCAAGCCGGACCATGTCGGCGGCGCTGGGTGAGATGCGCGGCTCGTACTCCCGCGTGATCATTGATGCGCCCGCCCTGCAGCCCCTCAGTGATGCGGCGCTGCTGGCCGTCCAATCCGACTCGACGGTCGTAGTGGTCATGTACCAGAAGGTCAGCCGCGAGATATTGCGCTCATCGCTGCGGAATCTGGAACTGGTCAAGGGACGGGCCGCGGGGGTCGTTTTGAATGCTGTGCCGGCCCGGCTATCAGAAACGCCACGGCGATGGCTGCGGCCCTCGGCCAGGCAGAGTCCGGCGGTGCCTGCCGTGACAGCCGAGTCGCCGACAGTCACTGAAGCCGCCGGAAAGCGGTGACAATGGCCGCCCGCGGTATTGCCGGGGTCCGGCGCCCAAGTTCCGGCCGGAGCCTGTAGATGCAGTTAGTGCTCTGGATCGGCCTCTGCTTTGCCGCTGCCGTGATGCTGAGGAGGCGGCCGAGGCTGCTGCTCGCGGCGCCGCTTGGCCTGTGGTTGCTGGTCCCGGCGGTCGGGTCCCCGATGCTCACCGGCGTCTCGTCCGGTCCACTGTCTGTTCATGCCGCCACCTGGCTTGTCCTGGCAATTTTCGTCGTCACGTTGCTTCATGAGCCCGGAACTATCCAAGCGGTCCTGGCCCGGCACTTCATGCTCTTCCTGGTATTAATGCTCGTCATACTTGCCGCCTTCCTGGCCTCAACGACATCCGGCCGGGGCGGAATGGTCCTGCTGATCGATGAGATCGTCGTCCCGGTGCTGTATTTCCTCCTCCTGCTCGCCGAAGGGGCCCGCGGCGAGGGGCTCGTGCGGATGCTTCGCGCACTGTTTCTGTCCCTTGTCGCACTCGTGTGTGTTATTGCCGCCGCGCAGTGGATCACCGGGAAAGTGATTTTTTACCAATCGGGGTTCAGCACGCAGTACTGGTTCGCCCGGGACTACGGCCGGTGGATGGGCACGCTGGACCAACCGCTGGCCCTGTCCCTCGTTATTTGCATTGCGGCGCCGCTTGTCGTAAGCCTCCGGCAGACATGGCTCCAAGCCGGGCTGCTAGGGCTCATGGCGGTGGGGATGCTCGTTTCCCAGTCCCGGGTGGGGCTCGCTGCCTTCGCCGTCGGTGTCCTGGCAGTCCTCCTCTTTACGCGCAGGCCCGTCTGGGTCAAGTCGACCATGCTCCTGATGATCGCCGGCGGGGTCGCCGTGATCCTGGCTTCGCCACTGGTGGCCGGCATTGCGGCCAGGCTCGCAAACGACACCGGCTCCACCGAAGCGCGCGGCCTGGCCCTGGAGTACTACCTGAGCCATTGGGCCGATTACGCCGTAGCTGGAGAGGGCATTGGCGCCAGCTACCGTGTCGCCGTCCAAGCAGGTCTGGACACGAGCTTCGAGAATCCGATCCTGATGTACGGCATCGACATCGGCCTGGTGTTCTCAATCCTCTACTTCGGCTCCATGGCCGTCCTGCTGGTCCGCTACGGCCGCCGGACAGGCTACCCCGGATTGATGCTCGCCTGTGCCATGGCTGTCGCGGTTCCGCAGACCTACAGCTCGCTGGCCACCCGTTCCGCCGCCGGCATCGTCGTCTGGACATTGTTGGCCATGGTGGTCATCGCGGCCGAAGAAACCGAGCGGGAGCCCCGCGAGGATAAGGCGGTGCCGGACGCGGCATCCGTGCCGGATGCCGCACCGCCGCGTAGCTCCGGCGACTTGTATGCGCCGGAACTGCCGGGATCGCGACTGCCATGAGGATCCCCGCGACACCGGTCTCGCGGCGCGGATTTCTGGGTCTCGCCGCCGCCGGAACGCTACTCGGCGCGGCGGGCTGCTCGGCGTGTCCGGCGCCGCCCGCCGGGCCTTCCCGGCCCCGGGCCGAGATTGTGCCGGCGGCCACCGCCGTCGCAGCCTTCAGGGCCGAGGGTGTCATCGCGTCGCCCGGGGAGAGCGGCCCGTTTACGATCTCCGAGCTGCTGGCGGCGCCGTCGTTCTTCGTCGCGCACCGGGGATCAGGAGATAACTGGCCCGAACACACCATGAAGGCCTACCAGTCATCGGTGGACGCCGGACTGAAAGCCATCGAAGTATCCGTGTCGTCCACCCGTGAGGAGGTGCTTGTCTGTCATCACGACCTCAATGCCATCCGGCTGACGGGGATCGACCTGACCATCCCGCGCGCCTCTTATCCCGCGGTGGAATCGCTGCGCAACGACGCACGCGCGTGGCTCGGTCCCGCGACGCCGCTGGAACCCATCCCGCTATTGACCGATGTCCTGGACGCATTTGCCGCAACCCACGTGATCTTCCTGGAGGATAAGCCCGGCACCAACGCCGACGAAATCCTCGCGCTGCTGGAGGGCTATCCGGACGCACGCAACCATATTGTCTGGAAACAACCGGCCTCCTCGCCCGGCCATGCCTTGGCGGCGGCCCGCGGCTATAAAACCTTCGGCTACATGACATCACGGGAAAAGGAGCGCGTCGCAGAGCTCGCCCCGCGTGTGGACATCCTCGGCGTCCATCACTCGGCGCCGGAAGCCATGATCCGCGAAATGGTCGCCTCCGGGAAACCCGTGGCCGCCTGGGAAGTACATCGGCGCAGCGAGCACGCCCGGCTCCTGAAGCTCGGGGTGAAGGGCTTCATCTGCTCGAACATCCGGAACGTCCTGCACCTGGATGAGCCGCGCACGGAAGACAGCTTCGCCGACGGGCGCCGGGGTACCGGCGATCTGCCCTGGGCCGCCGACGCCGTCTGGGACGAGCAGCCCGCCTTCGTGGACGGGGCAGTCCGCATCTCAAGCGAGAAGACGTCCGGCTACGTGCTCGGGTCCATGGCCGGGTCCGTGGATGCCCCGGAGTGGGAACTCGACTTCGAGCTCCGCTGGCCCGAGCGGGTCCCGGCGGGTCCGGACGGAGCAGGAGTGGCATTCGGCCAGGACGGTGACGGACCCTACCGGGCCGGCGACCCCCGTTCCGTGGCCGGGTATCACCTCGATTTCGCCGCCGACGGCACCATGACGCTCTACCGTCAGGACGGCGGCGCATCGCCCGCAGTCAGTCTGGCCCACACAGCCAGCCCGGCACCAAAGGCCGGCGAATGGGTTTCTTTTGTTGTCTCCGTAAGCCCTGGCCGGATCGCGGCCCGGCGCGCAGGAGACGGGAGCCAAAATTGGACGGCGGAGTCCGACGACGTCCGGTACGGGGGCGCCTGGCAATCACTGCTGAAGAATTACATCGCCGGCCCGGCCGTCGAATTCAGGCACGTGCGGCTCAAAGCAGTGACCGCGAAGGACACCTGTTCAGACGTGGGATAATTAGGGTGAATCTGTGTGACGTATTTCCTCCTGCCCTGATAGGCCGGCGGGATCATGCGCCCCAGCGAACGCCGATCCAGGAGTCTTCCCATGGTTGCCACCCCAGCACATCTCCGCAGCTCCGCCGCGGCGCTTGGAAACGATGAGGTGCTGCGGATCCGCAACGACTTCCCGATCCTGCAGCAGACCGTCAACGGCAGGCCGCTCATCTATTTGGATTCCGGCGCCACCTCACAGAACCCGCTCAGCGTGCTGGAAGCCGAACAGGAGTTCTACGAGCAACGCAACTCCGCCGTGCACCGCGGAGCCCACCACCTCGCCGTCGAGGCCACCGAAGTGTTCGAGGATGCCCGGGAAACAGTGGCGGAGTTCATCGGCGCCGCGAGCGATGAACTCATCTGGACGTCCAATGCCACCGAGGGGCTGAACCTGCTCAGCTACTCCTTCCTCAACGCCTCCCTTCCCGGGGCCGCGCCGGAGGCTGCCAGGTTTGCGCTGTCGGCCGGCGACGAAGTCGTCGTGACGGAGATGGAGCATCACGCGAACCTGATCCCGTGGCAGCAGCTGACCGAACGCACCGGGGCGAGCCTGAAGTTCATTCCAGTGGATGACCGCGGAAACCTGGACCTCGACGCGGCCGCCCGCATCATCGGACCCCGCACCCGGGTTGTGGCCTTCACCCACGCCTCCAACGTCCTCGGCACCATCAACCCCGTCGCGACCCTGGTGGGCCTGGCCCGGGCCGTGGGCGCCCTCGTAGTGCTGGACGCGTGCCAGTCCGCCCCGCACCTGCCCCTGGACGTCAAGGCGCTGGACGTGGATTTTGCGGTCTTCTCCGGCCACAAGATGCTGGCACCGACCGGAATCGGCGGACTTTACGGCCGCGCGGAGCTCCTCAACGCCATGCCTCCCTTCCTGACCGGCGGCTCCATGATCACCACCGTCACCATGGACCGGGCGGCCTTCCTGCCCAGCCCGCAGCGTTTCGAGGCCGGGACCCAGCGCATCTCCCAGGCTGTGGCCCTGGCCGCCGCGGTGAACTACCTGAGCGAAACCGGACTGGCCCGCATCCACGCGTGGGAAGCCGAGCTGGGCCAGCGCCTCGTCGAAGGACTGGAAGACCTCCCCGGGATCCGGGTCCTGGGCCCGGCCGCGGGCCACGAGCGGATCGGCCTCGCCTCCTTCGACGTCGACGGCGTGCACGCCCACGACGTCGGGCAGTTCCTGGACAGCCGGGGGATCGCCGTGCGGGTGGGCCATCACTGTGCCCAGCCGCTGCACCGCCGCCTTGGACTCACCGCGACCACGCGGGCCAGCACCTACCTGTACAACACCACGGACGATGTGGACGCATTTCTCGACGCCGTTGCCGGCGTCCGCACTTACTTCCAAGCCTAAGGACAGCACTTCATGAGTCTTGACCAGCTATATCAGCAGATCATCCTGGAGCACTCCAAGGCCCGGCACGGCAGCGGCCTGGCCGGGGCCTCGGCGCCCGAGGGCACAACCACCGGACAGTCGCACCAGCTCAACCCGGTCTGTGGCGATGAAATCACGCTCCGGGTTGCGGTGTCCGGCGGTAGAGTCAGCGAACTGCGCTGGGACGGTGACGGCTGTTCCATTTCGATGGCCTCCGCCTCGGTCCTGACCGATCTCGCCGAAGGAATGTCCGCGGAGGAGCTCCGCGGGGTCATCGACAGCTTCCGGGAAGTGCTCCGGTCCCGGGGCAAGGTCGCCGCGGATCCGGAAATCCTGGGCGATGCCGCCGCGTTTGAAGGGGTGGCCCGCTACGCCGCCCGCGTCAAGTGCGCCATGCTGTCCTGGGTCGCAGCCGAGGACGCCCTCGGCCAGGCCCTGTCCGTTAGCCGCTGACCTACTAGAGGACCGCTTGGACACTCCCGGTCAGGGCGATGTCGGGAGCCTCAGGGCCGGCCAAGGCCCTTGTAGGTCCACCCCGCCGCGCGCCACTTGGCGGGATCCAGCACGTTGCGTCCGTCCAGGATGCGCGGTGCGGTCACGAGCGCCTTCGTTGTGTGCGGGTCAAGTTCCCGGTACTGCTTCCACTCGGTCAGAAGCAACACGGCGTCGGCCTTGAGCAGGGTTGCCTCGAGATCCGGTTCCAGCGGAAGCTCCGGAAACCGCCTGGCGGCATTGGCAAGGGCCTGCGGATCGGTGACGGTGACGATGGCGCCCTGCAGCTGGAGCTGCGCAGCCGCGCTCAACGCGGGGGAGTCGCGGACGTCGTCACTTTCGGGCTTGAACGCGGCACCCAGCACGGCGATGCGCTGGCCCATCAGCGTTCCGCCGCACAGCTCCCGGGTCAATTCCACCACCCGCGTGCGGCGACGCATATTGATCGCGTCCACCTCGCGCAGGAAGGTCAGGGCCTGGTCTGCGCCCAGTTCGCCGGCGCGGGCCATAAAGGCGCGGATGTCCTTCGGCAGGCAGCCGCCGCCAAAGCCGATGCCTGCGTTGAGGAACTTGCGCCCGATTCTGTCGTCGAGGCCAATCGCGTCGGCCAGCCGGGACACGTCGGCGCCGGTGGCCTCACAAACCTCGGCCATGGCGTTGATAAAGGAGATTTTGGTGGCCAGGAACGAGTTGGCGGCCGTCTTGACCAGTTCGGCCGTTGCATAGTCCAGGACGAGCCGCGGCGTCCCGCTGGCCAGCGGCGTGGCGTAGACCCGGTCCAGGACAGCGACCGCGGGGTGCTCTTCGCTGCCGTCGGGCATGCCGTAGACGAACCGGTCGGGGCTCAGGGTATCCGCCACGGCATGGCCTTCACGGAGGAATTCCGGATTCCAGACCAGCGTGGCCTGCGGTTCGGCGGCGCTGATGACGTCGGCGAGCCGGGTGGCGGTTCCGACCGGGACAGTGGACTTTCCGGCCACGACGTCACCCGGGGACAGGTGGCCGGCCAGCGACCCGATGGCGGCATCAACGTAGCGGAGGTCGGCGCCGTTTTCGCCGCGCTTCTGCGGTGTGCCAACGCAGACAAAGTGCACTTCTGATCCCCGGGCGGCGGCCATATCCGTGGTGAACCGAAGCCGGCCGGAATTTTCCAGCGATAAGAGGAGGTCATCGAGCCCGGGTTCGTAAAACGGCGCGTGGCCGCCGGAGAGCTGCGCGACTTTGCTGGCGTCGACATCGATCCCCACTACGTCGTGGCCAAGCTTGGCCATGCAGGCCGCGTGGACCGCCCCCAGATAGCCGCATCCGATAACCGAAATCCGCATGGGTTCGCACTCCTACCGTCGCCGTTTGTTCACAGCGTACTTGTCGGTGGAGGATACGCCCAGCCCCGGGCGGGGCCGGGCGCACCACGGGACCGGCTAAAGCAGGGCCGCGGTACCGATGGCCGCCGTCGCGGCCCCCAGCAGCAGGGAGATGCTGACCAGGACAACGTGAACGGTCAGGAAGCGGGTGGCCTTGCCGTCGGCGTCGCGCGAGCGAGGGTCCTTGAGGACCCGGCGCAGGAACGGCGGCCAGACGGCGAGGGACCAGAGCCCGGCCACGAGCAGGACAACGGCCAGACCGGCGGGCAACTGCACCGGGTCAGTGATTCTCGAGCCAGGCCTGGGCCTGCTGCGACTGGATGTTCAGGGCCTTGCCGACCATCGGCTCGGCCGCGTCGGCGATCTTGCCGCCGAGGAAGGGCACGGAGGAGGTCACGTTGCCTTCGAGCTCGATCCGGGTGCTTCCGCCGTCGGAGACGAGGCGCTGGACAGCCTTGACGTCGAGCGGGGCCCCGGCGATCTTCAGGGAGATATTGCTTTGCCGCGAACCATCGGTGGCCGGGGCGTCCCAGCTTTCGAGCTGCGTGACCGTCACGCTGTCACCGACGAACTTCCGTGCGATATCCGGCATCCGGGTGGTGGGGATGGTCCGCACTGTGGTGGTGTTGAACTGGCCGGCCGGATCGCCGTCGATGGCGAACGACTCCAGCGTCCCGCCCACGAGCTCGCTCGTGTGACGGAGGAAGTCCTCGTTGACGAAGACAGCGGCGACGCGGTCAACACTGTGCTGGACGGTGGTGGATGCACTCAGGGCCATGGGGGTCCTCCGTGGAGATGGAACTTGACGAATCGGGCTCCGAACATCCTACGTGCCGGGCCGGGGCTGCTCCGACCCGGACTCCTGGAGCTTCTTCGCGGCGGCGGCAATATTCCGGGCCATGGCCGGGAAAATCAGGCTATGGAACGGCAGCACAGCAAGCCAGTACAGCCTGCCGCCGAGCCCTTTGGGGAAGAAGATGGCACGCTGCCGGTAGCGGCTGCCGGAGCCTTCGGGCTCGACGGAGAGTTCCAGCCAGGCCCGGCCCGGCACCCGCATTTCCGCCCTGAGACGCAGGAGGCTGCCACGGTCGATCCGCTCGACGCGCCACCAGTCCACCACCTCGCCCTCGGCCAGCCGGTGCGGGTGACGGCGCCCGCGGCTGAGCCCGGCACCGCCCGTGACGCTGTCAATCCATCCCCGGACGCTCCACGCCAACGGCAGCGAGTACCAGCCGCTCTTTCCGCCGATACCCTCAATGACGGCCCAGACATGTTCCGGGGCCACGTCGCTGGAATGTGTTCGCTCATCGACGGACACCCGGTGCCCGGTCCAGTCCGGGTCGCTCGGCAGAGGGTCGGCGTCGGCCCCGGCATTGGACCAGGCCGTTTCGATCTGCCCGTCGCGCTCCTTGGCCAACGCCAGCGCCACGGCACGGCGGAAGCCGGCCAGGCCGCCGTCGGGCTGCGGAATGACGGAGTCGATGTCGTGTTCACGGGAGACGGCGTCGTGTTGCAGGGATTCCACCAGCGGCAGGGACATCGAGAGCGGAATGGGGGTGGTCAGGGCCACCCAGAGTCCGGCCAGTTTGGGCGCCGGCACCGGCAGCGCCATCACGAGCCGCTTCGGCAGGCCAGCCTCCGCGGCGTACTCGTTCATCATGTCCGCATAGGTCAGTACCTGCCGGGATCCAATGTCGAAGGTGCGATTGACCGGGCCCTCCACGGATGCGGCGGCCACCAGGTAGTAGAGGACATCGCGGATGGCGATGGCCTCTATCTTGTTCCGCACCCAGCTCGGGGCCGGCATCACCGGAAGTGCGTCGCAGAGGTGGCGGATCATTTCGAACGACGCGGATCCGGAGCCGATGATGACGCCGGCCTGGAAAACAACTGCATCGACTGGGCTGTCCAGGAAGACCTTGCCGACGGTCTCCCGGGAGCGCATGTGGGTGGAGAGTTCGGTGCCGCTGGGGTGCAAGCCGCCCAGGTAGACGATCCGGCTGACGCCCGCGTCGGTCGCGGCTCCGGCGGCCGTTTCCGCCATCGCCTTTTCCTTCTGTTCGAACCCGGCGCCGCCGGCCATCGAATGCACCAGGTAATACAGGACGTCGACGCCCTCCAGCGCCTCCCGCAGCGCCTCGCCGTCGTCCAGGCTGCTATGCACCACCTCGACGTCTTCGAACCACGGCACCCCGGAGATCTTGCCCGGGGTGCGGACCAGGACCTTTACTTCGTGGCCTGCCTCCAGGAGCCGTGGGACCAGACGCCCGCCGACGTAGCCGGTGGCGCCCGTGACCAGGACCTTCCTGGGACTTGCAGGGGTCGCTGGCCCGGGTTGCGCGGTTCCGTCGGACGTGGAGTTCATGGGTGGCCCCTTGGTCGTAGAGCGGTTCGTTCAAGCCATTCTTTAAAGCCATTCGGAGCGGCCGGTTTGCCGGACTGGCCGGTCCGGCGCCGGCCGGCCGTGAGACGGCGTGCGTCGGCCGGGTGACGCTCTCCTTCCAGCCTAGCCCTCCGACTGGCGCAGTGTCCGAAAATCCTGCGCCCGGGAATCCTGACGGTGCGGAGGCGATCCGCGTCAGCACCAACACGGACAGGGTGCCCCCGGCCGCCGCCGCCTCCGCGGTAGGCTTGGGAAACCCGGGATTCGAAAGAATTCCGGCTATTCGTGTTGCCTGCACGTCCGTGATCCCACCAGGAGCTTCAGCCATGAGCCTCACCGGCCCCTCACTCACCGGCCTGCGCCGTGTCCTTGCCGACGACCGCAACTACGCCCGCGTCCGGGCGGAGGCGTCCCGCGGGTTTGAGACCCGCAGCGAGGACTACCAGATCAGCGCCCCGACCGGGCTGCGCGCTGCACTGCTCGCGGAGCTTACGGACGGACTCGCCGCCTCCGCGGCCGACGTTCCCGGCGCCGGCCCGGCACCGGTGGTCCTGGCCGTCACGGCCACCGGCCGCGAAGCCGAAGATCTCAGCGCGGCCCTGCGCGCTTACCTGCCCGCCGACGCCGTTGCCGAATTTCCCAGTTGGGAGACCCTGCCGCACGAGCGGCTTTCGCCCCGTTCGGACACGGTCGGCCGGCGGCTGTCCGTGCTCAGGCGGCTTGCCCACCCCGAGTCCTCCTCCGTAACCCTGCGCGTCGTGGTGGCGCCGGTCCGCGCTGTTGTCCAGCCGATCGTGGCCGGACTGGGCGAGCTGGTCCCCGTCACCTTGAAGACCGGTCAGGAAGTGCCGTTCAGCGACGTCGTGAAGCGCCTCGCCGACGCCGCCTACGCCCGGGTGGACATGGTGACCCGCCGTGGCGAATTTGCTGTCCGCGGCGGGATGCTGGATGTGTTTCCGCCGACCGAGGACCACCCCGTCAGGGTGGAGTTCTTCGGCGATGAGGTGGAGCAGATGCGCTGGTTCGCAGTCGCCGACCAGCGCTCGCTGACTGCCCCCGGCGTGCACCACCCCACCGCCCTCCATGCCCCGCCGTGCCGCGAAATCCTCATCACCCCCTCCGTGATGTCCCGCGCCGCAACCCTGAAGACGCAGCTTCCTGCTGCGGCGGACATGCTGGAGAAGATTGCCGGCGGCATCGCCGTCGAGGGAATGGAATCCCTTGCCCCCGTGCTCGTCGACGCCATGGTCCCGTTCCTGGACCAGCTCCCGGCCGGATCCATCTCCGTGGTCATTGAACCGGAGAAGGTCCGGGCCCGGGCCCATGACCTCGCCGCCACCAACGAAGAGTTCCTGGAGGCCGCCTGGTCCACGGCGTCCGACGGCGGCACCGCCCCGCTGGCGCTGGATGCTGTCCTGGGATCGCAGACTTCGGCGGCCCTGCATTCGGCCAGTTTCCGGTCCCTGACCGAGACCCGGACCACCGCCCTGGCCCACGGGGTGTCCTGGTGGTCCATCACCTCGCTGGCCACCGATGAAGAGCTGATGCCCGACGTCGACGTGCTGAACCTGCACGCCCGCGAGCCCCGCGGGTACCAGGGCGATGTCGCCGAAATGATGGACTTCATCGGCTCACGGGTAAGGGAGCAGTGGCGGATCGTGGTGGTGACAGAGGGCCCCGGCCCCGCGCAGCGCCTCGCCGAACTTTTCCACGACGCGGACATCCCCTGCTCGCGCGTTGACTCGCTCGAAAAAGAGCCCCAGGCCGGACTGATCGAAATCACCTGCGCTGCCGCGGGCCGCGGGTTTGTACTCGATCACCTGAAAGTGGCCCTCCTCACGGAGGCCGACCTGCTGGGGCGGACCTCCGCCGGGTCCACCAAGGACATGCGCCGGATGCCGTCCAAGCGGCGCAACGCCGTCGACCCGCTGCAGTTGCTCGCCGGTGACCATGTGGTGCACGAACAGCACGGAATCGGCCGCTTCGTGGAGCTGATCCAGCGGAAAGTCGCCGGCGGCGGGGACGGGGTCCGTGAGTACCTCGTGCTCGAATACGCACCCTCCAAGCGCGGAGCCCCGGGGGACCGGCTGTTTGTACCCACCGACCAGCTGGACCAGGTCACCCGCTACGTCGGCGGTGACGCCCCGGTGCTGAGCAAGATGGGCGGCGCTGACTGGGCCAGCACCAAGTCCAAGGCGCGAAAGGCCGTCAAGGAGATTGCCGGTGAGCTGATCCGGTTGTACTCGGCCCGGATGGCGTCCCGCGGCCACGCTTTCGGACCGGACACGCCGTGGCAGCGTGAACTGGAGGAGGCCTTCCCTTATGTGGAGACTCCCGACCAGCTGACCACCATCAACGAGGTCAAGGCCGACATGGAGCGCGAGATCCCGATGGACCGGCTCATCTCCGGTGATGTGGGCTATGGCAAGACCGAGATCGCGGTCCGGGCCGCTTTCAAGGCCGTCCAGGACGGCAAACAGGTCGCCGTGCTCGTGCCGACCACGCTGCTCGCCCAGCAGCACTATGAGACATTCACCGAACGCTTTTCCGGTTTCCCGCTGCGGGTCAAGCCGTTGTCCCGGTTCCAGGGCGCCAAGGAATCCAAGGAGACCGCCGAAGGGGTCCGGACCGGCGCCGTCGACGTCGTGATCGGCACCCACCGGCTGCTGTCCAAGGACTTCGAATTCAAGGACCTGGGCCTGGTCATCGTGGACGAGGAACAGCGCTTCGGCGTCGAACACAAGGAAGCGCTCAAGAAGATGCGCACCAACGTCGATGTCCTGGCCATGAGCGCCACCCCGATTCCGAGAACCCTGGAAATGTCCCTGACCGGCATCCGGGAAACGTCCACCCTCGCGACCCCGCCGGAGGAACGCCACCCGGTGCTGACCTATGTGGGCCCGTACACGGACAAGCAGACGTCCGCGGCGATCCGGCGGGAACTGATGCGCGAAGGTCAGGTCTTCCTGGTCCACAACAGGGTGTCCTCGATCGAGCGGACCGCGGCGCATATCCGCGAGCTCGTCCCCGAGGCCCGGGTGGAAGTGGCGCACGGCAAAATGTCCGAGAGCCGGCTGGAAAAGATCATCGTGGACTTCTGGGAGAAGCGCTTCGACGTCCTGGTCTGCACCACGATCATCGAGACGGGACTGGACATCTCCAACGCCAACACGCTGATTGTTGACGGGGCGGACAAGTACGGTCTTTCCCAGCTGCACCAGCTTCGCGGGCGCGTGGGCCGCGGCC
This sequence comes from uncultured Actinomycetota bacterium, assembly GCA_963815415.1. Taxonomy (GTDB): domain Bacteria; phylum Actinomycetota; class Actinomycetes; order Actinomycetales; family Micrococcaceae; genus Arthrobacter. Next base: position 532,069 of record CAWFGT010000006.1, on the reverse strand, counting down.
GCGAACGTGCTTACGCCTACTTCCTGTACCCCGCGGAGAAACCGCTGGGCGAGGTGGCGCTGGAACGCCTCAAGGCCGTGGCGACGCACAACGAACTCGGCGCCGGCATGCAGCTGGCCATGAAGGACCTGGAGATCCGCGGCGCCGGCAACCTGCTCGGCGGCGAACAGTCCGGCCACATCCAGGGCGTCGGCTTCGACCTCTATATCCGCCTCGTGGGCGAAGCCGTCGCTGACTACCGCGGCGAAGCCGAGGAGAAGGCCGCCGAGATGAAGATCGAGCTGCCGGTCAACGCGCATCTGCCGCACGACTACGTCCCGGGGGAGCGCCTGCGCCTGGAGGCCTACCGGAAGCTCGCCTCGGCGTTGACCCACGCGGCCATCGACGAGGTCCTGGCCGAGCTCGTGGACCGCTACGGGGAGCCGCCGTTGCCGGCGAAGAACCTGATCGACGTCGCGCGCTTCAGGGTGGGCGCGCGCGAAGCCGGGCTGTCCGACGTCGCCCTGCAGGGAAACTTCATCAAGTTCTCCCCGGCGCAGCTGCCGGAGTCCAAGCTCATGCGGCTGACCCGGATGTACCCCGGTGCGCAGTCCAAGCCGGCGATGGACGCGGTCCTGCTGCCCAAGCCGAAGACGGCCAGGATCGGCGGACGGGACCTGCAGGACGCCGAGATTCTCGAGTGGGCCAACGGGGTCATCCGCAACATCTTCTCCGACGCGCCGCTGGCGGTGGGGTAGGACGTGATGGGCGGACACCACGCCGCGTCCGGTGCCGCGGCGTGGGTGGCTATTGCCTCAACCGGTCCGTACGCGCTCGGCTGGTATCCGCTGGACGCCACGGGGATCGTCATCGGTGCCATGGCGACGGCGGGCACGGCCCTGATCTGTGACTGGGACCACCGCTCCAGTACGGTGGCGCACTCGCTGCCGCCGCTGTCCAACCTGATTGCCCGCGGCATCGAGAAGGTCAGCGGAGGCCACCGGCAGGGCACCCATTCGATCGTCGGAGCGGTGTGCTTCGTGCTGCTTGCGACCTTCGCCGGCCAGCTCCAGGTGGCCACGCAGTGGGGGTTGCTGTCCGTCGGTGCCGGGTTGCTGTGCCTGTTCCTGATCAACATTGCCGCCAAGGCCCTGAAACTCTTCCCGAAGTATGGTGTGGTCAGCAACTGGATTTTCGCCCTCGTGATGGCCGGGCTGGTGACCTGGTTCGCCCCGCACCAATGGACCTGGCTGCCGGTCTCCATGCTGACCGGGGTCGTGGTCCACATCGTAGGGGACATGATCACCACCGGGGGCGTGCCGCTGCTGTGGCCGTTGGTGATTAAACCGCCAAGATTCCTGCGGAAACTGCCGCTGGTCAAAGACGTCTGGAAAGCCAATGGTGCGTTCTCCATCCCGCTCCTGGGACGGGCCGGATCGCGCCGGGAGTGGCTGGTGCTGATCCCCGTCAGCGCTTACGCCATGGTCGGCGTCGCCATTGCCGGTTGGGCGCTGGCCAGGTCCTATGCCCCCGCGGGACTGTCGCTCGGGGCGACCTTAGTCGAGGCGCTGGTCCGCCCGATTCAGGGATAGGCCTTAAACGCCTGAAGCTCCGGGGCTCCGGAGCTTCAGGCGTTTAAGCGTATGGCAGTAGTTAGCTCTCGCCGGCCGAGTCTGAGCGGCCCAGCACGGTCTGCGGGATCCAGAACGCGAGTGCGAACAGGACCAGGCAGACGGCCATCGGCCACGGGTTGCCGAGGGTGAGGAAGGACAGCGAGTACAGCGAAGCGAAGAACAGGACCATCATCACGGTGAAGATGACGACGCTGGACGCCAGGCTGTTCTCGCTCTGCGGGGTCTTACCGTTGTTCTTGGACATACATTCCTCCTCGGCCCCGGGGGGCTCAAACCTGTGCCAGCAGCAGACGCGGATCAGTACGCGGACGAACCTTGTTCACCCTTGACGATCGCGATGCCTGAGCTGGCGCCAATACGTGTTGCACCTGCAGCAATCATAGCCTGTGCGTCGGCGAGGGACCGCACGCCGCCGGAGGCTTTGACCCCCAGGTCAGGGCCCACCGTACGGCGCATGAGGGCGATGTCGGCGGCAGTGGCGCCTCCGCCGTTGAAGCCCGTGGACGTCTTCACGAAGTCCGCTCCGGCCGCAACCGCCGCCTCACACGCCAGGACCTTCTGGTCATCGGTCAGCAGCGCGGTTTCGATGATGACTTTCAGGATGGCCCCGCCGTCGTGAACGGCTTCAGCGACCGCCGTGATGTCGTCCACCAGCGCGCCCTTGTCGTTGGCACGGGCGGCGGCGATATTAATGACCATGTCGATCTCTTCGGCGCCGTCAAGGACAGCGCCGCGGGCTTCGAAGGCCTTGACGTCGCTCGGAGTGGCGCCGAGCGGGAAGCCGACCACGGAGCAGGTCAGCACGCCTGATCCCTTGAGGGCAGTGTGGACGGTCTTGACCCAGACAGGGTTGACGCAGACGGACTTGAAGCGGTATTCGGCCGCCTCGGCGCAGACTTTGAGTATTTCCGCCTCGCTGGCCTCGGGCTTCAGCAGGGTGTGGTCGATGTAGGCGGCAATGTTCGCGGCGCTGTCCCGGGTTGCGGGGGTGGCGCTTCCGGCCGTGGCTTCGTTGCTCATGGTGGTCCCTTTCCTGGCGGGCCTTGTTCCGGGGTTCCGGGCGGCCTCATGGGCCTGCCGGTGCCGCAGGCTCGCGGCGTATCAGACGACTATCTTGCCACACCGCCCGAGCCCGCGGACCCGACAGGCACTGCGCCCGGGGCCGGCGGGACGGCTCCTGCTAGGCCGCCACGGCCACCGGGTCCGCCTTCAGCCCGGACCCGGGTCCGGTGACGGCTCCCAGATCCGGACGGGCCAGGAGGCCCGGCATTGTGGCGTGCAGCAGCTGTGCGGCGCAGGCTGACGCCGCGGACTCCGCCGCGACCAGGAGGCCGAGCCTCACGCCGTCGTGGACTGCTGCATCCCCGATAGCCCAGACCCCCGGCACGGCTGTCCGGAAATCCGGCCCGACGACGATGCCTCCCCCGGGTGCCGTCTCAAGCCCGGCGCTGGCTGCCAGTCCGTCCCGGGCGACACGTTCCTCTGCCAGAACGACGAGGTCACCGAGCATGCTGGATCCGTCGGGGAACACGATGCCCGTGGACGGCAGCGGCGCGCCGGCCACTTGGCGGAGGACAGCGGCGGGCCGGAGGGTGGTCCGGACCGGCCGGACCCCGCGGGCACGCAGGACCGCCTCCGCCTGGCCTGCTGCGGAGCCGGTGCCGACAAGGATGCCCAGCGGACGCCGTCCCAGAGCCCGGGTGACGTCCATGACGGCCTCGCCCAGCCGGGCGGCGTCGTCGATTGCGGAGTAGCTCAGGCATTCGGAGGCGTTGTCCACCGGGGTGTCCGCCGGGGCTGCGCCGGTGGCGATGACCAGCTCGTCGTAGCCGAGTTCGAGTCCGTCACTGGTCGTCACCCGCCGGTTGACCGGGTCAACGTAGCTGGCAGGCTGACCGAAGCGGACCGACACCCGGGGCAGCACGGCGAGCTCCAGAAGATCGGCCGAGGCATCGTCGCGGTTGCTGAGCACAGTGATGAACCCGTCGAACGGTGCCCTCGTGAGGCTGCGGACCAGGGCCCGGGCTGCCGGACCTGCGCCGGCGATCACGATTCGCGGCCCGGGCGGCGTCGAAGAGGATGCCGCCGGAGCGGCTGCGGTTGGAGCGGCGGACGGTTCCGTAACGGACATGTGCTGGCCCTTTCAAAATGGGGGCTGCTGTGTGTTGGCCCCGACTGCGTAACGGACCCCAGCGTAGGCGTGTGAGTTTTCCGTAGCGTTTCCGCCGGATTGCAGTATCCCGCCCGGTTGTTCGCCAGTGTTTACCTGCCGGTAACAAAGCAACGCGGGGTCACTTTTCGCCCATAAAATGCCGTGGCATGGGCGAAAAGTGACCCCGCGTTGCTTCAGGGTGTGGGGGTCAGGTCCGGATCCGGTAGCCCCGCTTCACGACGGTTTCGATGAGACGTCCGTCGGGCAGCGCCGACCGGAGTCGGCTGACCGTCATGTCCAGGGCATGCACGGACCCGCGCAGTTCCAGCAGGTCGGCCAGGGACTCCCGGGTCAGGACAGCACCGCCCGCGCCCAGCAGGGCACGCAGCAGCAGCAACGGCGCAGGAGCCAGGTCGATGGCCTCCTCATCAATCCGGAGCAAACGGCCCCGGAGCTCCAGGCTGCCGTGCGCCGTGTCCAGGCGGCGGACGTGGTTCAAGGCCAGGTGCTCGCAGACCAGCCGGATCAGCGCCCCCATCCGGAACCGTTCGGGGATCAGCGGGTGCAGGCCGGCGTCGAGCAATGGCTGGGCAGTGACCGGGCCGACGACGGCGGTCGTCACCGTGGTTTTCAGGCTGTGTACCAGGTCCTTGTACACCCCCATCTCGTGCGCGGTGCTCCACACGGCATCGACGGCGGGGGCGCTGGTGAAGGTGAGGACGTCGAGGTTGCCGCTGCACGCCGCTTCGATCAGCCGCGGCAGGCGGTCCGCCCCGTCGGGCTTGACCCAGCGGTAGGGCGTGACGGTCAGGACCGTGGCGCCGGACATCCGCAGCCGCTCGAGCTGGCGCACGTCCGTGTAGCCATGCAGCTGGACGGCGACCGTCTTTCCGCGCACCCCCTCGGCAAGGAGCATGTCCACCAGGGTGGCGGTGGTTTCATCGCTGCTGATTCCGACGTCGGCCAGCCCGGCCGCGCGGACGGCGCCGCGGGCCTTGGGCCCGCGGACAAACATGCGGCAGGCCGAGAGTGTCTCCAGCAGCTGCTCGCCGATCCCGAAGGTATCCGCGGCCTCGCACCAGCGGCGCATCCCGTAAGCCGTGGTGGCGATGCAGAGGTCCGGTCTGGCCTCGATGATGGCACGGGTGTCCTCGATCAGGCGCAGGTCCTCCTGCACCGGGGCGATCTTCAGTGCCGGGGCATGCAGCACCTCGGCGCCGCGCCGTTCCAGGGCTTCGATCAGGTCCTGGGACCGGCGGTGCGAGGTGACGCCGATGCGGAATCCCTCCAAGGGCTGGTCCGCTTTCCCGGCGGCGTCCGGTTCCGGCTGCGCGGCGTCCAGCGCGGGGGAGGCTACGGGCGGGGAAGCCGGCGCAATCGCGTTCAGTGCACTCATGGTCGTTTTCACGCCTCCATCAGGGAGGCAGCCAGCCGGTCCAGGTCCGCGGTGGCCCGGGCCGTGCCGAGGTTGGCTTCCGCCACGCGGACGACGTCGCCGATCACCAGGACGGCCGGGTTGGAACAGCCCGCGGCGGCCGTGGCGATGGTCCCGAGCGAGGCGACGGTGGTGCGCTGGCCGGGACGGTAGCCGCGTTCGACGACGGCCATCGGCATGTCGGCGCGCATGCCGGCGCGGCGCAGACCGGCCGCCAGCTGGTGCAGGGTGCCAATGCCCATCAGGACCACAATCGTCCCGCCGAGTCCGGCCAGGTGGGTGAGTTCTTTCTCCGTCAGCGGTGCATGGCCGGAGACCACCGTGAACATGTGGCTGACTTCGCGGTGCGTGACCGGGATTCCGGCGGCGGCCGGGACGGAGATGGCGCTCGTGACGCCGGAGATGACCCGGACGGGAAGACCGGCTTTCACGCACGCGGCCACTTCCTCGCCGCCGCGGCCGAAGACGTACGGGTCCCCGCCCTTGAGCCGGACCACGTTCTGCCCGGCCTGGGCGGCCTGAACCATCAGTTCCTCGATGCCGGCCTGGCTGACCTTGTGGTGGCCGGGCTTCTTGCCGACGTCGACGAGGTCTGCCGAGGTCAGTGCGGGCAGCTCCTGGTAGGGGGCGAGCCGGTCGTAGAACACGACGTCGGCGTCCCGCAGCGCCGCCACAGCGGCGACCGTGAGCAGCTCGGTGGCGCCCGGGCCGCCGCCCACCAGGGTGACATGGCCGGCCGGTCCCGCCGCAGGCTCCGCGGCGACGGGGATGCCGACGGCGCGGCACCGCTCCAGCAGCGCCTCCCAGCCGGGCTGGCCGTCGTCGACGGCAGCCACGAGGAAAGGCCGCTCCGGCAGTTGGCCGTCGTGGCCGGCGCCGGAGGGGGTGCTCAGCCGGGAGACCACGGCGCCGGCGGCCTCGAAGCGGCGGACCGCCTGGCGGGCGGCGGAGTCGGAGCCGGTGACGAGGACTTCGCGGCCGCTGAGATCGATGCTGAGCTGCATGTCAGACCTTGCTTTCCGTGGCTGGGGCGGTTTCGGTGATGTCGGCGGGGCGGACGGGAATGGACGAGGCGATCAACTTCGGTTGCCGATCGGCCAGCGCCTTTTCCTCGGCCGTGGCCGGGCGCATCTGGCCGCGCTCGTCGGAGACGAACGTGATCGAGTCGTCCTTCTGGTCCGGGGCGTTGACGAAGGACCGGAACCGGCGCAACCGCTCCGGGTCCTTGAGCGTGTCAGCCCACTCGTCGATGTAGGTGTCGACGTGCTTGGCCATGGCGGCTTCGAGTTCCGCCGCGATGCCCAGCGTGTCTTTTACCACCACGTCCTCGACGTGCTTGATGCCGCCGTCGAGTTCTTCCTGCCAGCGTGCGGTGCGCTGCAGCCGGTCGGCCGTGCGGATGTAGTACATGAAGTACCGGTCGATGTACTTGATCAGGGTCTCGTCGTCCAGGTCCTTGGCCAGCAGCTGGGCGTGGGCCGGGGTGGCGCCGCCGTTACCGCCGACGTAGAGGTTCCAGCCGTCGGCCGTGGCGATCACGCCGACGTCCTTGCCGCGGGCTTCGGCGCATTCACGGGCGCAGCCGGAGACGCCCATCTTGAGTTTGTGCGGGCTGCGCAGGCCGCGGTAGCGCAGTTCCAGCGCGATGGCCATGGCCACCGAGTCCTGGACGCCGAAGCGGCACCAGGTGGAACCGACGCAGGACTTCACGGTGCGCAGGCTCTTGCCGTAGGCCTGGCCGGATTCGAAGCCGGCGTCGACCAGGATCTTCCAGATTTCCGGGAGCTGCTCCAGCCGGGCCCCGAACATGTCGATCCGCTGGCCGCCGGTGATTTTGGTGTAGAGGCCGTACTGTTCCGCGACGGCGGCGATGACGCCGAGCTTCTTCGGGGTGATCTCGCCGCCGGCGATGCGGGGGACCACCGAGTAGGTGCCGTCCTTCTGCATGTTGGCCAGGGCGCGGTCGTTGGTGTCCTGCAGGGTGCCGCGGCCGGCGTCGAGGACGTAGGCGCTGTTCTGGCTGGCGAGGATGTTGGCGATGGTCGGCTTGCAGATGTCGCAGCCTGCTCCGGTGCCGTACTTGGCCATGATCTCTTCGAACGAGGTCGAGCTCGAGGACGCGGATGGCGTCGAAGAGTTCCTGGCGGGACAGCTCGATGTGCTCGCAGAGCGCCTTCGAGACTTCGACGCCGGATTTGGTCAGTTCGGTTTCCAGCAGCTTCTTGAGCATCGGCACGCAGGAACCGCACTGCGTGCCGGCCCGGGTGCAGCCCTTGAGTTCGCCGAGTTCCTGGACCGGGGCGCTGCCCTCGCACGTACCGCAGCCGTTGATGGCGTCGCGGATGTTGCCGGCGCTGACGTTGTTGCACGAGCACAGGGTGGCGTCGTCCGGGAGTTCGGTTTCCGGGGCGTCCCCGCCGCCGGCGGCGGTGAGGTAGGCGCCGGGCTCGGCGGCAAGTTCGCGGCCGAGCATGGGCCGCAGGGACGTGTACGGGGTGGCGTCGCCGACGAAGATGCCGCCGAGGAGCGTCCTGGCGTCGTCGGTGGTGACGATTTTCTGGTAGACGCCGCGGGCGGGGTCGGCGTAGACGATTTCGAGGGCGTGTTCGGTCCGGGCGAAGGCGTCGCCGAAGCTGGCGACGTCGACGCCGGAGAGCTTGAGTTTGGTGGCGGTGTCGAAGCCGGGGAAGGTGGCCTCGCCGCCGTGCAGCCGGTCCGCGACGATCTCGGCCATGGTGTTGGCGGGTGCGACGAGGCCCAGGCACATGCCGCCGTAGTTGGCGACTTCGCCGATGGCCCAGATGCCGGGAATCTCGGTTTCGCAGCCGTCGGTGATGACGACGCCGCCGCGGGGTCCGAGCTGGAAATGCTGCTCTTCGCCGTCCGCGGCGCGGAACAGCTCGTCCCGGGGCCGGACGCCGATGGCGACGATCACGAGGTCGGCGTCGATGGTGCGGCCGTCCGCCATGAGGACGCCGGTGACCTGGCCGTCGTCGTCGGAGAGGACTTCGGAGGGGAACACGCCGCAGTGCACGGTGAAGCCCTTGGCCTCGATCAGGCGCCCGAGCGCCTGGCCCGCCCCCTCGTCCAGCTGGGTGTTCATGAGCCACGGTGAGCCGTTGATGACGATGGGGGTGGCGCCGAGCTGCTCGGTGCCGGCCGCGGACTCGAGGCCCAGGAGGCCGCCGCCGATGGTGACGGCGTTGACTTTGCGGCCCAGCTTGGCGGTGAGCTCCGCGATGGCCTTGTTGATGGACCAGACGTCCTCAAGGGTGCGGTAAACGTGGGTCAGTTCGGCGCCGGGGATGGGGAGGCGGGCGGCGTCCGAGCCCGTTGCGACGACGAGTTCGTCATACGGGTAGAGGCTTCCGGCCGCGGTGCGGACCGTCTTGGCGGCGCTGTCGATGCTGATGACGCGCTCGCCGGTCTTGAGGCTGAGGGCTTCGTGCTCCCACATCGCGGCGCTGCCGAGGGTGAGGTCGACGCTGCTGTCCGTGAGGGCTTTGCTCAACGCGACGCGGTCGTAGGGGAGGTGGGCTTCCTCGGTGAGGACGGTGACGTTCCAGCCGTTGAGGCCGCGGGCATGCATCGCATCGGCGAACCGGTGGGCTGCGGGGCCGCCGCCGGCGACGACGATGCGGCGCGGAGTCGTGGTGAGCTCTGCGCCCTGGTTCTGGGGGCTTGAAGTCTGTCCGGTCACGGTGGGCCTTTCGGGTGGGCCGCAGACGGTGCTCTGCAGCTTGGTCCCTCCACAGTAGGCAGGCGCAGTTTCGCTTCAGTTTCCCCTTTGTTTCGTGATCTTAACTTCTGCATCACGGGCACATTTCGTGCCGTGTTAGTTCTCTTTTACACAGCGGACACATTCACTGCACGCCGTTGTTACACCGCAGCCCTAGCGTGGGACTGTGGCCGCAGCAGCGGTTGCTGCAGTGATTGAGAGGGGCCAGGATGACCAGCGTACTGACGCTTGAAGAGCAGACCACCGGACTCGGCACGGGCTGGCACCAGGTGTGCGCCGTGGCCGATCTCGAGCCGGGATGGGGTGAAGCGGCGCTGATTTCAGGGCGCCAGGTGGCACTGGTCCGCACCGTCGCCGGGGACGTGTTCGCCGTTGCGCAGGAGGACCCGGCCACCGGCGCCCACGTGATGGCCCGCGGCATCGTAGGCTCCCGCGGGGCACGCCAGACGCTCGCCTCTCCGCTTCACAAGGAGGTTTACGATCTCCGCACGGGCGAGTGCCTTGGCAATCCGGAGCTCCGGCTTGCGACCTACGCCACCCGGATCGTGGACGGCCGGATCGAGGTGGAACTCTAGTCCGGCCGCCACACAGGGGCCGGGGGCGTCAGAGTCCGAGCGCCTCACGGACGTCCGCCAGGACGTCGTCGAGGGCCGCGCGGGCCTGCTGGCGTGCCTCCGGAAGTTCGGCGGCCGAGCCCACGCTGCGGATGACCTCCAGGTAGCACTTCAGCTTCGGTTCCGTCCCGCTGGGACGGATGATGACCCGGCTGGAGTCCCGGGTCAGGTAGAGCAGGCCCTCGGTGGGCGGGAGGCTCGCGCTTCCTTCGGCGAGGTCGGTCGCGACGTCGACGGCGGAGCCGCCGAACGCTTCGGGAGGGCTGACCCGCAGCCGGTTCATCATGGCGTCCAGCAGTCCGAGGTCCGCCACCCGGATGCTGAGCTGGTCACTCGCGTGCAGCCCGTGCACGAGGTAGAGCTCGTCCAGGGTGTCGAAGACGGTCTTTCCGTCCGCCTTGGCCGCCGCCGCCAGTTCGGCAATGAGCACCGCGGCGGAGATCCCGTCCTTGTCGCGGACGAGTTCCGGCGCGACGCAGTAGCCCAGCGCTTCCTCGTAGCCGTAGCGCAGCCCCGGCACGCGGGCGATCCACTTGAACCCGGTCAGGGTTTCCTCGTGGGCGTAGCCTGCCGCGGCCGCGATCCGCGCAAGCAGCCGGGAGGACACAATCGAGTTCGCGAAGACACCGGACGCGTCCTCACCGGCGGCAACCAGACGCGCGACGATGTGGGCGCCGAGCAGGGCTCCGACCTCGTCGCCGCGGAGCATGCGCCAGGCGCCGGTGTCCGGGTCCTTGGCCGCCACGGCGGCCCGGTCGGCATCGGGGTCGTTCGCGATTACGATGTCCGCGTCCACGTCGCCGGCGAGCTTAAGCGCCAGGTCCAGGGCGCCGGGCTCCTCGGGGTTTGGGAAGTTCACGGTGGGGAAGTCCGGGTCCGGCTCCGCCTGCTCGCTGACCAGCGTGACGTCGGCGAAACCGGCGGCATTCAGTACGGACACCACGGTTTCGCCGCCGACCCCGTGCATCGGGGTAAGCACAATTTTCAGGTCCCGGGCGGGGAACTGCCCCGGCATGGCGAGACCGGCCATGGCGGCCTCGTAGTCTTCCGCGATGGAGGTATCCAGCACGGTCCAGCCGTCAGCGGCCAGCGGGATCGAGGCGGTGTGTTCGACAGCGTCGATTTTTGCCGCGATCCGGGCGTCGTAGGGCGCCACGATCTGGGCGCCGCGGCCGCTTTCCTCGACGGCGTGCCGGCCCAGGTACACCTTGTAGCCGTTGTCCTGCGGCGGGTTGTGGCTGGCCGTGACCATCACACCGCCGTCGCACTCCAATGCCCGGACAGCATAGGCGAGCAGCGGGGTGGGCAGCGCGGACGGCATCAGGAAGGTTTCAACGCCCGCGGCGGTGAGGATCGCGGCGGTTTCCTCGGCGAAGATGTCCGAGTTGTAGCGGGCGTCGTAGCCGACGACGGCGCGCGGCCGGGTTTCCGGGGAGGCCTGGCCGACCGCCTCGGTCAGGAAAGCGGTGAAGCCGGCGGCGGCGCGGCGGACCACCACCCGGTTCATCCGGTTGGGTCCCGGACCCAGCGCGGCGCGCAGCCCCGCGGTGCCGAACTGCAGGGTGCCGCGGAAGCTGTCGGCGAGCTCGAAGCGGGCCGCTGCGTCGCCATCCTCTGCCTGCCCCAGCAAGTCCGTCAGGGCTGCGGCGGTGGCAGGGTCGGGATCCTGGCCGGCCCAGACCCGGGCACTGGCGAGCAAGCGGCTGAATTCGGCATCCGTTGACGTCATGAGAACAAACTAGCCGTAATCGGGCCGATGTCCCCACTCGGGAGCCTGACGGCAGGCTCCCGTTCCCCCTCGCATTGTCCGGGTTCCCGCCGTCGCCGGTCCGACGATCGGGCTATTGACCCCGATTTTCCGGACACGTAACGTCGGGCAAATGAAGATGGGGCGCGGCGTGGAGTGGGCGGTCCACAGCTGCGTGAACATGGCGTGGACGCCGGCCGGCGAAACGGTCAACAGCGCCCGGCTGGCGGAGTACTACCGGCTCCCGTCGGAGTACCTGAAGAAGCAGCTCCAGGCGCTCGTCCGGGCCGGCATCCTCACCTCGGTCTCCGGCCCGGGCGGCGGCTTCCTTCTTGCCCGGCGGCCGGAAAACATCACTGTCCTGGACATCGTCCTCGCCCTGGAAGGCCCGGAACCGGCGTTCCGTTGCGAAGCGATTCTCGGCAACGTCCCGGACCCGGAGGAACAGGAGAACTTCAGCCGGACGTGCCTGATCTCCCAGACCATGCGCCAGGCGGAGCTCGCGTGGCGGCAGGCACTGGCCCGGCAGACGATCGCCGAGATCGCCGACTCGATGGAGCGGCGATTCCCGGCGGTCAAGGCCAAGGCCCTGCAGTACCTGGCATCGGAGGAGTAGCGTCAGAGCTTGGCGATGATCTCCGCGAGCAGCTTGGAGATCCGCGGTCCGGCAGCCTGGCCGGCCTCAAGGACTTCGCCATGGCTCAACGGCACCGGGCTGATGCCGGCGGCGAGGTTGGTCACGAGCGAGATTCCGAAGACCTCCATGCCGGCGTGGCGGCCCGCGATGGCTTCCAGCGCGGTGGACATGCCCACCAGTTCGGCGCCGATCCGCTTGGCGTACTGCACCTCGGCGGGCGTCTCGTAGTGCGGTCCGGTGAACTGCGCGTAGACACCCTCGTCCAGGGACGGGTCCACCTCGCGGGCGAGGCCGCGGATCCGGGAGGAGTAAAGGTCGGTCAGGTCCACGAAGGTGGCGCCCTCCAACGGCGAGGTGGCCGTGAGGTTGATGTGGTCGCTGATGAGCACCGGGGTGCCGGGAGACCAGGCCTCGTTCAGGCCGCCGCAGCCGTTGGTCAGGACCAGGGTCTTGCAGCCGGCAGCCGCGGCGGTGCGGACGCCGTGCACGACGGCGCGGACGCCTTTGCCCTCGTAGTAGTGGGTGCGGGCACCCAGGACCAGGGCGCGTTTGCCCTCCTTGGTCAGGACCGAACGGATGGTGCCGACGTGGCCCACCACGGACGGGGAGGTAAAGCCGGGGACTTCGTCGGCGGACAGGGTGGCGGTGGTTTCGCCGATCAGATCGGCTGCGTCGGCCCAGCCGGATCCGAGGACCAGCGCGACGTCGTGGGCGTCAATGCCCGTTTCTTCGGCGATGTAGGCCGCGGCGTTGCGGGCGGCATCGAAAGGGTCTGTGTTCAGGAATTCTGTTGTACTCACCGGTACAAGCTACCGCGCCGCGCCCCGGCTGCCCAGCAGCCGCCCCGGGCCCGGGATTCCGGCCCGGTACGGCGGGCTCGTTGGTGGCTCGGGTTCGAATGGGGGACAATGGCTGATTGTGACTACGCATCCTGATTTCAGCTCACCGCGCATTGCAATCCTCGGTGGAGGGCCGGGCGGTTACGAAGCCGCCATGGTCGCCGCCTCACTGGGGGCCCAGGTCACCATTATTGAACGGTCCGGCCTCGGCGGATCGGCGGTGCTGACCGACGTCGTGCCGTCCAAGACCCTGATCGCGACGGCGGACCTGATGACCCGCGTCGGCGAGGCCGGGGAGCTGGGCGTCAAGTTCGACGTCGACGGCGGAGACTGCCTGCCGACGATGCGCGCGGACCTCAAACACATCAACGACCGTCTGCTGGGCCTTGCCCGCAACCAGTCCGAGGACATCCGCAAGGGCCTGGAAAACCAGAATGTGCGGATTCTGATCGGCTCCGGCCGGCTACGGGACAACCACACGATCGAGGTCGTAACCGCAGACGGCACGGAAACCGTCGAGGCGGATGCGATCCTGCTGGCCGTCGGCGCGCACCCGCGCGAACTGCCCACGGCCCGGCCCGACGGCGAGCGGATCCTGAACTGGACCCAGATTTACAACATGGACGAGCTTCCGGAAGACCTCATCGTGGTGGGCTCCGGCGTCACCGGCGCCGAGTTTGCCTCCGCGTACAACGGCCTGGGCTCGAAGGTCACGCTTATTTCCAGCCGCGACCGCGTCCTGCCGGGCTCGGACACGGACGCCGCCGAGGTCCTCGAGGGTGTCTTTGAACGCCGTGGCGTCAAGGTGCTTTCCCGTGCCCGGGCCGAAACCGTGGAGCGCACCGAGGGCGGCGTCGTGGCCACACTCGGGGACGGCTCCACGCTCAGCGGCAGCCACTGCCTCGTCGCCGTCGGGTCCATCCCGAACACCGAGGGACTGGGCCTCGAGGCGGCCGGCGTGGCGCTTACGGAGAGCGGCCACATCAAGGTCGATGGCGTCTCCCGCACCACCGCCCCGAACATCTACGCGGCCGGCGACTGCACCGGCGTCCTGGCGTTGGCCTCCGTGGCCGCGATGCAGGGCAGGATCGCGGTGGCGCACTTCCTGGGCGACGCCGTGATGCCGCTGAAGCTGCACCAGGTGGCGTCCAACATCTTCACGTCGCCGGAAATCGCGAACGTGGGCGTCTCCGAAGCGGAAATCGATTCGGGCAAGTACCAGGCCGACGTCGTGAAGCTGCCGCTGCGCAGCAACGCCCGCGCCAAGATGCGCAACCACCGCGACGGCTTCGTCAAAATCTTTGCCCGCAAGGGCTCCGGCACCGTGATCGGCGGCGTCGTCGTTGGCCCGAACGCCTCCGAGCTGATCTTCGCGATCTCCCTCGCGGTGACCCAGAAACTGCACGTCGACGACGTCGCCAGCACCTTTACGGTGTACCCGTCGCTCAGCGGATCGATCTCCGAGGCGGCGCGGCGCCTGCACGTGCGGATGTAGCCGGCGCCCCGGTCAGGGCTGCGGCCGCGGCTCGGGCTTCGGCTGCCGCGGTGCGGGTCCGGGGTGTGGGGGGCTTTGTCCTCTAGGGCCCGCTGCCCTGCGGCGGCAAGACTGGAACATGGCCATGATCTATGTCCCGTACGGGACCGTCGAAGGACAGACCGCCAAGATTGCCGACTTCATCGCCGACGTCAGCCGCAGCCACGGACATGAGGCGCAGGCCGCCGACATCAAGACGGCAGGGAACCGGATCCCGGAAGGCACGGACGCCGTGATCGTCGGGGCATCCGTCCATATCGGCAAACACGAGGGCCAGGTCAAAGACTTCGTGCGCGCGAATCTCGACAAGCTCCAACGCTTGCCGTCCGCGCTGTTCTCGGTCAGCCTCGCCGCCGCCCACGGCGGGGAGCAGGAGGCCGAGGGGTACGTCGAAAAATTCGAAGAAGCGACGGGGTGGCGCCCGGCCCACGTCGGATTGTTCGGCGGCGCCCTGCTGTACTCCCACTACGGGTTCGTGACCAAGCGCATCATGAAAACCATCGCAAGCCGAACGGGCACCGGGGACACGGACACGTCGCGGGACTACGTCTACACCGAGTGGGACGGTGTTAAACACTTCACCGAAGACTTCCTGGCAGGCCTCGGCTCATGACTGCCATCACCCACCCCATTACGATCGGGAGTCCGGAGTTCCAGGCCGACCCTTACGGACACTACGGGTGGCTGCGGGAAAACGCCCCGGTTTACCGGGGACGGATGACGTATCTGGGCGAGCAGGACCTCTGGCTGGTCTCGCGGTACGACGACTGCCGGAAGCTCCTGACCGACGACCGGTTCCAGCGTTCGCCGGGCGGACAGGGCCCGGGTATCCTGGCGCAGTTCCCGGAAGCGGTGCGGGAAACGATGCGGCTACTCACCACCTCCAGCATGATCTATGCGGACGGCCCCGCCCACCGGCGCCTGCGGGGCCTGGTCTCGAAACCCTTCACGCCGCGTGCGATAGGCCGGATCGGGGAACGCGTCGGCGAGCTCGCCCACGGCCTGCTGGACCGGCTTGAGCCGGCCGGTCAGATCGACCTGCGGGAGGATTTTGCGCTGCCGATCCCGTCCACCGTCATCAACGAGATGGTGGGCGTCCCGCTCGCGGACCGGGGCCGGTTCGAGCAGGGTGTGCAGGCTCTAATCTCGGGCATGGCCAGGGTCGGCCAGGACGCGTGGCTGCGGGACATGAATGCGCTGACCGGGCTGGTCCGCACGCTGATCGAGCACAAGCGGTCCGAGCCGGGCGAGGACATCCTGACCGGGCTGATCCACGCCGAGGAAGAGGACGACCGCCTCGACGACGACGAGCTTGTGGCAATGGTCTTCCTCCTGGTCGCCGCCGGCTACGAGACCACCTATCACCTGATCACCAACGCCGTGGTCACCCTGCTGGACCACCCGAACCAACTTTCCCGGCTCCGCGCCGCGCCCGACGACGATGGCCTGTGGCACAGCGCGGTGGAAGAGATCCTGCGCTACAGCAGCCCGGTCGGCGGCACCAAGCCGGTCACTGCGGTCACGGACGTCAGCTGGCACGGCGCCGTGATTCCGGCCGGGGCCTCCGTGGTGCCGCTGCTGGACGCGGCCAACCGCGACCCGGGGGCATTCGAGGACCCGGACCGCTTCGACATCGATCGCCACCCCAACAACCACCTCGCCTTCGGTCACGGCGTGCACTTCTGCCTCGGCGCGAACCTGGCCCGGCTGGAGACCCGGGTGGCGTTGGGCATCCTGTTTGAGCGGAACCCGGACCTGCGCCTGGCCGTGGACCGCTCCGCACTGGAACTTGAACCGCTGCCGTTCTGGACGCGCTACCGCGCACTGCCGGTGCGCCTGCGCTGACGGACTAGATTAGCTCGTCCAGCTTTTGCCAGAATGCCTCGCGGAGGGTGCGGCGGACGCCTTGGAGATCGGTCTTGTATTCGCCGATCCGCTGCGCGCAGTCCTTCAACAGGACCCTGTCGATTTCCACCGGCAGGATGGGCCGGTCCGCGAGGAGATCATTCAGCTCCCCCTGGAACACGGTTCCGTACCAGCTCACGGCAACGCTTTCGCCGACGTCCCGGGCGACGTCCATCGGACTGTCATCGCCGAGAGTGGCGTGGCCGGACGGCCCGCCCGAACTGTAAACCAGGTGGGCTTCGGCCAGGTGAGGCCGCGGGGGAGCGGGATGGAAGGGTTTGCGCGGCGGGCCAGGCTTGGCCGTCGGTGGTGCTGCCGGCTTCGGCAAGGGGCCAGCAAGGTGGGTCCCGGGCCCGGCAGGGTGCGCTCCGGCGGGTGCCGGCGCATTCGCGAGGGGCCGCGGGGTTTCTGTCACCGACTTGGTGAAACACGCCTCGACGAGATCGGCGGGAAGCGTGATGATGCTGTCCACCCGCAGGGCCAGGTGCTCTGCCACCGACATCACGCCGAGCCGGTGCCCGGGGTTTTCCAGCCCCACAAGCACTACTTTCATGCCGAGGTCCTGTGCCTCCTCGACGGCCTCCGCGAGGTCATCGTCGCCGGAGACCAGGTAAGCGATGGACGCCGCCCGGTTCCGGGCCACACCGACCAGGTCCAGTCCGAGCTTGAGGTCCACGCCCTTCTGCTCACCGTTGAAGGAGATGCGGCCCAGCCGGACCTTCACGTCCGGGAGGAGCCCGATCTGCTTGTGCTGGTCGGTGAAGAGGGCATCCTTGGAAGCGTCATACCAGTAGACCCGCAGGGCATTGAGCCCGGAATGTTCGACGGTCCTGTCCAGGATTCCCCGGATGAGACGCTCAAAGTCCACCAGGAACGCTGACCGCAGGGACGTTCCGGCGACCTGCGTGCCGCCTACGGCCAGCAGGAATCCGGCATCAACGAATATTGCGCTCTGCTTGACCATGGCTTGATGCTACCCGCAGCCCCCGCCGTGGGCGGGAGCCGCGACGTTCGCCCTGGTCAAATTAGCGGACGTGGAAGCCGGCCCGGGTCACGGGCACTGTTTCTTCCCGGCCACCTCCGCAGTTGGCGGCCCCGGGACCGATTTGGGGGAGGGAAAAGCGCTGCGGTGAAGTGGGATAGTCCTGACGGGCTGTGATGGGTGAAGGACAGGCGTCCGCTGGCCACGCCGTCGCGGCCTAGTTTGCCTTCGACCGAGAGCCTGCGCCGGTCCTCCGGCAGGGAGCTCACGGCTGCACCGTTGATGCCCTGCGACGCGGCGCTGCTGGCGTGGGACGATTTGCCCGCATTGGGCGAACCGCTCGCGTCACCGAAGGCCGGGCTCGGTGCCAGCACCGCGAGGGCGGCGATGCTCAACGGGGCAAGGAACGTTCTTAAACGCACAGTAGTCGCCTGTTGGGGGTTGAAGCCGGACGACCCGCCGACCCTACCCGCGGGTAGGGTCGGTGTTCTGTAATCCAGGACACTGAGCCAGGACATCAATGCCGGTCAGCGCTCGCCTCCCCGTCCGGCCGCAATGCGTCCTTCGCCCGACGGACTAACTGCGGGCGTAGGGCGGTACCGTGTCGCCGGGGGAGAAGGACGCGAACCACTGCCCGACGTCGGGCTGCGCGGTTCCGGTGCCGCCGTCGGCGCTGTCCGTGTACAGCCATTCACTCGCCGCATCCTCCAGCAGGACCTCCTCGACGGTGGCCCGCCAGCCCTCCGGGAGTTCCAGTTCGTAGATGTCCTGGGTGATTTGTGCCTGATCCAGCAGGCAGCGCACGGCGAGTTCCGCGGCGAGGCACCCCGGGGCGGTCCAACCCCGGACCAGCGAGGCAGTGACGTCGGCTGCGACGACGATAAACTTCCGGGCGAACTCCGCGTCATAGCGGGTGGCGAACTGCGGCGGCAGCGAGGACAGGACCGAGGACCCGGCGATGTGGGACGCGGTAACGGTCTCCAGCGGGCCCAGGGCGTCGAGATCGCGGAAGAGCTGGTCCAGGAGGACACTGGACGAGTTCCAGAGCAGGCCGGCAAGCAGGCGTGTCCGGTGGAGGGTCTCCTCCCGGTCCGCCGGGGCGGCGGCAACCATCTCCGCTAGGTCCTCGGGATCGAACTGGAGCCGCTGCTCGGCGGTCATGTCGTCCGGGTGCGGATCGAGGCCCAGGAGCTCAAGGCTCAGCCCGGTGAGTTTCCCGGCGTCCGCCAGCAGTTCTTCGGTGATGTCGTCGTCGTCCGGATCCATGGCCACGATGCTACCTGCCGCCGGGCCGCCGTCCGATTCGGTCATCACAATGAGGAACAGCGTGTGGTTAAGCCCGGAGCGAATGTGCTCGATCCCGTGGTCGAGGAAGGACGTCGCGGTGGCCCACGCATCGAGCATGAAGGTGACCGTGCCGTCGGCGCTGAGGCTCCCGACGACGGCCCTCTCGGTGCCCGAAACCACCACCGTTTCATCCGGTGGGTTGAAGTCCCAAGCGAAGGACAGCTCCGACATCTCGCCGGCGAACGCTCCCGAGACGAACGCGAGACCGATGTACTCCGATGCTGCGGCCGGGTCCGTCTCTGAGTCCGTTTCAGGAAAGGCGAGGCCGGCTCCCACGATCGACACCTCGACCTCGTTCACCTCAAGCCCGGTAGGCTCCCGCACGGCGGAAACCAGGTTCGTGGAGACCGCGGACTTCTGCTGGTTGAACTCGGCCTCGTCGATTAGTCCGTCGCCTGAGGTGTCTTCCATCCCGACGTCGGTGAAGGCAACCAGCGCCGTGCCGACCAGGCGGTCTTCCTCAACGGCGAGGGACAGGGCCTCGCTCGTTCCGTCCGGGCATGCGCCGGTGGCGCCGCTGCGAGCGGGATCATCGGCGAGGCGCGGCGAGGAGCTGAACTGGGGTTGGGAGGGGTGGCTTAGCCGTCGGGCGGGCCGCCGGCGGGGGGACCGCCGGCGTCGCCTTCACCGGCGACGGTTTGACCGACCAGGCACTGGATCACCTGGTTCTTATCGGCCGAGTTCGCGTGATAGTGGTACGCCTCGGCCTCCGTGGTGTGCCCGTTGCATTCGTCCAGCTCGACATTCGCGAGTTCTTCCTCGGTGTACGGGCTGTGCACGGGGTATCCGTCCATGGCGTAACCGAACATCGCGGTTTCGCCCTCGCCGGCGGTGCCCGTCTCGGAGCATCCCGTCGCGCCGTGCAGGTGATAGCCCTCGAAGGGGTTCAAGTGGCCGCCGCAATCGTCGAACGCCGCAATGGTGTACGAGCCGAGAATGGCATCCACCGGCGCCGACGCGGCGATGACGACGCCATCAAGTGTGGCTCCCTGGTTTCCCCGGGGTTCCGTCGCGGCGGCGACGACGGGGGTCGTCGGGATCAGGACGGTGGTCTGGACGGGCTCACCGTTTTCCAGGAAATCCAGGCTGCCCTCGATGCAGTAATTCTGGTAGGCGGGATCGACGTCAGGGCGCGCTGCGGCGTCGAAAGCTTCGGCGGTCTCGGTCACGAACACGTTGCCGTCTTCGTCGTACATCTGCCAGCCGCTGTCACCGTATTTCTCGGCCAGGTTTGCGATGAAGTCCCCGTCGAGGTCGTAGACGCCCTCGCCGTCGAACCAGATGCCGGCATTGTCGGCGCTCGTTGTGACGGTGTCGGGGCAGAACGGTCCGATCTCCCGGTCAGCCGGGTAGCCGGCGATCGTGATCTCGTAGCAGGTCGTGGCGGCGCCGTCGCTCAGCGTGCAGTCGACCGTGGCCGGATCGCCGACGAGCGCACCGTCGGCGAACATCGTCAGGTCATCGCCGGTCGATGCCGCAACGGATTTGTCGAGGCCGGGGAGGCCTCCGACGTCGCTGTATCCGGTGTCGTACTTGGCGCAGCACATGAGGCGGTAACCAGCGCGACGATCGGAAACAGGGTCGCGACAGCGAGCCGGCGACGAGGGGAGTGGAGGAGGGATGAAGTCATGAATGCAAGCTAGGTCGCGTTACTGTGTCGATCCTGTGTCGATGCTGTGGGGGCCGGCTATCGGCCACTTCTGCGGGCCGGGGTCCTGCTGGAGTCGGAAGGCGCTGGTAATCAGGGCGAAGTGACTGAATGCCTGCGGGGTGTTTCCGAGTTGCCGCGCGGTATGCACGTCCCATTCCTCGCTGAGCAGGCCGACGTCGTTACGCAGGGCCAGGAGTCTCTCGAAGAGCCTGGTGGCCTCGATGCGCCGTCCGGCGCCCAGGAGTGCATCGACGAGCCAAAAGGAGCAGGCAAGGAACACGCCTTCGGCGCCGGGCAGCCCGTCATCGCTGGGCCCGGGGCGGTAGCGGAGCACGTATCCGTCCTGAGTCAGGCCGTGTTGGATCGCGTCGATGGTGCCCAGTACGCGTGGGTGGTCCGGGGGGAGGAAACCAACCCTTGGGATGAGCAGGAGGCTGGCGTCGAGTTCGGTGCCGCCGTAGGACTGTACGAAGGAGCCCAAGTCCGGGTTGAAGCCGTTCGCCATGACATCCCTGTGGATGGTGTCGCGCAGGGCTTCCCACCGGTCGGTGGGTCCGGGGAGATGGAACGTGCGGCTTCCTTTGATCATCCGGTCGGCGGCGACCCAGGCCATGACTTTGGAGTGGGTGAAGTGCCGCCGGGGTCCGCGCATCTCCCAGAGCCCGTTGTCGGGCTGTTTCCAGACACCTTCGAGGTGGTCCATCAAGGCAATTTGGATGTCCCAGGCGTCGTCGGGGACATGCAGCAGTGCGTTGCGGGTGAGGGAAAGGCCGTCGAGGACTTCGCCCCAGACATCAAGTTGGAGCTGGTCGGCGGCGGCGTTGCCGGTGCGTACCGGGGTTGAGCCCTCGTATCCGGCCAGCCAGGGGAGTTCGGTTTCGGGGAGTCTGCGCCGCCCGTCCAGGGAATACATGATCTGTAGGTCTGCCGGGTCGCCCGCGACGGCCCGCAGCAGCCATTCCCGCCAGGCCTTGGCCTCGTCTGTGTAGCCGGCCGTGATCAGGGATTGAAGGGTCAGGGTCGCATCGCGGAGCCAGCAGTAGCGGTAGTCCCAGTTGCGGGGACCCCCGGGCTGTTCAGGCAGCGATGTCGTCGCGGCCGCGACGATGCCACCGGTGGGGGCGAAGGTGAGTGCTTTGAGGGTAATGAGGGACCGCTGCACGGCGTCCCGGTAGGGTCCCTGGGCCGTGCTGCGCGAGGACCAGTCCTCCCAGAAGGCAGCGGTCCCGGCCAGGGCGTGGTCCGCGTCGATGGTCCGGGGACGCCGGAGGTGGCTGGATGACCAGGTGAGCACGAACGGGACACGTTCGCCTGCTGTGACGGTGAACTCGCTGACCGTGTTGAGGTGCTCGCCGCGCATTGGTGCGGTCGAGGTCAGAGTGACCGAGTCAGGGCCCGCGAGGGCGTGAATCCCGTTTTTGGTCCGGCGGACCCAGGGGACCACGTGTCCGTAGTCGAACCGGAGAGCCAGTTCGCCGCGCATGGCAACTGTGCCGCTGAGGCCTTCGACGATCCTGACAAGGTCGGATACGCCATCCCGGGGAGGCATAAAATCAGTCACCCTGACCCGACCGGTGGGGGTGTCCCATTCCGTTTCCAGCACGAGTGTGTCGGGGCGGTAGCGGCGGCGGGTGCAGGTGCCCCCGCCGTCCGGTGCCACCAGCCACCGTCCCGCCTCAGGGGTGTCCAGGAGCGAGGCGAAACAGGCGGGAGAGTCGAAGTGCGGCAGGCAGAGCCAGTCGATGGACCCGTCTGTCCCGATCAGGGCCGCCGTATGCAGGTCCCCGACGATCGCGTAATCCTCAATCATTGCCACGTCAGCGGGCCTTCACTTAGGGACGACATGCACTGCAATGCCCTGCAGGGCACCGAGTGCTGAAATCGGGCCGGCCCGGGCGCCATCGGTGCAGCTGGCAGGAGACCGTTCTTGAAATCCGGTTTATTCTCTGGCCCACGGGGATGCCTTTTTGTCCTGGTGCCGCCCCGGCGGGCCGCACGTAGTCGTGATGATACCGTCTCGTGCCAACTCCGGAGGCCTGTCCCCGCACCGGGCACACGACTGTTGCTGCCTTACCTGCGGGAGAGGGCGGGCTTGGACCCGGGAGAACAGCACGCCGCATCAGGGCAGGCGCCCTCCCGCCCGAATGGTTCGATGACCACCGCCGGACCGGCCGAGAGCACCGCCGATTCTCAGGTGCTGCTCAGCGTCAGTCAGGGATACTCCGGAGATCAGTGATTGGGCCTCTGCGCGGGGATTCTGTTGGCGAGGATGAATCGGTGCTTTTATTAGCTGTGCGGTCTGGCCGCCGGGTTTCTGTTTGGTGGCGGGCGAAGTGGTCGTTTTGTCGTACCCCGCAGCGGTAAACCGGTGCGCCCACGTCGTCCGGTTCCTTGGCCTGCGGTTGCCTGGTTCGGATCGACGAGAAAGCCGGAAAATGATGAGCCGCAATAGTAAAACGTCTTTGCGCCGGACGGCCAGGGGGCATGTCCCATGGCTGATTTTTGCCGTGGTACTCGCCTTGTCGGCCACTGCCTGCACGCCGACGCCGCCGGGCGGTGGGCCGTCTCCGGGGACGGGCGCCGCGGCGGGGAAGCCCGGGCATGTTTTTGTGATCAACCTTGAAAACAAGGGTTACAACAAGGTTTGGGGTGCCGGCTCGGAGGCCCCGTACCTGTCGAAGACACTGCGTGGCCAGGGGGTTCTGCTGACGCAGTACTACGGGATTGCCCATAATTCGTTGCCTGACTACCTGGCCCAGATTTCGGGGCAGGGCTCGAACGAGATGACCCGGAACGACTGCCCCACCTACGCCCCGTTCACCCAGACGGGAACGGCGTCACCGGGCCAGGTCCAGGGAAGAGGCTGCGTCTACCCGGCCTCAGTTCCCACGGTCGCCGGCCAGTTGACGGCAGCCGGCAAGACCTGGAAGGGCTACATGGAGGACATGCAGACCCCGTGCCAGCACCCTGCCCTGGGCGCCAAAGATGACCATCAGGGCGCCAGGACGGGGGACCAGTACGCGACCAGACACAACCCGTTCGTGTATTTCGAGGAAATCACTTCCTCCCCGGACTGCCGGAAAAACGTTATCAGCCTCAGCAGCCTGGCCGGTGACCTGAAATCCGTAGACACGACGCCGAACCTCGCCTACATCACGCCCAACCTCTGCAACGACGGGCACGATGCCCCGTGCGTGGACGGCAGCCATGGCGGCCTGGTCAGTGCGGACCAGTGGCTCCGTGATCAGGTCCCGGCCATACTGGCGTCGCCGGCCTTCAAACAGGACGGAATGCTGGTCATCACCTTCGACGAATCCGAGGGCCACACCACGGGGCCGTCCGGGATCCCCGGCGGCACGGACGGGGGACGGGTCGGGGCCCTGGTGATCTCGCCCCTGATTACCGGGGGAACGACGTCCGAGAAGCTCTACAACCATTACAGCCTGCTCGCCACCATCGAAGACACCTTTTCGCTGCCGCGCCTTGGCTATGCCGCGGCCGCGGGGCTGGACAGCTTCGGGACGGACGTCTTCAACAACAAGCCCTAGTTGCACCGGGCCGGCAGATGCGGCCAACCCGACGGCCGGTCCGGGGTGAGCGGTCCCCGCGCTGCCGGTAGCCGGGTATGGGCCGGTACCGGGTTCGTGCCGGGCGTCGGCGGCGGGCCGCGCGAATAAACGCCGCGGGCAGCCAGGGTCAGGTGTCGGTGAGTCTGACGGGAGTGAGGCCTGCGGCGATGTCGTCGAGGTGGGCGGTCCCGGGCCGGAAATAGCGGGCGGTTCCGCCGGTGAGGGTTTAGAGGGCGTCCTGATTGATGACCTCGTCGTAGACTTTTGCCGCGCTGGCGGTTCCGGGGATGCCGTAGGCGCTGCGGCCCGACACCGACAGCGCAACGTGCCGGGTGCCGTGGTTTCCGACGTCGAACAGGGGGTTCTCTGCTAGCGACGTCGCGGGTCCGGGTTCGCCTGGAGCCACCGGAAGTTCAGGAAGAATGTTGCCGGGGTTCCTGTCGTCTGCAGGATATCGATGAGGCCCTGATCCA
Source organism: uncultured Actinomycetota bacterium (assembly GCA_963815415.1). GTDB lineage: Bacteria > Actinomycetota > Actinomycetes > Actinomycetales > Micrococcaceae > Arthrobacter. The sequence continues at coordinate 507,832 of CAWFGT010000006.1, read as the reverse complement.
CGGCGTTGCCTCCGGGGCCGCCGCAGCAGTCAAAGGTCAGCGCGATTCCGGTGCTGCCGGCCGGGAGCGTGGTGGGGACCCCGGGGACCTGCAGCCCCCATGCCCGGGGTGCCCCGCCCGGTGAAAGCCGCCACGATCTGCTCCCTGCCCGGAGAGGGGTGAAAGTCCTCCGGCTGATGGCCGCAGCGTGCCGGTTTCGCGCGGCGGTACCCGGGCCCGGGGCTGCCGTTTCTTTGGGGTCACTTTTCACCGGCCGCCGTGTCGTTGGGTCCGCGCGTGCCGGGTGGTGTGGTGTTGCGGGGCGCGGTCCGGTGTTCCGGGGGTGTGGGCCGGTGGAGGATGCGGCGGGCCAGGGCGAGGGTTTCCCGGAGGGTGAGGGTGGGGAGGTAGGCGCGGGTGATGGCGTTGCCGATGGCCGGTAGTGCTGCGGCGTCGGGGTAGAGCATGTACAGGGGTTCGTAGCGGGGCTGGAATTTTGCTTTGAAGGCAAGGAGGGACCGGAATCCGTAGACCGGTTCCAGGGTTGCGCCGAGCCAGTCGAGCAGCCGGTCCAGGCCGCCGGCCGGGTGCGGTCCGGGTTGGGCGGGCGGGGCTTCGGCGGTCCGGGCGAGGGGCGCTCCGGAGAGGCTGATGAAGGCGTAGCCTTCGTCTTTGAGGCTGAGCGCGGCGGAGGCGATCAGGAATTCTATGCCGGCGCGGAATCCGGTGCTGCGGCGGCGCATGAAGTCCAGGGTCCAGCCTTCGACGGTGCCGTTGGAATAGACGGGCAGCCAGGAGGCGACGGCGTGGACGGTGCTCTCGGCGTCGAGGGCGAGGAGGATGCGGACGTCGGGGTCGTTGAGCTCGTCGAGGCTGCCGAGGGTGAAGCCCATTTCGGGCATTTTCTTGTCGGCTACCCATTCTTCGGAGATTTCCTGGATCTGGGTGATCACGGCGAACGGTGTGGTGGGGTAGGTGGTCCATTCGGCGCGGATCCCGGCCTTGGCTGCGTTGTTCATGGCGGTGCGGATGTCCTGGAATTTCTTGCCCTTGAAGGACACCGAGTCCAGCGGCAGGATGGTTTCCTGGGCAACCTGCACGGAGCCCCAGCCCAGGGTGGCTGCGTGTTCGCGCAGGTCCGGGGGGACGGAGTAGAAGCACGGGGTCCAGCCGTGCCCGGCGCAGAACCGGGCAAACTCCGCGAAGGCCTCATCCCTTTGGTTTTCGGGTCCGACCGGGACGCCGAGTGTCAGGGCGATCCCGGCGATGACCCGGTAGGCGATGTAGCTCTGGCCTGTGGATGAGAACCAGTAGGTGTTCCCTGGCCAGGTTGTCATCCAGGACAGCGAGCTGCCGTACTGGGTTTTCAGGATGTTCCGGGCCTGCACGGCTCCGGCCTGGTGCTGGACCGGAGCCGGGCGGAGGAAGGAGGCGAGGATCAGGACGCCGGTGACGGCCCAGAAGATGATGCCGACGCCTTCGTAGACCACGATGGCGGCGGTGGACTGGGGAACGAAGGCCGGGGGCAGGTCCAGCAGGTAGCCCAGCGGCAGGAACCTGTCGGGCAGATCTGCGAGCAGTTCAGCGGGCCCGGGCGCGGGCGCGAAGTCTCCTGCCAGGGCGATCCCTGCCAGGAAGTAGATGGTCCCCAGGGCCCCGGCGGTCACTGCCACCCGGGCCGCGAGGCGGCGGTACGTCCCGGCCGGGGCCGCGACCGGGAAGGCCCTGCGGGCGGTGAGCAGCACCAGTGTCAGGAGCACGGGCACGAGCAGTGGCAGCACCAGCGCCAGGGGGTGCCGGTACCCGGCCGATTCGATGGCGCCGATTCCTTCGGGAGCGACCGTGCCCGGTACCGAGGGTTGCAGGACCCCGGCGATGGTGATTCCGGCCAGGACGGACAGGGCCAGCTGGACCAGCACGGTCCCGGCCCAGGCAAAGCGGCGTCCGCGGCGCAATCCGTCGGCGAGCAGCAGCAGCAGGATCGAGGGAAGGATCGCCATGAAGATCCCGCCGGCACCGGCGCGCAGCTGCAGTTGCGCCCCGGCGCAGTCCTTGGCCTGTGCCGGGTCCGCGCAGAGGCTTTGGAGTGTGGCGGGGTCCACGGGTTGGATGTTGGTGAACAGGAAGCGCAGGACAGATAGTGGTCCCGCCGCGTGCGGGACGAGGCCGGCGACGACCGGTCCGACGGCCGAGACCGTGATCAGGAGCGCGATCAGGACACGGCCTTCGTGCCGGGATGTGACGGGGAGGCGGAACCGTGGGGCGCGGCCGAGCAGGACGGGCCCCAGTAGTGCCCCGGCGCCGGCGGCTCCGAGCCTGACCAGGTCAGCGAACCCGCCGCTGTAAAGGGCCAGGAGTATCAGGAGGGCAAAGAGGACCAGGCGGATCCGGCGCCGCCACAGCGTCGGTAGCATGGCGGACCCGGCAGCGGCCGCGCCGGTGATGAAGGCGCTAGGCCCCATGAACAGCTGGCTGCTCATTTCCTGGGTCCAGCTGGCCATCGTCCCCCGGGCGAGGACCAGGAACCCGAGCGCGGCCAGCACCCCCAGAAGGTGGGTGCTGAGTGCTGCGGTGCTGAATTTCAGGCTCCCCATCCGCCGCTCCAACGGCACGCCCAAACCCAGGACCACGGCCGTGCCCAGGAGGTATGCGCCCAGGTTCTGGGCGAAGAGTGCCGAGGTCAGCGGCGCCCACCAGTGATCCGGGAGCGAGTGCGCGGTCACCGCCACCTGGGCCCGCAGGTCCTTGGCCGGGCCGTTCAGGAGGCTGGAGGAGATCGCACCCGCGACCCAAAAAACCACGACAAAGCCGACCGTAACCGGTGCGCGGGCCAGCGCCATCGGCCATGACGGCTGGCGGCCTGATGATGTCGGAAATTCCTGCTGCTGCGCCGGCACGGGGTTTTCCTTTCAGCGCATCCGGAGCCAGCCGGAGGGCGTGGATGCTGTCGGCGGGGGTTACGCCCACGATCCTAGGCCCGCCCGGGAGCCCCGGCCCGGAGCTTGTGGAACCCTGCCGCGCCGGTGAGCCGGGGTTCAATCAGATTGTTCCACACCGGAATCCAGGCGAGAACGGCCGCGCCGCTGATCATTACGGATCCGAGCACGTCACTGAGATAGTGAACACCCAGATACAGCCGCGAGAAGGCCACTACGGCGACGAATAGAGCTCCTGCGCCCACGGCAGCCCACCGTTGCGCCGTGCTCCGGGCCAGGACAACCATAAAGGCTAGGGCCAGGGCGACGGCGAACGCGGTGTGACCGGAGGGGAAACTGTCATTGGCGGTCTCAACCAGGAGGGAGTGGGCAGCGTCGGCCGGCGGGCGGGGGCGGCTGACGAGCACTTTGCCGGCCGCGGCGGCCAGCCACCCGGCCGCGACCACGGAGCCGAAAGCCAGGGCCTGGAGGGTCCGGACCCGGTACCAGAACAGGTAGAGGCAGATCAGCAGCACCAGCGCTATCGCTCCCGCCGGCCTGAAAAGGACGTCGATTCCCTTGCTGAGGGCGACCAGGACGCCGCTGCGGCCATGGCTGAGAAGAATGTCGATGCCCAGTTCCGGGGCCCGGGGGCCGAAGGACGTCACCACAAAACCCGCCCCGACGGTGGCCGCGGTCACGGCGGCGGCCACCGCGACCCACCACCACGACCGCAAAGCGGGAAACAAGGTGTCCGGACGTTCCGGCGAAGAATCCACAATGCTGTCCTGACTCTGATGTGCCCTGGCGGGAAAGTGCCTTAGCGGGCCGTGCTACCAGCATGCGGCCCCGGCATTGAGAGAACACTGAGAGTTCACGGCATCCTCTCAGGAGCAGCTCAAGTCCGGTCGGGGATACTGCAAAGTGGAGAGAAAGGTACGCTGATGAGAATTTTGCTGGTCGAAGACGAGAAAATGATGGCCGAAACCCTGCGCCGCGGGCTCACCAATGAGGGCTTCGTCGTCGACGTCACCGGCGACGGGGTCAGCGGGCTGTGGGCGGCCACGGAGAACCCCTACGATGTGATCCTGCTGGATCTGATGCTGCCGCTCAAGAACGGGTACGACGTCCTCAAAGAGCTGCGCGAACGCCGGATCTGGTCCCCGGTGCTGATGCTGACGGCCAAGGACGGGGAGTACGACCAGACGGATGCGTTCGACCTCGGCGCGGACGATTACTTGACGAAGCCCTTCAGCTTCCTGGTCCTGACCGCCCGGATCCGGGCCCTCATGCGCCGCGGGGCACCGGAGCGCCCGGTCACCATGACCCTGGGGACCCTCGCCCTGAACCCCGGGAGCAGGAAAGTCACCCGCGGCGGGGAGAGCATCGAGGTCTCGGCCCGGGAATACGGGCTGCTGCACTACCTGATGCGCAACCACGACCAGGTCGTCTCAAAATCCCAGATCCTGGACAACGTCTGGGATCCGACGTTTGAGGGCGGGGACAATATCGTTGAGGTCTACATCGGCTATCTGCGCCGGAAAATTGATGCCCCGTTCGGACTGGAAACCCTCACCACCGTCCGCGGCATGGGATACATGCTCACCGCCGACAGGGCCCCGGAATAACCGGCACGCCACCACCGGGCCCGGTCGTGGAAGAGGACGTAGAAGGGTTTGGGCGTCCCGGACCCCGGCCGACCCGGGGAGTCGACGTCGGAGCCGGCCCGGGCTTCGGGGCTGGCCCGCTTCAGGGCCGGTTCATGGGCTTCCTGCGTGGAATCGTCCGAGCGTGTGCGGGGCGGCTTCGGTGAGTTCGAGTTCTTCGTCGATCATCCGTTCATCCGTGTGGACCTCGTGCGGGTACCCGGTGAGTAAATCCACGTCGCCGGCCGGCACCACCGCGGCCGGCACCGGTACCGTAGGCTGTGAATTCTGGTGTCCGGGTCCGGGTCCGGGTCCGGGTCCGGGCGACGGGTCGGCGGTGGAGGCTGACGCGGACCCCATGCCGAGCGTCACGGCCAGGACGACGGCCAGGAACGTGGTGGCTGCTGCGCGAAGGTTCATATGGTCCACCCTTGCGCAGCAAAACTGAGGAACCCCTGTGACGTCCCGGGGATGTCCCCGGGCCGCGGGCCGCCCGGACCGGATGGCGCCGTCGTGAGGCGGGCTATCGGATTATTGCGTGCTGCCCGCGGGTGCGGCGAGGGCCCGGGCTGGCCCCGGCCGGGGGCCGTGGCCCGGGGCGGGGAATCCGAGTTCAAACCGGCAGCCGCCGTCCGGGGTTTCGCCGGTCCGGATCCAGCCGTCGTGGGCTGCCATGATGCCGGCCGCGATGGCCAGGCCAAGGCCGCTGCCGCCGCTTTCGCGTGAGCGGCTTTCATCCAGCCGGACGAAACGTTCAAAAATGCGTTCCCGGTCCTGTGCCGGCACCGGGGGCCCGTCGTTGTCGATGGTGACGACCGGGCCCGCAGCGGACGGGTGGACTCCGATGCTGATCCGGGACGCGGCGTGCCGGTCGGCGTTGTCCAGGATATTGCGCAGGACCTGGCCCAGACGCCGCGGGTCCCCGATGACCTGGGCCGGTTCAAGATCGGTTTCGATCCGGCGGGTGCTGGTCGACCGCAGCCGGCGGAGCTCCCCGTGGAGGACATCATCGAGATCCACCACGGCACGCTCGAGCCGCAACCCGCCGTCGTTGGTCTTCGCGAGCGTCAGAAGATCCTCCACCAGGTAGCGCATCCGCGCCGTTTCCGCGGCCAGGATGGGGATCATTTCCTGCCAGCCGGCCCCGCCGGGGTCAGCGGAGGCGATCTCCACCCCGAGACTCATCGTCGCGAGCGGGCTGCGCAGTTCATGGCTGGCGTCCGAGACGAAGCGGCGCTGTTCCCGGTCCGAGGCCTGCAGGCGCTCCAGCATCATGTTCATGGTCTCCGCCAGGGCCTGGATCTCATCGGCGGTGGGCGGCACATCGACGCGTTCATCCAGCCGGCGGGCACTGATCCCCGCGACCTGGCCCCGGATCCGTTCGACCTGGTGCAGCGACCGCCCGACCAGGACCCACACCGCGACCCCCACGACCGCCAATAGCACCGGGGTGGCCGCCAGAATGAACCACGACACGGTGGTGACCGTGTCGGCCTGGACCTGGAGGGTCGCGGCGACCACGACGGTGTAGAGGCTGTCTCCGACATCGACGCCGGTGGCCACGATCAGGAACTCATCATCATCGCCCAGACTCGGCAGCCCGGCTGCATCCTGCGTCAGGGTCTCTCCCGCGGCCGGACGCAGCCCGGTCAGCGGGACCTTGGCCGCGGCCGGGATGGAGGAGGCGAAGACCGTCCCTTCCGGGCCCAAAATCTGAACGTACTGGCCCGTATGGGCGGTCGAGGCGATGTACTGGCCCGCTTCTCCGACGTCCTGCCCGGAAATCTGGGCGATCACGTCCGCGGCTTGCCGCCGGGACGAGGTTTCCGTTGACGTCACCAGGGAGGTCTGGAGCAGCACCAGCAGCACCAGCCCGCCGGCCAGGAGCGCCGCGGCGACGGCCACGACGGCCGTCGCGGTAGCACGCTTGCGCACCCCCCACCGCGGCTTGACCGGTGAAGATGCTGCGGGCAGGCGATCAGGGTCCATGCTTCAAGCATGCGTCCGGCGCCGTCGTGGACCAAACACCCCCACAGCCGCTCCTCAGCTTCCCCACAACCGGGCTAAGGCCTCTCTCAGGCGCAGCGGGCAACACTGGATTCATCGCCGCCCGCACCGGGAGGCAACGGCGGACCAGCAACCGCCACGAAAGGAGCCTGACATGAACGTCAAAGACGCAAGAACCCGGACCAAAGTCCTCATCGTGGGGGCGGGAATCCTGGCCACCGCCGGACTCGGCATCGGCGCGGCCAACGCCGCGACCCTGGCGCCCTTGACCGGGCACTCCGTCACCGGAAGCCAGAACGGCGCCGTCGATGCCCCCACCCCGGGGGACACCGCGGATGCCCCGGGCACCGTGCGATGCCCCCACCCCGGGGGACACCGCGGATGCCCCGGGCACCGGCGAGGCCACCGAAACGCCCGACGCACAGGAAGGCCCGGAAGCACCCGGTGATACCGGCCCGAACGTCGGGCAGACCGGTGACCACACCGACCCGGGCGACGCCCCCGGATCCCCGTAACACCGGAGCCGGGGCGGCCGCGGGGCACGGACCCGGCGGATACCGGTGAGGTGAAAGCCTCCGGCAGCACATGATCCGCGGAGCAGCCATCGGCCGCTCCGCGGATTTGCCCGTGCCACCCATGCCTTGATGGTTCTGCTGATCGAAGGAGCGGCCCGCAATGATGCCCCTGACCGGTGTTGACCTGCTCGGCGGCGGTTTCCCCGTCACCGTCTACACACTCGCCGCTGCCGGCGGACTGTATCTTCTGCTCCGCCGACGTCGCGGGTGGCCGGTGGCCGTCGTCGCGGCCGCGGCGGTCTCGGCCCTGCTGGCCGTCGCGACCGGCTGGTTCCTGGTCCATGTGGCCGCGGTCTCGGCCCAGGAACTGCCCGGGCCGGTGACCGCATGGATCGGTGTCGGGTTCCTCGCCGTGGTGCTGGGGGCCCTGAACATCGCCGGCACCGGCCGGCGGCGCAGGATCCTGGCCGTGGCGTCCGTGACGATGCTGCTGTTGGGGGCAACGCTGCAGGTGAACGCCTACTTCGGGGCCTACCGGAGCCTTGATGACCTGACCGGCGCCAGCACCTCCGCTATCGCGGCCCTGCCGGCAGCGTCCGGTCAAGCACCACCGGCGTCCCCGGTACCGGGTGCCGCCGGGGACCCGGGGCCGGTCGCGGCGACGTGGGTGAAGCCTGCCGGCCTGCCCGGGGCCGGGACCATGAACTCGGTCCAGATCCCCGGCACGGTCTCCGGCTTCGCGGCCCGCACCGGCTACGTGTACCTGCCTCCGGCCTACCAGGGCGCGGCCGGACCCGCGCTTCCGGTCCTGGTCCTGGTCGCCGGCCAGCCGGGGTCCCCGGTTGATTGGATCCGCGCCGGCGGTGTTCAGACCGCGATGGATGACTTCGCCGCAGCCCACGACGGGCTCGCCCCCATTGTCGTCATCCCCGATGTCAACGGCTCGGACATGGCGAACACCATGTGCATGGATTCGCGGATCGCCAAGGCCGGCACGTACCTCTCCACCGACGTCCCGGCCTGGATTAAGGCGACCCTGAAAGCGGACCCCAACCCGGCCCGGTGGGCCATCGGCGGGTTCTCCTTCGGCGGAACGTGCGCCCTGCAGATGGCCTCCCTGCACCCGGACATTTACCCGTCAGCGATTGATATCAGCGGCGAAGCGGAACCGGCCCTGGGAGCGGACCGTACCGCCACCATCGCCCGGGCCTTCGGCGGCGACACCCGGGCCTTTGACACCGTGGCGCCCCTGAACGTGCTGGCCGCCGGGCACTACACCCACAGCCGGATCTATTTCGGCGCCGGGGCCCAGGACGGGACATTCTCGGCCTACCAGGCCCGGGTGGCCGACGCCGCGGCAAAGGCCGGTATCGAGGTCAAAACCACGCTGGTGCCCGGCCTCGGTCATTCCTGGGAGGTCGCGCGGCAGTCCCTGGCTCCGGCCATGGACTGGCTCGCCCCCGCGCTGGGACTGGTCCGGTAATGCCCGGCACCGGCCCCGGGCACCTCCATGGCCGCCCCCGGCGCCCGGGACCCGGAGATCCTCAGGATTCTCTTACCGGCGGCGGCATAGGTTGCAGAGCATGACGGATATGGCTGTCGAAACCAGCGCACTCGCTAAGAACTACGGGACGAACCTGCCCTGCACGGCCTGGACCTGGACGTGCCACGCGGGGAAATTTTCGGGCTTCTCGGGCACAACGGGGCCGGCAAAACGACCACCGTGAACATCCTGACCACGCTGCTGGCCGCCTCGTCCGGGCTGGCGCGGGTCGCGGGCCACGACGTACGTGCCGACGCCGGTGCGGTGCGCCGGTCCATCGGCTACCTGCCGGAAAACGTACAGTTCTACGACAACGTCACGCTGGAGGACAACTTGACGTTTTCGCCCGGCTTTCCGGTGTCCCGGACCCCGCCGCCCGGATCGGGGCGGTCCTGGCCGCGGTCGACTTCACCGGCCACGGCCAGGAGAGACTGGCCACCTTCAGCAAAGGGATGCGTCAACGGGCCGGGATCGCCCAGGCCATCCTGCACGAACCGGCCGTGTTGTTCCTGGACGAACCCACCTCCGGGCTGGACCCGCAGGGTGTGGCGAAACTGCGGGAGATTATCATCGGCCTGAACCAGGACCTGGGGATGACGGTCTTTATGAACACCCATTTACTGGCAGAGGTCACCCGGACCTGCACGAGCATCGGGATCCTGAGCTCCGGCCGGCTGATCTACCAGGACTCCGTCGCGGCCGAGCCGGGCCTGGAAATCGCCCAGGCCATGGCCGAAAACAACATCGACCCGCAATCCGGCGCCGCCGTGGCGGACCGACTCCGGTTCACCCTCACCAACGCCAGCACCGCCCACGTCAACAACCTGGACGTGCACTACACGATGAAAGACAGCACCACAGGACAAACCGAGTCCTACTACCACAAGCTCGACGGACTCACCCTCGCACCCGGGAAGAGCACCACCGTCTACTTCGACAACGGCACCGGCCCCGGCCACTACCCGGAAAACAAATACAGCCTCTACCGCATCTCAATCAACGAAGTCCGGATCCGTATCGAAGCCGCCGCCCCGGGGTTCGCGCCCGCCGCCGCAACCGCCGTCAAAGCCCAGGGCACGGAAGAAAAAATCGACTGACCCCGCCGTCGACCAGGGCCGCACCCACGCTACGGAATGGCCCGGCCGTCCTCAGGAATCCCTCAGCTCCGGCGGTCCATGCTGGAGGGAATAGAAACCACAGGAGGCCCCCGCCATGAACAGCCTAGGAACCAGCACAGGCCCGGCCGGACCGCCCGCAATCCCGTGCCGGCCGGCCGGGCACGGACCGGTGACGCCATGACCTGGATCATCGATGCCGTCCGCAACGCCGGGCCCCTGCCCGCGTACCTGATCATCACGGCCCTGGTCTTCGCCGAAGACGCCCTGTTCATCGGCTTCATCCTGCCCGGCGAAACCGCCGCCGTCCTCGGCGGGGTCCTGGCCAGCCAGAACCATCTTCAGCTCTGGCTGATCCTGGCCCTGGTCATCCTCGCCGCCATCACCGGCGACAGCGTTGGATATCAGGTCGGACGCCACTTCGGGCCCCGGATCATGGCCAGCCCCCTGCTCCAAAAACGCAGAACCCGGCTGGACCAGGCCCGGGACTTACTCGCCCGCCGCGGCGGCGCGGCCGTGTTCCTGGGACGGTTCACCGCGTTCTTCCGCGCCGTGATGCCAGCCTTGGCCGGGCTCTCCCATATGCCCTACCGCCGCTTCCTGGCCTTCAACATCGCCGGAGGCACCATCTGGGGCGGCGCCGTCGTCCTCGCCGGCTACTTCGCCGGCAACGCCTATCTCACCGCCGCCAAGACCCTCGGCCCAACCATGACCATCACCATGCTGGCCGTCCTCGCCGCCGCCGCGGCGGCCTGGCACCTCCGGAAACGCGCCACAACCCGGCGCAACACGAACACCACCAGTCAGGGCCCCGCCGACACCGGAAACACGGACCGCCCGGTCAAAGCCCGCTACCCGGTGAACACCCGTTAGGAGACCGGAATGAACACCGTCGCACAGCCCGGCCGGCCAGGTCCCGGCGCCGCGCACAACACGCCGCAGAACAACCCGCCTGCCTCCCACCGGAAGCCCCCAGCCGCCGGGGCCGCCACCCACGGCCCCACCCGGAGGACCCGCGACGCAGCGACGACACTGACGCGCCAGGCCCGGGACATCATCGACACCGCCCTGACCAACGAAAACCCGCACAGCCTGCGCGCCAGGAACCGCCTCCGGCACCTCCTGGCCGTCCACCCTGATGACCCCGTCGCCGTCCTGCGCGAATACCTGAGCCTCACCCGCGGACTGACACGCACCAGGCCAGGGCCTCCCGACAACGCCCGGGGCCACGAAGGCCAAAGATAATCGGCAACCACCCGAACCCGAGCCCGGCCCGACACCGTAAAACAGTCCTTCAGAGGACCCGCAAGCTGCCGGCCACCGACAAAAACAAGCGACACCAGCGCGGACCTGGTCATGAATGGTCCGATCTGTAGCGGCTAAGGATGGTTTAGGGATTTGAGGAAACCGACCTGTAAGTGTTCAGTGCCGCAAGCTGCGAGTCTGGCTAACAATGGCCTGACATGCGGTTATGCCGCCGACGTGCGTTGCACCGTCTTTCAACAATGTCCGGGCTACCCGGTTTGAGAGCACCTCAACCACTACGCCATGGCCCCTTGAAAGTGGGCCTCGATGATCCCCTTGATGTCCTCGTGGCAGCCGCCGCAGCCCGTGCCCGCGCGCGTGGCGCCCGAGACGTCGGCCACCGTGCCGCACCCGTCGGCGGCAGCGGCGGCAATTGCGGTGCCGCTGACGCCGGCGCACCGGCACACGGTCCGTGCCGGGTCGGCCGCGCCGGCAGCCGCGACCTGGTCCGGGCCGTCGAGGCGCAGCAGCAGCGAACGGTCCGCCGGGAGCTCGGCGCCGCGTTCGAAGAGCTGCACCAGTTCCGCCGCGGTGCGGGGCATGCCCACCGCCACGAGCCCCTCAAGCACTCCGGCGCGGGTGGTCATTTTGACGTAGCGGCCGTGCTCCGGGTCGGCCCACTGGGCGATCTGCAGCCGGGCCCGGCCGTTCACGGCCCCCGCGGTCAGGGCCTCCTCGTCCCACGGCTCGGCGCTGTTGTCGCCGGCCACGGCCATGTTCATGCCGCGGGCCTTGAGCACAATGACGCCCGGCTGTTCGGGCGCCAGCGCCGGCAGCGCGTCCGCCGCTGAACCAGTGTCCGACGTCGGGCCGGCCTCCGCCGCGGAATCCGAGGCCAGGAGCGTCAGGTACTCCGCGAGCCACTCAGCCTGCCGCCAGCCGGGTCCGACGAGCCCGGACGGGCCGCGCGCGGTGCGGCATTCGGCGCACTCCGGATCGGGGCAGCGGACCTCGGCGCAGTCGCCGATCGCGAAAATGTGCGGCTCGTGATGCGCCCGGAGTTTGTGGTCCACCAGGATTCCGGTGCCGGTCGAGAGCCCGCAGCCCTCGGCCAGTTCCGTCCGGGGCCGGACGCCGCAGGAGAGGACGAGCAGGTCGCCGTCGATCGCGGAACCGTCATCCAGGAGCAGCGCCGAGAAGCTGCCGTCGGGAGCGTTGTGCTCCAGACCGGTGGACCGGGCGTTGCCGGCCATCCGAACGCCGCAGTTGCGCAGGCTCGCGGCAAGCACGGACCCGCCGCCGCGGTCGATGTTGCGGCCCAGCGGGTGCGGGCCGTTGTGCACCACCGTCACGGTGGCGCCTTCCTCGGCCGCGGCCAGGGCCGTCTCCAGCCCCAGCACACCGCCGCCCAGGACCACCACGCGCTTGCCGCCGGCCACCGCGGTCCGGAGCGCCGCGGCGTCGCGCAGGTCCCGCAGGGCGGTCACACCCGGGGGCAGCACCGGGGCCGCCGGATCCGGGTTCAGGCCTGTCAGGTTGGGGATCACCGGGCGTGAGCCGGTGGCGAAGACCAGGCGGTCGTAGCCGGGGGAGGTGCCGTCGGTGAGGATGACCCGCTGGCGGGCCCGGTCCACGCGGCGGACCCGGACGCCCAGCCGGACGTCGACGCCGTCGGCGATCAGGGCGGCGGCGTCGGCCAGGGCCAGTGCAGCCTCGGTGGTGCGGCCGACGCCGAGGTCCGCGACTAGCACCCGGTTGTAGGCCGCTTCGGGTTCCTCGCCGATGACCGTCAGCCGGGCCAGGCCGCCGCGCACGGCCGGCAGCAGTTCATCGATCAGCCGCGCGGCCACGGGACCGAAGCCCACCACCACAATCCGCTCACTCATGAGGACTCCTCTGCTTGAAGTACGGGGAATTCAGGAACGCGGACGGACGCAGCCGGCCGGATCCACACCCTGCTGGTCTTGAACTCGGGCATCCCGGAGATGGGGTCCGTGGCCGCCTCGGTGAGGCGGTTGGCGCTCTCCAGTTCCGGGAAGTGGAAGGGCAGGAACACCGTTTCCGGGCGGATGTCCGTGCTCAGGGCGGCCCGGCAGGCGACCTCGCCGCGCCCGTTCGAGATCGAGACGAGGTCGCCGTCGGCGATGCCCTGGGCGGCGGCCGCCGCGGGGTGAAGCTGCAGGCGGGCCTCGGGCTGGGCCTCGGCGAGCGCGGACACCCGGCGGGTCTGCGCGCCGGACTGGTAGTGCTCGAGCAGCCGGCCGGTGATCAGCGTCATCGGCGTGCCGCCGCGGTTCCGGCGGACCGTTTCAGCATCCGCAGCAGCAGGAGCAGAGGCCCGACGCCGGGGCGTCACGGCGGTGAGGACGGCGCGGCCGTCGGCGTGGGCGAAGGAGTCGCGGAACAGCCGGGGGGTGCCGTCGCTGCCGGCGGGGTAGGGCCAGTAGGCGGCTTCGCCGCGGTCCAGCATGGCGTAGGTGATCCCGGAGTAGTCGGCCAGGCCGCCGGCGGAGGCCAGGCGCAGTTCCTCGAAGACGGTTTCCGGGTCCTCGCTGAAGGTGGAGGGGGCGTGCAGGGCCTCGGCGAGCCGGGCCATGATCCACAATTCGCTGCGGACCCCGGGCGGCGGAGCGAGCGCGCGGCGGCGGCGGAGCACCCGGCCCTCGAGGTTGGTCAGCGTCCCTTCCTCCTCGGCCCATTGCGTCACCGGCAGGATCAGGTCCGCCTCGGCGGCGGTCTCGGACAGGAAGAAGTCGCACACCACCAGGAAGTCCAGGCTGCGCAGGCCGGCGATAACGGCGTTGGCGTCCGGGGCGGAGACGGCCACGTTGGCGCCGTGCACGAAGAGGCAGCGGACGCCGTCGGGCTGTCCGAGGGACTTCAGGAGTTCGACGGCGGGGAGGCCGGGGCCGGGGATGAGCGGCTCGGGAACGCCCCAGACTTTCGCCATGTGGGCGCGGGCGGCGGGGTCCGTGATTTTGCGGTAGCCCGGGAGCTGATCGGCTTTCTGGCCGTGTTCGCGGCCGCCCTGGCCGTTGCCCTGGCCGGTGAGGGTGCCGTAGCCGCTGCGCGCGGAGCCCGGCAGGCCGAGCAACAGCGCGAGGTTCACCGCGGCGGTGGCGGTGTCCGTGCCGTCCACGTGCTGTTCCACGCCGCGGCCGGTGAGGATGTAGCTGCCGCCCTTCGTGGCGCCGTCGGCCAGCCGCCGTGCGGTGTCCCGGATCAGCCCGGCAGGCACGCCGGTGAGGGACTGCACCCGTTCCGGCCAGTAGGAGGCGAGGCTGCGGACCAGCGCGTCGTAGCCGGTGGTGCGGGCTGCGAGGTACTCCGCATCGGCCAGGCCCTCGTGGACCACCACGTGGGCCAGCCCCAGCAGGAGGGCGAGGTCGGTGCCGGGCAGCGGCTGCAGGTGCAGGCCGCCGCCGTCAGAGGTGAAGGCCGCGGTGGCGGAGCGGCGGGGATCCACCACGATCAGCCCGCCGGCGTCGCGGGCACCCTGGAGGTGCTGGACGAACGGGGGCATGGTTTCGGCGACGTTGGAGCCGAGCATCAGGATGGTGCTGGCGGCGTCGAGGTCCTCAAGCGGGAACGGCAGCCCGCGGTCCAGGCCGAAGGCGCGTATGCCGGCCGCAGCGGCGGAGGACATGCAGAAGCGTCCGTTGTAGTCGATCCGTGAGGTGCCCAGGGCCAGCCGGGCGAACTTGCCCAGCTGGTAGGCCTTTTCGTTGGTCAGGCCGCCGCCGCCGAACACGCCGACGGCGTCCGGCCCGTGCAGGGCGCGGGTCTGCTTGACGGCCGAGGTGACGTACGCGAGCGCGTCGTCCCAGCTGATCGGACGGTGGACGCCGTCGGGGCCCTTGAGCAGCGGTTCGGTGACACGGCCGGGGTGGTTCAGAAGCGACGCCGACGTCCAGCCCTTGCGGCACAAGCCGCCGCGGTTGGTGGGGAAGTCGCGTCCGCTGACGTCCAGCGGAGGCGCCTCCGGTGCCACGGTACTCGGCGTCACCGCGTCCGGAGCGGGCACCCGTGGTGCCGGTGCGGCCACCACGGGGTCTGACCCCGGCGTTGCAGCCGGGGTCAGAGCCTTGGAAGGGGTTAGCGTCATGGCGCACTGCAGGGCGCAGTAAGGGCAGTGCGTGGCGGCGCTGGGGGTCATGTTAGACGTGTCCGTTTCCGTTGCGGTTGGCGTTGCGGATGTAGAAGAACCAGCACACGGTGAGCATCAGCACGTAGGCGCCGACGAAACCGTAGAACGCCGGGGTGTAGGAGCCGCTGGCGCTGTTGGAGGCGTTCAGGACCTGCGGGATGACGAAGCCGCCGTAGGCGCCGATGGCCGAGATGAGGCCGAGGGCCGAGGACGCGAGGCGCTGCGTGTGCACCGCGGTGGCGCCGGAGCGGGCGGCACGGCTGGTGGTGGCGAAGATGACCGGGATCATCCGGTACGTCGCGCCGTTGCCGAAGCCGCTGGCGGTGAAGAGGAGCAGGAACAGGAAGAGGAAGAGCCAGAAGTTCTTCAGCGGCAGGGTCCAGACCATGGTCAGCGTGATCACGGCCATGGCGGCGAAGGCAGTCACGGTCATCCGGGCGCCGCCGCGGCGGTCCGCCAGGCGTCCGCCGTAGGGGCGGGCCAGGGAGCCGACCAGCGGGCCGAGGAAGGCCAGCGACAGTGCCACGGTCCCGACGCCGATCGAGGAGAACTCCGGGAAGTAGTCCTTGATGAGCTTGGGGAAGACGCCGGCGAAGCCGATGAACGAGCCGAAGGTGCCGATGTACAGCAGCGCCATGATCCACAGGTGCGGTTCCTTCAAGGCGGCGAGCGAACCGGCCACATCGCCCTTGGCGCTGGTGAGGTTGTCCATGTACTTGTAGGCGCCGAAGGCCGCCACCAGGATGAGCGGAACCCAGATGAGTCCGGCTGCCGGGAGGTTCACGGTGCCGGCGGCCAGGAGGGTGATGGCGATCGGAACGGCCAGCTGCGCGACGGCGGCACCGAGGTTGCCGCCTGCGGCGTTCAGGCCCAGGGCCCAGCCCTTTTCCCGTGCCGGGTAGAAGAAGGTGATGTTCGCCATTGAGCTGGCGAAGTTGCCGCCGCCGAAGCCGGCGAGGGCCGCGACCAGCAGCATCACACCGAACGGCGTGGCCGGGTTGGAGACGCACAGGGCCAGTCCGATGGAGGGGATCAGGAGCAGCAGGGCCGAGACGATGGTCCAGTTGCGGCCGCCGAAGCGGGGGACCATAAAGGTGTAGGGGATCCGGAGGGTCGCTCCGACGAGGCTGGGCATCGAGATCAGCCAGAAGATCTCGGAGGTGGTGAACGTGAAGCCGGCTGCGGGGAGCTGGACGACGACGATGGACCAGAGCTGCCAGACGACGAAGCCGAGGAACTCGGCGAAGATGGACCAGTTCAGGTTCCGGCGGGCGATGGGACGGCCCACCGACTCCCACTGCTCTTTGTTCTCAGCGTCCCAGTTGGCGATCCAGCGGCCGGGCCGGTGCTCAAGGGTCAGGGTGTCAGCGGCGCGGGTGTCGCGGACAGGTGCGGTGCTTTCGGCAGTCACGGGGGAGACCTCCTTCGGGGGTGTTGTCCTTCCAAGGTAGAGATCTTGCGTTTCGGGAACCGTCGCCGTTTGTTAACGGGCTGTGACGTTTGCCTATCGGCGCCTATCCGGAGGCGTGAGGCGCCGGTGAGGTCAACTGTGAGGTCCATCACGTGAGACAATGCTCGAATGTCCAAATGGTGGACATTTATCCACTGACCGGATGGTCGGGAACTATTATCGAGCCCTACCCTCTTCCCATTGTCCGGGCGGTCTCTGGCGCGTTCCTGCGCCGCAGCCCCGTCCGGTCCTCAAGAAAGCGTTCCTGATGTCCTCCAATGCCACTCTGACTCAGCAGGGGGCCGGCAAGCCGGTGAACTCGCGCGGACGCGTGATTGTCGCCAGCCTCATCGGCACCACCGTCGAGTTCTACGACTTCTACGTCTACGCCACCGCCGCCGTGCTCGTCTTCCCCAAGCTGTTCTTCCCGGGCCAGAACGAGACCACCCAGCTGCTGAGCTCCTTCGCCGTCTTCGGCGTCGCGTTCATCGCCCGGCCGCTCGGCTCGATCGTCTTTGGCCACTTCGGCGACAAGTTCGGCCGGAAGGGCACCCTCGTCGCCTCGCTGCTGACCATGGGCATCGCGACCTTCCTCATCGGCTGCCTGCCCACCGCGCTGGTCCCGGGCTGGGAATTCTGGGCCCCGGCACTGCTTGTGGTCATGCGCTTCGCCCAGGGCCTGGCGCTCGGCGGCGAATGGAGCGGCGCCGCGCTGCTCGCCACCGAGAACGCCCCCGCCAACAAGCGCGCCATCTACGGCACGTTCCCGCAGCTTGGTGCGCCGATCGGCTTCATCATCGCCAACGTCATCTTCCTGGTCTTCAGCTACGCGCTGTCGCCGGAAGCCTTTGCCTCATGGGGCTGGCGCGTGCCGTTCCTGCTCAGCGCCGTCATGGTCATCATCGGCCTCTACGTCCGGCTGAAACTGATCGAAACCCCGGCCTTCACCAAGGTGCTTGAATCCAAGGAAGTCGCCAAGCTCCCGCTCGCCCGCGTCTTCAAGACGAGCCTGCGCCCGCTGATCCTGGGCACCTTCATCATGCTCGCCACCTACGTGCTCTTCTACCTGATGACGACCTTCACGCTGACCTACGGCACCCGGGCCTCCAGCCTCGATGCCGCCAAGGCCGCAGCCGAGAAGGCCGGGAAGCCGATGACCGAGGCGGCAGCGGCAGCGTTCGTTCCCGGCCTGGGCTACACCCGCAACGATTTCCTCTGGATGCTGATTGCCGGCGTCGTGTTCTTCGGGATCTTCACCCTGGTCTCCGGGCCGCTGGCCGAGAAGTACGGCCGCCGCAAGATGCTCCTCGCCGTCACCGGCGGAATCTTCGTCTTCGGCCTGCTGTTTGTGCCGCTCTTCAGCGCCGGCTTCGTCGGCACCATGGGCCTGCTGGTCATCGGGTTCTCGCTGATGGGCCTGACCTTCGGTCCGATGGGCGCACTGCTGCCGGAGCTGTTCCCGACCAACGTCCGGTACACCGGTTCCGCGGTCAGCTACAACGTCGCGAGCATCCTCGGCGCAGCCGTCGCCCCGTTCATCGCCGTCTGGCTCTGGGAACTGGGAGACGGCAGCCCCGTGCTGGTGGGTATCTACCTGACCGCCATGGCCGTGCTGACGCTCATCGCCCTGTATGTCAGCAAGGAAACCCGCGATCTCGACTACGAGAACAACGTCGCCTGACGACTGCGTTTCCGCAGGAAGGCCCGGTGTGTTCGGTGAACACGCCGGGCCTTCCTGCGTCTGCGGCTAGACGGCGTACCGCTCCACGAAGTTCCGCAGGATGGTCATCGGTTCCGTGACGCTGACCAGGCGGGCGGCGGAGATCAGCTCCTCGGCCGAATGGGGCGGGAAGTAGCCGGCGTGGCGGTAGATGTCGATCCGGGTGATCAGACCCTCGGCGTCGAGCTCGGGGTGGAACTGGGTGGCGTAGAGGTTGTTGCGGATCCGGAACATCTGGACGGGGCAGGACAGGGATCCTGCCAGCAGCACGGCGTGGGCAGGCAACGCCCGGACGGCTTCCTTGTGGCCCACGAAGGCCGTGAAGTGTTCGGGGATGCCCTTGAGCAGGGGATCCAGCAGGCCTTCTTCGGTCAGCCTGATGGTGACCCCGCCGATTCCTTCGCCGAAGGTCCGATCGATGACGGCGCCCTGGTGCAGGCCCAGCGTCCCGACGCCGTAGCAGGCGCCCAGGAACGGGAAGTCGGCTTCAACGATCCGGTCCAGGAGGGCGGAGAGTTCGCGTTCCACGCGTTTCTGGGCCGCGCTTTTCTCCTCTTCCGGGTCGCTGGAGGTGAACGGGCTTCCGCCCACGATCACGCCGGAATAGTCGTTGAGGTCCAGCTCCGGCAGCGGGCCGGCTTCCATCCGGATGCGGCGCAGCTGCCCGGCGGTGAGCCCGCCGTAGCGCAGGTAGGCGTGGTATTCGTCTTCGGCGGCGTCGTCCTCGGCCCGGGAGGCAAGGAGCAGGAAGGGTTTCACAGACCCAGTGTGCAGGGGCCGGGCCCGGCACGCCAGCGGCGCGCCGGGCCCGGCCCCTGCCGGGGGAGCGGTTACTCCGCGTCGCCGTCTTCGATCAGGGCGATCACGGCACCCGCGGAGACGGTCTCGCCGGGAGCCGCCACGAGCCCGATGATGATGCCGGACCGGTGCGCGGTAAGCGGCTGCTCCATCTTCATGGCTTCGAGCACGACGACGAGGTCTCCTTCGGCGACACGGGCACCTTCCGAGACGGCCACCTTCACGATGGTCCCCTGCATGGGGGAGGTGAGGGCATTGCCGCTGGCCGCGGCCGCGGCGCCACCGGTGCGGGTACGCTTCTTCGACTTGGCCGGCTTGGCGGCGGTGCCGCCGCCGGTGCCGGAGCCGAGCGATGCCGGCAGGACGACTTCGAGGCGCTTGCCGCCGACCTCGACGACGACGCGCTGGCGTTCGCCGGCGTCGGACTCCTCGTCGCCGGCGCCGGTCGGGGTCCAGGCGGGGATGTCGTTGACGAAGGCCGTCTCGATCCAGCGGGTGTGGACCTTGAACGGGCCCTCGGCGGGGGCGAAGTCCGGGTTGGTGACCACGGCGAGGTCAAAGGGGATGACGGTGGGGATGCCCTCGACCACCATTTCCTCGAGGGCCCGGCGGGACCGCTGCAGTGCCTGGGCGCGGGTGGCGCCGGTGACGATCAGCTTGGAGAGCATGGAGTCGAAGTTGCCGCTGATGACGTCGCCCTGCTCCACGCCGGAATCGATCCGGATGCCGGGGCCGGTCGGGTTCTTCAGCCCGGTGATGGTTCCTGGGGCGGGCATGAAGTTCCGGCCCGGATCCTCGCCGGTGATCCGGAATTCGATCGAGTGGCCGCGGACCTCGGGGTCGCCGTAACCGAGTTCCTCGCCGCGTGCCAGCCGGAACTGTTCGCGGACGAGGTCGATTCCGGTGACTTCCTCGGAGACGCAGTGCTCCACCTGGAGGCGGGTGTTGACCTCAAGGAAGGAAATGGTGCCGTCCTGGCCCACAAGGAATTCGCAGGTTCCGGCGCCGAGGTAGCCGGCCTCCTTGAGGATGGCCTTGGAGGAGTCGTAGAGCCGCTGGTTCTGTTCGTCGGTGAGGAACGGTGCGGGGGCTTCCTCGACAAGCTTCTGGTTCCGGCGCTGGAGCGAGCAGTCGCGGGTGGAGACCACGACGACGTTGCCGTGGGCGTCGGCCAGGCACTGGGTTTCGACGTGGCGCGGGGCGTCCAGGAAGCGTTCGATGAAGCACTCGCCGCGGCCGAAGGCTGCCACGGCCTCACGTACGGCGGACTCGAAGAGTTCGGGGATTTCCTCGCGGGTGCGGGCCACCTTGATGCCGCGTCCGCCGCCGCCGAAGGCCGCCTTGATGGCGACGGGCAGGCCGAACTTATCCACGAATTCAAGGATTTCCTCGGCGGATTCCACCGGGTCGGCCGTGCCGGGGACCTGCGGGGCGCCGACCTTTTCGGCGATGTGGCGGGCCTGGACCTTGTCGCCCAAAGCGGAAATCGCGGCCGGGGAGGGGCCGATCCAGGTGATGCCGGCGTCGATGACCTTGGCGGCGAACTCGGCGTTTTCGGCCAGGAAGCCGTAGCCGGGGTGGATGGCGTCGGCGCCGGAGCGGTGGGCCACCTCGATCAGCTTGTCCATCACCAGGTAGGACTCCGCGGCGGTGTTGCCGCCGAGCGCGTACGCCTCATCGGCCAGCCGGGCGTGCAGGGCGTCCCGGTCCGGGTCCGCGTACACCGCCACCGAGGCGAGCCCTTCATCGCGGGCGGCACGGATGATGCGCACGGCGATTTCGCCGCGGTTGGCGACCAGCACCTTGCTCATCGGGCGGGTGCCGGCGGCGGTTGCGGGCACTGGATTTGCGGACTGCTCCGAATTTGCTGACAAGGCGTCTCCTTCTTTCCTTCTGGGAGCCTAGCGCGGTTTTGTGGGGTCCGCCGATATTACTTGCGGAATCCGCGCGTAAACGGAGCAGGCTTTGTAGGGTTGCTACAAGAGGACGCGAAATAGCCCACTCCGGCCCGCTATTCGGCGGGACTCGCCTGCCCGGTGTTCCACAGCTCGGTGATGCCGACGCCGGCGTGATCCAGCAGCGCGCGGAGCGTGGAAATGGACAGCCCGACGACGGTGTGGGGGTCGCCGTCGACCTTGTGGATGAAAGCCCCGCCGAAGCCGTCGATCGTAAACGAACCCGCGCAGTGCAGCGGCTCGCCGGTGGCGATGTAGGCGTCGATTTCGGTCTCCGTCATCTCAGTGAAGTGCACCTCGGCGGAGGTGACGGATCCCAGCGTCGCGCCGGAGCCGGCAACCGTCCCGTCCGGGCCGCCGTCCGTGTCGCGGCAGTCGACCAGCCAGTGGCCGGTGTGCAGCACCCCTTTGCTGCCGCTCATCCGGAGCATCCGTTCCCGGGCGACGTTAGCGGTGTACGGCTTTCCGTGCGCCTCGCCGTCGAACTCAAAGACCGAATCGCAGCCGATCACCAGGGCGCCCTCCGCCTCGGGCAGCGAAGCGACGGCCTCGGCCTTGGCGCGGGCCAGCAGCAGCGCGGTATCGTGCGGGTCGGTCACGCCGTAGCGGGCCTGGACCGCGTCCTCGTCCACGTCCGAGACCAGGATCTCGTGGGCGATGCCGGCGTCGGTCAGCAGCTTGGTGCGGGCGGGGGACTGGGAGGCAAGAATGAGGCGGGTCACCGCACCAGCCTAGTTCACCGCAACAGTGCAACGCGGGGTCACTTTTGGCCCATCCGGAGGGGATTTATGGGCCAAAAGTGACCCCGCGTTGCTTAGGTGTGGCTTCACCGGGCCGCGGCCTCGATTGGTTCCACGGCGGCCGCATCGCCGCCGGCGTCCTGGCCGCGGAGCTTCGCGCCTTCCACGTCAACATCCGGCAGGATGCGGTCAAGCCAGCGCGGCAGCCACCAGGCCTTCTCGCCGAGCAGGTACATGACGGCCGGGACGATCGTCATCCGGACCACAAAAGCATCCACCAGCACGCCGAACGCCATCGCGAACCCGAGCGGCCGGACCATGGTCAGGTGCGAGAAGATGAAGCCGGCAAACACGCTGACCATAATGATCGCGGCCGCGGCCACCACAGCCGCGGCGTGGCTGAAACCGGAGCGGACCGCGTGCTTGGCCGACTCGCCGTGCATGTAGGACTCGCGCATGCCGGAGGCGATGAAGACCTGGTAGTCCATGGCCAGGCCGAACAGCACCCCGATCAGGATGATCGGCAGGAAGCTGAGCACCGCGCCCGGGTTCGGGACGTCGAACACGGTCCCGAGCCAGCCCCACTGGTACACGGCGACGACGGCGCCGAAGGCGGCGGCAAGGGAGAGCAGGAATCCGCCGGTGGCCAGCAGCGGCACCACGATCGAGCGGAAGACCAGCAGCAGCAGGATCAGCGAGAGCCCGACGACGATCGCCAGGTACGGGGGCAGGGCGTCGCCCAGCTTGGCCGAGACGTCCACGTTCCCGGCGGTCTGGCCGGTGAGCCCGATGCTGACGCCCGTGGCCTCCGCGATCGCGGCCTTGTTGCCGCGCAGATCCGAGACCACCTGGACGGTGCTGGCGCTGGCCGGGCCCTCTGCCGGGATGACCTGGAAGACGGCCGTGCGGCGGTCCGTGCTGAGGGCGACCGGCACGGCGGCGCTGACGTTGTCCACGCTGCGCAGGGCGTCGGCGACGTCCAGCTGCTTGGCCTGTGCTTCCGCCTCGCTCAGCCCGGCGGGGAGGTCCCCGACGACGACGATGGGGCCGGTGGTGCCCGCACCGAAGCTGCGTCCGGTGACTTCGTAGGACTTGTAGGCCTGCGAATCGACCGGCTCCGAGCCGCCGTCGGGCAATGCGAGCCGCAACTGTCCGGCCGGCAGGGCGATGATGCCCAGCAGTGCCACGCCCGCCAGGAGCGCAACGATCGGGTGCCGGGTAACGAGCCCGCCCCAGCCGCGGCTGCTGCGGCGTTCGTCGCTGGCCCGGTCCTCGCTCTCGTGGCCGGGCTCCGCGTTGTGCTTCGCGGCCTTCGCCCACGCCCGCTTCGAGATGAGTTTCGAACCGATGACGGACAGGACCGCGGGGGTCAGCGTCAGGGCGACGACGACGGCGACCGCCACCGTGGCGGCGGCGGAGAGTCCCATCACGGCCAGGAAGGGCAGGCCGGGGATGACCAGCGCGGCGAGGGCGATGATGACGGTCAGGCCGGCGAAGAGCACGGCGTTGCCCGAGGTTCCCGTGGCGAGGGCGACGGATTCCTCCGGGTCCATGCCCGCCAGGACCTGGCCGCGGTGCCGGTTGACAATGAAGAGGGAGTAGTCGATCCCGACGGCGAGGCCCAGCATCAGGGCGAGCATGGGGGAGATGGAGCTCATGTCCACGGCGCCGCTGAGCGCGAAGGTACCGCCGACGCCGACCGCGACGCCGACGAGGGCCATCAACAGGGGCAGGCCGGCCGCGATCAGGGTGCCGAGCATGACGATCAGGACCAGGGCAGCGATAGCGATGCCCAGGATCTCGGAGATGCCGAACAGCTCGGAGATATCCTCGGTGATTTCCTTGCTGGCGTAGGCGGTGACGCCGGCCGCGGACACTTCCCCGGCGATGTCCTGGACCTGCTGGCGGACCTCGGGGGCGAGGCCGTTGATGGAGGTCTTGAACTGGACCTGGGCGATCGCGGCCGTGCCGTCCGCCGAGACGAGCCGCAAGCCCTGGGAGGCGTCGAGCTGGCGCTTGGCCAGGGCGATCCGGGCATCTCCGGCATCGAGTTCCCGGGTGCCGGCGTCGAGCTGTTCCTGCCCGGCGGCCAGGGCCGCTTTTTGCTGGCCTAATTGCGCTTTGATGACGCCGGGCGGCAAACCGGCCGCGGCCATTTGCTGTTCGGCGGCAGCGAGCTGGGCCTTGCCGGCGGCGAGTTCGGCGGCGGACTGCTCCAGTTGTTTCCGGCCGGCTGCCGCCTGCTGCTCGCCGGCGGCGAGCTCTGCGGCGGCCTGTTCCAGCTGGGCCTGTGTGGCGAAGGGATCCACCGTGGACTGGACATCGGGGAGCGTCTCCAGCTTGGTCAGGGCCGCGGAAACCGCGTCCTTGCCCGCCTGGCTGAACGGTGCGCCGCCGGCTTCGAAGACAATCCCGGCCGAACCGCCGGAGGCGGCGGGAAGTTCCTTCTTGAGCTTGTCCGCCACCTGCTGGGTCTCGGTGCCGGGGATCTGGAAGTTATTGGACATGGTGCCGTGGAAGGCCGCGGCGGCTCCGCCGACAGCCACCATCACGGCAAGCCAGAGGGAGATGACGAGCCAGCGGTGCCGGTAGGAGTACTTGCCGAGCCGGTAGAGCAAAAGTGCCATGTCAGCGCCGTTCTGGGGGTGGGGTGGAGTTAGGGGACGTTGCGGCCGGGCCGTCGGGCGGCCCGGGCGCCGGGCCCGCGAAGCCGGAGCCCAGCAGGCTCACGGCGTCGATCAGGAGCTGCCGGAGGGTGGCCAGCGAAGCCGGGCTGAGGTCGCCGCCGCACCGGGCGAACCAGACGTCCATGGCGGCCTTCCCGCACGAAATGACCGAACCTGCCAGGGCGCGGAGATACAGTTCATCGGTTCCTGTTCCGCCGTCGGCAACTCCGTCGGCAACTCCGTCGGCAACGCCGTCGGCGGCGGGGTTGCCTTTGCCGACCCGTTCGCGGGCGGCCTGGATGATCTGTTCGGTGCAGTGGTCCCAGGCTTCGAGTTCCGAGCGGCTCAGCTGGGGATTGGACTGACCCAGGCTGTGCAGCTCCGCCACCGGCGCAACCGTCATCGGGTCGGCGAGCTCGACCAGGGCGGCGCGGGCCGCTTCCATGATGGGCTCGTCGGCCGGCCGGCGCCGGAACTGCTGGAGGGCGGTGTCCAGGAAGCTGAACGTTATGGAGGCAATAGCGGCCTCGGTGCTGGCGAAATAGTTGAAGAACGTCCGGCGGGAGATTCCCGCGGCATCGGCGATGTCCTCGACAGTGAAGTTGCCGGGCCCGCGGCTGCGGAGCAGGCCGAGCGCCGCGTCGGTGATGGACTGCCGGGTAGCTGCCTTGTTCAGTTCGCGACGCGACGGGGCAGGCTCCGGTGGTCCGGTCCGGGGGGTGGTCATGGCGTTACACTACGTGCATCTTTGCACTCTGCGCAATCTTTTGCCGGCGTGGCGGAGTGGGCGGCCTTACTGCGGCGCTCCCGGCCCGGCTTCGGTGAGCTGGATCGATTGGCCCGTCGCGCCGGGTTCACCGGCCGCGAGCGGTATGGCGAACACCGCCGTGCCGTAGGCGCAGACTTCGGTCCAGTTCGGTCCGAGTTCCGAGGTGTCGAACCGCATGGCAACGATGGCGTTGGCGCCCCGTTGTTCCGCCTCGGCGACCATCCGGGCCATCACCTGCTGGCGGCTCTCGTACAGGGCGCGGGTCATCTCCGGCAGTTCCCCGCCGCCGATTGAACGGAATCCGGCCATCATCTGCGCCGCGAGGTGCCGTGCGCGGACGGTCAAGCCCATGACTTCGCCGAAGACGGCGTCTATCCGGTGGCCGGGAATGTTGTCCGACGTAACGATCAGCATGCCCGAAGCCTACCGGTTCGCCGCGGGCCGGGGCGGGGCGGCATTCACAGCAGAACGAAAGGTTCCGGACAGCTCCTGCAGAACCCGCCGTCGCAGACTGGATTTACGTCTCGGAAAGAGACTTCACCACCACCAGCCGCAACTACGCGGCCGACAGAGGAGAAACAATGTCACAAACGAAGAGACTCACCCTCGGCCTCGCAGCCGGCGCCCTGGCCCTCGGCGCCGGGCTCGGCGTGACGTCGGCGGCCACCGCGGCCACCACCCCGAGCCCTAGCTCGACGGCCACCGCCGACAGCACTGGCTCGACGGCTACCGCCGACGCCGGGTCCGGTGACAAGGGAAACGGTAAGCGCGGCGGGCACGGACGAGGTATGGATCGCGGCCAGCAGGTTGCAGCCCTTGCCGCCAAGCTTGGCGTCGACGAAAGCAAGGTCTCCGATGCGTTGACGGCCTTCCGGGAAGCCAACAAGCCGGCCACCCCGCCGGCGGACGGCACCAAGCCGGACCGGTCTGCCATCGAGTCATCGATGGCCAAGGCCCTGGCCGAAGCGCTGGGTATCGAAGAGTCCACAGTCACCGCGGCACTCGAAGAGCTTCGCGCCGAGGCGCAGTCGGAGCGCGCCACGGCGCTGAAGGCCAAGCTGGATACAGCCGTGGCCGACGGCAAGCTCACGCAGGCCGAGGCCGACGCCGTGACCAAGGCCGTCGAACAGGGCGTGATCGGCGGCGGCGGCCGCTAGGCATCCCGCCCACGCAGCAGCTGTAGCGCCCTGACCGGCGCCCTGACGACGGATCCCCCCGGTGCACCGGGGGGATCCGTCGTTACTGAGTTCCTAACGCCCCCTTGTTTTCCTAATGGCATTAGGCGCGCCATGGGGCATGAGCATTGGCCCGGATCGGCGCACCCGACGCCGGCAGTCCACCAAAGAGGAGATTCTCACGGCCGCCGTCCGGCTCATGGAGCGGGACCGGGTGGCTGGTATGTCCCTCTCCGCCGTGGCCCGCAGCGTGGGCATGAAGCCACCCTCCCTGTACGGGTACTTTCCGTCCAAAAACGCCATCTATGACGCACTTTTTGAGCGCGGAGCCTTCGAGCTTCGCGGTGCAGTTGTGGCAGCCGGGTCCGACCCGCGCCACGCTGAGGCGCCGCTGGCAGCGATCCGTGCGGGCGCCCTGGCCTACGTCACGTGGTCCTTGGCTAACCCGGTGGCGGCGCAGTTGCTGAACTGGCGCCCCGTGCCCGGATTTGAACCGTCACCCGAAGCTTTTGCCGCCAGCCGTGACATGGTCGAGGATTTGCGGGCGCTCCTGGCACTCGCTGTCCGGCAGGGCTGGCTGGACCACCGGCTGCTGCCGGCAACGACGCGCTTCTGCTCTTTATCTCGGTGATCGCCGGGGTCGTATCCCAACAATTAGCCAACGAGCCTGCCGCGGATCCGGCATCGGGGCGGTTCTCCCGCCTGGTCGACCCCGCGGTGACCATGTGGTTGGAACACTACGCACAAAGGCAGGAATCATGAGCTCATCGACCATCACCGCTACAGATATCCCGGCCACTGATCGGCACGAGGCAGCAGCCTGCTACCTCGCCGGTTATGTCCGGACTCGCCGGACAGATGGAGGCGCTGTCTCCGTCCCCGCCAACCAGCAGCAAGTCGACGATCATTCCCGGGACCCCAACGGCGACGTCGTCGCCCGCTACCGCGCCAACACCCCGAAGGTGGCGCAACGCGCAGCAACCTTTCCCACCCTGTTGGGCGGGATCCCCGTGGACAAGACCATGGCGCCGGGTGGACGGCCGCTGCGGATCGGCTATCTCTTCTCGACGATCTACCTGCGTGATGCCTGGATGCACGGCATTGATATGTCCCGGGCCACCGGCGTCCCGCGGACCTCCACGGAGGCCGACAGGATGGTTGTGGGCCAGGTCATGCGTGACGTGTCCGTGGAGTGGGCGGATGGTCCCGACGTCGAGATCGAACTGACCGGAGAAATTTCCGGGACCTGGCGACTCGGTCCGCAGGATGGCACCGCGTGCCGGATCGCTGCTGACGGCGTGGACTTTTGCCGCCGCCTCTCCGGACGCTCACCTGATACCGGACTCACCGTGGTAGCCGGCAACCCGGGCGCGTCGGAGCGGCTGGCGGCATTGCGTATCGTGTTCTAAGCCTTCGCGTCAGCCATTTCGCGGGTATCCGGCGCCATGCGCGAGGAAGCGGGGACCGTTGCGGGGTCCGCAGTAACCGGTCCCGCGTCCGCGGCGGCGGCCGCATCATCGGCGTCGTCCGTGAACGGATCGCCGGTGCGCGGGGCGTTGTAGAGCGACTCGTCCAGGATGCCCTGGCGCTTGGCCACGATGGTCGGAACGAGCGCCTGCCCGGCGACGTTGACGGCCGTGCGGCCCATGTCCAGGATCGGATCGATGGCCAGCAGCAGGCCTACGCCGGCGAGCGGCAGGCCCAGGGTGGAAAGCGTCAGGGTCAGCATAACGACGGCGCCCGTGGTCCCTGCCGTGGCGGCGGAGCCCAGCACGGAGACGAGGGCAATCAGGACGTACTGGGTGACATCCAGCTGGATGCCGAAGAACTGGGCGACGAAGATGGCGGAGATCGCCGGGTAGATCGCGGCGCAGCCGTCCATTTTCGTGGTGGCGCCCAAAGGCACGGCGAATGAGGCGTACGCGCGGGGGACGCCGAGGCTGCGTTCGGTTACCCGCTGGGTCAGCGGCAGGGTGCCCACCGAAGAGCGGGATACAAACGCCAGTTGCACGGCCGGCCAGACACCGGAGAAGTACTGCCGGACGGACAGGCCGTGGCTGCGCACCAGGACCGGGTAGACCACGAACAGCACGAGGGCCAGGCCCGTGTAGATCGCCGCGGTGAACTTACCGAGCGAACCGATGGTGTCCCAGCCGTAGACGGCCACGGCATTGCCGATCAGGCCGACGGTGCCCAGCGGCGCGATCCGGATGATCCACCAGAGCACTTTCTGGATGACGGCAAGGGCGGAGGCGTTGAGCGCCAGGAACGGCTCGGCGGCCTTGCCGACCTTAAGTGCGGCGATGCCGACGGCGATCGCGATCACGAGGATCTGGAGCACGCTGAAGCTCACGGCGGTGCTGGCAACGCCCTCGGTCACGGTGGTGGTGGCGCCGAGGCCCAGGAAGTTCTTCGGGAAAAGGCCGGTCAGGAAGGCCCACCAGCTGCCGGACTTGCCGGCGTACTGGGTCTCCTGCGGGATGCCGGTGTTGGCTCCGGGCTGCAGGAGGACGCCCAGGCCGATGCCGATCAGCACCGCGATCAGGGACGTGATGGCAAACCAGAGCAGGGTGTTCCACGCCAGCCGGGCGGCGTTGGAAACGGCGCGCAAGTTGGAGATGGAACTGACGACGGCGGTGAAGATGAGCGGGACCACGGCGGTCTGCAGCAACGAGACATAGCTCGAGCCGATGGTCTGCAGGGTGGCGCCGAGGGCGTTGGGCTCGGCCTTGGTGCTGCCGGTGTACTTGGCCAGCAGGCCAAGGCCAAGACCGACGAGAAGGGCGGCGATGATCTGGACGCCGAACGAGCCGGCCCATTTGGGCAGCTGGAAACCGCGCGATTCAGCGGAGGAGGGGGTGCTTGTCTGAGTGCTCACCGGAACACGCTAGGCCCGGAATTCGTAACACGACGAACGCATGTTGAGAAATGTTAAGTCGCGCATTTCTGCTGCTGGCCGCGGAATCCCGGCGAATCCGCCGGAAAACTACCCGATTATGAAGTTATTCCAGCTCCCGGTGTGGTCATTGTCTCCCCGCAAGCCCCTGGAACCGGCTTACCCCAGCAGCGCCCGCCGAAGAGTGTCGAGGCCTACGGAGCCGATATTCAAGGCCTTGGTGTGGAACTCCTTGAGGTCAAAGCCCGGTCGGGTGGCGAGCTCGGCCCGGATCTGCTCCCAGAGCCGCTGCCCTACCTTGTAGGACGGCGCCTGGCCCGGCCAGCCCAGGTAGCGGGCAAACTCAAACTTCAGCTGCCCTTCGCTGATGGCCAGATTCTGCTCCAGGAATGCATAGCCCTTCTCCGGCGTCCACGTGCCTGAGCCCCAGCGCCCGGGTACCTCAAGCTCGAGGTGCACGCCGATGTCGAACACCACGCGGGCCGCGCGCATCCGCTGCATGTCCAGCATGCCCATGTGGTCGCCCGGATCCTCAAGGTAGCCGAGCTCCTGCATCAGCTTCTCCGCATAGAGCGCCCAGCCTTCGCCGTGTCCCGACGTCCAGCAGACGCTGCGGCGCCATTTGTTGAGCAGCTCGCGGCGGTAGGTGGCCGTGGCGACCTGCAGGTGGTGGCCGGGTACGCCTTCATGGAACACCGTGGTGGTCTCGGCCCACGTGGTGAACGTGTCCTCGCCGTCCGGAACAGACCACCACATCCGGCCGGGCCGGCTGAAGTCCTCGGACGGTCCCGTGTACCAGATGCCGCCTTCGTGGGTGGGGGCGATCCGGCACTCGAGCGTCTTCATCACGTCCGGGATCTCGAAGTGGACCCCCGCCAGCTCGGCGACTGCCTTGTCCGAGAGCCCCTGCATCCAGGTCTGAAGCGCGTCCGTGCCTTTGAGCTGGCGCGCGGGATCCTGGTTGAGGGTCTCTTTGGCTTCCGCAACCGAGGCGCCGGGGCGGATCCTGTCGGCGACCATTTCCTGTTCGGCGATGATCCGGGAAAGTTCCTCGACACCCCAGGCGTAGGTTTCTTCCAGGTCCACGGTGGCCCCGAGGAAGGACCGGGATGCGAGGGCGTACCGTTCCCGGCCCACCGCGTCCCGGTCCGGGGCGGACGGCAGCAGCTCAGTCTTGAGGAAGCCCGCGAGCCGGGAGTAGGCCCCGCGCGCCTCGGCCGTGCCCGTGTCGAGTGCGGCCCGCACCGCGCCGGGCAACGGACCCGTGCTGATGCCGGCGCCCGCAGCGAGGTTCGCGAAGTAGCCGTCGGCGGCCGCGTGCTTGGTGGCCTGCTCGATCACGATCGAGACCTGCCGGGCGGCGGCGATCTTGCCATCAGCCTTGGCGGCCCGCAGCGATTGGATGTACCCGTCGATCGCGCCCGGCACGTTGTGGGCGCGGCCGGCGATGTGCTCCCAGTGCTCCGCGGTGTCCGTCGGCATCAGGTCGAAGATGGCGCGGATCTGCTGGGCGGGGGACTCGATGTTGTTCAGGTCGGCGGCGTCCCAGCCCGAGTCGTGGAATTCCAGCTGCAGGCCCAGGCGCTCGTGCATGGCGTCCAGCGTGACGGCATCGACGTCGTCGTCTGGCTCCAGGCCGTCAAGGGCGGCGAGCGCCTCGCGGGCGGCGGCCGCGAACCCCGCGTGGCCGGCGGGCGAGAAGTCGGGGTACTCGGTCTCGTGGCCCGGCAGCCCGAGTTCGGTAGCGAAGCTCGGATTCAGCCGGATGAGGGTGTCCGTGTAGGCATCGGCAACGGCGTCGATGGCCGTGTGCGGACGCACCGGGGCAGCCTTGTCTGGGGTAGTCATGTCGGTAGTCACCCGACGAGACTAACCCCGGCGGGGCGCCGGTCCAAGGGTTGCCGGGCGCTTCCCGGCAACCCGCCCGGTCACGGCAGGCCTCAGCCGAGGCTGCGGCGCCAGGCGTCCGGACCCGGACGGGGCGCCAGCCGCAGCTGCTGCCGCCGGATCCAGTGCCGGACCCCGGGCCGTTCCGGGGCCGCGCCGGCGGCGCTTCCCAGGGACAGCACGACGGCGGTCAGGGCCGCCAGTTCTTCCGGTGTCGGTTCGCCCTTGACCACGGACAGCAGTGCTGCGGCGGGCGCGGCGCCGGCCGGGGCGGCTGCGTCTTCGGCGGGCATCACAGCGGGATGTTCCCGTGCTTCTTGGCGGGCAGTGCTGCGCGCTTGTCCCGCAGCGCGCGCAGGCCCTTGACGATGTGCACCCGGGTCTCGGACGGAGCGATGACGGCGTCCACGTAGCCGAGCTGCGCGGCCTGGTACGGGTTGAGGAGTTCTTCCTCGTACTGGCGGATGGCGTCGGCACGGGCCGCTTCGACGTCACCCCCGGCCTCCGCCGCCGCCGCGAGTTCGCGGCGGTACAGGATATTGACCGCGCCCTGGGCGCCCATGACACCGATCTGCGCGGTCGGCCAGGCCAGGTTCAGGTCCGCGCCGAGCTTCTTGGAACCCATCACGATGTACGCCCCGCCGTAAGCCTTGCGGGTGATGACCGTCAGCTTCGGGACGGTGGCCTCGGCGTAGGCGTAGAGCAGCTTGGCGCCGCGGCGGATGATGCCCTGGAACTCCTGGTCCTTGCCCGGCAGGAAGCCGGGCACGTCCACCAGCGTGATGATGGGGATGTTGAAGGCATCGCAGTGCCGCACGAACCGGGCAGCCTTCTCCGACGCGGAGATGTCCAGGGTGCCGGCGAACTGCATCGGCTGGTTGGCCACGATGCCCACGGTGTGGCCCTCGACCCGGCCATAGCCGATCATCACATTGGGCGCGTAGAGGGACTGCATCTCCAGGAAGTGGGCGTCATCCACAATCTGCTCGATGACTTTGCGCATGTCATAGGGCTGGTTGGCCGAGTCCGGGATGAGCTCATCAAGGGCGAGATCGTCCTCGTCAAGCTCCAGTTCCTGCTCGTTCTCCAGCACGGGAGCCTCGGACAGGTTGTTGGACGGCAGGAAGTCCAACAGTTCCCGGACGAACTCGATCGCGTCGGTTTCGTCGGATGCAAGGTAGGTGGAGGTGCCGGTGTTGGCGTTGTGCTGCCGGGCACCGCCGAGGGTCTCCATGTCCACGTCCTCGCCCGTGACGGTTTTGATGACGTCCGGGCCGGTGATGAACATGTGCGAGGTCTTGTCCACCATGACCACGTAGTCGGTCAGGGCGGGGGAATACGCCGCGCCGCCGGCCGAGGGGCCCATGATGAGGGAAATCTGCGGGACGACACCGGAGGCGTGGACGTTGTTGCGGAAGATGTCCGCGAACATTGCCAGCGAGGCCACGCCCTCCTGGATCCGGGCACCGCCGCCGTCGAGGATGCCGACAACCGGGCAGCCGGTGCGCATTGCGAATTCCTGGACCTTGACGATCTTTTCGCCGTTGACCTGGCTCAGCGAGCCGCCGTACACGGAGAAATCCTGGCTATAGACGGCGACCGGACGGCCGTCGACCGTGCCGTAGCCGGAGACCAGGCCGTCGCCGAGCGGCTTCTTCTTTTCCATCCCGAACGCCGTGGAGCGGTGGACCGCCAGTGCATCGAATTCCACGAACGAACCGGCATCGAGCAAGAGGTCAATGCGCTCGCGGGCCGTGTTCTTGCCGCGGGCGTGCTGCTTCTCGATTGCCTCCGGGCCGGAAGGCTGCTCAGCACGGGCCTGGCGGTCGCGGAAATCGGCAATCTTGCCCGCGGTCGTGGTCAGATCGTGGCTCATCAAGTGTCTCCGGCTCTGTTGCTGATGGATCGGGCGCTGAATGTTTTGTGCATCACAGGGCCTGCACAGTGCAGCGGTTTAGTCGGAATCCACACAAGAACAGGGCCTTGCAGGCAAGTCTAGTGACGCCACCGGCGCAGACGGCTGTAGGTAACCTACAATTTTCGGCCCGAGTCTCACGAGACACGACTTGTTACTCGCGGGTAACATAAGTCGGTTAGAGTGTGGTCATGACGTCTAGCAACGATGCTGCGCAGGCCGCAGCAGGTCCCTACCAAGCCGCCGGTTCCCTTCACGGGCGCACCATCCTGCTGTCCGGGGGAAGCCGCGGGATCGGTCTGGCCATCGCCACCCGCGCGGCGCGGGACGGGGCCAATATTGTCCTGCTGGCCAAGACGGGCCAGCCCCATGCCACGCTGGAGGGTACGGTCCATACCGCCGCCGCGCAGATCGAAGCGGCCGGCGGGCAGGCGCTGCCGCTGGTCGGCGATGTCCGCAACGACGACGACGTCGCTGCCGCCGTTGACGCTGCGGTTGCACGCTTCGGCGGCATCGACGTCGTCATTAACAATGCCTCGGCGATCGACCTTTCCCCGACGTCCGCAGTGGACATGAAGCGCTACGACCTGATGCAGGACATCAATGTCCGCGGGACGTTCCTGCTTTCCAAGCTCGCCCTGCCGGCGCTCCGGGCGTCCGATGCCGGGCAGATCCTGACGCTTTCGCCACCCCTGAACCTGGACCCCAAGTGGGCCGGCCTGCACCTTGCCTACACCCTGGCAAAGTACGGCATGAGCCTGACCACGCTCGGGCTCGCCGAGGAGCTCAAGGACGAGGGGATCCAGGTGAATTCACTCTGGCCCCGCACCCTGATCGACACCGCCGCGATCCGGAACATGCCCGGCGGCGACGAGGCTGCCCGCGGCGCCCGGCGCCCCGAAATCATGGCCGACGCCGCCCACGCCATCCTGACTTCGGGCCATGCCCTTCCGGAATCCGGACGCCGGACCGGCAACTTCTACACCGATGAGCAGGTCCTCGCTGCCGCCGGGGTCACGGACTTCACCGCTTACAGCCTTGGTGCGCCGGAGGACCGGCTGATCGCCGACATATTCCTCTGAGTTTCCTGAGGATTCCCGCTCCGGCGGCGCTCCGGCCGGGGCCGCGGGGGCACTGACTCGGTAGGATTCAAGCATGGAAGCCGTGCAGGAGACCCCGGACCGTCCCCCTCTGGACAGGAACGCCCTCAACGACGGCGGATTCCTCGCCGCCTGCGGCATTCCGAAAATCGAGGTGGTGGACTCCACCGGGTCCACCAACGCCGACCTCCTTCGCAACGTCACCGAAGACCCTCGGTCCTGGCCGGATCTGTCCGTCCTCACGGCCGAGCACCAGAGTGCCGCCCGCGGCCGGTTGGACCGCCGCTGGGAGGCGCCGCCGCGCAGTTCGGTTTTAGTGTCGATCGTGCTCCGGCCGGTCAATGCCGACGGCCGGCCGCTGCCCACCCATAGCTACTCCTGGCTGTCGCTGCTCTCGGCCCTGGCGCTGCGGGAGGCCCTGCTGGAAACGGCGGGCATCCCGGCGGAGCTCAAATGGCCTAACGATGTCCTCGTGCGCGGCCGGAAGATCGCCGGGATCCTGGCACAGCTCGGGCCGATGGGGGACGGGGCCGCGCCGCCGGTGATCCTCGGCACGGGGCTGAACGTCACGCTGACAGAAGGAGAACTTCCGGTTCCCACGGCAACGTCGGTGATGCTGGAGGACTCCGCCACGGCGGACCGCACGGGGCTGCTGAAGAGCTACCTGTCCCGCTTTGCCACGCTCTACCGCAGCTTCTGCAACGCCGACGGCGATCCGGCCGCCGGAATGGCCGGCGGACCCTCGCTGCACAAACGGGTCGAGGCCGTACTGAGCACGCTAGGCAAGCAGGTACGTGCCCAATTGCCCGGCGATCACGAAATCATCGGCCACGCCACGCGGCTGGATGATTACGGGTCGCTGCTCGTGACTGACTCCGCCGATCACGAGCACGTAGTGACGGCCGGCGACGTTGTCCATCTGCGCCCCTGGACGCCGCCCGGCGGCGAGAGCGGTTATGCGTAAAGAACTCCTGCCGGGAGAACAAGTGATCGTCATGACCCGGCCCCAGCCCCGGATACTGATTGTTCCGGCGCTGGTGGTGGTCCTGCTCGCGGCGCTCGGCGCCTACGCCAGTGCCTGGATCCACACCGGAGGTCCCGCGCGGCTGGTTCCGCTGGTCACGCGCGAATGGGATGTCTGGCTGCTCGGTGGCTGCGCCGCGCTCGCGGCGTGGGTGATCCTCGGCTACTGCCTGCCGCGGTTCCTGACCTGGCACGGCACGCATTACACCCTGACCAGCCGCCGCTTGGTTGCCCGTTACGGCATGTTACGGCGCCGCGACCAGCAGGTGTATCTGGAGACTGTGCGTGATGTCGAGGTGGAGCAGACCCTGCTCCAGCGCATATTGCGGTCCGGGAATATATCCTTGGATACCGGGTACCCGTTCCGGTCCGTGATCCCCGACGTCCCGGAGATCAGGACCTTCCGGAGCTTCCTGCAGGATGCGATCAACGATGTGCCCCGGGGACAAATCTCCGGAACCGATGCCACGGTACACACCCCATGGCCTGACCATGCGGCGAAAAAAGACGAGAGAAGGTGGAAGCAATGAACGCTGAGGACGTCCACCAGGAGGCCGGCAACCCCGTAAACGACGGGGAGGCCGGGACGCCGGAGGTTGTTGTCGAGGCGGCCACCCTCGAAGCAGCCGTGTTGGAGACCGCGAACCCTGCCACCGGGACTGTCTCCGCCGAACGGCTCGCCGCCAAGGCACTCGAAATCCGGCTGCTCGGCGGTGAGCGGACCCTGCGCCGCCGGGAGGTCGCCGCCGGTGCCGGACTCTCCCTCCTGTCCGCCAGGAAACTGTGGCGCGCCCTCGGCTTTCCCAACCTGGGCGACGACGACGTGGCCTTTACCGAACGGGACCAGGCCGCGCTGTCCGGCATCGTGGGCCTTGTGCGCACCGGCAAAATCACCGAGGAGGCCGCCATCTCCGTCACCCGGGCGATCGGGCAGATGACGGACCGGATGGTTGTCTGGCAGATCGAGGCGCTAGTCGAGGACCTGGTCCATCAGCAGGGCGTGCCGGACGCAGTGGCCCGGAAGCGCATGGTCAGTGAGCTGCCGTCGCTTGTTGACGCCCTCGAGGAAATGCTGCTCTATTCGTGGCGCCGCCAGCTCAACGCCGGAGTCCAGCGTCTGGCGGTGCGGGCCGAAGCCGGCCTCATCTCGAGCGAGGAAGGCCGGGAAGGCGATGAGGACGACGCACCGCTTCCGCTCGCCAGGGCCGTCGGGTTCGCTGACCTCGTCTCCTACACGAGCCTGTCCCGGCGGATGAACGAAAAATCACTGGCCCAACTCGTGCAGCGCTTCGAAAACAAGTGCGCCGAGATCATTTCCGTCGGCGGCGGCCGGCTGGTCAAGACTGTCGGCGACGAAGTCCTGTACATCGCCGAGACCCCCGCGGCCGGCGCCGAGATCTCGCTGGCCCTCTCGCAGGCCTTCACCGACGACGAGATCCTGCCGCAGGCCCGGGTCGCCATGGTCTGGGGCCGTGTGCTCTCCCGGCTCGGCGACATTTACGGCCCCACCGTCAACCTCGCCGCGCGGCTGACCGCCCTGGCGGATCCGGGAACGGTGCTGGTGGATTCGATGACGGCGGCCGCGCTGGACCAGGACGAACGATTCGTCCTCTCGCCCCGTCCGGCCGAGGATGTCCGCGGCTTCGGAGAGATCCACCCCGTCCGGCTGGAGCGCGGGAGCGGCCGCGGCCTGGTCCTGGACTGAATCACGGGCTTCTCAGTTGGCACGCGCGTGTGCCATAGTCGGACCTGCGGTGCTGCCCATCCGGGTGAAAGAGCGCCGTCGATCTTTGCAGCGAAACCTCAGCTAGGACTGTGATGAACCCAGAGCCGGACGCCGTTCTCCCCGCGCCGCGCGGCGCTGCCCGAGGGGTGCAGCTGCGCTGGGGATTCGGGACGGACCGTGGCCTGGTCCGCGAAACAAACGAGGACTCGCTCATCGCCGTGGACCCCGTATTCGCCGTCGCCGACGGCATGGGCGGACACGAGGCGGGGGAGGTGGCAAGCGAAATCTGCGTCCGGACGCTGGCGGGGATCACCGGGCTGCCCGGCGGTGGCCGGAAGGCCAGCGCCGGCGTCGTGCAGCGGTACGTGCACGCGGCAAACGCAAGGATCCGAGAAGCCACCGGGGCCCGAGCCGGAACAACCCTTGCCGGGGTAGTGGTGGTGGATCGCTCGGGCGTGCCGCATTGGCTCGTGGTCAACATCGGCGACTCGCGTACCTACCAGTTCAGCGGCGGCTCCCTCACCCAGATCAGCGTGGACCACTCCGCCGTGCAGGAAATGGTCGACGCCGGCCACCTCACCCGCGCCCAGGCAGCCATCCATCCGCACCGGAACATCGTGACCCGGGCACTCGGTGCCGGCGACGAGGCCGAAGCCGATTTCTGGCTGCTTCCCGTGGCTGCAGGGGACAGGATGCTGGTTTGCTCGGACGGCCTGACCGGCGAGCTCGACGATGAGGAGATTGCCGGCGTCCTGAGCGCCGAAGGCGATCCGCAGGCGGCGGTGGACGAACTGATCCAGGCCGCTTTGCGCAGCGGCGGGCGGGACAACGTCACCGTCATCGTCATCGATGCGCAGCCCGGCAGCGAATGACCGGTCTCCTCCGCTGACCGGACAAGGCGCCCGAACTAGGGCAGGATAGTCCTGTGAGCACAGGGAACACCGCCGCCGGCACTGAAGAACAGCGTAAAAACCAGGATCCCGACGGGGCGCTGGTGCCCTCGGACGACGTCCGCCAACGGTACGAGCAGCTCGTGGAGGAGGTCCGCCGGCACCGCTTCGCGTACTACCAGCAGGATGCGCCGCTGATCTCCGACGCCGAGTTCGACGAGCTCTACCGGAGCCTGGAAACGCTCGAAGCACTGCACCCCGAGCTCGTCGCCAACGATTCGCCGACCCAGGAGGTCGGCGGCGAGGTCTCCGCGGCCTTTGCCGCCGTCGAGCACCTGCAGCGCATGTACAGCCTGGAGGACGTCTTCTCCCTGGAGGAGCTGGAAGCCTGGATTGTGAAAGCGGAAGCCGGCATCACCAGGACGGGCAACCGGGCACCGGCCTGGCTGACCGAACTCAAGATCGACGGCCTCGCCGTGAACCTGCTCTACCGCGACGGCGTGCTCATCCGCGCCGCCACCCGGGGGGACGGCACCACCGGGGAAGACATCACCCACAACGTCCTCACCATCAAGGAGATCCCGCAGCAGCTCACCGGCGAGAACATCCCGGCCGAAATGGAGGTCCGCGGCGAGGTCTTCATCCCCTCCAAGGACTTCGCCGCATTCAACGCGGCGCTCATCGAGGCAGGCAGGGCACCCCTCGCGAACCCGCGCAATGCCGCCGCCGGGTCGCTCCGCCAGAAGGACCCTGCAGAGACAGCCAAGCGGCCGCTGAAAATGTACGTGCACGGGATCGGTGCCCGCGAGGGACTCGAAACCGCCAGCCAGTCCGAGACCTACCGGCAGCTCGCCGAGTGGGGACTGCCCACCAGCCCCTTCTTCGAAGTGCTGCCCGGGCTCAAAGAGGTCCTCGAGTTCATCACCCGCTACGGGGACAAACGGCACAGCCTCACCCACGAAATCGACGGCATCGTGGTCAAGGTCGATGATTTCGCCACGCAGCGCGCGCTCGGGTACACCTCCCGCGTGCCGCGCTGGGCCGTCGCCTACAAGTACCCGCCCGAGGAAGTGAACACCAAGCTCCTGGACATCCAGGTCAACGTGGGCCGCACCGGCCGCGTCACACCCTACGGCGTGATGGAACCGGTCAAGGTCGCCGGTTCCACGGTGGAAATGGCCACGCTGCACAACCAGGAGGTCGTCAAGGCCAAGGGCGTGAAGATCGGCGACATCGTGGTGCTGCGCAAAGCCGGGGACGTCATACCGGAGATCGTGGGCCCGGTGCTGGCCCTGCGGGATCAGCAGGACCCGCCGGTCCGCGACTTCATCATGCCGACCGAATGCCCGGCCTGCGGCACGCCCCTCGCACCGGCGAAGGAGGGCGACGTGGACATCCGCTGCCCCAACGCACGCTCCTGCCCGGCGCAGCTGCGCGAACGCGTTTTCCACCTCGCCGGCAGGGGTGCCTTCGACATCGAGGCCCTTGGCTGGGAAGCCGCCATTGCCCTGACCCAGCCCGCCGAGCCGGAAACCCCGCCGCTGACTACCGAGGCGAACCTGTTCGACCTCACCCCGGAAGACCTCGCCGGTGTCCGGATCCGGCGCGAAAAACGTTCCAAGGGCGTAGCCACCGGCGAGTTCGAACTGGTGCCCTACTTCTACAGCAAGGGCACCGCCAAAACGCCGTCCAAACCCACCGCCACCACGGTCAAACTCTTCCGCGAACTGGAGAAGGCCAAGTCCCAGCCGCTCTGGCGCGTCCTGGTCGCCCTGTCCATCCGGCACGTCGGCCCGCGGGCTTCCCGGGCCCTCGCGACGGCATTCGGCAGCATGGACGCCATCCGCCGGGCATCCGAGGAGGAACTGGCGCACGTCGACGGCGTCGGCCCTGTTATTGCCGCCGCCCTGACTGAGTGGTTCGCCGAGGACTGGCACCGCGAAATTGTGGACAGCTGGGCCGCCTCGGGCGTCCGGATGGAAGATGAACAGGACGAGTCCACCCCGCGCACCCTGGAAGGACTCACAATCGTGGTCACCGGGACCCTCCCGGGGTTCAGCCGGGACGAAGCCAAGGAGGCCATCCTGATCCGCGGCGGCAAGGCAGCCGGGTCCGTTTCGAAGAAGACCAGCTACGTCGTGGCAGGCGAGAGCGCCGGCACCAAACTGGACAAGGCCGAACAGCTCGGTGTCCCGGTCCTGGACGAGGACGGTTTCCGCGCGCTGCTGGCCAACGGCCCGCAGGACGCAGCGGAGACGTCCGCCGCCGCGGAGCCGCTGGAGTCATCGGAGCCACCGGCTGGCGACGGCGACGGCGAAGACCACCGGGAAGCGGAGGCCCAATGAGCTCCGGCTCCGACGGCGCAGCGGGCCCCGGCACCCTGCTGGCTGTGGCCAAAGCGGCGGCCGCCGCCGGCGCCGCCGTGCTGGCGGATCGGAACGCCGATGCCCTGGAGGTCAGCAACAAGGGCGACGCCGGGGACTGGGTCACCGCCTTCGACGTCGCCGCGGAGACCGCCGTCAGGAACATCATCACCGCCGCACGCCCGCACGACGCCATCACGGGGGAGGAAGGCGGCACCGTCCTGCCTGCAGACCCCAGCGGCTTCCGCTGGTCCGTCGATCCGCTGGACGGCACCACCAACTTCATCCGGAACATCGTGTACTACGGCACCTCGGTGGCGGTCGCAGATCCCGACGGCGTCTGGCTCGCCGGCGTCGTCAACGCCCCCGCACTGGGCCGGACGTACTTCGCCGCACGGGGCGAAGGGGCCTGGCTGGAGGAAAAGGGCCGGCTGACCCGGCTGCTGGGGCCGGTCCCCGGCCGGACCGGGCAGCTCCTGGGCACCGGCTTCAGCTACGATCCGGACGTCCGGGCCGAGCAGTCCGCCGGCCTGGGCAGCCTGCTGGACGGTTTCGCCGACCTGCGCCGGCTCGGCTCGGCAGCCCTGGACCTGTGCCTCGTGGCCGACGGCACCCTCGACGCCTATGGCGAACGCGGCCTCAACGAACACGACTTCGCGGCCGGGGCACTGATCGCCGAAGAAGCCGGCTGCTGGGTGCGCCGGCCACGGCTGACCGGCACACTGGCCGGCGGACCATCCGCCGCTGAACGGCTGGAGGCCTGGACGTGCGCCGGACCGCTTGAACTTTCCGGCAAGTTTCCGCTCTAAGGGCCTGCCTGCCGGCACCCTGATAGTTCAGTCACGGAACCCGCCCTTTTGCGGTACCGCACCAGCCCCCGCCCGTACCATGGACAGGTGCATTCGCAAATCGTTATCCGCCCCGCCGTCCCTGCCGACTATGACGCCATCGCGCGTATCACCCGGGACGCCTACCTCGCCGCAGGCTACTTCGAGAGCGCCGACCACCCCTACATGCTGCAGATCCAGGATGTTGCCCGGCGCCACGACACAGGCCACCATCTGGGTCGCGGAACGGGACGGCCGCGTGGTCGGCTCCGTGACACTCGCCGTCGCCGGCGAGCCCTACGCCGACATTGCCCACAGCGACGAACTGGAGTTCCGCATGCTCGTGGTGGACCCGGCGGTCCAGCGCAGCGGGGCCGGCAAAGCCATGGTGCAGGCCATCATCGAGCACGCGAAGGCGCTGCCCGGGGTCCGTGGCGTGGCCCTCACTACCGGCATGACCTGGGAAAGCGCCCACGGGCTGTACCAGAAGACCGGCTTCGAGCGGGTTCCCGACCGCGACTGGCTGGTTCCCGGGAACGGACATCAAACTGCTGGTCTACCGGCAGGACATCTGACACCCGCGGGGGTATGGTGTGGTCAACTGACGATTCCACGCCGCCGACAAGGGGAGATTCCATGGCGCCGCACATCCCGCCGTCCATCGACGCAAAACTCCTGGGACTCTACCTTGCCGACCACCTGGCCGGGTCCACGGCCGGCGTCGCCCGGATCGGACGCATGGCGGAGGCCTTCGCCGACACCCCCGCAGCGGCGGAGCTCATGCGGCTTCACGTGGACGTCCGCCGCGAACGGCACCTGCTGCGCCGCCTGATCCACGACCTCGGTGCACCGCAACGCCCGCACCGCCAGGCGCTGGCCTGGCTCGCGGAACATGCCGGCCGGCTCAAACTCAACGGCCGGTTTGCGGGCCGCTCCCCGATGACGATGGTCCTTGAGACCGAACTCATGCGTGCGGCCATCCTCGGCAAACTCGGCGGCTGGCAGACCCTGGAGGAACTGGCGCCCGAGCTGGGCCTCGACCCGGCCACGTTTGCCACCCTCGCCGCGGAAGCGCGCGCCCAGATCGAGGTCCTCGACCGGGTCCACGAGCACGCACGCACGAACGCCTTCCATGTGGCCAGGGACCTCGCGGCCTGACACAAAAGCGCAGGTTTTCCGGCCGGGGCCCCGGCCGCCCTAAAGTGGTGCCGACTCCAAGCCCCCTGAGAAAGGCCTACCATGCGCAAGACATTCGGCTCCGGCTCCACCTGGGAACAGAAGGTCGGCTATTCGCGCGCCGTCCAGGTGGACAACACCCTCTACATCTCCGCCACCGCGGCAAGCGGCGAAGACGGTGTCGTCGGCGATGACTTCTACACCCAGACCCGCTACATCCTGGATAAGCTCGGCGCGGTCCTGGCCGAGGCCGGGTTTGAATTCGCCGACGTCGTCCAGTCCAAGCTGTACCTGACGGACATCAGCAAATGGGAAGACGCGGGCCGCGCCCACGGCGAGGTCTTCGGCGAGATCCGCCCCACGCTCGCGCTCGTGCACGTGCTGCCGTTCCTGGATCCCAAGATGCTCGTCGAGATCGAACTCGTCGCCCAGAAGAGCGCCAGCTGACGCCACCGGCAACCCCGCCACACCCCCACAGCAACGCGGGGTCACTTACGGCCCATTGCGGGCCCCTGCATGGGCCGTAAGTGACCCCGCGTTGCCTGTCCCGGGGCCCGGTGCCCGGCGGCGGTCCGCCGGAAGGTAACAGCACTTCAACCCACGTAGACTGGTTCGGAAAATATCCTAACTTTGCAGGGGAGATCCATGGCTGCGATCAACCGCGACGACGTCGCGCACCTCGCGCATCTTGCGCACATCGAGATGAGCGACGACGAGCTGGACAGGATGGCCGGCGAACTCGCCGTCATCGTCGATTCGGTAAAATCCGTCAGCGAGGCCGCGGGCGACGACGTCCCGGCCACGTCCCACCCGATCCCGCTGACCAACGTGTTCCGCGAAGACGTCGCGGGCCACACGTTCACGGCCGAGCAGTCCCTCAGCGGCGCACCCGACGCGTACGAAGGCCGATTCAAGGTCCCGGCAATCCTGGATGAGGCGTAAGAACATGACAGACACCAACAAACTGATCCGCCTCTCCGCCGCGGCGCTCGCCGAAAAGCTGGCCGCCGGCGAGGTGACCTCCGTCGAGGTCACCCAGGCATACCTGGACCGCATCGCCGCCGTCGACGGCAAGGTCAACGCCTTCCTGCACGTCAACACGGACGAGGCCCTGGCCGTCGCCGCCGAGGTGGACGCCATCCGCGCCGAAGGCGGAGCCGCCGCGGCGGAACTGCACGTCCTCGCCGGCGTCCCGATCGCCGTCAAGGACCTCATCGTGACAATCGGCCAGCCCACCACGGCCGGCTCGAAGATCCTCGAAGGCTGGCACAGCCCCTACGACGCCACCGTCGTCGAACGGCTCCGCGCCGCGAAGATGCCCATCCTGGGCAAAACCAACCTGGACGAATTCGCCATGGGGTCCTCCACCGAGCACTCCGCCTACGGACCTACCCACAACCCGTGGGACCTGGACCGCATCCCGGGCGGCTCCGGCGGCGGCTCAGCGGCCGCCGTCGCGGCGTTCGAAGCGCCCCTGGCCCTGGGCACGGACACCGGCGGCTCCATCCGCCAGCCCGGCGCCGTGACCGGCACCGTCGGCGTGAAGCCCACCTACGGCGGCGTCTCCCGCTACGGTGCAATCGCGATGGCGTCCTCGCTGGACCAGATCGGCCCTGTCTCTCGGACGGTGCTCGACTCGGCCCTCCTGCACCAGGTCATCGGCGGGCACGATCCCCGCGACTCCACCTCGCTGCCGGATCCGCTCGAAGACCTCGTCGCCGCGGCCCGGACCGGCAACGTGCAGGGCATGAAGATCGGCATCATCAAGGAACTCCACGGCGAGGGCTACCAGGCCGGCGTCGAGAACCGCTTCAACGAGTCCCTGGAACTCCTCAAGGCCGCGGGCGCCGAGATCGTCGAAGTCTCCTGCCCCAACTTCAAGTACGCCCTGGGCGCCTACTACCTGATCATGCCCTCGGAGGCCTCCTCGAACCTCGCCAAGTTCGACGGCGTCCGGTTCGGGCTGCGGGTCCTGCCCAAGGACGCGCCGCTCACCATCGAACGCGTCATGGGCGCCACCCGCGCCGCCGGCTTCGGCGACGAGGTCAAACGGCGCATTATCCTGGGCACCTACGCCCTGAGCGCCGGCTACTACGACGCCTACTACGGCTCCGCCCAGAAGGTGCGCACCCTGATCCAGCGCGACTTCGATGCCGCCTTCGCCCGGGCCGATGTGCTGATCTCCCCGACGGCCCCCACCACGGCGTTCAAGCTCGGCGAGAAGCTCAACGACCCGCTCGCGATGTACCTCAACGACGTCGCCACCATCCCCGCCAACATGGCCGGCGTCCCCGGGCTGTCCCTGCCCGGCGGCCTGGCCGACGAGGACGGCCTGCCCGTCGGGATCCAGCTGCTGGCCCCGGCCCGCGAGGATGCCCGCCTCTAC
Organism: uncultured Actinomycetota bacterium; assembly: GCA_963815415.1. GTDB lineage: Bacteria > Actinomycetota > Actinomycetes > Actinomycetales > Micrococcaceae > Arthrobacter. The sequence continues at coordinate 463,258 of CAWFGT010000006.1, read as the reverse complement.
CGGGTCGGTGCCGTGCTCGAATCCCTGCTCGAGGAACAGTGGGGCGGGCCGCTGCTGGACAAGGCCCCGTCGCTGACGGACTCCCCACTCACCGACGCTGCTTCGACGGAGGCTGTTTCAAGCCACGGAGGTTCACACTAATGACTGACGCAACCCTCAGCTTCGAAGAGGCGATGGAGAAGTACGATCCCGTCCTGGGGTTCGAGGTCCACGTGGAGCTCAACACCAAGACCAAGATGTTCTCCTCCGCGCCGAACGTCTTCGGTGACGAGCCGAACACCAACGTCAACGAGGTGGACTTGGGGCTCCCCGGCGTGCTGCCGGTGGTGAACAGGACCGCGATCGAGTCCTCGATCAAGATCGGCCTGGCGCTGAACTGCACCATCGCCGAGACCTGCCGCTTCGCCCGGAAGAACTACTTCTACCCGGACACCCCGAAGAACTTCCAGACGTCGCAGTACGACGAGCCCATCGCGTACGACGGCTACCTGGACATCGAACTCGCCGACGGCACCGTGTTCCGGGTCGAGATCGAACGCGCCCACATGGAAGAGGACGCCGGCAAGCTCACCCACATGGGCGGCTCCGCAGGCCGGATCCAGGGCGCGGACTACTCCCTCGTGGACTACAACCGCTCGGGTGTCCCGCTCGTCGAAATCGTCACCAAGCCGATCCAGGGTGCCGGGTCCCGCGCGCCGGAACTGGCCAAGGCCTACGTGGCCGCGGTCCGTGAGATCGTCAAGAACCTCGGCGTCTCGGACGCGAAGATGGAACGCGGCAACGTCCGCTGCGACGCCAACGTCTCGCTGCGCCCGTACGGCCGCGAACGCTTCGGTACCCGCTCGGAGACCAAGAACGTCAACTCGCTGCGCGCCGTCGAACATGCCGTCCGCTACGAGATCCAGCGGCACGCCGCCGTCCTGGACTCCGGCGAGCTGATCGTGCAGGAGACCCGGCACTGGCACGAGGACACCCGCACGACGACGTCGGGCCGGGCCAAGTCCGACGCCGACGACTACCGCTACTTCCCGGAACCGGACCTCGTGCCGATCGTCGCCTCGCGCGAATGGGTGGAGGAACTCCGCGCCACGCTGCCCGAACCGCCGGCCGCCCGCCGCAAGCGGCTGCAGGCCGACTGGGGCTACTCCGATCTGGAATTCCGTGACGTCGTCAACGCCGGCGTCATGGACGAGATCGAGGAGACCATCGCCGCCGGCGCCACCGCCACGGTGGCCCGCAAATGGTGGATGGGCGAGATCGTCGGGCGGGCCAAGAACGCCGACGTCGACCCCGGCCAGCTCGGCGTCAAGCCGGCCACCATCGTGGAACTGAACACCATGGTCGAGGCCGGCAAGATCAACAACAAGATGGCCGCCGAAGTCCTCGACGGAGTGCTCGCCGGCGAAGGCACCCCGGAAGAGATCGTGCAGCAGCGCGGCCTCGCCATAGTCTCCGACGACGGCCCGCTGCTGGAAGCCATCGACGCCGCCCTCGCCGCGCAGCCCGGTGTCGCGGACAAGATCCGCGGCGGCAAGATCCAGGCCATCGGCGCGATCGTGGGCGGGGTCATGAAGGCCACCCGCGGCCAGGCCGACGCCGGCCGGGTCCGCGAGCTCATCCTGGGCCGCCTTGGCGTGGAAGGCTAGCACCGCCGTCGAAGGCTAACGCTTCAACGCGGGACTACCCGGCAGGGTGATCCGCCAGTTCGGTCATGATGGTCTGCAGTGCTTCGCAGACCATCATGACCGATTTGCGTTTAAGGTTCTCCGGCCGCGCCAGGAGGTCGATCCGGCGCCGGGTGCTGATGCCCTCCAGCGGGCGCAGCACGATGTCCGGATTCAGCACCGGCCGGGCGGTGTACCGGGGCAGCAGCCCGATCACCGTGCCCGCCGCCACGAGCGCCGCCACCGTGGAGTAGTCGTTGATCCGGTGGACGATGTTCAGTTCCCGGCTCGCCACGGCCGCGACGGCGACAAGCACGTCCGCGGGGGAGTAGCCCGCGTGGCTCGTCACCCAGGGCTCGCCGACGACGTCGTCCGCGGTCACCGTTCCCTGGCCGGCAAGCCGGTGCCCGGCCGGCAACGCCACATCCAGCGGTTCGTGGGCCAGCGGGATCACGGCGACGCGTTCTTCCGGCCAGCGCGGGCTGTGGTCCATCCGGTGCGCGAGCACCAGGTCATAGCGGGCCGTCAGGGCCGGGAAGTCGTGCTGCGCCACATCCTCATCCGAGAGCAGGATCCTCGGCTGGCCCGGGGCGGCCAGCGACCGCGCGAGCGGGGCAAACAGTGCCTGGCCCGCGCTGTGGAAGCCGCTGACCGTCACCGGTTCCACGACCGAACCGTGATAGGCGCCGATGGCCATCCGGGCGTCCGCCATGGCACTGACCACGCCGGCACCGGCATCGGCCAGGACCTGGCCCGCCGCGGTGAGCACCAGGTTCCGGCCTTCTTTCCTTGTCAGCGGAACGTCGATGCTTTTCTGCAAGGCGGCCAACTGCTGCGACACGGCCGACGGTGTCACCAGCAGGGTCTCCGCGACGGCCTTGACACTGCCGAGTGCCCCGAGTTCCCGAAGTATCTCAAGCTGGTGAATTTCCATGCCGGACAGTCTATCCGCAAGCAAAATCTAAATCGTCGATTGAGAAAAATCCGGTTGTGCTAATGCTTCCCAGTGGGTCTAATGGGGTGAGTTGTCCCACCCATGAACAGTAAGGAAGCCAATGAAGGCTCTCTACAAGGCAGGCGCCCACGCCGGGTTCGAACTGACCGACCGTCCTGAGCCGGAGACCGGTCCGGCGGACGTCAAGATCCGCGTGATGACCACCGGAATCTGCGGCACCGACCTGCACATCCAGTCCTGGGACGCGTGGGCGCAGGGCATCATCAACGCACCCCTGATCGCCGGCCACGAATTCTACGGCGAGGTGGTGGAGATCGGCGGCGACGTCCGCGACGTCAAAGTCGGGGACCGCGTCTCCGGCGAAGGACACGTCGTCTGCGGCATCTGCCGGAACTGCCGGGCCGGCCGCCGGCAGATGTGCATTCACACCGTCAGCGTCGGCGTCCAGCGCGACGGAGCCTTCGCCGAATACGTTGTGATCCCCGAAACCAACGTCTGGGTCCATCACGACCCCTCCGTGACCCCCGAACTGGGAGCCGTTTTCGACCCGTTCGGCAACGCCGTCCATACGGCCCTGAGCTTTCCGCTCGTCGGCGAGGACGTCCTGATCACCGGTGCCGGACCGATCGGGTTGATGGCGATCGCAGTGGCCCGCCACGCCGGTGCCCGCAAGATCGCCATCACGGACGTCTCGGCGCCGCGGCTGGAACTGGCCCGGACCCTCGGTGTGGATCTTGCGATCGACGTCTCGAAGATGCGGGTCCGCGATGCCCAGCGCGAACTGGGCATGCGGGAAGGGTTCGACATCGGCATGGAAATGTCGGGACACCCCACGGCCCTGCCTGAGATGATCGACAACATGAACCACGGGGGCCGGATCGCGATGCTGGGACTGCCCAGCGAGTCGATCGACATTGACTGGGGAAAGGTGGTTACCCACATGCTGACCCTGAAGGGCATCTACGGCCGCGAAATGTTTGAGACCTGGTATGCCATGAGCGCCATGCTGTCCTCCAACCCGGTCCTGCACGCCAATATCTCCGCCGTCGTCACTGACACACTGCCCGCCGCGGACTGGGAAAAGGGCTTTGAGATCGCCCGCGCCGGCACCGGCGGCAAGGTGGTCCTCGACTGGACCGGTTTCTAGGCCCGGCCGCCCGGCGCCGACACCAACCCCACCCCACACCACCAGGAGCGCACGCCATGTATTCAGCCATCAAGGACCAGCTGCAGCAGGAACTGGACGATATCCGCAGCGCCGGCCTGTTCAAGACCGAGCGGCACATCGATTCGCCCCAGGCCAACCACATCAAGGCCGGAAAGATCGGGCAGGACAGCACGGATGTGCTGAACTTCTGCGCCAACAACTACCTCGGTTTGGCGGACCACCCGGACATCATCGCCGCGGCCAAGACCGCCATGGACGAGCGCGGCTTCGGCATGGCCAGCGTCCGCTTCATCTGCGGCACCCAGGACTTGCACCTGGCCCTGGAAGACCGCGTTTCGAAGTTCCTGGGCACCGAGGACACCATCTTGTTCTCAAGCTGCTTCGATGCGAACGGCGGTGTCTTTGAATCGCTCTTCGGCCCGGAAGACGCCGTCATTTCCGATGCGCTGAACCATGCCTCGATTATTGACGGCATCCGGCTCTGCAAGGCCCAGCGCTTCCGTTATGCCAACCGCGACATGGCGGACCTCGAGTCGAAACTGATCGAGGCAAGCACCCAGGAGAACCCGGCCCGGCGCATGATCATCGTCACCGACGGCGTCTTTTCGATGGACGGGTTCCTGGCTCCGCTCGAGGCGATCTGCGACCTCGCCGATAAGTACGATGCCATAGTGATGGTGGACGACTCCCACGCCGTGGGCTTTATGGGCGGCACCGGCGCGGGTACCCCGGAGCACGCCGGCGTTTCGGACCGGGTTGACATCTACACCGGCACCTTCGGCAAGGCCCTCGGCGGGGCCTCCGGCGGCTACGTCTCCGGCCGGCGCGAGATCGTCGCGATGCTGCGCCAGAAGGCCCGCCCGTACCTCTTCTCCAATTCGCTGGCACCGGCTATCGTAGCCGCCACACTCACGGCCTTGGACCTGGTGGAAAGCTCCGGTGAACTGCGCAGCACGCTCTTTAACAACGCCGCGCTCTTCCGGAAACGGATGACGGAGGAGGGCTTCGAACTGCTTCCCGGCGAACACGCGATTGTCCCGGTGATGTTCGGTGACGCCGTCGTGGCCGCGAAGGTCGCGGATGCGATGCTGCAGCACGGTGTGTTCGTCACCGCCTTCAGCTACCCCGTGGTGCCCAAGGGCGCGGCCCGGATCCGCGTCCAGCTGTCCGCCGCGCACAGCGCCGAGGACGTCGAGGCCTGCGTCCGGGCCTTTGTCAGCAGCCGCGACGCCGCAGCATCCTGAGGGGCCGCTGAGCGCCGGCGGGCAACGGATGTGCCCAAACCCGTGCCGAGGCCGGCGCATTCTGCAAGGATGGAGTCATGTCAGCTAATTACGATGTCGTGATTGTGGGCGGCGGCATAGCCGGCGTGTCCCTTGCCTCCGCCCTCGCCGGGCACTGCCGGGTTGCTTTGGTCGAGGCCGAGCAGACACTTGCCTACCACACCTCCGGGCGCTCGGCCCGGCAGCTGATCCCCAGCTACGGCCCGCCCGTGGTCCGCGAACTCACGGAGCGGACCCTGGAACTCATCGTCATGGAGGAGGGCACCCGGCCTGAACCGGTGCTCTCGCCGCGAAGCTTCATGCTGATCGGGGATGAGGACAGCGTCAGCCGCGAAGCCAGCGGGTACATGCATCGCATCTCCCACGAAGAGGCCCTCCGGCTATGCTCCGCACTGCACCCCGATGCCTTCGAGGCGGCAGGGCTGGATACCGGATCCTACGCCTGCAACGCTCCGCAGCTGATCGCCGATCACCGTGAGTTCGCCGCAGCCGAGGGCGCAGACTTCTACACCGGAGCACGCGTCCATTCAGTCCAGCGGCTCGGCTCCGGCTGGGAGATCGGCGCCGGCGCTGAATCGTTCCAGGCCGGCGTCGTCGTCAATGCCGCCGGGGCCTGGGCGGACGAGCTGGCTGTGCTGAGCGGCGTCGAAAAGCTCGGACTCCAGCCGTACCGGCGCACCGCGGCGATCGTCGACGTCGAACACCCGCTCCGGTCCGGCACCCCGATGGTGGCATCGACCGGCAACTTCTACTTCCGGCCCGATGGCCAGCACGTCCTGATTTCACCGTCGGAATCCGTCCCGAGCGGCCCCGAAGACGCCCTGCCCCACCAGAGCGACGTGGAAGCGGTCATCACGCGGCTGAACAGCATCACCAGCCTGGGCATCCGGGGCATCCGCCAGGCCTGGACCGGGCTGCGCACGGAAGCCGCCGACGGCATCCCGGTGGTGGGGTTCGACGCCGAGGCCCCCGGGTTCTTCTGGCTCGCCGGCCAGGGCGGCTACGGATTCCAGACGTCCTCGGCGATTGCCGAGCTCGCGGTCCGGCTGATCCTCGCCGGCCAAGGGACCGGCAGGCCTGCTGACATGACCGATCCGGAATACCGGACAGTTGAGGCGCTGGCCGCGACCCGCTGGTCGATCCGGCGCTAAAGAATGGATCCATGAGCATCCTGATCACCAATATCGCCGAGCTGATGACCCAGGACGCCGAGCACCGGGTCCTCCGCGACGCGGCAGTGGTCATCGACGGCGAACGGATCGCGTGGATCGGCGCAGCCGCGGGCGCTCCGGCCGCGGATGAGGCGGTGGACGCGGCCGGACGCGCCGTGCTGCCGGGCTGGGTGGATTCCCACACGCACCTGATTTTCGCGGGGGACCGCACCGCCGAATTCGAGGCCCGGATGGCGGGGGAGAGCTACAGCGCCGGCGGGATTGCGGTGACCACCGGGGCCACCCGGAACACCGGGGACTTTGAACTCACCAGGCTTGCCCTCGGCCGGGTCGCGGAGGCCGTCTCGCAGGGCACCACCTACCTGGAGACCAAAACCGGCTACGGCCTGGACGTGGAACATGAGGCCCGCAGCGCCCGGATCGCATCCACCGTCGCGGATGAGGTCACCTATCTCGGCGCGCACCTGGTCCCGGCCGGCACGGACGCCGAGGAGTACACGGACCTCGTCTGTGGTCCGATGCTGGCCGCCGTCCGGCCCTACGCGAAATGGGCCGATGTCTTTTGTGAACGGGGAGCCTTCACCGAGGAGCAGTCCCGCCGCGTCCTGCAGGCCTGCCGCGACGCCGGTCTTGGGCTCCGCGTCCACGGCAACCAGTTGGGCGAGGGGCCGGGGGTGCGGCTCGCGGTCGAGTTCGCCGCTGCCAGTGTTGACCACGTCAACTACCTGAGCGCCGCTGATATCGAGGCGCTGGCCGCCAGCTGGGCCGGGTGGGATGCCGGTTCAGCTTCCGGCAGCGGCCGCCGCGGCACCGTGGCCACCTGCCTGCCGGCCTGCGACCTGTCCACCCGGCAGCCGCTGGCCCCGGCCCGGGACCTGATCGACGCCGGGGTGCAGGTGGCACTGGCCTCGAACTGCAACCCGGGCACGTCCTATACGAGCTCGATGGCGTTCTGCGTCACCACGGCAGTACTACAGATGCGCCTCAGCGTCCACGAGGCGGTGCGGGCCGCGACGTACGGCGGCGCCCTGGCGCTGGGACGGGAGACGGGGACCGACGCCGACGGCGAACGCGCAGTGGGCTCGATCGCCGTCGGGCACCGCGCGGACCTGCACCTGCTGAACGCGCCGTCGGCTACCCATCTGGCCTACCGGCCGGGCATCCCGCTGACCCACGCCGTATGGCGGGCGGGCGTCAGCCAGCGGGTGCGCTAGTGGAACTGCGTTAGTGGAACTGCGCTAGTAAAACATCGGCGGGGCGTCCAGGACGGTCTCGTCGACCCGGCGGTACTCCCACTGGGTGAACGGTTTGTCCAGCTCGTACTTCCCGCCGTCCGTCCGCAGCAGCGTGCGGACTTCGGCGTTCTCCGGGTTGTTGAGGGACTCAAAATACTCCACGGACCAATGGAACCAGCGCATGCAGAAAAGCCGCATGGTCAGCCCGTGGGTCACGAACAGCGCATTCGGCGCGTAGCTGGGCTTGGACCAGTGCCGGTAAAGGGTCTCCATGAACGAAGAGATCCGGTCATAGACATCGGAGCCGGATTCCCCTTCGCGGAAGCGGTAGAAGAAGTGCCCGTAGGCGTTGCGGAGCTCCTTCTGGTCCTCAATCTCACCGGCAATCTGGAAGTTGGCCCAGTCCTGCTCCCGCAGCCGCGGTTCCTCAATGACCCGCTCGATCAGCGGGCCCAGGTTAAGCGCCTCCAGGGTCTGGTACGCCCGCAGGTACGGGGACACGTAGACACACACCTGCTGCCCGTCCAGTTGGCGCCGGATCTCCTCGCCGGCCTCCTTGGCCTGCTCCACCCCCAGCGCCGTCAGCGGGATCCGGTAGTCCGGCACGCGGTTGTAGATTGAGGTGTCGGCGTTGGCCGCGGACTGGCCGTGCCGGATCATGATGATTTTTCCGGGCGCACTCATAAACCCCAAGCATAGGCAACGGCAGGCAACTGCCAGGCAACTGCGGGCAAGATAGGAGCATGTTGGTTCCCTCCCGCCGCCGGTTGCGGCTAGAAGTGTTGATTGTCCTGGGGCTGTCCCTGGGCCAGTCGGCGGTGTACTCCATCGTCCAGTTGCTGGACAAGATCACCCGGGCACCGCTGGCGCAGGGGACCTCGACCCTGAACCGTTCGCAGAGCAGCCGCGAATACTTCGACCTCACGTACCAGTTGCTGGACATCGTGTTCGCCCTGGTCCCGGTGGTCCTGGTCATCTATTTCCTCACGGAGCACCGTGCCTCCGGCGAGCCCGGCACCTCGGCCTTCCGGAAACTGGGCTTCAACTTCGCCCGGCCGGGCAAGGATCTCGCCCAGGGGCTGGGGCTGGCGGCCTTGATCGGGATCCCGTCCCTGGGCCTGTACGCCGCGGGGAGGGCGCTGGGCATTACGACGGCGATCATCCCCAGCGCGCTCGATGCCTACTGGTGGACGGTTCCGGTCCTGATCCTGTCCGCGGTCCGCCACGGGATCGTGGAGGAGGTGATCGTGGTGGGATACCTGCTGGACCGGCTGGGGAAGTTCGGCTGGAGCCTGCCGTTCGCGATTGCCGCCAGCGCCGTGCTGCGCGGCAGCTACCACCTGTACCAGGGCTTCGGACCGTTCATCGGCAACGTCGTGATGGGGGTGGTGTTCGCGCTGATCTACACCCGCACCAGGAGGGTGATGCCGCTGGTGATCGCCCACGCGGTGCTGGACACCGTTGCGTTTGTGGGCTTCAGCCTGTTCGGCAAGGCAATCGGCCTCGGCTGATCAGGAGTCGGGGGTGTTTCCGGCGGGCGCCGCGGCCCGGCCACGGACGGCTTAAATGCGTTCGGCCGCCGTTCAACGGGTGACATCATTGGCACCCGCTGAATGGCGGCCGAATTATGGGGAGGCTGCGGCCTCAGATCGTGACGGCTCCGGATGCCGTTTCGAACGTGACGGAGAGGATGCCCGGTGTCCCGTGCGGGGCAAGCCAGTTCACGGCGACATCTTCCAGCGGTTTTTCCACCGGTTCGCCGAGCCATTCAGTCACGCGCTCGGCTGAGCCGGCGATGGTGAGGGCGGACATCTTGACGTCGGTCGCGTAGGCGTTGGACGGGTGAAGTTCAGGATCACCCTCCCACTTAAGCATGTAGGGGACCTGCGGATCGGCGATGAGTCCCAGGATGCCGATCTGCTTCCAGACGAGCTCGCGGCCGTCCGGGAACTTGCGGTTGCCGTTGACGGCGGAGCGGCCCAGCCGCTCCTCGAACGGGGCAAGGTCATCAACCTCGACGCACCAGCCCATCCAGCCGCCGCCGGCTTCCGAGCGGGCCCGGACTGCCTGGCCGAACGGTGCCTTGTCCGACGCCGGGTGGTTCAGGACCTCTACGACTTCCAGGTACTTGTGGCCCGCGAGCGGGATGATCATGTTGCGGGTCCCGAAGCGGGGGTGTACTCCGCCCTTCACGGCTTCGACGCCGAGGGCAGACGCGATACGTTCGGTGGTGGCTGCCAAGCCATCGTGTTCACAGGCGTAAGAAACGTGATCCATGCGCATGCCCTCATCTTGGCACTTTGTGATTCTGCTCTCAGCTTAGGGTTGCCTAACTAAGGCGGGATGACGTCCCGTCCCACGTCAACTTCATGTTTGTCATAAAGCTTTCCGTAGCACGCTTGCTGTTCCTACACTGAAGACAGGTCATGAGCGCCAGCGTCAAGCCCCGGCTCGCTGGCCGGCAACCCTCGTCTCGCGGTGGGGTGCCCCGGGTGAGGACCTGGCCGTCCGGCGACCGTCGGAAGGCAAGCGCGGTGCCTGCGCAGGGCCGGACGACAATCCGGAACAGCGCATGCCCCATCCCCTCAGGAGCGAACAATGTCCAATGCCTGGTCCTTCGAAACCCGTCAGATCCATGCCGGCCAGACTCCGGACACCGCCACCGGTGCACGGTCCCTGCCGATCTACCAGACGACCTCGTTCGTCTTCCCCAGCGCGGAAAGCGCAGCAAACCGCTTCGCCCTCGCCGAGCTGGCCCCCATCTACACGCGGATCGGCAACCCCACCCAGGACGCCGTGGAGCAGCGCGTCGCCAGCCTGGAAGGCGGCCTTGCGGCCCTCCTCCTGAGCTCGGGCCAGGCGGCCGAAACCTTGGCAATTTTGAACATCGCCGAAGCCGGCGACCACATCGTGGCAAGCCCGAGCCTTTACGGCGGGACGTATAACCTGCTTGCCCACACCCTCAAGAAGTTCGGTATCAGTGTCACGTTTGTGGCCGACCCTGACGACCTCGGGCAGTGGCGCGACGCAGTCCGGCCGAACACCAAGCTGTTTTTTGGCGAGGTCGTGTCAAACCCCCGCCAGGACGTGCTGGACATCGAGGGCGTCTCAAAGGTCGCCCATGAGGCCGGGGTCCCGCTGATTGTCGACAACACCCTGTCCACGCCGTATCTCATCCGCCCGATCGAGTGGGGCGCCGACGTCGTGGTGCACTCCGCCACAAAGTACCTCGGCGGGCACGGCACCGCCATTGCCGGCGTGATCGTCGATTCCGGCAACTTCGACTTCGGCAAGGACGCTGGGCGGTATCCCGGGTTCAACACCCCGGACCCCACCTACAACGGCCTCGTCTATGCGAAGGACCTCGGCAAGGACGGAGCCCTCGGCGCCAACCTGTCCTACATCCTCAAGGCCAGGGTCCAGCTCCTGCGCGACCTCGGCTCGGCCGTCTCGCCCTTCAACGCCTTCCTGATAGCCCAGGGCCTCGAGACCCTGAGCCTGCGCATGGAGCGCCACGTCGCCAACGCCACCCGGGTCGCCGAATGGCTCGAGGCCCGGGACGACGTCGAATCCGTTGCCTACGCAGGCCTGCCGTCCAGCCCCTGGTACGAGCGGGGCCGCACGTACGGGCCCAAGGGCACCGGTGCCGTTGTCAGCTTCACCATCGCCGGGGGAGCCGAGGCGGGCAAGAACTTCGTTGACGCCCTCGAGCTGCACTCCCACGTGGCGAACATCGGTGACGTGCGCTCCCTCGTTATCCACCCGGCGTCGACCACCCACAGCCAGCTCACGGCGGAACAGCAGGAAGTCGCCGGCGTCGGCCCGGGGCTCGTGCGCCTTTCGGTCGGCCTTGAGCACATCGATGACATCATCTCGGATCTCGACGCCGGGTTCCGGGCCGCCAAAACGGCCTAGGCGGCCGGCTCGCGCCGACTTTCCCCAGCTTTGCGCCGGCGACGGCGGGACACGCCGACCGCCCGGGGCGACCCGCCCGAAAAGGCTGTCAAAGGTGGGGAAACCACTGCGGCCGAGCCCGGTTGTCACACGAATGTCACATTCTTCGCCATTCCAACGCCGTATTTCGTACACTCATACCTAGGTCATGAGTGCCAGCGACAGCCCCGGCTTGCTGGCCGGCAACCCTCCTTCAGCGGCGGGGTGCCCCGGGTGAGGACCTGGCCTGCCGTTCAGTTGGCGGCGGGCAAGCGCTAAGTGAGGCCCGCCAATGACGATTTCCATCACCCGCAGTGGTGTACCCGAAACCAAGCCGTCCTGCCCGGCCGACGCCCGCAGGACGCCGGAGCCGGCCGTGCAGCGTGCTCCGTCCACGGAGGTGCCGGACGGAACCCTCCAGTACCTCCCGATCGGCGCACTGGACCTCGAAGGCGGTGCCACCCTCCCGGACGTGGTCCTCGGCTACGAGACGTGGGGCACGCTCAATGCCGACGGCTCCAACGCCGTGCTGATTGAACACGCCCTCACCGGGGACACCCACGTCACCCGGGGCGCCAGCGAAGAGCCGGGCTGGTGGGAGGAGCTGGCCGGGCCCGGCGCCCCCGTGGACACGGACCGGTTCTTTGTGGTCTCCATCAACATCCTGGGCGGTTGCTACGGCTCCACCGGCCCCTCGACGCCGGCGCCGGACGGGCAGCCCTGGGGGTCACGTTTCCCGCTGGTCACCCTGCGGGACACCACCGCTGCCGAGGCCCGGCTGGCCGATGCCCTGGGTATCGGGAGCTGGTACGCCGTGCTGGGCGGATCCCTCGGCGGGGCGCGCGCGCTCGAATGGGCCGTCACCTACCCGGACCGGGTCCGGCATTGTGCCGTGATCTCCGTCGGGGCCAGCAGCACTGCCGAGCAGATCGCCTTCGCGCAGGCCCAGACCCTGGCGATCCGGCAGGACCCCAACTTCAAGGGCGGGGACTATTACGGCGGCCCCCAGCCCGAAGAAGGCCTGGCCCTGGCACGCCGGATCGCGCACATCACGTACCGCTCCGCGGCCGAACTGGACGGACGCTTCGGCCGGAACCCCCAGGGAGCCGAAGCCCCGCTGGGCGCCGGCTCGTTGGCCGGACGTGGCCGCTACCAGGTGGAAAGCTACCTCGACCATCAGGGGAACAAGCTGGTCCGGCGGTTCGACGCCAACAGCTATATCGCCATCACCGAGGCGCTCATGAGCCACGACGTCTGCCGCGGGCGGGGGTCCCTCAACGAGTCCCTTGCGGCGGCCACGGCGAAATTCCTGATCGCGGCGGTGGACTCGGACCGGCTCTACTTCCCGGGCCAGTCCCAGGAACTGGCTGAGGCGCTGCCCGGCGGCGCAGTCCTTCACTTGATCGACTCGCCGATCGGGCACGACGGCTTCCTCACCGAAATCGGCCAGCTAAGCGACCAGTTGCGCAACAGCTTCTTCGGGTAGGCCCAGCCTCCCGATCCAAAGCAACGCGGGGTCACTTCTCGCCCATCCGACACCGGATCTTGGGCCGGAAGTGACCCCGCGTTGCTTCTCCGTCTGGGGTCAGCCCTTCATGATCTCCGCGCGCTGGGCCATGTAGTTTTCCATCGACAATTCACCGTCGCTGTACCGCTGGTCCAGTTCCGCAAGCTTGCGGGCCCGGAATCCCTGCGGGGCGGACGACGCCGGGGCGGCAGGGGGGACGGGCACGGCAGGTCCGCTGGACTGGCCGGCGGGGGGCTGCTGAGCCGGGGGCTGCTGCCAGGATGATTGCTCCCCGGTCTGCGGCGGATTCTTGAGGTACTCGCTGCTGTCCTCGTAGGGCGCCGCATCAGGGTAGGGCTGGGCCGGATAGGGCTGGCCGGGGTAGGCGGCATCCGGGTAGGGCTGGGCCGGATAAGGCGGGCCGGGGTGCGGCTGCGGCAGCTGACCGGGGCCCCAGGGCTGCTGGAAGCCGCCGCGGAAGTAGTCCTGCTGGGTGTACCCGTCCCGCGGCTGAGTGTTCTGCTTCCCGGGGTACTGCCCCGGGAAACCGCCGGGAAGCCCCTGGTCCCGGCTCCGGCGCTGGGCGGATCGCCGGTACATCCGCAGCGCCATCGGGACCAGGAAGGACAGAACGATGATCCAAAAGAACAGATTGTTCACGGTACCGCGCCTCTCGAGAGTGTCCTTCCAGTTTATGGCACCGGGTCAGGGTTGCGCTGGTTCCTGGCCGTCGGGCGGGCTCTCGCCCGAACCCAGGGGAACCCCCGGGCCGAAGACCGGACCGGGCAACGGACGCTTGGCAGTGATGCCGTCCCCTGATGAGCGGTGACGCAGCCGGCGCACCACCCACGGTACGAAGTACTCCTTCGCCCAGACCAGGTCGCCGGACCGGGCCTCCCGCCAGCTGACCTGGGGCAGGGGCTTGGGGGAGAGGGGCAACAGGCTATGTTCCACATTGAGCGAATCCAGCACCATGGCGGCGATCGTGTGGTGGCCGAGCGGCGAGAAGTGCAGCCGGTCGGCATCCCACATCTGCGGGTCGCGGAGCTGCCGCAAGGACCACATGTCGGCAATCACGGCGTCGTGCCGGGCCGCAATCGTGCGGAGGTTTTCGTTATAAATCGCGATCTTGCTCCGCACCCGGCCAAGCACGGTCGAGCCCGTATCCGGGCCGTTGAAGAGAACCACTGTGGCGCCGCCGAGGCCGAGAGTCTGCACCGCATAGTCCAGTTTCTCGGCCAGCGCGTCGGGATCCCCGCCGGGGAGAATCAGGTCATTGCCGCCGGCTGAGAGCGAGATGAGGTCAGGCCGGAGGGAGAGGCAGTGCGCCATCTGCTGGTCGAGGATCTGCTGCAGTAGCCGGCCCCGGACGGCGAGGTTGGCGTAGGCGAAGTCGCTGTGGCCGCGGCTCAGTTCTTCGGCGACCCTGTCGGCCCAGCCGCGGTGTCCGCCCGGGCTTGCCGGTTCGGGATCTCCGATTCCTTCGGTGAACGAATCGCCCATGGCAACATAGCGCGTCCAGGGGTGGACGACCTCGCTGGCCGGAGACCTGTCCGTGGCTTCGGTTTCGCTCACGCTCATATCCTGACGGTTTCAGTGCGGCTCCGCCACCCGTAAGTCGTTGCCGGCAGCTAACTGCAAGAATGGAGCCATGATGCCTGCTGATGCTTTCCCTGCACCCGTTGTCCTGTGGTCCATGTCCGAGGCGGACCGTGCCGGTAAACCTCTTCTGGTCCTGTTGCACGGCCACGGCGCCAACGAACAGGATCTGTTCAGCCTGGCGGAGTTGCTGCCCGGGGAGTTTGCAGTCGCCGCGCTGCGCGCCCCCATCGCCACCGGGCCCGGTTTCACCTGGTTCCCGCTGACGGCCTCCATCGACTACACGCTCGACGCCGTCACGGATGCCTCGGCTTATGTGCTGGACTGGCTCGACTCGGTGAAGGCCAACCACCCCTCCGTGACGCTGCTCGGCTTCTCAATGGGCATGGCCATGGCCACCACGATGCTGCGGCAGCGGCCCGCCGACTTCGCCGCCGTCGTCGGGCTTTCCGGATTCGTCGTCGACGCCGGCCAGGATCCGAGCTTCCGGGACAACGAGCTGGACGGCACCGTGCCGATGTTCTGGGGACGGGACCAGCAGGACCCGGTGATCACCCAGGACAAGATTGAATTCACGATGGGCTGGGTACGCAGGCACGTGAAGCTCACCAAAGTGCTCTACACGGGTATGTGGCACGGCATCAACCAGCAGGAGATCGGCCACGTCTCGGAGTTCCTCACGCATGAGGTGCTCAACGGCCGGAAGTAACCGTGGGGCCGCCCGCGCGGCCACGCTGCGGACTCAGGCGGCAGGCGTCGTGATCCGCACGGTCCGGCCGTTGACGCTGACTGTGTCCCCGTGATGCAACTGGCGCCCACGGCGCTCGTCAATTTCATCGTTGACTTTGACGAGCCCGTTCTTGACCAATTCCGCAGCCTCCACACCGTCCTCGACCAGGTTAGCCAGTTTCAGCAGCTGACCCAGCCGGATCATGTCGTCGCGGATGGCAATGTCTTCAATTTCCCGGTTGCTCATACAAGCAATGATGCCTGACAGAAAGTGGCAACGATGACGTCCACTCCCCAACTGCCCCTTTTTCTGGGCCTGCCTCTCGCGGTGGCCGCCGGACTGCTCATTCCCGTGCAGGGACGGATCAACGGCGCTCTCGGAATCGTGCTCGACGACGGGATAGCCGCGGCCGTGGTCAGTTTCACCATCGGGCTCATCGTGATGGTCACCGTGTCGCTGACCCTGCCGCGGGGCCGGGCCGGGCTGGTCAGGATCCTGCCGGCGCTGCGTCAGCGCCGGTTCCCTCCGTACTATGCGATGGCGGGCGGGATCGGGGCCTTTTTCGTTTTCGCCCAGTCCTTTACCGTGGGCGTGCTCGGCGTGGCACTGTTCACGGTCGCAACAGTCACCGGACAGACGCTTAGCGGGCTGCTGGTGGACCGGATGGGAATCGGGCCTGCGGGCAAGAAATCCATCACCGGTATCCGCGTTTTGGGGAGCCTCCTGACCATCGGTTCCGTCCTGTGGGCGGTCTCCCCGCGCCTGGCCGGACCGGCCGGCGGCGGAACCGGCGTCGGCCAGCTCCTCGTAATCCTGCTTGTGCCGGTCGCGGCAGGCCTTCTGGTGAGTTTCCAGCAGGCCATGAACGGCACGGCCACGGTCCACTACGGCACCCCGATCGCCACCACCCTGGTCAACTTCATTGCCGGGTTTACGGTGCTGTGGGTCGCCTGGCTGATCAAGCTCGCCGCCTCCGGTCCCGGGAACGCACTGCCGGACCAGTGGTGGTATTACCTGGGCGGTCCCTTGGGCTGTGTCTTCATCGGCGTCGGTGCGCTGCTGGTCCGGAGCCTCGGGGTCCTGGTCACCGGACTCGGCATGATCGCCGGTCAGCTCCTCGGCTCGCTCGGCCTGGACCTGCTGCTGCCGGTTCCCGGATCAGTGGTGGCGCTGCCCACGATCCTGGGCACCATCCTGACGCTCGTCGCCATCATCCTGACCACGCTGCCGTGGCCGCGGGGCGCCCTGAAAAGGTAGCGGGCCGGTAGGCTAGGAGGCGCAGCTTCCTGCAGGCAACCTCAGCGCCACGGCCACCGCACAACCTAGTGCGGTCCGTCGTGTCTGTGCGGTCTATCGTGTCCGCGCAGTCCGCCGTGCCGGCGGCTGCCGTGCATGTACTGTTCCTTCGTTCCACCTGTTTTATACCGCCCCGTCCGGCACCCAGCCGGAAACCCGGGGCTCAAACCGCGGACCGCACCCAGCGGCCCTGGAGAAAATGGAGTCACCCATGGCAGCAAAGACCGTCCTCGACCAGATCATTTCCCTCGCCAAGCGCCGCGGGTTCGTATTCCAGGCCGGTGAGATCTATGGTGGCTCCCGTTCCGCGTGGGACTACGGGCCCCTCGGCGCCGAGCTGAAGGAAAACATCAAGCGCCAGTGGTGGCAGTCCGTCGTCCGCGGCCGCGAAGACGTCGTCGGCCTCGACTCCTCCGTGATCCTGCCTCGCCAGGTGTGGGAAGCGTCGGGCCACGTCGAGGTGTTCTCCGACCCCCTGGTGGAGTGCCTGTCCTGCCACAAGCGGTTCCGCGCGGACCACCTCGAAGAGGAATACGAGGAGAAGAAGGGCCGTCCGGCCGAGAACGGGCTGAAGGACATCGCCTGCGCCAACTGCGGCACCCGCGGCCAGTGGACCGAGCCCCAGGAATTCTCTGGCCTGCTCAAGACCTTCCTCGGCCCGGTGGCCAGCGAGGAAGGCATGCACTACCTTCGGCCGGAAACCGCCCAGGGCATCTTCGTGAACTTCAGCAACGTCCTGACCACCTCCCGCAAGAAGCCGCCATTCGGCATCGGCCAGATCGGCAAGTCCTTCCGCAACGAGATCACCCCCGGCAACTTCATCTTCCGCACCCGCGAGTTCGAACAGATGGAGATGGAATTCTTTGTCGAGCCCGGCACGGACGAGCAGTGGCACGAGTACTGGATGAAGGAGCGCATGTCCTGGTACACCGGCCTGGGCATCCGGGAAGAAAACCTGCGCTTCTTCGAACACCCGCTCGAGAAGCTCAGCCACTACTCCAAGGGCACCACGGACATCGAATACCGCTTCGGTTTCCAGGGCTCGGAGTGGGGCGAGCTTGAGGGCATCGCGAACCGCACCGACTTCGACCTCTCCACCCACGCCAAGGCTTCCGGGGCGGACCTGAGCTACTTCAACCAGGCCACGAACGAGCGCTACACCCCGTATGTGATCGAGCCCGCCGCCGGCCTGACCCGGTCCTTCATGGCATTCATGATCGACGCCTACACCGAGGATGAGGCACCCAACGCCAAGGGCGGCGTCGACGTCCGCACCGTGCTCAAACTCGATCCGCGCCTGGCGCCGGTCAAGGCCGCCGTGCTGCCGCTGAGCCGCAACGAGGACTTGTCCCCGAAAGCCAAGGATCTTGCCGCCCAGTTGCGCAAGAGCTGGAACATCGACTTCGACGACGCCGGCGCCATCGGCCGCCGTTACCGCCGACAGGACGAGATCGGGACCCCGTTCTGCATCACGGTGGACTTCGATACCCTCGAGGACCAGGCCGTCACGATCCGGGAACGCGACACCATGAGCCAGGAACGCGTCTCGCTGGACAAGGTGGAGGGCTACCTGGCCGCACGCCTGATCGGAGCCTGAGCATGGCCATCGAATACCGCGAATGGCGCAAGGACGATGACCTGGCGCTGCTGGAGATCTGGGGCGGGCCGGAGACGGTCCAGGCCGGGCAATTCCGTGGCACGCTGGCGCCCTCGGGCAACGACCCGTGGCGCCGGTGCATCGTTGCCGAGGACGTCGTCGACGGCGTTGCCATCCCGGTCGCGGCGGGCGTGGTCCACGAGGCCGCCCTGCACCCGGAACGGCTCTGGGCCTACGTCGAGGTCGCCCGCGACCACCGCCGCACGGGCATCGGTTCCACCCTGCTGGCGATGCTGCGGAACGAAGCTGCCCAATCGCCGTCGGGCGTCACCCGGCTCCGCTGCAAGGTCGAACCCGGCACCCCCGGCGCGGCGTTTGCCGAGGCGGCCGGGCTGGCCCCGATCCAGCGGTCCCGGCTCGTCGTCGTGGAACCGGGGGCCCTGAAGCTGCCGGTCTTCGGCGACGGTTCCGAGGCTGCCGCCGCGGAACAAATTGAGGACATGGCCACGGGCTCAGTCGAACTCAGCGGCGTGGTGGGTCGCTACTACACTGCCGTCCACGGCTGGGACGAGCCCGGAGAACTCAGCATCGCTACAGTGCAGCGGTTGTTCCTGGACGACCTGAGCGGAGCCCACGGCGCAATCGTGCTCCGTGCGCCGAAAGCTTCGGCATTTGGCCAGGGTGTCCCGGCGACCCGGAAGGGCCGGCTTGAGGCGTTTGCCATCAGCTACGCGCAGGGGGTCCCCGGCCAGGACCCGACGGCGGGAAGCGCAGTCAGCGGCCCCACCGAAGTCTTCCTCGGCCACGAGCCGCAGCTCAGCGCCGACGAGGCCTCGGGCGCCGTCCGGGACCTGCTGGCGCTGATTGCGTTCCAGCACCCGGTAATGCTGGAACTGGACGATTCGATGGCCGCGCTGCACGCCGTCGTCGGACCGCTGTTGGACAGCGGCAAGGCGCGGGTGCAGGGGAACGAAACCCTGGTGGTTTCCGACTGACGGGCTCCCGCCACGAAGCTACTGCGCCCTGACCGGCAGCGGTTGTCCAGGTCCTGAGGACCGGGGCAACCGCTGCAGTTGGGTTAGCGTCGCGGGGGCCACGGGATGAAGCCTGAGGTGGACTCCACGTATTCCTTGTACCCCGGCCGGTTGGACATGGCTTTCTCCGTCATGGGTTTGCCGCTGCCCCGGGTCAGGAGGTAGATCATCACGGCGGGGGACAGGATGGTGAGGACGCCAGGCCACGAATCAGCCGCGACAAGGAACAACCCGGTCCACACGGCGGCATCGCCGAAGTAATTCGGATGGCGGGTGTAGCGCCACAGCCCGGTGTTCAGGACGGTGCCCTTGTTCGCGGGGTCCGCCTTGAATTGCTCCAGTTGCCGGTCGCCGACGGTTTCGAAGACAAATCCCACGACCCACAACAGCGCGCCCAACAGTGCCAGCCAGCCGAGTCCGGCGGTGCCGAACATGCCGACCTGCAGCGTCAGGGAGATAAAGAATATGAGCAGCCCTTGCGGCAGGTAGACCTTTCGCAGCGCGTAGACGTTCCGGGAGCCGGGCGCCGAGGACAGCATCTTGACATAGCGCGGGTCCTCATCTTTGCCGCGCGCACGCATGCCGATGTGGACCGCCAAACGGATTCCCCACACTGCCACCAGGGCCAGCAACAGGAGCCTCCTGCCGTCGTCGCCGTGACCGGCGGACAACAGGTATGACACGACTGCGACAACCACAAAACCCAGGCCCCAAGCGGCATCCATGACTGAGTGGTGCTTCTTGCGCACGGCGACGGCGAAGGTTACGGCCAGCAGCACGGCAATCCCGGCTGCCACCCAGGGCAGGGCGGCAAGGAAGGCCTCAAGCGGGAACTGTGGCATCAGGAGGTCCGATCAGTAGGTTGGAACCGGCATCACAGTACCAGCGGGAGGTCGGCCCCGGCTTCGGGCAGGATCTTCCGGAGGCCCTTGTGGCCGGCGAGGGCCACAGTTCCGGTGTGGCCGCCAAACGCGTCAAGGACGAATCCGGTGGACAGCGAATTCCACAACCCCAAGCGCTTCAACATGAAGTGCCCCGCACCCTTGAGCGCCACGTAATCCACGCTGGCGGCTACGCCCTCGGCGCGGCGGGCGTATTCGAGGGAGTTTTCGGGACTGGTCCAGCGGTCCACGGTGCCGTGGACGATCAGGACCCGGCGGCCGGTAACCGGTTCCACCGGAGTCTGGGTGTTCAGCCACGGCGCTAGCGCAACCACGCTATGAACCTGCGGATCGTCGGCCACACACAGGGCAGTGAGACCGCCCATGGAATGGCCGAGAAGGTAGACGGGAACTCCCGGGTGCTGTCGGGCAATGTGGGAGAGGGCCCAGCGGGCGTCCTGGACGGGGGACATCTCCGCCCCGTTCCACCCCCGGTAACGGTAGCGGAGGGTCCAGACGGCGAGGCCGTGCGGTCCGCCGCGCCCTTGCAGTGCCCGGGCGAACGGCACCATGCGGACCGGGCTCAGGCGCGTGCGGCCGACGGTTTCGAAACTGTGTGCCTGCCCGCCGTGCAGGACCAGGGCCACACCGCGGGTTTCTCCCGCAGCCTCGGCAATGCTGAGCACCGCCTGGGCAGCGGGACCGGGCCCTGGGCCCGGGTGCTCGCGGTCGTCGATTATCTCCATGGCCACGCCGGTGTCCTCCGTATTCTCGTCCGTCAACTATCACACCATCCCAGTTCAACACGTCAGTGCAGCATCCCGTATCTGCTGAAACCGCTGACAGCGGCCCGGGATTCCCGGGCTCCTAGAATGCATTCGGAGCCGGCGCAGTCTGCGATGGGCGGGCGGCCGCCCGGCGCGCACCACACCGTTCAGGCCGCCGCCGGGACTACTGGACCGGCCGGCCCGGGTTCCCAAACCCCTTGACGGGGGCCGCCGGTGCGGAGTACGCCTGAAATATACCTTCGGTCGTATGCCAGCTGGGCATGGCAGTTCACCGGCCGTTCCGTGGTCTCACGGAAGAACCGGCGGTGCCGACATGACTGCGATAGCTTTGGACGGACTGCGCGAGCAAGTCCGTGGACAGATCATCACTCCTGGAGACGCGGACTACGACTCCGCCCGGGCTGTGCACAACGGGATGATCCACAAAAATCCGATGGCGGTGGCACAGGTCTCACAGGTGGCGGACGTCATCGCCTGCGTCAACTTCGCCCGGGACAACTCCATCGATCTTGCCATCCGGGGCGGAGGCCACAGCGCCCCGGGCTTCGGCACCTGGGACGACGCGCTGGTCATCGACTTCGAGAAGGTGAGGGGCGTCCGGGTGGATCCGGCCGCAGGCACGGCACGCGCCGAGGCCGGGGCAACCTGGGGGGACTTCAACCACGCCACGCACGCCTTCGGGATGGCGACCACGGGCGGGATCATCGGCACCACCGGCGTCGCCGGCCTGACGCTCGGCGGCGGCATCGGCTACCTGAGCCGGAAGTACGGGCTCAGCTGCGACAACCTGCTCTCGGTCGACGTCGTGACGGCGGACGGCAAATTCCTTACGGCCAGCAGCAGCGAAAATGCGGACCTGTTTTGGGCATCGCAGGGCGGGGGCGGGAACTTCGGCGTCGTCACCTCGCTGGAATTCCAGCTGCACCCGGTGGACATGGTCCACGCAGGCATCGTGGTCTACGCCCTGGAACACGCAGAGACCGCGGCGAAGTTCTACCGGGATCATCTGGCAGCGGCCCCCGAGGAATTGGGAGCGTTCCTGGGTTTTGCCCTGGGGCCGCCAGTGCCGTTCCTGCCCGAAGAGTTCCATGGCAAGCCGGTCTGTGTGGTGGTCGGGATGTGGACCGGCGACCCCGCAGAGGGCCCCTCCCGCTGGCAACCGTTCCTCGATGCCGCCCCCGTAGCGGGCTCAATGGTCGGGCCCATGCCGTACCCGGCGCTCAACCTGGCTTTCGATGACCTGGTGCACAAGGGCCTGCAGGGCTACTGGAAGGCGGATTTCCTGAAGGAGCTCAACGACGGCGCCATCGATGCCCACATCCGCTTCGGAGAGACGATTCCCAGCATTCAGACCGCCGTGCACATCTATCCCATTGATGGTGCGGTCCAGCGCGTGGGCGCGACGGAGACGGCATTCGCCAACCGCGACGTGAAGTTCGCCCCGGTCATTGCAGGCCTGTGGGAAGACCCCGCGGACAACGAGGCCAATACGGCCTGGGTCAAGGAATATGCTGCGGCGCTGAATCCCCATTCGGCGCCGGGCGGCTACATCAACTTCATGGACCGGGACGACCAGTCCCGGATCGCGGAGAACTACGGGCCGAACTATGACCGGCTCCGCCAGGTCAAGGCCAAGTACGATCCGCAGAATCTCTTCCACATCAACCAGAACATCACGCCCGGTTAAGCGGCGGCCGCGGGCGGCCGCATCCCGGCCGTCGAGGGCCCGTAAACTTTCGTGGCATGAGGTTGAACCACTGATGGGCGCAGGACACTCGCATGCTCATTCCATGCCCGCCACACCGACGCGCCAGACGCTGAAGGCGCGCAGGAAAGCAAACTGGATCCTGGCGGCGATCCTGATCCCGCTGACGCTGCTGACGCTCGCCGCGATGGTCATGATGTGGCCTTCGGGCAGCAAGGAGGACCTGAGCCTGGCCAGCCCTTACGCCGCAGCTCCCGGGGTGTCGTTCGACACCGGCAAGATCCAGCGGGTGGTCGTCGGCAGCTGCATGGAGGGTGTCCCGGCCGCCGGTGAGGCAGCAACCCAATCCCCGGCGCCGGGCTCGGACTGCACCTTCGCCTATACCGAACCGGACAAGGGCGGCAGCCCGGTGACGGTTGTGATCAATCCCGACGTCGCCAAGTCCCATGGCGTCAAAGCCGGAGACAACATCCGCTACCTGAATCTGTCCGGGATCCAGGGTGCCACGGGCGGCCAAGGGACCCCGGCATACATCTTCGTGGACTTCGTCCGCACCCTGCCGATCATTTTCCTTGCCATCCTGTACGCCGTCGTCGTGATTGCGGTGGCGCGGTGGCGGGGTCTGCGCGCCCTCATCGGCCTGGTGGGCGCCTATACCGTGCTGGTCACGTTTATGCTGCCCGGCCTGGTCGAAGGCAAGCCGCCGCTGCTGCTGGCGCTGGTGGGCTCCACCGTGATCATGATCGGGGTGCTGTATTTCGCCCATGGTTTCTCGGCCCGGACCTCGACGGCGCTGCTGGGGACCATGTTTGGCCTGGCCATTACCGCGCTGCTGGCAGCATGGGCCACGGATGCGGCGAACCTCGCCGGCGTCGGAAGCCACGACGCCGCCACGCTGGCGAACGTCTCAGGGAACATCTCCATCTCCGGAATCATCCTGTGCGGGCTTATCATTTCCGGGCTGGGCGTCCTGAACGACGTCACCATCACGCAATCCTCCGCGGTCTGGGAACTGTGGGAGATTGCCCCGGAGACGAGTGCCCGGAGGCTCTTTGCCGGGGCCATGCGGATCGGCCGCGACCACATCGCATCCACCGTCTACACCATCGCCTTTGCCTATGCGGGGGCCGCCCTGCCCATCCTGATCATCGTTATGCTGTACGAGCGGCCGCTGGGCGAAGCCCTCACCAGCGCGGAGTTGTCCGAGGAAGTGATCCGCACGTTGGTCGGGTCCGTGGGGCTCGTCCTGGCAGTGCCGGTCACGACGCTCGTCGCGGTCCTCGTGGTCAAGGCCACAGGGATCGTCTCGGCCGGGCATCCCGGCGCCGCCGGTTCCGCGCCGGCGCGCACCACCGCGGTGCCCGGGGCGCCGCTTCCGGGAGCGGATGCGAACCCACCGGATGCCGGCCCGGACGGGGAAGCGGCTGACGGGACTGATCCAGGAACACGGCGCGGCCGCCGGGCCGCGGTCCGGACCTGAGGACACGGTATCCACATAGCCGGCGCCGGTCCGCACGATTTGCCCGGCTTTGAGACAATGGACGGGTGACTGTTGTAGCAACGCCTCCCGCCCCGAAGCTGGAACTCCCGCCCCTGAAGCTGGGCCCCATCACGGTGGACACCCCCGTGATCCTGGCTCCCATGGCGGGCATCACCAACTCCGCCTTCCGCAGGCTCTGCCGCGAGTACGGCGGCGGACTCTACGTCGCCGAAATGGTTACGTCCCGCGCGCTCGTGGAACGAACACCGGAATCGCTGCGCATCATCTCGCACGACGACGACGAAAAGGTCCGCTCCGTCCAGCTGTACGGGGTGGACCCGGTCACGGTCGGTGCGGCCGTGCGGATGCTCGTCGAGGAAGACCGGGCGGACCACATCGACTTGAACTTCGGCTGTCCCGTGCCCAAAGTGACCCGCCGCGGAGGTGGATCGGCATTGCCCTGGAAGATCGACCTCTTCACCGCGATCGTCCAGACGGCGGTCAAGGAAGCTTCCAAGGGCAACGTTCCGCTGACTATCAAGATGCGCAAAGGCATCGACGAGGACCACCTGACCTACCTCGACGCCGGCCGGATCGCCCGTGATTCCGGCGTCGCCGCCGTCGCCCTCCACGGCCGCACCGCTGCCCAGTTCTACTCCGGGCAAGCGGACTGGTCCGCGATCGCCAGGCTGCGGGAGGCGCTGCCGGACATTCCCGTGCTCGGCAACGGCGACATCTGGTCCGCTGAAGACGCGGTCAGGATGGTCCGGGAAACCGGCGTCGACGGCGTCGTCGTGGGACGCGGCTGCCAGGGCCGGCCGTGGCTCTTCGGGGACCTGATGGCCGCCTTCGAAGGTAGCAGCGAACGCCACAAACCGGCTCTTCGCCAAGTGGCCGAAGGCGTTTACCGGCACGCGCAGCTTATGGTCGAGACCTTCGGCGACGAAGGCAAAGCCCTGCGCGAGATCCGGAAGCACATGGCCTGGTACTTCAAGGGATACGTGGTCGGCAGCGAACTGCGGACCAAACTCGCGCTCGTGACGAGCCTGGAGGTGCTCCGCGAGACCCTCGACCAGCTGGACCTCGAGTCTCCCTATCCGGGGGTGGATGCGGAAGGGCCGCGCGGGCGCGCCGGCTCACCCAAGAAACCCGCCCTGCCCAAGGACTGGCTGCTGGACCGCAGGCTCGACGCCGCCCAGTCCCGTGAGATCTCCCTGGCCGAACTGGACGTCTCCGGTGGCTGAGACCCGGACCTCCGCACCCGTGCTGGACGGCTATACGGGCCGCGACGCTGCGCGCTGGGTGGAAGAGGCGCCCAAGACCGTCTACCGCTCCGACTTTGAGCGCGATCGCGCCCGGGTCCTGCACTCCTCGGCGCTGCGCCGGCTCGGCGCCAAGACCCAGGTGGTGGCCCCGGACACTGACGACTTTGTCCGCACCCGTCTCACCCACAGCCTGGAAGTCGCGCAGGTGGGCCGCGAACTGGGCCGGACCCTGGGCTGCGACCCGGACGTGGTGGACACGGCTTGCCTGAGCCATGATCTCGGCCACCCGCCGTTCGGACACAACGGCGAGTCCGCCCTGAACGAGATGGCGCACAAGATCGGCGGCTTTGAAGGCAACGCCCAGACGCTGCGGCTGCTGACCCGGCTGGAGCCGAAGGTCCTGGCCGCTGACGGCAGCCCGGCGGGACTGAACCTGACCAGGGCAAGCCTGGACGCCGCGGCCAAGTACCCGTGGTCCGCGGCGGAGGCCCCCGTTATCCACGGGCAGCGGACCAGCAAGTTCGGCGCGTACGAGGACGACCTGCCGATCTTCGACTGGATCCGAGCCGGGGCGCCGGAACGACGGTCCTGCCTCGAAGCCCAGGTCATGGACCTCGCGGACGATATCTCCTATTCAGTCCACGACGTGGAAGATGCGATCGTAGCCGGCCACTTCCAGCTGCGCTGGATGGACAACCCGGACCACCGGGCCCGGGTGGTGGGCTACGCCAAGCAGTGGTACCTGCCGCACAATGATCCTGCCGCGATCGATGCCGCCCTTGCCCGGCTCGAAGCCACGGACGTCTGGGTGCGCGAGGCCGACGGCAGCCGCAAAGCGATGGCCGCCCTGAAGGACATGACCAGCCAGCTGATCGGCCGGTTCTGTCAGAGCGCGCTGGAAACAACCAGGGCCGTCTACGGGCCGGAAAACCTCACCCGGTACAACGCGGAGCTGATCGTCCCGGACGAGACCGTCATGGAAATCGCGGTCATGAAGGGCCTGGCCACCACCTTTGTTATGACCACCGAGCACCGCCAGCCCATTTACGAGCGCCAGCGCGAAGTCCTGCACGCGCTGGTCACGGCCCTGAATGCCACCGGGGACCGGCACCTGGAACCGATGTTCGCGGCCGACTGGCGGGAAGCGGCCGACGACGGCGCCCGGCTCCGTGTTGTCATTGACCAGGTCGCGTCCTTGACCGACGGCTCCGCACTGGCCATGTACGAGCGGCTCGTCGGCAGCCTGCCGTCGCTTTGGTGATGGCTCCGGTGATGGCTCCGGTGACGCCGTCGGCTGTCCGGGCCCGGCATTAGGATGGCATTGTGGCCGGCCTGATAAAACGCGAAGACATCGACGAAGTACGCCAGCGCACGGACATCAAGGAAGTCGTTGACGGCTACGTCACGCTCAAGGGGGCGGGACTGGGCTCGTTCAAGGGCCTGTGCCCCTTCCACGATGAGCGCTCGCCGTCGTTCACCGTCCGCCCGCAGGCGGGCCGGTACCACTGCTTCGGCTGCGGCGAGGACGGCGACGTCATCTCCTTCGTCCAGAAACTCGACCACACCACCTTCCACGAGGCCGTCGAGAAGCTGGCCCACCGGATCGGCTACGAGCTCCGGTACGAGGACGGCGGCTCGGGCCCCAACCGTGAGGACATCGGCCGCCGCCAGCGGCTTCTGGACGCGCACAAGGTCGCGGACGAGTTCTTCCGCGCGCAACTGCTGACCCCCGGCGCCACGGAGGGCCGGAACTTCCTGCACGGGCGCGGCTTCGACCGGGCGGCTGCCGAACACTTCGGCGTCGGCTACGCGCCCCAGGGCTGGGACGCGCTGCTCAAACACCTCCGCGGCCGCGGCTACACCGATCCCGAACTGAAGCTCACCGGAATGTTCTCCGAAGGCAACCGGGGAATCTATGACCGTTTCCGCGGCCGGCTCATCTGGCCGATCCGCGACATCGCGGGAGATACCATCGGCTTCGGCGCACGCAAGCTCTACGAGGATGATCAGGGGCCCAAATACCTCAACACCCCCGAGACTGCGCTCTACAAGAAGTCTCAGGTCCTCTACGGGATCGACCTTGCCAAGCGGACCATCGCCAAGGAGCGCCAGCTTGTGGTGGTGGAGGGCTACACCGACGTTATGGCCTGCCACCTGGCCGGCATCACCACGGCCGTGGCCACCTGCGGGACCGCCTTCGGCACGGACCACATCAAAATCGCGCGCCGGCTGCTTTCCGACGACGGAAGCGGGGGTGAGGTCATCTTCACCTTCGACGGCGACGCCGCCGGCCAGAAGGCGGCGCTGCGCGCCTTCGAAGAGGACCAGCGGTTCGTGGCGCAAACCTACGTTGCCGTCGAACCCACCGGCGCGGATCCGTGCGAGCTGCGCCAGGCCAAGGGCGACGCCGCCGTCCGGGACCTGATCGGTACCCGGCGCCCGCTGTTCGAGTTCGCCATCAGGGCCGCCCTCCGGCGGCACAACCTGGACACGGTCGAAGGCCGGATCGCGGCCCTGCGGGAGTCTGCGCCGGTGGTGGCCCAGATTCGCGACGCCGGCATCCGCCCGGCCTACGCCCGCGAGCTGGCGGGGTGGCTCGGCATGGCCGTCGAGGATGTCAGCCGGGCCGTCGGCGCAGCGGCCAAGCGGGCAGCCCAGCCGCCGTCCGGCGGCTCCGGGCACAACCCGGGCCATGCGCCGGGGAACCAGGCCGGAACTGCACCGGGCGTTGCGCCGCTGCCGCCGTCGGCCGCGCTGCCCTCCTTCAACCGGCCGGACCCCCGGGACCCGGTGGCGGCCATGGAGCGCCAGGCGCTGGAGGTCGCCCTCCAGGAGCCCGGGCTGCTCGAGGGGGAGACCTGGCTGCGATTCTCCGAGGCGCGCTTCTCCACGCCGGCCTATCTGGCGATCCACGAGGCCATCAGGGCGACCGGACTCGGCGCGGCGGGGGATCCCGTGCGCTGGGTGGAGCAGCTGCTGCAGGAGGTTCCGGAGCCGCTCCGGCCGCTCGTGTCCGAGCTCACTGTCGTACCACTGCCAGCCAGCACCGCCGAGGGAGTGCTGCGATATTGCCGCGACATTCTGGCGCGCCTGTTCGAGCTGCAGATCACCCGGGTCAAGGCGGAGAAAATGGGCCAGCTGCAGCGCCTCGATGCCTCGTCGGATCCTGAGGAGTTCCAGCGCCTGAACCGGGAGCTGATGCAGCTGGAAATGCAGCGGCGGGCGCTGCGCTCCGACGCCTGAGCTCGCTTGAGCCGCCGATTTCGCTTCCCGGGCAGGTGTTTGCTAGGCTAATACCCGCTTCATTCCTCCTTAGCTCAATTGGCAGAGCATTCGACTGTTAATCGAAGGGTTGCTGGTTCAAGTCCAGCAGGAGGAGCGCGCAGTCCCCGTTCCGGGTATCCGGAACGGGGACTTTTTTATACCCGTCGGGGGTATTCCGGGTGCCGCCCGGGGCGCCGGCTGAGCCGATTTCCATTCGCAGTGAAACCTCTGCTAATGTCATACCTGCTTCATTCCTCCTTAGCTCAATTGGCAGAGCATTCGACTGTTAATCGAAGGGTTGCTGGTTCAAGTCCAGCAGGAGGAGCGCGCAGGTCCCGCAGCCGGTGAACACCCCGGCTGCGGGACCTTTTTTGTGCTTCTAGGTTTGTCTGCCCCTGCGTTCTGCGCCGCTGAGTGGGCGCTGCCTCAGACGAAGTACATCTCCACCTGAAGGAACCGTTCGGCCTCGGCGACGGCCGCCAGGAAGGCCTCCTGCTCGGTGGGGGACTCCCTGGGCTGGCGCGGATGCCACTCATGCGGAGCCGAATGTACGTGGACGAAGCCGCTGCCGGGCGGGGCGTAAAAGATGCCGAAACGCTGCACGGGCCACTCAGGGGAGCTTTCAGGGGCCACCAGGAGGGCCGCGTCGGCTGCCGCGTTGTGCCACTGGGCGATCGGGCGCCGCCTGTCCTCGGTGAAGAGGCCCGCCGCGTAGATGGCCGCAGACTGGGGTCCCGTTTCACGGCATAGCCTCTCCCACCACAGGGGCAGGATCGCGGCGTCGTACCGCTGCCATGCGGCCGGTGGAGGCTGGGGGTCCTGCCTATGGGGCATGCACACAACATTATCGCCAGGCCGGTGCGCAGAACAGGGACGTCCGGCTGTACCCCGTCCAGGGGGGATCAGCGGGAGACCGGAAACGGGACATGCCCAGCCCCCGGGTCGGCCGATGAACAAGGTGCCGATATGTCCATACGCGGGCGTGAAGAGTGGGCATGTCCCGCGTGGCAGGGCGTATGGCCCGGTGCGGGAGCCTAGTGGATGGACGGGACCGTGCGCGGCCTGACGATGAGCCACAGGGCAGCGGCGGCCAGCAGGATGCAGGCGGCCTGGACGGCGCCCATCGGCGTCGCCGAGCTGCCTCCCAGCCAGCCGACCACGGGGGAGACGAGACCGGCCACCGTGAACGTCGCCGCACCCAGCAGCGATGCGGCAGTACCGGCCTGCGCCCCGTGTTTGGCAAGCGCCAGCACCTGGACGCTCGGGAACGTGAAACCGGTGCCAAGGATGTAGAACCAGAGTGGCACCAGGACACCCCATAGGCCGGCACCCAGCTGGTCAAGGACCACGATCAGAACAGCCATCACGAACATCCAGGCGGTGGAGCCGGCGAGAATCCACTGTGGAGGGACGCGTTTGATCAGCCGTGAACTTGTCTGCACGCCGGCGACGATGGCCAGCGAATTAATGCCGAAAAGCAGACCGTACGCCTGCGGGCTGAATCCGTATACGTTCTGGAACAGGAACGGAGACGCGGACAAATAGGTGAAGAGACCGCCGAAGTTCAGGCCGCCCACGAGCAATAGTCCGACAAAGATACGGTCGGTGAACAAGACACGGTACCGCTGCCTCATGGTGAGACCGGTCCGTCCGCGGTGCTCCACCGGCAACGTCTCGCGGATCACAAAAACCGCGGCGATGATAACGGCGGTCCCGTAGGCTGCCAGGAACAGGAAGATGCCCGGCCACGGCATAAACAGCAGCAGCTGGGAACCGATGACGGGCGCCAGGATCGGTGCAAGGCCGCTGACGAGGGCCATCCTCGAAAACATGCGGACCATGGCGTAGCCGCTGAACAGGTCCCGGACCATGGCCATCGCCACCACAGCGCCGCCCGCGGCGCCGACGCCCATCAGGACCCGGAAGAGGCCCAGCGTGGCGATGTCGGTGGATAGGGCGGCGCCCAGGGACGCAGCAATATGCATGGCGGTGGCGAGGATCAGCGGCAGCCGCCGGCCGAACTTATCGCTCAGCGGCCCCACCACGAGCTGGCCGAGGGCGAAACCCAGCGAAGTGCCGGCCAGGGTGAGCTGCACCTCAGCCTGGGTGGCGTTCAGCCCCGCTTCCAAGGCAGGGAAGGCCGGCAGATAGAGGTCCACGGTGAACGGTCCAAGAGCATTCAGTGCTCCGAGCATCAGAACGTACAGGAGTTTGCGGCGGCGGCTCAGGGAATCGCCGGGATTCGTTGGGATGCTCACAGACGTCAATACTAGGGCCGCGCCGGTTGCCCGCCGGTTGCGCCCGCCGGCGGCGCGCCCCCAGCCGCGTCAGAACCATGCCAAGGGCCTGAATGATAGTTTTGACCCCGGGACCTGCGCGGATACTGTGCAGACCCGGTAAGCCCGCGAGAGCGGAACGGTGAATGGAACCAGTTAGGCGGGACCGATGAGCGGACGTCACAGCGGCGGGGCAGGCGAAGCACTGCGCATTTCAGCGCTGCCCAAGACTCTCAAGCTGATTTTCAAGCTGGCACCCCGGCAGTTAAACGACGAGATATCCCTCGCTAAGATCGAGGTCAAACGGAAGGGCATCGAGGTCGGCATCGCCGCGGCCTTCTTCGGAGTCGCCCTCGTCTTTGTTGCTTTCCTCGTCATCGGGCTGATCGTGGCCGCCATCATGGGACTGGCCACCATCATGCCCGCGTGGCTGGCGGCCCTGCTGGTCTGCGCAGCCTTCCTTCTGGTCGCCGTCATCATCGCCCTCGTCGGTCTCCGCAAGTTCAAGAAGGCGATGCCGCTCATGCCTGCGGATACGCTGCGCGGACTCAAGCACGATCTGGGGATCGCCAAGGAAGGCTCCGACTTCGACGCCGCGGTCCTGGACCCTAAATCCGAGAAGTACAAAGCCGCGAAGGCTGCCAAGGCCGAGGAGGCCGCGAAGGCAAAGGCGGAGAAGGAAGCCAAGGCCGCAGCCGAACCCGACTTCGGACCTCCGCCGACAGAAGCGGAACTGCGACGCCGGCTGGACCAGCGGCGCGCGCACCTCACCGGGGTGCGGGATGAGCTTGATAAGGAACTCGATCTCCCGACCCAGGCCAAGGCAGCGCTTGCCATAGCCCGGGCCCGGCTCGAGGCCGGCAAGGAACAGTTCAGCGAAAAAGCCGCCCGATTCGCCGCCGCCGCCCGGGACGCCTCCGCAGCAGCGGCAGACAGCCCCATGGCAGAGAAGCTCAGCGAACGCTGGCGTCCCCTGGCGGCGTTTACGGCCTCAGCTGCCGCCCTCATCTTCCTGTTGCGCCGACTCTTCAAGAGCTAGGCGGCCGCCCTGGACCCCACCACGAGACCAATGCCTCTCACGAAGCGACGCGACAGATGAAGTTCATCGGCGCGGGCGCCGGAAAGGACCAGCCCATGGTCCATAACGACGCTATCTTCACCGTCCCCAATCTGTTGACCGTCGTACGATTCCTCGGCGTGCCCCTCTTCATCTGGCTGGTGCTGGGGCGACAGGAATTCGGCTACGCCGCGCTGTTGCTGGCCGTCATGAGCAGCACTGACTGGGTGGATGGTTACATTGCCCGTCGGTTCAATCAGATGAGCAACCTCGGCCGGGTCATGGATCCCATCGCGGACCGGCTCGCGCTGATAGCAGTCGCCGTCACCCTCGTGATCGCCGGGGTCCTTGAATGGTGGTATCTGGTGGCTCTGCTGGCCCCGGACCTGGTCCTCCTAACTTCGACGCTCTTGTTCTTCCACGGCCACCCGGACCTGCCAGTGAGCCTCATCGGGAAAGCCCGCACCGGTCTTCTCCTCGTCGGCACGCCGCTGCTGGTGCTTTCCAGGTACCCGGCCGTAGCCGGCGACGTCGTCGCGGCAATCGCCTGGGTCTTCCTGGGCGCCGGCCTGGTGGCACATTGGATCGCCGGATATGGCTATTTCCGCGCTATCCTCCGCAAGGGCCGGCAGGCAAGAAGCGACGACGGCGGCCGGGCCTGATGGTGTGGTTCGCCGTACTTCTGGCGGTCCTCGGCGCCTTCGGCCTCGCGATCGGCGCCCAGCGCCAGGGGAGTGCAGTCAAGGCGGACACAGGCGGCCTGGCCCTGAGTGGCTCCGGGCTGTTGCGCCTGCTGCGCAACCCCCGATGGGTGTTCGGGCTGGTGCTGCTCGGCGCGGGGATGTCATTGAACGCCGTCGCCCTGGTCACCGCACCGCTGACGGTGGTCCAGCCGATCGGTGCCATCGCACTGGTCATCACCACTGTGGTCAATGCCAAGGACCAAGGCCTGACGATCAACCGGGCGACGGTGGTGGCAATCGGAGCTTGCGTGACCGGCTCAGCCCTGTTTGTGGTGCTAGCGATTACTGTCACCCAGGAGAACCATCACGTCAGTTCCACGGATGAATTAACCGTTGTGTTGCTCCTGGTCCTGGCCGTGGGGATCTTCGGCACACTCGCCCTGATGTTCAGGCACCGCATGAGTGCCTTCGTTTATATCCTCGGCGCGGGAGTCCTATTCGGTTTCGTCGCCGTCCTGACCCGCATCATCGGCAAACACCTGCTGGACCCCAACGGCCTCGGCCTGCTGAATGTCCAGTGGTACTCGGTCGTTGCGATCGTGGCTGCAGGCGGACTCGGGTCATGGTTCGTCCAGAGCGCTTATTCCGGCGGACCACCTGATCTTGTGATCGCAGGATTGACCGTCGTCGACCCGATGGTGGGCATTGCAATCGGTATTGTCATCCTTGGTGAATTGCGACCGGATGTGCACTCCGTGACGGCAATCGCGATGGGGACCGCGGCAACCCTTGCTATCGTGGGAGTGATAGCCCTTTCACGGCACCACCCCGAGGTCACCAAGCGCAAGAAGGACGCGCGCAAGGCCGCGGGCCGGGCCTAGGGCATCAGATCAGCCGTCAGCAGTAGGCCAGATACGCCTGCGCCAATGGCCGGCTGGCCATTACAGACCCAGCTGCCAGCAACGTGACCATCAGGAGCCTTCCCCGTGACCATGCCCGATACCCAGCACCCGCTGACCATCCTGATTGCCGCAGACACCTATCCGCCCCACGTCAACGGCGCAGCCCAGTTCGGGTATCGCCTTGCCAAGGGCATGACCGGCCGGGGACACGATGTTCACGTCCTGGCGTGCCGCGCGGACAAAGGACCCAGCTTCAGCGAGTTCAGGTCCGAGGCGACAGTCCATAGGATCCACTCGCACGCTGTACCCACTCACGAATATTTCCGGGTGACTTTCCCCTGGGAGATCAAAAAGGAAATCAGCCTGCTGTTCGACCGGATCCAGCCTGATGTGGTTCATATCCAAAGTCACTACATGATTGGCGAGCACGTCCTGTACGAAGCCGTGAAGCGGGGCATCAGGGTCATCGCCACCAACCACTTCATGCCCGAGAACCTGAACCCCTTCCTGCCGTTCCCGCAGTGGTTCAAGAACATCATCGGACGTATCTCCTGGAAGGATATGGGCAAGGTGATGGGCCAGGCGGACGTCGTAACCACGCCCACGCCACTGGCGGCGAAGGCCATGCACGAGCACGCCTTCCTGCGCAAGGTCCTCCCGTTGTCCAACGGCATCGACGCGGCAGCGTACGAGCTGGAGCCCGGCGAAACCCTCGAACCCCACACCAACCCGACCGCGCTCTTCGTGGGCCGGCTGGCCGAGGAAAAGCATGTGGACGTCCTCATCGACGCCGTTGCCAAGTCGCCCATAAACCTGAACATCCATCTGCAAATCGTCGGCGGCGGAGAAGTGCGCCCGGCACTCGAAGCCCAGGTCGCCCGCCTTGGGCTGCAGGACCGTGTCACCTTCCTTGGCCTGGCCAGTGACGAGGAGCTCCGCAGGGCCTACCTGGCGGCGGACGTATTCTGCATGCCCGGAACGGCGGAACTTCAGTCTTTGGTGACGCTGGAAGCGATGTCGGCGTCCACCCCGGTCCTGCTGGCCAACGCCATGGCGTTGCCGCACCTGGTCCGCGACGGTGAAAACGGCTACCTGTTCACCCCCAACGACAGCGACGACCTGGCCGCCAAGCTTGAGAAAGTCCTTGCGTTGCCGGCTGATGAGCGCGCTTCCATGGGGAAGAGCAGCCGCGGCATCGTGGAGAGCCACAGCATGAAACGGACCCTGCAGACATTCGAGGACCTCTACCGCGGCGCCAGCTACGACGACCTGGTCATCTGACCGGCCGGAAGCACGGCCCGGGGGACTCCTCCTGCTAGAGTGTTTTTGCCCGGATGCGGTCCGGCCCCCTGCGGGCCGTTCAAAGTCCGGGCGCGGGGGGCTATAGCTCAGCTGGTTAGAGCGCGGGACTCATAATCCTAAGGTCCTCGGTTCAAGTCCGAGTAGCCCTACCCTGCGAGGCCCGGCGTCATCCATCCCTGATGGGAAGGACTGACGCCGGGCCTTTGTTCATTTCCCGGTGCGGTCCTGTATCGGGTCCTTTTGCTGTGAGCCGTGTGCGCGTACACTCCGGGCATGGCCGATTTGCGCGGGCACAGGGATCCGGTTGAGACCAACCCGAACAACTACCGGGTGGTGTACGAGAACGATCGCGTGCGAGTCCTCGAGTACACCGATTCGCCGGGGCACAAGACCACCGAGCACAACCACCCGGACAGCGTTATGATCACCGCCAGCGCATTCCGGCGCCGCCTCTCCTCGCACGGCACACACGCCGACGTCGAACTACCCGCCGGCGCGGTCCGCTGGCTGCCGGCGCAGGAACACGCCGGCGAAAACACCGGAGAATCGGATACCCACACATTTTTCGTGGAACTCAAGGAACCTGCCGTCGAGCCATCAGCCGACGCACCCGCCCTCGGGCCGGCCGCACCCTGAACCGGCATCCGCCGTCTACAGCGGCTGCTTGCGGACACCGCCGGCCTGCGATAGGTTACTCATCAGTAACATAGGTCCGGGGTAAGGCCCCGCGCCTTCTGGGTCACTGCCGATCACGTGTGAAGGAATGCCATGTCCACAGCTGCCACCGACTTCAACAACCTCCCCTACGCCGACGGCGATTTTTTCGCCTTCGAGCAAATGCTCAGCGGCAAGGAGCAGGACCGGTTGGCGGAAGTCAGGGACTTCCTGGCGCGCGAGGTCAGGCCGATCGCGGTCGACTACTGGAACCGCGGCGAGTTCCCCATGGACCTGATCCCGAAACTCGCGGAAATCGACCTGGTCAGCCCCGTGCGCCGGCAAGGCTACTCAAACGTCTTTGCCGGCATCCTTCATGCCGAAATCACCCGGGCCGATGCCTCAATCGGGACGTTCGTCGGCGTCCATGACGGACTCTTCACCGGTTCCATCGAGGTCCTTGCCTCGAAGGAACAGCAGGAAGCCTGGCTGCCGGATATCTACTCGCTCAAGAAAATCGGCGCCTTCGGCCTCACGGAGCCGCTCGGCGGTTCCGACGTCGCCGGCGGGACCCGAACGACCGCGCGTCGGGAGGGATCGAACTGGATCCTCAACGGTGCCAAGCGCTGGATCGGCAACGCCACGTTCTCCGACTGGGTAGTCATCTATGCGCGCGACGTTGCAGACAACCAGGTCAAGGGTTTCCTCGTCGACACCAAGGCTGAGGGGTACAGCGCGGCCAAGATCGAGAACAAGGTATCGCTGCGCACGGTGCAGAACGCCGATATCACGCTGGAAAACGTCGTGGTGCCCGAGTTCTTCAAGCTCGCCAACGCCAACAGTTTCAAGGACACCAACAAGGTCCTGAAGGTCACCCGCCTCGCCGTCGCCTGGCAGGCCGTCGGCCAGCAGCTTGCGGCGTTCGACATCGCACGCCGCTACGCCGTGGAGCGCAGCCAGTTCGGACGCCCCATCGCTTCCTTCCAGCTCGTCCAGCACCAGCTGGTTCAGATCCTCGGCAACGCCGTCAGCTCCATGGGGATGATGGTCAGGCTCTCGCAGCTTGAGGATGCCGGCCAGGCCAAGGATGAGCAGTCCGCCCTGGCAAAGGCTTTCACCACCGCCCGGATGCGCGAGAGCGTCGCCCTGGGCCGCGGCATCCTCGGAGGCAACGGGATTGTCACCGACTACGAGATGGCCAAGGTTTTTGCCGATGCTGAAGCCATCTACTCGTATGAGGGAACCCACGAAATCAATACCCTCGTCACGGGGCGGGCGATTACCGGTATCTCGGCCATCGTCTGATTCGCTCCCACGGGGCAGGGTGCCTCGCCCGCACGGCCCTGGCTCGGCGCGCCTATCCTGGCGCCGGTTCCAGGGGCGGGAGCAGGACGGAAGGCCGCAGGTCCGCAACAAAGGTCAGCGGATTGACGTATTCGTCTCCTAGCCGCACACCCCAGTGCACGCAGGGGATCGCGCCGCAGTGCGCCGGCCGGGAACGGCCCAGGACATCGCCTGCCGCCACCGCCGTCCCGGGACGCAATGAGCTCTCGACCGGCTCGAAGCTGGTCCTGTAGCCGTTGCCATGGTCGACGGTGAGGACCGGCCGGTCCACCACGGTGCCGGCAAAACTGATAATCCCGGCCGCCGGCGCCAGCACGGCCGCGGAGTCACTTGAGGCCGCCAGATCCACGCCCCGGTGACCGCTTAGCCATGGACGGGCCGGCGGATCGAAGGCACGCAACAACGCGGGCTTCGGATCCAGCGGCCAGCGCCAGGCGCCTGCCGCCGGACCGGCCCGCGCAACCCCGGAGGCGGAGGCGGTCGCCCCCGGCGGAGGCCGGTGCCCGTCGGCAGCCAGTACGGCCCCGGTCAGGGCCAGCGAGACCAAAAGCATCGTCACTTTCATGGACCCAGCGTGCCGGGGTTCACGCCTCCGCGGCACCTCGCCGTCCGGCTATGTGGACAAGCCGGCTAGGTGGACGAGTCCGAGCTGCGGACGGGGCGGCCAGGCGGGCCCGCGCAGGGGTCCGTACGGGAGCCGCTCAGAGGGGCCCGCACGGGACCTCGTCAGCAGGCTGCAGGGCACCCCGCCGGGACGCCTGGCGCGGTGCACCCGGGCGGGGTCCCTGTAGTACACTTGCTGGAGCAGTTTGCTGTGCCCTCACGCTTACCAAAGCCGGCACGTCTCATTCAGGAGTGCGGGGGAGCAGCAGCTGACTACGCGTATCCTGCCCTCCGGATCTGAAGAGTCATCTTCCGATGAGGAGGACTGTGTCTCCTGCGGTCCGAGCCTCCTTGGCCCGGATGGGAATCACAGTGGATGCCAGGAGCAGCACCCGCCTGGGTGTGAGCTAACTAACCGTCAACTATTGGCAGGGTAAGACAGCCTATGGGCTCTCTCATGAATGACCTGCCGGAAGGAGCGCCGGCATGCCCGTCGTAACTATGCGCCAGCTGCTTGACAGCGGCGTCCACTTTGGACACCAGACCCGCCGTTGGAACCCGAAGATGAAGCGTTTCATCTTCACGGAGCGCAACGGCATCTACATCATTGACCTGCAGCAGTCGCTGTCCTACATCGACCGTGCCTACGAGTTCGTGAAGGCCACCGTTGCACACGGCGGCACCGTGCTGTTCGTCGGCACCAAGAAGCAGGCGCAGGAATCCATCGCCGAGCAGGCCACCCGCGTTGGCCAGCCGTACGTCAACCAGCGCTGGCTCGGCGGTATGCTGACCAACTTCCAGACGGTCTCCAAGCGCATCCAGCGCATGAAGGAACTCGAAGAGATCGACTTCGACGACGTCGCAGGTTCGGCTTACACCAAGAAGGAACTGCTGCTCCTTCGCCGCGAACTCACCAAGCTGGAAACCAACCTCGGTGGTATCCGCAACCTCACCAAGGCGCCGTCCGCCCTGTGGATCGTTGACACCAAGAAGGAACACCTTGCTGTTGACGAAGCCAAGAAGCTGAACATCCCGGTTGTCGCCATCCTGGACACCAACTGCGATCCTGACGAAGTCGACTTCCCGATCCCGGGTAACGACGACGCCATCCGCTCCGTCAACCTGCTGACCCGCGTTGTTGCCGACGCCGTTGCTGAGGGCCTGATCGCCCGCAACCAGCGCGCCACGGGCACCACGGAAGCTCCGGAAGAGCCGCTGGCCGAATGGGAGCGCGAACTCCTCGAAGGCAGCAAGGCAGAAGAGGCCGCTGCACCGGCTGCAGAGGAAGCTCCCGCCGCAGCAGAGAAGCTCCGGCAGCTGAGGAAGCTCCGGCAGCCGCCGAGGCCGCTCCGGTTGCTGACGACGCCGCCGGCGAAGCCAAGTAACCAGCCAGGTAAGCAGACAAGTAAATCTGGATCGCCCCTGATGCTGTCCGCAGCCCGGGGGTACTGACAGGATGGCCGCTCACTCGGTGAGCAGCCGTCCTGTCAGTCCGTACACCACACATAATTTCTAGACAGAGGGGTTCACATGGCGAACTACACTGCCGCTGATATCAAGGCTCTGCGTGAGCGCACCGGCGCCGGCATGATGGATGTCAAGAAGGCTCTTGACGAGGCCAACGGTGACGCCGAGAAGGCCATCGAAATCATCCGCATCAAGGGCCTGAAGGGCGCTACGAAGCGCGAAGGCCGCTCCACCGCTGAAGGCCTGGTTGCTGCCAAGGTTGACGGCGGCGTCGGCGTGATGATCGAGGTCAACTGCGAGACCGACTTCGTCGCTAAGGCTGACAAGTTCATCCAGCTCGCCGACAAGGTCCTGGCCATCGCCGTCGAATCCGGCGCTGCCGACCTCGAGACCCTTCTGGCTACCGACGTCGACGGCAAGCCGCTGTCCGAGGTCGTCGTCGAAGAGGGTGCCGTGCTGGGCGAGAAGGTTGTCGTCCGCCGCATCTCCCGCATCGAGGCCCCGACGGTCGACGCTTACCTGCACAAGACCTCGAAGGACCTCCCGGCTCAGGTCGGCGTCCTGTTCGCTGTCGACGGTGAAGGCGAAGCCGCCGCCACCGCAGCGCACGACGTCGCGGTCCACATCGCCGCAATGTCCCCGAACTACCTGACCCGCGAGGACGTTCCGTCCGAGCTGGTCGAGTCCGAACGCCGCATTGCCGAGGAAACGGCCAAGGCTGAGGGCAAGCCCGAGGCTGCCATGACCAAGATTGTGGAAGGCCGCGTCACTGGCTTCTACAAGGGCGAAGTCCTCGTTGACCAGGCGTTCGCCAAGGACGCCAAGAAGTCCGTCGCGCAGGTCCTCGAAGAGGCCGGCGTCAAGGGCACCGGGTTCGCGCGTTTCCGCGTCGGTTCCTAGTCAGACACACTCGTCAGACACCAGTCCGACACGCTGAGGGGGTGGTCACTGCGGTGGCCACCCCTTTTGCATGCATATCGAAGTACCGGCACGTGCACGTGCCGCCGGAGGCATGCGCCGGCGGACGGGTTACAGGCCGCAGCGACGTCTGCAGCCGCCCGGCACGATACCCTTTTTCAGAGCTCACCAATGGGAAGGCACCATGGAAACCGTGACCAATTCAGCCCAGCCAGACAAGAGCCGGCGCCGCGTCCTCTTGAAGCTTTCCGGCGAAGTTTTCGGCGGCGGAAAGCTTGGTGTTGACCCGGATACCGTCCGCGATGTGGCCAAGCAGATCGCTGCGGCAGTGCCCGACGTCGAAGTCGCGATCGTCGTCGGCGGCGGAAACTTCTTCCGCGGCGCTGAACTGTCCCAAAGCGGTATGGACCGGTCCCGTGCGGACTACATGGGCATGCTCGGAACCGTCATGAACTGCCTGGCACTGCAGGACTTCCTTGAGCAGGCCGGAGTCGAAACCCGCGTGCAAAGCGCCATCACGATGGGCCAGGTCGCCGAGGCTTACATTCCGCGCCGCGCCATCCGCCACATGGAGAAGGGCCGCGTTGTGATTTTCGGGGCAGGAGCAGGCCTGCCGTATTTCTCGACCGACACTGTTGCCGCCCAGCGCGCCCTCGAGGTCCACGCAGACGTTGTCCTGATGGCCAAGAGCGGCGTCGACGGCGTCTACACCGCCGATCCCAAGAAGGACCCGTCGGCGGAAAAGCTGGACCGGCTCAGCTACGACGAAGCACTGCGCCGTGACATCCGCGTCATGGACCAGACCGCCATGACGATGTGCAAAGACAACAGCCTGACCATGGTTGTCTTCGGTATGGAAGGCGACGGCAACGTTACACGCGCCATCCGGGGCGAGGACCTGGGCACCCTCGTCACGCCGTAGCACCCGCTAGGATGTTTTGAGGATGCTTCCGCCTGCCTGCGCCACGGCGCCCGGCGGAAGTTACAGACGCAACGATGACCGTGCAGCGCTCCGTGACGAGCGGATGCACCAATTTCTGAGGAGAGATCGTGATCGAAGATACCTTGCTCGAAGCCGGGGAAAAGATGGACAAGGCGGTTGAGGTAGCCAAGGAAGACTTCGCGTCGATCCGTACGGGCCGCGCGACGCCGGGCCTTTACAACAAGGTTGTGGTGGAGTACTACGGCACCCCCACGCCGCTACAGCAGCTGGCCTCGTTCGCCGTGCCCGACGCCCGCACCATCCTGATCACTCCTTACGACAAAACTGCCCTGCGCGACATCGAGCGGGCACTGAGTGACTCCGAGGTGGGCGCCAACCCCTCCAACGACGGCAACGTCATCCGGATCACCATCCCGGAGCTGACCAGCGAACGCCGCAAGGAATACGTCAAAATCGTCAAGTCCAAAGGCGAGGACGCGAAGATCTCGATCCGCAACATCCGCCGCAAGGCCAAGGAAAACCTGGACAAACTGGTCAAGGACGGCGACGCCGGCGAGGACGAGGGCAACCGGGGCGAAAAAGAACTCGACGCCATGACGAAGGCGCACGTTGATGGCATCGACGAGCTGCTCAAGCGCAAGGAAGCCGAGCTGCTCGAGGTCTGATGGCTCAGTCACAAGAGACCCCGGGGGGAGGGGTCACGGGTGGCGGGCAGGAACGCCGGAACCCGACACCGAAGGCCGGACGGAATCTGCCTGCCGCCACCGTAGTGGGCGTCGGCATGCTCGTCGGAGTTTTGGGCGGCCTGCTGCTCCTGCCGCTCGCCTTCGTTGTGATGGTCACTACCTTCGCAGTCTTTGGCGTCTGGGAGATTTTCCGGGCGCTGGAGGCCGCCGGCACACGCCAGCCGATCGTACCGGTCATGACGGGCACGCTCGCGATGCCTGCCGCGGCTTATTTCGGCGGTCTCGAGAGCCTGCTCTTTGCCATGCTGGTCAGCAGTGTCGCGGTGTTGCTGTGGCGTTCGCTGGAGAGCGCGGCGGGTTCGGCGCGCAGCATCTTCGCAGGCGTCTTCACCCTGGCCTGGGTGCCGTTTCTGATCAGTTTCGCGGTGCTGCCGCTGCACGCGGCCCAAGGCGTCACGCCCCTGGGGTTCTGGCCCGACGGCGTGGTGCCCCCCGGAGCCTGGCAGATTGCGACGCTCCTGTTGCTGGTGGTCTCCAACGACACGTTCGGATACCTCGTAGGCGCGTCAATGGGCAAACACCCGATGGCTCCGAAAATCAGTCCCAAGAAGACCTGGGAAGGCTTTGGCGGCTCGATCGCCGGTGCCGTTGTGATCGGTGTCCTGGCCGCAGTCTTTGTCCTGGACAAGCCCTGGTGGGTGGGTGTGGTCCTTGCCGTCGGCATGGTGGCCGCGGCCACCGCCGGCGATCTGGCCGAGTCCATGGTTAAACGTGAACTGGGAGTCAAGGACATGAGCAGCATTCTTCCCGGGCACGGCGGAGTGATGGACCGGCTCGACTCAATCGTGTTCGCATCGCCTGCGGCCTTCATTCTCTTCTCGGCCGTCGCCGGGGCGTAACGGCTGCCGGCACCCGACCTCCTGGCACCTAGAATGGTGCGAACAACCCAGCCGAACGGCATCGAAGGAAACATAGTTACAGTGGACATTCAGCGTCAGATTCCTGCGTCTTTTGAGCGTGTGCAGCGGAGCCAGTATGGCTACAACGCCAAGCAGGTCGATCAGTTCCTGGACCGGGCGCGGGTCTCATTCGAAGCCCCCTCGACGGCGGGGCGTCCGGTTAAAAGCGCCGACGTCCGGTCGGTCGCTTTCGACCCGGTCAAGGGCGGCTACGCCGCGGCCGCGGTCGATGCCGCGCTCGACCGCCTCGAGGACGCCCTCGCGCGGCGCGAACGCGACGAACTCGTCCAGGCAAGCGGCGAAGAAGCGTGGCTCCGCGAAATCGGCCGGCTGGCCGGAGTGCTTCGCGGGCGGCTGCACCGACCCGACGGCCAGCGGTTCCGCAAGCCCGCTAAACCCAAGGCCCGGAGCTACAACACCGCGGACGTGGACAAGCTCTGCCACGAACTGATCGGCTACCTCGAAGAGGATACGCCGCTCAGTGTCGACAACGTCCGGCGGGCCGTCTTCCGTCCGGCCGTCGGGCGGGACGGCTATGAGGAAAGCCAGGTGGACGCCTTCCTCGACCGCGTGGTTGAACTGATGGCCGCCATCGACTGACTCCCGCAGGGCCGCTGCACTGTTCGGTTCCATCGGTCTTTGACCGATCGGTTCCTCCGATCGGTTTCATCGTTCGGTTGCCAGCGGCCTTTCCGGTGTGTGCAGCCGGGTCATCAGTCGTGTCAGCGACCGGGGCACCCGGCTTTTCGTCGCCCGTGAAACGAGGACGGTCACGGCGAATGCGGCGGGCACGGTCCACGCGGCCGGCTGGGCCAGCCACGAAGGCGCCACCGCCCCGCCGAGCACCGGTCCGGCGATCATCGCCCCGCCGCACAACAGTCCGCCGGTCACCATGCCGGCGATCGCGCCGACATCGGTCAGGCCCCGCCACCAGATGCCGAGCAGCAGCACCGGACAGATCGTGGATGCGGTGAAGGCGAACACCAGCCCGACGCTGCCGGCGAGGGCCAGGGACTGCGTCAGTGCGGCGATCCCCAGCGGTACGACGGCCGAGAGGACCGCCGCGAGCTGGAACCCGCGCACACTCCCGCCGAGAACGTCCTGGCT
The DNA here is from genome assembly GCA_963815415.1 of uncultured Actinomycetota bacterium. Classification (GTDB taxonomy): domain Bacteria; phylum Actinomycetota; class Actinomycetes; order Actinomycetales; family Micrococcaceae; genus Arthrobacter. The sequence continues at coordinate 419,801 of CAWFGT010000006.1, read as the reverse complement.
GATCACGCCGGCCAGCGAGACCACCAGCCCGGAGGTCGTCGACAGGAATGCTGCGAACGCCCCCGCGACAACGAGGGCGGAGAGCAGGTCCCCGGCCGTCCCGCCGATCAGCCTGCCGGGCAGCAGCAGTACGAGCGCGTCGGCCTGTCCGCTGCGGGCCAGGTCAGGGGCGAACATCCGGCCGATCAGTCCGAGGGCCGTGGGAAAAAGATAAAAGACCGACAACAGGCCCAGCACAATCAAGGTGGTCCGCCGAGCGGTGTGACCGTCCGGGTTGGTGTAGAAACGAACCAGGACGTGCGGCAGGCCCAGGGTGCCGAACAGCAGGGCCACCAGCAGCGAGACGGTCTGGTACGGACCGGCAGGCTCCTGCGCTGTCGGGTTCACGGCGGCCGGGGCCACAGGATCGGCGCCGGTGCCCGCCAGGGCAAAGACGATGAACAGCAGGGGCACGGCGATGGCCGTCAGCTTCAGCCAGTACTGGAACGCCTGGACGAACGTGATGGACCGCATCCCGCCGGCAGTCACGGTGAGGCAGACCACGGCGACCACCGCCACCGGCCCCACCCACGCCGGCAGCCCCGTCGTGATCCGGATCGCCAGGGCGGCGCCATGAAGCTGAGGGACAATGTACAACCACCCCACCAGCACTACAACGAGGCTTGTGACGCGGCGTACCGCGCGCGAGTCGAGCCGGGCTTCGGTGAAATCCGGAATCGTGTACGCACCCGAACGCCGCAGGGGGGCCGCCACAAAAAGCAGCAGCATCAAATAACCGGCCGTATAACCCACCGGGAACCAGAGGGCATCGGTACCGGACAGGAGAATCAGTCCGGCCACGCCCAGAAAGCTCGCGGCCGAGAGGTACTCGCCGCCGATCGCCGACGCATTCCACCACGGCCTGACGGTTCGGGACGCGACGTAGAAATCCCCGGTAGTCCGGGATATCCGCAGGCCGTAGAAACCGACGACGGCGGTGATCACCGACACTGCGGCGAACGAGGCCAGACCGACGGCGGGGTTCACGGCAGCATCATTCGTCCCCGGCGAGGTCCCGGTAGCGGGCCTCGTTCCGGGCGGCGGACCGCACATAGAGCCAGGCGCCAAGCCCGATCACGGGGTAGATTCCAGCGCCGAGCAGAACCCAGTCAAAAGGCAGGCCGGCAATCGTGGAACCGGCCAGTCCCGGAACCGATCCCAGCAGCAGCGGGAAGGCAAGCAGGATCAGCAGGAACCCTCCGGCCACCACCAGGGCCAGCCGCAGCTGGGACCGGATGAGGGAGCGGACGAATACCTGGCCGACGTCGGATTCTTCCGTCGCTTCCCGGGATGCCGAGACCGTGCCGCCTGCCGTCGAAGCGCCACGTGGTGCTGTGACGCGGACGCGGGTCACGTCTGGGGCCTTATCCGGGTCGCGCCGAGCTTCTCCCGTACCGCGGGCAGATGCCGGCGGCTGATCGGCAGGCCGGCCCCGGCCACGGTGACACTGGGCCGGGCCGCGGTGAGCTTCAGCTGGCTGACGTGGTTCAGGGCGATCAGGTAGGAACGATGGATGCGCAGGAATCCAGCCTCCGCCCATTGCTGTTCCAGATCCGCCAGCGGCACCCGGATCAGGTAGCTGGCGTCGGCAGTGTGCAGCCGGGCATAGTCGCCCTGGGCCTGGACGTAAGTGACGTCGTCGCGCCTGATCATCTTGGTGCTGCCGCCCAGATCCACGGTGATCATCTCAGGTGCCGGGACGCCGTCCTTGAGGAGCTCGCTGATGCGGCCGACGGACTTCGCGAGGCGTTCGGCCCGCACAGGCTTGAGCAGGTAGTCGACGGCAGCGAGCTCGAAAGCCTCCAGGGCACAATCCTCGTCCGCGGTCACGAACACGACGGCGGGCGGGCGGGCGCTGCGGGCGATCACCCTGGCGATGTCCAGTCCGGACAACGCCGGCATATGGATGTCGAGGAAGACGGCGTCGACCGTTTGGGTTTCCAGCGCCCGCAGGGCCTCGGCGCCGGAGGAGGCCCGATGGATGATGCCGATCCGGTCATCCCGGCCGAGCAGGAACGCGAGTTCCTCTACGGCGGGCAGCTCGTCGTCGGCGACGAGGACATTAATCATGGATCCAGACTACTGCCGGAGGCAATCGACCGATTTCACCCTCGCGGTTTTCGCCTCAGGCCTCGTGCCTCAGGCGTCATGGCGGGGTTGGGACTTCGGGACCCGCATGGTGATCAGGGTGCCCTCCCCGGGAGCGGTCTCGACGACAAGTCCATGGTCGTTGCCGTAAACCTGCCGGAGCCGGGCGTCGACATTGCGCAGCCCGACGTGGTCGCCGTCGGCGTGCCCGGCAAGCACAGCCCGCAGCTCCTCCGGGTCCATGCCCACGCCGTCGTCCTCGATGGTCACTTCCGCGAAGGCACCCGAATCGTTGGCCGTGATGCTGATGCGGCCTGGCCCTTCCTTTGCCTCCAGGCCGTGACGCACCGCGTTTTCCACGAGCGGCTGCAGGCTCAGGAAAGGGATTACCGTGCTGAGCACTTCGGGGGCGATCCGCAGGCTGACCTGCACGCGGTCCCCGAACCGTGCCCGCTCGAGGAGCAGGTAGCGGTCGATGCACCGCAACTCTTCGGCGAGGGTGGTGAAGTCGCCGTGCCGGCGGAACGAATAGCGGGTGAAATCGGCGAACTCGACCACGAGTTCCCGCGCCCGCACCGGATCGGTGTTGATGAAGGAAGCGATCGCGTTCAACGAGTTGTAGATGAAATGCGGGCTGATCTGAGCCCGCAGCGCGCGGACCTCGGCCTCCATCAGGAGCGTGCGGGAGGCATCCAGTTCGGCCAGCTCCACCTGCGTGGCGACCCAGTCGGCAACTTCTCCCGTCGCCCGGACCAGACCCGCGCCGGCCGCAGGGGCGAAGGCTGCCACCGCCCCCACTACCCGGGTCCCGGCCTTGATCGGCGCAATAACAACGGAGCGTTCCACGCCGGGCGGCAGCGTTCCGGAGCCGGCGCCGCCGGCGAGGAGCTGCAGTTCACCGGCGGGGATGACGGCAGTGTGTCCGCCGGCCAGGACTTCGGCTGCGAGCCCCATCAGCGCGGGCCTGAGTTCCTCGACGCTGCCGTCCCACGCAAGGACTCCGGTGGTATCGGTGATCGCCAAGGCGTCGCAGCCCAGCAGGCCGCGCAGCTGCCGGCTGGCCTTGGCCGCGCCCGCCGGCGTGAGCCCGTTGCGCAGGTGCTGGCCGGCACGGGATGCCGCGTGCAGGGTCTTGTAGGTCGCCTGCTCCGCGTCGGTGCCCAGCTCCCGGAAGGAGCGAAGGACGCGGAGACCGACGGCGGCGACGACGGCGATCGCCATCGCGATCACGGCGACGGCGGCAGCGCTGTATAGGGCAGAGTCCGGCATGAGGCCCAGCGTATCGCGGCCGCGGCCGGAACCTGCCGCGGGCTGCTGACGGTTCCGTTTACCGGGCCGCGCGGCACCGCTTGGCGCAGCATCCCGACCGCTGAGCGACGGAGAACCCCCGGGTTGTGGAATGTGGCCGCCATCACGTTGCACAGTGATTGCAGTCACGTTGACGTCGGGGGCTGTGCAGTCAATGCTGACTCACCCCGTCTCAAAGAGGAGGAACAATGGGTCACGACGCCCAGCAAGCGGACGCGGCGGCGGCCGTGGACTTCACGGAAGTCCAGTCGACGGAGCGGTTCAAGGAACTTCGCAAACGTCACCGCAGCTTCGTCTTTCCAATGGCCATTGCATTCCTGCTCTGGTATTTCGCCTACGTCCTGCTGGCGGACTACGCAGCCGGATTCATGTCCATCAAACTCTGGGGCAACATCAACATCGGCCTGGTTCTCGGCCTGCTGCAGTTCGTGTCCACGTTCGCCATCACCGGCTGGTACGTCAGCTACTCGAACCGGAAGCTGGACCCGATTGCCGCCGAAATCCGGACTGAGATTGAAGGACACGAATTCGATAAGCACGGCAATCAAGTGAGCGGATCAGCGAAATGACAGTAATGATTCCGGCGGCCGTCAACGTCGCCGCCCTCAAAGAGACCACGCTGCTGAACATGGCCATCTTCGGCGTGTTCGTCGCCGTCACCATGGTGATCGTGCTCCGGGCCAGCAGGAACAACAAAACAGCGGCTGACTACTACGCGGCGGGACGATCGTTCAGCGGATCGCAGAACGGCACAGCCATCGCCGGCGATTACCTGTCGGCCGCGTCCTTCCTCGGCATTACCGGTGCCATCGCCATCAACGGCTACGACGGCTTCATGTATTCCATCGGCTTCCTCGTCGCCTGGCTCGTTGCCCTGCTGCTTGTCGCCGAACTGCTCCGCAACACCGGCAAGTTCACGATGGCCGACGTGCTCTCGTTCCGGCTCCAGCAGCGTCCGGTGCGCATCGCGGCTGCGATCTCCACTCTCGCTGTCTGCTTCTTCTACCTCCTGGCCCAGATGGCCGGAGCGGGAAGCCTGATCTCCCTGCTCCTGGGCATCAGCGACTGGGGCGGCCAAGCGCTGGTCATCATCGTCGTCGGCGCCCTGATGATCATGTACGTCCTCATCGGCGGCATGAAGGGCACCACCTGGGTCCAGATCATCAAGGCCATCCTGCTGATTGCCGGCGCCGCGGTCATGACCTTCTGGGTCCTCGCGATCTACGGCTTCAACCTCTCCGACCTGCTCGGCGGCGCGGTGGAAACCTCGAAAAACCCGAACATCCTCAACCCGGGGCTGCAGTACGGCAAGTCCGAGACGTCCAAGCTCGACTTCATGTCCCTCGGCCTGGCCCTGGTCCTGGGAACTGCCGCCCTGCCGCACGTGCTGATGCGCTTCTACACGGTTCCGACCGCCAAGGAAGCCCGCAAGTCAGTCGTCTGGTCCATCTGGCTGATCGGTTTGTTCTACCTGTTCACCCTGGTCCTGGGCTACGGCGCAGCCGCGCTCGTCGGGGCCGAAACCATCAAGTCCGCCCCGGGCGGCGTCAATTCCGCTGCTCCGCTGCTCGCCTTCTACCTCGGCGGACCGCTGTTGCTGGGCTTCATTTCTGCGGTAGCCTTCGCCACCATCCTGGCAGTCGTCGCCGGCCTCACCATCACCGCGGCGGCATCCTTCGCCCATGACATCTACGCCAGCGTCATCGCCAAGGGCAAAGCCGACGCCGCCACAGAGGTCAAAGTGGCCCGCCGGACGGTTGTGGTGATCGGGGTCCTCGCCATCATCGGAGGCATCTTCGCCAACGGCCAGAACGTGGCGTTCCTCGTGGCGCTCGCCTTCGCCGTCGCGGCATCGGCGAACCTGCCCACCATCATCTACTCGCTGTTCTGGCGAAAGTTCACCACCCAGGGCGCCATCTGGAGCATGTACGGCGGATTGGCTTCGGCCATCATCCTGATCGCGCTGTCCCCGGTGGTGTCGGGCGCCAAGACCTCGATGATCCAGGGCGCGGACTTTGCGATCTTCCCGCTGAACAACCCCGGTATCGTTTCAATCCCGCTCGCCTTCTTCCTGGGCTGGCTCGGCACGGTGCTGGACAAGCGGACGGAAGATCCCGCCAAGCAGGCCGAAATGGAAGTCCGTTCCCTTACCGGCGTCGGCGCCGAGAAGGCAACCGACCACTAACGGATACAGGCGGCTTCCAGTGGCAGCCCGAACAACGTCATAACACGAGGGCCCGCGCGCAACAGCACGCGGGCCCTCGGTGTTATCTGACGCTCCCGCACGTCCCGCAGGTTTCGACGGGACGCTCCCGCACGTCCCGCAGGTTTTGACGGGACGCTCCCGCACGTCTCGCAGGTTTTGACGGGACGCTCCCGCACGTCCCGCAGGTTTCGACGGGACGCTCCCGCACGTCCTGCATAGCGCGGGTGCGATCACTGCGGGAGGGTTGCCGGGGGAGTTGCGAAAGGTGCGGGAGGGTTGCCGGGGGAGTTGCGAAAGGTGCGGGAGGGTTGCCGGGGGAGTTGCGAAAGGTGCGGGAGGGTCCAGGCGCAGGCTAACTTTCGGCCGGACCGCGCTCGAGCAGGGGCTGGATCCGGAACGGGATCAGCTCACCCATGGCCAACGCAGTGTCTGTGCGCTCGACGCCGTCGCACGCCAGGATTTTGCCGTTGATCCGGAAAAGGTCCTCAGCGTCGCGGGCCACAACACGCAGGAGCAGGTCGGCCGATCCGGTCAGGCCGTAACCCTCCAGGATTTCCGGAATGCCCGCAAGCTCCGCCGCCAGCCGGCCCAGTTTCTGCTGCTGGACGTGCACCGAAATGAAGGCCATCAACGGATACCCTAGTGGGGCGGGATTGATCCGGCGCTCGAACGAGAGGAACGCGTGTTTCTTCTCCAGGCCGGCCATCCGGGCCTGCACCGTATTCCGTGAGAGGCCCAGCTTCTGCGCGAGGGCCACGACCGTACGCCGGGGATCGTGCGCCATGGCGGAAAGCAGCCGGGTGTCAGTGCCATCCAAGGGTTGCATAATGCGCAAGATTAGCACGGTCGCGTGGCATCAAACAGTGCACAATGCTCAGTCACCAACCCGACAGTTGTGCCGCATGAATCGTGTGAGTAGGGTCACAGGTATCCGGAGCAACGGCGCCCGGACGGCTGTCGCGGAGCGGGATCACGAGTCCTTCGAGCGCCGGTCAGACGACGTCAGAAGGTGGCGGAAAACGTGTTTACCGACGACGCGGGCAAGGGCGGCGCAGCCGCCGGGGGCCCGGGAAACAATGCAGAACCAAACCGCCGGACCGGCGGTGATCTGGTCCAACTCATCACACCGGCAGGCGAACGTGTCAGCCATCCCGAGTTCGATCCCTGGCTCCAGGATGTCAGCGACGAACAGCTCGGCTCGCTGTATGAAGACATGGTGGTGATCCGGCGGATCGACACCGAGGCCACCGCCCTCCAGCGCCAAGGCGAACTTGCTCTCTGGCCACCGCTGCTCGGCCAGGAGGCTTCCCAGATCGGCTCAGTGCGGGCCCTGCGCGAGGATGACTTCATCTTCCCGAGTTACCGCGACAACGGCGTGGTGTATTGCCGCGGGGTGAACCTGACAGACATCGTGCGGGTCTGGCGCGGGAACGCCTCCTCCGGCTGGGATCCTTATTCGATCAACGTGGCCACGCCCCAGATCATCATCGGCGCGCAGACCCTGCACGCCACGGGCTATGCCATGGGAATCCAGAACGACGGCGCCGACTCGGTGGCGGTCGCGTACTTCGGAGACGGCGCCACGAGCGAGGGCGACGTTAGCGAGTCCATGGTCTTCGCCGCCAGCTTCCAGTCCCCGGTGATCTTCTTCTGCCAGAACAACCATTGGGCCATTTCCGAACCAGTGAAGCTGCAGTCCCACATTCAACTCGCCGACCGTGCCGCCGGCTTCGGCATCCCCAGCGTGCGGGTGGACGGCAACGACGTCCTGGCCGTTATGGCCGCTACCCGGATGGCCGTGGACCGCGCCCGCCGCGGCGGCGGACCCACCTTCATCGAGGCGGTCACCTACCGGATGGGCCCGCACACGACGGCGGACGACCCCACCCGCTACCGCGACGCCAACGAGCTTGAGGATTGGGCCGGCAAAGATCCGATCGCCCGCCTGAAGTCCTTGCTCGAACGCAAGGGGCTGCTCACCGAGGCGCTGGCGGCCCAGGTCTCAGCCAAAGCCGACGCCGTCGCCAAAGAAATGCGCGCCGGCTGCATCAACATGGCCGAGCCTGAACCGTTGGATATCTTCAAGCACGTCTACAGCACGCCCAATTCCGTGCTCGACCGGCAGCGGGACCACTATTCCCGCTACCTTGCGACTTTCGACGATCCATCCGCGGCCGTAGCCAGCGACGGCGGCGACCAATATTCCAGCTACGTGGCCTCCTCCGATGACACCGAAGACGCCGCTTCCGAAGAAGGTGCGCGCTGATGACACAGATGACTTTCGCCCGAGCGATCAATTCGGGCCTGCGCAAGTCCCTCGAGCACGACCCCAAGGTGATCCTCCTCGGCGAGGACATCGGTACCCTGGGCGGCGTTTTCCGCGTCACCGACAGTCTGCAGAAAGACTTCGGCAAGCACAGGGTCGTGGATACCCCGCTCGCGGAATCGGGCATTATGGGCACCGCCGTCGGCCTGGCTTACCGCGGCTACCGCCCGGTCGTGGAGATCCAGTTCGACGGGTTCATTTACCCCGGGTTTGATCAGATCGTCTGCCAGGTCGCCAAACTCCATTACCGGACCCAGGGTGCGGTAAAAATGCCCATCACCGTCCGCGTCCCGTTCGGCGGCGGCATCGGCTCGCCCGAGCACCACTCCGAATCACCGGAAGCGTACTTTACGCACACCTCCGGCCTGCGCGTCGTCAGCGTCTCCAACCCCCAGGACGCCTACACCATGATCCAGCAGGCCATCGCCTCGGACGATCCGGTCCTCTACTTCGAGCCCAAGCGCCGCTACCACGACAAGGGCGAGGTGGATGAGTCCCAGGGCCTGGCCGCCGCGTTGTCCATGGAACAGGCACGCGTCGTGACCGAGGGTAAGGACGTGACGCTCGTCGCGTACGGGCCTCTCGTCAAGACCGCCCGCGATGCCGCCCTGGCCGCCGAAGACGAAGGCATCTCCGTCGAGGTCATTGACCTGCGGTCGTTGGCGCCGGTGGACTTCGCGACCGTTGAGGCGTCCGTGCGGAAGACCGGCCGGCTCGTCATCACCCATGAGGCAGGCCAATCCGGCGGTGTCGGTGCGGAGGTCGCCGCCAGCATCACCGAACGCTGCTTCTACTATCTGGAGGCGGCGCCCGTCCGGGTCACCGGTTTCGACATCCCGTACCCCTACTCCAAGCTGGAAATGCACCACCTGCCGGGCCTGGACAGGATTCTGGACGGCGTCGACCGTGCCATGGGCCGCCCCAACTCCCTGAGCGGGCTGGAAGGATGACCGCGACCATGATCAAGGAATTCAGGCTCCCGGACCTCGGTGAGGGCCTCACCGAATCGGAAATCGTCAGCTGGAAAGTCGGGGTGGGAGACACCGTCGCGCTTAACCAGATCATTGCCGAGGTTGAGACGGCCAAGGCCGTGGTGGAGCTGCCCTCCCCGTTCGCGGGCGTTGTCACCGCTTTGCACGAGCAGCCCGGCACCGTTGTGGAGGTCGGCAAACCGATCGTTTCGTTCGAAATTGAAAGCGACGACGACGGCGGCGCCTCCGGTGACGCGGCAGCCGCCACCGGAGCGGCCAAACGCGAGCCGAACCTGGTGGGCTACGGGGCAGTCCTCGAACACACCGGCCGTCCCGCCCGCCGCGCCCGCAACATCACGACGGCAACGGCGCGGCCCGCACCTGCGCAACGGCGACGGCAACGGCACCGCGACGGCACGGCTCCGCAACCACGCCCGTGCCCGCTCCTGCACAGGCGCCCGGTCCTGTTCAGGCGGCTGCGCCGGTCGCGGCCCCGGCTGAGCGGCCGCGGTCCACGCCGCCGGTCCGCAAACTGGCGAAAGATCTCGGCGTCGACCTCGCGGCGATCACCGGCACGGGGGAGCACGGACTCATCACCCGTGATGATGTGCGGAACTTCGTCGGTGGCGGGGACCTGCCCGCAGCGGCCCACGGCCTCGCCGGAGAACCGGCAGCAGCGGCCGGACCCGCCGGCGGAGCGTCGCCCGGGCAGCAGCGGGAGACTCGCACGCCCATCAAGGGAGTGCGCAAACTGACCGCCGCTGCCATGGTCGCCAGTGCCTTCACGGCACCGCATGCCACGGAGTTCCTAACGATCGACGTCACGCCGACGATGGAGTTGCTGGCGAGGCTCAAAAACAACCGGGCCTATGCGGGCCTGAAGCTCACGCCGCTCACCCTGGTCTCCAAAGCCGTGCTGATTGCGCTGCGCAACCACCCGACGCTGAACACCCGCTGGGATGAGGACCGCCAGGAGATCGTCCAGTTCAACTACGTGAACCTGGGAATCGCGGCGGCTACCCCCCGCGGACTGACCGTGCCGAACATCAAAGACGCGGACCGGATGTCCCTTCCGGAGCTCTCGGCTGCCCTGACGTCGCTGACGGACACGGCCCGTGCCGGTAAAACCAGCACGGCTGACCTCTCCGGCGGCACAATCTCTATCACGAATATCGGCGTGTTCGGCATCGACGCCGGAACGCCCATCCTCAACCCGGGCGAGGCCGCGATCCTTGCCGTCGGTGCCGTCCGGAAAATGCCGTGGGAATATCGGGATGAAGTGGCACTGCGCCAGGTCATGACCCTGAGCCTGTCCTTCGACCATCGGCTGGTCGACGGGGAGCAGGGCTCCCGCTTCCTCCAGGATCTCGGTTCCCTGCTGGCGGATCCGGGGATGGCCATGGCCATGGCCTAACAGCGTCCGGCGGATACCTCCGGCGGGTGGTGTTCCCGGGAGTGGGTGTTGCCGGAAGTGGGTGCTGCCGGGAGGGTGTCAGTCGAGGAAACGGCGCAACTGGCGGGGGACTACAGCCGACGCCTCCTGGCGGCGCGTCCGGTCCGCTCCGGCGGGCTCCTGCCGGTCCCGCCGGCGCGCGCTGCTGTGGGATTTGCCCGCCCGTGTGGAGAGTGTCGCCTCCAGGCCGTCGATCCGCCGGATCTGTTCCCTCATCGATTCCAGATGTGCACCGAGGATAAAGGGCCAGGGACCGTCCTTCGGTGCGCAAAGCACCAGTGCCGGGAGTGATGCGTCGTCGCGGACATCCCAGGACCGGGCCAGATCGACGACGGCGACATCCCGGGCGATCCCGGCGGTCCGGAGCGTCGGCGTCATGTCCTCCACTGCCGGCGCAGTCCGCGACGGGGATCCGGAGGCCAGGGTCTCGAGCGCGCAGATCAGCCCGTTCAGGACGCGCCGTTCCTGCCACAGCGCCGCGGAGAGCTCGTTCGCCGCGGCCACGGGTGATCCCGGCCGTGCAGACGCTCCGGCCGGGACGGGCTGCGGTTCAGCACCCTGGTACCCCGGGCGAGCACGCGACGTGCCAGCGGTCCCTGACGAACACTGCTTTTCCGCTTCCATCACGATCCAAACCGCCCTTACGTTCCAGGAAGAAATAGGCGTGGCCGGATTGCCCCCGCATTTGTACTCTTCCCGCCTTGGAATCTAGGCCCGCAGAGATGGTTCAACCACCGTAGCCATCGAGCAGAATTACCCGCGCCGCGGCGGCTGACTACTCGGACGACGCCGGCAGCCACGTACGAGGGGCCGGCAGGGAGAACATGCTGCAGCGCGGAGCGTCTCCCCGAATACGTGCTTTTCGCCGGGGAGCCCGCAAGGATTGGCCGTAAAAGTCAGGTGGAGCGGCGGGCGTTCGCCTTAGGACCCGGCACCTGAACCTCAGGACCCGGAACCTGAAGGTGACAGAAGGGCAGCGAGTGCCATGGCCTGCAGCAGCGGCCGTGCCCGTTTGGCGGCCATCCGGTGACCCAGGGCGCGGACCGAATGCGGTGTCGAATTGATCAACCCGAAGGTTGCATGAGCGCGCATCCGAAGTTCGGCAGTCTCGGTGTCCGGGTGCAGCCCGGCAAGCACCTCCACCCAGAGTTCAACGTAGCTCCGTTGCAGGCTCCGCACCTTGGCCTGGTCCTGCGCGGCCAGGCTGCTGAAGTCCCGGTCCTGGACCCGGATAACGTCCGGATTCCGCAGGGCGAAATCGACGTGGAACCCGACGAGGCGGTCCAGGGCGGTGGCTGGGCCGGGGGCATCCGCGATGACCTTGCGACCGCCGTCGAGCAGATCCTGGCTGACGCTCAGCAGAAGGGCCCCCAGGACTGCCTGTTTGCCGGAGAAATGCCGGTACACGGCCGGACCGCTCACGCCCACCGCCGCACCGAGGTCTTCGAGGGAGACACGGTTGAATCCGTCGGCGGCAAATTGGGCGGCCGCTGCCGCGAGCAGGGCCTGCCGCCGGCTTTCCTTGGCCTGGCTGCGTGGTGTCGTCTGGTCGGGATCGGTCGTCTGGTCGGGATCGGTCGTCTGGCCCGGATCGGTCGCCTGGTCCTGGCTGGCCGGCTGGCCCCCGTCGGTTGTCTGGCTTGGCTCGTTCACCGGCACATCCTCGCTCCAACTGCCGCCAGGTGCTCCCCGGTGGACATAACAGTTAACAAAGACTAACCTAAATTCCAGTTATGCGGCACTAACTGAAATGGCCGTGAGCGGCCCGTGATGCGGGTTTCCGGTACAGGCCAGAAGACGGAAGAAGTCAATGGAGACACTCGCCAGCAGGATCGATGAGGCAAGCGCCGACTTCGTCGCGAACCGGGATGCACAAGCGGGCCTGGTCCGGGAACTTAAGGACCGCCTCGCTGCCACCGCGCTTGGCGGGCCCGAGGCCTCCAGGCAACGCCATGTCGCCCGGGGGAAACTGCTGCCGCGCGACCGGATAGACCACCTGCTCGACGACGGCAGTCCGTTCCTGGAGATCGCCCCGCTGGCCGCCAACGGCATGTACAACGATGACTCCCCGGGCGCCGGCGTGATCGCCGGCATCGGCCTGGTCCATGGCCGGCAGGTCCTGGTCATTTCCAACGACGCCACGGTCAAGGGCGGCACGTATTATCCGATGACGGTAAAAAAGCACCTCCGGGCCCAGGAAATCGCACTGGAAAACCGGTTGCCGTGCATTTATCTGGTCGACTCGGGCGGGGCCTTCCTGCCTAAACAGGACGAGGTCTTCCCGGACAAGGAACACTTCGGCCGGATCTTTTTCAACCAGGCGCAGATGTCCGCAGCCAAGATCCCGCAGATCGCCTCGGTCATGGGCTCCTGCACCGCCGGCGGCGCCTACGTCCCGGCCATGAGTGATGAGACCGTGATCGTCCGCAACCAGGGCACAATCTTCCTGGGCGGCCCGCCCCTCGTGAAGGCTGCGATCGGCGAGATCGTCACGGCCGAAGAACTCGGCGGCGGCGAAGTGCACTCCATGATCTCCGGCGTCGCCGACCATCTCGCCGAAAACGACGAACATGCCCTCCAGATCGTCCGCGACATCGTGGCGACGTTGCCCCGCCCGGCACGTCCGGCCTGGGACGTCGACACCGCCGTCGAACCCCTCGCGGACGGGGCCGGGCTGTACGGTGTGGTCCCCACCGACGTCAACGCCCCCTACGATGTGCGCGAGGTCATCGCCCGGCTGGTGGACGGCAGCCGCTTCCATGAGTTCAAGAAGAACTACGGCACCACCCTGGTGACGGGGTTCGCGAAGCTGCACGGGCACCCGGTCGGAATCGTCGCCAACAACGGGGTGCTGTTCAGTGAATCCTCGCTCAAGGGTGCGCACTTCATCGAGCTGTGCGACCAGCGCGGTATTCCGCTGGTTTTCCTGCAGAACATCTCCGGCTTTATGGTCGGCAAGGACTCCGAGCAGGGCGGCATCGCCCGCAACGGGGCCAAGATGGTGACCGCCGTCGCGACCGCCCGGGTGCCCAAACTGACGGTGGTGATCGGCGGTTCCTTCGGCGCCGGCAATTACTCGATGTGCGGCCGGGCCTATTCCCCGCGTTTCCTCTGGATGTGGCCGGCCGCCCGGATCTCCGTGATGGGCGGCAACCAGGCCTCCAGCGTGCTCGCAACCGTCAAAAGGGACCAACTGGAGGCCCGGGGCGAGGACTGGAGCGCCGAAGCCGAGGAAGCGTTCAAGGCCCCGATCAGGGAGCAGTACGAGGACCAGGGCAGCCCGTACTATTCCACCGCCCGGCTCTGGGACGATGGCGTGATCGACCCCGCGGACACCCGCACCATCCTGGGGCTGGCGCTCGACGTCGTCTCCCGTACCCCGTTGCCGGAGACCTCCTTCGGCCTGTTCCGGATGTGAGGCGGCAATGACCACTTCTTCCCCGACCCCGACCTCCGCACAGTCCCGGGTCCTGCCGTCCACGACGGGGCCGCTGTTCGGCACCGTGCTCGTCGCCAACCGCGGCGAAATCGCCTGCCGCGTCATCCGAACCCTGCGCGCCCTGGGCATCCGTTCCGTCGGCTGTCTATTCCGACGCCGACGCCGGCGCCCGGCACGTGCTGGAGGCCGACGTTGCCGTCCGCATCGGCCCGGCCGCCGCCGCCGAGAGCTACCTCAAGATCGAGGCCATCCTCGCGGCGTGCCGCGACACCGGCGCCGAGGCCGTACACCCGGGCTACGGCTTCCTCAGCGAAAACGTCGACTTCGCCCGCGCCCTGGCCGCCGCCGGCATCACCTTCATCGGACCGGGCGTTGACGCCCTGAACGTCATGGGCGACAAAATCCGCTCCAAGAACCACGTGGCCGGCTACGGCGTTCCGGTGGTTCCGGGCATCGCCGAGCCGGATATGAGTGACGCGCAACTGATCGAGGCGGCGCCCGGCGTCGGGTTCCCGCTCCTGATCAAGCCCTCCGCCGGCGGCGGCGGGAAGGGCATGCACATTGTCGAACGGGCGGAGGACCTGGCGTCCACCCTGGCCACCGCCCGGCGGGTGGCAGCCAGCGCCTTCGGCGACGACACCCTCTTCCTGGAACGGCTGGTCCGGGCCCCGCGCCACATCGAAGTACAGGTCCTGGCCGATAACCATGGCCACGTCATTCACCTGGGCGAACGCGAATGCTCGCTGCAACGCCGGCACCAGAAGGTCATCGAGGAAGCACCCTCGCCGTTGCTCGAGGCCCTGCCCGACGGTGCCGCCATCCGCGCCCGGCTCGGCGAAGCTGCCTGCAACGCCGCCCGCAGCGTGAACTACGCCGGAGCCGGAACCGTGGAATTCCTGGTCTCCGACGAGGCGCCGGACGAGTTCTTCTTTATGGAAATGAACACCCGGCTGCAGGTCGAACACCCCGTCACCGAGATGGTCACGGGCGTCGACCTCGTTGAATGGCAGGTCCGGATCGCCGCGGGCCAGGAACTCACCGTGGCCCAGGACGACGTCGCCCTGACCGGACATGCGGTGGAAGCCCGGGTCTACGCCGAGATCCCCGAAAAGAACTTCCTGCCCTCGACCGGCAGCGTGCTGCTGCTCCGGGAACTGCCCGGCCCGGCGCAGCGGCCCAGCGCCCCGGCCCGGACCGAGGTGGAGACCTCCGGCGGCCGGGTCCGCGTCGACTCCGCCCTGGTTGAAGGCCTGGAGCTCTCCGCCAACTACGACCCCATGGTTGCCAAAGTCATCGCCTGGGGGCAGGACCGCGCCGCGGCACTGGACACCCTCGACGGCGCGCTGGCCACCTACACGGCGCTGGGGATCGACACGAACGTCGAGTACCTGAGGCTGCTGATCAACGACGCCGACGTCCGCGCCGGCCGCCTCGACACGTCTCTGATCGAGCGGAAGATGCCGGACTTCAGCTTCCGGAGCGTAGGCGACTCCGAACTGGTGGCTGCCGCCTTGTTCGTCCTGGCCCAGAAACACCGGGAAGAGGACATTGAACCCCCAGCCGGCCCGTGGCAGCGGATGGACAGCTGGCGGCTCGGCGGCCCGGCCCCGCGCAGGGTCAGCCTGGGCACCCCCGACGGCGGGGTGGCCACCGTTGCCGTCTACGGAGCCGCCGTCTCCGCTGCCGCGGGGTCCGCAACAGCGGGGTCCGCAACAGCGGGGTCCGCAACAGTGCCCGCGGGCCTGCCGCGCGTTTCGGTGGACGGCGGGCCGGAGCGGACCGCATCCCCGCACTACGACGCCCGGCGGCAGATGGTGCTCAGCCTGGACGGGGAAACCCGGCCCTATGCAATCGCCCCGCTCTTCGAGGGCCCGGTCACACCGACCTGGAGTCATCCGGAGGCTGGCATACCGACCGGGATCTTCCTCGGCAACGAGGGCTGGGCCTGCCGCCTTGAGGTGCTCACGCGGGAGACCCGGCTCGCCCGGGTGCTGGCCGCCGTCGAACGCGTTGAGGGAGACGCGGACCCGGCGGTACGTTCGCCGATGCCCGGCACCGTGGTCTCCGTCGCCGTCGGCGACGGTGACACCGTGGGCGCGGGACAGGTCCTGCTCTCCGTGGAGGCCATGAAGATGGAGCACCAGCTCCTGGCGCCCCTGGCCGGCACCGTCCACCTCAGCCTCAGCCCCGGCGACCTGGTCGCCGCCGGCCAGGTGCTCGCCACCATCCACCCGTTAGACGACGCGGCCCAGGCCGCCGACCCGGCCGCCGCCCCCGCCGCAGCCCCGACAAAGGAGTCACCCGATGCCGAACTTTGAACTCAGCGAGGAATACCAGGACCTTAGCGATACGGTCCGGGAATTCGCCGACCAGGTGGTGGCCCCGGTCTCCGCCAAACACGACGAAGAGCACAGCTTCCCCTACGAGGTGGTGTCGCAGATGGCCGACATGGGCCTCTTCGGACT
The DNA here is from genome assembly GCA_963815415.1 of uncultured Actinomycetota bacterium. Lineage (GTDB taxonomy): Bacteria > Actinomycetota > Actinomycetes > Actinomycetales > Micrococcaceae > Arthrobacter. The sequence goes on along the minus strand of CAWFGT010000006.1, from coordinate 403,506 downwards.
GCCGTTCCCGGAGGAGTTCGGCGGCATGGGCGGAGACTACTTCGCCCTGGCCCTTGCCCTGGAGCAACTCGGCCGCGTGGACCAGTCCGTCGCCATCACCCTGGAGGCGGGCGTCTCCCTGGGGGCCATGCCCATCCACCGCTTCGGTACCGAGGCCCAGAAACAGGAATGGCTGCCGATACTGGCCTCCGGCAAAGCGCTGGCGGGCTTCGGCCTGACCGAACCCGAAGCCGGATCCGACGCCGGCGGGACCAAGACCACGGCCAGGCTCGCGGACGGACACTGGAATATCAACGGCAACAAGGCGTTCATCACCAACTCCGGCACTGACATCACCCGCCTGGTTACCGTCACCGCCGTCACCGGGCAGGAAGAGCGGCCGGACGGCAGTATCAAGAAGGAAATTTCCACCATCCTGGTCCCCACCGACACTCCCGGGTTCACCGCGGAAAAGGCCTACAACAAGGTCGGCTGGAACGCCTCGGACACCCACCCCCTGACCCTCACGGACGTCCGGGTGCCGGAGGCGAACCTGCTGGGCGAACAGGGCCGCGGCTACGCAAACTTCCTCTCGATCCTCGACGAGGGCCGGATCGCGATCGCCGCCCTGGCGGTGGGAGCAGCCCAGGGCTGCGTGGACCATTCGGTCAAATACGCCAAGGAACGCAGCGCCTTCGGACAGAACATCGGCCAGTACCAGGGCATCGCGTTCAAGATCGCCCGCATGCAGGCACGCGCCCACACCGCCCGCCTCGCCTACTACGACGCGGCCTCCCGGATGCTCGCCGGAAAGCCGTTCAAGACCGAGGCCGCCATCGCTAAGATGGTCGCAGGCGAGGCGGCCATGGACAACGCGCGGGATGCCACCCAGGTATTCGGCGGCTATGGCTTCATCAACGAGTTCACCGTGGCACGCCACTACCGCGACTCCAAGATCCTGGAAATCGGCGAGGGCACCACGGAGGTCCAGCTGATGCTGATCGCCCGCGAACTGGGACTCTAACCCGGCCCGATGGCCGAGCCCGCACCCGTCGGGCCCGTCGAGACCTGAAAGGATCAATGATGATTAATAAGGTTGTCGCCACCGCTGCCGAGGCCGTGGCCGATATTCCCGACGGCGCCTCCCTGGCCGTAGGCGGGTTCGGCCTGTGCGGCATTCCCGTCGCCTTGATTGATGCGCTGCACCGGCAGGGAGCCACGGACCTGGAAACTGTCAGCAACAACTGCGGCGTCGACGACTGGGGCCTGGGGATCCTGCTGCGGGACGGCCGGATCCGCCGCACCGTGAGTTCCTATGTGGGGGAGAACAAGGAATTCGCCCGGCAATACCTCGCCGGCGAACTGGAAGTCGAGCTCACCCCGCAAGGCACCCTGGCCGAGAAGCTCCGCGCGGGCGGGGCCGGTATCCCCGCATTCTTCACCCCTGCAGGGGTCGGCACCCAGGTCTCCGAAGGCGGCCTCCCGCAAAAGTACGACGCCGGCGGCAACGTCGCCCTCGCCTCGGCACCGAAGGAGGTGCGCACCTTCGGCGGCGCCGACTACGTCCTGGAGGAATCCCTGACCCCGGATTTCGGGCTCGTCCACGCCTGGAAGGGCGACCGCCACGGCAACCTGGTCTTCCACGCCACCGCCATGAATTTCAACCCGCTGTGCGCCATGGCCGGGAAGATCACCATTGCCGAAATCGAGGAACTCGTGGAACCGGGAGAGCTGGATCCGGAGCATGTCCACGTGCCCGGCATCTTCGTCCAGCGGGTCGTCCTCGCGCCTGAGGTGGAGAAGCGCATTGAAAAGCGGACCGTCGCAGTGTCCGCGGCAAGCGGCCACCGCACCGCAACCGAGGCAGGAGCCTAGCCATGGAGACCAACAACTTAAAGGATGCCCCGCCCCGGCCCGAGGCCGTGCGGCACGAATACCGGCCGGCCGCCGTCGAACACGCCGACGGCGGGGAACGGCCGGGCTGGACCCGTAACGAACTCGCGGCCCGGGTGGCACGGGAACTTCGCAACGGCCAGTACGTGAACCTCGGCATCGGCATGCCCACCCTGATCCCGAACTACATACCGGACGGCGTTGAAGTGGTGCTGCATTCGGAAAACGGCCTGCTGGGAGTCGGGCCCTACCCCGGCGAGGACGAAATCGATCCCGACCTCATCAACGCGGGGAAGGAGACAGTGACCGTCAACAAGGGCGCGGCGTTCTTCGATTCCGCTGCCTCCTTCGGCATGATCCGGGGCGGACACGTGGACGTTGCCGTCCTGGGCGCCATGGAAGTGGCCGCCAACGGTGACCTGGCCAACTGGATGGTCCCCGGGAAAATGGTCAAAGGCATGGGCGGTGCCATGGACCTGGTCTTCGGCGCGAAAAAGGTGATCGTGATGATGGAACACGTCGACCGGAACGGCAAGCCCAAGATTGTCGACCGCTGCACCCTGCCCCTGACCGGCCGGGCATGCGTGGACCGGATCATCACCGACCTCGCCGTGATCGACGTCGTGACGGAGGGCGGGGTGTCCCGCCTGGTGCTGCGCGAACTGGCCCCCAACGTTTCGGTGGAAGATGTTGCGGCGGCGACCGGTGCGGAACTCTTCGAAGAAGACCAGGAACTGACCGTATGACCGGAGACGCGATGACAGGTGACGGAACGGCTGCCCGGGTGATCGAGCAGCGCGGACTCTACTTCGACGAACTCGAAGAGGGCGTCGTCTACGCACACCGGCCCGGACGGACCGTCACCGAAACGGACAACGTCCTCTTCACCACGATGACCATGAACACCCAGGCGCTGCACCTTGACGCGGCGTGGAGCGCCGGCCAGCCGTTCGGACAACGCCTCGTCAACTCGATGTTCACCCTTGCCACGGTGGTGGGGCAATCGGTGCCGCAATTGACGCAGGGGACCATCGTTGCCCAGCTGGGCCTCACCGACGTGACCTTCCCGCACCCGCTCTATCATGGCGATACGCTCTATACGGAAACCGCCGTCACCGGCAAGCGGCTCTCCGCCTCCCGCCCCGGCCAGGGCATCGTGACCCTGCAGCACACCGGCCGGAACCAGCACGGCGACGTCGTGGCCCTGGCGACCCGGAGCTGCCTGATGTGGACGCGCGAAGCCCACGCCGAGGCGCAGAAACCACCGCATAAGAGGACAATGAGCGCATGAGTCTATTGATGGGCCCGGCCCTGCTGTTCTGTCCCGCCGACCGTCCCGAGCGCTACCAGAAGGCAGCGGAACGCTCCGATGCCGTGATTATCGATCTCGAAGACGCTGTCGCCCCGGCCGACAAGCAGCGGGCCCGCGGCGCCATCCTCGCGCAGCTCGGCGCCACCGGCGAAGGCCCCGAACTTGACCCCAGCCGCACCATTATCAGGATCAACCCGGCCGGCACGGAGGAATTCGAGAGGGACCTGCACTGCCTCAAGCACACCCCGTACCGCCACCTCATGCTGGCCAAAACAGAAGACCCGGCCCAGTTGAAGGCGCTCGCCGATTATAGCGTGATCGCACTGTGCGAGACGGCCGCCGGCGTGCTGAACGCCCCGGCCATCGCTGCCGAACCTAACGTGACCGGCCTGATGTGGGGAGCGGAGGACCTGATCGCTTCCCTCGGCGGAACCTCCAGCCGGACGGGCGAGGGCGAGTACCGGGCCGTCGCCCTGCACGCCCGCTCCACCGTGCTGCTGGCCGCGCGTGCGTTCGGCAAAGAGGCCATCGACTCCGTCTACGTCAATATTCCGGACCTCGACGGGCTGGCCCGGGAGGCCCACGACGCCGTCGCGTCCGGGTTCGGCGCCAAGGCCTGCATCCACCCGGACCAGGTCGCCGTTGTCCGCGGCGCCTACGCCCCGTCCGAAAGCGACGTCGCCGCGGCCACCGAACTGCTCGCCGCGGCCGCCGCGGCAGGCACGGGCGTCTTCCAGTTCAACGGAAAGATGATCGACGGGCCTATCCTGAAACACGCCGAGTCCGTCCTCCGCCGCTCCGGGCACTGAGGCACACACAGCATTTGCCGCAAACGGCCGGAAAGCGGCTCAAGTTCCGGCCGCCTGCGGCAAACGGCGGCTACAGGCCCCGCCTCAGGGCTTCCACAGGTACCGGTTCTCCGGCCGGCCGGCCGCGCCGTAGCGCGGGGTCAGCCGGACGGAACCCTGAGCCACCAGGTACTCCAGATAGCGCCGGGCACTGACCCGGGACAAGCCGAGCTGCATCGCCAGGCCTGCCGCTGAGACGTCCGCCGGGCCGGACCTCAGCGCACTGACAACCGCGTCAAGGGTGGGACGGGAAAGCCCCTTGGGCAGGCGCGCGGCCGCCGCGCCTGGAGGCTCCGGCGCCTCCGGGGCGGGGCGGCGGGACGGCGCCACGAGGCGGTCAATGTGGTCCTGGTCGAGGGGTCCCGCGACCAGTCCGGCGGCGAGTTCCCGGCGCAGCAGCAGGTACTCGTCTAGCCGGTCGTTCAGGGCCTGGGAGGTAAACGGCTTGACCAGGTAGTGCAGCACGCCGCCGGCCATCGCCCCGCGCACCGTGTCCAGCTCCCGGGATGCGGTGATGACCAGCACATCCACGGGGTGCCGGCGGGTCCGCAGCCGTTGCAGCACTTCCAGCCCGGACATATCCGGCAGATGAATGTCCAGGAGAACCAGCTCGGGCCGCAGGTCGGCCGCCAGGTCAAGTCCGTGCTGGCCGGTGTGGGCCAAGGCGAGGACTTCGAAGCCGCCGCGGGCCAGCAGGAAGCCGTGATGGATTCCCGCCACCGCGACGTCATCGTCGATGATCAGGGTACGTATGGGGGTCATTGTCTTTGGAGTTCCGCCTCTTGTGTCCGGAGTACCACGGTAAAGCACGCACCGCCCAGGGCCGACGTCGTGACGTCCGCCTGCCCGCCCCGCCGCCGCGCCACCCGCTGCACAAGTGCCAGCCCGAAACCGCGGGAGTTGATGCCCTCGGCTTCCTTGCTGGTGGTCCCGACGTCGAACACGGCCGTCCGCTCCGCCGCCGGCACCCCCGGCCCGTCATCCTCCACGGTGATGATCCGTCCGCCGTCCGGTGACTCGGCGAGCCGGACGGCGATGGTGCTGTCGTAACCGGTGGCGTCGACCGCGTTATCAATGAGGTTGCCCAGGACCGTAATGATGTCTCCGGTCCCGTCGGGCGTGCAGACCGACGCCGGGTCGACGAGGATCTCTATGCCCCGCTCGGCACAGACGGTGGACTTCGCGATCAGCAGCGCCTGGACGTCGCGATCCGTAATGCCGTCGGCCGGCGGACTGTTCACGACGGCGGCGTCGCTGTGGCTCCGTCCCAGGTACTCGATGGCTTGTGACTGTTCGCCCAGTTCCAGCAGCCCGGAGATGACATGCAGTTTGTTCGCGAACTCGTGTGCCTGGGCCCGGAGCGCCTGGGTCACGTCCAGGGCGCCGTCAAGGTCACGCAGCATGGTGTGCAGTTCCGTGCGGTCCCGCAGGATCAGGACTTTGCCCACCTCGCGGCCGTCCACGGTGGCCGCGTTGACCTTTCCCAGCAGGATCCGTTCCCCGGAGAGGACGAGCTCCTCCGTGGTCGGGCCCGCAGCGAGCAGCCGATGGATGCCAGGCTCGAGGCAGCGGTCAGCGGGAGACCCGGAGACGTCCCCGGCGATTCCGAGCAGCCGGCGGGCCTCGTCGTTTACCAGGGCCACCTTGCCGTCGGCGTCGACCGCCACGAGGCCCTCGCCGAGGCCGTGCAGCATGGCGTCGCGGGTTTCGAGGAGGGCAGCGATGTCTTCCGGCTCCAGCTTGTAGATCCGGCGCCACACAAGCTTGGAGATGTACATGGCTCCGAGGGACCCCAGGAGGGCGGCACCCAGAAGCCAGCCGAAGAGCTGGGGCAGGTCCTCGTAGAGGTCTTCGGCCAGGGTGGATTCCAGCACCCCGACGGAGGCCGTGCCAATCACTGTTTCGCCCGCGGCATCGAAAATTGGGACTTTGACCCGCCAGGACTCGCCGAGGGTTCCGGTCTGCGTCCCCACATAGATGTCCCCGGAGAGCGGCACCGACGGGTCGGTCGAGACGCGCCTGCCGATTTCGGCCGGATTCGGATGCGAGTGCCGGACGCCGTTCCGGTCCGTCACCACTACGTACGTGACGGACGAGGCCTGGCGGATGACTTCCGCAATGGGCTGGATGGTCAGGGCCGGCGACTCGGTGTCGAAGGCGCTGACGACCGATGGCAGCCGGGCCACGCTTTCGGCGACGCCGATCAGGCGTCCCTTGTAGGCGTCGCGCAGCTGGTGCTCCTGCATCCGGATCGTGACCGCCCCCACAGCCGTGAGGACAACCAGGACAATGCCGAGCTGCAGCGCGACCAGCTGGAAGCGGAGGGGGATTTTGTGAACCATTTCACAAGTTTCCCATCCCGGGCTGCGGCATCCGGCCGGAACCGGTACCGCAGCCGTGACCAATATGACCACTACTACCTCTACGTCCGAATACTGTTCGCCGCCGGGGGGCGCTCCTAATGTCGTGGAAGTGATCAAACGATGACGTGCATCACATCTCAATGAGGAGTAACAAATGACTTCGAACTTCACCCGCCGGGCCGCCCTCGCTGCCGGAGCCGCCGGCGTCGTACTCGCTCTATCCGCTTGTGCCGGCGGCACCACCGGCGCCGCAGCCGTGACCGCAGCAGATGCCGAAGCGATCAAGAAGCTGAGCATCATTGTTCCCGCCAACCCGGGCGGCGGGTGGGACCAGACCGGACGCGCCATGCAACAGGGCCTGCAGACCAACAACCTCGTCGGATCCGCCCAGGTCACCAACATCGGCGGCGCCGGCGGCACCAACGGGCTCGCCAAGCTGGCGACCGAAAAAGACGCCAATACGCTCATGGTGATGGGCTACGTCATGGTCGGAGCCGTGGAGACCAACGGGGCCAAGAGCCGCCTGGAAGACACCACCCCGATTGCACGGCTCACCGAGGAACCGCTCGTCCTGGTGGTCCCGGAGTCCTCGCCGTACCAGAGCGTCCAGGACCTCGTGGCTGACATCAAGGCCAACGGCAAGGGCGTCGCCATCACGGGCGGTTCAGCCGGCGGAGCTGACCACATCCTGGCCGGCCAGATCCTCAAATCCCAGGGCGTCGCTGCGGATCAGCTCAACTACATCGGCTACTCCGGTGGCGGCGAATCCATCGCCGCGCTGCTCGGAAACAAGGTCCAGGCCGGCATCTCCGGCGTCGGCGAATACGCCGAGCAGGTCAAGGCCGGCAAGGTCCGCGCGCTCGCCGTCTCGGGCACCGCCGAGGTGCCTGCGCTGCCCGGCGTCAAGCCGCTCAAGGACCAGGGGATCGACGTTGTCCTCACCAACTGGCGCGGTGTGGTGGCGCCCGGCTCCATCGACGACGCGCAGCGCGCCAAACTGACGGACCTCGTCACCAAGCTGCACAACACCGAGGACTGGAAGACCACGCTCGCCACGAACAACTGGGATGACGCTTTCCTGGCCGGAGACGACTTCAAGTCCTTCCTGACCGAGGACATCGCCAACGTCAAGACCACGCTGTCCGAGATCGGCCTGGTCAAGTAACAATGTCCAGCCATGTCACAACGGCCGTCCCGCGGCCCACAGGAGAGATCCTGTTTGCCCTCGTGTTCGTCAGCGTGGGCGTGGCGGGTCTCCTGACGGCGGGGTCGATCCCGATCCCGCCGTCAGAAACCGGAATCGGCCCCCGGGCGTTCCCCTATATTGTCTGCGGCCTGCTGGTGCTCCTCGGCACCGGGATCGTCGCCCAGGTGATGCGCGGCAAGGTGGGGCAGGCCGAAGAGGGCGAAGACCTCGACGCCACCGCCAAGACCGACTGGGTGGCCCTGGCCAAGCTCGTCGGGTTCGTGGTGCTGCACATCTTCCTGATCGAACCCGCTGGCTGGCCCGTGGCCGCGGCGGTGCTGTTCAGCGGTGCCGCGTGGTCCCTGGAGGCCAGGCCGCTGTGGAAGGCGGTCGGCATTTCCATCATCCTGGCCCTGGTGCTGCAGTACGTCTTTGGCGGTCTGCTGGGCGTCTCGCTTCCGCCGGGACCGCTGCTTGAGGGGGTGCCGTTCTTCCGTGGATAGCTTCATGTTGCTGCTTGAAGGATTCGCGACGGCCTTGCAGCCCGTCTACCTGCTTTACGCCCTTGGCGGCGTCTTCGTCGGCACCGCCGTCGGCGTCCTGCCCGGCATCGGCCCCGCCATGACCGTGGCCCTGCTGATGCCCATCACCTACTCACTGGACCCGGCGGCGGCGCTGATCGTCTTCGCCGGCATCTACTACGGCGGGATGTACGGCGGCTCCACCACGTCCATCCTGCTCAACACACCGGGGGAATCGGCCTCGATCGTCACCGCCCTCGAAGGCAACAAGATGGCCAAGGCCGGCAGGGGAGCGGCGGCGCTGGCAACGGCGGCCATCGGCTCGTTCATCGCCGGGACCATCGCCACCGTGCTGCTGACCTTCCTGGCTCCGATCGTTGCGGACCTCGCCGTGGGCCTCGGGCCGGTGGACTATGTGGCGCTGATGGTGGTGGCCTTCCTGACCGTGGGCGCGCTGCTGGGCGCCTCGGTCCTGCGCGGGCTGGCCTCGCTGGCCCTGGGACTCTTCATCGGCATGGTCGGTATCGATGACAGCACCGCACAACAGCGCTTCACGTTTGATAACCCCAACCTGGTGGACGGCATCGACATGGTCCTCGTGGCCGTGGGGCTCTTTGCCCTCGGCGAGGCCCTCTACGTTGCTTCGAAGCTGCGGCACGGCCCGGTCGAACTCATCCCCGTAAGCAAGGGCAAAAACGCCTGGCTGTCCAGGGAGGACTGGAAGCGGTCCTGGAAACCGTGGCTGCGCGGGACGTTCATCGGGTTCCCCATCGGTACGGTTCCGGCCGGCGGCGCGGACGTATCGACGTTCCTGTCCTACGCGGCAGAACGCCGGCTGGCCAAGGGCGCAAACAAGGCCCAGTTCGGCAAGGGCGCCATTGAAGGCGTGGCGGGTCCGGAAGCGGCGAACAATGCCGCGGCCGCCGGTGTGCTGGTGCCGCTGCTCACCCTCGGAATCCCGACGACGGCGACGGCGGCGATGATGCTCACCGCGTTCCAGCGCTACCAGATCCAGCCCGGTCCGCTGCTGTTTGAGAACCAGAGCGCGCTGGTCTGGACCCTGATTGCCTCGCTGTACGTCGGCAACCTGATGCTTCTGGTGCTGAACCTGCCGCTCGTGGGTCTGTGGGTGAAGATCCTGCAGATCCCGCGGCCTTACCTGTACGCCGGCATCCTGGTCTTCGCCGCTCTGGGGGCGTTCTCCGTGAACTTCTCCACGATCGACGTCGGCATCCTCCTGGTGGTCGGAATCCTGGGCTACTTCATGCGCCGCTACGGCTACCCCGTGGCGCCGATGGTGGTGGCGATGATCCTGGGCCCGATGTTCGAAGTGCAGCTGCGGCGCTCGCTGCAGCTCTCGCAGAATGACCCCGCGGCGCTGGTCTCCTCGCCGTTCACAATTGTGGTCTACGCGTCCATGGCGCTGATCTTCGCAGGATCATGGTGGCTGCGGCGCCGCCAGGCGGCACTGGAAGCCAGCGAACCGGTGAAAGAGGAAATCTCCGCCTAAAACAGCCGGATGGCCCGTGGTGCGCTGGGCGCCGCCACGGGCCATCCGGCTGTCGTCGCAGGATTCAGTCCGCCCGCGGCGACGACGAGGCAGGCAGTGACAACGGGGGAATAGCCACGTACAGCGGGGTCCGGATCCAGCGCTGCCCGGTCTCGCGGAACTCGGCCCTGGTCGAGAAGCGGTACAGGTAGGTCAGCACCCGCACCCAGCGGGGACGGCCGCCGTCGAACGGGTCGTCGCGGAGCAGCCGCAGCGTGGGCGGGTCAGCCTCCAGCAATCTGGCCAGGAATGCATAGAACCATTCCTCATGGACGGTGCGCAGCGGCAGGAACCACATCAGCCAGTCAAGGCGCAGATGGTAGGGGGCCCATTGGCGCGGGACACGGCGGACGTCCCCGGGTTTGCCCTTGAAGCCGTACTCCCGCCAGTCGCCGTCGTCCCCGGGGTCGGCTTCGAGCGTTCCCTCGACAACGACTTCGATCCGCCGCCTCGTGACCGTGCCGAAGGCCCCATAGGTGTTGCCCAGCTGCCAGCGGTTGAAACTGGCGTTCATCAGCTGCTGGCGCGAGAGCAGGTTCCGGGCCGGGCGGTAGCTGAGCACTACGAGCAGCACCGTCGCGGCCAGGACCACCGCGAGCCACCACACCGGCGTCGGGGCGGCCGTGCCGGCCAGCCCCGGATCCACCGGGATGGCCGGCGCGAGAGCATGCGCCACCGGGTCGCTGACGGCCGCAAACGCGAGCACGATCGCCATCCAGTTCAGCCAGGCAAAGTTCCCGGTCGCCACCAGCCAGAGCTGGGTGACGATGATGATGCCCGCCGCGGCGCCGGCCAGGGGCTGCGGGGCGAACAGGAAGAACGGCACCACCAGCTGCGCGAAATGATTGCCGAGCACCTCCATCCGGTGCACCGTCTTAGGCAGCAAGTGGGCCTGCCGGCTCAGCGGCCCCGGCATCGGCTGGGTCTCGTGGTGGTAGTAGAGCGCCGTGAGGTCCCGCCACTCCTTGCCGCCGCGGATTTTGATCATGCCGGCGCCGAACTCCAGCCGGAACACCAACCACGCGAGCAGGATCAGGATGGTCCGCGGCGGGGAAGTCTGGTCGGAGCCGAGGAAGGCCACGATGAACCCCGCCTCGAGCAGCAGCATCTCCCAGCCAAAACCGTAAAAGGTCTGCCCCACATTGACGATCGACATATACAGCCACCACAGCGCCAGAAAGGCAAGCATCGGCAGCCACGGCGGCCCGGTCTGCGGCAGCCCCGCGATCAGCAGCGCGGAAACCGCCAGGCCCGTCCAGCACACGCCGCGGAAGAGGCGGTCCGAATAGTGCCAGCGGAACAGGGTGGGACGGCGCAGGCGGCGCGCGCCGTCCAGATAGTCCCGCACCGGCAGCAGGCCGCGCTCGCCGAGCAGTGCGGGGAACTGGTTCAGCGAGGACAGGAAAGCCACGAAGTAGAGCGCCGCGACGCCGCGCTGCAGGACCTGCCGGGCAAACCCGTACTCCGGTGCGTCCAACCACGAGGCCCACTCCACGTTGCCCACGTTACGCCTGCGATTCTTGGCGTCAACGTGGAATGATGCATTGCTGGCCTACCGCAACTAGCGGGAATTGTGGATCAGCGTAACGGCCCCTTGTCTCAGGCAAGTTGCAGGCGGTTACTGCTTCATTCTGATCCTGGAAGTCCAAGCCGAGCCGTCCCAGTAGCGGAAGGGCGCGATGCCCTCCGGGTCGGGGTAAAAGCCGGGCTGGAGTGCACCCGCCACATGATGCGGCGATGCCGGCTCGCTTGCGGCAGGCAGCTCGTCCTCGTCAAAGGAGAGGTCAATAACGGCGGCTTGCATGGCGGGGGCCGCGGTCGTCCGCTGTGCCTTCAGCCGGTCGCGTTCAGCCGCCTTTTCCGCCCGAATACGCTCGGCCTCGGCGCGCTTCTCCTCCCTGGCCCGCTCGGCTTGCTCGCGCTTTTCTCTCGTGGCTCGTTCTTTATCCAGTGCGATATTGAATTTTTGTTGTTCCAGTTCCTGCTGCCGGTGCTGCACCCGGGTTAGCGCCTCGCGGATGCCGGGGACACTGGAGTCTTCCGCGAGGATCTTCTCGAGGTCCGTCGTGGCACGCGCAAATGCGCCCTCGGCGAGGCTGACCTCGGAGCGAAGGGCCAATGCCTGGTACCGCAGCCCGGGACCATACTTCTTGCTCGCGGTTAGGGACTTGATACATTCCTTCGCAGCGACGTGCTCTCCCAGAGCCAAGTGGGCCTGTGCTCGAAAAATGGCGAGCATCGCTGTGATTTCCGAGTCAATGCCGAGGCCGTTCGTGAGTCGAATAACTTCATTCCAGTTCTGCAGATCGACATACAGATCTGTCAGGCTCAACAACGCAGGATAGCTCGGATCCAAGGACTCGACGTAGTAGATAGCAGCCTCCGTCTGACCCTTGGCCTGCAGCCCTTCAGCAAGCGCCAGCGTCACTGCATCGTGCGATAAAGGCAACTCAACAAAAACACCACCTGCGATGCCGAGCGTCAGCTGGTAGCCCGAGAGATACTTCTGCGTGAATCCATGCGATTCCAATGCCCCGTCCAGCGAGACTGCCGTTCGGAGAAAGTGGACCGCCGTGTCGATCTCACCGTGGATGAAGTGGCGCAGGCCCAACAAAACGTTGCCGAGCTTTGCGTAGTGTGGATGCGCCAGCGCAGCCTCGTCGAGGTCCCGGGCTTCCGGCTGAGAAACGAAGTTAAAGAGAGCCTTCTCTTCTTTAGCAGCAAAAATGCCGGGTCGAGCCGGCGCGCTCGCTGGAGGCAGAGTCCTGGCAGGAGTGGGTCTCGATGACCTCGTGCCTGATCTCACCGCCGTCTTGCGCCCACCCACATAGGTACTCACTCCGCTGGTCGAGACGCGGATGCGAACACCCGGCATCACCTTAAACGACGTGCTTTTCTTAAATCCCACTTAGTCCCCCTTGGCCATCGACATGCTTCGCCGAAACTCTGAGGCTTCGGCTTCTTCCCTGAATTCGAGTGTTGTTGCTCCGACGATTCTCCGAACCGCTTCACGGACCTCGTGTGGCGTGGCATAAAAGAATTCACGACGTAAGTTGACCCGGTTGACCCGACGACTCTCAAATTCCCGATGCAATTGCCCCTCCAATCCCGCCGCATCGTCACTGAAGAACAGAACGTGGATGTCGTATAGGAATGGCACGCCTGCTCCGCTAAGCTCACGGATTCGCTCCGTCGGTTCAAGGCGCCGGGTCATGCCGATCTTCACGATCTGGTCGCCGAAGGCTCCGAGGTTCGAAATGACATACACGTAACCCGCCTTTGCGTTTGCTTCGCGGTTCTCGATGTCCCGGAGGTTGAACTCGGCTTGCTCAAGGCGGGCTTTCATGGTCGCCACCGCCGCGTCGTCACCGCTGTTGATGGCAATATGCAAAGCCGCTTCGTACTGATCCCGTTCCTTCTCGAATTTCTCTCGGGCTCTCTGGAGCTCACGTTCAACCTTTTCCTGCTCCCGAAGATCCTCGCGGAGAGCCCGTTGAGCCTCGCGTTCTTCGGCGACCTTGAGATGGTAATCCGAGGTAAGCCGGATTTCAGCCAGCCTTAGTTCGTGGTACTCGTCGGTGATCTGAATTGCCATACTCCGGCCAAGCTTCTGAATCGAGTCTTTTGCCCGCGTCAGCCTGGACGTTGTCGGTTCAAGATTGTGGCTGCGGACGGTCCGAATGCAGTTGTCGGCTTCAGCGTTGTACGCTCGCAGCATCAACCGGCACTGCTCCCTGACCATACGGGCGCCATCTTGCAGACTGCCATTGACGGCCCAGTTGGCGGCGCCTGTCACACCGCGCTCCTTGGCTGCTTCCTTGATAGTGATGCGCAACCTGTCCAGCCGGTCCTTATATTCCAGTGCGTCGTCGAGGGGGTGCACGAAATCGTAAATTCCGAGATCTTGGAGAAGCTTTATCTCACGCGTCTCTATAATCTGGGATTGAAGTTCATCAAGGACCGCTTCTTTTTCCCGTATCCGGTGTTCCAGATCGTGAAGGTCATTAAGGCGTTGCTGGTTCGGGGCTGCCGCAACACGACCGGCGTCGGGTTCGGATGGAGCCTGCGCGTCGCCTAGCGCTACACCATGCTCGCCGAGAAAAGACTCAAGACCACCCGTCCACCCTTGAGAGACGCTACGGATTTTCCAATCACCGTTCCGCCGATAGATCTCGCCTATCACGGCCACATTTTCACTTGCAAGGCCCGAGGCAGGGACATCGATGGAGACCCCGGACGCTGATTTGACGATCAGCCGCAGTTCTTTAAGTTGTCCAAGCGCTTCATGTGACGAATCCAAGCTGGCTGCAATCGGGATCCGTTGGACTGCGGACGGGATCTGAGAGAGCGAAATCGTAGCTGAGTGTTCATGCACGGCGGTCCCCGCCGAAGTCCTGCCAATGTATTCGACTGCGCCGTTGAGATATCGCGGCTGATTGTAGAAAACAAGTGCCTCGTTGGAGGAAACCTGCCCGTCGGATCCGACCATGATCAGGAAGAGATCGACGTCAGAGTTTGAACTCTGTGACTGCCATTGCAGTCCGACCGACAGCTTTTCCCGATCGCGTATTGGCAGAGTCGAATTTTCACCCTTGGCAAGGACTGAGTGCGGCATTCACTGACCCTACAACAGCAAGCCGACTTAACCGCGGGATATAAGGCGACCATATTGCGGCCACGGAGGATTGGTCGGATGGCCTCTTCGCGGCGGTTGCGACAATGCCTCATTCGCGGCAGTACGGCACGGGCTGCCGTATTAGGATCAAATGATGTTTGCTCTGGTGCTCTTCGCCGTAGTGGCCGGGGCACTGGCCCAGCGTCTTGCCGGGCTCGGTTTCGGCCTGATGGTCGCGCCGTTCCTCGTGGTACTCCTGGGTCCGTTTGACGGCGTGATGATCGTCAATCTCTGCGGCGCGACGTCGTCATTGCTGATCCTGTCCAGGGTGTGGCGGTATGTCGAGTGGCGACGCTACGCCGGACTAGCTGTCTCCGCACTGCTTGGGGTGCTTCCCGGCGCGTGGCTGGCCAGCCACGTCCCTGCGGCCGTCCTGGAACTCTGTATCGGCGTGCTGCTGATTATCGCCCTGGCGGTATCACAGCAACTAAGCCGCACGTCGTGGCGTGCCGCCGGAGCTGTTCCCATGGTTTCACTCGGGTTTTCCAGCGGACTCATGAATGCCGCTGCCGGCGTTGGCGGACCGGCGATGACGGCCTATGCCATCTGCACCCGCTGGGACCAGAAGGGGTTCGGCGCCACCCTGCAGCCGTACTTCATCACCACCGGGCTGGCATCGCTGCTCAGTAAGTACTTCTTCTCCGGCGGCCACCTTCCCGCCCTGGCCGGCTGGCAATTGCTGGGTATCCTCGGGGCGATGGTCGCGGGCATCGCGGCGGGGGATCTGCTGTCGGGCAGGATCCGCCCGGAGGTGGTCCGCGGCATCGTCGTCGTTATTGCCTACGCGGGCGCGGCCACCACGGTTGCCAAGGGCGCCTGGGAACTGGCCTTCGGGTAGGCGGCGGCGATGGGTGGCCGCGGTTCCGCACTCCGGCGGCTGCGAGGGTGCGGGATACTTAACCCATGCAGCCGCGCAAAATAGTCATCCTCGGGTCCACAGGTTCCATCGGCACGCAGGCGATCGACGTCGTCGACGGCGCACCCGGCCGATTCGAGGTCGTGGCACTCAGCGCCGGCGGCGGCAACCCCGGACTCCTCGCCCGCCAGGCCGTGCACACCCGGGCCCATGCCATCGGCATCGCGACCGGCGACGCCGCGGAGCTGCAGTCCCTGATCGCCGACGCCGCCCTCTCCGCCGGGCTGATCGGCTACCGTCCGGAAATCATCACCGGCCCGGATGCCTCCACCCGGATTGCGCAGATTGACGCCGATGTGGTCCTCAACGGCATCACCGGTTCCATCGGCCTGGCGCCGACCCTGGCCGCGCTCAAATCGGGGGCCACCCTGGCCCTTGCCAATAAGGAATCGCTGATCGTGGGCGGTGCCCTGGTGAAGGCCGCCGCCAGGGAAGGCCAGATCGTGCCCGTGGACTCGGAGCACTCGGCGATTGCCCAATGCCTGCGCTCCGGCTCGGCGGCCGAGGTGGACCGGCTGATCCTGACCGCGTCCGGCGGGCCGTTCCGCGGCAAAAGCCGGGACGAGCTCCACGATGTGACCCCGCAGGACGCCCTCGCGCACCCCACCTGGGACATGGGCCTGATGGTCACCACCAACTCCGCCAGCCTCGTCAACAAGGGCCTGGAACTGATCGAGGCCCACCTGCTCTTCGACATTCCGCTGGAAAAGATCGACGTCGTGGTCCACCCGCAGTCCGTGGTTCACTCCATGGTCCAGTTCATCGACGGGTCCACCATCGCGCAGGCGTCCCCGCCGGACATGCGCCTGCCGATCGCCCTCGGGCTCGGCTGGCCCGACCGGATCCCGGGGGCGGCCCGCGCCTGCGACTGGAGCGCAGCCACCAGTTGGACGTTTGAGCCGCTGGACACCGTGGCGTTCCCCGCCGTCGGCCTCGCCAAGGACGCCGCCCAGCGGGGGAGTACCTACCCGGCCGTGTTCAACGCAGCCAACGAGGAGGCCGTCATGGCCTTCCACGCCGGCCGGATCCGCTTCACGGCCATCGTCGATACGATCGAAGACGTCCTCGGCGAGCATGCCGGGTCCGCGGGGCTGACAGTGGAGTCCGTCCTGGAAGCCGAACGGTGGGCACGCGCGCGGACCCATGAACGTTTGGCTGCTAGAAGCCGCTAACCACAGTCCTCCGTAACCGAGAAGTTTCAGGAAGCAGCAGATCACAGCATGAGCCCCGTCCTCCTCTTTATCCTCGGTGTCGTCTTCGTGGCAATCGGCATCGCCGTCTCCATCGCCCTCCACGAAGTCGGGCACCTGCTACCCGCCAAGCTCTTCAAGGTCCGGGTTACCAAGTACATGATCGGCTTCGGGCCGACCCTCTGGTCCAAACGCAGGGGCGAGACCGAGTACGGGTTCAAAGCCATCCCGCTGGGCGGCTTTGTCTCCATGATCGGCATGTACCCGCCGAACAAGGAAGACGGCACGGTCCGCACTTCGAGTACCGGCATGTTCCAGTCGCTTGCCTCCGACGCCCGCTCCATCGCCCATGAGGAAGTGGGCCCGGAGGACGAGCACCGGGTCTTCTACCGCCTCCCCGTGTGGAAGAAGATGGTGGTGATGCTCGGCGGGCCGGCAATGAATCTGCTGATCGGTGTGGTGCTCACGGCCGTCCTGCTGATGGGCTTCGGCGTTTCCGAGCAGACCACAACCGTCGCCAGCGTCTCGAAGTGCCAGGTGGCAGCGGGCCAGACCGTCGATCCGGACTCCGCCGACTGTATTCCCACACCGGCCGCCGCCGCCGGCCTCAGGCCCAATGACGTCATCACCGGCTTCGACGGCAAGGCCGTCACCAGCTGGGACGAACTCACCAGCTGGATCCGGTCCTCCGCCGGCCGGCAGGTGAGCCTCACCGTTGAGCGCGACGGCGCCTCCGTCTCCACTGCCGTCACGCCGGTGCTCTCGGCCCGACCGGTCATTGGCGACGACGGCCGGCAGGCTAAAGACGCCGACGGAAAACTCCTGTACCAGGACGTCGGTTTCCTCGGTATCGGTGCCCAGTCCACGCTCGTGCAGCAGCCGGCGTCGGAGGTGCTCCCGATGGCCGGCGAGAACATCCGGGCTATTTCCGGCGTGATCCTGAACCTGCCCGCCCGGGTGGCCGGGGTGGCGAAGGCGGCGTTCAGCGATGAGCCCCGGGACCCGAACGGGCCTATCAGCGTGGTCGGCGTCGGCCGGGTGGCCGGCGAGGTCGCAGCGTTGGAGGAGGTCCCGGTGATGTCCAGGCTCGGGGCCCTGGTCGGGTTGCTGGCCGGACTCAATTTTGCGCTTGCGGTCTTCAACCTCGTTCCGCTGCTGCCGCTCGACGGCGGCCATGTCGCCGGTGCGCTGTACGAGGGAGCCCGCCGCCAGTTGGCCAGGCTCTTCGGTCGCCCGGACCCCGGTGCGTTCGATCTGGCGAAGATGCTGCCGGTGACGTACGTGGTGGCCGTGCTGCTGATGGGGATGGGCGCGTTGCTGATTTACGCGGACATCGTCAAGCCGGTCAATCTTTTCGGCTGATTTTCGATAATTAGTTATTTATGGCTGATTATCCCAAATCAGCTCTAAACGCTTGATTTGCCAGCTTTGGTGCTCCTAGGCTGGGGCCATGTACGTCATGACCATCGACCAGCGCGGCAGCACCACCGACATCGACCGCGTCCCGGAACTCCTCGAAGCATTCGGTCCGTTGACGGCCGCGCGCTTCGAGCGCTCCGTCGGTGACGAGGTGCAGGGCGTTGTTGAACACCCGGCGGACGTCGTGGCGATCGCCTTGCAGGCGCTTCGCAGCGGGCACTGGTATGTCGGAATCGGCGTGGGGGAAGTAAACCTGCCGCTGCCAGCAAGCCCCCGGGAGGGCTCCGGTGCTGCCTTCGTCGCCGCCCGGCTCGCGGTGGAACGCGCCAAGGCCGCCGGCGCGCACGTCCCGCTCGCCGTGGCCTCGAGCAGCCCGCGCACCGGTGCGGCCGAGTCCTGTGCCAATGCGGAAGCAGTCCTGCGGCTTATCGGCCGCCTGGTCCAGGACCGCACGGTGGCGCAGTGGAAGGTTGTGGATGCCCTGCGGTCGGTGCAGGGCGGCCATACCGGAACGCACGGGACGCAAAAAATCGCGGCGAAAATACTCGGAATCACCGAACAGTCCGTGAGCCGCGCGCTGCATCGTTCCGGTTGGCAGGAAGAATGGGCGGCGAGGCCGGCCGCGGCAATGTTGCTTTCCCTTTCGCACCGCACGGCGGAAGGAGAGGTGTGAACGCCCTTTGGATCACCGTGGCTTTGCTCACAGCCGGATTCGCCGGGTGGCCCGTCACGGCATTGGTTTTCCGGCTGGCCCGGACGATAGATGACCGGGTGGACGCGGCGGCCGGCTTCGCGCCCGGCGGCAACCAGGCACCCGGGGCCGGCGCTGCAACTGACGTTGCAGTCGACGAAACAGTCCAGCCCGCGGCCCCGCCTGAACGACAGGCCGGAGAGCCGGCGGGGCCGGATGCTACGGCCAATGCCCGCATCCTGCGCGGCGGCGCGATTATCGGCATCCTCGAGCGCATGGCGGTCTGCCTGGCGATCCTCGCCGGAGAGCCGGTCGCCATCGCTTATGTCGTCGCGATCAAGGGGCTGGGCCGTTTCGCTGAGCTCAAGGCCACCCCGGTGGCCGCCGAGCGGTTCATTATCGGAACCCTGACGTCCATGCTGTGGGCATCTGGCGTGGCCGTGCTGACAAAGGTCCTGTTCCTCGGCTGAGGCGGACTCGGGTCCCGCCCCGCCGGATGGGAACCCGTCAGGCGGGGCGATACTGTATTCCTATGACTGTTTTTGCTGTGGAGTATGTGTACGACGCCGAATCCGCCGAAGCCCGCGATGCCAGCCGCCCCGCACACCGGGAATGGACCGCCGGCCTGGCCAATGACGGCGTCCTGCTTGCAAGCGGCCCCTACGGGGATGGTGCGGGTGCCCTGCTCATTCTGAAGGCGGCCGACGAGGCGGCGCTGAACGGGATCCTCAAGGAGGATCCCTTCGCGGCCGCCGGTGCCATCGCCGGCACCCGGACCACCGTGTGGGCGCCCCTGACCGGGCTGCTGGCCGGGCACGCCGCCTAGCCCGTCACATTTACAGACCCTCGAACTTTCGAT
Organism: uncultured Actinomycetota bacterium; assembly: GCA_963815415.1. Lineage (GTDB taxonomy): Bacteria > Actinomycetota > Actinomycetes > Actinomycetales > Micrococcaceae > Arthrobacter. The sequence goes on along the minus strand of CAWFGT010000006.1, from coordinate 384,105 downwards.
AACTAAGGAGTCCATGTGACCTCGGTCAGCCTGGGAATGCCGTCAGCACCACCCCCCGTCCTTGCCCCGCGCCGGAAGACCCGCCAGATCAAGGTGGGCTCGGTCGGCGTCGGATCGGACTCGCCGATCAGCGTTCAGTCCATGACGACAACGCCCACCACCGACATCAACGCCACTTTGCAGCAGATCGCCGAGCTCACGGCGACCGGCTGTGACATCGTGCGCGTCGCGTGCCCCACCGCCGAGGATGCGGAGGCCCTGCCGATCATCGCGAAGAAGTCGCAGATCCCGGTCATCGCGGACATCCACTTCCAGCCGAAGTATGTCTTTGCTGCCATTGAGGCAGGGTGTGCGGCGGTCCGGGTCAATCCCGGCAACATCCGCAAGTTTGATGACCAGATCAAGGAAATCGCCCGGGCCGCCAAAGACCACGGCACGTCGATCCGCATTGGCGTCAACGCAGGCTCGCTGGAACCAGGCATCCTGAAAAAGTACGGCAAGGCAACACCCGAAGCCCTTGTGGAATCCGCCGTCTGGGAAGCCTCCCTCTTCGAGGAACACGGCTTCCACGACTTCAAGATCTCCGTCAAGCACAACGATCCCGTCATCATGGTTGCCGCCTACGAGATGCTGGCAGAGAAGGGCGACTGGCCGCTGCACCTCGGCGTCACGGAAGCCGGACCGGCGTTCCAAGGAACGATCAAGTCCGCGACCGCCTTCGGCGCGCTGCTTTCACGAGGCATCGGCGACACCATCCGGGTCTCCCTCTCCGCCCCGCCGGTGGAGGAAATCAAGGTCGGCAACCAGATCCTGCAGTCCCTGAACCTGCGCCCGCGCAAACTGGAAATCGTCTCCTGCCCCTCCTGCGGCCGCGCCCAGGTGGACGTCTACACGCTCGCCGAGCAGGTCACCGCTGGGCTCGAAGGCATGGAGATCCCGCTGCGCGTCGCCGTGATGGGCTGCGTCGTCAACGGACCGGGCGAGGCCCGCGAAGCGGATCTGGGCGTGGCCTCCGGCAACGGCAAGGGCCAGATCTTTGTGCGTGGCGAAGTCATCAAAACTGTGCCTGAGGACCAGATTGTTGAGACACTGATCGAAGAGGCCATGCGTATCGCTGAAGAGATGGGGGAGGCCGATGGCGAAGATGCTGTCAAGGGTAGCCCCGTGGTTAGCGTCTCGTAGGGACGGTGCCGTTCCGGGCGTCACCGTCCGTGTTCTTGGCGGCGCCGACACCGCGGACCTACTGGCCTTGGCGCGGCAGGACGCCGTCGCCAATGTCTTCATCCTCTCCCATCTGGCCACTGCCGGGACGGCATCTCCTACCGGCGGCGGCGCCACCATTTTCGGCGCGTTCGACGGCGTCACCCTGATCGGAGCCTGCTGGGCCGGTGCCAACCTGGTGCCGGTCCAGCTCGACCCCGGACTCGCGGGTGTCATGGCGCTGGCCGCCCAACGATCGGGGCGCCGCTATGCGTCGATCTTCGGCCCCGCCGACACGGTGCTGGCCATGTACGCGGCGCTGGAGCAGTCCGGGCAGCGGGCACACGAAGTCCGTGACCAGCAGCCGCTCATGACAATCGCAGGGCCGCCGTCGGTCCGTCCGGAGCCGGCGCTGGGATTCGGCCGGCTTGAGGACTTCGACCGGATCCTGCCCGCCTGCGCTGCGATGTTCGAAGAGGAAGTCGGCTATTCGCCGTTCCTGGGCGGCCGCGAATATTACAGCCACCGGGTCAAGGGACTGATCCGGCAGGGCCATTCGCTCGTGCACCTTGGTCCTGACAACGACGTGGTTTTCAAAGCCGAACTCGGTGCGGTCACGCCGGATGTGACACAGATCCAGGGCGTGTGGATGAACCCCGCTTTCCGCGGACAAGGGCTCAGCGCCGGCTACATGTCTGCGGCCGTCGTTCTGGCCCAAACGGTAGCCCCGGTCACGAGCCTGTATGTGAACGGATTCAACATCAGGGCCCGGGCCACCTACGAGCGGGTCGGCTTCCAACAGGTCGGAACCTTCGCCACGGTCCTCTTCTAGCTAATCGGCCGCTCAGCACCACGGTAGATTAGTACCAGACACTTTTCACCGGTTTTACCGGTGCCTGTTGCCCCCGCACTCCCCAGAACGGATATCCCCTGTGGTCCTTCGACTCTCCAAGCTGTTCATGCGCACCCTGCGCGAAGACCCCGCCGACGCCGAGGTGGCAAGCCACCGGCTCCTGGTCCGGGCCGGTTACATCCGCCGTGCCGCACCCGGCATCTACACCTGGCTGCCGCTCGGACTGAGCGTCCTGCGCAAGGTCGAACAGGTCATCCGCGAGGAAATGTCCGCCATCGGCGCACAGGAAGTGCACTTCCCGGCGCTGCTGCCCAAGGAACCTTACGAAGTCACCAACCGCTGGACCGAGTACGGCGAGGGAATCTTCCGGCTCAAGGACCGCAAGGGCAATGATTACCTGCTGGCGCCCACGCACGAGGAAATGTTCACCCTGCTGGTCAAGGACCTGTACTCCTCGTACAAGGACCTTCCGCTGAGCATCTACCAGATCCAGAACAAGTATCGCGACGAGGCCCGTCCCCGGGCAGGCCTGCTGCGCGGCCGCGAATTCATCATGAAGGACTCCTACTCGTTCGACGTCGACGACGCCGGCCTGGACGCCAGCTACGCCGCGCACCGCGGCGCGTACCTGAAGATCTTCGAGCGCCTCGGCCTCGAAGTCGTTCCGGTCGCCGCCACGGCAGGCGCCATGGGTGGGTCCAAGAGCGAGGAATTCCTGCACCCCACCGAAATCGGCGAGGACACCTTCGTCCGCTCCGCCGGCGGCTACGCGGCCAATGTCGAGGCCGTCACCACGGTGGTCCCTGCGGACATCGACTTCAGCAACGCCCCCGCCGCGGAGGTGCTGGACACCCCGGACACTCCCACCATCGATACTCTCGTCACCGCAGCGAACGTCCTGGTCCCGCGGACCGACGCCGACGGCGGTGCCTGGACAGCCGCGGATACGCTCAAGAACGTTGTCCTTGCCGTCACCCTGCCGACCGGCGAGCGCCAGCTCGTTGTCATCGGCCTGCCGGGCGACCGCGGCGTCGATCTCAAGCGCGTCGAAGCGAACATCGGCTCCTTCCTGCCCATCGCCGGCGAAATCACGCTTGAGGCAGCCAACGAAGAGGACCTCAAGAAGCAGCCACTCATCGTCAAGGGCTACCTCGGCCCGGGCTTGTCCACGGATGCGCCGCTGCTGGGCACGGAGGGCGCCGCCAAGGTGCTCTACCTCGTGGACCCGCGCGTCGTCAGCGGCACCGCCTGGGTTACCGGCGCCAACGAGGCAGGCAAGCACGTCTTCGGCCTCGTCGCAGGCCGCGACTTCGGCTGGGACGGCGTCATCGAATGCACCGAGGTGCGCGCCGGTGACGAAGCTCCGGACGGTTCCGGGCCGCTGGAAACGGCGCGCGGCATCGAAATGGGCCACATTTTCCAGCTCGGCCGCAAGTATGCCGAAGCACTCGAATTGAAGGTCCTGGACCAGAACGGCAAGCAGGTTGTGGTGACCATGGGCTCCTACGGCGTCGGGGTCACCCGCGCCGTCGCGGCCCTGGCCGAATCCAACCACGACGATAAGGGCCTTGTCTGGCCGCGCGCCGTCGCGCCCGCCGACGTCCACGTCGTCGCCGTCGGCCGCGGCGAAGAAATTTTCGCGGCGGCTGAGAAGCTGGCGCTGGAACTGGAGGCCTCCGGCCTGGACGTCATTTATGACGACCGTCCCAAGGTGTCCCCGGGCGTGAAGTTCGGCGACGCCGAACTCGTCGGCGTCCCGACCATCCTCGCTGTGGGCCGCGGGCTCGTCGATGGTGTGGTCGAGATCAAGGACCGCCGCAGCGGGGACGCAGAGAACGTGGCCGTTGACAAGGCCGTTGACTACGTGGTTAACGCCGTCCGCAACAGCTGACCCGGGGCTTCGGGCAGGCGTGGTCTCGGGACTCGAGTCGATTGAACTCAGTACGCTCATCCTGATCGTGCTGGCAGGCTTTGCGGCCGGCTGGGTGGACGCCGTCGTCGGTGGCGGGGGGCTTATCCAGCTCCCCGCCATGCTGCTCGTGCCGGGCATCAGCCCGGTGCAGGCGCTGGCCACCAACAAAATGGGGTCGATTTTCGGCACCAGCACCAGCGCCGCAACATACTACGTCCGGGTGCGGCCGGATCTCCGTACGGCCCTGCCGATGGCGGCGATCGCTTTGGCCGGGAGTTTTTGCGGGGCCGTGCTGGCAGCCAACCTGCCGGCGAGCGTATTTAAGCCGATCATCGTCGCCGCCCTGATCGCCGTCGCGCTCTTCACGGCCCTTCGGCCCAACGTGGGCGAGCTGACCAAACTGCTGCACGCGGGCCACCGCCACTACATTGTGGCCTGCCTCATCGGCGGCGTGATTGGTTTCTACGACGGCCTGATCGGTCCGGGAACGGGATCGTTCCTGATCATCGCCCTGGTCTCCGCCATGGGCTACGCCTTTCTGGAAGCCAGCGCCAAGGCGAAAATCGTCAACATGGCCACAAACGCCGGCGCACTCATGTTCTTCGTCCCGCACGGCTCCCTGCTCTGGGGACTCGGGCTGGTCCTCGGGGCGGCAAACATGGCCGGCGGGTATCTGGGCGCACGCACCGCGGTCCGGCAGGGCAGCCGCTTCATCCGGATAGTCTTTCTGCTTGTCGTAGCGGCGCTCATCCTGAAGCTGGGCTCGGACGTCTGGCGGGACACGTTCGCCGCATAGACCCCGCACCGGCTGTGGGGAAAGACTCCCCGCGGGGGGTGCGCTGGCGTAGCATGCAGCCATGTCTGCACCTGAAGAACGGTACGGCGATGCCCTGACAGCCGCGGCCCGGCATGCCAGCCAGTGGCTGGACAGCCAGGACACGCGGCGCATCGGACCAAGGATGACCGCGGCGGACCTCGCGCCGGATTTCGGCGGGCCCCTTCCGGACAAGGGGATGCCGGCCGCGGAGGTGGTGGACTACCTGGCGGCGAAGGCCGAACCGGGCCTGATGGCCATGCCCTCGGGACGGTTCTTCGGCTGGGTCATCGGCGGCACCTTGCCTGCGGCCCTCGCCGCCGACTGGCTCGTCAGCGCCTGGGACCAGAACTCCGGCCTGCGCTACGCCACACCGGCGACGGCAGCCATCGAGGAAGCGGCCGGTGCCTGGCTCCTGGAGCTGCTCGGACTTCCGTCGGAGGCCGACGTCGGCTTCGCCACGGGCGCCACGATGGCGAACTTCACCGCACTCGCTGCCGCCCGCTGGCGGCTCCTGACGGACACAGGCTGGGACCTCGACGGCGACGGGCTGTCCGGGGCGCCCCGCATCCACTGCTTCGTCGGCCGGGAACGGCACGACACAATCGATCTGGGGCTGCGGTACTTGGGGCTGGGCCGTCCCACCGTGGTCCCGTCGGACCGGCAAGGCCGGATCATCCCCGCCGAACTTGACCGCGCTTTGGGCCTGGCCTTGTCCGGTCCGGGTGAGCCGGGGCGGGCGCTCGTCTGCCTGCAGGCCGGAAACCTGCATTCGGGGGCGTTTGATCCCTTTCCCGAGGCGATCGCCGTCGCCAAGGCGCATGGGGCCTGGGTCCACGTTGACGGTGCCTTCGGGCTGTGGGCCGCTGCCGTGCCGGAACTCGCTGCGCTGACCGCCGGCCTCAGCCTGGCTGACTCGTGGGGCACGGACGCGCACAAGAGCCTCAACGTCCCCTATGACTGCGGCGTCGCCGTCGTCCGTGATGCCCAGGCGCTACGGTCGGCCATGGGACTGCACACCAGCTACCTCATCCGTGCGGCCGACGGCGGGGGAGACCCGTCCGAGAAGGTGCCGGAGCTCTCGCGCCGGGCCCGCGGCGTGCCCGTCTGGGCAGCGCTGAAATCGCTCGGCCGGGAAGGCGTCACCGCCCAGATCCGCGGGCTCGTCCGCTGCGCCACGGCATTGGCGGAACAATTGTCCGCCCTGGACGGCGTAGAGGTGCTCAACGACGTCGACTACACCCAGGTCTCACTGGCCTTCGGCGACGACGCCACGACCCGCGCCGTAACCGGGCGGATCATCGGCGACGGCAGGGTGTGGATGTCCGGCTCCCGTTGGCACGACCGGGAGATCCTGCGCATCTCGGTCAGCAACTGGAGCACCGGCGACGCGGACGTCGGGGTTGCCGTCGCCGCAGTCCGGGACGCACTGGCTGCGGTCCGGGCCGGCCGGGGCTAAGCCGGCACCGGGAGGTCGTGGACGGCAGGGAGATCCTCAAGCGTTCGTCCGGCGAGGGTGCTGGCCACCCACAGCGACCGGGCCACGTCGGCAGCCTGCCGCCGGCCGGCATACTGCAGGGCATTGTCCACCTCCCGGGCGAGGCTCCACTGGCGGGATATCTCGCCGTCCAGCCGGGCGGCGGCGCTGAAGTCCCGGCACCGCCGTAGGAGTGCCTTCGCCGGGGACTGCCGGTCCAGCTCATCGAGCCTGTTCCACAGCAGCGGGGCCACGGCGAATTCCGCCTCGCCGATCATGGGCTGCGGGTCGATCACCGCGTAGCGCTCCAGCCCGTCGGCGTCCAGGTCATGCCGGTCCTCGGTTCCGGGGCGGGCCAGCACGTTGCCAAAATGCATGTCAGTGTGTACCAGGACGTCGATGCCGGAGCGCCGGCCGACCGCACCACGGGTCTGGCACACCTCAAGGGCGGCTTCCAGCAGCCAGCGCGGGAAGGGACGTCCCAACTCTTCCCACGCCTGCGGCAGTTCGTCGCTCCACTGCTCGGCCCGGGCCGCTACATGGTCAAACTCCCGCCATTGCGGCCGGCTGTCCGGGACCAGGCTGAGCCGCCGCAGCAGGTGTCCCCACACCGGCGCCGCCGCTTCAAGGGAGACATCCAGGAGGGAGCTGCCGGCGTCCAGCCGCTCCAGGAGCAGCGCGCAGGATCCGCCGTCGGCGGCTAACAGCCCGACGGCGCCGTCGCCGTCCCAGAGGGCCAGGGCATGCCGTTCGCGGACCGCTTCCTCGTGCGGGAAAGCAACTTTTAAGACGGCGGCGATTGGATATCCGCCATCGGAGGTGCGGCCGGCATCCCGCCGGAGAACGGGGATGACAATTGCGCCGTGACCGCTCCAGGGCAACGCTCCGGGCTCCAAATCGACGTCGAGCGCCCAATGCTCCAGACGCTGGTCGATCAGCTTAGGCAGCGACGCGAGCCAGGCGCGTCCGGCGGCGCTGCGGTCATAGCGCCGGGAAAGGTCGGGAGGGATGGGGGCATCTGCGCTCTGGCTCACGGGACTCATCGTAGTTCCCTGCACAGGCAGCCGTTACGGGCAGCCGCTACGCGGAGCCGTTTAGACGACGCCGCTGGCGCCCAGCAGGTTGCCGATCAGGAACGTGGCGGCCAGGGCCGCTGCGCCACCTACCACCACCCGGAGGGCAGCCTTGAGCCGTGACCCCCCGCCGATCCAGGCCCCCAGGCCTCCGGTGATTGCGAGCGCCAGGAGGACCGCGACGAAAGTCAGCGGGACCCTGATGTTTTCCGGCGGGAGCAGGATGGCGAGCATCGGCAGGATGCCGCCAAGCAGGAACGCCGCGGCCGAGGCGTAGGCTGCATGCCACGGACTGACGATGTCTGTCTCGTCGATATGGAGTTCCGCCGAAAGATGGGCGGCCAGGGCATCGTGCGCCGTCAGTTCGTTGGCGACCGTCCAGGCCGTCGCCGTGCTGAGCCCCTTGGACTGGTAGATGGCGGCCAGCTCGGCCAGTTCCTCCTCCGGCTGTTCCAGCAGCTCCCGGCGCTCCTTCTCGATCAAGGCATGCTGGCTGTCCTTCTGGCTGCTGACAGAGACGTACTCGCCCAACGCCATCGAGATCGCGCCGCCCACCAGCCCTGCGGAGCCGGCCACCAGGATCGGACCGGAATCCGTGGTGACCCCGGCAACGCCGACCACGATTGCGGCAACGGAGACAATTCCGTCGTTGGCACCAAGCACTCCCGCCCGGAGCCAGTTGAGGCGCTGCGCAAGGTCGTTTTTGTGTGGTTCGTTCCCGTGCAGGGTCGGGACCCCTGTGAATTCCATCTCTCTAGCAAAGCACCGGGGGCCGCCAGTGGCCAGTAGTGCAAGGCTAAGCAACATAAGCCGAGGCTTCCTCCGGCGGCGGTCAGCGGGCAGGCAGGGACGGAAAGAGTTCCGGATCCGCAGCCAGACCGGGCAAAGCGCCCGTCTCGACGCCCCAGGAACCGGCCCGGCGGGAGGCACCCAGCAGGGCGGCGATGGCCCACTGCCGGGTTTCGCCGTCGCTCAGCGCAATCAGGTCGCCGTAGACCGGGAGCGTGTCATTTTCGAGGGCCCCCAGGCCCGCGGCAGGGCCGGCAAAGAACTCCGGCTCCAGTGCGTAGCCGGCTTCCCGTAGCGGAACCGGCGAACAATGTTGCCTGCCGAGGGACTCCGCCGCCTCGAGGAGCGCCTCGTGGCGGGCGAGGTACCCGGCGGCTGATTCCGCCGCGGTGCTCCCCAGCCGGGGCAGGGCCACCTGGTAGCCATAGACGGCGGCCGCCTCGGCCTGCACGGCCGCCGCCAGCGCACCGTGCAGGGAGGCCTTCGCCGCGCCGTCGCCGGCTTCCGCTCCGGCAGTGGGCGACGTCGGCGGGGACCCTGGCGTGCACGTTCCGGATGGCAGGGGAGGGCTGGCATCGGCCGGTGGCCGTGATGCCGCGTCCGCGTCAGCACCCAGCGAGGCCGACTGCAGCAGCTGCGCCGTGCCGACTGCCGCGAGGAGCCGGGCCATCCCGCCCTCCGTTGCCGCTGCATCGGCGAGGCGTTGACCGCCGCTGTCCGCGAGGGCCAGGGCCAGCTCGACGGCTGACGCGGGAATGGCCTGCGGCGACGACTCCGGGGAGGGTGATGCTGCGGAGGGTGATGATGCGGCGGCGGACGTGGCGGAAACGCCGTCACCGGGTGTCAGGAGCGCCCGGGCCTGGGTTGTCAGCAATCTCACAGTATCTTCAAGCGCGGGTTGCCCGTCCTCAGGACCCGCGCCTGGGGCCGGGTCCTGTGCTTCTCCTGATGCATGCCGGAGCCGGTAGCCAGCGTCCCGCAGGTGCAGCGTATCGGCGAGTGCGGCGGCCCTCGCCTGCTCGGAAAACGGCGGTTCCGGGGCCTTCGCTGCCTGCGGGGGTGCTACGGCCACGCCGAGGCCGATCATCACCAGCGCGAGGCCGGCCAACAGCGCTACCCGGGAAAGCGCGGAGGGAAAACGGCCGCGCCGTCGCTTCTCCCGGGTGTCGTCTTTCACAACAGACCATGTTGTCATGCCGGCAAGCGTCCGCGTGCACCATGGCGCCCGGAAAATGGCTAGTCTAGTAGACACAACATCATCTAATGGGAGGCGGCCGGCATCATGACCAGCGCAGAAGCCACGACTTCAACAGACCGGACCGGGGCGGGCAAGGCTGACGCCGTACCCGCGCACAACCTGGAGGCGGAGCGCCTGCACGCCCTCCTCGAGCCCGCCGTCCTGGCGAACCGGCTGTACCTGGAAGACGTTTCCATTCACGTCGCGGGCGCCAACCGCGTGGTCCACGTCGTTGTGGACCTCCCCCAGGAGGAGACCGGCGGCGTCGGACTGGACGTCATTGCCGAGATCTCCAAGACGCTTTCAGACACCCTGGACAATGATTCCGTCACGGATGCCCGCCCCTACGAGCTGGAAGTTTCCTCGCCCGGCGTCGGACGGCCCCTCACGGAAGAACGCCACTGGCACCGCGCCCGCGGCCGTATGGTCAAAGTCAACGTGGTGCAGGGCGAGAACGTCATGGGCCGGGTCCAGTCAGTGGACGACGGCGGCGTCACCCTTGTCCCGGAGATCACCGTCAAAAAGGGCATGAAGCCCAAGCAGGGTGAGCCCGTCAAGATTCCTTTCGACAGGATCCGGAGTGGAAAAGTCGAGATAGAGTTCAGCCGCCTCGATGAGGCCGGTCTGGAAAACGAACACAATGGACCTTCTGAGGAGGCCTGATGGATATTGACATGAGCGCGCTGAGACTTCTGGAGCGTGAGCGTGAAATCCCGCTGGATCTCCTGATTCCCACGATCGAGCAGGCCCTTCTTGTGGCGTACCACAAGACGCCGGGCGCATTCGAGAAGGCCCGCGCTGAACTCGACCGCAAGAGCGGCCACGTGACCATCTGGGCCACGGAGATCGACGACGACGGCGCCCCGATCGGCGAATTCGAAGACACCCCGGCGGGTTTCGGCCGCATCGCGGCCAGCACCGCCCGGCAGATCATCCTCCAGCGGCTGCGCGACGCCGAGGACGACAACGTGCTCGGCCAGTTCAAGGGCCGTGAAGGTGAGCTGGTCGCCGGAACCATCCAGCAGGGCAACAACCCGCACATGATCCAGGTCAACCTGGGCGCTGTGGAGGCGCTGTTGCCCCCGCCCGAGCAGGTCCCGGGAGAGAAGTACATCCACGGCAACCGGCTCCGCGCCTTCGTGATCGATGTCCACCGCGGCACCAAGGGTCCGTCCATCACCTTGTCCCGTTCGCACCCGGGGCTGGTCAGGAAGCTCTTCGAAATGGAAGTTCCGGAGATCGCGGACCGATCCGTAGAAATTGTGGCCCTGGCCCGGGAAGCCGGACACCGCACCAAGATCGCGGTCAAAGCACATATCCCCGGCATCAACGCCAAGGGCGCCTGCATCGGTGAGATGGGCTCACGAGTCCGCGCCGTTATGACCGAGCTGAACGATGAAAAGATCGATATCGTCGACTTCAGCGACGATCCCGCGACCTTCATTGCCAGTGCGCTGTCTCCGTCGCGGGTGAATTCGGTCACCATTACCGACGAAGCCACACGCTCCGCCCGGGTAGTGGTTCCGGACTACCAACTCTCCCTTGCCATCGGCAAAGAGGGCCAGAACGCCCGGCTGGCCGCCAAGCTCACCGGCTGGCGGATCGATATCGTCTCAGACGCCGCGGTAAGCCGCGAAAACTAGGCCGCCTTCCGGTCGGATTTCCCGAACCCGGCCTCGCCCGGGTTCGGGAGTCCGGCCACCTAGGGGCTAGAATGATAAAGACCGCGCCTAACGGCCGGTATCCGCGTGTCCTTGGCGCGTCCGGAGAAGTGGCAGGTTGAAGCGTTCGCAGAACGCTCCGCCCGGCACCGGCCCGGAGGCCCGGGCCGGCAGATATGTACTGGCAGGAAGTTACTCGAAAGTGGCACACGTGCAACACCTCGGGAATCAACCCCAGCGCACCTGCATCGGATGCCGACAAAAAGGGCTCCGGTCTGAATTGCTCCGGCTCGTCACCGACGGCAGCGGCTCATCCGCCGTGGTCGTTGATGAAAGACGCCGGATGACTGGCCGGGGAGCATGGCTGCACCCCAGCGAGAAGTGCCTGGCACTGGCGATTAAACGTCGTGCGTTCGGCCGCGCCCTCAAGGGCGCAGCCGGTACCGCCGACGTGGAGCGCCGGATTGCCGCCGGCACAACAGCCGTGGACACCCCGGTGGCCGCGGCAACAACCGTCCAACCTGAAAGCGGGTCAGAAAACTGATGGAAACCCGATGAGTTCCCAGCGATGAGTGCGCAACGATGACATCTTTGTTGCGCTCTGCAATGGGCCTTGCAGCTGCATTCGCGGCTGAGGCCCGCAGTAAGAAGTAGACGGTTCGTGCCTGGCTCGGTGCGGACCGAGACAGGAGAAATGTGGCCAAGGTCCGCGTACATGAGCTTGCTAAAGAGCTCGGTATTACTTCCAAAGATGCAGTAACCAAACTGCAGGAACTGGGCGAATTCGTTCGCTCCGCCTCGTCAACAATCGAGGCCCCCGTGGTGCGGAAACTCCGCAACGCCTTCCCCGACGCGCCTGCCGCGCCGAAGGCCGAAGCGTCCGCACCCGCCCCCAAGGCAGCTGCAGCCCCGGCAGCAACCCGACCGGCGCCTGCGCCGGGCCCGGCAGCGCCCAAGGCTCCGGAAGCTAAGTTCGAAGCCCCTGCGGCTCCGGCGGCGCCCGCTGCTCCCGCGGCACAGGCTCCGGCCGCAGCCCAGGCGGCCGAAAAGCCCGCAGCCCAGGCTCCGGCAGCCCCGTCGACGGGCATCAAGCCCGGCGCACGTCCGGCCCCCAAAGCTGAGGCTCCGGCCGCTCCGGCCGGCTCGTCGCGTCCGGCCGGTTCCGCACCCCGCCCCGGCGGACCGCGTCCCGGAAACAACCCGTTCGCAACGTCGCAGGGCATGCCCCGCGGCCGCGGCGGCGACAACGAGCGTTCCTCGCGTCCGGGTAACAACCCGTTCGCTCCGTCACAGGGCATGCCCCGTCCCGGCGGCGGCCGCAGCGACGGCGAACGTCCCGGCGGGCCGCGTCCCGCAGCGGGCGCTGGCGGACCCCGTCCCGGCGCCCCGCGTCCCGCGGGCGCAGCAGGTGCCGGTGGACCCCGTCCGGGTGCCCCGCGTCCGGCAGGCGCTGCCGGCGCGCGTCCGGGTGCCGGCGGAAACCGTCCCACCCCCGGCATGATGCCGAACCGCACCGAACGTCCCGCTCCGGCTGGTGCCGGCGCAGGCCGTCCCGGCGGCGGCGGTCGCGGTCCGGGCCGTCCGGGCGGCGCCCCGGGTACTGGTGCTCCCGGTGCCGGTGGCGGCGCTCCGGCCGGCGGTGGCTTTGGCAAGGGCGGCCGCGGTCGCGGCGGCACCCAGGGTGCCTTCGGTAAGGGCGGCGCAGGCCGTGGCAAGCAGCGCAAGTCGAAGCGTGCCAAGCGTCAGGAACTGGAGCAGATGAGTGCTCCGTCGCTGGGCGGCGTGAGTGTGCCCCGCGGCGACGGCAACACCGTTGTGCGGCTTCGCCGCGGCTCGTCCATCACGGACTTCGCCGACAAGATCGAGGCGAACCCCGCCGCACTGGTAACGGTGCTCTTCCACCTCGGCGAAATGGCCACGGCCACGCAGTCGCTGGATGAAGAGACCTTCGCCCTGCTCGGCGAAGAGCTTGGCTACAAGCTGCAGGTTGTGTCGCCGGAGGACGAAGAGCGGGAGCTCCTGTCCACCTTCGACATCGACTTCGAAGCCGAGCTTGAGGCCGAAGGCGACGACGAACTCGAGGCACGTCCTCCGGTTGTCACCGTCATGGGCCACGTCGACCACGGTAAGACCCGGTTGCTCGATGCCATCCGTAAGTCCGACGTTATGGCGGGCGAGCACGGCGGCATCACGCAGCACATCGGTGCCTACCAGGTCACCCACATCCACGAGGACATCGAGCGGAAGATCACCTTCATCGATACTCCGGGCCACGAGGCGTTCACCGCCATGCGTGCCCGTGGTGCGAAGGTCACCGACATCGCCATCCTGGTGGTCGCAGCGGACGACGGCGTTATGCCCCAGACCGTTGAAGCCCTCAACCACGCCCAGGCGGCCAACGTGCCGATCGTCGTGGCCGTGAACAAGATCGATAAGGAAGGCGCCAACCCGGACAAGGTCCGCGGCCAGCTGACCGAATACGGCCTGGTTCCGGAAGAATACGGTGGCGACACCATGTTCGTGGAGGTCTCTGCCCGTCAGAACCTGAACATCGATGAGCTGCTTGAGGCTGTCCTGCTCACCGCAGACGCGGCGCTGGACATGCGTGCCAACCCGGACAAGGACGCCCGCGGTATCGCGATCGAAGCAAACCTCGACAAGGGCCGCGGTTCCGTGGCCACCGTCCTGGTGCAGTCCGGTACGTTGCGCGTCGGCGACACGATTGTCGCCGGCACGGCTCACGGCCGTGTCCGTGCGATGTTCGACGACGACGGCAGCGCGCTGAGCGAAGCCGGCCCGTCCCGCCCCGTGCAGGTGCTGGGTCTGTCCAACGTCCCGCGCGCCGGTGACACCTTCTTCGTGACTGCTGACGAGCGCACCGCCCGCCAGATCGCTGAGAAGCGTGAAGCTGCCGACCGCAACGCGGCCCTGGCCAAGCGCCGCAAGCGCATCAGCCTGGAAGACTTCGACCAGGCCGTCGCCGACGGCAAGATCGACACCCTCAACCTCATCCTCAAGGGTGACGTGTCCGGTGCCGTGGAAGCCCTCGAAGACGCACTGCTCAAGATCGACGTCGGCGAAGGCGTCCAGCTCCGCGTTATCCACCGCGGTGTCGGTGCGATCACGCAGAACGACGTCAACCTCGCAACCGTCGACAGCGCCGTCATCATCGGCTTCAACGTCAAGCCCGCCGAGCGGGTTGCCGAACTGGCAGACCGCGAAGGCGTGGACATGCGGTTCTACTCCGTCATCTACGCAGCAATCGATGACATCGAAGCAGCCCTCAAGGGCATGCTCAAGCCGGAGTACGAAGAGGTCCAGCTGGGCACCGCCGAGGTCCGCGAAGTGTTCCGTTCTTCCAAGTTCGGAAACATTGCAGGCTCGATCGTCCGCTCGGGTGTCATGCGACGCAACGCGAAGGCCCGCATCAGCCGCGACGGCAAGATCATCGGTGACAACCTCACCGTTGAGACGCTCAAGCGCTTCAAGGATGACGCCACCGAGGTCCGCACGGACTTCGAGTGTGGTATCGGCCTTGGCTCGTACAACGACATCAACGAAGGCGACATCATCGAAACCTTCGAGATGCGCGAAAAGCCGCGCGTCTAGGAAGTCAGTTCCCGCGGGGCGCCTCCGAGATTTGGGGGCGCCCCGCCCCTACGCTGGGCGGCACAAGATCTGTGATCTTGTGCCGCCCAGCTCCGGTAGGCCCGATGCCACTCCCGGGCGCCCCCAAAACTCTCCGGCATCGTCATAGACTCACCATAGGTGCGTGGCAGCAGCTCCAAGCAAGCAGGGCCGCCGCCACGGCGCCGTCGTAACCCAAGAACTTAGGAGTTGTCATGGCCGATCCAGCACGGGCTGCCAAGTTGGCGCAGCGGATTAAGGTTGTTGTTGCTGAAGCGTTGGGCCGGCGGGTCAAGGATCCGCGGCTTGAGGGCATTACTGTCACGGATGCACGTGTCACCAATGACCTGCAGCACGCCACCGTGTACTACACGGTGTTCGGCGACGAGCTGGTCCAGGCCGACGCGGCCAAGGGGCTGGAAAAGGCCAAGGGCGTCCTCCGGCAGGAGGTCGGCCGCAACATCACCGTCCGGCTGACGCCGACGCTGGAATTCGTTGCCGACCAGATCCCGGTCAACGCGTCCAACCTCGAGGAGCTCCTCCGGGCGGCGAAGAAGCGCGACGCCGAGGTTGCCGCCCTGGCAGCGAGCGCCAAGCACGCCGGCGAGGCCGATCCTTACAAGAGCGACGATCCCCAGGGCGTCGACCTTGATGAGGACGACTTTGACGAAGAGGACGTGGATCTTCTTGAGGGTAGCGACCTCGACGAGGACAGCAACAAGTAGCACGGACGCGGCGGAGCTCTCCGCCCCGGCAAGGCAAGGCCGGACCCGTCGCCGACGGTGTCCGGCCTTGTTTTGTTTCGCGGCACGTTTCCTCGCCGCGGTGGCGCTAATCGTCGTCGTCCTTCCCGCCTTTGTCGTCCTTCCCGTTCTCGCCATCGTGGTGGTCCGAACCGTTGCTGATCGTGACAGTGACTGCCCGGCCGTTGGGCGGAGCGGCCTCATTCCCCTCGGCGGGGAGCGCATTGACGGTGGCGAACAGCTTGGATCCGTCGAGGGCGACATCGGCTGTGAGCGGGGCACCCAGGATCACATTCTGCTTGCCTGACCGCGCGTCGATTTTGAGCACGCCGTCCCCGAAGAGGGACGCGACGAACAGATTGCCGTCACCGTCAGTGGCCAGACCTGTCGGCGACAGGACCTTCTCGACCAGCACCTTGGCCCGCCCGCCGTCCGGGTCCACCGTGAAGACAGCCCCACGGGCGCCCAAGGACGGGTCTTCCGGACCGCCGGGAAGTACGGTCACGTAGAGCTTGCCGTGCGGCCCCAGTGCGACGTCGGTGGGTACGGATTCAAAGGCGTAATCCCGGCCCACAGTGCAGTCCGGCAGCTGATTGGCTGCTGCCACTGCAGCGGTGATCTTGAAGGGCATGGCAGGCAGCACCGCCACAATCTTCAGCTTTCCGGTCTTGGTATCGACGGACACCACGCTGTTGGCGCCGGCGTCGGCAACGTAAGCAGTGTTCCCCGAGACTGTGATGCCGTAGGGGTGTGAATCCACGTCACCGGTGTATTCGGCGGGGACCTCCGGGGGCAGCAGGGCCGCGCAAGGCGCCGGAAGATCTTTGAAGCCGTAGCGGACATCGCCGTCGGGGTTCTGGTCTGTTTCCAGGGCAGCGAAGTCGCCGACCGTGCGGTGCCGTCCGTCGTCGTCGATGATCCGGAGGTGACCGGCGAGCGGGCGGGGGTCCTCGGGGCCGGCGCCCTGGCTCTCGACGACGTAAATCGTGGACCCGAGCTGCGCATTGCCGGCAACGTCCCAGTCTTCGGTGGCGTAAATCGATGTTTTCGCCCCGTCCGGGCCCACCCGGGTCAGGCGGCCGGCGAACTCCTCGCTGACGATGACGCCGCGCTTACCGGTGCTGATGTGCAGCGGCCCGACGAGTCCGTCAGCAAGCGTCTCCGACGGCCCGTCCGATGATGCTGTGGCGGCCGGAACAGTGGAGAGGATTACCGCGGCGGAGGCAGCCGCGGCTAACAAAGTCATTCGTTTTCTCATGGCGTGCTCCCGTGGGCGGTGGTGTTGAATCCGCAACCAAGACCGGTGGGTGCTCTCCCGATCGCATCGTATTCCCGCGCGGTCCGGAAGTCGATGACTCCCGGGCGGCGGCGCCCGTGGCATTGACCCTATGCAGTCATCCAAGTGATGGGGTCCAATGGAACCATCATCGCGGCGACATGAAGGGACGACGGCGGAACGTGGAGACGAACCTGATGACATGCCCGGCCTGTGGGAAAAAGAACCGGATTCCGGCGGCCGCTGCCGGGCATCCGGCGTGCGGTAACTGCCGCGCGAAGCTGCCGTGGATCGTGGCCGCCGGTGACGCCGACTTTCCCGCTGTAGCGGAGCGGTCCCCGATTCCGGTGCTTGTGGACTTCTGGGCGGCCTGGTGCGGACCATGCCGAATGGTCAGCCCCGTGCTGGACCGGCTCGCACACGAACGGTCCGGGCAGGTCAAGCTCGTCAAAGTGGACGTCGACTCATCACCCATGCTGTCCCGGAGATTCGATGTGCAGGCTATTCCGACCTTGCTAGTCATCAAGGACGGCGCGGTGGTGGCCCGTCAGGCCGGAGCGCCGTCCGCTGCGGCGCTCCGCGATTGGCTTGACGGTGCCCTGAGAGCCTCCGGCTAGCGGCGGCGTCGGGCCCCAAGAGCGCCGAGAAACGGCGAGCCCATGCCGATCAGGAAACCGAGGTCATACCAGTTGCCGGACCGGGCGGTGTTGTAAAAGGGGTATTCCGACCACTGGCCGAAGACGTGGACGATGAACACGATCCACGCCGTCACCCCGTTCCACATGCCCCACAACAAGTCCTCCCACCACATGTGAACCTCCCTCAGGAAACATCGCATCCGCTCGTGAGGCCACGTTAACGGTCGCGGCGTTCCGGCGGTAGTGCCCTGGGATGAGCCGGCGGCAAGACGCCGTCGGAGCAGGCCGGTAAGGCTCCTGCGCGCGTCTTACCTTCAGGTCAGGCGGGCCGGACCGGGAGCCGGCGGAGACCCTCCACCAGTTCTGCCTGGCTTCCGCACAGCGCAATCCGGATCCAGCCCTCACCGATGGAACCGAACGCCGTGCCGGGGGCAAAGGCCACTCCGGCGTCGGCGAGGAACCTCCGGACCCAGGAGCGGACATCCCCGCCGCTGACATGGGAGACCTCGGCCCACAGATAAAAGGCACCTTGCGCAGTGAGGTACGGAATCCCGCGGGCCTGCAGCACTGCCGACGCCGCGTCCCGGTTGTCCCGGTAATGGGCGTGGGCGTGCCGCACATAGTCCTGGGGGCCGGTCAGCGCAGCGAGCGCCGCATACTGCGACGGCGAGGCGACACAGGAAACAATCGATTCCATTACGTTGTTCATCTGCTGTTCCAGCCCCGGCGGGCAGATCAACGCGCCGATGCGGAGACCGGTCAGTCCGTAGGTTTTGGAGAGCGTCAAGGACGTGAAGACGCGGGCCTCGCCGGGGACGTCACTGTCGAAGCGGGCCGGGCTGACATGGGGGACATCGTAGGTGAACGCCTCGTAGCATTCGTCCGAAATGATCCAGAGATCATGCCGCCGGGCGAGGTCTACGAGGCCACGGGTGAGATCTTCGCCCAGCACGGCGCCCAGCGGGTTGGAGGGCGAGTTGAGGATCAGTACCTTGGTCCGGGCCGTGATGAGCGCTTCAATATCCTCGATCCGGGGCTGGAAGTCGTGCTCGGGATACAGCGGGTACCGGACCGGGACGGCGTGCAGCAGGCTGCTGGTCATCGCGAAAGTCGGGTAGCCCGGGTTCGGGATGAGGATTTCGTCGCCGGGGGAGAGCAGCAGGCTCATTGCAAAGTGCAGACCCTGCTGGGCGCCGTCGACGACGTAGACCCGGTCCGCGCCGATCGGCATCGCGTTGTGTTCGCGGAACCGGGCGGCGAAGGCCTCGCGCAGGGCCGGGATCCCCGCGTTGGGTGTGTAGTTCGTTTCGTCGCGGTCCAGGCACGCCATCCCCGCGTCCAGGACGTGGCGGGGGACCGCGAAGCCAGGTTCGCCGATGCTGAGCACGATCGCCCCGGGCGTGATCCACGCGGCTTCGGTGATCTCGCGGATCTGGTTGATCGGGACATCGCGGACATGGGCGGCTAGGTCGGGCATGCCAGCCATCCTAACGGCCCTGGCACTGGTGTGGCTGCCGGTGCAGCCGGTGTTCACCGCCTGATGAACAGAGCCGCCGCCGCGTCTTCGGAGCTGAGATCCCAGCCCTGATTACCGAGCAAGCTCTGCGCCAGACCACTCCCGGGGGATACCACTACGCAGCCGGAGCCAGCCAACGCTTCGTCCACCCCACCCTTACCGTCAAGGATCTGCTCGGACGACAAAACGAGGTTGCGGCCGTACAGATCGTTCCTTGAATCGAGGGAGACCAGAACGTCTGGCCGTTCTAACATGATAAATCCGCCGAGAATATAGGAATTGAAAACTTTGCAGTCGGGCGGGATGGCTTGCACGACATCGCTTGAGTATCGTGCGGGGTCAGGCTGGCCGACATGCCCGAGGCTAACGACGGCCATGACTGCCAGAGTTGCGGCGCCCGCCACAACCGGGGGGTACAGCACGACACGCCGACGGCGAATGAGTCGCAGCACTGTTGGATGTGACGCAAGCATGGCGAGGACTGGCAATGCCAGGAATAGGAGAATCGGAAGGACCCGGATTGCAAGTATCGAAGAGACGAGGGCTACGCCAACTGCCGCCGTGAACACCGGATCCCTGCGGAGCGTTGAGGCAACCAGCGCCGTGAGACCAAGGCCGAGCACTGCCATCTGCAGCGGATCGGCGGGGTTGAGGTGTTCCCATTCGGTCACGATTCCCGCCGAGGCCGATTGAACTTGCGCCGTTTGTGTCAGCAAACCCACCCCATTGGGGTTTGCCAGCGAACCTGCGGCAGAAATGACGAGGGCGCCGGAGCACCACCAGCCACGGCTGCGGGTGCTCCGCCTGACGATGACCAGGACGGTAATGGCCCCGATCACACCCACTCCAAACAACGACGCGGCGTGAAGGTTTACCCATACAACCGTCAGTGCTCCGATGGTAGCGAGAATCCAGGCCGAGGCGCGCCCCGACACCAGTTCCTGCATGAGCAGCACAACCGCCAGGACAGCCAGGTAATCCACTAGTTGCGGCCGCGCTGAGAGCCAGCCGACCAAGAGCGGCGATGTAAGGAGCAACAGGGCAGCTGCGATGGCCGGAGCCGCGCCGAGTCGCCGGGCCAAGCGAAGGGTAAGACCGTAGGCTGCGATGACCATCGCTGCGCAGGCCAGGGCGACGCCGGGCAACGCTGCTAGCGTGTACGCCGCCGCGATGATTACGTTGAAACCCCACGAGTTCAAAGTCCAGGACCGCCCCTGGGCGGTCCAGGAGAATGGATCAGCGACGGGGATGGTGCCATGTTCCAGGATGAAGAGACCGGTGCGGATCTGCCAAAAAGTGTCGGACTCAGCAAGCGTGCCGGCCCTGAGTACCGCGACGGGCAGCAGCGCCAACCACGCCAGCAGCCACCATGGCGTCGTCCAACGCGCGTCCGGCGGCAACCACGGCCGCTGACCGGACTTTCCCGCCTCTTGGCGGCCCCCCAATGTCCGTAGCATGGTTGTACTGTACCCGCCGGACGCGGAAGCACGGCGCTGAGTGAACAGGGCTGTTGAATGTGGCGGTCACCGGTCCAGGACGCGGCGCGGATATACTGGGAAGCGTGCTTTCTGGACTGGTAATAGTGGACAAACCGCAAGGCTGGACCAGCCACGATGTGGTTGGGCGGATGCGGCGGCTCGCCGGTACCCGAAAAGTCGGCCATGCCGGGACCCTCGACCCGATGGCCACCGGTGTGTTGGTGGTCGGCATCAACAAGGCCACCAGGCTCCTGACCTACATCGTGGGGACGTCCAAGACCTATACCGCGACCATCCGCCTGGGCGAGTCGACCGTGACGGACGACGCTGAGGGTGAGGTCACCACCACGCACAGCGCCGCGGGGGTCACCGACGATGCTGTCCGTGCGGCGGTCTCTGCCCTGACAGGCGAGATCCAGCAGATTCCAAGCAGCGTCAGCGCGATCAAGGTCAACGGCGAGCGGGCCTACGCCCGCGTCCGCTCCGGCGAAGACGTCAAACTGGCCGCCCGGCCGGTCACCATCCACCGTTTTGAGGTTCACAGGGTGCGTCCCGAACGCGACGGCGAGGTCCTCGACGTCGACGTCACCGTGGAATGCTCGTCCGGCACGTACATCCGCGCCCTGGCCCGAGACGTCGGCAACGCACTCGGCGTCGGAGGCCACCTGACCGCCCTGCGCCGGACCCAGGTTGGTCCCTACACCCTCGATCAGGCGCATACCCTGGAGCAGTTGGCCGAGGAACTCGACGTGCTGGAAATGTCCCAGGCCGCCCGCGCCCTGATGCCCAACCGTGAACTCAGCGCCGAAGAGACCACCGAGATCTCCTTCGGCCGGCGGATTGGAGCCAGTGTCACGGCGGGCACTCCGGCCGCCGCTACGGCGGACAGTCCGGCTGCCGCGTTTGCCCCCGACGGGTCCCTGGTTGCTCTGCTGGCGGACGCCGGAAATTACGCCAAACCCGTGCTGGTCTTCGCCCCGGATAACGAGAAGCGCTCCGCGACGGCTGCACCTGACGCGGCTGCACCCGAATCGGCCGCACCTGAATCGTCGGTGGCCAAACCACCGGCAGCCGAAGGCCGGGCCGGCTAGCCTTGGACGCCTATTTCTACATCATCATGGCGGTCGGGCTGTTGTCGACCATCATCTGCGCCACCGCCGGAATCCTCAAAAAGGCCCCGAACGACCTCACCATCCTCTCGGTGGCCGCCGTCGAACTGTCCCTGCTGGTCTACCTCGTCGGATCCATTGTGCGGGTGATAGGCGGGGAGCCGATCGCGGGGGAGGCCTGGGAGTTTTGGGGCTATCTTTTGACTGCCCTGATGCTGCCGGTGGCGGCGGTGTACTGGTCCGTTCTGGAACGGACCCGGTGGAGCAATTTCGTCTTGGCTGCAGTTGGCGTCACCGCCTTGGTGATGGCCGCCCGCATGAACCAGATTTGGTACTGATATGGAAGAGGCAAGAACCGTGAAGGCTAGGACGTCGCAGGAGTCAGGCAGCACGGCCGGCGGGGCTGCCGGGGCAGCGGCATCGGCGAACACCCGGAACACCGGCCCCGGCAGGCTCCTGATCGCCGTGTATGCCGTGTTTGCCATCTCGGCGACGGCCCGTGCCGGGTACCAGATCCTCACGAAGTTCTCTGAGGCGCCGCTTGCGTATCTGCTGTCCGCGTTCGCGGCAGCCGTCTACATTGTCGCCACCGTGTCCCTCGCGAAGCCGGGCCGCACCTGGTTCAAGATATCCTTGGCGGCCGTACTTGTGGAGCTGATCGGCGTGCTGGTTGTGGGGGCGCTAAGCCTCTTCGACGCCGTCAATTTCCCGCACGAGACCGTCTGGTCTCTGTTCGGACGCGGCTACGGCTTCATTCCACTGCTGCTGCCCGTCCTTGGCCTTATCTGGCTGTACCGCCGTCGTCCGGCGGCTCCTCAGGCATAGCGCACGACGCCGGGACCGGCGGACGTCCAAGGTCGCGGTTCAGCGCAGTTCAGCCGGTCGCCGCGCCGTCTGCGGCGCCGGTGGCTGTAGTCCGAAGTCTGCCACGCAGAGCCGGCCAGGCTGCCGCGAACCCGGGGTGCAATGCCAGCGATCCGACGGCGTCGACCGGAACCCAGCGGAGTTCCAGGCTTTCCGGGTCCATGATGGCCGGATCAAATGGCTCCGCAACCTCGGCGATGACAGTGGTGTAGCGCCAGTAGCCAACGTCGAACACCGAGGTGAAAAGCACCCGGATGCCTTCCGGCGGAACTGCCGCTTCTTCGCGGGCCTCGCGCAACGCGCCGTCGATTGCGTCCTCTCCCAGGTGCAGGGCACCGCCGGGGAGTCCCCAGGTGCCGCCGTGATCGCTCCATTCCACCCTGTGCTGGAGCAGAACCCCTTTGATGGGGTCGTGGACAAGAAGTCCGGCAGAGCCGAACCGTCCCCAGAACCGACCGCGCGGACCATCAACCCAGGCGTCGCCCGGATCGCGGGGTCCGAGCGGCCTGCGCGGTTCCAAGGGCTTTGCAGGTCGGGCCACCGGAGTGCCCGGAGTTTCGGGACCGTCGGAAGTTCCGGCGGCGCCCGAGGCTCCAGCGATCCCAAGGGTGCCAGGGTCGCCGGTCACGTTGCCGGATCCTGGGGCAAAGGTCCTGTCCATCACTACAGCTTGCCACGAGGAGTAGCCACCTCCGAATAGTGTCGTACCCCTCTGGCAGAGTTCAGTTATGGAAGCCAACGCATCGTTCGTTCCGGGCAGGGCCGGGAGTCCCGGTCCGGCGACGGTGGCGACGATTCGCGAGGCCTCGCCCGTTGGGTCCGAGGGTCCGGACGAAGCACTGAGGTTCGCCTTGTCCCAGTTACGTGATTCAGGTGCCACGGCGGTTGCGGACGTGGCGTTCTTCGGGGTGGCCGCAGCTTCAGAGTTTGCCGGTCGCGTCGAGGAGATTTCGCGAGCGGTCGAGTATCTGCAGCTCGTCGCAGCTTCAGCGGTTGACCGGGCCCGCAAGCAAGCCCGCCGCTCCAACGTGCCGGCGTCCGTTGTCGGGTTCGGTGCCGACGCCGGGGGAGCGCCCGGCGGGGGCACTTCGGGCGGCTGGTTGACCGGGTGGCAACCTGCAGAGACGGTCCCGGCGGCGCATACGGACACGGCGGCGGCGTGCGTCGCTTCTGATCCACCGGCCGGAACGGACAGTGACGAGTCGGCATTCCTGGATGACGGATTCCGGCACACCACGGACTTCCTGCGGGCCACGCTGCGGATCAGCGCAGCCGAGGCCCGACGCAGGCTGTCCCTGGCCGAGGAGCTGCTGCCCCGGACGGGCATCGCGGACCAGCCTATGCCGGCAGCGAGACCGGAGCTGGCTGCTGCAGTAGCCGGCGGCACCGTCGCTTCCCACGCGGCCAGCCTCGTCGCACTGGCGCTGGATCGGGTCCGTGGAGTGTGTCCGCCGGAATCGGCCGCCCGGATGGAGCATGCCCTGACCGTGACCGCGGTGGAGAGCGATCAGGACTTCCTGCTCCGGATTGCCCGCCGTTGGACCGAGGCTCTTGACCAGGACGGCGCGGAGCCCGGTGAGGCGGAGCTCCGGACGCTGCAGGGCGCATTTGTCCGGCGGCCGCGGCGGGGCCTGCAGCATCTGGAAATCTTCGCCACCACCGAGCAGTTCGAACACCTGCTCTCAGTAATGAACATCGCCACTAACCCAAGGATTGCCGCAGGCGGCATGGATAGCGGTTCTACGCCCGCCGATCAGCAATACCCACAAGCCTGCCGGCCCGATCCGGGCGCGGTCACCGGTGTCGCCGGATCCGCCAAGATCCTCGACGACCCGGGCAACCCGGGCAACCCGGGCAACTCGGACAACGAGGACAATTTGAGCAACCCGGGCAACCCGGAGACCGCTGCGGCGGCGCGTCTGCTGGACCAGCGCTCCCGTCCGCAAAAACTCCTCGACGGTCTGATCGGCGCCTGCAAGGCTGCTCTGGCGTCCGGGAAACTGCCGGCGGCGGGGGGACTGCGCCCTCAGGTCATGGTGACCATCGACTACCGCGACCTCCTGGATCGGCTCGACGAACCGGCCAGCGGCATCGGTCGTCGCAGGCCGGGAACCGGAAGCTTGACGTTCACCGGGCCCGTCACGGCCGCTACGGTTCGAAAGATCGCCTGCGATGCAGACATCATTCCGGTCCTGCTCAGCGGGCACGGCAGGATCCTGGACATCGGCCGAGCATCCAGGGTTTTCCCGCCACACATTCGCAAGGCAGTGGCGGCCCGGGACGGAGGGTGCGCGTTTCCGCAATGCACCATTCCGGCTCCCTGGTGCGAGGCTCACCACATCACCTACTGGTCCCAAGGCGGGACCACGGGAACAGACAATGCCGCGTTGTTGTGCTCGCATCACCATCACCTGATGCATAAAGAACAATGGACAATCGAGGTCCGCAACGGCGTGCCGTGGTTCCTGCCGCCGCCGCACGTCGATCCCCGGCGGGTGGCCCGGCGAAACATGTTCTTCCGGCTGGATTGATGCTTTCCCCTCGCCACGATCCGCCCCGTCCCGCCCGGCTATGTGGCGGCTAGCGACCGAGCGGGCCGGAAACAGGGCTCGCCGCCTCGGCTACTTCTGTTGGGCGGCAGGCTGCAGGGCTCCGGCGGTCCTGTCTGGATCCGTGTCCTTGCGGATACTCAGCCGGGCCAGCCGCGGGACTGCAGCGAGCATCATGTAAGGAATCGGCCCCACCAGTACGGGTGAGGCCAGGAGCATGGCGGGGGCGATCAGTGAAGGCCACTGCTTCCGGGCGCCAACTACCACGAGAAACGCTGCGATCGCGCAGCGAACGTAGAAACTTATTTGGCTGTCCGGAGTCCCCTCGCGGTTGTCCAGCAGGAAACGCAGCCAGGCCTGCCATGCGCCCGGTTCGAACGCATACGAGACGCCGACAATCAGCGCAAGCCCACCTAATCCCTGCAGAAACCTCAGCCACTCGCCGCGCACAGCAAACCAAGCCAGCCCGATGCCGACGGTTACTTTTGTCAGGATGGGAAAGGACCAAGCGACCGGTTTTCGCATGCCTAGGACGGCGGCGGCCGCTAGGAGCAAGTATATGTTTCCGACTGCAAGCTCAGGCAGGGATATGAGAAAGAACGGAACTGCCCACCTCATGGGCAGCGGCTTCAGGAGCCACAGAAGCACGCATGCCTCGAGACAGATCCAGAGCGCTTGGAACGCCGGCCACGGCAGCAACGCGAATGGCCGGATAGCCGTAATGAAGACTGGCGAATAAAGGTACGCGTCGCGCTGGCCGGGTGCCCTTTCGTAGGTGACCTCGGACTGCGCCGCGAGCCAATAGGCATGGGTATCCTGGCCAAAAACGTCGTTCTGCAGAACAGCCAGGATGGTACGAACAGCCGTGAATAACGAAAGGCCCCAAAACAGGACTAGGGCAAGCCGGGCCGCCGACGGATACTTCTTGGCAAACCACGTCATATCAGCGAGTGGGTCAGCGTACTTCGTCATGCTCCCGATCCTGCCATAGCGGGGATCCGGAGCTTCCAAACACGGCTCATCCTGTGGCCGTGTTCTTCGAACGGAGTCTCACACAGGACTTACATGTCCATCGGACCGGGCCACCAAGGCGAAAGCTCTTTGCAGGCCGAAGCCGGTCCGCCCGTGTCCACCCACCGGTGCCGTGGCCGATACCGGGTAATCTAGGAGAGTTCCGGAGCCGGCCACCGCCCTCCGGAAGGGTTCATGGAACGCAGCAAAAGGCGAGGTAGATGGTCCACATCTGGAACGATCCGTCCGAAGTCCCGTCGGACTTCGGTCCGTCCGTGGTGACGTTCGGGAACTTCGACGGGGTGCACCGCGGCCACCAGCAGGTCCTCTCGCAGCTGGTCCGCACCGCGCGGCGGAACAACGCCCGCGCCGTTGCCATCACTTTCGACCCCCATCCGGCCCAGGTCCACCGCCCGGAATCGGCCCCCGAGCTCATCATGGGACTTGAGGACAAGCTCGTGGCGCTCGGCGAACTTGGCCTTGACGCCGTCCTGGTGATGAAGTACTCGCTGGAGCTCGCCAGCCTGACGGCGGAAGAATTCGTATCCACCGTCCTCGTTGACAGCCTCAAGGCCAGCCACGTGGTGATAGGCCACGATGCCCGCTTCGGCCGGGGAAACGCCGGAGACCTGCAGACGATGCAGGAGCTCGGACGGAAACTCGGGTTCGAGGTTTTCGTCATCAGCGAGTTTGGTTCCGAAGGCTACCCGCTGCACGACGACCCGACAGGCGACGACGGCGGAGCCGGCCGCCGCTGTTCCTCCACCTGGGTCCGTGAGGCTCTGCAACAAGGCGACGTCGCTACGGCCGCCGCGGTGCTGGGGCGTCCACACCGGATGCGCGGCGAAGTCGTGCACGGCGCCGCGCGGGGCCGTGATCTCGGCTTCCCCACCGCCAACCTTGCTGTCAATGCCAGCGGCTATATTCCCGCGGACGGCATCTACGCGGGCTGGCTTGTTGATCAGGCCGGGACCCGCTGGCCGGCCGCCATTTCCGTGGGATCGAATCCGACCTTTGCGGGTGTCAGCCGGCAAGTGGAGGCTCATGTCATCGACCGGCCGGCTGAGCCCGTGGAGGCGTTCGATCTGTACGGCCAGACAGTGGTTGTTGAGTTCGTGGCACGGCTTCGCGGCATGGTCGCGTACCGTGGCCCTGAAGCGCTAATCGACCAGATGCGGCTGGATGTCCTCCAGGCGCATGAAATTCTGTCCGCCCGCTGATCCGCACGGATCCACCGGGAACCGCCCGCCGATCCGGCGTGCACCGGCCCGCTGACACGCGCCAAGAATCACAGCCATTGGCAAGGAAGGCAAAACTGTGAGCATCGAGAAAAATACGCGGGAGCTGGACCGGGAAATTGTCCGGGACTTCAGCTCCCGGATGAGCTATGCATCATACCTGCAGCTGCCCACCCTGCTCAGCGCACAACAACCTGTCAGCACACCCGAGCACCATGACGAGATGCTGTTCATCATCCAGCATCAGACCACCGAACTGTGGCTGAAACTGGTGCTCCACGAACTCCGCAGCGCCGCCGCCTGGCTCCGCGCCGATGACCTCGGTTCGGCGTTGAAGGCGGTTGCCCGGGTCAAGCACATCCAGAAGACCCTGACCGAGCAGTGGTCGGTCCTGGCCACTCTCACGCCCACGGAGTATTCGCAGTTCCGGTCCTTCCTCGGCAATTCGTCCGGTTTCCAGTCCAGCCAATACCGCGCGGTCGAGTTTCTGCTCGGCAACAAGAACGCCAAGATGCTGCCCGTGTTCGAATCCGACCCCGAGGCCCACACGATGCTGCAAGGGATCCTCGAAGCCCCGAGCATCTATGACGAGTTCCTCGGCTACCTCAAACGCCGGGGGTTCAACGTGCCCGCCTCCGTGCTGGAGCGCGACGTCACCCAAGCGCACGAGTTCTGCGCGGAACTGGTTCCGGTCTTCAAGTACATCTACGAAAACGCGGCGGACAACTGGGGCGCCTACGAAGCCTGCGAGGAACTCGTGGACCTGGAGGACAACTTCCAGCTGTGGCGTTTCCGGCACCTGCGCACGGTCCAGCGCACCATCGGCATGAAGTCCGGTACGGGTGGCTCCAGCGGCGCCGCGTTCCTGCAGAAAGCCCTGGAGCTGACGTTTTTCCCTGAACTCTTCGCCGTCCGGACGGAGATCGGCCAGTGAGCGGTACAGAGAGCGGGACTCGCATGGACAACCCGCGCACGGAGGCCGAGGCGGCAGCACCCGCCGAGACTGGCGCCACGACCCTGTGGCAGCGGGCGCAGGAGCTCGATGCCACAGATCCGCTGGCAGGCTACCGCAACCACTTCGTCGGGACCGATACACCGCTGGTCTACCTGGACGGCAACTCCCTCGGCCGCCCGCTGAAACGGACCGCCGCTGATATCGGCGCGTTCATCCAGGACAGCTGGGGCGGGCGGCTGATCCGAGGCTGGGACGAGGAGTGGCTTCAGTTGCCGGAAACGATCGGCAACCAGTTGGGCCGCACAGTCCTCGGCGCGGCTGCCGGCCAGACCATCATTGCCGACTCCACCACCGTGGTGCTGTACAAGCTGATCCGGGCCGCCCAGGCCGCGGTGGCAGACCCCGCCCGCACGGAAATTGTGCTCGACACGGAAAACTTCCCCACCGACCGCTACCTCGTTGAAGGCATCGCCCGCGAGTCGGGCATGACGTTGCGCTGGATCGACGCAGACGTCTCCACCGGGGTGACGCTTGACCAGGTGCGCGCCGTTACGGGGCCGGCAACCGCCGTCGTCGTCCTCAGCCACGTCGCCTACCGGTCGGCGTTCATCGCCGACATGGCAGGTATCACCGCTGCCGTCCACGACGCCGGCGCGCTGGTGGTGTGGGACCTCTCCCATTCGGTCGGGTCCGTGGAGTTGGCCCTGGACGCCGACGGTGTCGACTTCGCTGCCGGCTGCACGTATAAGTACCTCAACGGGGGACCGGGAGCGCCGGCCTTTGCCTACGTCAACTCCCGACACCTGCCCGGCCTGCAGCAGCCGATCTGGGGCTGGATCGGCCGTAAGGATCCCTTCGAAATGGGGCCCGGCTATGAAGCCGCCGCCGGCATCCGCGGCTTCCTTAGCGGGACCCCGCCGATCTTCGGCATGCTGGCCATGCGCGGCACCCTGGATTTGATCGAGGAAGCCGGCATGAAGGCGGTCCGGGAAAAGTCGCGCCGTCTCACAGCTTTCGCCCTCGAACTCCACGATGCATGGCTCGCGCCTGCCGGGGTGGAACTCTCGACGCCGCGGGACCCGGAACTGCGGGGCAGCCACATCACCGTGGACCATCCCGCATTCCGTGACATGACCGCGGCGTTGTGGGCGGAGGACGTCATTCCCGATTTCCGGGCACCGCACGGCATCCGGATCGGCCTCTCGCCCTTGAGCACCTCCTTCGCCGAGCTGTACCACGGGGTAGCGGCCATCCGGGAGCGCCTGGAATCAGCCTCGTGACCCACAGTGCCCCGGCCGTCGTGCCAGCCGGAATCGGCTGTCCGCCGCCGGTGCGTTTCGACAAGATTGCGGACGTGCCGGTAAACTGGACCGTGGATCCGGCTGCAGTCCGTGGCGGCTGGTTCCTGTCGTATTCAGGATGCCTCGTCCGCAAGGGCGGAATCCCGGCGCGGCACCCCCGGCAGTGAGTTACTGACTCGGGCCTCACGGCACATTTCTAGGAGTTATTGTGGCACTTGACGCCGCTGTAAAGCAGTCCATCATTCAGGATTTCGCAACGTCCGAGGGCGACACCGGTTCGCCGGAGGTCCAGGTTGCAGTCCTGACTCAGCGGATCAAGGATCTGACTGAGCACATGAAGGAGCACAAGCACGATTACCACACCCAGCGCGGTCTGCTGGCCATGGTTGGTCGTCGCAAGCGTATGCTCACCTACCTGAAGAACACTGACATCAACCGCTACCGTAAGCTCATCGAGCGCCTCGGCCTGCGCCGCTAGTCAGCTTCTGGGGCGGCCCCTTCCGTAACGGAACGGGGCCGCCTGCTTCACCCCACAATTCAAAAGGAGGATCAACCGCATCACGCATTCGCGGTCCTCGGTAGTGATCCCCGGGAACGGCTTCAATGACTGAAGCCCGGCCCGTGGGTCTCGATCGATGACCGGGTGCAGTGCAGGCCAGTCGACAGATGCTGGCCTGGGTTGATGCGGCTGGACTCCGTGAACCATGAAACGGAGGTGACTCTCTTGGAGGGTCCCGAAATCCAGTTCTCAGAAGCAGTTATTGATAATGGCCGCTTCGGCAAGCGTGTAATCCGCTTTGAAACCGGCCGTCTTGCCAAGCAGGCAGCCGGCGCAGCGATGGTCTACATCGACGAAGAGACCGCGCTGCTGTCCGCCACCACCGCGGGTAAGCACCCGCGTGAAGGCTTCGACTTCTTCCCGCTGACCGTCGACGTCGAAGAGCGTATGTACGCCGCCGGCCGCATCCCGGGCTCGTTCTTCCGCCGCGAAGGCCGTCCCTCCACCGAGGCCATTCTCGCGTGCCGCCTCATGGACCGCCCGCTGCGCCCCGCGTTCGTGAAGGGCCTGCGCAACGAGGTCCAGATCGTTGTCACCGTGCTCTCCATCAACCCGGACGAGCTCTACGACGTGGTCGCGATCAACGCCTCCTCCATGTCCACCCAGCTCTCCGGCCTGCCCTTCTCCGGCCCGATCGGCGGCGTCCGCGTTGCCCTCATTGCCGACGAGAACGGCTCACAGTGGGTTGCGTTCCCGAAGCACTCCCAGCTGGAGAACGCCGTCTTCAACATGGTCGTCGCCGGCCGTGTCGCAGGTGACGACGTCGCCATCATGATGGTTGAAGCCGAAGCCACCGACAACTCCTGGAACCTCATTAAGGAACAGGGCGCCACCGCCCCGACCGAAGAGGTTGTATCCGAAGGCCTCGAGGCTGCCAAGCCGTTCATCAAGGCCCTCTGCGAAGCCCAGTCCGACCTGGCTGCCCGCGCCGCCAAGCCGACCGTCGAGTTCCCGGTCTTCCTGGACTACCAGGACGACGTCTACGCCGCCGTCGAGTCCGCCGCCGCGGACAAGCTCACCGCCGTCTTCCAGATCGCGGACAAGCAGGAACGCGACAACGCCTCCGACGCGCTCAAGGACGAGGTCACCTCCTCGCTCGCCGGCCAGTTCGAAGGTCGCGAGAAGGAACTCTCCGCAGCCTTCCGCTCCGTCACCAAGCACGTTGTGCGCCAGCGCATCCTGACGGACCAGATCCGCATCGACGGCCGTGGCCTGACGGACATCCGCCAGCTCACCGCCGAGGTTGAGGTCCTGCCCCGCGTCCACGGCTCGGCCATCTTCGAACGCGGCGAAACCCAGATCATGGGTGTCACCACGCTGAACATGCTCAAGATGGAACAGCAGATCGACTCGCTGTCGCCCGTGACGCGCAAGCGCTACATGCACAACTACAACTTCCCGCCGTACTCCACCGGCGAGACCGGCCGCGTCGGCTCCCCGAAGCGCCGCGAAATCGGCCACGGCGCCCTGGCCGAGCGCGCCATCATGCCGGTGCTGCCGTCCCGCGAGGAATTCCCCTACGCCATCCGCCAGGTGTCTGAAGCCCTCAGCTCCAACGGTTCGACGTCGATGGGTTCCGTCTGCGCCTCCACACTGTCCCTGCTCAACGCAGGTGTGCCGCTGAAGGCCGCCGTCGCCGGTATCGCCATGGGCCTGGTCTCCGACCAGGTTGACGGCCAGACCCGCTACGCCGCCCTGACCGACATCCTCGGCGCCGAAGATGCCTTCGGCGACATGGACTTCAAGGTCGCCGGTACCTCCGAGTTCGTCACGGCCATCCAGCTGGACACCAAGCTCGACGGCATCCCGGCCTCCGTCCTGGCAGCCGCCCTGAAGCAGGCCCGCGAAGCCCGCCTGCACATCCTGGACGTCCTGAACTCCGCGATCGACACCCCGGACGAGCTCTCCGAGTTCGCGCCGCGCGTCATCGCGGTCAAGATCCCGGTAGACAAGATCGGCGAGGTCATCGGCCCGAAGGGCAAGATGATCAACCAGATCCAGGAAGACACCGGAGCCGACATCTCCATCGAGGACGACGGCACCGTCTACATCGGCGCCACGAACGGCCCGTCTGCCGACGCAGCACGGTCCGCGATCAACGCCATCGCCAACCCGCAGATCCCGGAAATCGGTGAGCGCTACCTGGGTACGGTCGTCAAGACCACCACCTTCGGTGCCTTCGTGTCCCTGACTCCGGGCAAGGACGGCCTCCTGCACATCTCCGAGCTGCGCAAGATCGCCGGCGGCAAGCGCGTGGACAACGTCGATGACGTTGTCTCCGTCGGCCAGAAGATCCAGGTGGAAATCACCAAGATCGACGACCGCGGCAAGCTCTCCCTGTCCCCGGTGGTAGCCGAGGAAGAGGGCGCCGACAACGCTGAGGTATCCGTAGGATCCGCAGAGTAGTCTGTCTTCAGTAAAGTGGCGGGGCCGGTGGATCATTCCACCGGCCCCGCCGCCGTTAAGCCGGGGTTGAATCGCCGGTAGTCCGGCGGTAAGCCGCTGGTAGGATTGCAGGCAGATTTCGCGCGTTTTCCAGAAAGGCCTTGATGACTGTCGTCCCCCTGCCGCTAGAGCAGAACCAGCACGCTGACACCCTGATCCACGGCGCCGACGGCGGGTTCGAAGTGCGCCGCTCGGTCCTGCCCGGCGGTGTCCGTGTGCTGACCGAGGCGATGCCCGGCCAGCGTTCGGCGACCATCGGCTTCTGGGTCGGGGTGGGTTCACGGGACGAGGCCGCCGGCCAGCATGGCTCTACCCACTTCCTGGAACATCTGTTGTTCAAGGGCACGCGGCGCCGGACCGCCCTGGAGATTGCCTCGGCCTTTGACGAGGTCGGCGGCGAATCCAATGCCGCCACCGCGAAGGAAAGCACCTGCTACTTTGCCCGCGTGCTCGACACCGACCTGCCGATGGCAATCGACGTCATCGCCGACATGATCACCGGCGCCGTCCTGGATCCGCAGGAGATGGATCAGGAACGCGACGTCATCCTCGAAGAAATTGCGATGGACAGCGACGACCCCACCGACGTCGCACATGAACATTTTGTTGCCGCCGTCCTCGGCACCCATCCGCTCGCCCGGCCCATCGGCGGCACTCCCGATGCCATCCGCGCCGTCGATCGGGACTCTGTCTGGGACCACTACCAGCGCTACTACCGGCCCGACGAGCTCGTCATCACTGCCGCCGGGGGACTGGACCACGATGTCGTCTGCGGGCTCGTGGTCGATGCCCTGAACGCCGCCGGCTGGAACCTCGAACCCTCCACCGTACCGTCACCGCGCCGCGCAACGGACCGGGCGGTCATTGCGGGGACGGCCGGCCTGCACGTGGTCAAGCGTCCCGTGGAGCAGGCCAACATCATCATGGGTTGTCCGTCGCTGGTTGCCACCGACGGACGCCGCTTCGTGATGAGCGTGCTCAACGCAGTCCTCGGCGGAGGAATGTCCTCCCGGCTGTTCCAGGAAGTGCGCGAAAAGCGCGGCCTCGTCTACTCGACCTATTCGTTTGCGTCTGCCTACGCCGACGCCGGCTACTTCGGCATGTACGCCGGATGTTCGCCGTCGAAGGTTTCGCAGGTCATCGAGCTCCTCGGCGTCGAACTGGACAAGCTGGCAGAAGGCGGCATCGCCGAGGACGAACTCCGCAAAGCCGTCGGGCAGCTCTGCGGCGGCATCGTCCTGGCGCTCGAAGACACGGGCTCACGCATGTCCCGGCTGGGCCGCGCGGAGCTGGTCTCCGGCGAATACCAGGACATCGACGAGACCCTGCGCCTGATCAAGGCAGTGACCGCCGCCGAGGTCCAGGAGCTGGCCCGGGAGCTGGCCGCGGCCCCGCGGACCATCACTGTGGTGGGTCCGTTCGAGGAGACCGAAACCTTCGGGCTCTAACGAGTCCCGGGCGCCGCGCCGGACGGCATGCCCGGCCCGGGCTATCTCCTTTGCCGGGCTATCCGATCGTGCGTGCGCGGCCCACCAGCACGGCGAGCACGCACAGCACAGCCATGCAGCACACCACGAGGAACAGGGGCAGCTCGAACCCGCCGGTGGCGTCGTAGAGCACCCCGAACGCCAGCGGCGCTGCCCCGGCAATGGCGTAGCCGACGGACTGCGCCATCCCCGAGAGCCCGGCCGCCTGGGCGTGGTTGGTGGTGCGCAGGCTGAAGAGGGACAGGGCCACCACTACCAGGGCCCCGCAGGCGACGGCTGCGGTTATGACCCACAGCAGCATCAGGCCGGGCGCCAGCATCAGTCCCAGAAACGCGGCCAAAGCCAGCAGGCTGCTGGCCAGCGCCACCGCGCGCTGATCGGCCAGCCGCGTCATTACGGCGCCCGTGCCGAAGCTGGCGGCTACCCCCACGAGGAAGAACAGCGCCATGTGGAATCCGGCGTCGGCTTCTGACACGCCGTGGCTCCGCTCGATCGCGGGCAGCCACGCGATCAGGACGTAATACGTGACCGACTGGAAGCCCATAAAGAGCGTCACCTGCCACCCGAGGAGAGAGGTCCACGGCGAGCGTAGCACCGGGGAACGGCCGCTGGTGACAGCAGCCTTGGGTTCCTTTCTGACCAGCCAGGGACCGAGGACGGCCAGGGCCAGCAGCGCCAGGCCGGCCCACATGCCCAGTGCCAGCCGCCACTCCGCGGACGTTGCGTGGGCGACCGGGACCACGACGGCGGCACCAAGAGCTGCGATTGCTCCCTGCGCGGAGGTGTAGAAGCCGGTCACCTGGCTCACCCGGGTGGGGAAGTTCCGCTTGACGATCGAGGGCACCAGGACGTTCAGGAAGGCGATGCCGGCCCCCAACAGGACTGTCCCGGCCCAGATCATTCCCGGCAAGTCGACGGACCGGAGGACAATTCCCACGGCGAGGAGAAGCACAGACAGCCACGCCGCGCGGTCCAGGCCCGCGAGACGGGCGAACATCGGCGCCACGGGGGACAGGAGCGCGAAGGAGAGCAGGGGCAAACCCGCCAGAAGCCCTGCCTGTCCTGCGGAAAGGCCGAGATCGCTGCTGATGCCCTCCAGAAGGGGGCCCACGGTGACAAACCCTACCCGGAGGTTCACGGCGATCAACAGGATTCCCAGCAGTCCTGTTCCAACACGCAGTCCGCGTACTGGCATGAGGGCAGTTGCCACCTGGTGCACCTATCTGAAGTCTGTCATTGCACCGGGCCGGCACGGGGCCGCATGGTGCTGCCGGCGGATTCACCGATGTGGCCCAGCATGACAGCCGGGGTGTGGTCCGGCAACCTGGTGCGGGGCCCGGCCCTTGTTTGGGCATGATGACCGGGACTACGTTATTCGCAAGGCGCCGCTGCCGACGGCGGCACGGCCACTCGGGAGGAACCATGGACCGGCCGGCGCCAGGCAGTGCGTACGAGGAGCTTCAGGCGTTTATCGGACACTGGGCGGGCACCACGCAGTGGCAGGACACGCCGTGGGGGCCGGCGCGGACAGCCCCGTCCGAAGTCACGTTCGGCCGGGCCGTCGCCGGGCTGGCCGTGACAATGAGCTACGGCCACGCGAACT
The DNA here is from genome assembly GCA_963815415.1 of uncultured Actinomycetota bacterium. Classification (GTDB taxonomy): domain Bacteria; phylum Actinomycetota; class Actinomycetes; order Actinomycetales; family Micrococcaceae; genus Arthrobacter. The sequence continues at coordinate 348,690 of CAWFGT010000006.1, read as the reverse complement.
CGGACGGGACACGCTCAGAGGGGCACGGCGTTTTCACCACGGACCCGGACCGGCCGGAGGTGCTCTGGTACCACGTGAACAGCATGGGCCTGCCGCCGGAACCACCTGCGCGTGCTGTCTGGCGGGGCGGCACCTTGACCGTGGAAAGGCGCAGCGATCACGGCACCGCCCGGCACACGTACCGGCTCGACGACGGTGTGCTGACGCATGAAGCGTCCGTGCGCCTTGGCAAGGCCCTCGAGTTCATACCGTTCCTGACATCGGTCTTCCGGCGTGTGCCGGCCGGTGCCTAGCTGTCGAGCGCTGCACGGACTGCCGCGGCCACCGCTGCAGCGCCGGATTCGCCCATGATAATCGTGTAATGGTTGACGTCCGGGACCTCGGTCAGCGTCAGGGCCGGCAGCCGGGCCGCCCAGGCCTCGAGGTATCCGGCCGGATACAGGCCGGTGGCTTCGTTGAGCAGTCCGCGCGGGGCGCGGAGCACCCGGGTGTCGACAGCCAGTTCGTCAAGGGCTTTCAGCAGTGATGCGCCCCGGTGCAGTTCGGCGGTGTCATCCGCCATGGCCTGATAGCGCGTGGCGGGCCTGAGCGCCGGCGCCTCGCCGGTCAGGTCATAGTCCACGTAATCCTGGACCACCGGACTCCAGTCCGCCGCAAAGGCCGGGTGCTGCTTCCAGAACGAACGGTACGTGTCCCGGTCCGGGAACGTGGCGTTGAGGCGTTCAGCGGCGGGTCCCAGTACGGCGGCGACGATCTGTTCGTCGGAGAGCCCTGGCGGCATCTGCAGCGGCAGCCCGCCGTCGACGAGGACCAGCGAGCGCACATGCTCCGGAAAGAGGTTAGCGAGCACGACGGCGGCAAAGGCTCCCATCGAATGCCCGGCCACCACCACCGGGCCGGTGCCGAGTTCCGCAAGCACCGCCGCGAGATCTTCGGCGTGGGCGGGCATGCCGTACGGGGCGGGCAGGGCGTTGCTGCGGCCCCGGCCGCGGAGATCCGGGGCGACGATCCGGACGCCCGGAAGGGCCTCCGCAAGGCAGGTCCAGGCCTTGTGCGAGGCGGTCACGCCGTGGACGGCCAGGACGGTGGGGGCCGCCGGATCCGCCGGCCCCCAGATGGCGGTGTGCAACGTGCCGCCACGGACCTCGACGCCGGTGGTGCGGTACGTGGTGTTGCCGGCCGTGGGGATCATGGGGCTGTCCCTTCCTGCGGGGTGGGTGCTGGCGCCAGGGCGCGTTCGATGAACTGCATCATTTCCTCGAAAACCTCCTCCGGGACGTCCGGGCGGGCACCGGGTGACGGTTCGGCGCCCTCCTCGTCCCACAGCACCCAGCGCATTCCGATCAGTTCGCCGATGCCCATCAGCGCCCACGCCGCCACGGTGGGATCCATCTGGCGGACCTCGCCGCTAAGCTGGGCCGCCTTGAGCCCCTCGATGTAGCCGTTGACGATCCGGGTGTAGTGCAGCCTGAGGGCCCCGGGGGAGACGAACTCGGCCTGCCGGATGATCCGGTACAGCGCCGGGTGTTCCGCGGTGAATCGGAAGAAGGCCCGGAACCCGGCGCGTTCTGCCTCGAGCCGGGTGCCTGCGGCGCGTGCGGCGTCGGTCATGGCGTGCCGCACCCGCCGGTTGAGGTCCTCGACGACCTCGTCGAAAATGGCCTGTTTGCCGTCGAAGTAGAGGTAGAACGTGCCGAGGCCGACGCCGGCCGCCTCGGTGATCTTGACGATGGACGCTTCGTGGTAGCCCACCGAGGCGAAGACCGCTTCGGCGGCCTGGAGCAGTTTGGCCCTGGTCTGCGTGCCCCGGGCGGTGCGCGGTGCCGTGCTCATGCCCGGTCCTTGGCGGCGCGCGCGAGTTCCTGGCGAAGCCGCCCGCGCAGTACCTTGTTCAGCGCCGTGCGGGGCAGCGCTCCGACAGTGTCGATCCGGGCCGGGACCTTGAACCCGGCCAGCCGGGCGGCGCAGTGGTCCAGGAGTTCCTGCTCGTCGGTGGCCAGTCCTGGGCGGATCACGACGAAGGCGACGCCGGTCTCGCCCCAGCGCTCGTCCTCGATACCGACAACGGCTGCCTGGGCTACCGCCGGATGCGCCAGCAGCACGGCCTCGACCTCGGCAGGGGCCACGTTTTCGCCACCCGAAATGAAGATGTCCTTGAGCCGGTCCACGACCCTGATGTAACCGTCGGCATCGCGTTCGACCAGGTCACCGGTCCGCAGCCAGCCGTCCGTGAGCACGGCCATGGTCGCGGCAGGATCGCGGTAGTAGCCGGCGAAGACTCCGGGCCCGCTGACGTAGAGCTCGCCGCTTGCGGCACCATCGAGGATTTCCCCGGTGGCCGGGTCGGCCACCGCAACGGTGACGTGCGGGTACGGTTTTCCTGAGTAGCCCGCCATCCGGGCAGCGTCCTCATTGGCCAGGCAGAGGACGTTGGGGGAGGCCTCGGTCAGCCCGTAGCCCTGGCTCAGGGCAACGCCGCGGCGGTGCCAGATCCGCAGCAGCGGCGCAGGCATCGGGGCCCCGCCCACGACGGCGTGGCGCAGGCTGCCAAGATCGGCCTGCGCAAAGTCCGGATGTTCGGCGAGCATCAGGTAGTGCGTGGGGACGCCCATGAACATCGTCACGCCCCGTTCGGCGATCAGCTGCAGCACCCGGCCCGGTTCGAAACCGCGCTCCAGCACCACCGTGGCGCCGGTCCACCATGCCAGCAGCGGCTGGATGTTCCAGGCGCCCACGTGGAACTGCGGCAGGACGGCGAGCACCACGTCGGTGCTGCCCAGATCCAGCGTCCGGGACAGTGAGAGGTTCGTCCAGAAGCAGTTCGCGTGCGTCAGCACGGCGGCCTTGCTGGCGCCCTCGGTGCCGGAGGTGAAGATCATCAGCAGCGCGTCGTCGTCGTGCACGGCGCCCGTGTCCGGTTCCCTTGACGTATTCGCCGCCGCGTCAGGCGAAACGCCGGCCAATCCGACTGCCGGGCCGCGGGACGGGGCCGGGACTGACTTCTCCACGCCGCCGGGCCCGAGCGCCGCGGTCCGGGTCATGCGCGGCAGCCGTGCGGACGCGGCGGCCGCGAGGGAATCCAGCTCGCCTTCAACCAGCAGCAGTTGCGGGTCGGCGAGCTCCAGCTGGGCCGTGATCTCCCGGGGCGAGAGCCGCCAGGACAGCGGCACCAGGACTAGTCCGGCCTTGGCGCAGGCGAAGAACACCACCACCTGATCCGAGCTGTTGCCCGTAAGGGTCGCGATCCTGTCCCCGTTCCGGTAACCGGCGGACCGGAAGCCTGCAGCGAGGTCAGCCGCGCGGCGTTCCAGGGCTGCATAGGTCATGGTGCAGCCGCGGTCGTCGACGGCGGTCCGGTGCGGCGTCGCAAGGCTCCGGTCCGTCGTCCAGCGGCCGAGCGTGTGCAGTCCGTCGGTGGCGTTCATGCGCTTTCCTCCATGATCTCGCGGGATGCACCGCTGCGGCGGCCGCGGCGGTGCGCGAGCCGTTGCGCGGTGCCGGTCAGTCCGCCGGGCAGGAAGAGCACCACGAGGATAAACAGGCTGCCCAGGATGAACAGCGGTTCCGATAACGGTACGCGCAGCACATCCGGCAGGGTCCGGATGGCCTCGGAGTTGGCAAGGGTCGTGAGCCGCTGGTCCAGGATCGTGTAGAACACGCCGCCGATCACCGCGCCCCAGCGCGAGCCGACGCCGCCGAGCACCACCATCACGAGCAGGGTGATGGTCAGGTCGGCGGACATGGCCCGCGGCACGGCGCCGCTCTGCAGTAGCAGGAACACCATGCCGATGATGCTGACCAGGACGGCGGAAACCACGAAGACCAGCAGTTTTACGAGGTACGGCTGCAGGCCCAGGACCCGCACCCGGAGTTCGTTCTCGCGGATTGCGGCCGCCACGTGCCCGGCACGGGAGGACTGCACCCACGTGACAATGAAGAACACGGCCACGAGCACGGCCAGCGCCAGCCAGTAGAGGTTCCGGGTGTTCACCACGCCGACGAGGAAGTCCGGCAGGTTGTCGGTGCGCAAGGTCAGCCCTTCGTCACCGCCGGTGGCTCCCTCCGGGTTCCGTCCGACGATGACCGAGCCGGCCTGCGCGAAGGCGAGCGTGACCATGGCAAACGGGATGCCGCTGACGCGCAGGCTGATGCTCCCGACGACATGGGCCAGCACGATCACGATCAGCAGGGTCAGGCCCATGGCCGGGAGCAGCGGGATGTCCAGGTTCTGCAGGATGATTGCGAGGCCGTAGACGCCGGCGCCGAAGTACAGGGCGTGGCCGAAGGAGAGCAGTCCGGCAACGCCGAGCAGCAGGTGGTACGTGAGCGCCGCGGCGGCCATAAGCATGCACATGGCGAGCAGTTGCAGGGACCCGGGGGTGTAGGTGGGGCCGGGCAGCACCCCGGGAAGGGACAGGTTCAGCAGCGGCAGCAGGATCAGGAGCAGCATCCCGGCCACCCCGGTGGCGGCCGCGGCGATCCGCCGCCCTGCCGGACGCTTCCGGATGTCGGGGCCGGCTCCGGGGAGCGGGGCTGCGGGGCTCTCGACGGTTGTTTCAGTGCCGGTGGTCATGTGGTTCTCCCGAGCAGGCCGGTGGGACGGAACAGCAGAACGAGCGCGAGGGCCAGGACGACGACGAAGTCCCCTGTACCGCCCAGGTAGAAGTTCGCGAACTGCTGCAGGACGGCGACGGCGACTGCGGCTATGGCGGCGCCGGGGAGCGAACCCAGGCCGCCGATCACGGTGACGATGAAGGCGAAAATCAGCAGTGACCCACCCAGCAGCGGTGAGACGTAGCCGAAGTAGTGCGAGGCGAGCACCCCGCCGAGGCCGGCGGCCGCACCGCCGATCGTGAAGACGAGCGTGAAGGCCTTCCGGACGTCGATGCCCAGGGCCGTGACCATGGAGCGGTTTTCGACGCCGGCCCGGATGATCATGCCGTAGCGGGTCTTCTTGAGGAAGAACACCAGTCCCAGCAGGACGAGCCCGGCGGCGATGATGCAGACGAAGCGGTCATTGGGGATCCGGGCGCCGAGGATTTCGGTGGTGTCCTTGAACCAGGCCGGGCCCTGGATGAACACCGGGTCGGTGCCCCAAATGCCGTCGAAAAGGGCTACCGCTGCGAGGGAAAGGCCCACGGTAATGAGGACCTGTTCGATGTGGCGCTGGTACAACCGGCGGATCAGGACGAATTCGGTGAACGCGGCAAAGGCGGCCCCGGCAGCGGCGCCGACCAGGAGCGAGAGCAGGAAGATGCCCCAGTTGTCCGAGCCGGTGCGCCGGGCGACTTCCCAGCCGGTGAAGGCGCCGAGGGTCAGAAACGCGCCGTGGGCAAAGTTGAGCACCCCCATCAGTCCGTAGATCAGGGACAGCCCGGCCGCGACCAGGAAGTAGAGCGCACCGAGGCCGAGGCCGGTGAAGAGCAACAGGACTACGGTGCTCACAGGGCGGCGCCTTTCTCTGCGGAGACGCCCAGCATCCGCTGGGTCAGTTCCGCGTCATCCAGGAACTCCAGGGCGTCTCCGGTATGGACGACCCGTCCGCCGGAGAGCACCACGGCGCCGCCGGCGAGTTGGCGGACCACGTGCAGGTTCTGCTCGACCAGCAGGATCGGGACGGTTTTGGCCGCCTCGGCCAAGGTTTCGGCGACTTCGGCGACGATTTTCGGGGCCAGGCCCTTGGTGGGTTCGTCGACCAGCAGAATCCTGTTGGTGTTCAGCAGTGCCCGGGCCAGGGAAACCATCTGCTGCTGGCCGCCGGAGAGGGTTCCGGCCATCTGCCCGGATCTGGCCAGCAGGTCCGGGAAGAGCTCGTCAACGAGGTGCCGGCGGGGCGCGGCGTCCCGCTCGGCGAGGCGGAGGTTTTCCGCCACCGTGAGTTTGGCGAACACTTCGCGGTCCTCTGGCACATAGCCCACGCCCTGGCGGATGATCCGGAACGTCGCATCCTTCTCGATCCGGACGCCGTCGAGCTCCACAACGCCGGTCCGGTCGATCAGGCCGATGATGGCCTTGATCGTGCTGGTTTTTCCGACGCCGTTGCGGCCCAGCAGAGCGGTGATGCCGGTGGCCGGAACAGTAAAGGAGACGTCCTCCACGACCTGCTGGCCGGCAATGTGGGCGGTGAGCCCCTTGACGGTCAGGATGGGGCGCGGGGCCACTGCGGCGGTCATACGGCTTCTCCAAGGTAGGCGCTTTGCACGGCCGGATCCGCCATGACGGTCTCCGGGCTGTCCAGGGCCAGCAGGCTGCCGTGGTGCATCACGGCGACCCGGTCCACAAGGCCCAGGACGACGTCCATGTGGTGCTCCACCATGAGCACCGTGCACCCGCGGTCCCGGTGCAGGCCGCGGATGATCGAGGTGATGGCCGGGACGTCCCCCGACGCCACCCCGGCCATCGGCTCATCGAGCAGTACGACGGCGGGATCGGTCGCCAGCAGTACCGCAATCTCCACTTTCCGTTTCTCGCCGTGCGACAAGTCCCCGGCCGCCGTCGTGAGCTGGCCGGTGAGTCCCACCTCGGCGATAGTCCCGCGGGCGATCCGGGTCGCTTCGTCCGAGCCGGACGGGAAGCGCAGGATGCTCAGGCTGCCGCCCAGTTTGGCTTGGGCGGCGAGCCGGACGTTCTCCAGCACACTCAACCCCGGAAACAGGTTCGAGGTCTGGAAGGTCCGGCCGAGCCCGGCCCTGGCCCGCCGGTGAATGGGCGCAGCCGTGATCTCCCTGCCATTGAGCGTGATCCTGCCCGAGGTGGGCCGCATCACGCCGGAAATGAGGTTGAACAGGGTGGTCTTCCCGGCACCGTTCGGGCCGATGACGCCGATCATCTCGCCGGTGCCGACCTCGAAGCGCACGTCCTGGAGGATGCGCGCACCGCCGATCTGCAGGCCAAGGCCGTCCACCGCAAGGGCGGGCTGGGCTGGATTTTTCATGTGGTCCTCTGTGACTCACTGGAAGCGGCGGGCCGGTGCCGGCCGTGCCGCTGCCGGGCGGGAGTGGAGTTCTGCCGGACTTACTTTTTCTCGGGCGGCGCGATCGACTCGGCCGGAACCACCTTGATCAGCTCCGGTGTCCACGTACCGTCCTTTTCGACGAGCTTGGCCTGGTACATGTCCTGGATCAGCGCGTGATCTCGCGGCGCGGACAGTTTCCTTGCCCTTGGGCCCGTCGAAGCTGAAGCCTTCCAGCGCCGTGACCATGGCATCGGTGTCGGTGCCGCCTTCCTTGATGGCCTGGACGATCATCTGGCCGGCGACGAAGCCGTCGGGCGTGAAGAGGTCCGCCTTCTGCCCGGCCTTCTCGACGGCGGCAATCATCTTCTTTTCCACCTCGGTGCCTGCGGCTCCGGGGAAGTAGTGGTTGAGGAAGCTGATCTTGGTGGTGGCTTCGCCGTAGGCGCCGAAGGTCGCGGCGTCGCCGAGACCGGTGACGATCGGGGCGACGTCGAAGGCACCCTGCTGGTTCAGGGTCTGCCACATAGTGCCCGAGGTCGCCCCGGCCCAGGCAACGAACACCATGTCAGGTTTGGCATCGATGAGCTGCCGGGCGAAGGGGGTGAGCTCCTGGCCGTCCGGGACCAGCACGGATTCCACGGTGGCACCCTTTGCCCCGAGGACGGCGTTGACGGCCGCGACGTTGCCCTGGCCGAAGGCGTTGTCCTGGGCAAAGACGACGACCTTCTTGCCGGCCGTATCGATGAAGGATCCGGCGGTCGCGACGTCCTGCAGACTCTGGCGGCCGGAACGGAAGGTGTATTTGTTCACGCCCTGCAGGGCGTCGGTGGCGGCCGGACCGGAAATGTAGAGAACCTTGTTCTGCTCGGCCTGTTCGGCGAGCTTCAGGGCAATGCCTGAGGACACCGTGCCGCCGATGATCTTGTAGCCCTTGCCGATCAGGTCCTTGGCGGCCGTAACGGCCTTGTCCGGGTCGCCGCCGTCGTCGGCGTACGTGAGGTTGATGGTGGCCCCGTTGACGGCGCCGGTTCCGCCCGTGGCGTGGTCAATGCCGGCCTGCAGCCCCTCGTAGTATGTGGCGCCGTAGGCCGCCAGCGGCCCCGTCTTGGAATAGATGATGCCGACGTTAACCGGCTCGGAGTTCGCCGCGTTGCCTGACGCGGCCGGCGTCGCAGGGCCGGGGGTGGGTGCGCAGGCGCTGAGGGCGAGACCCGTGGCCACGACTGCGGTCATCAGGAACTTCTTTGTATCCTTCACGGGATGCCTTTCATAGAGAATCCGCGGAATCAGAAGAGCGAGGAACTTCCGTAACCTGAAAGGTGATTCAGGTTACGGCAAATGTACGATCCGCTGCACGGACTGTCAACGGATTCCCGTACTGGAACCCGGTGGGGTCGAAGACCTGCCGCTATCCTGCGCCGGTGAATCGGGCCGGGGTGCCGAGCGCCAAGGCCAGCAGAGCGCCCCTGCTTCTGACGCCACAGGCGGCAAAGACCGCTTTGAACTGGTCCTGGACAGTCAGCGGACTGATCCTGAGAGCCGCCGCCAACGCCGCCGTATCGAGTCCGCCGGCGGCAAGATCCAGCAACTGGCGCTGGGCCCGGGTCAGCCCGAAACAGCGGGCAAAAACCTCCATCCGGTCCGATGCAGGGCACTCCTGGATCGTCACCGCCAGCGGTGGTGCAGCGCCGGGCCGTCCGGAGGCCATCCGCGTTGCCCGCAGCAGCGCCCACGCGCCGGCGCCGACCGGAACCCGCGACGCCGCCGGGTGCGGATCCACTCCCGCTTCCATGGCCAGCAGCTGGGCGGCCACGTTAAGGACCTCCGCCGGCACGCCCTCATACGGTCTCGGACCGCGCTGCAACAGATCCAGCCATTCGTCGGCTGAGGCCGTCTGTTCCGCTACGGACAGGTCCGCATCCAGTATCAGCACTGCCTGCTGCGGCAGGATCCGCCGGCTTGCGCCGGACGGGGGCGCACTCGCCGTCGTCACCGTCCGGTCCGCCTTCAGTGGCGCGGCCACCTCCGCGTCACGACGGCACTGAGCGGCCCTGCTCCGCCGCAGGCCCGCGGCCAGCCCCGGAGCCACCCCGGCGAGGAAGGCAGTCTCTGCGTCACTGAACGTGCCTTCGGCGGGGCCACGCCATAGATCGAGCCAGCCCCAACAGCCATACCGGTCCGCGAAGACCGTGGACAGCACGTCCGTCACGGCGTAGCGCCGCAGGAGCCCGTCCCACAGCAGGCTCCGGGACGGGTCGCCACCGGTGCCCTGAAGCAGCGACACGGCAGGCGCCCGCCGCCCCATCAGCGCCGTCCATCGGCCGACGGCTGTGACGTATTTCAGTCTGATCAGCAGCGACAGCTCATCCGGACACGGGATCTGCGCCATAGGCGAAAGTCCCGTGGCAGTCTCAGGGTCTGACAGCGGCCAGGCATAGGCGTTGAACGGCACAATCGTGCCCAGTTCGGCGAGGACTAGTCGGCGCAGTTCGTGATCGTCCAGCGATGCCCCGCAGAGCCGGAGAATCCGGTCCCGGCTGCGGTTCTGGGCCCAGCTGGTGGTCATGGAATCAGTATGCTCCCCGCGCCGGCGGCTGGTCTTGCCGAATCCCGGGAAACGTGGGGCACCCCAGATTTCGGGGATATCGGGGTGCCGGTTGCAGAGCCTAGCGTGGCAGTACCGGACACTTCCGGGCGCAGGACGATCAGGAATAGGCCAGGAGGACCACCATGTATACACTGCAGATCGAGCACGGGATCAAAGATTTTTCCCTGTGGAAGTCAGCGTTCGACCGGGACCCGGTGAACCGCTCAAAATCCGGGGTGACTGCCTACCGGATCAGCCGGCCGGTGGATGATCCTCACTATGTTCTGGTGGAACTCGATTTTGACCGGCGCGAGGCTGCCGAGGCATTGCTGGCCGCACTCCGGACCCGGATCTGGACGTCCGCCGCGGCGGCCCCGGCCCTGCTCGGGACGCCGAAATCCCGGATTCTGGAGGCGGCCGGCTGAGTCTACGGCGTCGGGAGACCCGACATGGGACTCAGACGTTGTATGGACCAAACCGGAAGATGGCGATCGTCAGCGCAAGTCCGCCCAGGGCGGGGCGGTGTTGAACGGCGCCGGAAGAATGAGTCCCGAGGCGCCGAGTACTTCGAGGTCTAACCGCCGGCGAAGGGTGGCAGCACGTCGATGACATCGCGGGGCCGCACAGGCGCCGCGGTGTCGCGGACGGCGACCTCGTTGAGCAGGAAGCTGGACCGGGAGAGGATGCGCGCCAGCGGCGGCGTTCCGTTCGGCGGTTCCGGCCGCTCGACGGCGAGGATCGCCTCAAGCAGCGTGGCGACCGTGGCGCCGTCGGCCAGATCGAAAGTCTCTTCATCCGCGCCGGCGGCAGCCCGCGCGGCAGCGAAGTAACGTACCTGCACTGGGAATCAGCCTCCGATGGCACTCATGCTGCGGTCCGGCTGGATGAAGTCCGGGGCATCCAGGCCGACGTGGTCCATGCCGTGCGCCTTGGGCTTGATCCACATGGCGTCCTGCCAGCGTTCGGCGAGCTGGGCGTCGCTGGCGCCTTCGCGCAGCAGTCCCAGCAGGTCCACTTCCTCGCGCGAAAAGAGGCAGCTCATGATCTTGCCTTCGGCCGTAATGCGTGTGCGGCGGCAATCAGCACAGAACGGCTCGGTCACGGAGGCAATGATGCCCACCGTTCCCAGCACGTCTCCGGTGGCCTGATCCGTGCCGGGCACCCGGCGCCGGACTTCGAAGCGTTCCGCCGGGGCGCCGTCGCGGGCCCGGGGGTCGTTACTGAGCACGTAGTCTACGGAGAGCAGGTCGCGGATCTCGGCGGCGGTGATCATGTCCCGCCGCGTCCAGCCGTGATCGGCGTCGAGCGGCATCTGTTCGATGAAACGCAGCTCATAGCCACGGTCCAGGGCCCACGCCAGGAGGGCGGGGGACTCGGCATCGTTGATACCGCGCATCAGCACGGCATTGAGCTTCACCGGTCCCAGCCCGGCAGCCCAGGCGGCGTCAACTCCGGCGAGGACCCGGTCCAGGAACGGCCGCCGGGTCAGCTTGGTGAACGTCTCTTCATGCAGGGAATCCAGCGAGACGTTGATCCGGGTCAGGCCGGCCGCCTTGAGTCCTGCGGCCTTCTTGTCCAAGCCCACCGCATTGGTGGTCATGGAAATAGGAAGTTCCGGGTGCGCCAGACGGAGGGCTGCGATGATGTCCAGCAGGTCAGCCCGGACGAGGGGCTCGCCGCCGGTCAGCCGCAGTTCACGGACGCCCAGGGTGTCGACGCCGATCCGCACGATCCGCACGATTTCCTCGGCGGACATCACAGCCTGCTTGGTGAGCCAGGACAGGCCCTCCGCCGGCATGCAATAGGTGCAGCGCAGGTTGCACTTGTCCGTGAGGGAGAGGCGCATATCCGTGGCGCGGCGGCCGTAGCGGTCGACGAGTCCGGCCGGCATCCCCGCCGGGCGTCCGGACGGCGGCGGCCCGCCGGGCAGGCCTGGGACGGGGCTGCCGCTCTCGCGGGGCAACCCTGGCATGCCAAGTTGAACAGTCATAATGTCAGGCTACGCCAACCCGGGACCGGCATCACGCCCGTGGGGCCCGAGGGGATCTTACGGATTGCGGAACGATGCCTGCCAGGGGGCCGGAAGCGGTCCGGCGGGCCGGTCCCGAACCTATGCTGGAGAAGTGAACAAGTCCCAGCCCGCCGCGGATCCATCGGAAAACCGGCGCATCCTTCTGGTCGAAGACGAGCTGACCATCGCCGACGTCGTCCGGGACTACCTTGTGCAGGCCGGTTTCCAGGTGGAACTGGCCCAGGACGGGTTTACTGCCCTGCGCTTGGCCGCCGAACGGCAGCCGGACCTGGTCCTGCTGGACCGGATGCTGCCGGGACTCGACGGCGTTGAGGTCTGCCGCCGGCTCCGCGCCACCCATGGCGTACCGGTCATCCTGCTGACCGCATTGGGGACGGAAGATGACCGGATCCTTGGCCTGGAAGCCGGGGCAGACGATTATGTGACCAAGCCGTTTTCTCCGCGTGAACTTGTCCTGAGGGTCCGGTCCGTCCTGCGGCGCAGCATTCCCGAGTTCAGTCCCGAACCCGCCGTCGAAGTCGGCGGGTTCGCCCTCAACCCCGCAGCCAGGACGGTCTCCCACCATGGACTCGAGTTGTCCCTGACAGCCCGCGAATTCGATCTGCTGGCTTTCCTGCTGCGCCGGCCGAACCAGGTCTTCAGCCGGGAGGAACTCATCAAAGCCGTCTGGGGCTGGGACTTCGGAGACCTGTCCACAGTCACGGTCCATGTCCGCCGGCTGCGGGAGAAAATCGAGGCGGATCCCACGAAGCCCGCGTTGTTACGCACTGTCTGGGGTGTGGGCTACCGGCTGGACGTCGGCGAGGAACCGGGATCGCGCCACGCGTTTCCGGCACCCACGGAAGGCGGGGCGCGCGATGCAGGCCTCTGAACTCCTGACGACCATCGGCTGGTCCGTCGCCTGGGGCATCGTGATCGGGGCCGCGTCGCTCCTGATTCTCCGGCCGCTGCGCAGGGCCTCGTTCGCCTTGCAGATCTGTGTGGTGGTGCTGGCCACCGTAGCGGTCCTCACCGCCGGCATGGTCAGTGCCTTTAATGCCATGTTCATTTCCGCCCGGGACCTGGAAGTCATGTGGTACGTCCTGGCCGTCGCGTCGATCGTCGCCGTGACGATCGCGCTTGTGCTCGGGGCCCGGGTCTCCCGCAATGCCGCATCCCTGGCCGATGCCGCCCGGAGCATCGGGCGCGGCGAAAGCCCCGGACTTTACAGCCCCGTGATGAGCCCCGAACTTGCGGCGCTGGCCGCCGAACTCGAGCTCAGCGGCCGCAAGTTGGAAGAATCCCGGCAACGCGAAGCCACCGTCGAAAATGCGCGCCGCGAGCTGGTCAGCTGGATTTCCCATGACCTGCGCACCCCGCTGGCCAGCATGCGGGCGATGGCGGAAGCGCTTGAGGACGGAATGGCGGCGGACGTCCCCGGGTATTACCGCAAGATCATTTCACAGACGGACCAGATGGCCGTGATGGTCAACGACCTCCTGGAGCTCTCCAAGATCCAGGCCGGGACCCTGCGGCTCAGGGCCGAACCCCTGGACCTGTACGACCTTGCCAGCGATGCCATCGCCGATCTTGCGCCCCTCGCGCAGCGGCACGGCGTCACGCTCGACGGCGGCGGCCGCCGGGAAAGCGTCGCGCTCGCCGACGGCCCGTCGATGGGACGGGCAATCCGCAACATCGTGCTCAACGCCATCCTCTACAGCAAACCAGGGTCGACGGTCCTCGTCGAGGTGGGACGGGACGAGGACCGCGCTGTTGTGTCCGTCACGGATGGCTGCGGCGGAATTCCGGAGGAGGACCTGGGCCGTCTTTTTGAAACCGGCTGGCGGAAGAATCCGGACGGGCAGCGCGGCAGCGGACCACACCCGGGCACGGACGCACGCCCCCGGACCGGCGGCTACGCAGGCGCCGGCATCGGGCTCAGCGTCACCTCCGGCATTGTCAGCGCCCACGACGGGACGGTGACCGTCCAAAACGTCGACGGCGGGTGCCGGTTCTCGCTCCTGCTCCCGGCCATGGCCCCTGCCGGCGCAGCCACGCCGGCCGCAGCGTCGACGCAGGGCCGGGACAACTCATGACAACCGGAGCCCGCACCGCAGAAACCGGCCTGGCGGTACGGGAGCGGGAAGGCTGGGCCGCGACGGCGGGAATCGTCGCCGTGGGGACGGCCGTGGTGCTGGGCGAGATTGCCGCGACCATGATCAGTCCTTCGGTGTCACCGATCACAGCCGTCGGGGGCGCCGTGATCGACGCCGTTCCGCCGGGCGTCAAGGACTGGGCAGTGGCGTTGTTCGGTACCGCGGACAAGGTGGCGCTCCTGGCCGGCATGGCCCTGATCATCGGGGCACTGGCCGGCTTGGCCGGCGTCGTAGAAGGACGGCGGCGATTTGCCGGCGTCGCCGTCATTGCCGTGTTCGGCCTCGCCGGTGTGGCTGCGGTCCTTAGCCGTGCCGCGGCGACGACCTATGCCGTGGTTGTCCCGGTGGCAGTCGCAGTGGCGGCCATGCTGCTGCTGCGCTGGCTGCTCCGGCTGCTGGGGACGTGGGCCGCAGGCGCAGGTACCTTCCCCGACCCGGCAGCCGGCGGCCCGTCGCAGGCACCTGCGCCCGCCCGGCGCCGCTTCCTTCAGGGCCTGGGCGGCACCGCCGTCGTGGGAACCCTCGGCGGCGTCCTCGCCGGCACGCTCCGGGGAGCCGCGGCAGTCGTCACGGACGTCCGCGGCAAGCTGGTCCTGCCGGCAGCCGTGTCGCCCGCTCCGGCCATTCCTGCCGGAGCCTCGATCGAGCTCGCCGGACTGGACCCGCTCGTCACCCCGAACAAGGATTTCTACCGGATCGACACCGCCCTGCGGGTTCCGCTCGTGGATCCCGCCGGGTGGACCCTGAAAGTCACCGGGCTCGTGGACCGGGACATCGAACTGGACTTCGCCACGCTCCTGGCCAAACCCATGATCGAACGGCACGTGACCATCGCCTGCGTCTCGAACCAGGTCGGCGGGGACCTGATCGGCAACGCCCGGTGGCTCGGGTGGCCCGTCCGGGAGCTGCTCGCCCTGGCCGGGCCGCAGCCCGGAGCGGACATGGTTCTTTCCCGCAGTACGGACGGCTGGACCGCGGGCACACCACTGGAAGCCCTGACCGATGACCGCGATGCGATGCTCGCGGTGGGGATGAACGGCGAGCCGCTGCCGCTGGAACACGGCTTCCCGGCCCGGCTGATCGTGCCGGGACTCTACGGCTATGTTTCGGCGACGAAGTGGGTGACCGAGCTGAAGGTGACCCGCTTCGCGGACGATGAAGGCTACTGGACGCCGCGCGGCTGGAGCGAACGCGGGCCGATCAAGATTTCCTCCCGGATCGACGTACCCCGTGACGGGGGACGCCCGTCCGCCGGGACAGTAGTTTTCGGCGGGGTCGCCTGGGCGCAGCCCACGGGTGTCGGCGCCGTGGACCTGCGGGTCGACGGCGGTCCATGGCAGCCCGCCGAACTGGCTCCGGGGATCTCGAAGGACACCTGGTACCAGTGGCAGCTGGCAGTAGGGCTGAGCCCGGGACGGCACGAGGTCCAGGTCCGTGCCACCGGCCTCGACGGCGTCGTGCAGGTGGAGGACCGCGCGCCCGTAGCTCCCGACGGGGCCACGGGCTTCCACACGATTAGAGTGGACGTGAAGTCATAGCGCGACGAGCCGAAGGTCAGAACCGTATGCACCGCACCGCCAGCACAGACACCGTGGAAACCGGGAGCGGCGCCGCCACGGTGGCCGCACACCGCGCCGCGGTCCATGCCCTCCTCGCCCCACTGTGTAGCCAGGACCGGGTGGAACGGGTGCCGCTCCTCGCCGCGCAGGGCCGCGGCCTCGCTGCCGATATCACGGCCCCGCTGGATCTGCCGCCTTTTGCCAATTCCCAGATGGACGGTTTCGCCATCCGCAGTGCCGACGTCGCCGGCCCCCAGCGCGCCGGCACCGAACCCGTCCGCACGGAACTGACCGTCGTCGCGCCTGTCCCCGCAGGCGCCGCCCCGGACGCCCTCATCCCCGGCACGGCGGCGCCGATCATGACCGGCGCCATGATGCCGCCGGGAGCCGACGCCGTCGTCCCGATCGAGCAGGCGGTGCCGGATTCCTTCCCCGACCCGGGCGCGGCGGCCACGGTCCGCCTGCCGGCAACCGCCGCAGGCACTTTCGTCCGCGATGCCGGCAGCGATATCCGGGCCGGGGAACCGGCCCTCAGCGCCGGGACACACCTGGGCCCGGGACAACTCGCACTCCTCGCAGCCCTGGGGCTGACCGAGGTTCCCGTGCACCCGCGGCTGCGGGTCCTGCTGGTCACCACCGGAGACGAAGTCGTGGAACCCGGCCAACCTCTGGACGCCGGCAAGATCTACGATTCCAACGGCCCCCTGCTCGAGGCGTCAATGCGCCAGGCCGGACTGCAGGTCACCCGCACCGGGATCTCCGCCGACCGGCCCGAACAGCTCGTGGCGCTGCTCCGCCTGCACTCACCGGACGTGGACTTCATCGTCACTACCGGCGGCGTCAGCCAGGGCGCCTATGAAGTGGTCCGTCAGGCCATGGCAGGCCACGATGTCACCTTCTCGTCGGTGGCCATGCAGCCCGGCGGCCCGCAGGGGATCGGCACCTTCGACGGCGTGCCTGTGCTCGCGTTTCCCGGGAACCCGGTCAGCTGCCTTGTGTCCTTCGAGATGTTCCTTCGTCCGGTCCTCTCGGATCTGTTCGGTTCACCCTCGCCGAGGCCTGTAGTGCGGGCGCGGCTTGCCGGTGCCCTGACGTCCCCCGAACATAAGCATCAGGTCCGGCGCGGCATGCTGTCCGCGGACGGGACCGTCCGCCTCGAGGGCGGCTCCGGCTCGCACCTTGTCCATGCGCTGGCACACTCCAACGCCTTCAT
The DNA here is from genome assembly GCA_963815415.1 of uncultured Actinomycetota bacterium. Lineage (GTDB taxonomy): Bacteria > Actinomycetota > Actinomycetes > Actinomycetales > Micrococcaceae > Arthrobacter. The sequence goes on along the minus strand of CAWFGT010000006.1, from coordinate 332,209 downwards.
CCACGTGCCCGAAGGAACCTCTGCGCTCGCCGACGGCGCGGAAGTGGAAGTATGGATACTGTGAACGCAGCAAAAACCCCCGGGACAGACCACACCGCAACGGCACCGGCAGGACCGCAACAGACAGAATCCGCACAGGCAGAAGCCTCCCAGGCAGGATCGGCAGGAGCCGTGCTGACCCATCTGCGCCACGACGGCACGGCACAAATGGTGGATGTGTCCAATAAGGCCGAAACGACGCGGCAGGCCACAGCCACCGCCACCGTCCGGAGCACGGCCGAGGTCCTGGCCCTGCTGGGGGCCGGTGACCTGCCCAAGGGCGATGCGCTGGCCGTCGCCCGGGTGGCCGGCATCATGGCCGCCAAAAAAACCCCCGAACTGATCCCGCTGTGCCACCCGCTGCCGATCGCCAAGGTCACCGTTGACTTCGAGCTCGACGCGACTGCCGTGACTGTCTTCGCCACCGTAAAGACCCGCGGCATCACCGGCGTCGAGATGGAGGCCCTGACGGCAGTCTCGATCGCCGCATTAAGCGTGTACGACATGATCAAGGCGGTGGACAAGCACGCCGTCCTGACCGACATCAAAGTGCTGGCCAAAAGCGGCGGCAAGAGCGGGGACTGGACACTGTGAGCATGCCCGAACCACACACCCACGGCGACGTCACCGGCCGGAAAGCCGGCGTAGTGATCGCCTCCACCCGTGCCGCGTCCGGCGTCTACGAAGACCTGACAGGCCCGGTCATCGTCGATTGGCTCACCGAACACGGCTTTGAGCCGTTCCCGGCCCTGGTGGTCCCGGACGGCGACTCCGTCGGCGCAGCCCTCCGTGCACTCCTGAGCCAGCAGCCAGCCGTGATCATCACCAGCGGCGGAACCGGCCTGAGCCCCACCGACGCCACCCCGGAACAGACTCTGCCGCTGCTGGACCGCGAGATCCCGGGCATCATGGAGGGCATCCGCAGGGTCGGCACGGACAAGACCCCCACCGCCATGCTCAGCCGCGGCCACGCCGGCGCGGCCGGCAAGACTTTCATCATCAATCTTCCCGGATCACCCAAAGGCGTGATGGACGGACTGGGCGTGCTGGACCCCATCCTGGGGCATCTCTGCGAGCAACTGGAAGGCGGCCATGGGCACTGACACAGGATTCGACGTCGTACAGGCGGTACTCAGCGCCGAGCCGATTTCCGTGGACCAGGCCATTGCCGCGGTCGAGTCGGAGACGGCCGGGGCCGTGGTCAGCTTCAGCGGCGTCGTCAGGAACCACGACGGCGGCAAGCCGGTCACCCGGCTCAGCTACAGTGCCCACCCGAGCGCGCACCAGGTGATGGCCGACGTCGTCGCGGCACTGGTCGCCGAACACGAACCTGCACCGGGAACTGAGGACGCCAAGCCCGTGCGCATCTGGGCCGCCCACCGGATCGGCATGCTGGAAATCGGCGACCCCGCCCTGGTCTGCGCCGTCTCCGCCGCCCACCGGGGCCAGGCCTTCGAGGTCTGCTCGGAACTCGTTGACCGGATCAAGGCCCAGGTGCCGATCTGGAAGGAACAGTTCTTCGCCGACGGCACGGTCGAGTGGGTCGGCGCCGCCGGATAGCCGGTTTTTTCCGGCAGCAATCCACCGCCCGGTTCCGGCCGGACCCGGGCCCGGCGGTAGGGTTGTTGGCATGACCGAACAACTCGCAGTCGCCGTGCTCGGCGCAAACGGGCGCATGGGCGCCGAGGCGGTGAAGGCCGTTGAGGCCGCCGCCGATTTGAAGCTCGTCGCGGCCCTGGGCCGGACCGACTCCCTCGAAACCCTCGTCGACGCCGGCGCCCGGATCGTGGTGGACCTGACGGTCCCGGAGAGCACCGAAGCCAATGTCCGCTTCGCCGTCGAGCACGGCATGCACGCGGTCGTCGGGACCACCGGCTGGGATCAGGAACGGCTGGGAAGGCTCGAGGAACTCCTGGCGTCGCAGCCCGGCGTCGGAGTCCTGATCGCCCCCAACTTCGCCCTGGGCTCCGTGCTGGCCTCCGCCTTCGCGGCCAAAGCCTCGAAGTACTTCGAATCGGTCGAAATCATCGAACTGCACCATCCGGACAAGGTCGATGCGCCCTCCGGGACGGCCGTGCGCACCGCGCAGCTGATCTCCGCCGAGCGGTCCGCCGCCGGAGTGCCGGCCAGTCCGGACGCGACGGCCACCGAGATCGCCGGGGCCCGCGGCTGCGACGTCGACGGCGTCCGGGTCCACAGTGTCCGCCTCCGCGGCCTCGTGGCCCATCAGGAAGTCCTGCTGGGCGGGCCGGGGGAGCAGCTGACCTTCCGGCACGATTCCTTTGACCGGGCATCCTTCATGCCCGGTGTGCTGCTGGGCGTGCGGACCGTGGGCACGAAGCCGGGGCTTACCCTGGGCCTGGACGGCTACCTGGACCTGGGACTGTAGGGTCTGTGGCCGCTGTGCTGAATGCCTTGAAATCCAACCGCACCAAGATCTGGGTCGGCGCGGTTACGCTGCTGCTGGTGTTTTACCTCGTGGTGTCTTTCCAGCGGTCAGTCCTGCTGATGGGTGACGCCAATCTCACCGCCAAGGCGATCGGCGTGGCCTATCTGCTGCTGCCTGCGATCGGGGCCTGGGCGCTGGTCCGGGAGCTGCTGTTCGGTGCCCGCACGGAGCGCCTGGCGAAGATCCTGGAAGCCGAAGGCGGCCTGCCGGAGGACACCCTGCCGCGCACACCGGCCGGGCGGATCATCCGCGAGGCTGCTGACCGCGAGTTCGAAAAATACCGCGAGGAGGCCGAAGCCGCGCCGGAGGACTGGCGCTCATGGTTCAGGCTCAGCTGCGCCTATGACGCCGCCGGGGACCGCAAGCGGGCCCGCGCCTCGATGCGGGACGCCGTCAGGCTTTATCGTGACGGGGCACCGGCCGCCTGAGAGCGCAGGACCGGCACGGGTTTCCGTCTACACGGGCTTTTCCGTCTGCGAGGGTCTTCTGTTTAGCGGATGCGTGCGGGCTGGTAGCGGCCGAGCTGGCTGGCGGAATGCGCCGCCCATTCGAGCGGCCCGCGCCACGCCTGCCGCGCAAAGATCCCGCCGATCAGCAGCGCCACGGCAACCTGCATCCAGTACACGACCTCCACTGTCCAGCCTGCCGGCAACTGCTGGCCGTTCAACGTTGCCATGAGGCACAGGTGGGCGGTGTAGAGCGTGAGGGTCATGGCTCCGGTGCCCCTCAGCGGGAGCAGCAGGTCCAGTTCCACCCAGTCACCGAGCCTGCCCAGCAGGAGGAAGATCCCCACAACGGCAACAGCGACCCCTGACGTATGGAGCAGATCCAGGGTAGTGCCCGAGTGCGGGGAACTGACGGCCAACCACCAGCCGGTGCCGGACTGCTGGACCCCGGCCAGGTTGACCTGCAGAACGCTCTCCAGCGGGTAGTCGGGATCGGTCTGCTGGGCCTGCAAGGCTTCCAATCCGCCCCAGTCCTCCAGCATCACAACGCTCGCCCATTTGGCGAGGACCGCCACCGTGCCGCCGGCCGCCAGCAGCAGCACCGGTACAGCCGCGGCCGAGAGCGCGAGCCGGCCGACCGCCAGGCCGATGAGCAGATACGCGATCCATTGGAACACCGGGTAGTAGCCCGTCAGGAAGAGATCGCCGAGCAGCTGGGCCGGTGTGGTGAGGTCCTCCCAGCCGGGATTGTGGCTGAGCTGCAGGACCGGCGTGGGGGACAAGAGCCAGGGCCGGAGCAGGAACGCCAACGCCGGTGCGGCTACGACCCAGGCCGCGGCAAGCACCAGCAGCCGTTTGGGACCAAGACCCAGGAACGGCAGGATGCACAGGAACATCACGGCATAGTGGACCAGGATGATGGCGACGTTGACCTCAAGCCCGCCCAGGGACAGGCCGATGGCTGCCACCACCAGCGCCCGGAAGGCGACACCCCGGCGGGCGGCCCACAAGTCCGCGCCGCCGTGAGGTTGCTGCTTGCCGGTGGAGAGGGCCAGTCCGACGCCGGCCAGGACGGCGAAGAGTGCCGACGCGCGGCCGGAGAAGACGAGGCCGACCCACGAGGGAGTGAGGTTAATGTCGGAGCCGTAGAGCGGCAGGACGTGTGTGGCCATCATTCCCAGCAGGGCAAGACCTCGGGCGGCGTCGATGCCGGTCAGCCGGGCGCGGGACGCCGAGCCGGCGGAACCGTTGGGGGACCTGCCGTCCGTTCTGCCGCGGGTCCGGGAGCCGGGGGACATTCCGCGCGCGGTCATGCTCCGATCGTCTCACATGAACCTTGCCGCCCGCGCCGGGCTGCCTGCCGGCAGCGGGGCGGCTACCAGCGGATGTCCGCAGTGCTCGCCAGCGGGCGCCGCGCATCAAGGGCCAGCATTTCCAGGGCCGCACTGGTGTCGGCCGCATGTACCTGCTCGGGGAACCGGAGGCAGGTGCGGGCCTCTAGCTCGGGAAGAGTGATTTCGTAGACCCTGAACTCATCCAGATGCAGCACGGCTTGGAGCTGGTCGAGGTTCTGGGTCAGGAGGAAAGCATGGGTCTTGAGCACGCCGTGGTGTTGGAAAGCCAGCACCTTCCAATATTCCCGGGGGAGCTGTACGCCGCGGTAGAGGCGATCGTCGTGGTGGAGCACCGGTCCGGCGAACACGCTGACGCGCAGGTCCTCGACGTCGACGTCATCGAAGAGAGCGTCCTCCAGCCTGCCCCAGACGCCGTCCTGGCGGCTTTGATTGAAGTCGTCCATCTGTGGTGCGATGTTTGTGTAGTAGAAAGAGTCCCGGTTGGCCCGGGCGGCCTCCTCGAGGTCTCCCCACAGCAGGTCCGCGCGGCGCGCCAGGTGCCCCCGGTCCAACCGGTTGCCGGAGTAGAGTTCGTTGCCCGCCTGGACCGAGTCAGGGATCCTCGGATCGGTCCTGAAGCTCTGGCCGGTGCGGCTCAGTCTCTTGATGGCGGCCCCGTCGATGTTCCAGGCGACCCAGCGGGCGAACCTGCGCGACCGGCTGAGGGCCAGCGAGAAATGCGTGTACGGGATGGCTTCGGCGCCCTGGAACAGGACTGCGTCGTCCTCGATGCCGGCGCCAAGGGCGGGCTCGGCAATGCGGGTGTCCAGGAAGTCCGGGGCGTACCCCGTGCCCGGCCAGGAAGCGCGCGGGCGGGCTGCAGCCTCGTCAGCCATGGAACTCTCCTCACTGGTCGATGCGGCCACACTACCGTCCCGGAACGCTCCACATAAGCCTTGTGTTCGAATATATGTTCGAATAACATGGGCGCATGGATAACACATCAGAGCCGTTCTCCCAGGAGCCCGCAGGCAGGGATTCCGGCCACGACGTCGCCGGCGGTCTGGTGCAGGGCCGCGGGCAGACGGTCCAGGCGGGCGGGCCTCCGGACGGCGGATCCGGGGTGCTGAGGGCCATGAGTCCGGGCGTCGTGGACTTCCTTTTCCGGAAGCTCGTGGCAGGGGAGCCCGCGGAGGATTTCCAGTGGCACGGGGAGGGTGTCGCGCTCACTGATGAGCCGCCCGGTGCCGAGCTCGCCCGCAGGTTGGCCGGGACGGACCTTGACGCGCTCACACCTACCGAACTCTTCCACTACGTCCGCGCCGCCCAGCGGCTTGCGGCGTGGGCCGAGGCGTTGCGGGAGGCGGCGGTGGGCCGCTACTGTTCGCCGGGTTCCGGGGATTCGGTCCAGCGCGCCTAGAATTTCGGTCTCCCGCCCCGGAATCCTGGCGCAGAAGCGCCCCGGACGGGCGACTTTGACCTTCATCACATCGCCGCCGTTGTCCGAACAAGCCGCGGACAAGGTAACGTTTTTCATATGGCTGACTCTGACATTCGCTCGCACACGTTCGGGAACCTCGTAACCGCCATGGTTACGCCTTTCACAACCGACGGTGAAGTCGACTACAAGACGTCAGCGGAACTGGCCAGCAAGCTCGTCGACGAAGGCAATGATGCCCTCGTTATTTCCGGCACCACGGGTGAAACCTCCACGCTGGAAGACGATGAAAAGGAAAAGCTGTTCCGCGTCATCGTCGAGGCTGTCGGGGACCGGGCTAAGGTCATCGCAGGCACCGGCACCAACCACACATCGCACTCGATCGAGATGGCGAAGCGCGCTGTGAAAGCAGGCGCGCACGGCCAGTTGATCGTGACCCCGTACTACAACAAGCCCAGTCAGGCCGGCATCCAGGCCCACATCGAGGCCGTGGCTGACGCTGCAGACCTCCCCGTGATGGTCTACGACATCCCCGGCCGGGCCGGCGTCCCCATTCTTCCCGAAACCATGATCCGGCTGGCCGACCATCCGCGGATCGTGGCGCTCAAGGACGCGAAGGCTGACTTCGCGGCGATCACCAAGGTTCTGGCCAACACGGACATTGACGTCTACTCCGGCGACGACGGACTGACGCTGCCATGGATGGCAGCCGGAGCCGTCGGCCTGGTCAGCGTCTCGGCGCACGTCGCATCACCTCGGTTCCGCGCCATGATTGATGCCGCTCTTGCAGGCGATTTTGCGACCGCCCGCACCATACATTTCGAACTGGACCCCGTGGTCCGTGCAGTGATGACCCATATCCAGGGTGCTGTAGCTGCCAAGCAGGTTCTTAAGTGGCAGGGAGTCCTGCCCAACTCGGTTGTCCGTTTGCCCCTCGTGGAGCCGGGCGAAGCCGAGATCAAAATCATCCGCGAGGATTTGGCGGAAACCGGACTGCTGCCGTCCTGACCGGGTGAAATTCCCTGTCAGTTCAAAGCCGTCCGGTACCCGCCTGGAAAGTAGCGCACTATGACCCAAACCGCCCTTCCCGGCCTTGTCACGCCGCCCAAGCTCCGCAAAGACACCCTGCGGATCGTGCCGCTCGGCGGCCTGGGCGAAATCGGCCGCAACATGACCGTGTTCGAGATCGACGGCAAGCTCCTGATTGTCGACTGCGGCGTCCTCTTCCCCGAGGAAACCCAGCCGGGCGTGGACCTGATCCTCCCGGACTTCTCGTACATCCAGAACCGGATGGACGATGTTGTCGCCGTCATCCTGACCCATGGCCACGAGGACCACATCGGCGCAGTGCCGTACCTGCTGCGGCTGCGACAGGACATCCCGATCATCGGTTCGCGGCTGACGCTGGCCCTGATCGAGGCGAAGCTCCAGGAGCACCGCATCAAGCCGATGACGCACGTCGTCGTCGAAGGCGAAGTCGAGAAGCTCGGTCCGTTCGAATGCGAATTCGTGGCCGTCAACCACTCCATCCCGGACGCCCTGGCGGTATTCATCCGTACCTCCGGCGGGACTGTCCTGCACACCGGCGACTTCAAAATGGATCAGCTCCCGCTGGACGGCCGCATCACCGATCTCCGCCACTTCGCCAAACTTGGTGAAGAGGGCGTCGATCTGTTCCTTGCCGACTCCACGAACGCCGACGTGCCCGGCTTCACCACCGCTGAAAAAGAGATCGGCCCCACCCTGGACCGGCTCTTCGGCCAGGCCTCCAAGCGCATTATCGTGGCGTCGTTCTCCTCCCACGTGCACCGCGTCCAGCAGGTCCTCGACGCGGCGGTCAAGCACAACCGCAAGGTGGCCTTCGTCGGCCGCTCCATGGTCCGCAACATGGACATCGCCTCCAAGCTGGGTTACCTCGACGTGCCTCAGGGCACCGTCGTTGACATCAAGAACATCGACAACCTGCCGGACAACCGTGTCGTGCTGATGTCGACCGGCTCGCAGGGTGAGCCGATGGCGGCCCTGTCCCGGATGGCCAACGGCGACCACCGCGTCGTCGTCGGTGAAGGCGATACCGTTATCCTCGCCTCCAGCCTGATTCCCGGCAACGAAAACGCGGTCTTCCGCATCATCAACGGACTGCTCAAGCTCGGCGCGGACGTCATCCACAAGGGCAACGCCAAGGTCCACGTCTCGGGCCACGCCGCCGCCGGTGAACTGCTCTACTGCTACAACATCCTCGAGCCGCTCAATGCGATGCCCGTGCACGGCGAGACCCGGCACCTGATCGCCAACGGCAAGATCGCCCTCGAATCCGGTGTCCCCGAGGAGAGCATCCTGCTCGCGGACAACGGCACCGTCGTCGACCTTCACGATCACCAGGCCGACATCGTGGGCCAGGTTGAGGTCGGGTTCGTCTACGTGGACGGCTCCAGCGTCGGGGAAATCACCGACGCCGACCTGAAGGACCGCCAGACCCTTGGCGACGAAGGCTTCATCTCCATCATCACGGTCATCCACCGCGCCACCGGCAAGGTCGTTTCCGGACCGGAGATCCACGCCCGCGGCGTGGCCGAGGATGATTCCGTCTTCGATGAAATCATCCCCAAGATCAATGCCGCGCTCGAAGAAGCCGTCCTCAACCGTTCGGACCACACCACGCACCAGCTGCAGCAGGTCGTGCGCCGGGTTGTCGGCACCTGGGTCAACCGCAAGCTGCGCCGCAAGCCCATGATCATTCCGGTGGTCCTGGAAGCCTAGGCTCCGTGCAATTCAGGCCTCCCCGGCCGGCCCCGCCACCAGGCGGTGTCAGGCGGGGGAGGCCTTTTTGCTGACTGCAACATGGAACCGGGAAGCCCGGAAATCCGGGCCATTCGGCCCGGCGTCCGGTACCGTGGCGGGTATGGCGACACGTACCTCCCCCGCGCCTAGAGGCAACTCAAGCGGCAAACCCAGCAGTTCTGCAGGCCGGAGCTCCGGCACCGGCGCATCCAAAACCAGCCGGCCACGGGGGACCGCCGGAACCGCCCGGACGCGGCAGCTCCCCGCCGTTGAAACGAAAAAGCCCTGGCCCGTGCGTGTGCTCTCGGGTGTCTGGCTGGGCATCGGCCACGTGGTGGGGGCAGGCGTGCGCAGGATCGGCCAGGACGTCAGCGACGTCGCTCCCGAGGACCGCCGCGACGGCGCAGCCCTCTTCAACCTCGCCCTGGGCGTCTTTATCGCCACCTTCGCCTGGTGGGGGCTGACCGGCTGGTTCCCTGACGGTGTCCACGCCGTCGTCAACGGAACCTTCGGCTGGATGTCGCTGCTGCTGCCGCTCATGCTGTTCGTCTGCGCTTTCCGGCTGTTCCGGCAGCCCCTGGACGGCCGCGGCAACAACCGGGTCGGCATCGGCTTCCTGATCATGGCCCTCGCCGGATCCGGGCTGGCCCACATCATCGGCGGGCAGCCTGACGTCGTCGACGGCTTCGACGGGCTCCGCCGCGCCGGCGGCATGCTCGGCTACCTTGCCGCGGCACCGCTGGCCCTGATTCATCCTGCCGTCCCGGTGGCTTTCTACAGCCTCGTCGCCTTCACCGCCCTGTTGATCGTCACCGCCACGCCGTTCGGAGCGATTCCCAGCCGGCTGCGCGGTGCCTACGACCACCTCATGGGCGTCGACCTCCAGGACCACCACGACGACGACGGCCGGCATGACCGCAGCTATCTCTACGAAAACGACGCCCCGGCCCCGAAAAAGAAGCGCCGGAAACTCTTCGGCAGGGACGATGACGCGGATACCGGCCTCGAAGGATACGTCGGCGACGAAGCCTTCGAACACGCCGTCATCGACGACGAGGATGAACCGCCCGCGAAGGGCGCCAGGGCTGTCGCGCCCGGCGTCCGCCGGCCCACCCAGGCCGAGATCGCCGTCGAAAAGATCAAAGCAGCCCAGGGCCTGGGAACGGCCGCGGGCAGCAGCGCCGACCCGTCCCCCGACAACGCCACCGAGGCGATCCCGCTCGTCACCCCCGGCATGGTCGCCGCAGGTTCGCTGAACCCCGCAGCCGCGGCGGCGGCCGCCCAGGTGCCTTCGAAACCGGTCGCCCCGGCGCCGCTGCCCACCCCCATCCCGCAGCGCACCGAGCAGCTCTCACTGGCCGGCGACGTCACCTACACCCTGCCGTCCTCGGACGTCCTCACGCCCGGCTCCATCCCCAAGGAGCGAACGGAAGCCAACGACGCGATCGTGGCTTCCCTGACCGAGACCCTCAACCAGTTCAACGTCGACGCCCAGGTCACCGGATTCAGCCGCGGTCCCACCGTCACCCGCTACGAGATTGAACTCTCCCCGGGAACAAAGGTGGAACGCGTCACCGCTCTGTCGAAGAACATCTCCTACGCCGTGGCCAGTTCCGACGTGCGCATCCTGAGCCCGATCCCTGGAAAATCCGCCATCGGCATCGAAATCCCCAACACCGACCGCGAGACGGTGTCCCTCGGCGATGTGCTTCGGAGCCAGAACGCCCGGCGCACCGACCACCCCATGGTCATGGGCGTCGGCAAAGACGTCGAAGGCGGCTACGTCGTCGCCAACCTCGCCAAGATGCCCCACCTGCTGGTGGCGGGCGCCACGGGCGCCGGGAAGTCCTCGTTCGTGAACTCGATGATCACCTCGATCCTGATGCGGGCCACACCCGACGAGGTCCGCATGGTCATGGTCGACCCCAAACGCGTGGAACTCACGGCCTACGAAGGCGTCCCGCACCTCATCACCCCCATCATCACCAATCCGAAGAAGGCCGCTGAGGCGCTGCAGTGGGTGGTCCGGGAAATGGACGCCCGCTACGACGACCTCGCGAACTACGGTTTCAAGCACATAGACGACTTCAACAAGGCCGTCCGGGCCGGCAAAGTCCACCCTCCGGTCGACTCGAAGCGCGTGATCCGGCCATATCCGTACCTGCTCGTGATCGTCGACGAACTTGCCGACCTCATGATGGTCGCCCCGCGCGACGTCGAAGACTCCATCGTCCGCATCACCCAGCTGGCCCGCGCCGCCGGCATCCACCTGGTCCTCGCCACCCAGCGGCCCTCCGTCGACGTCGTCACCGGGCTCATCAAGGCCAACGTGCCCTCACGCATGGCGTTCGCCACGTCGTCGGTCACCGACTCCCGCGTCGTCCTTGACCAGCCGGGCGCGGAAAAGCTCATCGGCCAGGGCGACGCACTCTTCCTGCCGATGGGTGCCTCCAAAGCCATGCGCGTCCAGGGCGCCTGGGTGACCGAGTCCGAAATCCACAAGGTGGTTGAGCACGTCAAGGGCCAGCTCCAGGCTGTCTACCGTGACGACGTGGCCCCTGAGGCGCAGAAGAAACAGATCGACGACGACATCGGGGACGACCTCGACGTCCTGCTCCAGGCCACCGAGCTGGTGGTGACCACCCAGTTCGGCTCCACCTCGATGCTGCAGCGCAAGCTCCGCGTCGGCTTCGCCAAAGCAGGCCGCCTGATGGACCTGCTCGAATCCCGGGGAGTGGTGGGTCCCTCCGAGGGATCCAAGGCCCGCGATGTGCTGGTCAAGCCCGATGACCTCGCGGCGGTCCTTGCCGCCATGAAGGGGATGGACGCACCGGCCGTCCCCGACTCCCAGACGGCAGCCCTCAGTGACAACGCCAACTCGAACATAGCCCAGGGCGGCTATGCCGAGGACCTCGTCGCCGCTGACTTGGACAACCGCAGCCAGTCCGTGGAGTACTTCGACGGCTCCGACGGGGGTTCCGACGACGAGGACGGCTCCGAAGACGCCTGGTCCCTCACCGGACGGTAGCCTAGGACAGTGACTAGCGCCCAAGCCAACAGCGACGGGTCCGCACCGCGGATCTGGAACTTGCCCAATATCCTCACGATGCTGCGGATCGCGCTGGTGCCGTTCTTTGTCTGGGCGCTCCTTGCTGACGCGCCGGGGCTGGTCAGCGGTAACGGTGTGTGGCGTTGGGTGGCGGCGGCCATTTTCGCCGTGGCCATCTACACGGACAAGCTCGACGGCGACATCGCCCGCAGCCGCGGCCTCGTCACGGACTTCGGGAAGATCGCCGACCCGATTGCGGACAAACTGCTGATCGGCTCGGCGCTTGTGATGCTTTCGCTGCTCCAGGAACTCCCGTGGTGGGTCACGATCCTGATCCTGGCCCGCGAGTGGGGCGTGACCTTGCTGCGCTTCTTCGTGATCCGCTACGGCGTTATGCCGGCCTCCCGCGGCGGCAAGCTGAAGACCGTCGTGCAGACGGCCGCCATCTTCCTCTATGTCATTCCGCTCGCGTCCCTCGCGGCCTGGCTCGGCGTCGTGTCCTTCGCGGTCATGATGCTCGCCCTTGGCATCACGCTCTGGACCGGCGGCGAATACGTCATCGAAGCACTCAAACTACGGGCCAGCGGCATCCGGGCCCGGCATCAGGGTGTCAGGAGAGAGACGCCGTGACCGGCGCGCAGCACACGGCAAACCTGCACCGGCTGGCTGCGCAGGCCGTCGCCGAGGCCATCGGCCGCGGGATGACTGTGGCCTCGGCCGAATCACTCACCGCAGGGATGATCACCGCCGTGCTGGCGGACACGCCCGGCGCATCAGCGATGCTCCAAGGCGGCGTCGTCTCGTACCAGAACTCCGTCAAAGCAGAGGTGCTCGGTGTTCCCCGCGACGTGCTGGACGCCGTCGGATCCGTGGACGGGCAGGTCGCCGAGGCCATGGCCGCAGGAGCCCGCCGCGTCTGCGGTGCCGATATCGGCATCTCCACCACGGGGGTGGCCGGACCGGAACCGCACGACGGCCAACCGGTCGGAACAGTCTTCATCGGTGTAGCCACGGCCACGGGAACGGCGGCCTACGCCTACACCTTCGCCGGGAACCGCCCCGAAATCCGCGGCCAGGCCTGCGCCGCGGCTTTGGAGCGCTTGCTGGAAGCCCTAGCGTCCGAAAGCTACCCGGACGTAAAGTAAGCGGGAACAAAAGTTGTTTACCGATAGTTGTTACATTGTGTCGCCTCCAAACAGGGGCGGCGCCTAGGATGAATGAATCAGCAGTTCGCTTCGCGGCGGACTCTATGTACGAGGGAGCAAGGCGATACAGATGGTAAAGCAGCCCGTATCCGTAAACGGCGTTGTCCGCTGGAAGGATGTGGGCCTCGCCGATCAGGCAAAGAGCGAACAGAAGGAGCGCAAGATGGTTGTACTTCGTCACGAAATCGGCGATGTCCTGCGCGACGTCCGCCAACGCCAAGGCCGTACCCTCCGCGAAGTCTCGCACAGCGCCCGCGTGTCACTGGGTTACCTGAGTGAAGTGGAGCGCGGTCAGAAGGAAGCCTCTTCGGAGCTGCTTTCCTCGATCTGCTCGGCCCTGGATGTCCCGCTGTCCAGCATGTTGCGCGAAGTCAGCGAACGCGTTGCTGTCGCCGAGGGAGTCTCCGTCCCGGACACCGTCCCGCAGGAATTCTCCCAGCGCTACGGCCGTGACCTGGACCGTGATCTCAACGCCGACCTGACAGACGAGCTGGCCAAGGGATTGCTCTCCGGAGCACGCTAGCCCGGACCGGCCCGTAACCGGCCACCCGACGTTCTATCGAGAAGGCCCCGGCTTCAAAGCCGAGGGCCTTTTCGCGTGTCAGCGGGGTTCGTCCGGCGGAAAGCCGTCTCCTTCGTAGGTGGCATTCAGTTTCCCGATGTACGCCGCGAGCGTCTGAAGCTCCGCCGCGGGCCAGGACCCGAGCCTCTCGCGGAAGACCTCACGGCGGGCGTCCTGCACCTCATGCATCCTCGCCTCGCCCTCGGGCGTAAGGCGGATCGACTGTGCGCGACCGTCCAGCGGGTCCGCCTCCTTGGCCACCAGGCCGATGCTTTCCAGGAACGCGATCTGCCGGCTCACCGAAGGCTTGCCGACGCCGATGCAGGACGCCAGCTCGGTCAGGCGGATCGGACCCTGCCTGCGGATCACCGTGAGCAGTCCGTACGCGGCAGGTTCCATGTCAGGGTGAACCTGCCGGGACAACTGATACGAGATCGACCGCGCCCGCCGCCAGAGCAGGCTCATCTGGTGTTCGACGGCGGACAATGCGGCATCTGTGGGATCCTCGGCACTGCCGGAATGCCCGGTGTCCTCGGCTGGGTTGCTCATGGCAACCATTCTAGAGTGACGGATCGTGAGAGACTTTATTGGTGCGAATCAGTGATTTTTGGCGGCTCATGGACGATGAATTCGGAGCAGGATACTCCCGCGTGCTCAGCAGTTCGCTGGTTCTCGCCGGAGCCGGCGGACGCACGGCCGACCAGGCCCTCAATGCCGGGGTGCCGCCGCGGCAGGTCTGGCTGGCCGTCTGTGACGTCCAGGACGTCCCGCCCGAACGACGGCTGGGCCGGGACGTGAAACCACGCTAGAACGCCGCCCTGAACGGCACGGCGCCGGCGCGGTATGTGCCGGAAATCCTGACACGCCGCGCATCGTTCGAATATCTGTTCGGATAGGACTATGCTTTTTTCAGGGCACTTTCCACATACGCGACTTCGTCCGGCATCTTTGTCGGTGGGTGCCAGTAGCGTCAGTAATGACAGACAAACGGCCGCAACGGCCGCTCCACAGCGAGACAACATTAGAGGTGTGAACCATGGCCGCAGCCCCGGATCGTCAGAAGGCGCTCGACGCAGCGCTTGCCCAGATCGACAAGCAGTTCGGCAAGGGCTCAGTTATGCGCCTGGGCGACGAAGTCCGTGCACCGATCGAGGTCATTCCCACCGGATCCATTGCGCTGGACGTGGCCCTCGGAATTGGCGGCCTGCCGCGCGGCCGCGTCGTTGAGATCTATGGCCCGGAATCCTCGGGTAAGACCACGGTGGCCCTGCACGCGGTCGCCAACGCCCAGCGCCTGGGCGGGATTGCCGCCTTCATCGACGCGGAGCACGCCCTCGACCCGGAGTACGCCGCCAAGCTCGGCGTGGACACGGACGCCCTCCTGGTGTCCCAGCCGGACACCGGTGAGCAGGCCCTGGAAATCATGGACATGCTGATCGGCTCCGGATCCCTCGACGTGATCGTCATCGACTCCGTCGCCGCGCTGGTTCCCCGCGCCGAAATCGAGGGCGACATGGGCGACAGCCACGTCGGCCTGCAGGCACGCCTGATGAGCCAGGCCCTGCGCAAGATCACTGGCCGCTTGAGCCAGACGAAAACCACCGCAATCTTCATCAACCAGCTGCGCGAAAAAATCGGCGTCTTCTTCGGTTCCCCGGAGACCACCACCGGTGGCAAGGCCTTGAAGTTCTACGCGTCGGTCCGCATCGACGTGCGCCGGATCCAGACCCTCAAGGAGGGCGCGGACTCCGTCGGCAACCGGACCAAGGCCAAGATCGTCAAGAACAAGATGGCCCCGCCGTTCAAGATCGCCGAGTTCGACATCATCTATGGCCAGGGCATCTCCCGCGAGGGCGGCATCATCGACATGGGCGTCGAGCACGGCCTCATCAAGAAATCCGGCTCCTGGTTCACGTATGACGGCGACCAGTTGGGCCAGGGCATGGAGAATTCCCGCCGCTTCCTTCGGGACAACCCCGAACTGGCTGCCGAGCTGGAGCGCCTGATCAAGGAGAAGCTCGGCGTCGGAGTGAAGCCGGCCGAGACCGAAGCGGCCCCGAAGCTGAAGGCCGTTGACGGCTAGCGGCAGGGCACGCAGCGGGTCAGGGTCGCGTCCGCGCTACCCTGACCCGGGCGTTGCCGTAGAGCCCGGGACCGGGATCGACGCGGACGTTCAGGGCTCCGCACGGACGCCACGGACGTCACGGACGTCACCGCCGGGGGCGGGGGAGCCTGGCCAGTCCCGGCAGGCGGCGCGGGCGGAACAGGACCTCGACGCGGATCCCGCCGCCGTTGCGCGGGCCATCGTCCTGCGGCAACTGACGATGGCCCCCAAAAGCCGCTTGCAGCTCTCCCGCAAGCTCGCCGAACGCAACGTCCCCGAGGACGTCGCTGAGGCAGTGCTTGACCGGTTCGAAGAAGTCCGCCTCGTAGACGATGCCGAGTTCGCGGACATGTGGGTGCGCAGCAGGTCGCAGTCCCGCAAACTGGCCAGGGGCGCCCTGCGCCGTGAGCTGGCAGACAAGGGCATCGCCCCGGAAACCGCGGCCGACGCCCTGGAACAAGTCAGTGACGAAGACGAGGAGAACGCCGCCCGCGAACTCGTAGTGCGCAAGCTCCGTGGCTTCACAGGCGACGAAGACCGGACCGAACGGGACAAGATCACACGCCGGCTCGTATCGATGCTAGCCCGCAAAGGCTACCAGCCCTCCCAGGCGTTCCGGATCGTCAACGAGGTCCTTGAGGCCGTCGCCGATCCTGATACCGATGACTGAGAATCCGGCCGGGGCCGGCCCCGGCCGGACCCGTTACCCTTAACAGGTGAGTTTGACCATCCCCGCCCCAGCAGAAGCCACCTCCGCCGCCACCGACCCGGCAGCCGACACTCCGCAGCCGCGCACCTATCAGGTGCGAACTTTCGGTTGCCAGATGAACGTGCACGATTCCGAACGCATGGCCGGGATGCTTGAGGCGGCCGGCTACGTTCCCTCCGCCGGTGAACTCGCCGACGTCGTAGTGTTCAACACCTGCGCCGTCCGGGAAAACGCGGACAACAAGCTCTACGGCAACCTGGGAATCCTGGCTCCGGTCAAAGCCGCCAACCCCGGGATGCAAATCGCAGTCGGCGGCTGCCTCGCCCAAAAAGACCGGGAGACCATACTGAGGAAGGCTCCCTGGGTGGATGCCGTCTTCGGGACGCACAACGTCGGTGCCCTTCCCGCCCTGCTGGACCGGGCGCGCCACAACAACGAAGCACAGCTGGAGATCCTCGAATCCCTGGACGTCTTCCCGTCAACGCTGCCGACCAAGCGGGACTCGGTCTATTCCGGCTGGGTATCGATCTCGGTCGGATGCAACAACACGTGCACCTTCTGCATCGTGCCGGCATTGCGCGGGAAGGAAAAAGACCGGCGGCCCGGCGACATCCTGGCCGAGATCCAGGCCCTCGTCGACGACGGCGCCATCGAAGTGACGCTGCTGGGGCAAAACGTGAACTCCTACGGCGTCGAGTTCGGCGACCGGCAGGCCTTCTCGAAGCTCCTGCGGGCGTGCGGGGCGATCGAGGGCCTGGAACGGGTGCGTTTCACCAGCCCGCACCCGGCGGCCTTCACCGACGACGTGATCGATGCGATGGCGGAGACGCACAACGTCATGCCGCAGCTCCACATGCCCCTGCAGTCCGGCTCCGACAAGGTGCTCAAGGACATGAAGCGCTCCTACCGCTCCACGAAGTTCCTCGGGATCCTGGACAAGGTCCGGGAGAAAATCCCGCATGCGGCCATCTCAACAGACATCATTGTCGGCTTCCCCGGCGAGACGGAAGCGGACTTCCAGGCCACCCTGGATGTGGTGGAGAAGTCCCGGTTCGCCACGGCCTTCACCTTCCAGTATTCGAAGCGGCCCGGCACGCCGGCAGCCGAACTCCCCGGCCAGCTTCCGAAGTCCGTCGTCCAGGAACGCTTCGAGCGGCTCACCGCCCTGCAGGACCGGATTGCCGCCGAAGAAAATGCCCGTCAGCTCGGACGGCGCGTCGAGGTAATGGTCACTGCCCACTCCGGTCGCAAGGCAGAGGAAACCCACCGGCTCTCCGGCCGGTCCCGGGACCAGCGGCTGGTCCACTTCTCCGTCCCCGCCGGTGCCGAAACACCGCGCCCGGGTGATTTGGTGACCGTGACCATCACTGAGGCCGGCGCGTTCCACCTCATCGCGGACCCCGCTTCCGCCGCGGATTACGCCCTTCGGCGTTCCCGGGCCGGCGACGCCTGGGACCGGGCGCAGGCCGACTCGTGCGGCGCCCCCGCCCCGGGAAGCGGCACCGGTAAATCCGGTGTGTCCTTGGGCATGCCGGCGTTGCCGCTGCGCAGCCGCTAGCCCGGTGCGCGCACTGGACGGACAGCACCGGCCGCTCAACGCACCGGGGGAGACGGCCGGGGAGGGCCCGACCGCCATGCCGGTAATCGCCGTCGTCGGGCCGACCGGCTCCGGCAAGTCCGATCTTGCCGTCTCCCTCGCACTGGAGCTCGACGGGGAGATCATCAACGCCGATGCCATGCAGTTTTACCGCGGCATGGACATCGGTACCGCCAAGATCTCGGTGCGGGAGCGCAAGGGCGTGCCGCACCACCTGTTGGACATCCTCGAGGTGACCGAAGAAGCCAGCGTGTCGGACTTCCAGCGGCAGGCACGCGCTGCCGTTGCCGATATCCACGGACGCGGTAAGCGGGCCATCCTCGTCGGCGGCTCCGGGCTGTACGTGCGGGCCGCCCTCGACGTCCTGGAGTTCCCGGGCACGGACCCGGCGATTCGCCACCGGCTCGAAGCCGAATTGGAAACGGCAGGACCAGCTCCGCTGCAGCGGCGGCTCGAAGACGTTGACCCCGTCTCTGCGGGCAGGCTCGGGGATGCCCGGCGCGTCATCCGGGCCCTGGAAGTCTTCGAACTGACCGGACGGCCCTTCAGTTCCTTCATGCCCACACGCGAGTACTTCCAGCCTGCCCTGCAGATCGGGCTGGAGGTGGACCGTGAGGAGCTTCGGACCCGCCTGGCCCGCCGGGTTCACGCCATGGTGGACCACGGCCTCCTGGCCGAAGTCCGGCGACTCGACGCGGCCGGGCTGCGGCGCGGGCGGACGGCACCCCGTGCGCTGGGCTACGCCCAGTTCCTGAGGGTCATCGACGGGGAAGCGGGCGTTGAGGAGGCCGCCGAAGAAACAATCGTCGCCACCCGGCAGTTTGCCCGACGCCAGCTCACCTGGTTCCGGGCGGACCCCCGCATCACCTGGCTGGACTGGGAAGATCCGCGGCTGCTGGCCAAGGCCGTGGACCGTTGTCGGAGCGGGCTGCCGGAACGGTAATCTTGGGTCCATGGAAGAAAACCTGGCCGTGGCCGCTGACCGTAACTCCGCCGGACTGAGTGGACTGAAATTCTCCAAGGGCCACGGAACCGGCAACGACTTCGTGCTGATCGCCGACCCGAACGGTGCGCTGACTGTCACGGCGGAGCAGGTCGCGGCCCTCTGCGACCGGCATCGCGGCATCGGCGGAGACGGCCTGATCCGCGCCGTCCCGTCCATGTTCCTGCCCGAAGGCCAGGAACTGCTGATGGACCATCCGGACGCCAAGTGGTTCATGGACTACCGCAACGGTGACGGTTCCTTGTCCGAGATGTGCGGCAACGGGGTCCGGGTCTTCGTCCACTTCCTGATCGCAGAAGGACTCGTCGATCTGCCGGCCGGGGAATCGCTCACGATCGGAACCCGGGGCGGTGCCAAGACCATCGTGCGCACCGCGGCCGGTTACGCCGTGGACATGGGCCCCTGGGAGTTCATCTTCCCCGGTGAAGCCACAGCCCGCGCCATGGACTCGCTGGTCAGTGCCGAGGGCCTCGAGGTCGCCAGGCCCGGGCTTTCGGTCAGCATGGGCAATCCCCATACGGTCGTGGCCCTGGCTGAGCTCGCCGAGCTGGAGGCGACGACACTTTTCACCGCGCCCCACGTTGATCCCAAGCCCCCGCACGGCACCAACGTCGAGTTTGTCGTTCCGTCCGAACCGTTGGTGCACGACGGTATAGGATCCATCACCATGCGCGTCCATGAGCGTGGCGTCGGGGAGACGCAGTCCTGCGGCACTGGGGCCTGCGCCGCCGCCGTCGCAATCCGGCACTGGGCCGGGCAGGGCGCTCCGGACACCTGGAACGTCCACGTTCCCGGCGGCGTCGTCGGCGTGAAGTTTTTCCCGGCTGCCGGGGGCAAGGAGCATGTGGAGCTCAGCGGTCCGGCCGTGATCGTCGCTAGCGGGATGCTTTCCTGACCCGCAGGATCCGGAACGATTTTGCGGTGCTCTCCCGGGTCACCGTGAAAGTGGCGTCCAGTTCGGCGGCCAGCCAGCGCTGCAGTGAATCCGAACCCAGATTTTTCTGAACCACCAGCCAGGCCGAGCCGCCCGGGGCCAGCCGCGGCAGCCATAGGAGCAGCAGCTCGTGGAGTTCGTCCTTGCCGATCCGGATCGGAGGATTGGACCAGATCGTGTCAAACCTTAGTTCGGGGTCCACTGCCTCCGGGGTGCTGGCGGTGAGGTTTTCCAACCCCAGCAGCGCCGCGTTCTCGTTGGTCAGGGTGACGCAGCGCTCGTTGACGTCCACGGCGTAGACCCGGGCGTGCGGCGCGCGCAGGGCGAGAGTGAGGGCAATCGGGCCCCAGCCGCAACCAATGTCCAGCAGGTTGCCTTGCGGGGCGGGTGCGGGAACCTCGGCCAGCAGCACGGCGGTTCCTTTGTCGATCCCGTCCGGGCTGAAGATCGCGTTGGACGTCTGCAACTGGCGTGTCTTCCCGGCAAGCTCGACCGTGAGTGGCTTGCGGTTGAACGGCCCGGCGGGTTGGGCGCTGAAATAGTGTGCAGACTCCATAACTGGCCAGATTAGTGGCCCGCCCGCCAGGAAGGGAAACCGGCCGGAGTGCGGGGATTCCGGCGGCCTCCGGCCAGCCCGAGGGCGGGAATGGGTGCATAGCCAGTCCGCCCAGCGCGAATACCGCAGCGCATGAGCGCAATCGGCACTATTCTGGAAGAGTCGAAAATCTTATAAGGAGACCATGACCAGTCAGCCCAACACCGGACCCGACGCCGCCGATCAGGACATGGGTCCTGCGGAAATGCAGGCCGTGATCGACCGGATCCTGTCCAAGGACACCCCTGCCGGGGCCACGGCTACCAGCCCGGACCAGCCCAGAGCAGTGTTCGGTAAGGCCCAGGCCATCTCCGGGGCGGACGATGAGCCCAGCGGCTACGACGGTGATCAGCAGGATCTCGAGGAACGCCACGCTTTGCGCCGCACCGCGGGCCTGTCCACGGAACTCGAAGACGTCACCGAAGTCGAATACCGCCAGTTGCGCCTCGAGCGGGTCGTGCTGGCCGGACTCTGGAGCGACGGCACGCTGGCCGACGCCGAAAACTCGCTCCGCGAGCTCGCGGCCCTCGCCGAAACGGCCGGCTCGGAAGTCCTGGACGGCCTCGTCCAGCGCCGCTCCAAACCGGACCCCGGCACCTTCCTCGGCTCCGGCAAGGCCCAGGAACTCAAGGCAATTGTGATGTCCACGGGCGCGGATACCGTCGTCGTTGACGCTGAACTCGCCCCGTCACAGCGCCGCGGCCTCGAGGACATTGTCAAGGTCAAGGTCATCGACCGCACCGGCCTGATCCTTGACATCTTCGCCCAGCACGCCAAGAGCCGGGAGGGCAAGGCCCAGGTCGAACTGGCACAGCTCGAGTACCTGCTCCCTCGCCTGCGCGGCTGGGGCGAGTCGATGTCCCGCCAGGCAGGCGGCCAGGTGGGCGGCGCCGGCGCCGGCATGGGCTCGCGCGGTCCCGGCGAAACAAAGATCGAACTGGACCGCCGCAGGATCCGGACGCGGATGGCCAAGCTGCGCCGCGAAATTTCGGCCATGAAGCCCGCCCGCGAGACGAAGAGGGCCAACCGCCGCCGCAATGCCGTGCCGTCCGTGGCGATCGCGGGATACACCAACGCCGGTAAGTCCTCACTCCTGAACCGGTTGACCGACGCCGGTGTGTTGGTGGAGAACGCCTTGTTCGCCACCCTCGACCCGACCGTCCGCAAAGCAGAGACCGCGGACGGTATGGGCTACACACTGGCCGACACGGTGGGCTTCGTCCGCGCGCTGCCGACCCAGCTCGTGGAGGCCTTCCGCTCCACCCTGGAGGAGGTCGCCGACGCGGACCTGATCCTGCACGTCGTCGACGCCTCACACCCCGATCCGGAAGGGCAGATAGCCGCGGTCCGGTCCGTGTTCAGCGAAGTCGACGCGCGCAAGATTCCCGAAATCATCGTGTTGAACAAGGCCGACGCCGCCGATCCTTTTGTCATCGAACGCCTCAAGCAGCGCGAACCGCGCCATGTTGTGGTCTCGGCGCGGACGGGCGAAGGCCTCCCGGAGCTGCTCAAGGCCATCAGCGACGGCATCCCGCGGCCCAGTGTGAAACTGGAACTGCTCATCCCGTACAACCGCGGAGACCTGCTCAGCAAGCTCCACGACGACGACGCCGAGATCGTCACGCTCGACCACGAAGAGAACGGCACCCGTGCCGTAGTGCTGGTGCGCGAAGGGCTCGCAGCCGAGTTGGCGTCGTTCATCGTCAATGACTGACGCCGCGCCCTCCGGGGCCGGAGCCCCATCAGGCGCTCCGGCGGCTGGTCCTGCGGGTGCTTCATCGGGGAGTGATCCGGTTCGGGGCGGGCCGGAAGACGCAGAGGCCGCGCCGGAACCTGCCGGTGGTTCCGGCGCCGCCGTCGCTCCCGGCGAGCAGCGCGTCATCGAACTGCTCGACCGTGCCGTGGCAGGCATGGGCGGCCAGAGCCGCAGCGGCCAGCATGAGATGGTCCGGCAGGTTGCCCGCGCCATCGAGACCGGCGACCACCTGCTCGTCCAGGCGGGTACAGGCACCGGCAAGTCCCTGGCGTACCTGATTCCGCTGATCGCGCACTCGCTGGTCAGCAACAAACCCACGCTCGTCTCCACCGCCACCCTGGCGTTGCAGACCCAGATCGTGGGGCGGGACCTGCCGCGGCTGCTTAAGACCATCACTCCGGCGTTGGAGCGGCCGGTCAAAGTAGCGCTGGTCAAAGGCCGGTCCAACTATGTCTGCCGGCACAAGCTCGACGGCGGTTTTCCGTCCGAAGAACCCTCCGAAGGGCAGCTCTTCTCCCTCGGCGAGGACACCAGCGTGCCGCATTTCGCGGCGGCAATGGGCGGCCCGTCCTCCCAACTGGGCAGGGAAGTTGTCCGGCTGCGTGAGTGGGCTGAAGAGACTGCCACCGGGGACCGTGACGAACTTATGCCCGGCGTGACGGACCGGGCCTGGCGCCAGGTCTCTGTTACCTCGATGGAATGCCTGGGCGCCCAGAAGTGCCCGCTTGCGGCCGAATGCTTCAGCGAACTGGCCAGGCAGAACGCCGCCGACGCCGACGTGGTGGTGACCAACCACGCCATGCTGGCCGTCAGCGCCTTTGAAGGCCTCGCCGTGCTGCCGGAGTACGACGTCGTGGTGGTGGACGAGGCCCACGAACTGCAGGACCGCGTTACCGGCGCCGTCTCCGGACAACTCTCCGTGGCCATGATTCACGCTGCGGCCTCCGGTGCCCGGAAACACACCGGCATTACTGTGGACGCGCTCAACAACGCCGCGGCCAACCTCGAACTCGCAATCGACGGCGTTCCCGGCGGGCTCATGCCCAACGGACTCAACGGCGAGCAGCTGGACTGCGTCGACCAGTTGCGGGATGCCTGCCGCGCGGCGCTGTCCGATTCCAAGCAGGAGAGCGGCACCACAGCCGACGGCGGCCGCCAGCTGGCACGGTCGCGCCTGATGGTCATCCTGGAACTCTGCGAGCGGCTCCTGGCCGCACGCGAGAACCGCGAGGTGGTGTGGTTTTCCCGCAACAGCACCTTTGACCCGCAACAGGGCTATACCCAGCCGGATGAACACTCGCCGGCGCTGATCAATGTAGCCCCGCTGAGCGTTGCGGGGCGGCTGCGGGAAGGCCTCTTCGCGGACCACACGGTGATCCTGACCTCGGCGACCCTGGCGATCGGGGCCGCTTTCGAGCCGGCCGCCGGCGGACTCGGGCTGGTCGGCAGCGGTGCCCCGAGCTGGACAGGCGTCGACGTCGGGTCGCCTTTCGACTATCCGAAGCAGGGCATCCTCTACGTGGCCCGCCACCTGCCCAAACCCGGCCGCGGAACATCCCCGGAGGCCCTGGACGAGCTCGAGAAACTGATCCGGGCCTCCGGCGGCGGGGCGCTCTGCCTCTTTTCTTCCCGGCGGGCCGCCGAGGATGCGGCCGAGGCCCTGCGGCCGCGGTTGGAACAGAGCATCCTGTGCCAGGGGGATTCGTCCATGACGGCCCTCGTACGGCAGTTCGCCGACGAACCGGACACCTGCCTGTTCGGGACGATGTCCCTGTGGCAAGGCGTCGACGTTCCCGGAGTGTCCTGCAGGCTCGTGGTGATCGACCGGATTCCCTTCCCGCGGCCGGATGACCCGCTGATGACGGCACGGTCCCGGGCTGTGGCACAAGCGGGCGGCAACGGCTTCATGGCAGTCTCGGCGACCCACGCCGCCATCCGTCTCGCCCAGGGCGCCGGCCGGCTGATCCGTACAACCTCTGACAAGGGCGTGGTTGCGGTCCTGGATTCGCGGCTCTCGACTGAACGCTACGGCGGTTTCCTCCGCTCGGCGCTGCCGCCGTTCTGGCCGACGACCGATCCCGCGATTGCCCTGGCCGCGCTGGAACGACTCGCCAAGGAGCCGGCCGGGACGTAGAGCCGCGCCGGCTCCCGGATAGTTTCGCTGTTGGAGCGAACAGCTAAAGCGAAGGGCCTTGCTGTTCGAAGCGAACGGTTCTGCCGCTAGAGCGAACGCAGGACCGAGACAACCTTGCCCATAAGAACGGCATGGTCGCCGAGGATCGGTTCGTACTGGGTGTTCTGCGGGAGCAGCCACGTGTGGCCGTCGCGCTGGCGGAACGTCTTGACGGTCGCCTCGTCGTCGAGCAGCGCGGCGACGATGTCGCCGTTGAGGGCGTCGTTCTGCCGGCGCACCACCACCCAGTCACCGTCGCAGATAGCAGCATCGATCATGGAATCTCCGGCGACCCTGAGCATGAACAATTCGCCGTGTCCTACCAGCTGACGGGGGAGCGGCATCACGTCTTCGACCACCTGCTCCGCCAGGATCGGGCCGCCGGCAGCGATCCGGCCGACGAACGGGACCATGGCGGTATCCGTTGCGCTGGCCAGTTCCGAGACGGACAACCCGCCGACGGCGCGCAGGCCTCCGGTTTTCTCTGCGCCCGACATGCTGGTGCCGCCCTCGTCAAGCGTCAGCGGCATCAGGACTTCCATTGCGCGGGGGCGCTTAGGGTCGCGGCGCAGATAGCCGAGCTTCTCAAGCTGCGAAAGCTGGTGGGTGACGCTGGAGAGGCTCGCGAGCCCTACAGTGTCGCCGATTTCACGCATGGAGGGCGGATAGCCGTTGTCCGTGACGGACCGCTGGATGGTCTCCAGAATCTTCTTCTGCCGGACGGTCAGGCTCTTAGGGGCCCGGACGGGCTTCGGGCTCCGCGGGGTGGCCCTGCCGCCGGTGGCTTGTGCTGCCATGTTCGCCAACGCCTTTCCAATCCACCCGGCCGCCGTCGCAGATGCCGGGAACGTCCGGTCTGAAATGTCAGACCCTGCTGATCAACTGCAGAAGTGGTTGTTCTGTCCCTCAAACGTAGGCCAGCACGATCGGTTTTTCAAACATTTGTTCTAGCGAGTCTCGACAACGTTCGTTAGTAAGTGCTAGAAAAGGATAAGCAAAGTTCGAAGATGTGTTCGAATCAAAGTGATGCGCATTCGGTGCAGGATTCGATGTTGTGTTCGAAGTAAGGCCGTTGGCGGCAGGTTCTTGGAGTACGCCGGGCGGCACGGTTTTGTTCAGGAGGACTTAGTTCATGTCAGCAACAAACACTTTCCACGATTCGCACGGCCGCGGTTTCAGCCAGGGTTTCGGCCGTAGCAGCAGTGCGGGCGGCTTCGATCTGGGCGGCGATTTTCCGTCCCGGCCGGGCTCAGGCCGGAACCACCTGCGTGTGGTGCCGGATCCAGAGCATGCCGGGCAGTACACGGAGCCTGCGGGACAATATGCGGAGCCTGCGGGGCAGGGTCCGTTGCGGCTTACCCGGCGCGGACGCCTGGTTGTCTTCGGCCTGCCGCTGGTCCTGCTGGCCGCCCTCATTCTGTCCTTCGGGGGCTTTTTCAACGCCCCGGCAAAGGCTGCGGATTCGGCGTCAGAGCTTTCCGTGACCCCCACCGTGACCGTAACCGTCCAGCCCGGAGAGTCGCTATGGGCCATCGCCGGTACCGTGTCGCCGGAACGGGACCCCCGGGACGTCATCGCCGAAATCGTTCAGCTCAACAACCTCGAGGCTGCGGGGGTCCAGCCGGGCCAGCAGCTCTTCGTGCCGACCAGATAGGCCGCCGGCGCCGGCCCGTTGCCGTCACAGTTTCAGGGCCGTCACGGCGTCACTTAAACTAGTGAAGTGACTGACCAGCTAGAGCGCCTCAATCGACTTCCCCTCCGGACTAATCTTCGCGGTCTGCGCCCGTACGGCGCGCCCCAGCTGGACGTCCCCATCCTGCTCAACGTCAACGAGAACACCCACGGTGTTCCGGCCGACGTCCGGGCCGCCATTACCGAAGCTGTATCCGCCGCGGCCACGGGGCTGAACCGGTATCCGGACCGGGAATTCACCGAACTCCGGGAGGGGCTGGCCGAATACCTCGGCCATGGCTTAAACGCAGACAACATCTGGGCGGCCAACGGCTCCAACGAAGTTCTGCAGCAGATCCTCCAGGCTTTCGGCGGCCCGGGCCGTACGGCCCTGGGATTCCCGCCCACATATTCCATGTACCCGCTCCTGGCCGCCGGTACGGACACCGAATACGTTGCCGGTGTCCGGGCGGACGACTACGGACTCAGCGCCGGGTCGGCGGCCCGTCAGGTCCGCGAACTGCAACCGAGCGTTGTCTTCCTCTGCTCCCCGAACAACCCGACGGGCACGGGCCTGGGGCTGGACGTGGTCGAGGCCGTTTATGAGGCCGGTGACGCGAGCCAGACCATTGTGATCGTCGACGAGGCCTACCACGAATTCGCCCACGACGGCACGCCCAGTGCACTGACCCTCCTGCCCGGCCGCGAGCGGCTCATCGTCTCGCGCACCATGAGCAAAGCGTTCGCCCTCGCCGGAGCCCGGCTGGGTTACATGGCAGCCGCACCGGAAGTAACCGATGCCCTTCGCCTCGTCCGGCTGCCGTACCATCTCTCGGCCGTCACGCAGGCGACCGCCCTGGCCGCCCTGCGCCACCGCGAGGCCCTAATGGCCGACGTCGAAGACATCAAGCGCCAACGGGACCGGATTGTCTCCGAACTCCAGCGGATGGGCCTCAAGCCGGCCGCATCCGACTCGAACTATGTCTTCTTCGGCGGCCTTGAGAACCCGCACCAGGTCTGGCAGGGATTGCTGGACGCCGGCGTGCTGATCCGCGACGTCGGAATCCCCGGTCACCTGCGGGTGACCGCCGGAACTGAGACGGAAACCACAGCCTTCCTTGAAGCGCTCGAGCACATCCTGACCAGCCAGGCAACCGTACCCGCCTAAACTTAACCAGGTGCCAGGGGACCCGCGCGGACCCCGGCGCCCCGCCTTCAGCCACAGCCAAAGGACACATCTACATGAGCATCACCGGAACCACCGCCGTTGAGGCCCGGACCGCCCGCATGGAACGAACCACCAGCGAATCGTCCGTCCTGGTCGAAATCAACCTCGACGGTACGGGGACCTCGGACATCAGCACCTCCGTGCCGTTCTACGACCACATGCTGACAGCGCTGTGCAAGCACTCCCTGATCGACATGACGGTCAAGGCCACGGGCGATACCCACATCGACGTCCACCACACGGTGGAGGACGTGGCCATCACCTTTGGCGAGGTCCTGAAGACAGCCCTGGGCAACAAGGCCGGCATCCGCCGCTTTGGCGAGGCCACAGTTCCCCTCGACGAGGCCCTCGCCCACGCTGTCGTCGACGTCTCCGGGCGTCCCTACCTGGTTCACGCGGGAGAACCCGCGGGCCAGGAATACCACCTGATCGGCGGTCACTTCACGGGCTCCCTGACCCGGCACGTCTTCGAAGCCATCACCCTTCACGCCGGGATCTGCCTGCACATGAACGTCACCGCCGGCCGGGATCCGCACCACATCGTGGAGGCGCAGTTCAAGGCCTTCGCCCGCGCCCTTCGTGCCGCCGTCGAGCCGGATCCCCGTGTTGAAGGAATCCCGTCCACCAAGGGTGCACTGTGACCGGCCCGGAGCTTCGCGACGGGGCCATCGTTGATCCGGCCGCGGGCGCCAAGCCGGTGTCGCCCGAGGGCAAGCCCACCGTCACGGTGCTCGATTACGGTTCCGGCAACGTCCGGTCGGCCGTCCGGGCACTTGAGCGGGCCGGGGCCGAGGTCATCCTCAGCGCCAAGCCGCAGGACGTCCTGAACGCTGACGGGCTGCTGGTTCCGGGCGTCGGCGCCTTCGAAACCGTAATGAGCGAACTCAAAGCAGTCGACGCCGTCCGCATGATCGGACGCCGGGTAGCCGGCGGCCGCCCTGTGCTCGGGATCTGCGTCGGCCTTCAGGTCCTGTTCGAGGCAGGCGTCGAACACGGTACCGAGGCGGAAGGCATGGGGGAGTGGCCCGGCAAGGTCGAACTACTCCCGGCCGAGGTCGTGCCGCACATGGGCTGGAACACCGTGGATGCCCCGGAAGGCTCCACCCTCTTTGCCGGTGTGGAGCACGAACGCTTCTACTTCGTCCACTCCTACGGTGTCCAGCACTGGGACTTCGACGTCATCCAGCCGCGCATGGCGGCGCCCCTCGTGACCTGGTCCGAACACGGTGCACCGTTCATCGCGGCCGTGGAAAACGGGCCGCTGTGCGCTACCCAGTTCCACCCGGAGAAGTCCGGCGACGCAGGCGCCCGCCTGCTGCGCAATTGGGTGGACAGCCTGCGGCCACGGAAGACGGCTCCCGCCACAGACACCGCAGCCACGGACAGCCCCGCCTAGATGTGGTCCATAGTGCTCATGGGCGTCGCCGGCCTGCTGATCGGCGGCGCACTGTCCTTCCGGCAGCAGAAAAGCCCGCGCTGGATCCAAATCGGCTTCTATTTTCTGGCCGGCATGTCCCTGCTGGCCGCGTATCTGTTGACCCTGCCCGCCACCTGACCGTGTCCGCCTCCTGACGGTGCCCGCCTCCAGACCCGGCCCCAGAGCCCGCCGCCCCCCGACCACCCGCTGCCCAATCGAAGCTGAGGAACCTGATGACCAACGAAACCCCGCTGCCCGTGCTTGAGCTGTTGCCCGCCGTCGACGTCGTGAACGGCCAGGCCGTGCGCCTCGTGCAGGGCGAAGCCGGCAGCGAAACAAGTTACGGCACCCCGCTGGAAGCGGCGCTCAACTGGCAGCAGCAAGGAGCCGAATGGGTCCACCTCGTGGACCTCGACGCCGCCTTCGGCCGGGGCTCGAACGCCGAACTGCTGCGCGAGGTCGTGGGCCGGCTGGACATCAACGTGGAACTCTCCGGCGGCCTGCGTGACGATGAGTCCCTCGAAAAGGCGTTGGACCTTGGGGTAGCCCGCGTCAACCTCGGTACGGCCGCCCTGGAAAACCCGGAGTGGACCAGCCGGGTAATCGACCGCTTCGGCGACAAGATCGCCGTCGGGCTCGATGTTCGCGGCACGACGCTCGCTGGCCGCGGCTGGACCAAGGAAGGCGGCGACCTCTGGGAAGTACTGGGACGCCTTGAGGATGCCGGCTGCGCCCGCTACGTGGTCACGGACGTGACCAAAGACGGCACGCTCCAAGGCCCCAACGTGGAGCTCCTGCGCCAGATGGTGGAGAAGACCGGCAAGCCCGTGGTGGCCTCCGGCGGTATCTCCAGCCTCGAGGATCTCAAGGTCCTGCGCTCCCTCGTGCCTCTCGGCGTCGAAGGTGCCATTGTCGGCAAGGCCCTCTACAACGGCAACTTCACCCTGCCTGAAGCACTCGACGTCGCCGGCCGCCGCTAGGCGCCCCGCAGTATGCAGCAGCCAGCAGACGGGACCGGCGGGGCGGGCGCCGGCGGCGGTCGCCCGCTTCCCGGCCACATTGCTGCGGCTTTGGCCGGTGCCGGCGGGGCGGCTGACTCGGCCGGCCGGCCGTGGGCCGGTCGGAACCTCGACGGCGGGAATGCCGCCATCCACAACTTCGACGCCGACGACGGCAGCGCCGATGCCGGCTACCTCGAGGCCCTCGCGGCCCTGGCGGCCGGAACCGGCGATGAAGCCGCCGTGGTGGCGTCGTTGTCGAGTGCGCGGGTGTTTGTGCCGATCATTGCCCAGCTCGCCGAAGAAGGCGAAGGTGCCGCCGGGCTGCATTCGGACAAACAAGCAGACATGGCCCTCGTGACGCTCAAGGCGCCCGACGGCCGGACGGCCATGCCGGCCTTTACCTCCACGGCGGCGCTGGAAGCCTGGCATCCGCAGGCAAGACCCGTCGCCGTCTACGCGGCCCGCGCCGCGCTGTCCGCCGTCGCCGAAAGCGCAGAGTTGCTCGTGCTGGACCCGGGATCGGACATCACCTTTGTCGTTCGCAGGCCGGCGGTCTGGGCCCTGGCTCAGCAGCGGCCGTGGACGCCGTCGTATGATGATCCGGAACTGGCAGGATTGCTGGGATCTTCCGTGACGGGCTTTCCGGCTGTCCGGCGTGTTGAGATTCAGCCAGGCGGGGGAGTCGCCTCGGTGGCGGCCGACGGCAGGCGGCTCTCCGGCGGCGGAGCCGGTCCTGAACTCAGAGTGCTGCTGTACCTGGAAGACGGGCTTGACGCCGCTGGCGTGCAGGAGGTCGTGGCCGGCCTCCATGCAGGCTGGGCCCGGAATGAACTATTTGCCGAGCGGGTTGATTCGATCGAGGTCAAGCTGCAGCGCGCAGAACCATAGCCGACGGCGGTTGCGGGCCATCCCCGGTGCTGCCGGAGGCGTTACCAGAAGGACGTAGCCCGTGAACTTCACGTTGTACCGGGAGTTGCTGGCCGTGCGGCCGATCCGCCGGCTCCTGCTGATCGGCATGATTGCGCGGATCCCGCACGCCGCAGCCGGGGTACTGCTGACCCTGCACATCGTCCTCGTCCTCGGGCAGGGCTACGCCGCCGCCGGAGCGGCCGCAGCCGTGATGACCATCGGCATCGCCGTCGGTGCACCGTGGCGCGGCCGGCGGGTGGACACAGTTGGCCTGCGTAAAGCGCTCATCCCGTCCGTCATCGCCGAAGCCGTCATCTGGTCGATCGTGCCGCACATGTCCTACGAGCTGCTGCTGCCGCTCGTCTTCGTCGGCGGCCTGCTGAGCCTGCCCATTTTCAGTGTGGTCCGACAGTCCCTCGGAGTCCTGGCATCCGGTGAACAGCGCCGCACGGCCTTCGCCCTCGACGCGATATCCACGGAACTGGTCTTTATGGTCGGCCCCGCCGCCGGCGCCGTCGTCGCGACCAGCGGTCATTCCGTGCTGGGCCTGACGCTGGTCGGCATCTCCGTGTCGCTGTCCGGGCTGTTCCTGATGTGGTTTAACCCGCCGACGCGCAGCGCCGCACCCGATGCCCGGTTCGAGGCCGACCAGCAGGACAGCGCAGGAGTCTCCGTGGTGGCCTCGGCGCCGGCCCAGGTGCAGGAGGCGGCCGCGGAACTTGTCCCGCTCGCGGCGTCGGCCGAACGCCGCCAGGGACTCCGGCACAAGGTCATCCGCAACTTCAGTTGGTTCACGGCCGGAGTGGCTGCGGTGTTCGCCGCGGCCGCGGGGGCCGGCATGGTCCTCAGCGGCACGGATGTCGGAATTGTCGCAGCCCTTGAGACCGGCGGACACCAGGCCGAGATCGGCATCGTGTTCTTCTTCTGGTGTGCGGCGTCTGTGGTTGGCGGCATCATCTATGGCGCAATGCACAGGCCGGTCTCGCCCATCCTGTTGCTGATGGGCATGGCGGCTCTCACCATCCCCATGTCCTTTGCGACGGACACCTGGACGTTGAGCCTGCTCTCGCTCCTGCCCGGGTTGCTGTGCGCGCCCGTCCTGTCCTCCGCCTCGGAAAAGGTGGCTGAACTTGTTGACGAGAGACGCCGCGGCGAAGCGATGGGCTGGTACGGCTCCGCCCTGACCGCCGGTGTGGCACTCGGTGCACCGTTGGCCGGCGTGTTTATCGACGGCGTCGGACCCTCGACCGGCTTCGTGGCCGTGGGCATCGCCGGGGTCGTGCTGTGCCTCGTCGCCCTGGTGCTGCAGCGGCTGCGCCGGAAGCGGCTCGCGGCAACGGCGTGAACCGCGCTCCGGCCCGACGGCCCCGGCCTCACCGGGACACGCCGCGGGCTTGCGGTCCCCAATAAGAAGCGACGCCGGCGGGCAGACCCGTGAGGTCCGCCCGCCGGCGTCGCTGATTCGCGTTGGCCGCTCCCTGGCGGGGCGGCACCTCGCTGACTGTTCCCTAGCTGACTGTTCCCTAGTTGACGGGGCCGGTGTACTTCTCGCCCGGGCCCTTGCCGGGCGCATCCGGAATGACGGATTCCTCTCGGAACGCCAACTGGAGGGAGCGCAGGCCGTCACGCAACGGCCCGGCATGCTGCGAACCGATCTCCGGCGCCGCGGCGGTGACCAGGCCGGCCAGCGCAGTAATCAGCTTGCGGGCCTCATCCAGGTCCTTGAGCTCCTCCGCGTTGTCTTCGGCCGCCAGGCCAAGCTTCACAGCGGCGGCGCTCATCAGATGCACGGCGGCGGTGGTGATGACCTCGATCGCAGGAACCTCGGAGATGTCCCGGATCTGCTGCGAGACGTCAGCAGGGGCGGCTGCGGACTCAAAAACGTGGGAATTGCTGTCTGAAGTGCTCATGCTGGTAAGCTTGTCACAGACCGACTGAATGTCGTTATTTACTGCGGAACCCCCGGTCCTGAGATGCAAGTGCACAACGCTTGGGTCGCAGGTGCGCCGGACGGGATTCCTTCTGTAGTATTGGGACATCAGTTTGCAAGCGGAGTTCTCTCCCACCCGCGTCAGCCGCGAATCCTCCTTCGGGAAGAATAAGGTTGCCGGGTACCTGGTCGGGCATTCCCTGAAGCGTCAGCCTGCGGGAGTGCATGCCGCCTCACTGAGGCAGGCAGTACCGATCTTCGAGGCCTTCGATTGCTCCGGCAATTGGGGGCCTTCTCTTTTTGCCGGTGAAGTACCCCTCACGAACACAGGAGCTTTAACATTAGCGAGCCAAGAATCAATGAGCGTATCCGCGTCCCCGAGGTGCGGCTGGTCGGCCCTGCAGGCGAACAGGTAGGGATTGTCCGTATTGAGGATGCCCTGCGTCTGGCTGCCGAGTCCGATCTTGATCTCGTTGAAGTTGCACCGCAGGCCAAGCCTCCGGTGTGCAAGCTGATGGACTTCGGCAAGTACAAGTACGAAGCCGCAGTCAAAGCACGTGAAGCCCGGAAGAACCAGACGAACACGGTCCTGAAGGAAATCCGCTTCCGCCTGAAGATCGACACTCACGACTACGAGACCAAGCGCGGCCACGCGCTCCGCTTCCTCGGTGCCGGTGACAAGGTCAAGGCCATGATCCAGTTCCGTGGCCGTGAGCAGCAGCGTCCCGAGATGGGCATCCGCCTGCTCCAGCGTTTCGCCGACGATGTCGCCGAGGTCGGCGTAGTGGAGTCCAGCCCGCGGATCGATGGCCGCAACATGGTCATGGTCGTCGGACCGCTGAAGAACAAGGCCGAGGCCAAAGCGGAAGCCCGCCGTGCAACACAGCGGGCGGAAGCCAAAGCCGAGAACGAAGCCAAGGCTTCGGGACGGGTCGACGTTTCCGGTGGCAGCAGTGCCCCGCTGACGCAGACGCTCTCGGACCTCCTCCCGGAAGGTTTTGTCACCAGGACGGAGGCCCCCGAGGCCGAAGCTCCGGTCGTCGAGGACGCTCCGGTTGCAGAGGCTCCCGCTGCTGAGGAACCCAAGGTTGAAGCGGCCGAGGCTGTTCAGGCTCCGGCGGAGGAAACCAAGGTCGAAGAGCCCAAGGCCGCTGAAGCAGCTCCCGTACAGGAAGCTCCGAAGCGCGTTGCACCGAAGGCGGCAGCGAAGCCTCCGGTCGCCAAGGCTCCCGCGGCTCCTAAGGCCGCACCGGTCAAGGCGCCGGAGCAGACCGCTCCTGCGGCAGCTCCGAAGCCGGTCGCTGCGCCGAAGCCCGTTCCCCGGCCTGCAGCGCCGAAGCCTGCGGCCCGACCGGCCGCTCCCAAGGGCGCCGCGAAGCCGGGCAGCAAGAAGACCAACTAGTTCACGGCCGCCGGGCAGCAATGTCCGGCAGCAAGCAACCAGCACGCCGCCCGCAGGGGCGGCTGCACGAAAGACTGCAGACTGCGTCTGCGGATACGTAAGGAGATCGGTTCCCATGCCGAAGATGAAGACCCACAGCGGTGCTAAGAAGCGCTTCAAGCTGACCGGCAGCGGCAAGCTCCGCCGTCAGCAGGCCAACCGCCGTCACTACCTGGAGCACAAGTCCTCCAGGCTGACCCGCCGCCTCGCCGGTGACAAGATCGTCTTCAAGGGCGACGCCAAGGTCATCCGGAAGATGCTCGGCATCTAAGTTCCAAGTTTTCTGACTGGTTGCCACCTGGCACCGGTCATCTACCACAAGGCTTCTCAGGCCAGCCGGGTTTCCGGCAGTAGACGCTTGGGATCAGATTTTTGAAGGAGTACGCACGTGGCACGTGTGAAGAGGGCGGTCAACGCCCACAAGAAGCGCCGGGTTATCCTTGAACGCGCAAAGGGCTACCGTGGACAGCGTTCGCGCCTGTACCGCAAGGCAAAAGAGCAGCTGCTGCACTCGTTCGTGTACAGCTATGGTGACCGTAAGAAGAAGAAGGGTGACTTCCGTCGCCTGTGGATCCAGCGCATCAACGCTGCTTCCCGCGCTAACGGCCTCACCTACAACCGTCTGATCCAGGGCCTGAAGGCCGCTGAGGTCGAGGTTGACCGCCGCATGCTGGCAGAGCTGGCCGTCTCCGACGCCAACGCCTTCGCCGCGCTGGTCCAGGTCGCCAAGAACTCCCTTCCGGCTGACACCTCGGCACCGGCCAAGGCCTAGTCTGAGCAGTCACCCGACTGGATAGTTCGAGAACCGGCTCCAAGAGCAACTAAGGTTCTTATATGAACGAAACCGGGCGCCCGCAAGAATTCCTCCTTTCCAACCCTCGAGCAGATCGGGTGAGGAAGGTGGCACAACTTGCAGGGCGCCCGGCCCGTTTAAAGCGGCAGGAGTTCCTCGCCGAGGGGCCGCAGGCCGTGCGGGAGGCCCTGACCCTGCACCAGAAGAGGCTCGCCGCCGGGGAACCGGGTGTCGTCTACGAGGTCTATGCCAGCGAGGCCTGCCTGGACCGCCACCCGGAGCTTGAGAAACTTGCCGAAGGCACTAATGCCTTCCTCGCCACGGACGAGGTACTGGCCGCGATCGGGGACACCGTCACGCCGCAGGGCATCGTCGCGGTCTGCGGCTTCCTGGATGTCAGCCTTGATCAGGTCCTTGACGCCGGTCCCCGGCTGATCGCGGTCCTCTGCCAGGTCCGTGACCCCGGTAATGCCGGAACGGTGCTGCGGGCCGCCGATGCGGCCGGCGCGGACGCCGTAATACTGACCGGTTCCAGTGTCGATATCTATAATCCCAAGGCTGTCCGGTCGACTGCGGGATCGCTCTTCCACCTCCCCATCGTCCTTGGCGCCGACGTTGCGGATACGGCGGCCCGCTGCAAGGAGCGCGGAATCGGTGTCCTCGCCGCTGACGGCTACGGCCAGCTGAACCTGGATCTCCTGCAGGACCAGAGCGCGGCGCGCAGGCTCTCCACGGCAGTGGACGCGTCTGCCTATGCGCTGGAGGACCCCACGGCCTGGCTGTTTGGCAATGAAGCCCAGGGTCTTTCCGAGGATGAGCTCGCGGCGGCGGACCACCGGGTTGCGGTGCCGGTCTACGGGCAGGCGGAAAGCCTCAATCTGGGCACGGCGGCGACGGTCTGCCTGTACGCCAGCGCCCGGGCCCAGCATCCTGCAGGCCCCGTCCAAGCTGACGCGCCACAGGAACAGCACGCATAGGGACAACGCTTGGGGACCGGCACGGTTCAGCAGCACAGGCTTGTGCAAAAATGACTGCGGGGCCCGCCTTCCGGCGGGCCCCGCAGTGATTTTCGTCAGCTTCGCGGCGCCGGGACGTCCGGCAACCAGCAGACTGCTACGTTGTCCTGTTGCGGCCCTTGATGGCGCCGTAGATGCCGGCGACGACCAGGCCGCCAACGATGGCAAGGAGCCAGGAACCGAGGTTCCAGAATTCCATCCTGCCGCCGCCGAAGAGGAGGTCGCCGATCCAGCCACCGACAATGGCACCGACGACGCCGAGCACGAGGCTGGTGACCCAGCCGCCGCCGACTTTGCCGGGCATGATTGCCTTCACGATTGCACCTACTATGAGTCCGAGAATGATCCAGCCTAGAAAGCCCATGTCTCCTCCTACATATGAGTCTGCATTCTGATGGTGAATCCCGCAGATGCGTTCAAGCTAACATAGGCCCGATTGCTTGTCAGGAGGCCTTGTCCCAATCGTTACGGACGTCGGCGCAAGCCTTCCGGTACAGCGAAAAAACGGAGAACGGGTACGGTATTCCTTGCGGGCGCCAGCGGGCAGGGCACTCCGAAGACAGGCCCGAAACAACTCACGCAAATAACGCAAGGAGAAGCATCCGTGGCTGCTAATGGCGGTACCAAGGCGATAGTTGCGGCGCTGACCGCCAACCTGACCATCGCTGTCCTGAAGTTCGTGGCCTATGCCTTGACGCTGTCCTCCTCAATGCTGGCAGAAGCCATCCACTCGGTTGCGGACTCCGGCAACCAAATCCTGCTGCTGGTCGGCGGCAAACGCGCCAAGAAGGCGGCCAGTCCGGAGCATCCCTTCGGCTATGGGCGCGAGCGCTACATCTACGCCTTCATTGTCTCGATCGTGCTGTTCAGCGTCGGCGGCCTCTTCGCGTTGTACGAAGCGTGGGGCAAGCTGCAGGACCCGCACCCGATCGAGGGAGACTTCTGGTGGGTTCCGCTGGCTGTCCTTGTGGGCGCCATCATCGCTGAGGGGTCTTCGCTCCGGACCGCAATCATCGAGTCCAACCACATTCGCGGGAAACAGGGCTGGGTCAAGTTCATCCGGACCGCCAAGCAGCCCGAACTTCCTGTCATCCTGCTCGAGGATTTCGGCGCCCTGGTGGGTCTGGTTTTTGCGCTGTTCGGCGTGGGCCTGACCCTGATCACCGGTAACGGCATCTGGGACGCCCTGGGCACCGCCATGATCGGCGTGCTGTTGGTCGCCATCGCCGCCGTGCTCGCGGTCGAAACCAAATCGCTGCTGCTGGGTGAATCGGCCAGCAAGGACGATGTCGCCAAGATCCGCGAGGCGGTCGAAACCGGCGGGTGCAGCCTTATCCACCTCAAGACCCTGCACCTCGGACCTGAGGAGCTGCTCGTCGCTGCCAAGATCAGCATCGAGAAGTCCGACACGGGCCAGGACATCGCCCAGGGAATCGACGACGCCGAGCAACGGATCCGGGCGGCCGTGCCTATCGCACGGGTCATCTACCTCGAACCGGACGTGCACCGGGTGACCAGCGCCTCCTGACCGGCGCTACTTCCCGCGCCCAGCAGCGAGCCCGGCGCGCCAATTGCCGGCCAGATGCACAAGGACCGCGATCGCCAGGAACGCCACAAGCACCTGCGACGTCGTTGCCAATACCGCCGGCCAGCCGCCGTCGAGCGTCGGGTCCAGGAAGTCGTAGACATACCAGCCGTCCGCGGCGCCGCGCACCCACGTGAAGGCCAGGAATGCGACCGGGTAGCCGAGCCACAGCAGCGGCCGCCGCCATGTGCCGCGCACGGTCCTCGTGACAAGCAGCCAGTCGAGTGCCACGAACACCGGCGCCAGGCGGTGGTGCGCGACTTGGGGCCAGTAGAGGTCCCAGCTCCACCACGGTTCGCCCGGCGGGGCCACCAGCACTGCGTAGATGATTCCGGTCATGACGAGGTAGAACGCGATGGCGCCGGACACGTGGTCCCACCAGCGCGGGAGCCGCGACCGGGGCCACACGGCGGACGTGACGAGCGCGAGCCCGAGAGCGAGGTTGGACTGGACTGTGAACTGCGAATAGAGCTGGCCAAGGTCCACGTCGCTGCCGGGAAGAGTCGCGTCAACCGTTTTCCGGATGAGGGCGGTGAGCACGAAGACGCCGACCGCAATGCGGAGGATCCGGATCCACAGACGATCCGGATGCAGGGCAATGTTGTAGCCGAGGTTGCGCTCGATCGGTGGGATCAGCGTCGATACTGCGCTCATGGGCCCATTCTGGCAGAGGACGGGCGGGCGGCCAGGGGAGAGGCTGCTGGCCCTAGGTTGCCAGCGGCCTCTTGCGTTCGACGGCGCCGCTGATGAGCGCCACCCCGAGTCCGAGCAGTGCCAGGACGGCGCCCACAAGAGCCGGCGCAACGTAACCCCAGCCCCACGCGATCACGAGTCCGCCGAGGAAGGCTCCCAGGGCATTCGCCACGTTGAGTGCGGCGTGGTTCAGCGAGGAAGCGAGCGACGGCGCGTCGGGCGAGGCGTCCAGCAGCCGCGTCTGCAGCGCCGGGACCAGCATGGCGCCGGCGGCGCCGACCACGAAGACCATAACGAAGGCCGACCACGGCCAGTGCACGGCTACCGCATACACGACGAGGGCTACGGCGGTGGCCGGCAGGATCCGGTAGATCGTGCCCATGACTGATTTGTCGGCGATCCGGCCCCCGACGATATTGCCGACCACCATGCCCATGCCGTACAGGGCGACCACGACCGGCAGCAGGGCTGCCGGAATCCCGGCGACGTCGGTCATGGTGTATGCGATGTAGGTATACGTGGCGAAGAACCCGCCGAAGCCCACAATGCCGATCAGGATGGCCAGCCACACCTGTAGGCGCTTGAGGGCGCCCAGTTCGCGCCGGAAGCTGGCATCGGCATGGGGTTTCTGGAACGGAACGAACTTCCAGACCATGGCGAGCGTGGCGACTCCGATGATGCCGACCAGCAGGAACAGGAGCCGCCAACCGAAGTTCTGGCCGAGCCACGTGGCGAAGGGGACACCGACGACGTTGGATACCGTCAGCCCGGCCATCACCATCGAGATCGCCCAGCCGCGTTTCGTCGGTGCCACCAGCGAGGCCGCGATGACGGCAGCGACGCCGAAGAAGGCGCCGTGCGGAAGCCCGGCCGCGAAGCGGGAGACCAGCATGGTGCCGTAGTCCGGGGCAATGAACGAGGCGAAGTTCGCGACGCTGAAGAACAGCATGAGCCCCATGGCCAGGTACTTGCGCGGCAGGCGGGCGCCCACGGCGGCCAGGACCGGAGCACCGACGACGACACCGAGGGCGTAAACCGAAATGAGGTGGCCGGCCTCGGTGGTGCCGATGTTGAGGCCCTGCTCCACCTCCTTGAGCAGGCCCATCATGGTGAACTCCACGGTGCCGATGCCGAATCCGCCCATGGCGAGGGCGAGGATGGCAAGGGCTACGTGGCGGGATCCGGGTTTCGGCGGCGCCGGGGCAAAAGTGGTGGTTGTCATTACTCTGCTTCTCAGGATTTCCCGGCAGGCCCGGGAGGCTTCGGCAAGTTAAATACGATTTAGGTAACTCAGGGGGCGCGCCTGATATTCCGCGATGAGCCGGACCGGCCGCCTCCACCATTCTCCACTACCGGCCGCCGCCTTCCCGGTCACGCTCCCGGCCCTAGACTGGGCACGTGACTGGACTGATTGGCGTCGTAGGCGGCGCGGTAGTGGACTCCTTGACGAAACCGTCCCGGCTCCTCGTGGCTCGGCGGACGGCGCCTCCGCAGTTCGCCGGCATGTGGGAATTCCCGGGCGGCAAAATCGAGCAGGGGGAGTCGGCCGAACAGGCGCTGCACCGCGAGCTCGACGAGGAACTCGGCGTCCGGGTCCGGCTCGGAGCCGAGCTTGAGGGCGCCACGGCCGCCGGCTGGCCGCTGAACGAACGCGCCGCGATGCGGGTCTGGTTCGCCGCGCTGGTGGACGGCGAGCCGCGCCCGCTCGAAGACCACGACGAGCTGCGCTGGGTAGATCTCCGGAACCGGGAAGAGGTGTTGGACTTGCCGTGGATTCCGGCGGACCTGCCGATTGTCGAGGCGTTACTGACAGCCGTGTCCGGCCTCGTGCATGTCGGGGATCCGGCGCCCTGAGGCGTTGGACCAGGGAGCCGGGCCGTTGTGCCGGAGCGTTGCGCTGACGTGCCCGTACAGCGTAGCGTCGCAGCACCGGGCCTGGATTCGCCGCGATTGCCCGCGACGGCAGCGCCGCAAGGCATGCCGTATCAGCGGCCGAAGGCATGTCGAAAGGACCGGTCATGAGCAAATTCATCGTGCTGTATACGTCCGAGGCGAGTTCCGAAGAGCAGGTGCAGCAATCGCCCGATGGCGGTACCACTGAAATGCAGGAATGGATGGCCTGGGGAGAACGGACAGGGCCGGCACTGCTCGACTTCGGCGCACCGCTGCATAACGGCCGCCGCCTCGGCTCGGCGGGCGTGCAGGCCTCGGCCGGAAAAGTGACAGGCTATTCGTTCATCGAGGCTCCGGATGCCGACGCCGCCGTCGCGCTCCTGGACGGACACCCGCACCTGAAGAACGGCGACATCGAAGTGTTTGAGACCTTCGACATGAATCCCGGCTGATCCCTGGCTGGGACCCGGCCTGACCTCAGCCGCAGGAAAAGCCGCCCCGCCTGCCGGGCCGACCCTCGCCAAATCCGGCGGCATGTGTCTACTCTGAAGCCAGTCGAGAGGAGTGGCCAGTGCAGGTCGGTGTCGGACGGGAACAACGTACCGGTGAGCGCCGGGTCGCAGCCACGCCGGAGACGGTGCGCCAGCTGACCGCCCTCGGCCTCGATGTCATCGTCGAACGCGGCTCCGGGGCCGAGGCAGGCTTTCCGGACGCCGCCTTCAAGGAAGCCGGTGCCTCGATGGCGGCGGACCTTGGCCTTGAATCCCTTGACGTCCTCCTGCACGTGCGACCGATCACTGCCGTGTCCGCGGCCAGGCTACGGCCGGGAACCATCACCATCGGTTTTGCGTCGCCCGCCTCCGAGCTGCCAACAATCCGGGCGCTGGCCGCCGCCGGTGTGACCTGCTTCGCCATGGAGCTGGTGCCGCGGATCTCGCGTGCCCAATCCATGGATGCACTCAGCTCGCAGTCCCTGGTCTCCGGCTACCGCGCCGTTCTGGAGGCGGCGCTGCGCTATCCGCGGTTCTTCCCGCTGTACATGACCGCCGCAGGGACGATTCCCCCCGCGCGGGTGCTCGTCCTCGGCGCAGGTGTGGCCGGGTTGCAGGCAATCGGCACGGCGAAGCGGCTGGGCGCCAGGGTCTCCGCAAACGACATCCGTGCGGCCTCCGCGGACGAGGTCGCCTCGATGGGCGGGACCTTCATCAACCTGGACCTCAACGCTGCCGCGGAAGGGCCGGGAGGGTATGCGCGCGAACTCGGCGAGGACAGGGCGCAGCGCCAGCGCGGACTGCTCGCGCCCCACGTCGCGGCGGCGGACGTCCTGATCACCACGGCGGCCATTCCGGGCCGAGCCGCCCCGCTGCTGGTCACGACCGACATGGTGGCCGGGATGCGGGCCGGTTCCGTCGTTGTCGACCTTGCCGCCGAATCCGGCGGCAACGTCGAAGGCGTTGTTGCCGGCCGGGATATTCAATTGCCCGTGGTCGGGGGGTCCGTCACTCTCGTGGGGCTGAAGGACGCAGCGTCCGCGATGCCCTCGGACGCATCACGCTTGTTTGCCCGGAACGTCAGCAACCTGCTCGCCCTCATGGTCAAGGATGGCAACGTCGTGCCTGATTTCGGGGACGAAGTCATCGCCGGCGCCTGCGTGACCTGCGGCGGCACCGTCCGGCACGCCGCAACGTCCGAGGCGCTGGCCGCCGCCATCGAGGCGGAGGGCTGATGGACGCAATCACGTTGCTGACCGTGGTGGTGCTCGCGGTCTTTGTCGGGTTTGAGGTGGTCTCCAAGGTCACGAGCAAACTGCACACTCCGCTGATGTCCGGCGCCAACGCCATTCACGGCATCATCCTCGTGGGGGCCATCATTGTGGCGGGGCAGGCCGGCGACCCCTGGGTGCTGACCGTCGCCCTCCTGGCCGTGATCCTGGCGACGGCAAACCTGGTCGGCGGATTCGTCGTCACCGACAGGATGCTGGAGATGTTCGGCGGAAGGAAGCCGGCCGCCCCGCCCGCAGCAGGTCCCGCAGGTGACGGGGCCAAGGGGGAGCGGCCATGAGCCTCCTGTCCCCGGGCTGGACCGGCCTGCTCTACCTCTCTGCTGCCGTCTGTTTCATTCTTGCGCTCAAAGGCCTCAGCTCGCCGAGGACCGCCCGCCGCGGCAACGCCATCGGCGCGGCGGGGGCCGCCGTCGCCGTCCTGACGGTGTTCCTGTCCGCGCGGCTGGAGAACATCCCGCTGATCCTGGCGGCCATTGCGGTGGGTTCCGCCGCCGCCGTCCCGGTGGCGCGGCGGGTACAGATGACCCAAATGCCGCAGCTGGTCGCACTCTTCAACGGGGTGGGCGGCGCCGCCGCCGCGCTCGTGGCCGCCCTGGAACTGAGCCACAGCGGGGATCCGTGGGTGCGCCTGGCCGTGGTGTTCACGATGCTGGTGGGGTCCGTGTCCTTCGCCGGTTCCGCGCTGACCGTGGGCAAGCTGCAGGAGCTGATCAGCACCCGGCCGCTGCTGTTTCCCGGCATGCCGGCCGCCATGGCAGCTGTCATCCTCGGCGCGGTGACGTCCGGCGTCGCAATCGTCCTCACCGGCTCCGCGGGCTGGGCGATCGCACTGCTGGTGCTGGGGCTCGCGGCCGGGCTGCTGCTGGTTCTTCCGGTGGGCGGCGCCGACGTGCCGATCGTGATTTCCCTGCTCAATGCGTTCACGGGCCTGGCCGTGGCGGCATCCGGCGTGGTGCTGGGCAATGTGCTCCTGCTCGTCGCCGGCACGCTGGTGGGCGCCAGCGGAACGATCCTGACCAAGGCCATGGCGTCCGCGATGGGCCGCGGGGTCGCCGGGAT
Source organism: uncultured Actinomycetota bacterium (assembly GCA_963815415.1). Lineage (GTDB taxonomy): Bacteria > Actinomycetota > Actinomycetes > Actinomycetales > Micrococcaceae > Arthrobacter. Next base: position 289,616 of record CAWFGT010000006.1, on the reverse strand, counting down.
CCTGTTCGGAGCCTTCCGCGGCGGCTCGACGGCGGGTTCAACGACCCTGAGCGAACGGCCGGTGCGGTCCTCCTCGCCGGAGGATATCGCCGTCCAGCTCGGCTACGCCCAGCGGGTGGTTATTGTTCCCGGGTACGGCCTGGCCGTGGCACAAGGCCAGCACACGGTTGCGGAGCTCGCGACAGCCCTGGCGGCCCGGGGTATCGACGTGGTGTTCGCCATCCACCCGGTCGCCGGCCGGATGCCGGGCCATATGAATGTCCTGCTGGCCGAGGCAAGTGTTCCGTACGAATCCCTCCGGGAACTCGCGGAAATCAACCCGGAATTTGCGAACACCGACATTGTCCTGGTGGTCGGCGCGAACGATGTGGTCAATCCGGCCGCGAAGTCCTCGCCAGGGTCGCCGATCTACGGGATGCCGATCCTCGAGGTGGTGCAGGCCCAGCAGGTCGTGTTCCTCAAACGATCCATGCGTCCCGGGTTCGCCGGCATCGAGAACGAGCTCCTGCATGATCCGAAAACGACACTCCTGTTCGGCGATGCCAAGGACTCCCTGTCGAAGGTGCTGGGCGCCGTCAAGGCGCTCTGACCAGCGCCGCTGTCACCGTGCCGGTGAGTAGAGCCCCGGTCAGAAGAGCGCCGGCTGCTCTGCCGCGGCAGGCTGACTGGCGGGCGGCGTGGGACCACCGCTGCGGCTGCCCGCGGACGCGGGAATGCTGCCTGCCGGGTACCGGGCTTCCTCCTGCCGAGGATCGTCGTCGAAGCTGTCGCCGGGGTTCCGGTGGCTGAACCCGGACGTGTCCGAGAATCCGTACACGGTCTTGAAGTGGCGGATGCGTCCGGCAAGCCACGCCCGGTATTCCTTGGAGGCATACGAGCCGCCGCCGTACAGGCGCTGGTATTTTCCGGCCAGCCTGGGGTGATTCCGGGCAATCCACTGCATGAACCATTCCCGGGTGCCGGGCTTCAGGTAGAGGGCTCCGGCGGTGACGCCCGTGGCACCGGCGGCCGCCAGGGCGCCGAACAGCGAGTCCAGGGCGTCGTCGCTGTCTGAGAGCCACGGCAGGATGGGCATGGCCATGACGCCGCACGGCAGCCCGGCCTCGCGCAGCCTGGTTACCAGTTTCAGCCGGGCCCGCGGGCCGGGGGTGCCTGGCTCCACGGCCTCGGAGAGTTCCTCGTCGGTCATGGCCAGCGAGATGCCGACGCCGATCGGGACCTGGGCGGCGGCTTGCTTGAGCAGCGGAATGTCACGGGCCAGGAGGGTGCCCTTGGTCAGGATGGACAGGGGGGTGCCGGAATCGGCGAGGGCCGAGATGATGCCGGGCATGAGCCGGTACCGGCCCTCGGCCCGCTGGTAAGGATCCGTGTTGGTACCGAGGGCGACATGCTGGCGCTTCCAGGACGGCTTTGCCAGTTCCCGGCGGAGGACTCTCGGCGGCGTTGATCTTGACCACCACCTGGCTGTCAAAGTCCAGTCCGGCGTCGAAGTCCAAGTACGTATGGCTCTTGCGGGCGAAGCAATACACGCACGCGTGGCTGCAGCCCCGGTACGGGTTGATGGTCCATTCAAAGGGCATATGCGAACCGGCAACCACCTTGTTGAGCACCGATTTGGCGGTGACCTCATGGAAGGTGATCCCGGCGAACTCCGGCGTCGTGACGGAGCGCACCAGCCCTGCAAGCGGGAGCAGCGCGGGCGACGTGTCCGACGGCGTCCGAAGAGTTCCGGTGGCCGAATCGCCCGGCCGGCCAAGTGCTTGGGCATCCCATCTCATGCTTACATTCGAAGGTATGTTCGATTATAAGTCAAGGCCGCGGCGACGGATCAGGCGAGTTCCCAGACGACGCCGACCGTAGCGCTGACATTGACGGCGCCGGCCTCTACGGCAAGAGTCTCCGTGGCGGCGATCCGCTGCATTGACGCCACCGGGACGGGCTCCCTGGATCCGTGCTGCTGGGTGATGCAGACCACCCGCCCCAGCCGGGCGTCGGCGAGGGCGGCGTACTGCCCGGCCGTGGCGAGGGCATCCTGCCAGGCCGCCTCGCGGGCCCTGGCCGCCACAGCGGAAGGATCGGTGAACCCCAGGTCCAGGCCGTTCAGCCGGACGTCGTCGCCGCCGGCGTCGACGGCGGCTGCGATGATGTCCGAGGCGGCAGGCAGTTCGCGGATCCGGATGCTGAGTGTGGCCGAGGCCACGTAACCCGAGACCACCTGCCCGCGGCCTTCCTGCCAGATGACCTCGGCCCGGACGTTCAGGCCGGAACTCGAGATGTCAGCGTCCGCTACGCCGCGCCCACGGAGGGTAGCGGTCACCGCGGCGGAGGCAGTTCCGGCGCCGCGGTAGGCGGCGGCTACCTGGTCCCGGCGGCACTCGGTGCTGATGGTGAGCGTCAGCAGGTCCGGGGTAGCCTCCGCGCTGCCGGCGCCGCTGACGGAGATAGTCCTGGGAGTGTCGGTCATGTCAGGCCTCGCGGTGGTTGGGATCGAGGGAAGCCGCCCGGCCGGGTTTGGTTCCCTTGGCGTGCGCGTGCGGATTCTCCGGATAGCCGCCGGCGTGCAGGCCGGCGTGCCGTTCGAAGACATTCGCCGTGCCCGGGTTGCCGGTCCGCCATAGTGACCATCCGGCCGCCAGGAAATACAGCGGGAGGAACGGAACGCCGAGGCACCATGCATACTGCGTGCTGTGCCGGGCCTCATGGCCCAGCAGTACCTGATCTGCCAGGGCTTCCGCCCTGCTGGTTCGGAACAGCACAACATTGCCCACGGTAAAGGCGCGGGCCAAAGGAAGCCGCCACCGGTAGCGGTTAGCGAGCAGCAGTCCGTCCGGCCCGGAGCTGACAGGGGCACGGGCGGCAACAGCGAGGATCAGCCCCAGCAGGGTCGAACCATTCACAGCGTTGGCGATCTGCCGCAGTCGTTGCCCGGAGGTCATGAGGCAATGCTAGCGGGCGGACCCGGAGTGCTGCCATTGCAGGAGACAACGTCGCGAGCGGGGTCTTCGGGGCCCATTCCCTCAGAAGTCCCTCGAGAACGGGGTGCTGGCGGGGGTCGAGTTGACGAACGGACGGGACCGCATGTTTCAGCGCTAAATCCCCGAGCCCGGCGAGGATTCGGACGGTCGCTGTCCCGTACAGATGTTGCTACACACCGTCCGGTGGCACTGTTCCTGCGGCAGCCCGCTGCAGGCCCGTGGTCAATCCTGCTGAATTCGCGGACTTCCCAAAACTTTTGCGGCCGGAGGGGGCCCGGCGACGAGTGCTTGTTGAAGGAGCGCCTGTGCCGACCATCGCATCGACTCGATTGCCTCGTCCCGTGAAAGGCCACCGATATCGGTCAGCCAGACGAGGGCCTCGATCCCAATCGCGCTGCGCACGGCCAGGGCAAGGACGTGGATCTCTGCCGTGGAGAATCTGTCCTTAAGCGGGCTAAGAGCTTCTTGGATCCAAGCGATTGCGCGGCCTTGGCGTAGCGGGAGTGCCGATGCCACCGGACGCCGCTCCAGCGACAGCCTGAGCATGGTGCGTTGCTGGGCCTCCGTGGCGACGATCAACCGGGTGAACTCCAGTACGACGGCGTCCAGTCGCCCCGCCGGGTCTGCCGGTGCGTCGTTCGGCAGCAATGACTGCCGGGCCGTTTCCGGGTGGGCTGCTGCAAGGAGATCGTGCTGACTCTGGAAGTAACGGTAGGCGGTGCTCCGGGCCACCCCGGCCGCCGCAGCAACGTTGTCGACGGTCGGAGCTTCGCCCGCCGCAACCGCATCCCGGGCCGCCGCCACGAGAGCCTCGAAAGTCCGGCGTTTTTGGCCGGTGCGGCCGGCGTTCTGGTAGGGGGTTGACATGGACATTATGGTACTTCAGTCTTGTTATGGGACATCAATCCCATAAACTCTCATCGAGAGGCGAGTCCATGGAGACGGTCAGCAGCCCGGCAGCTATTATTCGCGCAGAAGGCCAAGGCGAGCGGCGTTGGTTCTTCGGTGGCGGCGTCCACATTTGGAAGGCGAGGGCGGCAGAGACCGCAGGCGCTTTCCTCTTGTTTGAAGATCGGATGGACGGTGGCAAGATGACGCCCCTGCACTCGCATCCGGATTCGGACGAGACCATGTACGTCACGGAAGGCGAGATCATCATGCACATGGAGGGTTCCGATCACCGGATCGGTGTTGGGGGCCTGGCCGTAGCTCCGCGGGGTGTCCCGCACGCGTTCATGGTGGTGTCCAGGTCCGCGAGGATGCTCTGCCTGCACACGCCTGGCTGCTGCGAGTCGTTTTACTGGGACGCGAGTACGCCGCTGTCAGACGACGACCCGGTCGGAAGGGGCCCAGAGGATATGGGCAAGGTGCAGGAGTCGGCGCGTAAGAACGGCGGCATCGTGCTTCTCGGCCCCCCGCCTTTTGCATAACCCTCGCCTTGAAGCACTGTGCTGGCATGATGCGTCTTCCAGCAGTGAGAAGGACCAAGGCGTGTGGAGGAGAAGCGCCAACCGCCACGTTCGGGCGGCGGGACGCCTTCTACTAGACTGGAAGGGAGCGTCCGCCGGAGGGATTTCGGCGGGCACAGCCCTATGCCGACGACCCGTGCCCATGCCCCGTGCTGTGCCGGTGCCGTCGGCGTGACCCGACTCGGAGCTAAGAACAGCAGATGACTGACACTTTGCCGGGCGCTGGCATCCCGAACCCTCTGGATGAAGCCGCCATCACCGCCGCCGTAGACCAGGCCATCGCCGCCATTGCCGCGGCTGCCACGCTCGATGAACTCAAGGCCGTGCGTCTGGCGCACACCGGCGAGAAATCAGCGCTCAGCCTAGCCAACCGTGAGATCGGCGGGTTGCCGAAGGACCAGAAGGCCGCCGCCGGAAAGCTGATGGGCGCCTCCCGTGGACGCGTCAACAAGGCGCTCGCGGACCGCACGGCGGAGCTGGAAGCCGAGAATGACGCCCGGATCCTGCTCGAAGAGACCGTGGACGTCACGGCGGGCCCGCGGCGCCGCAAAGCCGGGGCACGCCACCCGCTGTCGACCCTGCAGGACCGCGTCGCAGACATTTTCATCGGCATGGGCTGGGAGATTGCCGAAGGGCCCGAAGTCGAATCCGAGTGGTTCAACTTCGACGCTCTGAACTTCAAGCCGGACCACCCCGCCCGGGACATGCAGGACACGTTCTTCGTGGAACCGCCCGAAGCGCATCTGCTGATGCGTACCCACACCTCACCGGTCCAGGTCCGCTCCATGCTTGAGCGCGAACTGCCCATCTACGTGCTGTGCCCGGGCAAGGTGTTCCGCACCGACGAACTCGACGCCACGCACACCCCGGTGTTCCACCAGTTCGAGGGCCTGGCCATTGACAAGCACCTCAGCATGGCGGATCTGCGCGGTACCCTGGAGCACTTTGCCCGGCAGATGTTCGGCGACGACGCCCAGATCCGGCTGCGCCCGAACTATTTCCCGTTCACGGAGCCGTCCGCCGAGCTGGACATCTGGCACCCGGGCGCCAAGGGCGGCCCGCGCTGGATCGAATGGGGCGGCTGCGGCATGGTCAACCCCAACGTGCTCCGCGCCGCCGGCATCGATCCGGACATCTATTCAGGTTTTGCTTTCGGCATGGGCATCGAGCGCACGCTCATGTTCCGCAACGAGGTCGGCGACATGCGCGACATGATTGAAGGCGATGTACGTTTCAGCGAGCACTTCGGGATGGAGATCTAAGAATGCGTATCCCCCTTTCCTGGCTGCGTGAATCCGCACAGGTACCGGCCGGAGCAACGGCCGAAGACGTGATGGCCGAGCTGGTCAAGGTAGGCCTCGAAGAAGAAGAGGTCCACCGCCCCACGGACTCCATCCATGGCCCGATCGTGGTCGGGCAGGTGCTGAGCATCGTCAAGGAACCCCAGTCCAACGGCAAGACCATCAACTGGTGCCAGGTCCGGGTTGTCCCCGAAGGCCAGGCGCAGCCGCTCACCGGAGACGGCATCGACCCCTCCGGCGTCCAGGGCATCATCTGCGGCGCCCATAACTTTGTTGAAGGCGACAAGGTGGTAGTCACCCTCCCCGGTGCCGTCCTGCCCGGCGATTTCCGCATCTCCGCCCGCAAGACCTACGGTCACCTGTCCGCCGGAATGATCGCCTCCGTCCGCGAACTGGGCATCGGAGAGGACCACGACGGCATCCTGGTGCTCTCCCGGATCGGCCTCGACCCGGAACTCGGCACGGACGCCATGGAACTGCTTGGACTTTACGACCAGGCCGCGGAAATCAACGTCACCCCGGACCGCAGCTACTGCTTCTCGATCCGCGGTGTCGCCCGGGAATACGCCCACGCCACCGGCACGGCCTTCACCGATCCGGCATCGAAGGTCCAGGCACCCGCCGTGCTCTCCGGCGGCTACGGCGTCAAGATCAATGACGACGCCCCCATCTACGGCAAGCCCGGCTGCGACCGGTTCGTGGCCCGCACCGTGCACGGCGTGGATGCCACCCGCCCCACTCCGCCGTGGATGTCCTCCCGCCTGCGGCTCGCCGGCATCCGGTCGATCTCGCTTCCGGTGGACATCTCCAACTACGTCATGCTCGAACTCGGGCAGCCGCTGCACTTCTATGACCAGGACAAGCTCTCCGGCGACATCGTCGTGCGGCGGGCCGTCGCCGGCGAGAAGCTGCGCACACTGGACGGCAAGGACCGCGCCCTGGACGCCGAGGACCTCCTGATCACGGATGCATCCGGCCCGATCGGCGTCGCCGGCGTGATGGGCGGCGCCTCCACCGAGGTCAGCGATGCGACGACGACCGTCCTGATCGAAGCAGCGCACTTCGAGGAAGTTTCGATCGCGCGTTCCCGGCGCCGGCACAAGCTGCCGTCCGAGGCCTCCAAGCGCTTCGAGCGCGGCGTCGACTGGCACGTCGCCGGAGTCGCTGCGCAGCGCGCCGTGGACCTTCTGGTCGAGCTGGCCGGCGGCACCGCCGCGACCGAAGGGACCGACGTCGGGACCGCCCCGGCGGCCGTCACCATCGACCTGCCGGCCGGCTTCGCCGCTGAACGGATCGGAATCGACTTCACCGCCGAGCAGATCGTCACCTCGCTCGAGGACCTTGGCGCCGTCGTGGAAAAGAACGACGCCGGCTACTTGGTCACCGCGCCGAGCTGGCGCCACGACCTGGATACCAAGGAAGACCTCTCCGAGGAAATCGCCCGGCTCGTCGGCTACGACAAGATCCCGGCGACCCTGCCGGTGGCGCCCCCGGGCCGTGGCCTGAGCCGTGTCCAGCAGCAGCGCCGCCGCCTGATTCAGGCCCTGGCCGATGCCGGCCTCACCGAGGTCCTGGCCTACCCGTTTGTCACGAAGGCCGCCAACGACACCTTTGGGGTGGCAAGCGAAGGCGCCGAACGGAAGGCCCTCAAGCTCGCCAACCCGATCAGCGAGGAGCACGGCTTCCTGCGCACCTCCGTCCTGCCGGGCCTGATCGAGGTAGCCAAGCGCAACCACTCGCGCGGCTTCCGCGACCTGGCCCTGTTCGAGGCCGGACTCGTCTTCCTCCCCGGTGAAAAGCTGGGGACGTCCACGATTCCGCCGCTTGGCGTCAAGCCCGACGCGGAGACACTGGACGGACTGTACGACGGCGTCCCTCACCAGCCGCTGCACGTCGCCGCGGTCCTGACCGGCCACGATTCGCCGGCCGCCCCTGCGCATGCGCCCCGGGCCTGGGACTGGGCGGATGCGCTGGACTTCGCCCGGCTCGCCGGCGACGTCCTCGGCGTCGAAATCCTCATCAGCCAGGGGCAGCACCAGGCGTTCCACCCCGGCCGTGCGGCGCAGCTCACGCTGCGCTCCGGCGAGGTCGTGGGCTACGCGGGCGAGCTGCATCCGAAGCTGCTCGCGGCGCAGGACATGCCCGCCCGCTCGGTCGCGTTCGAGCTGAATGCCGATGCCCTCTTTGACGCCGCGGCCGACGTGATCGTGGCCCGGCACATTTCCACCTACCCGGTGGCAACCCAGGACGTGGCCCTCGTGGTGCCGCGTGAGATCCCCTCCGACGAGGTCCTCGCCGCCCTGCGCGACGGCGCCGGTGAACTCCTCGAAGAGGTGGCACTGTTTGATGTCTACGAGGGCAAGGGAATCGAAGACGGGAAGAAGTCGCTGGCATTCAGCTTGCGTTTCCGGGCTGAGGACCGCACCCTGACGGCCGATGAGGCCTCCGCGGCCAGGGAATCGGCCGTGGCTGTGGCCCACGAGCGGTTCGGAGCGGTTCAGCGCTAGCCGAGCCGTGCCGGTCCGCCCGGGCGGACGGACCGGATCAGCAGCATCAGAAGAATCAGCGGAAATCCCCGCAGCGCCAGCGCTGCGGGGATTTCCGCGTTCAGGACAGGACTGTGTTTCCGGACGGGACTGTGTTTTCCGACAGAACGCCGATCAGGGGACCAGGAGGACCTTGCCGGTTGTCCGCCGTTGTTCCAGGTCGTCATGGGCGGTCGCGGCTTCGGCGAGGGAGTAACGGGCCCCGATCCGGACCTTGAGGGTTCCATCGGCCGCGGCGGCAAAAATCTCGGCGGAGCGCCAGCGGCGTTCCTGGGCGTTCTGCAGATAGTGGGCGAGCGTGGGCCGGGTCAGGTGGAGCGAGCCGCCGGCATTGAGCCGCTGCGGGTCAAATGGCGGCACCGGGCCGGACGCGGCGCCGAAGAGCACCATCGTCCCTCGGATGCGCAGGGCGGCAAGGGAGCCGTCAAAGGTGTCTTTCCCGACGCCGTCGTAGACCACATCGGCGCCCGTGCCGTCAGTCAGCTCGCGGACCCTGGGGGAGAAGCCGTCGTATCCCAGGACGTGGTCGGCGCCTGCCTCACGGGCCAGTTCCTCCTTCTCGGGGGTGGAGACCGTGGTGATGACCCTGGTCCCCTTGGCCTTCAGGAGCTGGGTGATCAGGAGCCCCACGCCGCCTGCCCCCGCGTGGACCAGCGCGGTCTGGCCTGGTTCGACCCGGAAGGTGGAGTTGATCAGGTAGTGCGCCGTGAGGCCCTGCAGCGGCAGCGCAGCCGCCGTGAAATCGTCCACGCCGTGCGGTACAGGAAGTGCCTTGGCCTCGTCGACGAGCACGTAGCCGGCGTAGCAGCCGGTGCCCTCCGCAGTGGCAACCCTGTCACCGACCGAGAAGCCGCTCACGCCGTCGCCGATTTCCTCCACGACGCCGGCGGCTTCGGCCCCGGGCGTAAAGGGGTACTGCACCTTGTAGGCGCCGCTGCGCTGGTACGTGTCGATGAAGTTGACCCCTGCGGCGGTGACCTTCACCAGCAGTTGTCCTGGCCCTGGTACGGGACGCTCCGTCTCCGTCAGCTCCAGCACCTCGGGGCCCCCTGCTTGCCGGGCGAGAATCTTGTGCATTCGGGGGTCTCCGTTTCCGGCCGGGATGTCCCGGACCTAATAGTGGCCGTGGGGCGGGCATCAACTAATGAATGCATAAATATCGGCATCCATGCATACTCTTGCTGTATAGTCGGTCGCATGACTATTTCTGTTGCCGTCTCCGGCGCGAGCGGTTATGCCGGCGGCGAGATTCTGCGGTTCCTCGCCGGACATCCGGACGTCACGATCGGTGCCATCACTGCACACAGCAACGCAGGTTCCAGACTAGGGGAATTGCAGCCGCATCTCCACGGCCTGGCCAACCGCATTCTCGAAGACACCACGGTGGCAAATCTCGCCGGGCACGATGTGGTCTTCCTGGCCCTGCCGCACGGAGCGTCCGCGGCCATTGCCGCGGAACTGCCGGCCGGTACCGTCGTGATCGATGCCGGCGCCGACCACCGCCTCGAGGATCCGGCCGCGTGGGAGAAGTTCTACGGATCCGCCCATGCGGGAACCTGGCCGTATGGCCTTCCGGAACTGCCCGGGCAGCGGGACGTCCTCCGCGGAGCCACCCGGATCGCCGTGCCTGGCTGCTACCCGACGTCGGCCCTGCTGGCCCTGACCCCCGGCTTCAGCAACCACCTCCTGGTAGGCGACGACGTCGTCATCGTATCCGCCTCCGGGACCTCCGGGGCCGGCAAGGCCGCCAAGGTCAACCTGATCGGCGCCGAAGTCATGGGCTCCATGAGCCCTTACGGAGTCGGCGGCGGACACCGGCACATACCGGAAATCGAGCAGGGACTCTCCAATGCCCTGAACGGACCGGTCACCGTGTCCTTCACGCCCACGCTCGCCCCGATGAGCCGCGGCATCCTCACCACCGCGACCGCCAAGGTCCGCGAGGGTGTCACCGCCGCGGAACTGCGCCGCGCCTGGAGCGAAGCATACGAGGAGGAGCCCTTCGTCCACCTCCTGCCGGAAGGCCAGTGGCCGACGACCAAGTCCGTGCAGGGCTCCAACCACGCCGTGATGCAGCTGGCCCTCGACGGGCACACCGGGCGGGTCATCGTCTGCTGCGCCATCGACAACCTCGCCAAGGGGACTGCCGGCGGAGCCATCCAGTCCATGAACATCGCCCTCGGCCTGGCGGAAACCGCCGGCCTCAACGTGCAGGGAGTAGCACCGTGAGCATCACAGCCCCCAAAGGATTCCGCGCCGCCGGCGTCACCGCCGGACTGAAGGCCTCCGGCAACCCGGACTTCGCCCTCGTCGTCAATGACGGACCGTCCAAAGCCGCTGCGGCCGTCTTCACGTCGAACCGGGTGGCCGCGGCGCCGGTGCACTGGTCCCGTGAAGTCGTCAAGGACGGACGGGTAGACGCAGTCGTCCTGAACTCCGGCGGCGCCAACGCCTGCACCGGACCCCAGGGCTTCCAGAATACCCACACCACGGCCGAGGAAACCGCCACCGCGCTCGGCGTCTCTGCCACGGACGTCTTCGTCTGCTCCACAGGTCTCATCGGCGAACAATTGCCGATGGACAAGATCCTTGCCGGGATCGGTGCCGCGGCGGACGCGCTGAGCGATGACGGCGGCGCCGCAGCGGCCACGGCGATCATGACCACAGACTCAGTCTCCAAACAGGCTCTGTATACCGGCACGGACGCCGAGGGCAACGAATTCCGCATCGGCGGCATGGCCAAGGGCGCAGGCATGCTCGCTCCCGGGCTTGCCACCATGCTGGTGGTCATCACCACCGATGCGGACGTCCAGCCGGAAATGCTCGACGTCGTGCTCCGCGACGCCACCCGGGTCACGTTTGACCGTGCCGACTCCGATGGTTGCATGTCCACCAACGACACCGTGGTGCTGCTGGCCTCCGGCGCCGCCGGCGTGGTCCCCTCCGCCGCCGAATTCGGCGTCGGCCTGACGCAGGTCTGTGCCGACCTCGCCCGCCAGCTGATCGGCGACGCCGAGGGCGCCAGCCACGACATCGCCATCCGCACCTTCAACGCTGCCAGCGAAAAGGACGCGGAAATCGTCAGCCGTGCCGTGGCCCGCTCCAACCTCTTCAAGGCAGCCATCTTCGGCAAGGACCCCAACTGGGGCCGGGTGCTCTCCGCCGTCGGAACCACGGACGCAGCGTTCGACCCGGACCAGCTGAACGTGTCCATGAACGGAATCCAGATCTGCCGCAACGGCAGCATCGGCGATGACCGTAAACTCGTGGACCTGGAACCGCGTGAGGTGCTTGTTGAGATCGACCTGAAGGCAGGTTCCGCCGAGGCCACGATCTGGACAAACGACCTCACGCACGACTACGTGCACGAAAACAGCGCCTACTCAAGCTAGGGACGACCTCTGTGAACACCCAAACCCGCGCGACCACATCCATGAAGGACGCCCAGGCCAAAGCCGGCACCCTCATCGAGGCCCTGCCGTGGATCCAGCGCTTCGCCGGCAGCACCATGGTGATCAAGTACGGCGGCAACGCCATGGTCAACGACGAGCTCCGCCGCGCCTTCGCCGAGGACGTCGTCTTCCTGCACCACGTCGGGATCCACCCCGTAGTGGTGCACGGCGGCGGCCCGCAGATCAACTCGATGCTCAGCCGGCTCGGCATTGAATCGGAGTTCAAGGGCGGACTGCGCGTCACCACCCCCGAGGCCATGGACGTCGTCCGGATGGTCCTGACCGGCCAGGTCGGCCGTGAACTCGTGGGCCTGATCAACTCCCACGGCCCCTACGCCGTCGGGATGTCCGGCGAGGACGGCGGCCTGCTTCAAGCGGTCCGCACGGGAACTATCGTCGACGGCGAAACGGTGGACCTCGGCCTGGTCGGCGAAGTCACCGGCGTGAACCCCGAAGGCATCCGGGACATCATCGCCGCCGGCCGGATTCCGGTCATCTCGACGGTAGCGCCGGAAGTCGCCGACGACGGCCGGTCTGCCGCCGGGGGCACCCTCCAGACCACGGGCCAGGTCCTCAACGTCAACGCCGACACGGCCGCCGCGGCCCTCGCCGAAGCCCTTGGCGCCACGAAGCTCGTGATCCTGACCGACGTCGAAGGCCTGTACGCCAACTGGCCGGACCGCTCCTCGCTCATTTCTTCACTGACCGCCTCCGAGCTGCGGGAGCTGCTGCCGGGCCTCGAATCGGGCATGATCCCCAAAATGGAAGCGTGCCTGAAGGCCGTCGACGGCGGGGTGGAGCGGGCACACATCGTGGACGGCCGGCTGCCGCACTCCATGCTGCTGGAAACCTTCACGACCGCGGGCATCGGCACGCAGGTCGTCCCGGACGAGGAACTGAGCGCATGAGCGAAACTGTCGGCTCGAGCCGGACCGGACTGAGCCATTCCGCAAAAGGCCGCAGCAGCGCTGGGGGGCCGGGTGTGGTCGGGCACCGCGAGGGGCCCACGGCCTCCGGGGTCCCCGTCCGAGCTGGCGAGGACGGGGCGAGGCAGGGGACGGGCGGGGCCCCCATCGCTGCGGAGGCCGCCGCAACCGAAATCGTTGGTCAAAGCAGTGGCGCGGACTGGCTGGCCCGCTATTCGTCCTCGCTTCTGGGTGTCTTCGGCTCCCCGCAGCGCGTGCTGGTCCGCGGTGCCGGCTGCCTCGTCTGGGACGCCGACGGCAAGGAATACCTGGACCTGCTCGGCGGCATCGCCGTCAACGCCCTGGGACACGCCCACCCGTTCGTCACCTCGGTGGTTTCCAGCCAGCTCGCCACACTGGGTCACATCTCGAACTTCTTCACAAGCCCCACCCAGATCGCCCTGGCTGAGAAGCTGTTGGACATCAGCGGCGCACCGGCCGGTTCCCGGGTCTTCTTCACCAACTCCGGCGCCGAGGCCAACGAGGCCGCCTTCAAACTGGCGCGCCGGAACACCGGCACCGGTCCGGACGGGGGCGGGAAGCCGCGCACCAAGATCATCGCGCTCGAAGGTGCCTTCCACGGCCGCACGATGGGGGCCCTCGCGCTCACGGCGAAAGAGGCCTACCGGGCTCCGTTCGCGCCGCTGCCCGGCGGAGTCGTGCACGTACCGTTCGGTGACATTGAAGCGCTCCGCGCTGCCGTCGATGACACCACCGCCGCCGTCTTCCTGGAACCGATCCAGGGCGAGGCTGGCGTCCGGCCGCTGCCGGAAGGCTATCTGCGGGCTGCCCGTGAAGCGACGAGCCAGGCCGGGGCCCTGCTCATCCTCGACGAAGTCCAGACCGGCATCGGCCGCACCGGCAAATGGCTCGCCAGCGGGGACGCCGGAATAGTCCCGGACGCCGTCACTTTCGCCAAGGGCCTCGGCGGCGGCTTCCCGATCGGCGCGCTCGTCACCTTCGGAACAGCGACCTCCGAGCTGCTCACCCCCGGCCAGCACGGCACCACGTTCGGCGGTAACCCCGTCGCCACCGCCGCGGCCCTCGCCACGTTGCACGTCCTGGAAGACCAGGACCTCCTGGCCCACGTCCGGGACGTGGGGGAGCACCTGCGCGCCGGACTCGCCGGCATCCACGGGGTCACCGGGGTCCGCGGCGAAGGACTGCTGATCGGCTTCGACCTCGACGCTGACGTCGCCCCCGGTGTGGTGGCCGCCGGGCTTGAGGCGGGCTTCATCATCAACAGCCCCGGCCCGCGCACCATCCGGCTGGCGCCGCCGCTGATCCTCAGCACGGAACAGGCCGACGAATTCCTCGCAGCGCTGCCCGCGTTGCTCCAGACCGCAAAGGACGCCCAGTGACAGCCATCCGCCACTTCCTCAAGGACACCGACCTGACGGCGGCAGAGCAGGCCGAAGTCCTCGATCTCGCCGTCCGGATGAAGGCCGCGCCCTACAGCGTCCAGCCGTTCGCCGCGGACGGCAACGGACGCAAAACCGTCGCCGTCATCTTCGACAAAACCTCCACCCGGACCCGGGTTTCCTTCGCCGCGGGCGTGGCGGACATGGGCGGCAACGCCCTCATCATCAACCCCGGGGAAGCCCAGATCGGCCACAAGGAGTCCATCGAGGACACGGCCAAGGTGCTCGACCGGATGGTCGCCACGATCGTGTGGCGGACCGGTGCGCACGCCGGCCTTGTGGCTATGGCCGCCAACTCCGGCGTCCCGGTGATCAACGCGCTGTGCGATGACTACCACCCGTGCCAGCTGCTCGCGGACCTGCTCACCATCAAGGAGCACAAGGGCACCCTCAAGGGACTCACCATGAGCTACCTTGGCGACTCGGCGAACAACATGGCCAACTCCTACCTGCTGGCGGGCGTCACCGCGGGGATGCACGTCCGCATCGCCGGACCCGAAGGCTACCTGCCCTCTCCCGAGATCGTCGCAGCGGCCGAGGACCGCGCCGCCGAGACCGGCGGCTCGGTCCTCATCACGGTCGATGCCGCCGTAGCACTCACCGGTGCCGACGTCGTCGCCACCGACACATGGGTGTCCATGGGCCAGGAGGACGAAAAGGAAGCCCGGCTTAAGCTGTTCCGCGAGTATGCCGTTGACGAAGCGGCGATGCAGCTCGCGGCGCCGGACGCCGTCGTGCTCCACTGCCTTCCGGCCTACCGCGGCTACGAGATCGCCGCCGACGTCATCGACGGTCCCCAGTCCGTCGTCTGGGACGAGGCGGAAAACCGCCTGCACGCCCAGAAGGCGCTGATGGCCTGGCTCATGCACCGCTCCGGACTGGCCGTGGTGGAGGGGCTGACGCCGGTGGACGGGCAAGGGTAATGTCCGTCCAACCCGCAGCGCCGGGCGCCAGCCCGGCCACCAAAACGGCCCGGCAGGCCCGGATCACCGCGATCCTCACGGGTGAGTCGGTCCGCTCCCAGGCGGAGCTCGCCGCGCTGCTCGCGGATGACGGGGTCCAGGTCACCCAGGCCACGCTGTCCCGGGACCTCGTGGAACTCGGCGCCGTCCGGGTCCGCGGCAAGGACGGAGTGCTCGTCTACGCGGTGCCGGGGGAGGGCGGCGAACGTGCGGCCAGGAGCGGTGTCACACAGGAAATCCTGGATACCAGGCTCGGGCGGTTGTGCGGGGAACTGCTGGTCACGGCCGAGGCATCGGCGAACCTGGTGGTGCTGCGGACGCCCCCGGGGGCAGCAAACTTCCTGGCCCTCGCGATCGACCATTCCGTGATGCCGTCCATCCTGGGGACCATTGCCGGCGACGATACCGTCCTGCTGGTGACCCGGGATCCGATGGGCGGCGCGGACGTCGCCGCACGCTTCCTGCAGTTCGCCGAAGAATCCGGCCAATAAGCTTGTTGCAGAGCCGATGCACGGCAAGACCCGCAGCCCTGATTGCGGCGGCTGATCGAATTAACGAAGAACCGAAGAAACAACTGAAGGAGCATTTCACGTGACTGAGCGTATTGTTCTGGCCTACTCCGGTGGCCTCGATACTTCCGTAGCCATCGGCTGGATCGGTGAAGCCACCGGTGCCGAGGTCATCGCCGTGGCCGTCGACGTCGGACAGGGCGGCGAATCGCTGGAGACCATCCGCCAGCGCGCCCTCGGCTGCGGCGCCGTCGAAGCCTATGTGGCTGACGCAAGTGATGAGTTCGCCAACGAATACTGCGTTCCGACGCTGAAGGCGAACGCGCTGTACCAGGGCCATTACCCGCTGGTGTCCGCGATCTCCCGCCCGGTGATCGTCAAGCACCTGGTCAAGGCCGCCCGCGAATTCGGCGCCACCACGGTCGCACACGGCTGCACCGGCAAGGGCAATGACCAGGTCCGCTTCGAGGTCGGCATCCAGACCCTCGGCCCGGACCTGAAGTGCATCGCACCGGTCCGCGACCTCGCCCTGACCCGCGACAAGGCCATCGCCTTCGCCGAAGAAAAGGGACTGCCGATCGAAACCACGAAGAAGAACCCGTACTCGATCGACCAGAACGTCTGGGGCCGCGCCGTCGAGACCGGCTACCTCGAGGACATCTGGAACGCCCCCACCAAGGACATCTACGACTACACCGCGACCCCGGAATTCCCGCCGGCGCCGGATGAAGTCACCATCTCCTTCGAAGCCGGCGTGCCGGTCGCGATCGACGGCGTCCGGGTCACCCCGCTGCAGGCCATCAAGGAACTCAACCGCCGCGCCGGTGCCCAGGGCGTGGGCCGGATCGACGTCGTCGAGGACCGCCTTGTCGGCATCAAGTCCCGCGAAATCTACGAGGCACCGGGCGCCATGGCGCTCATCACGGCCCACAAGCACCTCGAAGACATCACGCTCGAACGCGAGCAGGCCCGCTTCAAGGCCACCGTCGGCCAGCGCTGGTCAGAGCTGGTCTACGACGGCCAGTGGTTCTCCCCGCTCAAGCGCTCCCTCGACGCCTTCATCGAGGAAACCCAGCGCTACGTCACCGGCGATATCCGCATGGTCCTTCACGGCGGCCAGGCGATCGTCAACGGCCGACGCTCCGAGACCTCGCTCTACGACTTCGACCTCGCTACCTACGACACCGGCGACACCTTCGACCAGTCCATGGCCCGGGGCTTCATCGAACTGTGGGGCATGTCCGCCAAGGTCGCCTCCGGCCGCGATATCCGGGTCGCAGGTCAGTGACTCAGGAACGCACGGGAACGAACGAAGGCGCACTGTGGGGCGGCCGGTTCGCCGGCGGCCCCGCGGACGCCCTCGCGGCGCTGAGCAAGTCCACGCACTTTGACTGGCGGCTGGCCCGCTACGACATCGCCGGGTCCAAGGCGCACGCCCGCGTGCTGCACAAGGCCGGGCTGCTCGACGACGCCGAGCTCGAGGGCATGCTCGATGCCCTGACCCGGCTCGACGAGGACGTGGCCTCCGGCGCCTACCTGCCCGCGGACTCCGACGAGGACGTGCACGGCTCGCTGGAACGCGGACTGATTGAGCGCGCGGGCACTCAGCTCGGCGGCAAGCTCCGGGCCGGCCGTTCACGCAACGACCAGGTCGCTACGCTCGGCCGGATGTTCCTGCGGGACCATGCCCGGCTCATTGCCCGCGGCGTCCTCGCCACGATCGATGCCCTGGTGGAGCAGGCCAAGGCGCACCCCGGTGCGGCCATGCCCGGGCGCACGCACCTGCAGCACGCCCAGCCGGTCCTGCTCAGCCATCACCTCCTCGCCCACGCCTGGGCGCTGCTGCGCGATGTGCAGCGGCTGCAGGACTGGGACAAACGCGCTGGCGTTTCGCCCTACGGCTCCGGCGCCCTCGCCGGGTCCTCCCTGGGCCTGGACCCGGAGGCCGTCGCCGCGGACCTCGGCTTCTTCTCGGCCACGCACAACTCGATCGACGGCACCGCCTCCCGTGACGTCTTCGCCGAATTCGCCTGGGTCACGGCCATGATCGGCGTGGATTTGTCCCGCGTGTCCGAAGAAGTCATCCTCTGGGCGACCAAGGAATTCTCCTTCGTCACGCTGCACGATTCCTACTCGACGGGTTCGTCGATCATGCCGCAGAAGAAGAACCCGGACGTCGCCGAGCTGGCCCGCGGCAAGGCAGGACGCCTTATCGGCAACCTGACCGGGCTGCTGGCCACGCTCAAGGGCCTGCCGCTCGCGTACAACCGCGACCTCCAGGAAGACAAGGAACCGGTGTTCGACGCCGCCGACACCCTGGAGCTGCTGCTTCCGGCCGTCTCCGGCATGATCGCCACCCTGAAGTTCAACACCGAACGGATGGAATCGCTGGCGCCGCAGGGCTTCGCCCTGGCCACGGACATCGCCGAATGGCTCGTCCGGCAAGGAGTTCCGTTCCGCGAGGCGCATGAACTCTCCGGTGCCGCCGTCAAACAGGCCGAAAGCCGCGGCGTCGAGCTGTGGGACCTGACGGACGAAGAGTACGCCGAAATCTCGGCGCACCTGACGCCGGAAGTCCGCAAGGTCCTGTCCACCGAGGGCTCGCTGAACAGCCGCAGCTCCCAGGGCGGCACCGCACCGGCCGCCGTCGAGCGCCAGATTGTGGCCCTCGAGACCGAGCTGTCCGGCGTGCGGGAGTACGCCGGGTAGATCTGCCCGCGCCCGAGGCGGCACTTCCCGGCGACGATTTCCGGAAACTTCCCCGGATCATCGCCGGGAAGTGCCTCCGCGCCCGCACCCTAACCTCGCAGGCTCGGCCAGGGAACCCTGCAGGCGTGGGCCCACCGCGGCGTTTAGGCTGGGCACATGAGCGAATCCTTCCGCGAGCGGCTACGTGCCCTGCCCGATTTCCCGGAACACCTGCCGGCCTTTGACCCGGCGGCGGCACCCGCTGATCCCGCCGAGCTCTTCCGGCAGTGGCTCGACGAAGCGCTGGCGGCCGGGGTGCCGGCGCCCAATGCCTTCAGCCTGGCCACCGCCGACGAGCAGGGCCGCCCCTCGTCCCGGATGCTGATCCTGAAGGACATCGACGACGACGGCTGGCATTTCGCGACGTCCCGCACCTCCCGGAAGGGCCGGGAGCTTTCCGCGAACCCCCACGCGGCGCTGAACTTCTACTGGCAGCCGCAAGGCCGGCAGGTGCGGGTCGCCGGCAAAGTGGCGGAACTCTCCGCCGCGGCGTCAGCCGCCGACTGGCACGCCCGCCCCGGAGCGGACGGCAGCGACAACCCCGACTGGCAGCTCTACGCGGTGCGGCCCCACGAAATCGAATTCTGGCAGGCCAGCCACGACCGGCGCCACATCCGCCACCGCGTCGAGCCTGGGACCCGCCGTTAGCTTCCGTGGCTAGGATGGCGGCATGACCGTCATCACACCTGAAAATCTCCCCGCGCAACTGCACCGGGCCGCCGACGCCGTAACCTCGATCACCGCCGCACTGGCCGACCCGGACATCAAAGCTCCGTCGGAACTGCCGGGCTGGAGCCGCGGCCACGTACTGGCCCACATCGCCGGCATCTCCAACGCCATGTCCCGGCAATTGGAATACGCGACCCGCGGCGAGAGCATCGAACTCTACGACGGCGGCTACGAGGGGCGCACCCAGGCCATCGAGATGGCAGCGGGGCACAGCGCCTCCGAACACCGGGCGGACGTCTCGGCAGCGCTGGAGCGTGCGTTGCGGGCGTTCGATTCCCTCAACGGGTCAGCCGGCTGGCAGCAGCCGATCAGCTACCGCGGCGGGGTCGCCTTCGACGGCGGCCTGGCCCTGTGGCGCGAACTCGTCATCCACGCCAGCGACCTCGACGCGGGCCGCGGCCCCGAAACCTGGAACCGGCCCTTCTGCGAACACCTCTTCGATTTCCTCGCCGCCCGGGTGCCGGAGGGGCAGCGCTTCGTCCTGCAGCCGCTCGGTCTGCCGCCGGTGGCAATTGGCGGCGGTTCACGTTCCACCGCGGTGGGCGGCATGCTGACGGACCTTGCGGCGTGGCTTGCCGGCCGGACACCGACCCTTGGCAGCCTGCGCGCGACCGCAGCGGCTGACGGCGTCGACCTCCCGGACCTGCTGCCATGGCCGGCAGCGGTGACCCCCGTCCGCTGAACCGAATGAACGGGCCGGCCGCCTCAGCGCCCGGCCAGAGCCAACGCCTGCTGGTGTTCGCGGGCCAGGAGCCGTTCCTTGATGGCCAGGCCCCAGCGGAAGCCGCCCAGGCTGCCGTCGGTCCGGACAACCCGGTGGCACGGCACGAACAGGGCGGCGGCGTTGAACGCGCAGGCGCTGGCCGCGGCCCGCACCGCCTTGGAATTGCCGGAAAGCTCGGCGTACTCCGTGTACGTCACCGGGCTGCCCGGCGCCACCGTCCGCAGCACGTCCCAGGCGTGGCTGCGGAAGGGCCCTGATTTTTGCAGCACGGGAATCGTCATGGCCAGGTCGGGTTCGCCGGCGTAGAAAGATTCGACGGCGGCCGAGATGGGGCCGAGGTCCGCGACCTCCTCGTAGCCGTCGGGCAGGAGATCGGCATGGATCTGGCCGGTCAGCTCGCCGGGTCCCGCCGTCCAGCCCGAAGCCAGGACGGTGCCCTCGCGGGCGATGATGGTGAAGGGGCCGTCCGGGGTGGACATGGTCAGCAGTTGGGCGTTCACAGGATTACTTTCGTCGGGGTTGAGGTTGAGGTTGATGTCGGCGCGGCGGGGGCTTGCGCGGCAGGCCGTTTTCCAGCAGGGGACTGAAGCCGGGCCCGCGCTGGAGCCTGTGCTGCGGCGGCCCAGAAGTGCATGGTCGCGTAGGACCGCCAGGGGCTGACCTCGCGGAAGTCCGCCGACGGGACGGCTTCTGCCGGCTCCGGGATTGACGCCTGCAGCGAACGGATGCCGTTGCGGACCGCCGCGTCGTTAGCCAGGAAGACGTCCGGCGCGCCAAGGACACGCATCGAGACGTAACCAGCAGTCCACGGACCGACGCCGGCCAGTGGCAACAGTTTGGCCGCCAGTCCGGCCACATCGTCGCCATAGCCGAAATCGAGATCGCCGGCGGCCATTGCTGCCGCGGCGCCGCGGACTGAATCGATGCGGCGCTGCGGGCCTCGGAGCAGGCCGTAGCCGGTGTCCGCAATTTGCCCGGGCGTGGGAAAGAGCCGGCCCAGGCCATCGGCGGGGGCCTGGGAATCGCTCCCGCAGCGCGCCAGCTGGACCAGTGCCGTCCGGGCCGCCGCGACGGTGATTTGCTGCCCGATCATGGCCCGGATCAGGAGCTCCTGCGGATCAACGGCCCCCGGCATCCGGATACCCGGCGTGCGTGCCACGCTTGCGGCCAGCCGCGGATCGGCGGCGAGGGCCTCGTCGATGGCCAGCGGATCGGCATCGAGGTCCAGCAGCCGCCTGACCCGGCTGAGCAGCGAGGCCAGATCGCGCAGGTCGACGGCGCCGACCGTGAGGACCAGCGGCCGGCCGTCCGAGTCGGCGTCGTACTCCACGCGGAACCGGGCATCGCCGTGGGCGAGCCGCAACGTCCGGCCATAGGCGCGGGACGTCCCTTCTTCAATTCCGGGAATGGCACGGACGGCAAGGAAACTGAAGACCCCCGGGTCAAAGGGCTCGCGGTAGGGCAGGTTCAAGGTCAGCGCCGTGGTCGCTTCCGTCGGCGCCCGCCGGTGCCGTGCGGTGGCCCGAAGGGCCGACGGCGTCATGGCAAACACTTCACCGACTGTCCCGTTGAACTGGCGCACGCTGCTGAACCCGGCGGCAAACGCGATGTCTGCCATCGGCATCTCCGTTGACACCAGAAGCGTGCGGGCCGTCTGGGCCCGGCTCGCCCGCGCCAGGGAGAGCGGACCGGCACCCAGCTCATGGGTCAGGATCCGGTTCAATTGGCGCGAAGAGTAGCCGAGCCGCGAGGCCAGTCCCTCCACGCCGTCGCGGTTGACCACACCGTCGTTGATCAGCCGCATGGCCCGGCCGGCAATATCGGACCGGAGGTTCCAGGCGGGCGTGCCTGGCACCGCCTCCGGCAGGCAGCGTTTGCAGGCGCGGTAGCCGGCGTCGTGGGCTGCGGCGGAGGTCTCATAGAAGGTGACGTTGCCCTCTTTCGGGGTCCGGGCAGGGCACGAGGGCCGGCAGTAGATGCCCGTGGTCCGGACCGCGGTGTAGAACTGTCCGTCGAAACGGGTGTCCCGGGCGTCGATTGCCCGGTAGCGCTGCCGGAAGTCCATGCCTCCATCCTGTCAGCTTCCCGGGCGTCCTCCTAGCGGAAATCGGACATGGCCGTGGAACGTGGCTGCGGCGGACTTGTAGAGTCGCATCATGAGTTCCCTGCCGCTTCCTGCCACCCCGCCGGACCGCACCGGGGACGGTGAGGGCAGTCAGGCCCTTCGCCTGCTCTTGTCCGCCGATGCCAGGCACGTCGCGCCGCTGCTGCTCGGTGCGGTACTGATGCATGAGGGGCGCGACGGTGCCGTGTCGGTCCGGATTACCGAGGTGGAGGCCTACCTCGGGCCGCGTGATTCGCCGCATCCGGATCCGGGCTCGCATACGTT
The DNA here is from genome assembly GCA_963815415.1 of uncultured Actinomycetota bacterium. Taxonomy (GTDB): domain Bacteria; phylum Actinomycetota; class Actinomycetes; order Actinomycetales; family Micrococcaceae; genus Arthrobacter. Next base: position 267,426 of record CAWFGT010000006.1, on the reverse strand, counting down.
CCGTGGTGCGACGGCCCGCAACGCGCCGATGTTCGGTCCGGCCGGGCACCTTTACGTCTACTTCACGTACGGGATGCACCATTGCGCCAACATCGTGTGCGGGCCCGAAGGCACTGCGTCCGCCGTGCTGCTGCGCGCCGGCGAAGTCTTGGCAGGAGAGGACCTGGCCCGCGTCCGGCGGCCGACGTCCAAGTTCACGCGAGACATCGCGAGCGGCCCGGCCAGGCTGGCCACCGCGCTCGGGCTGACCACCGCGGACAGCGGCCGGGACGCCCTCAGCCACCCCTTTCGACTGGTGTTGCCGGCGGTGCCCGCGGGAAGTGTCGGAGCCGGCATCAGCGCCGGGCCCCGCGTGGGGGTCTCCGGCGCCGGTGGCACCGACGATTATCCGTGGCGTTTCTGGCTCACCGGTGACCCGACCGTTTCCCGCTACCGGGCCGCCAAGGGCCGCCAATAGGAGCTGGAGATGGAGGGCACAAGTGCCTCGCCGACAGCAAACGGAGCCAGCCGCCGGCGCAGGTCGTCACGGACCTGGGGCCACTCGTCACTGAGGATGGAATAGACCGCAGTGTCCGAGCGCCCGCCACCCGGGGCCAGGCGGTGGCTTCGCAGAATTCCTTCGAAGCGGGCTCCCAGCCGCTCGATCGCGGCTGCACTGCGCAGGTTCGAGGCATCGCAGCGGAACGCCACGCGCTGGACCTGCAGAACGTCGAAGGCGTAAGCCAGCAACATGTTCTTGCTCGCGGGGTTGACATGGCTGCCCCAGAACTGCCGGCCGTAAAAGGTTCCGCCGACCTCCACGCGGTGCTGGCCCGGATTATGGTCGCACAGCGACGTAGTACCGAGCAGGGCACCAGTCCTCTGGTCGGTCACGGCGAACGGGATGACGGCTGGGTCATCGACGCGCTCCTGGAACAGGACCGCTAGGTCGTCAGCGTCGAGCGGACGGGCCGCAGCCATTCCCGCCCACATCTGCGGATCAACGAAATCAAAGAGCCCGGCGGCGTGCCGCTGCGAGAGTGGCACGAGGCAGAGTCCGTGACCGGTCAGGGCGATGTCATGCTGCATTGCAGTATTGAATCACCCGGGTGGGGCCGGCATAAGCGACGCCGGTTGGCGGCGACATGAACATTGGGTTACAGCCCTGCGACGCCGGCCTGGCCGGGCTGCTGTGGTTCAACGTCCGAGTAGGGTGGACGGGTGAATCACACCGACGCGGACCCGACCAGACCAGCAACCACGGTGGGAGAGCTAATCAGCAGCCTCTGCGCCACCATCGCGGACTACCCCAAGCCCGGCGTCAGCTTCAAGGACCTGACGCCCGTCTTTGCCGACGCCGCCGCGTTGAAGGCCGTCGTCGACGCCCTCATCGAACCCTTCAAGGGCGAATTCGACGCCGTCGCCGGTGTCGAGGCACGCGGCTTCCTGCTTGCGTCGGCCGCGGCGTATGCCGCAGGTACCGGTGTCATTACGGTCCGCAAAGCCGGCAAGCTGCCGCGCGAAGTGGTCGCCGAGGATTACACGCTGGAGTACGGGACCGCCACCCTTGAGCTCCACACGACAGACCTCGCGCCCGGCAGCCGGGTCCTGATCCTCGACGATGTGCTCGCCACCGGCGGCACGCTCGGCGCCACCGTCCGGCTCTTCGAACGCTGCGGCGTGCACGTCGCCGGCGTAGGCGCCGTCCTTGAAATAGATGCCTTAAACGGGCGCGCAGCCCTGCCCGGGTATGAGATCCACACGCTCCTGCACGTATAGCCGTCCGGCGGCCTCTGGACCATCCCGGCCGGATCGGTAGAATTTCCGGACAAATGCCGTGAGGGGGCTTTTCAGACGGGACAACCGAAATGGTTGTAGAATGATTGGTCCGTCTTTTTCGATAGGGGAACGCTCGATGCACGACGCTGATTTGGCCCATGAACGCGACTACGTGGCGGGATTGTATGCCCGGCTTGATGAGCTGCGGGCAGAGAAGCGCGCCCAGCTGGCGCAGGTGCGGCGCGCCGGTGCTGTAGGCACCATGCAGAACGTCTCCGAACGGGACGCGTTCGCTGCCCTCTACGAAGACCGCCTCGCCCAGCTCGACGCCGTCGACGACCGCCTCGTGTTCGGCCGCCTCGACCTGGACTCGGGGGAGGAACAGTACATCGGCCGGATCGGCCTGACCACGGAAGATCTCCAACGCCTCATGGTGGACTGGCGGGCTCCGGAGGCCGGCCATTTCTACCAGGCAACGGCGTTCGACCGGCAGGGCGTCCGCCGCCGCCGCCATCTCATCCTGCAGGGACGGACCGTCAAGGCGATCGAAGACGACGTCCTCGACGCGGACATGCTCGCGGACAATGACTCGCTTCAGGGTGAAGGCGCGCTGCTGGCTGCGCTCAATTCCAAGCGGACCGGCCGGATGTCCGACATCGTCGGCACCATCCAGTCAGAGCAGGACCGGATCATCCGCTCCTCGATCTCCGGGGCGCTGGTCGTCCAGGGCGGGCCCGGCACCGGCAAAACGGCCGTCGCCCTGCACCGGGCCGCCTACCTGCTCTACACCCACCGGGAACGGCTCAAGACCGCCGGAGTCCTGCTCGTAGGGCCGTCGTCGTCGTTCATGAACTACATCGAACGCGTGCTGCCTTCGCTCGGCGAGACCGGCGTTGTGATGGCCAGCCTCGGCCGGTTAATGCCCGGCATCACCACGGTGGCTGAGCAGGAATCCTCCGTCGCCGCGATCAAGGGCCGCCTCGACATGGCCGACGTCGTGGCCAACGCCGTCGCAAACCGGCAGCGCACCCCGGCCGCTGACCGCATCCTCGAGGTCGACGGGCGCAAGCTCGTCCTGACACCCCGGCAGGTCCGCCGTGCGCGCGACAGGGCCCGCGCGACCGGCAAGCCGCACAACGAGGCCCGCGTCTCCTTCGTCAAGATGCTGCTGCGTGAACTGACCGAGCAGATGACCGAGCTGGTCGAAGCCGGAAACATCGGGAACAACGCGGACCGCTCCTATCTGGCAGAGGATGTCCGGTCCGCCCGCGATGTCCGGATTGCATTGAACCTGTGCTGGATGCCGATGACCCCGGAAAAGCTCATCGGCGAACTGTTGAGTAAGCCCGCCATCCTGGAAGCCTGCACGCCGAACCTGACCCCGGCGGAGCGCGACCTTCTCCTCCGGCCGGCCGATGCGCCCTGGACTGAGTCTGACGTTCCGCTGTTGGACGAAGCCGCGGAGCTCCTTGGCGAATTGGACCCGGCCGCAGGACGGGGCCTGGCGCAGCAGGAACATGACCGCGCAAGGGATCTGGCCAACGCCAAGCAAACGCTGGTCAATATGGAGACTGCAGGCGTTGATGTCCTGATTTCCGCTGAAGAGCTGATGGACCAGAACCAGGAGCGCGAGACCCGTCTCACCGCTGCCGAACGTGCCACCACCGACCGGAGCTGGGCCTTCGGCCACATCGTGGTCGATGAGGCGCAGGAGCTTTCGCCCATGCAGTGGCGGCTCCTGGTCCGCCGTTGCCCGCTGAAATCCTTCACGATCGTCGGCGACATCGCCCAGACGAGCAGTGTTGCCGGGGCCAACTCCTGGCAGAGCGCCCTGGCCCCGATGTTCGGCGACCGCTGGCAGCTGGAGGAGCTCACGGTCAACTACCGCACGCCGTCCCAGATCGCCGAAGCCGCCGCACGGATGGCGAACGCCGCCGGACTCGTGGTCTCCGCGCCCAAGGCGGTCCGCGAGGGCCGCTGGGACCCCGTTATCGACCGCGTCGAGCCGGGCCAGATCGTCAGCAGGCTCGTGGACGTGCTGCCCGAGGAACTCGCCGCGATCGAGGGCGGGTTGCTTGCCGTGATCGCGGACGGTCCTTTGCTGCCTGAAGCCGCCAAGGCCCTGCGTGAGATCTACGGTTCCCGCGTCGGCACCGGCGCCGGCAGCTATGTCCAGGACATTGTGGTGATCAGCCCTCGCGAAGCCAAGGGACTTGAGTTCGATGGCGTTGTGGTCCTGGAGCCGATGGCAATGCTCAACCACGAGCACGGCCGGGTCGGAGACCTGTACGTAGCCATGACACGGCCCACGCAAAGGCTGCGGCTCATTGCCGCCGGCGGGGTGCCGGCCGGCATCGAGGACTGAACCGGGGTACCCGCCGGCAGCGTCACCTGCGCTGCCGGTGAGGTGATCCTGCTACCTTAGATTCCGTGTCCCAGCTAATTGATCTTGATGCCCAACAGAACGACCCAAGCTTCCCCAACGTCTGGCAGGAGCTGAAATGGCGCGGTCTTGTCCACGTCTCCACGGATGAGGCGGAGCTGGAAAAGCTGCTCGCCGGCGATCCGATCACGTATTACTGCGGATTCGATCCGACGGCGCCGAGCCTGCACCTGGGCAACCTCGTGCAGCTGCTGGTCATGCGCCGGCTCCAGCTCGCCGGCCACAAGCCGCTCGGGCTCGTGGGCGGTTCCACCGGCCTGATCGGCGATCCCCGCCCGACTGCGGAACGGACCCTCAACACCAAGGACACCGTCACCGAGTGGGTGGGCTACCTGCAGGCCCAGGTCCGCCGGTTCCTCAGCTTCGACGGCGACAACGCCGCCCGGATGGTCAACAACCTCGACTGGACGGCACCGCTCAGCGCCATTGATTTCCTGCGGGAGATCGGAAAGCACTTTAGGGTCGGCACCATGCTGCGCAAAGATGCCGTGGCCTCCCGGCTCGGTTCCGACGAGGGCATCAGCTACACGGAGTTCAGCTACCAGATTCTCCAGGGCATGGACTACCTCCAGCTCTTCCGTGACTACGGCTGCGCACTGCAGACCGGCGGTTCGGACCAGTGGGGCAACCTGACGAGCGGCACGGAGCTCATCCGCAAGGTGGAGGGCAAGCACGTCCACGCCCTGGGCACGCCGCTGATCACCAACGCCGACGGCACGAAGTTCGGCAAAAGCGAAGGCAATGCCATCTGGCTCGACCCCCGGATGTGCAGCCCCTACGCGTTCTACCAGTTCTGGCTCAACACGGCCGACGCCGATGTTGCGGCGCGGCTTAAGGTCTTCACGTTCCTGACCCGGGCCGAAATCGAAGCCCTGGAGCTCTCCGTCGCCGAGCGGCCGTTCGCACGGGAAGGCCAGCGCAAGCTCGCGTACGAGGTGACCTCGCTCGTTCACGGCGTGGATGCGACTGAGAAAGTCATCGCCGCTTCGGCAGCACTGTTCGGCAACGGCGACCTCACCGCCTTGGATGAGGCAACCCTGCAGTCCGCGACGTCGGAGCTGCCCTCCGCTACAGTCGACGCCGGCGGGCTCGGCATTATTGACCTGCTCGTGGCCTCCGGCCTGTCCGAGAGTAAATCAGCCGCCCGCCGGACAGTCGGCGAAGGCGGAGCCTACGTCAACAACGCCAAGGTCTCTGATCCGGATGCTGTCATTGAAACCGGAGAGCTGCTGCATGGGCGGTATTTGCTGCTCCGCCGCGGCAAGAAGAACCTCGCCACTGTAGAGGTTTCGGCCGCCTGACACGGGCCCCACAGACCCCCTCTGCACGCTCCTTCCTCCGCCGTTTGCGCGGCAGGGGAGGAGCGTGTAGTCTTTTCTGAGTCGCCGCCCTTGAGCGGCGAACAACCCCAACAAAACATGAGGCAAAAGTTTTGGCGCTAGGCGCTTAAATGATAATTAGCCTTACTATTTTGCTGGGTTATTTCAATCTGCTGGATGAATTACGGATGAACAATCCGGATTTGCAAAGTGGAAATGAATGAAATAAGATTGAAACATCGCAGCGAAGAAAGCGAAACAAAGTAATTCACTATGTGAATTGTTTCGGAAGTATTCGAATGTGTCTGTTGTTTGAGAACTCAATAGTGTGCCAAGTTTATTGATACCAATTTATTATGGATTGGTTGTTTTGCCGTGTTTGCCACCCCGTGGCGGGCATGGTTTTTCAGCTGGTTTCAAATTTTGTGCAGCCGGCGTGTCCCGTTTTCCCGGGGGCGTTGGTTGTGTCTGTTTTTGTTTTACTTCAACGGAGAGTTTGATCCTGGCTCAGGATGAACGCTGGCGGCGTGCTTAACACATGCAAGTCGAACGATGATCCGGTGCTTGCACCGGGGATTAGTGGCGAACGGGTGAGTAACACGTGAGTAACCTGCCCTTAACTCTGGGATAAGCCTGGGAAACTGGGTCTAATACCGGATATGACTCCTCATCGCATGGTGGGGGGTGGAAAGCTTTTTTGTGGTTTTGGATGGACTCGCGGCCTATCAGCTTGTTGGTGAGGTAATGGCTTACCAAGGCGACGACGGGTAGCCGGCCTGAGAGGGTGACCGGCCACACTGGGACTGAGACACGGCCCAGACTCCTACGGGAGGCAGCAGTGGGGAATATTGCACAATGGGCGCAAGCCTGATGCAGCGACGCCGCGTGAGGGATGACGGCCTTCGGGTTGTAAACCTCTTTCAGTAGGGAAGAAGCGAAAGTGACGGTACCTGCAGAAGAAGCGCCGGCTAACTACGTGCCAGCAGCCGCGGTAATACGTAGGGCGCAAGCGTTATCCGGAATTATTGGGCGTAAAGAGCTCGTAGGCGGTTTGTCGCGTCTGCCGTGAAAGTCCGGGGCTCAACTCCGGATCTGCGGTGGGTACGGGCAGACTAGAGTGATGTAGGGGAGACTGGAATTCCTGGTGTAGCGGTGAAATGCGCAGATATCAGGAGGAACACCGATGGCGAAGGCAGGTCTCTGGGCATTAACTGACGCTGAGGAGCGAAAGCATGGGGAGCGAACAGGATTAGATACCCTGGTAGTCCATGCCGTAAACGTTGGGCACTAGGTGTGGGGGACATTCCACGTTTTCCGCGCCGTAGCTAACGCATTAAGTGCCCCGCCTGGGGAGTACGGCCGCAAGGCTAAAACTCAAAGGAATTGACGGGGGCCCGCACAAGCGGCGGAGCATGCGGATTAATTCGATGCAACGCGAAGAACCTTACCAAGGCTTGACATGGACCGGACCGGGCTGGAAACAGTCCTTCCCCTTTGGGGCCGGTTCACAGGTGGTGCATGGTTGTCGTCAGCTCGTGTCGTGAGATGTTGGGTTAAGTCCCGCAACGAGCGCAACCCTCGTTCCATGTTGCCAGCGCGTAATGGCGGGGACTCATGGGAGACTGCCGGGGTCAACTCGGAGGAAGGTGGGGACGACGTCAAATCATCATGCCCCTTATGTCTTGGGCTTCACGCATGCTACAATGGCCGGTACAAAGGGTTGCGATACTGTGAGGTGGAGCTAATCCCAAAAAGCCGGTCTCAGTTCGGATTGGGGTCTGCAACTCGACCCCATGAAGTCGGAGTCGCTAGTAATCGCAGATCAGCAACGCTGCGGTGAATACGTTCCCGGGCCTTGTACACACCGCCCGTCAAGTCACGAAAGTTGGTAACACCCGAAGCCGGTGGCCTAACCCCTTGTGGGAGGGAGCTGTCGAAGGTGGGACTGGCGATTGGGACTAAGTCGTAACAAGGTAGCCGTACCGGAAGGTGCGGCTGGATCACCTCCTTTCTAAGGAGCACCTACAATCACCGTGCCCCATGTATGTGGGTGTGGCGGGGTTGTCAGGAGTACGCCCGTTGCGCAGACGCAAGTTCTGCGGCGGGTGCTCACGGGTGGAATATCGGTAAATAGCGGCCGCGTGGTTTCCTGCGGCACCCAGTACGGTCTTTTCCTTTCGGGAAGGGTCCTGGAACGGTGCGGCGGGGGTTCGGGCGGTTTCGTGGTTGGCACACTGTTGGGTCCTGAGGCAACAGGACCGGGGTTTTGGGGGGCGTGAGTCTTCCGTGTTCCGGGTCGTGTTTGTTTCTGGTTTCCTGGCTGCACCGAACACACGGTGGTTCCTTGTTCTTTCCTTCGGGGAGGGTCGGGGGCCGGTGTGGGGTGTGGGGTACGGGGTTGTTGTTTGAGAACTACATAGTGGACGCGAGCATCTTTTATAAGAAGCAATTTCCAAGAATATGAACCTGGATCTGTCGCTGTTGTCCGGTGGTGCCTTTCGGGGTGCGGCCCGGCGGTGGTGGTGGTTTTCGTGGTTCTCTCGTGAATGAGCGTTTTATTGATCTTTTGTGGTCAAGTTTTTAAGAGCACACGGTGGATGCCTTGGCATTAGGAGCCGAAGAAGGACGTAGGAATCTGCGATAAGCCTGGGGGAGTCGATAACCGGACTGTGATCCCAGGGTGTCCGAATGGGGAAACCCCGCCAGGGACGCGAGTTGCCTGGTGACCCGCATCTGAACACATAGGGTGCGTGGAGGGAACGCGGGGAAGTGAAACATCTCAGTACCCGCAGGAAGAGAAAACAATAGTGATTCCGTCAGTAGTGGCGAGCGAACGCGGATCAGGCTAAACCGTTCCATGTGTGATAGCCGGCGGGCGTTGCATGGTCGGGGTTGTGGGACTATCCGTTCTGTCTCTGCCGGGACAGTGAGGTGAGAGTGCAGGCATAGGTGAACGGTCTTGAAAGGCCGGCCGTAGAGGGTGTGAGCCCCGTAACCGAAATGTTGTGCACCGCCTGGAGAGTATCCCAAGTAGCACGGGGCCCGAGAAATCCCGTGTGAATCTGTCAGGACCACCTGATAAGCCTAAATACTCCCTAATGACCGATAGCGGACCAGTACCGTGAGGGAAAGGTGAAAAGTACCCCGGGAGGGGAGTGAAACAGTACCTGAAACCGTGTGCTTACAATCCGTCGGAGCAACCGCAGCTTGCTGTGTAGTTGTGACGGCGTGCCTTTTGAAGAATGAGCCTGCGAGTTAGTGTTACGTCGCGAGGTTAACCCGTGTGGGGAAGCCGTAGCGAAAGCGAGTCTGAATAGGGCGTTGCAGTGGCGTGATCTAGACCCGAAGCGAAGTGATCTACCCATGGCCAGGTTGAAGCGACGGTAAGACGTCGTGGAGGACCGAACCCACTTCAGTTGAAAATGGAGGGGATGAGCTGTGGGTAGGGGTGAAAGGCCAATCAAACTTCGTGATAGCTGGTTCTCCCCGAAATGCATTTAGGTGCAGCGTTGCGTGTTTCTTACCGGAGGTAGAGCTACTGGATGGCTAATGGGCCCTACAAGGTTACTGACGTCAGCCAAACTCCGAATGCCGGTAAGTGAGAGCGCAGCAGTGAGACTGTGGGGGATAAGCTTCATAGTCGAGAGGGAAACAGCCCAGACCACCAACTAAGGCCCCTAAGCGTGTGCTAAGTGGGAAAGGATGTGGAGTTGCGAAGACAACCAGGAGGTTGGCTTAGAAGCAGCCATCCTTAAAAGAGTGCGTAATAGCTCACTGGTCAAGTGATTCCGCGCCGACAATGTAGCGGGGCTCAAGTACACCGCCGAAGTTGTGGATTTCAGATAATAGCCAAGCCGCTCCCTTTGTGGGGTTGGTTCAGGCGTCTGGAGTGGTAGGGGAGCGTCGTGTGGGCAGTGAAGTCGCGGTGTAAACCAGCGGTGGAGCCTACACGAGTGAGAATGCAGGCATGAGTAGCGAAAGACGGGTGAGAAACCCGTCCGCCGAATGATCAAGGGTTCCAGGGTCAAGCTAATCTGCCCTGGGTAAGTCGGGACCTAAGGCGAGGCCGACAGGCGTAGTCGATGGACAACGGGTTGATATTCCCGTACCGGCGAAAAACCGCCCATGCTGAACAGGGGATACTAACCGCCCGAATCCTGCCCGGCCACCCTTGTGGTGACCCGGGTTTTGGCTGAGCGCGGGACCTGATCCTGGGAGGCAAGCGTATTAACAGGTGTGACGCAGGAAGGTAGCCGAGCCGGGCGATGGTTGTCCCGGTCTAAGGATGTAGGGCGAACGGTAGGCAAATCCGCCGTTCATGATGCCTGAGATCTGATGGGACTCCCGTAAGGGGGGATTCGGTGATCCTATGCTGCCGAGAAAAGCATCGACGCGAGGTTTTAGCCGCCCGTACCCCAAACCGACACAGGTGATCAGGTAGAGAATACTAAGGCGATCGAGAGAATTATGGTTAAGGAACTCGGCAAAATGCCCCCGTAACTTCGGGAGAAGGGGGGCCCCCATCGTGATGGACACTAGCTGTCCGGAGCGTGCAGGGGCCGCAGAGACCAGGGGGAAGCGACTGTTTACTAAAAACACAGGTCCGTGCGAAGTCGCAAGACGATGTATACGGACTGACTCCTGCCCGGTGCTGGAAGGTTAAGAGGACCGGTTAGCCGCAAGGCGAAGCTGAGAATTTAAGCCCCAGTAAACGGCGGTGGTAACTATAACCATCCTAAGGTAGCGAAATTCCTTGTCGGGTAAGTTCCGACCTGCACGAATGGAGTAACGACTTCCCCGCTGTCTCAACCATAAACTCGGCGAAATTGCAGTACGAGTAAAGATGCTCGTTACGCGCAGCAGGACGGAAAGACCCCGAGACCTTTACTATAGTTTGGTATTGGTGTTCGGAGTGGCTTGTGTAGGATAGGTGGGAGACGTTGAAACCCGGACGCCAGTCCGGGTGGAGTCATCGTTGAAATACCACTCTGGTCACTTTGGACATCTAACTTCGGCCCGTAATCCGGGTCAGGGACAGTGCCTGATGGGTAGTTTAACTGGGGCGGTTGCCTCCTAAAAAGTAACGGAGGCGCCCAAAGGTTCCCTCAGCCTGGTTGGCAATCAGGTGTCGAGTGTAAGTGCACAAGGGAGCTTGACTGTGAGAGAGACATCTCGAGCAGGGACGAAAGTCGGGACTAGTGATCCGGCGGTACATTGTGGAATGGCCGTCGCTCAACGGATAAAAGGTACCTCGGGGATAACAGGCTGATCTTGCCCAAGAGTCCATATCGACGGCATGGTTTGGCACCTCGATGTCGGCTCGTCGCATCCTGGGGCTGGAGTAGGTCCCAAGGGTTGGGCTGTTCGCCCATTAAAGCGGTACGCGAGCTGGGTTTAGAACGTCGTGAGACAGTTCGGTCCCTATCCGCTGCGCGCGCAGGAAATTTGAGAAGGGCTGTCCTTAGTACGAGAGGACCGGGACGGACGAACCTCTGGTGTGTCAGTTGTACTGCCAAGTGCACCGCTGATTAGCTACGTTCGGATGGGATAACCGCTGAAAGCATCTAAGCGGGAAGCTCGCTTCGAGATGAGATTTCCATACACCTAGCGTGTGAGAGGCCCCCAGCCAGACCACTGGGTTGATAGGCCGGATGTGGAAGCGAGGACTAACGACTCGTGAAGCTGACCGGTACTAATAGGCCGATAACTTACACCACACACCACCCGGACAAACCAATCCTTCAAAAGAGGTTTGCCCGCCAAGGGTGGTACAAAGAAACAAGATACGCTCGCGTCCACTATGTGGTTCCCAACCAACAAACCCGTTGCTTGAGAACCAAAAAACTGAATCACAACACCACACACGGACGTGACAGTTGTAACCACAGACTACCCACCCCCGGCCACGCCAGGGGACGGGTGACAAGGTTACGGCGGTCACAGCGTGGGGGAAACGCCCGGTCCCATCCCGAACCCGGAAGCTAAGACCCACAGCGCCGATGGTACTGCACCCGGGAGGGTGTGGGAGAGTAGGACGCCGCCGGACACCCCTTAACAGGTCGAGGACCCCACACCACCAGGTGCGGGGTCCTCCCTCATTTAACCCCAAAACCCAAAACCCAAAACCCAAAACCCTCCCGCAGCACCCGCAACCCCGGGACCGACCCTCCCTCACGTTTCGCGGCCCCGGAACGAACCCTCCCGCAGCACCCGGCTGCCCGCAACGCATCCGGACCCTGTGCGAGCGTCCTGGTTGCAGGTCGGACTGCTCATCGGGCGTGGCTTCGTGAGCCTCGTGGATATGGCGCTCCCACGCGGGCTGGTGGGGCACCGTTTTGCTCGTATTCGCCCTAGTGATCGCCGTCTGCAAGCTGGTGGCACGGCGCGACAGCCCAAGCCCTTCACCGGCCTGAGCATGCATGGGACTGCCAGCGTCAGGGGGCAAACGGGAACAGTAGCAGGTTGCTCAGATCAGGTTCACGGCCCAGTTGGCTCTGGACTGCACGGGCGGTCCAACCGGGTCACCAAGCCGGGCATCCCACGTCCAGCAGCGGCCCGAAGGACATCACGCCGAAGCCGCCGATCTGGATCAACATCAGGATGACGACCTGGCCGAATCCGGTCCAAAAGACCGGGGATCGGCTGTGGTCAGTCCTGTCACGCACACCGACGACGTAGCCGTGAACAACGCCGCAAGAAAGGTTGCCCGCCGATACCGGCTTTGGACACCGGGAGCATGAGGAAACCGGTCCCGACAGCAACGGCGCCGGCGAACCCGGACACGATGACCTGGGCTGAAAGGCGGGGGGGAAACGCGCTAAGGGCCTTCGACAGGGCCGCGGGTGTTCCTCCGGCTGCCATCGTGGCTTTGTGCCCGTATGAAGCCAGAGCGATCCTGGCAGCGCGAACAAAGTGCATGGCCGCCACGCTACCACCGGAAAAGCGCCGGACCCGCAAGAGGAGATCCCCGTCCAGCCCTGGGCGGCTTCCGGGCCAGCCCGGCTACTTATACATAAGGAACTCATTCCGGGATCCAGCATGAGCGAAAGTGGCCTCGCTGCGTTCGGGCAGCTCAAGCATAAAATCAGACCATGTCTGAGCCCGAAGAATTTCTTGGCCCCATCCTGGAGCTGATGAGCTGGGTGGGCTTTGTCCCCGGTATCCCCCTGCTCATCACCGGCTGGGTCATCACCAAACGCCGCTGCCAGTGGGCCAGCACCACAGCCGAAGTCTTCGAAGCCGGAGGATTCAAAGGGTTCCGCTGGTCAGATGACGCGAATACCCCTCACCTTTCCCTGCACACCGCCGAGCAAACCCGCGGATTGGGGCCCGGCGATGAAGTCCTTGTCTACTACGACACCTGCCATCCTGCCCGGTGGAGCATCGGCGAACCCCGGACCGATAACCCCGTCCTGGCTCTCGGATGGATCCTGACCGCCGTTGGCGTCCTGTGCACCCTGGCCGGCTTCGTCCTGATGATGTTCTGAGGCCCGATCGTTAGGACACGACGCTTCACGTACTGTGCGCTGGCCGCGTCCACGCAGATGCGACGGCTCATCGTGCCCCGAATCAGCTGTGTTATTAGACCGGGGTGGTCGGGAAGGTACCACCAAAACCGGTGAGGTGGTGCTTTCCAGGATGGCCTGGCTGACTGACCCGCAGACGATGCAGGGTATGCCGCTGAGTCCGCGTGTTCCGATGACCCACAGCCGGGTGCCACGTGTGGCTTTCCTGCCGTCAGCGCCCGTTCCCCCCCCGTCAGCTCCACCCCGACATCACCCACCACAACAACGTAAGGGGCTGTCTTGCCGAAATCCGTAGTGGAAACAGCAGCAGGCGGCCGGCGCAAGGCGTTGACGCGGGCATCCGGGCGGATCCGCGAGTAGCTCCACTCTTGACTCCATCACTGCCATCCCCGTTGGGAAAAACCTCTGACGGAATCAACGGAGAGGTGGGCTTAATTGAAACTGCGACTCATCAACCGGCGACCCACGAAGTAGGCGGAACTCAGACTGCAAAATCGGTCCCCACTCAAACTGCCATGATCAGGCGCTTGGAGTCTTTGCCGCACTGACCTGTAGCGGAACAGTGGTTGGCGCTGGCGGGCAGTCAGGGACGTGCCGATTCTTAGCGCCGTCTTTTCCTTGCGAGGCGAATGCCGGTCGGACATTTTCCTGAAAGGATCTGTCAACGGCGGCAAGATCTTCGCGACCGGACTGGTGCGGCTCTTCGAAGGAACTGGCGAGGACACCAGCGACCTCGACGGCCAACAAACGATCAAATCTAGTGTAGGCAAGGTGAGTCCGAAAGCTCTGCATTCACAGTCACCAACACCGATGAGAACGCTCAGGACCTGGCAACATGGCGTCTGACGGTGTCAATTAAAATCATGGAATAGAGACTGCGGTCCGGATCTTGGAGCTTCGCGCCAGCGGGGCTTTTTCCATTTAACCGGAAGCCTCCGACGAGGCACGAGAATCCCACGTCGCCGTGCGTTGAGTCCACGCCATTCAGAGTATTTGTTGTGCACTCCGCCACAGCTGCCCCTAGACATCCGCCGATGACAGCGCCAGCGGCGGCTGTGACTAGGCCGCCAGACGCACCGGCAACTGCCAATACCCCTGTAACGAGGGCGCCGCTTAGACCGCCCACTTCGTCTTGCCAGCTGTACAGCCCTGTCGGGTCGCTGTTGACCGCGTCGCATCCAGCAAAGGCGAAGCGGTTGGCGTTGGCGGGGTTCAGGGGTCTGTCGAGGGTGTTCTATTGGGTCCAGCGGCAGAGGGCGGGGTTGTCCCAGCGTCGGCCGTATTTGACTCAGCCTGTGACGCGGTCCTGGACGCCGGCTTGGAACGTGTCGGGGTTTTGGGAGGCGCCGAGCCCGCCGGAGTTTGCGGCGATGGCCGGGGACGCCGTAGGGGTCGTAGTCGAAACCCGTCCCTCGTGACGCGACCCATGCAGCATCAGCACCACCCCGCTGAGCAGTGACACCGCGGCAACGAGAACGAGCAGCCTTCCCAGCCCCAGGCCAGGGATCACTGCACCGGCGATGGCCGGAGCTGCAATCGAACTGAAAGCCCCCACCACCAGGCAGCCCGTAAATCCTGCGCCGGCGCGGCCAGGCACCAGCTTGGCGGTCCAGACCGCCAGCACTGCCGATCCTGTCATGTACCCCACACCGAAGATGCACGTCGAGGCCACTATCGTGGCCAGCGAGTCACTGGCCAACCCGAGAAGCGCCAGCGCCGCACCGACCGTCATGAGACACAGCGCTGCGACCCGTAGACTACCTACCCGCTGCGCAACGCCTCCAGCCACCACCCCTACCACGCCGCTAAGACCGATGGCAGCGTAGAGCGCCGGGATGGCTGCCGCCGGGAAGTCGCGGCGACTAAGGACGTCCACAGCGTAGGTGAAGTAGATAACGACGACAGCGAAGAAGACGATGGAGTAGGCGGCGGGCACCTTCAGTGCTCCCGCGAGTTCGGCGGCAATGCGCCGTCCCTCCGGGCGTGGGACCGCCTTGATTCGCGGCACGAGGTAGAGGTTCATGGCTGCAGCGGCCATAGCTGCCAGGGCTACACCGGCCCAGACCATCCGCCATGAGCCCAGCACCGTGAGGACAGCCAGACCAGCCAGCAGCAGCAATCCGCCACTGGTGCCGGTCGTGATGATTGCCAAAGCTTTCGGCTGCTGCCGCAAGGGCACCGACCGGGTCACGATGTCGGAGTAGGGCGCCCAGACCCAGCCGCCCGCGCTGCCAGCCAGGACAACACCGAGAGCGAGCAGCGAGGGGGACGGGGAAAGCGTCACGATCACCGCTCCCAGCGCGCCGCAGATTCCGCCGACAGTTGTCGGCGCGCGCGAACCGTAGCGAGCGGCGAGCGGCCCCGCGAGCAGCAAGCCAGCCAGATAGCCGGCGAACGTTGCGCTGGCGACGAATCCGAGCACCAACTCGGAAAGGCCTAATTCTTGCCTGATGCCGGGAAGCGTCAAACCGTAAGCGTATCGAGCCATGCCAAAGGCCACCCCGACCACTGCCGCTCCGGCCAAGCCGACCCTGGCACCGGCGGAAAGCTTCATCGATACCCCTTGTTTTTCAGGAGGCGCGCCTTAGGCATCGATTACCATATCGGTCCGCGCGGTGGAGCAGCAGGGCAGGAACTTGCCCGCATCGATTTCCCGTGCCCGGATCCCGCCCTGGTGGTTCATCGAGACGTCCCCGGAAAGCTTGACGATTTTGCAGGAGCCGCACATGCCTTCCTTGCAGTTCGCGCCGATCCTGACTCCCGCACGCTGGGCTACCCCGAGGATGTGTTCGGCGGGGTCGATGCGCACGTTGATGCCGGTACGCATGAAGGACAGGGTGAGGCTTCCCGTTCCGACTGTGTCGAAGCTTGAAGCGTTGGGGGACTCAGCCTGCGGTCCGCCGTCGAGGTTGTCGTCGGCAGCGTCTACAAAAGGTGCGTCCGGGTCGACGGTTTCCAGCGGGAGACCCGTGGCTTCCAAGGGTCCCTCGGAGTCGTAGCCGGGCTCATAGAGCCCGAACGCGGTGGGCTGGCTTTCGAAATAGTCCTCGGCGGAATCGGCGATTTCTTCGGCGATTTCCTCCGCGATGTCCACTGCCAGCGCGAGTTCCTTCTCGTATTCAAGGATCGTTTGGCGGTCTCCCGAGAAGAACTCCATGTAGATGGAGGTGTCGTCGACGCCGACCTTCCTGAGGAGCTCGGTGGCGGAGTTCAAATAGCCCTCGGGGCCGCAGGCATAGACTTGGCGGCCGTTGGCATCGGGGGCCACCTCGTCGAGCATGGCCGCCGTCAGCCTTCCGGAGAGCCCTTCCCACCCCTCGGGTCTGCTGCGGTCGCCCAGGGAGTAGAAGACCTTGACGCGTGAGTCCACGGAGGCGATGTAGGCCAACTCCTGGTGGAAAGCAAAGCCTCCGGCCGCCGCTCCGTGGTAAAGCACCACGACATCGGCCCCTCCGGGCAGGGAGTGGATGGTCCGCACCATCGACATGATGGGGGTGATACCTGCGCCGGCGGCCAGCAAGAGGTACCGTGCCCGCCGGTCGGCGTCGGGCAGGTGGAATGCCCCGACCGGACCGAGCATGTCGAGGACGGTGCCGGGCTTGACGTTCTCGTGCACCCATGGTGAGACCTGTCCCGAGCGGTCACACTTGACTGTGATGTTGAAGGTCCACGGTTTGGTGGGCGAACTGGACAGCGAGTAGCTGCGGTCGACCGGATCCTGATCCTCGCCGTTCACGGGAAAGGCGACGTTCACGTACTGGCCTGCACGGAACGCCAGGGGCGCGCCGTCGGAGCGACGGAACACGAAGGTCATCATGCCGTCCGCTTCGGGAACGGTCTGGACGCATTCGGCCGTGAACTCCTGCGGATGCCAGGGCCCCAACGCGCGGGCGGCGCCGGCGGGTCCGTCGGTGCCTCCCATCACCCTGTTCCACGGCATCTCCAGTCCGCGAATGCGCTGTGGTTCCTGGCTTGCCGGGACGGTGCGGAGCTCGGTCATGCCAAGTGCTCCTGCACGCGCTGGACGTACCAGTTGATGAACGCCTCGACCTGGTATTCGCTCTTCATGTACGGGCCGGGCTCGTAGGCGGGACTTGCGGCGCCCTTTTGGCACAGCTCCACAAACGCCTTGTCCTGCAGATTGGTCTGCTTCCAGGTGTGGGTGAGCTTCTCCAGGTCGTAGTCGACGCCTTCTTTAGCGTCGTCAGCCACCAGCCAGGTGGTGCGTACCAGCGTCTGGTGTTCATTGACGGGGAAGACGGCGAACGTGATGACGTGGTCGCTCTGGAAGTGGAACCAGCTGTTGGGCTGCAGGTGCATCGAGCAGCGGCCGAGCCGGAAGTCCCGCAAGTCGCCGAGCAGCTTCTTGGAGAGCCGGTGCCCGTCAGGGGAGAACGACTCGCCGTCACCGTCGAGCGATTCTCGTGAGATGCGGATGCCCGCTACGCGGGTGTCCAGCTCCTCGACAACCTCGTAGGGAAGACCGTAGCGGCGGCAACGGTCCTCAAGCATGGACTGCGCTTCCTTATTGCGGTCCCATACCTCCTCGAGATGGGGCGGGATCAGGCCCTCCGTCAGGCCCCAGGTTGGAAAGAGAGAGCAGGCGAGTTCCGGATGGCCATCGCAGTGGTAGCACTCACGGTTGTTCTCCATGACGAGCTTCCAGTTGCCTTCCTCGATGATGTTCTGTTGGTAGGCGATTTTTGTCTTCGACAGATCGTGGGGCGCGAGGTAGGGCTCGAAGATCTTGCCCGTTTCGTCGAAATCCGTCGGCGGTTCGTCCGCAATACAGACGAAGACAAGTCCGGCGAACACGCGGCTGTGGGCGCGCTTTAGGCCGAAGCAGCCCTTGTCGAACTTCGTTTCCCCCGGTGACGAGGCATGGATCAAATTGCCTTCGGGAGAGTATGTCCAGGAGTGGTAGCCGCAAACCAGGTTCCCTGTTGACCCCGCTGGTTCGGTGAGGACGCGTGCGCCGCGGTGGCGGCACACGTTGTGCAGGACGTTCACGCCGCCGTCGTCGTTGCGCAGCACGATCAGGGAGTAGGGTCCATAGTCGACGGTGACGTAGTCGCCCGGCTCCGGGAGCTCGGCGATGCTGGCGGCAAAGACCCAGTGCTGGCCAAAAATGGCCTGCATGTCGATATTGAAAATTGTCGGATCGGTGTAGAAGGGGGCATCGAGGGAATATCCCACGCGCCGGAAATCGAACAACTCGGTGATTTCCGCCAGCTGCTCGGCAGGCAGTGTTGAAGCGAGTTTGCCGCGTGAATTAAGGGGCACGTTCACCGGGACAGACATGTGGTTCCTCTCGGAAGGGCTGGGTAAGTGTGCGATTCGTGGAGACCACGGGTTGGTCGGTGCAACCGGCGGGGTCGAAAGACGTTCTAGTCATGAGATTAGAAACAATTGATCTGCGAAAAAAGCGCAACATTTTGGAAATAACCGTGCACAATGGGTGCATGATTGATCCGCGGCTCATAACACTTCGGGTGTTTGCCCGATGCGGCACCGTTGGTGCGACTGCAGAGCTCACCGGTTATTCTCCCTCCGCTGTCTCTGCACAGTTGCGGGAACTTCAGCGTGTGCTTGGAATGCAGCTGCTGACGAAGGACGGCCGGGGTGTGCGGCTGACCGCCACGGGCCGCTTTCTCGTGGCGGGCTCGGACACCCTGATAGCGGATTGGGAGAGCCTGCGCGCCGCGGCCATGACAGCCGGCGACCAGGTGCAGTCCCGTTTTGGCCTCGGCGGATTCTCCACGGCGGCCGCCCAGTTGCTCGCGCCGCTGGCCGCCACCCTGCGCTCAACACGCCCCCTGCTGGAGGTGCACGTCATCGAGGCCAACCCGGCCCGCTGCTTCGACTTGTTGGTTGCCGAGCGAATCGACCTCGCGGTCATCATCGCCATGCAGTCCGACACCTATGTTGAGGAAGATCCGCGCTTCGAGCAGACCGTTCTGCTCGACGATCCACTGGACGTGATCATTCCCTCCGACCATCCGTTGGCATCGCGGGAAACGGTAACGCTCGAAGAACTGGCGTCGGAACCCTGGATCACCGAGACGGCCGGTTCCACCTACCATTCCCTCTTTACCGCGGCGTTCACGGCAGTCGGGGTGACACCGCGGATTGCCCATGAGGCCGTTGAATGGGAAACCCAGATCGCTTTCGTTGGTGCGGGGCTGGGCGTGGGCCTGCTGCCGCGACTGGCGCCCCTGCATAGTGCCGAAAATGTGGTTCGACTGCGCATTACCGGAAGGGGGAAGCCCACACGGCGCATTGTCGCTGCGGTGCGCAGGGGCAGCATCGTATCGCCCTTAATCCAGGAGTCACTCGGGATCCTGCAGGCCAGCGCCAATCGGATCCTCACCGCCCGGCCCGAAGACGATCTCTGAAATGGCACGGCCGCGATTCGTTGCCGACGAGCCGGCAGGTCCAGAAGATCGTGACCCGTCCGCGCGGCCTTCAGCCCTGCACTAAACGAACCGCTAACCCGGACGGGGCACCAAGGATTCCTCTTCAGGGCACGGGATCCCGCCGAAGCCAGCGGGGACCCAGGTCATTGTCAACATACGAGCCGGGACTGTTCTGGCTCGTGGTGCTGGAACATGTAGATATCCTTTGCCATGCGCTGGAGGCGGTTGTGCCTAGGCGGCACGCGGCCGGAACAAGCCGCGTGCCGCCTAGGCCGGTTGTTGTTTGAGGTGTGCAGCTATTTACTGCCCGGGTCCGGATGCCGGGCTTCGACGGTCGAGAAGCTCTTCGTGGGAGTCCTCGCCCGGACGATCGGAGTCCGGACTCTTTTCGTCGCATTCGTGTTTCGTCACGAGGTCGAATTGGACCCCGCCGTGTTCGTCGACGCCGGCGCGGATGGCGCGTTCGACGACGGATTCTGCCAGGCGGTGCCGCAAGGCGATGGGATCGCGGCGCAAATCCCGGACCAGTGCGAAGCAAAGCAGGAACATGACGACTACGAAGGGCAGTGCGGAGACGATCGTGATGTTTTTCAGCCCGTTCAATGCAGCACTTGGGTCATCCCCGCCGGCCAGCAACATGACGGCCGCGATAGCTCCGGTCAGGACTCCCCAGAAGATCAGCACTCCCCTGGAGGGCTCCAGTCGCCCGTTGGAGCTCAGCGAACCCATGACGATGGAGGCCGAGTCGGCGCTGGTGACGAAGAAGATGCCGATCAGGACCATGGCGAGCAGGGCAATTCCGACGCCGACGGCCGGGGGGACATCGAGGTTGCGGATCAGGTCGAACAGTGCGCCTTGGAAAGAGATGCTGGGCGCGCCGTCAACAATCTTGACCAGGCCATCGGTGGTGTCGGCCGTGGCATCAGCACGTTGCTGGATGTCGAAGGCAGTGCCGCCGAAGATCGAAAACCAGATGACGCTGACGGCGCTGGGCACGAGCAGGACCCCGGTGACAAATTGGCGAATGGTGCGGCCGCGGCTGATGCGCGCGATGAAGATTCCGACGAACGGGGCCCACGAGACCCACCAGGCCCAGTAGAAGATCGTCCAGCCGGACATCCACTCACGGAGGGCTTCGTCCCCCACAGCCTCGGTCCGGGAGGCCATCGATGGCAGGTCCCGTACGTAGTCTCCGATGGCGGCGGGGACCAGGTTCAGAATGAACAGAGTGGGGCCGACAATGAAGACAATTGCAGCCAGCGTCAGTGCAAGCACCATGTTGATATTGGAGAGCCACTGGATGCCGCGGGAGATGCCTGAGGCCGCGGAGGCCACAAAGCAGATCGTCAGGACGGTAATGATCACAACCAGTACGGGAGAGCCGATTTCGCCGACCCAGCCGTTGAACTGCAGGCCACTGGATATCTGCAGGGCTCCGAGGCCCAGTGAGGCGGCGGTGCCGAAGAGGGTGGCGAAGATGGCCAGCATGTTGATGATCTTGCCGGCGGGTCCGTCCACCCGCTTTCCGAAGAGGGAAGTGAATGCCGAGGAAATGAGCTGACGCCGGCCGAGGCGGAAGGTGCTGTACGCCATGGCGATGCCAACAACTGCAAACATGGCCCAGGGGTGCACGCTCCAGTGGAAGATAGAGGTGGCCATGGCTGTCTGGACAGCCTCCGGCGTGACACCGGACACCGTGCCCGGCGGCGGTGCGACGTAATGGTAAAGCGGTTCGGCCACGCCGTAGAAGACAAGTCCGATGCCCATGCCCGCACTAAACATCATGGCGATCCAGGAGACGGTCCGGAATTCGGGTTTTTCACCATCCCTTCCGAGAGGGATATTGCCAAAGCGTCCCAGCGCCAGCCACAGGACAAAAATGACAAAGAGCGACGCCAAGCTGACGAATATCCAGCCGGTGTTTTCGATGACCCATCCCAGCGCGGCGTCAGACGACTCGCCAAGGGATGCGGAGTTGGTGAACCCCCACACCACGAAGGCCAATGCCAGGGCCCCGGTCACCCCGAAGATGACCTTGTCCAGGCCCTCAAACCGGCGGCCGGAACGCCTTCCGGCTGAAAGATCTGCTTCGCTCTCCCGCAGTTCGTGCAGGATCTGTTCGTCGCTTTCGTGTCGCTCAGGCTCGTCTACATCGGCGCCATGGCCGGGAGCAGAAGAGTCATTGGTGTCGCCCCGAAGAGGGGATCCAGTGTCTATTGCCATGAATGATTTCCTTTGATGGATGGATCGGTGGGTAGACGTGGCCGTCTACCGTCAGGCCTAGTGAGAGGTGGGGGCTTCCGTCGTCTGGGTATTATGAGGTCGCCGTCGATCAATGCCATATTGTCGGAGCGGACCGGCAGCTTGGCCGGTGGAGCGTCCTAGGGGGTGCACGTGTCATCGAGGGGAAAAGCTCGAAGCGCGGGGAGACCGACGACACCGGGTTCCTTATAGGCGACTGCTCTCTTTCCTAACATGGACGCTCCTTGGATACTTGCTGTGTTGTGAGGAATTCGTTGCGGCCCGCTGCCCGAAAGCGATGCTTCGACGAGCTACCTCCCCAGGTTCTTGGGCCATCGAAGCATCGTTCACGGGAACGGGACGGTCCATCCGTGATGTGGATGGAAATCGGGAGAGGCCCTAGTACCAGTCGGGCCGCCTGATGATGCCTAGCTCCGGGCCGCTGCTCTTGCGGATGCGATCGTGCGGTCATCCCCGACGGCGCTGCCGATGATGGGCTTAAAGCGGAGGGGAGAGCCGACCGGGAAGGTGGTATCAAATATGGTCCTCCTTCACACTTCACTGAAATATTTCAATGGGCCGTAAAGATATATCAGAAACAGAGTATTGCAGGACAGGGTGTGTGTCCAGAGATTTTTTGACGGTCGTGTATCACGCTGAGCGCCTCAGCCCGGGCCGTCGGCAGGCGGAGCTCCCCGCGGACGGCGGAAGTGATGGTCTTGGCGCCGCGCTTACGGACGCCGCGCATCGACACGCAGAGGTGCTCGCACTCGGCTAACACAATGGTCCCCGGAGGCCGCAGCGAACTGACCAGCGCATCAACAACCTGGGTTGTGAGTCGTCCCTAGCGACGTCAGACTCATTGACGAGAACCACCCTGCGGCCGCCGTGAATACCGCGGTGCCGGTCATCCTTTCCGTAGATGGTGGGGTTGAACTGGTCATGTGAGCGCAGCGTCTGAAGGACCAGGCAGCTTGAGGCGTGTTGGGCAGCGGGAGGTTGTCAATGTCGGTGAAAAGCTCATGGGCAGGGTTGCACACGATGGCCACTTCTGGATGGAATCCGGGGCCACCCGGACAAAGTTTCCAACCATTCCGAGAAAGACGCGCATCTTGCCGCCCCGCATGGCACGAATCGCAGCAACAGTGTCGTAGCCGTGCTTGCGAGGGGAATCGAACTTGAACTCCTGGTCCAGCCTGTCGTGGAACGCCTCAGGCATCTTTTCGAAGATGCCCATGGTGCGGTCGCCCTGACCGTTTGAGTGGCCGCGGACGGGGCATACTCTTGCTCCGGGCTTACCGATGTTGCCCTGGAGAAGCAGCACGTTGACGACGTCCCGAAGCGTGGGAACTGAGTGTTTGTGCTGGGTCAAAGCCCATGGCCCAGCAGACGATCGTGGCATTGGAGCCCGGCAATGCCTACGGAAAAGTCAGCGGAATACGCTGTGACTGCCTCCAAGAGCTGTCCGCTCCAGGCGTAGGGGCCCGCGGGGGTGCGGCGGTCGCCGGCAACTACAAACAACTCGGAGACTCCCGCCCCCTGCAACTCCAGCAACAGGGCATGCAGGTGGGTCTTGCTGGTGATGCTGCGGGCGGCCAGATGGGGAACCGCATGGTATCCCAGGCGCGCCAGACGCGTGGATTTTTCTACGGTACGTTCAGGCCCGTGGTGCGGAAGGCAGGTCACGCCTACGGAGCCGGGAGCCTCAAACGCGTGGGGGAGCGCCGTGAGCAGATCGGCGGAGGGAACGACCTCCAGTCGCACCTTTACAACAGCTTCACGGCTCATTGCTCTCCGTTCGTGGCTTACGCGTTGACCGTCCGGTGCCCTCAGGAGCCCTCATCCATGCCGGAAGACACCCGGCTCTTGACATTTTTGTGTATAGGTATTGATATATCAGTTGTAGGAATATTATTGACTGGGAGTCGGGGCGTCAAGGCTCGGACGCACATCGGGAGGGGACTTGAACATGGCAAACGCTGGCGGATTACCGGTGGAGGCGGGGGGTTCCTCGGTGCCGCAGCGGCAGGACGACGAATCCTTTGCCGACTTCGCTTATCGAATCCTGTGCGATGAACTGATTGTCCTGGACATCAAGCCCGGTGAGCCCCTCAACGATGAAGTCATTTCCAGACGCCTCGGTGTCGGCCGGACGCCAATCCGCGAAGCTATGAAACGGCTTGAGAGCGACCATTTGGTGGTGGCCTATCCGCGGCGCGGAACGTTCGCCTCGGGCGTGGACATTAAGGATCTGGCTGAAATCTCCGAGATCCGGCAGCTTCTGGAGCCGGCGGCAGCCGCGCGGGCTGCGCGGATTGCGTCGACGCAGCTTCGCAAGGAGCTCCGGGACTTTGCGCTGGAAGTAGCGCAGTTGCTGCCAGCGCTGCAGTCGCAGCAGGATCTTATGCGCCTGGACATGCGGGTGCACCGGACGATCTATCGCGCCACCGGGAGCCGGCACCTCGAGGAGGTCCTGATTCGTTACGACAATCTGGCCACGCGGATTTGGTCCTTGGTGCTGGAAAAGCTCCCGCCGGTGTCGGAGCATATTTCCCAGCATATTGAGCTCCTCGAGTGCATCGCGGCGGGGGACTCCGATGCCGCTGCGCGGTTGACCACCAAGCACGTCACCGATTTCGAGAACCTCATCAGGGCTGTGCTGTAGCCCGGACCAGGACCGCCGGCGTAGGCGGACATGACGGACCCGGCCAGCGGTATCCGCGCCTTCGACGCCAACGACGACGGCCTTCAGCGACCGGCAGGTGCGGCTACCGTGGATTATCCGGCGGCTTCCAGGGCTAAATCACGCGACTGCTGTCGAGCGGCCTCGGTCGTGTGCAGGAGAAGCAGTGATGTGGTGACGGCGCCGACGCCGCCGGGGACCGGTGTCAGTGCCGCGGCGACGCCGCGCACGCTGGCTTCGTCGACATCCCCCACGAGTGATCCGTCGGGAAGGACGTTGGTGCCGACGT
Organism: uncultured Actinomycetota bacterium; assembly: GCA_963815415.1. GTDB lineage: Bacteria > Actinomycetota > Actinomycetes > Actinomycetales > Micrococcaceae > Arthrobacter. Next base: position 242,751 of record CAWFGT010000006.1, on the reverse strand, counting down.
CGATCACTGTGGCCGCTGAAGAAACATGGTCGCCGATCAGCAAACCGGTGTGCCCGGCTGCGACGACCACGACGTCGGCGGCCTTGGTGTATTTCTCCAGCGGACCTGATTTGGAGTGGCAGATAGTTATCGCGGCGTCGCGTTCCAGTAGCAGCAGGGACAGCGGCTTTCCCACGACGGCGGAACGGCCAATGATGACGACGTTCCGGCCAGCCAGCGGGATGTCAAAGTGGTCAAGGATCTCGACGACGGCGCGCGCGGTGGCAGGTGCGAACGCGGGTTGGCCGACAGCCAGTCGTCCCAGGCTTAACGGGTTCGCGCCATCGATGTCCTTCTCCGGGGCGATGTGCCCGACCAGCTTATCCGTCTGGACGCCGGGAGGCAGCGGCGTCTGGAGGATGATGCCGTTTACTGAAGGATCGGCGCTGAGGTCCTTCAGGACCGCGGCCAAGGCCTGTCCGCTGGCACCGTGGCCAAGGTCCAGGATCCGGCAACTGATGTCGGCTTTTTCTGCGGCCCGTTCGATGGAACGGACATACCAATGCGTGGAGCCGTCGTCGGTGGCCACAACGACTGCGAGCGTGGGCCGCAGCCCGTCGGCTGCAAGGTCCTGCGACCCTTCACGGGCCTTCTGCTGGATGGTCTTTGCCAGTGTTTTTCCTGAGAGGAGTACGGTGCTCAACCGAGGATCCTTCCGCGCACGCGCCCTACGAGGGAGTCTGCTGCCAAGATGACCTTTTCCTCAACGCCGTCGGTCTGGTCAGCCAACAGGGAACGGGCCGCGGCGTCTTTGATGGCGACCACGTTGATGTCGATGTTCACCCGGGCGGTGGTGGCGGCTGCGCGGGCTGCGTCTGCGGCTGCGGCGATGTCGCTGATCACGTTGGCGTTGGCGACCTCGAAAAGTTCCGTGGCAAGTTCCACGACGGCGCCGGCTAGCTTGATGAGTTGCGCAGGGGGCTGCGCAGCCAGGATGAGGGCATCCTGGATGGATTCCGTTCGTGCGGCTTTGAGGACTTCCGTCCCGGCCGGAAGTTTGTACGCGTCGATGACGCCCTGGAACGCCTGTTGGTCAGCGTCCGCCAACCGCAGCGCCTCGACCACCAGTCCGTCCGCAGCGCTGATGATCCTTTGAACGAGTTCGGCGTGCTGGTCGTACTTCGGCCCGGTGGTGTACCTGCCAACCATGGCCACGAGTGCCGCCCCCTGGGCGGCGTGGATTGCTGCGACGGCGCCACCGCCGGGGGTGGGCTCGCGTGCGGCAAGGCTGGTGAGGTAGCCGTTGATGGTTTCTGAACTGATCATGTGTCTTCCTGAGTATGAGATCCCTGGAAGGCTGCGGCCCGGACTCTCGTTCGAGGGATGGGTCCGGGCCGCTGCCTTGAAGAGGTCGGCGGGGTGTTAACCGCGGAGCCGGGTCATCGTAGGGTCGTACAGCGGATCCGCGGTGACCGTGGCCTGGATACGCCGGCCGAAGTACTCGATCTCAACCGCGTCCCCAATGGTGACAGCGGATGGGAGGTATGCGTAGGCGATCGGTTTGGCGACGGTGTATCCGTAGGCCGCGCTGGTGACGTAGCCGACTGCCTGTTCCTTGTAAAAGACCGGTTCCTTGCCCAGGACGATGCTGCGGCCGTCATCGACCGTCAGGCAGCGCAGGTGTCGTGCGGAGTTTTCCTCGGTACGGCCCTCCAACGCTGTCTTTCCGACGAAGGATTCCTTGGCCATCTTCACGGCGAATCCCAGTCCGGCTTCCAGGGGGTCGTGCTCGGTGGTCATGTCCGTGCCCCAGGAGCGGTAGCCCTTTTCAAGACGCAGCGCGCCGAACGCTGCACGGCCTGCCGCGATGACACCGTGAGGCTGGCCGGCCTTCCACAGCGCATCCCAGAGGCGCTGCCCGTTGTCTGCACTTGTGTAGAGTTCCCAGCCCAGCTCGCCGACGTAGGACAGGCGCATGGCCGTGACGTTGACCCCGCCGATGACTACATCCTTAGCGCGGAAGTAGCGGAGACCGTCGTTGCTGAAATCGTCGGTGCTGACGGTGCTGATCAGGTCCCGGGCGAGAGGTCCCCAGAGGCCAATACAGCACGTGCCGCCTGTCGTGTCGCGGACCTGGACCCAGTCGCTGGCGCTCCCGCTTTCAGTCTGGTGGCGGGCTGCCCTCTCGAAGTAGGCAGTGTCGATGTTTCCGTTGGCTCCGAGCTGGAAGGTGTCTTCGCTGAGCCGGGCCACGGTGATGTCGCTTCGGATGCCGCCGGCGTGGTCCAGCAGGAGGGTGTAGGTGACTGCGCCGGGCTTTTTGGCCATGTCCGCGGTGGTGAGTTCCTGCAGCAGCTTCAGGGCTCCCGGGCCGGAGACCTCGAGGCGCTTGAGCGGAGTCATGTCGTACATGGCCACTGCCGTGCGGGTCTTCCAAGCTTCAGCGGCGGCAATAGGCGAGCTGAACATCCCAGACCAGGCGTCGCGGGCTGGCGGCAGCCAGCTGTCCGGCATCTCCTTGAGTAGCTCCGCGTTAGCTTCGAACCAGTAGGGGCGTTCCCATCCGCCGCCCTCGAGGAAGAACGCGCCCAACTGCTTGTGGCGGGCGTGGAACGGACTCACTCGGAGGTTGCGGGGGGAGAGCTTGGACTGGAGAGGGTGGAGGACGTCGTAGATTTCCACGAAATTCTGCTGTGACGTTTCGCTGACGTATTCGGGAGTCAGCTGGACCTCTTCAAAGCGATGAATATCGCAGTCGCCCAGATCAATCTCCGACCGTCCGGTAGTCAGGAGTTCGGCAACGGCGCGCGCGATACCGGCAGAGTGGGTCACCCACACGGCTTCGGCGACGAAGAACCCGTCCAACTCCTTGGACTCGCCCACCAGGGATCCGCCGTCAGGAGTGAAGGAGAAGATGCCGTTGAAGCCATCCTCTATGTCGCTTTCCCGCAGCGCGGGCAGGATCCGCTTGGTGGCTTCCCACGCCGGGAGGAAGTCCTCCACGGTGAAATCCAGCCGGGAGGGCATGTTGTGTTCGCTGATCGTGTCGGGCTCAAAGGTGCCGAGTTCGTCCAGGTCCACGGGCATGGGGCGGTGAGCATAGGAGCCGATGCCGTAGCGTTCGCCGTGCTCGCGGTAGTAAAGGTCCTGGTCCTGGTGTCGCAGAATGGGCAAGGAAGCCCCGTTAGGCAGGTCGTTCTTGCCCTTCAACGCCGGCACCGGAGTGGTCTTGACGTACTGGTGAGCCAAGGGCAGAAGCGGGACGGACATGCCAATCATTTCGCCGATCTTCGCCCCCCAGAATCCTGCGCAGGAAACCACGATGTCCGCGGGAATAACACCTTCGGACGTCTGTACGCCCGTGACGCGCCGGCCGGACTGTTCAATACCCGTGACCGTGGTGTTGCCCCGGTACTTGACGCCCGCGGCTTCCGTACGCTTGATCAGCAGCTGAACGGCGCGGGCGGCGTTGGCCAGCCCGTCGCTGGGGACATGGAGTCCGCCCAGGATATCTTCCTCGTTCAGGAGCGGGTAGAGCTCCATGCACTCTTCACGCGAAAGCATCGTGCCCTTGATTCCATACGATGCTGCGTATCCGAGCTTCCGCTTCAGGTCAGCGAGACGGGTCTCGGTGGTGGCGACCTCGAGGCCGCCGACCTGGTTGAAACAGCTGACGCCGTCCTCGGTCAAGGACAACAGCTTCTCCACCGTGTACTGGGCGAAGAGCGCCATGGACTTTGACGGATTCGTCTGGAACACAAGGCCCGGGGCGTGGGACGTGGAGCCCCCGGGCATGTTCAGCGGCCCTTGGTCCAGGACGGTGATGTTGTTCCAACCCCGGGTGACCAGTTCGTCGGCCAGGTTCGTGCCGACGATTCCAGCTCCGATAATGACAATGGTTGGCGTCGATGCCATGTGGTTTCTCCTGCTGATCTTCGAGTGTTGGCTCTGCGGGTTTGGGGGCTTCTACCTACCGGAACACGACGGTGCTGGTCCGATCCAGCAGCACGCGGTGTTGGCAGTGCCAGCGCACGGCGCGGGACAGTGCCAGTGCCTCTGCGTCCTGGCCAACCGTTGAAAGGGCGGTCGGTCCGTAGCTGTGGTCGACCCGAATGACTTCCTGTTCGATGATTGGTCCCTCATCCAGTTCCGCAGTGACGTAGTGGGCCGTGGCGCCCACCAGCTTTACGCCTCGGTCGTAGGCCTGGTGGTAGGGGCGCGCCCCCTTGAATCCCGGGAGGAAGGAATGGTGAATGTTGATAGCGCGGCCTTCCAAAGAGCGGCAAAGGTCGTCGGACAGTACCTGCATGTACCGCGCGAGGACGACGAGGTCGATGTTGTGCTCGTCGACCAGTTCCAGCAAGCGCCGCTCGGCATCTGACTTGGTTTCGGGGGTGACCGGGAGGTAGACGAAGGGGACGCCGGCAGCCTCGGCCATGGCCCGGTGGGTTTCATGGTTGGATACCACGAGGGCGATGTCGCCGCCGAGGCTTCCGCCCCGCCACCGGAACAGCAAGTCGTTCAGGCAGTGGCCGAACTTGGACACCATTACGAGGAGGCGTTGCTTCGTCTCGTCATGAAAGCTGAACTTCATGTCGAAGCGGTCAGCGATCGAACGGAATTCTTCCTCGAGTCCGTCCGGAGTGTAGGCAGAGGGGCCCGAGAATGCGGTGCGCAGATGCAGAGTCTGGCGGAGGCCGTCATCGAACTGCTGGTGTTCTTCGATGTTGAAGCCACGCTCAAAGAGGAACGTGGTGACCGCGTGGACGATGCCTGCGCGTTCGACGCACGACAATGTGAGAACGAACTTCTTTGACTGGTCTTCCGCAAGAACCTCCGGCTGGGGCAGCGTGCTGGTAGATGAGTCTGTCGCCATTAGCGTCATGTCTCCGCCTTTAGATATATTCTAAGAATTAATACTGATATATTAGATTTGATCACCAGCGTATACTGGTCATTAGGAGAGGTCAATAGCCTTCCTCCTTGAATCGGAAAGGGTCCGCAGATGGCTGTTGAAGCGTGGGTCAGTGCTGGTGATGATGCCGCAAGGAGGTCGCTGGCGGATATAGCCTACGAGCGCATTCGGGACCGGCTGCTGATGCTGGACATCAAGCCCGGCGATCTACTTAATGACGACCAGCTCGCCAAGGATCTTGGCGTCGGTCGGACGCCGGTGCGCGAAGCCTTGAAACGGCTGGAGCTCGATCGCCTCGTTGTGTCCTACCCGCGGAGAGGAACGTTCGCGACGCGCGTGGAAGTGACTGACCTTGCGTTCATTTCCGAAATCCGCACGCAGCTCGAACCCCATGCTGCTGCCCGGGCCGCGCGCGTAGCCACAGCGCCGGCCAGGGAGAAGCTGCGAGAGATCATGCGCGCCGTCGAGGCGTTCGACGCCAGCGCCGCGTCCGTCGTCGAAACGCTGCGGCTGGACGCCAGCGTGCACCGAGGCATTTATGCGGCCGCCGCCAATCCGCACCTCGAAGATGTCCTGATCCGCTACGACAATCTCGCAACCCGAATCTGGTGCATGGTCCTGGATCGCCTGCCCGACCTCTCCCGGCACGTCCATGAGCATGTAGACCTGCTCCGCGCCGTTATCGACGGAGATGAGGAAGGGGCTGCTGAACTCGCCCGGATCCACGTCAGTGGCTTCGAGCACGCGGTACGCGAGGCTCTTTTCGCCGCCTAAGGCGGACGCGGCCGACCAGGAAGCTAAAGCGCAGCCCGTGACGGGCTGCGCTTTAGTCCGTTCCGGGCCGCTTTGGTCCGCCGCGTGGCCCTGGCCTCGCCATTCAAACCGGCTGGAAAATCTGTTGACACTCGCCGGCATGGATAGCATACTTGAGTCACTGAACTAATATATCAACCGGATATTAGATAGACTAGGAGACATGATGGTCGACGTTTTGACCCGCTCGCTCGCAGAGACCGATCCCCAGATCCACGCCGCCGTGCAACAGGAATTGCTGCGCCAGCAGGGCACCCTGGAGATGATCGCCTCCGAAAACTTTGCGCCGACCGCGGTCATGGAGGCGCAGGGATCCGTCCTGACCAACAAGTACGCCGAGGGCTACCCGGGCAAGCGCTACTACGGCGGATGCGAGCACGTTGACGTGGTTGAGCAGTTGGCCATCGACCGTCTTAAGTCATTGTTCGGCTCGGAATTCGCCAATGTGCAGCCCCACTCAGGCGCCCAGGCCAACGCCGCCGCGATGTTCGCCCTGATCCAGCCCGGCGACACCATTCTGGGGCTGAACCTCGCACACGGTGGCCACTTGACACACGGGATGCGCATCAACTTCTCCGGCAAGCTCTACAAAGTGGTCCCGTACGGTGTCGCCGAAGACACCATGCGTATTGACATGGCTGAAGTTGAGCGCCTGGCCGTTGAGAACCAGCCGAAGCTGATCGTGGCCGGCTGGTCCGCTTATTCCCGGCAGCTGGATTTCGCGGAGTTCCGCCGCATTGCGGATCTGGTGGGCGCGTACCTCATGGTGGACATGGCGCACTTCGCCGGCCTGGTGGCCGCAGGGCTGCACCCCAACCCCGTGCCTCACGCCCACATCGTCACGAGTACCACCCATAAGACCCTTGGCGGCCCGCGCGGTGGTGTGATCCTGACCAACGACGCCGACATCGCCAAGAAGGTCAACTCCGCGGTGTTCCCCGGACAGCAGGGCGGCCCGCTGGAGCATGTCATTGCCGCGAAGGCTGTTGCGTTCAAGCTCGCTGCTGAGCCGGCATTCCGTGACCGCCAGGAACGCACCCTCGAAGGCGCCCGTATCATCGCAGAACGCATGCTGTCCGCTGACGTTGCAGAGTCCGGCGTAACCGTAGTCAGCGGTGGCACTGACGTGCACCTGGTCCTGGTGGATCTGCGGCACTCGGAACTGGACGGCCAGCAGGGCGAAGACCGGCTGCACCGGATCGGCATCACGGTCAACCGCAACGCTGTGCCGTTCGACCCGCGTCCGCCGATGGTCTCTTCCGGTCTTCGTATCGGCACGCCGGCCCTCGCCGCGCGTGGCTTCGGGAAGACGGAATTCACCGAGGTTGCGGACATTATCGCTGCAGCACTCAAGCGCGAATTCAGCGACGAGACCGTGGCGGAACTCCGGCAGCGGGTTGAAATCCTGGCCGGCAAGTTCCCTCTCTACCCCAACCTTTCCTCTGACGTGACCGAGGTGGCATGATGGCCGAACAGCTTCCGGAGCACCCGGACTTCCTTTGGCGCAATCGCGGAGCCCAAGAAGAGCTATGACGCGGTGATTGTCGGTGGCGGCGGGCATGGTTTGGCGACGGCGTATTACCTGGCGAAGAACCATGGGATGACGAATATCGCGATTTTGGAGAAGGGCTGGCTGGCGGGCGGGAACATGGCCCGGAATACCACGATCATCCGGTCGAACTATCTGTGGGATGAGAGCGCGGCGATTTACGAGACCGCCCTGAAGCTGTGGGAGATCCTGCCGGAGGAACTTGAGTATGACTTCCTGTTCAGCCAGCGCGGGGTGATGAACCTCGCGCACACCCTGGGGGATGTGCGTGAGAGTATGCGCCGGGTGGGGGCGAACAAGCTCAACGGGGTGGACGCGGAATGGCTGGACCCGGCCCAGGTCAAGGAACTCTGCCCGATCCTGAACATCAATGACAACATCCGCTACCCGGTCATGGGCGCCACGTACCAGCCCCGGGCCGGGATCGCCAAGCACGATCATGTTGCGTGGGCGTTCGCCCGCAAGTGTGATGAGCTCGGTGTGGACATCATCCAGAACTGTGAAGTGACCGGCTTCCTCAAGGACGGCAACCGTGTGGTGGGCGTCAAGACCAGCCGCGGCACGATCCACACCGAAAAGGTCGGCCTGTGCGCTGCCGGGCACAGCTCGGTCCTGGCGGAGATGGCCGGTTTCCGGCTGCCCATCCAGTCCCACCCGCTCCAGGCCCTGGTTTCGGAGTTGCACGAACCGGTCCACCCGACCGTGGTGATGTCCAACCATGTCCACGTCTATGTCTCCCAGGCGCACAAGGGCGAGCTCGTCATGGGCGCCGGGGTGGATTCCTATAACGGCTACGGCCAGCGCGGGTCCTTCCACGTGATCGAGCACCAGATGGCGGCCGCGGTCGAGCTCTTCCCGATCTTTGCCCGGGCGCACGTGCTCCGGACCTGGGGCGGGATTGTCGATACCACCCTGGATGCGTCCCCGATTGTGGGGACCACGCCGGTGGAGAACATGTTCGTGAACTGCGGCTGGGGCACCGGCGGGTTCAAGGGAACCCCGGCGGCGGGGCTGACGTTCGCGCACACCATCGCCACCGGCGCCCCGCACACGCTCAACAAGCCCTTCGCACTGGAACGGTTCGAAACCGGTGCCCTGATCGATGAACACGGCGCCGCCGCCGTGGCCCACTAGAAAGAGGTAAGGACATGCTCCTCATTCCCTGCCCCAACTGCGGACCCCGGGACGAAACCGAATACCACTACGGCGGCCAGGCCCACGTGGCCTACCCCGAAAACCCGGCAGAGCTGACGGACCGTGAATGGGCCGAATACCTGTTCTACCGCGACAACACCAAGGGCGCCTTCGCCGAACGCTGGCTCCACAGCACCGGCTGCCGCCAGTGGTTCAACATGCTCCGCGACACGCTCACCTACGACATCCAGGCCATTTACCCGATGGGCGCGGCCCGTCCGGACATAGCCGCCCCGGCCCCTGAGTCCGGCACCGCCAGCACCGCCCCGGACAGCACGACCACCGGGACCGCGGCACCGGATATCTCCGGCACCAGCACCGCCCCCGCCAGCACCACCGCCCCGGAAGGAGCAACCAAGTGACTTCCCAGAACGCCCGCCTCGGCGCCGGCGGACGCATCGACCGCACCATTTCCTGGCGTTTCACGGTGGACGGGGAGGAATTCACCGGCCACCCCGGGGACACCCTCGCCTCGGCCCTGCTCGCCAACGGCCGGATCGCCGCCGGCAATTCCCTCTATGAGGACCGGCCCCGCGGGATCATGGCCGCCGGGGTCGAGGAATCCAACGCCCTGGTCAAGGTCGCACCGCGGTTCCCGGGCCACGTGGCCGAGTCCATGCTCCCGGCCACCACCGTCACCCTGGTGGACGGGCTGAGCGCGGAGCTGCTCAACGGCCTGGGCAGGCTGGACCCGGACGAGGACCGGGCCGAGTACGACAAGAAGTACGTCCACGCCGATGTCCTGGTCATCGGCGGCGGTCCCGCCGGCCTGGCCGCGGCCCGGCAGGCCGTCCGGACCGGTGCCCGGGTGATCCTGATCGATGACCAGCCCGAACTGGGCGGCTCGCTCCTGTCAGGGTCCACTGCACCTGGACTGGTGGAGAGCATTGAGGGCAAGCCGGCCCTGGAGTGGGTGGCGGACGTCGAGGCCGAGCTGATCTCCGCGGAGGAGTGCACGGTCCTGAACCGCACCACCGCCTTCGGTGCCTACGACGCGAACTACGTCATCGCCGTCCAGAACCGCACCGACCACCTCTCCAGCCCCGCCGCGCCCGGGGTGTCCCGGCAGCGGATCTGGCACATCCGCGCCGCGCAGGTCATCCTGGCCCCCGGCGCCCACGAACGTCCGCTGGTGTTCGAGAACAACGACCGCCCCGGCATCATGCTCGCCTCCGCCGTCCGCAGTTACCTGAACCGCTACGCCGTCGCCGCGGGATCCAAGGTGGTCATCAGCACCACCAACGACAGCGCCTACGCCCTGGCCGCGGACCTGCGCGCCGCCGGCATCCGGGTCGAAGCCGTGGTCGACGCCCGGCCGCACCTGAGCAAAACTGCCGCCGCAGCGGCCGCTGCCGGGACGCGGGTGCTGATCGGCAGCGCGGTCGCTGACACTGCCTCTGGAACGGCCAGCGGCCGGGTTGAGAGCGTCACCGTCCGCAGCATTAACGACGACGGCGAACTCACCTCCGGCATCGAGGAGATTCCCTGCGACCTGCTGGCGGTTTCCGGCGGCTGGTCCCCGCTGGTCCATCTGCATTCCCAGCGGCAGGGCAAGCTGCGCTGGGATGAGGACCTGGCGGCGTTCGTGCCCAACAGTGTGGTCCCGGACCAGCAGACGATCGGCTCCGGCCGCGGCAGTTTCGACCTTGCCGACTGCCTGGCCGAGGGCATCTCCGCCGGTGCCGCGGCGGCAGGCGCGGCCGGTTTCGACCTGACCATTCCGGCGCCGACATCACATTGACCCTGGAGGCGCCGCGCGCCTCGGCCCCGACCCGCCAGCTCTGGCTGGTGCCCGGGCAGACGGGAGGGCCGGATGACTGGCACCATCACTTCGTTGACTTCCAGCGCGATCAGTCGGTGGCTGATGTCCTGCGTTCGACCGGCGCCGGGATGCGCTCGGTGGAGCACATCAAGCGCTACACCTCGATCAGCACCGCGAACGATCAGGGTAAGACCTCCGGGGTCAATGCGATCGGCGTGATCGCCGCCGCTCTCCGGACCGCCGGCGAGGCGTCCCGGGGGATCGGGGACATCGGGACCACCACGTACCGGGCCCCGTTCACTCCGGTGGCGTTCGCGGCCCTGGCCGGCCGGCAGCGCGGGGAACTCTTCGACCCGGCCCGTAAGACCTCGATCCACCCGTGGCACGAGGCCAAGGGTGCCCTGTTCGAGGACGTCGGGCAGTGGAAGCGGCCCTGGTACTACCCGCAGGGCACCGAGGACATGGACGCGGCGGTGCTGCGCGAGTGCGCCGCGGTCCGGGACTCCGTGGGGTTTATGGATGCCACCACGCTGGGCAAGATCGAGATCCGCGGCAAGGACGCCGGGGAGTTCCTGAACCGCATCTACACGAACGCGTTCAAGAAGCTCGCCCCGGGCTCGGCCCGCTACGGGGTGATGTGCACCCCGGACGGGATGATCTTCGATGACGGCGTGACGCTGCGCCTGGATCAGGACCGGTTCTTCATGACCACCACCACCGGCGGCGCCGCGAAGGTGTTGGACTGGTTGGAGGAATGGTTGCAGACCGAATGGCCGGACCTGGACGTGCACTGCACCTCGGTGACCGAGCAGTGGTCCACGATCGCCGTCGTCGGACCCAAATCCCGGGCCGTGATCGCCAAACTCGCCCCCGAACTCGCCGCCGACGGCGGACTGGAGGCCGAGGCCTTCCCGTTCATGACCTTCAAGGAAACCACCCTCGCCTCCGGCGTGGCCGCCCGGGTCTGCCGGATTTCGTTCTCCGGCGAGCTGGCCTACGAAATCAACATCCCGGCCTGGTACGGGCTCACCACGTGGGAGGCCGTGGCCGCGGCCGGCGCGGAATTCAACATCACCGCGTACGGCACCGAAACCATGCACGTCCTCCGCGCCGAGAAGGGCTACCCGATCGTCGGCCAGGACACCGACGGGACCGTCACCCCGCAGGACGCCGGCATGGAATGGGTCATCTCCAAGGCCAAGGACTTCATCGGCAAACGCTCCTACACCCGCAAGGACGCCGCCCGCACGGACCGCAAGCACCTCGTCAGCGTCCTGCCCGTGGACGGATCGATCCGCCTCCCGGAAGGCACCCAGCTGGTGGAAAGCGGCATCACCGTCAACCCCGCCTACGGCCCGGTCCCGATGGAAGGGTTCGTGACCTCGAGCTACCACAGCGCCGCCCTGGGCCGGTCCTTCGCCCTGGCCCTGATCAAGAACGGCCGCAACCGGATCGGCGAGACCCTCGTGGCCGCCGCCGGCGACCAACTCGTCGACGTTGTTGTCGCCGAAACCGTACTTTACGACGCTGAAGGGACCCGCAAAGATGGCTAACACAGCAGCACTTGCAGATATCAACAGGCTCCGGGACATCCGCCGCAGCCCCGCCTCCCACCTCGCCAGTGCCATGGCTGCCGGCTCCGTCGCCGGCAGTCGTGACCCTGCAGGAACACCCGTTCCAGACCATGGCGGGCGTCCGCGTCGACCCGGCCTCCGAGGCAGGGGCCCGGATCGCCGCCGTGACCGGCACCCTGCCGGTCCGCTGCGGAGAGGTCGGCGGCACCGACGGCGTCAGCGTCCTCTGGCTGGGACCGATCCGAGTTCCTCGTCGTGGCGCCGGAGGACGCGCATGATTCCCTCGGCGGGGACCTCATCTCCTCCCTCACCGCCGCCCTGGGCGAGGGCGAAGGCCAGGTCGTGGACCTCTCCGCGAACCGCACCACGTTCGAACTCTCCGGACCCCGCGCCCGGGCCGTGCTCGAGAAGGGCTGCTCCCTGGACCTGCACCCGAGAAGCTTCATCCCGGGAACAGCCCTGAGCACCGAGGTGGGCAACATTCCCGTGGTCCTTGAGAAGACCGGGGAGGAGAGCTTCCGGCTCTTCCCCCGGGCCTCGTTCGCGGACTTCCTGGCCCGGTGGCTCCTGGACGGCATGCGGGAGTACGCCTCGCCCGAGGTGCCCTGATGGCGCTCAGCGTCCTGGACCTGTTCTCCGTTGGCATCGGGCCCTCCTCCTCCCACACGGTCGGCCCGATGCGGGCAGCGAAGCTCTTCGCCGACGGGCTCAAAGCCGGCGGGCAGCTAAGTTCCACCGCCAGGGTCCAGGCCGAGCTGTTCGGCTCCCTGGGCGCGACCGGCCGCGGGCCACGGCTCGGACAAGGCAGTCGTCCTGGGCCTGCAGGGACTGGACCCGGAAACCGTGGACACCGCCACGGCTGATGACCAGGTGGCCGCCGCGGCCCTCGACGCCGAACTGCGGATCGGCGGGGACCACCGGGTGGACTTCAACTGGGACGAGGACGTGGTCCTGCACCGCCGCAAATCCCTCCCGGCACACCCCAACGGCATGACCTTCCGGGCCCTCGACCACGCCGGGGCCATCCTCAGCGAACGGAGCTTTTACTCCATTGGCGGCGGCTTCGTGGTGGACGGCGACGCCGACGCCGGCGACCGCGTGGTGGCCGACGCCACAGTCCTCCCCTTCCCGTTCACCACCGCCGACGAACTCCTGGGCATCTGTGCACGGGAGGGCATGTCCATCTCCGATGTCATGCTCGCCAACGAAGGAGCCTGGCGCAGCGAAGCGGAACTCCGCGAAAAGCTGCTCGCACTCTGGGCGGTCATGCGCGAATGCGTAGACAACGGCTGCACCGCGGAAGGCATCCTTCCCGGTGGCCTGAACGTCAGGCGCCGGGCGCCGTCGTTGTTCCAGACCTTGACCGCGGACACGGGCGTCACCGATCCGCTGCGGGCCATGGAATGGGTAAACCTCTTCGCCCTGGCCGTCAACGAGGAAAACGCCGCCGGCGGCCGGATCGTCACCGCGCCCACCAACGGCGCCGCAGGCATCGTCCCCGCCGTCCTGCACTACTACGTCAAGTTCGTTCCCGGCGCCAACGACGACGGCGTCATCCGCTTCCTGCTGGCCGCCGCCGCCGTCGGGATCCTGTTCAAAATCAACGCCTCCATCTCCGGTGCCGAAGTCGGGTGCCAGGGCGAAGTCGGGTCCGCCTGCTCCATGGCCGCCGCCGGTCTCTGCGAAGTCCTCGGCGGCACGCCCGAACAAGTGGAAAACGCCGCGGAAGTCGGCATCGAACACAACCTCGGCCTGACCTGCGACCCCGTCGGCGGCCTGGTGCAGATCCCGTGCATCGAACGCAACGCCATCGCCAGCGTCAAAGCCATCAACGCCGCCCGCCTGGCCCTGCACGGGGACGGCAGCCACAAAGTGTCCCTGGACAAAGCCATCAAGACCATGCGAGAAACAGGAGCGGACATGAAAAGCAAATACAAGGAAACCTCCCGCGGCGGCCTCGCCGTCAACGTGATCGAGTGCTGAGCCATGAAGTACCGGCAGCCCCACGTGTGAACGAGCCCTCAGACATTCATCCCATTGGTAAGTGCCGGATCCTGGCCTAGCCGTGCAGGGTGGGTCCCCCCGATCGGCAGACGATCACGTGAATAATCGACGCGACGAACCCGCCCACACGGCGGGGGAGGAGCAGAAACCGCCAGGGTAGTGCCCATTAGCGTGGGTAACGGTCCCGTCGGGGGTGGACCACAGAATGCCAACAGGAGGGTGTCCTTCGTAGGGTTCGAACCGATGCCCGTGCACCGGGCAGCTGGGCGTCAGCGGCAATTGTCAGAAAAGCAGTAGCGGCGGGGATTCCGGGCGGTCCGGGAATCCCCGCCGCGCCTCAGAACCCGGGCGCCGAGGTTGACTTAGAGGCGACGATGCCGCTGGTCCAGAGGCACGGCCCGGTCTTTTAGCCGGCCGAAGTGGGCTGGATGCCGCTTACGGGCTCTTCGCGACTTATTTAGGCAATGCGCCAAGCCGCATAAGCAAATGCTGTGTTGGAGAGCTGCAGCCACAGGTAAGCGGAATGTTAACTATCAGGTCCGCAGTTCCGTTCAGCGCAGCGCGTGCCGCGTGGGTACCCACGGGAATCCGTTGATCATCGAGTCCGTAACAGCGACTGCCGAGAATCGGCCCATCTGACAGTGCCCGGGTACCCACGTAGGCCATGGTGCGGTCGACCTTTTCTCCGCGGTTATCGACCGGATAGCTTTCGATCGCAGGAGCTCCCTGATCGAAGGCGAATTTCACGGCACCGGCCAGCAAATAGTGCGAGATTTCGGTGCTCCGGTGCCCCGGCCGAACCTTGACGCACCAAACTGACCACATATTGAGATCGTCCACATGCGGAATTAGGCGGCTTCGGGCGAACCTGGTGTCGGCTCGGGGATGCACGCCTGCCCACCCGACTACCTCGCCGCCGTCTTACGCGAGTACCCCCGGCGGAGGAGCTGACCGACCAGCTTTTTCACTAGTGCTCCCCGCTCCGGACCGCGCAGTGCCAATTTGTCGACCGGTTGTAATGCCTGATCTCCCCGTAGCCCGCTGGCTGTCACGCTAGCAGTGCTGTTCTCTGGAGTCAGGAACTGGTGCCGGGACGGTGACGGGGTTCACAGCACTCTGTTTCGGGCGGTACGGATCTTCCGGTCTCCTAGCGGTCTGTGAAATCCGCGTGTTTCCGGGGTTTTCGGGCTTGCGCGGACCCCGCGTGGCCGATTTGCGTTGGTGTGCGGGGGTGCGTATTGTTGTTCGAGTCGCCGCGACGGGGGCCAGTGTGAATGGCTGGGACCGGGCGGGCGGCGGATCCCCCTTTTTGATGAATGGCCTGGAAGATGGCGTGCTTTTGGTGCGCTGGTGTCCGGGTGGGGGCTTGATGCTGGTGCGGGGGATCGTGCGGAAACGCCGGTTTGCTTTGTGGCCGGGTGTCGGGTAAGTTTGTCAGGTTGCTCCGGAGCGATCCTGGACCGTTGGGTTTGGGTGGTGCCGGGTGTGTCTGTTGTTTGAGAACTCAATAGTGTGCCAAGTTTATTGATACCAATTTATTATGGATTGGTTGTTTTGCCGTGTTTGCCACCCCGTGGCGGGCATGGTTTTTCAGCTGGTTTCAAATTTTGTGCAGCCGGCGTGTCCCGTTTTCCCGGGGGCGTTGGTTGTGTCTGTTTTTGTTTTACTTCAACGGAGAGTTTGATCCTGGCTCAGGATGAACGCTGGCGGCGTGCTTAACACATGCAAGTCGAACGATGATCCGGTGCTTGCACCGGGGATTAGTGGCGAACGGGTGAGTAACACGTGAGTAACCTGCCCTTAACTCTGGGATAAGCCTGGGAAACTGGGTCTAATACCGGATATGACTCCTCATCGCATGGTGGGGGGTGGAAAGCTTTTTTGTGGTTTTGGATGGACTCGCGGCCTATCAGCTTGTTGGTGAGGTAATGGCTTACCAAGGCGACGACGGGTAGCCGGCCTGAGAGGGTGACCGGCCACACTGGGACTGAGACACGGCCCAGACTCCTACGGGAGGCAGCAGTGGGGAATATTGCACAATGGGCGCAAGCCTGATGCAGCGACGCCGCGTGAGGGATGACGGCCTTCGGGTTGTAAACCTCTTTCAGTAGGGAAGAAGCGAAAGTGACGGTACCTGCAGAAGAAGCGCCGGCTAACTACGTGCCAGCAGCCGCGGTAATACGTAGGGCGCAAGCGTTATCCGGAATTATTGGGCGTAAAGAGCTCGTAGGCGGTTTGTCGCGTCTGCCGTGAAAGTCCGGGGCTCAACTCCGGATCTGCGGTGGGTACGGGCAGACTAGAGTGATGTAGGGGAGACTGGAATTCCTGGTGTAGCGGTGAAATGCGCAGATATCAGGAGGAACACCGATGGCGAAGGCAGGTCTCTGGGCATTAACTGACGCTGAGGAGCGAAAGCATGGGGAGCGAACAGGATTAGATACCCTGGTAGTCCATGCCGTAAACGTTGGGCACTAGGTGTGGGGGACATTCCACGTTTTCCGCGCCGTAGCTAACGCATTAAGTGCCCCGCCTGGGGAGTACGGCCGCAAGGCTAAAACTCAAAGGAATTGACGGGGGCCCGCACAAGCGGCGGAGCATGCGGATTAATTCGATGCAACGCGAAGAACCTTACCAAGGCTTGACATGGACCGGACCGGGCTGGAAACAGTCCTTCCCCTTTGGGGCCGGTTCACAGGTGGTGCATGGTTGTCGTCAGCTCGTGTCGTGAGATGTTGGGTTAAGTCCCGCAACGAGCGCAACCCTCGTTCCATGTTGCCAGCGCGTAATGGCGGGGACTCATGGGAGACTGCCGGGGTCAACTCGGAGGAAGGTGGGGACGACGTCAAATCATCATGCCCCTTATGTCTTGGGCTTCACGCATGCTACAATGGCCGGTACAAAGGGTTGCGATACTGTGAGGTGGAGCTAATCCCAAAAAGCCGGTCTCAGTTCGGATTGGGGTCTGCAACTCGACCCCATGAAGTCGGAGTCGCTAGTAATCGCAGATCAGCAACGCTGCGGTGAATACGTTCCCGGGCCTTGTACACACCGCCCGTCAAGTCACGAAAGTTGGTAACACCCGAAGCCGGTGGCCTAACCCCTTGTGGGAGGGAGCTGTCGAAGGTGGGACTGGCGATTGGGACTAAGTCGTAACAAGGTAGCCGTACCGGAAGGTGCGGCTGGATCACCTCCTTTCTAAGGAGCACCTACAATCACCGTGCCCCATGTATGTGGGTGTGGCGGGGTTGTCAGGAGTACGCCCGTTGCGCAGACGCAAGTTCTGCGGCGGGTGCTCACGGGTGGAATATCGGTAAATAGCGGCCGCGTGGTTTCCTGCGGCACCCAGTACGGTCTTTTCCTTTCGGGAAGGGTCCTGGAACGGTGCGGCGGGGGTTCGGGCGGTTTCGTGGTTGGCACACTGTTGGGTCCTGAGGCAACAGGACCGGGGTTTTGGGGGGCGTGAGTCTTCCGTGTTCCGGGTCGTGTTTGTTTCTGGTTTCCTGGCTGCACCGAACACACGGTGGTTCCTTGGTCTTTCCTTCGGGGAGGGTCGGGGGCCGGTGTGGGGTGTGGGGTACGGGGTTGTTGTTTGAGAACTACATAGTGGACGCGAGCATCTTTTATAAGAAGCAATTTCCAAGAATATGAACCTGGATCTGTCCGGGGCTGGTGGCATCTTTCGGGGTGTGGCTGGTTTCGGGTGGTTTTCGTGGTTCTCTCGTGAATGAGCGTTTTATTGATCTTTTGTGGTCAAGTTTTTAAGAGCACACGGTGGATGCCTTGGCATTAGGAGCCGAAGAAGGACGTAGGAATCTGCGATAAGCCTGGGGGAGTCGATAACCGGACTGTGATCCCAGGGTCTCCGAATGGGGAAACCCCGCCAGGGACGCGAGTTGCCTGGTGACCCGCATCTGAACACATAGGGTGCGTGGAGGGAACGCGGGGAAGTGAAACATCTCAGTACCCGCAGGAAGAGAAAACAATAGTGATTCCGTCAGTAGTGGCGAGCGAACGCGGATCAGGCTAAACCGTTCCATGTGTGATAGCCGGCGGGCGTTGCATGGTCGGGGTTGTGGGACTATCCGTTCTGTCTCTGCCGGGACAGTGAGGTGAGAGTGCAGGCATAGGTGAACGGTCTTGAAAGGCCGGCCGTAGAGGGTGTGAGCCCCGTAACCGAAATGTTGTGCACCGCCTGGAGAGTATCCCAAGTAGCACGGGGCCCGAGAAATCCCGTGTGAATCTGTCAGGACCACCTGATAAGCCTAAATACTCCCTAATGACCGATAGCGGACCAGTACCGTGAGGGAAAGGTGAAAAGTACCCCGGGAGGGGAGTGAAACAGTACCTGAAACCGTGTGCTTACAATCCGTCGGAGCAACCGCAGCTTGCTGTGTAGTTGTGACGGCGTGCCTTTTGAAGAATGAGCCTGCGAGTTAGTGTTACGTCGCGAGGTTAACCCGTGTGGGGAAGCCGTAGCGAAAGCGAGTCTGAATAGGGCGTTGCAGTGGCGTGATCTAGACCCGAAGCGAAGTGATCTACCCATGGCCAGGTTGAAGCGACGGTAAGACGTCGTGGAGGACCGAACCCACTTCAGTTGAAAATGGAGGGGATGAGCTGTGGGTAGGGGTGAAAGGCCAATCAAACTTCGTGATAGCTGGTTCTCCCCGAAATGCATTTAGGTGCAGCGTTGCGTGTTTCTTACCGGAGGTAGAGCTACTGGATGGCTAATGGGCCCTACAAGGTTACTGACGTCAGCCAAACTCCGAATGCCGGTAAGTGAGAGCGCAGCAGTGAGACTGTGGGGGATAAGCTTCATAGTCGAGAGGGAAACAGCCCAGACCACCAACTAAGGCCCCTAAGCGTGTGCTAAGTGGGAAAGGATGTGGAGTTGCGAAGACAACCAGGAGGTTGGCTTAGAAGCAGCCATCCTTAAAAGAGTGCGTAATAGCTCACTGGTCAAGTGATTCCGCGCCGACAATGTAGCGGGGCTCAAGTACACCGCCGAAGTTGTGGATTTCAGATAATAGCCAAGCCGCTCCCTTTGTGGGGTTGGTTCAGGCGTCTGGAGTGGTAGGGGAGCGTCGTGTGGGCAGTGAAGTCGCGGTGTAAACCAGCGGTGGAGCCTACACGAGTGAGAATGCAGGCATGAGTAGCGAAAGACGGGTGAGAAACCCGTCCGCCGAATGATCAAGGGTTCCAGGGTCAAGCTAATCTGCCCTGGGTAAGTCGGGACCTAAGGCGAGGCCGACAGGCGTAGTCGATGGACAACGGGTTGATATTCCCGTACCGGCGAAAAACCGCCCATGCTGAACAGGGGATACTAACCGCCCGAATCCTGCCCGGCCACCCTTGTGGTGACCCGGGTTTTGGCTGAGCGCGGGACCTGATCCTGGGAGGCAAGCGTATTAACAGGTGTGACGCAGGAAGGTAGCCGAGCCGGGCGATGGTTGTCCCGGTCTAAGGATGTAGGGCGAACGGTAGGCAAATCCGCCGTTCATGATGCCTGAGATCTGATGGGACTCCCGTAAGGGGGGATTCGGTGATCCTATGCTGCCGAGAAAAGCATCGACGCGAGGTTTTAGCCGCCCGTACCCCAAACCGACACAGGTGATCAGGTAGAGAATACTAAGGCGATCGAGAGAATTATGGTTAAGGAACTCGGCAAAATGCCCCCGTAACTTCGGGAGAAGGGGGGCCCCCATCGTGATGGACACTAGCTGTCCGGAGCGTGCAGGGGCCGCAGAGACCAGGGGGAAGCGACTGTTTACTAAAAACACAGGTCCGTGCGAAGTCGCAAGACGATGTATACGGACTGACTCCTGCCCGGTGCTGGAAGGTTAAGAGGACCGGTTAGCCGCAAGGCGAAGCTGAGAATTTAAGCCCCAGTAAACGGCGGTGGTAACTATAACCATCCTAAGGTAGCGAAATTCCTTGTCGGGTAAGTTCCGACCTGCACGAATGGAGTAACGACTTCCCCGCTGTCTCAACCATAAACTCGGCGAAATTGCAGTACGAGTAAAGATGCTCGTTACGCGCAGCAGGACGGAAAGACCCCGAGACCTTTACTATAGTTTGGTATTGGTGTTCGGAGTGGCTTGTGTAGGATAGGTGGGAGACGTTGAAACCCGGACGCCAGTCCGGGTGGAGTCATCGTTGAAATACCACTCTGGTCACTTTGGACATCTAACTTCGGCCCGTAATCCGGGTCAGGGACAGTGCCTGATGGGTAGTTTAACTGGGGCGGTTGCCTCCTAAAAAGTAACGGAGGCGCCCAAAGGTTCCCTCAGCCTGGTTGGCAATCAGGTGTCGAGTGTAAGTGCACAAGGGAGCTTGACTGTGAGAGAGACATCTCGAGCAGGGACGAAAGTCGGGACTAGTGATCCGGCGGTACATTGTGGAATGGCCGTCGCTCAACGGATAAAAGGTACCTCGGGGATAACAGGCTGATCTTGCCCAAGAGTCCATATCGACGGCATGGTTTGGCACCTCGATGTCGGCTCGTCGCATCCTGGGGCTGGAGTAGGTCCCAAGGGTTGGGCTGTTCGCCCATTAAAGCGGTACGCGAGCTGGGTTTAGAACGTCGTGAGACAGTTCGGTCCCTATCCGCTGCGCGCGCAGGAAATTTGAGAAGGGCTGTCCTTAGTACGAGAGGACCGGGACGGACGAACCTCTGGTGTGTCAGTTGTACTGCCAAGTGCACCGCTGATTAGCTACGTTCGGATGGGATAACCGCTGAAAGCATCTAAGCGGGAAGCTCGCTTCGAGATGAGATTTCCATACACCTAGCGTGTGAGAGGCCCCCAGCCAGACCACTGGGTTGATAGGCCGGATGTGGAAGCGAGGACTAACGACTCGTGAAGCTGACCGGTACTAATAGGCCGATAACTTACACCACACACCACCCGGACAAACCAATCCTTCAAAAGAGGTTTGCCCGCCAAGGGTGGTACAAAGAAACAAGATACGCTCGCGTCCACTATGTGGTTCCCAACCAACAAACCCGTTGCTTGAGAACCAAAAAACTGAATCACAACACCACCCCGCCCCCACCAGGGCGGACGTGGACAGGTTGTAACCACAAAACTACCCACCCCCGGAACACCACGGTGCACCACGGGCGGACGGGTGACAAGGTTACGGCGGTCACAGCGTGGGGGAAACGCCCGGTCCCATCCCGAACCCGGAAGCTAAGACCCACAGCGCCGATGGTACTGCACCCGGGAGGGTGTGGGAGAGTAGGACGCCGCCGGACACCCCTTAACAGGTCGAGGACCCCACACCACCAGGTGCGGGGTCCTCCCTCATTTAACGGCGTTCCACATAGCAACTGGAATGCCCGGGCCGATCATACCCGGACCCTCCCGCACATCCTGCGGTCCTGGAACGAACCCTCCCGCACACCCCGCCGGCCAGGGACCCACCCTCCCGCAGCACCTGCGGGAGCATCCGGACCGGACCCGCGAAAGGTGAGGGAGGGTCCGGACGGGACCCGCAGGACCTGACGCACCGGAAGTGCGGGAGCATCCGAACCGGACCTGCAGGACCTGACGGAGCATCACCCGCGGACCTGCAGGACCTGAGGGAGCATCACCCGCGGACCTGCGGGACCTGCGGGAGCGTCGGGACCGGACCCGCAGAACCTGAGGGAGCGTCCGCTGATGGATGTTGTGAGACTTCCCACCCCTAGGCTGAAGACGGCAGCACCGTTAGCCGGTGGCTGGCCGCTCGCTTAGAATTGGATGAGATGTACGGACTTCGAAGCGCCTTATTTCGGGTTGCGTAGGAAACGAAACACGGAACAGAGCGGCTGCGATGCGCCAGTGGTCAGCTCATGACAGAAGGAATCCAGCTATGGCTGAGCACAACGATGGCAATCGCGGCGGCAAAGACCGCGGAAACTTTGGTGGCGGACGGAACGCGGGCGGCGGAGGGTTCCGCGGTACCAACAATTCCGGTGGCGATCCCCGCGGCTTCCGTGCCAGGGATGATCGCGGCTCAGAAGGGTCGCGTCCGGCCCGTGATGGTGATCGTAAGCCGTTCAGTGGTGGCGGGGACCGTGACCGCAAGCCTTTTGGTGATCGTCCGGCCCGTGATGGTGATCGTAAGCCGTTCAGTGGTGGCGGGGACCGTGACCGCAAGCCTTTTGGTGATCGTCCCGCCCGTGATGGTGATCGTAAGCCGTTCAGTGGTGGCGGGGACCGTGACCGGAAGCCGTATGGTGATCGTCCGGCGCGTGATGGTGACCGTAAGCCGTTCAGTGGTGGCGGCGACCGGGACCGCAAGCCCTTTGGCGATCGCGACCGCAAGCCCTTCGGTGATCGCGATCGTAAGCCGTTTGGTGATCGTCCGGCCCGTGATGGTGATCGTAAGCCGTTCAGTGGTGGCGGTGACCGTGACCGCAAGCCGTTTGGTGATCGCCCGGCCCGCGACGGTGGAGAACGCCGTAGCTTCGGTGGCGGTGACCGCGACCGTAAGCCGTACAGCGGCGGCGACAACCGCAAGCCCTTCGGAAACCGCGACGACCGTCCGGCACGTAGCTTTGACCGTGGCGATTCGGGCCCCCGCCAGTTCGGCCGCGATCGTGCGGAAGACCGTCCTGTCCGCGTCCCCAACGCCCGGGACCTGCGCAGCGCCAATCGCCCGGATCGTGAGCGTTCGCCGCAGATCGACGAGGACGTCACGGGTAAGGAACTCGACCGCGCCACACAGCACCAGATCAAGACCCTGGAGACTGCCAGCGCCGAATGGGTAGCGCGCCACCTTGTCATGGCAGGCCGACTCATCGATGAAGAGCCCGAACTGGCCTTCCAGCACGCTTTGGCGGCCAGCCGCCGCGGCGGCCGGCTGTCTGCGGTCCGTGAAGCCGTCGGGCTGACGGCATATGCCGCCGGCCACTACGGCGAGGCCCTGCGCGAATTCCGCACGTACCGCCGGATCAGCGGCTCCAACATGCACCTGCCCGTTATGGCAGACTGCGAACGCGGCCTCGGCCGTCCTGACCGCGCCCTCGACATGGCCCGGTCCGAAGAAGCCAAGGACTTGGACGCCCCCGGGAAGGTCGAGCTCGCCATTGTGGCTGCCGGCGCCCGCACCGATCTGGGCCAGCTCGACGCCGCGGTCTCCGAATTGGAGATCCCGCAGCTGGACATCAACCGGGCATTCTCTTACAGCCCCAGGCTCTTCCGCGCCTACGCGGAGGCCCTGACTGCCGCCGGTCGCGCCGCGGAAGCGGGCAAATGGCAGCACCAGGCCGGTGTTGCCGAAAACGCGCTCGGCCTCGGTGCTGACGAGGAACCAGACATTATCGACCTCGGCTGGGATGAAGAAGAAGAAGCCCGCGCAGAAGAGCAGCGGCGCCGTCTCCTCGCCCAGCAGTCAGCCGACTCCGCTGCTGCCGCCGAAGAGCGAGCCCCGCGGGCCGCGGGCGCCGCGGCAGTTGCGGGACTGGCCGACACCGCAGAGTCAGGAACCGACGCGGTAGATGCAGGCTCCGATGACGCCGAAGCCGGCCATTTCGAGTCCGACGATGCGGAGTCTGATCAGGACTCTGTTGAAGAAGATGTTCTCGACGAAGCTGATTCAGGATCCGCAGACGATCAGGACCACAACACCGCAGCGGAACCTCAGCGCGAGGACCACGCCGCACGCATAGAGGACTAATCGAATGGCCGAAACAGACCTGATCTCACGGTTCGATGCCCTGCTGTCCGACCTTGACGGCGTCGTGTATGCAGGTCCGCACGCCATACCGGGCGCGGTGGAGTCGCTGAGCCGCCTGGCCGGGCTTGGCATCGGGCTCGGCTATGTCACCAACAACGCGTCGCGCACGCCGGCCCAGGTGGCTCAGCACCTGCGCGACTTGGGCGCCCCGGCAGAGGACCACCAGGTCGTCAGTTCCTCGCAGGCGGCTGCGGCGTTGTTGGCTTCGATGTTCCCTGCCGGAGCCCGGGTGCTCATTACCGGCAGTACGGCGCTGGCGCAGGAAGTCGAACTTGTGGGTCTGGTCCCGGTTCGCAGCGCCGAGGATGACCCGGTCGCTGTTGTGCAGGGCTTCAATCCGGAAATAGGCTGGAAAGACCTGGCCGAAGCCTCTTACGTCATTGCCGGCGGTGCGCTGTGGGTGGCGACGAATACGGACATGTCCATTCCTCAAGCGCGGGGAATCGCGCCCGGAAACGGAACCCTGGTCGCGGCTGTGGCGGCCGCCACCGGAAAAACACCACTGGTCGCCGGAAAGCCGGAGGCACCGCTGTTCCACACCGCCGCGAAGAGGCTGGCCGCGGACCGGCCGCTCGTCGTCGGCGACCGGCTCGATACTGACATTCTCGGTGGCAACAATGCCGGGTTTGCCACGGTTGCCGTACTCACCGGCGTCGACACGAACGAGTCGATTCTCGCCGCCCGAACGTCCGAGCGGCCGGATTTTGTGATCCGGGACCTGACAGAGCTTTACCTGCCGTACCCGTCGGTGGAGCACGACGGCGGTGGGTTCCGCTGCGGGACGGCCTCGGCGAGCGTGGACGGAAACACCGTCCGGATCTGCGGCGATCCCGGCAACCTGGATTCCTGGCGGGCTGCCTGCGCGGCCTGGTGGGCGGCCAACCCCGACGCTGCCAGCGCCCTGGCGCCGGACGTCGAATGGAATGATCGCTAGACCGTGCCGATATCCGAGTCGAATCACGCCACGGAAACCCAGGCGGCCGAACACCCGGGGGCAGAGACTCCTGCCGGGGTCCCATGGCCGGCGCCCTCGCCGGAATCCGGTCCAGGGTCCTCGCCCCGGCCGAGGGCTGCAGACGCCGACCCTGCCATCAACGCCATCCTGGCCCGGCTCGAGGCGTTGCCGAAGCTGGCCGTCTCCGACCATCTGGACGTGTACACCAGGGTCCATGACGACCTCCGTGACGCCCTCAACGAGGACGTCGCGGCCCACCCGACCGATGGAGAGGACGCATCGCCATGAGCAGGCTTGACCAGGTGCTGGTCACCCGCGGGCTGGCCAGGTCCCGCACCCACGCCGCCCGGTTGATCGCCGAGGGGAAGGTCAGTTCCGATGGCGAGGTCCTGGCCAAGGCCTCGCTCCAGGTCCCGGACACCGCGGCACTCGACGTGCAGGCTACCGCCGAAGACACCTACGTCAGCCGCGCCGGGCACAAGCTGGCCGGCGCGCTGGATGCCTTCCCTGCCGTCGGGGTCCAAGGCAAAAGGTGCCTCGACGCCGGTGCCTCCACTGGCGGATTCACCGATGTTCTCCTGCGCCGGGGTGCGGATCACGTGGTCGCGGTGGACGTGGGCCACGGCCAGCTGGTCCCGCAAATCCGCAATGACGCGCGCGTTTCGGTCCACGAGGGGCTCAACGTCCGTTACATGACGCCGGACGAGATCGGCGGACCGGCCGCGCTGACGGTCGCGGACCTGTCCTTCATATCCCTCACGCTCGTCGTGGCATCACTCGGGGCCTGCACCGAACCCGGCGGGGACCTGATCCTGATGGTCAAGCCGCAGTTCGAGATCGGCAAGGACCGGCTGGGGCGCACCGGCGTCGTCAACTCAGAACGGGAGCGGCGCATGGCCGTCGGCAAAGTCGCCGCCGCGGCCATGGACGCGGGCCTTGACTTGCAGGGGGTGGCGGTCAGTCCGCTGCCCGGCCAGGACGGAAACGTCGAATACTTCCTGTGGATAAGGCGCGGGATCCGCACCGACCTGCCTAAGATCGAGGAGCGGGACGCAGCCGTTGCTGCGTTACTCGGAACAATCTGGCCACAGCACTAGAACCACCAGAAGGCGGAACCCGATGAGCAGGCGCGTCCTGATCCTTGCCCACACAGGGCGCGAGGAATCACTCAAGGCTGCTTGGGAGGCGTGCGCCCTGCTGCAGAGTTCCGGCCTGATTCCCGTGATGCAGAAATCCGAGCTTGAGGACATGGTCCGCTTTTTCGGGCGGCTGGAGAACACGGTGGAGGTCCTCCACGACCACGTCAGGCTGCCCGACGTCGAACTCGTGATGGTCCTCGGCGGCGACGGTACGATCCTGCGTGCCGCGGAACTGGTCCGGGAAGTCGACGTGCCGCTGCTGGGCGTCAACCTCGGCCACGTCGGATTCCTGGCCGAGAGCGAACGGGCGGATCTGGCGCAGACCGTCGACTGGATCGCCAGCCGCGCCTACACGGTGGAAGAACGGATGACCATCGACGTCCAGGTCTGGGTCCGCGGCCAGAAGATCTGGCACACTTGGGCCCTCAACGAAGCCGCCATCGAAAAGGGCAACCGGGAGCGGATGCTGGAGGTCGTCACCGAAGTCGACGAACGGCCCCTGACTTCCTTTGGCTGCGACGGCGTCGTCCTTGCCACCCCCACCGGCTCCACTGCCTACGCTTTTTCGGCCGGCGGCCCCGTGGTGTGGCCCGAGGTCGAGGCCCTGCTGATCGTCCCCATCAGCGCCCACGCGCTCTTCGCGAAACCCCTGGTCGTCTCGCCGCGCTCCCGGCTCGCGGTCGAGATCCTGAACCGCACCGACGCCCGCGGCGTGCTCTGGTGCGACGGCCGGCGTTCCGTGGACCTGCCACCCGGGGCCCGTATCGAAGTGACGAAGTCCGCCACCCCGGTCCGCCTCGCCCGGACTCACCAGACCCCGTTTTCCGCACGGCTGGTCCGGAAGTTCGAACTGCCGATCCAAGGCTGGCGCGGCCCCGTCCCGCACACCGGTCCCGTGCACACCGGGCCGATCCCGGTCATCCACACCCCGCGCGAGACACCGCCGCTCCCGGCCCCGCACCATGCCGGGCCGGATGCC
Organism: uncultured Actinomycetota bacterium; assembly: GCA_963815415.1. Lineage (GTDB taxonomy): Bacteria > Actinomycetota > Actinomycetes > Actinomycetales > Micrococcaceae > Arthrobacter. The sequence goes on along the minus strand of CAWFGT010000006.1, from coordinate 216,168 downwards.
CCCTCCGATCCCTCGACTGCGAAGTGACCCATGCTTGAAGAACTGAGAATCCGCGACCTTGGAGTGATCACCGACGCCACCCTGCCGCTGGGCCCGGGATTGAGCGTCGTGACGGGTGAAACCGGCGCCGGCAAGACCATGGTCGTCACCGCCGTCGGGCTGCTGCTCGGCGCACGATCAGACGCCGGTGCCGTGCGCAGCGGCGCCAAAAAGGCCTCCGCGGAGGCAATCGTGAAGCTCGACGCCGGGCACGCTGCCGTGGCGCGGGCGCGGGAGGCAGGTGCCGACGTCGAAGAATTCGACGGCGGTGCGGAACTGCTGCTCGCCCGGAGCGTGGGCGCCGACGGCCGCAGCCGGGCATACCTTGGCGGACGGGCCGCACCCGTCGGCGTACTCGCCGAAATCGGCGAAAGCCTGGTAGTGGTGCACGGCCAGTCGGACCAGATCCGGCTCAAGAGCCCGGTCGCGCAGCGTGGCGCCCTGGACAAGTTCGCGGGGGAGGACTTCGCAGGATCACTGGCCGCCTACCAGGAACTGCATGGCCACTGGAACGCCAGCCTGGCAGAGCTCGATGCGCTGCGCAGCGCCGCCCGGGAGAGGCTGCGCGAGGCGGAATCACTCGAGGCAGCCCTCGCCGAAATCGACGCCGTCGACCCCCAACCAGGAGAGGACGAATCGCTCAAGGCCGAGGCCGTGAAGCTCGCGAACGTCGAGGAGCTGCGGATTGCCGCGAGTACCGCGCATCAGGCGCTCATCGCCGAGGACTTCGGCGAGGGCGGCGATGCCACGGCACTGGTCGACGCTGCCAAGCGCACCCTCGAACATGTCGCCGAACACGACGAGGAACTCGGATCCGCGGCCGCCAGGCTGGCCGAGGTGGGCTTCCTGCTGAACGATATCGCCACTGAGCTTGCCAGTTATCAGGCTGCCCTGGACACGGAGGGCCCGGAGCGGCTCGCCGAGATCGAGGACCGTCGGGCCGCCTTGGCCAAACTGGTCCGCAAATACGCGCCGAGCATCGACGAGGTGCTGGTCTGGGCCGAACAGGCGCGGGCGCGCTTCGACGAGCTGCAGGATGATTCCACCCGGATCGAGGCCCTGGACGCCGAAGCCACCCGCGCCGAAGCGGACCTGAGGAAACAGGCCGCGGCGCTCAGCAAGGCCCGCAAGAAAGCCGCCAAGGACCTCTCAGCCCGGGTCAGCGCCGAGCTGAAGGCGCTGGCCATGGCCGACGCCACCCTTATCATCAACGTTGAGCCCAGCGGTCAGCTGGGACCCTTCGGCGCCGACGACATCAGCTTCCTGCTCCAGCCGCACTCCGGCGCGCCCGCCCGCCCGCTGGGCAAGGGCGCCTCCGGCGGTGAGCTCTCCCGCGTCATGCTGGCGATCGAGGTCGTCCTCGCAGCCGTTGACCCTGTCCCGACGTTCGTCTTTGATGAGGTGGACGCCGGCGTCGGCGGGCGTGCCGCCGTCGAGATCGGGCGTCGGCTGGCGATGCTGGCCCGGCACGTGCAGGTGCTGGTGGTCACCCACCTGCCCCAGGTGGCCGCGTTCGCCGACCAGCACATCCGGGTCACGAAGACCTCCGTGCGGGGCGCCGACGGCGCCACAGCGACCGGCTTCACCTCCAGCGACGTGCAGCTCCTCGACGAGGCCGAGCGCGTGCGGGAACTGGCCCGAATGCTGGCCGGGCAGGAGGATTCCGAATCCGCCCGGGCGCACGCCCAGGAACTCCTCGACGACGCCAGGCTCCTCCCGCAGCGGAGCTGACCACCGGCGGCGTGACATGGACAACAATCACATCCGCTTGTAGCCGATAACCCCGTGGAAGGCTGAATTGATGATAGGCTCGAACTCCGTGGTGCAGCGATCAAATTCCCGTGTAAATTCCCGGTTTCCGGGCTCGTCCAAGACGACCAAACACATCTTCGTCACCGGTGGTGTGGCGTCCTCGCTCGGCAAAGGACTGACGGCTTCAAGCCTCGGCCACCTGCTGCGGGCACGCGGTTTGTCTGTAACTATGCAGAAGCTCGATCCCTATCTGAACGTGGATCCGGGCACGATGAATCCTTTCCAGCATGGCGAAGTCTTCGTCACGGACGACGGCGCCGAGACTGACCTCGACATCGGCCACTACGAGCGTTTCCTCGATGAAAACCTCGAGGGCTCGGCCAACGTCACAACGGGCCAGGTCTACTCGACCGTCATCGCCAAGGAACGCCGCGGCGAATACCTCGGCGACACCGTCCAGGTCATCCCGCATATCACCGATGAAATCAAGCGCCGCATGCGGTTGCCGGCCGAGGGCAAGCACGCCCCGGATGTCATCATCACCGAAATTGGCGGCACGGTCGGCGACATCGAGTCGCAGCCGTTCCTCGAATCCGCCCGCCAGGTCCGCCAGGACGTCGGCCGCGGCAACGTGTTCTTCCTGCACGTATCCCTCGTTCCCTACATCGGTCCGTCGCAGGAACTCAAGACCAAGCCGACCCAGCACTCCGTGGTGGCGCTGCGCTCGATCGGTATCCAGCCCGAAGCCATCGTGATCCGTTCGGACCGCGAAGTCCCCGACGCCATGCGGGAAAAGATCGGCCGTATGTGCGACGTCGATATCGACGCCGTTGTCAACGCCGCCGATGCTCCGAGCATCTACGACATCCCCAAGACCCTGCATGCCCAGGGCCTGGACTCGTACATCGTCCGCGCCTTGGACCTGCCGTTCAAGGACGTCGACTGGACCAGCTGGGACAAGCTCCTCGACGCCGTGCACAACCCCAAGCATGAGGTCGAAGTTGCCCTGGTCGGCAAATACATCGACCTCCCGGACGCCTACCTGTCCGTGACTGAGGCCCTGCGGGCTGGCGGCTTCGCCAACAACACCAAGGTGAAGATCCGCTGGGTCCCCTCGGACGAGTGCGACACGCGTGAAGGTGCCATGCAGGCGCTCGACGGCGTCGACGCCATCTGCGTTCCCGGCGGCTTCGGCATCCGCGGCCTTGAAGGCAAGCTGGGCGCCCTGAAGTTTGCCCGCGAAACCAAGCTCCCGGTCCTGGGCCTGTGCCTTGGCCTGCAGTGCATGGTGATCGAGTATGCCCGGAACGTCGTGGGCCTGGAAGGTGCTTCCTCGTCCGAATTCGAGCCGGACTCCAAGTACCCGGTGATCGCCACGATGGAAGAGCAGCTCGACATTGTGGACGGCAAGGGCGACCTTGGCGGCACCATGCGCCTGGGCCTCTACGAAGCCAAGCTGGACGAGGGCTCCGTCGTCGCTGAGACCTACGGCACCACCACGGTCAGCGAACGCCACCGGCACCGCTACGAGGTCAACAACAAGTACCGCGATCAGATCGCCGCCAAGGGCCTGCAGTTCTCCGGTACATCGCCGGACGGCAAGCTCGTGGAATACGTGGAACTTCCCCGGGAAGTCCACCCGTACTACGTGGCAACCCAGGCCCACCCCGAGCTCAGCTCACGGCCCACCCGCCCCCACCCGCTGTTCGCAGGCCTTGTCAAAGCGGCCCTGGCCCACCAGCGGGGTGCGGACCCGGACCAGACAGTAGCGCAGGTTCCCGCCGCGGCTGCCAAGCCTGCCCAGGCCGCCGCTTCCAAGTAACACCGACTCAACCAAAGGACGGCGCGATGCCCGGTATGTCTGAGACCCCCAGTGCTGCACGGCAGGTTTCGGACGAGCCGAGCCCGCGCCGTCTTTTGTCCTCGCGCAAGGTCTACGAAGGCCGGATCTGGGACGTTGTCAGCGACAGCTTCCAGCTCAGCGAGGACGGCGACCCGCTGGTCCGTGACTACATCGACCACCCCGGTGCGGTGGCAATCCTGCCGATGAACGACGACGGCGACGTCCTGCTGCTGCGCCAGTACCGGCACCCGGTCGGCATGGATCTTTGGGAGATCCCGGCGGGGCTGCTCGACGTCGAGGGCGAGGACTTCGTTGCCGGGGCAGCCCGCGAATTGGCGGAAGAGGCCGACCTGGTCGCCAGTCGCTGGAACGTCCTCGCGGACTTCTTTAATTCGCCCGGATCCTCCAGCGAGGCTATCCGGATCTACCTGGCCCGCGGACTGTCCGACGTCCCCGGACACGAACTCCACGTCCGCACCGACGAGGAAGCCGAAATCGAACTGCACTGGACCCCGCTGGATGAAGCGGTCGCGGCCGTGCTCGACGGACGGCTGCACAACCCGTCCGCTGTCGTCGGCATCCTCGCCGCCGCGGCGGCCCGTGCCGGAAACTTCGAGTCGCTGCGCCCGGCAGACGCACCCTGGCCGGCCCACCCCAGCCAGCGCTGATGACGGACGTCGTGGCGGAGCCGGCCCACGGCCCGGCTACGCCCGCACCGGCACCGGCCGCAACTGCCGCACCTGCACCGGCGCCACCCGCACGGCCGCAGACGGCGATTGACCGTGCCATGACCGACTATCTCCAGCACATGGGCGTGGAACGCGGACTCGCAGTCAATACCCTGTCCGCCTACCGGCGCGACCTGGCGCGCTACGCCAGGCATGTTGCGGCCCTGGGCCGTGTACGACCCGAGGAAATCACCCGCCACGACGTAACAGCCTTCGTCCGCGCTCTTACGGACGGATCCGACGGCGGATCGACGCTTGGCGTCCGTTCGGCGGCGCGGACCGTGGTGGCCGTCCGCGGGCTGCACAAATTTTGGGCCCTCGAAGGCGTCACACCCACCGACCCGGCCGGAGACGTTCATCCGCCCATGCCCGGCAAAAGGCTGCCCAAGGCCATCAGTGTCGACGAGGTCACCAGGATCCTCGAAGCCGTCGGGACGGACACGGCCACCGGGCTCCGGGACCGCGCGCTCCTGGAGTTCCTGTATTCCACCGGGGCCCGCATCAGCGAAGCCATGGACCTCGACGTCGACGACGTTGCACTTCAGGCGGCCGGGCAGTCCGGGGCAGGCACGGACGCCCCGGATGCCGGGCCGGCCATCGTCCGGCTGTTCGGCAAGGGCTCCAAGGAGCGGCTGGTTCCGTTGGGATCCTTCGGGGCCCGGGCGCTAAGCGCCTACCTGGTCCGGGGCCGGCCGCTGCTGGCCGCCAAGGGCAAAGGGACGCCGGCGCTCTTCCTCAACGCTCGCGGCGGCCGGATCAGCCGGCAAAGCGCCTGGACGATCCTGAAGTCGGCGGCGGACAAGGCGAACATCACCAAGGACGTCTCGCCGCACACCTTGCGGCACTCGTTCGCGACGCACCTGCTCGAAGGCGGGGCGGACGTCCGCGTCGTCCAGGAACTGCTAGGCCATGCCTCCGTCACCACCACGCAGGTCTACACCCTCGTCACGGCCGACACCCTGCGGGAGATCTATGCAGCGGCACATCCGCGGGCGCTCGGCTAGCTCGGCCTCCACAAGACCGGCCACGACGGAGCACCGCCTGGTGCCCGTGCCGGAAGCTAGGGTGGATCCATGAACTGGACGCCTGTCACGCTGTGTTTCCTGCTACGCGACGGCCACGCCGGGACGCAGGTTTTGCTCGGCACCAAAAAAACCGGCTTCGGCGTGGGAAAAATTGTGGGGCTAGGCGGGCACGTGGAACTGGGGGAGTCCCATGCGGCTGCCGCCTGCCGCGAGGTCTTCGAAGAAGCCGGAGTTGTGGTCCGCGAGAACGATCTCCGCGCGGCCGGCCGGATCGAATTCATCTTTCCGTCCCGGCCGGAATGGAACATGTCCACGAGCATTTTCACCGCGCGCCGCTGGACCGGTGAACCCGCCGAAAGCGACGAAATCACGCCCGAATGGTTCCAGGTCACGGCCCTCCCGCTGGAGCGCATGTGGCAGGACGCCGGACACTGGCTGCCGCTGGCGCTGGAAGAGGGTCCCGTGGACGCCGTCATCACCCTGAACGCGGACAACGAGACCGTGGCGTCGGCGGAATACGGAAGGCCTTGACTGGGCGATACGCGGCTATAGAGTGAGCCCAATGCGTTGGCCGTCCGCTTGTCATCTGGGGGAACAATGGGTCCGAATCACGCCGGTGTGGTCATCGAGCTGCAGCAGGAGCGGTGGTGAGTGTGCCGGGCGGTCCGCCGCCTGAGCACCCGGAGTCGGATCCGGACGGGCCGGGAGGAGCCGGCACGAGCCTGGCGTCCGCCGCCGCTGGCATGCGGCGCCGCCGGGCCGTGACGGCCGGCGTCGTGGCCGTGACCGTTCTGGCCGTCGCCGGCGGTGTGCTGGCGGCATCCATGCAGGGCTCCCGGGGCGCCGGGCAGTCCCCGGCCGGTGCCGTTGAGACCCGGCCTGCGACCACAGCGTCGCCGGCGGCTTCCCCGTCGCCGGAACAGGGAAGCCCCGCAACGGCCAGTGCCGCAACGGAAGTTGCCCCGGAAGCAGAGCCGGAGGCCGCGCCGGACCCCAGCTTCGTGATGCCCACCTACGGCGGACCGCACAGCGCAGACCTGCCGCACAGCGCAGACCTGCCGGCCGGATGGCAGCGGTACTCCAACTCCGCGGCTGGAGTGTCCTTCGATCTGCCTCCAGGTTGGCGGGTGGTGGAGAAGTCGGTGGACGGCAGCACGCCCCAGGTCTCCCTAAATGTGCTGGACGGAAACGGCGGGACGGCCGCCAACTTCAGCTATGCCAACGGCGGGCTCGGCGGGGCGTGTGGGCCGGACACCGTCCCGGTTCTCACCCTGGACAGTGTCCCGGTTGACGTACCGTATAGGTCCGACGGCAGCCCCGCGTCGCCCGCGGTGTCCTTCCGTGTCCTGGACGCCACCGGCATCGGCGGTAAAGCCGTGGGAGCCATCGGCCTGGTCCAGGAGCTTCCGGACGAGTCGGGCGAGGCGTGCATGCTCTACACGACCATGAACGGCCAGCGGGCAACTCTGTCGTTCGCAACCCGTGTGCAGATCAACGCAGCAGATCAGCCCGAACCGGGAACTGATTTGGTCTTTGACAGCGTCGACGACGCCGTGGGCTTCATGGGAACGGACGCCTACGCTGATTTGGTACGGATGTTTACTTCCCTGAGCCTCAACCTGGCCTGACAACCGGCCGTTCGTTCCCCTCCCCTCGAGCGCGCGTGGCAGGACGTTGGACATTGACTTCCGCTGCCCTGAAGACCGTCGCACGAGATGTAACCGTTGCGGCCCGGCCGGAAACAATACAGTTAGCCTGATGCTCAGGACACTGCTTAAAGGGGGGGACGTGCTTTCCGAGCGCGAACTGGCGTTTATCGCCATTCACAAGGACAACTATCAACGGGTCTTCCGATTCGTCCGCCGGCGGGTGGAATCACCGGAGGTGGCCGAGGAACTGGCCGCCGACGTCTTCCGTGTGGTGTGGCAAAAGTGGGACGACAAATCCTCGGTGGACACGGCATGGCTGCTAACCGTGGCCCGCAACCTCGTGGGAAACGCCTACTGGAGCCGGGACCGGCAGCTCGCCCTGCAGGAGAAGCTGCGGTCCGCGGCCGTGGTGCGCTTCGGTGGTGAGTCCGGCAACGTTGCCGTCCATGATGCCCTGTCCCGGCTCCGGGATAAGGACCGGGACATCCTGCAGCTGGCGTACTGGGATGGCCTGGGCCCAAGGGAAATCGCAAGTGTTTTGCAGTGCAGCGAAAGCGCCGCGAAGGTGCGCCTGCACCGGGCCCGGGCAGCGCTCCGCAAGCACCTGCCCGCGGGGACCGCATCGATCACGTCAGAATCAGCTACGCGAAGAATGGGCGCATGAGATGGATCCGATCAAGAGCATGATGTCCGGTGCGGATCCGCTGAACCGGGACGCGTCCGAGGTGCCGGACGGCGAGGCGGCACTGCGCCGGATGTTCGCCGAACCGGCGGCATTCAGCGACAGCCGGCCGTCCAATGTGGCCAGCCTCGAAGAAGTCCGGCGCCACCGACGTGCCCGACTCGCAGGACTGGCCGGCATTGCCGCTGCGGCCGTGACCGTGGGAGTCCTCGTGGCTACGAACCTGGGTTCCCTGACCACCGCGCCCGTACCAGCGGGCACCGGGGCACCCACCGCAATGGCGGCGGCGCCCGCCACTTCGACAGCGACACCGACGGCTGCCTCCGTTCCGGCCATCTGGAGCACTTTCACGGACGCAACCGGCCAGGCCACGTTTGAGCTGCCTGAAAGCTGGACCGTCTCCGAGGCGCCGAAAACGATGGAGGGGGGATCGTACAACACGGTCGTGGTCAGGAATGCCGGCGGCAAGACGGTGTCGACTCTGAGCCTGGCCTACGACGGGGCGGGGGGACCGGTATGCCAGGATCCCCGGCCGACCTCCACCCTCGATTCGGTTGTCCTCGATATTCCGCAGAAGGCGGCCAAACTCAGGGAATTTCCCCGCGGACCGTCCGCCTTCGTCTTCCGCATCGTCGAAGGAGCCAGGGTCTACGGTTCCTTGGCCCTGACCGACATGGACCTGGCGCCGGATGCCAGAACGTGCGGCCTGTACAACGGCATCCTGGGCCCGGACAACATGCCGTTCGTACACTTTGGGGATACCCTGTGGCTGACCCCTGATGGCGAAAACGCGGCCCTGACCTTTGCTTCCGTAGCCGAGGCGCAGGCGTACATGGGCACCCAGGAGTACCAGGACGTCAAGCGCATGCTCGTCTCGCTTTCATTGACGCCAACGGCGACGCGCTAAGAAGCGCGGCGGCCGCGGCGGGGCCTGAGGTCCGGAGAAGTTCACACCGCTTACATGGCGACGCCGGAGTACCAAAAGCTCACGTCCATGATTGTCAGCCTCACGATGCCGGCACAGTAGTAGCGAACGGCGTCGGGCCGGTCACCTGGGAAGGTGACCGGCCCGACGCGGTTCCTGCCGACGGCGGTTCGCTACGGCAGGTGCCGTTCGTCGGGGCCGTTGTATTCACTCAGTGGCCGGATGAGGGAGTTCGATTCCTGCTGTTCCATGATGTGCGCGGTCCAGCCGGTGATGCGGCTGGCGACGAACAGCGGGGTGAACGTGGCCGTGTCGAAGCCCATGAGGTGATAGGTAGGCCCGGCGGGGTAATCGAGGTTGGGTTTGATCGCCTTGGCCTCGTCCATCGCCGACTCGAGCCCGTTGTAGAGTCCCAGCAGCTCGGGCCGGCCGTAATGGGCAATCATCTTATCCAGTGCCGCCTTCATGGTGGGCACCCGGGAATCGCCGTGCTTGTAAACGCGGTGCCCGAAGCCCATGACTTTCTTCTTCTGGGCCAGGGCCTCCTCCATCCAGGCCTTGGCGCGGGTGGCGGCTTCTTCAAGCGATTCTTCGGAGCGGATGCCGATTTCGTCGAACGTGTGCATCACAGCCTCGTTGGCGCCGCCGTGCAGGGGGCCTTTCAGGGCCCCGATCGCCCCGGTAACGGCCGAGTGCAGGTCCGCGAGGGTAGAGGTGATGACCCGGGCAGTGAACGTCGAGGCATTAAAGGAGTGCTCGGCGTAGAGGATCATCGAGACGTTGAACGCCTCCACCACGTCGGGGACCTGCTCCTCGCCGAAGGCCATCCACAGGAAGTTCGCGGAGTAGCCCAGGTCCTCGCGTGGCTCGACGAGCTCTTGTCCGCGGCGGCGGCGCTGGTCGTAGGCGACTACGGCCGGCATCGCGGCGAACAGATCGATGGCCTTCGTCAGGTTGGCTTCGCGGGAGGAGTCCGCGGTGAGCGGGTGCCGGGCACCCATGACGGATGCGGCCGTGCGGCAGACGTCCATGGGGTGGGCGGCGGTGGGAATCGCGTCGATCACCTGCTTCACCACCGGGTCCAGGGCCCGGCCGGCCCGTTCCCTGGAGGTGAATTCGTCCAGCTGCCCGGGCGTCGGCAGTTCGCCGTTCCAGAGCAGGTACGCGACCTCCTCGAAGCTGCAACCGGCGGCGAGCTCCTGGACGGGGTAGCCGCGGTAGAGCAGTGAATTGGTCTCCGAGTTGACCTTGGAGACCGCGGTGTAGTCCGCTACGACGCCGGCAAGACCCTTCTTGATGCCTTCATCAGCCATGCTCAAACTCCTTCGTTCCTTGTCGCCTGTTGTACCGGCCAAAGCCGGAAATCTGTGGGGTCCACCGAACGGGAACCCGGAGGGGGACGTGGGCCCGTTTGGACCCCACACTACGCTCAGCAGCCCCCTGGCACCACGGAGCCAAAAGCTGCGGGATCGACCCGTCCGCCGGCCGCCGTCGCAAGCATCCGGCCGTGTAGCGCAGCGCGCCGGAGGCGGCTGCTAGGACGTGGTCGTTCGGGCCGACGCGATTGCCTCCATGGCGCGGTCCGTGACCTCGTCCATGGCGCCGATCCCGTCAACCCGGGCCAGGATGCCGCGCCCGGCGTATTTCGCGGTAACCGCCTCGGTCTGGTCGTAGTACAGGTCAAGGCGGTGCCGGATGACGTCTTCCGTGTCGTCGCTGCGGCCGGTTTCCTTGGCCCGGTTCAGCAGCCGGGTCACGAGCTCCTCATTGTCGGCCGTGAGCTGCAGGACAACGTCCAGGCACTGGTCGTCTGCGGCGAGGATCTCATCGAGGTAGTCGACCTGCACCGCGGTGCGCGGGTAGCCGTCCAGGAGGAAACCGCTCCCGACGTCGTCCTCGCCCAGACGCTCGCGGACCATCTTGTTGGTCACGCTGTCCGGCACGAAGTCACCGGAGTCCATATACTTCTTGGCTTCCGCCCCCAGCGGCGTTTCGCTTTTGACGTTGGAACGGAAGATATCGCCGGTGGAGATCGCCACGATCCCCAGGCGCTCCGAAATGTGTTCCGCCTGGGTGCCCTTGCCCGAACCGGGAGGTCCAATAATCAACATTCTCGTCATCGTGAAATGCCTTTCGTCGGTGGTGTGCCGGCCGGGGCCGGGCATCTGTGGAGCTACTGGCCGGGAATGCGGAAATTGAAGACCCCGGTGTCAAAGCGGTTGTAAGCCTCGTAATCGACGAGATCGTACAACCTCGTGCGGGTCAGCATGCTGGAAACCTGGGCCTCCTGGGTGCCGTCGGCCTGGATGGCTTCGAGGACCCGTTCTGCGGCCCCCATGGCACTGCGGAGCAGCGTGACGGGATAGATCACCATGTTCACCCCGACGCCGGCCAGCTCGTCGACTGTGAACAAGGCGCTCTGGCCGAATTCGGTCATGTTGGCCAGGATCGGCACGTCGACGGCGTCGCGGATCGCCTGGAATTCGCTGAGGTCCTTCATGGCCTCGGGGAAGATCGCGTCCGCGCCGGCGTCCACGAGCGCCCGGGCGCGGTCCTGCGCGGCCTGCAGCCCGTCCGTCGCGCGGATGTCGGTCCGGGCCATGATGAGGAAGTTAGGATCACGGCGGGCGTCGGCGGCCGCGCGGATGCGTTTGGCGGCCGTGTCCACGTCCACCACGTTCTTGCCGTCCAGGTGCCCGCAGCGCTTGGGATTGAACTGATCTTCGATGTGGCAGCCGGCCAGGCCGGCGTTCTCGAGTTCCTGCACGCTCCGGGCAACGTTCATCGGCTCGCCGAAGCCGGTATCGGCGTCGACAATGCAGGGCAGTTCCGTCATGCGGGCGATCTGCCCGGCGCGGATGGCCACCTCGGTCAGGGTGGTCAACCCGATGTCCGGCAGGCCCAGGTCATTGGCCAGGACCGCGCCGGAGATGTAGACCCCGGCGAAGCCTTTTTCCTCGATCAGCCGTGCCGAGAGCGGGTTGAACGCACCTGGAAACTGGGCGATGGTGCCGGCGGCGAGGATCTCGCGGAACCGGAGCCGTTTCTGCTCGGGGGTGGTGTGGGAGTACAGCATCAGAACAGGCCCTTCGGTGCGGCTGCGAAGTCGACGACGCCGGCGGCGGCCCGGATGTTCAGCTGGTCCAGTTCCCCGGCGGCGAGTTCGGGCAGCCGTGCGGCGGCGGAGAGGAAGCGCTCAATCTCGTCGTCGGCGACCAGGCCGGCGGCGAGGGTGCGGAATTTCTGCACGTACTGGTCGCGGGCGAACGGGCGCGCGCCAAGGGGGTGGGCGTCGGCTACGGCGATTGAATCGGTGATGACGGTGCCGTCGGTGAGGGTGATTTCCACGGAACCGCCGAAGGCCTTTTCCGCGATGTCGAGGGAGTGGTAGCGCCGGGTCCATTCCGGATCCTCGACCGTGGAGACTTTGTGCCACAGCGCGACAGTGTCGGCCCGGCCGGCACGCTCGGGGGAGTAGGACTCGACGTGGTGCCAGGAGCCGTCCTGCAGCGCGACCGTGAAGATGTACGGGATGGAGTGGTCCAGGGTTTCCCGGCTGGCCGTGGGATCGTACTTCTGCGGGTCGTTGGCGCCGGAGCCGATCACGTAGTGGGTGTGGTGGCTGGTCGCGATCAGCACGGAAGCCACGTTGGCCGGATCCGTGGCCTCGGGGTGTTCACCGTGGAGCTTACGGGCCAGGTCGATCCACGCCTGGGCCTGGTACTCGGCGGAGTGTTCCTTCGTATAGGTGTCCAGGATAGCCCGCTTGGCTTCGCCGGCTTCGGGCAGCGGCACCTGGTAGGAGGCGTCCGGGCCGTCCAGCATCCAGGCGATGACGCCGTCTTCGCCCTCGTAGATCGGCACCGGGGAAGTCTGTCCGCGCATGGCGCGGTCCGCGGCTTCCACGGCCATTTTGCCGGCGAACGCCGGGGCGTGCGCCTTCCAGGTCGAGATTTCACCCTTCCGGGACTGGCGGGTAGCTGTGGTGGTGTGCAGCGCCTGGCCGACGGACTGGAAAATGGTCTCCACATCCAGGCCCAGCAGTGTGCCGATGCCCGCGGCCGCGGAGGGGCCCAGATGGGCGACGTGGTCGATCTTGTGCTCGTGCAGGCAGATGGCCTTGACCAGGTTGACCTGGATTTCATAGCCGGTGGCGATGCCCCGGATGAGGTCGTGGCCGGTGGCGCCCACGTGCTGGGCCACGGCAAGGAGCGGCGGGATGTTATCGCCCGGGTGGGAGTAGTCCGCCGCGAGGAAGGTGTCGTGGTAGTCCAGTTCACGGACGGCGACGCCGTTGGCCCAGGCCGCCCATTCCGGGGAAACGCGCTCGCCGATGCCGAACACCAGCGAGCCTTTGCCTCCGGTGGAGGGGCCGTGGGTGAGGGCCTGCGCCCGCGCAGCGATGATCGGGGCGCGGTTCAGCGAGGCGATTGCCACGGAGGCGTTGTCGATAACCCGGTTGATCACCATGTCGGTGACATCAGCAGTGACGTCTACGGGATCCGCGGCGACCTTGGCGATCTTGTAGGCAAGCTGATCCTCGCGGGGCAGGTTTTCCTCGCTCTTGTAAACGCGGACGTGGTGTTCCTTAACCATGGTGCTCCTTGTAGTGAGGTGTTTGCGTGGCTTTGACGTGGGAAAGGCTCCGGTGCAGGTGGAGCGTGGTGGCAGCCTCGGCCAGGCGGGGATTACCGGCAGCGATCGCCTCGGCGATCGCTGCGTGTTCGGCAGCGGCGGCAGTGAGCCGTTCGGCGTCGTCGGCGGCCAGCCGGCGGACGCGCACGAGGTGGACACGGAGGCTGCGCATGGCCTGGACAAGATACGCGTTGGTGATGGCGGCATCGATCGCCGCGTCCAGCCGCCCTACCAGCCCGTAATAGTCTTCCAAGGCCGGTTCCTCGCCGCCGATCAGTTCCGGGGCCCGGACCAGCTCGCGACGGAGCTGTTCAAAGATTGCAGGGTCGCCGCGCTCGGCGGCCAGGGCAGCGGCCTTCCCTTCAAGGGTCTCGCGCAGCTCAAACAGCTCATCGATGTCCTCGAGGGAGATGTCCGTGACCACGACGCCGCGCCCGCCCGCCGTCATGGTCAGTCCCTCCGCAGTCAGCCGGCTCAGCGCCTCCCGCAGCGGCGTCCGCGAGATCCCCAACCGCTCGGACTGCTCGACTTCGGCCAGCACCGTCCCGGGCGCCAGCCGCCACTCGATGATGTCCTCACGCAGGGCCGCGTAGGCCTTGTCGCTGGCACGCATCCTGCCCCCTTCGCCAATTGCCCCCAGTGTATACATTTATGAGGAATATTGGAAGCATAGCGCCCTAATTTGGCACTATGGTCATTTTATGTATACAGAAACGCTTGTGCTGGCGATCTCCCGAAGCTACCATGGGCCCATCACAACGTCGTGGACGGGACTCAAGTATGGGCGCCAGGAACTACCAGTACAGCTACGAGCGCAGCCTGAATGAACCTGACGGCTTCTGGCTCGATGCCGCGGAGAAGATTTCGTGGTCCACCCCGCCGCGACTGGCGCTCGATACCAGCCGCGCCCCGCTTTACGGGTGGTTTCCCGACGGGGTCATGAACACCTCCTACAACGCGCTGGACCGCCACGTCGCGGCAGGACGAGGCGGGCAGGACGCCCTGATCTACGACTCCGCCATGCTGGGAACCCAACAGCGCTTCAGCTATGCCGAACTCACCGGACTGGTAGCCCGGTTCGCGGGCGTCCTGCGCAGCCAGGGCGTCGGCAAGGGCGACCGTGTTGTCATCTATATGCCAATGATCCCGGAGGCCGCCATCGCCATGCTGGCCACAGCACGGCTCGGCGCCGTACACTCGGTGGTTTTCGGCGGCTTTGCGCCCAAGGAACTCGCCGCCCGGATCCGGGACGCAGACCCTGCCGCCGTCGTCACGGCCTCGGGCGGAATCGAGCCCTCCCGCAGGATCGAATACCTCCCCGCGGTAGCGGAAGCCCTCGCGCTCGCAGGAGCACCGGACACGCCGGTCCTGGTCAAGGCCAGGGAGGGATTCGCCGGCAAAGCCGCGGACCATGCCGGCTGGCTCGACTGGGAGACGGAAATGGCCACCGCCGCGCCCGCCGCGCCGGTGGACGTGCAGGCGACGGATCCGCTGTACATCCTCTATACGTCCGGCACCACGGGGACACCGAAAGGCGTGGTGCGGGACAACGGCGGCTACGCGGTGGCCCTGACCTGGACCATGGAAAACATCTACGATATTGGTCCCGGGGACGTCATGTGGACGGCGTCCGACGTCGGCTGGGTGGTGGGTCATTCCTACATCGTGTACGGACCGCTGCTAGCCGGTGCCACCACCGTCCTCTACGAGGGCAAGCCCGTGGGGACTCCCGATGCGGGGGCCTTCTGGCGGGTGATCCGGGACCACCGGGTCAACGTCCTGTTCACCGCGCCCACGGCCCTGCGAGCCATCAGGAAAGCGGACCCGGAAGCGGCGCTGCTCCAGGACTACGACACCTCCAGCCTGAGGACCCTCTTTGCCGCGGGCGAACGGCTGGATACTGACACGTATCACTGGGCATCCCGGATCCTGGGCGTGCCGGTTGTGGACCACTGGTGGCAGACCGAGACCGGCTGGGCGATCTGCGCAAACCCCCGCGGGCTCGATGAACTGCCGATCAAGGCCGGATCGCCCAGCGTGCCGATGCCGGGGTACAGGTTGAGCGTCGTCGACGGCCTGGGCGCGGACGTCGACGCCGGCACGGAAGGCAACATCGTACTGGGCCTGCCCTTGCCGCCGGGTACCCTGACGACGCTCTGGGGCAACGACGAACGCTACATCTCGTCCTACCTGACGGCATTTGATGGCTACTACGCCACCGGAGACTCCGGCTACCGGGACGGGGACGGCTACCTGTTCGTGATGGGACGGACGGATGACATCATCAACGTCGCCGGGCACCGGCTGTCGACCGGTGCGATGGAACAAGTGCTTGGTCAGCACCCCGCCGTCGCGGAATGCGCGGTGATCGGCCTCGCGGACCCGCTGAAAGGCCAACGGCCCAGCGGTTACGTGGTGCTCAAATCCGGGGTCGACTTGTCCGGCGAGGACTTGACCCGGGAGCTCATCGCGCTGGTCCGGCGCGACATCGGGGCCGTAGCGGACTTCAAGCACGTTACCGTCGTGGAGGCGCTGCCCAAGACGCGGTCGGGGAAAATCCTGCGCAAGACCATGCGCCAGATCGCCGACGGCGAAGACTACGTGGTGCCGTCCACGATCGAGGACGCCGGCGTGATCGACCAGCTCATCGGGGTGTTGCGCCCCCTACGGACATAGGTCCGCCGGGAACAGGCGCGTCGACAGAAGCCCTAGGACGCCGGCCGGCTCAGCCGGTATTCATTTTCCGGCCGGCCGGGCGCTCCGTAGCGGGCCGTGCGTGACGCGATGCCGGCGTCGGCAAGGTATTCGAGGTAACGCCGGGCCGTCACCCGGGACATGCCCAGGGCGTCCATGACCTCGCTCGCGGACACGGCGCCGGTCCGGCCGGCCAGGAAACTTTGCACCGACCCAAGGGTGCCGACGGACAGGCCTTTGGGCAAGGGCAGTTCCGACGGCGTCCGCAGGCTCGCAAACGCCTGGTCCACGTCGCTTTGAGACGTCACGGCACCCGCGGCCGCCGCCGCTGGCGAGGCCAGTTGGTCCCGGAAAAGCCGGTACTTGGAGAGCTTGTCCTCGAAGGTGGCAAAAGTGAACGGTTTGATCAGGTACTGGATGACGCCGGTTGCCACGGCACCGCGGACAATCGCCAGGTCGCGGACGGCGGTGATGGCGATGATATCGGCGAGGAAGCCGGCGGCGCGCATCCGGCGGGCGATATCGAGTCCGTGAAGGTCGGGAAGGTTCATGTCCAGGAGCACGAGCTCCACAGGCCGGCCGGCCGCCGCGAATTCTGTCATCAGCCGCAGCGCCGACTGGCCGTCCGGTGCGGACCCGGCCAGCGTGAAACCGTCCAACCGGCCGACATAGGCGGCGTGCGCCGCCGCAGCAATGGGTTCGTCTTCGACGACCAGGACACGGATGTCGCTCATGGCTGAACCTCAGCCGTCGCGGGCCGTTCTGTCCCGGCCGCCCGGTCCTTCCAGTCCTTCCGGTCCGGCGGCGCCAGCGGAAGCCGGACCCGGAACAGGGCCCCGGACGGGCTGGTGATGCTCATGGCTCCGCCGAGCCGGTGCACGGCCTGCCTGACCAGGGCCAACCCGAGTCCACGGCCCGCCGGACCGGCCGTCTTGGTGCTGAAGCCGTAGCGGAACATCTCCTCCACCGCCGCGGGGTCGATTCCCGGTCCGCTGTCCTCCACCGCAATTTCGAGATGGCTGTCGGTCGCGTTGACCGTCAGTTCGACGAGTTTGGGTGCGGGGGCCGCGGCCGCGGCGTCGATGGCGTTATCCAGGAGGTTTCCCACGATGGCGACGAGATCCTGAACAGCCAGCCCGCTGGGGGTGGCGGAACCGGCCGCGTTGAGGGTCAGTTCGACGCCGAGTTCATTGGCCTGGGCGGTCTTGCCCATGATCAGCGCACTCAGGACCGGTTCTTCGATGGAACCCACGACGTCGTCCGTCAGCCGTTGGCTGAGCTCAAGATCGCGAGTGGCAAAGTCCAGTGCCTCCGCGCCGCGACCGAGCTCCATCAGTGACACGATCGTGTGCAGCCGGTTGGCATGCTCGTGGGTCTGGGCCCGGAGGGCTTCGGACAGCGTGCGCATGGTTGCGAGTTCGCTGCCCAGGGACTCGATCTCGGTGCGGTCGCGAAGCGTCGCTACCGTGCCGAACACCGCTGGACGCCGCCCGCCGGCCCCGGGCTCCGGTCCCAGTGCCGGTCCCTGGTTCACCACGAGGATCCGGGAGTCCGTCAGATGGAGTTCGTCGTGCGCGGTCCGCCCGGATTCGAAGAGTTCCTTCAGGCCCGGATCAAGCGGAAGTTCCGCCAGCGCCGGTGCCGGCTGGGCGGTGAGGCTCCGTCCTGTCGGGGCGGTACCGGCCTGCGTCCTCCCGCCGGGGTCTTGATGCCGGACCAGGCCCAGCAGGTCGGCTGCCTGATCGTTGTACATCACCACCGCACCCTTGGGATCGATCAGGATCACGCCCTCCCGCACGGAGTGAAGAACCGATTCGTAGTAGGCGAACAGCTGGGCAAGCTGTTCCGGCCCCCAGCCGCGGGTCACCCGGCGCAGGTACCGGCCCAACAGCCACGAGGCCGCCGAACCGCCGGCCAGCAACGCCAGACCGATCGCCAGCAGCGCCGGCAGCCGTCCGAGGACCGCGACGTCGACCGTATTGACCGTGACGCCCGCCGCGACCAGGGCGCGGACGCTGCCATCGTCGGCCTTGACCGGGACGATCGTGCGGACCGAGGGGCCGAGGGTCCCCGCAGTGACCTCCGTGTAGGTTTCGCCCCGGAGGGCCGCGTCGATGGAACCTATGTAGGGTTTGCCGAGTTCCTCGTCGCGTGGATGGGTCCAGCGTGTACGGTCCGTTGCCATGATGGTGACGAAATCCGCATCAGCGTCAGCCATGACCTTCAGGGCATACGGCTGCAGCAGTGCTGACGGATCCGGCGCGGACGCGGCGGCCAGGACCAGCGGGTTATCGGCCACAGCGGACGCAATGGCCGCCATTCGCTGGCCGGCCTCATCGTAGGCCTGGTCACGCGCATCGACGAACGTGGCGGTGCCGAGCAGCGCGGTGAGCGCCAGCACGAAGAGCAGGTGCGCGACGAAAAGCCGGCGCGCAATGCTCCAGCGGTGAATCATGAGCGCCTCCTGCGACCAATATGAACAGAACGGTGATGCTCGTCACTCCGGCATCAATGATGGATATCACACACCGGACCGACGCGGTCGGCTTGAACCGGTACCCCGTCTCACAGACTATCCACAAGGAGAAAACCATGGCCTCTCAACGAGGAGGGTCGGCTGCGCAAGGCACCACGCGCCGCAAGGGACTCGATAAGTCCCATTATCTCTATATCGCCGTCATCGTCGCAGTCGTCCTCGGCGCTTTGGTCGGGCTGCTGTTCCCCGAGGTGGGAAAGTCCCTCAAACCGCTGGGCGAAGGCTTCATCAAACTCATCAAGATGATGATTGCGCCGATCATCTTCTGCACGATCGTGCTGGGCATCGGCTCGATCGCCAAGGCTGCCACCGTCGGCAAGGTCGGCGGTCTCGCAATGGGCTACTTCGTTGTGATGTCGACGTTCGCGCTGGCCATCGGACTTGTTGTCGGGAACCTGATCCATCCGGGGGAGGGGCTCAAGCTGGCCCCCTATGACCCGAGCAAAAAGGCTGCCACGGACAGTACGGTCGACTTCCTGCTGGGCATCATCCCGTCCGATATCCCCGTGCTGCCGACTCTCTTTGCGGCAATCCTGGTCGGCTTCGCCCTCCAGAAGATGGGCCCGCAGGGAGCCCCGATCCTCAAGGCCATCAGCCATGCGCAGGTCCTCGTGTTCCGGATCCTCATCATGATCATGTGGGTGGCACCCGTCGGTGCCTTCGGCGCAATCGCCGCCGTCGTGGGCGCCACCGGAGTCCAGGCCATCGTCAGCATGGCCACCCTGATGATCGCCTTCTACATCACCTGCGCCATGTTCATCGTGGTCATCCTGGGCGGTCTCCTGAAGGTCGTCACCGGCGTCAACATCTTCCGGCTGATGAAGTACCTGGGCCGCGAATACCTGCTGATCTTCTCCACCTCTTCATCCGAAGCCGCCCTGCCGCGGCTTATCGCCAAGATGGAGCACCTCGGAATCTCCAAGCCGGTCGTCGGCGTCACCGTCCCCACCGGCTACTCCTTCAACCTCGACGGCACGGCCATCTACCTGACCATGGCATCACTGTTCGTGGCCAACGCCATGGGCACCCCGCTGGATCTCGGCGCGCAGATTTCCCTGCTGATCTTCATGATCATTGCCTCGAAGGGCGCCGCCGGCGTCACCGGTGCCGGCCTGGCCACCCTGGCCGCAGGTCTCCAGGCGCACGCCCCGCAACTGATGGGCGGTGTCGGCATGATCGTCGGCATCGACCGGTTCATGTCCGAAGCGCGTGCGCTGACGAACTTCACCGGCAACGCCGTTGCCACGGTCCTGATCGGAACCTGGGTCAAGGAGATCGACGGCGGCCAGCTCGAGCGGGTGCTCTCAGGTGCCGAACCATTCAACGAACAGACCATGATCGCCGGCCACGCCGGTCCCGCGGATGACCACACCGACGTTCCGGCAGTCGTGGCGCCGCAGCAGCCGGTACCTGTCAACGCCTGACTCCGTGACGTGGAACCTTCCGCATGGACGGGACCACCGCAGCTGTAGCACTTGATGCCCGGGAGCGATGCTCCCGGGCATCAGTGTGCTCCCGGCACACCAGCCTTGGACTTCTACTGGAAGGTCAAGGCTTGCGGTGCGGCTGTTGTCAAGGTTCGCGGAATACCGTGTCGGGCGCTGTAACCTTGGTGAGGAACAGGATCGGCGCTGGCACTCCAGCGGCAGGACATCATCGTCATCGAAAGTGTGGATAGATACGTGAGTAGCGAACAGGGTTCAGCAACTCTGGAAGGCACCGGACTCGATCTGGAAGATTCGGTCATGGGTCCAACCGGGCGTCCCCAACGCGACTTCCCGGAGCCCGCGCCACTGTCTGCGCACGGTCCCGCGCGGGTCATTGCGATGGTCAACCAGAAGGGCGGGGTCGGGAAGACCACCTCGACCATCAACCTGGCAGCCGCACTGGCCGAATACGGCCGCCGCGTACTTGTGGTCGACTTCGACCCGCAGGGCGCCCTTTCGGCAGGCCTCGGCACGAACCCGCACGAGCTGGACCTCACGGTCTACAACGTGCTGATGGACCGCAAGGTGGACATCCGTGACGCCATCCAGAAGACCGGCGTCGAGGGCGTTGACCTGCTGCCCGCCAACATCGACCTCTCGGCCGCCGAAGTGCAGCTCGTGAACGAGGTCGCCCGCGAGCAGGTTCTGGACCGGGCCCTGAAAAAGGTCGAGGACGATTATGACGTTGTCCTGATCGACTGCCAGCCTTCGCTCGGCCTCCTGACCGTCAACGCGCTCACCGCCGCCCACGGCGTCATCATCCCGCTGATCTGTGAGTTCTTTGCCCTGCGCGCGGTGGCGCTGCTGGTGGAAACCATCGACAAGGTCCAGGACCGCCTCAACCCCAGGCTTCAGGTCGACGGCGTGCTCGCTACGATGTACGACGCACGCACCCTGCATGGCCGCGAAGTGATTGCGCGCCTGGTCGAAGCGTTCGGGGATACGGTCTTCGAGACCGTCATCAAGCGTTCCATCAAGTTCGCCGACGCCACCGTGGCGGCCGAGCCCATCACCGCCTATGCCGGCAACCATGTGGGTGCCGATGCTTACCGCAGCCTGGCCAAGGAGCTCATTTCCCGCGGCGGCGCGCCCTAGCCAGGCCCGTGACAGGAACAGGCATCCCGCCGCTTGAATCCGCCGTGCCGGGCGCTGGGGGACGAAAAGCACCGGCAAGGAAAGCACCGGCAAGGAGAGCACGGGCAAGAAGCCCGGCTTCGAGGTGCGCCTGGCCAACTTCACCGGTCCGTTCGATCTCCTGCTGGGCCTGATTTCCAAACATCAGCTGGATATCACCGAGGTGTCGCTGGCCACGGTCACCGATGAATTCATCAAGTACATCAGGGGCCTGCAGCAACTGGGCGAGGAATGGGCCCTCGATGAGGCCAGCGAATTCCTGGTCATCGCCGCCACCCTGCTGGATCTCAAAGCCGCCCGGCTCCTGCCCGCCGGCGAAGTCGAGGACGACGAGGACATAGCCCGTTTGGAGGCCCGGGACCTGCTCTTTGCCCGGCTGCTCCAGTACCGGGCCTTCAAAGAGGTTGCAGCCCTGATGGGCTCGACCCTCGAACTGGAATCCGGACGCTACCCGCGCCAGGTGACCTTGGAAGGGCACTTTCGCGGCCCTGCTGCCGGAGCTTCTCTGGCGCCACACACCCGAGCAGTTTGCGGCCCTCGCCACGACGGCGCTGCAACCGAAGACGCCCGCCCCCACCGAGGTGGGGCTGGCCCACCTGCACGCCAGCCCGGTCAGCGTCAGGGAGCAGGCTGAACTGCTCGGAGCCCGGCTGCGCCAGGGGGCGCCGCTGAGTTTCAGGGCGCTGATCGCCGACGCCGAATCGACACCCGTGGTGGTTGCCCGGTTCCTGGCACTGCTTGAAATGTTCCGCGACCGTGCCGTGTCTTTTGACCAATTACTACCGCTGGGGGACCTGACCGTGCGCTGGATCGCGGATGCGGACGGGTGGAACAGCAATAACCTCAGCGAAAACTATGGTTCTGCGGAACAAGTGCCTGCGGAACAAGTGCCCGCGGAAATTTCGAAGGAGCAGCCGTGATCGACGCCAGTGGAACGGCCCCCGACGGTGCCGGACCCGTCCAGGCCGCGGGGGCCGGAGACGTCACCGCACTTCCGGGCGGTGCCCGTGCCGCCCTTGAGGCGGTCCTGATGGTCATTGACGAGCCTGCGACGGCTGCGTCGCTTGCCGCGGGACTGAACTTGGACGTCGACGTCGTCGAGTCCCTGCTGTCGGATCTGCAACGGGAGTATAACGGTTATACTGTTAATGCCCCGGATGCGGATGCTGCCAGTAGGACCGGCAGCAGTACCGAACCCCGGGGTTTTGAATTGCGGAAGATCGCCGGAGGCTGGCGGATCTATTCCCGCGCTGAATTCGCCGATATCGTCAGCGGATTCGTGCTGGAAGGACAGACAGCCAGGCTGACGCAGGCGGCGTTGGAAACGCTCGCCGTCATCGCTTACCGCCAGCCCGTATCGCGGGCGCGGGTGTCTGCAATTCGAGGAGTTAACGTTGACTCTGTCGTGCGGACGCTGAC
Source organism: uncultured Actinomycetota bacterium (assembly GCA_963815415.1). Classification (GTDB taxonomy): domain Bacteria; phylum Actinomycetota; class Actinomycetes; order Actinomycetales; family Micrococcaceae; genus Arthrobacter. Next base: position 193,620 of record CAWFGT010000006.1, on the reverse strand, counting down.
ACAGCGGGGGTTGATTGAGGATTCGGGGAACGATCCCGAATCCGGAGCCATCCTGTACCGCACGACGTCGTATTTCCTGGAACGCATGGGAATCGGCTCGGTGGCTGAGTTGCCGCAACTTTCACCCCATCTTCCGGGGCTGGAAGGGATTGACGAGTTTTACGACGCAGGAAGAATGTAGGCAGTGCTGCTGCCTGCGCACGAGTATCCACCAGGGCAAGACCATAATGCCCGGTCGGCGGGTGATGTCGGGAGACACGCTACGCCGGCCACCATAACGAAGGACGGGTCATGACACAGGCGGGACGCCAGGGTTCACCACGTAACAGTTCGGGACGCAACAGCGCCGGACGCAATTCCGCACAGGGCGGCGGGCCGCGCGGCGGCGGCCGCAGCGGGGGAGCGGGCCAGCGTCCGTTCTCCAGCGACTTCACCAAGGGCGGCGACCGTCCCTTCAAGCACCCCAAGCCCCGCGAAGAGGCTTTTATCGATCCGGACCTGGCTGCCGACGGCACGCCCACGGCCCGCCCCGCCACCGGCGGCTGGAAGTCCGGCGGAGCCGCAGGCAGGGACGGTGCCGGCAACTCAGGCGCCCGCAAGCCCGGTGCCCGCAAGCCCGGATTCGGCAAGCCCGGATTCGGCAAGGAGCCCGGTACGCCCGGTGCCATCAAGCCCAAGCCGCGCACCGGTGCCGCCAAGAGCCGCCGGTCCCCGCGCCTTCGGCAGCGAACGCTTCGGCCAGAACCTTGGCCCCGTCCGCAAGCCATCCCGCAACCGCGGCCCGCGCCGGGAAGTTCCGCAGTCCGATCTGCACGATTCGGACGGCATCCGGCTCCAGAAAGTCATGGCCTCAGCCGGCGTCGCGTCGCGGCGTGTCTGCGAGGAAATGATCGCCGAAGGCCGCGTCGAGGTCGACGGCCAGGTCGTTACCGAGCTCGGCGTCCGCATCGACCCGAAAACAGCGGTCATCCACGTCGATGGTCTCCGGATCCAGCTCGACGAGAACATGGTCTACATGGTGTTCAACAAGCCCAAGGGCGTTGTCTCCACCATGGAGGACCCGGACGGCCGCCCGTGCATCAGCGACTTCGTCCGGAACAACCACGGCGAACGCCTGTTCCACGTCGGCCGGCTCGACGTCGGCACCGAAGGCCTGCTGCTGCTGACGAACGACGGCGAACTCGCCAACCGCCTGACGCACCCGTCCTACGAAGTTCCCAAGACGTACCTCGTGCAGGTCCGGGGGCCGTTCCCGCAGGGCATCGGTGCCGAGCTCAAGGCCGGCGTCGAGCTTGAGGACGGCATCGCATCGGTCGACTCCTTCAAGCTGGTCGACTCTACCCCGGGCCACGTCCTCATCGAGGTCATCCTGCACTCGGGCAAGAACCGGATCGTCCGGCGTCTCTTCGACGCAGTCGGCTTCCCGGTACTGCGGCTCGTCCGCGTCAAGGTCGGACCCATCGGCCTCGGCGACCAGCGCCAGGGCAGCATCCGCAACCTCGGCAAGCAGGAAGTCGGCCACCTGCTGGCATCCGTGGGGCTCTAACCCATGTCCGCGTTTCACGCCCAGGGCCGGGGCCATCTGAACGGCCCGGTCCTGGTCCTCGGGACCGGACTTCTCGGCACCAGCATTGGACTGGGGCTGCGGGGCCGCGGAGTGGCCGTGTTCCTCTCTGATCCGTCGCCCACCAACCAGGCCGTGGCCGTTGACATCGGCGCCGGCCTGCCCTTGGAGCGCATAGACGGGGATCAGCCCGAACTCGTCGTGGTCGCCGCGCCCCCGGACGTCACCGCCGATGTGGTGGCCAAGGCACTCGGGGACTACCCGGACGCCGTCGTCGTCGACATTGCCAGCGTAAAAGCCGGCATCCTGGCCGATCTGCGCGGCCGCGGGGCCGATCTTGGCCGCTACGTCGGGACGCACCCGATGGCAGGGCGGGAAAAGTCCGGCCCTGTCGCGGCGCGCGGCGAGCTGTTCACGTCCATGCCGTGGGTGCTGTGCCCCGCGGAGGAAACGCTGCCCGGGTCGCTGCGGACAGCGCGTGCGCTGGCCAACGACCTCGGCGCCGTCGTCTCCGAATTCGGCGCCGGCGAACACGACGAGGCCGTGGCCCTGGTCTCACACCTGCCCCAGGTTATGTCTTCCCTCCTGGCCAGCAGGCTTCAGGGCACTCCCTTGGAGGCCCTGTCGCTGGCAGGTAACGGACTGCGCGACGTCACCAGGATCGCGGCGAGCGATCCCACGCTCTGGGTCCAGATCCTGGGCGGAAACGCGGACAAGGTCGTCAGGATCCTGCACGGGGTCCGGGAAGACCTGAACCGTCTCATCGGCACGCTGGAGAACCCGACGGCGCCCGGCGCCCGGCTCGATCTTGCCCAGCTGATCAGCGAAGGAAACGCCGGCCAGGCCCGGATCCCGGGTAAGCACGGCGGACCGCCGCAGGCATACTCCTGGCTGACGGTCCTGGTCGATGACACCCCGGGGCAGATCGCCCGGCTCCTGACGGAGATCGGCGAGATCGGCGTCAACCTGGAGGACCTCCGGCTGGACCACTCCTCCGGACAGAACGTCGGCATGGTGGAACTATCCGTCCTGCCCAACAAGCACGACCTTCTCATTGAAGCCCTCAACGACCGTGGATGGCGGGTACTCCAGTAATGACCCAGGAACTGATTGAATCGGTGGACATTGTCCGCCCCGGCAAGCCCCTCGTCGTCGCGATCGACGGGCCCTCAGGGTCGGGCAAATCCAGTGTGAGCAAGGAAGTCGCGCACAGGCTGCACCTGGCCTATCTCGACACCGGCGCCATGTACCGTGCCCTGACCTGGTACTGCCTGGAATCCGGGATTGACCTGGCCGATGCCGCTGCGGTCGAGTCCGCCTCCGAGAGCCTGCCGCTGGAGGTCAGTACAAGTCCGCTGGAGGAGTTCGTCCGCGTCGGCGGCGTCGACGTGACGGCGGCGATCCGGGAGCCCGCCATTTCGGCCGCCGTAAGCTCCGTCGCCACAACCCTCGGCGCCCGGACCGAGCTGATCCGCAGGCAGCGGGAACTCATCGAAAAGCACCACCGCCGCATGGTGGTCGAAGGCCGGGACATTACCACCGTCGTTGTGCCCCAGGCGGAAGTGCGGATGCTGCTGACGGCCAGCGAGGAGGCGCGGCTGCGCCGCCGCGGCATCCAGCTCGGCGGCAGCCAGACCGCCGAGCAGCTCGCGGCCCAGGTGACGCAACGCGACGCCAAGGACTCCACTGTGGTGAACTTCACGCGGGCGGCTGACGGCGTGGTCACGCTGGACTCCTCGGACCTGGACTTCGAAGGAACCGTCGCCGCTGCGCTGGAGATCGTGGACAGCATCATCAACCACCGGGCTGCACCGCGTGACTGACGGACGCGCCGCGGCCACGCCCGTCCTCCCGGCCCGCTGGACCATGGCGTGGAGCCGGCCCGTGGGCTGGATCCTGGACCACGTCCTCTACCGGACTTCGGTCACCGGCCGTGCCAACGTCCCGGCGGCCGGCCCGGTCATCTTCGCCGGCAACCACATCAGCCTCCTCGACGGCCCGGTCATGTTCGGTGCCGCGCCGCGGTCCATGCACATCCTCGTCAAAAAGGAGATGTTCGCCGGATTCCTCGGGCGTGTGCTCAAGGCGTCCGGCCAGTTGCCCGTGGACCGCCGCGGCGACCGCGCTGCACTGGCCACTGCCAAGAACCTGCTCGACGCCGGCCGGTGCGTGGGGATCCTCCCGGAAGGAACGCGGGGGAGCGGCGAGGCAGCCGCCATCAACAACGGCGTGGCCTGGCTGGCACTCAGCACCGGGGCGACTGTCGTCCCCGTCTCCATTCTGGGCACCCGGGTCGGTGCCGAGCATGTCGACGTCGTTCCCCGGCTGCGCCGGCGGTTCCACGTCAGTTTCGGCGCAGCCCTGGACGTCAGCCGCAGACCCGGCGAGACCGGGCGTGTTTCAATGGACAGGGCGGGTACTGAGATCCGCGCCGCGTTGGCCCGTCATGTCCAGGATTCAATCGAACGAACCGGGCAGCCGCTGCCCGCCGCGGACTCCCCGCATGAACGTCATGAAGAAGTAGCCGGGACGCCGGCAGATCACCAGCTAAGGAAAGTGCAATGAGCGATACGACTCAAACCTCCGGCAAATTCGGCGCCGGCGAAGACGAATACACGCCCACCGGCACGGACCAGGTGGCCGAGAACCTTGCTGCCCTGGATGACGAGGAAGCGGAACTCCGTGCCGCCTCGCTCCGGGCCGGCCTCGACGACTACGAGCTCGATGAGGAAGACGCCGCCCTCCTGAGCGGCGACTACGAGGACGAGGACTTCGACGGGCCCGTCAAGCTCGATCCGGTCCTGGCCATCATCGGCCGCCCCAACGTCGGCAAGTCGACGCTGGTCAACCGCATCCTGGGCCGCCGCGAGGCCGTCGTGGAAGACACCCCCGGCGTCACGCGTGACCGGGTCATGTACTCGGCCACCTGGAACGGCCGGAACTTCACGGTGGTCGATACCGGCGGCTGGGAGCACGATGCCCGCGGCATCCACGCACGCGTGGCCGAGCAGGCCGAGATGGCCGTGGAACTCGCCGACGCAGTCCTGTTCGTCGTCGACTCCGCGGTCGGCGCAACGGCCACCGACGAGGGCGTCATGAAGATGCTGCGCAAGTCAAAGAAGCCGGTCATCATGGTGGCCAACAAAGTCGACGACTTCGCGCAAGAGGCCGATTCGGCAACCCTTTGGGGCCTCGGCTTCGGCGAGCCGTACCCGGTTTCGGCGCTGCACGGCCGCGGCGTGGCGGACCTCCTGGACCACGTGATGGACACGCTGCCGGAATTCTCCACGATTGAAGGCCTTGAGCGCTCCGGCGGCCCCCGCCGTATCGCCCTGATCGGCCGGCCGAACGTCGGCAAATCCTCACTGTTGAACAAGCTGGCCGGTTCCGAGCGCGTCGTGGTGGACAACACCGCCGGCACCACCCGCGACCCGGTCGACGAGTTCATCGAACTGGGAGGACGCACCTGGCGCTTTGTTGACACCGCCGGCATCCGCCGCCGCCAGCACATGGCCCAGGGCGCGGACTTCTACGCCTCGCTGCGAACCCAGAGTGCGCTCGAAAAGGCCGAGGTCGCCGTCGTGCTCCTGGCCGTCGACGAAGTCCTCAGCGAACAGGATGTCCGCATCCTCCAGCTCGCCATCGAGTCCGGCCGTGCCCTGGTGCTCGCCTTCAACAAATGGGACCTGCTCGACGACGAACGCCGCAGCTACCTTGAACGCGAGATCGGACAGGACCTCGCGCACGTCGCCTGGGCTCCCCGGGTCAACATCTCGGCCAAGACCGGGTGGCACAAGGACCGGCTGGTTCCGGCCCTTGACATCGCCCTGGAAAGCTGGGACCGGCGCATCCCCACCGGACGGCTCAACGCTTTCCTTGGTGAACTCGTGGCGGCCCACCCGCACCCGGTCCGCGGCGGCAAGCAGCCCCGCATTCTCTTCGGCACCCAGGCCTCGAGCCGGCCGCCGAAGTTCGTGCTGTTCACCACCGGATTCCTGGACCCGGGATACCGCCGTTTCATCACCCGCCGGCTCCGCGAGACCTTCGGTTTTGAGGGCACCCCGATCGAGGTCAACATGCGTGTTCGTGAAAAGCGTGGCAAGAAGCGTTAATTCGGACACATCGGGCCTGTGGCGCTGGAAAGTGTCACAGGCACCCTCCGGAATCGTGTAAGCTTTTGGAGGTGGTTCGGCCGGACTGCTTGGAAGGAAATACTGGAGAAACTCCAGCAAGACTTCAAAGCGGAGAACGGCGGACCAGCGGGCTGTAGCGCAGCTTGGTAGCGCACCTGACTGGGGGTCAGGGGGTCGCAGGTTCAAATCCTGTCAGCCCGACAATTGCCCCGGACTTCTACGGAAGTCCGGGGCTCTTTCGTTGGGTTTTTCAAGGTCAGTCGGAACGATCAACGTTTACCCGACACCTTGAATTCCGAGCCTATGAAAGCCGTGAAATAGCCGCACCTCGAGATGAGCCCTCGTCATTGGCATCCGGCGTATGGCCGCCTGGGTCATCGCTGCTCCGTCGCTTTGCGGGCCACTCACAGCAAACTGAAAGCATAGGCTGCGAGGCTTGCTTGTGATCACCCGGCCACGCAACCATCTGGAGCCCCACATGTCTCAGCACGCCACGTCCACTCGGATCGCAGGATTGGCTGCAGCAACTCTGCTCGCACTCGCGGGCTGTTCGGCCACCTCCGCGGATGTCGCAGATTCGACCTCGTCCGCGCCGTCGTCGACGTCGGTTCCGAGCGAACCTATTGCCGAAGAGCGGACATTCACCGCCGACGTGTGGGCCGACAACTGGTTCGCTCTTTACGTCAACGGTGAACTTGTAGGCGAGGATTCGGTGCCGATTACAACCGAGCGCTCCTTCAATAAGGAGACCATTACGTTCACAGCAAGCTACCCGCTCACAATCGCGATCGAAGCCAAAGACTTCAAGGAGACCGACTCCGGGCTCGAATACATCGGGGAGGCAAACCAGCAGATGGGGGACGGCGGACTGATCGCTCAAATCACTGACAATGCCGGCTCCGTGGTCGCCGTGACCAACTCGTCGTGGTCGTCGTTCGTGACCCAACGGGCTCCGCTGGACACCAGCTGTGAGAATTCGAGCGCCCCGGATGTGGAATGCACGTTTACCGAAACCGAGGCCGACGCAGACTGGTTCACCGACAGCTACGACGTGGCCGCCTGGAATTTCGCAACGGAATACACTCCCGCCGAGGTCGGCCCCAAGGATGGCTATACCGAGGTAGCGTGGGATGCCAGCGCGCAGCTCATCTGGGCTGGCAGCCTGACCCAAGACAACACGATCCTGTTCCGTACCGTCGTCGAATCACCGTAGTGGCGGGCGACATCAGCCTCACACGTCTGGCGGCATCCGCGCGCAAGAGCGAGCAACAACCGACAGGAGATTCCACGTCTCTCGATGAGCGTCCCCAGGAGTCGCTATTTCGCTGGCGGGGATGAGCCTAGGGGATACGGCCGCTCTTGTGTTCGGTTTCCTCATTCTCACCTCTGCGGGTGTGATCGGCTTTGCCGCGCTGGGAGTTTTCGCGACGGCGGGCTTCGTATCGCTCTCGGCATCTTGGAGCCGTCGCAAACGGACCGAAAATCTTTCATCGCACCAGCATGCTGAATCGCCCCCTCCCGTGACCTACGCACGACCAGGAGTTGTAACGCCATGAACGACCACGTCCATCCGCATGAGCACGTCCATCCGCATGAGCATGTCCATCCCCACGGGCCGCGAATGTCGGGCCTCTCCCGTCGAACGCTCCTTGGCGCCGGTGGGCTGAGCATCGGCGCGCTGCTACTGGCTGCTTGCAGCGCGGAGCCAGTTGAGATCACGGGAACCTCAGAGTCCAATCCATCGCCCCTCCCGTCCGAAAGCGCAGGAGCGGGACTGTCGGGATTCGACGAGTTTGCGTCGACGGTTAAAACTTTTGTGAGCGGTGACTACTGGATGGTCGAGAGCAATGGCCTCCCCGCCCACAACATGATGGTGGGGATCACAAGTTGGCAGCAGCAAGTCCCGTTCCCGCAACCGTTCAGTGGCGCCAACGCGTTTCGGTTGCCCGTGTCTCCGTCACTGGCTGAGACGCCTGTGTCCGCCAGAACGGGCCTCTTCAGTGGGGCAATTGCCCTCGCGGTCAATGGCGTACCCATCTTCAATGCATTGAACAACCGTGGGGATGACGCGCTCCTGGCAGGTGAACTCGACGAATGGGGTGGCCACTGCGGCAAAGCTGACGATTACCACTATCACGTGGCTCCGCTTCATCTTGAGAGCGTCGTTGGGTATGCGAAACCGATCGCCTATGCGCTTGACGGCTATGCGATCTACGGCTCGTTGGAGCCTGATGGTTCCGCTCTCCAACCGCTCGACGAATTCAACGGACATCCTGATGAGGGTGCGGGCTATCACTACCACGGAACCTCAACGTACCCCTATATCAATGGTGGGCTGGTAGGCGAAGTGACCGTCTCGAATGACGCCATTGATCCTCAGCCACACACGACCCCGGTTCGGCCCGCCGGGGAACCCCTCCGCGGGGCCGTGATCACTGATTTTGAGACCATTGAACCGGGTAGCTACCGGCTTACTTTCGAGCTGGATGGCGAGTCCAGTGTCATCGCGTACACGGTCACCGACACGACAGTCACGTTCGACTACACCGAGGCGATCGGCAACTCCGGTACGGAAACATTTTCCCGCTAGCGTCTGGGCTTCTGCCTCGGTTCCCGGTTCGCGGCCTCATCATTCTTGCGGCGAACACCACCGGATCTAAGACCTGATATCTCTTCCTGAGGCCCGATCTTCCGCATGATTCCGGGCTCCGTGGTACTTCCCGGTACTCCAACGACTTCCTGACTTGTTGCCCCCACACTTCCGGTTCGGCCTATACTTTCAGCGGCAGACGGCACAGAAGACCGCCGCGGCCATTTGGTGATTGACCCGATGAAAGGCCCGTCATGAGCATCATTCCCGAAGAGCTGTCGTACACCGCGGAACACGAATGGGTTACCGCCCCGAACGCGGACGGTGTGGTGCGCGTAGGCATCACCGATTTCGCCCAGGACGCGCTCGGGGATGTCGTCTATGCCCAGCTGCCGGAGGCGGGCACGACGGTTAAGGCCAACGACGTCGTCGGCGAGGTCGAATCCACCAAGAGCGTCAGCGATATCTATGCCCCCGTCGCCGGGGAAGTGGTGGCCCGGAATGAGGCGCTTGACACTGATTCGGCGTTGATCAACTCAGATCCTTACGGCGAGGGTTGGCTGCTGGAAATCAAGCTCGCCGAGGCTGACTCAATCGAATCCCTGCTCAGTGCATCGGAGTACGAACAGCAGGTAGGCTAAGAGACAAGGTCATTCGGACCGGGGCGTTGGTATGGGTGTTCCTCGCGGACAGCACACCGCGTCCTGCCGGAAGACCGACGACCGGGGACAGCAGGTCCTCCGGACAGCATGCGTTGTTTGCAGGGGGGACACCTGCAACGAATGAGGAGGACTCAATGTTTGGGAACGAACACAGCGACACCGGTGATGGTTACGGCACGGGTGGAGTGAAGGCTTCGGAGACCACGTCGATCAACCTCACGCCGGTACGCGACGAACCCACGTTCACCCCGCAGCTCTCCGCTGAGGAGCGGGCTTCCGTCGAAGCGCTCCCTTACGGTTCCGCCCTCCTCGTGGCCCATAGCGGTCCCAACAGCGGCGCGCGCTTCCTCCTGGACTCGGACGTCACCACGGCCGGCCGCCACCCGGACGCTGACATTTTCCTTGACGACGTCACGGTCTCCCGCCGGCACGTCGAGTTCCGCCGCACTGCGCGCAGTTTCGAGGTGGTGGACACGGGAAGCCTCAACGGAACGTACGTCAATCACGACCGTGTGGACGGCGTGGAGCTGAAGTCCGGCAACGAGGTCCAGATCGGCAAGTTCCGCCTCACTTTCTACCTGAGCCCTGCCCGCGCAGCAGGCAGCGTCTGATTCCGGGGTAGCTGCCTGTGGCCATGGCACAAGCGGAACGGCGCGGACCCCAGGTGCTGAACATCGGGGAAGTCCTGGCTCAGTTGAGCGACGATTTTCCAAGTATGACCGCGTCGAAAATCCGTTTTCTTGAAGAAAAAGGGCTTATTAACCCGCGCCGGACGCCGGCTGGGTACCGGCAATACTCAGACAGCGACGTCGAACGGCTGCGTTTCATCCTGGCTCTTCAGCGCGATCACTACCTGCCGTTGAAAGTCATCAAGGACTATCTCGACGCAATCGACCGTGGTGAACGGCCGGATAACCTTCCTGCCGGTGTGTCGGTGAGTCCCCGGGCGGTGTCCGAGGAGCTTGCGGTGGCGTTGCACAACCGTGTGCGCCGGCTCAGCGCGGAGGAAGTCCGGGCCGAGTCCGGGGCCAGCGCGGAACTCCTCGAAGCACTGCTCAGTTTCGGCCTCGTCAGGGACGTCAACGGTACATTCGATGAACATGCCCTGCAGGTTGCCTGCGCCTGTGCGCAGCTGGAAGGCCATGGTCTTGAGCCGCGGCACTTGCGGCCGTTCCAGGCAGCTGCAGAGCGTGAATTCGGCCTGGTTGAACGCGCGGTGGCCACGTTGACGTCGCGAAAGGACGCAGCCTCCCGCGCCCGGGCTGCCGAGACGGCCCGGGAAATAGGGGATCTGTGCCTCCTGTTGCACCAGGCGCTTGTTCATGACCGCATCGCGAGGATGGACACCTAATGATCGAAGTGGAAATTGTCGGCGTGCGGATTGAGCTGCCGTCCAACCAGCCACTCGTCCTGCTCAAGGAGATCCGCGGGGAACGCCACGTGCCGATCTGGATCGGCACCCCGGAGGCCTCTGCCATAGCCCTGGCGCAACAGGGCGTCGTGCCGCCCCGGCCGATGACGCACGACTTGCTCATCGACGTCGTTGAGTCACTGGGACACTCAATCGTGAGCGTCAACATTGTCGCGGTGGAGGACAACGTTTTCTACGGGCAGTTGCAGTTCGAGAACGGCGCCACGGTCAGCTCCCGCGCTTCGGACGCGCTTGCCCTGGCGTTGCGTGCCAAGTGCCGAATCTGGTGTGCCGACGCCGTCATGGATGAAGCCGGCGTACGGATCACCGAACACGATGAAGGCGAAGATACCCATCGCGGGCCTGCCGTCGACGAGGAAAAAGAGCTCCGGCGGTTCCGTGAGTTCCTGGACGACGTCGAACCCGAGGATTTCGCCGGCTGACGCTGCCGCGGCGTTCGCTGCAACGTTCAAGGCAAACATGAAAGTTCCGACACGCCCTAAGAATAGGGCTAACGTCTTTGACCTTGGGCGCCGTCAGGCCTAACGTCGAAAGTACAAGTTCCCATTGCACGCGGCACCCGGGCACGCCACACTGGAAAGTGCGGCCAAGCTGGACTATACGGATTATTCTAGGTTCTATTTCACGATAACTGTCATCCGGACGCCGCAATACACCAGGGGAACTCACGACAAGGAGGATCCACGTGAGTCCGAAAGGCGAAGCCGGCGAGCTTAAACAGACCCCTGCGGCTGGTGCTGCCGTGCCGGCCAGCGGTTCGCAGGGCCTGCTTTTCACCGAGGATCTTCCTGTTCTTGACGAGGATGCGGGCTACCGCGGGCCGACCGCCTGCAAGGCAGCCGGGATCACCTACCGGCAACTGGACTATTGGGCACGTACCGGACTCGTGGAACCTGCGGTCCGCGGGGCGGCCGGTTCCGGCTCCCAGCGGCTGTACGGCTTCCGGGACATCCTGGTCCTCAAAGTCGTCAAGCGGCTCCTCGATACCGGGGTGTCCCTGCAGCAGATCCGCAGCGCGGTGGAACACCTGAGGGAGCGCGGCGTAGAAGACCTCGCCCAGATCACCTTGATGAGCGACGGAGCCAGCGTCTACGAATGCACGTCTGCCGACGAAGTCATTGACCTTGTCCAGGGCGGCCAGGGCGTCTTCGGAATCGCAGTCGGCCGCGTCTGGCGTGAAGTAGAAGGCAGCCTTGCGGCGCTTCCGAGCGAGCACGCCTCGGACCACACATTCCCGGACGACGAACTCAGCAAGCGCCGCGCCAGCCGCAAGATCGGCTAGCACCGGTACGAACCGCAGAACATGGCACAGGCCGCCGTCCCCAGGGGATGGCGGCCTGTGCCATTGCGGCAGCCCCGGGTTATCGCAGGTTGCGGCCGCCCCGGGTTATCGCAAATTGCGGCCGCGGCGGGTGCCGGAGCCTGCAGCGCCGTTGGATGCCAGCAGGTTGGCCAGCAGGTCATCAAACAAGGACGCTGCGTTCTTGGCGGAGTCGCCCGGCCAATGATGAACCGAGTGTGCTGCGCCCTGGATCTGTTGCCAGTTGGCCTGCTCAGGAATGTGCGGGTTCAGCAGGAGGTCTCCGAACATGGATTTCATCTCAGACAGCCGGAAAATATGCTCTGCCGAACCGCTGCGCACGCGGTTGGCAACAATGCCGGCCGGAGAAAGGCCCGGGGCGAACTCCTGGCGGAAGAGCTGGATCGCCCGCATGGTGCGTTCGGTTCCCGCCACGGAAAACAGGCCGGGCTCGGCGACGAGGGCCACCTTGTCGCTTGCGGACCATGCCATCCGGGTGAGTCCGTTGAGCGACGGCGGGCAGTCGACCAGCACCAGATCATAGTGCTCGCTGCCGGACAGGACCGCGGACAGGCGGCGCAGATCTCGCCGGCCCAGGTCCGGGCGGTCATAGATGCCGCTGAACGCCGAGCCGACGGCGACATCGAGGATGGAGGAGGCCTTGCCGTTGGCGGCTGCGCGCGCAACCCAGCCGCTGGGGACGACGTTCTCGCTCAGGCGCGCGCGCCGGGGGGCCTTGAGCATCCGGCCGATATCGAGCTGTTCGTCGGGGCTGACGCCCAGTGCCGTACTCGCATCCGCATGCGGGTCAAGATCGACGACGAGGGTCGGGATGCCTGCAGCCAATGCTGCGGAAGCCAGGCCCGTGGTCACGGATGTCTTGCCAACGCCGCCCTTGAGGCTGCTGATGCTGACTACTTGCACTTGTGGAACCAATACCTAACGCCGATTGCCGGAACTGGGGCGAGCCGGCTCCCGCCATACTCGGAGCCGCGGGCGCCTGCGCGCCACCCATCCCTTCATCATATGTGGCCGCCCCAATTAAACCGGTCATCGCCCCGCCCCCTCCCGGCACCAGCATTCGTGACGCATAATGCAGTGATGGTCGACACACTTATTTGTATTTGCCCACGTCGGTCTTAGACACTGTGACGACTCAACCTTTCCGCGCTAATGATGCAGGAGAAGCATGTTTTCCAAGATTCTGGTGGCTAATCGCGGCGAAATCGCGATTAGGGCCTTCCGCGCCAGCTATGAACTGGGTGCCAAGACAGTTGCCGTCTTCCCCACCGAGGACCGTAACTCGATCCACCGGCAGAAGGCCGATGAAGCCTATCTGATCGGCGAGGAAGGCCACCCTGTCCGGGCCTACCTTAATGTCGAGGAGGTGGTGCGTGTCGCGAAGGAATCGGGTGCTGACGCCATCTACCCGGGCTACGGTTTCCTTTCCGAGAACCCGGACCTCGCGCGCGCGGCCCAGGCCGCCGGCATCACCTTTGTGGGTCCGCCGGCTGAAGTCCTCGAACTTGCCGGCAATAAGGTCGCGGCGCTGGAAGCCGCCCGCCAGGCCGGCGTTCCCGTCCTGAAGTCCAGCCAGCCGTCCAAAGATCTGGATGAGCTGACCGCGGCCGCTGACGAAATCGGCTTCCCCATCTTCGCCAAGGCCGTCGCCGGCGGCGGCGGACGCGGCATGCGCCGCGTTGACAAGCGCGAAGACCTCCGTGACGCACTGCAGGCCGCCATGCGCGAGGCCGACGCCGCGTTCGGCGACCCCACCATGTTCCTGGAACAGGCTGTGCTGCGCCCGCGGCACATCGAAGTGCAGATCCTCGCTGATGCCGAGGGCAACGTGATGCACCTGTTCGAACGCGATTGCTCCATCCAGCGGCGCCACCAGAAGGTCATCGAAATCGCGCCGGCACCGAACCTCGACGAGGGCATCCGGCAAGCGCTGTACCGGGACGCCGTGAAGTTCGCGAAGGCGCTTAACTACGTCAACGCCGGTACCGTCGAATTCCTCGTCGACACTGTGGGCGAGCGCGCAGGCCAGCACGTGTTCATTGAAATGAACCCGCGTATCCAGGTGGAGCACACCGTCACCGAAGAAGTCACCGACGTCGACCTCGTGCAGGCGCAGCTGCGTATCGCCGCGGGCGAAACGCTCGCGGATCTGGGACTCTCGCAGGAGACTGTCCACCTCAAGGGCGCAGCCCTGCAGTGCCGCATCACCACCGAAGACCCCGCCAACGGGTTCCGGCCCGACGTCGGCAAGATCACCGGTTACCGGTCCGCCGGTGGCGCCGGTGTCCGTCTCGACGGCGGAACGGTTTACTCGGGGGCGGAGATCAGCCCGCACTTCGATTCCATGCTCGTGAAGTTGAGCTGCCGTGGCCGCGACTATCCGGCTGCGGTGGCCCGGGCCCGGCGAGCCCTCGCCGAGTTCCGTATCCGCGGCGTCTCCACCAACATCTCCTTCCTGCAGGCCGTCCTGGACGATGCGGACTTCATTGCGGGCGACGTGGCGACCTCGTTCATCGATGAACGGCCCGAGCTGCTCAAGGCCCGTGTCTCCGCCGACCGCGGCACCAAGCTGCTGACCTGGCTCGCGGACGTCACGGTCAACAAGCCCAACGGTGAACTGACCGTCCACACCGACCCGGCAGCCAAGCTACCCGCCACCGGCGAGGAAGACCTCAAGCCGGGCTCACGCCAGCGCTTGCTGGAACTCGGGCCCGAAGGCTTCGCGGCGGCACTGCGCCAGCAGAACGCCGTCGCCGTCACGGACACCACGTTCCGGGATGCCCACCAGTCGCTGCTCGCCACCCGGGTCCGGACCCGTGACCTGGTGGCGGCGGGGCCTGCGGTCTCCAGCCTGCTTCCGGAGCTGCTCTCCGTCGAGGCCTGGGGCGGTGCCACCTACGACGTCGCCCTGCGGTTCCTGGGCGAAGACCCGTGGGACCGGCTCGCCGCCTTGCGCACGGCCCTGCCGAACGTGTGCCTGCAGATGCTGCTCCGCGGCCGGAACACCGTGGGCTACACGCCTTACCCGGAAGAGGTCACGGTGGCCTTCGTCAACGAGGCCGCCGCGACCGGTATCGACATCTTCCGGATCTTTGACGCCTTGAACGATGTCAGCCAGATGGCCCCCGCCATCCGCGCTGTCCGTGAGACCGGCACGGCAGTGGCGGAAGTCGCCCTCTGCTACACCGCGGACATGCTGGACCCGGACGAGACGCTCTACACCCTGGACTACTATCTCGCACTGGCCCAGAAGATCGTCGACGCCGGCGCTCACATCCTGGCGATCAAGGATATGGCCGGATTGCTTCGGCCGGCCGCGGCTGCGAAGCTCGTGACGGCGCTGCGGGAGAAGTTCGACCTTCCCGTGCACCTGCACACGCACGACACCGCAGGCGGCCAGCTGGCAACCCTGCTCGCGGCCGTTGACGCGGGCGTTGACGCCGTGGACGTGGCGTCGGCCTCCCTGGCCGGCACCACGAGCCAGGTCTCCGCCTCGGCGCTCGTGGCTGCACTCGCTCACACGCCCCGGGACACCGGGCTGAGCCTGGCCAATGTCTGCGCCCTGGAACCCTATTGGGAAGCCGTCCGGCGCGTCTACGCACCCTTCGAGTCCGGCCTGCCGGGCCCCACCGGGCGTGTCTACCAGCACGAGATCCCCGGCGGCCAGCTGTCCAACCTCCGGCAGCAGGCAATGGCGCTGGGCCTCGGCGAACGTTTCGAAGCGATCGAGGACATGTACACCGCCGCGGACCGCATCCTCGGCAGGCTCGTCAAGGTCACGCCGTCGTCCAAGGTGGTCGGTGACCTCGCGCTGCACCTGGTCGGGTTGAACGCCGATCCCGCGGACTTCAACGAGAACCCGCAGAAGTACGACGTCCCGGATTCCGTGATCGGCTTCCTCTCCGGCGAGCTGGGCGACCCTCCCGGCGGCTGGCCGGAGCCCTTCCGGACGAAGGCGCTGCAGGGCCGCACCGTCAAGGTCCGCGACGTGGAACTCAGCGCTGAAGACAGTGCGGCGCTCAAGGCGGATTCCAAGACCCGCCAGCACACACTGAACCGTCTGCTGTTCGCCGGTCCCACCAAGGACTACCTCAAGAGCGTCGAGACGTACGGCAACCTCTCAGTCCTGGATACCCGGGATTACCTGTTCGGGCTGCAGCGCGGCGCCGAGCATGAGATAGAACTCGAGAAGGGCGTCAACCTGATTGCCTCCCTCGAGGCTGTCTCCGAACCGGACGAGAAGGGCATGCGCACCGTCATGTGCACGCTCAACGGCCAGTCCCGGCCGGTGGTGGTCCGTGACCGTTCCGTCGTGAGCAACGTCAAGGCCGCGGAACGTGCGGACACCTCACAGCCGGGCCAGGTCGCGGCACCGTTCGCCGGTGCCGTCAGCCTCACGGTCAAGACCGGGGACACCGTCAAGGCCGGCGATACGGTGGCGACCATTGAGGCGATGAAGATGGAGGCTTCCATCACGACGCCGGTCGGCGGCACGGTCGCCCGGGTTGCGGTCGGCGCCGTCGAACAGGTTCAGGGCGGGGATCTGCTGCTCGTCATCGAGTAGCGGCCGGAAACGCCAAACGCGGGGTCAGATTAGGCCCATCCGAGGCCATCGGATGGGCCAGATCTGACCCCGCGTTGCTTTGTCTTAGGCGCGGGCGGCGCTGTACATTTCCTCGATGACGTTTTCGAAGTCTTTCAGGACCTGGGCGCGCTTGACCTTCATGGACGGCGTCAGGTGGCCCGAGGCCTCCGTGAAGTCGGCCGGAACAATGCGGAAGGACTTGATGGCTTCGGCCTGCGACACTGACTGATTCGCCTGGTTGATCAGTTCCTGGACGGTGGCCTTGACCTGCGGGTCCTCGGCGGCCTGCGTCAGCGTGGTCGACTCCGGCAGCCCGTGCCGGCCGAGCCAGCCGGGCAGCGCGTCCTCGTCGAGGGTCACGAGCGCTCCGATGAACGGCCGGTTGTCGCCGACGACCAGGACCTGGGAAACGAGGGCATCGGCCCTGATCTGGTCCTCCAGCAGGGCAGGCACCACGTTCTTGCCGCCGGCGGTCACGATGATTTCCTTTTTCCGGCCGGTGATGGTGAGGAATCCTTCGTCGTCGAGCCGGCCGATGTCCCCGGTCCGAAGCCAGCCGTCGGCAAAGGTGTCCGCCGAGAGGTCGTCGCGTTTGTAGTAGCCATCCATCACGCACACGCCCTTCGTGAGGATCTCGCCGTCGTCGGCGATCTTGACCGCATTGCCGGGAATCGGCGCTCCGACCGTGCCGATCTTGATCCGCTGCGGCGTGTTCACCGTGATCGGAGCGGTGGTCTCGGTAAGGCCGTAGCCCTCGAGGATCTGCATGCCGATGCCCTGGAAGAAGTGGCCGAGGCGTTCCCCGAGAGGACCGCCGCCGGAGACCGCGTGAGCGACCTGGCCGCCCATGGCGGCCCGAAGCTTGCTGTAGACGAGTTTGTCGAACACGGCATGCTTGAGCTGGAGTCCGACGCCGACCTTTCCGGCCTGGCGGGCACGGGAATAGGCGATGGCGGTGTCCGCGGCACGGTGGAAGATGGCACCCTTGCCGCCGTCCTCGGCCTTGGTCAGGGCTGAGTTGTACACCTTCTCGAACACCCGCGGCACGGCCAGGATGAACGTGGGCCGGTAGCTCTGCAGGTCCGGCAGGAGGTTCTTGATGTCCGGGGTGTGCGCGACGGTGGCGCCGGCCGCGACGGCCAGCACCGAGATGAACCGCGCGAATACATGGGCGAGCGGCAGGAACATGATGGTTCGTGCGTTTTCGTTGACGATTTGGCCGAGCGACGTGGCAAGGGCGTTTTCAGAAAGTTCCACGAAGTTCGCGTGCGTCAGCTCGCAGCCTTTGGGCCTTCCCGTGGTGCCGGAGGTGTAGATGATCGTCGCGATGTCCGACAGTGACGCCTGCCGGCGCCTGGCCTCGAGATCCTCGTCGCTGACACCGGCGCCCGCCGCGCGGACTTCGTCAAGACCCCGTCCGTCGAGCTGCCAGACGTTTTGCAGCGCGGTGAGGCCTTCGGACGTTGCTGCCTGCCGGATGATGGTCTCGTGGTGGGCTGACTCGCCGAACGCGGCGACGGCCCCGGAGTCGCCGAGGTTCCAGGCGACCTGCGACGGGGACGACGTTTCATAGATCGGCACGGACACGGCCCCGGCGAACCAGATCGCGAAGTCGATGAGCGCCCATTCATAGCGGGTACGGGACATGATTCCGACCCTGTCGCCGGCGGCGACGCCACTGGCCATGAGGCCCTTTGCCAGTAGGGAAACGTCCGCGACGAAGTCGGTGGCGCGGATATCCTGCCACTGGCCGGCGTCGTCGAGCCGTGAGAACAGCGCCGGGTTGGACGCCTTCGCGGCCTGGCGCAGGACGAGGTCCGTGATGTTCGAGTCCGGCGGGACGTTGACCAGGGGCGGGACACTGATTTCTCGCACGATAGCTCCTTAGATATCCATAGACCCGCAAGGGGTACCGCTAAGCCTAGTCGGTGCCCCTCGGGCGGTGTGGTCTGCGACACTTACTGAGGAGTAACTTTATGGCGGGAGGGGTCAGACCGCCAAGGGGAACTTCGGACTGACCGCGATAACACCGGCCGTCCGGCGCAGCATATTCCGGTCCGGCGAATAGACTAAGGCACCATGCAGACTCCTCCGTCCGGCCGCCGGCCGGGCCTTCACCGCCCGGCGGCCGTGTGGCGTCGCAGGCAGCCCACGCTCGGTCCGGGCAACCCGCTCGCTGACGACATCCGGCATCACCTGCGGTTGGGCCGGAAAGGCCTGGCGATCGGTGTCGACATCGGCGGCACCAAGGTCGCTGCCGGCGTGGTCGACGCCGAGGGACGCATCCTCAGCCAGGCCAGGCGTTCGACTCCGGGCAATGACCCTCGCGCAGTGGAACAGGTCATCGTTGAACTGGTCGAGGAACTGGGCCGCGACCACCGGGTCTGGTCCGTCGGGATCGGTGCGGCCGGCTGGATGGACCTCGACGGCGGAACGGTCCTGTTCAGCCCGCATCTGGCGTGGCGCAACGAACCGCTGCGCGAGAACCTCCAACGGCTTCTGCGCCGCCCCGTGCTGCTGACCAACGACGCCGATGCGGCGGCGTGGGCTGAATGGCGCTTTGGCGCCGGCCAGGGCCAGAGCCGGCTCGTGTGCATCACGCTGGGTACCGGTATCGGCGGTGCCATGGTCATGGACGGCAGGCTGGAGCGCGGCCGCTTCGGGGTCGCCGGCGAGTTCGGCCATCAGATCATCATGCCGGGCGGGCATCGCTGTGAATGCGGGAACCGCGGTTGCTGGGAGCAGTACGCCTCGGGGAACGCGCTCGGACGGGAGGCCCGTGAACTCGCGGCGGCGAACTCTCCCGTGGCGCAGGAACTGCTGAAGGCGGTGGACGGGAGAGTCGAGGACATCACGGGCGTGATCGTCACGGACCTGGCCAAGGCCGGCGATCCGACGTCCCGCGAACTGATCGAAGACGTAGGGGAGTGGCTCGGCCTGGGCCTGGCCAACCTGGCGGCGGCCCTGGACCCGGGCAAGTTCGTCATCGGCGGAGGGCTCTGTGACGCCGGTGAACTCCTGGCGGCGCCGGCTCGCAAAGCGTTCGCCAGGAACCTGACCGGGCGCGGCTTCCGTCCTGCCGCCGGAATTGAGCTAGCCGCGCTCGGACCTAACGCGGGCCTCATCGGTGCCGCCGACCTGTCGCGGGTCAGCAGCCGCATGCACGGTTAGTCGCGCAAGGCCCTAGACGCGGGCTCCGTCGTCGTGGTCGTCCTTTTCGCCGGGAAGCTTCATGATCAGGAAGACCACAGAGACCGCGAACGCGGCAACGACGCCCAGCACGGCCACGATCGGGGCCGAGCGCCAGAACATGGCGAACAGCACGAGCGTGACTGGACCGCCTACGGCGCCGAACCATGCGAGCACCATCATCGGATCCGCGCCGGCCAGACTTGGCGGGACGTCCGGGACGAAATCGCCGTCGTCCTCGTCGTCTGCCACATAGTCACGCGGGCCAGGGGACGTACCGCGCTCCGCGGCGCCGCCGGACTCATCCGCCTCCGCCGCTGAGGAGAGGCGGTCCTTTGCCGACGGCTCGACAGGCGCGGGCACCGAAAGCCCCAACGGGTCGAAATCCCGGAAGGTGCGGGAGGCCGGGACCACGTCCTCGGATCCGTCCGCCCCGTCGTCCGCCCCGGAACCGATCCGCACGGTCCCGGACTCCTCCGTGGAATCGGCCGGGTCCCCGTGCGGGTCGCGTCCTTCCAGCCGGGCCACAAGGTCCAGCCACACGGCATCGTCGTGGTTGGCGCCGGAGTCCGGGGCGCCGTGGTCCGGTTTAGTCATGTGCCGTGTCCTTCCGGCCGGTGCGGGCGGTGCGCGGCTGCCCCGAGGCAACAACCGAGCGGGTGAATTCTGCGGTGCCGCGGAAAATCTCGGGAGCGTCGTTGTCCATGGTAGCCACGTGGTAGCTGTTTTCCAGCCGGACAACTTCCAGCGGGGCATTCGTGAGCCCGCGGCGCAACACCGCCAGGCTCGAATCCGAGACCACGTGGTCGACGGTCGAGCGGTACACCCGGACCGGAGCAGTGATCCGGGGCAGCAGCCGCACCGTGTCCTTGAACATCTTGTGCAGTTCATGGGCGCCGGCGACGGGGGTCCGGGGGTAGGCGCCCTCGTCGACACCCGGTTTGCGGGTGTCGTTGGCAATCGCAGGGGTGCTCTTGAGCACGAACTTGAGGATGCCGGCCAGCGGTGCGCGCGGATCATCTATCACCAGGCCCGGGTTGACGAGCACAGCACCGGCCACGGGCCGCATGGCCGCAACCCTGAGGGCGAGGGCGCCGCCCATGGACAGGCCCGCCACCACGACATGGTCGCAGTCCGCCGCCAACTCCAGATAGGCGGCGTCAATGGCATCGTGCCAGTCCTCCCAGCGCGTAGCCGCCAGTTCCTGCCAGCTGGTGCCGTGGCCGGGCAGCAGCGGCATCCTGACGGCGTAGCCGGCGGCCGCCAGTGACAGGGCCCAGGCCCTCACGCCGTGCGGGCTGCCGGTAAATCCGTGCGAGACGACGAGCCCCGTCCGTGGCCCGGTACCGGTGAAGGGGCTGCTGAAGGGCGAATGGTCCGGGTGGCCGCTCATCAGGCCTCCACGGGAGCCGCGGCTGCGCGGCAAAGTCCGGCGCGTGCCGGTGGAATGCTTCGAGTCATATGCTCATCGTGTCACCTGCGGGCGAAAAGTCACTAGAGTAGGGTTTCATTGACGTGCCGGCCGGGCCTGACAGCGGCCGGCAGATCGCTTTTCCGGAGAGGGACACCGTGTTTTATTGGTTCATGAAGACCTTCGTTCTTGGGCCGGTATTGAAGGTGCTCTTCCGGCCCTGGGTCAAGGGCCTCGACAATGTACCGGCAGGCGGGGCAGCCATCCTGGCATCGAACCACCTGTCCTTCTCGGACTCCATCTTCATGCCGCTCATGGTGCCGCGCCCCGTGGTGTTCCTGGCGAAGTCCGAGTATTTCACCGGCAAAGGCATCAAGGGCCGGCTTACGGCGGCGTTCTTCCGTCTCACCAACCAGTTGCCCATGGACCGGTCCGGCGGGGCGGCGTCCGCGCTCTCGCTCGACGCAGGGATGGATGTGCTGAAGAAAGGCTCGCTTCTCGGCATCTATCCCGAAGGCACTCGCAGCCCGGACGCCCGGCTCTACCGGGGCAAGGTCGGCGTCGCGCGCCTTGCACTGAAGTGCCGTGTTCCGGTCATCCCGGTGGCCATGATCGGGACGGACAAGGTCCAGCCGATCGGCAAACGGGTGCCCAACATCAGGCGCATCGGGATGATCTTCGGCGCACCCATGGACTTCAGCCGCTACTACGACATGGCCGATGACCGCGACGTCCAGCGCTCGGTGACGGATGAGATCATGCGCGAACTGATGCGGCTCTCGGGCCAGGAATACGTGGACGAATACGCCGCCGTCGTGAAACTCCGGCTCGCCGGAAAGGCCCAGGAGCAGGGCCCGACGGCGGCCGGGCCGGACAGCGGACCGGCGGCACCGGGCAGCGTGTGACGGTGGCTGGCTCGCCGATGACGGGGCAGCGACGCCGATCCCCGCCAAGGCAACTATCCTTAGAAGGTGACCGAGCTATCTGAGAAACCAGTTTCCCCGTTGACGAGTACCGCCCAGAGCGGTGCCGCCCACTACCCAGGATTGGACGACTGGCGCGACCTTCCCGCTTCGCAGCAGCCCATGTGGTCGGACAAGGCCGTCTTTGAAGCTTCCGTCAAGGAGCTTTCGATTCTTCCTCCCTTGGTTTTTGCGGGTGAAGTGGACATTCTGCGTGAACGCCTCGCTGCTGCGGCCGAGGGCAAGGCGTTCCTGCTCCAGGGCGGCGACTGCGCCGAGACCTTCGAAGCGGCGACTGCGGACAAAATCAGTGCACGGGTCCGCACGATCCTGCAGATGGCAGTGGTGCTGACCTACGGCGCAGCGATGCCCGTCATCAAGATGGGCCGCATGGCAGGCCAGTTCGCCAAGCCACGTTCCTCCAATGATGAAACGCGCGACGGCGTCACCTTGCCGGCGTACCGCGGCGACATCGTCAACGGCTACGATTTCACCCCCGAATCCCGCGCGCACGACGCCGGCCGGATGCTCAAGGCCTACCACACCTCGGCCTCGACCCTGAACCTGATCCGTGCGTTCACCCAGGGCGGGTTCGCGGACCTGCGGCTCGTGCACCAGTGGAACAAGGGCTTCACGGAAAACCCGGCGCATGCCCGCTACGAGTCCCTGGCGCGCGACATCGACCGCGCGATCCAGTTCATGGCATCCTGCGGTGCGGATTTCGAGGCGCTCAAGCGTGTGGAGTTCTACGCCAGCCATGAAGCGCTGCTGCTCGATTACGAGCGCGCACTGACCCGTATCGATTCACGCAGCGGCCTGCCGTACGACACCTCCGCGCACTTCCTCTGGATCGGCGAACGCACCCGTGAACTGGACAACGCACACGTTGACTTCCTTTCCCGCGTCCGCAATCCGATCGGCGTCAAGCTGGGACCCTCAACCAGCGGTGACGACGCGCTGCGCCTGATCGACAAGCTGGACCCGAACCGCGAGCCCGGCCGCCTGACCTTCATCACCCGGATGGGCGCCGGCAACATCCGGGAGAAGCTGCCCGCCATCGTGGAGCGCGTTACCGCTTCCGGTGCCAAGGTCCTGTGGGTCACCGACCCGATGCACGGCAACACGGTCACCTCGCCCAACGGCTACAAGACGCGCAATTTCGACGACGTCATTGACGAGGTGCGCGGCTTCTTCGAGGTGCATCACGCACTGGGCTCCGTTCCCGGTGGCCTGCATGTTGAGATGACGGGCGACGACGTCGCTGAATGCCTTGGCGGGGCAGATCCGATCGACCAGGATGCCTTCCTGGACCGGTACGAATCCGTATGCGACCCGCGCCTGAACCACATGCAGTCGCTCGAAATGGCGTTCCTTGTCGCAGGCGAGCTGGCCAAGCGCTAAACCCGCGCAGCCGCTGAAACAGACAGCTCCGCCCCGGCTGAACCAGCCGGGGCGGAGCTGTCTGCGGTTCTGGCGGCGGGCCGGTGCTAGACCACTTTGAGAATCACGACCGAGCCTTCCGGGACTTCCTTGTTCATGGGATCCTGGTCCCGAACAGTGCCGAAGAAGCCGCCCAGGATGTTCTCCACGCGGACTTCGAAGCCGAGCTGCTCCAGCGCCGCGCGCGCCTCCTTGGCCTGTTTGCCGACGAAACTCGGAACCTGCACAAGCTTGGGGCCCTTCGAGATGGTGAGGGTCACCGCCCCGCCCCGGGTCAGGTTGCCGGAGGCCGGATCCTGCGCGACGACGGCGCCCGCCGGAATGTTCCGATCATGGACCTGCTCGGCCGCAACGACGGGCTTCAGCCCTGCAGCCTCCAGGGCCTTTACAGCGGCTCCCTGGCCCTGGCCCCGCACATCCGGCACCGGGATGGGTTGCGGGCCCTTGGAGACCGTGAGGCTGACGGGCGTGCCGCGGCGGACCTCTGTGCCGGCGGCCGGGTCCTGGGCGAGGACTGTGCCTGCGGGCGCACCTTCGTCGTAGGTCTCGGTGATCGGCCCCAGAGCCATTTCGGCACTGTTCAGTTCAGCCTTGGCGTCCTCGAGTGTTTTGGCCCCCAGCCCGGGGAGAGCGAACAGTTGCGGACCCTTGGAGACGGCGAGCGAAACGGGCTGGAATTTCCGGATGACCTCGCCCGCCGGAGGATCGGTCCCGACGACCAGTCCGGGGGCGACATCATCGTCAAAAACGTCCTGGGTGGTCGATTGGAAGCCGGCAGTGCGGAGCATGCCCTGGGCTTCGGCAACCGTCCGGTTGGCCACAGCCGGGACGGTGCCGGGGGAGCCGGGACCCAGGCCGAAGAACCAGCCGGCTCCCGCGGCCAACAGGGCCGCGATCAGCAGCAGGAAAATCCACAGCAGCCCGCGGCGGCGCGGGTTTCCTTCGTGCAGGGTGCGGGTCGGGGTGGCGGCGGCCCGCTGGCGGGCCTTCTCGGCATCACGTTCGAGCTTGCGCCGGGCCCGATTGCTGAGGACCGCCGCGGCCGGATCTGCTCGGCCGGCCACATCATCCGGGGTTTCGTCGGTTCCGTCCCGGAACGGAACCTCGTCGGGAGTGGAGAGCGGGCCGTAAGCAGGCCTGGGCGGGTTGGTCATGACCGTGGTGGGGTGGCTCCTGCCGGAGCGGATCACTTCGGTGGGCTGCGCCACCGCGCCGAGTATCTCCGTGCGGGACGGTGGCAGATCGTTCTCGTCCGGCGGCCGGTTGTCGCGTGCGCCGGACGCGGGAGCCCTGCCCGGCCGGGCCGCCGCGATGCCGGGCAGGGCGCTCCCGGCAGTGGCGGCCGGTGGCTGGAGGTCGAGCTCGGCATCGTTGAGGTTGGTCCTGATATGCCGCAGTTCCTGCAGCAGTGCGTTGCCGTCCACGGGACGCTGGTCCGGGTCCTTGGCAGTGCACCACTGCACGAGCTCGTCCACCTCGGAAGCCAGCCCGGGAACGAGCGTGGACGGCGCCGGTACGGTGGAATTCACGTGCTGGAAGGCGACCCGGATAGGGGTCTCGCCATCGAAAGGCTGCTGGCCGGTCAGCATTTCGTACAGCATGATGCCAACCGAATAGATATCGCTGCGGGCGTCCGCCAGGTTTCCCAGGACGAGCTCCGGGCAGAGATACGCGACGGTCCCGACCAGGGAACCGGTGCTGGTCGATGTCGAGATGGCCCGGGCCAGTCCGAAGTCACCGAGCTTGATCCGGCCGTCGTCGGCTATCAGGACGTTTTCCGGCTTGATGTCGCGGTGGATCAGGCCGGCGGTGTGCGCGGCCCCGAGGCCCTCGACGACGGGATCGATCAGGGCGAGTGCCAGTCGCGTCGAGAGGGCGCCGCGGTCGTTGATGACGTCCCGCAAAGTGTGGCCCTTGATGTATTCCATCACCAGGTAGGCCAGGTGGCGGTCCTCGCCCTGGTCGAGGACTCCGACCACGTGAGGGTGGGACAGTCTGGCCGCAACCTTGGCTTCGCGGCCCAGCCGGTCGAGGAACTGGGGGTCGTCAGCCAGGTGGGGGTGCAGCACCTTCAGCGCAACGTCCCGTTCGAGTCGGGTGTCCGTGGCGAGGTAGACAGTCGACATCCCGCCGCGGGCCAGCCTGGACTGAATCCTGTATCGGCTGTCTACGAGTGTGTCAACGAGGGGGTCCGAAGCGTATTCCTGCACCCTAATATCGTAGTCGCTGCAAAAAACCGGGTCCGGATCGACATGCGATCCGGACCCGGTAAGCGATCTGTGCCAGGCTGCGGCCGGAGCTAGGGAGCAGCCGGTGCCTGGAACGGTCTTAGCTGAAGGTCACCCGGTGTGCGTTGATGGCCGCGACGTAGTTCTTCGTGTCCTCATACATGCCGATGGTGTTGACCGAGTACTGCCCCTGGTAGTATCCGGCAATGGCGTGGTCAAGGTCCTTGCTGGTGCGAACCAGCTGGCGGATGATTGCCACGCCTGCCGTGACGTTGTCGTACGGGTCCAGCAGGTTGAGCTGGCGGCCAACGAGGTCCGAGGCCCAGGTGCCCGAGGACGGGATGACCTGCATGGTGCCGATGGCGTTGGCCGGTGACACGGCGCGCTGATCGAAGCCGGACTCCTGGAAGGCAAAGGCCAGGGCCAGGGCGGGATCGACCCCCATGCTGCGGGCCGTGTCCGCGACAATGGCCTTCATCTGCTCGCGGCTGGGAACAGGCGCGGCGTTAAGGAGCGCCTTGTTCAGGTTGGCCGAGCTGACGACTGCCGCCGGATAGGTGTAGCCAAGGAACGTGCCGGGCACGAGCGGAGATACTACCGGCGTCGGAGTGCTTGAAGCCGGCGCGATCGAGCCGCCGGGAATAACGATTTTCTGCCCCGGGTAGATGATGGTGCTCATCGTCAGCCGGTTGGCCGCCAGCACGTCCGAAAGCTTGACGCCGTTCTTGGCAGCGATCCCGGAGAGGGTATCGCCGGACACGATCGTGTACGAGCCGCTCGTCGTCGCCGCCGGGGCCGCCGGCGTCGCCGGGGTTGTTGCCGCGGGCGCCGGCGTGGCCGGGGCGGGAGCGGCGGCGGATGCGCCGACCTTGACTTTCTGGCCCGGGTAGATGATGGAACTCATGCCGAGACCGTTCCAGCTGAAAACTTCGGCGAGCTTCACGTCGTACTTTGCCGCGATTGCACTCAGCGTGTCGCCTGGCTGCACGGTGTGGACCTTGGCGGTCGCCGCCGGAGCCGGGGTTGCTGCCGGCGTGGTGGCTGCCGGTGCCGCAGGTGTCGTCGGCGTGGTCGTGGCCGATCCGGAAAGCTTGATCTTCTGGCCCGGGTAGATGATGGTGCTGGCGCTGAGCTTGTTCAGCTTCAGGACGGCGTACGTGTCCAGGCCGAAACGGGCCGCGATCGCGCTGATGGTGTCACCGCGGGCGATGGTGTACTCGGAGGGTGCTGCGGCCCGGAAAGCGCTGGGGATGGTCGCGGAGACCGTGCCCGCCGGAACAAGGGCAGGTGCCTGCGACGAGGCCGTCGGAGCCAGCGACTGTGTCCGCAATGCGGCGTCCGTGGCGGAGGGCGCGGTGCGGGGGCGGGATTCGGCCGCTGCCGGGGGTGCAATAGCCAGAGATGACAAAACCACAGCAGGAAGAGCCGCCGTCGTGGCCGCGAGCATCGGAAGGCTGGCCCTTGGCCGGGGCTTCGGCGAACGTGTCGTCATGAAAGATCCTCTTCTCAGCGGCAACGCTGCAATTCAGGCGTGTGTAACTACTGGGACCAGTGTTGCAAAAGTTGTTGCTGTTACACAGTGGTCTAGGTGAATCTCTCACGAATACCGCTTTAGTACAAGAATTGTTTATTCAAAGTTTTGCGTGTCGTCGCGGCCGACTAGGCGGCAGGCAGCCGGACGTGGCAATCTTTATGCGTGAGTAACGTAGAAAGCCTTGTGGGCGAATGGCTGCCCTTGCCCGATGTCGCAGAACTTCTGGGCGTTTCCATCACCAAGGTGCACGCACTCCTTGACGAACGCGCCCTGGCGGCGCTGCGGGTCGGCGAGCGGCGGATCCGGTGCGTGCCTGCGGCCTTCATTCAGGACGGCCATGCCGTGGAGAGCCTGAAGGGAACCATCATCGTCCTGGCCGATGCAGGCTACTCGGACGAGGAATTGATCGACTGGCTGTTCACCAATGATGACTCGCTCCGCGGACGCCCGATTGACGCGCTCCGCGAAGGCCGCAAGACGGAGATCCGCCGCCGGGCGCAGTCCCTGGCCTGGTAGCAGCCGGGCCTGATAACAGCGGTCGGGGCGCCATAGCCTTGGCGGGACAGACAGTTCTTAACAGCAAACAGGCCGTGCGCAGCTGCGCACGGCCTGTTTGCTATGTCAGGATCAGGAGGCCCGGATGACGGCGGATTCGGCGAGCCGGCGGAGGGCCGTCCGGGGCAATTCATCCAGCGGTAGCTGTTCAAGGGCCGCGAAGGCCGCCTGCCCGAACTCCTCAATCAGCAACTCCGTCGCCTGAAGCGCGCCGCAGTCGACGATGATCCGCCGGATTTCGGCCACATCCGCATCGTTGAGGTCGGGGCTTCCCAGCTTGGCGTCGATAAAGGCCGACTCCGACGGCATGGCCTGGTCCAGGGCAAATGCCACCAGGACAGTCCGTTTTCCCTCCCGCAGGTCGTCCCCGGCGGGCTTGCCGGTCGCAACCGGGTCGCCGAACACGCCGAGAACGTCGTCGCGCAACTGGAAGGCTTCGCCGAGGGGCAGGGCAAAGGCGGAATAGCCATGCAGCAGTTCGTCAGAAGCTCCGGCGAGGGCTCCGCCAAGGGCGAGCGGGTGCTCGGTGGAGTACTTGGCCGACTTGAACCGGATGATCGACTGGGCCCGGCTGACGGCGCCTGCGGGATCCCGGCGCGGGCCGGCAACTTCTTCGAGGATATCCAGGTACTGGCCGGCCATGACTTCGGCGCGCATGAGGTTGAAGATCAGCCGGGCCCGGCTCCCCGAGGCGGCCCGATCGCCGATTTCCGTGAACGATTCCTCGCTGAAGGAGAGGCAGAGGTCGCCGGTAAGGATGGCCGCCGCGTGGCCGAACCGTTCGCTGTCCAGTGCCCAGCCCTGGGTCTCGTGCAGTTCGATAAAGCGCCGGTGGACGCTGGGACCGCCCCGCCTGGTATCGGACCGATCAATGATGTCGTCGTGAATCAGGGCCGCGGCCTGGAACAGCTCCAAGGCGGAGCCTGCGATGACCACCTCTCCGGCGGCCGCCTCGCCACCGGCGCCGCGCCACCCCCAGTAGCACATCAGTGCGCGGAGCCGTTTGCCGCCGGTGACCAGGTTTGAGATCGACCCCATCAGCGGGTCGATATCGTGCGAAATGGTCGACATCACAGCCTGGCGGTTGGTGAGAAAATCCGTAAGCTTGCCTGCGACGGCTGCGACGTACGCCGTCTGTTCGCGGCGCAGCTGCTCGGCGACGCTCACTTGATGGACTCGGGGGCTACGTTTGCGCCGATCGTAAACGTCGCGACACCGGCCGACTCCACAACGGCGATGTTGACGGTTTCATTGTCGCCGCGCAGGAAATCCTTGGACGGGACGGCGCCGACGCTGTCGCCGGGTACGGGCTTGAAGCCCTGTGCCTCCAGGGCCTGTGAGTAAAAGGCAAGGACGTCCGCGGTAGGTGCTGCAATGCTGCCTACCAGGGCGGCCGTCGCCGGGACAGTGTTCTTGTCAAAGCTGCTCGAGACGACCTTGGCTCCGGGCATCAATGGCAGCAGGCCCTCAGGGAACCCCGAAACCACCGCGCCCACAGTCGCTGACGTCCCGGGAGCTGCGGAAGGACTCGGCGGTGCCGTCGCGGTGGACTGGGCCGTGGACACAGTTGCCGAGGACGTCTGGTCCGCGGCCCCTGTGCCGGCGGGGGTGCACGCGGACAGAGCCATTATCAGGCCGGCCGCTGCCGCGGCCACCGCAGTGCTCTTCCGCTCTCCAAAAACCTTCACAGAGATGTTCCTCCTGGTGTTGACGCCGGATGCAGCCTCCAGTTTAGTCAGTCCCGGGGCATAGGATTGATGCCGTGCAGCCGGACGGAGAAAATCAGCAGGGTGGACAGGCCGGCGGGCGGCCGGACTGGCGGCCCGGCGACGCTGAACTGCGTGAGCTGCGGCGCACGAGCATCCTGCACGTAGATATGGATGCCTTCTTCGTCTCGGTCGAGTTGCGAACCCGCCCCGAGTTGCTGGGCAGGCCCGTGATCGTGGGCTACCCCGCGGATAGGTCCGTCGTGCTTTCGGCGTCCTACGAGGCCCGCGCCATGGGGGTCAAGTCGGCGATGCCAATGGCGGTCGCCACCCGGATGTGCCCCGCCGCTGTCATCATTGAGCCGCGCCACAAGCTCTACTATGAGGTGTCGGGCCAGATCATGGGGATCTTCAACTCCATCACCGACCTCGTGGAGCCACTGAGCGTCGACGAGGCTTTCCTCGACGTCGGCGGTGCGGTCCGCCGGCTCGGACCCCCGCGGGAGATCGGCGAACTGATCCGCGCCCGCGTTCAGCGCGAGCTCGGAATCACGGCATCCGTGGGCATCGCGGCCTCCAAGTTCGTGGCCAAGATCGCCTCAACCCGGTGCAAGCCCGACGGACTGCTGTTGATCGGCCCTGAGGAAACAGTGCCGTACTTGCACAGCCTTCCAGTCAGCGCACTTTGGGGGATCGGGGCCAAAACAGTCGAAGTGTTGTCCCGGGTCGGGATCCGGACGGTGGCTGATGTTGCGGCGTCGCCGCTTCCCTCGCTCCGCAAGTTGCTCGGAGCGACCGGGGAGCACGTGTACCGGCTTTCCTGGGGGATCGATCCCCGGCCGGTCACTCCGGTCCGGGCTGAAAAGAGCATCGGCGCTGAGGAAACGTTCGCCGTGGACACCTCGGATGACGAGGTGCTCCGCCGCGAACTGCTGCGCCTTTCACACCGGACCGCCGAGCGGCTCCGGGCGTCAGGGATGCACACGCGCACCGTCGCACTGAAGCTTCGGTACGCGGACTTTTCCACCCTCACCCGGACCAAGACCGTGGGCACTCCGATAGAGAGCGCACAGTTACTGTATGCGGTTGCCGTCCAGCTGCTGGCATCCGTCGGCACACGGCCTATGACTGTCCGGCTTATCGGCATCCGGGCCGAGCAGCTCGAGGCGGCGGAGGATGCCCCGCTCCAGCTCAGCCTGGATCGGCGCGACGACAACTGGCGCTCCGCTGAGCAGGCGCTGGATCGGGTCAGCCGCAAATTCGGATCGAAATCGGTACTGCCTGCCCGTCTGCTGGGCCCCGGCCCACGTTCGGGCCCCGCCCCTAACGCCGAGCCCGGTAGCAGCTCAGGGTAGTCCGTCGGCCCTGTCCGCGCGGGCCGTCATGGCTCTCGGCGCAGGACGCGGTCGGTGGTGCTGGCAGTGATGTCTTTCAGAACAGGGCGCAACAAACTATCCTTATTACTACGTAGGTTTAGGACGACTGGATGGACGTTCGGGCTACGACTTGGCCGGCTGATTACCGCGGCCGGGGTACCGTGGGACCCATATTCGATCAACGGCGGCGAATGGGAACCAGCGGGGAATCCCGGACGTTAGGTGATTAGGACTAGGGCCACGTCACGTCCGGGCGTTGGCCGACTTAAGGAGGTCGTGATGCCGCTCTCGGAGCACGAACAGAAGTTGCTGGAGCAACTTGAGAAGCAGCTGCATGAGGACGATCCCAAGTTCGCCAGCTCGATGGGTTCTGACCCGGGTCGTTCCTGGTCCACCCGCCACCTGGTGATCGGGGTCCTTGCCACGCTGGCAGGCGTCCTGCTCCTGCTAACTGGCGTGTGGATGCAGAATATCTTTATCGGAGTTCTCGGCTTCGTGGTGATGGGCGCCGGCGTTTACTTCGCCACCATGCGCAGCGCGGCCGCCGGGGGAGGGAAATCCGGAGACCCGGGCGGAAAGCCCCGTAAGACCAAGAGTTCGTTTATGAGCAATTTGGAGGAACGGTGGGACGAACGCCACCGTGGCGAGTCCTGATTCAATTCGGCGCCTCTAAATAGGCGCCGGTGATCCGGGAACATCAAAAGCCTCCACTTCGCACCACCCGGCGTAACGACTAACCTCCAAAAGACCCGTTTCAACGGGTCTTTTGGCATTTAACCAGAGCGGCAGAACCCGGCAAGCCGGAATTGCAGGGATTTCCCGCCGAAACGGTCATGAGACCGCCGAATCGGCAGGAATTCCCTACCCGGGATGCGTGTCGGTGCCGCTGTCGTGGGGGCCGGCCTCGACCCGGAACGGCCCGGCGCGTCGAAGCCCTCCACCTGGAGCGATTCCCTCCGCCGCGGCATTGCAAGGGGATCGCCGGGTGAACTCCGCAAATATGCCCGAAATGCTTCGGGCGTGTCGTTGACTGTGGAGGGATGTGGAGTAATGTGGAGGACGTAAGAGGGTAGTGGCAGCAGGGGGACGTTGAGCTTTCTCAACAAGACAGGTGGTGGGCCGTGTTTCTCGGCACCCATTCACCTCGTCTTGATGAAAAGGGTCGGATTATCCTCCCCGCCAAGTTCCGTGAGGAACTAGCCAGCGGTTTGGTCCTCACAAGAGGCCAGGAACGCTGCATCTACGTCTTCAGTGAGGCGGAATTCGGTCGGATTCACGAGCAAATGCGGGAGGCTCCAATTTCCTCCAAGCAAGCGCGTGACTATATCCGTGTCTTTCTCTCTGGAGCCTCGGACGAGGTACCTGACAAGCAGGGGCGCGTGACCATTCCGGCGGCGCTTCGGGAGTATGCAGGCCTCGGCCGGGAGTTGGCCGTTATCGGGGCCGGTTCCCGCGCGGAGATCTGGGACGCCCAGGCTTGGAATGAATACCTGGCCGAAAAGGAGGAGTCCTTCTCGGAGACAGATGACGCCATTCCGGGGATTCTCTGAAGACCCGGCCAACCACACTGAATACAGCACTCTTTGATTGAGATCTCCAGCCGCCCATCCGGCAGTCTTCCTGACTCACTTCCCCGGAGCCAGGCAGGCGCCGGACCGGGGCGGATGGGGATCTGGATCAATGAGAGCCGCATCAGGCTATACCCGCATCAGGCAAGACAACGGGCACGATCCGGACAACGAAAGGACGATGGCATGACGGACCCTCATCACGCGAAGCCGACGTCCGAACGACATGTACCGGTCCTCAAGGACCGGTGCATTAGTTTGTTGGCACCAGGTATCGAGGCTGCCCGCAAGCGTGGGGAAACTCCCGTGGTCATCGATGCCACGCTTGGAATGGGCGGCCACTCCGAAGCCTTGCTTCAGCGCTTCCCGGACCTGCACCTCATCGGTATTGACAGGGATGAGGAAGCACTCGCCCTTGCGGGGGAGCGGCTCGGCCCGTTTGAGGACCGCACGGATCTTGTCCACGCGGTGTATGACGAAATCCCCGAGGTCCTTGAGGACCTGGGGTTCACGGAGGTGCACGGGGTCCTAATGGATCTTGGCGTCTCCTCGCTGCAGCTCGACGAACGCGAACGCGGATTCGCGTATTCCTTTGATGCGCCGCTGGACATGCGGATGGACACCAGCCGGGGCCAGACAGCGGCCGACGTCGTCAACAACTACAGCGAAGAAGATCTCGTGCGGATTATCCGCAAGTGGGGCGAAGAAAAGTTTGCCGGCAGGATCGCGAACAGGATCGTCGCAACGCGCACCGAAAAACCTTTCGCCACCACCGGGGAACTGGTCGAACAGATCCGCTCGGTCGTTCCCGCCGGCGCGGCCAAGTCCGGCGGGCACCCCGCCAAGCGCACGTTCCAGGCGCTCCGGATCGAGGTCAACGAGGAACTGGATGTTCTCGAACGCGCCATCCCCGCGGCCATCGAGGCGATAGCTCTGGGAGGCCGCGTTGTTGTTATGTCCTATCACTCCCTCGAGGACAAGATCGTCAAGGGCTTCTTCCAGGCCGGCTCAAAATCTTCGGCTCCGCTGGGCTTCCCGGTGGAGCTCGAAGAACATAAAGCCGAACTGAAAACCCTGACAAAGGGCACCGAGGTACCCACGCCGGCTGAAATCGCCGAAAACCCACGCGCAGCCTCCGCCAGGCTCCGCGCCGTCGAACGCATCAAGGCCAGGAGAGCCGCATGAGCACCGCCGCCCTTAACAGTTACCCCGTCGCCACGGGCGCCACTGCCAGGCCCCTGCCGGGAACCAACCCGGCTACAGGACCGGTCAAGCGGTCCCGCACGCCGCTTTCGCTGGTCCGCGCCGCGCCCCGCAAACGTCGTGCGCCCTTCGTTGTGCTCTGCTTCGGCCTGCTCGCCATTGCGCTCATGGTGGTGCTCGTGCTCAACATCACCGTGTCTGCGGCCCAGTACCAGCTGGTGCAGTTGCGCGGCGAGGAGACGGCCCTGACCAAGCAGAACCAGGACCTCACCCAACAGGTGCAGAATTTCGACGCGCCGCAGAACCTTGCCGCCCGGGCTGCCGAGCTGGGCATGGTGGCCTCCGTCGGCAAGGGCCAGATCGATCTCTCGACCCTGAGCGTGACGGGCAAAGCCAAGCCGGCAGTCCAAGGCGACCCTCCCGGCGCGGTCATTGCCGCACCGGCAGTGGCCGGACAGCTCACGGTTGTCCCCCCGCCCTCGGTCCGGGAACCGCTCGCCAGCCGCAAACCGGCCGCCGCCGCCGCGCCCGCCGCTGCCGACGCCGCTGGCGCACCGGCCGCAGCCTCCACCCCGGTGCCTGCTGTGGAACTCCACGGCGGATCCGTCCCCGCACCCGCGCAGCGGGTCCCGGGACAGTAACCGAAAACCGCCACAGGCAAGGCACCAGTAAGGCAAGTAGCACGGCAAGCAGCAAGGAATAATCGTGGCGCACAAAACCGGCAGGACACGGACGGCGAAAGTGCCCGACGCGACACGACGGTTGAGGGTAGGCCTGATCCTGATGCTGACGCTCCTCCTGGTGGTCGGCGGGAAACTGTTCCTCGTCCAGGGCCTGGACACCGGAGGCATGGCCGAGGCGGCGCTCAAGAACCGCCTCACGCCGATAGAGCTTCCGGCCGCGCGCGGCAGCATCCTGGATTCGAACGGCACAATCCTGGCGAGCAGCGTCATCCGCTACAACATCGTCGTGGACCAGATGGTCAACACCAAGACAGAGACCTTCCGGCGGATCGAGCAAGTGGACGGAAAGGACACCCTCGTCACGATCTCCCGCGACCAGGGAATTTCCGAACTGGCGACGGTGCTCGGCATGGACCGGGCCGACCTCGAAGATGCGGTCACCGGATCCCAGCGCTACTACATCATCGTCAAAGACCTCCTGCCCGACGTCGAGGAGCGCGTCTCCAATCTCCGTGTTCCGGGAATTGTGTCTGAGGGCATCAGCAAGCGGGTCTACCCCAACGGGGCAGTGGCCGGCGGAATCGTCGGATTCCTCCAGGACGGCAGCACGGGGCAGGCCGGGCTGGAGCAGACACAGGACGAGGTACTCGCGGGCACCCCCGGAAAGCGGCTCTTCGAAATCGGTGCCGACGGGCTGCGTATTCCGGTGGGCGTCGACCAGTTGACGCCGGCCGTGGACGGCAAGGACGTCAAACTCACCATCAACGCGGACCTGCAGTACTTCGCCCAGCAAGCGATCCAGACCCAGAAGGACAAGCTCAGCGCCGAATGGGGTGTCATTGTGGTCCTCGACACCAAGACCGGCAACATCATCGCCATGGCGGACACGAACGCCCCGGACCCGAACGACCCCGGAAACGTGGCTGCCAAGGACCGCGGCGTCCGTGCGGTGACGGCATCCTATGAGCCGGGATCCGTGGAGAAGATGATTACTGCGGCTGCGCTGATCGAAGAGGGTAAATCGAGCCCGCTGGATACCTTTACGGTCCCGGCGACGTACACGATTGACGGCCAGACGTTCAGCGACGCCTTTGAGCATGGCACCGAGGAGCGCACGCTGGCCGGCATTCTGGGCTGGTCGATGAACACAGGTACCGTGATGGCGGGCCAGCGGCTCAGCAAAGACCAACGCCACGACTGGCTGCAGAAGTTCGGGATCGGCGAGGCCCCCGACGTCGGACTGCCGGCCGAGTCCGCCGGCATCCTGGCACCCGCCGACGAGTGGGACGGCCGGCAGCAGTACACCGTGCTCTTCGGCCAGGGCGTCTCGCAGTCCACGCTCCAGACCGTCCGCGCCTACCAGAGCATTGCCAATGACGGCGTGATGCTGCAGCCGCGGCTGATCGACAGCTATATCAGCCCGGATGGCACCGAACAGAAGGTGGAGCCGAAGGAACCCCGGCGGGTTGTCTCCCCGGAGACCGCCCAGCAGGTGCGGGATATCCTCGAGAGCGCCGTGACCGAGGGCCAGATTAAAGAGGCTGCGGTAGACGGCTATCGGGTCGGGGCCAAGACCGGAACCTCCCAGTCGCCTTGTGACGACGGCACCTCGGGATTCTGCGGCTTCACCGCCTCGATGGTCGGAATGGCGCCGATGGATGATCCGAGGTTTATTGTTGAAGTGGTCCTGCAGCGGCCCAAGGGCAGCATCTACGGAATCTCAAACGGACCGGTCTTCCGATCGGTGATGGGACAGGCGCTCCGGATGTTCAATGTCCAGCCGTCCACCGGCGAACCAGCCAGGCTGCCGCAGTACGCCGAGTAGCATCGGAACGTCAGCGCCGCACGCGGCGCTGTGAACCAGCGCCAAAACCCAGTGCCCTGCAGGTCGAAGCATGCCTTCTCCCGTAGGCAAGACCCGCTAGCACCACAATGGAGATTCCTTTGTCAGAGCTCAATGCCCCCGACGCGTCCGCGCCGTCCGGCCAGGACTCCGCCTCCGGCTTCCGGCCTTCAGCAGTAGCCCCCGTGCCGCTCGCGACAATCGGCGGGGAAATCGGCGTCGTCGTTCCCGGAGCCGCCGGCTCTGTGCCGGTCACCGGGATCTCGCTCAATTCGCGGGCGGTTCAACCGGGGGACCTGTACGTGGCCCTGCCGGGCGCAACCCGGCACGGCGCGGACTTCGTCACCCAGGCGGTCGACTCCGGCGCCGTCGCAGTGTTGACGGACGACGCCGGTGCGCGGCTGCTTGCGCTCTCCACTGACGCGCCGGTGCCGGTGCTGATTGCTGACCAGCCTCGCAGCATCGTTGGCCGGTTGGCTGCGCTCATCTACCGCAGCCGGTCCGACGCGCCCGCTCTCTTCGGTGTGACAGGAACCAACGGCAAGACCACCACGACCTATTTCATCAACGCCCTGCTCCGGGCCCTTGGCCGGCGGACGGGACTGATCGGTACCATCGAGATCCTGGCCGGCGGGACGCCGATTCCCAGTCTCCTGACCACCCCGGAATCCACGGATGTGCACGCCCTGCTGGCGCTGATGCGCGAACGCGGGATCGATGCAGCCTCGATGGAAGTTTCCTCCCACGCCGTATCCTTCCACCGGGTGGACGGCGTGCTGTTCGACGTGGCGGGCTTCACCAACCTCACCCAGGACCACCTGGACCTGCACGGGACCATGGAGGAGTACTTCGAGACCAAGGCGCAGCTGTTTACCCCGGAGCGTGCCCGCGCCGCCGTAGTGACGGTCGACGACAGCTGGGGAGCGAAGCTTGCCGCCACGGCCCCGATTCCCGTGACAACCCTCAGCACCGCAATGGTGACCAACGAGGGGGACAGCGGTGCCGACTGGACCGTGCTGAATCCTGGAGCGCGGGGCCTCGGCACGGCCTTTACGCTCAGGCATCGTGACGGCACCGAACTACGCGTCCACACCGGGCTGCCCGGAAGTTTCAACGTCGCCAACGCTGCATTGGCCACCGCTATGGTGCTTGCGGGCGGACACGACGCCGCGACGGTTCAGGACGCTCTCGACGCCGCGGATCCCTTCACCGTTGCCGTCCCGGGCCGCATGCAGCTTGTGTCCACAGCCCCGGCCGCAGTGGTTGACTTCGCCCACAACCCGGACGCCCTGGCCAGGGCCCTTGAGGCCGTGAGGTCGCCGGAGCCGGGGTCCAAAGTGATCATCGTCTTCGGTGCCACCGGCCAGCGGGACCAGAGCAAACGTCCCGCCATGGGGGCCATCGCGGCCCGGCTGGCCGACACCGTGATTGTCAGTGACGACGACCCGCACGACGAGGACGCGGCGGGCATCCGCAGTGACGTGCTCGCCGGGGCACGCCAGGCCAAGGACGACGAGGGCCTGGCCTGCACTGTCCTGGAAGTCTTCCCTCGGGATGAAGCCATCCGGAAGGCCGTGGAGCTGGCGGGCCCGCAGGACACCATCCTTGTGGCCGGCCGCGGCCACGAGGTGTGGCAGGAGGTCAAGGGGGTGAACCTGCCCCTCGACGACAGGGTAGAGCTCCGGAACGCCTTGACAGCGCGCGGATTCACCGTTCTCACAGACCAGCGGATAGAGTCCTAAACCGAGATGATTGCACTTACAGCGGCCGAAATCGCCGATATAACCGATGGCCGGCTCATTGCGGAACCCGGTATCACGCCGGAATCCGTCGTGACCGACTCCCGCGAAGCCACAGCCGGCTCCCTCTATGTGGCAAAGCCGGGGGAGATAGCCGACGGCCACGACTTCGTAGCCGCCGCGTTCGACCGCGGCGCCGTGCTGGCGCTCGTGGAGCGCGATGTCGCGGACGCCGCGGGACTCAAGTTCCCCGCCGTCGTGGTCAAGGACTCCGTGCTGGCCATGGGCGCCCTGGCCGCCGAGTCCGTCCGACGGATCCGGGCCCGCCGCGAGGCCGAAGGCGCGTTGCTGACCGTCATCGGCATCACCGGATCGGCAGGGAAGACCACCACGAAGGACCTGCTGGCCGGCATCCTGACTGCCGGGTCGGACGCCGACGATAACGCCGAAGGTAAAACCGTTGCGCCCCAGGGCTCCTACAACGGCGAGATCGGTGTCCCGCTCACAGTCTTCAAGGCGGACTACGAGACCCGCTACCTGGTGATCGAGATGGGCGCTACCGGGATCGGACATATCCGCTACCTCGCAGACATGGTCCGCCCGGATATCGGCGTTGTGCTGTGCGTCGGATCGGCGCATGCCGGCGAGTTCGGCGGAATCGACAACATCGCCGTAGCCAAAGGTGAAATGGTCGAGGGGCTCCAAGCCGGCGGCACTGCCGTGTTGAATCTCGATGACGCCCGGGTCGCGGCGATGGCTGCACGGACGACGGCACGGATCCTCGGGTACACCTCCCGGCCGGGGCGGGACAGCGACGCAGCTGCAGTCCGGGCCGTGGAAGTCGGGATGAACGCCGGCGGGCACCCGGAATTCGATCTCATCTTCCCGGACGAAGCAGCCGGCCACCACATCGTCAGCGGCCTGATCGGCGCCCACCACGTCGCCAATCTCCTGGCGGCCGCAGCGGCAGCCTACGCGGCCGGTGTTCCCGCTCCGCGGATCGCGCGTTCGCTGAACGCCCAGACGGCCGGCAGCCGGTGGCGGATGGAACGCACCGAGCGTCCGGACGGTGTCACCATCATCAACGACGCTTACAACGCCAACCCCGAATCCATGCGGGCAGCCCTGCGGACGCTGGCGGACCTCGGCCAGGGACGCCGCACTTGGGCAGTCCTGGGCGCCATGCTGGAGCTCGGCCCGGATTCCATCCGCGAGCACACGGCCGTCGGCACCCAGGTGGTGCGCCTGAACATCTCGCGCCTGCTCGTCGTCGGACGGGAAGCGCGTTCCCTCTACGTCTCCGCTGTCCAGGAGGGATCCTGGGGCGACGAATGCGCCTTCGCGGAGACGGTTGATGAGGCCTATGACTTCCTTGAGGCCGAACTCAGGCCGGGGGACCTGGTCCTGTTCAAGTCCTCGAACGGCATCGGCCTGCGGCATCTGGGCGATCGGATAGCATTACCCCCACAAGTCCCCCCAACGAACGCCGGAACCGCCACTGAAGGGAGTGCTCCGCTGTGATTGCACTGCTGATGGGCGCAGGCATGGCCCTGCTCTTTTCCTTCGTGGGCACTCCGCTCTTTATCCGGCTTCTGGTCCGGAAAAGCTACGGTCAGTTCATCCGCGACGACGGACCGACGTCGCACCATACAAAGCGCGGCACGCCCACCATGGGCGGTACGGTTGTGGTCCTGGCGGTCCTTGCCAGCTACGGCCTGACGCACCTGGTTATGTGGCTGATGAATCCGAGGTCCCCGGGGCCGACGGTGTCGGCCCTGCTGCTGCTCTTCCTGATGGTCGGTATGGGTCTGGTCGGGTTCCTCGACGACTTCATTAAAATTTCCAAGCAGCGCAGCCTTGGCCTCGACGCCAAGGCCAAACTGATCCTGCAGGCGGCCGTCGGCATCATCTTCGCCGTCCTGGCCCTGAACTTCCCCGATCCCGACGGCGTGACGCCGGCATCAACCCAGATCTCCTTGGTCCGGGACATACCGTGGCTTGACCTGGCCTTCGGCGGGAGCGTGGTCGGCGCCATCCTCTTCGTGCTGTGGTCCAACCTCATCGTCACGGCGGCCACCAACGGAGTGAACCTCACCGATGGCCTTGACGGCCTGGCCGCCGGTGCTTCCGTTATGGTCTTCGGCGCCTACACGGTGATGGGCATCTGGCAGAACAACCAGGCCTGCGGCTCGCCCACCCAGACCGGCGGCTGCTACGTGGTCAGGGACCCGCTGGACCTTGCCCTGCTGGCCGCGATCCTCAGCGCAGCCCTGGTCGGCTTCCTCTGGTGGAACACCTCGCCGGCCAAGATCTTTATGGGTGACACCGGGTCGCTGGCAATCGGCGGCGCCGTCGCCGGGTTCGCCATCCTCTCCCGGACCGAGCTCCTCCTTGCCTTCATCGGCGGGCTCTTCGTCCTGATCACCCTTTCCGTGATCATCCAGGTGGGCTACTTCAAGATCACCAAGGGCAAACGGTTCTTCAAGATGGCCCCGCTGCAGCACCACTTCGAACTCAAGGGCTGGGCCGAAGTGACCGTGGTGGTCCGCTTCTGGATCCTCGGCGGGCTCTCCGTCGCGGCCGGCCTGGGAATCTTCTACGCAGAATGGGTGGTACTGCTGTGACCGGACCGATTCCCGAACCGCTGACCTCTTCGCCCCGGCTTCGGGACCTCACCAGCTGGGATGCCGACTGGGCCGGGCTGCGGGTGGTCGTTACCGGCATCGGCATCTCGGGCTTCGCGGCCGCGGACACCCTCATTGAGCTCGGCGCCCGGGTGGTAGTGGTGGACGCCGCCACCACCGCCAAGGCGCACGCCCAGGCCGACACGCTCAGGATCGTCGGTGCCGCCGACGTCCTGCTCGGCCCGGACGCCGTCGAGACCGTCCCCAAGATCGACGGGCAGAAGCCTGACCTGATCGTCACTTCGCCCGGGTGGCGGCCGGACCAGTCGTTGCTTGCCGCCGCCGTCCGCGCCCACATCCCGGTATGGGGCGACGTGGAGCTGGCCTGGCGGGTCCGGGTCCGGGAAGGCCGGAAGACGGCCGACTGGCTCAGCATCACCGGAACCAACGGCAAGACCACCACGGTGGGCATGACCGAGTCCATGCTGCAGGCCGCCGGGCTCAAGGCCATCGCGGTCGGCAACGTGGGGACCCCGATCCTGGATGCCCTCCGCGACCCGGTGGACTACGACGTCTTTGCCGTGGAGCTTTCCAGCTTCCAGCTGCACTGGAGCCACTCCGTCTCTCCTGTGGCCAGCGTGTGCCTGAATGTTGCTGAGGATCACGTGGACTGGCACGGCTCCTACGCGTCCTACCTGGCCGATAAGGCCAAGGTCTACGCCAACACCCGAAAAGCCTGCGTCTACAACGCCGAGCAGATTGAAACCGAACGCATGGTCGAAGACGCCGACGTCGTCGAGGGCTGCCGGGCGGTGGGCTTCACTACGGTGACTCCGGCCGTCAGCATGCTCGGAGTCGTCGAGGGCCTCCTCGTGGACCGCGCCTTCATCCCCGAGCGCAAGGACAGCGCCGCGGAACTGGCCGCCATGACGGACTTCGGCGAAGTGGCGCCCCGGCACATGGTTGCCAACGCCCTCGCCGCCGCAGGCCTAGCCCGTGCCTACGGGGTCGCCCCGGCCGCCATCCGTACGGGGCTGCAGAACTACCTGCCCGGCAACCACCGCATCCAGCCTGTCGCCCGCCTCAACGGTGTCCTCTGGGTCAACGACTCGAAGGCCACCAACCCGCACGCCGCCGCCGCCGCGCTGTCAGCATTCCGGAACGTGGTGTGGATCGCCGGCGGCCTGTCCAAGGGCGTGAACTATGACGACCTGGTCCGGGACTATGCGGAACGGTTGAAGGCCGTCGTCCTGATCGGTGCGGACTCCAGCCTGCTGGCGTCCGCGCTGGAGCGACACGCACCGGATGTCCCCGTAATCGGTCCGGCGAAGGGCGACACTGGGACGGTGCAGACTGCCGGTACGGCCGACGCCGACGCAGAACCGCTGCCGCTTCCGGGCGGAGCTGTGATGGCCCAGGCCGTCGCCGAGGCGGCGCAGCTGGCCGTCTCCGGGGATACGGTGCTTCTGGCCCCGGCGGCTGCTTCCATGGACCAGTTCTCTTCCTACGCTCACCGTGGCGATGCCTTCATCGAAGCCGTCCGCGGACTCGAGGAAGGGCAGGCTCAGACCAGCAAGGAGTAACAGTGGTCAGCACGCCCACACGCACGACGGGGGCCCGCCCCGGCAACGCCGGAAATCCTGCCGGGAAACCGGCCGGCAAGCCAGGCAGCAAGCCAACCGGCGGCCCGGCCGGCAGGCCCGGCGCAGCTCGGGACAAAAGACCGGGAGCGGTCGTGCGCCGCTGGAACCGCGCCTTCTGGGCGGCGCTGGAAGGATCCGGCAAGTCCCGCAGCGGCTCCACGTACTACCTGATTCTCGGATCCACCCTGGCGCTGACCGCCATCGGCATCATGATGGTGCTTTCCGCATCCAGCGTTGAAGCGATCGCCGCCGGCGAGTCACCCTATTCGGCCGCGCTGAAGCAGGGCATGTTCGCCTGCATCGGCCTGGCCGCCATGATGGTGCTGACCCGGGTCAACGTGGTGTGGCTCAAGCGGATTGCCTGGCCGACGTACGGGGTGGCGGTGGTCCTGCTGATGCTCGTGCTCCTGGTGGGGCGCAGCGCTCTCGGCAACAAGAACTGGATAGACGTCGGGCCGTTCACCTTCCAGCCTTCCGAGGCCGCCAAACTCGCGCTGGCACTGTGGATGGCGACGGTACTGCACCGGAAGGCCAACCTCCTGAGCGAGTCCAAACACGCGCTGATTCCGGTCGCCCCGGGGGCCTTGCTGATCATCGGCCTGATCCTGGCCGGAAACGACCTCGGCACCGCCATGATCGTCATGATCATTACCGCCGCGGCTCTTTTCTTCGCCGGTGTCCGGCTCTACGTCTTCCTCATCTCCGGCGTCGGGCTGGCGATGGCGGCCGGCGTCCTCGCTATCACCAGCCCGAACCGCGTCTGCCGCATCCTGTCCTGGACCGGGCAGACGTGTGCTGACGGCTCGGACGTGAACTATCAGTCCACCAACGGCCTGTACGGCCTCGCCTCCGGCGGCTGGTTCGGTGTTGGACTCGGCCAGAGCCGGCAGAAGTACAGCTGGATCCCTGAAGCCCACAACGACTTCATCTTCGCCATCATCGGCGAGGAACTCGGCCTGGTGGGCACTTTTGTGGTCCTGGTCCTCTTCGCCATCCTCGGCATGGCCATCTACCGGGTGGTTGTCGCCCAGACGGACATGTTCCACCGCGTCCTGGCCGGCACCATCATGGTGTGGCTGCTGGGCCAGGCCACGGTCAACATGGCCGTTGTCACGGGCCTGGCGCCCGTGGTCGGCATCCCGCTGCCGTTCATTTCCTACGGCGGGTCGGCGCTGCTGATGTCGCTGTGTGCGATCGGCGTCGTCTTATCCCTGGCCCGGGCGCAGATGGCACCCGGACTGCAGCACAAACGGCTGTTCGGACTGAAGTTCCCCCGGCGCTTCGCGCGCCATGGGCAGCCCGGAGCGCCGGGAACGAAGACCGCAGGAACAATGCCCTCAGGAACAAAACCGGTCCCGAGGACAGCCGGCCCATCCCGGGCCCGTCCCGCGGCCACCACCCGCACACCTAAAAACCCTGCTCCTTCCAGCTCCGCACGAAAGCGTACCTAGCCTTTTATGAATACCGAGTCGTCCTTGTCCGTGGTCCTTGCCGGTGGCGGAACCGCCGGGCACATCAGCCCGCTGCTTGCCATCGCCGGCGCCATCCGGCAGGCCCGTCCCGGCGCCCGGCTGCTGGTCGTCGGCACACCCGGGGGGATGGAGACACGGCTGGTTCCGGCCGCCGGGCTGGAGCTTGCCACCATCAGCCGGGTTCCCTTCCCGCGCCGGCCCACACTTGATCTGCTGCGGTTGCCAGGACGGCTGGCCGGTGCTGTCAAACAGGCCGGCGAGATCCTGGACGGGGCCGCGGCCGATGTCCTTGTGGGCGTTGGCGGCTACGTGTGTACGCCGATGTATCTGGCTGCCAGAAGCCGCCGGATCCCCATCGTGGTGCACGAGGCGAACATGCGCCCGGGGCTGGCGAACCGGGTAGGGGCATTCCTGGGCGCCCGAGTGGCTGTGGCCTTCGCCGGCACGCCCATGCGGGACGCCAGCCACGTCGGCATGCCGATGCGCCCGGAGATCTCGGGCCTGGACCGCGGCGGGGCGCAGGCTGCGGCGCGGGAGGCCCTCGGCCTGGACCCGTTGCTGCCGACCCTGATCGTCACGGGAGGATCCTCGGGAGCCCAGAGCATCAACCGGGCCCTGGCGGCGTCCGTCGGCGCCCTGGCGGAGGCAGGCGTCCAGACCCTGCACATCACCGGACGCGACAAGGCCGTGCACGATCAGGACGGCCGTCCGCTGGCCGCCCCGGGCTACCGCCAGGTCGAATACGTGGACCGCATGGAGTCCGTGTATGCCGCCGCGGACCTGCTGCTTGCCCGGGCCGGAGCTGCGACGGTCAGCGAAGTGGCCGCCGTCGGCGTGCCCGCAGTCTTCGTCCCCCTGCCGATCGGCAACGGCGAACAGGCCTTGAACGCCAAGGAGCTGGTC
Source organism: uncultured Actinomycetota bacterium (assembly GCA_963815415.1). GTDB lineage: Bacteria > Actinomycetota > Actinomycetes > Actinomycetales > Micrococcaceae > Arthrobacter. Next base: position 149,254 of record CAWFGT010000006.1, on the reverse strand, counting down.
GGTGCCGGCGGCGCGCTGATAGTGAATGATGACGGCTTTACGCCGGACTGGGTCCGCGAAAACATTGTTCCGCTGCTGTTGGACAATGACAGGCTCGCCCGGATGGCGTCCGCAGCAGAACGGCTCGGAATCCGGAACGCAGACCGGCGGATGGCCGATCTGGTCCTTGACGCGGCACAGCAGGAAGCGGTAACTCGATGACCACCAGCAACAGCGGCACCCGGACCATGGAATCCCTGGGCCGCGTCCATTTCATCGGCATCGGCGGGGTCGGCATGTCCGCCGTTGCCCGCATCATGGTGGCCCGGGGGGTCGCGGTGAGCGGTTCGGACGCCAAGGACCTGCCGGTCATGGCGGATCTTGCGGCGGCGGGCGCCCGGATAGCCGTCGGCTACGATTCAGCGAACCTGGGGGACGCCCAAACCGTCGTGGCCGGCTCAGCGATCCGCCCGGACAACCCCGAACTCGCGGCGGCTCGGGCCGCCGGATTGCCTGTGCTGCACCGTTCCGAAGGCCTCGCCGCGACCATGGCGGACGACACCGCGGTAACGGTCGCCGGCACCCACGGAAAATCCACCACGACCTCGATGATCACCGTCCTGCTGCGAGGTGCGGGCCTGGATCCGTCCTTCGCGATCGGCGCAAACATCCCGGCGCTGGGCGTCAATGCCGCGCATGGCCGGTCCGGGATCTTCGTGGCCGAAGCCGACGAGTCGGACGGCTCCTTCCTGAACTACCGGCCGCAGATCGCAGTCGTCACAAACGTGGAACCGGACCACCTTGACTACTACGGCACCGCAGAGGCGGTCTACGCCTCCTTTGACCGTTTCACGGAGCTGCTGCCGGCCGACGGCGTGCTCGTTGCCTGCGCCGATGACGAGGGTGCCAGGGCGCTGGCCGGGCGAACCCGGGCACGCGGCAACACGCGGGTCGTCCTCTACGGCACCGCCGACGACGCCCAGGTCAGGCTCCAGGATGACGGTCCGGGCCAGGTCGGGATGGTGACCCCGGCCGGCCGGTTCGCCGTCGACCTGCAGGTCCCCGGCAGGCACAACGCGCTCAACGCCGCCGCGGCCTTCGCCGTAGCCCTGGAACTCGGGGTTGAGCCGGACGCCGCGGCCGCAGCGTTGGCGGACTTTGCCGGCGCCTCCCGCCGCTTCGAATTCAAGGGCACCGGCCGCGGCGTCCGGGTGTACGACGATTACGCCCACCACCCCACGGAAGTCCGCGCGGCGCTATCCGCGGCACGGGCAGTAGCCGGCGAACACCGGGTCCATGTGCTCTTCCAGCCCCACCTCTTCTCCCGGACCCGTGAATTCGCGCGCGAATTTGCCGACGCGCTGAACGCGGCAGACACCGCCCTCGTCCTTGACATTTATCCGGCCCGCGAAGACCCCATTCCCGGCGTCACCAGCGCGCTGATCGCCGAGCACCTCACCACGGGCGGACGCCTCATCGGCCCGGACGGAGACGCCGTCCGGGCGGTCCTTGCCGCAGCCGCGCCGGGAGATATCATCCTGACCGCCGGCGCGGGCGACGTCACCGCCTACGGGCCGCTCATTGTCGAAGCCTTGGCCAGGGAGACGCCCGGTGGCTAGCCCGCGGCGCCCCACGTACAAGGCCGCCAGGCCCCCGGCCCGCCCGGCGGGTCGGGCGGACGGCGACCGCCTCGAGGTGATCTCCGCGTCAAAAGCGGCGTCCGGCTACCCCGAGGCGAACGCCACCGGCAGGGAGACTGGCAGCGGGACGGGCGGAGCGGGCCGCGCTGACCGGAGCGGCCCGGGACGCCCCGGGGCGTCCCGGAACGGCGACCCGGGAAAGATCGCGCCGGAGGCTGCCCCGGACAATGTACTGACTTTCCCTGAGCCCAGGGCCAAACGCCGCAGACGGCACCTACTGGCCGTCATCGGGATCATCACGGTGCTGACGGCCGCGATCGTGGCGGCCGCCGTCTACTCGCCATGGCTCGCGGTGCGGACCGTCACGGTCCAGGGAAACGAACTGGTGGGTGCCGAACAGATCCAGACAGCGCTCTCGCCCCTGCAGGGGAAGCCTCTGCCGCAGGTCAGCGACGCCGACGTCGCTGCCTTGCTGGAACCGCTGGTTGCCATCAAGGACGTCAACGTGCAGGCGCGCCCGCCGTCCACCCTCCAGGTCCGCATCACCGAACGGATACCGGTGGCGCTGGTCAAACAGGGCGAGAGCTATCAGCTGGTGGACGTCGAGGGCGTACAGCTCAGCACCACCCTTGACCCCGACTCCGTGCAGCTGCCGGTGATCGACGGCGGGGAAGGGCCGGGAGGCCCCACTGGCGGCGAAGTGTTCAGTGCCATCACCGCAGTGCTGGGCGCACTGCCGGCCGATGTGCTCGCAAAGCTCTCGGACGCCTCAGCAGCGTCGGTTGACGCCGTTGAACTCAAGCTTGAGGACGGCCAAAAAATCGTGTGGGGCAATGCGGGGGAGAAGGAACTCAAGGCCAGGGTGCTCGCAGCCCTCCTGACGGTTCCCGCCGATCCCGCGAAACCGGTCCGGATCTATGACGTCAGTGTGCCCCGACACCCCGTCACCCGGTAGCATCGACAACCGACGACGGTATTTAACCGGTAATACCGCGACACGCGGCTCCGGTTATTGAATGTCCTCGCCAGAGGAAATACCGTCAAGCAATGAGTTACTTGACATAACTCTAACCTTCAAGTCGAAGGTTAGAGTTAGGGATTTCAAGCCCGACTCCATCTGTTTTTCGCAATAGGACACGAACAAGGGACACGTAACGTGGCAGCTCCGCAGAACTACTTGGCCGTCATCAAGGTCGTCGGCATCGGCGGCGGCGGCGTGAACGCAGTCAATCGAATGATCGAGGTCGGCCTTCGCGGCGTCGAGTTCATCGCCATCAACACCGACGCCCAGGCCTTGCTGATGAGCGACGCGGACGTCAAGCTCGACGTCGGGCGCGAGCTGACCCGCGGGCTGGGCGCCGGGGCGAATCCCGACGTCGGACGCCAGGCTGCCGAGGACCACGCTGATGAAATCGAAGAGGTCATCCGCGGCGCAGACATGGTCTTCGTCACCGCCGGCGAAGGCGGCGGAACCGGTACAGGCGGCGCACCTGTCGTGGCCCGGATCGCCCGCTCACTCGGCGCGCTGACCATCGGCGTCGTCACCCGTCCGTTCACCTTCGAAGGCCGCCGGCGCGCCGGTTCCGCGGAAGCCGGCATCGACGCACTGCGCGACGAGGTCGACACCCTGATCGTCATCCCCAACGACCGGCTGCTGTCCATCAGCGACCGCAACGTGTCCGTGCTTGACGCCTTCCGGTCGGCAGACCAGGTCCTGCTCTCGGGTGTCCAGGGCATCACCGACCTCATCACCACGCCGGGTCTGATCAACCTGGACTTTGCGGACGTCAAGTCCGTCATGCAGGGTGCAGGATCCGCCCTCATGGGCATCGGATCGGCCCGCGGTGAGGACCGCGCCGTCAAGGCCGCCGAACTCGCCATTGCGTCCCCGCTCCTTGAAGCGTCGATCGACGGTGCCCACGGTGTCCTGCTCTCCATCCAGGGCGGCTCGGACCTCGGCCTCTTCGAGATCAACGAAGCGGCCAGGCTTGTCCAGGAAGTTGCGCACCCCGAAGCCAATATCATCTTCGGTGCCGTCATTGACGACGCCCTCGGCGACGAAGCCCGCGTCACGGTCATTGCCGCAGGCTTCGATGACGTCAAGGCCACCTCACCATCCATGGACCAGTCCCTGCCGGCCGCACCGCAGCGCCCCGCAGTCCCGGCCCCTGCCCAGGCCCCGGCCCAGGTGCAGCCGCTGCACGCCACCGTAGGTGCGCCGAGTTACGGCGGATGGGGCCAGCAGAGCCCGTCCGTTCCGGCCGACGCCGGATTCGACGTCGACCTGCCCGCCGTTGTGGAGCCGGACCTTTCCGGCCGCCACTCCGACGACCTGGACGTCCCGGACTTCCTTAAGTAATTCCGACTAAAACCATGGCACTGCCGACCGGCAGTGCCATGGTCATTTCCGCAGACAAGCGGCTAGCAAAAATGGCGGTGTTCTCAGTGTTCTCATGGCGGGCGGAAGTGCGGCCCGGCGTCTGGGTGGCTTTCACCGACGCCACGGCCGGCAACCTGGCGCTCCACGTCGGCGACGATCCGGCGCAGGTGCGACGGCGCCGCCGGGACGTCGAGCAGGCGGCCGGGCTCGGCCACCGGCGCTTCCGGTACATGAACCAGGTCCACGGAAATGTGGTCGCCGCCGTCGAGCCGATGGCGGCCGGGGCAGCGGAGACTGAGGCCCCGGTGGCCGACGCCCTGGTGTCCACCGAAGAACCGCTCGCCGTCATGGTGGCCGACTGCGTACCCGTCGTCCTCGTAGGGGAGCGCGAACCGGGGAAACCGAACAGCCGGAAAACCGTCTTCGGTGTGGTCCATGCCGGGCGGCCCGGCGTTGCCGCCGGCGTGGTTCCTGCGGCCGTGAAGCAACTCCGTGCACTGGGAGCAGAGCGCTTAAGCGCCTGGATCGGGCCATCAATCTGCGGAGACTGCTACGAAGTACCGCAGGCGCTTCGTGCCGAAGTCGCCGGATTCGTACCCTCCACCTGGTGCACCACTTCCGCAGGAACTCCCGGCCTGGACTTGCCGGCCGGCGTCCGCAGCCAACTGGAGGCGGAGGCTGTCACGATTGAATACACCGGTGGCTGCACCCTCGAAGACAAAGCGCTGTTCTCCTACCGTGGTGATCCCCGGACGGGCCGCTTTGCGGGCCTGGTGTGGGCGGACGCTGCGGTGGCTCACGGCGGCCGTGCCGGACGGGGGCCGACAGGTGATTGAGCCGGGAACGGACGTGCCCGGGGCGGACCGGCAGGCCACGCTCCGCGAGAACCTGGCCGCGGTCCGGCGCAGGATCGAGGCGGCCATGGCGTCCGCGGGCCGGCAGGACGGGCCCCCGCAGCTGATTGTGGTTACGAAGTTTCATCCGGCGCAGGACATCCGGGTGCTGGCATCGCTGGGCGTCACCGACGTCGGCGAGAACCGGGACCAGGAAGCAGCCGGCAAGGCAGCCGAGCTCCAGGACCTGGCGCTCCGATGGCACTTCGTCGGACAACTGCAGAGCAACAAGGCAAAATCCGTGGTCCGCTACGCCCACGCCGTGCACTCTGTGGACCGTCCACAACTCGCCGCCGCGCTGGGGAAAGCCATGGCCGCCGAGCGCGAACGGACCGGCCGCGCGCCGCTGGCATGCTTCATCCAGGTGAGTCTCGACAACCACGCGGACGGCCAGCGCGGCGGCGTCCTGCCGGCCGATGTCCTGGCGTTGGCTGGGCAGATTGCCGACGCCGACGGGCTTCGACTTGACGGCGTCATGGCTGTAGCGCCCCGGGGGGAAGACCCGGCAGGCTCGTTCGAAAAACTGGCAGCCATTTCCGCGGACCTGAGGTCCGTCCATCCAAGCGCAGCCGGGATATCCGCCGGCATGAGCCAGGACCTGGAATCCGCCATTTGTTTCGGGGCGACACACCTGCGGATTGGTTCCGATATTCTCGGTCCGCGTCCGGGGGTGCGGTAGGTTCAACGTATTGGAACACAACGGCGGGGATTCCAAGGCTGCCATGCCATTCGATCAGCCCGCTTAAGGAAACGATGAGGAGTCGACCATGAGTGGCGGTCTGCGCAAGACAATGATCTATCTTGGGCTCGCTGATGGCGACGAACATTACGAGTCCGAGCACCAGACATCGCACAAGGACGAGGATGATTCCCTGGATCAGGACCGTGAGGAGCGTCGTGCGCCAGCGCCGGTCCGCGAAGTCCCTAAAGAAGAGCCCTATGCCGCTGAAGAGGAATACCGTGCACCTGTGACACCCATTAAGCGAGCGGCCTCGAGCCGTGAAGAAACCACGGGACTGCGCCAGATCACCACGATCCACCCGCGGTCCTACAACGACGCCAAGCTCATCGGTGAGAGTTTCCGGGACGGCATCCCCGTTATCATGAACGTCACCGACATGGGCGAGGCCGATGCCAAACGCCTCGTGGACTTCTCGGCGGGGCTGGTCTTCGGCCTCCGCGGCAGCATCGAACGGGTGACAAACAAGGTTTTCCTTCTCTCGCCGTCTTACATCGAAGTCATCGGCGACGATAAAAAGGTCAGCGAAACACAAGCCAGCTTCTTCAACCAGAGTTAGTCCGGGTTCCACTATTGATGCCAGGCGGGGACATCTGCCTGGCATCAATGCTGAGAAATCCGTGCTGAAATGGAAGCAAGATATTTTTCAGGACACTGCGGTATCCGGAATGAACATGGAGATATGAGTTAACTCATGGGAATTATTTTCGGACTTGTCTATATCGCGCTCCTGCTCTTCTTTATGGCACTGATTGTCCGCCTGGTGTTTGAGTGGGTCCAGATGTTCGCGCGGAGTTGGCGGCCGCGCGGCATTGCCCTTGTTACTGCACACGCCGTCTATACCTTGACAGACCCGCCGCTCAAAGTGCTCCGCAGGCTGATTCCGCCGCTGCGACTGGGAGGAATCTCGCTGGATGTGGGCTTCCTGCTCCTGTTTGTGGCCGTCAGCTTTGCAATGGCAATCGCCAGGAGCCTGGCTTAGACAGATTTTCACGGGACGCGGGCTGTGTCCGCGTTCCGTGCGATACCAACTCCGGTTTGACACTGCGGTGTTGAATTAGAGTAACCAGACCATATTTAGGTACCGTAGTTCTGACGGCCGGAAGGCCTCCTGACTAACTAGACCAACGAGGTGACCAGATGGCTTTGACGCCAGAAGACGTTGTCAACAAGCGCTTTCAGCCGACCAAGTTTCGCGAAGGCTACGACCAGGACGAAGTTGATGACTTCCTGGACGAAATCGTCGTGGAACTGCGGCGCCTGAACCAGGAGAACGACGAGCTCCGCAAGAAGCTCGCCGAACTCGGCGCTGGCACGCCTGCTAGCTCTGCCGCCCCGGCCCCGGTCGTGGAAAAAGTTCCGGATGCTTCCAAGGCCGAGAAGGAACGCGCGAAGGCTGAAGCCGAGGCCAAGGCTGAAGCCGAAGCCAAGGCCGCTGAAGCCGCTGCGGCTGCCAAGAAGAAGGCTGCAGCCGCCGCACCTGCCGCTGCAGCGCCTGCGCCCGCCGCCACGCCCGCTTCCGAGTCCGCCGCCGGTCTGCTGGCCATGGCCCAGCAGATGCACGACAAGCACATCGCCGACGGCGAGCAGCAGCGCGACAAGATCATCGCCGAGGCACAGATCGAAGCCAGCAGCCTCGTCAACGATGCGCAGGAAAAGTCCCGCAAGATCCTTGGTGCCCTCGAACAGCAGCGCTCGGTACTGGAACGCAAGGTGGAACAGCTCCGCGGCTTCGAGCGTGACTACCGCTCCCGCCTGAAGGCCTACATCGAAGGCCAGCTGCGCGACCTCGACGCCCGCGGCTCCGTTGCCGCCCCGGAAGTTAGCGAAGCAAGCTAGTAGGATAAGCAAGTATTCTGAAAGCCGGCAGCTGAGGTTTCCTCGGCCGCCGGCTTTTGGCATTTACGCCAGCCTCCGGACGGGCATGCCCCCGGCCGCCGCCCGGTCCAGCCCCGCTTCCCGATCGAAAGCCCTATGACAGACGCACCGACACCAGAGAACCCGCAACCCGCCGGCGCCACGCCGCCCGTCAGTGATGATTCGGCTGCTGCCGCGACGGGGGCGGCCGCGATGCCGGACAGCCAGGCCCCGGAACGGCCGCGCAGGGCAGTACTGCTCTCTGTATTCGCCGGGCTTGCCACGTTCGCGTACGTGTTTGACCAACTGACCAAGCTCTGGGTGACCAGCACCATGACGGAGGGCGAACGGATCCCCGTTCTTCCTCCGCTGCTGCACTGGTATTACATCCGCAACTCGGGAGCCGCATTTTCGATCGGTGAGAACATCACCTGGGTGTTCACCATCATCATGGCTGCCGTTGCCGTCGCCATCCTGCTCCAGGTCCGGAAAGTCGGTTCGGTGTGGTGGGCACTGGCCCTCGGACTGCTCCTAGGCGGGGCCCTGGGCAACCTCACAGACCGGTTGTTCCGCGCCCCCTCATTTGCCATGGGCCACGTCGTCGACTTCATCCAGTTGCCCAATTTCGCCATCTTCAATATTGCGGACTCCGCCGTTGTCTCCTCAGTTGCGATTATCTTCGTGCTGACGCTTCGAGGCATCGGCCTTGACGGTTCGCGGCACACAAAGGACGAGGAACTCCCGAATGCGTGACAATTCTTCCGGAAACCCGCCGGAGGCCCTGACCGGGCAGGTCGCGGCCGAAGGCCCGTCCGATGAGCTGATGGACGAACCCGCTGCACCGTTGCGCTTCGTAGTTCCGCTGGACCTTGCCGGCAGCCGCATCGATGCGGGCCTGGCTAGCCTGATGGAGAGTTCCCGGGCGCAGGCCGCCGTGCTGATCGCCGAAGGCAATGTCAGCTGCAACGGCCGGACCGTCAGCAAATCCCTCAAGCTCGCCGCCGGCGCGGTCCTCGACGTCGTCGTTCCGGAACGCCGGGACCCTTTGGAAATCGTGGAGGAAGTAGTGGACGGCCTGAACATCCTGCTGGACGATGATGAATTCGTTGTCATCGACAAACCGGTCGGCGTCGCAGCCCACCCGTCCCCGGGCTGGGTGGGTCCCACCGTTGTCGGCGGCCTCGCCGGACTCGGCTACCGGATCTCCACGTCCGGGGCCCCCGAACGGGCAGGAATTGTGCACCGGCTCGACGTCGGAACGTCCGGCGTTATGGTGGTCGCCAAGACCGAAAACGCCTACACCGCGCTCAAGCGCGCTTTCAAGGAGCGGTCCGTGGACAAGGTATACCACGCCGTCGTGCAGGGCCTGCCGGACCCGCTGGCAGGGACCATCGACGCGCCCATCGGACGCCACCCTGGCCACGACTGGCGTTTCGCCGTCATCGAAGACGGCCGCGATTCCATCACGCATTACGAAGTCCTCGAAGCCTTCGGCAAAGCATCGCTCGTCGAGGTCCATCTGGAGACGGGGCGCACCCACCAGATCCGGGTGCATTTCTCGGCCCTGCGGCATCCCTGCGCCGGAGACCTGACCTACGGCGCCGACCCGAGGCTGGCCGCCAACCTGGGGCTCACCCGGCAGTGGCTGCATGCGCGCGAACTCTCCTTCGACCACCCCCGGTCGGGGGAGCGGGTCACCGTCACGAGCGGGTACCCGCAGGACCTGCAGTACGCGCTGGACGTCCTCGAAGCCGGAGACGCCTGACTTCGGCGGTCAACGAAGGTCAACGGCGGCCCGCAGGTATGGAGCACCCTGCGGGCCCCGACCGGCACTAGAATGGATTGGTGACTTCCAGCAACAACTCGTTCGTGCACCTCCACAACCACACCGAATACTCCATGCTGGACGGCGCCGCCCGGCTCGGTGAGTTGTTCGACGAAACCGAGCGGCTCGGCATGCCGGCCCTCGCCACGACTGACCATGGCTATCTTTTCGGTGCCTTCGACTTCTGGAAGCGGGCCACTGACCAGGGCATCAAGCCGATCATCGGGGTCGAAGCCTACGTCACTCCCGGGACCGCACGCGGCGACAAGACCCGTGTGCGGTGGGGTGAGGAACACCAGCGCAAGGACGACATCTCCGGCGGTGGTTCGTATACCCACATGACCCTGCTCAGCTACAACAACGTTGGGATGCGGAACCTGTTCCGCGCCTCCTCCATCGCATCCCTGGATGCCGTCTTCGGCAAATGGCCCCGGCTGGACCGGCAGTTGCTGAACACCTATTCGGAAGGCCTGATCGCCACCACCGGTTGCCCGTCAGGCGAAGTCCAGACAAGGCTGCGGCTGGGACAGTACCGCGAGGCCCTCGAGGCTGCCGCGGAGTTCCGCGACATCTTCGGCGCGGAGAATTACTTCTGCGAACTCATGGACCACGGGCTCGACATCGAACGGCGCGTGACGGGCGATCTCCTGCGCCTGGCCAAGGAGCTGAACCTCCCGCTCGTGGCCACCAACGATCTCCACTACACGCACGAGCACGATGCGAAGGCCCACGAGGCCCTGCTCGCCATCCAGTCCGGCTCCACCCTCCTTGAACCGAGCTACGACAATGGCGGATCCCGCTTCGCGTTCTCCGGCAGCGGCTACTACCTCAAGTCGCCGCAGGAGATGCGCGAGCTGTTCCGCGACCATCCTGAGGCCTGCGACAACACCCTGCTGATTGCCGAGCGCTGCGAGGTCTCGTTCAACACCGGCGCCAACTACATGCCCCGGTTCCCCTGCCCGCCGGGCGAGGACGAAACGTCCTGGCTGGTCAAAGAAGTCGCCGCCGGCCTCGCCTACCGCTACCCGGGCGGCGTCCCGGACAAGGTGCGCACCCAGGCCGACTACGAGCTCGGCGTCATCACCTCGATGGGGTTCCCCGGCTACTTCCTGGTCGTCGCAGACTTCATTAACTGGGCCAAGAACAACGGCATCCGGGTGGGTCCCGGCCGCGGCTCGGGTGCCGGTTCCATGGTGGCGTACGCCATGCGCATCACCGACCTCGACCCGCTCCTGCACGGGCTCATCTTCGAACGCTTCCTTAACCCGGACCGCGTCTCCATGCCCGACTTCGACGTCGACTTCGATGACCGCCGCCGCTCGGAGGTCATCGACTATGTGACCCGCAAATACGGTGACGAGCGCGTCGCCATGATCGTGACCTACGGAACGATCAAAACCAAGCAGGCGCTCAAGGACTCCTCCCGCGTACTGGGCTACCCGTTCAGCATGGGCGAGCAGCTGACGAAGGCCCTGCCGCCGGCCGTGATGGCCAAGGACATTCCGCTTGCCGACATCCAGAACCCCGAGTCCAAGCGCTACAGCGAGGCGGGGGACTTCCGGCAACTCGTCAGCACCGACCCCGAAGCCGCCAAGGTCTTCGAAACCGCCCTCGGCATTGAAGGGCTGAAACGCCAATGGGGCGTCCACGCGGCCGGTGTCATCATGTCCTCGGACCCCATCATCGACGTCATCCCGATCATGCGCCGGTTCCAGGACGGCCAGGTCATCACCCAGTTCGACTACCCCACGTGCGAGGGCCTCGGCCTGATCAAGATGGACTTCCTGGGCCTGCGGAACCTCACGATCATTTCCGACGCCCTAGAAAACATCAAGATGAACCGCGGCATCGATCTGGACCTTGAATCCCTCGCCCTGGACGACGCACCCTCCTACGAACTGCTCGCCCGGGGCGACACGCTCGGCGTCTTCCAGCTCGACGGCGGGCCGATGCGCGCGCTCCTGAAGCTGATGAAGCCTGACAACTTCGAAGACATCTCGGCCGTCCTTGCGCTGTACCGGCCCGGACCCATGGGCGCCAACGCCCACAACGATTACGCCCTGCGCAAGAACAAGATCCAGGAAGTCATCCCGATCCACCCCGAACTCGAGGAACCGCTGAAGGAGATCCTCGGCGGAACGTTCGGCCTGATCGTCTACCAGGAACAGGTTATGGCCGTCGCGCAGAAACTGGCCGGCTACTCGCTGGGCCAGGCAGACATCCTGCGCCGTGCCATGGGCAAGAAGAAGAAATCCGAGCTGGACAAGCAGTTTGCCGGGTTCTCCCAGGGCATGCAGGACAACGGCTACTCGATGGCGGCGGTGAAGACCCTCTGGGACATTCTGCTGCCGTTCTCCGACTATGCGTTCAACAAGGCGCACTCGGCCGCCTACGGCGTCATTTCCTACTGGACGGCGTACCTGAAGGCGCACTACGCGCCGGAGTACATGGCTGCGCTGCTCACCTCGGTCGGTGACGACAAGGACAAATCAGCCATCTACCTGAACGAATGCCGGCGCATGGGCATCACCGTGCTGCCGCCGGACGTCAACGAATCGGCACTGAACTTCACCCCGGTGGGCAACGACATCCGCTTTGGCATGGGAGCCATCCGCAATGTCGGCGTTAACGCCGTCGAGGCCATGGTGGCAGCCCGTGAAAGCGAAGGCGCGTACACCAGCTTCAAGGACTACCTGATGAAGGTCCCGGCGGTCGTGTGCAACAAGCGCACCATCGAATCCCTCATTAAGGCCGGCGCCTTCGACTCGCTGGGCCACCAGCGCCGCGCACTGGCCATGATCCACGAGGAAGCGATCGACTCCGTCATCACCCTCAAGCGCAACGAAGCCATCGGCCAGTTTGACCTGTTCGCCGGCTTCGACGAGGCCGAGTCCGAGGCTTCCCTCAGCATCGAGATTCCGGATCTCCCGGAATGGGAGAAAAAGGACAAACTCTCGTTTGAGCGGGACATGCTCGGGCTCTACGTCTCGGACCACCCGCTGCAGGGACTCGAGGGCCTGCTGAGCCAGCACGCCGACCGGACGATCACGTCGATCATCGCCGACGACGGTCCGCAGGACGGTGCGATTGTGACCATCGCGGGAATGATCACCTCGCTGAGCCGGCGCATCGCCAAAGCCAGCGGCAACGCCTACGCCCGGGCCGAAATCGAGGACCTCGCCGGTTCCATGGAGGTGATGTTCTTCGGGCAGGTCTACGGACCCATCGCCTCGGTCCTCGCCGAGGATCTGATTGTGGTGGTGAAGGGCCGGCTGCAGCGACGCGACGACGGCGCCGTCACCCTGAACTGCATGGAACTGTCCGTCCCGGACCTGAGCGACAGCATGAACGGGCCCGTAGTGATCAGTATGCAGACGCACAAGGCGACGGAGGCCGTAGTGACCGAGCTGGGCGACGTGCTGCGGACTCACAGGGGCAACTCTGAGGTCCGGCTGCACCTGCAGGGGGACACCCGGGTGGAAGTCATGGGATTGCCTGTGCATTTGCGGGTCAACCCGAGCCCGTCCCTCTTCGGCGACCTCAAGGTGCTGCTCGGCCCGACCTGCCTGGATAACTGACCGCCGGGCAGGTCCGGCCGGCTCGCCGGGCCCTTCGGGCCAAGACGGTTAGATCTCGTAGTCGAGCGCTTGAGGCTGGGCGTAGGCGCCGCCGTGGTACAGCAGCGGGGCACCGCTGTCGCCCACCTGACCGTCTACGACCTCCACAACGACGACCGCGTTGTTCTCGAAAGAGAGCCGCATTTGGATCTTGCCGATCAGCCAGCCGGAGACGCCGTTCAGCACCGGGACCTCGTGGGGACCCAGTTTCCAGTGGTCGCCGTCGAAGCGGCTGCCGGCCCGGGCAAACCGGTCCGCCAGATCGTGGTTGTCCAGTCCGAGCATGTGCACCCCGATGTAGGCGGTGTTGGCTACTGCAGGCCAGGAACTGGACGTCCGGGCCATATTGAAGGTGAACCGGGGCGGTTTGGCCGAGAGCGAGGCCACGGAGGTCGCAGTGAAACCGAAGGGGACTCCGTCGAGATTGGCCGTGATGATCGCCACACCCGCGGCATGCCGGCGGAACATTTCTTTGAACGTTCCTTCAAAGGCCCCATGATTTGTTGTCACTGCGATCGGACTCCCTGCTGGACAAGCGCTTAATAGATTCATGCCAGCGTATTGCGCCTGCGGGCCCCGGTCACAATTCAGACACATGACGGGCACGCTTCAGGCCGGCAGTATCTCCGGCCTGCCGGATCCTTGTTACCGTTTGTTGCATGACACAGCCTGAAGTCCCCGCCCCGGTCGACGCACCCGACGACGACGGGTACCTTGGGGACCTGCCGCAGCCTCACCGGGCTGCGCACCGCGCCTCCACGCCGTGGCGGCGGGCCGCAGTGATCGCGGCAGCCGGAGTGCCGGTCGGGCTGATCTGGTGGCTGCTCGCGCCGTCCGGCTTCAACCTGCTGACCCGAGACCCGAACCTGGCGTCCGGTACCAACATCTCCGGGTGGCTGCCGCGGGATTTGATCCTGGCCGGGTTGTTCCTGCTCGCCGGTTCCATTTCCGGTGCCTTTGTGTCCGGTTCCAAAGATGAACTACCCGGGCCCGGGACCATTGTCCTGGTGGTGGTGGCAGGGTCCTTGGGGGCTGTGCTGGCGTGGGGTACCGGTGTGCTCGCGGGCCAGCGCTGGGGCGAGGCGGTCGGGGCGGAGTCCAACGCCAGCGTCGCCTTCTCGCTGCGGTCCTACGCCATCATCGCCATGTGGCCGGCCGCGATTGCCCTGTCCGTCTTCCTGGAGGCGGTTTTCCGGACCCCCGGCGAGGCACGTAAAATGAAGTCGTGACCATAACTCCTGACAGCTCAGCGCCCCTGGTTCCCTCCACTCTCAACTTCCGGACGGTGGATGTGCGCGGTCGGCGCCTGTCGCTCGCAGAACTGCGCGCCGCCGTCCCGCGGGCCAAGGCCGGCACGGTGGCAGACGCCGAGGGCAAGGTCCAGGAGATTATCTCGGCTGTCCGCGCACGGGGTTTCCACGCCCTCCGCGAGCTGGCGCTGACCTTCGACGGCGTGGAGCAGACCAGCCCGCGCGTCCCTGCAGAGGCGCTGCGCGAAGCCCTTGACGGGCTGGAACCGGCGGTACGCGCCGCTTTGGAGGAATCGATCCGCCGGGCACGCCTGTTCGCCGACGGCCACAGGCCGGCCAACGTTGACATTGAGCTCGGCGACGGAGCCGTCGTCAGCCAGAACTGGGTACCGGTCGCCCGGGTGGGACTGTACGTCCCGGGCGGCCTGGCCGTCTATCCGTCGTCGGTCATCATGAATGTGGTTCCGGCGCTGGCTGCTGGCGTCGAATCCATCGCGCTGGCGTCGCCGCCGCAGAAGGATTTCAACGGACTGCCGCACCCCACGATCCTTGCCGCGGCCTGTCTGCTGGGCATCGAGGAGGTCTACGCGGTCGGCGGGGCCCAGGCGATCGCTGCCTTCGCCTACGGCGTACCCGCCGGCGGATCCGATGCCGAGGGGATTGACCCGGTAGACGTGGTCACCGGGCCGGGAAATATTTTCGTGGCCACCGCCAAGCGCCTGGTCAAGGGCGTCGTCGGGATCGATTCCGAGGCAGGCACGACCGAAATTGCCATTCTGGCAGATGGCACTGCCCGGCCGGCGTTTGTCGCTGCTGACCTGATCAGCCAGGCGGAGCACGACCCCAAGGCCGCGTCCGTGCTCATCACGGATTCCGAAACCCTGGCCGCCGCGGTGCAGGTCGAACTCGAGCGCCAGGCCGCCGCGACCAGGCACGGCGCGCGGGTCCGTGAAGCCTTGTCCGGGCCGCAATCCGGAGTTGTCCTCGTGGACAACCTGGAGCAGGGCATCGCCGCCTGCGACGCGTACGCGGCCGAGCACCTGGAAATCATGACGGCCGACGCCTCCCGGGTGGCAGCCCGGATCCGCAACGCCGGTGCGATCTTCGTGGGCGACTACAGCCCCGTCAGCCTGGGCGACTACTGCGCCGGATCCAACCACGTCCTCCCGACCAGCGGCACGGCGGCGTTTTCCTCGGGCCTCAACGTCACGACGTTCCTGCGGGCCATCCAGGTGGTCAACTACAGCCGGTCCGCGCTGGAAGAAGTCAGCGGGCACATCGTGAGCCTGTCCCGGGCGGAAGACCTGCCGGCTCACGGCGACGCCGTCACGGTGAGGTTCGCAGCAGGCGAGTCCTAACCCGTAGGCGGCCGTGGGCCGGGGAAACCACAACATATAGTAATTACAGCCTTGTTATTCAGCTAGATCTAGTCGTACACTGATGGCGGAATACGCCTGGCGCCCGGCCGGCGAGGGTGCGACAGGGGAGGGAACGACGTGTACTGTCCGTTTTGCCGCAACCCTGATTCGCGGGTGGTGGACAGCCGCATTGCCGATGACGGTTCTGCCATCCGGCGCCGCCGGCAGTGCCCGGAATGCGGCCGACGTTTCACCACCGTGGAAACCACCAGCCTGACCGTGGTCAAGCGCTCCGGGGTGGGGGAGCCGTTCAGCCGCAGCAAAGTCATCAACGGCGTCCGCAAAGCCTGCCAGGGCCGGCCCGTGACGGAGGACGATCTGGCGCTGCTCGCCCAAGAAGTCGAAGAGTCCATCCGTGCGTCGGGAACGGCTGAGATCGAAGCCCACGATGTCGGCCTGGCCATCCTCATTCCGCTGCAGAAACTCGACGAAGTGGCCTACCTCCGGTTCGCCAGCGTCTATCAGGCCTTTGAATCCCTCGAAGACTTCGAATCCGCCATTTCACTGCTCCGGCATGAGTCGGTTGCCAAGGGCAGGGAAGGCACCACCCCGCAGAAGAGCCCGCTCTAGGCTCCGCCGGGTCTCGCCATTAAACTCCGGTGGCGGCTGCGAAGGGGAAGTCGCAGCCGCCACCGGTTCCACTTAACGGGCGTTGCGGCAGGCCCGGTCCGCTACTTGATGAGTTTGCGGTTGAGCGCCACGTCGATTGCGCCGCCCACGATGCCGGCGTCGTTCTTCAACTCGGCAGGAACAATCGGGGTGCGCAGGTTCATGTGCGGCAGGTACTCGTCGGCCCGCTTTGAAATGCCGCCACCGACGATGAACAGCTCGGGCGAGAACAGGAATTCCACGTGCGAGAAGTAGCGCTGCAGCAGCACGCTGTATTCCTCCCAGCTGAGGCCGTCGCGCTCACGGGCTACGGCCGAGGCCTTGGTCTCGGCGTCGAAGCCATCGATCTCGAGGTGGCCCAGCTCGGCGTTGGGGACGAGCTTGCCGTCGAAGATAAAGGCCGAACCGATCCCGGTGCCGAGCGTGATGACCAGTACCGTCCCGGAGACGCCTGCACCGGCGCCAAAGCGGGCTTCGGCGAGGCCGGCTGCGTCGGCGTCGTTAATGACCTCCACGGGCCGTCCCAGCCGTGCCGAGAGCAGGCCGTTGATGTCCGTCTGCAACCAGGCGTTGTCCACGTTGGCGGCCGAATGGACAATGCCGCGCTGGATGATGCCGGGGAAGGTGACACCCACCGGGGAGTCGGGGGCGGGTGCGTCCGGTCGCGTCGACAGTTCCGCGACGACCTGGGCGACGACCTCGGCGACGGACTCGGGGGTGGCCGGCTGCGGCGTCGGAACCCGTAGCCGGTCACCGATCAGCTTGCCCTTCTTCAGGTCCACGATCCCGCCCTTGATCCCGGTGCCACCGATATCAATGCCGATCAGCGGCGCGTTCTTCTTCGACTTCTCGTCCTTCTTGGGCAATGTGGTTCCGTTCATGGCAGGGTCGGGCGGGGCTGGAATTCGGGGTGTATCAAAGGCGGCGCTGCAGGGTGGTGCCGGCGCCAGGGAAAAATCAGGGCAAGGTCAGGACTTCGGCGCCGGAATCGGTGACCAGCAGGGTGTGTTCGAACTGCGCGGTGCGTTTGTGGTCCCGGGTCACGACCGTCCAGTCGTCCGCCCACATATCCCAGTCCACGGTGCCGAGCGTGAGCATCGGCTCAATCGTAAACACCATTCCGGCCTCAATCACGGTGTTGTAGGCGGGAGCCGCGTCGTAGTGCGGAATGATCAGCCCGGTATGGAACGCCTCGCCGACGCCGTGTCCGGTGAAATCACGGACGACGCCGTAGCCGAAGCGTTTGGCATACGACTCGATGGCCCGGCCGATCACGTTGATCTCACGCCCCGGCGCGACGGCACGGATAGCGCGGTTCAGCGACTCGCGCGTCCGTTCGACGAGCAGCCGCGACTCTTCGTCGACGTCGCCGACCAGGAACGTGTAGTTCGTGTCGCCGTGGACTCCGCCGATGAACGCGGTGATGTCGATGTTGAGGATGTCCCCGTCCCGGACCACCGTGCTGTCCGGAATGCCGTGGCAGATGACTTCATTCAGGGAAGAGCACAACGACTTCGGAAAGCCGCGGTAGCCGAGCGTGGACGGGTATGCCTGGTGGTCCAGGAGGAACTCGTGGCCGATACGGTCCAGGTGGTCAGTGGTCACGCCGGGTTCAATGTGCTTCCCGACCTCCACGATGGCCTGGGCCGCGATCCGCGACGCAATACGGATCTTCTCGATGGTCTCCGGAGACTTGACCTCCGAACCGGTGAACTTGGCGGGAGCCGGCTTGCCGACGTATTCAGGACGCGGGATGGACGCCGGCACGGAAAGCTGCGGGCTCACGGTTCCCGGGGTGAGGGTGCCGATGGGTGCAGTCGAGGCTAGGGAAGGCATAGATTGATCATATAAGGCACCGCCGAACGCCAGGAAATGTGAGCCGCGAAACATTAGCCCGCATGTCGAGAAGGAGCACCAATGCCCGAGTACTGGTACAACGTCAACACCCACGAGGTCGAAGAAGACGCAATGTCGGACTGGACCCAATTGATCGGCCCGTACAAGACACGGGAAGAAGCCGAGCACGCCCTCGAAAAGGTCCAGGCCCGCAACGAAGCCTGGGACAAGGACGAGGACGACTGAGAGCTAGAACGAGTGCTCGGGGCCGGGGAACTGGCCCGAGCGCACGTCCTCACCGTAGGCCTTCGCAGCGTCGCTGAGTGACGTGCGCAGGTCGGCGTACTGTTTGACGAATTTCGCCATCTTTCCGCCGCGCAACCCGGCCATGTCCTGCCACACCAGCACCTGGCCCGTGGTGACGTTCCCGGCCCCGATACCGATGGTGGGGACCTCGACGGCGGCATCCACCGCAGCCGCCGTCGCGGCGGGAACCATTTCCATCAGCACGCAGAACGCGCCCGCGTCTGCCAGCGCGACGGCGTCGTCGATTAGCCGCTGGGCGTCATCGCCACGGCCCTGGACCCGGTAGCCGCCGAGGGAATGTTCGCTTTGCGGGGTGAAACCGATGTGCGCCATGACCGGAATGCCGGCCTGGACCATGGCGCGGACCGTCTCGGCGTAAAATTTCCCGCCCTCTATCTTGACGGCATGCGCGAGCCCCTCCTTGAGGAACCGGACGCCGGTCGCCACGGCTTGCTGCGCTGAGACCTCGTAGCTGCCGAACGGCAGGTCCGCGACCACGAGAGCACGCCGGGACGAGCGGGTGACGGCCCGGCACAGGGGAATCAGCTCATCCACCGTCACCGGGATGCTGGTTTCGTTGCCAAAGACATTATTGGATGCCGAGTCGCCGACCAGCAGGACCTCGATCCCCGCCTGATCGAAAATTTCGGCGGTGTACTGGTCGTAGGCGGTGAGCATGGCAAAGCGTTCGCCGTTGACCTTGGCCTGATGGAGGTGGTGGGTGCGGATCCTGGCCGCAGGCTTCCGGGGAGCCTCAGCCGCCGGGGCGGGAGATTCTGAGGGCGTGCTGGAATCGGAGCTGGTACTTGTGGCCATGGCACCACCGTAGTGCGAGACGCCTCGCACAAGCTACCGGGGCCGCGGACCACGCCCGTGAATCCCGTCACACAAAACGCAGGGCAGGCTGCCGGTGGCGTGAGCGCCGCCAGCGCCTTTGTGTTAAGGCTGTGTTACGTGCCCGGACAGGTCCGGCATTCGGGGCGAATGCTTAGTACAGTGAACCGTGAGCAGCTGCGGGCGTCCGGTAATACGGGCCTGGGCACGAATGGAAGAACCGGAAAGAGGCCAGAATGGACCGCCAGCAAGAGTTTGTCCTCCGGACGATCGAAGAACGTGACGTGCGTTTTGTGCGTCTGTGGTTCACCGACGTCGTGGGATCGCTGAAGTCCGTGGCACTGGCCCCGGCTGAAGTCGAGGGAGCCTTCGAAGAGGGCCTGGGGTTTGACGGCTCCTCTATCGAGGGTCTCGCCCGTGTCTTCGAATCCGACATGCTGGCCCAGCCGGACCCGTCGACCTTCCAGATCCTGCCGTGGCGCGGCGAAACGGAGGCGACGTCCCGGATGTTCTGCGACATCCTGACACCCGACGGTGAGCCCTCGGCCGCCGATCCGCGCAATGTGCTCAAGCGGACCCTGGCCAAGGCCGCCGATATGGGTTTCACCTGCTACACCCATCCCGAGATTGAGTTCTACCTGCTCAAGTCCCAGGAGCTCGGCGCGGACGGTGCCCCGGTACCCGTGGATGAGGGCGGCTACTTCGACCACGTCCCCGGTGGCGTGGCTCAGGATTTCCGCCGGACCGCCGTGACCATGCTGGAATCCGTGGGCATCTCCGTGGAGTTCAGCCACCATGAGGCCGGGCCGGGCCAGAACGAGATCGACCTGCGCTATGCGGACGCGCTGCAGACGGCGGACAACATCATGACGTTCCGCACCGTGATCAAGGAAGTGGCTCTCCAACAGGGCACTTATGCCACGTTCATGCCGAAGCCTTTCACAGCCCATCCGGGGTCCGGCATGCACACTCACTTCTCGCTCTTCGAAGGGGACACCAACGCCTTCTACGAGGCCGGAGCCGAGTTCCAGCTCTCCGAGACCGCCCGGCAGTTCATCGCCGGCGTCCTCAAGCACGCACCTGAATTCACCGCGGTGACGAACCAGTTTGTTAACTCCTACAAGCGGCTCTGGGGCGGCGGAGAAGCGCCGAGCTACCTGAGCTGGGGGCACAACAACCGCTCCGCACTGGTCCGGGTGCCGCTGTACAAGCCCGGCAAGGGCCAGTCCGCCCGGATTGAATACCGCGGCATCGACTCTGCGGCGAACCCGTACCTGGCCTATGCGGTGCTGCTGGGCGCCGGCCTCAAGGGCATCGAAGAGGGCTACCAGCTGCCTGCCGCAGCCGAGGACGACATCTGGTCGCTCAGCTCGGCCGAACGGCGCGCCATGGGCCACGACCCGCTGCCGGCCAGCCTGCACGACGCCATCAGGACGATGGAGGACTCCGAACTGATGCCCCAGATCCTGGGCGAGCAGGTCTTCGAGCACTTCCTGCGGAACAAGCGGGCCGAATGGCAGGACTACCGGCTCCAGGTGACGCCGTACGAGCTGCAGCGCAATCTCGGCATCCTCTAAGGCCTGTCCGGTGACAAGGAGGCCCCGGTGAGTCTGGCGCGACGGCTGATCGCTTCCGGCTTCAGCGATCTGGACAAAAGCGAACGTTTCCTCGCTGCCAGGGAGCTGACCGGACTGGACCAGGACGCCCTGTTCGCGGGGCTGCAGCTTGCCGCCAGCCCGGACACGGCCCTCCAGTCCCTGGTCCGGCTGGTCGAGAAGCATCCGGACCTGCGGGCCCTGGCGGTAGCGGACGTTGAGATCAGCGAACCCCTGTACCGGGTACTCGGGGCGTCCGAGGCCCTTGGTGAATTCCTGATCCGACACCCGGATCACCTGGACGTCTTCAACGTCACTGCCAGCCCGGAGCCGCTCGCCGCCGACCCCGCGGAGCTGCGCGCACGGCTACTGAAATCGGTGCGCGCGGATCCCAAATCCGCCCGTCCGGTCGCCTCCCTCACCGGACAGGTTGCTTACGAGGCGCTGCGCACGGCCTACCGGCGCGGCGTCGTCGAGCTTGCCATCAAAGATCTTTGCGCGGCGGATCCACTGGATTTTCTGCCCGCCGCAGGTGCCGAACTGGCGGACCTGGCCGGGGCCGCCATTGAGGCGGCCCTGGCCGTGTCCCGGGCCGAGGCCGCGGAGCACTTCGACGCTGCCGACGTCGCCGACGTCGGGCTCGCCGTCATCGGTATGGGCAAGTGCGGGGCCCGGGAACTCAACTACATTTCCGACGTCGACGTCATTTACGTGATTGAGTCAGGCAGCCTGGAGGACTCCGACGCCAACACGATCGGGACGGCACTGGCATCCGGTATCTCGCGGGCAATCATGTCCACCAGCCGTGAACCCGGGCTCTGGGAGGTCGACGCCAACCTCCGGCCCGAGGGCAAGTCGGGACCGCTGGTGCGGACGCTTGCCTCGCACGAGAGCTACTATGCCCGCTGGGCCGAGAGCTGGGAATTCCAGGCACTGCTGAAAGCCCGGACCATCGCCGGTGACACGGTGCTGGGTGCCCGCTACGAGGCGGCGGTGGCTCCGTTGATCTGGTCCTCCGCAGGCCGGGAAGGATTCGTGGAATCGGTCCGGGCCATGCGGCGCCGGGTCACGGACCATATCCCCGCCGAGGAAGAACAGCGCCAGATCAAGCTGGGCAGCGGGGGACTGCGCGACGTTGAATTCACTGTCCAGCTGCTGCAGCTCGTGCACGGGAAAGCGGACGAATCGCTGCGCTGCCGAGACACGACCTCCGCCATCGCCGCGCTGTCCGCCGGCGGCTACATCGGCCGCTCGGACGCTGCGGAATTTGACCGGAATTACCGCTATCTTCGGCTCCTGGAACACCGGATCCAGCTCTTCCAGCTGCGCCGGACCCACCTTATGCCGGTGAAAGAGGCTGCGCTCCGTGCCCTCGCGAAGGCCGCGCTCGGGCCCTTCTCCGATGAACGTCCCCAGCCCGATGCCCTGATCGCGGCGTGGCGGACCACTAAGCGATCTGTGCGCGAACTGCACGATCGCATCTTCTACCGGCCCCTGCTCAATAGCGTCGCCAGCCTTAGCAGCGAAGAAGCCCGCCTGACGCCGGAGGCCGCCCAGGGGCGCCTTGCGGCTTTGGGCTACCTTGATCCGCCGGGCGCCATGCGGCACATCGAGGCCCTCACCGCCGGTGTCAGCCGGCGGGCCCAGCTGCAGAGGCAGCTCCTGCCAATCCTGCTCGGCTGGCTCGCGGAGGGTGTCGATCCGGACGCAGGGCTGCTCGCTTTCCGCAGGGTCAGCGAGGCGCTGGGCACCACGCACTGGTACCTGGGCATGCTCCGTGATTCGACGGCGGCTGCCGAGCGGCTGTGCCATGTGCTTGCCAACTCCCGGCTCATTGCGGACCTCCTTGAGGTCTCGCCCGAGTCCGTCGCCTGGCTTGGCTCGGACAAGGAACTCGCCCCGCTGAGCTTTGAATCGCAGTGGCTGGAGATCACGTCCAAAATGTCCCGGCACGCCGATCCGGAGAGCGCGATGCGGCTGATCCGGCTCATCCGGCGCCGCGAGATCCTCAGGATCGCCATTGCCGACAGCGCCGGGCTGTTGGACCAGGATCAGGTCGGTACTGCCCTGGCCGACGTCGACCGCGCCGCGGTGCTCGGCGCGCTCCGCGTCGCAGAGACCGTGGTTACCGCGGAGGAACCCCTGAAGGTGAATGTGCTGGTCGTGGCCATGGGCCGCCAGGGCGGGCGCGAGATCGGCTACGGCTCGGACGCGGACGTCATGTACGTCCACCGGGGCCTGCCCGGCGTGCCCGAGGACGAGGCGCAGAAGCAGGCGGCGCAAATCGTGGGCCGTCTTTCGAGCCTGCTGACCCAGCCGCTGAAGCCGGCCATCCTGGCCGAACGTGTCCTGATGGTCGATGCCGACCTGCGACCCGAAGGCAAAAGCGGCCCGATGGTGCGGTCCTTGGAGTCGTTCGCTGAATACTACAAGCGGTGGTCGCTCGTATGGGAGGCGCAGGCCCTGCTGCGTGCGCGCCCGCTGGCCGGAGACGACGCGCTGGCCGCCGACTTCGTCGCCCTTATCGACCCCATCCGGTATCCGGAGGAACTCTCGGAGCAGGATGTCCGGGAAGTCCGCCGGGTCAAGGCACGAGTCGAGGCGGAGCGGCTGCCGCGCGGAGCCGATCCTGCCCGGCACCTGAAGCTGGGCCGTGGCGGCTTGAGCGACGTCGAGTGGCTGACCCAGCTGCTCCAGCTGCAGCACGCCGGCAAGCACCCGGAGCTGAGGACCACCTCGACGGTCGATGCACTCGAGGCTGCGGCTGTCCTGGGCCTTCTCGAAGCCGGGGACGTTGTCATCCTGTTGCGGGCCTGGCGGCTGGCGAGCCGGATCCGTTCAGCGAACGTGATCTGGACGGGCCGGGCCTCGGATCTGCTGCCGTCTTCCCGCCGCGACCTGGAAGCCGTGGCGCGCTGGTGCGGCTACGGCCACGGCAACGCTACCGCCCTGGAAGAGGACTACCTCCGGCTCAGCCGCCGCGCACGGAGCGTGTTTGAGCGGGTATTCTACGGCCACTAGCCGCGGTTTACCGAGGGGGCAGACACGCCGCCGTCGGGGGTGCTACTTTGGGCCCATGGCCAGGCAGATGTTTCTGAACCTCCCCGTCAAGGACCTTCCCAGGAGCGTTGAGTTCTTTACCGCCCTGGGGTTTTCTTTCAACCCCGCATTCACCGACGAAAACGCCACCTGCATGGTTATCAACGAGAATTCCTACGTCATGCTTCTGGTGGAGGCTTACTTCAAGACGTTCACCGCCAAGCCGGTCACCGATGCCGGCAGCAGCGCCGAAGCCATCGTGGCGTTCTCCGTCGAGAGCCGGGAGGCCGTCGACGAGATCATCCGCAGCGCCCTCACCTCCGGTGGATCGCCGTCCCAGGAAGCCCAGGACTACGGCTTTATGTACACCCACAGTTTCCAGGATCCGGATGCGCACCTGTGGGAGGTTTTCTGGATGGACCCGGCAGGCCCGCCGAAGGACGCGGCAGTCTGATTCGAACGGCTACCGGGCACAAAGGCGGTAGGGCGGTCGGTTTTCGAAGACGCCGCCGGGCTGGCGGAATCGGTACGCTTCTTTTATGGCTGAACATGTGTGGCTCCTTCCCCTGAAGAGCCTTGATGAGGACGCGCGGGCCGTCAAGCTGGGGGAGATTTCCGGGTTGGAGGTGGCCGCGGACCAGCGGTTGTTTGTCGGCGATCCGCTCAGGATGATGCTGGTGGCGCTCGAGGAGGAGTCCCGGTACCCGTTCGTAGTGGACACCGGCGGCGCGGCGGTCGGGGTGCTGACCCTGCAATCCGGTGCTGCGACGCTGGCAGGCTGGCCCGATGACGACTCGGCGTGGCTGCTGCGCGGGTTCCTCATCGACCGACGCCGGCAGGGTCGGGGCCTTGGCAGCCTCGCCGCCGAGTCGGCCGTCGCTGTGGCTGCGAGACTTACGACGGCGCGGGGCGGCGGCCAGGGCGGCGTTGTGCTGTCCGTCAACGAACGCAATTCCGCCGGGCAGGCGGCCTACAGCCGGGCTGGGTTCGGGGACCACGGTCAGTACCTGGGCGGCGACGCCGGCCCGCAGCGGACCATGTACCGCGGGTTCGCGCCGGCCCGCTGACGAAAAGAGTCCGCCCGGGCTGCCATCCCCTGAGGGAGGCAGCCCGGGCGGACTCGGCACGGACTGGTGGATCTCAGTCCGAAGGCGTGCTAGACGCCGTAGTACAGCTCGAATTCGTACGGGTTCGGCCGCAGCGACAGCGGGCGGATTTCGTTCTCGTACTTGTACTCGATCCAGGTGTCGATCAGGTCCTGGGTGAAGACACCGCCGGCCTGCAGGAACTCATTGTCCTCGGCGAGTGCGTCGAGGGCTTCTTCAAGTGTGCCGGGAGCCTTCGGGATGTCCTTGGCTTCCTCCGCGGGCAGCTCGTAGAGGTCCTTGTCGATCGGAGCCGGGGGCTCGATGCGGTTGCGGATGCCGTCAATGCCGGCCATCAGCTGGGCAGCGAACGCCAGGTACGGGTTCGAGGAGGGGTCCGGAGCGCGGAACTCGATGCGCTTGGCCTTCGGGTTGGAACCGGTGATCGGGATACGGATACCGGCGGAGCGGTTGCCCTGCGAGTAGACCATGTTGACCGGAGCTTCGAAGCCCTTGACCAGGCGGCGGTAGGAGTTGACCGTCGGGTTGGTGAACGCCAGGACAGCCGAGGAGTGCTTCAGCAGGCCGCCGATGTACCAGCGGGCCATGTCGGAGAGACCTGCGTAGCCCTTTTCGTCGTAGAACAGCGGCTCGCCGTTGGTCCACAGGGACTGGTGGCAGTGCATACCGGAACCGTTGTCACCGAAGACCGGCTTCGGCATGAAGGTGACCGACTTGCCCCAGGCGTCGGCGGTGTTCTTGATGACGTACTTGAACTTCTGCAGGTCATCGGCCGCGTGGGTCAGGGTGGTGAACTTGTAGTTGATCTCAGCCTGGCCGGCGGAGCCGACTTCGTGGTGGCTGCGCTCGACCTCAAGGCCGGCCTCATCCAGGGCGACACACATGGCGTCGCGGAGGTCTGCCTGCTTGTCGGTCGGGGAGACCGGGAAGTAGCCGCCCTTGACGGGCGTCTTGTAGCCGAGGTTTCCGCCTACTTCCTCGCGGCCGGTGTTCCAGTGGGCTTCCTCGGAATCGATCTTGTAGAAGCTGCCCTCCGGGGAGGACTGGTACTGCACGTTGTCGAAAACGAAGAACTCCGCTTCCGGCGCAAAGAATGCGGTGTCGGCGATGCCGGTAGATGCCAGGTAAGCCTCGGCCTTCTCGGCCACGCCACGCGGGTCGCGGTGGTACGGGTCACCGGTGCGAGGGTTGACGATGGAGAAGTTCAGCGCGAGGGTCTTTTCCATGCGGAACGTGTCGAGGAATGCCGTCGTTACGTCCGGAATGAGCTGCATGTCAGACTCGGCAATGCCCTGGAAGCCACGGATCGAAGATCCGTCAAAGAGTTGGCCGTTGACGAAGAAGTCCGCGTCTACGCTCTTGGCGGGCACGTTGAAGTGCTGCTGAACGCCAGGGAGGTCGGTGAAGCGGATATCGACGAATTTGATGTCTTCGTCTTTGATGAACTTGAGGACTTCGTCCGCAGTCTTGAACATCTATGCTCCTTACGCATATGAAAAAATCTGGCCGTCAGGCACTATGGTCCAGCGCAGTCCGACCGCGGGGAAGGCAGAAAAGATCCCCGCTCCTTAGCCGCTAGCAACTGTTACCACCCTAAGCATTCGGGATTTCCCGATAGTGTCCGCATTGTTTCCGGCAGGTTACAGAATGCACTGACAGGTAATGCACTGACAGGTAAACCGTACGCGGTGTCCGGAGTTTGGCCTATCCCGTTTCACACTGTGGGCCGGACGCCCCGCAAACTATCGGCTCCGGAGCCGATAGTCTAGAACGGTGGTTGATCGTAAAGACATAGGCTCATGGCTCAGCGGGCCGGATACGTCCGGCATCTCCAAATACCCGGGGGAGCGGCTGGGCCTTCCGGAGTCAGGCTTCGGGTCCGTGGCCCGCGCCGGCCGCCGCATTCTTGCCATCTGCATCGACTGGGCGATTGCGCTGCTGGTCAGCAGCTACGCCTTCGGCGGAAATTCGTGGGCCACGTTGGGCGTGTTCGCCGTCGAGCAGATTCTCCTGATCGGCACCCTGGGCTACAGCATCGGCCACCGGGTGGCGGGAATCCATGTCGTCAGCCTCCGCGGCGGCACTGCCGGCCCGCTTGCCGCACTGGTGCGGACCCTGCTGTTGTGCCTCGTCATCCCGGCCGTCATCTTTGATCCGGACCAACGCGGACTGCATGACAAAGCCATGAATACGGTTCTCGTCCGGATGTAAGCCCCGGACACGGGCCATGCCGCTCAGCCGCAGCGCTGTCGCCGGCGCGGCCGGCCGGCGGTTCAGCGGGAAGCAGGTTCTTCTGCGCGGGCCGACGCCGGCTTGGTGATGTTTTGCCCTGCTGCCGGATCCAGGTGGCCGCGGCGGCCGGCCCAGCGTTCAAACCAGACCGTGGCGAACGGAAGCACGGCGGAGAGACCGGCAATAACAGCGACGCGGAACGGCCAGCGCAGCCGTGCCCAGAGGGACAGGGCAGCGATCCCGTAACCAACGAAGAGTGCACCGTGGATGGGGCCAGCGATCTCCACGCCCACTTCCGTGGTGCGTGTCACCCACTTGAAGAACATTCCGATGAGCAGCGCCGCCCAGCTCAAGCCTTCGCCGACGGCCAGCACTCGGAAGGCACGGATCAAGGCGTTGGTGGATGGGCGTTTCACGGGCGGCTCCGGGTTCTCATGCGTGCGACTGCGGACCTGGCCGCTGTCAACGGTGGTGGGAAAGGATCTGACGAACAAAAACGCCCCGGATACCCCACAGGGGGTGGCTCCGGGGCGTTCTGTCAGGGCAAGGCCAGGGCTAGCGTCCGCGTGACGGGCGAGCCTTGAAGGGGTCGATTCCCTTGGGGATGGGTAGTCGGCCACCCAGCGAAGAAATCCGCTTTGACACGGCGCTGACCTCGATTTTGGTCAGTTCGTTCTTCAGCTTGTTCATCTTCTTGGCGACCTGGCTGATAGGAACCTGGCCTTCGCCGCGGCCGCTCTCAATGACGTGGATGGTTACGTTGGGCAGGATCCGGGAGAGGCGCTTGCGTTCAGCATCCACGAGCGGCTTGACGCGGGCGCTGGGACCCTCGGTGACGAGCACTACACCGGGACGGCCGATGGCGCGGAAGACCGCGTCCTGGGTGCGCGGGTTCACGGCGACCGGCTGCTCTTCAGTAATCCAACCGCGCTTGAGCGTGCCCAAAGCAGCGCCGGAGGCGCCGGGCTGGTTCTCGATCTGGGCGAAGGCGGCGCGCTCGGCGCGTCGGGACAGGATCAGGGTGGCGGCAAGGAAACCCAGCGTAATGCCGATGATCAGGCCAGTGATCCAGTTATTCAGCAGGAATCCAACAAAAAGGCTGACGGCTACGACGCCCAGGAAGGCCAGCAGCATGAGCCACGGCACCATGGGATCGTGGCGGCGGGTCATCTTGAAGACTTCGCCGATCTGCTTCAACCGGCTCGGCTTCTTGACCTTGGCTGCCTTGGGCTTGCGGGAGAAGAGGCCGCGCTTCGGAGCGTCGGAATCCGGTGTGGAGGTGCTTGAATCAGAGGAGTTCGCCATAGTGCCTTAATTCTACGTGATGCAGCCTTGAGGGCCGGACGCCGGATTGCTCCGGCGGCCGGCCCTCAAGGGTCAATTCGGTCTTGTGGATTCAGGAGCGGGCCGCGAGCAGCGAGCTTGCTTCCTGGCGGGTGGTTCCCGAGCTTTCGATGTGCGCGAGTTCGGCGGGGATTTCCCAGCCCTTCTTCCGCATCGCGGTGGCCCAGAGCCGGCCGGCGCGGTAGGAGGACCGGACGAGGGGTCCGCTCATGACGCCGAGGAAGCCGATCTCGTCCGCTTCCTGCTGGAGGTCCACGAATTCCTGCGGCTTGACCCAGCGGTCGACCGGCAGGTGCCGTTCGCTCGGGCGCAGGTACTGGGTGATCGTGATCAGGTCGCAGCCGGCCTCGTGCAGGTCCCGGAGGGCTTCGGAGATCTCCTCGCGGGTCTCGCCCATGCCCAGGATCAGGTTCGATTTCGTGACCATGCCCAGGTTGCGGCCCTGGGTGATGACATCCAAGGAGCGTTCGTAGCGGAAGGCGGGGCGGATCCGCTTGAAGATCCGCGGGACCGTCTCGACGTTGTGCGCGAAGACCTCGGGCTTGGAGTCGCAGATCGCGGCGATGTGCTCGGGTTTTCCGGAGAAGTCCGGTATCAGCAGTTCGACGCCGGTGCCCGGGTTCAGCTCGTGGATTTTACGGACCGTTTCGGCATAGAGCCAGACTCCCTCATCGGCGAGGTCGTCACGGGCCACCCCCGTCACGGTCGCGTAGCGGAGCTGCATCGCCTGGACTGAGCGGGCCACCTTGGTCGGCTCGAACATGTCCACGGGCGAGGGCTTGCCGGTATCAATCTGGCAGAAGTCACAGCGGCGGGTGCATTCGGAGCCGCCGATCAGGAAGGTCGCTTCCTTGTCTTCCCAGCATTCGAAGATGTTCGGGCAGCCTGCCTCTTCGCAGACGGTATGGAGACCCTCTTTCTTGACGAGGTTCTTGAGCTGGACGTACTCGGGGCCCATCTGGACCTTGGCTTTGATCCATTCCGGCTTACGTTCCACCGGGGTGGCCGCATTCCGCTGTTCAATGCGCAGCATTTTCCGGCCTTCTGGTGCCAGTGTCACAGTAGAGCTCCTTCGGGGGTTGCAACTAGGGCTTCTTCATTGTCGCGCAGTTCTTCGGTGATCCGCGACACAAGGTCCGCCGGCGCGACGTCGCGGCCGGTCTCCTGGGCAATCGTGGTGATGCCGGCGTCGGTAATGCCGCAGGCGATGATCTGGGCGTAGGGGGCGAGGTCGTTGTTGCAGTTGATGGCGAAGCCGTGCATCGTGACGCCCTCGTGGACGCGGATGCCGATGGCTGCGATCTTGCGCGCCGGGCCTTTCGAGTCCTCGTCGATCCAGACGCCGGCCCGGCCTTTGATCCGCACGGCCTCGATGCCGTAGTCGGCGAGCACGGCGATGATCACGGCTTCAAGACGTTCGACGTAGTCGCGGATGCCTGCCGGGTTCTTCAACTTGATGATGGGGTAGCCGACCAGCTGACCCGGTCCGTGCCAGGTCAGTTTGCCGCCCCGGTCCACCGGCACCACGGGGGTGCCATCGAAGGGCCGCTCGTGGTCCTCGGTGCGCTTCCCGGCCGTGTAGACAGCGGCATGTTCGAGAAGGAGGACGGTGCTTGGTGCCGTGCCGGCGAGGACTTTCGCGTGGAGCGCGCGCTGGAGGTCCCAGCCGCGGGTGTATTCGACGAAATCCGGTGCCAGACCCAGCCGAGTGAACTCAAGAGTCATGGCATCCAGCTTAGCCCTGGACCGTAGCCAGCGCGGTTTCTGTGGCCAACCTCTCATGCCTGTGGATAACTTCTGCGGGATTCTCCGGATTCCGCTATTCCTTGGGTATGGAAGAACACCCACCAACGCGGGAAGGGGTGCCCGAGGTAGCCGGGTACGAGGTCGGCCGGCGCCTTGGCCGTGGCGCAAGCGCGACAGTCTGGCTCGTCGTCGAGCATTCCACCGGCCGCGAGTATGCCCTCAAGTGTTTCGACCGCGCCTCCGGCGATGCCGCCGTCGAGGACGGGATCCGCAGGGAACTCCGCATCCTTTCGGTACTGGACCACGATCACCTTGTGCGCGCCCACGCAGTGGTCCGGGTCCCGGGCGGCGCCGGTGGGCTGGGCCTGCTGCTGGACTACGCGCCCGGCGGGTCCCTCGCCGAGCTCCTGGCGGCCCGGGGCAGGCTGGGCGCCGGGGAAGCCGTGACTGTCCTGACGCCTGTGGCGCAGGCTCTGGCATATTTGCACACGCATGGATTCGCGCACGGCGATGTGTCTCCCGGGAATGTCCTGTTCACAGCCCACGGCAAACCGCTGCTGGCCGACCTGGGCGTGGGCAGGATGATGGCCGACGTAGCCGAGGCTACCGAAGCCGGAACAGCGGGCTTCCGCGACCCGGCGCCGACGGACTCCGCCAGGGCCGGCCTGCAGCCGGAGCGCGACGTCTTCTCCGCGGCAGCTATCGGCTGGTTCTGCCTCACCGGATCAGCCCCGGGCACCGCCAGGCTGCGCCCCCCGCTGTCCCTCGTAGTCCCTGACATCCCGCCGGAGCTGGCGGCGGCACTGGAGGCCGGACTCAGCGAGGACTGGAAGCTGCGGCCCTCGGCGTCGGAGTTTGCCGCCGCGATCTACCGGAGCGCTGCCGCGGATCCGGTGGACCTTTCCGTCTCCGTCCATCCCGAAGTGATTCCCCGGCTGCTGACGCGGCGTGCTGTGCCCCCAAGTGCCAGGGAGCGCCGGGCCGCCCGGTTCCGCGGCTGGCTGCGCACACTCCGGCCCGGACGCCGACCCGGCCAGGGGGACTCCGCCGGGCGCACGGGGCCCGCCCGTCCTGCCCCGCGGCCCGCGGCTAGGCATGCGCTGGCGGATGCGGTTGCCTCAGCCGGCGGGGAATCGGGCCGGCGCCGCTCCCGGCGCACTTGGTATTCCGGCCTAGCGCTTCTGTGTTCCCTTGCGGTGCTGCTGTCCGGTGCCTGGTGGCTCGCAGGAGGGCGGCCCGGCCAGCCCCCTGCCGCTGCCGGGATCCCGGCAGAGTCCCCGGCTCCTCCTTCCGGCGCACCGCCGGGACACCTGACCGGATCGCCGGCAGTCCCCGGAATGGGCACTGCCGGACCGGCACCGCCGTCGGCGGCGGACCCGACGGAACTCCGGACTTTGATCAGTGCCGCGGATCCGGCAGACGCAGTCCGCGGCCTGGCCGGGCTCCGGTCACTGGCGTTGAGCTCCGGGGACCTGCGCCTGCTGGACGAGGTCAACGCCCCGGCCTCAGGGGCCGCGGCCGCCGACGCCCGGATCAGCATGCAGCTGTCCGCGGAAGGGCATCGCCTGGACGGGTTCACGACGACATTGACCCGGGTGGCCGCCTTGCCGGGCAGCGACCCCTTCCGGGCCGTGTTGGCCGTCACGGTTGTGACTCCGCCCTACCGCGAGGTGGATGCGGATGGAGCGGTGGTGGCTGAACGGCCGTCCCTCGGGGAGCTCCCCCTGCGGCTTGTGCTTGTGCGTATTGATGGCGCCTGGCGGATGTCTGAGATCCACGCCGGCGAGGAGGTCACCGGCGAGCCCGGCACGGACGCGACCGGCTAGGACGTGCGGAAAGTCCGCGGTCCGCAGCCGCGGCGGCGCTCAGGCGGCCGGGTCCCGGCCCACAACCCACTGTGCGGCCTGCGCGAGGGACGGGTGCTGCCATTCGAACCCCGCCTCGCGCAACACCGCCGGTTCCATCCGCTGGCTGGCGAGCAGCAGTTGTTCGGCGAGTTGGCCCATCACCAGCCGCAGCACGGGAGCCGGGACCCGCAGCAGCGCCGGCCGGTGCAGGGCGCCGGCCAGGCCAGCAATAAGCGCGTTGACATCGGCACTTTCGGGCGCGCAAAGATTGACTGCCCCGTCTACCGGGGCAGTAAGCAGGAACGAGAACGCGCCGGCGA
Source organism: uncultured Actinomycetota bacterium (assembly GCA_963815415.1). Lineage (GTDB taxonomy): Bacteria > Actinomycetota > Actinomycetes > Actinomycetales > Micrococcaceae > Arthrobacter. The sequence continues at coordinate 116,842 of CAWFGT010000006.1, read as the reverse complement.
CGTCGGGCAGCGTCACCCAGGGCCAGTACTGCCGGCCGTTACCGAGCGGGCCGCCGACGCCGAGGCGAAGCAGCGGCATCAGGCGGCCCAGCGCCCCGCCGGACCGGCTCAGCACCACCCCGGTGCGCGGCGTGACGACACGGACACCGGCCGGTGCCGTGTGCGCAGCGGCTTCCCACTCGACGCAGATCCGGGCGAGCGTGCCGGTGCCTGCCGGCGCATTCTCGCGGAGCATGACCGGGCCTGCGCTGCCGTAGTAGCCGGAAGCCGACTGGCTGAGGAAGACCGCCGGCGGCGCGTCCATCCGCGCCATAGCCGCCGTCAGGGTGCGGGTCGGCCCCACCCGCGAAGCGAGGAGTTCAGCGATCCGGGCCCGTGTCCACGGGCGGTCTCCGATCCCGGCGCCGGAGAGGTTGACCACCGCGTCCGCGCCCCGCAGGGCGGCGTCGTCAATCCGGCCCTCCGCCGGGTTCCATTGCGACTCCGACGGGGAGGCGGCCGGCCTGCGGACCAGCGCCACGACGTCGTGTCCGCTGCTGCGCAGGTGGCTGGAAAGCGCGGTCCCGATCAAACCGGAAGCACCGGCAACAATGATTCGCATAATCCATCTCACCACGGCAGACACAGCGGGGAAACCATCCGAACGGCAGTACCAGCTTTGACTATGATCGAACGATGACTTCTTCGAGTTACTTCCGCTACCCGCACGTGCACGGCGATCTGGTCACCTTCGTGGCCGAGGACGATGTCTGGGTAGCGCCCCTTGGCGGAGGCCGCGCCTGGCGCGTGTCCTCACTGCAACTGCCCGCACGCAACCCCCGCTTCACGCCGGACGGGCAGCACCTGGTCTGGACCGTCGTCCAGGGCACGGCCCCGGAGGTCGTGATTGCCGAGGTCGACGGCGGCGGCTACCGCCAGCTGAGCTACTTCGGCCACGGCTCCACCCGGGTCAAGGGCTTCACCCCCGACGGCGACATCGTCGTCACGAGCGCCTTCAGGCAGTCCGACAGCCGGCACACCCACGCCTACAGCCTGCCGGTGAATGGCGGCTGGGCACAGGAACTTTCCTTCGGGCCGGTGGAGTCTGTGGCTTACGGGCCCGTCGTCGGCGACGAGCGCCCCGTGGTCCTGGCCAGCGTCCTGTCCCGGGAACCCGCCTGGTGGAAGCGATACCGGGGCGGGGCTGCCGGCAAGCTGTGGATCGACGGCGACGGAAACGGTGAATTCGAACGGCTCGTCCCGGAGCTCGACGGCAACCTCACCGACCCCATGTGGGTCGACGGACGGATCGCGTTCCTGTCCGACCACGAAGGCTACGGCAACCTCTACTCCGTGCTGCCCGGCGGCACCGGCCTCCGGCGACACACCGACCACGAGGATTTCTACGTCCGGCACGCCAGCACGGACGGAACACGCGTGGTCTTCGAATCGGCCGGCGAACTGTGGCTCCTGACTGACCTCGGCACCGACCCCGTCAAGCTCGACATCTCATTGGGCTCAGCCTCGCAAGCACGCCGTGCCCAGCCGCTCAAACCGGCGCGGCACCTCGGCGAAGTTATCCCGGACCATGCAGGCGTTTCCAGCGCCGTGGAAGTCCACGGCACGGTGCACTGGCTCCGGCACAAGGACGGTCCGTCCCGCGTCATCGAAGCCACCCCGGGCGTGCGGGCGCGGCTGCCGCGCCCGTTCGGCGAAGGCAGGATCGCCTACGTCGCGGACCACGGCGGCGTAGAAGCCCTGTACCTGCAGGAAATCGCAGCCCCCGTGCCGGGCGTTCCTTCGCAGGGCGCGGCGGACCCGCTGCCCGCACAGCCCCGGGACGAGGCCGGGACGGGAATCCCGCTGCCGAAACCGGTCTCCGCCGCACACGTGAGCGGTTCCGCCGGACCCGCAGCGACGGCAACTGCGTCTGTGCCTGTGCCCTCGCCTACGGCTGTGGCTGTGGCCGCTCCCGCCGCCGATACCGCCGACGTTGCCGCGGCGGAGGGACTCGAACGCCCGGCGTCGCGCCAGACGCTGCGAATCGGATTTCCCAAACCCAGCAGGGCCAGTGCCATGGAAGCCAGCCCCGACGGTCGCTGGCTTGCCGTTGGAACGTCCTTTGGCGACATCTACATCGCAGACACCAGCACCGGCACCATGGCGCTGCTGAGCAGCATCGGCGAGGGAAGCATCGAGGGCTTCAGCTGGTCGCCGGATTCGGCCTGGCTGGGCTGGTCCGAGCCTGTCACATCGTTCGGCTCCCGGAGCCGGCTGCGGATTGCCAACATCGGCGACGGCATTGGCGACGGCGCGGCGGGCCACCCCGGACCATTGATCATCGAGGTCACGGACGGCCGGTTCCGCGACGAAGCGCCGTCCTTCACCCCGGACGGGAAGTATCTCGCCTTCCTGTCCAACCGCAGCTTTGACCCGGTCTACGACGGTCACTCGTTCGACCTGTCATTCCCCAGCCCGATCAAGCCGTATCTGGTCGCGCTGGCGGCCGACACCCCGTCTCCCTTTGGCCCGACCGTTGACCTGGAAGTGGCCGACGCAGCGGACGACGCCGGCTCCGGGCGGGGAGAAGACCAGCCCGCGGTAGTCCGCGTTGATGCTGAAGGCCTCGCCCACCGGGTCATTACTGTTCCCGTCCGTCAAGGCAACTACTCCTCCCTCACCGCAACAGACGGGGCACTGCTGTGGCTGGACAGCGAGCTCTCCGGCGTCACCGGGGAAGGCCGGGCCAGCCAGGAAGACCGCAAGACCGCGCCGAGCCTGGTCCGGTTCGATCTGGCCAAGCGCCGTACCGCGACGATCGTGGAAACGCTGGACAGCTACCGGCTCTCCGGCGACGGCGGGAAGATTATCTATCTCCATGACAAGAAGATCCGGGTGGCACCCTCCGCCGCCAAAGCCGACGAGGAATCGGGCCAGATCGTCATTGTTGACCTGAACCGGATCCGGGTGCTCCTGGAACCCCTGAAGGTCTGGGGCCAGGCCTTCGACGAAGCCTGGCGCCTGCAGCGGGACTTCTTCTGGGCCGAGGACATGGCAGGTCAGGACTGGGACTCGATCCACGCCCGCTACCGCCCTGTCGTGGACAGGCTCGGCTCCCACGACGATCTCGTCGACCTGCTCTGGGAATTGCACGGCGAGCTGGGCACGTCCCACGCGTACGTCCGTCCGACGGCTGTCACAGAGAACGACAGCAACGCCCAGGGCCGGCTCGGCGCCGACCTCGGTTTCACCGGGCGGGGCTGGGAGATCACCCGGATCCTGGCAGGGGAGTCCTCCGACCCCTTGGCCACCTCACCGTTGACCCGCCCCGGGGCAGACGCGAAAGCCGGCGACATCCTGCTGGCGATCGACGGCGTCGAACTTTCCGAGACGCGGACCCCGGCCCATCAACTGGTCGGCGCAGCCGGACGCACCGTGGAGCTGACCCTCCTCAATGGCGCCGCACACGGCGACCTGGCCGGACGGCAGCGCAGGGTGGCCGTCATCCCGGTGAAGGACGAGGAGCGGCTGCGCTATCAGGAATGGGTTGCCGGCAACCGCCGGACCGTCCGGGAAGCCTCGCAGGGGACGTTCGGCTACCTGCACATCCCGGACATGATGGCCAACGGCTGGGCCCAGCTGCACCGCGACCTCGACACGGAGACGGCCCTGGACGGCCTTATCGTCGACGTCAGGCGAAACCGGGGCGGCCACACCTCGCAACTCGTCGCCGAACTCATCGGACGCAAGGTGACCGGCTGGAGTATGCCGCGCGGCGAGAAGCCCCGGACCTACCCGCACCACGCGCCCCGCGGGCCCGTCATCATTCTGAGCGACGAATTCGCCGGATCCGACGGCGACATCATCACGCAGGTTTCGAAGTTGCGCGGGATCGGGCCGGTCATCGGAACCCGGACCTGGGGCGGCGTCGTCGGGATCGACAACCGCTTCGCCCTGGCAGACGGCACCGGGGTCACCCAGCCCCGCTACGCCACGTGGTTCGCCGGCGGGGTGGGCTGGGGCGTGGAAAACTTCGGCGTCACGCCCGACATCGAGGTCGCGTTCCCGCCGCATGCATACGCAGCCGGGTCGGATCCGCAGTTGGAATACGGGATCGGCGCGCTCAAGGAAATGATCCAGGAACTGCCCACCGACCGGCCGCCGCTGCGGGAGGGGTATCGCCTTGTCCGGCCGTCGCCGTTGCCGGCCCGCCAGCCGGAAACCAAGGCTTAGGGGCGCCTTCTCCTGACATGCCGCGAGGCTGCCAGGCCGTGCAGAACACCGAAGGCCCCCGTTTCCGGGGGCCTTCGGTGTTCGATGCTCCGGCTTAGGCAAGCCGGCCAGCGACGGTGCTATGCCTCGAGGGTCGCGTCCAGCGTGATCTTAAGCCCGGACAGGGCGCCGGACACCGGGCAGGTGGACTTCGCTTCGTCAGCGATGCGCTGGAAGTCCTCTTCCGAGATGCCGGGTACCTTGGCGGACAGCGTGATGTGGCTGTCGGTGATTCCGGTTCCCGGGACAAAGGTGACATCGGCCTTGGCATTGAGTTCATCCGCCGTGTGGCCGGCCTGCGCCAGCAGGTTGCTCAGCTGCATGCAGAAGCAGGCCGAGTGGGCGGCGGCAATCAGTTCCTCGGGGCTCGTCTTACCTTCAGCAGACTCTGCGCGGGCCTTCCAGGTGACATCGAACGTGCCGAGCCCTGAGCTGTCCAGGGTCGTATTGCCGCTCCCTGCCATGAGGTCACCATTCCAGACGGTGTGTGCGGTGCGTGTTGCTGCCATATCCACTCCTCGACGTTGATTAGCATCTATGGTCCGGCGGGCGCCGTTCCGTGCCGCAACCCATCCTAGGGACTCCGGGCAGGGACCGCACCACTATCCGCTGTGAGAGAACTGTTACCGGATCGCCACCGTCCCCGAAGCACAGGTGTCCCGGAACCCGTGGGCCGTTAACGACGTCGGCGGCGCCCGGGAGGAGCGCCGCCGACGTGAATTCAGGGAGTGGCTACTGCCACAGCGTGGCGATGGCGACGTTCAGCAGACCCAGGCCGCCTACGCCGTGGGCGATGCCGGGCGCAATGGATTCGCCCTTCTTGAACTGACGCCGGCCGATGAAGGCCAGGACGCCGACGCCGAGCCCGATTGCGAACTTGATGCCCAGCTTGAAGTAGTTGGCATCCATTTCCAGCATGGGGATGATGCCCATGAGGGCGACTCCGGTCACGAGCTGCACCATTGCGCCGTCGAACTGGCGGGGGTGGACGATCGGAGTTTTCAAATGGCCGATCCAGATGCCGACCACCATGGCCGCGCCGACGATGTGCAGGAAGACCAGGACGTTAAACAAGATTTGCATGGCCTCAGTGTAGCTATCCGCCGCCCGTGCACAATAGAAGGACCATCCGTGTCCCGAAATTGAAAAACGGCGGCGGCCGTGCCGGCTGCCCGGAGCCTAAACCCGGGTGCCCGCACGGCCGCCGCCGTCGGTGGTGCTGAGGCCTAGAGGCCGAGGTCCGCTTCGAACGCGCCTGCTTCGAGACGGGCCTTGAGCGTCTGGAGGAACCGGCCGGCGTCGGCGCCGTCCACCAGGCGGTGGTCGTACGTCAGGGAGAGGTACATCATCGATCGGATGGCCAGCGAGTCATCGCCGTTTTCGTCAGAGACCACCACGGCCCGCTTGACGATCGCGCCGGTGCCCAGAATGGCCACCTGCGGCTGGTTGATGATCGGTGTGTCGAACAGGGCACCAACGGAGCCGATGTTGGTGATGCTGAACGTGCCGCCGGACAGTTCGTCCGGGCCGATCTTGCCCTTGCGGGTGCGATCCGCGACGTCGGCGATCTTCCCGGCCAAACCGGCCATGTTCAGGCTGCCGGCATCGTTGATCACGGGAACCAGCAGGCCCTTGTCAGTGTCTACCGCGATCGCCAGGTGTTCGGCGTTGTGGTAGGTGATTTCCTGCTTGTCCTCGTCGTAGGACGCGTTGACCTTCGGGTGCTGCTTCAGGGCCTCGGCGACAGCCTTGGCAATGAAGGGCAGGAACGTCAGCTTCGAACCGTTCTGGGCCTGGAACGAGTCCTTGGCCCGGGTGCGCAGCTTGGCGACCTTGGTCATGTCCACCTCGTGGACCTGGGTCAGCTGCGTGGAGGTGTCCAGTGATTCGCGCATGCGGCGGGCAATGACCTGGCGGATACGAGGCGCCTTCTGCACGGTGCCCCGCAGCGAGGATGCCGCGGCCGACGAAGGGGCGGAGGCCGGTGCTGACGCCGGTGCGCTGGGAGCGGCCGGCTCGGCCTTGGCCTCGGCAGCTGCAAGCACGTCCTGCTTGCGGATACGGCCGCCGACGCCCGTGCCGGTCAGCGAGGCGATGTCGACGCCCTGCTGGTTCGCAAGCTTGCGGACCAGGGGAGTGACGTAGCCGGACTCCGCCGGTGCTTCAGCTGCCGGGGCTTCCTGCTTAGGAGCGTCCTGCTTGGGTGCCTCCTGCTTGGGGGCTTCCTGCTTGGGTGCTTCCTGCTTGGGTGCTTCCTGCTTGGGGGCTTCCTGCTTGGGTGCTTCCTGCTTGGGTGCCTCCTGCTTGGGGGCTTCCTGCTTGGGGGCTTCCTGCTTGGGAGCTGCGGCGCCCGAGCCGATGATGGCGAGGACGGAGCCTACCTCCGCCGTCTCGTCTTCCTGGACCCGGATTTCCTGGAGCGTGCCGGCGACAGGGGACGGAATCTCGGTGTCGACCTTGTCGGTGGAGACCTCGAGCAGCGGCTCATCAACCTCAACGGTGTCGCCGACGCTCTTCAGCCAGCGGGTAACGGTACCTTCGGTGACGCTCTCGCCGAGGGCAGGCAGCGTGACTTCGTGGCCTTCGCCGGCCGGAGCGTCCGAGGGTGCGTCGGCTGCGCGGCTCTTCGGCGGCGGGTGCTTCTGCAGCGGGCTCTTCGGCGGCGGGCTCTTCAGCTGCCGGCTCTTCGGCGGCGGGTGCTTCCTCAGCGGAGGCGGACCCGGAGCCGTCGCCGATGCGCACCAGCGGTGCGCCAACTTCGGCAGTCTCGTCTTCGGCGACGAGGATTTCCTCGATGATGCCTGCAATCGGAGAGGGGATCTCGGTGTCTACTTTGTCGGTGGAGACTTCGAGCAGCGGCTCGTCCACCTCTACCCGGTCACCTACCTGCTTGAGCCAGCGGGTGACGGTTCCTTCGGTGACACTCTCACCAAGGGCGGGCAAGTTAACGGATTCAGACATGTCGTCCCCGTTCTCCTTATTGATCTTTTGTGCGGATGATTGCTGCCGTGTTCGAGCTTAGTGCACCCGGTGTTTCGCGCCGGGTGCACCAAGCTCAGTGGTCTTGCGGGGCTTCTTAGCCGTGGAGGGGCTTGCCGGCCAAGGCCATGTGTGCCTCGCCCAGGGACTCGTTCTGTGTCGGGTGGGCGTGCAGCAGCTGGGCCACGTCCTCCGGGTAAGCCTCCCAGTTGACGATCAGCTGTGCTTCGCCGATCTGTTCGCCCATGCGCTGGCCGATCATGTGGACGCCGACGACGGGCCCGTCCTTCTGGCGGACCAGCTTGACGAGGCCGCTGGTTCCGAGGATCGAGCTCTTGCCGTTGCCGGCGAGGTTGTATTCCTGGGTCTCGACCTGGTCATCACCGAACTTCGCCTTCGCTGCCGGTTCGGAGTAGCCGACCGTGGCGATTTCCGGCTCGGAGTAGGTGACCTTCGGGATGTTGATGTCTTCAACGATCACCGGCTTCATGCCGGCAATTTCCTCGGCGACGAAGATGCCCTGCTGGTAGCCGCGGTGGGCCAGCTGGACGCCCGGGACAATGTCGCCGACGGCGTAGATGTTGCCGACGCCGGTGTGCAGGCGCTCGTTGGTGATGACGAAGCCGCGGTCAATGTTCAGTCCGGCCTCCTCGTAACCAAGGTTGGCCGTGACGGGGCCGCGGCCGACCGCGACGAGCATCAGTTCGGCTTCGAAGGTCTTGCCGTCCACGAGGGTGGCCTTGACGCCGTCGGCTGTCTGCTCCACGCCCTGGAAGAACGTGCCGGTGTTGAACTTGATGCCGCGCTTCTTGAAGGCGCGCTCGAAGGCCTTGATGATGGTCGGGTCCTCGTTGGGGACCAGCGAGGGCAGGCCCTCGACTACGGTGACGTCGACGCCGAAGGACTTCCACACTGAGGCGAACTCGACGCCGATGACGCCGCCGCCCAGGATGATGACGCTCTTGGGGATGTAGTCCATGGTGAGGGCTTCATCGGAGGTGATGACGCGGCCGCCGATTTCGAGGCCGGGCAGCGAACGGGAATACGAACCGGTCGCCAGGACAATGTTCTTGCCCTTGTACGCGGTGCCGTTCACGACGACGCTGTCGGTGCCCTGAAGCTTGCCCTCGCCCTCAATGACCGTGATGGCCTTCTTGCTCTTGATCAGGCCCTGCAGGCCTTTGTACTTGCCTGCAATGATGCCGTCCTTGTAAGCGTTGACGGCGGTCATGTCGACGCCGTCAAGGGTTACGTTGACGCCATACTTGGCTGCGTCGCGGGCGTGGTCCGCGAGTTCCGCGGAGTGCAGCAGCGCTTTGGTGGGAATACAGCCGTTGTGCAGGCACGTACCGCCCAATTTGGCCTTTTCGATGAGGCCGACGGTGAGGCCAAGCTGTACGGCACGCAGGGCAGTTGCGTAACCGCCGCTGCCGCCGCCGAGTACCAGGATGTCGAATTCTTGCGCAGTTGCCTGATCGGCCACTAAAACGCTCCCTCGCGTGAACGATGACACGAGAGTACGCATCATCTGGTCTTGGAACCTGCCTGCGGCGATTATGCCAGCCCGCCGGTTCCCTTTCATATGTGACTAATAGATTGGGACTACCGTGGTTCACCTTAGCGAACCACTATTCCATGCTCCACCTTGTCGCGCCGATTGTGGCGCGCTTGTGTCCAGAGTCACGCGGTGTGGCGGCCGTGCCCGGCGGCCCGGCCGCCACACCGGCGTCGTCAGGCCGTCGCGGCCAGGACATCCTCAACGTAGGCCACGAGCGTGCGCACGGTGCTGCCCGTTCCCTGTTTGTGGTTGTAACCGTAAGGGCTGCCGTTGTTGAACGACGGTCCGGCAATATCGATATGCGCCCACGGGATCTGCTCGCCGTTCTTGTCTTTGCCCACGAATTCGCGCAGGAAGACGGCGGCGGTCATCATGCCGCCGTGGCGTTCGCCGATGTTGGCGAGGTCCGCTACCGGGGAGTCGAGGCTGGCCCGCAGTTCCTCGGGCAGTGGCATCGGCCACACGAGTTCACCGGCGCGGTCCGCGGCGGCTTTCAGCGACCCGGTCACGGAGTCGGATCCCATCACGCCCGCCGTGCGGTTGCCGAGGGCGATCAGCTGGGCGCCGGTCAGGGTGGCGACGTCGATGATCGCGTCCGGGTATTCCTGGCTCGCGGCGACAATGCCGTCGGCCATGACCAGGCGGCCTTCGGCGTCGGTGTTCAGCACCTCGACCGTCTTGCCGCCGAACATCGTCAGCACATCGGCGGGGCGCGAGGCCGCACCGGAAGGCATGTTCTCGGCGATGCAAAGCCAGGCGGTCACCTTGGCGGGCAGTCCCAGACCTGCGATGGCCAGCACTGTGTTCAGTACGACGGCGGCGCCGGCCATGTCGCTCTTCATGTCGCCCATGCCAAGAGCCGGTTTGATGGATATGCCGCCGGTGTCGAAGGTGATGCCCTTTCCGACCAGCGCGATCTTCGTGGTTGCCTTGGCGGGGGCGTACTCGACCTTAACGAGGCGCGGCTGACGGGTGGAGCCCTTGCCGACACCCATGATGCCGCCGAAACCCTCCTTTTCGAGGCGCTTCTCGTCCCAGACAGTCACCTTGACGGGCAGGCCCTTGGAGAGTTCTTTGGCGGCGTCGGCAAAGGTCTCCGGGTACAGGTGGCTGGGCGGCTGGTTCACGAGCGTGCGGGTCGCGTTGACTGCCTTGCCGATCAGGGCGGCGCGATCAAGGACCGGTCCGATGCCCTTGTCCTTGGCGAACCCGGTGCTGATCACGACGTTCTTCACCGGGTCCTTGAGGCCCTCTCGCGAGGAGCGGTGCTCCGTGAAGGAGTAGGCGCCCATCGCGGCGCCCTCGGCGACGGCGGCGACGTCGGCCAGTGACGCCGTCGGGAGTGCAAGCGTGACAGTGCCGAGGCCTGCCAGCTGGCGGACTGCCGAGCCGGCGGCACGGCGGAGGGCCTCTTCGGCGAGCGGCTGAGTCGCGGACAGCTTGCCGACGCCGGCCAGCACCAGGACGGCGGCACCGGTGTCCGGCAGGCCGGGCAGGCGGTGTGCCTGATCGGCCGCTCCGGTGATGCCAAGAACGCTTAGTGTCTCCGCGAGGGTTTCCGCGGCCTTGGCGGTCAGCGGGTTCTCCAGCAGAACGGGACCGTCCGGCCCCTGCCCGACGCCAACCACGAGGGCGTCGCTGGGGGACTTCAGCAGGCTCCCGGCGATTGCACTAAGTTTCACTTCAGTATTCCTGACCACGAGGACAGTCCTCACTTCTCTCTGGTGACAGCAGGAACCGCATGTTCGGCGTCCTGCCTATGGATCCTGGGCCGGCGTCCCGTTCAAACGCCACCCGGTGTCTTCCGGCCGTCATTACGGCCGGTACCGATCGTAGTCTCTTGGCGGCCCCGCGATTCAACCGGATGAGAGCCGGAGCACACACCGGGCAGGAATTAGCCCGGGAGGCGGTACGTTGAAGCTAATAGCGGCGCGTGCCGGACTAGAGCTGTCTGACGGCAACCGCAGGTTTTTGGCGGCGGGCACCTCACCTCCGCCGGATCCGCCCGGCGGGCCCTGTCCTCCGCAAACCGCTGTAACCGCGAAAGGAACATGCCGTGACTGACCGGACTTCCGGCTCCCTGCTGGACCCGAGATCGCTGTACTGGCGTGACGAGGAGCTGTTCGACGACGAGAGCCTGCATGGGCTGAACCTGGTCATGGGCTTCACCGGATTCGCCGACGCCGGCCAGGTCGTACGGCAGATCACTGCCGAACTGCTGGACACCCTCGACTCCGAACTGCTCGTGGAGTTCGATGCGGACCAGCTCATCGATTACCGGAGCCGGCGACCGCAGATCAGCTTTGTCGAAGACCACTTGCAGGATTATCAGGCACCGAGCCTCGCTCTCTACCGGCTCGTCGACGGGCTGGGGAACCCGTTCCTGCTCCTCGCCGGGTTTGAGCCCGACCTGCAGTGGGAACGTTTCGCCCGCGCCGTCGTCGGAATTGTGGACGAACTGGACGTCAACCTCACCACCTGGATCCATTCCATCCCGATGCCCGTGCCGCACACCCGGCCCGTGGGCGTGACCGTGCACGGCAACCGGCCGGATCTGATCGAGGGGATTTCGGTCTGGAAGCCCACCGTGGAGGTGCCCGCCGCGGTAGGCCACATCCTTGAACTGCGGCTGACGGCGGCCGGGCGGGATGTCGCCGGTTATGTGATGCACGTGCCGCATTACCTCGCCGAGGCCGAATATCCGACGGCCGCGGTTGCGGGACTGGAATACCTGGGTGCCGCCACGTCGCTGATGCTGCCTACGGACCGCCTGCGGGAGGCCGGCCGGGAAGTCGGACGCCAGATTGCCGAGCAGGTGGAGGGGTCCGAGGAAGTCCAGGAGGTCGTGTCCCGGCTCGAAACCCGCTATGACGAGAAAGCCGAGGGGACCGTCCGCCGCTCCCTGCTCGCCGACGAGAACGATGAATTGCCGAACGCCGACGCTCTCGGCGCCGCCGTGGAGGCCTATCTGGCCCGCAAAGACCCGGGCGAATAAATACGATTTAGATTATGGCGGGGGCATAATGGGGGAGTGACCGCCCCCCGCGCCTGGATTATTTGGATCGTCGGGATTTTTGCGTACCTTGTTGCGGTCAGCCAGCGCACGTCCTTCGGTGTGGCGGGGCTGGAAGCGACAGATCGTTTTCATGCCAGCGCGGCGGAAATCTCCTTCTTCACGGTATTGCAGCTGCTGGTCTACGCCGCACTGCAAATCCCTGTAGGTGTTCTGGTGGACCGGTTCGGTTCCCGAGCCATGCTGGCAGGCGGTGCCTTGCTGATGGGATTCGGGCAACTCCAACTGGCGTTCGCGGACAGCATCCCGGCCGGTGTGCTGGGACGGGTGCTTGTGGGCGCCGGCGACGCGATGACGTTCATCTCCGTGATCCGGCTCCTTCCGCTGTGGTTCGCGCCGGCGCGGGTTCCGCTGCTCACCCAGCTGACGGGAATGTCGGGGCAGCTGGGGCAGTTGTTCAGTGTGGTGCCGTTCGCGATCATCCTGCACGCAGCCGGCTGGACTCCCGCCTTCCTCACCCTGGCGTCGATGTCCGGCCTGGCCCTGATTCTGGTTCTGGTCCTGCTGCAGGATCTTCCGCCCGGCCACCCCGCCCCCGAGCCGTCGGCCGGGCTTCGCGCCACCGGGATTTCCCTGGCTCATGCGTGGCGGCAGCCCGGCACCCGGCTCGGCCTGTGGAGCCACTTTACGGTCCAATTCGGCGGCACGGTCTTCGTGATGACGTGGGGCTACCCCTTCCTGCTCTCCGCGCAAGGCCTGGACGTCGGCACTGTCTCTACCCTGATGGCCTTGTATGTGGCGGCCGGTATCGGCGCCGGCCCCCTGATGGGGCGCTTTGTGGCCAGGCATCCGTTGCGCCGGTCCACGATGGTGCTGATGATCTCGGCTGCCACCGCTGTGGCCTGGGCTGCAGTGCTCCTCATGCCAGGGCGGTCCCCGCTGTGGCTGCTGGCCGGCCTCGTTGTTGTGCTCGCGATTGGCGGGCCCGGGTCGATGATCGGCTTCGACTTCGCCCGGACCTTCAATCCCGCCCATCGGATGGGAACGGCTACCGGAATCGTGAACGTCGGAGGCTTCCTGGCATCACTCGTGGCCATCTTCCTCATCGGACTTGTCCTCGACGTGCTGTTCGCGGCCGGCTTTTCCGATGGACTGTATGACCTCGCGTCGTTCCGGGTAGCACTGAGCGTCCAGTTCGTGCTGCTGGCGGCCGGGGCCGGGGCAATACTTGCCGCCCGGCGGAAAGTCCGCCGCCAGATGGCGGCCCAGGGCGTGGTGGTTCCGCCGCTGCTTACCGCTCTTGCCCGGCAGCGCAGGCTCAACGCCGAACGCCGCCGCGCACCCTGATCCGAGGTTGTCCACATAGCGCAGGTCCCGGCGGCCCACTGTGCCGCCGCCGGGCCAAGGTGGCACTATGACGACTCCACACCACCTGAAAATTACCGGACCTGAAGACGTGCTCGGCTACATTCCGCATTCGCTCGGCTACTGGCCCCTGAACAGCCTCGTGGCCATGACCATGCAGGGCAAACGCCTGGGCGCCACACTCCGGGTGGACCTGCCCCGCAACGGTCCGGGCGCAGATCCTGCGCCGGCTGCCGGGCCGGGCGGCGGTGCCGAGGACTACGCCCGGACAGTGGCCTCCTACCTGTCTGCCGACGAGCAAGCCGACGGCGTGCTGCTGGCCTTCTTCACCGCCGGCGGCAGCCGAGCGGGTAATAAAGACGAACATGGCGGCAGTCGTGCGCAGGGCGGTGGTGATGGACACATCGACGGCGGCACGCGCGTCCGGGAGGAGGCCGCGGCAGCCAGTGGCCTGCGCATGGGGCTGCTGACGGCGCTCGAAACAGTGCTGGCCGCGGCCGGCATGCCGGTGCGGGATGCCTGGATTATCGGAGGCGAGGTTTGGCGCAACGCCTATTGCAGTGACGCTGCGTGTTGCGACCCCCGTGGACGTCCCGTGGCAGAAATCCGGAACAGTTGCCTCAGCGTTGAGATGGTGTTCCGGGGCAGCGCAGTCGGCGCCGCCCCCGGCGCTACCGGGCCGCTGCTTCCGCCGGCGGATCCGGTGGCGCTCCGGGCGGAGGCGGACTGGGCGCGGCAATTCCAAAGACTCCGGCGGAGCCAGGCGCAGTTCGACCGGGTCATGGACGTCTGGACGCGGGTCCTGCACGCCCCCGCGGGGCAGGAGCAGCCGCCGGCGCTGGCTAGCTACCTCCGAGCCAGTCTGTGCATGCAGGTCTGGCGGGACGCCGTTCTGGTTATGGCCGCGGCCGGCCGGGAAGCGGCGGAATGCGGGGCGGCCGGCTTTGGCAGCTTCGACTATCCTGACCGGCGAAACGACGCGGCAGGAGCCGCCCTGCCGTGGCCGCCGCTGCCTGGCTTCGAGGAAGTCCCGGCCCCGGGCAATCGCGACGCCGCAGACACCTGCCACACACCGGGCTACGGAGAGGTGCTGCTGGGTTTGGCGCCGGCCATACCGGACTGGACACGCATGATGAAGCTTGAACAGGTCCTGGTCGGACTCGTCGCCGACAGCGGACCCGAGGCGCGGGCAGCGAACCTGACCGGCCGCGGCTGGATTCAATGGTGCCGCGGCCGGGGGTCCTTTGCCGATGCGCTGTTCCGGCAGGCCGCGCAGGAATGCCCGGGGTACCGGCTCGCTGAACTGCTGGCGGAGCTGGCCGTCCGCGGCACCCTTTGCGGCTGGGCCGCCCGTCCGGAGTCGGCCTGGCAAAGAATCGAGCCGGACGCGGCGTAAGGTGTCACGAATACCGCAGACCCGACGGGTGCCGGGAACCACTGCAGACCCGACGGGTGCCGGGAACCACTGCAGACCGCGGTCGCGATCGGCAGGACAATGATTCCGCTGTGGCCGAACCCGGGCGGCCGGCTGATGCACGCCACCGCCCCTCCGTTGCCAGCTGGCGGAATTAGCCGGTTCTAAGATCTATGACACGACGTCGACCCTCGCCTGCCGCGCCGGGGGCACGACCGCGGAGCAGGGCCGGTACGACTGCCGCCACGGAAGGCCGCCACGGAAGGCCGCCACGCAGCGTTGGACGTCATCAGTTCGGCGCGGTTGGCGAAAACCGTGAGACAATAGATGCCGCGACCCGGTTGGGTCCGTGTATTGAGTGCCTGTAGTGAACCCCGGAAACAGGGAACATTATGGCCGCCCCGGCAGTTTTACTAAGTGGCTCTGCCGGCCGTGGTTGCACCTGATGTGAAACACGGACTTGACAGGGTCATAGTGGTGTTGCCCGTATGGTGATTCCACAGACCGCCGCTAGAAAGGTTTTCTGTGACCCCGTCTTCCGCGAAGAAGGAACCCGCCGACCAGGCCGAATTGTCCCCTGAGGAGAAGAAGGCGGCCGCGAACGCCAAGCGCGCCGCCACACGTGCAGCCAATAAGGCTGTCAAAGATGCAGCTTCCTCCGAGGGTGATGGCACCGCAACGGGTGCCGTAAAGCCTGAGCCCAAGAAGCGCGGGCCCAAGCCCGGCGCCAAAGCAGCGGCCGAAGCCGCCAGCAAGTCTGACGATGACTCCGATGACGTAGACGTCGATGAGGACCTTGACGACGTCGCCCCCGACGCCGCTGACCTGAGCGAGGATATCGACGACGCCGCAGGCAAGGCGAAAGCCGGCACCGGAACAGGCTTTGTCTACTCCGACGCCGACGACGACGACGCGCCGGTGCAGCAGGTCATGTCCGCCGGAGCGACCGCCGACCCCGTCAAGGACTACCTGAAGCAGATCGGCAAGGTCGCCCTTCTGAACGCAGAGCAGGAAGTCGACCTCGCCCTGCGCATTGAAGCCGGCCTCTTCGCCGAGGAAAAGATCAATGCCGACGACGGATCCATGGATCCGAAACTCAGGCGCGAACTCGAGTTCGTGATCCATGACGGCAAGCGGGCCAAGAACCACCTGCTGGAGGCCAACCTCCGCCTGGTCGTATCCCTCGCCAAGCGTTACACGGGCCGCGGCATGCTGTTCCTGGACCTGATCCAGGAGGGCAACCTCGGGCTCATCCGTGCGGTGGAGAAGTTCGACTACACCAAGGGCTTCAAGTTCTCCACGTACGCCACGTGGTGGATCCGCCAGGCCATTACCCGCGCCATGGCTGACCAGGCCCGCACGATCCGTATCCCGGTCCACATGGTCGAAGTCATCAACAAGTTGGCCCGCGTCCAGCGCCAGATGTTGCAGGACCTCGGCCGGGAACCCACACCGGAAGAGCTCGCACTTGAGCTGGACATGACACCGGAGAAGGTCGTCGAGGTCCAGAAGTATGGCCGCGAACCCATTTCGCTGCATACTCCGCTCGGTGAGGACGGCGACTCTGAATTCGGCGACCTGATCGAAGACTCGGAAGCCGTGGTTCCGGCGGACGCTGTGAGCTTCACCCTGCTGCAGGAACAGCTCCACTCGGTGCTGGACACGCTCTCGGAACGCGAAGCAGGCGTCGTGGCAATGCGCTTCGGCCTCACTGACGGGCAGCCGAAGACTTTAGACGAAATCGGCAAGGTCTACGGCGTGACGCGTGAGCGGATCCGCCAGATCGAATCGAAGACGATGTCCAAGCTGCGCCACCCGTCCCGGTCCCAGGTGCTGCGCGACTACCTGGACTGAGACTTGCACCATAGCAACGCGGGGTCACTTCCGGCCCATGTTCTTCGGAATCATGGGCCGGAAGTGACCCCGCGTTGCTGCCAAACCCGCGTTGCTGTCAGACAGAAGCAGGGCCCCTCCACACCGGAGGGGCCCTGCACTTGGTTTTATGGTCTAGTCGACGGGGACCGGTGCCTTCTCGTGCAGCCGTGCCGTTTCGTCGTGCCAGTCTGAGCTGAGTGGCCTCAGCGTCGGCTCGACGGCGCGGGCATGGTGGCCGCAGAAGAGAAGCTCACCGCCGGAGGCGCCGAGAACAACCCGGACATATGCCTGTGCTCCGCAACGATCGCACCGGTCCACGGTGGTCAGTGTGCGGTCCGCAACTGCTGTTGTCATTTCGGCCTCCTTAGTAGTTCCGTATACCTATATAACCAGTATTCGGGGCCGATCCATGCCAAGGATGGGGAACTTTCGCTGTCCGCGTATCACGTCTCGATAACGCCCCGGACCGGGCCACCGCCGGCGGGACAGAGCTGGACCCGGCATGACGACGGGCCGACTACCCTAGGAAGAGCGCCAATTTTGCCCGGACCGTCCCTCGGACGGTCCCGTTCCTGAAGGAGATCACGACCCGTGGCACCCAGTTCTGATTACACCGCCCGGCATCTCTCGGTGCTGGAGGGCCTCGAGGCCGTTCGCAAGCGCCCGGGCATGTACATCGGATCCACGGACTCCCGCGGACTCATGCACTGCCTCTGGGAAATCATTGACAACTCCGTCGACGAAGCCCTTGCCGGCTTCGGCCACGACATCAAAGTCATCCTGCACGCTGACAACAGCGTGGAAATCCACGACGACGGCCGCGGCGTCCCCGTCGACGTCGAACCCAAGACAGGGCTCACCGGCGTCGAGGTGGTCTTCACGAAACTGCACGCCGGCGGCAAGTTCGGCGGCGGCTCCTACACGGCC
This sequence comes from uncultured Actinomycetota bacterium, assembly GCA_963815415.1. Lineage (GTDB taxonomy): Bacteria > Actinomycetota > Actinomycetes > Actinomycetales > Micrococcaceae > Arthrobacter. Next base: position 99,460 of record CAWFGT010000006.1, on the reverse strand, counting down.
TCAGGCGGCCTGCACGGCGTGGGCGCCTCAGTGGTGAACGCGCTGTCCTCCAGGCTGGATGTTGAGGTCGACCGCGGAGGAAAGACCTACAAGATGTCCTTCCGCCGCGGCGAGCCGGGCCGCTTCAAGGACCCGGGCACTAAATCCGACCCCGCCGCGGTCTTCGAACCCTTCGTGGACGGTTCCGTCCTGGATGTGGTGGGCAAGGCCAAGCGCGGCGTCACGGGAACCCGGATCCGGTACTGGGCGGACCGGCAGATCTTCACGCCGGACGCCAAGTTCTCCTACGACGAGCTTGCCGCCCGTGCCCGCCAGACTTCCTTCCTGGTGCCCGGCCTGAAGCTGACCGTCCGCGACGAACGCCGCGTCGCCGGAACCCCGGGTGAGTCCGGACCGCACGAAGAGGTTTTCCACCACGACGGCGGCATCTCCGAATTCGTCGACTTCCTGGCTGCTGACCCGGGCGTGACGGACATTTGGCGCCTGCATGGTGCCGGCAAGTTCAAGGAAACGGTTCCGGTCCTGGACGAGCGCGGCCACAGCCAGCTCGCGGAAGTGGAGCGTGACTGCGAGGTGGACATCGCACTGCGCTGGGGCATCGGCTATGACAGCACCGTGCGCAGCTTCGTCAACATCATCTCCACTCCCAAGGGAGGAACCCACCAGACGGGCTTTGAGCAGGCGCTGCTGAAGACTTTCCGGAAGGCGGTGGAAAACAATGCCCGCAAGCTTAAAGCCGGCAATGACAAGATCGAAAAGGACGACATCTTCGCCGGCCTCACGGCCGTCCTCACCGTGCGCCTGGCCGAGCCCCAGTTTGAAGGCCAGACCAAGGAAATCCTCGGCACCTCTGCCGTTCGCGCAATCGTGGCGAAGGTCGTGGAGCAGGAAATCAATGCCAAGCTGACCTCGGCCAACCGCAACGACAAAGCCCAGTCAGCCCTGCTGCTGGAAAAGGTCGTCAGCGAGATGAAGTCGCGCATCTCGGCCCGCGTCCATAAGGAAACCCAGCGCCGCAAGAACGCGCTGGAGACCTCCTCGATGCCGACCAAGCTCGCGGACTGCCGCACCGACGACGTCGCGCGCTCTGAACTCTTCATCGTTGAGGGCGACTCGGCCCTTGGTACGGCCAAGCTGGCCCGTTCCTCGGACTTCCAGGCGCTCCTGCCGATCCGAGGCAAGATCCTCAACGTGCAGAAGGCATCGGTGGGTGACATGCTCTCCAACGCCGAATGCGCCGCCCTGATCCAGGTGGTCGGTGCCGGGTCAGGCCGCAGCTTCGACATCAACGCCGCGCGGTACGGCAAGGTCATCCTGATGACGGATGCGGACGTCGACGGCGCGCACATCCGCACGCTGTTGTTGACGCTGTTTTTCCGGTACATGCGGCCGATGATTGATGACGGACGCGTCTTCGCCGCCGTCCCGCCACTGCACCGGGTCGAGGTCATCAACGCCGGGCAGAAGGCCAACGAGATGATCTACACCTACTCGGAGGCGGAACTCCACACCCTCCTGGCCCGCCTGGCCAAGGAGGGCAAACGCTACAAGGAACCCATCCAGCGCTACAAGGGTCTCGGAGAAATGGACGCCGAACAGCTGGCGGAAACCACCATGGACCCGCGGCACCGGACCCTGCGCAAGGTCGGCATCGAGAACGCGAAGCAAGCGGAGGAGACTTTCGACCTGCTGATGGGCTCCGACGTCGCGCCGCGCAAGGATTTCATCATTGCCGGCGCCGCGAGCCTGGACCGTGACCGGATCGATGCCTGATCCGGCCGGGGCAGCTTAGCCCAGCAATCCCGGGACGATCAGCAGGGCCGTCGGGACGGCCAGCAGAAGCATACAGACCGCCAGGACGGCCCCCCGCAGCGCTTCCGGCAGCGGAGGCTGCGGGGAGAGCAGGCGGCTGACGCGGGACGCCGTCGTGCGTACCGATCCCGATCCGCCGGTGGCGCCGGGCGCATCGGGGGAGAGGTCGGCGGCGTCCGAGTCGCCAAACGTCAGCCGGGCCTCGGGCCCGCCACGGGCTCCGCTTGCCACGATGGCGATCGCCCTGATCAGCGTCGCCCGGCTCTCCGTTTTCAACGCGACGTCGTCGGCGAGCATCTCGATCAGTGAGTTGACGGCTTCCTGCGCCAGCCGGGTGGTGGGCAGCCACGGCAAGGCCTGCCGCCATGCAGCAAACGCCCACAGCAGCAGGTGGTGGCGTTGGCTCAGATGAGCGTTTTCGTGGATCAGCACGGCACGGAGCTCGTCAGGTTCCAGTGCCGCCAACAGCCCGTCGGACAGGACGGTGACGGATCGTGCGCCGCCGGGAAGGCAATAAGCCACGGGGGAGTCCACGTTCAGGACCATGGTCCGGGGACCGTCCGGCGATGGCGACGCCAGCAGTGTCAGCAATTCCCGGTGGCGCCGGCGCTGCCGCTGAATCCTGTAGTAGGTCAGCAGCAGGGTGAAGATCAGGTGGGCGGTGAGGAGCGCCGCGGCAGACAACGCGAAGATGTGCCAGAAACCCAGAGCCGTGGTCGGTGCGTCGTGAAGGACCATCCCGGCCAGGGCGCCCAGGCCGGAAAGCAGGTTGCTGCCGATCGGCTCCAGCCCGTAAACGAGCATGGCCCCGATCATCGACAGGCCGCCGGCCAGACCGATCGCCTGCCACAGCAGCATCGCGGTGAAAGGCGACCGTGCCGGCCATTTGGCACGGGACAGGAGAACCGGCACCGGCCATGCCAGCGCTATAGCGAGGACCGCCAGAAAGTATGAGGTCCAGAACATCGGGCGTTAGCTACGGCCCAGCAGTTTCCGCAACGTTTCCGCTTCGGTGTCCGTGACAGATCCGATGAACCGCGCGAGGACGGCCTCGCGGTCCGGAGCGGACCCCAGGACCTCGTGCATCAGCTCGGCGGTGTGGTCCGCGCGGCTGGAGACGGACTGGTAGCGGTGCGGCCGGGTTCCGCGCTCACGTTCAACCAGGCCCTTCCGCTCGAGGCGCGAGAGAACGGTGAGGACCGTGGTGACCGCCAGGTCCTTGCCTTCGTGACCGGCTGCGCCGTTTTCCGGCTGCGTGCTCCGGGCGAGCATGTCCCGCAGGGTATTGGCTGTTGCAGCCTCTTGGCCTGCCCAGAGCAGATCCATCACTGCCCGTTCGAGTTCGCCGAGACTTGCCATTTCCGTATGTCCTTCGTAGCCGGCCGCTCCCGGTCGCTGTCAGCTAAGCTGACGCAGCTGCGTCGATGCATCGGTATCGAAGCATCGGGTGACCGGGCGGAGTGGATGTTACAGTCCAAATTTACCGTGTTTCCCGGATAGTTTCTACATGGAGTAGAACACTTCTGCAGGGAGTGCAGGCGGTCCTCGCCGGCGGTTCGGCAGCGGGGTGACCCCGGAGTTTCGGCGGTGCGGGACCGGACGTCCGGCCGCCTCCGGGTCTCTGTCATGAACCGCCCCATCCATTGCAGGCGGTACCGGGGCGTGGGATTCTGAACTACGGCAACCGTGTCGTTTTGTTCTACACTCTGTAGAAGTAGGTTTTCTACGCAATGTAGAAATCATCGGACCCGCCACAAAGAGGGACTGCCTTGGACGCCTTGGAAATCGCACGCTGGCAATTTGGAATCACGACGGTTTACCACTTCATGATGGTGCCGCTCACGATCGGCCTCGGGCTGGTCGTGGCCGTGATCCAGACCCTTTGGTACCGCACCGGCAATCCGGAGTACCTGCGGATGACAAAGTTCTGGGGGAAGCTCTTCCTTATCAACTTCATCATGGGCGTCGCCACCGGGATCGTTCAGGAGTTTCAGTTCGGCATGGCCTGGAGCGAGTACAGCCGCTTCGTGGGCGACGTTTTCGGTGCGCCGCTGGCGATGGAGGCGCTCCTGGCCTTCTTCGTGGAGTCCACGTTCCTGGGTCTTTGGATCTTCGGCTGGAAGCAACTCAAGCCCGGCGTGCACCTGGCCTGCCTGTGGATCGCGGTGATCGGCTCGGTCTTCTCCGCCTACTTCATCCTCGTGGCCAACAGCTGGATGCAGCACCCCGTGGGCGTTGACTTGGTCAACGGACGGCCCGTGATGACAGACGCCTGGGCCGTCTTCACCAACAACACGGCCCTCGTCGCCTTTCCCCACACGATGTTCGGGGCCCTCGCCGTCGCCGGCGCTTTTATGCTCGGCATCGCCTGGTACCACCTGTGGCGCCGGCGCCATGACGGTATCGACGCGATCGGAGCCGACGGCAAAGTGGTTCCCGGCGAAGCCGCGATTGCCGGCCGCGACCGGAGCGACCACGCCGTATGGATAAAGTCCCTGCGGATCGGCGCCGTCGTTGCCATGATTTCCTTCGCCGGGACCTCAATCACCGGTGACCTGCAGGGCAAGCTGATGTTCGAACAGCAGCCCATGAAGATGGCCGCCGCCGAGGCCGCCTGCCACGACGGCACCGGCTTCTCCGTTCTCAGCATCGGAAACCTAGGGTCTCAAAACTGTGACGAGATCGTGGCCCTGATCGAAGTTCCCGGCATCCTGTCCTTCCTGGCCAACGGCGACTTCACGACCGAGGTCAAAGGTGTCAACAGCCTGCTGGGCGAATACCAGAGCAAGTACGGCACCACCCTGCCGGACAACCCCATCTATGGCGACCGCGCCGGCACCGAAATTGACTACGTGCCCGTTATGGAAGTCACCTACTGGGGCTTCCGGATGATGATCGGCTTCGGTGGAATCGCCGCCTTCGCAGCGCTGCTGGCTCTCTGGGTTACCCGCAAGGGCACTGTTCCGGCCTCCCGCGGACTCATGCGTCTAGCCGTCTTTGGCATCCTTGCTCCTTTCGGCGCCAACGCCGCGGGCTGGATCTTCACCGAGATGGGCCGCCAGCCGTTCGTCGTCGCTCCCAACCCGGACTTCGCCGGCGTCGACCAGGTCTTTATGTTCACGGCAGCCGCTGTTTCCCCCGGAGTATCCGCCGCCGAAATCTTGACCTCCCTCGTGGTCCTGACGGCGATCTACGCGGCGCTGCTCGTCGTCGAGGTCAAGCTCCTGGTCAAATACGTCCGCGGCGGCGTGGCCTCGGCGATGCCTGAACTGGCGCACGCCGCAAAGAACCACGACGGCAAAGACGACGACGGCAAGCCCGGCGACGGGACACACGGCAAGCCCGGCGACGACGTCCTGGCCTTCGCCTACTAGACGCCCGCTTCAGCACCAGACCCCCAAAAAACTCAGAGGATACTCAGCATGGATCTGCTACCTACCATCTGGTTCATCGCCATTGCGGTGCTGTGGACGGGCTATCTCTTTCTCGAAGGCTTCGACCTCGGCGTCGGCATGCTCATGAAGAGCTTCGCCCGCAACAATACCGAACGGCGGGTCCTGCTCAACACGATCGGCCCGGTATGGGACGGCAACGAAGTGTGGCTCCTGACCGCGGCCGGCGCCACCTTCGCTGCCTTCCCGCTCTGGTACGCCTCCCTGTTCTCTGCGCTGTACCTGCCGTTGCTGCTGGTCCTGGTGGCCCTGATTTTCCGTGCTGTGGCCTTCGAATACCGCGGCAAGGTGGACACCGACCAGTGGCGTGCCCGTTGGGACTGGGCCATCGCTGCCGGCTCCCTCGTCGCCGCGTTCGGTGTTGGCACCGCCCTGGGACTGACCACCACCGGGCTGCCGCTGAACGCCAACGGCGACCGTGAAGGCGGGGCCTTCGCCTGGTTTAGCGGCTACGCGGTGCTCGGCGGGCTGGCCGTCGTCGGTTTCTCGCTGCTGCACGGACTCGCGTTCCTGGCGCTGAAGACCGACGGTGAGGTCCGGCACCGTGCGCGCAAGTGGTTCGTCCGGCTGCTCCCGGTCCTGATCCTGCCGATGGCCGGCTGGGCCCTGAGCCTGCAGCTGCTAAGCGGCGAGGCCTGGACCATCGCGGCAGTCGTCGCGGCCGTGACTGCCGCCGCACTGGCTTGGATCCTGGCCCGCAGGGGCTCCGAAGGCCGCACTTTCCTGGCCCTCAGCGTCTTCCTCCTGCTCGGGAGTGCCTCGATCTTCGGTGCGGCCTTCCCCGTAGTGCTGCCGTCCACATTAGATCCGGCCTTCAACCTCACGATCTCCAACGCCTCCTCTTCGGATTACACCCTTGGCCTGATGAGCGTGGTTGCAGCCATCGGGCTGCCGCTGGTCCTCGCTTATCAGGCCTGGACCTACTGGGTGTTCCGGCGCCGCGTGAGTGCCCACCACATCCCGGAGGCACACAGTTTCCTGCCGGCGATTGCCTCCAAAGCGCTGGCCCCCAAGGACTAGCGGCTGATGAAACCCCGCTTTCCTGCAGGCCCCGCCACCCGTTCCGCGCTCTACCTGCTGGGCCTGCTCGCAGCATTGAAGGCCCTAGCCCTGGTCCTGATGGCCCAGGCAGTAGCGTCGATGCTGGCCGGACTGATGTCTCTCGATCCGGAGTGGGGAGATCAGCTGGTTTGGGGACTGGCTGGTGTGGTGCTGCGTTCCCTCACGGTCTGGGGCCAGTCCGTCGCGGCCCGCCGTGCCGCACTGGGTGTCAAGGAAGAGCTCCGCGCAGGGCTGTTGGGAACGGCGCTACGCAACGGTGTGCGCACAGCCGGCCCCTCCGACGGCGGACTCGCCGTACTTGCCACACGGGGGCTGGACGCGCTGGACAGCTATTACACCCAGTTCCTGCCCGCCCTCGTTAACTGTGCGGCGGTTCCCCTCCTTCTGGGGGCGCGGATACTTTCCGCGGACTGGATCAGCGCCGTCGTGATCGTCCTGACGGTCCCGCTCGTGCCGCTCTTTATGGTCCTGATCGGCCGGTACACGGAGGACCGGGTGCAGGAAGCGCAGACCGTGCTGTCCCGGCTCTCCGGGCACATGCTGGAACTGGCCAAGGGTCTCCCGGTCCTCGTGGGCCTGGGCCGCGCGTCGGCACAGCGAAAGGCCCTCGAAGACATTTCCGATGAGTACCGCGTCCGCACAATGGGGACACTGCGCACGGCCTTCCTCTCCGCGCTGGCGCTCGAGCTGATCGCCACAATCTCCGTTGCCGTTGTTGCTGTGTTCATCGGAGTCCGGCTGGTCCACGGGGACATGGCTCTCGAAGCCGGGCTGCTGGCACTGATCCTCGCCCCCGACTGCTACCTGCCCCTGCGGGAGCTGGGCACGGCGCACCATGCCAGCGACGACGGCCGGGTCGCGCTCGCAGGGACGACCGCCGTCCTGGACGCCCCCGAGGCCACGCCGCTGCGGCCGGTTCCGGCTGCAGCACACCCGCACTCCGGGCCTCCCGCCGTCAGCGTCGACGACCTGGCCGTGCGGTACCGCGGCCGGTCCGACGACGCCGTCGGCCCGCTGAGTTTCACCGCCGCACCCGGCAAGATCACCGCGCTCGAGGGACCCAGCGGCGCCGGCAAGAGCACCGTGCTGGGAGTGCTGGCCGGTACGATCGGCTCCGGCGCCGGCGCGCAGGTCACCGGACGCCTGGCCGGCTTCACGACGGCGGACGTCGCCTGGGTGCCGCAGCATCCGGTCATGGTCGCTCCGACGGTGCTGGACGAAATCCGGCTCTACCTCGGCACCCCGGAGGCCGCCGGCGCCGCCGCGGACGCGACCGCCCTGCGGTGCCTGACCTCCTGCGCCGCCGCGCACCTCGCTGCCAAACACCCCGCCGAGCTGAGCCCGGGGGAGTTGCGCCGTGTGGCGCTGGCCCGGGGACTGGCCAGGATCGAGGCCGGAGCTACCGTGCTGCTGCTGGATGAACCGACCGCGCACCTGGACCGAGGCTCCGCCGACGCGGTCAGCCGCGCCATCGCCGCACTCCGTGGGAAAGCGACAGTCCTGCTGGTTGCCCATGACCGGCAAACGCGGGAACTGGCCGACCAGGTGGTGCCCGTCATTCCGGCGCCCGCGGGCACCGCAGAGCCCGCCGCGACGGGCGCAGCTTCTGGTGGCGGCGCGTCACCGGTCTCGACGGCACGGATCACGGCGGCCACTCCGGGGCCGGGAGCGCCCGATGAGACAGTGACAACGACGCCCGCGCTGCTGGCCGCAAGCCCCGGGCCTGCGGCAACACCCGGCCGGACCAGTACGGTGCCGGCAGTGGCCCGTCTCGTTGCGCCCGTCGCCGGGAGGTTCGCCGCGTCCGGGGTCGTGGGAGCCCTGGCTGCACTTTTCGCCGTCGCCCTGGCCGGGCTTTCCGGCTGGTTGATCATCCGGGCCAGCGAGCAGCCGCCCATCCTTTATCTGCTCACGGCAATTGTGGGCGTGCGCTTCTTCGGCATCGGACGGGCGGTCCTGCGCTACTCGGAGCGGCTCTTGCTGCACGACGCGGTCTTCGCCGCCCTGACCCGACTCCGGGGCCGGCTCTGGGAATCCCTGAGCCGGCGGGCGCTTTCCCTGCGGCGGCTGCTGCAGGGCGGCAACGTCCTTGGCACTGTGGTGGACGACGTCGATACCGTGCGGGACCTGCTGCCCCGGGTCGTCCTGCCGCCGCTGATTGCTGTCGCGGTGGCCTCCGCGGCGCTCATCGCCACCGGAATTTTGCTGCCCGTGTCACTGCCGGCCGTGCTCGCGTCGGCTTTGCTGAGCATCTTTGCGGCACCGGCACTGGCCCTGGCCGCCGACAGGATGTCCGCCGGCACTGAGCAGCTCCTCCGCACCGGCGTGCTGCACCGCGTCGCGTCGGCGCTCGATGCCCGGGCCGAGTTGCACGCCAACGCGGTTTCCGAGCCGGTCCTGGCAGCCATTATCCGTGATGACCGGTCAGCCACCGTGGCATCGCAGCGCTCTGCCTGGGCCGAGGGGCTCGGCCAGGGCCTGACCGTGCTGGCCTGCGGCGCTGCTGCGCTGGCCAGCGCTGTGCTGGCCGCGCCTCAGGCGCTCGGCGGCGCCGTCGCGCCGGCAACAGTCGCCGTCGTCGTACTGCTGCAGCTTGCCCTGATAGAACCGTATGCAGCCATCACCACCGCGGTCCGGCAGTATCCGGCCCTGCGCGCAGTGCTGGGTCGGATTTCCGACGCCGGCGTCCTCGACTCCGCCGCGCCGATGCCCGGGGACGACGTCCCCGGGCTGCTCCAGTTGCCTGCGCGCCCGGACGGGCTGCCCGGCATTGAACTCCGGGACCTCGCTGCGGCCTGGCCCGGGGGGCCGGCCGTCTTCAGCGGCATCAACGCGTCCGCAGAACCGGGCCGCTGGTTGTCCGTCACCGGAGCCTCCGGATCCGGCAAGTCCACTCTCCTCGCTGTGATCCTCGGATTCCTGCCGCCGGCCGCCGGCCGGATCTCCCTCAGCGGCCGGGCCGCCTGGTGCCCGCAGGAAGCCCACCTCTTCGACTCCACGATCCGCGGCAATCTGATGCTCGCCGTCCCGGGCGGAGCGGCCAACACAACCGGGCAGGCGAGCCCGGACGGCGGGGCCGGTGCATCGGGGACCGGCCAGCTCGCCGAAGCGTTGGAGCAGAGGCTTCGGGGCGCCTTGAGCGAGGTTGGCCTGGAACCCTTGCTGGACCGCCTGCCGGACGGGCTGGATACCAGGATCGGCCCGGGAGGGGCCTTTCTCAGCGGAGGGGAACGCCAGCGGCTGGCCGTTGCCCGGACGCTGCTGAGCGGCGCGGACGTGATCCTTCTCGATGAACCTACCGCCCACCTCGACGCCGAGTCAGGACGGGCCATGCTGGCCGAACTACGGCCCGGGCTCCGCGACCGGACAGTGGTCCTTGTGACGCACAATCCCGACGACATCGACCCCGGTGACGCCAGGCTGGATCTCGACGCCGCGGCTGCCGCAAAGGACGGCACTGCCCCGGTTCTGGCCCGGCGGTAGGCCGGACGCTAACCTGTTGCCATGAATCGACATGGCGGGGCAGGACCAGGGACGGCGCTTGATCCCCGGCTGGCATGGCGCCCGGCCGGGCCCGGTGACGTGGCTGCCTGGGCAGAACTGATCGCTCGGACCGCTGCCGTCGAAAGCCCCGTCTGGTTTGAGCGCCGTGCCGAGCTTGAACAGATCCTGGCATCGAAGAATAACCCCGCAACGGAGAACACCATCCTGGGCTTCGATTCCCAAGGTATTGCCCGCGCCTACGCCAGGATCACGAAGAACCGCGACGGCGACAAGGCGGTCGGTTTCGGCTGTGTTGATCCGCAGTGGCAGGGGAGCGGCATCGGCACCGGCCTGCTGGGCTGGGCCGAGCAGCGGACCCGCGAACGATTCGCCGCGGACGCAGCTTCCACAGTCTCAGGCAGCTCCGGGATGCCGGCCCCGGTACCGAAGCTGCGGCTCCATATGGAGCAGCAACACAAGCACCAGGCGGCGCTCTTTGAGCGCGCAGGCTACAAAGTGGTCCGCTACTTCAACGAAATGCACCGGCCCTTGAGCCTGCCGGTGCCCCGGACCGTCCTGGGTCCCGGGCTTTCGCTGGTGACCTTCGGTCCTGAGCTGCACGAACCGGTCCGGCTGGCGCACAACTCCGCCTTCCGGGACCACTGGGGCAGCGAACCCCGGGACGAGGAGGCATGGGGGTTCGTGGTTGATGATCCGCTGGCCAGGCCGGACCTGAGCGGCGTGGTGCTGGATGTATCCACCGGGACGGTCGCGGGCTACCAGCTTGCCAGCCACGACGCCGGGGCTGCCGTGGTCCGCGGCTTTCGCGAGGGCTATACCGATCTGCTGGGGGTGCGGCGGGAGTTTCGTGGCCGCGGCATTGCGCAGGCGCTGCTGGCCGACGCGATGCGCCGGTTCGTGGCCGCCGGGATGGACACGGCGTCCCTGGACGTCGATTTCGAAAACCCGAGCGGCGCGCTCGGGCTTTACCTCAAAATGGGCTATACCGCCGTGAACCGGAGTATGGCGTGGGACAAGGAGCTGGCGCCCGCGGAGTCCCGACAAGGGCAAGCCGCGACCCGGTGAGAGAACCCATATCAGCGCCGCCGCTGCACGGACCGGTTCATCTTTCATGCGTCACTCTTCGTAAATGAGTGCGGGTCCGCGTCTGAATCACCGGCGTCGCCCCGTTGGTGTGTAGAGGTGGCTTTTGTGCCGCGGCGTCTGCTCCGGAGTGGTTCCAAAGCTGCGATCTCCTCGGGTGAGGCGGTTCCGAAGGGTGAGTGCGCCGGCCCGTCGGGAGCCCTGCGTTCTTGGCCGCGGGTGGCCCAGAGGCTGGCGCCGATGGACACACCGAGGATAGTGGCGATGACGGCCAGGGACAGCGGGGTGGGGATGTAGTAAATATCGATTTTGAGGAGCATTTTGATGCCTACCCAGATCAGGACGAGCGCAAGACCGATCTTGAGATAGATGAAGCGGTGGATCATGTCAGCGAGCAGAAAATACATGGCCCGCAAGCCCAGGATGGCGAAGGCGTTGGCGGTAAAGACCAGGAACACTTCATCGGTGACGGCGAAGATTGCGGGGATGGAGTCCACGGCGAAGATGACATCCGTGGCTTCGATGAGGACCAGCACCGCGAGCAGCGGGGTGGCGAGCAAGACGCCGTTCTTACGGATCAGGAAACGCTGGCCGTGGAAGTCGTTTGTCATGGCCACGCGCCGGCGGAAGAGTTTCAGCGCCCGGGACTTTTCCGGGTCAAGCATGTCGTTGCGGTGGCGGATCATCCGGTAGCCGGTGACGAGCAGGAACGCGGCAAAAATGTACAGCACCCACTCGGCGCGGGCGATGATGACAGCGCCCGCAGCGATGAAGATCCCCCGGAAAGCCAGGGCGCCCAGGACCCCGAAGAACAGCACCCGGTGCTGGTATTCGCGGGGAACTGCGAAGTAGGTGAAGATGATCGCCCAAATAAACACGTTGTCGACTGCCAGGGATTTCTCGATCAGATATCCGGCGAAGTATTGCTGGCCGAACTCCGCACCGTAGACCTGCCATATCAGGAAGCCGAAGCCGACACCGAAGGCGACCCAGACGGCAGACCACAGTGCGGCTTCCCGGACGCGGATGACGTGCGCTTTGCGATGCGCGAACAGGTCCACGGCAAGCATCAGGACAATAAGGAGAAGAACGGCCAACCAGGCCCAAAAAGGAACGTTCATCAGGGAGCACCCGCTTCCAGTCAGTTCAAACCAACTGGAGGTCTTTCCCGGTCCCAAGGGACCTGTCCCGCCGGGCCGCTCAGGGTCAGCCGTACTGACGACGGGACATTCAGGGGATACTCCCCTCCGCAGAATTAGTGAAGCACACTTCGTCTATTTCGGCAACGGGTCGCTGCCGCTCCGGCGGGCTGGCCATCCACGGGCTAGCCGTCCACATCGTGAAGGTGATGCACGACGTCGTGCAGTAAGTACTGCGCGAACGTCAGGACAGTGAATACGGAACCGTTGCTCCGGGTTCCCTTGCGGCCCCAGTCGTCCTCCGGAACGCGGGCGAAGGACGCGGCGATCTCTTCGCCCTCGGTGGTCAGTTCGACGCCGACCCCGGTCGGGTCTGCGCTGGAGTAGTCCTGTTCCACGGCCGTCTGATCCTGGTCCCAATTATCGAACCGGGCATCGTCCTGCGTGAGCATGAGGGACAGCCGGTGGTCAAAGAGCGCGAAGACGTCACGGACATGGCAACCGTACTCGAGGACGGACCAGGTGCTCTCATTGGGGCGTTCGGCCGCATCCGGCCGGCGCAGCGCAGCCCGCCAGCGCGGGAGCATGCTCGTCACGACACCGGGCACGGTGGCGGGGGTGGCCGCGGAGGCGTCGAATCCGCATTCCGGGCAGGGCCGCGCAAGCACCCAGGTCCAGTCTTTGGTATCGGGATCGATGGGCATGCCAGCAGTCTAGGTGTATTTCAGCGACCGGAGTATCCGCCCGCGCATGCCGCTGAAAAATGTCACACCCCTTTGGCAGAGTGGAGTCATGAAAGCCGTTGGTGGCGTTTTCTCCGACCAGGACCAGCAGGATCGCGGTACACCCGATCTGGACCGGACGCTTGCGCTGGCCAGCGCGTTGGCCGGCACCGTCCAGGAGGACTCTGCGCTCTTCGACGCTTTCGAGGCTTCGGATTTTGCTGGCCGGGTGGAGGAGCTGTCCCGCCTGGTGGATTTCCTGCAACTGGTGGCCGCAGCAACGGTGGACCGGACCCGCAGGGCCGCCACCCAGGCGCAGAAGGCGCCTGCCGGCTGGGGAACGGACCCGGGGCGCGGGACGGCGGCCGGCTGGATGACCGGATGGACCCACCAACCATGCTGCGACCCCGACGGCGGCCCCGGGGTTGTTACTGGCCAGGAACGTGTAAACGCTTCAGGCGCGGACCCCGCGGACACAACCGCTGCGGCTGCGGAAGCATCCGCGGTGGTGGATGACGGATACCGCAATCCGGCCGAATTCCTGCGGGCACGGCTGCGGATCAGCATGGCTGAGGCCAAACGCCGGCTCGCCCTTGCAACTGAGGTGCTGCCCCGGACGGACTTCGCAGGATTGCCCCGGCCCGCGGCGCGTCCGGAAGTAGCGGCGGCCGTCGCTGCCGGGACTATCGCATCCCATGCCGCGTCGATCATCACGATGTCCCTCGACCGGGTCCGGCAGACGGCACCGCCGGAAGCCATTGCCGGAATGGAGCATGCCCTGACTGAGATGGCCGCCGAAAACGACACCGATTTCCTGGCCCGGATCGCGAGGCACTGGACCGACGCCTTAGACCAGGACGGCGCCGAACCCTCCGAAGAACTTCTCCGGCAGCTACAGGGCGCGTTCGTCCGGAAACAACGGCACGGCCTGCACCATCTCGAAATCTTTGCGACCACCGACCAATACGAACACCTGCTCACCGTGATGAATGCCGCCACCAACCCACGCGCCGGGAATGCGGAGGCACAGGCGGCAGGGGCCGGGCATCCCAGCGACGGTGCGGACGGCGTGGTCACCGACCGGCTGGACCTCCGCTCCCGGCCTCAAAGACTCCTCGACGGGCTTGTCGGTGCCTGCAAAGCGGCCCTCGCAACCGGCACGCTATCCTCCGCTGGCGGGCTCCGTCCACAGATCATGGCCATCATCGACTACCGGGACCTTTTCGAACGCCTCCGCACCGCAGGGCCCGAGGGGGAGGGCGCCCTCGGCGTCCAGGGCTCCGCCGGCGCCGCGCGCGGAACCGGAACTTTGAGCGGGACACGATCCGCGGCCTCGTTCCTTTTCACCGGGCCCGTCACCGCGTCCACGATCCGGAGGATTGCCTGCGACGCGGATATTTTGCCCGTCGTCCTTGGCGGCGAGGGCCGGATTCTGGATATCGGCCGTGCCTCCCGGGTCTTTCCGCCGCACATCCGCAAGGCCCTCTCCGCCCGGGACCAAGGTTGCGCCTTTCCGCGTTGCACTATACCGGCGCCCTGGTGCGAAGCCCACCACATCACCTACTGGTCCCGCGGCGGCAGTACCGGAACGGAAAACGGGACCCTGCTGTGCTCGCACCACCACCACGTGATCCACAAGGAGCAATGGACTATCCAGATGCGCTCCGGTGTCCCGTGGTTTATTCCGCCCCCACATCTGGACCCCCGCCAACAGCCGCAGAGAAACCACTATTTCCGCAGCTGAACCGCGCCATCAGGGCCGTCCGGACCGGACAGAAACACCGGCTTGGTCAGTGCCGTCAATGATGAAATGGCCGCCGCCATCCGTCGGCAAACCGAACAGAAGATTCCCGGGTTCGACGGGTGCCAAACGGAGTAAAGTTCATCCCGGGGGTGGGCCTGGAAAGGAACACAGCCATGCTGAAAGACAAGTGGGTCGGAGCAGTATTGCCGGCCTCGGACATCGCCCGTGCGCGCGACTTCTATCGCGATAAACTCGGGCTCGAACCGGAAAACCCGGATGCCGACGACAACCTGCAGTACAAGTGCGGCGCCGGCACGGGATTCCTGATCTATCAGACGCCGAATGCCGGATCAGCCAAGAACACGCAACTCGGCTGGGTCGTCGATGACGTCAAAGCCGCCGTTTCGGAGCTGCAGGAGTCGGGGGTCGTTTTCGAGGATTACGACTTCCCGGGCCTGAAGACCGAAGGTGGCATTGCCACGATGCCCGACGGAAGCGCCGCCGCGTGGTTCCTGGATACGGAGGGGAACATCCTCAGCCTGAACTACATGCCCTAGGGGCCGGGTGGGACAGCTCAGCTAGCCGAAGCAGGCTACCGAAGCGGCCGGCCACGCTACAGTGGCCGGCCGGGTGTTAGCGGTCCCGGGAGTCAGCGATCCTGCGCATTCGTCTCCGGCTCCCACGCCATGCTCGGGCCGATCGCGTCGATGGCCTGGGACAGCGGAATGCCTGATCCGTCGCGCCGACCGTGTTCTCCGGGCAACGACCTCGCCACCCCGGCAAGGGAGGATGCCTTCGCCGGACCGTGACCCGCCCAGGCAAGCAGGAGCGTGTCTTCGCCTTTGAGGAACCGGTGCGCACGGACCCCGGCGGTCGCCCGTCCCTTGACGGGGTATTCGGCAAACGCGGTCACCTTGGCAGCACCGGGAGCCGTACCCGGCAGGGCGCCGTCGGTCCCGGCAATCGTGACAACGACGGCGGCTTCGTCGGCCGCGGCCACGGTGCCGAAGAACAGCACCCGGTCCCCGGCGGCCAGTTTGATCCCTGCCATTCCACCGGCTGTCCGGCCCTGCGGCCGCACGACGGCGGCGCCGAACCGCAGGAGCTGCGCTTGCCGGGTCAGGAAGACAAGGTCGTCGTCGTCTGACCCGGCGGGCGCAACCCCCACCACCGTGTCCTTGTCCTTGAGCGCAATCACTTCCCAGTCCTCGCGGTTCAGCGGGTAGTCGGGCTGGACGCGCTTGACGACGCCCTGGGCCGTGCCGATGGCGAGAACCTGGTCCAGCGGGGTGAAGGCCACGAGCGATTCGTTCTTGAGCAGGGTGATGAAGTCCTTGGCCGGAACGCCCCCCGCCATATTCGGTGTCCCGGACGTCGGCGGCAGCACCGGCATGTCCATCACTTGGAGGCGCAGCATACGGCCCTGGGACGTGACAGCGGCGATCTCACCGCGCGCCGAGGTCTTCACGACGGACGTGAAGACATCGTGCCGGGTCCGCGGACCTGCCTCGGCCAGGCTGTCCTGGTTGGAAGTACGTGCGATCTGGCCCGAGGCCGTCAGGATGGCCCAGCAGGGATCGTCAGCGATTTCCAGGGCCAGCGGCGCGGCCTTGCCCTTGGCCCCGGTGGCCGCGGCCAGCGCGGCGGTAGCGGTGGGGGAGACCGCCTCGGATTCGAGCAGCACGGTGCGCCGCGGCGTGCCGTACTTCTCGGCGATCACGCCGAGTTCGTCGGACACAAGTCCGCGGAGCAATTCCGGAGAGGCGAGGATGGCTTCGAGCTCGGCAATCTCACGGCGCAGCTCGTCCTGTTCCTTTTCCAGCTCGATCCGGGAGTACTTCGTCAGTTGCCGGAGACGGAGTTCCAGGATGTAGTTGGCCTGGATTTCGGAAAGGTCGTAGATGGACATCAGCCGTGACCGGGCTTCGGCGGCCTCATCGGAGGACCGGATGATCTGAATGACCTCGTCGATGTCGACGATGGCGATGAGGAGACCTTCCACCAGGTGCAGGCGGTCCTTCTTCTTGCCCAGCCGGAACGCGGTGCGCCGCCGCACCACGGTGATGCGGTGCTCCACGTAGACGGTGAGCAACTGCACCAGACCGAGGGTCTGCGGCTGACCGTCCACCAGGGTGACGTTGTTGATGCCGAAGGAGTCCTCCATCGGGGTGAACCGGTAGAGCTGCTGCAGGACGGCCGTGGGATTGAACCCGTTCTTGAGCTCGATGACCAGGCGCAGGCCGTGCTTGCGGTCCGTCAGGTCCACAACGTCGCTGATCCCGGTGAGCTTCTTGGCGTTGACAGCGTCCTTGATCTTCTCAATGACCTTTTCCGGCCCGACCATGTACGGCAACTCCGTGACTACCAGGCCCGTGCGGCGGGCGGAGAGCTGTTCAATCTCGACCTTGGCCCGGGTCTTGAAGGAGCCGCGGCCGGTGGCGTAGGCGTCCCGGATGCCGTCCAGTCCCACGATCCGGCCGCCGGTGGGCAGATCCGGGCCGGGGATGAATTTCATAACATCCTCAAGCGTCGCGTCCGGGTGCGCGATGAGGTGCCGGGCCGCGGCAATGACTTCCACAAGGTTGTGCGGGGCCATATTGGTCGCCATACCGACGGCGATTCCCGTGGCGCCGTTGACCAGCAGGTTGGGAAACGCCGCGGGCAGCACATCCGGCTGGGTGAGCTGGTTGTCGTAGTTCGGGACGAAATCAACAACGTCCTCGTCGAGGTGGTCGGTGAGTGTCAGCGCCGCTGCCGCCAGCCGCGCCTCGGTGTACCGCGGGGCGGCAGGACCGTCGTCGAGCGAGCCGAAGTTTCCATGCCCGTCAATGAGAGGCAGCCGTAGCGAGAAGCCCTGCGCCATGCGCACCATGGCGTCGTAAATCGCCGTGTCGCCGTGCGGGTGGAGCTTGCCCATGACCTCGCCCACCACGCGGGCGCTCTTGACATGGCCGCGATCCGGGCGCAGGCCCATCTCGCTCATCATGTACAGGATGCGCCGCTGGACCGGCTTGAGGCCGTCGCGGGCGTCCGGAAGCGCCCTGGAGTAGATCACCGAATAGGCGTACTCGAGGAACGAGCCCTCCATCTCGGAGGTCACATCGATATCGACGATGTTTTCGACGAAGTCAGGGCTGGCATCCCCGGCAGGGGGCGTGTTTTGGCGGCGGGCCATGAGGCTGGAAGGTCCTTCTCAAGGGGGTTGAACGGGTACTGCGTAAGTTTATGACTAGGCTAAGCCTATGGTGGATCAGCCTGCGGGCGTCGTATATCCGGAATACTGGGAAGCCGACGTGGTCCTGCGCGACGGCGGCACCGCCCATCTGCGCCCCATCCAGCCTGCTGATGCCAAGGCCGTGCAGGCCTTCCACACGGGGCAATCGCAGAAATCCATCTACATGAGATTCTTCGCGTTCAAGGCATCCTTGTCCGGCAAGGAACTCAAGCGATTCACCGAGGTGGACTACCGCGACCGCGTCGCTTTCGTCATCACGATGGGCGGGGAGATCCTCGGGATCGGCCGCTACGACCGGCTTGATGACCCGGCGGAGGCGGAAGTCGCTTTCAACATCGCCGACGCCCATCAGGGCCGCGGCATCGGCTCCATCCTGCTGGAGCACCTCGCCGCCGCCGCCCGGGAAAACGGCATCCGTACGTTCAGCGCCGAAGTACTGCCGGAGAACCGCAAGATGCTGATGGTGTTCGCCGACGCCGGTTATGACGTCAAACGGCATTTCGACGACGGCGTGATCAGCCTCGAGTTCAACATCGACCCTACGGATAAATCCCGTGCCGTGATGGAAGCCAGGGAACACCGCGCCGAAGCGCGCAGCATCCAGGAGCTCCTCGCCCCGTCCTCCGTAGCCGTGATCGGGGCCAGCCGGACCTGGGGTGCGGTGGGATACCAGTTGCTCGACCACATCATTGAAGGCGGATTTTCCGGGCCCGTCTACGCGGTCAACCCGGAAGCCCTGGAGCTCGCCGGTATGCTTTCGTTCGCCCGCCTCTCCGAGGTGCCCGGCCCGGTCAGGCTCGCCGTCATCGCGGTGCCGTACAACGAAGTCCCTGCCGTAGTCCGGGACTGCGCCGCCGCGGGGGTCAAGGGAATTGTGGTGGCCACGTCAGGATACGAGGACGACGGCGACCGCGGACTCGCCCGGCAACGCGAACTCGTGCGGCAGGCCCGCGCCAACGGGATGCGGGTGATCGGCCCGGCGTCGCTGGGGATCGTGAACACCAGCCCCGCAGTGTCCCTGAACGCGTCGATGGCGCCGGCCCTCGCCCGCCGGGGCGGCCTGGGGCTCTTCAGCCAGTCCGCCGCGATCGGGGTCGCCCTGTACGCCGCCAGCAGCCGCCGCCGGGTGGGCCTTTCGACCTTCCTCTCCGCAGGTAACCGCGCCGACGTGTCGGGTAACGACATGATGCAGTACTGGGAGGATGACGCCGAGACCACGGCGGTCGGGCTCTATCTCGAATCCATTGGCAATCCGCGGAAATTTTCCCGCCTGGCCCGCCGCCTGGCCCGGACGAAGCCCGTCATTGTGGCGAAGTCCGATGCCATGGGCCTGAACCTGCCTCCCGGCCATGCCGTCCGCACCACCCTGGCGCCGCCCGAAGCTGTGGACGCCATGATGCGCCAGGCGGGCGTGATCCGGGTGGAAACGATTGAGCAGCTGATGGATGTCGCCCAGATCGTCGCGTGCCAGCCGCTGCCGCAAGGGCCGGGCATCGCTGTCTTCAGCAACTCCCGGGCCTCAGGCAAAGTCGTGGCGGACAGTGCGGCCGCGCAGGGCCTCGGCGTCGAAGACATGGTTACCGGCGTCGATCTCGATGCGGGGATGTCCGTGGCCCTCCCGGCCTTGCGCCGGGCCCTTGAGGAAAGCCTGAACCGGGATGATGTGCACGCAGCCGTCGTGGCTTTGCTCCCGGCCCGCGGGCTCACCGTGCAAAGCATCGCCGGAGTCCTCGCCGAATGCGCCGCGTCGACCGGAAAACCCGTGGTCGCGGCCTTCAGCGGCATCCTGGACCCCTCCATCTACGTCGAAGGCATGGTCGGAGCCGAGGACGCCACCAGCACCGTGCCGTGCTACTCCAACCCCGGCGCCGCCGTAGCCGCGCTCGCCGCCGTCGTTCGCTACGCACGCTGGCGGGACCGCGATCACGGCCTGTTCGCGGAGCCCGACGGCTGCGACCCGGACGCCGCCCGCAGCGATGTGGAACAACTGCTGCACACGGTCGGCGGCGAGGACCTGGTCCGGCTGGACGACGCGACGGCAGCGGGGCTGCTGGCCCGCTACGGCATTAAGGTGGTTCCGTCCGAACCATTCGAGACGGCGGACCAGGCTGTGGCTGCCGCGGACCGGCTGGGATGGCCCGTGGCGCTGAAAACCACGGATCCCGCGCTGCGGCACCGCCTCGACCTCGGCGGAGTGCGGCTGGACATCCAGGACGCCGCGTCGCTGCGCCACAACGTCCTGCAGATGCGCAAACAGCTGGAGCGGTACGGTTCACCGTCCTTGGAAGTACAGACCATGGTGCCGGTCGGCCAGGCCTGCACGTTCCGGGCCATCGAAGACCCCCTCCTGGGTCCGGTGATCTCCTTCGGCCTGGCCGGAGACGCCGTCAACCTGCTGGAGGACTGGGCCCACCGGGTCCCGCCGCTCTCCGGCACCGATCTCCATGATTTCATCCGGGCACCGCGCGCCTCCCGGAAACTCTTCGGCTATCAGGGCCTGCCGGCAGTCGATGTCGCCGCACTTGAGGACCTTGCCGCGCGGCTAGCCCGGCTCAAGGACAACCACCCCGAGATCGCCCTCGTCGACTTCAACCCGGTCCTGGCCGGACCCGAAGGCGTCTCGATCCTGGCGGCGGATGTCCGGATCGCAAACGCGGCGCGGCGCACTGACTCCGCGCGCCGCGCGATGCAGGACTGACTGCGGTTAGCATGTCCCGGGCCGATCTGTGAAAATGGAGACCATGACCTCCCAGCCTCAACCGTCCACGCCCGAGGCGCCCGAATCCGGACGCCCGGCCACGCGCCACCACGGTCCCCACGACCACAGCGCGCAGGGCCAGAGCCTGGACGGAGCCCTCCAGAAAGCCGGGTTCTACCCCCGCCTCGTGGCCGACGTCGTCGCCGACGCCCTCGACGGCCGCGACTGCGTGGCGCACCTTGTCCATCTCGAAACGCACTTTGACCGCGCCGAGGTCCGGCGGCACATCACGGTGCTCGTGCTGACCGAGGACATGCTGGTGATCACGCACGTAGACGACCAGCAGCTCGACGACGCCGGCGAACAGACCGTGGCCCAGGTCTCCACCGAGTCCGTCCCCGTCACGCAGATCCGCTCGGTGGTACTCAGCTACATGTACGCCCAGCCGCAGGATTACAAACCATCCGATCCCGTCCGCGAGGTCACGCTGTCCATCGCCTGGTCCGGCGGACAGCGCCTCGACATGGGGCCGGCGAGCTGCGGGGACCCGCAGTGCGAGGCGGACCACGGCTATAGCGGCACCATCGCGCAGGAAGACATCGTGCTGCGCATCAGCGCCGAGGCCGACGGGCTCCAGGCAGTCCAGGACGCCAAACTCTTCGCACGGGCCCTGCGCGCGGTCAACACCGGATCCGCCGCTCCGGCCCCGCACCCCGCCCCGGGAGCACCGCCGCGCCCCCGCATGGGTGTCTTCGCCAACCGCCTGAGCCGCGGCCATCAGCGCTGACATGGCGCCGGCCCGCCTACCTGAGCCGCTCGCCGTGCCTGCCCAGCCCGCCATGCCGACGGCCCCGGCCTTCGGGCAGCGGTCCATCGCCGAGGTGCTCACCAGCGCCGCGGCGAGCCTCGGGATTCCGGGCTTCGACAACGCGTTGAACCTGCCGGCCGCGACGCGGATCTGCGTTGTCCTGGCCGACGGTCTGGGCCGTAACCTGCTCAAGCAGAAGTCAGCCCACACGCCGTTCCTTCGCTCCCTCATGCAGGCCGGCCAAGGGAGCGTGCCGGTGTCCCTTGACTCCGCATTCCCCTCCACCACGGCAGCGTCGCTGGCCAGTTTCGGCACGGGCCTCCCGGCAGGCCAGCACGGGATGGTGGGCTATGACGTCCTGGACCCGGACCAGGACCGCGTGGTGAACATGCTCGGGAACTGGGACGCCGGCGTCGACCCGCAAGTGTGGCAGCCGTTCCGGACCGTCCTGGAGCGCGCCGCCGATCACGTTGACGTGGTCACCGTCAGCCTGCCGCAGTTCGGCAACTCGCCCATGACCCAGGCCGCACTCCGCGGCGGACGCTTTGTCACCGGCGTCACCTCGCACGCCAGGACCGAAGCGGCAGCGGACGCGATGGCCGGCGGTGCGTCGCTGATGTACTTCTACGTCAACGAACTCGACAAGGCCGGGCACCGCCACGGTTGCCAGTCCCCGCAGTGGGAGCATCAGCTCGAAGAGCTCGATGCCACTATGTCGCGGCTCAACGCCACGCTGCCGCCCGGAACCACCATTCTCCTGACCGCAGACCATGGCATGATCGACGTTCCCGAATCGCAGCGGATCGACTACTCGGCCGTACCGGATCTCATTTCCGGCGTCCGGCACACCGCCGGGGAGCCGCGGATGGTGCATCTCTACCTGGAAGACGCAACCGACGACGCCGCGCGGGGACGCCTGCTGGACGCCTGGCGGGCGCGGTTCGGCGACCGGATCTGGGCGTTCACCCGTGACGAAGCAATAGCCCATGGACTGTTCGGTGCTGTCCGGCCCGAGGCCGCCGGCCGGATCGGCGACGTTATGATCGCCGCCCGCGATGCGTTGGCGCTCTATGACACGCGGCGGGTCCGACCGACGGCGCTGGAAGTTGTGGGCCAACACGGTTCGCTGACAAAGGCCGAACGGGAAGTACCGCTGCTGTGCTTCCGCGCCGAGGGCAAAAGAGCCCCGCGACGCCGTTAGAGGCAGCGCGGCGTCAGTCGCCGCGGGTACCGAAGACAATCTCGTCCCAGCTAGGGACGCTGGAACGCTTGGGTTTGCCTGGCTGCCGTTCCGGCTGCCCCGTTTCGGACTCTCCGCCCGCGGGCGACTGGGCCTCGCGCTGCTGGCGTCTGGATGTGCCGCCGCCAAGAAGTTCGTCCAGGCCCCGGGTGGAGGCAGGGGACTGGCCGATGGGCCGCAACTGCGAGGCCTCGATCGTGATTTCCCGCGTTTCGGTGCTGACGCCGTCATGCAGCGTTAGGGAAGTATCGGAGTCGTCAATGCTCGGTGCCAGGCTGAGCCGGGACATCACGGACGAACGGGCATCGCGGCGGGAAGCGAAGTCATCGGGGTCAGTGTGCGCGGGTTCGGCACCGTTCAGTTCGGCACTGTTGAGTTCGGCACTGTTGAGTTCGGCACTGGCCGCAACGGGTGCGTCCGAGGCAACGTCCGTGGCCGTATCCTCGTCGGACCCGTTTGCAAGGGCCGACTCGTCGGTGACGTCAGTGACTTCAGAGGGCCGGGGATGGGCGGCCGGAACGCTGTTGGCCATCAGCATCGCGAGGGCGTCATCGGCGTCCTCGTCCATTCCCATCCGCTGCCCGCGCCGGGACCGGAGCATGTCCAGCAGGCCGCTGGCGTCGCGTTCCTGGTGCAGCCGGTCCTGCTGGAGCAGCAGTTGATGGATCATGGAATGCTGTTCAGCGGCCGTCCTGGCCGCGGCGTCGGCGTCGGTCTCAAAATCAAAGGGCCGGTCGGAGACCGCCGAGAGCCGGCGTGCCGGCACGGGGCCTTCCAGGGGTTCGAGTTCGCTGAGCTGCTGGGCCCACCTGTTGGCGTTCTGCAGCGACTTCCGGGCGGGGTTGAACGTCCACATAGCCGGGGGTTCTTCGCCGATCGCGGACGGACCGCCGGGCTTCGGCTCGAAGCGGGCCACGACATTCCAGCTGCCGTCCGGACGCCGCCACGAGTCCCACTCGAGCGTGGCCGGTTCGACGCCGTGCGCGGTGAGCCGGTGCTTCACCATGTCCTCGAGGGATGCCGGGTGGTCGCCGAACACGGAGCGGTAGGCGTCGTGGCCGGGGGCAGGGGCGGCAACTTCGACCTTGCGGGCCTGCCCGGCGATGTGCTCGCGCTCCGCGAGCACGGGTCCTTCGTAGCGCTGGACTTTGGCCAGGGGGATGCCGGAGAGCTCCGCGACGTCAGCGGCCGTTGCGCCGGAACGGATCCGGGATTGAATATCGCGCGGCGACATGGTGATAGGCGCGTTGCCCGAGCCCGGGCCGGTTTTCGCCGTTGCCCTGCTGACCGCTGTCCGGAGTGCTTCATCGAGGGGCAGCCGGAAAGTCGCGCCGCCGGTGCCGCTCAACAGAAGATGATTTCCGTCGTCGTGGACGCCTACAAGCCGTAGATCCTGCATACAATCCTCCACCCTGGCATTACTAACAATCGAAACTCTGCCACCCGGAGACCTGTTTTCCGGTCAGGGCGGCTGGCGCGCCGTCATTTTCCGCGACTTTCCCGCCGTTTTTGCCCGATTTCTGGCCCTTGGTGGAGGACCGGCGGGGGAGGGCAGCAACCGGCACTGGCTTTCAGCGGACGCTTAAGTGAAAATGTGCCCACACCGGGCACAAAAACTGCACGTCCGGCGTTGTCATCGGAGAACCGATCCCGGTAAGCCAGGGGCGACGAGCCCTCCTGGTCTTCCGGGGTACGGCGATTCCAGCTATACGATCCGGAGTGTGAGCAACAACAAAATGGCGACAGACTACGATGCGCCGCGGAAGACCGAAGAGGACCTCAGCGAGGACTCCATCGAGGCCCTCAAGGCCCGGCGTACTGAAAAGCCCACGGCCGTTGTGGACGAGGACGAATCGGACCTTGCCGAAGGCTACGAACTCCCGGGCGCGGACCTGTCCGGAGAGGAACTGCTCGTCCAGGTGTTACCGGCCCAGGCGGATGAATTCACCTGTGCCTCGTGCTTCCTTGTCCGGCACCGCTCGCAAATCGCCCGCGAAAAGGGCGGCCTCAAGTACTGCAGGGACTGCGAAGGCTGAGCCCGCGTCCCGGCATCGGACTGCTAGGCCTGCAGCGCGGCGACCAGTTGCTCCGGACGCCGTGTGGACGTCAGCCAATAAGGAGTGCGGTCGGCCGGGTCTGTGATTTCGATCCGGACCACCGGATCGATCCAGCCCCGGATGCAGAGGAACGCGAGGCCGTTGAGCCGGGTGCCCCGCTCCGCTGTCGCCTCTTTGCCGCGGAAAGCCGTGACGGAACCGACGAAGCGGCGTTCGATGGTGGCCCGGCCGACCTGCACTGTCCCGCGGGTGACGGTGATCGAGGGGGTGGACAGGATCAGCAGGATGGTGATGATGGCAAAGAGCACGGCCGCCGCCGTGAGGCCGGTCCCGATGCTGATCGGGGCAAGCACCAGGATCCCGGCGCTCGAGAAGCCCGCCGCTACAAGCCAGATCCACACGTTGGGCCACAGCTTCTCCGTGTAGAGAACGGTAGTGTCACCGGGGGTGCTGTGAGGGGCGGGCGAGGAGGTGCTGGAATCGGGCATAGGGTCAGCTTTCCACCTTTCCCGGGGGATTTCATCTTGATGCCTGCGGCCGGTCCCGGTAGGTCCATCATCCTTGCTGGCGTTAGAGTGAGGGACTGTGACTGAAGAATTAGCCGGCATGCCGGACGCCGCCGTCGAGACGACCGCCGCGCCCGCGCAACCCGCAGGTACCGGTATCCAGGAGTACGGCGCGCCCACCCTCACCGTCCAGTTGAAAATGCTCGACGACGGACTCGAGCCGCCGTCGTATGCACACCCGGGCGATGCGGGCGCGGACCTGCGCACCCGCGAAGACTTTGTCCTGGCACCGGGCGAACGGCGTCTCGTTCCGACGGGCGTTTCCCTTGCGCTCCCGGACGGCTACGTGGCATTGATCCATCCAAGGTCCGGCCTGGCGGCCAAGCACGGGCTGACTGTGGTGAACGCGCCAGGAACCGTCGACGCCGGCTACCGCGGGGAAATCGCCGTGACCCTGCTGAACACGGACCGGGATCAGCCGGTCGAACTGCGGCGCGGCGATAGAATTGCACAAATGGTCATCCAGCGCGTGGAGTACGCCAGGTTCCTGCACGTAGAGGAACTTGACGGATCGGTCCGCGGCGAGGGCGGCTTCGGGTCGACCGGAGGGTTTGGCGCCCAGGCCTGACCCACGGCCCACACGGCCCCGCACGGCCCCGGTTCCGCTCAGGGAACACAGGGAAAAAGCAGGCTAATCGCCCGGGACGCCGGAACACACCAGCCGGATCACAACAAAGGAGACAACCCATGGTTTTTGGGCGTGGCAGGAAAGCAAAGCAGGAACAGTCCACGGAGCCGGGCGAAGCCACGGCCTCTGCCGTGGAAGAGCCCGCCGCAGAAACTGACGGCACCGCTGCCGGCGGCGACGACCGAGGCACGACGGGTCCGTTTGACGTTTCGGAAATCGAGAGCCAGGACGGCTATGTGGATCTCGGGGCGCTCCTGATCGCGCCCACTGAGGGACTCCAGCTCCGCCTCGAGGTGGAAGAAGCATCCCAGCGGGTAGTTGCGGTCACCCTGGACCTGGCCGGCTCAAGCCTCCAGCTGCAGGCGTTTGCCGCACCGCGCTCCGAGGGCCTCTGGGACGAAATCCGCCAGCAGATCGGCCAGTCGGTCGGCAGCCAGGGCGGACAGGTGGAGGAGCTCGAAGGCATTTTCGGCACAGAACTCGTGGCCAAGCTTCCCGCCAGCCGGGCCGACGGCAGCCAGGGTTACCGCGTCGCCCGCTTCATCGGCGTCGACGGCCCGCGCTGGTTCCTCCGCGGCGTCCTGGGCGGCGACGCTGCGCTCGACCGCGACGCAGCTGCGGCCCTCGAGAGTCTTTTCCGGCAGGTCGTTGTGGTCCGTGGCGAGAACCCGATGCCGCCGCGTGACCTGCTCCAGCTCCGCCTCCCCAAAGACGCCGGGGCGCCGGCGCCGCAGCCGGCCGAGGATCTTGGACAACCGGAACGTGGACCGGAGACCACACAGATTGGCTGACCCCCGCAGGGAACCCCTCCGGCCTATTGCGGTCCGGGACCTGCCGGACCGCGGACGCGTCGTCTGCCACGGCTTTATCGAATCCGTCACGTACATGCCTGCAGTCCGCGTGGCCGCGTTCACGGCGATGCTCGTCGACCGTGAACCTGACGCGTCCCGGCCGAGGCAGGCTGCGGCTGCGGCCCGGAGCGGCCAGTCCACGGGCGCGGCCGGCGTCGTGCCTGAAGCCAAGGGACGGGCCGGGGCCCGTCAGCGGACTTCGCGGCCGACCCGCCGGCTGCGGGTCATCTGGCTGGGGCGGCGCCGGATTCCGGGGATCGTCGCAGGAACCGAACTCCGACTGCAGGGCATGGTCACTGTGCGTGACGGGCAACCCACCATGTTCAACCCCCGCTACGAAATCGTCTCCGGTCAGGAGGACCAATGACCATTCCAGATCATCCCGAACGGGCAACGCCGAAGCCGGACGATTCCACCCCTGTCCCGCCCACGGTGTCCCAACTTGCCGAAGGGTACGCCGCGAAAGCCGGGCTCCACCGGTCCAGTAACGGAAACATCGACGTGCTCAAGAGCGCCGGCGGCATCCAGGGCATCGCCGAGAGCATCCTGCCCGGACTCGTTTTCCTCATCACATTCACAGCCACGCGACAGTTGCCGCTGGCACTCGTTTTCGCGCTGGCGTCGGCCGCCGTCTTCACGGTGGTGCGGCTGGTCCAGCGCCGTCCGTTGACCCAGGCCCTGGCCGGGTTCGTCGGCGTCGGCCTGTCCGCGTGGTTCGCCAACTCCACCGGCAAGGCCGAGGATTTCTACCTTCTGGGGTTCTTCACGAACGCCGGGTACATCCTGGCCATGGCGGTCTCGATCGCGGTCCGCTGGCCCGTCGCGGGGCTGCTCTTCGGTTTCATCCGGAACGAAGGGATCGACTGGCGCAAGGAGCCGTCGCGGCTGAAAGCCTACCGGATCGGCACCTGGGTGATCATCTCAGTGCTCGCCCTGCGACTGGTGGTCCAGGTGCCGCTGTACCTGATGGGCGAGGAGGGCCTGGCCGGGCTTGCCACCAGCAGGCTCATCATGGGGGCGCCGTTGTACATCCTCGGCCTGTGGGTCGCGTGGCTGCTGACCAAACCGGCCCCGGAGCAAGTGAAGCAGGCTCCTGCTCAGCACTGACCGGACCGGATGCCCTACGGGGCGGCGGACCAGATCCGGGTCCGCCGCCCGTCAGCCGTCGAAACCGTCGCCCGTCAGCCGTCGAAACCGTCGTCGCCGGCGGGCGCCGTCGCCTGGGCGGCCGGCTCCGAACCGGTTTCTTCATTCTCGGATGACTCGGATGACTCGGGCGCGAGCAGGGCGCGCAAATCGTCCTCCGCTGCGATGGTGGTCACGAAAAAGAGTTCATCCCCGCCGTCAATCACGTCATCACGGCTCGGCGTAATCGGGGCCTGGTCCCGCAGGATCGCCACCAGAGTGGAATCCTCGGGCCAGTCCACAGCGCCGACGGTCAGGCCGATCACATGGGAATCGTGCGGGACCGTGAACTCGACCAGGGAGGATACCCCGGTCTGAAGCGTCAGGAGCCGGACGAGGTCACCGATCTCGACTGCTTCCTCCACGAGGGCGGTCATCAGTTGCGGGGTGTTGACCGCGACGTCGACGCCCCAGGAATCATCGAACATCCAGTCATTCTTCGGATTATTGACACGTCCGACCGTCCGGCCGACGCCGAATTCGGTCTTGGCCAGCAGCGAGACGACGAGGTTGACCTTGTCATCACCGGTGGCCGAAACGACGACGTCGGCGTCCTCCAGTTTGGCGTCCTGTAGTGTGCTGAGCTCGCAGGCGTCGCCGATCAGCCAGTGCGCGCCGCGCAGGCCGCTGCGGCCGATCACCTCCGGCTTCACGTCAATCAGCAGGATTTCGTGCTTGTGGGACAGTAGCTCGCGGGCAATTGAGGAACCGACGCTTCCCGCGCCGACGATGACGACTTTCACTTAGGACTCCTTGGCGGGGGTTTTGGCGAGCAGATGGGCTACCTCGGAGCCGCGGTCCACGCTGAGCATGGCATGGACGGTGTCGCCGTCCTGGTACAGGGTTCCGGTCTCCGGCAGGACCCCTTCGCCGAAGCGCGTCAGGTACGCGACGCGGATCCCGGCCGCCTTCTCAATCGAGGCAATCGAATGGCCGATCCATCCGGGAGCAACGTCGATCTCGGCCAGGACGAGCCGGCCCGAGGGCTCCCGGAAGTCACCTGCGAGGTGCTGCTCGGGCAGGATGCGGCGAAGGACCTGGTCGGCGCTCCAGCGAACCGCCGCCACCGTGGGGATACCAAGGCGCTGGTAGATCTCCGCGCGGCCCGGGTCGTAGATGCGGGCAACCACATGGGGAACATGGAACGTTTCGCGGGCCACACGCGTGGCCAGGATATTGGAATTGTCTCCACTGGAAACCGCGGCGAACGCATAGGCTTCCTCGACGCCGGCCTGCTTCAGCGTCTCCCGGTCGAACCCGACGCCGGTGACCTTCCGGCCGGAGAAGCCGGTCCGGAGCCGCCGGAAGGCACGGTCGTCCTGGTCAATGATGGCCACCGAATGGCCGGCGTCCTCCAGCGTGTGCGCGAGGGTCGCGCCCACCCTGCCGCAGCCCATAATCACGAAGTGCGCCACTCGGATCTCCTCTTTGATTTTCTCTCTGAATACAGCCTAGAACTCTACCGGCCACCGGACGTAAGACGTCCGGATTGCGGCCGTCATGACATCGCGTCCGAATCAGACTAACTTTGTGTGGTGCTGACAATTTTCAATGCCGCGAAGCGGGTGCTGGTCGGCAGGCCATTCAGGAACGACCGGCTGGCCCACACCCTCTTACCGAAGCGGATTGCGCTTCCTGTTTTCGCCTCGGATGCGCTGTCCTCCGTAGCCTACGCACCGGACGAAATCCTCCTGACGCTTGCACTGGCGGGCGTCAGCGCGGTGGCGTTCTCACCGTGGGTGGGCCTGGCCGTGATGGTGGTCCTGCTGACCGTGGTCGCGTCCTACCGGCAGAATGTCCATGCCTACCCTTCGGGCGGCGGCGACTACGAGATCGCGAACGTCAACCTCGGCAAGTACACCGGCCTCACGGTTGCCTCGGCGCTGCTTGTTGACTATGTCCTGACGGTCGCCGTGTCGATGTCCTCGGCCGCGACCTACCTGACCACCGCCGTTCCGGCGCTGCACGGCCAGCAGGCCGGCATCGCGACGATCGGCGTCGTGATTTTGGCCCTCGTGAACCTGCGCGGCATCAAGGAGGCGGGCAGCGTCTTCGCGGTGCCAACCTACATTTTTATGGCCTCGATCCTCGGCATGACCGGCGTCGGGATCTACCAGGCCGTGACGGGCCAGCTCGGGCTGGCACCGTCGGCCGCCTTCGAGATCGTGCCCGCCCCCGGTTTTGATGAAGGCCTCGTCGGCCTCGCCGGTGCATTCCTGCTTCTGCGGGCCTTTTCCTCCGGTGCCGCCGCCCTGACCGGCGTCGAGGCCATCAGCAATGGCGTGCCCAACTTCCAGAAGCCCAAGAGCAAGAACGCTGCCACCACGCTGCTGCTGCTTGGCGTGATCGCCTCGGCCATGCTCGCGGGCATCATCTACCTGGCCAACGCCACCAAAGTACACATCGTGCTGGATCCGGCCACGGAGTTCCTGCTGGACGGGAAACCGTTGCCGGCGGACTATATCCAGAGCCCGGCGATCAGCCAGATCGCCCAGACCATCTTCGGCGCAGGATCCATCCCGTTCTACTTCGTGGTCGCGGCCACCGGCGTGATCCTGGTCTTCGCCTCCAATACGGCCTTCAACGGCTTTCCGGTCCTCGGTTCGATCCTGGCGCAGGACGGGTACCTGCCGCGCCAGTTGCGCACGCGCGGCGACCGCCTGGCCTTCAGCAACGGCGTCCTGGCCCTGGCTGCCGGCGCGCTGGTGCTGATCATCGCGTTCAATGCCGATGTCACCAAACTCATCCAGCTCTATATCGTGGGCGTCTTTATCTCCTTCACCGCCAGCCAGCTCGGCATGGTCCGGCACTGGGGCCGGGAACTGAAGCTCGCCAGGGACACCGCGACGCGGCTGCGGATGATCAAATCCCGCACCATCAACATGATCGGCTTCGGCATGACGGCGCTGGTGCTCGTTATCGTGCTGATCACCAAGTTCGAACAGGGCGCGTGGATTGCCCTCCTGGCAATGTTCGTGCTCTTCCTCATCATGTGGAGCATCAAGGCCCATTACGACAACGTCGCCAAGGAACTCGCCGTCGACGAGGATTCCTCGCCGCGCGCGCTGCCCACCCGCGTGCACGCCGTCCTGCTGGTCTCGCACGTCCGCAAGCCCGTCCTCCGGGCCCTCGCCTACGCCCGCGCCTCCCGCCCGTCCCAGCTGGACGCGATCACCGTGGACATCGACCCCGCGGAGACCGGGCAGACCCTCGCCGACTGGGAAAAACTGGAGATCCCGGTGCCGCTGACAGTCCTGGCCAGCCCGTTCCGTGAGACCGTCACTCCGATCATGGAGTACATCAAGAACATGCGCCGTGATTCGCCGCGCGACCTGATCGTTGTCTACATCCCCGAATACGTGGTGGGCAAATGGTGGGAGCAGCTGGTCCACAACCAGACGGCGCTCCGCATCAAGACCCGGCTCCACTTTGAGCCGGGCGTTATGGTCGCCAGCGTGCCGTGGCAGCTGAAATCCTCCGAAGAAGCCAAGAGACTGCAGGACACCCAATGAGCCAGGACCCCCAGCAAAACGACCGCACCGAACTCGTCGTCGACGTCGGACCCATCGCCCATGGCGGGCACTGCGTGGCCCGACACGAAGGCCGGGTGATATTTGTGCGGCACGCAATACCGGGGGAGAAGGTCCGGGTCCGGCTCACGGACCACGGTGCCGACGCCAAATTCTGGCGTGCCGATGCTGTGGAAGTCCTGGAGGCTTCTCCGGACCGGGTGGGGCATTTCTGGGACCTGGCGGATTCCCGCCGTTCCTGGTCCCACCGCCACCCGCCGGTCGGCGGCGCGGAACTCGGACATATCTCCCTGGAACGCCAGCGCCGCCTCAAGGCTGACGTGCTGGCGGAGCAACTGCACCGCCTTGCCGGCATCGAAAATCCGCCCGGCGGAGAGCTCCGGGTCGAACCGGTCGGGGCCGCGGCCGTGGCAGCAGGATCGGCCGGGGACGCCGGAGACGGGACGCATGCTGGCCTCGGCTGGCGGACCCGGGCCGGCTTTGCCGTGACGCCGGGGGGCAAGCTGGGCATGCACGCCCACCGCTCCGACGTCGTCCTTCCTGTCCGCGAGATGCCGCTTGCCGTCGAAGGCATCAACGCCCTCCGGCTCTGGGAGCTGGACCTGCAAGGGATTGAACGGCTCGAGGTCGCCGTCCCGGCCAACGGCTCGCGACCCCTGATCCTGCTGGTCCCCGCCCCCGGTACCCGGGCCAAGCGCCTCAGCGCGATCCTCCACCAACTGCCCGACGACGTCTCCGTGGCGAGCTTCGATCCCGTCAAGGGCGAGGTCCTGCAGCTTCGGGGCCGCACCTACGTCCAGGAAACGGCAGCCGGCCACGAGTACCGGGTCACCGGCGACGGCTTCTGGCAGATCCACCGGGATGCGCCGGAGACCCTGGTGGGGGCCGTCACCGGGTTCCTGCACGACGGCGGCTTCCTCGCCCCTGGCGCCGTGGTGGCGGACCTGTATGCCGGGGCCGGGCTCTTCACCGCGCCCTTGGCCGACGCCGTCGGCGTTACCGGATCCGTGCTGTCGGTTGAAGGCTCGCCGGGAACAAGCCGCGACGCGCGCAAGAACCTGCACGACTTCGCGCAGGTTGAAATCGTGCAGGGCCGGGTGGAACGGGTGCTGCGGCAGAAGCCGCGGAACTTCGATGCCCTCGTGCTGGACCCTCCCCGGGCCGGCGCCGGCAAGGCCGTCGTGAATCAGCTGATCGGTGCCGGGCCCCGGGCCATCGCCTACGTGTCCTGCGACCCGGCATCGTTTGCCCGCGATGTGGGGTATTTCCAGCAGGGCGGATGGGGGCTTGCCGGGCTGCGGGCGTTTGACCTTTACCCGCACACGCATCACATGGAGACTGTGGCGTTACTTACCCCGCAGGGAACAAGCCACTAGGATAAACGGAGTAGTCCGTCGTCGCGCTCCATTACGGCTGATCCCACACCACCTGCACCTCACCGTGCTGGCGTGTGTTTTAGTTAGGCCCGCCTAACTAGTAAGGGGTCTGCGGCGCGGCAAAGATGAAACTGTTGCGAGAGGAGTCCTGCGATGAGCATTGTGGACAGCTTCGGTTCAAAAGGCAAACTAAATGTTGCCGGTGCCGAATACGAAATTTTCCGGTTGAACTCCGTCGAAGGTGCAGAAAACCTTCCGTTCAGCCTCAAGGTATTGCTTGAAAACCTGTTGAGGACCGAGGACGGCGCTAACATCACGGCCGATCACGTCCGCGCACTGGCCGGCTGGGACCCCAGCGCCGAGCCCGACACTGAAATCCAGTTCACGCCGGCGCGCGTGATCATGCAGGACTTCACTGGCGTGCCCTGCGTTGTAGACCTTGCCACCATGCGTGAGGCCGTCAAGGAACTCGGCGGAGACCCGAAGCGGGTCAACCCGTTGGCTCCGGCCGAAATGGTGATTGACCACTCGGTGCAGATTGATGCTTTCGGCAACGCCGGCGCACTCGAGCGCAATATGGAGATCGAATACCAGCGCAACGGCGAGCGGTACCAGTTCCTGCGTTGGGGCCAGACCGCGTTCGACGACTTCAAGGTCGTCCCGCCGGGAACCGGCATCGTGCACCAGGTCAACATTGAGTACCTGGCGCGCACGGTCATGACCCGTGAAGTCGATGGCGCTCTCCGTGCTTACCCGGACACC
Organism: uncultured Actinomycetota bacterium; assembly: GCA_963815415.1. Taxonomy (GTDB): domain Bacteria; phylum Actinomycetota; class Actinomycetes; order Actinomycetales; family Micrococcaceae; genus Arthrobacter. The sequence goes on along the minus strand of CAWFGT010000006.1, from coordinate 66,006 downwards.
TGCGTCGGCACCGACTCGCACACCACCATGGTCAACGGCCTGGGCGTGCTGGGCTGGGGCGTCGGCGGCATTGAAGCCGAGGCTGCCATGCTCGGCCAGCCCGTCTCCATGCTGATCCCGCGCGTCGTGGGCTTCAAGCTGACCGGATCCATCCCGGCCGGTGCCACCGCCACCGACGTCGTCCTGACCATCACCGAGCAGCTGCGCGCGCACGGCGTGGTCGGCAAGTTCGTCGAGTTCTACGGTGAAGGTGTCGCGGCCGTGCCGCTGGCCAACCGCGCCACCATCGGCAACATGAGCCCGGAGTTCGGCTCCACCGCCGCCATGTTCCCGATCGACGACGTCACCCTCGAGTACCTGCGCCTCACCGGCCGGTCCGAAGAGAACGTCGCCCTCGTGGAGTCCTACGCGAAGGAACAGGGCCTCTGGCACGATCCCTCCCGCGAGATCAAGTTCTCCGAGTACCTTGAACTGGACCTCTCCACCGTGGTTCCCTCGATCTCCGGCCCGAAGCGTCCGCAGGACCGGATCATCCTCACGGAATCCAAGGCCCAGTTCCGCCAGGATCTGCGCAACTACGTCAAGGAAGATCTTGCCGCCGGCAGCGTCGACGAAGCAATCGACGAGAGCTTCCCGGCGTCGGACACTCCGTCCTTTACCGCAACCAAGACCCACCTGACGGATGAGGCACCGCACCCGCACGGACCCGCCGGCGACGGCCGTCCGAGCACCAAAGTCAGTGTCACCACCGCCGACGGGCGTGAGTTTGAGCTGGACCACGGCGCGGTTTCGATCGCCTCGATCACGTCCTGCACCAACACCTCCAACCCGTCCGTGATGCTGGCCGCCGCACTGCTGGCCCGCAACGCCGTCGAGAAGGGCCTGACCTCCAAGCCGTGGGTCAAGACCTCCGTCGCCCCGGGCTCCAAGGTTGTCACCGACTATTACAACAAGTCGGGCCTGACCCCCTACCTGGAGAAGCTCGGCTTCTTCATCGTCGGGTACGGCTGCGCCACCTGCATCGGCAACTCCGGCCCGCTGGACGCCGAGATCTCCGAGGCCATCCAGGCCAACGACCTCTCTGTCACCGCAGTGCTGTCCGGCAACCGCAACTTCGAAGGCCGGATCAACCCGGACGTCAAGATGAACTACCTGGCCTCCCCGCCGCTGGTCATCGCCTACGCCCTGGCCGGCACCATGGACTTCGACTTCGACGCCGACCCGCTGGGTCAGGATGAGGCCGGCAACGACGTCTTCCTGAAGGACATCTGGCCGAACCCGGTCGAGGTCCAGCAGGTCATCGATTCCTCGATCGACAGTGACATGTTTGCCCGCGGCTACGAAGGCGTCTTCGACGGAGACGACCGCTGGAAGGCGCTCGACACCCCGGCCGGCGACACCTTCGCGTGGGACGAGAAGTCCACCTACGTCCGGAAGCCCCCGTACTTCGACGGCATGAAGGCAGAGCCGGAACCGGTCAAGGATATCGCCGGTGCCCGTGTGCTGCTCAAGCTCGGCGATTCCGTCACCACGGACCACATCTCGCCGGCCGGCTCCTTCAAGTCGGACACCCCGGCCGGGCAGTACCTGCTGGCCAACGGCGTGGAGCGCAAGGACTTCAACTCCTACGGCTCGCGTCGTGGCAACCATGAGGTCATGATCCGCGGTACTTTCGCCAACATCCGGATCAAGAACCAGCTCCTCGACGGCGTCGAGGGCGGCTTCACCCGCGACTTCTCGCAGGCCGACGCCCCGCAGGCGTATGTCTACGATGCCGCGCAGAACTACCAGGCTGCCGGCACGCCGCTGGTGGTCCTGGCCGGCAAGGAGTACGGCTCCGGTTCATCCCGTGACTGGGCGGCCAAGGGCACCGCGCTCCTGGGCGTCAAGGCTGTTGTGGCCGAGAGCTACGAGCGCATCCACCGCTCGAACCTCATCGGCATGGGCGTCCTGCCGCTGCAGTACCCGGCCGGCGAGTCCGCTGCCAGCCTGGGCCTGACCGGTACGGAGACCTTCTCCGTCGAGGGCGTCACGGCGCTGAACGAGGGAACAACGCCGAAGACCCTCAAGGTCACGGCCACCGCGGAAGACGGCACCGAAACGTCCTTCGATGCCGTCCTGCGCATCGATACCCCGGGCGAGGCGGACTACTACCGCAACGGCGGCATCCTGCAGTACGTGCTGCGCCAGATTTCCGCCAACTAGGCGCAGACCTGACCGGCCGCCGCCTCCGGGCAGGCCGGTAGCGCGCCTATTGGCGGTGCATCCGTCGAAAATGCACTGAAAGGTCCCGGCCGGTCACTGACCGGCCGGGACCTTTGCTGTTGCCCGGGTGTTCTTGACCGGGTGTCTTTGCCCCGACGGGCGCCGCACCGCGCCGGGGGACCCGTTGCCGGGTCCGGCACGGCAGGCGGTCCGGAGGCGTTAGAGTTAAAAGGCATGTCTACCACCCGAAGGAGGGGCCGTTGGGACTCTTGGACACGATCCGGAATCCGCAGGACCTGAGTAAGTTGTCAGAGGCGCAGCTGAAGCAGCTGGCAGCCGAGATCAGGAGCTTCCTGATCGGCAACGTCTCGCAGACGGGCGGGCACCTGGGGCCGAATCTCGGCGTCGTCGAGCTCACCATCGCCGTGCACCGGATCTTTGATTCCCCGCGCGACAGCATCGTGTTCGACACCGGACATCAGTCCTACGTCCACAAACTCCTGACCGGCCGCCAGGACTTCAGCACCCTCCGGCAGCAGGGCGGTCTTTCGGGCTACCCCGACCGCGGCGAATCCGAGCACGACATCGTCGAAAGCTCCCACGCTTCGTCCTCACTGTCCTGGGCCGACGGTATTTCCCGGGCCCGGCAGCTCACAGGGGACGGTGACCGGTTTACGATCGCCGTTGTGGGCGACGGCGCACTCACCGGCGGCATGGCCTGGGAGGCCCTGAACAACATCGCAGCTGACAAGAAGCGGCGCGTGGTGATCGTGGTCAACGACAATGGCCGTTCCTACGCGCCAACCGTGGGTGGCTTCGCCGACTACCTTGCCTCCCTCCGCCCCACCATCGACTCCCTCCGAGCGGCTCCCGCCTACGAGGGCGCGCTGGAGTGGTGGAAGCGCAAGCTGCAAAACGGCGGCCCGGCCGGCCAGTTCACCTACAAGAGCCTGCACGCCATGAAGAAGGGCATCAAGGACTGGTGGGCGCCCCAGGGCATGTTCGAGGACCTGGGCATGAAGTACATCGGTCCCGTGGACGGCCACGACCTCCAGGCCATGGAGCACGCCCTGTCCACTGCGCGGCACTATGCCGGGCCTGTGATCGTGCACGCCATCACGGAAAAGGGCCACGGTTACGCACCGGCCCGGGCCCATGAAGCGGACCAGTTCCATGCCGTCGGAATTATCGATCCGGAAACCGGCGAACCGACCGATGCTGCCGGAGCGAAGTCCTGGACCGCCGTCTTCGCCGATGAGATAGCCGACATCGCCGATGAACGCGAGGACATCGTTGGTATCACCGGCGCCATGCTCATCCCGGTGGGGCTGCACAAGTTCGCCGCCCGGCACCCGGAGCGGGTGTTCGACGTCGGGATCGCCGAACAGCATGCCCTTACCTCCGCCGCCGGCATGGCTTTCGGCGGACTCCATCCCGTCGTCGCCGTCTACGCCACGTTCCTGAACCGCGCCTTCGACCAGCTGCTGATGGACGTGGCCCTGCACAAGGCCGGCGTTACGGTGGTCCTGGACCGCGCCGGGGTCACCGGACCCGACGGCGCAAGCCACCACGGCATGTGGGACATGGCGATGGTCCAGATTGTGCCCGGCCTGCACCTGGCGGCGCCCCGCGACGCGACGAGGTTGCGGGAGGAACTCCGCGAGGCCGTCGCGATCGACGACGCCCCGAGCGTGATCCGCTACTCCAAGGGCAACGTCGGGGTTGAGGTCGAGGCGTTGGAGCGCCTCGGCGACGGCGTCGACGTCCTCGCCCGCCGGCCTGCCGGGACCAGCGACAACGACGTCCTTATTGTGAGTGTGGGTGCCATGTCCGACCTCGCGCTGAACGTATCAAACCGGCTCGGAGCCCAGGGCATCAGCTCCACCGTCGTGGACCCCCGCTGGGTCCTGCCGGTCCGGAAATCGATTATCGCCCTCGCCTCGCACCACCGGCTTGTCATCTGCATTGAAGACGGCGTGCGGGCCGGTGGTGTCGGGTCACGGATCCGCCAGGAAATGCGTGCGGCCGGCGTGGACACGGCGCTCAACGAGGTCGGACTGCCGGTTGAGTTCCTGCACCACGGGACCCGCAGCCAGGTGCTGGAACGCGTCGGCCTCACCGCCCAGCAGATCACCCACGACGTCGTGGCGCAGGTGCTGGGGACCAAGGTGCCGTTTGCCCGCCCGCTGCCCGGACAGGACCACCCGAGCACCGGAAGCCTGCCGCTGCTGTAACGGGCACATCCACGAACCACTACACCGTCCGGCGGCTCCCAGCATGGGTGCCGCCAAAGGGACGATTCAGGAAGGAACCGGCCCATGAGCGGAATTATCCGGGTCTACAAACGCAATGACGAGGGAATCCTGGAATTCAGGGAGGCCTGGTTCGACGAAGACTACAGCCAGTTCGTGATGAACTACGGCGTCGTAGGGCACCAGAGCAAGACCGACGAGACCGACGTCGCCGACGCGGCCGCCGCGGAAGGCCTGATGGACGCGTTCGCGGTTCAGTGCGCCGAGGACGGCTACGCCGAAATCCCCGAAGAAGAGCAGTTCTGGGTGGTGGCGCAGTACGCGCTGAAGACCAAAGACGGCACGGACCGGGACCGCTACCTGGAGGAAAAGGCCAAGGACGCCCTGATCAGCCACCTGGCCTGGCGGGGCCTCGGCGTCGTGGACCGCTCCGAATTTTCGGACTCCAAGTTGAACATCTTCTGCCTCACCCCGGATGTGAACAAGACCGTCAACGCCATCAAGGTGTGCATCCGCGGCGAGGACCTGGACTTCACAAAACTGAGCATCGGCGCCGCAGCCTTCGGCGAGAACATATTTAAGCTCAAGCACTCGGCAAAGCCCGCCAACAGCTTTACGCTTTAACGACGACACACCCCGGGAAAACCGATTGGAAGGCTCAAACCATGACGTCCAAACCTGCTCAGCCCGGCCGCACCCCGCTTCCTGTGGGGATGGCAGCTCCCGCCCGACGGTCCCTGGCCCACGAGGGCGTCGAAACACTTGAGCAGGTGGTAGCCCTGGGCGTTCGCGGGTTGTCCGGGATGCACGGGATGGGTCCGCGCACGTTGGCGCAGATCCAGGACGCCATGGACGAGCACGGACTGAAGCTGCCTGCCGGGTAAGCCACGGAAGCCGGCCCGGCCCGCCCCCGGACCAGGTCCGGGGGCCATCCGGGCCGTTGTAGGCTGAAGTCATGACTGCTTACCGCCGCGTTGGAAACTCTGGATTGACAGTCTCCGTCGTGGGACTGGGCTGTAACAACCTGGGCCGCGCCGGAACCCTGACAGAATCCCAAGAGGGGACTGACGCCGTCGTGCAGGCCGCCCTGGAAGCGGGCATCACGTTCTTCGACGTCGCGGACACCTACGGGCGCGACCCCGGCCTCAGTGAGACTTTGCTGGGCAAGGCCCTCGCCGGCCACCGCGACGACGCCGTCGTGGCCACCAAGTTCGGCATGGACATGCGGGGTGCGAACGGCAATGATTTCGGCGCCCGGGGATCCCGCCGGTACATCATCACGGCCGTGGAGGCATCCCTGCGGCGGCTGGGAACGGACTGGATCGACCTGTACCAGTTCCACACCCCGGACCCGCTCACTCCCATCGAGGAAACCCTCGCGGCCCTGGACGAACTCGTGACCAGCGGGAAGGTCCGCTACATCGGCCACTCCAACCGGGCCGGCTGGCAGATCGCGGAGGCGGAATTTACTGCCCGCGCCCGCGGGGGAGCGCGCTTCATCTCCACCCAGAACCACTACAACCTGCTGGACCGGCGGGCCGAACTGGAGGTCACTCCCGCCGCGGAAGCCTACGGCTTGGGCGTGCTGCCCTACTTCCCGCTCGCCAACGGGCTCCTGACCGGCAAATACTCGGAGGGCACCGCACCGGAGGGGACCCGGCTCAGCCGCACCCGCACGCATCTGGTGCACGAGGCCGATTGGGATCAACTGCGCGCCTTCGGCAAATTCGCGGCAGCGCGGGACCTCACGGAAGTGCAGGTGGCATTCTCCTGGCTGGCGGCCCAGCCCGCGGTCAGCAGCGTCATCGCCGGCGCCACAAAACCCGAGCAGGTCCGGGAGAACGCGGCTGCGGCCGGCTGGATCCCCAGCGCCAGCGAGCTCGCGGAACTCGAAGCGATCTTCCCCAGGACTCCGAAGGTTGCACTGTTCTGATGGCACCTGAGTTGCTGTCCCCGGCATCCACCATATTGATGGACGTGGACACCGGAATCGATGATGCCCTGGCGCTGGTCTATCTGCTGTCCCGACCGGAAGTGGCAATCCAGGCCATCACCTGCACCGCCGGGAACGTCGGCGCCCGCCAGGTGGCGCTGAATAACCTGTCCCTCCTGGAGCTGTGCGGCCGGCAGGGGATCGAGGTGGCCATCGGCGCCGAGGTGCCCCTGGAAATCCCGCTCGTCACCACCGAGGAAACCCACGGCCCGCAGGGGATCGGCCACGCCGAGCTGCCGCCGCCAATCCAGGAGATCTCGTCCCGGCACGCCGTCGACGTCTGGGTTGAGGAGGTGCGGGCCCGTCCGGGTGAGATCACCGGGCTGATCACCGGCCCGCTGACCAACTTCGCCCTGGCGCTGCGGCGCGAACCGGAGCTGCCCCGGCTGCTGAAGGGCCTGGTCATCATGGGCGGCTGCTTCAACTACCAGGGCAACACCACACCGACCGCGGAATGGAACGTCTCGGTGGACCCCCATGCGGCCAAGGAAGTCTTCGCGGCCTACCGCGGCCTGCCGCCGGAGCAGTTGCCGCTGGTCTGCGCCCTGGAAACCACGGAGCGGATCGAGATGCGCCCCGAGCACCTCCGCGCCCTCGCCGCGGCCGCAGGCACCGAGCATCCCGAACTCGTCCTGCCCGACCAGCCCGAAGGACTGCGCAGCACCTCCAGCAACCCGCTCGTCGCGTGCCTTTCTGACGCCATCCGGTTCTACATGGAATTTCACCGGCTCTACGACCAGGGCTACGTGGCGCACATGCATGATGCGTTCGCGGCAGCCGCCGCCGTGAACAGGACACCGGTCGCGGCGCGGCTGGCGACAGTCGACGTCGAAACGGATTCACCGTTGCTCGTGGGCACCACGGTCGCGGACTTCCGCGGACTCTGGGGACTGCCGCCAAACGCCAGGATCGTCACCGGCAACGATCCGGAGCAGTGCTTTGAGGAGCTGATCTCCTCCGTCGGGGCGCTGGCGGCGCGGCTGGGCACCAGGCCCGTCCGCTGCTGACTACGGACCAGCCAGGCCATCCTCGACACGCTTTGTGAGACGCCGGCTTCCCGGTGTTTCCGCAGGTCAGGCCTATCATGAATGAAATGAAGCCGGAACGGATCGACGCCGCCGATGGAATGAACTCGGTCAGCGTCAGTGCGGGGATACTCGTCAGCACGTGGCGTCCCGGCTCTTTCGTGGACGCCGACGGCGCCAGGGACGCCATGCTTGCGGTGGAACGGATCACCGGCGGCACGCCGATGCCCATGCTCTCTGAGATGACCGACGTCGAATTCAGCGCGGGGGCCCGGTGGGAATTTGCCCAAAGCACCGGTGTGCTCGCGATTGCAGTCCTTGGATCAAGCCCGGTGGACCGGGTGGTCGCTGCCGCGACAAGCCGGGAGACCACGTACCCGCACCGGTTCTTCACGTCCAGGGACGCAGCGGTGGCGTGGCTGCAGGACGTCGCCGCCCGCTAAGATAGTTGCTGCGCCGAGGTGACATGAGGCGGACGTTCCAATTCCCAGCCGAAGGACCATCCTCATGCCACAGCCCTCCCTGACCCTCCCTGCCTCTGGACAGGCGGCCGGCCGCGGCCGCCGCCTGCTCGAAATCGCAGGCGCCGCCGCGATTGCGGCGACCTACGCCTTCCTGGTCCTGACCCAACCGGCGGATATCACCAACGGCCTCGCCAGTTTCTCGGCCCTCGTGGCCCTCGGAGGCTTCCTCCTCGGCGCGATGCTGCTGATTGTCGCCGTCCTGCCTGCCCTTCCGACGTCCACGCTGGTCCTCATCCCCGTCGCCCTCGTGCTCAACGTCGTCCTGGGCCAGCTGATGGGCAGCACCGGACTCCCGTTCTACTTTGATGCGATCGGCACCGTCCTGATCGCGATTCTGGCCGGACCGGCCGCGGGTGCCGCCACGGGCGCACTCAGCAGCATCGTCTGGTCCCTCTTCAACCCCACGGTGCTTCCGTTCGCGGCCGGTGCAGCCCTGATCGGTTTCCTCGCCGGCGTGGCCGCCCGCGGCGGCCTGTTCCGCCGCTTCTACCTGGCTCCCGTCGCCGGATTCGTCACCGGCATCCTCGCCGGAGTCGTCTCCGCGCCGATCGCAGCCTTCGTGTTCGGCGGCACGTCGGGCATCGGCACCGGCGCAATTGTCAGCGCGTTCCGGGCCATGGGTGATACCCTGCTTGCCGCGATCACCAAGCAGGCGCTTATCTCCGATCCTATGGACAAGGCGATCGTGTTCGTTATTGCGGCCCTGCTGGTATACGCCCTGCCGCGCCGTACTACCCTGCAGTTCCCGTTTGTCCGCAGGTTCCGGGTTCTCGCCGGCAAAGCGCCGCTGGACACCAAAGCCTGAGACCGTGCGCCGGGAATTCCATCCGCTCACCGCCCTGACGGCGGCAGCGTGCACCGCGGTTATCACGACGGCGGCATCCAGTTGGATGCTGTCCGTCACGGTGACCGCCGCCGTCGCCCTGGCAGCGGTGCGGCTGGGCGTCGCCGGACGGGTGCTGCCCGCAGCCGCCATCATCATGGTGCCACTGGGACTGTCGCTCCTGATGATCCACGGGCTGTTTTTTCCCGAGGGCACGACCGTCCTGGCGCAATGGGGGCCTGCCCGGGTCACCGCGCGAGGGGCTGGGGTTTGCCGGGGAATCGGCGGCACGCACCGCCGTGCCCGTGCTGGTGTTCCTGCTCTTCACCTTCACGGTGAACATCCCCGATCTGGTGACCGCCCTCACCACGCGCAGGCTGGCGCCGCAGTTCGGCTTCGTCCTGGCATCCACCCTGACGCTCCTGCCCGCGATCGCCGCCCGCCTGGACCGCATCAGGCAGGCGCAGGAGGCCCGGGGCCTGGTCCTCCGGGGAGGCCTGTCCTCCAGGCTGGCGGCGGCGCGGCTGCAGATGGTGCCGTTGGTCCTGGCCTTGACGGCGGACGCGGGCAACCGGGCGCAGGCCCTGGACGCCCGCGGCTTCGGCGGGCCAGGGGCGCGGAGCAGCTACCGGGAGGTCGTTGATTCGGCGGCCCAACGTCGTTTCCGGGCCGCGGCCATCCTGGCGGCCGCCGGCGCCGTGAGTTTCCGCCTTGTGCAGTCCGTTCCGCAGTCCCTCGTCCAATCCCTTGCCCAGTCCCTTGGGCAGTTTTTTCCGGGTCCCGGGTGGTGACGGCATGGTGACCATGGCTCCGGCGGTCCTCAGCGCCGCAATTGAAGCTTTCAGCTACCACGGAGACGACGCTCCGGTGCTTCGCCGGGCCGCGCTGTCGATTCGCCCCGGCACCCTGACTGCCGTTCTGGGCGGGTCCGGCAGCGGGAAGACCACGCTGGGCAAGTTGCTCGCCGGCTGGCTGAGGCCCGGCCACTCCGGCACCCTGACCGGCAGCCTGGCTCTTGGCAGCGACCGGGTGGACTTCCACGGTACGACGGAGGATCCGCTCATCAACCCGGCAGCATGGTCACACCGGGTGGGTTTCGTCCCTCAGGATGCGGCCGCCATGCTCTCCACCGTGCGGGCCACCGTGGCCGAGGAACTGGCGTTCGGCCTGGAGAATCGGGGCATGCCGCGGGAAGAGATGCACCGCGAGGTGGTCCGGACCGCGCACGTGACGGGGCTGGCAGGGCTGCTGGAAAGGGATCCGGCAACGCTTTCCGGCGGCGAGCAGCGGCGGCTGGCACTGGGTTGCGCCGTCATTACAGCACCGGAGGTCCTGGTGCTCGATGAACCGCTGGCGTCCCTGGACCGGACCGGCGCCGGCGAGGTCATGGATCTGATCCGGACGCTGCTCGCGGCGGGGACCGCCGTCGTAGCCTTCAGCCAGGCGGCTGACGGGCTTGCCGAGGCCGCCTCGCACTGGACCGTCCTCGACGGCGGCACAGTCACCGCCACCGGATCGCCGGAGCAGCTGGCCGGTTCCGCGGCGCTCGAAGCGTCGGGCGTGGTGGTGGCCGGCGGGCCGGATTCCGGAACCCGCCCGCTGCCGTTGGCTCCTTTCTCCGGCGGACCTGACGCCCCCGGGATCCTTGAACTCAGGGGAGTGTGCTTCGGCTACCCGCAGGACCCCACGACGCTGCGATCAAGGAGGACCACGGCCGAGCCCGGGCAGGTCCGGTCGAAGCAGATCCTGCAGCATCTGGACCTGACAGTTCAGCCGGGTGAGATTGTGGCGATCACGGGCCCCAACGGTGCCGGCAAATCCACTCTCCTCAAGCATCTCAACGGCCTCCTGCGGCCAACGACCGGGGACGTGCGGATCTGCGGCAGCAGCATTGCAGGCAGCCCCGCCGGGATGGTCGCCGCCTCTGTCGGCCTGTTGTTCCAGCACCCCGGCGACCAGCTCTTCGAACGGACCGTGCTGCGCGAAGTCCGCTTCGGACTTCATGACCTGCATGCCGGACTCGCCTCGGGCGACGCCGGACGTCGCCGCAACCGGCTGCGGGCGCTCCTGGCCGGGCAGCGCCCCGGAGCAGGAACAGGAACGGGGGCCGGGCGGTTATCCCGGGACGACGCCGATGCGATGGCGCTGGAGGCGCTGGCCGCCGTCGGGCTCGCCCCGTCGGCGGGAGAACACCCGGCCGAGCTTTCCGCGTCACAGCAGCGCCTGCTCGCCCTCGCCACGGTGCTCGCCCGCCGGCCGGCGCTGCTCGTCCTCGACGAACCCACAGTGGGGCTGGACCGGCACGGCCTGAGGCTGCTGGAGACCGCCGTCCGCGACGCCGCCGCGCGGGGGGCCGGCGTGGTCCTGGTCTCCCATGATCAGGACTACGCCCGGACCCAGGCGCACCGGGTTCTGGAGCTCAGCGACGGGAGACTCAGGGAACTTCGCCCCTGACCGTACGTGTTTTGCCAGGCCCGGATGACGCCTTGGCCAGGCTGACCCGCGCCGCCGCCCGAAATTCGCCGCCCGCATTGCGCGGGGCGAATTTAACTGTGCGCTGCCGTGGTTGTACCGTCACAGGCATGAGGATCCTATCCGCCGCAACCCAGCCTGTGGCCGGCACCGAATGAACCCGCAACGGGCGCAGAGGACAGCCATGGCCGCGTTCGGCGCGCTCGGGCTGATCTGGGGCAGCAACTTCATCTTTATGAAATGGGCCTCCGAGACGATCACGGCGGGCCAGATCACCTTCCTCCGGGTTGCCTGCGGCTTCGTGCCCGTCCTGGCCTACGCCCTCCTCCGGCGGGACATCAAACTCCGCCATCTGCGGCACATCCACCACTTCGTCGTGATGTCCGTCCTCGCGACCAGCGCTTACTTCTTCGCCTTCGCCTCGGGAACCGCGCTGCTGCCGTCGGGGATTGCAGGGGCTCTCAGCGGCGCGATCCCGCTCTTCACGTTCCTCGCAGCCGCGGTGTTCCTGCGCAGCGAACGTATCACCGCACTCCGGATCCTCGGGGTCGTGGCGGGCTTCGCCGGGGTGCTGCTGATCGCCCGCCCGTGGAACGCCGCCGGCTCTGTGGACCCGGCCGGGGTCGCCTTTATGCTGCTGGGCTCCGCGAGCGTGGGACTGTCCTTCGTATATGCAAGGAAGTTCCTGGTGGGATTGTCAATCCCTGCCGCCGCGCTCACCACCTACCAGATGGGCCTCGCACTCCTGACACTCGCCGTTGTCACGGACTTCAATGGCATTACGGCCATCGGCGGGGACGTCCGGGCATTGGTTGCCATGATCCTCGGGCTGGGACTGCTGGGCACAGGTACCGCCTACATCCTGTACTACTTCATCGTTGACCGTCTCGGCGCGATCATGGCGTCGAGCGCGACCTACATCCCGCCGGTGGTGGCGCTGGCAATCGGCTGGCTCCTGGTGGGTGAACCGATCGATGCCCTGCACGGCATTGCCGTGCTGCTGATCCTGGCCGGAGTGGTGGCGCTTCGACCGCGGAAGGCGTCGCAGCCGGTGCCTCCCGCAGCGACACCGGGCGCGGCCCCGGGCGGAGCCGACGCCCGGGATCCCCAAGGGCACACTGTGTGACATCCCGGCCGAAAGCCACGTGGTCCTCATACCGGGACTCCATCGGGGACCGGTCAGGAATGTTCCGTGCCCTTGCGCAGGCCTGGGCTCCGAGACGGGCACTGTACCCGGGCTGCTACGTCGACCTGTCCCCGTCGTCGGCGATCCCGGAAGTCACCTACGTCGACGTCGACCGCCGGGCCGCAGCGTTCTTCGCCAACGGCGATCTTGTCCGGGCCGAAATTCCGGGCCGTACCGTGCCCGGTGCGGGAACGGCGGTTGAATTCCTCGCCGCGGACTACACGACGGCCCTGGCAGTCCCGGACGAGGGGTTCGATCTGCTGATCTCGCTGTACGCCGGCCCGGTCTGGGAGAACTGCCGGCGCTATCTCAAACCGGGCGGGCTGCTGCTCGCAAACGCGAGCCACGGAGACGCGAGCCTTGCCGCCCTCGATCCCACGCTGCGGCTCGAGGCCGCCGTGACAAACCGGGGCGAGACCTACCTGCTTGATACGGAGGGCCTGGACCGGTACCTCGTGCCCAAGAAACCGGACGCCAACCGGCCGGAGCTGATCCGCGCCGCGGGCCGGGGCGTCGCATACACCAGGCCCGCGTTTGCTTACGTGTTCGCCTACACGCCGGGAGCCGATCCGGATGCAGGTCGGCCGACCGGCAGGTGACGTTCACGCAGGTGTTGGGTTAGGCCATTGCCGGCCATCGTCGTGAGTCACTGAGCCGGCAGCCCTGCCGGCTGCACTGCCGCGCGATCACCTGCCAGTCGGGCTGGGCTGCGGCCGCGGACCGTTCGTCCTTCCAGATCGGGATGACCCGGGAACCGCACTGCGGACAAGGACGCTCCATGTGAGCGCGCCTCTGCGCTTTATTCATCATTTCCCCCAAGAAACTTGATGCTTCGATGCTAAGCGATTCCGGGGGAGAGGAAATTGACCGACGCGCGGGGGTCGCGGCGGCGCAGCTAACGCGACAGCGTCATCTCACTGTCGGCGCATTCCGTTTGCGGAACGTCCCGGAGATGGAGAGCTTGCTGTTGTACTGGATGGAGCCGTAGCGGAACAGGTGGACCGCCAGGCGGAGGATGAGGGCGCCGGTGATGAACAGCTCAGCGATAACGATGCCGGACTCAACCGGGCTGAGCGTACCGAAGGCGTTCCGGAGCAATGCCGTCACCGGGGCGGAGAGCGGGAAGTACGTAAAGGCCTGCACAATCGGCGAGTGGGGGTCGGAGACGATGAGGCTGATCGTGTAGAAGGGGATGAAGATCAGGGCCATCAGCGGCCCGAAGATCGTGCCGGCGTCCTTGGCCGTCGGCATCACCGCCCCGATCGCGACGAGGACACCGGTGAAGACCGTGAAGCCGCCCAGAAGCAACAGGGCGCCGACGGCCATCTGGCCGGGCTCGAAGCTCAGGGTGGAGAGGTCGAAGTCGGGGAAGGCGAGCTTCTCACGGAAGAAGGCATAGCCGACGGCGACGGGCGTCAGGAACACCAGCATCTGGACCAGCCCCACCATAAACAGGGCAATGACCTTGCCGATGATGAGGGTGGTCGGATTCAGGGTGGTCAGGATCATCTCAGTGACCCTGTTCTCCTTCTCCTCCAGGGTGCTGTTGAGCATCTGGTTGGACAGCAGGATCAGGGTGACATAGAAGATCAGCAGGAACATCAGCGGCGGGACCACGGAGCCGATCCCGCCGGCTGGCTGGCCATCCTTGAACGCCTGGGCCTCGGTGCGGACATTTCCGCTCGCGATGGCGGTCAGCTGCGGCGAACCGACTTTGGCCTGCGCCGCGGTCACCACGAGTTGGGTGGCGACGGCATCGTACTTGCCGTTCTCAAAGACCCCTTGGTCGGCGCCATAAACCTTGATCGGCGTCGCGGCCGGGTCAGCCGGATAGGCAAAGTACGCCTCCGAGAGCCCCGCCTTTACGTCCTCGAGTGCTGCGGCAGGGTCGTTCGCGATCCGGCCGCCCATGGCCGCGGCGAGGTCGGCCGGGATAAGCCCGGAGTCGTCGGTGTAGGTGAAGGAAACCGCGGCGTCCTTCTGCGCATCGGCGCTCGCCGCCGTCGTTGAATTGCTGACGTAGACGAGCAGGACCACAATGGCGATCACCACCGGGATGGCCAGGGTCGCGATCCAGAAGCGGCGCTTCTTGACCGTGCGGCCGAATTCGAAGCCGACGACGGTTCCGAGGTTGTGCCGGGCGAACGGGTGCCGCGCCGGCGCCGGTGTCAGCCGGGAATCCGGTGCGGGAGCCGGCTGCCCGGCCGGGCGGGTAGGTGCCTGGTTGCTCATGCCGTTTATGCCTCCGCCAGTTCGTGGGCTTCGCCGTAGATCTTGATGAAGACCTCGTCGAGGGATGTTCGTGCGGTGGTGAACGCCTTGACCGCGACGCCGGCGGTGACCAGCTCGCGCAGCACCGTGGCTTCGTCCCCGCCGGGGCGCGGCGAAAGTTCGGCGTGTCCGCCAGTGTCGGAGACGACGTCGAACAGGGCCGAGGCGGGCAGGGAACCAGCGTAGGTGAGCCGGTAAAGCGTGCCGCCGAATTGTTCCTGGACCTCGGCGACTGTGCCGTAGGCGCGGGCCGTGCCGTCCTTGAGCAGGATGACGCGGTCACAGAGCCGCTCGACTTCCTCCATCTGGTGGGTGACCATAATGACCGTTGCCCCGGCGAGTTTCTGTTCCTCGATGATGTCCATCAGGAGGCGCCGGTTGACCGGGTCAAAGCCCTTGGTCGGTTCGTCCAGGATCAGCAGCTCGGGCTCGTTCATGATGGTCACGCCGAGCTGGACTTTCTGCTGCTGGCCGCCGGAGAGCTTGTCCAGCCGCATGCCCGCCTTCTCGGCCAGGTCCACGCGCTCCAGATAATCCTGGGACCAGGCCTTCGCCCGGGCCTTGCCCAGGCCTTTGAGCCGGCCGAAGTAGACCATCACATCCAGGACGGATTCCTTTTTGTAGAGCCCGCGTTCCTCCGGAAGGTAGCCCAGCCGGGCCCCGTCCGCGGGGGTGAAAGGTTTGCCGCCGATGTGCAAGGTCCCGGCGGTCGGCTGGTAGATGCCCAGCAGCGCCCGCAGCGTGGTGGTTTTTCCGGAGCCGTTGCTGCCGAGGAAACCGAAAGTCTCCCCGGCGCGGACATCGAAGGATAAATCCCGGATCACCGTTTTGTCCCCGAAATCCATGCGGAAATCCTGAATGTGCACCAGCGGCTCGGCGGCCGCGTTCCCCTGCGTCATGGGCACCACTCTAGCTTTGGAGCGGCCGGCGGCGAGTCAGGACCGCGCCGGATCCGGGATCGTCCCTTGTCCGGGACGATGCCAGTAAGTTGTCCTAAGCTGGGGGCGAGAGACAGCTTTCGCGATGGGGGACAGGGATGAAACGCAGGACGACCTTCGGCGGGGCAACCTGCATTGCGCTTCTTCTGGCATCGTGCACAGCCACAACACCGCAGGGAGCAGAGGCCGGGATCACCGCGACGCCGGGAGTCCAGGAAATGCCGACCCGGGTGTTGCTCAGCGCCGACGGCAAAAAGGCCGTGGTCCACGCCGGGGCATCGTCCGCTCCGGAAGAGCCCGGCGTACTTACCGGAAGCCTTGAGGCTGACGGTGCCGGCTGTGTCATCCTGCGCGCCCCGGACGGCGAAACGTCTACGTTGATTTTTCCGGAAGGAACCACCTTCGAGGGCGAGACGCTGGCGCTCCCGGACGGGTCGGCGCTGTCCGAGGGGGACACCGTGGACCTGGCGGGGGCGCGCGTGCCCGCCAACGAAAGCCTGAGCATGTGCCTCAACTACGCGAGGCTCTTTTCGGTCGGGCAGGAGTGAGCGTCAGGGCTGGGTGACGGGGCTGGATCACTGTGGTGTCAGTGGCCGGCGGAGTAGAGTCAGCACAAACATCCGACCGGGACCGGGGGACTGATGAGGTTTGAGGGATGGAACGCGTTCGTATTGCTCGGGATGCTGGCGATGGCCGCCATTGTCATCGTTTCGGTGACCCTGATCGTCCGCTGGACAATGCGCCAGGCCGCCAATCGGAATCGAAACGAAGACCCGGGGTCCTAGCCGCTATACCCCTAGCGGCGGACTGCGCCGCACTTACCCTGACGTCACCATCCGGCCGTGCCCGGGCCGCCCTTGAACGGTCCAACGATCTGCCTGGTGATCCAGCCGCCGTAGAAGTCACCGTCCTGGAAGGTCACCTGTTCGCCGTCGACCTCGCAGGAGTCCATGTGGCCCGGGTAGAGGGCCACCCTGGTACTGAGGGACTCAAATCCCCGGGTCGGTTCCGGGTAGGTCCACCCGGCACGGGGAGCGACGACTCCGCCGGCGACTACGTCGAAGTAGTGCGCTTCCCCCTTGAACTCGCAGAAGCTGGTGCCCGGGGCCGGAACGAGGACACCGGCAGGGAATGAGTCCAGAGGCAGATAGTAGACAGGCGGATGACTCGTTTCCAGAACGCGCACTGAATCAGTGGTATCGGCGATCACCTGCCCGCCCAGCCGAACAATGATCCGTTCCGATCGCGGCTCGACTCTCGGGGGCCGCGGGTAGTCCCACACCGATTCCTGACCTGCCTCGGGTTTGATGGGCTGGGGCCGCCGGAAGAAGCCGGAAAAACCGCGCGCAGAAGTCATATTTCCATGGTGCCATGTTCCGCTGGGAGGCCGCCGTGAGCACCGGGGCTCTTTGCCGGCGGATGGCGGCATTGTCAGTGGCTGACCGGTCGTCACTATGGCGAAACAGCGCAGCCCGGACGGTAGGTCCACCGTCCGGGCTGCGATCCTGCTTCTCAGTTACGCCGCAGCGCCCTCCGGGGCGGAGGCTACGCCGGGAGCCAGGAAGCGCTTGCCGTTGACCCGCTCGGACGCGCCCACCCGGTCCAGGTACGGGGTGATGCCGCCCAGGAACATCGGCCAGCCGGCGCCGAGGATCATGCATAGGTCGATGTCTTCCGGCCCGGCCACCACGCCCTCATCCAGCATCAGGCCGATTTCCTCGGCCAGGGCGTCCTGGGTGCGGCGCAGCACGTCCTCGGCGGTGGACGGCGAGTCGCCGAAGCTCATCAACGCCAGGGTCTCAGCCGGAATGAACGGCTTGCCGTCGGCATCCTTTGCCGCTGCACCGTCCGATGAAGCCCAGATGCTCTTCACCCCGTTGTCGATGAGGTTCTGCAGGTTCTGGGACACCGTGAACCGGTCCCCGAACGCGGCGTGCAGGGACTCCTGGACATGCTGCGCAACAGGTAGGCCCACCATCGCGCCGAGCGTGAACGGGGTCATCGGCAGCCCCATCGGGCGCAGTGCGTTGTCGGCCACCTCGGCGGGCGTGCCTTCATCGAAGGCCGCCGTGACTTCGCCCATGAGCCGCAGCAGGACGCGGTTGACCACAAATGCCGCGGCGTCCTTGACCAGGACGGCGGACTTCTTCAGCCCCTTGGCGAGCTCGAACGCGGTGGCGAGGACGGCGTCGTCGGTTTTCGGTGCCCGGACGATTTCCAGCAGCGGCATAACGGCCACCGGGTTGAAGAAGTGGAAACCGACCAGCCGCTCCGGGTGTTCCAGGTCCTCGGCCATCGCGGTGACGGACAAGGACGAGGTGTTGGTCGCCAGGATGCACTCCGCCGAGACGATTGCCTCGACCTCCTTGAAGACCTGCTTCTTGACGTTCAGTTCTTCGAAGACCGCTTCGATGACGAAGTCGGCGTCGGCGAAAGCCTCTTTGGAAACCGAGCCGGTGACGAGGGCCTTGGTGCGGTTGGCCGCGTCCGGGCTGAGCCGCTTCTTGGCCAGGAGCTTGTCCACCTCGGCGTGGACGTAGCCCACGCCCTTGTCCACCCGGGCCTGGTCGATGTCCGTCATCACGACCGGCACCTTCAGCTGGCGGGCGAACAGCAGTGCGAGCTGGCTGGCCATCAGCCCGGCGCCGACGACGCCGATCTTGCCGACCGGGCGGGCGAGCTTCTTATCCGGGGCGCCCGCGGGCCGCTTGGCCCGGCGCTGTACGAGGTCCAGGAACGCGTACACCGTGGAGCGGAACTCATCACTCTGCATCAACACCGCGAGGGTCTCGCACTCGAGCTGCGCGGATTCGGCCTGGCTCAGGGTGCGGTTGGCTTCCAGGACGTCCAGGGTCTTGGCCGGGGCGGGGGAGGCGTTGGAGGTTTTTGCCTCGACGAAGGCCCGGCCCGCGGCGACGGCGGCAGCCCAACGGGTGGTCACCTCAGGATCGGAGGGGTCGACGGCGTTTGCCCGCTCCGGGGTTTCGGCGCCGGAGAGGACCCGGGCCGCCCAGGTCAAAGACTGCTCGACGAAGTCGGCGGGTTCGAAGAGAGCGTCCGCGATGCCGATCTTGTAGGCCTGCGGCCCGGTCAGGGTCCGGTTGTTGCTCAGCGGGTTCTCGATCATGACCTTGACGGCGTTTTCCGGGCCGATGAGCCGCGGCAGGATGTACACGCCGCCCCAGCCCGGGATGAGGCCCAGGAAGGATTCGGGCAGGGCGAGGGCGCCGGCCGTGGTGGAGACGGTGCGGTAGGTGGATTGCAGCGCGAGCTCGAGCCCGCCGCCGAGCGCGAGGCCGTTGATGAATGCGAAGCTGGGGACGCCCAGGTTGGCGAGGGTGGCGTAGACGTCGTGGCCGAGCTGGGCCATCCAGAGCCCGTGTTCGCGGCTGCTGACGGACTTGACCGCGGAGAGGTCCGCGCCGGCGACCAGGAAGTACGGCTTGCCGGTGACGCCGACGCCGACGATCTCGCCGCGGGCGGCGCGTTCCCTCAGTACCTCCAGGACGGTGCCGAGTTCAACGAGCGTGTTCGGCCCGAGCGTGGTGGGCTTGGAGTGGTCCAGGCCGTTGTCCAGGGTGATGAGCGCGAAGGTACCGGCGCTGGGCTGTCCGTCGACGCCGGGCAGCGCAATGTCCTGGACGTAGGAGTGCGTGACGGTCTCATCCGGGAAGAGCCCGGCAAGCTTGTGGAAATCGGCGGCGCTCATGCTGCGGCTCCAGTCTCGGTGGTGGCGGAAGAATCTTCAAAGGCTGCTTCGGTGCCGTAGTCGGCGTGGTGCGGGTTTTCCCAGATCACGGTGGCGCCCATGCCCAGACCGATGCACATGGCCGTCAGTCCGTAGCGGACCGACGGGTCTTCCTCGAACTGCCGGGCGAGCTGGTTCATAAGCCGCACCCCGGAGGAGGCCAGCGGATGCCCGACGGCGATCGCCCCGCCGTAGCGGTTCACCCGGGGGTCGTCGTCGGCGATGCCGAAGTGGTCCAGGAAGCTGAGCACCTGCACGGCGAATGCCTCGTTGATTTCGAAGAGCCCGATGTCCTCGATGCTCAGGCCGGTGTTTTTGAGGGCCTTTTCGGTGGCCGGGACCGGCCCGATGCCCATGACCTCGGGTTCGACGCCGGCGAACGCGTAGCCGACGAGGCGCATCTTGACCGGCAGGCCGAGTTCCTCCGCGGCGTCGGCGGAGGCGAGCAGCGCGGCGGTGGCGCCGTCGTTCAGGCCCGCGGCGTTGCCGGCCGTGACCCGGCCGTGCGCGCGGAACGGGGTGCGGAGCGCGGCGAGGTCCTCGGTGGTGGTGCCGGGGCGCGGCGGCTCGTCCACGGTGTTGACCGTCCAGCCCTGGCCGGGCTTCATCGTGGCGACGGGCACGAGGTCCGGTTGGATCTGCTCGTTCCCGTACGCGGCAGCCAGCTTGGTCTGGGAGGCGACGGCGTAGGCGTCCGTGCGCTCCTTCGTGATCGCGGGGAACCGGTCGTGCAGGTTCTCGGCCGTGTTGCCCATGTTCAGGGCGGCCGGGTCCACGATCCGTTCGGCGACGAAGCGGGGGTTGGGGTCCGCTCCGGCGCCCATCGGGTGGTTGCCCATGTGTTCGACGCCGCCGGCAATGACAACGTCGTAGGCGCCGAAGCCGATGCCGCTCGCCGTCGTCGTGACGGCCGTCATGGCCCCGGCGCACATGCGGTCGATGGCGAAGCCGGGCACGGTGCGGGGAAGTCCGGCGAGCAGCGCGGCGGTGCGGCCGATAGTCAGGCCCTGATCGCCGGTCTGGGTGGTGGCGGCGATGGCCACCTCGTCGATCCGTTCCGCGGGCAGGGCGGGGTTGCGGCGCATCAGTTCACGGATGCACTTCACCACCAGATCGTCGGCGCGGGTTCCGGCGTAGATTCCCTTGTCGCCGGCACGGCCGAACGGGGTGCGGACGCCGTCGACGAAGACGACGTCTCTGACGGTACGGGCCTTCGCGGTGCTCCGGGTGTGGCTCACGTGGGACTCCTCATTGAGACATGGGTTCCGGACCCGTGCCGGCGGAGTGCCGGGCAGCGGGGATCCGGGAGACAACATGCAAAATGTTACTCGTCAGTAACATCGCTGGCAAGAGGTGGAGCCGGTGTGCCGGCCGGCAGCTAGGCGGAGGTCGCGGGCGGGGCCTCCGCGGCAGGGCGCGGTTCCTTGGCGGGCAGCGGCTCAGGGTTGCGGAACGCCTCGGTGATGACCGGGGCCACAATCTCGATCTGCCATTGACGGGCGCCCAGCTCAAGGAGGTCCTGGCTCACGCCTTCCTCCGTCAGTTCCGCCGGCGGACGCCACGCGACACGGCGGAGGTAGTCCGGGGTCAGCAGGTTCTCCAGCGGCAGGTTCAGCTTCTCGGCCGTGGCCTGCAGCCGGGGCCGGGCCGTGGCAAGGCGCGCAGCGGCCACCGGGTCACGGTCGGCCCAGACGCGCGGGGGAGGCGGCGCATTCGTCGGCAAATGCAGCGGCGGAAGGTCTTCCAGGGCAAGGGCTGCGCTGATGCAGCGCAGCCAGCGCGGAGCTTCACGCTGTGCGGCGCGGCCGTGGAAGCCCTTGGTGCCCAGCAGTTGCGGGACGGTGGTGGGCATGGCCTTGGCGGCGGAGACGAGGGCCGAGTCCGGAAGGAGCCGGCCGGGAGCCACATCGCGCTTCTGGGCCAGCGAATCCCGTTCCAGCCACAGCTCCCGGACGGCGGCGAGCTGGCGGCGGTCGCGGATCTGGTGCAGCCCGGAGGTCTTCCGCCACGGATCAACGCGCGGCGGGGCCTGCCCGGCGTCGAGGATGGCGGCAAACTCCTGTTCCGCGTAGCCGAGCTTGCCGTCCGCGACGAGCAGCTCGATGAGTTCCTCACGCAGTTCGGTGAGGACCTCGACGTCGAGGGCTGCGTAGCGCAGCCACGGCTCCGGCAGCGGGCGGGTGGACCAGTCGGCGGCAGAGTGCTCCTTCGCGAGACCGAAGCCCAGAAGCTGCTCGATCACGGCGGCAAGGCCCACCCGGGGGAGGCCGGCCAGCCGTGCGGCCAGTTCGGTGTCAAAGAGCTTGTCCGGCCACATCCCCAGCTCTGACAGGCAGGGGAGATCCTGGCTGGCGGCGTGGAGGATCCATTCGACGCCCTGCAGTGCGTCGTTGATAATCCGGAGGTCCTGGAAGGGCTCGGGGTCGATGAGCCAGGTGCCGGATCCTTCGCGGCGGATCTGGACGAGGAAGGCGCGCTGGCCGTAGCGGAAGCCGGAGGCCCGTTCGGCATCCACTCCCGCCGGGCCGTGACCTGCAGCGAGGGCCGCGGCGCAGCGTTCCAGTCCGGACTGGGTCTCGATCACGAGGGGGACGCCGTCGCGCGGAGAGTTGAGGTCGATCACTTCGGGGACCAGGCTGTCGAAGCCTTCCACCGTGATGTGGGCTGCGGCGTCAGCGTCCTGTGCCGTGCTTTGAACGGCGGTCCTGCTTTGAACGGCGTCGTCCGTGGAAGTTTCCGGAATCTTAGGGCTCATGGTGTCTACAGTTTACCGACAACATGGTCCCGGGCGCGTCAGCAGGCAGGGCTGGGCCTGTCAGGCCTCGCCCTGAAGCCGCCGGGGGAGCGCCGTGACGCCCTCGGGCAGCGGCGGAAGCCCGGCGAACGTACACACCATGTCCGCCCAGGCCTCCAGGTGCGGAGCGATGTCCGGGGTGGCCGGAGTCCAGGAGGCGCGCAGTTCGATGTCGATTGAATCCGGCCGGTCGGCGAGTGTTCCGAAACCCTCCGAGAGAACGCGGGTCGCCGTGCCGCCTGCTGCCCGGTATTGCACCTGGTGGGTTTCCAGGGCCTCGACGAGCCATGTCCAGGCGACGGATCCCAGCAGGGCGTCATTGCCCATGTCGGGCTCGAGCTGGGCCCGGATGTAGGTGACGATCCTGAAGGCGCCGTCCCAGACCGTCGATCCGGCCGGATCGTGCAGGAGGATGAAGCGGCCGGTCGCCAGTTCGACGTCGTCGCTTCCGCTAGCCGGCGCCAGGCCCGCCGCGGCGGGACCGTGGACCGGGCCCGCGGCGTCGTCTCCGGGACCGAGGATTTCAGCTCCGAGCGCCACCGCGAAAGGCGCAAGCTTCGTGGGCGCGGGAATCTCATCCAGGTGCAGTTCGCGCCTGACCCTGGCGTGGCGGAGAGTGCCCAAGGCAAAAAGGAAATCCGTCGGAACCTGTTCGAGTGAGCTCACCATCGCAGATTATGCACTCCAGGGCCGATGGCCCGGCAGGCTCGCCGCCGGGCGGCGGACGGGCTGCCGGGCAGCCTTGAATCAGCCGGCCGCGAGCTCCCGCCGGATGGCCGCGAGGAATGAATCAACGTCGTCCTCCGTGGTGTCAAAGGAGCACATCCAGCGGACCTCGCGGGTCGCCTCATTCCAGTCGTAGAAGCGGAACGCCGCGCGCAGGCGGTCCGCCACTCCGGCCGGCAGGATCGCGAAGACGCCGTTGGACTCCGTTTTCTGGCTCAGCTCCACGCCGGGGATCTCCTGGACGCCGGCCCGCAGCCGGGCGGCCATGGCGTTGGCGTGGGAGGCTGACCGCAGCCAGAGATCGCCGTCAAGCAGGGCGATGAACTGGGCTGACATGAACCGCATCTTCGATGCGAGCTGCATGTTCATCTTGCGCAGGTAGATCAGCCCGGGGGATGCCTCCGGGTTCAGCGCAATAACGACCTCGCCGAACAGCAGGCCGTTCTTGGTGCCGCCGAAGGAGAGGATGTCGACGCCGGCGTCGCGGGTAAAGGCCCGCAGGGGAACGCCCAGGTGCGCGGCGGCGTTGGCCAGCCGGGCGCCGTCCATGTGCAGTTTCATGCCTTTGGCGTGGACATGCTCCGCGATGGCGCGCACTTCCTCCGGGGTGTAGCAGGTGCCGAGCTCGGTGGTCTGGGTGATGGACACGGCCAGCGGCTGGGCGCGGTGCTCGTCGCCCCAGCCCCAGGCTTCGCGGTCGATCAGCTCGGGCGTGAGCTTGCCGTCCGGCGTCGGGACCTGCAGTAGCTTGATGCCGCCGATCCGTTCCGGTGCGCCGTTCTCGTCCATGTTGATGTGCGCCGTGGACGCGCAGATGACGGCGCCCCAGCGCGGCAGCAGGGACTGCAGGGACAGGACGTTGGCGCCGGTCCCGTTGAAGACCGGGAAGCATTCAATCCCCGCGCCGAAGTGCTTTTCCAGCAGCTGCTGCAGCCGCTCCGTGTACTCGTCCTCCCCGTAGGAAACCTGGTGGCCCTCGTTGGCGGCGGCGAGGGCTGCCAGCACCTCGGGGTGGACGCCGGAGTAGTTATCCGAGGCGAAGCCCCGGACGGAGGGATCATGGAGCCGCGCCCCGGTGTTCGCAGGGGCAGCTTCAACGGTGCTCGTCATCGGTTTGTTCACGCTTTCAGTCTAGGAGATCGGCTGTCATTGCCACGTTCACGGGATCAGGGCCAGCCGCTGGCCGTTCACCTGCGCGGCGGGGGAATCGAAAAGCCCGACGACGGCGGCGGCGAGGTCCTCCACATCCGTGAATCCGGGGAACGACCGTTCCGGTGATTTGGCCCGCATCCCGGCGTCGACGAGGGCTTTCACCACGAAAATGGTCGCAGCGCTGTGCTGATCGATCGGGCCTTCGGCGCGGCCGGACTGGGCCCGGCGGAAGCCGTCGGCGACCGCAAGGGTCCAGGCCTCCGCCGCGGCCTTGGCGGCCACATAGCTGGCGCCGCCCGCCGTCGGCGTGTCCACGGCGGTGGAGGAGACCATCGCAAAACGTCCGGCAGCCGACGCCTCGAGGTCGTCGTAGAAGACCCGCGAGACGTTGCGCAGGGTAGTGATGGCGCCGCGTTCCAGGACGTCCCAATCCTCGTCAGTCTGGTCGGTGATGCCCTTGGCGCCCCGCCAGCCTCCCACGAGGTGGATGACGCCGTCGATCCTCCCCGCGGTGCCGGCGAGAGCTGCATGTACGCTCTCGCGCAGGGCGCGGACCTCGGCCAGGCTGGCGAGATCACAGACGAGGGCCGTCACGCCGGGACCGGCTTCGGCGGCGGCCGCGGTGATCCGGTCGCTGTCGGAACCGACCAGGAAAACCGTGTGGCCGGCCTTTCGCAGGGCACGGGCAGTGGCGATTCCTGACGGTCCGCTGCCGCCCGTGACCACTACATTCATGCCCGTCACGTCGCTCATGCGGCGTTCATCGCCGGGGTCGCGGAACCGTCGGCGGTGCCGGTCCCGGACGCCGCCGTGATGCCGGCCGTGGACTCGATCACGGGGCGCATCTTCTTTTCGAGCGCCTCGTAGAACATGGACAGCGGGAACTCATCATCCAGCACCTGGTCCGTGAGGCCGCGCGGCGGTCCGTCCAGCGACAGCGCGTCCGGGCCCTTGGCCCAGACGGAGGCCGGGTTGGGGGTGACCGTGCCGGAGACCAGGGCATAGGCAGCCAGCCAATGCGCCGTCTTGGGCCGGTCGATTGAGCGCCAGTAGAGCTCCTCGATTTTGGCACCGAGCTCAATCACGACGTCGGCGGCCGCATCCCAGTCGATGCTGAGTTTGCTGTCGGTCCAGTGCAGCACGTGGTGCTGGTGCATCCAGGCGAAGAGCAGTTGCCCGCCGAGGCCGTCGTAATTGCGGACGCGGCTGCCGGTGATCGCGAAGCGGAAGATGCGGTCGAAGATGACGGCGTACTGGACCAGCTTGGCGTGCCGGCGCGCTTCCGGGTCGGCGTCCTCGTCCTTTTCGATTTTGACGGACTCACGGAACGCGGTCAGGTCGCAGCGCAGTTCCTCGAGCGAGTAGAGGAAGAACGGCATCCGCTGCTTGATCATGAAGGGGTCAAACGGCAGGTCGCCGCGCATGTGGGTGCGGTCGTGGATCAGGTCCCACATCACGAAGGTTTCCTGCGTGAGTTCCTGGTCTTCCAGCAGGGCTGCGGCGTCGTCGGGCAACTGCAGGGAGGTGATGTCCGCGGCGGCGCGCAGGACGCGGCGGAAGCGGGCGGCCTCGCGGTCCGCGAAGATCGCGCCCCAGGTGAACGTCGGGGTCTCGCGGACCGCGACGGTCTCGGGGAACAGGACGGCGGAGTTGGTGTCATAGCCGGGGGTGAAGTCGAGGAAGCGGATCGGCACGAAGAGCTTGTTGGAGTAGTCGCCGGCTTCGAGTCCTTCGATGAATTCGGGCCAGATGACTTCGATCAGGACGGCCTCGACGAAGCGGTTGCTGCTGCCGTTCTGCGTGTACATGGGGAACACCACCAGATGCTGCAGGCCGTTGACCCGGTGCTGCTGGGGCTGGAAAGCCTGCAGCGAGTCGAGGAAGTCCGGGACGCCGAATCCGGCATCGGCCCAACGGTCGAAGTCGGCGACGAGGAGCTCCAGGTAGCGGGCGTCATGCGGGAAAGCCGGGGCGAGGGCAGTGATCGCCGAGGTGATGGCGTGGACATGCCCCGCTGCCGACTCATGCGCTGCGGTGTCCGGGACGGATCCGTCCTGGCTCTGGAGGGCCTGCAGATCCGTGGCGGCCGACTTGAGCCGGAGCCAGTCCGGGGCGACGGGAGTGATCGGAGCCGGTGTGGTGGGAGCGGTCGTGGTCATCATCGACGGGCGCCTTTCTGGTTGCTTTCGAGGTCTACGGCGAGCGTAGCAAGCAAGCAGAATCACTAATCCAAAATTTGCCTGAGCGTAAGAAAGACTGTCTCATGCGGGCCGGAAGCCCGCCCCAGCTACAGCGCGGGGCGGGCCTGCGGGCTCCGGATCACTGCCCGGCGTCGTCCGTCGGGACAAGCTTGAGGGACACCGAGTTGATGCAGAAGCGCTGGTCAGTCGGGGTGCCGTAGCCCTCGCCGTCGAAGACATGGCCCAAATGGGATTCACACTGGGCGCAGCGGACTTCCACCCGGTCCATGCCCAGGGTGCGGTCGTGGATGTACCTGACAGTCCCGTCGGCCAGGGGAGCCCAGAACGAGGGCCAGCCGCAGTGCGAGTCGAACTTCTCCTTGCTCGTGAAAAGCTCGGAGCCGCACGCCCGGCACTGGTACACGCCGGCCGTGTGGGTGTCCCAGTACTCACCGGTGTACGGGCGTTCCGTGCCGGCCTGCCGCAGCACGCGGAACTCCTCGGGCGATAGTTCCTGGCGCCACTGCTCATCCGTTTTCTCCGCTTCGGTGCCCGGGCCTGCGGCGGCCGAAGTGCCGGTATCAGCCGCCTGCGTGGCGGGGCTGGATACGTCGGTGACGTTTTCTGACTTCCTGCTGAAGATACTCATGCCTTGGATAACGCTTAGGAGTCGCCGATAAATCCCGAGCCGGCGTACAGGTGGAGTACCGGCAGGCCGAGGCGGTCCTGGGCCCGGTTCGCCCAGTCAGTGTGGAAGGTATCGGCCAGGGCATGCGGGCGGGTGACCACAACGGCCTGGCCGGCGTCCAGTTCCTTGACTTTGGCCACCAGTTCCTCCACGGGCTTGCCTTCCACAATTTCGCCCGTGACACCTCCGCCGAGTCCGGCCAGGGCAGCGAGGGAGGCGGAGAGTGCCTCGGCGGCCTCTGCACGCGCCTCGTCAGGATCGGGGGACTGCGCCGTCAATTCGCGGAAGGCCTTGGCGATTTCCAACATGGAGAGGTTCTCCAGGAAGTCCACCAGGAGGTGCCGTTCGGTGTTGGCCGGGACGAGGACCACCAGTGGCGAGTCCCCGTCGGCGAGCAGAGTCTGGATGTTGACGCGGTCGTCGGCGCCGAGGGGCTCTTCTGTCAAAATGACGATTGGATCACTCATGCCCCCAGCCTAGCCGTGCGTCACCGGCCCCGCACGGATATTGCCGCCGGTAGGTGTGGCGGCCCGGATGCCGGACCTGGGCCCCGTTTCAGTCAGAATGGTGCCATGGCATCATCCCTTCGTTTCTCGTCCGGTTCGCAGCAGGTCGCGGCGGCACCGGACGCCAGAGTCCACGCCAGAGTCCGCGGCGGGGCAGGTGGCGCGGCCGCGATGCGCGGCAGCGCCAAATGGGCTGCAGCCGGCGTTGTCGGTGGCAGCGCAGCGGCAGGTCTGCTCGCGGCCGGGTCCTCCGCGCTGGCGCTGTACTTCGCCCGGCGCGTCATCACGCCGGCTGCCGCCCGGCCGCAGGATCAGGAGATCCTGGCGGTGATCCGGGAGGGAAGCGGGCAGCAGGTCATCCTCGCCGCCACCCCTGACGCCACCATGGACGGCGTCTACGGGTTGTTCTTCGATAACGGCCGCGGGCATGCGCGGATCGGCCGGATAGTGTCCTATTCGCCGGCAGAGCGCACCGTCCTGCGCGAGGTCGAGGCGGTCTACAGCGGAGACCTTTCGGCCGCACAGCGCGGGACGTGGAGCGGGACGACCTACCCTGATCCGGCCACGCTCGGCGTATCGTCGGAAGACGTGCTGATTGAAGTCGACGGCGGAACCGCGCCGGCCTGGCTGATCCGGGCCGACCCCGTGCCGGAGGCGGAGGCCGGCGTCTGGGCGATCATGGTCCACGGACGCGGCGCAACCCGGCAGGAAGGCCTCCGCGCCATCCGCACGGCTTCAGGACTGGGCATGTCCAGTCTCCTGATCTCCTACCGCAACGACGGCCTCGCGCCGTCGGCGATGGACGGCCGCTACGGGCTGGGATCCACCGAATGGCGCGATGTTGAGGCTGCCATTGCCTTTGCCCTCGGGCAGGGCGCGCGCGAAGTGGTGCTGTTCGGCTGGTCCATGGGCGGCGCGATCTGCCTGCAGACCGCGGACCTGTCCCGCTACCGGCACCTGATCCGGGCGCTGGTCCTCGACGCGCCGGTGATCAGCTGGGTCAACGTCCTGGCGCACCATGCGGAACTGAACCGGATTCCGTCCTCGGTGGGCCGGTACGGGCAGGTCATGCTCGGCCACCGGCTGGGCCGCCGGCTGACCGGGCTGGCTGCCCCGGTGGACTTCAAGGCCATGGACTGGATTTCCCGGGCTGTTGAACTGCGGACTCCGACCCTGATCCTGCACAGCGTGGACGACGAATACGTGCCCTACGGTCCTTCCGCCACGCTTGCCGAAAAGAACCCGGAAATGGTGACGTTCGAACCGTTCAGCACCGCCCGGCACACGAAGGAATGGAACCTCGATCCGGAGCGGTGGGAAGGGCTCGTGACGGCCTGGCTCCGGCAGCAGCTGGCGCCACGGGCCAACCCGGGACACCCGGGCCCGGTCGCACGCCGCTGGCCGGACCGATTCCTGAGGCCTGAGGTTCCCTGCAGACGAAGAGACCATTAGGGGATGGGATCAGCTGCTTACCCACCTCCCAGACGTGATGCGAACCGGAACACAACTTCTCCTGTCAGCCGTGAGCGAGAGGTCTAGCCCGCAAGATGGCTGCACTGACGCCGTCATCGCAGGGGAGAACCTGTTGGGCGCTTCGACAGAAACAGGCCTGAGAGTTGCCGGATCTTTAGCGTGGGTCCTCTACCCTAGCGAAACTGCAGCGCGCGATTTTCTTCAGCGAAACAAAGAAATCTCACGGTCCTAAGACGTCAAGTCTTCCCAGCCGGAGCAGACCGAGACGGGGCTACCTCAACGAGATCGGGGCCCACCTGTCCTATCCGCATTCGATGCAGCCATTGTTTGGTGCCCTCCCGGGCCCAGCACGGTGCTGGCAGTTCGATTAGGCTCCAATCACGTTGACACAATCAATGCCCGTTGTGGCCAGGGCATCCCTTGAACTACGCCTCTGACCGGATATGTTCCGTCTGCGGGGAATGCCTGCGAGCCTAGGACTGAAATGAAACAGTATGTTGATCTTTACTGGAAGAGAAACAGGACGTGGCCCTGGCCGGAGGATTCCTCCGGACTGACCCCGGTGTACGGCGAGGACGGCTGGTGTCATGCTTGCGGCATCCCGCAAGCAGAACAGTCCGGGTCCCTGATCCTCCAATCCAGGAGCCAGACCGCTTCCCCAACTGAAATGGACGCCCGACAGCCAATCCCCTCCGGTGGTGGCATCCCCGGAATGGTTCGGGGACGGCCTGATGGCCGCCCGCCAACTCCTTTTCCGGCGTGACGTTGCAGAGGCCATTGCCGCCGCCAGTCCCAAGGACTTCAGGGTTGACGAGATTGACTCATGGGGGTCTGCAAAACCGCAGGCAGGAGGCCGCTAAGGGGAATGAATTCAAGCGCAACAGGATTTTGGCCTCCCTGTTGATCTCCAGTGAGGGCGGAGCCGATAGTATTCTGAACCTGAATCTTTTCGTCAATCACGGACTGGGACTCTCAATCCGGCGCTGGATCCATGGCCCGGAATCACGCACCTGAGTGTGTGCCACATAGTAATGGGGACGTCGGAAGAACATGTTTGAGGTATTTGAAAAGAAATACACGCTCACTAACCGTGGAGTGAGGGAACCCGAGACGGAAAATGTTGATTGCCCGGAAATCGTGCGAGAGCTCTTCAAGACCTATGGTGGAGCCACATTCGATCATGGTCTGTACAGGATCCATGACGCCGCTTCGTCAGCAGTGGCCACACAGGCCGTCACATACGCCTACGGCCATCCTGAAATTCCTCTCACGTGCTTCGGTTTCGATTGGTTGGGACGGCAGTTCGCTTTGGATCGACGCCGCGGAAGCGCGGATGATCCGGAAGTGTTGCTTTTAGAGCCCGGCACAGGAGAGGCCTTTGAAGTCCCGGTTCCATATTCGGCCTTTCACGATTACGGGCTGACCGAATTCAGGCACGACTCTGTCCTGCCGGAATTCTTCGATCTATGGAGGTCAGAGGTGAGCAACCACGATCTAGCCTTCGAAAACTGTGTCGGCTACAAGACACCCCTGTTCCTGGGAGGACTCGACGAGACGTCCAACCTCGAGGTGATTGATACTGAGGTCTATTGGTCTTTAGCAGGGCAGATGCTTGTAGCCACGCGTAATCTGCCCGACGGTACGAGGGTTTCGGGATTCGATATCTTCTAAGATGTCCCGTCACCGACTCTTCCCGACCACGTTCTGACACGTAGCGTCTCATAAGCTCGCCCACCCCGGAACAAGTCCGGAAGGAGGGATGATTGGCTCGTCCTGGCCTGCTGGGATTTCGAAACCACTACCGGTTATTGAGACTCACCAGCCAAGGAGTGTTGTCGATTCAGGACGACGAGAATGGTCTTGGACCAGGCCGTCGCAGTGGTCCTGATCCCAGTTGATATATTCACATCGGAGCAGACAAATACGGAGGAACTGTGCGGCTGCCTTCTAGCCGCCCGACGACAATTCAGTTGATCCAGGTGCCGCAAGCACGAAGGCTCTGGCTTCATCGAAGAATGACCGGGTCTGGATGCAGTGGTGGCGTTGGCCCAGCAAGCGGTTGAAGAGATTACGTTGAGCGGCCGCGTGCCAGTCTCCAGCGCTACGTCGTCTGCGGTAGTCCTCGTTGGCTCCCACGGAGCATTGCAGGGCCGCGAACGCCCAGAGGAATCCTGCTGCCATCAGCCGGTCGTTCTTGACGAACCGGCGGCCCACGCAGGTCTTTTCCCGGAGGCGCGGGTGACCGGGGCCGAGCCAGCGTAGGCCTTCAGCGCCCGTTCGTCGCCGACCTCGGCAAGGATCCGTGCATCGAGTTGGATGGCGAGGCCAGGGAAGCTCAGGAGGATCTGGGCGTGCGACAGGCTGCCGGACAGCACACAGTGAGCACACGATTGCTATCACCGACGACGGAGCCGAAATCCTCACCTTGTCGACCCAGATGCACTCGTGAGACCGCAACCAGCGTGACGTCGCAGTTCCCCGGTGGCCGTGCCTGACGGACATCCCAGCGACGACGGCGCCGGGCTCAGGCGGCCGGGCTCAGGTGTCGGTACGGCGGCTTCCGATCCTCGCGGTCCGGGCGCCGGTGAGCCGGATCAGGGCTGCCGGCGCCAGTTCCAGGTCCAGGCCGCGCCGTCCGCCGGAGACAAGGATGGTCTCCAGGCCCAGCGCGCTGTCGTCGACGACGGTGGGCGAGGGCTGCCGCTGCCCGAGCGGCGAGATGCCGCCGAGCACGTAGCCGGTGCGGCGCTGCGCGGCGGCAGGATCGGCCATGGCCGCTTTCTTGCCGCCGAGGGCCGCGGCCATCGCCTTGAGGTCGAGGGTGCCGCTGACGGGCACCACGCCCACGGCGAGCCGGCCGTCGACGTCGACCATCAGGGTCTTGAAGACCCGCGCCGGGTCGACGCCGAGGGCTTCCGCGGCTTCGGCGCCGTAGCTGGCCGCCGAGGGGTCATGGCTGTACGGGTGCGCGAGGAAGGGAACCCCGGCCGCCGCGAGTGCGGCGGTGGCCGGAGTTCCCTGTGACGCCTGTTTGCGGGCCATGGCCGGTGACGGTGCGGCTGCGCGTCAGGACACTTGAGTCTGCTGCCGGGCGGCCAGTTGACGCTTGATCCGGCCCAGCATCGCCGTCATGCCGCGCATCCGCAACGGCGTGATGGCCCGGGTGAGGCCCAGAAGCTCCGGCATGTCGTCCGGCACGGCCAGGATTTCCCCGGCCGTGAGTCCGTCGAGGCCTTCGTGCAGCACGCCGGCGAAGCCGCGGGTGGTCGGGGCTTCCGGCGGCGCCTTGAAGAACAACCGGACGCGCCCGGAATCGCCGTCGCCGTCCTCGACCTCGATGGTCAGGAACAACGGCGACTGGCACTCCACCACCTGTTCCATCAGTTCCGGGTGGTCCTTGAGCCGCTCGGGGAGCTCGGGGAGCTCACGCGAGAACTCCAGCAGCAATTGCAGCCGTTCCTGCTCGGTCAGGGCCTGAAAGTCGTCAACAATGTCCGCCAGCGCGGCGGGGAGGGCAGAAGTATTCATCACTCCCAGCTTACGCACGCCGGGCGCTTGTGTCCCTGTCCGCTGTTGTGCGGCCCCCGGCGTACCCCGGCACTCCCGTCCGCGGCGGGGCCTACCTGGCGGCGGGGACGGTGCCGCGCTCGGCGCCCTTGACGATGGGAACGCGGACGGCATTGCCCCACTCGGTCCAGGAGCCGTCGTAGTTGCGGACCGACTCGAAGCCCAGGAGGTACTTCAGCGCGAACCAGGTGTGGCTGGAACGCTCGCCGATCCGGCAGTAGGCCACGACGTCGTCGCCGGCCTTGAGGCCGGCCTCGTCCAGGTAGAGCGCTTCGAGCTCGGTCCGGTTCCGGTAGGTTCCGTCCTCCGCTGCGGCACGTGCCCAGGGGATGGACGCCGCCGTCGGGATGTGGCCTCCACGCAGGGCGCCTTCCTCGGGGTAGGCGGGCATGTGCGTCCGCTGGCCGGTGTACTCCTCGGCCGAACGGACGTCGATCAGCGGGTTGCCGAAGTGCGCCAGGACGTCATCCTTGAAGGCACGGATCGGGGCGTCATTGCGCTCCACCACCGGGTAGTTGCCCGGTGCCGGCTCAGTGCGGTCGGTGGTGATGGCCCGGCCTTCGGCGATCCATTTGTCCCGGCCGCCGTCCAGAAGCCGGACATCCTCGTGTCCGAAGAGCGTGAAGACCCACAGGGCGTAGGCGGCCCACCAGTTGGACTTGTCGCCGTAAATCACCACGGTGCTGTCTCGGGAGATGCCCTTGGCCGACGCCAGGGCAGCAAACGCCTCGCCGTCGACGTAGTCACGGGTGACCTCGTCGTTGAGGTCCGTGTGCCAGTCGATCTTGACGGCGCCGGGGATGTGTCCGGTCTCGTAGAGCAGCACGTCCTCGTCGGATTCGACCACCACCAGCTTGCCGCCGTCGAGCGCGCCTGACTCAAGGGCCGCGGCGAGCCACTCCGTGGAGACCAGCCGCTCCGGGTGCGCATAGGCGGAAAATTTGTCGTTCTGCTCAACGGGGTAGGGCATTACGGTGGCCTTTCACTGGAACGGTCAGGAGGCCGGGCAGCGTCGAGCGCGGCGCCGGGTCTGATACCACCCTAACCACGCCCCGCCGCGAATACTCCCTTGCGGTCATACTCGGAAATGTGCCCTTACTCACGCCGCCGTTGGTGCGCGGGGTGCCTTCTACGCGCCGAAGCCCGGCAATCCCGGTATCCTTTTTGGGGATACACGACCAGCAGAACGGACCCCCGTGGTACAGATTGAACAGCTTGCGGCGAGAACACCGTCGGTTTCCGTGGATGAACTCCTCAACGGGTTCTATCCCTCGCCGCGGTTCGGCGCCGTGTCGTTTGACAGCTACCGGCCGGATCCGGCCCAGCCCAGCCAGGCCTATGCGGTTGAGGCGCTGGAGAATTTTGCCGCCGGCGTCGGCGCCCGGGACGGCGACGGCTTGTTCAAGCGGCTGTTCGGCAAGAAGGACACCTCGCGGGCGGGCATCTACCTTGACGGCGGCTTCGGCGTCGGCAAGACCCACCTGCTCGCGTCGTTGTGGCACGCTGCCCCCGGACCCAAAGCGTTTGGCACGTTCGTTGAATACACCAACCTCGTCGGTGCGCTGTCCTTCCGCAAGACCGTGGAGGCGCTGAGCCACTACCGGCTGGTCTGCATCGAC
This sequence comes from uncultured Actinomycetota bacterium, assembly GCA_963815415.1. Classification (GTDB taxonomy): domain Bacteria; phylum Actinomycetota; class Actinomycetes; order Actinomycetales; family Micrococcaceae; genus Arthrobacter. Next base: position 31,864 of record CAWFGT010000006.1, on the reverse strand, counting down.
GAATTCGAGCTCGACGATCCGGGCGACACCGTCCTGATGTCCCGGCTCATGCGCGAACTCGCCGACGCCGGCGTGAAGCTCGCCGCGACGTCGAACACCCTCCCCGGCTCGCTCGGCGACGGCCGTTTCGCCGCCGTCGACTTCGCGCGGGAGATCCAGGTGCTGGCGGACCAGTTCGAGGTCGTCCGGATCGACGGCGAAGACTTCCGCCACCGCGGCCTGCCCGCCGCGCCGCAGCCGTTGCGGAACGCCGACCTGACCCACCACATGAAGGCCGAGTTCGACGGCAAGACGGTGGCCCGTGACGAGTTCAGCACCCTGATCAACCACCTGGCCGGCGTTCACCCGAGCCGTTACCGCCAGTTGCTGGACGGCGTCGAAGGCGTGGTCTGGCAGAACGTGGAGACCATCACCGAGCAATCCGTGGCGCTGCGCTTTGTGGTGCTGGCCGACCGCCTCTACGACAAGGACGTGCCGATCCTGGCCAGCGGTGTGCCGTTCGACCAGCTCTTCACCGAAGAAATGATGACCGGCGGCTACATGAAGAAGTACTTCCGCGCCGTCTCCCGGCTGACGGCCCTGGCCCGTGAAGGCCAGAACCACGAACCTTCCTAGCCGCACTCTCGGCACCCCCATCTAAAGCAACGCGGGGTCACTTTTCGCCCATCCTGAGCGGATTTATGGGCCAAAAGTGACCCCGCGTTGCTTTATTAACGGGGCTTAAACGCCGAAGGTGCCGGCGACGCCTCTCGGCGGGACCGGCACCCTGGTGACGTACTTGGTTCAGAGGCGCAGCTACCGGGTTTCCCCGAGTGTGGGCCGCTCCTCGGCCGGAGGTTCGCCGACAACCGGAGGCTGCCCGTCACCGGGAGTCTCGTCCGCGGCAGGGGCCGCGTTGGGGTTGCTGTCGGCCTTGTCCACGAGCCTGGAAGCGCCCTGCTGGACGGAATCGATCTTGTCGGCGTATTTACCGCCGGTCTTGGAGTCGACGAAGTCGCCTGCCTTCTCAATCCCGTTCTTAATGGCCTGTTCATTGCCATCAACCAGATGCTGAGCCTTGCCCTTCAGATCGTCAAGAAATCCCACGGGCACCTCCCTTCAGTCGTGGAGCCAGTTCGCTCCATGCGCTTCTGATCCTATCCGCCGGGCCGGGCAGAGCCAAGGGAGGGGAGTGCCCTGCCGAAGTGCGGGCTTTCGGCAACAGCTTGGGAACAAAAAAAGCAGCTCCGGAGAGCTGCTTGATGTGGTGGGCGATACTGGGATCGAACCAGTGACCTCTTCCGTGTCAGGGAAGCGCGCTACCGCTGCGCCAATCGCCCGCATCCGGAAAGAACCGGTGTGGATTTGTAAACGATACAGAGCGGACGACGAGATTCGAACTCGCGACATCCACCTTGGCAAGGTGGTGCTCTACCAGCTGAGCTACGTCCGCATTTCAGTTCATCCCGGCCAGGCCGGAGGAACAACATCAAGTAAGTTGCCTTACTCTGGTGGGCGATACTGGGATCGAACCAGTGACCTCTTCCGTGTCAGGGAAGCGCGCTACCGCTGCGCCAATCGCCCCTTGCATCCGGCCGGAACCGGAAACCAGGGTTTTCACCGAGGTGGGTACGGGATTCGAACCCGTGTATACGGCTTTGCAGGCCGCTGCCTCGCCTCTCGGCCAACCCACCGTGTAGACAGGATTCCGAAGAACCATTGCCGTGACAGTGTCCTGCGAGCGGACGACGAGATTCGAACTCGCGACATCCACCTTGGCAAGGTGGTGCTCTACCAGCTGAGCTACGTCCGCAATGTTGGGGTGTAATTCCGCGCCGCAATCGGCATTTCCTCGCGTTCCAACGAGTAAGAACTCTATAGGAGGTTCTACGAATCTACAAATCGGCGGGGCGGCCCCATCGATGAAGGGGGCTGCTTCGTTGAATTCTAGGGGTTTTTGATAATTACAGGGCTGTAATTTGAAGCGGGGCTGGCGGGCGCGGAGATCGTGGTCCGGCCGGAGCGGGGCGCCGATTTCGAAAATCGGCGCGGGTGGACTAGCATTCAATGTCGTTGGGGCGATTGGCGCAGTGGTAGCGCGCTTCGTTCACACCGAAGAGGTCACTGGTTCGAACCCAGTATCGCCCACCGAATAAATGGTCCGTTCCGCTGCATCAGCGGGACGGACCATTTTTTGTTGGTCCCGGCTACTCCCGAAAATTGCCCCGGTTAATGTCCGCCCCCTGTGAAAGAGTTTTTTCCATGACCGCTCCGCTTCTTGCCCACGCCACCGACTACGGCCGGATGTATGCACGCTCCACGTCCGAGCAGTTCTCCGTTCCTTCCATCACCACGGTGATCGGGCAGCAGCCCCACGGGCTGGACGGCTGGTTCGGGTATATGGGAGCCAACAGCCTCGCCCAGGATCCTGCCCTCGCCGGAATCCTGGGCAGCCCGGCCAAGTTGCGCCAGGCCGTCAGCCGCGCCGCCAAGGCAGCCGAAAGCTACCGGGATGACGCCGCCAAACGCGGAGACCGGGTCCACAACTACTGCGAGCAGGTGGCCCTGCGGGCCCTCGGCCGGCCGCATCAGATGAAGGAAACCCGGGAAGCCCTCGCGGCCAACGGGGAGGAAGCGTTCGCAGCCCGCTTCGATGAATGGTGGGAGCTTTTCCAGGTCGAACCGATCGCACCGGAGATCACGGTCTGGAACGCGACCGTCGGCTACGCCGGCACCCTGGACCTCGTGGCGCGGATCAACGGCAGGACCTGCCTGATCGACTACAAGACCAAAGGCACCAGCCGTGACGGCACGGTCAAACCGCTCGACGACAAAGTCGTGATGCAGCTTGTCGCCGGTATGAAAGCCGAGGAAAGCCTCGTGGATCCCGTGGCCGGTGAATGGGAGGCCTGGCAGCACGGCGACTCGCCGATCCTGCTGGCCGTAGCGGTGGGCGAGACCGAAGTCCGTCCCCAGCGGGCCAACCCCGAGGTGCTGAAGCACCACTGGTGGAAATTCTGTGCGCTCCGCCGCGTCTGGGAAATGACGGCCGATACCGCCGCCGCCGGCGCCGCGTTGCTTCCCTTGGCGCCGCCGGTCCGCCGCTGAGCCCCGTCCGGTACCGGGGGTCGGTGGGGCCCGGAACCGAACCGGTCAGGTGCTACTAAACTGGACGGGATTCCGTAGCCGCCGACCGTAAGGACAGAAGACACATGGCCATTTTGAATATCCGCATCATTGGGGATCCGGTGCTGCGCACGGTCGCCGATCCGGTGACGGATTTCGGGCCTGAACTGGCGAAGCTCGTGTCCGACATGACTGAAACCATGGAAGACGTTGAAGGTGCCGGCCTGGCCGCACCCCAGATCGGCGTGAGCCTGCGGGTCTTCACCTACCGGATCGGCGGTGTCGAGGGGCACATCATCAACCCGGTGCTGGAGAACAGCGAAGACTTCCAGCCGGATCAGGCCGAAGGCTGCCTGTCCATCCCCGGCCTGGGCTTCCCGGTCCGCCGCTACCGCAGCACCCGGGTCACCGGCGTCGACGTCAACGGCAACCCGGTCACGATCGAGGGCGAGGGAATGCTGGCGCGCTGCTTCCAGCATGAAAACGATCATCTGGACGGTGTTCTCTACACGGACAGGCTCGAAGGCGACGACCGCAAGGCCGCACTGCGGGCCATCCGGAACGCCAACTATGACGCCATCACGGAGCAGACGACGGCGAAGCGCGCCAAGACGGTCGGCTCCAGCTTCGGCGGCGGCTCTTTCGGAGACTCTTCGGGCAGCAGCTTCGGAAGGACCCAGTGAGGGTACTCTTCGCCGGCACCCCGGCCGTCGCCGCTCCGTCGCTGAACGCCCTGGTCCAGGCCGGGTTCGACGTCGTTGCCGTCCTCACCCGTCCGGACGCCCCGCTGGGACGCAAACGGGTCCTGACGCCGTCGCCGGTTGCCGCCCGCGCCGCGGAACTCGGCATCCCCGTCATCCATGCCGCGAAGGTGGACGCCGACGTCACCGCCCGGATCGCCGCCGTGGAACCTGACGTCGCCGCGATCGTTGCCTACGGGGGACTCATTCCCCGCGCTGCCCTCGCCATACCCCGCCACGGCTGGGTCAACCTGCATTTCTCCCTCCTGCCGGCCTGGCGCGGGGCCGCGCCGGTGCAGCGCTCGATCATCGCGGGCGATGACATCACGGGCGCCGTGTCGTTCCTGCTCGAAGAGGGCCTCGACACCGGCCCCGTCTTTGGCACCCTCACAGAAACGGTGCACCCGGACGACACCGCCGGGGCGCTCCTGGACCGCCTGTCCCATAGCGGGTCCGTGCTGCTGGCGCAGACGTTGTCCGCCATCGACGCAGGCAAAGCAGTGGCCGTGCCGCAACAGGGCGAGGTCAGCCTTGCGCCCAAGCTTGGCCTTGAGGATGGCCGGCTTGACTGGCGGCAGCCGGCTCTTGCCATCGGCCGGCGTGCCCGCGGTGTCACCCCGGAACCCGGGGCGTGGACCATGCTGGACGGTCAGCGCATCAAACTCGAACCGGTTTTGCTCCGGCCGGAGGCGGCGGACCTGTCACCCGGCCGGTTGGCTATGGACGGCAAATCGGTGCTGGTCGGAACCGGGTCGCACCCGGTGGAACTGACCCGGATCCAGCCATCGGGCAAAAAAATGATGAACGCCGCCGACTGGGCGCGCGGACAAGCAACCCTTGAGAGCGTGGTGTTCGAATGAGCGAATCAGGAACCAACGGCAGCGGCCGGGGCAAGGGCCCCCAGCGCGGCGGGCAAAGCGCCGGCCGGGCCGGCGGCCAGCGGGACTCCAGCCAGCGGGACGCCAAGGGCCGGGAGCGCAACCGAGGCCCGCGGACCTTCACCGCCAATGCACCCGCCCAGCGCACCAAACGAGCCGATCCGGCCCGGCTGGTGGCTTTCGAGGTGCTGCGGGCGGTCGCCTCCGAAGACGCCTACGCGAACCTCGTGCTGCCCGCACGGATCCGGCATCACGGGCTGGACCGGCGCGACGCCGGATTCGCCACCGAGCTCAGCTACGGCGCCCTCCGCGGCCAGGGCACCTACGACGCCGTCCTGGCCCGCTGCGTTGACCGTCCGCTGGACCAGCTCGACCCGGCCATCCTTGATGCGCTCCGGATCGGCGCGCACCAGCTCCTCGCCATGCGCGTCCCGGCACACGCCGCCCTGGACCAGACCGTTGGCCTGGCCCGGGCCGTCATCGGCGCCGGACCCTCGACCCTGATCAACGCCGTCCTCCGCCGCGTCTCCGCGCACACGCTGGAGGAATGGCTGGAGCTGCTTCTCAGCGAGGAAACCGACGAAACCCGGATCGCCTCGACCCGCTACGCCCACCCGGAATGGATCGTCCGGGCGCTGCGGCAGTCGCTCGTCGCGCACGGCCGGCCCGTCACCGAGATCAACGACCTGCTCGAAGCCGACAACGCCGCCCCCGTGGTGAATCTCGTGGCCCTGCCGGGGCTGGGCAGCCTCGACGAAGCCCTCGAAGGGGGAGCCACCCCGGGGGAACTCGTCGAAGGCTCCGCGCTCTCCAGCGGCGGCGACCTCGGCCGGCTCGCCTCGGTGCGTGACGGCAGCACCCGGGTCCAGGACGTCGGTTCCCAGCTGGTGGCCCGGGCCATGGCCGCCGTCGACCTCGGCAAAGGTGGCGACGGGCGCGGCGACGGCGAACGCTGGCTGGACCTGTGCGCGGGACCCGGCGGCAAGGCCGCCTTGCTCGCCGCCCTGGCCAAGCAGCAGGGCGCCCACCTGCTCGCCAACGAATCGGCACCGCACCGGGCCAAGCTCGTCCGCCAGGCGCTCTCTGCCGTACCCGACGACGGCTGGACCGTCCGGACCGGCGACGGCCGCGACCTGGGAACCGAACAGCCCGAAAGCTTCGACCGCGTCCTTGTGGACGTGCCGTGTACCGGGCTCGGGGCGCTCCGCCGTCGCCCGGAGTCGCGGTGGCGCCGGACCCCCAAGGACCTCGTGGACCTTGGCCCGCTCCAGCGCCAACTGCTCAAGTCCGCGCTGGACGCGGTCAAGCCCGGCGGCGTCGTCGCCTATGTGACGTGTTCGCCGCACCCGGCCGAGACGACCGCCGTCGTCAGCGACGTCCTGCGTAAGCGGGACGACCTTGAACTGCTCGACGCCGGCGCGGCGCTGGACAGCGTGAGCCTCACGGGCGCCTTGGAGTCCGGACACGAAGGCACGGCCCAGCTCTGGCCGCATGTGCACCACACGGACGCGATGTTCCTGGCGCTCATCCACAAAAAATCCTGACCCCCGCTTCACCGGCAGATTCACCGGCAGACCGTTACCAGCAGAACCTCACCAGCAGAACGCAAAGGAACCCGATGGCCCAGTGCTGCATTAATCCCAGCATCCTCTCCGCAGACTTCGTGAACCTGGAAGCGGAACTCAAGCGCATCAGCAACGCCGATGCGGTGCACGTGGACGTCATGGACAACCACTTCGTGCCCAACCTGACCATCGGCCTGCCGGTCGTCGAGCGGATCCAGGCTGTCAGCCCGGTCCCGCTGGACGCCCACCTGATGATCGCGGACGCCGACCGCTGGGCACCCGCCTACGCCGACGCCGGCATTGCGTCCGTCACGTTCCACGCCGAGGCCGCGACAGCGCCGATCAAGCTCGCCCGCGAACTCAGGGCGCGCGGGGCCAAGGCCGGTATGGCGCTGCGGCCAGGCACCCCTGTGGAGCCGTACCTGGACATGCTCTCCGAGTTGGACATGCTGCTGATCATGACGGTGGAGCCGGGCTTCGGCGGGCAGTCCTTCCTGGATCTCACCCTGCCCAAGATCCGCCGGGCCCGCGCTGCCATCGACGGCTCGGGAATCGGCGTGGCCCTGCAGGTGGACGGCGGCATCACCGAAGAGACCATTGTGCGCGCCGCCGAGGCCGGTGCCAACGTGTTTGTCGCCGGCTCGGCCGTGTACGGAGCTTCGGACCCGGCCGCCGCCATCGAGCGGCTCCGGACCGCAGGCCGCGGTAACGTCGCGGGGGAATAGCCGGGGAAACTGCCGGGTTATGTCAGAATAGCTACACACATACGTGCTCCGGGGTCGGTGTAAGTCCGAACCGGCGGTGACAGTCCGCGACCCGCGAGCCGGTTTTTTCCTTCGGGAAAGAGTCCGGCGGACGGTTGAACCGGTGAAATTCCGGTACCGACAGTTAAAGTCTGGATGAGAGAAGCACGTACGGCTTTTGCGGTGGTGCCATGATGGCGCCGCTGCACTGCGCTGTCGTATGCCCCCGGAGCCCTCAAGGTTTCTAGGGGAAGGAACGGCACACGCATGGACCTGCTGGACAGCGTCTCCACCGCATTCAGCCCTGCCGAAACCTCGGCAATGGACGCTGCACTGGCCGCCGCTGCCCTTGGGCCGCGCGGGGCCAACCCGCTGGTGGGCGCCGTGATCATATCCGCCGACGGAACACCGCTGTTCACCGGCTATCACCGCGGGGCCGGCACGGCCCACGCCGAAGCCGACGCCATCAGCCAGGGCGCTGCTGCCGGCCTGGATCTTACCGGCACCACGATTGTCGTGACCCTGGAGCCCTGCAACCACAGCGGCCGCACCGGCCCCTGTGCCCAGGCGATCATCGATGCCGGCATCACAGACGTCATCTACGCCGTCGACGACCCCCACGACCCGGCCGCCGGGGGCGCAACGACGCTGCGCAAGGCCGGCGTCCGGGTCCGGACCGGCCTGGGTGCGGACTCCGCCCGGGCGCTGAACCGGCGCTGGTTCGACGCTGTCGCGGAGCGCCGGCCGTTCGTCACACTCCATATCGCGCAGACCCTGGACGGCCGCATCGCAGCCAGCGACGGAACCAGCCAGTGGATCTCCAGCCCGGAATCACTCGCCGACAACCACGCCACCCGCAACCTGATTGATGCGATCCTGGTCGGCACCCAGACGGTGCTCGTGGACAACCCGCGGCTCACGGCCCGGAACGCCGCCGGCGAAACAACCGGGAGGCAGCCGCTGCGTGCCGTCATGGGCCACCGCGGAATCCCGGCCGACGCGGCCATCCACGGCGACGACGGAAACGTCCTGCACCTGGCCACCCGGGATCCGCGCGCGGCCCTGGATGAGTTGTTCGACGCCGGCGTGCGCCACCTGATGGTGGAGGGCGGCTCCCGGATCCTGAGCGCTTTCCTCGCCGCCGGATTCGTCGACGAACTGATCGTCTATGTGGCCCCCACGCTCCTGGGCTCCGGCACGCCGGCCCTGGACGGACTGGGCATCACCACCCTGGCCGACGCCCAGCGCTGGGACTGGGACCCGGCCTCCGGCGGAGCCGTCCAAATGTTCGGCCGTGACCTGCGGCTGCACCTGAGCCCCGAATCCACCCCCGACGCCGGCACGCTCGCCAGCACGGCGGCAACTACTTCCACGTCATACGAATCCACCGCGCACCGAGCCGGTGCCGATACCGCCCCAGGAGGCAACTGATGTTCACCGGAATTATCGCCGAGCAGGGAAAGGTGCTGTCCGTTGAGCGCAACGGGAACATCAGCGCCACGCTCCGGCTCCACGCCCCCGGAACCACCGAGGGCCTGGACCTAGGCGGCTCCATCGCCGTCAACGGGGTGTGCCTCACGGCCACCGCAATCGACGGCCGGGACTTCAGCGTCGACGTGATGGGCGAGACCCTGGTCCGCAGCACCATCGGCGAACTGGCCGCGGGGGATCCGGTCAACCTGGAACGCTGCGTTCCGGCCGGCGGCCGGCTGGACGGGCACGTTGTGCAGGGCCACGTCGACGGCGTCGGGGAACTGCTCGAGCGCGAACCGCTCGGCAACTGGGACCGGCTCCGGTTCGGCGTGCCGGCCGGACTCGCCCGCTACATCGCGGAGAAGGGCTCCATCGCCGTCGACGGCGTCTCCCTGACGGTAAGTGCCGTCAGCCCCGCGGCCGAGCCTGCGCAGTGGTTCGAAGTGGGGCTCATCCCGACCACCCTGGCCGAAACCGGACTCGGCGCGAAAGCCGCGGGATCCCGCGTCAACGTCGAAGTCGACGTCCTGGCGAAGTACACCGAACGGCTGCTCGCGTTCTCGACGGCTACCGGCCGGGGAGCAGCACACCGCGGGGCGGACGCGGCATGAGCCTCCTCAAGGAACCCAGGCCCGAGGCCATGGCCACGTCCGTGCTGGATCCCATCGGCGTTGCCGTCAGCGCCATCGCTGCCGGGCGGCCCGTTATCGTCGTGGATGACGAGGACCGCGAAAACGAAGGTGACATCATTTTCGCCGCCCAGCACGCGACTCCGGCCCTGATGGGCTGGACCGTGCGGCACAGTTCCGGCGTCATTTGCGTCCCGCTCGACGGCGCCCGCGCCGACGCGCTGGCGCTGCCGCCGATGGTCGCCGTCAACGAGGACGCCAAGGGCACGGCCTATACGGTCTCCTGTGACGCTGCCGTCGGCGTCAGCACGGGTATCTCCGCCACGGACCGCGCCCTGACGGCCCGCGTCCTCGCCGATCCCGGAAGCGGACCGCTGACCATCACCCGGCCGGGGCATGTTTTCCCGCTGCGCGCTGTTGAAGGAGGTGTGCGGGAACGTCCCGGCCACACCGAGGCCGCCGTGGACCTGTGCCGGCTCGCAGGCCTGGAGCCTGTCGGGGTCATCGCGGAAGTGGTGTATGACGATGGAGAAATGATGCGGCTGGACGGACTTCGCAGCTTCGCCCTTGAGCACGGCTGCCCCCTGATCTCGATCAAGGATCTGGTGGCCCACCTCGAGGCAGCACGGCGCGGCGCACCCGGCCCGGATCAGGCCTGATGGAGGAGCAAGAGATGACAACGTCCGAGATCCGGGGAGAAATCAACGCCGACAGCGGACCTCACCCGGTCATTGGCGGACCCGTGGTCCAGCTGCCTACCGCCTTCGGCGACTTCACAGCACAGGCCTGGACGGATCTGGTGACCGGTGCCGAGCATTTGGCTGTGAGCTCACCGGTGCCGCCAGTCGAGGGCCTCGCGCCGCTGGTGCGCCTGCATTCCGAGTGCCTTACCGGAGATGTGTTCGGCTCCTACCGTTGCGACTGCGGCGAGCAGCTCGCCTACGCCCTGGAAATGATCAACGAGTTCGGCGGCACACTGCTCTACCTGCGCGGCCAGGAAGGGCGCGGCATCGGCCTGGCGAACAAGATCAAGGCCTACGCCCTGCAGGAGGCAGGCTTCGACACCGTCGAAGCCAACGAGCAGCTCGGCCTGCCCATCGACGCCCGCACGTATCACGCCGCGGGCCGGATCCTGGCCGAGATGGGCCTGCACGAGGTGCGCCTGTTGAGCAACAACCCGGACAAGCAGGACAGGCTCTCGGAAGCCGGGGTCCGGGTGGTGGATATGGTGCCCACTGAGGTCCCGTCCCGTGAGCAGAACATCCGGTACCTGCAGACCAAAAAGGACCGGATGGACCACCGTCTGGTCCTCGACGTCCAAACGGCTGCATCCGGCGTCGAACATGAACAGGACTGACTGCCCAGGCCCCACCGAAGTACCCACAGACCCCTGCTCCGCCGGAGCATTCCCGCGGGTTCCACCACCGGACTCCGCACAACAGACCCAGAGTAAGGATTTTCCCATGAGCGGACACGGCGCACCCGAGATCGACCTGAGCACGTTCAAGCCCGAGGAGACGTCCCGGCTGAAGCTGGCCATCGTGGCCGCCAGCTGGCATACGAAAATCATGGATGGCCTGCTGGGCGGCGCCCTGCGGGCGGCCGAGGAGGCAGGCATCAGCGAACCGACCGTCCTGCGTGTCCCGGGGACCTTTGAGCTGCCCGTGGCGGCGGCGCGGCTGGCACCGCACTTCGACGCCGTCGTGGCGCTCGGCGTCGTGATCCGTGGCGGCACCCCGCACTTCGAATACGTCTGTGAGGCCGCCACCATGGGCCTCACCGATGTCAGCGTGCGCACCGGGATCCCGATGGGCTTCGGGGTCCTGACCTGCGACACCGAACAGCAGGGCATCGACCGGGCCGGCTTGCCCGGGTCCACCGAGGACAAGGGGCACGAGGCTGTCACGGCAGCCCTCGCCACCGCCGTGACGCTGCGCCAGTACAGCTGAACCGCATGTGTGATCCCTCACAACCCGGGCGTCATGCTGGGGCCGGGCGGGCCCGGTCCCGCCGCGAGCAAGTAGGCTGGTGGGCGTGAAGAATTTCGAGTCGCTGTTCGCTGAACTGAGCGAGAAGGCAGCCGCACGCCCCGAAGGCTCCCGCACCGTCGCCGAACTGGACTCCGGAGTCCACGGCATCGGCAAGAAAGTCGTGGAAGAAGCGGCCGAAGTCTGGATGGCCGCCGAATACGAATCCGATGAAGCCGCCGCGGAGGAAATTTCCCAGCTCCTCTATCACCTGCAGGTTCTGATGCTCGCCAAGGGACTCAGCCTGGAAGACGTTTACAAGCATCTCTAGCCGCGCCGCACCGGACAGCACGGGGTTTCCCGTGCGGCTCCGGTGTCCTGCGTGGCCCGCTATGCCTGTATTCCCCTTCCACATCCAAGAGAGACCTTCCCATGCTTAGAGTTGCCGTCCCGAACAAGGGATCATTGTCCGAAGCCGCCTCCGCCATGCTGGCCGAGGCCGGCTACCGCCAGCGCCGCGATACCCGCGAGCTGGTCATGCTGGACCCGGATAACGACATCGAGTTCTTCTTCCTCCGGCCGCGCGACATCGCCGTGTACGTCGGCCAGGGCACGCTCGACGTCGGCATCACCGGCCGCGACCTGCTGCTGGACGCCGAGGTCGAGGCCGAAGAGCTCCTTCCGCTGGGCTTCGCAGCCTCCACCTTCCGGTTCGCCGGCCCCGTCGGTGACTTCGCCTCCGTGGAACAGCTTGAAGGCAAGCGGCTCGCCACGAGCTACGACGGCCTGCTGCGCGGCTACCTGGCCGAGCGCGGCATCGACGCCAAGGTGGTCCGGCTCGACGGCGCCGTGGAATCCTCCGTGCGCCTCGGCGTCGCTGACGCCATTGCCGACGTCGTCGAAACCGGCAATACCCTCAAGGCCGCCGGCATGGAGATCTTCGGTGAGCCGATCCTGCGCTCCGAGTCGGTCCTGATCGGCCGCAAGGGGGAGCGGAACCCCGCCGCCGAGGTGCTGATCCGCCGGCTTCAGGGCGTCCTCGTGGCCCGCCAGTACGTGCTGATGGACTACGACATCCGCAAGGAACTCGTCGAACAGGCCGCCAAGCTCACCCCGGGCCTCGAATCGCCCACGGTCTCGCCGCTGCGCGACTCCGACTGGGTGGCCGTCCGTTCCATGGTGCCTAAGAAGCAGACCAACCGGATCATGGATGAACTCTATGACCTCGGCGCCCGCGCCATCCTGGTCAGCAGCATCCACGCCTGCCGGATCTGATCACCGCACCCCACCGGAATCCCTCCAGCAAACTTCAGGAGAAGTCATGACAGTTGCCGTGCGCGTCATCCCGTGCCTGGACGTCGACGCCGGCCGCGTCGTCAAGGGTATCAACTTCGAAGGACTGCGCGACGCCGGCGACCCGGTGCAGCTGGCACACCGCTATGACAACGGCGGTGCCGATGAACTCACGTTCCTCGACGTCACCGCGTCCTCGGGCAACCGCGAAACCACGTTTGACGTCGTCCGCCGCACCGCCGAGGAAGTCTTCATCCCGCTGACCGTGGGCGGCGGCGTCCGGGGCGTAGCCGAAGTGGACAAGCTGCTGCGTTACGGAGCCGACAAGGCTGCCATCAACACCGCTGCCGTGGCCCGGCCCGAAGTAATCGACGAGATCACCCGGCACTTCGGCGCCCAGGTCCTGGTGCTGTCCCTGGACGCGCGCCGCACCCGGCCCGGGTCTGCGCCCACGCCCTCCGGGTTCGAGGTCACCACACACGGCGGCCGCAAGGGCACCGGAATCGACGCGATCGCCTGGGCCCGGGAAGCCGCCGACAGGGGAGTGGGCGAAATCCTGCTCAACTCCATCGACGCCGACGGCACCAAGGACGGCTTTGACCTGGAACTGATCCGGCTGGCCCGGGCCGCCGTGAAGGTGCCGCTGATTGCCTCCGGCGGTGCCGGCAAAGCCGAACACTTCCCGCCGGCCGTGGCCGCCGGCGCGGATGCCGTCCTGGCGGCGTCGGTCTTCCACTTCGGACCCGTCGACGCGATCGCCCAGGTCAAGGCCGCGATCCGGGCCGCAGGCTTCGAAGTCCGCTAGCCGCACAGCTTAAGGCAACGCGGGGTCACTTTTCGCCCATAAATCCCTGTGGGATGGGCGAAAAGTGACCCCGCGTTGCTTTTGGTTTTGTGTGGGGGTAGCGCGGTTGGCTAGAGGCCGACTTCGGCGGATTGGAGAAGCGCGACGGCGTCCGGCTGGCCCTCGAAGGTCACGAGCGCGTGGCGCGTACGGCCATGGGCGTGCATCAGAAGTTCGCCCGGTTCGCCGACGATGGCGACCGAGACGGGAGCGCGCTTGGCGACGTGCCGGGGACCGGCCGGGTTGACCAGGACAATTCCCAGGTCGACGCCGCGGTACAGGATGGCCGCGCGCTTGACGAGTTCATCCCACAAGGCGTCCGAGTAGGCCTCGTCCAAAGCCCGGGGAGCCCAGCGGTCCACGGCGCGCCGGACATCTTCGGTGTGGACGAAGTATTCGATGAGGTTCGAGCTTTCGTCCAGCGCCTTGATCTTCAGCGGGGACAGCGCCGGCGGGCCTGCGCGGAAGGTGGCGATCAGCTTGGCGTAGGCTCCAGGGCTCTGCAGCTTCGCGGCCAGTTTGTCCGTGGCCTGGTCCGACGCCTTCGAAAACGCCTTGAACACCAGTCCCAGACCGACCGTGGCTTTACGCTCACGCAGGTACAGGTGGGCGGCAAGATGGCGCGTCTGCCAGCCTTTGCAGAGCGTGGCAGAGTCAGGGCCGGCCGCCAGCAGGGTTTCGGCCAGGACTTCTCGGGACGGATCGACGAATTGCATCACTTGTGAAACTAGCACGAGACGCGATCAGATGCGCACCGAAACCGCCGGAAATCATGCTGTGGAATTCCGGCGCCGGAGGATCGCGTGCAGATTATGCGGGACGGCGGGGCGGCACGTCCCGGTGCCGCCGGCAGGCACTAGACTTGATCTGATGTCTGAGCAGCCCGCCCCCGCCCCCAGCCCGATCTCCAGCCCAGCCGCCGACGCCGCGGCGGAGCCCGGCACCCCCCTTCCGGCCGGGATCGCCGGCACCCTGAAACGGGACAGTGCCGGCCTCGTGGCCGCGATTGTGCAGCAATACGACACACACGAGGTGCTGATGCTCGGCTGGATGGACGACGAGGCACTGCACCGGACCATGACGAGCGGACGCGTCACCTTCTACTCCCGGTCCCGGCAGGAGTACTGGCGCAAGGGCGACACCTCCGGCCATGTGCAATGGGTGAAATCGCTCGCCGTCGACTGCGATGGCGACGCACTGCTCGTGCGCGTAGACCAGGTCGGCGCCGCGTGCCACACCGGAACACGGACCTGCTTCGAGGGCCGGGAACTCGACGCCGTCGTCGGCCAAAGCGCCTAGGCGCCCAGGCACGAGCACCTCAGATACCACGGCGCTCACCACACGCCGCAGCGCACACACCACAGCCCGCAGACAGAACAGGTGGAAACCACAGCCATGCAGGACCTTGGAATCATCAGCCCGGGCCTGGAGGAGTTCCGTGAACTCGCAGGTCACAGCCGTGTCATCCCCGTCCGGCTGAAGGTCCTGGCTGACTCGGAGACGCCCATCGGGCTGTACCGCAAGCTCGCCCACGGCGAACCCGGAACGTTCCTGATGGAGTCCGCGGCCGTCGGCGGCTCCTGGTCCCGGTATTCCTTCATCGGAGCGCGCTCCCGGGCCACCCTCACCACCAAGGACGGCCAGGCGCACTGGCTTGGCGAGCCTCCGGTTGGCGTCCCCCGCAACGGCAACCCGGTGGACGCCGTCCGGGATACCGTCGCGGCGCTCCGCACCGACCGCTTCGACGGCCTCCCGCCGTTCACCTCCGGCCTGGTCGGATTCCTCGGCTGGGAAACGGTCCGGCACTGGGAGAAGCTGACCAGCCCGCCCGAAGACGACCTCCAGCTGCCCGAGATGGCACTGAACCTCGTCACCGACATGGCGGTCCACGACAACATGGACGGCAGCGTGCTCCTGATCGCCAACGCGATCAACTATGACAACAGCCCGGACCGGGTCGACGACGCGTGGCACGACGCCGTCGCGCGCCTCAAGGACCTGCTGGCGAAGGTCAGCACCCCGGTCCAGCAGCCGGTTTCCGTGCTAGGCACCGAAGCGCTGGACTTTGCTTCCAGCGTCCAGGAACGCTGGGACGAATCGGAGTACCTGGCGGCCCTGGACCGGAGCAAGGAAGCGATCGTCGACGGCGAAGTCTTCCAGGTGGTGGTGTCCCGGCGCTTCGAAATGGAATGCGGCGCGGACCCGCTGGACGTCTACCGTGTGCTGCGGAACACCAACCCGAGCCCGTACATGTACATCTTCAGCCTCGAAGACGCCGACGGCCGGCAGTACTCAATCGTCGGCTCATCACCGGAGGCGCTCGTCACGGTGACCGGCGACGAGGTCATCACCCACCCTATCGCCGGATCCCGGCCCCGCGGCAAGACGGTCGAGGCGGACAAGGCGCTGGCCGAGGAACTCCTGGCCGACCAGAAAGAGCGCGCCGAGCACCTGATGCTGGTCGATCTGTCCCGCAACGACCTGTCCAAGGTCTGCCGCGCGGGCTCCGTGGACGTCACCCAGTTCATGGAGGTGGAAAAGTTCAGCCACATCATGCACCTCGTCTCCACCGTGGTCGGCGAACTGGCACCGGCGGCCACCGCCTACGACGTCCTCAAGGCGACGTTCCCGGCCGGGACGCTCTCCGGGGCGCCCAAACCGCGGGCCCTGCGCCTGCTCGATGAGCTTGAACCGCACCGCCGGGGGATCTACGGCGGCGTAGTGGGCTATCTGGACTTTGCCGGCGACCTGGACATGGCGATCGCCATCCGTTCGGCCCTGCTCCGGGAGGGCCGGGCTTACGTGCAGGCCGGCGGCGGGATCGTGGCCGATTCCGTGAACCCCACCGAGGCCGAAGAAACCGTGAACAAGGCGGCCGCGCCGCTCCGGGCCGTCCACACCGCCGGGTCGCTGCGTAACATCACCGCCGACTCGGTGCAGATCGCCGGCCATGCGGACCCGGCACCGGCCGCCGACGCCGCGCCGAGGGCGGGCGCAGCACCGGCCACCGACCCTGCCGGCCCGGCCGGCTCAGAGAATTGACCGGCACTGCGGTCCGCCCGGCCACACCCGCCTGGGCGCGTAAATCCACGGTGGTCCTGACCATCGCCGCCCTGGCCCTGGCCGTGTTCGGCACCACCACCCAGACCTGGCTCACGGTCCACCTCGACCCGACGCAGCTAGGCACCGCTGCCGCCGGCAAGAACGGACTGCAGGTGCAGGGCAGCCAGGCCGCCACAACGGTGACCGCCCTGGCCCTGGTGGCCCTCGCCGGCGGCCTGGCCGCCTCGATCGCCGGCCGGATCGCACGCTGGATCGTCACGGCCATCCTCGTCCTTGCTGCCGTGGGGATCGTCAGCGCCGCAGCGATAGTCCTCGCGGACCCGCTGGCCGCCGCGCAGGGGTCGATCGCGGCTGCTACCGGGATCAGCGGCGGCACCGCCACGGTGGACGTCTCGGCGTTCCCGGTGATCGCCGTCGTCGCGGGCATCCTGCTGGGTGTGGCGGCGCTGGCGCTGGTCCCGGCGGGGCGGTATTGGAAGGCCCGCACCAGGTACGACACCGCCGCCACGGCGGCCGGTTCAAGCCAGCCGGCCGCGGAGCCTGACGATATTGAGAGCTGGGACCGGCTCTCACGCGGGGACGATCCCACCTGAGCCGACGCGGTCGCGGCCAAAGACGCGGCCAAAAAATGGCAGAATGTAAGCAGTATTCATCCTGAGGAGATTCCAATGAGCAAAGCCACTGTTTCAGCACCGCAGACCGCCGCCGGAACCGGCGTCTACGATCACGTCGACCACAGCGAACCGTCGGGCCACGGCAACAGCCCCGCCGCGTGGACCTGCGTCATCGTGATGCTGGTCGGCGCCCTCGTTGCGTCGATCGCGTTCGTCATCGCCAGCACCCCCATCTTCATCGGCGGCGCAGTCATCATGGTGATCGGCCTGCTGCTCGGCTGGGTCATGCGCAAGGCCGGCTACGGCGTCGGCGGCAGCAAGCTGAAGAACAACGGCCACTAGGCGTGAGCGTTCTCGACGACATCAATGCCGGTGTCCGGGAGGATATGGAGGCCCGCCAGCGGCTTGTCACGCTCGCCGAGCTGAAAGAGCGCGCCGCTGCCGCAGCACCCGCACGTGACGCCTGGACGGCCCTCGGCGGCCCCCTGGCCGAACGGGACCAGCTCAAGGTCATCGCGGAAATCAAAAGGCGCAGCCCCTCCAAGGGTGACCTTGCGGGCATCGCGGATCCGGCCTCCCTCGCCGTGCAGTACGCCGACGGCGGCGCGTCCGTGATCAGTGTCCTGACCGAACAGCGCCGGTTCAACGGCTCACTGGCCGATCTTGACGCCGTCCGCGCCGCCGTGGACATCCCGCTGCTCCGCAAGGATTTCATGCTCGACGAGTACCAGATCTGGGAGGCCCGCGCCCACGGCGCGGACGTGATCCTCCTGATCGTGGCCTCGCTGTCCGACGCGCAACTGCAGGAGTTCACCACGCTTAGCCGCGAACTCGGCATGAACGCCCTGGTGGAGGCGCACACGGCGGAGGAAGTTGAGCGTGCCGTCGCCGCCGACGCGCGGATCATCGGCGTCAACGTGCGCAACCTCAAGACGCTCGACGTCGACCGCTCGGTGTTCGGCGGGCTCGCCGGCAGCATTCCGGCCGGCGCCCTGATCGTCGCCGAATCGGGCGTGCGCGGCGTCGAGGATGTCCGGCATTACGCCGCCAACGGCGCCAACGCGATCCTGGTCGGCGAAGCGCTCGTCAGCGACGCGACACCGCGCGAACGGATCGCCGAGTTCGTGGCCGCGGGAACACAGGAAATCGCAGCCCGCGTCTGAGCGCAAACGGCGGTGTCCCCGGTACACCCCGGGACCGGCCGCGTCCCCTCGGGGAGCCAGGATTTATCAGCAACAGCAGTGGAACAGGATGGTGGGACTCATGGTCGATGCGCCAGCAACCAGCTCAGAGGGGGACGCCGTAGACGCGTTCCTGCAGGGGGACCGGCCGGAGAACGGCCAGGCACAGGGGGAGGCGTCGCTGCGGCACGCGCCGGGGCCCTACTTCGGCCCATATGGCGGGCGGTGGATGCCGGAGTCACTGATCGCGGCCCTGGACGAACTGGAAGACACCTTCGAAAAGGCCAAAGCCGATCCGGACTTCGTTGCCCAGATCGCGGACCTGAACAAAAACTACGCGGGCCGGCCCTCGCTGCTGACCGAGGCCAAGCGCTTCGCCGAGCACTGCGGCGGCGCCCGGGTCTTCCTCAAGCGCGAGGACCTGAACCACACCGGCTCACACAAGATCAACAACGTCCTCGGCCAGGCCCTGCTGGCCAAGCGGATGGGCAAGACCCGGGTCATCGCCGAAACCGGCGCCGGCCAGCACGGCGTCGCCAGCGCCACCGCCGCGGCGCTGCTGGGACTCGAGTGCGTGGTCTACATGGGGGCGGAGGACTGCCGCCGCCAGGCCCTGAACGTTGCCCGGATGGAACTTCTCGGCGCGACCGTCATCCCCGTGACCAGCGGATCACAGACGCTCAAGGACGCCATCAATGACGCCCTTCGCGACTGGGTCGCCAACGTGGACAGCACCCACTACCTGCTCGGCACCGCCGCAGGCGCCCACCCGTTCCCGGCCATGGTCCGGTTCTTCCACGAGGTCATCGGCGAGGAAGCACGCGCCCAGATCCTGGAACAGGCGGGCCGGCTGCCGGACGCTGTCTGCGCCTGCATCGGCGGCGGCTCCAACGCCATCGGCATCTTCCACGGGTTCCTGGACGATCCTTCCGTCAAGATCTACGGCTTCGAGGCAGGCGGCGACGGCGTCGAAACCGGCCGCCACGCCGCCACCATCAGCCTCGGCAAGCCCGGCGTGCTGCACGGTGCCCGCTCCTACCTCATGCAGGACGACGACGGCCAGACCGTTGAATCGCACTCGATCTCGGCCGGCCTGGACTACCCGGGCGTCGGACCCGAGCACGCTTACCTCGCGGACATCGGACGCGTCAGCTACGAACCCATCACGGACGCCGAGGCCATGGAAGCGTTCAGGCTCCTTTGCCGCACCGAGGGCATCATTCCTGCCATCGAGTCCGCCCACGCCCTCGCCGGCGCCATGAAGGTGGGCCAGCGGATGGCCGCCGAAGACGACGCCTCGGCGAAGATCATCGTCGTCAACCTTTCCGGGCGCGGGGACAAGGACGTGGCCACCGCTGCGGACTGGTTCGACCTCCTTGACGAGGACTCCGCTGAATCCCAGATCGCCAAGGAAGGGGAAAAACTGTGAGCACCGCCGATTCCCTCGACAACCAGCCCGCCGTGGTTGCCGCCAGCAAATCCGCAGCAGCCATCGACCGCGCCAAGGCCCAGGGCCGGGCGGCCCTGATCGGCTACCTGCCGGCCGGCTACCCGAGCGTCGAAGAGACCATCGCCGCCGGCATCGCCCTCGCCGAGAACGGCGCCGACCTGATCGAGATCGGCATCCCGTATTCCGACCCGGTCATGGACGGGGCGGTCATCCAGCAGGCCACCACCGAAGCCCTCGCCAACGGCTTCCACGTCGCCCAGGTCTTCGACGTCGTCCGCGGCATCACCAGCCGGACCGACGCCGCGGTGCTGGTCATGACGTACTGGAATCCCGTGGTCCGGATGGGCGTCGACGAATTTTCCCGCCGCCTGGCCGAGGCCGGGGGAGCAGGGCTCATCACCCCTGACCTCATTCCCGACGAGGCCTCCGAATGGATGGCCGCCTCGGACAAGTACGGCCTGGACCGGGTCTTCCTGGTCGCGCCCTCCTCCACCCCGGCGCGGATGCGCCGGACCGTCGAGGCCAGCCGCGGCTTTGTGTACGCCGTCTCCATCATGGGCGTCACCGGAGCCCGCACCTCGGTCAGTTCGGCCGCCAAGGACGTCGTTGCTGCGGCGCACGCGGCCGGAGCCGAACGGGTCTGCGTGGGCCTCGGCGTCTCCAACGCGGACCAGGTCCGCGAGATCGCGGCCTACGCCGACGGCGTGATTGTGGGCACCGCCCTCGTCGCGGCGATCGGCGACGGCGGTGTGGATGCGGTAGCGTCCTTGACGAAAGACCTCAGCACCGGCCTCACCAGGGAAGAAGCGTAACCAATGCAGGCAGTCCTCCACGCGGCGGCGATGATTCCCGCGAGCATACCGAGCCCGGACTGGTCCGGATTCGACATACCGCTGCCGTGGGGGGCGCTGCGCATTCACGCCTACGCCCTGTGCATCCTGGCCGGCATCATCATCGGCCTGTGGCTGACTTCCGCCCGGTGGGCCCGGCGCGGGGCACCGGAAGGCAGCGTGTGGGACATCGCCGTCTGGGCCATTCCGTTCGGCATCATCGGCGGACGCCTCTACCACGTGGTGTCCTCTCCTGACGCCTACTTCGGCCCCGGCTTCGACGGCACCGGAGACCTGTCCCTGATCCCGCAGATCCAGCGCGGCGGGCTGGGCATCTGGGGCGCTGTGGTGCTCGGTGTCTTCGGCGCGTGGATCGGCTGCCGCCGCGCGGGCGTGAAGCTCAGCGCCTTCCTGGACGCCGCCGCCCCCGGGCTGCTGCTGGCCCAGGCGATCGGCCGGTGGGGCAACTACTTCAACCAGGAGCTCTTCGGGGCCCCCACCACCCTGCCGTGGGGACTGCAGATCGACCCGGGCAACGCCAACTTCCCCGCCGGAATGCCGGCCGATACCTTGTTCCACCCGACGTTCCTTTACGAGTCGCTGTGGAACCTGGTAGGCGTGGTGCTCCTCCTGGCCCTGGACCGCAAGTTCAACTTCCGCCGGAGCCGGCTGTTCTGGCTCTACGCCGTCTACTACACCTTGGGACGGGTCTGGATCGAGCTGCTGCGCATCGACGACGCCGAACAGGTCAGCCTCTTCGGCATCACTACCCGGCTCAATGTCTGGACCAGCATCTTCGTCCTCGTGACGGCCGCGGCTATCTTCGTCATCCTCGGGCTGCGCAAGCCGGACCCGGCGGACACCCCGTACCTGCCCGGCCGCGAACCGGCGGAGGATGGCACCCCGGAGACCGCCGCCGCAGACACGGCGGACCCCTCGGAAACCGCTGAAAACCGGACGGCCGACGACGCCGATCCGTCAGGGCGGGAGAGCGTCCCGGCCGGCCCGGCGCACGTCCGCGATACGGAACGTGCTGTCTCAGATAGTGAATCCCGTGATAATCTCCGGAATAACCAAAGCAGCCCCGGTGACGCTTCTGCACCAGCTGAAGCGAGCAAAAAATCCACCGGATCTGCGCCGGACGCTGACGGCAGAGTCTAGCCAGGCACCGGCAACCGGTGCGCTGGAGCCACCGCTCGCAGCGCCCTCGTCCACAATGTCGTGGCGGCCGGACTTGTTCGAACGGCAAATAGTAGCCGTTCGTGCTTGTTCAGGCCAGTAACCTGCTGAGCTATTTCGTCTGGCGGGCCGTGCTGGCCTACAATTCCAGTAAGTAAATCGCCCTGTTACGCCTGTCACACCGGCGGGCCGGGCCGGGCCAGTGTTGTCCCTCCCATACGCACGATCAGGAGGAAGGACGTCTCCCATGACCCAAACTCTTCACAGCCCCAGCTGGTCCGAACAGGACCGGCCCGCGGCCGCGATGTCTCCATTCGAACGCTTTGCGGCGCTGCCGCCGGCGGGCGGGCTCTACAACCCGGAGAACGAGAAGGACGCTTGCGGCCTGGCCATCATCGCGACCCTGCGCGGCGAACCGGGTTATGACATCGTCGATGCGGCCCTGACCGCGCTCCGCAACCTTGAGCACCGTGGCGCCGTCGGCGCCGACGAAGGAACCGGGGACGGCGCTGGCCTCCTCATGCAGGTGCCGGACGAATTCTTCCGCGCCGTGACGGACTTCGAGCTCCCGGCTCCAGGCCAGTTCGTGGTGGGCACCGCCTTCCTGCCTTCGGAGCAGCGTGAATCCGACGCCGCCAAGGCCGGCATCGAGAGCCTCGCCGCCGACGAGGGCCTGACGGTCCTCGGCTGGCGTGAGGTTCCGATCGTCGCTGACCTCGTCGGCGCCATGGCGCGGGCCTGCATGCCCTACTTCTCCCAGCCGTTCTTCGCCTCCAGCACGGGGGAGACCCTGGAGCGGAACGAGCTCGATTCCCGGGCCTGGCGGATCCGCAAGCGCGCCCAGAACAAGTTCGGCGTCTACTTCCCCTCGCTGTCCTCCCGGACCATCGTCTATAAGGGCATGCTCACCACCGCACAGCTCGAGCCGTTCTATCCGGACCTTTCGGACAAGCGCTTCAAGACCAAGCTCGCAATCGTGCACTCCCGCTTCTCCACCAACACCTTCCCGTCGTGGCCGCTGGCCCAGCCGTTCCGGACGATCGCGCACAACGGTGAAATCAACACCGTCAAGGGCAACCGCAACTGGATGCGCGCCCGCCAGTCGCAGCTCGCGAACCCGCTGCTCGGGGAATCCCCGGAAGAGCTGTACCCGATCTGCACCCCCGGCGCGTCCGACTCGGCGTCCTTCGATGAAGTAGCCGAGCTGCTGTGGCTCTCCGGCCGCCCGATCACGCACTCGATCATGATGATGATCCCCGAGGCCTGGGAAAACCACGCCACGATGGATCCGGCCCGCCGCGCCTTCTACGAGTACCACTCGCTGCTGATGGAACCGTGGGACGGCCCCGCCGCTGTCTCCTTCACCGACGGCAACCTCGTCGGCGCCACGCTGGACCGTAACGGCCTCCGCCCGGGGCGCTACTGGATCACCGAAGACGGCCTGATCATCTTCGCCTCCGAGGTCGGCGTGATCGACGTCGAACCCGCCAAGGTGGTCAAGAAAGGCCGGGTCTCGCCGGGCAAGATGTTCCTCGTGGACACCGAAGCCGGCCGGATCATCGACGACGCCGAGGTCAAGGCCGAGGTGGCCGCGGCCAACCCGTGGGCCGACTGGGTCAAAGACAACCTGATCGACCTCAACGACCTTCCCGAGCGCGAGCACGTCCGGCACACGCCGGCGTCGGTGAACATCCGCCAGCGCACCTTCGGCTACACCACCGAGGAACTGAAGATCCTGCTGGGCCCGATGGCCCGCACCGGGGCGGAACCGCTCGGTGCCATGGGCTCCGACACCCCCGTGGCCGTGCTGTCCAAGCGCCCGCGGCTGCTTTTCGATTACTTTGTGCAGTCCTTCGCGCAGGTCACCAACCCGCCGCTGGACGCGATCCGCGAAGAGCTCGTCACGTCGCTGACGTGCGCGGTCGGCCCCAACGGCAACCTGCTGGATCTCCGCCAGGTGCGCCAGCCGCAGATCTCCCTGCCGTTCCCGGTGATCAACAACGACCAGCTGGCCAAGATCGCGAACATCGAAAGCCCCGACGGCGACCGGATCGCCATCAAGGTCCGCGGGCTCTACCGCCCCGAGGGCGGCGAAAACGCCCTGCGCGCCCGCCTCACGGAAATCTGCGAGCAAGTTTCCGGTGCCATCAACCGCGGCGTCCAGTACGTGGTGCTCTCGGACCGTGACTCGAACGCGCAGTGGGCGCCGATCCCGTCCCTGCTGCTGGTCAGTGCCGTGCACCACCACCTGCTGCGCAGCGCCAACCGGACCAAGACCGCGCTCGTGGTCGAGGCCGGCGACGTCCGCGAGACACACCACGTGGCCGTGCTGATCGGCTACGGCGTCGCAGCCGTGAACCCGTACCTGGCGATGGAGTCCGTCGAACAGCTCATCCACACCGGCGACGTTGTGGGCGTCACCCCGGAAGACGGCGTCTACAACTTGATCAAGGGCCTCGGCAAGGGCGTCCTGAAGATTATGTCCAAGATGGGCATCTCCACGGTGGGTTCCTACACCGGCGCCCAGACCTTCGAAGCCCTCGGCCTCAGCCAGGAACTCGTCGACGAATACTTCGCCGGCACGCATTCCCAGCTCGGCGGCGTCGGCCTGGACGTGATCGCGGCCGAAGTCGCCGCACGCCACCAGATGGCCTACCCCGAAAACGGCATCGAACAGGCGCACCGGCCCCTGCTCGGCGGCGGCGAATACCAGTGGCGCCGCGACGGCGAACCGCACCTCTTCAACCCGGAGACGGTCTTCCGGCTGCAGCACGCCACCCGGGAACGCCGCTATGACATCTTCAAGTCCTACACCAAGGGCGTCGATGACCAGTCCGAGAACCTCATGACCCTGCGCGGGCTCCTGAAGTTCAAGTCCGGCCAGCGCCCGGCCGTGCCGCTGGAGGAAGTGGAGCCCGTCTCCAGCATCGTCAAGCGCTTCTCCACCGGCGCCATGAGCTACGGCTCCATCTCGCAGGAAGCTCACGAGACCCTCGCGATCGCCATGAACCGGCTGGGCGGCAAGTCCAACACCGGTGAAGGCGGCGAGGACGTGGACCGGCTGCTGGACCCGGAGCGCCGCTCCGCGGTAAAGCAGATCGCCTCCGGCCGCTTCGGCGTCACCAGCCTGTACCTGACCAACGCCGACGACATCCAGATCAAGATGGCCCAAGGCGCCAAGCCCGGCGAGGGCGGCCAGCTGATGGCCCAGAAGGTCTACCCCTGGGTGGCCCGGACCCGGCACTCCACGCCCGGCGTCGGCCTGATTTCGCCGCCGCCGCACCACGACATCTACTCGATTGAAGACCTCGCGCAGCTGATCTACGACGCGAAGCGAGCCAACCCCTCGGCCCGCGTCCACGTCAAGCTCGTTTCCGAAGTGGGGATCGGCACCGTGGCGTCCGGCGTCACGAAGGCCAAGGCCGACGTCGTACTGGTCTCCGGCCACGACGGCGGAACCGGCGCATCGCCGCTGAACTCGCTCAAGCACGCCGGTGTCCCGTGGGAACTCGGCCTCGCCGAGACGCAGCAGACCCTCATGCTCAACGGCCTGCGCGACCGCGTGGTGGTGCAGGTGGACGGCCAGCTCAAGACCGGACGCGACGTCGTAATCGCCGCGCTGCTCGGCGGCGAGGAGTTCGGCTTCGCCACGGCTCCGCTGGTGGTCTCCGGCTGCATCATGATGCGCGTCTGCCACCTGGACACCTGCCCGGTGGGCGTCGCCACGCAGAACCCCGAGCTGCGCTCCCGCTTCAACGGCAAGCCCGAATTCGTGGTCAACTTCTTCGAATTCCTCGCCGAGGAAGTCCGCGAAATCCTGGCCGAACTCGGCTTCCGCAGCATCGAGGAAGCCATCGGCCACGCCGAAATGCTCGACGCCCGTGAAGCGATCAACCACTGGAAGGCCGAAGGGCTGGACCTGGATCCGATCCTGCACGGCCTTGAGTTCGACGACGACGCGCCCCTGCGCAACCTCACCGGCCAGAACCACGAGCTCGACAAGCATTTTGACCAGCGCCTCATCGCGATGGCGGCCGAGGCCCTGAGCGACCGTACGCCGGTGAAGATCACCCTCGACGTGATCAACACCGACCGCTCTGTCGGCACCATGCTGGGGCACACCGTGACGAAGACCTTCGGCACGGACCTGCTGGCGACGGACACGATCGACATCACGCTGAGCGGCACCGCCGGCCAGTCACTCGGTGCCTTCCTGCCGGCCGGTATCACGCTGCGCATGTTCGGTGACTCCAACGATTACGTGGGCAAGGGCCTGTCCGGCGGACGCATCATCGTCCGACCGGACCGGACCAACGTCTTCCCGGCCGAACGCAACGTGATCGCCGGAAACGTGATCGGCTACGGCGCCACGAGCGGGGAGCTGTACCTGCGCGGGCAGGTCGGCGAACGCTTCCTGGTCCGCAACTCCGGCGCCACCGCGGTGGTGGAGGGAATCGGCGACCACGGCTGCGAATACATGACCGGCGGCCAGACGCTGATCATCGGGCGCACCGGCCGAAACTTCGGCGCCGGCATGTCCGGCGGTACGGCCTACGTCCTGGACCTGCAGACCACCCGGGTCAACAAGCAGGCCCTCGAATCCGGTGAACTGCAGCTCCGCGAGCTCGACGCCGAGGACCGCGACATTGTCCACGGGCTGCTCGTCAAGCACCTTGAGGAGACGGAGTCGCTGCTCGCGGCCCGGCTGCTGGAGAATTTCGACGACACTGCCGCCCGTATCACCAAGGTGCTGCCGCGCGACTACGCGGCCGTCCTGCAAACCCGTCTCGACGCCATCGAAGAGGGCCTGGACCCCGACGGCGAAGAAGTTTGGTCTCGAATCCTGGAGGTTACCGGTGGCTGACCCACGCGGATTTATGAAAGTACGCCAGCGCGAAACCCAGCCGCGCCGGCCCGTTCCGGTGCGCATCATGGACTGGAAAGAAGTCTATGAGGCCCAGGAAAAGGGTGTCCTGAAAAGCCAGGCCGGCCGCTGCATGGATTGCGGTGTCCCGTTCTGCCACCAGGGCTGCCCGCTTGGCAACCTCATTCCCGGAGTGGAACGACCTCGTCTGGCGGGACAAGGGCGAGGAAGCGATGGAGCGTCTGCACGCGACCAACAACTTCCCCGAGTTCACCGGCCGGCTCTGCCCGGCGCCGTGCGAATCGTCCTGCGTGCTGGGCATCAACCAGCCGGCCGTGACCATCAAGCAGGTCGAAGTCTCGATCGTGGACCAGGCCTTCGAACACGGCTGGGTCAACCCGCTGCCGCCGGCCCGCCTCACCGGCAAGACGGTCGCCGTCGTCGGATCCGGCCCCGCCGGACTCGCCGTCGCGCAGCAGCTGACCCGTGTGGGCCACACCGTCGCCGTATACGAGCGCGACGACAAGATCGGCGGGCTCCTGCGCTACGGCATCCCCGACTTCAAGATGGAAAAAGAGCAGGTGGACCGCCGGCTCGAGCAGATGAAGGCCGAAGGCACCCGCTTCCGGACCGGCGTCGCCGTCGGCACCGACGTGACGTGGGAGCAGCTGCGGCGCCGGTACGACGCCGTCGTCGTCGCCACCGGGGCGACCGTCCCGCGTGACCTGCCGATCCCGGGCCGCGACCTCGAGGGCGTGCACTTCGCCATGGACTACCTTGTGCCCGCCAACCGGGTGGTCGCGGGGGAGACCGTGGAGAACCAGATCAACGCCGCCGGCAAGCACGTGGTGATCCTGGGCGGCGGCGACACCGGAGCGGACTGCCTCGGCACGGCGCACCGGCACCAGGCCGCGTCGGTGACCACGCTCGCGATCGGCAAGCAGCCGCCCGTGGAGCGCGCCGGCCACCAGCCGTGGCCGACGTTCCCGACGCTCTTCGAAGTTGCCAGCGCGCACGAGGAAGGCGGCGAACGCACGTACCTCGCCTCCACCATCGAATTCGTCGGCGAAAACGGCAAGCTGACCGGCGTGAAGGTTGCCGAAACCGAGTTCGTGGACGGCAAGCGCCTCCCGAAGGCCGGTACCGAACGGATCATCCCGGCGGACCTCGTCTTCCTGTCCCTGGGCTTCACCGGCGCCGAGCCGGCGGGCATCACGGAGCAGGTCAAGGCCGACTTCGACGGGCGCGGCAACGTGGCCCGCGACGGCTACTACATGACCAACACCGAGGGAGTCTTCGTGGCCGGCGACGCCGGCCGCGGCCAGTCGCTTATTGTGTGGGCCATCGCCGAAGGCCGCGCCTGCGCGGCCGCGGTGGACAAGTTCCTCATGGGTAGCACCATCCTGCCGGCCCCCGTGGCACCGACTGACCGTGCCATGGCCGTCCTGTAGCCCGCGAAACACCTGCGACAGGCGGGTCAGCGTATCCCGCCTGTTCATCTCCGCTTCACATCCATCAATGCAAGACACCATTAGGGTAGGTATATGAGACGCGCAAAAATTGTGGCCACCTTCGGCCCCGCCATCGCCAGCTTCGAGAACACGCTCGCCGTGCTGGAAGCAGGCGTCGATGTGGCTCGCATGAACATGAGCCACGGCGAATACTCCGTGCACGACACCACGTACGAGAACGTCCGCAAGGCCGCGGGACAGCTCGGCAAGGCCGTGGCCATCATGGCCGACCTCCAGGGTCCGAAGATCCGCCTCGGCCGCTTCGTAGACGGCCCGCACGCGCTGGCTACCGGTGACATCTTCACCATCACCACCGAAGACGTGCCCGGCACCAAGGAGATCTGCTCCACGACGCTCAAGAGCCTCACCGACGACGTCAAGGTCGGCGATGCACTGCTGATCGACGACGGCAAGGTCGCCCTGCGCGCCATCGAGGTCGACGACGTCAAGGTCGTCGCCGAGGTGACGGTGGGCGGCATGGTCTCCAACAACAAGGGCATCAACCTGCCCGGCGTCGCCGTCAACGTTCCCGCGCTGAGCGAGAAGGACGAGGACGATCTGCGCTGGGCCATGCGCCGCGGCGTTGACCTGATCGCCCTCTCCTTCGTCCGGGATGCCTCGGACATCACCCGCGTGCACGAGATCATGGACGAAGAAGGCCGCCGCGTGCCGGTGATCGCCAAGATCGAGAAGCCGCAGGCCGTCGACCAGCTGCCGGAAATCATCGACGCCTTCGACGCCATCATGGTGGCCCGTGGCGACCTCGGCGTGGAGCTTCCCCTCGAGGAAGTGCCGATCGTGCAGAAGCGCGCCATTGAACTGGCCCGCCGCTGGGCCAAGCCGGTCATCGTCGCCACCCAGGTGCTCGAATCCATGATCGACAACCCGCGCCCGACCCGCGCCGAGGCCTCCGACTGCGCCAACGCCGTGCTCGACGGCGCCGACGCGGTCATGCTCTCCGGTGAAACCAGCGTGGGCAAGTACCCGATCGAAACCGTCAAGGTCATGGCCCGGATCATCGAATCCACCGAGGTCCACGGCCTGGAGCGCGTTCCGCCGCTCGGCACCAAGCCCAAGACCCGCGGTGGCGCCATCACCCGTGCCGCCGTCGAAATCGCCGACCAGCTGGACGCGAAGTACATCTGTACCTTCACCCAGTCCGGTGACTCGGCCCGCCGCCTGTCCCGCCTGCGCCCGATCAAGCCGGTGTTTGCGTTCACCCCGGTGGAGCACGTCTGGAACCAGCTCGCGCTGACCTGGGGCATCCAGCCGGTCCTGGTCCCGACCGTGGGCCACACCGACGAGATGACCGAACAGGTTGACCGCAGCCTGCTGGAACTGGATCTCGCCGCCGACGGCGACATGGTAGTCATCGCCGCCGGTTCCCCGACCGGTAAGGCTGGTTCCACCAACCTCCTGACGGTCCACAAGGTGGGCGACTTCGCGGACACCAGCAGGACCGGTGATGCAGAGTCGAAGAAGGAAAAGCTCGGCCCCTGGCCGGAAAAGAAGAAGCGCCTCAGCTAGGCTCCGGCCTGCTGCGGTAGCAGACAGAAAGGGAGGGTTCCCGCCAGTTGGCGGGAACCCTCCCTTTCTTCGTGCTTGCGCCGTGTGCTCGGGCTGCAGGTTTGCGTGCGCGCGGTGCTGGCGCCCGCGCGGTGGCGGGCGCCGTCGTCGTTGTTTGGCTCGGTTAGTTGACCTGGTTGATGATGGTTTCGGCGACCTCGCGCATGCTGAGGCGGCGGTCCATGGAGGTCTTCTGGATCCAGCGGAAGGCTTCCGGCTCCGTGAGGCCCATCTTGGTGGTCAGGAGGCTCTTGGCGCGCTCTACGAGCTTGCGGGTGGCGAACTGCTCCTGCAGGTCGGAGACCTCGCTCTCGAGGGCCTTGATCTCCTCGTGGCGGGAGAGCGCGATCTCCAGGGCGGGGATGAGGTCGGCCGGGGTGAAGGGCTTGACCACGTAGGCCATGGCGCCGGCGTCGCGGGCGCGCTCCACGAGTTCCTTCTGGCTGAAGGCGGTCAGCAGGACCACGGGCGCGATCCGGGCCTTGACGATCTTCTCGGCGGCGGAGATGCCGTCCATGACGGGCATCTTGACGTCCATGAGGACGAGGTCCGGCTTGAGCTCTTCGGCGAGCTGCACGGCCTTTTCGCCGTTGTCAGCCTCGCCGACGACGTCGTAGCCTTCGCCGCGCAGGATCTCGATGATGTCCAGGCGGATGAGGGTCTCATCTTCTGCGACGATAACGCGGCGCGCCGGCTGGGAAGTGGCGTTTGACTCCGTCTGTTCAGTCACGGGATCTCCTTGGAAAGGTACTGGAGGATCAGGCCCCGGAAGGGCTGGTCCGCCGGTGTACTTGGACAGGGCTTGGTTCGATGCGGCGTCACTGGCGCGATTCTGGAATTCAGCCTATCTGCATGTAGAGTAATTTCGCGCACTGGAGGCGATCGCGTTACTCACAACACTGTGGGTGAGGGATAGACTTTCCGGTGTACTCCGCGCCCGAGTGGCGGAATTGGCAGACGCGCCGCACTCAAAATGCGGTATCGAAAGGTGTGTGGGTTCGAGTCCCACCTCGGGCACAGCATGACCCCTCGTTGGAGGGGTTCTTTGCTTTAACGTGTGGACTTCAGCTTGGTTTGGCCCGTTTGGCTCTTGTCGTGGCTGGTGCCTGGCGCGGCGGCGGATCCAGGCCCTGGCCGATGAGCCCTCCGCGTGTTGCGCTCCGGGTGTCCTCTCTGGATTTTCTTGGCTGAAGTGGCTCGCCCCGTGCATATTCATGCTGCGAGGTGCGGTGTTGACATCACCCGCGCGCGGGACTCTCTCCAGATTCTTGGCCACGATTCGCTGACTGCCCCAGGATCTTCCGCGGCCTTTTTTGGCAATCAGGACGGGGGCCTCCGTCTCTCGCCGTTACAGATGCGGTAGATCGGCCAAGCCTAGGTCTGCCCGGCCGGTCCGCATTTGTATCCTTCGCTTCGTGGGCGATCGGCTATGACCGTCTGCTTGAGGTATCCCCAAACCGACGTCAGGATGATGACTTGCAGTAGTGTCAGGCTAGGTTGGGTTCTGGCTTTTATTGACACTCACTTCCGAGATCTTAGGGTTCAACCTGACACTCTTTACTTGGGAAGGAACCATGGCGGGGCAGCGGATCGGATACATCAGGGTCAGCGCCCTGGACCAGAACACCCAGCTCCAGCTCGAGGGTGTGCAGCTGGATCGGGTCTTCACGGACAAGGCCTCTGGCAAGGACGTCCGGCGCCCGCAGTTGGAGGAGCTGCTGCGTTTCATCCGGGACGGCGACACCCTGGTGGTGCACAGCATGGACCGGTTGGCCCGGAACCTCGATGACCTCCGGTCCCTGGTGCAGGCGCTGACCCGGAAGGGGGTGCGGGTGGAGTTCGTGAAGGAACAGCTGGTCTTCACGGGGGAGGAGTCCCCGCTGGCGAACCTGATGCTCTCGGTGATGGGCGCCTTTGCCGAGTTTGAGCGGGCCCTGATCGGGGAGCGCCAGCGCGAGGGGATCACCCTGGCCAAGGCCCGCGGCGCGTACCGCGGCCGCCGGAAGGCCCTCACGCCCGAGAAGGCGGCCGAGCTGCGGAACCGGGCGGGGGCGGGGGAGCAGAAGACGAGCCTGGCCCGGGAATACGGGATCAGCCGCGAAACCCTCTACCAGTACCTTAAGGCCGGCAGCTAAGAATCTGTGGTTCGGTGCGAGGCCGGAAGTCCCAGGCCGCTGGGCGGGCGGGTCAGTCGCCGTCCTGGCGTACCAGGACCTGACAGGGATGAAGTCCCTCCGGGAGGCGTCTGATCGGGTTTTCCCCGGAGCGGGGCAGGGATGCGGGGATGACTTCGGCTCCGGCGCGGCCGGACGCGGCGGCCTGCGGGCTCCGGGAGGACTGGCGGTGCGGCCCGCAGGGCGCAGGAACGC
>CAWFGT010000005.1:0-37073 GCA_963815415.1 uncultured Actinomycetota bacterium | reverse complement strand
TCGGGCGCCGCGTCAACGACCAGAACTCCGCCCTGGTCCGGCAGGGCCGGATGGCCGTCTACCCCTCCAGCCACGGCCAGGAGGCCTGCCAGGTCGCGGCCGCCCTGTGCCTGTCCGACGGCGACTGGATCTTCCCCACCTACCGCGACTCCGTGGCCGTGATGGCCCGCGGCGTGGACCCCGTCCAGACCATGACGCTCTTCCGCGGCGACTGGCACGGCGGCTACAACCCGGCCGAGCACAAGGTCGGGATCCAGTGCACCCCGCTGACCACCCAGCTCCTGCACGGCGTCGGCGTCGCCCACGCCGCCAAGCT
The DNA here is from genome assembly GCA_963815415.1 of uncultured Actinomycetota bacterium. Lineage (GTDB taxonomy): Bacteria > Actinomycetota > Actinomycetes > Actinomycetales > Micrococcaceae > Arthrobacter. The sequence goes on along the minus strand of CAWFGT010000005.1, from coordinate 36,757 downwards.
CCGCGGCGAGGACACCGTGGTCCTGGCCATGTGCGGCGACGGCGCCACCAGCGAAGGCGACTTCCACGAGGCCCTGAACTTCGCCGCCGTCTTCCACCTGCCCGTGGTGTTCTTCGTCCAGAACAACCAGTACGCCATCTCCGTCCCGCTGGCGCACCAGTCCGTGGCGCCCTCGCTGGCGCACAAGGCCGTCGGCTACGGCATGGCCGGCGAACGCGTGGACGGCAACGACCTCGTCGCCCTCCTCGCCGTCCTGGACCGCGCCGTCAAGCTCGCCCGCGAAGGCTCCGGCCCGCTCCTGGTCGAGGCCCACACCTACCGCATGCAGGCCCACACCAACGCCGACGACGCCACCCGCTACCGCCAGGACAGCGAAGTCGCCGAATGGGTCGCCAAGGACCCGCTCACCCGGATGAAGACCTACCTCACCGACCGCGGCCTGCTCGACGACGGCGCCGCCGCCCGGATCGCGGAGAAGGCCGAAGCCGTCGCGACCCAGCTCCGCGAGGGCCTGGGCGAGGAAGTCCCGGTGGAACCGCAGGACCTCTTCAACTACGTCTTCGAGACCCCCACCCCGCAGCTGCGGGAACAGTCCGCCCTGCTCGCCGATGAACTCGCCCGCGACGCAGCCGCTACCGCCACCCCGGAGGCCGCAAAATGAGCCCCACCGTCACCACCTCCTCCGAAGCCAACGGCAACGTCAGCTCCGCCACCGCCCGCGCCGCCGCCAAAGCCGCTGCCACCGCGGAGCTCAAAGGCCCGCAGCCCGTCACCCTGGCCAAGGCACTGAACGCGGCCATGGCCGACGCCATGCACGCCGATGACTCCGTGCTGGTCTTCGGCGAGGACGTCGGGATGCTCGGCGGGGTCTTCCGGATCACCGACGGCCTCACCAAGACCTTCGGGCAGAGCCGCTGCTTCGACACCCCGCTCGCCGAGTCCGGCATCGTCGGCATGGCCGTGGGCATGGCCATGAACGGCATGCGCCCGGTGATCGAGATGCAGTTCGACGCCTTCGCCTACCCGGCGTTCGAGCAGATCGTCAGCCACGTCGCCAAGATGCACAACCGCACCAAGGGCGCCGTGAAGCTGCCCATGGTCATCCGCGTCCCGTACGCCGGCGGCATCGGGGGAGTGGAGCACCACTGCGACTCCTCCGAGGCCTACTACGCCCACACCGCCGGCCTCAAGGTCTACACCCCGGCCACCGTCGCCGACGGCTACCGGATGCTCCGCGAAGCCATCGCCTCCAACGATCCCGTGATGTTCATGGAGCCCAAGAAGCTCTACTGGTCCAAGGACCAGGTGGACCTGGACGCCCTGCGCGCCGAGCACGAGGCGAACGTTGAGCGCGGCACCTCCTCCGAGGGCCGGGCCGCCGTCGCCCGCCCCGGCACCGACGCCACGCTCATCGCCTACGGACCCTCCGTCCCGACGGCGCTCGCCGCCGCCGCCGCGGCCGCCGAGGAAGGCCGGTCCCTGGAAGTGATCGACGTCCGCTCGATCGTCCCGTTCGACGACGAGACCGTCTGCGCCTCCGTCCGCAAGACCGGCCGGGCCGTGGTCATCGCCGAGGCCCACGGCTTCGCCTCCGTGTCCTCCGAGATCGTCGCCCGGGTCCAGGAACGCTGCTTCCACCACCTCGCCGCGCCGATCCGCCGCGTCACCGGCTTCGACGTGCCCTACCCGGCGCCCAAACTCGAGCACTACTACCTGCCCGGCGTGGACCGCATCCTCGACGCCGTTGACGACCTCCAGTGGGAAGACTGACCATGAGCGAACCGAAAGTATTCCTCCTCCCGGACCTCGGCGAAGGCCTCACCGAAGCCGAGCTGGTGAACTGGCTCGTGGCCGTGGGCGACGAGATCCGCGTGGACCAGCCGATCGCCGAAGTGGAGACCGCCAAGTCCATGGTGGAGGTGCCCTCCCCGTACGCCGGCACCGTCGCCGTCCTGCACGGCGAGCCCGGCCAGACGCTCGACGTCGGGAAGCCGCTGATTTCCGTGACTCCCGTTGGTGCGGCTGGTGCCGCCGGTGACGCCGCCGCAGGCAATGCCGCCCCCGCCCCTTCGCCGGACGGCATTGCTGCAAGCAGCATGCCGTCCGGCTCCGACAGGCCCGATGCCACTCCCGGGGCGGCATTGCCTGCGGCGGCTGTTGCTGACGCTGAGACGTACCGCGAAGAGGAAAAAGCCGGATCCGGGAATGTCCTGATCGGGTACGGAACGCCTGGCGGGCACGGGGTTGCGCGGCGGAGCCGGGCTCCCAAGAGCGCGGTCGCGTCCGTTGCTGCTTCGGCTCCGGCCCAGATCTCCGCGGAGGAGAAGGCCGCCGATGATCTGCTGCTGATGCGGACCCGGGTGCCCGGGAAGCTGGGGGCCGTGATTTCCCCGCTGGTCCGGCGGATGGCCCGGGACCATGGCGTCGATTTGGGCGGACTCCAAGGATCGGGTGCCAGCGGGCTCATCATGCGCCGCGACGTTGAGGCGGCGATCGCTCCCGCTGCCAAGCCTGCCGAGGCTGCGCAGCCGGCGGCTGCTCCCGCCGAGACGGCGTCCGGCGCCAGCGGCGACACTGACTCCCGCACCGGCCTGGGCATCACCGGGCGCACCGCCGTCCGGGGCGTGCGGAAGGCCGTCGCGGCCAACATGACCCGCAGCCGCTCCGAAATCCCCGAAGCCACGGTGTGGGTGGACGTCGACGCCACCGCGCTGGTGGAGATGCGCGCCGCCCTGAAGAAGGCGGACCCGCACCACACGCCGGGCCTGCTGGCCTTCATCGCCCGCTTTGTCACCGCCGGGCTGAAGAAGTACCCGGCCCTGAACACCCGGATCGTCACCACCGAGGACGCCGCCGGCGGCGCTTCGCAGGAGATCGTGGCGTTCGACGGGGTCAACCTCGGCTTCGCGGCCCAGACGGACCGCGGACTCATGGTGCCCTCGGTCCGGAACGCGGACAAACTCAGCGCCCGCGAACTGGACGCCGAGATCCGCCGCCTCACCGCCGTCGTACGCGAGGGCAAGGCGACCCCGGCGGAACTGGGCAGCGGCACGTTCACGCTGAACAACTACGGGGTGTTCGGGGTGGACGGGTCCGCCGCGATCATCAACCACCCGGAGGTCGGGATCCTGGGCGTCGGCCGGATCATCGACAAGCCCTGGGTGGTCAACGGCGAGCTCGCGGTCCGCAAGGTCACCGAGCTGACGCTCACGTTCGACCACCGGGTCTGCGACGGCGGCGCCGCCGGCGGGTTCCTGCGCTACGTGGCCGACGCGATCGAGAACCCGGGGAGCGCGCTGGCGGACATGTAGGCCGCACCCTGCTTCAAGTCGCGCTCCCAGCGACCTCCATGTAACCCCGGGCCTATCTCTGGCCCGGGGTTACGCGCTTTGGTACGCGATGCTGCGGGAGAGCGGCTCATCGCAATTGAGGGTATGGCCTGGGTCCGGCACCAGCCCGGACGACGCGGCCAGACTTGCGGAACTTGAGCGCAAGGTGCGTGAGCTGCGGCGGGCGAACACAATCCTGCGGCAGGCTACTTCCAAAACATGACTAAAGGCGCGATCATCATCGCAGCACTGTTCTCCGAGCAGCTGCCGCGCGTCCGGCGCACATCCTGACCCCTTGCCGCGAACACCTACGATTAAGGAACAGTGAAGCCATGGCCATTGAGCGTCCCATTGAAGAGCTGACCATCGCCCAGGCGCATCAGGCCTTCCTCAGCGGTGAGTTCACCGCCGAAGACCTTGTCGGCGCCTACCTGGACCGTATAGAACAAATCGACCGGTCCGGGCCGGAGCTCAATTCGCTGGTCTCCGTCTCCCAGGGCGCGTTGGAAGAGGCACGCAGGCTCGACGAGCGACTCGCCGAAACCGGCGCTCTCACGGGCCCGCTGCACGGGGTGCCGATCGTCGTCAAGGACCAGATCGAAACCGTCGGCCTGCCCACGACGTTCGGCAGCATCGCCTCCGGCGAGTACCAGCCGAAGCAGGACGCAACCGCCGTCGCCAAACTTCGTGAAGCCGGGGCAATCATCCTCGGCAAGACCACCCTCCCCGACTTTGCAACTTCCTGGTTCTCGACATCCTCACGCAGCGGGGTGACCAAGAACCCCTACGACCTCGACCGTGATCCGGGCGGATCCTCTTCCGGAACCGCCGCAGCCGTAGCCGCGAATCTCTCCCTCGTAGGAATAGGAGAGGACACGGGCGGCTCCATCCGCCTACCCGCGTCCTTCTGCGGCCTCGTCGGGCTCCGCGTCACCCCCGGCCTGATCAGCCGTGCGGGGATGTCTTCCCTGGTGAAACCCCAAGACACCTCCGGGCCGATGGCCCGGACCGTGGAGGATGCCGTCCGGGTCCTTGACGTCATGGTCGGTTACGACGAACAAGACGACTACACAGCGGCCGCTGTTGTCGCAGACCAGCACGAGCCATATGCGGATGCCCTTCAAAACGCGACGCTAACCGGCAAACGAATCGGGGTCCTTCGTCAGGCTTTCGGCAATGACTCCGACCCGGACGGGGCCAAGGTCAACAAGACAATCGAGCGGGCGCTGACGGCTCTGCGCGACGCTGGAGCCGAACTCATCGATATCACCATCGAAAACCTCGACGATCAGGTCGGCTTCACTTCGCTCTACACCACTCGGTCCCAGTCAGATATGAACGAATTCGTAAGTGCACGCCCCGAAGTCGGAATCCCCTCCATGCGGCATCTGATCGAGACTAAGCAGTATCACGAAAAACTCGATCTGCTCGAGGCAATCGTGGCCGGTCCGGAACAACCCACGGATGACGCCCAGTACGTGGAACGTGTTTTGGCCCAGACTGCGTTCCAGCGACAGGTGATCGGAATCATGGCCCGGAACCAGCTCGACGCCATCGCTTTTCCGGACGCCAAGCTGACCGCGCCCACACACGAAGACATCTTCGCCGATCGCTGGACCTGCCTGACCTACCCCACCAACACGGTCATCGCATCCCAACTCCTGTTTCCCGCCATCACCATCCCGGCAGGACAAACTGCCGAAGGACTGCCCGTAGGCCTAGAGCTCATGGCTGTGCCTTACGGCGAGCGAGCCCTCCTGGCACTGGCCGCCGCGTCAGAAGCAACGCTGCAAGGACGAACGGCACCGGCCGTCTAGGGCGCCATGGCTATTTGGATCAACTTGAATCTCGCCGAGGCCACCGGAATCCACTTATTCGGCAACGACGAGGTCATTTTCGAGCCCGGCCGTGAGGTCAAGAACCTGGGCGATGAAATCCACGCCGTCAACAACGAGATGGCTTCGCTTGCCACCATCGGAGGGCTTCGGCCCCTACCCGGCCTTCCCGGGTGCACCCTCAAATGAGATGCTCCAGGACAGCTCCCACTCTTCCCCGGGCTGCAGCCAGCGGAGCCCTTCGCCGCTGTTGAGCGCGTCGGCCGGGGCGGTCATGGGCTCGAGGGCTACCGCCGTCACCATCCCGCCGTCGGTGAGGAACTGATCGGTGGTGAAGGCCTGGACGTACCCGAACGAGCCGTCCATGTGCAGCCGCACCTGCCGGCCGTCCGGGGCTTCGAGGTAGTGCGTGGAGCCGCCGTCGCCGTTCCGCCGGACGTCCGCCCAGGCGTCGTCCAGGTCGACGTCCCGGATGAGCTGCCCGGTGCGGAAGTCGTGCCGGGTGCCGGTGACGTCCGTGACGGTGCCGGTGGGGATCAGCCGGTCATCGATCTCGATGTGGGTGTCCGCGTCAATGACCAGTTTCAGGTCCCGGGTCGGAACGTCGCCGATGCACAGGAACGGGTGCGCCCCGACCCCCACGGGAGCGGGCTGGTCGCCCGTGTTCCGGACCAGGTGGGTGACGTGGATGCCGTCGGCCGCCAGCTCGTAGCGGACGGACGTTTCGAGCGCGAACGGGTAGCCGGCCTGCGGGCGGATCTGCGCGGCGAGCGTGATGGCGCCCGGGGTCCGTTCGGCGACGCGGTAGGGCGTCGTGGTGAGCAGGCCGTGCAGGGCGTTGGCGCCGTTGGGTTCGGTGCGTTCCAGCTGCTGCGGCACGCCGTCGTACGTCCACAGGCCGTCCGCCACCCGGTTGGGCCAGGGCACCAGGACCCAGCCGGCGCAGTACGGCGGCCTGGCATCAACAGGGTATTCCTGGATCAGGGCCACCCCGTCCACGGCGAGGCTGCGCAGGCTCGCGGCGACTTCCGTCACGACGGCGTGCTGGCGGCGGCCGTCGATGGTGGCGGTCAGGTCAAAGAATTCGCCCATGGGCGAGGTGGTGGTGCCGGGCATGTCAGCCTTCCAGGAGTGCGGGCGCGGGCAGGGTGCCCAGGCTTGCGGGATCGGCCAGGAACCGGGTGAAGGCGAGCTCGGCGGCGCCGATCATCATCAGGTCCGGGCCGAGCGCTGAGCGGTGGATGTTGAATTCGTCGGCGGGACCGTCCAGGGCCTGGGCCCGGATGAGCCGTTCCAGGGTGCCGGGGGCGAGCCCGTGCAGGACGCCCAGGAACCCGTCCAGGACCAGCGCCTCCGGGTTGAACGTGTTGACGGTGTTCCGCAGCGCGATGGCCAGGTACTCCAGCTGCCGGTCCACTTCCTCGGCCACCCCGGTGCCGGGGGTGTTCCGGAGGGCGTGTTCGAGCTCGACGGCGTCGCCGCCGGCGAGCCCGGCGAGGTCGAAGAGCCGGGACTGGGAGACTTCGGTCTCCAGGCATCCGGTGGCGCCGCAGTGGCAGGTCTGCCCGTCGGTCCGGACGAAGGTGTGGCCGAGTTCGCCGGCGTAGCCGGAGGCGCCGCGCAGCAGCACGCCGTCGCAGATGACCCCGCCGCCGATGCCGGAGGCGCCGCCGTTGAGGTAGACCAGGTTTTCCCGGCCGGCGCCGGCGCCGAAGATGAGTTCGGCTTCCGCGGCCAGGGAGGCGTCGTTGGCGGCGCTGCACTCATAGCCGGTGGCGTCGGCGAGCATCTGGGCCACGGGTTCGTTGCGCCAGCCCAGGTGCGGGGCGTGCCGGACGACGCCGTCCGCCCGGTTGACCAGCCCGGGCACGGCGATGCCGATGCCCGTGATCCGGTAGGAGGCCTCGAGTTCGGAGCGCATCCCTTCGATGACCGCCGCGGCGCTGTTGACGGCCTCCCGGGCGGTGGGGATCCGTTCCGTGGCGAAGCGGATCTTCCGCTGGACTTTCCCGCCGAGGCTCACCAGCCCGATCGTCACCGCGTCGATTTCCGGGTTGACGGCGATGGCCGCCGTGGACCGGCACGGGTGCACCTCGGGGCTGGGCCGGCCGACCTGGGCTTCTCCGGTGGGGGCGGTCTCATAGACCAGCCCCCAGGCCACGAGCTGGCCGATCAGGGTTCCCACCGTGGACCGGTTCAGGCCGGTCCGCTTGGTCAGCTGGGCCCGGCTGAGGACGCCGTGGTGATGGACGAGGGAGGTGATCAGCGCCAGGTTGTTCCGCCGGGACGGATCCGGCTCGGCGGACGGCGGGGCGGGGCGCGGGAGTGAGGTGGGCATCATCGCGAGATTATCAGTTGCCGAACACGGTGCGGTCCAGGAAGCTGTTCCGGAACTTCCCGGCCGGATCCAGGCGGTCCGCCAGGGCGGTGAAGTCGCCGAAGCGCGGGTACAGCGGCGCGAGGGTGCCGGCGCCGGCGTCGAACAGTTTGCCCCAGTGCGGGCGGGCCCCGAACGGGGCCAGTTCCGCTTCGATCAGCGGCAGGACGGCCTGGACGGCCGGCTGGTCCGGGCGCCAGGTGAAGTGCAGGGCGATGCCGTCGCGGCCGTAGTTCGGGCTCATCCACAGCCGGTCCGCGGCGACGGTGCGGATTTCGCCGACCAGCAGCAGCGGGGTGACCACGTCCGAGAGCCGGCGCATGGTGCGGAGCGCGTCCGCGGCGTGTTCGCGGGGGAGGAGGTACTCGGTCTGCAGTTCATCGCCGTTGCTGGGGGTGAATTCCATCCGGAAATGCGCCAGCCGGTCCGACCACGGGCCCGGCACGCCGAGCTGTTGGGTGCAGTTGCTGCCGGAGACGCCGGGCAGCGGGTGCAGGGCCGCCGCGGCGGGGGTGCCGCCGAAGAACGCGCTCGCGCTCCGGGGCCGGGTCGCCGGTGCGGCTTTTGAGCCAGGCCTGCCCCACGGTTGAGCCGCTCCAGTCGGTGAACAGGCTCACGCTGTAGGCGGCGGAGGTGACGGCGTCGAAGTTCTCCAGGACCTGGTCCCAGTCGAGATTTTCAAACACCTGCTGGCTGACCTCGAAGCTGGGTTCGATGTCCAGGGTCAGGCGGGTGACGATGCCCAGGGCGCCGAGTCCCACCACCATGCCGTCGAAGTAGGGGTCGCCCCGGCGGGCGGTGAGGAGGGCGCCGTCGGCGGTGACCAGTTCCAGGGCCCTGACGGCGGTGGCGAGGTTGCCGTTGCTATCCCCGGAGCCGTGCGTGGCCGTGGCGACGGCGCCGGCCACGGAGATGTGGGGGAGGGAGGCCAGGTTGTGCAGGGCGAAGCCGCGGCGCTGCAGCTCCGCGGCGAGGGTGCCGTAGCGGACGCCCGCACCGACCGTCACCGTCATGGCGGCCGGGTCCACGCTGATCCCGGCGTACTGGGAGTCGGCGTCCGGGCGGTCGGCATCCAGCCGGTCCAGGACGGCCAGGGTGCCGGTGGTGTCCGCAATGTCATTGAACGAATGCCGGGAGCCCAGCGCCCTGACGTGGTCCGCGCCGGCCACCAGTTCCTGCAGCTCTTCCACGCTGGCCGGGTGGACGATCCGGGGTGCGCGGTAGGTGTGGTTCCGGGCCCAGTTACGTTCGGTCACGAGCTGCTCCATTACAGGCCATCCTTAGCTTTGAGCCTCGGCGGCCCGGGTTTGGTGTTCTCTAAAACATAACCCTACCGGCAAGGCGGGTTCGCTGGGAAGCGCTTTTCCTGCGGATGCTGCCGCTGAGGAAAGTTTTGCGGAAGTGGTTGACATCACCGCGATTTCTAATATGTTTGTTTGCAGAACAATTTATGCGGGCCGCCTCCACGCGGCCCGGACCGGCACCATCCACCACCACACCCCCTGGAGCTTTCAATGGCGATTCAGCCCACCCGTGAAGACAAGTTCTCGTTCGGCCTCTGGACCGTGGGCTGGGAGGCCCAGGACCAGTTCGGGTCCGCCACCCGCCCGCCGCTGGACACCGTGGAGGCCGTCAACCGGCTCAGCGACCTCGGCGCCTACGGCATCACCTTCCACGACAACGACCTCTTCCCCTTCGGCTGCTCCGCGGCTGACCGCCAGCGGGAAATCGACCGCCTGACCGGTGCGCTGAAGTCCACCGGGATGATCGTCCCGATGGTCACCACCAACCTGTTCAGCCACCCCGTGTTCAAGGACGGCGGCTTCACCAGCAACGACCGCGGCGTGCGCCGCTTCGCCCTGCGCAAGGTGCTGGACAACATCGACCTCGCCGCCGAACTGGGCGCCGAGACGTTCGTGATGTGGGGCGGACGCGAAGGCAGCGAGTACGACGCCGCCAAGGACATCCGCGGCGCCCTGGAACGCTACCGCGAGGCCGTGAACCTGCTCGGCGACTACGTCACGGACAAGGGCTACAACATCCGGTTCGCGATCGAGCCCAAGCCCAACGAACCCCGCGGCGACATCCTCCTCCCCACCCTCGGCCACGCGCTCGCCTTCATCGAGACCCTGGAACGCCCCGAACTGGTAGGCGTCAACCCCGAAACCGGGCACGAGCAGATGGCCGGGCTGAACTTCACCCACGGCATCGCCCAGGCCCTGTACCAGGGCAAGCTCTTCCACATCGACCTCAACGGCCAGCGCAGCATCAAGTTCGACCAGGACCTGGTGTTCGGCCACGGCGACCTGCAGAACGCGTTCTCCCTGGTGGACCTGCTCGAAAACGGCGGACCCGACGGCGGCCCCTCCTACACGGGCCCGCGCCACTTCGACTACAAGCCCAGCCGCACCGAGGACATCGACGGCGTCTGGGACTCCGCGGCCGCCAACATGCAGACCTACCTGCTGCTCAAGGAACGCGCCAAGGCCTTCCGCGCCGACCCCGAGGTCCAGGCGGCCCTGCAGGCCTCCCGCGTGGCCGAAATCAACGAGCCCACCCTCAACCCGGGCGAAGGCTACGAACAGCTCCGCGCCGACCGGGCCTCCTACGAGGACTTCGACGCCGACGCCTACTTCGGCGGCAAGGGCTTCGGATTCGTGAAGCTGCAGCAGCTCTTCATCGAGCACCTGCTCGGCGCGCGCTAAGCCCATGACACTAGTTGCCGGGGTGGACTCATCCACACAAAGCTGCAAGATCGTCGTCCTGGATGCCGTGAGCGGGGCCCTGGTCCGCGAGGGCCGCGCCGGGCACCCGGACGGCACGGAGGTCCACCCCGACCACTGGTGGCAGGCCCTGTCCGAGGCCATCAACGACGCCGGCGGGCTGGGCGGCGTCAGTGCGCTCTCCGTCGGCGGGCAGCAGCACGGTATGGTGCTGCTCGACGCCGCCGGCAACGTGGTGCGGCCGGCACTGCTCTGGAACGACACCCGTTCGGCGCAGTCCGCCGCGGACCTCACCGCCGAAGTCGGCGCCGAGGACTTCGCCCGGCGGACCGGGCTGGTCCCGGTGGCGTCCTTCACCGTCACCAAGGTCCGGTGGGTGCGCGATCACGAACCGGAAGCCGCCGCCCGGGTCGCCGCCGTCGCGCTGCCGCACGACTGGCTCACCTGGCGCCTGCGCGGCTACGGCCCGGCCGGGTCCAGCCCGCTGGGCCCGGACCTGGAACAGCTGACCACGGACCGCTCCGATGCCAGCGGCACCGGCTACTGGAGTCCCTTCTCCGGCAGCTACGACCTGGACCTGTTCAAACTGGCGTTCGGGCGCGACGCCCGGGAAGCCGGGGCAGCGGGGAGCCCGGCGGCGTCGAGCGTGACGGGGCGGTGATCCTGCCGCGGGTCCTGGCCCCCGGCGCGACCGCCGGTCCCGTCCACCCGGAATGCTTCGGTGCCGACGGCACTGTGTTGCACGGAGCCGGAGACAACGGCATCATCCTCGGCCCCGGCGCCGGTGACAACGCCGCTGCCGCGCTCGGGCTCGGCGCCGGACCGGGCGACGTCGTCGTCTCGGTCGGGACCAGCGGCACGGTCTTCGCCGTCGCCGCCGAACTGCACACCGACACCACCGGCACCGTGGCGGGTTTCGCCGACGCCGGCGGAGCGTACCTGCCCATCGCGGTGACCCTCAACGCGGCCCGGGTCCTGAGCTCCATCGCAGGACTGCTGGCCGTGGACTTCGCGGAACTGGCAAAACTTGCGCTGGACGCCGAACCCGGCGCCGGCGGCGTCGTGCTCGTCCCGTATTTCGAGGGCGAACGGACCCCCAACCTCCCGCACGCCAAGGCCAGCTTCCACGGGCTGAGCATCGAGTCCACCACCCGGCCGAACCTGGCGCGCGCCGCGATCGAAGGCATGCTGTGCGGGCTCTCCGGCGGCCTGGACGCGCTGCAGGAGCTCGGCTACCCGGCCCGGCGGCTGCTGCTGATCGGCGGCGCCGTGCAGAACCCGGCGGTGCAGCGGATCGCCGCGCAGGTCTTCGACCTGCCGGTCCAGATCCCCACCCCGGGGGAGTACGTGGCCCGGGGAGCCGCCGTGCAGGCGGCCTGGGCGCTCACCGGCACCCGTCCCGGCTGGGACGTGGCGCTGGACGCGACGCCCGAGCCGGACTTCCAGGCACTCATCAGCGCCAACTACAAAAGGGCGGCCACCCACATTGATGCCGGTAACTGAACCGCGCCTTGTCCGCGACGCCGCTGCTGGCAGCGGGTCTCGATGACCCGCTGCCGGCCACGGGCCGTCCGCTGCGCTGGGGCGTCATCGCCACCGGACGGATCGCGTCCATCGTGGTCAGCGACCTGGCCCTGCTGCCGGACGCTGTCCTGCAGGCCGTGAGCTCGCGGACGCAGGCCGGCGCCGAGGCCTTTGCTGCCGAATTCGGCTTCGACAGCGCCTACGGCGACGAGACCGGACGGCGGCCTGTCCGGCTACCAGCGGCTGCTGGCGGACCCCGCCGTCGACGTCGTGTACATCGCGACGCCGCACGCCAGCCACTACCAGGTGGGGCTGGAGGCCCTGGGCGCCGGCAAACACGTCCTGTGCGAGAAACCGCTGACCCTGAACGCGCGGCAAGCGCGGCACCTCGTCAGCGTCGCCCGGGAACAGGACGTGTTCTTCATGGAAGCGGTCTGGTCCCGGTTCCTGCCCAGCATCCAGCGGGCAGCCGGGATCATCGCGTCGGGCGAACTGGGGGAGGTGCGCTGGATCCAGGCCGACCTTGGCTTCCCCGCACCGTACGACCCGGAAGCCCGGCTGTGGAAGCGGGAGGACGGCGGCGGTGCCCTCCTGGACCTCGGTGTCTACCTGCTGACCTGGGCGCAGATTGCGCTGGGCCAGCCCCGGTCGCTGACGGCCACGTCCCACCTGAACAGTTCCGGGGTGGACACTGAGACCGCCATGTCCCTCGTCTACGACTCCGGGGCACAGGTGCAGCTGATGACGTCCCTGACCACGGTATCCACCCAGACAGCCACGCTGTCAGGGACCAAGGGGACGCTCAAGTGCAACGCGCCGTTGTTTAATCCGACGGAACTGACCATCACGACGGGTCCGGGCGAGACCCGCGTGGAGAAGTTTGTTCTTGCCGGCCGCGGCTACACGTACCAGCTGCGCGAAGTGACCCGGTGCATCCAGCAGGGCCTGACCGAGAGCCCGACCATGCCGCTGGCGGACACGCTGACCATCATGTCCCTCCTGGACGAGGTGCGCAGCCAGTCCGGCATCCGGTACCCGGGGGACTAGCCCGCCAATAGGTCGGCCCGGTTGGATGATGCAAGCACACCGTCCAACCGGGCCGAACTGTTCACGCCGGTTTTTACTGGGCTGCGGCGAGCTCCAGGAGGTCGCTCCTGTGACCGCAGCGAGAGGATGTCCCAGCCGGCCGCGGTCCACGTCCCGTGGTCCAGGACGTTGCGCCCGTCCACAATCCGCTTGTGGGACACCTCGGCGGAAAGCTCCGCCGGGTCGATGCTGACGAATTCGGACCATTCGGTCAGCAGCATCACCAGGTCGGCGTCGGCGGCGGCTGCCGCCAGCGAATCGACGTAGTTCAGGCGCGGGTACCGCTTCGCGGCGTTGGCGTTGGCAGCGGGATCGTAGACGCTGACGTCTGCGCCGCTGTTGAAGAGCCGGGCCGCCACGTCGAGGGCGGGGGAGTCCCGGACGTCGTCGCTGTTGGGCTTGAAGGCCACGCCCAGGATGGCGACCTTTTTGCCTTCCAGCGTGCCGAGCAGGGTCTCGGCTACGTGCACTGCGCGGTCGCGGCGCCGGAGGTTGACCTCATCCATCTCGTTGAGGAAGCGCATGGAACTGTTCAGGCCCAGTTCGGAGACGCGGGCCTGGAGGGCGCGGATGTCCTTGGGCAGGCAGCCGCCGCCGAAGCCGATGCCGGCGTTGAGGAACTTGCGGCCGATGCGGGCGTCGAGCCCGATGGCGTCGGCGAGGGTCCGGATGTTGCCGCCGACGGTCTCGGTCACTTCGGAGAAGGCGTTGATGAAGGAGATCTTGGTGGCCAGGAACGCGTTGGCGGCAACCTTGACCAGCTCGGCCGTCTCAAAGTCGGTGGAAATGAACGGGGTCTCGCGGCTCAGGGCGTCGGCGTAGACCTCACGCAGGGTCGTCTCGGCCGCCTCGGAGTCGGTGCCGATCACGAGGCGGTCCGGACGCAGGGTGTCGGCGACGGCGAATCCTTCACGCAGGAACTCCGGATTCCAGGCGAAGTTCACCGTGACGCCGTCGCGGGCTTCCTCGGTGACGACGCCCTTGAGGCGGCGTGCGGAGCCCACCGGCACGGTGGATTTACCGACGATGAGCGAGTCCTTCGTGGCGGCCCGTGCAATCGCGGTCACGGAGGCATCAACATAGGTCATGTCCGCGGCGTGCTCGCCGGCGCGCTGCGGGGTGCCGACCGCGATGAAGTGCACGTCGCCGAAGGCGCCGGCCTCTTCGAAGGAGGTGGTGAAGCGCAGCCGGCCGGATGCCGTGTGCTTGCGCAGCAGCTCCGGCAGGCCGGGCTCGTGGAAGGGAAGTTCGCCGCGGCTGAGGCTGTCGATCTTTTCCTTGTCGACGTCGACTCCGAGGACCTCGAAGCCGAGCTCCGCCATGCAGGCCGCATGGGTGGCGCCGAGATAGCCCGTGCCGATCACAGTCATACGTAGAGTCACTGGTTCCCCCAAGATATTCGCGTTAGATTTCGCTCTTCGGTGCGTTAAATTTCGGCGCAACCAAACGCGACCACTATATATCGGCCCGCCGGAATGCAGGCCTGAATTACTACCTCGCAGCCGAGGTTACGCATCGCGCCACAACGAGCGGCGGCCGGTCACGGATCTTCTCCGTGACCGGCCGCCGCTTCAGGTCTTGCTAGGCGACGATCTCCTGCACCGGTCCGTCCGCCGCGGCGTCCTCCGCGGCATCTGCCAGCTCGGTCAGTTCCACCAAGGCCGGCCGGGCCGCGGTGCTCTTGATGGCGACGGCCGCTCCGCTGCGGGCTGATTCCAGCACGGATTCCATGACCTCGAGCGCGTGGTAGGCCAGCTGCCCGCCGGCCCGCGGTTCTGATCCGGCCGGGGTCGCGGCCAGGTCCGCGATGCCGAAGCCGCGGCCCGAGTCCACGTACCCGGCCGAGACCGGGAGGGTCTCCCACGCGTCGGCGCCCAGGGCGAAGAGTTCGACGTCGCCCTCGAAGTAGTTGGGGTCCGGAACCACCAGGGTCCCGCGTTCGCCGTGGATCTCGATGTTCGAGGATTTGGTGTTCACCGCGTCGAAGCTCATCACCAGGGTGGAGAGTGCCCCGGAGGCGTGGACCAGGATCCCGGTGACGTGCGAGTCGGTGGAGACCGGAATCACCTGGCCTTCGCGCGGGCCCGAGCCGATGGTGCGCTCGGTCCGGGTGTGGCTGGCGGCTCCGATCACCGAGACCACCGGACCCAGCATGTTGACGAGGGCGCTGACGTAGTAGGGGCCCATGTCCAGCAGCGGGCCGCCGCCGGGCTGGTAGTAGAAGTCCGGGTTGGGGTGCCAGCGTTCGTGGCCGGGGGTGACCATGGTGGCGGTGGCCGAGATGGGAGCCCCGATCAGGCCGTCGTCGATGGCCTTGCGGGCCGTCTGCACCCCGGTGCCCAGGACGGTGTCCGGGGCGCAGCCGACGGCGACGCCGGCCTCGCGTGCCGCGTCCAGCACCTGGCGTGCCTCGGCAGTCGTGGCCGCCAGCGGCTTTTCGCCGTACACGCTCTTGCCGGCGGCGATCGCCTTGAGGGCGATGTCGGCGTGTGCGGCCGGGATGGTCAGGTTCAGGACCAGGTCCACGTCCTCGGCGGCCAGCAGGTCCTCGACGGACACGGCGCGGACGCCGGCGTAGCCGTCGGCCACGGCCTGGGCGCGGGCCGGATCAAGGTCCGCGACGGCCACCAGTTTGAGGGTTTCGAGGCGGGGGATGTTGGCCAGGTACTGGGCGATGATTGCGCCGCAGCCGATGATTCCTACGTTTAACGGCTTGCCCACAGCAGGCCCCTTTCGATGATGGTGCGGACGTTGCTGTCCTTGAGTACGTCAGTGTTGTGGCCGGGGGTGGCGACAAAGATACGGCCCTGGCCCCATTGCCGGGTCCAGATGGCGGGCGAGGTCACTTCACGGTTCCAGGGGTCCCATTCGCGGACCTTCTGCGTGGTGGTGGCCAGGACGTCGATGTACTCGTCGCTAAGGACCCAGTACTGTTCGGTGACCAGGTCGAAGTCGCCGATGCCCCGGGTGATCGGGTGGTCGGCGGCGGCCGGGAGCATGTTGACCGTGTAGGGGACGTAATTGTCCGGCTGCTCGCCCGTGAGCTCGTCCGGGTGCTTGCCGGGGTGGCAGGCGAACTGGCCGCCGATCAGGTGGAGGTAGTCCGAGGTGTTCCGGTAGGAATCGGCGATTCCGCCGTGCCAGCCGGCCATGCCGGTGCCGTTCTCAACGGCCGTGCGCAGGCCTTCGAATTCGTCTTTTTCGATGGTGGTCATGGTCATGCACTGCATGATGAGGTCCACGCCGGCCATGTACTCGGCGTCGGCGTAGATCTTGGTGGACTCCTCGATCCGGACGTCGTAGCCGTTGTCCTTGAGGAACGGGATGAACAGTTCCGTGGCCTCCACGGGCTGGTGGCCGTCCCACCCGCCCCGGACCACCAGGGCGGTCTTGTTCTCTGTCATGGAATTTCCTTTGTTTGGATTGCGGTCCGGGGACCGGAAGTTGTGGTGCTCAGCGGCTCGAGAAGGCGGAGTCGAAGGCGGCGCCGGGAGGGGCGATGCGGGCGAGTTCCTGGACCATGGCCAGGGCCTGGGGAGCCCCGATCATCCGGTCCATGCCCGCGTCTTCCCACTCGACACTGGTGGGTCCGGCGTAGCCGATCGCGTTCAGGGTCCGGAAGATGGGTTCCCATTTCACGTCGCCGTGACCGGCCGTGACGAAGTCCCAGCCCCGGCGCGGATCCGCCCACGGCAGGTGCGAGCCCAGCCGGCCGTTGCGGCCATCGAGCTGCCGGACGGATTCCTTGACGTGGACGTGGAAGATCTTCTCGGCGAAGTCCTGCAGGAACATGACCGGGTCCAGGTCCTGCCAGATGAAGTGGGAAGGATCGAAGTTCAGGCCGAAGTTTTCCCGGTGTCCGATTGCCTCCAGGGTGCGCTTGGCGGTCCAGTAGTCGTACGCGATTTCGGACGGGTGGACCTCCAGGGCGAAGCGGACTCCGGCGTCGTCGAAGACGTCCATGATGGGGTTCCAGCGGTCCGCGAAATCCTGGTAGCCGCGCTCGATCATGGCCGCGGAGGCCGGCGGGAACATGGCCACGGCCTTCCAGATGGAGGACCCGGTGAAGCCGGTGACCGTCCTGGCGCCCAGCCGGGCCGCGGCCCGGGCGGTGTCCTTCATGGCCTCGGCGGCCCGGGTACGGACGCCCTCCGGGTCGCCGTCGCCCCAGACGTCGTCCGGGAGGATGTCCCGGTGGCGCTCGTCGATGGGGTCGTCGCAGACGGCCTGGCCGGCGAGGTGGTTGGCGATGGCAAAGACCTTGAGGTTGTTCTTTTCCAGGATGTCCAGCCGGCCCTGGAGGTAAAGGTCGTCTTCGACGGCGCGGCGGGGGTCAAGGTGGTCGCCCCAGCAGGCGATTTCCAGGCCTTCGAAGCCCCACTCGCCGGCGAGCCGGGCCACCTCCTCGAAGGGCAGGTCGGCCCACTGGCCGGTGAACAGGGTGATGGGTCGTGTCATGGAGTGTGCCTCGTTTTCGCGTACAGGTCTGGTGTCGGTGCCGGCATGGTGCTTAGACGTCCTGCCAGTGGCTGGATTTCGCGGCGCTGGTTTCCACGGCGGCCAGCACGCGCTGGACCTGGAGGGCATCGGCGAACGACGGTTCCGGCTGGCGCTGTTCCGCGACGGCGTTGACCAGGTCCACGACCTGGTGGGTGAAGCCGTGCTCGTAGCCGAGGCCGTGGCCGGTGGGCCACCAGTTGGCTGCGTAGGGGTGTTCGGGTTCAGTGGCGAAGATCCGGCGGAAGCCGGCGTCGGGGGAGTCGGCGGCGTCGTAGTAGGACAGGACGTTCATCTCTTCGAAATCGAAGGCCAGGGAGCCCTTGCTGCCGTTGATCTCGATCCGCATGGCGTTCTTGCGGCCCAGCGCGTAGCGCGTGGCCTCGAACACACCGATCGGACCGCCGTCGAACCGTGCCGTGAAGATCGCTGCGTCGTCCACGGTGACATCTCCGCGCGGCGCGTCCGCTCCGACGTCGCCGTGGCCGCCCAGTCCCACCAGGTCTCCGGCGAGCGGGCGCTGGTCCACGAACGTTTCGAGCAGGGCCGAAACGCCGGTGATGTTCCGGCCGGTGATCCACTGGGCGGCATCGATGATGTGCGCGCCGATGTCCCCGAGGGACCCGGACCCGGACTTGGACTTGTCCAGCCGCCAGGTCATCGGGGCATTTTCGTCGCTCAGCCAGTCCTGCAGGTACTGGGCCCGCACCTGGCGCACGGTCCCCAGCCGGCCCTGCTGGACAAAGCGCCGGGCCAGCGCCAGCGCCGGAGTCCGGCGGTAGCTGAAGCCGCACATCGAGAACACCCCGCGCCTGGCAGCGGCGTCTGCGACCGCTGTCATCCGCTCGGCCTCGTCGACCGAGTTGGCCAGCGGCTTTTCGCACAGGACGTGCTTGCCGGCCTCGAGGGCCGCAATCGCGATCTCCGCGTGGGTATCACCGGGGGTGCAGATGTCGATCAGGTCGATGTCCTCGCGTTCGATCAGCCGCCGCCAGTCCGTCTCCGTGGAGGCCCAGCCGAGCTTGGCCGCTGCCGCCCGGACGCCGTCCTCATTGCGGCCGGCGACGGCGGTGAGCTGCGGTTCCAGCGGCAGGTCGAAAAAGCGGGGCGCGGTCCGCCAGGCGTGGGAGTGGGCGGCGCCCATAAAGGCGTAGCCGACCATCCCGACCCGGAGGGGCTGGGCGGTTGTCATGATGAGATTCCTTTCGGGGCGTGGGCCGGTTACTTGCTGAACCCGGCGGTGAGTCCGCTGATCAGTTGGCGGCGGGCCACCACATAGAGGACCAGCAGCGGCAGGGTGGCGAGTACCACGGAGGCCAGGACGGCGGGGATGTTGACGCTGAATTCGCCCTGGAAGGTCCACAGGGACAGCGGCAGCACCCGGGTGGAGGGGCTCTGGGTCAGGATGAGCGGGAACAGGAAGCCGTTCCAGACGCCGAGGGCGTTGTAGATGCCGACGGTCACCACGGCCGGACGGGTCATCGGCAGCGCCAGGCGCCACATCATGGCCCAGTCGGAGCACCCGTCCAGGCGCATGGACTCGAAGAGCTCGTTCGGCACGTCACGCATGAAGTTGGAGAGGATGAGCACGGAAATCGGGATGGCGAAGGCGATCGAGGGCAGGATGAGCGCCAGCAGGGTGTCATACAGGTGCGCCTTGGTGATCATCCAGTAGATCGGGATGATCGTCGCGTGCAGCGGAACCGCCAGGCCGAGGAGGAAGAGGCTGTTGGTCCAGCTCAGGAACCGGGACCTGCCGCGCACGATGGCGTAGGCGGCCATGAAGGACACCAGGAGGGCCGGGATCACGCTGCCGATCGTGACGATCAGGGAGTTCATGAAGTACTTGACGAAGTCGTTTTCCAGGACCAGCTTGTAGTTGTCCAGGGTCGGCTCGGTGGGCGGCAGCATCGGGTTCGAGGTGAAAAAGCCCGCCTGGTTCTTCAGGCTCGTCACGATGACGTAGTAGATCGGCACGATGATGACGGCGAGCCAGGCCCATCCGGCCGCTCCGCCCAGCAGGTTCGGCCGGCTGCGTCCCGGGCCCTTCGCGCGACGGCGGGGCGTACCGCCGTCGTGCGTGGGGGCTACGGGCGGGGCGGGGAGCTGGGTTGTGGAAGCCATCAGGCACCTTCCAATTGGCTGTCGTTGCGGTTCTTGCCGCCGAGACGCTGCAGGATCAGGGCCAGGGCGAGGCCGATCACCACGAGGATGACGCCGAGGGCGCTGGCGGCGCCCATGTCATTGGCCTTGAACCCGGTCAGGTACATGTGCAGGGGCAGCAGGCGTGTGGCGTACCCCGGTCCGCCGCCGGTCAGGACGAAGATGAGGTCGAAGTAGGCGAGCGAGCCGACCACCATGAGGGTGGAGGAGGTGATGATGGTGTACTTCAGCTGCGGCAGGGTGATGCTGAAGAACTGCTGCATGCGCCCGGCGCCGTCGATCTGGGCCGCCTCATACAGGGACGTGGGGATCTGGCGGACGCCGCCCTGGTAGATGAGGGTGTGGAACGGGACGAACTGCCACGCGATCACAAACACCACCACGAAGAGCACGAGGTCCGAGTTGCCGAGCCAGTCCTGGGTGAGGAGGGGCAGGCCCAGCCCCGCGCCGAGGCCGAAGTTCGGGTCCAGCAGGGCCTTGAAGGCGATCGCGACGGCTGCGGAGGACAGCAGCAGCGGCACGAAGTACAGGACCGCCAGGGCCGCCCGGTATTTCTGGCCGGCGGAGGTGAAGACGCCCAGCAGCAGGCTGATCGGGGCCTGGACGATGAAGGAGAAGAACATGATCTTCGCCGTCACCACGAGGGCGTTGGCGGTGATCGGGTCCGTCAGCGCTGTGATCCAGCTGGAGAACCCTTCAAACTGGATCTCGCCCAGCCCGTTCCATGTCGTGAAGCTGAGGAAGAGGACGCCGAACAGGGGGATGATCGCGAAGGCGAGGAAGAAGACGAGGGCTGGTACGGCCAGCCACCCCGACGGGCCCGTTTCAAGGGCCCGTCGGGACGTTCCGGTTGAGGCAGACACTGGCTATTTTCCGATCGTGGCGTTCATGGTGTCGATGAACTGTTCGGGGGTGATCTTCTGCAGGAAGATCTGGTCCAGGTTGGAGAGCATCGCGTCGCCCTGGGCGGGGCTCAGCGCCTGGTCCCAGGACATCGTGAAGTCCGGCGCGTCCTTGGCCATGCCGTAGACGAAGGTCAGGAAGTCCTTGTCCGGGGAGGCCGCCAGCTTGTCTTCGATGCCGGTGATGACGGGGACGGCGCCGGAGTCGATCATGGCCTGGGTGTACTCCTCGGTGAACATTCCGTTCTTGACGTAGTCCAGGGCGGCCTGCTTCTGGCCGTCGGTGGCCTTGGAGGAGATGGACCAGAAGTTGGCGGGGTTGCCCACCACGTTGGCGGGGTCACCCTTGCCGCCGGCAACGGTCGGGAACGTCGGTGAAGCCGAGCTTGCCGCTGGAGACGAAGTCCGCGGCGTCCTTCTTCATGCTCTGGTAGATCCAGCCGCCCTGCAGGACCATGGCGGCCTTCCCGGTGTACAGCAGGGCCTGGTCGGCGTTGCTGTCCGCGGCGATGGAGGAGAATCCGTTGATGAATCCGCCGGCGTCCACCAGTTCCTGGATCTTGGTGAGGGCCTCCTTCACGGCCGGGTCGGACCAGGCGCCGGGCTTGTCCGCGGCGATGTTGGCGAAGACCTCCGGGCCGCCGATCCGGTCCACCAGGTACTCGAGCCACATCAGGTCCGGCCACTTGGACTGTCCGCCGAGGGAGAACGGTGCCACGCCGGCTTCTTTGAACTTGGGCACCAGCGCCATCAGCTCATCCCACGTCTTGGGCGGCTGGGCGCCGATCTTTTCGAAGACTTCCTTGTTGTAGTACAGGACGATCGGGCTGGACGTTGTTGTTCGGCACCGCGTAGGTCTTGCCGTCGATCTCGCCGTTCTTCAGGATGGACGGCAGGTAACGGTCCTGCGACGTCGGGGTTTTCCTTGAGGAAGTCCGTCAGGTCGGTCACCTGGCCGGCGTCCACGTAGGACTTCAGGACGCCGCCGCCCCAGCCGTAGATGAAGGTGGGGCCCTGGCCGGCGCCGACGGCGGTGCGGACCTTGGTCTTGTAGGCATCGTTCGCGAAGAAGTCGATTTTGATGGTCTCGTCCGGATGCGCGGCGTTCCAGGCATCCACCGACTGCTGCAACACGGGCTGGTTCGCCGCCGGTCAGGCCCCACATGGTGGCCGAGTCCGCGCTGACGGCGGTTCCCGCCGGGCCGCTGGACCCGCAGGCGGCGAGGGAGAGCGACAACGCCGCGGCGGAGAAGGCCATCGCGGCGGTGCGCAGTTTACGATTAGTCATTTGCATTCCATTCATCCTTCGGGCTCGACGCTGATGGCCCGTTGTGTGTTCGGAAGTCCGGCCCTTGGATCAGGCAGCACTGCCGGTGAAGTGGTCGGTCAAACTAGTCAAACCCAAGTTTTCGAAATATTTCGCTAAAACTTGCGATCTGTTGAAACAAAGTTAGCGGCGCAGCATGCGAGCGTCAAGCCTTTTTAGTGAGAGGGCTCACATAATTCATTGCCTGCGGGCTTGACGAATAGCCAAAAGCACCCCAAGCTGATGACAGCGAAATATTTCGAAAACACGAGGAGCCGAATGTCCGCCGTCGAACATCAGGAAAAGCTGACGCTGGCCGCCGTCGCCCGGGAGGCCGGCGTTTCCGCGCCGACAGTGTCAAAGGTCATCAACGGCCGCGACGACGTCTCCGCCGACACCAGGGCCAAGGTGCTGACCGTGCTCGCACGGACCGGGTACAAGTCGCCGCTGCAGCAACGCAAGAACATCACCGGCCGGCAGGCCGTGGAAATCGTCTTCGACTCGCTGAACTCGGCCTATGCCGTTGAGGTGCTCAACGGCGTCCTGGAGTATGCGGCCGAATCCGACATCGAGGTGCTGCTCAACGTCACGGGCAAGCAGGGCGCCTCGACCCTGACGGCGGAGCAGCGGGCGCAGCGGATTATCGACGAAGGACGCTGCGGGATGATCGTGGTGACGTCGGCGTTCGGCGCGGCCCATCTGGATGCCTTCCACCGCCGGGGGATTCCCGTGGTGGTCATCGACCCGCTCAATCCGCCGCCGGGGGATGTGGTCAGCGTCGGCACCACCAACTGGGCCGGCGGTAAAGACGCCACCTCGCACCTGCTGGAGCTGGGGCACCGGAGGATCGCGTACATCGGCGGGCCCGACGCCGCGGAATGCAACCAGGCGCGGCTGCACGGGTACATGGCCGCGCTGAGGGCGGAAGGAGTCCCGGTCGAGGACCAGTACATTATCTCCGGGCACTTCAGGTCCGAGCATGGCGCCAACGGCATGAAGGCCCTGCTTCAGCTCGAGCAGCGGCCGACGGCCATCTTTGCCGCGAGCGACAGCATCGCCCTGGGCGTGCTCGCCGAGGCGCGCCGGCAGAAAATCCGGGTTCCCGAGGACATGAGCCTGGTGGGATTCGACGGCACGTACCAGGCCGAGGAATCAGTGCCCGCCCTCACCTCCGTGACCCAGCCGCTGCAGGAGATGGGCCGGGCCGCGCTGCGGTTCATCCTGCGCCAGATGCGCGGGGAGGTGCTGGATTCCCGGCGGGTGGAGCTCGTCACGCGCCTCGTCGTCCGGGAATCCACCGCCCCGCCCCGGGACTACCAGCGCGGGTGAACGGCCTCGCGGAAGTACCGGTCATAGATGTCCCGGACGCCGCTGGTGAAGTCCGGCCCGACTGACGGGACCACCGCGGCTGCGGCCGCGTTGGACCGGGCCTGGTCCTGGTTCCTGGCCCCGGGGATGACGGTGCTGACCCCGTCCTGCGCCGCGATCCAGGCGATGGCGGCCTGGGCTGTGGTGGCCCCGGCCGGGACAAGGTTCCCGAACTCCGCGACGGCCTGCAGCCCCTGTTCGAAGTCGACGCCGGAGAAGGTCTCGCCGACGTCGAAGGCGGCACCGTTGCGGTTGTAGTTGCGGTGATCGTCCGCGGCGAAGGAGGTGTCCCGGGAGTATTTTCCGGACAGCAGCCCGGAGGCCAGCGGGACCCGGGCGATGATCCCGACGCCGGCGGCCCGCGCGGCGGGGAGGACTTCTTCCAGCGGCTTGAGCCGGAAGGCGTTCAGGATGATCTGCACGGTGGCGGTGCCGTCGTGGCCGATGGCTTCCAGCGCCTCGTCCGTGCGTTCGACGCTGACGCCGTAGTTCCGGATGGCGCCTTCGCTGACCAGGGTGTCCAGCGCATCGTAGACTTCCGGGCGGCTGTAGACGGCGGTCGGCGGGCAGTGCAGCTGCACCAGGTCCAGGCAGTCGGTCTGCAGGTTCCGCCGCGAACGGTCCACCCACTGGCGGAAATTGGCCAGGGTGTAGTTTTCCGGCTGCTGGTCCACGCGGCGGCCCATCTTGGTGGCCACCGTGATGTCCAGGCCGGGGTTGGCGGCGAGGTAGGCCCCGATGGTCTGCTCGCTCCGCCCGTCGCCGTAGACGTCCGCGGTATCAAAGAACGTCACTCCGGCGTCCACCGCGGCGGCCAGGATCCGGCCTGCCTCGGCCTGGTCCACACTGCCCCAGTCGGCCCCCAGCTGCCACGTACCGAGACCCACCACAGAGACCGTACGCCCTGTCTTGCCTAATATTCGTTGCTCCATCCTCCGACTATAAGCGTGACCCGGAGGGGTCCGGCGCCCGGAAGGGTGGGTCGGTGAGTCCTAGGAATCGCGGCTCCGCCAACGGCCGCCACCCTTCCGGGCGCCCTGCCCGCGCCCTGCCCGCGCCCTGCCCGCGCCCTGCCCGCGGGGAGCGGTCCTATAGGATTCTGTTCATGAAACCAGCTTCCCCGGCAGGCCGTACCGTCAGTCGCCAGGTCCTCGCGGACCACGTCTATGAAGAGCTTCTGGCGTCGCTGATGGACGGCCGGCTGGAACCCGGGGCCGTGGTAAGCATTGACGGCACCGCGCGGGAACTCGACGTGTCGCCCACCCCGGTGCGGGAGGCGCTGGCCCGGCTCGAACACACCGGCATGGTCCGGCGCGTGGCGCTCAAGGGCTACCGGGTGGCGCCGGTCTTCACCCGGGAAGACTTCGCCGAACTCATGGAGGCGCGGCTTGCCATTGAGCCCGTCAATGCCCGCCTGGCCTGCGCACGGCAGACGCCGGAGAACCTTTCCGAACTGGAGCGGGCCGTCGCCGACCTCAGGACGGCGCCGCGGGGGCCCTCGTTTGCCGAATTCCGTGACTACCTCGAAGCCGATGAGAGGTTCCACCGGCTCATCGCGGAACAGACCGGCAACCAGTTCATGGCGGCCGCCTACGCAGCCCTCGGCGGACAGGTCCAGCGCTTCCGCCTCTTCGGGGGAGTGGGGATCACCGACGCCGAGCACGCCATCGCCGAGCACCAGGCCGTCCTGGACGCTTTCGCCTCGGGAGACCCGGAGCAGGCGGCGCAGGCCATGGCCGAGCACGTGGAGAAGGTCCGCGGCCGGGCCATCGCGGACGCTCCCGCCAGCTAACCGGCACGGCAGTCCCGCCGGCTAAACCATCCTGCGTCGTCGTGTCCTAGCACCATCCCTATAGGATCTTCGATTATTACGGACAATCCCCGATGTGACCTTGACAACTTTTTGTGGATAGTAAATCCTATAGGAAACAGGATTCCACGAAGGAGTGACCCATGGCCTACACAGCCGAGAACTGGCCCATCACCGCAGCGCTGCTGCAGTTCCCGGGCACCGACGCCGCCGGGCTGCACATCAACGACGCCCCCGCATCGGCCTGGGCCGATGTCCTGCAGGAGGTCAAGGACGCCGGTTTCGCCCACGCCGACCTCACCGACAGCTGGGTCCGTCCCGGCGACCTGAGCCCGGCCCGCCTCGCGGAATTCAAGGCAGACCGCTGACAACGTCGGCATCGGCATCCCCGTCATCTCGGCCATCCGCCGCAGCGTCATCGAGACCGGCAACTGGGAAGCCAACCTGGCCTACAGCCACCGCACCATCGACGCCGCCGCGGAACTCGGCTGCGAAGTGGTCTCCGTCGGCCTGCACCAGGCGCTCACCGCGGAGCAGAAGAAGCAACTCTGGTTCTGGACCGTGGAAGGACACCAGGACCCGGTGGGGGACAAGGAAACCTGGAGCAACGCCGTGACCCGGCTCCGCGACCTCGGCCGGCACGCCGCCGAGGTCGGCGTCCTGCTCTCCCTGGAGATGTACGAGGACACCTACCTCGGCACCGCGGATTCATCCGTGCAGCTGGTCCAGGACATCGGCCTGGACAACGTCGGCCTGAACCCGGACCTGGGGAACCTGATCCGGGTGCACCGCCCGATCGAGGACTGGCGCGAGATGGTCGCCAAGACCCTGCCGTACTCCAACTACTGGCACATGAAGAACTACATCCGCGACGAGGACGTGGCACGGGACATGTACGTCGCCATGCCCGCACCGATGGACAGCGGCCTCATCAACTACCGCGAGGCCTTCAAGCTCGCGATCTCGGTCGGGTTCCAGGGCATCCTCTGCACCGAGCACTACGGCGGAGACGGACTCACGGTCACGGCCGCCAACCAGGACTACCTGCGCCGCCACGTCCTGCCGAAGACCGACGGCTACGCCCTCGGCCGGAGCCAGGTGGCCCAGGGCCGGCAGCAGCCGGCGGCCACGGAACTCGCCGCCGTCTGAGCCCTTTCCTTCAGTACAGACTGATCTCACCACGGATTCAAAGAGGAACCATGACCCAGATCTTCGACAACCCCGCCGACTTCGCGGATGAGGCACTGGACGGCTTTGTTGCCGCCAACCGCGGCTACGTCGCCCGGGTGGACGGCGGCGTCGTCCGCTCCACCGAAGTCCCCGCCGGGCAGGTGGCCCTCGTGGTCGGCGGCGGCTCCGGCCACTACCCGGCCTTCGCCGGCCTGGTCGGGCCCGGCCTGGCCACCGCCTCGGCGTGCGGGAACATGTTCGCCTCGCCCGCCGCCGGACAGGTCTACCGGGTGGCCAAGGCCGCCAACGCCGGCGGCGGCGTCCTGCTCAGCTACGGCAACTACGCCGGGGACGTCCTCCACTTCGGCCAGGCGCAGCTCCGGCTCAACGCCGAAGGCATCGAGACCCGCACCGTCCTCGTCACCGACGACATCGCCAGCGCACCCCTGGACCAGATCGAGAAGCGCCGCGGCATCGCCGGGGACCTGACGGTCTTCAAGATCGCCGGCGCCGCCGCCGAAGCCGGACTGAACCTGGACGACGTCGAACGGCTGGCCATCCGGACCAACTACCGCACCCGGTCCCTCGGCGTCGCCTTCGACGGCTGCACCCTTCCCGGCGCCAGCGAACCCCTCTTCCACGTCCCCGCCGGGCAGATGTCCCTGGGCCTGGGCATCCACGGCGAACCGGGCATCTCCGAACACCCGATGCCGACCGCCTCCGCGCTCGCCGAACTCCTCGTCTCCCGGCTGCTCGCCGACAAGCCGCACGACGCCGGCCAGCGCGTCGTGGCAATCGTCAACGGCCTCGGCACGGTCAAGTACGACGAGCTGTTCCTGCTCTTCGGCAAGATCGAAAACCTCCTCGTTGCCGCCGGCCTCACGGTGGTGGAACCGGAATGCGGCGAGCTGGTCACCAGCCTGGACATGTCCGGACTGTCGCTGACCCTGCTCTGGCTCGACGACGAACTCGAACAGTACTGGGCGGCCCCGGCCGACACCCCGGCGTTCCGCAAGGGCAACCTGGCACCCCGGAACCGGCGCGAACTCGCCGGCCCGGACGCCGACGTCGCGGCCGAGACCGAACACCCCACCGCCGCCGCGGCCGGACTCGGACGGCTGGCCGCCGGCGTCCTCGGCCAGGTGCGGGACGTCGTCGTCGAACATGAGGAGGAACTGGGCCGCCTGGACGCCATTGCCGGCGACGGGGACCACGGCATCGGGATGCGGCGCGGCGTGGACGCGGCAGTCGCGGCGGCCGGGCAGGCGGCCGGCCGGAACGGCGGCGCCTCGGCGGCACGGATCCTGACCGCCGCGGGGGAGGCCTGGAGCGAACGCGCCGGCGGCACCTCCGGGGCACTCTGGGGCTCGGCCGTCATCGCCACCGGCCTCGCCCTGGGCAACCGGGACAGCTACACGGGCGAGGACGCGGCCGCCGCCGTGACCGCCTTCGTCGACGCCATCACCGAACTCGGCAAGGCCGAACCGGGGGACAAGACCATGGTGGACGCGCTCCTGCCGTTCCGGGACGCCTTCCTCACCGCGTTCGACGGCGGAGCCGCCGTGAGCGCCGCCCTCGCCACCGCCGCGGCCGCCGCCACGGCCGCCGCCGACCGGACCGCCGGGCTCCGGCCCCTGAAGGGACGCGCCCGGCCGCTCGCCGAGAAGAGCCTGGGACACCCGGACCCCGGCGCGGTCTCCTTCGCCCTCATCGCCACGCGGATCGCGGCCCACCTCGAGTCCACCGCAGGCACCACCCCCATCGACCTCCCGTCCGCCCACCCCGGACTGGCACAGCAAGGAGTAAAGGCATGAGCACAGCAACAGGCTGGCGCGTCGTCATCGGCAACGACGAGGCCGGCGTCGAATACAAGAACGCGCTGAAGGCCCTGCTGGAGGCGGATCCCCGCGTGGCCTCCGTCCAGGACGTGGGGGTCGGCGCCGACGACTCCACCGCCTACCCGCACGTGGCCGTCGACGCCGCCCGGAAAGTCGCCGACGGCGACGCCGACCGGGCCCTGCTGATCTGCGGCACGGGACTCGGCGTCGCCATTGCGGCCAATAAAGTCCCCGGGATCCGCGCGGTCACCGCCCATGACAGCTACTCTGTGGAGCGGTCCGTCCTCAGCAACAACGCCCAGGTGCTCACCCTCGGGCAGCGCGTCATCGGCCTCGAACTCGCCAAGAAGCTCGTCGGCGAATGGCTCGGCCACCGCTTCGACGAGAACTCCTCCTCCGCCGCCAAGGTGGACGCCATCTGCTCCTACGAGCCCGAATACACAAAGGCAGTCTGATCATGACCGAAAACGCAAGCAGCGCGGCTGCCCCCTCCACCGACGCCGCAACCACGCCGCGGGCGCCGAGAACGCCGCCCGCAGGATCGCCGTCGTCGGCTCCGGCTACATGGGCGGCGGGATCGCGCAGGTCCTCGCCCTCGGCGGGGCGCGCGTCGCCCTGGCCGACGTGTCCGCCGAAGTGGCGCAGAAAAACTACGACCGCCTGCTGGCGGAATCGGACGAATTCGTCGCAGCCGGGCTCTTCCCCGACGGCGCCACCGAAATCCTGAAGAAAAACCTCTGGGCCGCCAAGGACATCGAGGAAGCCGTGGCCGACGCCGACTTCATCGAAGAAGCCGTCCCCGAGGTCATCGCCATCAAGCACCAGACGCTGGCCCGCATCAGCGCCGCCGCCCGCCCGGACGCCATCATCGGCTCCAACACCTCCACCATCTCCATCGCGGAGCTGTCCGAACCGGTCGCACACCCGGAGCGCTTCCTGGGCGTGCACTTCTCCAACCCGTCCCCGTTCGTCCCCGGCGTGGAAATCATCCCCCACGCCGGCACGGCCGCAACCACTGTCGGCGCCGTCCGCGACCTGATCCACGCCGCCGGCAAGCAGACCGCCGTCGTCAAGGACGTCACCGGATTTGTGCTCAACCGGCTGCAGTACGCACTGTTCCACGAGGCCGCCCAGCTGGTGGAGCAGGAGATCGCGACCGCGGAGGACATCGACACCCTGGTCCGGACCACCTTCGGCTTCCGGCTGCCGTTCTTCGGACCGTTCGCCATCGCCGACATGGCCGGGCTGGACGTCTACAACTTCTGCTACAAGTCGCTGCAGACCGAATTCCCGGAACGCTTCGCGACCCCGAAAATCCTCAGCGACCTCGTCGACGCCGGGAAGCTGGGCACCAAGACCGGCGCCGGCTTCCTCAACGTCCCCGCCGAGCGGACGCCCGAACTCATCGCCTACCGGAACAAGGCCTACGTGGCCATGCAGAAGCTCATCGACGAGCTTGGCCCCGCCCCGATCAGCTGACCCCTTCACCTTTTAGACCTTCAGGAGCTTCGCCATGAGCATTTTCCCCGCAGAACGCACCGCGATCATCACCGGCGCCGTGTCCGAGCGCGGCATCGGCCGCGCCACCGCCAACTACCTGGCCGCCCAGGGCTGGAACATCGGCATCATCGACCTTGACGACGCCCTCTGCAAGGCAGCGGCCAAGGAACTGGCCGCCGAGCACGGCGTCAAAGCCTTCGGCGCCGGCGCCAACGTCGCCGACGAAGCCTCCGTCCGCGCCGCCATCGACGCGATCGAAGCCGAACTGCCGCAGATCCTCGCCCTCGCCAACGTCGCCGGCGTCAGCTCCCCGGTCCCGTACCTGGAACTCGACGCGGCCGAATGGGACCGGGTGATGAACATCAACCTCAACGGCGTCCACTACGCCACCCGCCGGGTCGCCGAGTCCATGGTCAAAAACCGGATCGGCCGGATCGTCAACATCTCCTCCGTCTCCGCCCAGCGCGGCGGCGGCACCTACTCCAAGACGCCGTACTCCGTGGCCAAGGCCGGGGTGATCGGGCTGACCCGCTCCACCGCCCGCGAACTCGGCGAATACGACATCACCGTCAACGCCATCTCCCCGGGCCCCATCGACACCGACATCATGGGCGGCACCCTCAGCCAGGAACGCAAGGACGACCTCACCAAGGACCTCGTGGTGAACCGGGTGGGCTCCACCCGGGACATCGCAGCCGCCATCGCCTTCCTCATCAGCGAGGACGCCGGCTACATCTCCGGCCAGACGCTGAACGTGGATGGCGGACTCTACATGCACTAGGGAGCACCACCATGGCACAGCCCAACACCCCCCTCTCAGGATTCGCAGCGTGGAGCAGGGGACGGAAGATCTACCTCGCCGTCGGGATCCTGGCCTGCCTGGCCGGGATCATGATCATCGCGTTCTCCCGGTAGGGAGCGTCACCCGCCTCTGCTTCACCCACTGGCATCACCCGCCTGGCTTCACCCTGCCTTTTATCACCCTGCTTCATCCACCTTGCCTCAACTAATCTGCTCGACGAGGAGTTTTGATGTCCGTTGCAACAACGTCCACCAGGGACCTTCTGGAGACACCGGTCCTGAAATCGGCGATCTCCAAGGCGTCCCGCCGGCTCATGCCCATGCTGGTCATCCTGTATGTGGTGGCCTTCCTGGACCGCACCAATGTGGGCTTCGCCGAAGCGGCCCTCGGCGTGGACCGGGGAATCACCGCCGGCGCCTACGCACTCGGCGCCGGGATCTTCTTCATCGGCTACGCCCTGTTCGAAATCCCGAGCAACCTGCTCCTGACGAAGTTCGGCGCCAAGGTCTGGCTTGCCCGGATCGCCATCACCTGGGGCATCGTCTCCGCGTGCTTCGCCTTCGTCCAGGGCGAGACGTCCTTCATCATCCTGCGCTTCCTGCTCGGTGTCACCGAGGCCGGGCTGTTCCCGGGCGTCATCATGTTCCTCGCCGCCTGGTTCCCGAACAAGGTCCGCGTCAAGATGTTCGCGATCTTCTACCTGGCCCAGCCCTTCTCCCAGATGATGGGCGCGCCGCTGTCCGGCTGGCTGATCAACATCGGCGACCAGGTGCCCGGCGTCCACGGCTGGCAGGTCATGTTCTTCGTCGAGGGCATGCTGGCGGTGGTCGCAGGCGTCGCGGCGTTCTTCTTCCTGATCAACAGCCCGCAGGACGCCAAGTTCCTGAACAAGGACGAGAAGCGTGCGCTCCTGGAAGTCATGGCGCTCGAGGACACGCTCAAGGAAGAATCCGGACCCCGCGGCGTGCTCGCGGCGATGAAGCACGGCAAGGTCTGGTACTTCACCATCATCTACTTCTGCCTCCAGGTCGCCGTCTACGGCGTCACGTTCTACCTGCCGCAGCAGGTCGCCCAACTGACCGGCCAGAAAGTCGGCCTGGCCGTGGGACTGATGGCCGCCATCCCGTGGTTCTTCGGCCTCTTCGCCTGCTACTTCATCGGCAAGGCCGCCAACACGGTCCTCCGCCGGCGGAACTGGGGCACCGGGCTGTTCCTCTCCACCGGACTCTGCATCTTCGGCTCCGCCTGGGCCGGCGCAAACCACCTTCCGGCCCTGGGCATCATCTTCATCACCCTGGCCGTCTGCAGCTTCCTGTCCATCGGCCCGATCGCCTGGTCCTTCCCGACGGCGTTCCTCACCGGCACCGCCGCGGCCGCGGGAATCGGCCTGATCAACTCGCTCGGCAACCTCGGCGGCTTTGTGGCCCCGATCCTGCGGACCTCGGTCAACCAGATCACCGCCTCGGAGACCGGCACCATGGGCATCTACGCCCTCGGTGTGCTGCCGTTCGTGGCCGCGGCGATGATGTTCGGCACCCGGCGGTTCAAGAACAAGGCGGACGAGCTGCTGGAACAGTAACTCCGTCTCCGGATCAGCTCTCCCGGCTCCAGCAGAAAGCACCAGTAATGCAGCAGCTCCACCCCGGCCAGACCACCAACGGCGCCATCATGGTGGGCGTCAGCACCAAGATGTACCTGGGTTACCGGGACAGCCTGGACTGGCTGGAGCAGCTGCGCCGCGAAGTGGAAACCCGCCCGGCCCTCGAGGCCGGGCGGGTTGTCCCGTTTGTCATCCCGTCCTTCCCCGTCCTGCCCGCCGCCGCCACGCTCCTGGCCGGGTCCGGGCTGCTGCTCGGTGCCCAGAACTGCGGCTGGGCGGATGGCCCCTGGACCGGGGAAACCGCCCCCTCGATGCTGGCCGAACTCGGCGTCAGCCTCGTCGAGATCGGCCACGCCGAACGCCGGCAGCACTTCGGTGAGGACGACGCCATGATTGCCCGCAAGGTCACAGCCGCCGCTGCCGCCGGCCTGACGCCCCTGCTCTGCGTAGGGGAGCCCGACGCCGGCCCGGCGGCCGGCGCCGCGGACTTTGTGTTCGGCCAGATCGAGGCAGCCGTTGCCGGCGACTGGGCCCTGGCCGGACGGCTCGTGATTGCGTACGAACCCGTCTGGGCCATCGGCGCGGCGGAACCCGCAGCCGCCGGGTACGTGTCCGACGTCGTCCGCCTGCTCCGGGACCGGCTTTCCGCCCACGGGGTGCGGGAGGTGCCGGTGATCTACGGCGGCTCAGCCAGGCCCGGACTGCTGCCCACGCTCGACGGCGTCTCCGGCCTTTTCCTGGGCCGCTTTGCCCACGATCCCGCGAACTTCGGCAAAGTCCTGGACGAAGCCCTCGACCTGAGCCGGCGCCAGGGCCTGGGCCTGCCGAGCGCGCCGGCCGCCCGCCCGTAGAATAGGGGGCACCTACTTTCCGGGGGAATACTGTTGAAAATCGCTGCCCTGCTCGCCGCCGTCGTGCTGTCCCTTGTGGCCACCGGCTGTACTCCCGCGCCGCCGCCCGTCTCAGACCGGGTCCAGCAGGCCTACGAGGCAGGCCGGACCCTGAAGCCGCTCGGCCCCACAGCGACCCCGACGCCGACGCCGACGGCCGCCCCTAAGACGGTGGCGTTCCTGGGCGACTCCTACACCGCCGGGGACGGGGCGAGCACCGGAAACACCTGGGTGGAACTCCTCTCCGCCGCCAACAACTGGCAGCCGATGAACTTCGGCCGCGCCGGGACCGGCTACCTGACCAGCCTCGAATCCGGCGGCGCGGCGACGTGCGGCCTGGACATCTGCCCCAACTACCTCGCCATGGCGGACCTGGCCATTGAAGCCAAGCCCGACGTCGTGATCGTCTCCGGCGGGCACAACGACGGCGCCGTGCTCTACCCGCAACTGAAGTTCGCCATCGCGGAACTCTTCGCGAAACTCCGTACCGGGCTTCCCGACGCCGAGATCATCGCCATCGCCCCGGTCTGGGCGGACGAGCCGCTGGCAGAGGACGCCACCGCGGTCACCGAAGCCGTCGAGGCAGGCGTCATCGCCGCCGGCGGGTCCTTCATCGACCTCGGTACGCCGCTGGAAAACCGCCCGGAACTGATCTCACCGGACTTCGTCCACCCCAACGACGCGGGCCACCAGCACCTGGCCACCGTGACCGGCGAGGCGCTCGCCGCGGCGACGCTGCCGTAAAACCCGGCGGGCCGCCGTCGTCCGCGCTGCCGTCGTCGGCGCTTCCGTGGCGGCGCTCTGTTCCGGGGGTGGTAGGCCCCGGCACCCTTCCGTTATGCTTTCGTTATGCAATTTGGGGGCCGTTCCGATCCGGGCGCGCAGGCAGACAAACTTCATTCACTGACCAGCCTGCGGTTCTTCGCCGCACTGCTGGTGGTCATGCACCACACCTTCCGGGACCTCGTGAAGGTCCCCGGGCTCTCGGACGCCGTCTGGCTGGGGACCGTGGGAGTCGGGTTCTTCTTCGCGCTCTCCGGATTCGTCCTGACCTGGTCCCTCCGCCCGACGGACACCAAGGCTGCGTTCTACCGCAGGCGGTTCGCCCGCGTCTATCCGCTGCACGTCCTGGCCCTGCTGCTTGCGGTGGCCGTGTTCTGGCTGGTCGGAAAAGAGTTCGACGCCGGGCAGCTGCTGTTTTCCGCGGCCCTGCTGCAGGCATGGATCCCGGACAGTCATGTGTACTTCAGCCTCAACGCCCCCAGCTGGTCCTTGTCCTGCGAGGCCCTGTTCTATGCGGTCTTCCCGTTCCTGGCGGCGCGCCTGACGGGCCTGGGCCGCCGCGGCCTCTGGAGGGCGCTGGCCGTCACGGTCGGCGTGTCCCTGGCCATGGCCGCCGCCGTGACCCTGGCGCTCAACCCCGGGGACGGATCCCAGTTCTGGCTCTACATCTTCCCGCCGTTCCGCCTCCTGGAGTTCGCCGCCGGCTGCGTCCTGGCCCTGCTCCTCCGGTCCGGGTGGCGCAGCCCGGTGTCCCTGCCGGCCGCGGCACTCTCCGCCGGCGCCGTCTATCTGGTCCTGACGACCGGCAACCGCCTGGGGGCCGCCCTCGGCAACGGTGTGGAAGACGCCATCATGCTGCCGCTGATCCTCCTGGTGATCAGCTCCGCGGCCACGGCGTCGCTGAACGGGGCCGGGCAGTTCCTCTCGCAGCCCTGGCTGGTCCGGCTGGGGGAGTGGTCCTTTGCCCTGTACATCACGCACTGGCTGCTCCTTGAAGTGGCCAAGTACCTCGATCCCCTCTCCAAGGCCCGGCCCGTGTCCTTCCAGCTGGCCGAAGGGTTCCTGTTCATCGTTGCGGCCCTCGCGGTTGCCGGCGTGGCCTACACCTGGTTTGAGAAGCCGCTGGAGAAGCGGCTGCGGGGCCGGAGTAATATTTCGCGTCCGGTCCGGGCCGAGGCTTCAGTGCCCGGGTAGGCTTGCGGCAACTAGCCGGTCTCTTGGGGGGAAATATGCGGGGAAATGCCGTGTCTGGGCTGCCGGCGCTCACCGGGCTGCGGTTCGTGGCGGCCATGGCCGTCGTCGTCTCTCACTTCGATTACCGCGGGCTCGTATCAGTCCCGGCCGCGGCCATTGAGTTCCTTGATCATGGCCGCACGGCAGTTGCCCTCTTTTTCGTCCTGTCCGGGTTCATCCTGGCGTACAACTACATGGGCCTGTCCGGGTCCGCCGAGCGCACCCGGTTCTACGCAAGCCGGATCGCGCGGATTTATCCCGTCACCCTGCTGGCGCTCGGGCTTGGCTCCGTGGGGGTCGCCTATGCGGTCCTGCACCCCGGGACCGGCGTCCTGCTCGACTGGTATGCACTCGACGACGCCAGCCCGTCCCTCCTCGCCGCGAGTTTCCTGGCGCAACTGACCATGACCACCGCATGGTTTCCGCTGGCGGTCATGACCCAGCCGTGGAACGGCCCGGCGTGGAGCATCGCCTGTGAGATGTTTTTCTACGCACTGTTCCCCTTCCTGATCGCGAAGCTGCGCAACTTGCGGTGGCTGCATATCGCGTACGTTCTGATCGGGGGGTGGCTCTTTCAGATGCTGCTGATCCTGGCCGCAAGGACCTTCGCCCCGCCCGAACAGATGGGCTATCTGGCGTACCAGTTCCCGCTGGTGCACCTGTTCGAATTCGTCATGGGGATAGCCGCAGCGATCGTGTTCGTCCGCGGCGGCCGGGAGTGGTTGTCCCGCGGCTTCCGGCGCGGCCTGACCCTGATCGTGGCCCTGGTTCCGCTGACGCTGCTTTCCCTCGTCAGGCCGGTACAGCCGGACTATTTCCTGATGACACCGCTCCTGGGTTTGCTCATTCTCGGTCTCGCGGTGAACCCGGCGGGCCGCACCGGCTTCCTGGCCAGCCGCCCCCTGATCCTTCTCGGAGAGGCGAGCTTCGCGCTTTACCTGATCCACGCGCCGCTGATGATGATCGTCCTCATCGCCCGCCCGCCGGAGCCCGTGGGCTGGCTGCTGATGGCCGGCACCGTGGGCGTGAGTATCGCGGTGTTCCGCTGGTTCGAAACCCCTGCGCGTCTCCGGACGCGCGCCGCGATCCTGCGGCTGATACCGGCTCATACGAGCGCTAAGACGGCCCCGCTCCCGGTGAACGGTCAGGCCCGGTGAGTACAATCGAGGCCTGCACACCGTAAACCAACGCCGGAACACGGAGATCCAATGTCACGATGGCTCGAGGTCGGCCCGGACAACTACGTCCTGACCACGCAAGGTTCGCTGCTCAACACAGGCCTGATTGTAGGCACGGAACGCGCGATGGTGATCGACACCGGCGGAGGGCCCCGGCAGGGACGCGAGATCCTGGCCGCGGTGCGCGAAAAAACCCAACTTCCGCTCGTCGTCGTCAATACCCACGCCCACTACGACCACTTCTTCGGGAACGCGGTGTTCGCCGACGACGGCGTCACCGAGTTCTGGGCGCACGCCAACTGCATTGCCGAGATCGAAGAGAACGGCGACCGGCAGCGCAGGGCCGTCGCAGCCGAGGAGCCGGAGATGGCCGCCGGAGAAGGCGCCGACGCCGAGATTGTGGTCCCGAACGCGGCCGTTCAGGACCAGCCGGTCCTGGTGGACCTCGGCGACCAGACAGCCACCCTGTTCTACCTGGGCCGCGGCCACACCGATGGTGACCTGCTGGTCGGAACGGCCACCACGCTCTTCGCCGGCGATCTTGTGGAGCACGGCGCGCACCCCTCGTTTGAGGACTCGTACCCGGAAGAGTGGGCCGACGCGCTGCGGCACCTGTCGGCGCTGCGGCACCGCTACGAATTCCTGATCCCGGGACATGGCGAGCCGGTGGGGGACAAATTCGTCCGGACCATGGCTGACACCATGAGAACCGCCGTGCGGCAGGCCACCCAGTCCATCCGGGACACGCCCAGCGACGCCACCAAGGCGATCCCCATCCTGCCCTACGGCCCGGAACAATCCCGCTGGTTCATCAAGCGCCTGCAGGAAACCGGCTCGCACCAC
>CAWFGT010000004.1:0-599797 GCA_963815415.1 uncultured Actinomycetota bacterium | reverse complement strand
GGCTGGGGGCCTCTTCCTGGACGCCGCCGGAATCGGTGAGCACGATGTGTGCCAGGGACAGCATGCGCGTGAACTCCCCGTAGGCCAGGGGTTCGGAGACCAGCACGTTGGTTTTCCCCTCGATGAAGGGCAGGACCGCGTCGCGTACCACGGGGTTCTTGTGGATCGGCACCACGATCACCAGATCGGGTTCGGCGTCGGCGATGCGCGCCAGTGCCCTGCCTACGCCGCGCATGGCTTCGCCTTGGTTTTCCCGGCGGTGGGTCGTCACCAGCAGGATCTTCCGGCCGTCGGACGCGAGGGCCTCAAGCCGGGCGTCGTCGAACGGGATTTCCTTGCTGACGGTGGCCAGCAGGGCATCGATCACGGTGTTGCCGGTGACGACGATGTCGGCCGCCGGAATGTTCTCGGCCAGCAGGTTCGCCCGGCTGGTCCGGGTCGGGGCCAGATGCAGGCTGGCGATCTGGCTTGTGATCTTGCGGTTCGCCTCTTCCGGGAATGGCGAGAACATGTCTCCGCTGCGCAGGCCCGCTTCCACATGTACCACCGGGATGCCGTGGTAGAAGGCGGCGATGGCGGCGGCCGTGGAAGTTGTGGTGTCACCCTGGACAACGACGGCGTCCGGCCTCGTGCTGGGCGAAGAGCTTCTCCAGTCCGTCGATGGTGCGCGTCATGATCGCCGACAGCGACTGGCCGGGCTGCAGGATGTCCAGATCGTGGTCCGGCGTGATACCGAAGAGGGCATTCACCTGGTCAAGCATGGCGCGGTGCTGGCCGGTGACGGTGACGATGCAGTCGAAGTCCGGTGAGTCCTGGAGCGCCAGGACGATCGGAGCCATCTTGATGGCTTCCGGACGCGTCCCGTAGATGGGCATGATGCTCGGCATGAAGTATTCCCCCGGCTGATTGCTGGACTTTTCTCCAGTCAAGGCTACGCGACGCGGAACGGGATTCGCGGACCATCCGGGCCCGGAACGCGGCTCAGGCGCTGAGGATGAGCGCCAGGATGAGCAACGGTATGGTGATCGAAACGGCGATCAGGATCGTCAACGCCACGCGCCTTTTGCGACGGTAAGACGCGGTGGTGCGTCCGCCCGGGCGGGCCGCGACGGTGGCGGCCGGGCGCTTTTCAGCTTCCCGCTCGGTGGCGGATGCCGGTGCGGCCTTGTCGGTGAGCGGCTCAGCGCCGGGGACCAGGAGTGTATCCGGAACATCCTCGCGCAGGCGCCGGCGGCGCAGGTGCCGCGGGGCGGCGGCGGGCCGGGGAGGGCCGTCGGAAGCCTTCTCCATGCGGGTCCTCCTTGCCTCGGCGGATGCGTCCTCCGGCTGACGGCTTCAACCGGACGGACTTCAATTCTTACATTTCCGTCCGGTGTTCGGGACATTCGGGGCGAAGGGATACGTCCAGGAGCCCGCCGGTTTCGATGACGAACCGGCGCAGCCACTGCCACGGGGACAGATCCGGATGTGAGGCGACCATCTGCACGTCGGCGTCGGTGCACTGGGACATCAGCCGGCCGGCCCGCGTGATGTGATAGCGCGAGGTGACCACGGTGACGGAGTTCCAGCCGTTGAGTTCCACGAGCCGGGCGATGGCGCGCGCCTCGCCGCGCGTGTCGAGCTCCGGAGGCCGGAAACACACCAGCGTCTGGTTCGGGAATGCCGCGGCGCCGCATTCGGCGTCCGCAACCCGGTTGCCCAGGGTATCTGTCCGGGAGAGCACGAGCACAGGGATGCCAAGGTCCGCCTGGGCCTGCCGCGCTACGGGCAGGCGCTCCGAGGCGGCGCCGCCCAGCATAATGACGGCGTCGGTGCGGTGCACGGTCAGCGGATCGGTGTTGACGAAAAGCTGCACGGCAATGATCAGCCACAGCAGGAAGCCTGCCGCGATGACAGCCGTGACCGTTTCGGGCGGCGGCGATCACGGCGGAAACGGAGGCAGGCACGGGAGAGAGTCTTTCATGTGGCATCGCCGGGGTGAAACGGTGGGAGCTTTCTGCGCAAAAACTGGCAAAGGTTTTGGCGTGTTGACACTGTGAAACAAGTGGTAAATGTGCAGGGGGCGTCACGTCGAGAAATCCCCCCTAAGCTATAGGCACCGACGTAGGTCTCACCAACAGGTCTCAACCTTAGGTCTCACCCTGAAGCGAGCAATTTTGCGAAAACTGAACCTGGCGGCAGCCGTTCTTGCCGCCGTGATGCTGGCCGCCGCGCTACCTCAGGCATCTCCGGCCTCCGCCCAGGTGCCGGCAGGCCCCCCGCTGGCCGTACCCGCCGTCGCGGACCCCGGATACAACCCCGAGGTTGACGACTTCGTCCGCCCGGAACCTGCCTCCGGGCGGGCCAAGAGTGAGTACACCTACGTCAGCGCCCCGCTGGCCGGCACCATCAAGAGCACGCTCGTGACCGTTGAGCTGGCCGACAAGACCTCGTCGGTCACAGACGCCGCCGTGCCGATGACCTCGGCCCAGACCGCCATGAGCGCCGCCGCGGCCTACTGGGCCAACGCCACCATGGACCGGGTGGACATCTCGGTGATCAGTACCAAGAAGCTGCACAAGTCCGCGGCGAAATCCACCCAGTCGCCGGCCGAGATCGTGAACATCGTCGCCAAGGAACTCGGCTGGACGCAGAGCCCGTACACGGCCCTGGTCATGTTCGTCCCGGGCGCCTACCTCAGCAACGGCGCCGCCGGCATGGCGTTCAGCGACGGCACCACCGGTGGGCGGATCCTGATGCCGCAGAACAGCCGCCTCACGATTCCCGTCCTGACCCACGAGTTCGGCCACGCCCTGGGACTGGACCACGCCAACAGCCTGCTCTGCGGCAGCGGCGCACAGGACGTCGGCTCCGGACCGTTCTCCGGCTTCTCCGACTCCTCGTGCTCCCTCAAAACCTACGGCGACAACCTTGACCTCATGGGCATCTCGCACTGGGACGTCATGCCGCAAATCAGCGCCAGCCTCTGGGAAATGGGGCGGTTCGGTACCGGCAGGGAGATCACCAACCTGGGGACCGTCTCCGCTGCCCGCAGCGTGACCCTCAAACCCTGGGCCGGCACCGAATCGGACCGGGCGGCCAAATTCACGGATCCGAAATCCGGCGAGGTCTATTACCTGGAACTGCGCGCGCCAGTCGGCTACGACAGCGTCATTTCCCGGAACGGAAACCGCGGCGTCAAGATCACCCAGCAGGGCGGCGGAAACTCTTCCATCCTGCTCCCTCCGGACACCCGGCCCTCGGCATTCAATGGCTACTACAGCAACACCCAGACCTGGCAGGCCGGCCAGACCTTCACCACGCACTCCGGCACCGCCGTGAGCATCAATTCCGTCAGCGACACCTCCGCCAACGTGACGATCCGCCCCGCCGGGAACCCGGCCAAGGGAACCTTTGACAACGCCGGGATCTCCGTGACCTCCTCCGGCGCCGTCCTGACAGTCACCGGCTGGGCCGTTGACCCGGCGACGACCTCCGCCCCAACGGAGGCGCGCATCTCCGTCACGGCGCCGGACGGAACCTCGACAACCACCGTCGTCACCGCGGACAAATCCCGCAGCGACGTCAATGCCGCCCTCGGAATCAGCGGAAACCACGGCTTCCAGGCCTCCATCGCCGTCAAACAGTCAGGCAGCTACAAAGTCTGCGTGGACGCGGTTGCCACGGCCGGCAACACCGCCCTCGGCTGCCGCAGTGTGACACTGGCCGGCTCGCCGGCCCCCGAGGGTTCCCTCGACGCGGTCACGACTGCACTCGTGACCGGACAGCCCCGGATCCAACTTGACGGCTGGGCCGTGGACCGCGGCACGCCGGACGCTTCCATCCCGGTCCGCGTTGACGTCACCGCCCCCGACGGCACGTCATCCACACGCACCGCCACGGCCGACAAGTCGCGGCCCGACGTCAACACGGCACTAGGCGTGAGCGGTTCGCACGGCTTCGCCATCACCGTGCCGGTCACCCAGAACGGCGACTACAAGGTGTGCGCGGCCGGCATCGCCGTCTCCGCCCTGCCGGCAGCGGCCAGCACCACGCTGGGCTGCAGGACCATCACGGCGGCCGTGACCGAGCAACCGCGGGGCGTCCTGGATTCGGTGCAGTTCACCAATTCAGGGTCGGCGGCAGGACTCCGGGTGGAAGGCTGGTCCTACGACGCCGGCAAATCCTCCGCCTCCATCCCTGTCCACCTCTACGTCCGGGCTCCGGACGGCAGGACCAGCATCGTCACCACAACGGCCAACAAGGCCCGGGCTGACGTCAACGCCGCCATGAAGATCACCGGCTCGCACGGGTTCCGGACGACCGTTCCCGTGACGCAGACCGGAACGTACCGGGTGTGCGCCTACGGCATCGCCGTCAGCGCCCTCACCAAAAGCAACGCCCTCCTCGGCTGCGCGGACGCCGTGGCGACAGCCGCCGCGCCTCCCATCGGCTACGTGGACAGCATCGTCGTCGATACCCGCAGCCCGGCCGCCGCTATCACGGTCGGCGGCTGGAGCCTGGAAAAGGCCACGCCGTCGTCGTCCAATGCAGTCCACATCTACGTCACCGACCCGGAGCGGCAAGACCAAGGGCTACGCGTTCACGGCCAACCGGACCCGGACTGACGTGAATGCCGCCTTCTCCGTCTCCGGCCGCCATGGCTTCAAGAACAGCATTCCCATCACCCAGTCCGGCCGCTACCGGGTCTGCGCCTACGGGATCGCCGTCAGCCCGCTCAACTCCGGCAACACATTGCTGGGCTGCGGGGATGTGACCGCCCAGGCGGCGGCCGCCCCGACGGGCTATCTCGACTCGGTCCGGCTTGCCGGTACGAGCTCCAAGAAGTCCCTCAAGGCCACCGGATGGACTGTTGATCCGAACTTCACCAGCCGGAGCGTCCCGGTCAACATCAGCGTGAAATTCCCGGACTCCACGTCCAAGACCTACAAGTTCACGGCCAACGTTTCACGCCCGGACGTCAACGCGGCACTGAACATCGCCGGGAACCACGGCTACAGTGCGACCGTGCCGATTTCAGCCCGGGGAACTTACACCGTCTGCGCCTCCAGCCCGGGTATCACGGTGCTCAGCACCGGAATCTCCCAGCTGGGGTGCCTGTCGGTGAAGTACTGATCCGCGGCTGCTCGACCACGGCCCGACGCTGACCGAGGGACCCTGCGGAGAGCATTGTCGGCCCTGCACGGTAGCGTGGGAATGTGCGTGAAACTTCTGTGACTGATGTGACCGATCCGCCCCTGACCGTCGGGTGCCTCTCGGAGGCCGAGCTGCTGCAACGGATCTTCCCGCGCCTCAACCCGGGCCCGGCGGCGGCCGGATCCCTGCTCCTGGGCCCCGGCGACGACGCCGCGATCGTCGCCGCACCGGACGGCCGGGTGGTGCTGAGCATCGACACCCAGGTGGCGGACCAGGACTTCCGGCTCGAGTGGAACAACGGCTACCGGACCACCGGATACGACGTCGGGTGGAAAGCCGCCGCCCAGAACCTGAGCGACATCAACGCCATGGGGGCCGTCGCCACCTCCCTCGTGGTCAGCCTCACCATGCCTGCGGAGACCGCCGTCGCCTGGGTCGAGGATTTCGCCGACGGGCTCACCGCCGGCATCCGTGACCTCGGTGCCCCGCAGTGCGCTGTTGCCGGCGGCGACCTCGGCCGCGGGGCCGAACTGGCTGTCAGCGTCGCGATCCTGGGCAGCCTCGAAGGCCGGCAGGCCGTGCTCCGTTCGGGCGCGCGGCCGGGTGACACCGTGGCCCTCGCCGGTACCGTAGGCCGCGCCGCCGCAGGCCTGGCCCTGCTCGAGTCCGCAACCGGCGTCGGCGCCCTGAACGCCGGACAGCGTGCCCTGATGGACACTCAATGCAGGCCGCAGCCTCCGCTCGCTGCCGGCCCGCATGCCCGTGAGGCAGGCGCCACGGCCATGATGGACATTTCGGACGGCCTCGTCCGGGACGGCAACCGCATGGCCGCGGCCAGCAACGCGGTGCTCAACCTGGATCCCGCGGCGCTGCAGCGGCTCGCGGTCCCGCTGCGGCCGGCGTCGGACCTGCTGGCGGTCGACCCGATGGCCTGGGTCCTCGGAGGCGGAGAGGATCACGGGCTGCTCGCCACATTCCCGGCTGGTCTTCAGCTACCGGCCGGTTTCACTGCGATAGGCTCGGTGGAGGCCCCTGCGTCAACCGACGGTCCGGGCGTGACAATCGGGGGCAGGCCTGCTGAGCCCGGAGGATGGGATCACTTTGCAAACTAAGATTGCCGCCAACGCGCAAGCGATGAGGCGGTGGTTGGGCAAGGCGGAGACAACGCTCGGCAACCACAGTGACCGGCTGAACGCCATCAACATCTTCCCCGTTGCCGACGGCGACACCGGTACGAACCTGTACCTGACCGTCCGGGCCGCCGCCCACGCCTTCGACGTGCCGGAGACAGCCCCCGGCACGGCCGGCGCCGACGGCGGAGTATTCGTGGCGGCGGCGCCGGACCCGCCCAGAACGACGTCGGGGCCATCCTGGCGCAGGCAGGCCAGTCCGCCATGGAACAGGCCCGCGGCAATTCCGGCACCCTGTTCGCAGTGTTCCTGAGCGCCATCGCAGAACCGCTGCTCGGCCACACCCGGCTCAGCTCGCCGCTGCTGGCCGCTGCGCTGGACCGCGCCCAGCTCCGGGCCTGGTCCGCGCTGAGCGATCCCGTGCCGGGCACCATGCTCTCGGTCATGGAAGCGGCCTCCCGCGCAGTGGCGGCTATTGACCAGGCGCACGGCGGTGACGACAGCAACCACGCCCTCGGCCTGGCCCTCGACGCGGCCGTCGCAGCGGCCCTCGACGCCGTCGTGCGGACCGAAAGCCAGCTCGAGGCCCTGCAATCGGCCCGCGTCGTGGACGCCGGCGGCGTCGGCATGCTGCTGATCCTGGACTGCCTGCGGTCCGCGGTGCTGGGCGAAGAACTCCAAAGTGAACTCCTCGACGGCCTGCACGGCTATGACGTGCAGGATCCGCACATCCACACCGACATGCCCCGTGACGAAGGCGTCGAGGTGATGTGCACCATCTCGCTCTCCCCGTTGGACGCAGCGATGATGCGCCAGCGGCTCGACGAAATGGGCGACTCCGTGATCATGAGCCAGGTCGGCGGCACCGTTGACGTCGAGGGCCACTACCGCTGGCGGATCCACGTCCACGTGACGGACCCGGACCCCGCAGTGGCCTTCATCCGTTCCCTCGGCAACCCCACGGACATCACGGTGAGCGAGCTCGCCCTGCCGCGCAACCCCGACCTGCACGCCGCAGGCGTTCCGGCCCCCGACGGACATGACCGCTGAACTGGAACTCGGCCTCGAGCGCCGGATCGGCAAGCGTTCCGCGGCTGTCATTGAAAAGCACCTCGGCATCACCACGGTCGGCGGCCTGCTGGAGTACTTTCCGCGACGCTATCTGAGCCGCGGCGAACTGACGCCCATCAGCGAAGTGCCGCTGGACGAAGAGGTGACCCTGATTGCGCGTGTCGTCTCCAGCAGCACCCGGTCCATGCGGGCCCGCCGGGGGACGCTCACCGACGTCGTGATCTCCGACGACGCCGGCGGCGCCCGCAGCGCCGGCACCGCCCTGCCGGGAACCCTGAAAGTCAGCTTCTTCAACGGGTTCCGCGCACGGGCGGAACTGCAACCC
Organism: uncultured Actinomycetota bacterium; assembly: GCA_963815415.1. GTDB lineage: Bacteria > Actinomycetota > Actinomycetes > Actinomycetales > Micrococcaceae > Arthrobacter. The sequence continues at coordinate 592,135 of CAWFGT010000004.1, read as the reverse complement.
GGCCGGCGGGCCATGTTCTCCGGCAAAGTGACCCGCTACGGCGGCGCCCTGGGCCTGACCAACCCTGACTTCCTGCTCCTCGACGAGGACCCTGACACCCCGGGGATGGACCCGGAAAAACTGGCGGCCATGCCGATCCCGGTCTATCCGGCCACCGCGAAACTCACCAGCTGGTCCATCCAGAAGGTGATCTCCACCCTCCTTGACACCGCGGACCTGGCCACGCTGGCCGATCCGCTGCCCGCCGGGATCGCCGCGCGGGAGCACTTCGTGCCCGTCGCCGACGCCTACCGACTCATCCACGCGCCGCAGGTTCCCGCCGACTGGAGGCGGGCCCAGGACCGGTTCCGCTACCAGGAAGCCCTCGTGCTGCAGACGGCCCTCGCCCGGCGCCGCGCCCAGCTCGCCGCCGAGGAAGCCACCGCCCGGCGGCCGGAGCCGGACGGCTTGTTGTCCGCCTTCGACCGCCAGCTGCCGTTCACCCTGACCGCCGGCCAGTCCGCCGTCGGCAAGACGCTGTCCCAGGAGCTGGCCGGCGACTCGCCGATGAACCGGCTCCTGCAGGGCGAGGTGGGGTCCGGCAAAACCATCGTGGCGCTGCGGGCCATGCTGCAGGTGGTCGACGCCGGGGGACAGGCCGCGCTCCTGGCGCCCACCGAGGTCCTGGCCGCCCAGCACTTCGAATCGATCCGCCGGACCCTGGGCCCGCTTTCCCGGGACGGGCTGCTCGGCGGCTTCGGCCCGGACAGCGTCCAGGTCACGCTCCTGACCGGCTCCATGCCCGCGGCGGCCCGCAAACAGGCAATGCTGGACGCAGCCTCCGGCACGGCAGGGATCGTGATCGGCACGCACGCGCTGCTGGGCGAGAACGTCTCCTTCTACGACCTCGGGCTGATCGTCGTGGACGAACAGCACCGTTTCGGCGTTGAACAACGCGACGCGCTCCGGGCCAAGGCCAGCAAACCCCCGCACCTGCTCGTCATGACCGCCACACCGATCCCCAGGACCGTGGCCATGACCGTGTTCGGGGACCTGGAAACCTCCATCCTGGACGAACTGCCGGCCGGCCGCGCCCCGATCAGCACCCACGTCGTGGGACTCGCCGAACACCCCGCCTGGGCCACCCGGATCTGGTCCCGTTCCCGGGAAGAGATCGACGCCGGCCACCAGGTGTACGTCGTCTGCCCCAAGATCGGCGCGGACGACGACGGCGACTTCGCGCCGGGCGAAGCGGCGCCGGCCGCGGACCTCGAGGACAACGGCCCCCGCGAGCTCGCCTCGGTCACCGGCGTCGTCGAGCACCTCCAGGACGAACCGGCCCTGGCCGGGGTCCCGGTAGCGCCCCTGCACGGGCGGCAGGACCCGGTCCTCAAATCCGAGACCATGGCTTCCTTCACCGCCAACCGGACCAAACTCCTGGTCTCCACGACCGTGATCGAAGTCGGCGTGGATGTCCATAACGCCACGCTGATGGTGATCCTCGACGCCGACCGGTTCGGCATCTCCCAGCTCCACCAGCTCCGCGGCCGGGTGGGCCGCGGCGGACTGCCGGGAACCTGCCTGCTGGTGACCACGCTGGAACCGGGCCACCCGAGCCGGCGCCGCCTCGATGCGGTCGCCGCCACCACGGACGGCTTCGAACTGTCCCAGGAGGACCTCAAACTGCGCCGCGAAGGCGACATCCTTGGCGCCTCCCAGTCCGGCGGGCGTTCCACGCTCAAACTGCTGCGCGTACTCGAACACGAAGACATCATTGCCCGGGCCCGGCAGGACGCCCAGCGGATCGTGGCGGCCGACCCGTCACTGGCTGAAGAGCCCGCACTGGCTGCTGCCATTGACGAATACCTCAACCCCGAGAAGGAGGCGTTCCTTGAACGCGGCTAGGACCACCCGCCAGAGGCGCCTGGAGCGCCGGGAGCTTCACCCATGAGCCGCATCATCGCCGGTGCCGCCGGCGGAAGCCCGCTCGTCAGTGTCCCCGGAACCCTGACCCGGCCCACCACGGACCGGGTCAAGGAAGCGCTCTTCTCCCGGCTGGACGCGTTCAACGTGATCTCCGGGGCCAGGGTGCTGGACCTGTACGCGGGGTCGGGCTCGTTGGGCGTCGAAAGTGCCAGCCGCGGCGCGGCCCGCGTGGACCTCGTGGAGTTCGACGCCAAGGCCAGCGCCGTCTGCCAGCGCAACGCGGACCTCGTCAATACCGTCATCGGCAGCAAGACGGTCTCCGTGCACCGGTCCAGGGTGGAGTCCTTCCTGGACCGGACGGTGGAGCCGGCCCGCTGGGACCTGGTCTTCCTGGACCCGCCCTACCCGCTGGACGAACAGGCCCTGGCCGCCGTGCTGGCCAAGCTCTGCCCGCATCTGGCGGCAGGCGCCGTCGTCGTCGTCGAACGCTCCTCCAGGACCCCGGAGCCGGAGTGGCCCGAGGGCATGGAACGGTTTGCGGAGAAAAAGTACGGCGAAACCAGGCTCTGGTTTGCCGAACCCGGCGTGGAACCGGAAAGTTAGCCCGAGAGAGCGTCCAGTTCGACGCCGGCCAGTACCCTGGCCGGATGCGGGCCGCGCGCCGTCAGCGCGGCCGTCCACGCCGCCGGCCACGGACCCTGGGTTCCCGCCAGGATGATGTTCCCCGGATAGCGGCCGGAGAACATGCCCGCCTCGGCGAACGCCGCCACGTCGGCCATGGCACGGCGGAGCGCCGCGACCTGGCTCCTGACCAGCGTCAGCCCGGGCTCGTCGCCGACGTTGACCACCAGCACGCCCCGCGGGGTCAGCCGCGCGGCGGCCTCACGGTAGAAGCCGGTGCACGCAAGGTGTTCCGGGGCCTCGGGCCCGGAGAAAATATCGAGGATGACGACGTCGAAGCGCAGCTCCGCCGGAAGTTCCGCCAGCGCCTCCCGGGCGTCCCCGATCACAGGGTGCAGCACGGTCCCGTCCGGCAGCGGAAGTTCCTGCAGGACGAAGTCCAGCAGTTCCCGCTCGAGCTCCACCGCATACTGCACCGACCCCGGGCGGGTGGCCTGGATATAGCGGGCCAGGGTCAGGGCGCCGGCGCCCAGATGCAACGCATGGACAGGTTCACCCCACGGCGCGGCGAGATCCACTACATGACCGATCCTGCGCAGGTACTCATAGAAAATGTCGTCCGGTTCCGCGAGGTTGACGTGGGACTGCTCCGCCCCGCCGATGCTGAGGACATAGCCTCCGTCGGTGAAGTAATCGGGTTCGATCGTGGCGTGCTGTCCCGTGGTCCGCAGGAACCGTGCGGCGCCGCCGTGCTGCGCAGCCACGCTCAGAGCCGGTCGCGCAAGGTGGCGAGCCGTTCGGCGGCTTCCTCCAGGACGTGGACCTGCTTGCAGAAGGCGAAGCGCAGCAGGCTGCGGGTGCGTTCGGCCCCCTCGGCATGGCAAAACACCGGGACCGGGATGGCTGCCACCCCGATCAGCGCCGGGAGCCGGCGGGCCAGGTCCACGGCATCGGTGATGCCCAGCGGCGAGGTGTCCACGTTCACGAAATACGTCCCCTGCGGGGTGAGCACGTCCAGCCCGGCCGCGCGGAGGCCCTCGCTGAGGACGTCGCGCTTGAACCGGAGAGTGTCGGCGATGCCCGCATAGAACTCGTCCGGCAGGCCCAGGCCCACGGCGATCGCGGACTGGAACGGCGTGCCGGAACTGTAGCTCAGGAACTGCTTGACGGTCCTCACGGCGGCCACCAGCTGCGCCGGGCCGCTGAGCCAGCCGATCTTCCAGCCGGTGAAGGAGAACGTCTTCCCGGCCGAGGAAATCGTCAGGGTGCGTTCGGCCGCGCCCGGCAGGGTGGCGACGGGGACGTGCCGGACGCCGAAGGTGAGGTGTTCGTAGACTTCGTCGGTGATGATGACGGTGCCGTAGCGTGCGGCCAGGTCGACAATGCGCTGCAGGACCCGGGCCGGGAAGACCGCGCCGGTCGGATTGTGCGGATTGTTGACCAGCACTACCTTCGTGCGGTCGCTGAAGGCGGCCTCGAGGGCGTCGAGGTCCGGCTGGAAGTCGGGCGCCAGCAGCGGGGCCGTGACGTGGGTGGCGCCGGAGAGGCCGATGATGGCGCCGTAGGAGTCGTAGAACGGTTCGAACGTCAGGACCTCATCGCCCGGGCCGACCAGTGCCAGCAGTGCGGCGGCAATGGCCTCCGTGGCGCCGGTGGTGACGATGATCTCCGTGTCAGGATCCGGGGTGAGCCCGTAGAACCGGTCCTGGTGCGTGGCGATGGCCTCCCGGAGCGCCAGGATGCCTTTGCCGGGCGCGTACTGGTTGGCGCCGGCGGAAATAGCGGCCTGGGCCGCTTCCTTGATCTCCACGGGGCCGTCCTCGTCCGGAAAGCCCTGGCCGAGGTTGATGGCTCCCGTGGACAGGGCCAGCGTGGTCATCTCCTCGAAGATCGTCACCCCCAGCGAGCCGTCCCCGGCGAGCAGGTTCGCTCCGGTCGCGGCGCGCTGCCATGGAAGCGGGGTGCGGCCGGGCACGCCAAAGTCACTCTTCGTTGCTGACATAGCAGTCATGGTATCCCGGTCCCGGGCCCGCATACGGTAGGTTCGGAGCATGAGACGCGCTGTATGCCCTGGCTCCTTTGACCCCATTCACAATGGACATCTGGAAGTTATCGCCAGAGCCGCCGGCCTCTTCGATGAAGTGATCGTCGGGGTGTCGACCAACTACGCCAAGGACTACCGGTTCAGCCTCGAACAGCGGATCGATATGGCCAAGGAAACATTCGCCTCGCTGCGCGGGATCCTGGTGGAACCGGTCGGCGAGGGCCTCCTCGTCGACTACTGCCGCCAGCGCGGGGTCTCGGCGATCGTCAAGGGCCTGCGCTCCTCCTCGGATTTCGACTACGAGCTTCCGATGGCAACCATGAACCGCCAGCTCAGCGGCGTCGAAACGGTGTTCCTCCCGGCCGAAAGCCATTACCTGCATCTTTCCTCGACGCTCATCAAAGAGGTCTTCACCCTCGGCGGCGACGTCTCGGACTTCGTGCCGCGCTCGGTCCTCAAACGCCTGATGTCCGGCGAGGCGGTCCAGGACCAGCCGCACAGAGGGTAAGCTTGACGGGTACTCGGCGGCCTGCTGCCGGTTACGCGGCCGGATCGAGGCCTGGCGGGGCGCTGCGGCGCCGCACCGGTTCCCGGTTTGAGTCCGTCCGGAAGTTCAGGCTAGGATAGTACGTCGGTCATATGTTCAACAGGAGTTCTCATTAAACGAGATGCTAGTTCGCCCTTGGCGTTCGACGTCAAGGACCTCGGACGCAGTCCGGGGAGCATGCGGACGCTGACGGAACATGTACCCGCGCCGGGTGACCTCGGCGTGGCGCTCATCGGCGTGCAGGAAGGCTCGGATGTCGAGCTGGACCTGCGGCTTGAGGCCGTACACGAAGGAATTCTGGTATCAGGAACCGCGCACGTCCAGGTGACTGGCGAGTGCGGCCGATGCCTGGATCCCCTTGCGTATGACCAAGAGGTCGATGTGCAAGAACTTTTCTTCTACGAGGACGCTGAGTTCACGGATGAAGAAGACGAAGAAGAGCAACGTCGAGTCGAGCGCGATCTGATCGATCTTGAGCCGGTGTTGCGGGACGCGGTTGTCACTATACTGCCGTTCCAGCCGGTGTGCCGGGAAGACTGCCAGGGCCTTTGCTCCGAATGCGGAGTACGCCTGGAAGACGAGCCGGGGCATCACCACGAGGTCGTAGATCCTCGCTGGGCCGCCCTAGCTGACTTGGCTAAGCCTGACCGGCAAAACTGATCTGTAAGTGTTTTTCTAGAGAGAAATGAGTTAGCCGTGGCTGTTCCCAAGCGGAAAATGTCTCGCTCGAATACCCGCGCCCGCCGCTCCCAGTGGAAGGCAACCGCCCCCCACCTGGTGAAGACCGTAGAGAACGGCCAGGTTGTTTACAGCCTGCCGCACCAGGCAAAGGTCGTTACCGACTCGGCTGGCACTGCGCTGTTCCTTGAGTACAAGGGCCGCAAGGTCGCAGACGTCTAAACTGCCTCAAGGCTGAATACGATGTCTTCAACTGAAGAGCTTTTGAAGCGTCTCGGTGTCTCTATTGACGCCGGGACGCTTCGTCTTGCGCTCACACACCGTTCCTATGCCTACGAAAACGGCGGCATCCCCACCAACGAACGGCTCGAATTTCTGGGTGACTCCATCCTGGGCTTCTCCGTCACCGACGCGCTGTACCGGGACAACCCGACGCTGCCCGAAGGCGATCTGGCCAAGCGCCGTTCCGCGGTCGTCAGCACCCGGGCGTTGGCCGGGATCGGCCGCAGCATCGGGCTCGGCGACTACATCTACCTTGGGCAGGGCGAAAAGCTCACCCACGGCAAGAACAAGGCCTCCATCCTGGCGGACACCATGGAGGCGCTGATCGGCGCCACCTACGTCTCCAACGACATCGAGACGGCACGCCAGCTGGTCATGCGGCTGATCGGACCGCTCCTGAAGGACGCCGCCGCCCTCGGCGCCGGCACCGACTGGAAAACGAGCATCCAGGAACTTGCCGCCAGCCGGCAGCTGGGAACCATCAATTACGCCGTGGACGGTTCCGGACCGGACCACGCACGGACGTTCCAGGCAGTGCTCCGGATCGGCGGGACCGACTACGGAACCGGCACCGGAAACTCCAAGAAGGAAGCCGAACAGGAAGCCGCCTCCGACGCGTGGCGCCGGCTTACTACCGCCGCTGAACCCGCGGACGAGGCAGTTTCCGACGCCGTGGCGGCCGACGCCGCCGCCCCGCCGGCTGCGGCAACCGGCAGCTAGGACCCACCCTTGCCTGAACTCCCCGAGGTCGAGGTGGTCCGGCGCGGCCTCGTGAGCTGGGTGCGGGGCCGGACCATCACGGACGTTGAGGTGATCGATCCGCGCTCGATCCGACGGCATGCCCTCGGCCCGGAAGATTTCGCCGGCAACCTGGCCGGCTCCCGGGTCCTGGACGTGGTCCGCCGCGGCAAGTTCCTCTGGCTGCCGCTCTCGGACACCCCGGGACCGCCGGACCCGGGGGCCCCCGGCGTTGCGCTGATGGCCCACTTGGGGATGTCCGGGCAACTGCTTATGCAGGACGCCGCCGTGCCGGACGAAAAACACCTCAAGGTCCGGCTGAGGCTCAGCCCGGCCGCCGGCATGCCCGGCCAGCTCCGCTTCGTGGACCAGCGCATCTTCGGCGGCCTCTTCCTGACGTCCCTGATTCCCACCGCCGACGGCGGTCCGGGCGGACTCGCGGAAGCTCCGCTGCCCCTGATCGCGGAAGAAGCCGCCCATATCGCCCGGGACCCGCTGGATCCGTATTTCTCCTTCGACGACTTCTACCGCCGGCTCCGGGCCCGGAAGACCGGCCTCAAGCGGGCACTTCTGGACCAGGGCCTGATCTCCGGCATCGGCAACATCTACGCGGACGAGGCGCTGTGGAAGGCCAGGCTGCACTATGCCCGCCCCACCGACACCCTGCGCCGCGCCGACGCTTTGCGGGTCCTCGACGCCGCCCGGGACGTCATGACCGATGCCCTTGCCGCCGGCGGGACCAGCTTCGATGCGCTGTACGTCAACGTCAACGGCGCCTCCGGCTACTTCGACCGCTCCCTGAACTCCTACGGCCGTGAAGGCCTCGAATGCCGGCGCTGCGCCGCCGCGGGCCTCGTCAGCATGATCAGACGGGAACAGTTCATGAACCGGTCTTCCTATACGTGTCCTGTCTGTCAGCCCCGGCCCCGGAACGGGCGCTGGTAGGCCCGTCCGCCAGCAGGACAGGAAGCACACCCACCGCCGGGACCGCTCCGGTTGCCGTCATCAAAAGAAAGCCTCAGCACTTTGCACCTCAAGAGCCTGACCGTCCGCGGTTTCAAGTCGTTCGCGTCCGCCACGACGTTCGACTTCGAACCGGGCGTCACCGCCGTGGTGGGCCCCAACGGCTCGGGCAAGTCGAACGTCGTGGACGCACTCGCCTGGGTGATGGGCGAACAGGGAGCCAAGACCCTGCGCGGCGGCAAGATGGAAGATGTCATCTTCGCCGGCACCGCGGGCCGCCCGCCGCTGGGCCGGGCGCACGTTTCCCTGACCATCGACAACAGCGACGGCGCCCTGCCGATCGAGTACAGCGAAGTCACTATCTCGCGCACCCTGTTCCGAACCGGCGGCTCGGAATACGCCATCAACGGTGCCGGATGCCGGCTGCTGGACATCCAGGAGCTGCTCTCGGACTCGGGCCTGGGCAAAGAAATGCATGTGATCGTCGGCCAGGGACAGCTGGACAAGGTCCTGCATGCCACGCCGGAAGAACGGCGCGGATTCATCGAAGAGGCGGCAGGTATCCTCAAGCACCGCCGCCGCAAGGAAAAAACGGTCCGCAAACTCGAAGCCATGCAGGCGAACCTGCAGCGGCTCAGCGACCTCACCGCCGAAATCCGGCGGCAACTGACCCCGCTCGGCAAGCAGGCCGCCGTGGCCCGGCGGGCCCAGACCGTCCAGTTCGAGGTCCGTGATGCCCGCGCCCGGCTCCTCGCCGATGAGCTCGTCCAGCTGCAGTCGACGCTGGCCCGGGACGTGGCGGACGAAACCGCGCTGAAGTCGCGCCGGACGGTCGTGGAACAGACGCTCGCCGCGGGCCGCGAGCAGCAGGCCACGCTCGAACGGCATGCGGCCGAAGCCACCCCGGCGCTGAACACGGCGCGGGACACCTGGTACCAGCTCACAGCCGGCCGTGAACGGTTCAGGTCCCTGGGCACCCTTGCCGAAGAACGCCGGCGGCTCCTGGGCGCAGCGGACCCCGTCCCGGACGCCGGGCGTGATCCCGACCGGCTCGAGAAGCAGGCGGCGCGGGTCCGCGAGGAGCAGGCCGGGCTGGAACGCCGGATCGTGGACCAGGCCGGCGCCCTGGAGCGGGCAACAGCGGCCAAGCAGGCCGCCGAGCAGGCTGCCGCGGCGGAAGACAAGCGCGTCGCCGGGCTGCTCCGCGCGGCGGCTGACCGCCGTGAAGGGCTGGCCAGGCTCGCCGGGCAAGTCGGCGCAGCGCGTTCCCGGGTCGAAGCGGCCCAGGCCGAGCTGGGCAGGCTGCGGGATTCCCAGCACGCGGGCGAGGAGCGCCGGCGGCTCGCCCAGACCGAATTCGACGCCCTCGAATCCCAGGTCGCCGGCGTGGAGGACGGCGAGGAGTCCCTCGACGCCGAGTATGAGGACGCCAGTCAGGCACTGGACGCCGTTCTCGCCGAAATCGACGCACTGGAAGCTGCCGGCCGCGAGGGTGAACGGGAGCGGGCCGCCCTGACCGCCCGCCGCGACGCCCTCCAGCTCGGCCTCAACCGCAAGGACGGCTCGGAACACGTGCTTCGCGCCGGGGTGTCCGGCGTCCTGGGATCCCTGGCGGCCATGATCGCCGTCGAGCCCGGCTGCGAGACCGCGATCGCAGCCGCCCTCGGCAGCACCTCGGACGCCGTCGTCGTGGACGGCGCCGCTGCTGCGGCAGTGGCGGTCCGGCTGTTGAAGAACGCCGACGCCGGCCGCGCCGCGCTGCTGCTGGCCGGGGTGCCGGCCGGTGCCGGAAGTCCCCGACCCGCCGCCGGCGCCGGGGAGCGCTGTCTGCCCGCCGGGGCACGCTGGGCGGCCTCGCTGGTCTCGGCGCAGGAAACAGCGGCAGCACCCGGCCCGCAGCCTGCCCGGATCCCGTTGGAACGCCTGCTGGCCGACATCACGGTGGTCGAGGACGTCGACGCCGCCGCGCAGCTGATCGCGGCACGCCCGGACCTGACCGCCGTCACCAAGGCCGGAGACGTGTTCACCGCGTACACGGTCCACGGCGGCTCGGCCACGGCCCCGTCGCTGCTGGAAATCCAGGCCGCCGTCGACGAGGCCGCAACGCAGCTCGCTACGGTCACGGCCGGGATCGAACGGAACCGCTTCGCCCTGGCCGCCGCGAAAACCCGGCGTGCCGAGGCCCGGGACCGGGCAGACGCGGCGCTGGAAAAACTGCATGACTCCGACGCGAAGCTCGCCGCGGTGGCCGAACGCCTGGGCCACCTGAACTCCGTGCTGCGCAGTGCCGTGGCCGAAAGCGAACGCCTGGCCGCGTCGCTGGCGAAGGCCGGGGCCAACGTCCGCTCGGGGCAGGATGACCTGGCAGCCGTCACGGCCCGGCTGGCCGCGGCCCAGGAGGCGCCTGCGGAAGAGGAGCCGTCCCATGAGCACCGCGACGCCCTGGCCCTGGCCGCATCGGTTGCCCGGTCCGCCGAGATGGAGGCCCGGTTGGCCCTGCGCAGCACCGAGGAGCAGCTCACCGCGGCACGCAACAGGGCTGCCGCCCTCGACCGGGCGGCAGCCGCCGAGCGCAGGGCACGGGAGGAAGCGGCCGAGCGGGCCCGCCGCCGGCGCCTCCAGGCGCACCGTGCTGCCGCCGTCGCGGCCGCCGTGCACCACGCGACCGGATTCGTCGACGTCTCCGTGGAACTCGCCCGCCGGGAACGGGACACCGCGGAGGAGCGCCGGGACCGGTTGGACCTCGAACTGAAGGACGTACGCGCCTCCAACGACGCGCTCGCCCGCGAACTGGCGGACCTCACCGACTCCGTCCACCGCGACGAGCTGGCCCGCGCCCAGCAGCGGCTCCGGATCGAGGCCCTCGAACTGAGGAGCGTCGAGGAGCTGGGCCTGGCAGCGGACCAGCTCGTGGCCGACTACGGGCCGGACCGGCCGGTACCGGTGCCCGTCGGCGACTCCGGCGGTCCCGGTGAGCACCATGACAAGTGGGCCGCCTTGCACGTCCCGGTCGACGCAGCGGGCCGTGCCATGGTCGAGGGCGTCCCGTTCGTCCGGGAGGAGCAGGAGAAGCGGCTCCGCAAGGCCGAACGCGACCTTGCGGCGCTGGGCCGGGTCAACCCGCTGGCGCTGGAGGAATTTGCCGCCCTGGAGGAACGCCATCAGTTCCTCAGCGCCCAGCTCGAGGACCTCAAGGCCAGCCGCAAGGACCTGCTGGACATCATCAAGGAAGTCGATGAGCGCGTCCAGAAGGTCTTCGCGGAAGCCTTCGCCGACACCTCCGCCCAGTTTGTCCGGGTCTTCGCCCGGCTCTTCCCCGGCGGCGAGGGCCGGCTGATCCTCACCGACCCGGCCGATATGCTCACTACCGGCATCGACGTGGAGGCCAGGCCGGCGGGCAAGAAGATCAAGCGTCTGTCCCTGCTCTCCGGCGGGGAACGGTCGCTCACCGCGGTGGCCCTGCTCGTCGCGATCTTCAAGGCCCGGCCCTCGCCCTTCTACGTGATGGACGAGGTGGAAGCCGCCCTGGACGACACCAACCTGGGCCGGCTCATCACCATTTTCGAGGAGCTGCGCGAATCCAGCCAGCTGATTGTCATCACGCACCAGAAGCGGACCATGGAAGTCGCGGATGCCCTTTACGGCGTCACCATGCGCGGGGACGGCGTCTCCACGGTGATCAGCCAGCGGCTCGGGGCGGACGTTTGAGCAGGCCGTAGCGGGTTCCGGGTTTATGAGAAGCTAGGGGAGTGAACGACATCCTCCCCATTCTCCTGCCCATTCTCGCTGCCCTGGTGGTCCTCGGGGCCCTGATTCCGGTGCTCATGAAGACCCGCCGGAACATCAAAGACTACCCGGGGACGCGGGACGCGAACGATCCCGCGGAGACCGGGCAAGGCCCCGGCGGAACCCTGCTGGAGGACCGCCCGGCGCCTGCAGCGCCGGCCGCACGCAGCAGCCTGGAGGCCGTCGACGTCGACGACGCGGACACCGCCGAGGTCCAGGACGATGTCGCGGGCCTGGAAACCGTCCCCGTCGAGACTCCGCTGCCGGTTGCCGGACGGCTGACCCGGCTCCGGGAACGCCTGATCAAGTCCAACAGCATCCTGGGCAAGGGCCTGCTGGCCCTGCTCTCGGCGGACAAGATCGATGAAAACGTGTGGGACGAGGTCGAGGAGACCCTCCTGCTCGCCGACCTCGGCACCGAACCGACGATGCAACTGGTCGATGCCCTCCGCGAACGCGTCAAGGTCCTGGGCACCCGCTCGCCCGAGCAGGTCAAGGCGCTGCTGCGCGAGGAACTCATCAAGCTCGTGGACCCGACGATGGACCGCAGCCTCAACGTCGCACGGCATGCCGACAAGCCGGCCGTGGTGATGGTGGTGGGCGTCAACGGCGTCGGCAAGACCACAACGGTCGGGAAGCTGGCCCGCGTGCTGGTGGCCGAAGACAAGGACGTCCTGCTGGGCGCGGCCGATACGTTCCGCGCCGCCGCGGCGGAGCAGCTCGCCACCTGGGGTCAGCGGGTCGGGGTTCCCACCGTCAAGTCCGACATCGACGGCGCCGATCCGGCGTCCGTCGCTTACGAGGCGGTCAAGGCCGGCATCGACCAGGAAGTCGACGTCGTGATGATCGACACCGCCGGACGCCTGCAGAACAAGACCGGCCTGATGGACGAGCTTGGCAAGGTCAAGCGCGTCATCGAAAAACTTGCCGAAGTCGACGAGGTGCTCCTGGTCCTGGACGCGACCACGGGCCAGAACGGTCTGAACCAGGCCCGGGTCTTCTCAGAGGTCGTGAACATCACCGGCATCGTCCTGACCAAGCTCGACGGCACTGCCAAGGGCGGCATCGTCGTCGCCATCCAGAAATCCCTCGGAGTCCCGGTCAAACTCATCGGCCTGGGCGAAGGCGCCGACGACCTGGCCCCCTTCGATGCCGAGAGTTTCGTGGACGCCATCCTGAACTGACCGGAAAGTACCTGTTAAACCCGGCCGGCCCGCGGCGGTGAGAGTGGCTCAATCCTCACCGCCGCGGGCCGGCTTGTGTTGCGGGGCTTTTAGTACGTGAAGTTCAGGACCGTCACGGTGCCGGCCGTGAGTTTGAACGTCTGGGTATCGGAGCGGTAGGCGAAGCCGGGGACCGTGGCGCGGTCGGCCAGCGGTGTGGGCTCGGTCCTGGCGCCGTCGATCACGGTCTCGTCCTCCGCCGTGTAGCTGGGGCCGCTGAGCTGCGTCATGGTGCCGGTCCGGGCCTTGCCGGGCAGCTTCAGCGTGACGTCGGTCTGGGCCGCGGTTTCGGGGTTGTTCTCATTCACGAAGACGACGGTGGTGCTGCCGTCCTCATTCTGCAGGGCATAGGTGAAGGCCAGCCCGCCGCCGGACTCTTTCAGCTTCAGGAACTTCCCCTCGTTCAGTTCCGCGACCATGGAGATGCCGTAGAAATTCGCCCGGCCGGACATCTCGCCGTTGCCAAGCGGGTAGTCGCCGGCGCTGCAGATTGCGGACATGGGCGGGCCGCCCTGGCAGGTGAACGTGGAGCTGTGGAAGCCGATCTTCGTGATGCCCAGCTGGGCTGCGTTGAGCGCGTAGTCCGCCGTCCACAGGGCGGAGGCGTGCGTGCGGGAGGTTTCGTTCGTGCCCGGGCAGGCCGCGATCCCCGTCTCCGGGAGCCAGGTTTCCAGCCCTGCGGCTTCGCCCGCCTTGAGGGCCGCCTGCTGATAGTCGGCGGCGCGGTCATGCATCAGCTCGCTCATGAGGTTGGACATGGTCGGCGAGCCCAGCGGGTCGCTGCCGTCGCAGCTGTAGAGCGGGTAGTTGTGGAAGGACAGGATCTTCTTCTGTGGAATGTCCGCATCGATGAACGGCTGCCACCACTTCTGGTCGTAGGCGCCGGGCCCGGCAATCGGGACGTCGGGAGCGACGGCGTAGATCGCCTTGGCGTAGGCCTTCAGCTCCGTGATGTATTGCTTCAGGCTGTAGCCGTCCGTGCGCACGTCGTTGAAGACGTAGCCGTTCGGTTCGTTGCCGATGGTGACGCTTAGCAGCCGGTCGCCGAAGATGTCCGCGGCATGCTTGACCATGTCCGCGGCCCGGTCCGGGTTGTAGTGTCCCAGATCCACCGTGAGGGCGATGCTGGCATCGCCGGCTTCCAGCAGGGTGTTGATCCTGGCCAGGTCAGCGGGATCGACGGCCCTCGCCGGGTGGGTCTTGTCGCCGGTGTACGGGAGCGCCTCGCCGGTCGAGGTCCAGAAGAACCTCCGGTCCACGGCGTTGCCGCCGAACCGCAGGACCGGCTGGTCAATCTCCTGCAGCAGTTTGACCATGGTGGCGTTGTCGGCGCTGAGGTCGGCGTCGGCCAGGTCGGTGGCTTCCAGCGAGATCCCCGTGAGGCCCTTGTTCAGGGAGGTCCCCACGAGGTCCTTCGAGACGTCCACGGTCAGGGCCTCGACCGGCTCCAGCGGCGACCCCGCGGGCGGTCCGGGCTGATCGTAATACGTGACGGGCGGGCCGACCTCGGCGGACTGGGCAGCGCCGGGCAGGAAGGACGGGGGCTCCTCGGAGCCGAGCGACAGCGGGATCACAACGGCTGCGGCGACCACGACGGCGGCGATGACCGCCGCGGCGATGATCCGCGGACGCTTCTTGGATCCGGACGCTGGATCGCCGGTCGGTCTATCGGCTTTCCCTGCGGAAGAGTCGAATTCGGCCATGGGGGAGTACCTCCGGAAGATGTGTGGAAAGTCTTTCCAGTTTAGCTAAGGGTTGAGGCGGACGAGGACGCCGCGGGCCGCCGGAAGGTCTCCCTGGCCGAGAGCCAGACGAGCGCCGCCGCGATGAGGACGCCGCCGGTGGCGCCGAAGGCCCAGGGATAGCCGAGCTGGTCGGCCAGCAGGCCGGCGACCACGGGGCCGATGATGGCGCCGCTGTCCGCCGTCATCTGGAAGACCGCCAGGACCCGCCCGCCGGAGCGTTTGTTGCCGATCACGTCGGCAATGGCGGCCTGTTGCGCCGGGCCGAGCAGGCCTGACCCGATTCCGGCGACGGCGGAGGCCAGCAGGAACCACGGCAGCTCGTGGGTGAAGCCGATGGCTGCCGTGGCCGTCCCCGTGACGAGGAGGCCCGCGACCATCAGGGGTTTCCGGCCCAGGGTGTCGGCCAGCCGGCCGGAGAACGTCAGTGCGGCCGCGTTTCCACCGGCGAACACGGCCAGGGCCCAGCCGGCCGATCCCGGACCGGCGCCAAGGGCCGCGACGGCGAAGAGCGGCACCGTTGCCATCCGCACTCCGAACGTGGCCCAGCCGTTGGCGAAACTGGAAAACAGCCCGGCCCGGTAGGCGTTGTCCCGCAGCGCTTCACGCAGCTCCATTGGCGGAGCGGTCGTGCCGGCGTCGCGGGACGCTGCCGGCACGTGGCTCAGCTGGGTCTGGACCACAACGGCGGCAAGCACCAGGGCAGCGGCGTAGACCAGGAACGGGACACGCAGGCCGAACCCGGCAAGCAGCCCGCCGACAATCGGCCCGCACACGTTGCCGATCAGGAAAGCCGAGGCGTAAGCGCCCGAGACCCGGCCGCGGCTCTCCGGCGGCGCCAGCCGTATCACCAGGGCCATCGAGGCGACCGTGAACATCACCGAGCCGGCCCCGCCGAGGCCGCGGAAGATCAGCAACTGCCAGTAGTCCTGGGCGAACGCGCTGGCCGCGGTCGACGCCGCCACGATAAGAAGCCCGGCGACGTAGACCGGCCGCTCGCCGAACCGCACGATCAGCGCGCCGCCGGCCGGGGCGAAGATCAGCCGCATAAAGGCGAAGATGCTCACGATGACGGCCGCCGCCGTCGCCCCGACATCGAACGTTGTGGCGAACTGCGGGAGGACCGGGGCGACGAGGCCGAAGCCGATCGCAATCAGGAACGCGGCAACCAGCATGACTTTGATGTCCCGGGGCAGCCGGGCGCGGCCCGGGGCGCGGCCGACTGCATCGGGCCCGGCGTCACCGCGGGAACGGGAGGTTTTGCTCATGGTGCGGTTGTCCTAAGGGTGCCGGGAGACGCCGGCCGCGGGATGATGCGGCCGGGCGGAGTGGAACGGGTGAAACACAACCGTAACAAGGCTGAGACGCACCATTTACGTCAGGGAGATTCTTGTAACAAGCCGGCAATCCAAATCCTCCACCGGTGAAACACGGCCCGGCGAGACTTTTTACCAAGAACGCAACAACATGCGTTGGACCGGCGGGTAACTCCGCACCTTCAGCAAGAGAGGACGCAGACCATGGAACTCACCGCAGGTCTCGTTTGGCTCCTGGTCGCTTCAGCACTCGTGCTGTTCATGACCCCGGGCCTGGCATTCTTCTACGGCGGCATGACACGCGCCAAGTCGGCTTTGAACATGATGATGATGAGCTTCGTTGCCATCGGCACCGTCGCGATCGTCTGGGTACTGTGGGGCGCCTCCATGGCATCCAGCAACGAAGACAACTTCTTCCAGATCTTCGCGAACCCGTTCAGCCACTTCGGACTGCACAACTTCACCGACCCGGCGGACCTGCTCTCGGTCGGCTACGCGGCAACCTTTGCCATCATCACCGTGGCGCTGATCTCCGGCGCCGTCGCTGACCGCGCCAAGTTCTCCGCCTGGGTGCTGTTCACCCCCATCTGGGTCACCCTGGTCTACGCTCCGATGGCCTTTATGGTCTGGGGCGGCGGGCTCTTCTCCGAGGACGGCTGGTTCGGCCAGACCTTCGCCCCGGTCATCGACTTCGCCGGCGGCACTGTCGTACACATCAACGCCGGTGTGGCCGGCCTGATCCTGGTCCTGATCATCGGTAACCGCAAAGGCTTCGGCAAGGACCCGAACCACCGCCCGCACAACGTTCCGTTCGTGATGCTCGGTGCCGCGATCCTCTGGTTCGGCTGGTTCGGCTTCAACGCCGGTGCCGCCGGTACCGTCGAACAGGCCGGGCTGATCTGGATGAACACCCTCGTCGCCCCGGGCGCCGCAATGCTCGGCTGGCTCGCCGTCGAACGCTTCCGTGACGGTCACCCGACCTCCCTCGGTGCCGCCTCCGGCGTGGTTGCCGGCCTGGTCGCCATCACCCCGGCCTGCGCCAACGTCTCTCCGCTGGGTGCCATCGCCCTCGGCGTCGTCGCCGGTGTGGCTTCCGCGCTCGCCGTCGGCCTGAAGTTCAAGTTCGGCTACGACGACTCGCTTGACGTCGTCGGTGTCCACCTCGTCTCCGGCGTCGTCGGTACCGTGGCGATCGGTTTCCTGGCCACCCCGACCCAGGGCAGCGCCGGCCTCTTCTACGGCGGCGGCAGCGAGCAGCTCGTCGCACAGGTCCTGGCAGCAGTGCTGGCCATAATCTTCACCGCAGTCATGACCCTCATCATCGCCTACCCGATCCATAAGTTCATGGGCTTCCGGGTCTCCCAGGAGCAGGAAGTCGTGGGTGTGGACCTGAGCCTGCACGCCGAGACGGCGTACGAGTTCGGCGTCGGCGGCCACGGCGGGAGCTTCCAGCCGCTGCATGACCTCATTACCGGCAAGCCGCAGGACGGCGAGCAGGCTGCTGCAGAGCCGGCGGATGCAGCAGCGGCCGACAGGAAGAATTCGACAGGCAAGGAAAGTGTGGGGGCATGAAACTGATCACAGCGATCGTCCGCCCGGAGAAGCTTGAGGCCATTCGCGAAGGGCTGGAAGCGTACGGCGTGCAGGGACTGACGGTGAGTGCCGCCAGCGGCTACGGCCGGCAGCGGGGCTACACCGAGGTGTACCGCGGCGCGGAGTACAACGTGGATCTGCTGCCCAAGATCCGGGTGGAGGTCCTCGCCACCGACGAGCAGGCGAACGACATCCTTGATGTCATCATTGCCAGCTCGAACACCGGCAGGGCCGGCGACGGCAAGGTCTGGACCGTGGACGTGTTTGAAGCGGTCCGGGTCCGCACCGGCGAGCGCGGACCGGCGGCTATCTAGCCGGCAGCCACGCCATCGGGCGACGCCGCAGAAAGCGGGCCGGATACCTGGAATCCAAGGAACAGGTATCCGGCCCGCTTTCTGCTGCCCATGGATCCAGCTACCGTCAGCGCCATTCCGCAGGGCCTGAGGACCCGGCGGGGTATTCCTCGAGCGGCACGTTGCCGGTAGCCCATGACTTCAGGACCGGGTCAACGATGCGCCAGCAGTCCTCCGCGGTGTCAGCCCGGACAGAGAGCAACGGATCCCCCGTCAGGACGCCGTCGAGGACTTCGCCGTAGGGCAGGAGGGCGGAGGCGCTCAATTCGGCCTTCAGCGTCGCACGGTCCAGGTGGAGCACATCGCCGGGGCCGTTCACATCGACGTCGAACTGCAGGGTGTCCGGGCCGAAGCCGATCCGCAGCCGGTTGGGGGCGTCCACCCCGGTGAACCCCCTGGGCAGGTGCGGGACGGGCCGGAAGGTCACCACCGCCTCCTTGCGCTTGGCGCCCAGCGCCTTTCCGGAGCGCAGGATGAACGGCACGCCCTGCCAGCGCCAGTTGTCGATCTCCACGCGCACTTCGGCGAGTGTCTCGGTGTGGCGGGATGCATCCACGCCGTCCTCGTCGGCGTAGTCCGGGACCTCACGGCCGTTGACGCTGCCTGCGGTGTAGCGCGCGCGGCGGGTGCTCTTGCGGTACGGGGCCTTGATGCTGCTGGCCCGCAGCACCGTGGCCACGGCGTCGCGAAGGTCCCGTTCCTCCACGGAGGCGGGCGGCTCGATGGCCATCAGGGCCATGACCTCCAGCAGGTGGCTCTGGATCATGTCGCGGAGGGCGCCTGCGCCGTCGTAGTAGCCGGCCCGCCCTTCCAGGGCCAGGTCTTCATCAAAGATGATCTCCACCTGCTCGATGTACTTCCGGTTCCAGACCGGTTCCAGGAACGTGTTCGCGAAGCGCAGGCCCAGGATGTTCAGGACCGTGGCCTTCCCGAGGAAGTGGTCCACCCGGTGGATATGGTCCTCGGGGACGAGCGCGGAGAGTGTGGCGTTGAGCCGGCGGGCGGATTCCTCATCGGACCCGAAGGGCTTCTCCAGCACCAGTCGCGTTCCGGCCGGCACATGCTCCGGGGCCAGCGCCTCGCAGGCGAGCTGGCTGACGTGCGGCGGCAGGGCGAAGTACACCGCCACCGGCCCCTCCATCTCCGCGAGCAGTCCCGCCAGTTGCCCCTCGGCCGTGACGTCGAGTCCGTAGTAGCTGCTGGATGTCCTGACCCGTTTCAGCTCCCGCTTACCGTAGGCGTCGGCCTGCGATTGCTCGTCCGCGAAAGACTCCTCGATCCGCTCCAGCCACTGGTCCGGCGTCCAGTCATCCGAGCCTGCGCCGACAAGCGTCAGGCCGTCGGCGCGCCCCCGGGCCACGAGCCGGGCCAGGCCCGGCAGCAGCAGCCTGCCGGTCAGGTCACCCGAGGCGCCGAGGATGAGCAGGGTCTTCACTGCTGTTTCACTGGTCATCTAAGCCAGCATGCCATCTTGAAGGCCTGACTTGGTACCCTAGATAGTCGAGTCCCGTTGTCGAGACGGTTCGCTGAGGCGGACCCCAGTCGCGACGCTGGCGTGCCGGACCGGCCGCCATCCGTACATCCACTGAAAGAAGTGCACGGCGCGTGTTCAATTCACTCTCTGACCGGTTGACAGCAACCTTCAAGAATCTCCGTGGCAAGGGCCGCCTGACAGAGGCGGATGTCGACGCCACGGTCCGCGAGATCCGCCGCGCCCTCCTGGACGCGGACGTCGCAGTCTCGGTCGTCCGCGAATTCACCGGCCGGGTGCGCGAGCGTGCCCTTGGTGCCGAAGTGTCGGGCGCGCTGAATCCGAGCCAGCAGATCGTGAAGATCGTCAACGAGGAACTCGTCGAGATCCTCGGCGGCGAGACCCGCCGGATCCGCCTGGCCAAGACCGGCCCCACCATCATCATGCTTGCCGGCCTGCAGGGCGCCGGCAAGACGACCCTGGCCGGCAAGCTGTCCAAGTGGCTCAAGGCCCAGGGCCACAGCCCCATGCTCGTCGCCTGCGACCTGCAGCGGCCCAACGCCGTGACGCAGCTTCAGGTGGTCGGCCAGCGCGCCGGCGTGACCGTGTACGCCCCGCACCCCGGCGCCACCTCCGAACTCGAGCACCCCGCCGGTGATCCCGTCGCCGTCGCCCGCGCCGGCGTCGAAGAGGCCCGCCGCACCCTGCACGACGTCGTGATCGTGGACACCGCAGGACGGCTCGGCGTCGACGCGGACATGATGGAACAGGCCCGCCAGATCCGCCGGGCGATCGTTCCCAACGAAGTCCTCTTCGTCATTGATTCCATGATCGGCCAGGACGCAGTGAACACGGCACTGGCGTTCGACGAGGGCGTCAACTTCACCGGCATCGTCCTGTCCAAGCTCGACGGCGATGCCCGCGGCGGTGCTGCGCTGTCCGTGGCGTCCGTGACCGGCAAGCCGGTCATGTTTGCGTCCACGGGCGAAAGCCTGGACGACTTCGAACTCTTCCACCCGGACCGGATGGCCTCGCGCATCCTCGACATGGGCGACGTGCTCACCCTGATCGAGCAGGCCGAGAAGTCCTGGGACAAGGATGAAGCAGCCCGGATGGCGAAGAAGTTCGCCGACCAGGAAGACTTCACCCTGGACGATTTCCTGGCCCAGATGCAGCAGATCCGCAACATGGGTTCCATGAAGAAGATGCTGATGATGATGCCGGGCGCGCAGAACATCCGGCAGCAGCTCGAGCAGTTCGACGAACGTGAGATCGACCGGGTTGAAGCGATCGTCCGGTCCATGACGCCGCACGAGCGCGTGGCACCGAAAATCATCAACGGATCCCGCCGCGCCCGCATCGCCCGTGGTTCCGGCGTGCACGTCTCCGAGGTCAACGGCCTCCTGGAGCGGTTTGCCCAGGCCCAGAAGATGATGAAGAAGATGGCCGCCGGCGGCGGTATGCCCGGCATGCCGGGGATGCCCGGATCCGGCGGGGGAGCGGCCCGGAAGGGCGCCAAGAACGCCCCGAAGAAGAAGGCCCGCTCCGGCAACCCGGCCAAGGCCGCCCAGGAACTGCGCGACGCTGAAGCGCGACGCGCGGCAGGGCCCAAAGCCTTGCCGACGGGAGCCTCCTTCGGCCAGCAGGGCGGGGAGTTCGATCCGTCCCAGCTGAACCTGCCCAAGGGTTTCGACAAGTTCCTCGACGGCAGCAAATAGCAGCGGCAAGTAACCGGACTCCCGCGGCGATGTCGCCGGCCTGATTGGCAGCAGGTGCCCTAGGGTTAGAGAATGTTCAAGCAGCGCGTAGTGTTCGTCCACGGGGCAGGTAGTTTCGGTGCTGCCGCATGGCCGAAGCAGCACGGGATGGCGCTCTCCTATGACGCCCTCTTCCTTCGGCGGCACGGGTTTGATCCGGTGGCCGAGCCACTCGAAACGGACTTCGCCGCGGACACCGCCATCGTGCTGGCATCGCTGGCCGATGACGGCCGCGGTGAAGCGGGGGGCCACGTCGTGGCCCATGCGCAGGGTGCGATTGCGGCGATGATGGCCGCTGTCCAACGGCCCGACCTCATCCAGTCCCTGACGCTCGTGGAACCGGCGTGCCTGTCACTGACGGCTGAGCTGCCGGCGACGGCCGCACACCGGGCCTTGATGCAGCCGCTCTTCGATGTCCGGCATGAGCTCAGCGACGAAGATTTCCAGCGCGAATACGTCCGGCGGGCGTTCTCCGCGGACGTCCACGGGGCGACCACCCCGGAGGCCCTCCGAGCTGCCCGGCGGCTGAGGCTGCAGGCCCCGCCGTGGGAGGCGCCGCTGCAGATCGTCCCCGGGGTACCCACCCTCGTACTCACCGGCGGCTGGGAGCCGCTGTACGAGGAGATCGCCGGCTATCTGCGCGAAACCGGCGCGCTGCACCAGGTCGCCGCGGGCGGGCACCGGCCCCAGGATTCGGCGGAAGGCAACCGGATGATCCGGTCCTTCATTGCCGAGGTCAGCCGGTCCCGGCACGCCCGGGCCTGCTGACCCGGGCGTGCTGGGATTTCCGGGGCGGTTGCGTCGGCTCCGCTGGCGCTAGGCGGGGAGGCCCACCGACGGTTCGGGCAGGTACACCTTCCCGCCGGCGGCGAGGAACTCCTGGCTCTTCTCCCGCATCCCGGCCGCCATGTCCGCCAGTGCGGCCTGCGAGTCCGCGGAGCCGTATTTGTCCCGGATGTCCTTGCTGATCCGCATGGAACAGAACTTCGGTCCGCACATGGAGCAGAAGTGCGCCGACTTGGCGGGCTCGGCAGGCAGTGTCTCGTCGTGGAACGCCTCGGCCGTGACCGGGTCCAGGGAGAGCGCGAACTGGTCCCGCCAGCGGAATTCGAACCGCGCCCTGGAGAGGGCATCGTTGCGTTCATGGGCGCCCGGATGGCCTTTCGCGAGATCGGCGGCGTGGGCGGCGAGGTTGTAGGTGATGACTCCGGTCTTGACGTCATCCTTGTCCGGCAGGCACAGGTGTTCCTTCGGCGTGACGTAGCAGAGCATGGCCGTCCCGTACCGGGCAATCTCAGTCGCGCCGATGGCCGACGTGATGTGGTCATAGCCCGGGGCAATGTCGGTCACGAGCGGCCGAGGGTGTAGAACGGGGCGCCCTGGCAGAGTTCCTGCTGGCGCTCCACGTTTTCGCGGACGAGGTGGAAGGGCACATGGCCCGGTCCCTCGACCATCACCTGCACGTCGTACGCCCACGCCCGCTTCGTCAGTTCGGCCAGGGTGTCCAGTCGGCGAACTGGGCGGCGTCGTTGGCGTCAGCTGTGGCACCGGGCCAGGAAATCTTCGTCGTCGTGGGCGAGGCACCAGCCTGCCATGATGGCGCCGCCGCGGGACACGATCCCGGTGACCCGGTGGGCCGTGAGCGGCACGTAGCGCAGCAGCACGCCGGCGTGGACGGTCATGTAGTCCACGCCCTGCTCGCACTGCTCGATCACGGTGTCCCGGTAGATCTCCCACGTGAGGGCATTGGCGTCCCCGTTGACCTTTTCCAGCGCCTGGTAGATCGGGACCGTGCCGATCCGGACGGGCGCATTGCGGTTAGCCACTCGCGGGTGGTGTGGATGTCATCACCGGTGGACAGGTCCATGACCGTGTCGGCGCCCCACTTCGTAGCCCACTGCAGGTTGTCAACTTCCTCCGCGATGGAGCTCGTGACGGCCGAGTTTCCGATGTTGGCGTTGATCTTCACCCGGAAGGCCTTGCCGATAATCATCGGCTCCGACTCCGGGTGGTTGATGTTGTTCGGGACGATCACCCGGCCGGCAGCCACCTCGCTGCGCACGAGCTCCGCATCGCAGTTTTCCCGCAGGGCCACGAACTGCACTGCCGGGGTGATGATGCCCTGCTTCGCGTACCGCATCTGGGTGACAGTCCTGCCGTCGACGGCGCGGCGCGGCGGGGCACCGGCCGGGTGCCGCGCCACTCCGCGGACGCCGCACCGCGGCGCACGGCCGACTTGCCGTCGTCGAGCAGGTTCCGTTCCCGGCCGCGGTACGGTTCGGTGTCTGCCCGGGCCTCGATCCAGGCGGCCCGGAACGGCTCCAGGCCCACCACGGGATCACTGCCCGGGCCTTCCGTCCGGTAGACCCGGAACGGAGCGTTGGATTGTCCGTCCGGGGAGGTTTCCAGCGCGATCTCGGTGACCGGAACACGGATCCCGGCCACAGGGGGCGGGGTCCGCTGTTGTGACCGGCCCGGACGTCTACGCTTGAGGTCATGAGCAGGATCATCGAATTCATCGGCCCGGTGCTGACCGCCGCGGACAGGGAGGAAAACGGGCTGTGGGCGGTTGACGGCGTGCTGACTTTCCGGCGGCCCGCCGCCGCGCCGGACCACGTCCTGGCCGGCTGGGTGATCCCCGGCCTGGTGGACGCCCACTGCCACATCGGCCTCGGACCCGGCGGGGATGTCCCGGACCGGACCGCGGAGGAACAGGCGCTGACGGACCGTGACGCCGGCACCCTGCTGGTGCGCGACGCCGGGGCCGTCCACGACACCCGCTGGCTCCAGCAGCGCCCGGACCTGCCCCTCATCATCCGGTCCGGACGCCACATCGCCCGGACCCGGCGCTACCTTCGCGGTTTCGCCGTCGAAGTCGAACCGGAGAACCTTGTTGAGGCCGTCCGGAAGCAGGCGAAGGCCGGGGACGGCTGGGTGAAGCTGGTGGGGGACTGGATCGACCGCGACGCCGGGGACCTCGCGCCAAGCTTCCCGGCCCGCGTGCTCAAGGATGCCGTCGCTGCCGCCCACGACGAAGGAGCGCGCGTGACGGCGCACTGTTTCGCCGAGGACACGCTCGATGACATGCTCGACGCCGGAATCGACTGCATCGAACACGGCACCGGGCTGCTGCCGCGGCACCTCCCGCGCTTCGTGGAGCAGGGCGTCCCGATTGTCCCCACCCTCATCAACATCGCCACCTTCCCGGACATCGCCGCACAGGCGGACGCGAAGTTCCCGCGCTACGCCGCACACATGCGCGCCCTCTGGGAACGCCGCGGCGAAAGGATCCTCGAGGCCTTCGAAGCCGGCGTCGCCATCTACGCCGGGACGGACGCCGGCAGCGTGATCCGGCACGGGCGCATTGCGGAGGAAATCCTGGCCCTGCACGCCGCAGGCCTCCCGGCCCGGTCAGCACTCGACGCCGGCACCTGGGCCGCACGTGCCTGGCTCGGCGCCGAGGGGATCAGCGAGGGGGCCAGCGCCGACGTCGTGGTCTGCGCCGAGGATCCCCGGACCAATCCCGAGACCCTGCTGGCGCTCAAGCACATCGTGCTGCGCGGCGGACTGATCCGGTAGGAATGCGGCCGGCCCGTTAGGAATAAATTGAAGCTTCAAGTAATTTAGTCTTATAGGAGGGCCATCTGGAGTGGGTGGCCCGCAGAGCCACCGGAGCCGCACATGACCGCAGAAACCAGCCCCCGGGATCTCCTTCCCGCCGATCTCACCATGGGCACCGTGATGCTCAAGGTAGGGGACATGAAAGTCATGGCGGACTACTACCAGCGGGCCCTCGGCCTGGAAATCGTGGCCGAACAGGACGGCGGACTCTACCTCGGCCGCCGCCGGAACCCGCTGGTCCACCTTGCCCCCGCCGCCGGGTTGGCTATCCCTGCCCGCGGCGAAGCGGGGCTCTTCCACACGGCGCTGCTCTTCGAGGACCGGCCGGCCCTGGCCGCCACGGTCGCCAGCGCCGCCGGGTTCGAGCCGCAGTCCTTCGCCGGCAGCGCCGACCACCTCGTCAGTGAGGCGTTCTACTT
The DNA here is from genome assembly GCA_963815415.1 of uncultured Actinomycetota bacterium. Classification (GTDB taxonomy): domain Bacteria; phylum Actinomycetota; class Actinomycetes; order Actinomycetales; family Micrococcaceae; genus Arthrobacter. The sequence goes on along the minus strand of CAWFGT010000004.1, from coordinate 567,076 downwards.
CACCGATCCCGAAGGCAACGGGATCGAGCTCTACTGGGACCGGCCCCGCGACGCCTGGTCCTGGTCGGGACCAGACGTTGTGATGGACAGCCTTGCCCTCCCGCCCCGGCGCTACCTCGAGGAGCACCTGACCGAGGAATCGGTCGCCGGGCAGCGCGGGGCGGCGGCCGGCGTCGGGCATGTCCACCTGCAGGTCGGCGACGTGCAGTCCGCGCACGAGTTCTACGTCGGCACGCTCGGCTTCGAGAAGACCGCGGGCTGGCACGGCCAGGCGCTCTTTGTCTCCGCCGGCGGCTACCACCACCACATGGCCATGAACGTCTGGAACAGCCGCGGAGCCGGCCCCCGGCGTGACACGCTCGGCCTCGGCGAGGTGCTGATCGAGGTCCCCGCAGGCGACGACGTCGGCGCGCTCGCGGACCGGCTCAAAGTCGCCGGGATCAGCTCGCACCACACCGGCGCCGAGCTGCGTTTCGAAGACCCGTGGCGCAACCGTATCCGCGTCGCAGTCCGCTGACCCCCATCTGTCCGGACCACTGGACATGCCCAGTGCGGGCCGCCAGCGATGGACATAGTGGCCATATGTCCAGTGGTCACGGCCACGCCCGGGCATGTCCAGGCCTGCCCAGTCCCACGGGTGGGCATGTCCCGCCGGGCCGTGCCGTGTCCGGTCCGGCAGGGACGTTGGTGCGTCCAAGCGGCTAGGCTGAAGCGACGCCGAAAATGCGGCCCAGCGCCGCCAGACCTCTAAGGACCAGCTCCATGGGATTCACCGAAGTTTTTGTCTCCACCCACGATGAAGCCCTCAAGCGTGCTGCCGCCCTCGACGGCGGGGCTGCTGCCGGTCCCGCGGCGCTGCGGATCCCGGACATCAGCGATTTCGAGATCGAGCGGCTGGGTGACCTCGCCGGAACCGCGGTGCACGCCGGCGGCGCCGACTACGAGCTGACCATGGTCGACGTCTCCAGCGACTCGCTGCTCGGCGTTCCCGATGCCATGGTCAGGGCACTGGCCGATCTGCTCAGCTACGAAACCGAAGGCGAGGGCAATGTCCTCGAGGATGTGGCGGTGAGCTGGGCGGCGGAGGAGGACATGCCCTTCGGCGCGGACCAGGCCGGGACCTACGTCCGGCAACTGGCCGAACTGGCGTCCACCGTGGACCCCGCGTCCAAAGCGGGCCTCTACGTGTGGACATCCTGACCGCATCAGCCGGGCTGCCTTGGGGCCGGGGGGCGGCCGCGGCGGGGATGAATCGGGCTTTCGGGGATGTCAAGTCGATATCCCGGCGATGATCTGGCACAATAAACGAGTACTTGATCTGCGTGGCCCCTCTCTCCGCGTCCGGATCTTGTCCTTTTAGAACCCCCTAGTATGGCCCGCCCCACGGGTGCAGAACGCCGGGCTCGACCCCGTTTCAGAAACAGGAGTGACCACAAAAGTGGCCGTAAAGATTCGCCTTAAGCGCTTCGGTAAGATGCGCGCACCGTACTACCGCATCGTCGTCATGGACGCACGCTCCAAGCGTGATGGCCGTGCCATCGAAGAGATCGGCAAGTACCACCCGACCGAAGAACCCTCGTACATCGAGGTCGACACGGACCGCGCCCAGTACTGGCTCGGCGTCGGCGCACAGCCGTCCGAGCAGGTCGCCGCGATCCTCAAGATCACCGGTGACTGGCAGAAGTTCAAGGGTCTCCCGGGCCAGGAGGGCACCTTGAAGACCAAGGCTCCCAAGGCTGCCTTCGTTACCCCGGAAAAGGGTTCCGTGATCATCCCGGAAGCCATCACCAAGAAGGCCAAGAAGGACGACGCAGCCGAGGCCCCGGCCGACGCAGCAGCAGAGACCACCGAGGCTGAGTAAATTGCTGGCAGAAGCGCTCGAACACCTGGTCCGCGGGATTGTTGACAGCCCCGAGGACGTCAAGGTCAGTGCCAAGAACAACCGCCGCGGGGACACCCTCGAAGTGCGCGTTCATCAGGACGACCTTGGACGGGTGATCGGCCGCCAGGGCCGCACCGCACGCGCATTGCGCACTGTGGTTGCTGCACTGGCGGATGGCGAGCCGGTCAGGGTCGACGTCGTCGACACCGACCGACGCCGGTAACGCGTTCAGTCTTACTTGTCTTGAGCCCGGCCCCTTCACCAGATTCTGGTGGAGGGGCCGGACTGCTTTGTGCCGCCGCGCCCGTTTGCCGCAGTGCCAACCAGCCGCGGCGAGAGTCCCCAGGCACCACGAAATCCCGCAAGAAGAATCCGGAACAGAGGAACAGATGAAGCTCCAGGTTGCACGAATCGGCAAGCCCCATGGCATCCGCGGCGAGGTCACCGTCCAGGTATTGACGGACGCGCCCGGCGACCGCTTCGTTCCGGGGACTGAATTCATCGTGGAGCCCGCCACCGCCGGCCCGCTGACGGTCCTGAGCGCCCGCTGGAACAAGGACATCCTGCTGCTTGCCTTCGAGGAGATCGAGACCCGCAACGAGGCCGAGACCATCCGGGGCGCCAAACTGTTCATTGAGACCGAGGAAATCGACGAAGACGACGACGAAGGCTGGTACGAGCACGAACTGGAAGGCCTGGACGTCAGGGTCGGCGAAGCCGTGGTCGGCAAGGTCACCGGCCTGCGCACGCTGCCGGTCCAGGACCTGCTGGTCGTCACCACCCCGGACGGCACGGAAATCCTGATCCCCTTCGTCGAACAGATCGTCCCTGAGGTCAACGTCGCCGAGAAGTTCATCCTCGTGACGCCGCCTCCCGGACTTTTCGAAGTCAACACGGAAGACGCCGGCGATGATGGCAGCGACACAGACGCCGCCCCCGACGCCGGCGCCGGAACCGGAGAGCGCGCCTAAATGAAGATCGACGTCGTCACTATCTTTCCGGAATACCTGGCGCCGCTGGAACTGTCCCTGATCGGCAAGGCCCGCCAGGACGGCCTGCTGGATCTGCGGGTCCATGACCTGCGGGACTTCACCACCGACCGGCACCGCACCGTGGACGACACCCCGTACGGCGGCGGCGCCGGAATGGTGATGAAGCCCGAGCCGTGGGCGGAGGCATTGTCCTCCGTCGCGGCCGGCCGTCCCGAAGCAGCGCGGAAACCGGTCCTGATCGTGCCCTCGCCGGCCGGCGAGCGGTTCACCCAGGCGACAGCCCATGAACTCGCGGCCGAGGACCAGCTGGTCTTCGCCTGCGGCCGCTATGAAGGGATCGACGAGCGCGTGATGGAGTGGGCGCCGGAGCACTTCACCGTGCGGCCCATGAGCCTGGGGGACTACGTCCTCAACGGCGGTGAGGTGGCTGTGCTCGCCATGGTCGAAGCGATCGGCCGGCTGCTCCCCGGAGTGGTGGGGAACCCGGAGTCCCTCGTCGAAGAATCCCATTCGGACGGACTGCTCGAATACCCGGTGTACACCAAGCCCTCGACGTGGCGGGACCGTGAGGTTCCGTCGGTGCTGCTGAGCGGCAACCACGGCAAGATCGCCCAGTGGCGCCGGCACGAACAATACCGGCGCACGGCCGAGCGGCGCCCGGACCTGCTCGCGGACTTCGACGCCGCCGCGCTGCCCCGCGCCGACCGGACGGCACTCGCGGACCTGGGTTACGACGTCGTCGACGGGCGGCTCCGGCGCCGGGATTAGCAGGAACGCGCCGCATATGACAAAATAGGGCATTGTGCCTGCTGGGCCGCGAACCTGCCACAGGGGGATTGCTGCCAACAGCCCGGCACCCCGGCCCAGTCAATTCCTGACGGAGCCGGAACAAAAACTTTCGACGGCTACATCCGGGGCGCCACGCGCCGCGGACGTGGCCGCCGTAACCCAAAGTGAATGACCTGTGGCGTTCACCAGGAGTGAATCAATGCACATTCTCGATTCCGTGGATGCAGCCTCGCTGCGCACCGACGTTCCCGTCTTCCGTGCAGGTGACACCATCAAGGTGCACGTGAACATCATCGAAGGCAAGAACTCCCGCGTCCAGGTCTTCCAGGGCTTCGTCCTGGGCCGCCAGGGTGACGGCATCCGCGAAACCTTCACCGTCCGCAAGGTCTCCTTCGGCGTCGGCGTGGAGCGTACCTTCCCGGTGCACTCCCCGATTATCGACAAGATCGAGCTCGTCTCCAAGGGCGACGTGCGCCGCGCCAAGCTTTACTACATGCGTGCACTGCGCGGCAAGGCTGCGAAGATCAAGGAAAAGCGCGACTTCCAGACCGCCAAGTAAGTCCTCCCGGACTTCCGCCGCGGGTCCGCGGACCGTATCCGGCCGGCGCCGGAGCTCTCCGCCACAGCGCTTATGAACTCAGAACAGCGCTAGAGGATACGGACCATGGAACAGACAAAACGCCAGCCCAGGAAACCGGGCTGGCGTTTTGCGTTGCTGGCACTGGCGCTGGCCGTCATCACCAGTGCGGTGGTTCGGTCACTGTGGCTGGATGCGTACTTCATCCCTTCCGCGTCGATGGAGCCGCTCTTCCAGTCGGGGGACAGGATCCTGGTTTCCCGGACGGACTTCGCCGCGGAGCCGATCAGGCGGGGAGACGTCGTGGTCTTCGACGGCCGCGGGTCCTTTGCTCCGCTGAACAGCGGCAGGGGCCCCGCGGCGGACCTGCTCTCGGAAGCCGGCCGCTGGCTAGGCGTCGCCGGGAACGACACCACGTACGTCAAGCGGGTGGTCGGCCTGGCCGGTGACCGCGTGGTCTGCTGTGACGCGGCCGGCTCCCTCACCGTCAACGGCCAGCCGGTTGCGGAACCGTACCTCTATGACGGGGATGTTCCGAGCGACATGGCCTTCGACGTGATCGTGCCCTCCGGCAGGCTGTGGCTGATGGGCGACCACCGGTCCAAGTCGGCGGATTCGCGGAGCCTCCTGGGCGCACCCGGCGGGGGGATGGTGCCGCAGGACCGGGTCATCGGCAGACCGGTACAGATCATCTGGCCGCTTGATAGATTTACTGCAGTTGCACGGCCCGCCCGCACCGCCGCAGCAGCCACCACGACGACGAACGGACAATAGATGCCCGAGAGCGACCCCCGGATTCCTGATCCGAGGATTCCGGAAGCGCGGATTCCTGATGAGCGGACACCTGATCCGCAGGAGACAGGACTGCCCCGGGCGGCATCGTCGACGCCGGACGACGGCGACGGGACTGCCGGGGACGGCGAGGAGACTGCCGGCGACGGCGACTCGCCGCGCCGCGCGCACCGGGCCAGGCAGGAGCGCGGCCCGGTGTTTCTCTGGCTCAAGGAAATCGCCACCATCGTGGTTGTGGCGATCGTGCTGTCCTTCCTCATCAAGACGTTCCTTTTCCGGGCGTTCTACATCCCGTCCGAATCCATGGTCAGCACCCTGGACGTCAACGACCGCATCTTCGTCAACCTCCTCGTTCCGGAACCCTTTGCCCTCGAACACGGCGACGTTGTGGTGTTCAAGGACACCAAGGGCTGGCTGGCGTCCGCCGCCGAGGCACCGCGCGGGCCGTTCACCTGGGTGCAGGACGGATTGACGTTCGTCGGCCTCCTGCCGGACAACTCGGAGCAGCACCTGGTCAAACGGGTCATCGGGCTCCCCGGCGACCACGTGGTCTGCTGCGACGGCAGCGGCCGGCTCACCCTGAACGGCGCCTCCCTCGACGAAAAATACGTCAACCCCGCCGAGGTGCCCGAAGCGCGGGAATTCGACGTTGTGGTGCCGGCCGGCAAGGTCTGGGTTATGGGGGACAACCGGAATCATTCCGCGGATTCCCGGGCCCACATGGAGGTCAACGGCGGCTTCGTTGACATCGCCGACATTGAGGGCAAGGCCGGGGTGATCGCGTGGCCGCTGAACAGGGTGTCCGCCGTGGACAACTACCCGGAGGTCTTCCGGGGCGTGCCTGCGGCCGCGGGGAAATAGGCCGGCCGTGTCTGAAGCGCCCACCCTCGATTACGAGCGCCGGTTCCGGAGCTCCGGCGCCCGGCTGCTCGCCGGCGTCGACGAGGTCGGCCGGGGAGCCCTCGCCGGGCCCGTGAGCGTGGGAATCGCCGTGGTCGACCTGCAGGACCCGACGCTGCTCGCGGACGTGCGGGACAGCAAGCTGCTCAAAGTCGCGGACCGGGAACGGCTCGTTCCCCTCGTCCGGGACTGGAGCGTTGCCTCCGCCGTGGGGCACGCGACGGCCCCCGAGATCGACGCGCTCGGCATCATCGGCGCGCTCCGGCTCGCCGGGACCCGGGCCTGGCTGGCCGTGCTGGACGCCGGAGTGACGCCGGACGTTGTCCTGCTCGATGGCAGCCACAACTGGCTGTCCCCGGCGGCGCAGGCCTCGCTTTTCGACGAGGAGCCGACCGGGGATGCCTGTGAGGCCCCGGTCCACACCCTGGTCAAGGCCGACATGCAGTGCCTGAGCGTCGCCGCGGCCAGCATCCTGGCCAAAGTGGAACGGGACAACCTGATGCGCGATCTCCACGACGAATACCCGGCCTTCGGCTGGGACGTCAACAAGGGCTACGGCACGGCAGCGCACAAGGAAGCCCTCCGCAGCGACGGACCCACACCGCACCACCGGGTCAGCTGGCAGCTGCTCTAGGGCATCCGTGTCCGGCCGGCCCGTGGCGCGTGGCCGGCGCGCAATGGTGCAAGATGGAAGCATGAGTGCCGAGGACCTTGAAAACTATGAGACCGACATGGAGCTGCAGCTCTACCGCGAATACCGCGACGTTGTCGGCCTGTTCAGCTACGTGGTCGAGACCGAACGGCGTTTCTACCTGGCCAACCACGTTGACCTGCAGGCCCGCAGCGCCGACGGCGAGGTGTACTTCGACCTGACGCTGCAGGACGCCTGGGTGTGGGATGTTTACCGGTCCGCCCGGTTCGTGAAGAGTGTCCGCGTCATCACCTTCAAAGACGTCAACGTCGAAGAGCTCCCGCGCAGCGAGGAGCTCGCCCTGCCCAAGGTCGAAGACCTGGGGAATTAAACCGGGACCGGCCATCGTCCGCGGCCTGCGGGGTCCCGGCGGCCCTTACCGGCTGGACGCGCCGGACTGAACGTGCCTGGCTGAACCCCGCTGATTGAATACTGACGGGCGCACTGTCCCTCCACAGCCCCTGTTGCGCACATAGCCGTTGGGCCCCCTGTGCCGGCTGCCTGCAGCCGGTCACGATGGGTCCATGAGAGCTAAGGACGTAGTCGGCCGCCGCGGGGAAGACCTCGCCCGGGTCTATCTGGAGGCCTGCGGCCTGCGGATTCTGGACCGCAACTGGCGCTGCCGTGACGGCGAAATCGATCTGGTGGCCCTCGACGGGGAGACCGTGGTCATCGTTGAGGTGAAGACACGGACGTCCGTGGCCTACGGGCACCCCTTCGAGGCCGTGGGAGCAGAGAAGCTGGCGCGGCTGCACCGCCTGGCGGCGGCCTGGCGCCGCGACCACGCGCCGCGTGGTGGGCCATGGCGTGTCGACGTGGTGGCCGTGCTCGACGACGGCAGCGGGGACCCGGTCATCGAACACCTCGAAGGGGTGGCGTAGGTGGTGCTCGGCCGCACCTACTCGGTGGCCCTGGTCGGGATCAACGGTTACATCGTCGAAGTCGAGGCGGATATCGGCCAGACACTTCCCGCCTTCGTCATCCTTGGCCTGCCGGACGCCTCACTCAACGAGGCCAAGGAACGGATCCGCTCGGCAGCCCAGAATTCCGGCATCCCGCTCAGCCGACGGAAGATCACGGCCAACCTCATTCCGGCATCCCTGCCCAAGCGCGGCTCGGGATTTGATCTGGCCATCGCCATGGCGGTCCTGCTGGCTGCCGACGACGTCCGCCCCACGGGACGGACGGTCTTCATCGCCGAACTCGGCCTCGATGGCAGGCTGCGCCCGGTGCGCGGCATCCTCCCGGCGGTCATGGCGGCGGTCCGGTCCGGGTTCCCGGACGTTGTGGTGGCGGAGGCCAACGCCGCCGAAGCCGAGTTGGTGCCGGGCGCCCGCGTCCGCGGGTATGCCACCCTGGCCAGGCTGGCCTTTGACTCCGGCGCCGACCCGCAGGACCTGGCGCTCGACTTCGAACCTCAGCCCGATGACAGTGCGGAACCGGAGGGCGAAAGCGGCCAACACCTGGTTCCGGACATGTCCGATGTCTCCGGTCAGGCCGATTCCCGGCGCGCCCTGGAAGTCGCAGCCGCCGGAGCCCACCATCTGCTGCTCACGGGACCGCCGGGCGCGGGTAAGACCATGCTCGCCGAACGGCTGCCGGGACTCCTGCCGGATCTTGGCGACACGGAGGCCATGGAAGTGACGGCCATTCACTCGCTCTGTTCACTGACTTCGGCATCAGTCCGGCTAGTCCGCCGCCCGCCCTATGAGAATCCGCACCATTCCGCGACCCTGGCGGCTATCATCGGCGGCGGCTCGGGACTGCCGCGGCCCGGAGCGGCGTCCCGCGCCCACCGGGGCGTCCTGTTCCTCGATGAGGCGCCGGAATACGAGCGGCGGGTCCTGGACTCCCTCCGGCAGCCTCTGGAGAGCGGCGAACTGGTCCTTCACCGATCGGCCGGAACGGCTGCCTACCCCGCACGCTTCCAGCTGGTCCTCGCGGCCAACCCCTGCCCTTGCGGAAAGGCCTCCGGCAAAGGTGTGGACTGCACCTGCACCCCGATTATGAGGCGCCGTTACCTCGCACGGCTGTCCGGACCGCTCCTGGACCGGGTCGACATCCAGCTGGAGGTCGAACGGATCTCGCTGGCCGATTTCGGGGCGGCCGTCCCGGGGGAGAGCACGGACGCCATTGCCCGGAGAGTCCTGGACGCCCGCAACCGCCAGCGGGACAGGCTGGGGCCGCTACGGATCGAAACAAACGCACAGGTCCCCGGACCGGTGCTGCGCGGCGCCTTGAGGCTCGCATCGCACACCACCCGGATCCTTGACCTCGCCCTGGAGCGCGGGACGCTCACGGCCCGGGGCTACGACCGCGTCCTGCGCCTGGGCTGGACCCTGGCAGATCTGTCCGGCCGGGATGCCCCGCACGCGGACGACATCGGACAGGCGCTGGGCCTCCGGCAGGCCACCGCTGTGGCCGGGTGAGCCCCGTGCGCTGGCTGTACTGCCGGACAAGCAGAGTCTCGTGCCCTCACCGACGGCACATCGCACCGGGGCCGGGACCCCGCCGCTGGTACAGCGGCCTTCACGAAGGAGACCACCATGCACGACGCTGAACGACTGGCACGGGCGGCGCTGTCCCGCCTCTTCGAACCGCAGGACGCGGCAGCCCTGGCGCTCGTGCAGCAGGCCGGTGCGGAGGATGCCCTGAAGATTGCCACCGGCCAGCTCACCGCCGGTCCGGGGCTGGAACGGGAGATCTCCGGTGCGCTGGCGGCGAGCGGCGCAAGCGGGAACTGGCAGGGCCTGGCCGAGTCCCTGAAACGGTGGGCGCCCCGGGTTCCCGACCTGGCGCCGGACCGCGACCTCGCCACGATGCAGCGGCTCGGCGGACGCATCCTGATTCCCGCCGACGAGCTCTGGCCCGCTCAGTTGGCGGATCTCGGCCTCCAGGAGCCGTTGTGCCTGTGGTGGCGCGGAGCCGAACAGGAACTGCCGCCGGCTGCCACCTCGATCGCACTGGTCGGCTCCCGTGACAGCACCGCCTACGGTGCGTCCGTGACCGGCGACCTCGCCTACGCGCTGGCCGGGCGCGGCTTCACCGTTGTTTCGGGCGGCGCCTACGGAATCGACGCCCATGCCCACCGGGCGTCACTGGCCGCCGGCGCGGGAGGGGTGCCGACCATTGCGGTGATGGCCGGGGGAGTGGACCGCTTCTATCCTGCCGGGAATGAGGATCTCCTGCGGGCAGTCGCAAACCAGGGCGCAGTTCTGGCTGAGGTCCCGCCAGGGTCAGCGCCCACCCGGTACCGGTTCCTGCAACGGAACCGCCTCATCGCCGCCCTGGCTTCAGTCACGGTGGTCGTTGAGGCGCGGTGGCGGTCAGGAGCTCTCAACACCGCGCACCATGCCGAAAGCCTGGGCCGCTCGGTCGGCGCCGTCCCGGGTTCCGTCCACAGCGCCAACTCGGCCGGCTGCCACCGGCTGCTGCGCGAAGGTGGCGCCGTCTGTGTCACGGACGCCGGGGAAGTCGCCGAGCTGGCATCGCCGAGCGGAGCCTCGCTGCCGGCGGAAAAAGACAACCGGGTGGAGGTCCAGGACGGGCTGACCCTCGAAGACCTGATCCTGCTCGACGCCCTGCCGCTGCGGACCACCAGCTCCGTGGAGAAACTGACGACGGTGGCCGGGTTGAGTCCGGAATCGGTCCGGGCCGGCCTCGGGCGGCTCGGGCTCATGGGGCTGGCTGAATCCCACCGGGGAGGCTGGAAGCGGTCCGGAAAGTCCGGCTAATGTCCGGCCCGCAGCCAGCGGAGGGCTCCGCAGCAGAACCCGGTGCGGAATCCGCCCGCCGAATCTCCCCGCTGAATCTCCCCGCGGATTCTTCCGGCAGCGACGGCGCGCCGCCGCGCTGCTTGATTGCCGGGCGGAGACTGCGAGAGTAAGGGGGTGTCTTTAGAAGAACTTCCGGTTGCACTGGCCGGCGCGGCCCGCGGCTTCGGCCACTACCTGGTGGCCGAGCGCGGACGGTCCGACCACACGGTGCGGGCCTACCTCTCCGACGTCGGCAGCCTCCTGACCCATGCGGCGTCCGAGGGGATCGAGGCCCTCCCGGAGCTCGAGCTCGGAACGCTCCGGCGCTGGCTCGGCGCGCAGAGTGAGTCGGGCATGTCCCGTGCCACCCTGGCCCGCCGTTCAGCTACTGCCCGGGCGTTTACGGCCTGGGCAGTCCGCGAGGAGATCATCGGGGCTGACCCTGCGCTGCGGCTCAGAGCGCCGAAGCGGGAGAAGTCACTTCCCGGGGTGCTTCACCAGCAGCAGGTTGTGCGGCTGGTCGAGGGCGCCGAATCCGCCGCGGCCGAGGGCGACCCGCTGGACGTCCGCAACCGGGCCATGATCGAACTCCTTTACGCGACGGGGGTCCGGGTCGGCGAGCTCACCGGGATCGATGTGGACGACCTCGATCCGGACCGCCGGACCCTGCGTGTCCTCGGCAAGGGCAACAAGGAGCGCACCGTGCCCTACGGGCTGCCGGCGGCGCTCGCCGTCGACGACTGGCTCCGGCGCGGCCGCCCGGCCCTGGCCACAGAGGCGAGCGGGCCCGCATTGTTCCTCGGCGCACGCGGCAAAAGGGTAGATCAACGCCAGGTCCGCAGCGTCGTCCGGGGAATGATGGAGGCCCTGGGGGACACCGCCGCCACCGGGCCCCATGCCCTGCGCCACTCCGCCGCGACGCACCTGCTCGACGGCGGAGCGGACCTGCGCGCCGTGCAGGAGATCCTCGGCCACACCAGCCTCGCCACCACCCAGCTCTACACCCACGTTTCCGTCGAAAGACTCCGGCAGGGGTATCAGCAGGCACATCCCCGGGCGTAACAAACCCGGTCGTCAGGGAGTTCCGTGACGGCCAGCCCGGCGGCCCGCGGGCCCGGCGGCGTGCCGGGGAAGGACGCGCCGGACGCCACTGGCGTAATGCGCGGGCGTGCGGCACAATAAAAGTCGCATCCGGGAGGTTTCAAGTGCAGCTTGAAGCCGCTGTGAGCCGCGCCTTGGCGCGGATTCCGGTTGTTTATTGGTAATCTGGCAGGACCGCTGGCACCGCTACGGATCCGGGCAGCAGACAGACATCCAGGCAAGGTCGTTGGGGAAGACGTACCTAGAGCTATGGAGGATGGAATGTCTGTTGCACTGACCCGCGGTGTGTTGTTTGTTCACTCGGCCCCGACGGCCCTGTGTCCCCACGTTGAGTGGGCCATTGGATCAGTCGTGGACAAGCGGACCGACCTGGAGTGGACTGCGCAGCCTGCTGCGCCCGGAATGTTCCGGGCCGAGCTCTCGTGGACCGGTACGCCGGGCACGGGGGCCCAATTGGCGTCGGCTCTGCGCGGCTGGGCGCACCTGCGGTACGAGGTGACCGAAGAGCCCAGCCAAGGTGTTGACGGCGGCCGCTGGTCGCACACCCCGGAGCTGGGCATCTTCCACGCCACGACTGACGTCCACGGCAACATCATGGTCTCCGAGGACCGCATCCGGTACGCCTATGAAGCCGGAGCCGGTGACCCGTCCGCGGTTTACCACGAGCTCTCCCTCGCCCTCGGCGAAGCCTGGGATGAAGAGCTCGAGCCCTTCCGCCACGCAGGCGAAGGGGCGCCGGTGCGCTGGCTCCACCAGGTCGGCTGACGACGCACCCGCCAACTCCATAGCTCCACGCCAAACGACGGATGGCGGCAATGTTCACGGGGAACATTGCCGCCATCTGTCATTCCGGCGCGGTCGGGACTTACACGCTGCGGACCGCAATGACGGCGTTGTGGCCGCCAAAGCCGAAGGAGTTGCTCAGCGCCACGATACTGCCGGAGGGCAGGTCGCGGGCCGACGTGACGACGTCGAGCGGGATCTCCGGGTCCTGGTTGTCCAGGTTGATGGTGACCGGAGCCTTGCGCTCGTGGACGGCGAGGACCGTCAGGACCGCCTCCACCGCGCCGGAGGCACCGAGCAGGTGGCCCATCTGGGACTTCGTGGCAGAGACGGCCACGTTGTCCACGTGGCTGCCGAGGGCTGCCTTCAGGGCGGTGTACTCGGGCTTGTCGCCGACCGGGGTGGAGGTGGCGTGCGCGTTGACATGCACGACGTCCTCGGCCTGGATGCGGCCGTCAAACATGGCGGCCTTCAGGGCGCGTGTGGCACCGAGGCCCTCGGGGTCCGGGGCCGTGATGTGGTAGGCGTCGGCCGTGACCGAAGTGCCGGCGAGTTCGGCATAGATCCGGGCGCCGCGGGCCAGGGCGTGCTCCTCGGCTTCAATCACCAGGGCACCGGCGCCTTCACCCATGACGAAGCCGTTGCGGTCCACGTCGTAGGGGCGTGACGCGCGCTCAGGGTCATCGTTCCGGCGCGAGAGGGCGTGCATGGAGGCGAATGCTGCGATCGGCATGGGGTGGATGGCGGCTTCGGCGCCGCCGCAGACGACGACGTCGGCCTTGCCGGAGCGGATCAGCTCAAGGCCCAGGTGGAGGGCTTCGGTGCCGGAGGCGCAAGCGGAAACGGGGGTGTGGGCGCCGGCGCGGGCACCCAGGTCCAGGCTGACCGCGGCCGCGACGCCGTTGGGCATCAGCATGGGCACGGTCATGGGCAGGACGCGGCGGGGACCCTTTTCGCGCAGGGTGTCCCACGCATCCAGAAGGGTCCAGACGCCACCGATGCCGGTGGCGAAGGCCACGGCCAGGCGGTCGTGGTCGATCTCGGCAATGCCGGAGTCGGCCCAGGCCTCACGGGCGGCGACGACGCCGAACTGCGTGGACGGGTCCATGCGCTTGGCTTCGACGCGGGTCAGGACATCCAAGGCGGGGGTGGAGGCCCGGGCGGCAAAGTGAACCGGCAGTTCGTACTTGGCCACCCAGTCGTCCTCAAGCGTGCGCGCACCGGAGACGCCCTTGAGGGCGTTCTTCCACATGGTGGGAACGTCGCCGCCAATGGGTGTGGTGGCACCCAGACCGGTAATGACTACTTTGCGTGTCATGGGATCACTCTCTGTCGGTGCGCTTGCCGTGTCCGGAACCAGGGGTCGGGGGCCAGGGCCTGCGGGAAGAACTATGTGGTCGGGCGGACCGGTGCCGGGGAGGAGACTCCGCGCCGTCGGTCAGGCTGAAAGTGGTCCGGTCCGGGGTGCTGCTGGTGCAGATCCCCGGACCGGGCACTGGGTCCCGCCGGCCGGCGGGGGCCAGGACTAGGCCTGGGCGTTTGCGATGAAGCTGACGGCGTCGCCGACGGTCTTGAGGTTCTTGACCTCTTCGTCCGGGATGCGGACGCCGAACTTCTCTTCTGCGTTGACGACGATGGTCATCATCGAGATGGAGTCGATGTCCAGGTCTTCGGTGAAGGACTTATCCATCTCTACAGCCTCGGTCGCGAGGCCGGTCTCTTCGTTGACGATTTCCGCCAGGCCGGCCAGGATTTCTTCGTTGCTCGCCATGGGTGGCTCCTTTTTCTTGTTGTTGTCCTCCGCCGCCGGTGTGTGCCGGCGGCCTCGGACGGAAATGATTCAAACCGAGGGTTCGGCTTGGTTCGGGGATCCGTGCTGGGTGGAACGTGTTCAGTTCGGAGGGGTGGAGCGTGCCTACGGCAGCACAACCACTTGGGCACCGAAGACCAGACCGGCTCCGAAGCCGATCTGCAGTGCCAATCCACCGCTGAGCTCAGGATTCTCCTGGAGCAGGCGGTGGGTGGCGAGGGGGATGGACGCGGCCGAGGTGTTTCCGGCATCGGCGATGTCCCGGGCGATGATGACGCTCGCGGGCAACTTCAGCTTTTTGGCCATCTCGTCGATGATCCGCATGTTGGCCTGGTGCGGAATGAACGCGGCGAGATCCTCGGCGCGGACGCCTGCGGCCTCAAGGGCACGCTCGGCAACCTTGGCCATTTCCCACACAGCCCAGCGGAAGACGGTCTGGCCGTCCTGCCGGATCGTGGGCCACACGGCGGCGTCGGCCAGGGCGGCCTCAGTTCCGCTCAGGCCGGTGCCCGGCCCGGCCGCCGCAGCATCACGGACTGCGATCTGCGAGTGCGTCATGCCGATGGCATCCCATTTGCTTCCGTCCGATCCCCACACGGACTGGCTGATGCCGGGGGTGTCGGACGGGCCGATCACGACGGCGCCGGCGCCGTCGCCGAGCAGGAAGGAGATGGTGCGTTCGGTGTTGTCGATGACGTCGGAGAGCTTTTCCGCGCCGACGACGAGGACATACTCGGCCGCGCCGGAGCGGACCAGGGCGTCGCCCTGGGCGATGCCGTAGCAGTAGCCCGCGCAGGCCGCCGAAATATCGAAAGCCGGTGCCGGCGTCGCGCCCAGGCGGTCTGCCAGGCTGGCCGCAGCGGACGGCGTCGCGTAGGGGTGCGTGACGGTGGAGACAATGACGGCGCCGAGTTGGGACGCGTCGATGCCGGCCTTCTGCAGGGCCTCGCGGGAGGCGCCTTCCGCCATGTCAATGACGCTGATCCCGGCCGATGCACGGTGCCTTGTGACGATGCCGGTGCGCTGGCGGATCCATTCATCCGAGGAATCGATCCACTGGCAGACGTCGTCGTTGGTGACGATGATGTCCGGCCGGTAGGCGCCGACGCCCATGATGCGGGTGTTCGCCTGGATGGGCGCCTGCTTCAGAGTGGGAACGCTCATGCCCCTCCCTCCAGTTCTGCAAATAGGGCCAGGGCCGCGGAGAGATCCTCCGGGGTCTTGACGGTGACAGTCTTGACACCCGGCATGCCGCGCTTGGCGAGGCCGGCCAGGGTTCCCGCGGGGGCCAGTTCGATCACGCCGGTCACGCCGCGCTGCACCATGGTCTCCATGCAGAGGTCCCAGCGGACGGGGCGGGAAACCTGGGCGATCAGGCTGTCGACCGCCGCGTTGCCGTCAGTGACTTCCGCGCCGTCGAAGTTCGACAGCAGGGGGACCCGCGGATTCTGCGGGGCCAGGGATGGGCGAAGGGCCTTCAGCGCGTCGACTGCGGGGGACATGTGCGCCGTGTGGAAAGCCCCGGCAACCTTCAGCGGAATAACCCGGGCTTTGGCCGGAGGGTTCTCGGCGAGGGACTTGAGCTGTTCCAGGGTGCCGGCGGCTACTGTCTGTCCGGCCCCGTTGACGTTGGCGGCGGTGGCGCCGGAGGCCTGGATGGCGGCCAGGACGTCGGCGGGGTCCCCGCCCACAACGGCACTCATGCCGGTGGGGGTCGCGCCGGCCGCTGCGGCCATGCTGTTCGCGCGTTCCCGGACGAAAGTCATGGCCTCGGTCTCGGTCAGTATCCCGGCCAGGGCGGAGGCCGTGATTTCGCCGACGGAGTGACCGGCAAGGATGATCGGCAGAGTGCCGAGTTCGACGTCGAAGAGGGACTTCGCGGCCACCAGCCCGGCGGCGACGATCAAAGGCTGCGCAACGGCCGTGTCTTTGATGGTCTCCTCGTCGGAGGTGGTGCCGTGGGCGGTAAGGTCGATACCTGCGATTTCGCTAAGGGAGGCCAAATGGCCTGCGACGGGAGGCAGTTCTAGCCACGGGGCCAGAAAACCTGGGGTCTGGGAGCCCTGTCCAGGGCAAACGATTGCAAGCACGTATCCAGCTTTCCAAACTACCGCGATATTTTCGGTGTATTCATGCACCAAGCTCTATGGGTCAGTTTGTAGGAAGTCTACAACTGATCAGGAGCTGTTACGGGATGGCTGGCGTTCCGTGGCAGCCTTCGGCGGGGCTGAGAGCCTGCCCACGACGAGGGCTGTCTGGAGGACAAATGCTTCGCGTGGGAGGAGCGGATCCCAGCCCGTCACGTCGCAGACCCGCTTGAGCCGGTAGCGCACGGTGTTGGCGTGAACGAAGAGTTCCCGGGCGGTGGCCTCCAGCGAATGCCCGAGTTCCAGGTAGCTGCCCAGGGTTTCCACGAGCCCGTTGGAGGCGGCCAGCAACGGCCGGTAGATGTTCTTGACGAGGGACCGCCGGGCCGCGTCGTCACCGGAAATCACCCGCTCCGGGAGCAGATCGTCCGCCGCCACCGGGCGCGGCGCCGACGGCCATGCCCGGGCCGCCGTGAGCCCGGCGAAGGCGGACTGGGCTGAGCCGCTGGCCTCGAACAGCGAGCCGGCCTCCGGCCCGTAGACGACCGGGCCGGGAGCGAAGAGCTCGCTGAGCTTCAGGTACGCCGTCTCCCGGTCCTGGACGCCGCCGAGGATGAGGATGAGCCGGTCGCCCTGAATGCCGACGAGGGCGTCTTCGGCGAACCGGCCGGCCGTGCGGCGCAGCTCGCTCACGTAGCTGGCGCTGGGTTCGGACGGGGAATTGCCGACCATAACGGTGAATCGCTCCTGTGCTTTCCAGCCCAGGGCGGCGATCCGGGACCGCAGCGCGTCCGTGTTTTCGCCGCGCAGGATCGCGTCGACGATGAGCGCTTCGAGCCGCGTGTCCCAGGATCCGCGGGATTCCGCGGCCCGGGCGTAGACGTCGGCAGCGGCAAAGGCGACTTCCCGCGAGTACCGCAGGACGGCCTCCCGGAGTGCCCCCTGGTCCGCTTCGGGGGCGATCACGGGGACCTGGTCCTCCACGACCTCCACCACGATCCGGATGAGCTGGAGTGCTTTCTGCAGGCTGATGGAGCGGGTGAGTTCGGTCGGGGCGGTGCCGAAAACGTCGGAAAGGATCCACGACGGTGAGCTTGGGCGTTCATACCAGGTAACAAAGGCCGCAATCCCGTTCTGGGCCACCATGCCCAAGGCGGAGCGTTCGTCCGAATTGAGCCGGCTGTACCAGGGCAGCGATTTCTCGAGCTGGCGCAGCGTAGTGGTTGATAGTTGTCCGACGCTCGCCCGCAGCTTCTTGAGGGTGTCGGCCATCTCCGGCGTCAATGCCCGGGCGGCTGGTTTGCGTTTCGCGGGGGTGGTGGTCGGCTCTGCCATGCAATGAGCATACGGCGCCCGCCCTGCAAGCTCCATTTGTGCGAAGGCTACAAGGCCGATTGTCGTGCATCACAGCGCCCGCGGGCCCGGCGACTCGGCCTGGACCGCGGGCCCGCGGGTGCCGGGTCGGCAGGGATACCGCGGATACGACGACGGCGGCCCCCACCGTGTGGTGGGAACCGCCGTCGTTCGCCGTTCAGACGACCGCTACGCGGGGCCTACGAGTCGCCGCCGGCGTTGCCGGTGGTGCCGGCATTGACGTCGAGCAGGCTGTACTTCTCGATGGCCTGCGCCGGCGCCTGGGCGTCGACTTCGCCGCGGCGTGCGAGCATTTGCAGGGAGCGGACCACGATGGAGTGGGTGTCGTTCTTGAAGTAGCGGCGTGCTGCGGCGCGGGTGTCGGAGAAACCGAAGCCGTCGGCTCCGAGGGAGGCGAATTCGTTCGGGAGGTACTGGCGGATCTGGTCGGGGACGGCTTTCATGTAGTCGGTGACGGCCACGATCGGTCCGGTCGCGCCGGCGAGGGCTTCGGTGACGTACGGGGTGCGGGGTTCCTGGCCGGGGTTGAGGAAGGCTTCTTCCTCGGCGTTCATGGCGTCCCGGCGCAGTTCGGTCCAGGACGTCACGGACCAGACGTCCGCGGAGACGCCCCAGTCCTCGGCGAGGATCCGCTGGGCCTGCAGGGCCCAGGGGACGGACACGCCGGAGGCGAGGATCTGGGTGCGGGGGCCGTCGGTTTTGGCCGGGTTGAGCAGGTAGATGCCCTTGATGATCCCTTCGGTGTCGAGCTCGGCCGGGGCGGCGGGCTGGCTGATGGGTTCGTTGTAGACCGTGAGGTAGTACATGACGTTCCGGGACGGGTCGTTATTGTCCCGGCCGGGCCCGTACATCCGTTCCAGGCCGTCCCGGACGATGACGCCCATTTCGTAGCCGTAGGCCGGGTCGTAGGTGAGCACGGCAGGGTTGGTGGAGGCCAGGATCGGGGAGTGGCCGTCGGCGTGCTGGAGCCCTTCCCCGGTCAGGGTCGTCCGGCCGGCGGTCGCGCCGATGATGAACCCGCGGGTCATCTGGTCCGCGGCGGCCCAGAAGGAATCCCCGGTGCGCTGGAACCCGAACATCGAGTAGAACACGTAGACCGGGATGAGGGGTTCGCCGTGGGTGGCGTAGGAGGTCCCGGCCGCGGTGAACGCCGCGACGGCGCCGGCTTCGTTGATGCCGGGGTGGATCAGCTGGCCCTTGGCGGATTCCTTGTAGGCCAACACGAGGTCCCGGTCCACGGAGAGGTAGTTCTGCCCGTCGGGGTTGTAGATTTTCGCGGTCGGGAAGAACGCGTCCATCCCGAAGGTCCTCGACTCGTCCGGGACGATCGGCACGATCCGGTGCCCGAAGTTCTTATCCCGCATCAGGTCCTTCAGCAGCCGCACGAACGCCATGGTCGTCGCGGCCATCTGCTTGCCCGAGCCGCGGTTCGCGAACTCGTAGGCCTTCTCATCGGGCAGGGTGATATCGGTGTGGGCCGCGCGGCGTTCCGGGACG
Source organism: uncultured Actinomycetota bacterium (assembly GCA_963815415.1). Lineage (GTDB taxonomy): Bacteria > Actinomycetota > Actinomycetes > Actinomycetales > Micrococcaceae > Arthrobacter. The sequence goes on along the minus strand of CAWFGT010000004.1, from coordinate 548,046 downwards.
AACCCGCCGAGCTCGGCCCGGCGCTCCATCAGGTACTTGATTTCCGGGGCGTCCATGCCGGGGTGGTAGTACGGGGGCCGGTACGGGTCCGCTTCGAGCTGGTCGTCCGTGACCGGGATCCGCAGGTGGTCCCGGAAGGACTTCAGGTCCGCGAGGGTGAGCTTCTTCATCTGGTGCGTGGCGTTGCGGCCCTCGAAGTGCGTCCCGAGCCCGTAGCCCTTGACCGTGTGGGCGAGGATGACGGTGGGCTTGCCCTTGAACTCCACGGCGGCCTTGTACGCGGCGTAGACCTTGTTGTAGTCATGGCCGCCGCGCTTGAGGTTCCAGATCTGATCATCGGAGAGGTCCTGGACGAGTTCCTTCGTCTGCGGGGACTGGCCGAAGAAATGCTCCCGCACGAACGCGCCCGACTCGGCCTTGTACGTCTGGTAATCCCCGTCCACGGTCTCGTTCATGATCTTCACCAGCGACCCGTCCGCATCCCGGTCCAGCAGGTCATCCCACTCCCGGCCCCAGACGACCTTGATCACGTTCCAGCCCGCACCGCGGAAGAACGCCTCCAGTTCCTGCATGATCTTCCCGTTACCCCTCACCGGCCCGTCCAGGCGCTGGAGGTTGCAGTTGATCACGAAGTTCAGGTTATCGAGCTTCTCGTTCGCCGCGAGCTGGAGCAGCCCGCGGGACTCGGGCTCGTCCATTTCCCCGTCACCCAGAAACGCCCAGACCTGCTGGTCCGAGGTGTCCTTGATGCCCCGGTTCGCCAGGTACCGGTTCGACTGGGCCTGGTAGATCGCGTTCATCGGCCCGATCCCCATCGAGACCGTCGGGAACTCCCAGAACTCCGGCATCAGCCGCGGATGCGGATACGAGGACAGCGCATGGCCTTCCTTGGACTTCTCCTGCCGGAACCCGTCCAAATCCTCCTCCGAAAGCCGGCCCTCCATAAACGCCCGCGCATACATCCCCGGCGACGCGTGCCCCTGGAAGAACACCTGGTCCCCGCCGGAGGCATGGTCCTTACCGCGGAAGAAATGATTAAACCCGACCTCATACAACGTCGCGGCCCCGGCATACGTCGAGATGTGCCCGCCGACACCGATCTCGGCCCGCTGCGCCCGGTGCACCATCACCGCCGCGTTCCACCGCAGCCACGCCCGGTACTTCCGCTCAATCTCCTCATCCCCCGGGAACGGCGCTTCCTGGTCCACCGGGATCGTGTTCACGTAATCCGTGGTCGTGACCATCGGAACACCCACACTCCGGGCACCCGCGCGCTGAAGCAGGCTACGCATAATGTACTGGGCACGCTCCGTGCCCTGTTCCTGAATCAACGCATCCAGGGACTCACGCCACTCGGCGGTCTCTTCCGGATCACGATCAGGCAGCTGGTTAGTCAACCCGCTGAGGATATGGGAGGTATCTTCTCCTGCAGCCACGTCCAACCTCTCTTTGAGCGCATTCACCGGCACCCTCAGCTCCGGCAGGGTAACTGCCTGGCGTGAACGCGACGTGTGCGACATATCGGTGTCAACAGCCCGGTCTTGTGCGCCGGGCAAAGGTCCAATCACAACTACGCCTGCCGTTTTTCCGCGGGGCGGTCGCCCTCGCAGGCGTAGTCGTCATCAGCCACTCTAACCGTGCGAGCTGGCTCATGCGTAGCCGTCGCGGACCGGCACGGTCGTATTTCACGGGCATACTGGTTGTGTGACGACGAACCGCCCGGCGATTTGTCGATCGCACTGTGTGACGCAGAATATGGCGGATCGCGGAGCCAACAGCTTGAAGCGCAGGCGCAAAGGGTGTTGGCTGGTAGTAATGAACATCACTAGCGTTATTGAAATTATCAAGCATAGGAGCAACACGTGAGCGAGGCCGACGCCGCCACTTCGGTAAATGTGGCGGAGAAACTGGGTTTCAAAGCCGGGGACCTGATCCAGGAATTCGGTTATGACGACGACGTCGACTTCGACCTACGTGACGATATCGAGGACCTCACGGGCTCGGAACTGTTCGATGAGGACGACCACGAAGTCGTCGACGCCGCCATCTTGTGGTGGCGCGCCGGCGACGGGGACCTGGTCGACGCCCTCGTTGATTCGCTCGTTTCGCTCACCGAAGGCGGCGTTGTCTGGATCCTGACGCCCAAATCCGGCCGGACCGGCTACGTGTCGCCGTCGGACATCCAGGATGCGGCACCCACCGCCGGCTTGCACGTCACCACGTCCGCAGGGGTTTCCCAGGACTGGAGCGCCACCCGGCTGGTCACCCGGAAAAACAAGTGACAGCAACTGCGCAGCTGCCCGGCGTCGGCCTGCCCGCTGTAGGCGCCGTTCCGGCAGTGGGGGAGGCAGCCCCGGATTTCGAACTGGTCAACCAGTTCGGCGAACCCGTGCGGCTCTCGGACTTCCGGGGCCGGAACGTTGTGGTGGTCTTCTACCCGTTCGCCTTTTCCGGGATCTGCACCGGCGAGTTGTGTGAGATCAGGGACAACCTGAGCTCCTTCGAGGCGGCGGACGCCGCCGTGCTGGCCATTTCCGTTGACAGCAAGTTCGCGCAGCGCGCCTACGCGGAGCAGGAAAGCTACGACTTCGATCTCCTCGCAGACTTCTGGCCCCACGGTGCCGTTGCCGAACGGTACGGGGTCTTTGACGCGGAGAGCGGAATGGCCAAACGCGGTACTTTCATCCTTGATGCCGCAGGAATCGTCCGCTACGTGGTTGTCAATCCACGCGGTGAGGCGCGGGACCTCAAGGAATACCGCGCCGCCCTGGCGGCGCTGGGCGGAAGCTGACGCCATGCGGCAGAGGCAGCCGGGAATCGGGATGACTGGTTTTGCCAGCCTGCCCCCGGTTGCGGCTGCAGCGCCGGCCCGCGCCGAGCTCGACGTGCTGGCGGAGATCAGCGGTCTCCTCGCCGGTATCCGCTTTGCCGTCCTTACCGGGGCCGGTCTCAGCACGGATTCCGGCATTCCGGATTACCGGGGGCCGGGCGCAGCACCGCGGACGCCGATGACCTACCAGGAATTCATCCGGGAGCCTGGAAACCGGCAACGGTACTGGGCCCGGAACCATCTCGGCTGGTCGCACCTGCGCCGGGCGGATCCCAATAGCGGCCATATCGCAGTGGCTCGGCTGGAGAGCCGGGGCCTGCTCACCGGACTCATCACCCAGAACGTGGACCGCCTTCACGAGGAAGCCGGCAGCCGCAATGTTGTGGACCTGCATGGCCGGTTCGATCAGGTGGTCTGCCTCGACTGCAACCGCCGTTACAGCCGCCGGATGCTTGCGGCTGTGCTGGAGGAACTGAACCCCGGGTTCCTGGAGCGCGCCGCCGCGGCCGAAATGATCGAGATGGCTCCTGACGCTGATGCCACGGTGGAAGACTCCGGACTGATTGACAGCTTCGTCGTCGCGCACTGCCCGGCCTGCGCCGGCGTATTGAAGCCCGACTTCGTGTACTTCGGCGAAAACGTGCCCAAAGACCGGGTGGAACGTTCGTATGCCATGGTCGACCAGGCGGCAGCGCTGCTGGTGGCAGGGTCGTCCCTCACCGTGATGAGCGGCCTGCGCTTCGTCCGCCACGCGGCCAAGCATGGCAAATCCGTGGTCATCATCAACAGGGGACAGACCCGCGGCGACGATCTGGCTACCGTCAAACTGGACGCCGGGGTGAGCGAAGCGCTGACATGGCTTGCACGCGAACTGCCGCCGCTATGAGCATGGGCGTCCGCGTGTTGCGCGCCGATTGGTGTTCTCCGGGTTGGATCCGGTACAGTAACTGTTCGTTGGTTGAAGCGTTGCGGCGTGGAAATCGAGTTTTTGGGTCTTTAGCTCAGCTGGTAGAGCGCCACGTTTACACCGTGGATGTCATCGGTTCGATCCCGGTAGGACCCACCAACTAAAACCCCGTCGTTAGAGGCCGAAAGCCCAGCGGCGGGGTTTTACGTATGCCCGCCAACGGCATCGACATCGGGGGCCCCCTTGTACTACGGCGTTACGCGTTACAGTCTCTTTTCGCCCGGGTCGCTGTCCTGGAAAACGTCCGGCGGCGGGGTGTTCCCGACGCCGGACGCGTACATGCACTACCTCTTTTCGGCAGAACGCCTTGACCTGCGGGCCGACATATTCCTCCGCCGTTCCGTGCCGGCGCTTGCCAAAATGGCCGAGGGCCACGACTACAAGCACTTCGTCCTGTATTCGGCGCTGCTGCCGAAGCGGCACCAGGATCTGCTGTTCGAAGCCGCTGCCCGCTACCCGTTCCTGGTCCCGGTGGAGTGGAACGAGGTGGTCAACGGGTCAGGAATTGAGGAAGTGCATCCGCTCATCGAGGCGGATCTCGCCACCCGGATGGCCCCTGGCGACGGCTTGGAGCCTGTGGTGTGGTTCCGCCTGGACGACGACGACATCCTGGCAGTGGACTACCTGGCGCGTCTGGAAAGCTACCGGACCTTGGATCACGTCGGGATGGCAATTTCCTTCGGACTGGGCCTGACGGCCTACAAGGTAGATGGCGGACTCGTCAATCTCCGTGAGTTCCACCACCCCAAATCGGCGCAGGGCCTGGCGTTTGTGGTGGCGTTCGATGCCCGTGCGGGGCGCCTCTCGGTCACCATCCCGGGCCCGCACCACGATGTTGACCAGGTGATGCCGACGATCCTGGACTCAAGGGAAGCCATGTTCTTCCAGATCCGCCACGGCGACCAGGATTCGACGCTGCAGGCCAAGCCGGACCAGCGCGCCGTGGCGTCGTTGGCGAGGCTGGAGAAGCTGCCCGCGGTCCACGCGGCGGACGTTGTCGCGGCCCGGTGGCCGAGCCTGATCGCCGATCTTCGCCGCGGCGACCCCGACGCTCATGAACTGCCGCCGCCGGGCGCCGCGCCGCTGCGGCTGACCGAGGAGACGGCGTTGAGGTTCCCGCTGGACACGCAGGGCCGCCTGGATACGCAGGCCGGCGCCGGGCTGGTGGAGTTCGAGTTCCGGTTCGAGTCCGACCTCGACCTCGACGGCGCTTTCGCCATGGTCAGCTATGAGTTCGATGACCCGGATTCCGTGGATGCCGAGGCGCTGGGCCTGATGCGCAGCCGCACTTTCGGGCTCTGCCGGCAGGCATGGTCCCGCAGTTCGTCCGGCACTATCCGGCAGTGCGTGTTCCTGCCCGAGGGGGTCGGCCTCTCAGGGGTGGTCCTGCGGGGTAAACATGCACAACCCGCGGACGTGTTTGTCAGGGTCCGGCCTCCGCGGATCATCGGACTGCATAGGCGGGCTTAGGGTTGCTCCGGGCCGCTGCGGACCGCGCCGCTGCGGACCGGGGTCGGGCGGCTGTCATAGCCTGGCCCTACTGTCACGGGCATGGAACATGTGGTGGTGATGACGTGCCCGGAGGGGCTGCCGCGGGCGGTCGTCCGCGGCGGCAGGGAATGGACGGTGGGTGCCGAGCCCGTCCGCTGGTTTGAGCGGGTGAGCTGGTGGGAAGCGGAGCGGCGGATGCCGAAAGGCCTTAGCCGCGTCGATGTGGAGGTGTGGCAGGTCCAGGCCCGGCTGGGACGGAGCAGCGGATCGGCCCTGACCACCATGGAAATCATCCGTGACGGGCTGGGAGGCGGATGGCGGCTGCGCGGGGCCGTCCGTGACGCCGCATAGGCGGTGCCCGGCAACGCCGCTCCGGACTGCGCAACGGCGGCAGCGTCCGGAGATTGCACAGGCGCTGGACAAGCCGCTGAATGAGCCAATGGATAAGCCTTCCACCGCGACTATTGGGGGATGCCGCGGTGGAAGGCTTGTATCGAATATACCGTGATTTTTGGGAAATGTGAAATAGGAAGTGGCGTTTCGGCTAGGGCCTAATTGCCCAGTTGATGGCGAAAAACCCACGGAAATACGCCATTCGATGGCCGAATCCGGGCGCGCCGCGCTCCCGCCATGCGGGGTGTCAACCGAAGGCCGCGGCCGTCCGGGGAAGTGCGCGGGGTTCCAGCGTCGCTAGCGGTGTTCCAGCGGAACGAACACCCTCGGCTGGTCCTTCCACGTCGGCTCCATCTCGGCAACGGTATGGCGCATGATCCGGTCCGAGGCTTCCCTCGCCGCGGCGGCGTCACCGGAGGCGATCGCCTCGGCGACGTCGGCATGCCACTGGAGCGCCATTTCCCCAGGGCGGTCCGGCATGAGGCCGTGCACGGTCCGTCCGGTCAGTGTTTCCGCCACCTGCCCGACCATGTTCGCGAACATTTCATTCCCGGACCCCGTGAGCAGCAGCGAATGGAAGCGGATATCCAATTCAAGGAACCGCGGCACATCCCCGGCCTGGCCCGCGGCCCGCATGGCTCCCGAGACTTCGACGAGCTCCCTGCGGAGTGCTTCCGGAGCGTTGATGGCCGCCAGCTCCGCGGCCACCGGTTCGACGGCGGTGCGTAGCTCGGCGAGGGATCGCAGCTGCGCTCCGCGGCCTTCGCCGGCCAGCCGCCAGCGGATAACGAGCGGATCGAACGGGTTCCAGCGGCTGGCGGGGAGGACCCGGATCCCGACGCGTTTGATGGTTTCGACCATGCCGAGGGACTGCAGAACCCGGACGGCCTCACGCACCACGGACCGCGAAACCTTGAGTTCGCCTTCGAGGTGCTCGGCGAGCATCACGTGGCCGGCCGGAAGTTCGCCGGCAACGATCCTGGTCCCCAGGTGCTCGATGGCTCGATGGTGAAGGCTGGTCGACATAACCGCAAGCATAGTGTCAGTGACACAAACGGACCCGGCAGGAGCGGCCACGGGACAGCAATCATAGACTGTAGGGACGCGCTGTGTGACGCGCGGCATCCCGCTACGTGGTCACGGCTTTCCGGCAACCCCGGGGAATATATAAGATTTATAGACAGCCTGATCCGGAGAAGCCGATTTCCGCACCATGTGCGGGACAACGGCGCTCGTTGCCCAAAAAATGAATTGGAGTTTTGATGTCTGCACACATCGGTGTCACCGGCCTCGCGGTGATGGGGGCCAACCTCGCACGCAACCTGGCCAGGAACGGCTTCACCGTAGCCCTGCACAACCGGTCGGTCGAGAAGACGGACGCGTTGCTGGAAAAACACGGCGGTGACGGCGATTTCGTCCGTACGGAAACCCTGCAGGAACTCGTGGACTCGCTGGAGAAACCGCGCCGGGTGCTCATCATGGTCAAGGCCGGCAAGCCGGTCGACTCCGTGATCGAACAGCTCGAACCGCTACTGGAACCGGGCGACATCATCATCGACGCCGGCAACTCCCACTACGAGGACACCCGCCGCCGCGAAGCGGCCCTGGCCAAGAAGGACCTCCACTTCGTCGGCATCGGCGTCTCCGGCGGCGAGGAAGGCGCCCTGAACGGGCCCTCGATCATGCCGGGCGGTTCGAAAGAGTCCTATGACGCCCTCGGTCCGCTGCTGGAGAAGATCGCCGCGCACGTCGACGGCAAGCCCTGCTGCGCCTGGATCGGCACGGACGGCGCCGGCCACTTCGTCAAGATGGTCCACAACGGCATTGAGTACGCCGACATGCAGGTCATCGGCGAGGCCTTCGACCTGCTGCGCTCCGGCGCGGGGATCGAACCGGCCGAGCAGGCTCAGATCTTCGCCGAATGGAACAAGGGCGAGCTCGCCTCCTTCCTGATTGAAATCTCCGCCGAGGTCCTGGGCCACGTCGACGCGAAGACCGGCAAGCCGTTCGTCGACGTCGTGGTCGACGCCGCCGGCCAGAAGGGCACCGGCCGCTGGACGGTCATTTCCGCCCTGGAACTGGGCTCCCCGACCTCGGGCATCGCCGAATCGGTCTTCGCCCGCGCCCTGTCCTCGCAGACCGAGCAGCGTGCCCTGGCCCAGGAACTGCTCGCCGGCGCCGAAGCCGCCGTCGAGGTCCCGGAGAACTTCGTCGAGGACGTCCGCCAGGCGCTGTACGCGTCCAAGCTGGTCTCCTACGCCCAGGGACTGGACATGCTCACCTCGGCCGCGAAGGAATACGGCTGGGACCTGAAGCTGGACGAGATCGCCTCGCTGTGGCGCGGCGGCTGCATCATCCGCGCCGAGCTGCTCAAGGAGATCACCAAGGCCTACGCCGCCGAGGAGAAGCCCGCGAACCTGCTCTTCGCCCCGGCGTTCACCAAGGCCATCGCCGAGGTCCTCCCTGCCTGGCGCCGCGTGGTCTCCACCGCGGTCCAGCTCGGTATTCCCGTGCCGGTGTTCTCCTCCTCCCTGGCCTACTACGACGGGCTGCGCCGCAAGCGCCTCCCGGCCGCCGTGATCCAGGGCCAGCGCGACCTGTTCGGCGCCCACACCTACGGCCGGATCGACGCCGAAGGCACCTTCCACACCCTCTGGGGCGAAGACAAATCCGAAATCGAAGCAGTCGACACGCACTAAGCTTCCGGACAGCGGAAAGCCCCGGCCGCCTAAGGCCGGGGCTTTCCGCTGTCCTGCGTCGTTTTCGAGATCAGATGTAGTACTCCGCCGGGTCCACGGCGGGCTGGGTTTCACGCTGGGCATCGCGGTGGCGCCAGGTCGCGGGGACACCGGTGAGGATGGATTCCGGCGGCGCATCCTTGACGACGACGGCGTTGGCGCCGACCGCGCTGTCCCGGCCGATCGTGATCGGACCCAGGACCTTGGCGCCTGCGCCGATGACCACCCGGTCCTCGATCGTGGGGTGCCGCTTGATCTTGGCCAGCGAGCGGCCGCCCAGGGTCACACCGTGGTAGAGCATGACGTCCTCGCCGATTTCGGCGGTTTCACCGATGACCACCCCCATGCCGTGATCGATGAAGAAACGCCGGCCGATCGTAGCGCCCGGATGGATCTCGATCCCGGTCAGGAAGCGGGCGAGCTGTGAAATCAGTCGCGCCGGAAAGCGGAGCGACGGATTCTGCCACAGCCGGTGCGTGACGCGGTGCGCCCAGATCGCATGCAGGCCGGAGTAGGCGAAGAAGTTCTCGAAAGAACCCCGGGCCGCCGGGTCGTGGGACCGGGCGGCGTCGAGGTCCTCCTTAAGTCTTGCGAAGAAGCTCACAAAGACCTTTCTGGGGAATGGTCGGACCGCGGCTGCGACTCAGCCGCGGATGTCGTCGTACAACACGGTGGAGATGTAGCGCTCACCGAAGTCGCAAACGATGGCAACAATGAGCTTACCGGCGTTCTCCGGACGCTTCGCGAGCTCCAGGGCAGCCCAGACGATGGCGCCGGAAGAGATGCCGCCCAGGATGCCTTCCTTGACGCCTAGGTCCCGTGCCACCCGGACGGAGTCCTCCAGGGTCGCGTCGATGACCTCGTCGTAGATGTCCGTGTCCAGGATTTCCGGGACAAAGTTCGCGCCGAGGCCCTGGATCTTGTGCGGACCCGGGGCGCCGCCGTTGAGGATGGGGGAGTCCTTCGGCTCGACGGCGACGATCTGGACGCCGGGCTTGCGCTCCTTGAGTACCTGTCCGACGCCGGTGACGGTGCCGCCGGTGCCGACGCCGGCGACGAAAATGTCCACCTTGCCGTCGGTGTCTTCCCAGACTTCCTCCGCCGTGGTCCGGCGGTGGACCTCGGGGTTGGCCTCATTGGCGAACTGCTGCGCCCAGATGGAGTTCTCGGTGTTGGCGACAATCTCCTGGGCCTTCTCCACGGCACCGCGCATACCTTCGGAGCCGGGCGTGAGGACGATTTCGGCCCCGTAGGCGCGGAGCATGACACGGCGTTCCGTGGACATGGTTTCCGGCATGGTGAGGATGACTTTGTAACCGCGGGCTGCACCGACCATTGCCAGGGCGATGCCGGTGTTGCCGGAGGTGCCTTCGACAATGGTGCCGCCGGGCTTGAGCGCACCGGCCTTCTCGGCGGCGTCGATGATCGCGACGCCGATGCGGTCCTTTACGCTGTTCGCCGGGTTATAGAACTCCAGTTTGACGGCCACCGTGGCATCCAGACCTTCGGTCAGCCGGTTAAGCCGGACCAGCGGAGTGCCGCCAACCAGCTGGGTAACATCGTCATAGATCCGTGCCATGTAAGAATGCCTGTCTCTGAAGTGGGATAACTGAGGTCAGCCTAACGAGGCCGAACGCGGCCTAGCTAAGCATTAAGCCACGCAGAGTAATATTTCCGGGCCTTTGCGAGCTTCGGGTTGATGATGACCTGGCAGTAGCCCTGCTCGGGGAATTTCCCGTAGTAGTCCTGGTGGATGTCCTCGGCGACGAAGAACTTCGGCAGCCGGCTGACCTCGGTCACGATCGGGTGAGCCCATAACGGCTGGTTCCGTCCGATGGCCTCCTCGAAGAGGATCTTCTCCTCGGTGGTCTGGTAGAACATCGAGGAGCGGTACTGCGTCCCCACGTCATAGCCTTGCCGGTTCAGCGTGGTCGGGTCGTGCAGCGCAAAGAACATGTCCAGGACGATCTCGGCCGGGATGACGTCCTCATCGAACGTCACGGCCACCACCTCCGCATGTCCGGTCGTGCCGGAGCAGACCGAATAGTAATCCGGGTCGTGCTCGTGGCCGCCGGTGTAACCGGAGATCACGGAGCTGACGCCCATCGTTTTCTGGTAAACGGCGTCGAGGCACCAGAAGCATCCTCCGCCGAGGACAAAAGTTTTCATGCTTCCTTCAATGGTTGAGGTGCCCGGAAGATTCCCGACTCGCCTTACAAGACCGTGACACATCCCGCCCGGGGCCGTCTGTGGGGTAAGAATGGGTCTATGAAACCTGTGAACAACGACGTTTCAGCCGGCCCCGCCACAGGCACCGACGCCTCCACCGATGCATCCCCGGACGCCGACCCGGGCGAAGCCGCCACGGCAGGACCCTCCGGCGCCGCCACCCTGGGCGCAGTCCTGCTGGCGGTCGAGGAACTGTGGCCGGAATCGCTGGCGGAGCAGTGGGACGAGGTCGGCCTGGTGGCCGGCCATCCGGACTCGGAGGTGACCAGGATCCTCTTCGCTGTGGATCCGACGCTTGAGGTGATTGAGGAAGCCATCGACTTCGGGGCGGAGCTGCTGATCACCCACCACCCGCTGCTGCTCAAAGGCGTGACGTCGGTCGCGGCCACCACGGCGAAGGGCCGGGCCGTGCACCGGCTGATCGAATCCGGGACGGCGCTGCTGACCGTCCACACCAACGGTGACTCCGCCGTCGGGGGAGTCTCCGACGTGCTCGCGGACGCACTGGGCCTGCAGAACGTGACGCCCCTGACCCCCGCCGCCAACGGACTTCCGGAAGAGGGCATCGGACGGGTCGGGGACCTTGCGGACGTTCTGACCCTCGGCGACTTCGCCGCGCGGGTGTTCGGGATCCTGCCGGCGGTCGCCGGCGGGGTCCGGGTCTCGGGAGACCGGGACGGCCTGATACGCCGGGTGGCCGTGTGCGGCGGTGCGGGGGATTCGCTCTTCGCCGAGGTGCGCGCCAGTAATGCGGATGTGTACCTGACGGCGGACTTGCGGCATCATCCGGCGTCGGAGGCCCGGGAGGCCGCTGTCAACGGCAGGCCCTACCTGATCGATGTTTCCCACTTCGCCAGCGAGTGGCTGTGGCTGCCCGCCGCCGCCGGAGCGCTGGGTAATGTGCTCAACGATCAGGGGCAGGATGTCGAGATCAGGGTCAGCGGAACCAATAGTGATCCGTGGGACTTTATTCTGACTCCGGGTTAAGCCTGGCGTGCGAGGGGCCCGGGTGAGCTTAGCGAGGCCGGGGAGCACGCTAGGCGCTAGAGTCTAGGGAGCGCCGATCCGGCGCCCGGCTTCGGCCGGCAGGGAACAAGCGGAGGTAATAGTGGCCAAGGCAGCACCGGCGGAACAGTTGAAGTTGCTCGAATTGCAGGGACTGGACGCCAGGCTCAAGTCCCTCTCCAACCGCCGCCGAAGCCTTGAAAGCGACCCCCGGATCACCGATCTCGAGGCTGCACTTGCCGTCGCCAACGGGGAACTGGGCGCGGCCAAAATGGCTGTCCACGACGCCGAGGCGGAGCTTAAGCGTTCCGAAGCCGACGTCGAGCAGGTCGTTGCGCGGATCGGGCGCGACGAGGCCCGGCTGAACAGCGGGACCGGCCTGTCCAAGGATCTCGTGGCCTTGCAGAAAGACCTGGTCTCGCTCAACAAACGCCGCTCCGACCTTGAAGACGTGGAGCTAGAAGTCCTCGAGCGCCTGGACGGCCTCCGGCTGCGCCAAGCCACACAGCAGCAGATCGTCGACGATATCCAGAACTCCTTCGGCGTGATCCGGGCCGAGCTTGATGAGCAGTTGGCCGAGATCGGCGCTGAAATGACGACGGTGCGCGGTCAGCGGGCCGAATTCGCCGCCGGACTCGACGCCGGCATGCTGGCGGTTTACGAGAAGACCCTCGCGAAACGCGGAGTGGGCGCGGCCCGGCTCTTCCATGGCACTTCTGAAGGTTCAGGCATGCAGCTGAGTCCCGGCGACCTCGCCGAGATCAGGGCCGCGGCCGAGGACGACATCGTGTTCTGCCCCGACTCCGGCTGCATTCTGGTCCGTTCGGCCGACTGGGCCTAGCCCCCGACTGGCGGGTCTGGCACCCGGCGGGCCTGGCGCGCAGGCGCGGCCGCCGGGTATCAGCCGGGCAGGATGATGTTCAACGCGTGCGGCTTCCGTGCCGTGCCCGGGACAAGCTCCGCAGCCCATTTTTCGGATGCGGCCTTGTGCAGCTGCGCCGGCGTCCCGGGTGCCTTGCCACGCCGGCTCAGCAGGTGCCGGGCCAGCTCGCCGCGGGTGTGTTTGGCGAAGTGGCTCACGACCTTCCGGACACCGCCGACCTCAGTGAACACGTTCACGGCCACGGTTTGTTCCGGCGGCGGAGTCCACGCCGCGGCATAGGTGCTGGACCGGCAGTCCACCAGCAGTTCTCCGGCGGTCGCGGCGGTCAGGGCCTCGTTAAGCTTCGGCTTCCAGAAGCCGGCGAGCCGGCCGACGTCGGGCAGGGCCGTTCCCATCGACAGCCGGTACGCCGGCACCCGGTCGGCGAAGCGGATCGCCCCCCAGAGTGCGGAGACGACCAGGACGCAGGCGTCCGCCCTGCCCCGTTGCGCCGGCGTCAGGGAGTTGTAGCCGAGAGCGTCATAGAGCACTCCCGAATAGACCTGATGTGCCGGGGCCGCCGGTTCGGCGTGCAGCCGGGTATTGCGCGCGACGTCGGCGCTCAGCGATGCGCCGACGCCCAGCAGGGCCAGGGCGTCTTCGTGGGCGCTGACCGTCCCGAGGGATTCGAGCACCATGGCGCGGTGGACGTTCAGTTCCGGGAAGCTCAGGGCGGTCCAGTCGACGGCGTCCCCGCCGGCAGCGGGAGTCTTGCCCTCGGAGGGCGGCAGCAGAATCAGCACCGTCCGATCTTACCGGCGGGACCCCACACCGGGGTCCGCAGTGCCGCCGGACCCCGGTGCCGGAGCGCGGTGCTGCCGTGTCACCGACGGGCTCAGTCCTGCCCGTAGAATAAGACCCGGATGGGTTGACCAGGCGGTCGCGCGTCACGCAAGTGGCTCGAGGAACGTCCGGGCTCCGCAGAGCAGGGTGGTGGGTAACGCCCACTCGGGGTAACCCGCAGGCCAGTGCCACAGAGAACAGACCGCCTGCATGCAGTGCGTGCTTGCACGGGCTGCAGGGCAGGTAAGGGTGAAACGGTGGTGTAAGAGACCACCAGCTTCCCGGGTGACCGGGAAGGCTAGGTAAACCCCACCCGGAGCAAGGCCAGACAGGGCACGTTTGAGGGCTGCTCGCCCGAGTGTCCGGGTAGGCTGCTGGAGGGCGTCGGCAACGGCGTTCGTAGATGGATGGCCGCTATTCCCGCGCCGGTAACAGCGCGGGAACACAGAACCCGGCGTATCGGTCAACCCATCCACTCATCCCCGCCGCTACAGTTCGCACTCCGGATGGCGCCCGGGAATCGTGTGAGTCATCTCACGCCATACCGAAGCCCGGGGGAGCGGGGTGCCGCCGTAGAATGGTGGACGAACGTGGAAGTTCTGCCGTCGGGTCTGCGTTCGCAGCCGGCGGCTTTTTCTTTGCACTTCCCCAGGCGACCGGGGCGGACCGAAACCCCGACGGCGCCCAGGCCCCGGCACCCCCGGCGGCCGAGCCCTGCATACAAAGTCGTATGCGGTGGATTCTAGGAAGGTAGTTCTGTGAGCCAGACGTCAGATTCTTGTCTTGATACGTGGATGGGCCGTGAGGCGCTTGCCGAGGCCATGATCCCGGTGATCGGCCGGCTCTACCGTGAGAACAATGTGGTGACCAGCATCCACGGGCGCAGCCTGATCAACAAGTCCACGATGAACATCCTGAAGGCGCACCGTTTCGCCCGCCGGATGAGCAAGGAAGAACTCCGCCTCGAAGAGACCGCCCCGCTGCTGGACGCCCTGACGACGCTGGATCTGGGCGCCGCGGCCATCGACATCGCCCGCCTCACCGAGAAGTATCGCGCCGAACCTGAGGGCACCAGCCTGGACGCCTTCCTTCGTGCGGAGCTTGCCGACGTCGTCGGAAAGCGCGGCCGCGATGACCGTACGAGCACCGACGTCGTCCTCTACGGCTTCGGGCGCATCGGGCGGCTCCTGGCCCGCCTCCTGATCGAAAAGGCCGGCGGCGGGCACGGCCTGCGCCTGCGTGCGATCGTGGTCCGCCGCGGCTCGGACAACGACCTGGCCAAGCGTGCGAGCCTGCTGCGCCGGGACTCCGTCCACGGCCCCTTCGAAGGCACCATCAAGGTTGACCTCGAGAACGAGACCATCACCGCCAACGGTGTCCAGATCCAGGTCATCTACTCGGACAACCCCGCCACCGTGGATTACGCCGCCTACGGCATCCGGGACGCCCTCGTGGTCGACAACACCGGCCGCTGGCGCGACGCCGACGGACTGTCCCTGCACCTGCAGAGCAAAGGTGTGGCCCGCGTGCTCCTCACCGCTCCGGGCAAGGGCGGGCTGAAGAACATCGTGCACGGCATCAACCACGGCACCATCCTGGACTCCGACACGATCGTGACCGCGGCGTCCTGCACTACCAACGCCATCACCCCGGTCCTGAAGGCGATCAACGACCGCTACGGCGTGGTCCACGGGCACGTGGAGACCGTCCACTCCTTCACCAACGACCAGAACCTGATCGATAACTTCCACAAGGGCGACCGCCGCGGCCGCTCCGCCGCCCTGAACATGGTCATCACCGAGACCGGTGCCGCCCAGGCCGTCGCGAAGGCCCTGCCGGAACTGCTCGGCAAACTGACCGGCAGCTCCATCCGGGTCCCCACCCCGGATGTCTCCCTCGCCATCCTGAACCTGAGCCTGGAAAACGGCACCAGCAAGGACGAGGTCAACGACTACCTGCGGGAAATGTCGCTGCACTCGGACCTGCGGAAGCAGATCGACTACATCGATTCGCCCGAAGTGGTCTCCACCGACTTCGTCGGCTCCCGCCGGGCAGGCATCGTCGACGGCCTCGCCACCATTTCCAACGACAAAAACCTCGTGCTCTACGTCTGGTACGACAACGAATTCGGCTACAGCTGCCAGGTAGTCCGCGTCATGGAGGAAATGGCCGGCGTCAACCCGCCGTCGTTCCCGGCCAAAGACGTGGTGAACCCGGTGGCCGACGCCCAGCCGGCCGGGCTGCCCGCCGGGGTCTGACCGGGCCTTTTTCTTCCCTTTCCCCTCCGGGGCACTGGCAACGGCGGGCAAAGGGAACCACAATGGTGCCATGGAACAGAATTCGGCTGTGGAGCACGACACCACCCTGGAACACGCGCTGGACCTCGCCAAGCACAACGTCAAGGAAGCCCAGCGTCTCCTCGACGATGCGGTCGCCAAACGGGCGGCCGGAGAAGTCGATGACGATCGTGTGAACCAGCTGAAGGCTTTGCTGGACGTCGCGGCGGAAGACCTCCGGCGCGTCACCAGGGAGCAGTAGCACCCCCACCCGCCCTCCACACTGTGGAAAACCGCGGCGCCGTGCACGCTCGGCCCTAGGCTCGGAGCATGCCGGAACACTGCGGCCCCGGCCGCCACCGCGGGCGGGGCGGGCGGACCCCGTGACCAGCACCTGGTCGGAGTACCGGCGTGCCCGGCGCAGGAACCTCCAGGCGTGGATCCTGCTGGCCGCGGCGTGCCTGGCCCTCCTGGCAGGCGTCGCCTGGTTTTTCACCGTCGGCCAGTATGCCGTATCCGCGCCGGAGGTCGCCGGCCCGCGCACGGCCCCCGTTCTGGCCGCAGGCTGGATGAAGCCCGTGGCGCCGGTCCGGCCGGTGCCGCCGGGCAGTGCCCTGGCGGCACTGGACATGCTGCCCGTCAAGGGGCGTGCCTCGAGGGACAACTACGACCGGAGCGCTTTCGGCCAGGCCTGGCTGGACGTGGACCGCAACGGGTGCGATACCCGCAACGACGTCCTCCGCCGCGACCTGGCGGACGCTGAATTCGTTGCCGGCTCCCGGTGCCTGGTGGCCGCCGGCGCTTTTCAGGAGCCCTACACCGGACGCACCATCATCTTCCGCCGGGGTGCCGGGAGCAGCCAAAGTGTACAGATAGACCATGTCGTCGCGCTCGGCGACGCCTGGCAGAAGGGCGCCCAGCAGCTGACGGCCAGGCAACGCCAGCACCTCGCCAACGATCCGCTGAACCTGATTGCCGCGGACGGCCCGGCCAACCAGGACAAGGGCGCATCCGACGCCGCAACCTGGCTTCCGCCGAACAAATCATTGCGTTGCCACTACGTTGCACGGCAGATCTCGGTCAAGGCGGCGTACCGGTTGTGGGTCACCAGCGCAGAGAAGGCCGCGATGCAACGGATCCTCGGCTCCTGCCCGGAACAACAGACGATCCGGCCGGTCGGGAACCAGCCCGGGGCATCCGGATAAGGCTGCGCCCGGTACCTAATGCTCGACCGTCGCCGCGGCAAGTCCGGCTTCCAGGCGTTCGACGTCGTCCCGGTGGCACAATTCCGTGGCCGGCGTCGTCACTGCGGCGCTGCCCGCCGCGACCGATGCCCTGAAGGCCTGCTCCAGGCCACGGTCCTGCGCCAGCCGCAGCACAAAGGCGGCCAGGAAGCTGTCACCCGCGCCCACGGTGCTGCGCACCACCACGTCCGGGACGGCCAGGCGGAGCACCCCGTCCGCCGAAGCAAGGACGGCACCCTTGGCGCCGAGCGTCAGGGCGACGTGTTCGGCGGACCCGTCCGCCACGAGCGACACGGCCGCCTGAACCTGGCTTTCATCACTCTCCAGCGTCGCGCCGACATGCAGCCCCAGCTCACGGCGGCTGGGCTTGACCAGGAAAACACCTTCGGCGAGGGCCAAGGCAAGGGGCGGCCCCGACGTGTCCACCACACAGCGGGCGCCGTGGTTCCGCGCCAGGCGGGCCACCCGCGCGTAGAAGTCCTCCGGCACCCCCGGCGGCAGGCTGCCGCTGGCCACCAGATAACCGCCGGTCGGCATCGACTCTTCCACGCGGTCCAGGCACGCCCGCCACTCGGCCTCACTGAGTTCGGGGCCTTCCAGAACGAAACGGAACTGCTTTCCCGTGCCTGTCTCGTCCACGGTGAAGTCCTCGCGGGTGCTCCCGTTGATCGGGACGGTCACCGCGGGAATCCGCTCGGCCTCAATCAGGCGGCGGTACGCCTCGCCCGCGGGGCCGCCCGCGGTGTAGACCGCCAGCGTCCGCCCGCCAAGCCTCTGCACCACCCGGGACACATTCACGCCGCCGCCGCCCGGATCAACCCGGCTGGTGGCGCAACGCAGCTTGTGGCCGCTGAAGACCCGCTCCGTGGACGTGCTGATATCCAGGGCAGGGTTCATGGTGAGCGTCAGGATGGGCTGAAGCGGAGTCGGTCTCGAAGCATCCATGGGGCAAGCATAGGAGGGCCGGGCCGCAATGGCACCGGACGGCCCGTAGCCGGGCCCCTTGTGGGCTATCCAGGGCTGAACCAGAATAGTGCGAGGCAGGGTGACGCCAGCGCGGGACGGCCGGGAAGGACGCCATGGCAGAGGGCAAGGACGGACCAGGCAAGAGCAAGTCCAAACCTGCCCGGAAGGGTGCCCCGGGACGCGCGGCGAAGAAGCCGGAAAGGCTGGACCTGGCCGTCTATGAAGCGGAACTCTTCCGTCTCCAGGCCGAGCTGGTCGCACTCCAATCCTGGGTCCGCAGCACCGGCGCCCGGGTCCTGGTGATCTTCGAAGGACGGGACGCCGCGGGCAAGGGCAGCGCCATCAAACGGGTCACCGAATACCTGAACCCCCGCGTCGCCCGGATCGTTGCGCTGCCGGCGCCCACGGACCGGGAAAGCGGAGAGTGGTATTTTCAACGCTACGTGGCCGAACTGCCCGCGGCAGGGGAGATCGTGTTGATGGACCGCTCCTGGTACAACCGGGCCGGCGTCGAGCACGTCATGGGATTCTGCACTCCTACGGAACATAAGCGCTTCCTGGCCCAGTGCCCCGTTTTTGAACGGCTGCTGATTCAGGACGGGATCCTGCTCTTCAAGTACTGGTTCTCGATCAGCCACGCTGAACAGGAACGGCGGTTCAAATCGCGCCTGAATGATCCCATGCGGCGCTGGAAGCTTTCGCCGATGGACCGGGAATCGATTCTCCGGTGGGAGGACTACTCGCGGGCCAAAGACGAAATGTTCATGCAGACGGACACCGCGGAATCGCCCTGGTATGTGGTGGAAGCCGAGGACAAGCGGCGGGCACGGATCAACATGATTTTCCATCTGCTGTCCAGCATCGACTACACGGAAGTGCAGTCGGAGCCGGTGACGCTGCCTCAACGCCCCAAGGCCGTCAACTACACGCGCCCTCCGCGGGAACTCTTCCGCTATGTCCCGGACCACGCATCGTTCCTCGGCAAGGACAGGCAGCCGTAGGCGGTGCGGCTGCACCGGCTGTCATGAAGCCGGGCGCCCCGGCGGGCCGGCTCGGTAGGCTTGGAGGATGTCGAATGAATTGGTGCGGAGCCTTGCCGGGATTGCCGCTGCGCTGCTGATGGTCCGGTTTCTGGCGGCAGCAGGGTTGTGATCGCGGCCATCATGTTCGGGCTGGTCCTGCCGCCGTGGTCCGGCCGTGGCTCATCCCGCGCAGGGAGGGCAGCCGAATCCGCCTCCTAAGGCCGGCGTCCCGGAACGCCTCAGTGGCCGAACGGATCCGGGTCGACGCCGGGCATCCAGGTCAGCCCGGGGACACCCCAGCCGTTCTTTTTAGCCTGTTTCATGGCCTTGCGGGCGTAGCGGTCGATTAGCCGGTTGACGTACAACTTGCCGTCCAGATGGTCGTACTCGTGCTGGATCACGCGGGCGAACCATTCCGTTGCCTCGAAATCCACGGGGTTCCCGTCGCCGTCGAAACCCTGAACCCGGGCCCACTCGGCCCGCTTGAGCGGATACATGCCGCTGGGGAAGGACAGGCAGCCCTCTTCTTCCTCGTCCGGGTCCGGCAGGGCACCGGACACCTTGGAGAGTGTCAGGACAGGGTTGACGACGACGCCGGACGGGGGAGCGCCGTCGTCGTTCTCGAACTTGTAGACAAAGAGCCGTTTGCCGACCCCCACCTGCGGCGCCGCGAGGCCGACGCCGTTCGCGGCCTCGTTGGTCTCGAACATGTCGGCGATCAGGGTGCGGAGTTCGTCGTCGAAGACTTCAACTTCCGCGGCCCGGCGGTGCAGGACGGGTTCGCCCCAGATCGTGATAGGTAAAACGGTCATGTCAGGTGCTTCCTTAGGTGCGCGGGGAGGATCAGCCGGCGATGCTGCGGCCGACGACGTCGCGCATGATTTCGTTGGTGCCGCCGAAGATGGTCAGGAGCCGGGCGGCAAGGTAGGCCTGCGCCACCGGGTACTCCATGATGTAGCCGTAGCCGCCGTGCAACTGGAGGCAGCGGTCGGTCACGGACTTTGCCCGCTCCGAGGCCCACAGCTTCGCGCGGGCGGCCGAGGCGGCATCGAGTTCGCCGGCGTTGAAGGCGAGGATGGCCTGGTCAACGTAGGCCTCCGTGACCTCGACCTCGGTGAGGATGTCGGCGAGTTCAAAACGGCTGTTCTGGAAGTCGATGATGCGTTCGCCGAAGGCATTGCGGTCCTTCGTGTAACGGACGGTCGCCTCAAACATCGCCCGGACAACGGCGGAGCTTGCCACCGCGATGGCCAGCCGTCCCTGCGGAAGCTGCTCGGCCGCGTACTGCAGTCCTTTGCCCGCCTCGCCGACGAGGTCCGCGTGCGGGACCCGGACGTTGTCGAAGAACAGCTCAGCAGTGTCCGAGGCCTTGAGGCCCATCTTGTCCAGCTGCCTGCCGGTCGTGTACCCCTCGCCCTTGCCGACCATAAAGAGGGAGAAGGAGCCGCTGCCGCCACGGCCGGTGCTGCCGTCGGTCCGGGCCAGGACGAGGGAAGCGTCCCCGGAGATGCCGTTGCCGATGAAAGTTTTCTGGCCGCTGATCAGCCAATCGTCGCCGTCGCGGACGGCCTTGGTCCGGATGCCACGCAAGTCGGAACCGGCGCCGGGTTCGGTCCACGCGACGGAGGTGACCAGTTCGCCGGAAACCATCCCGGGCAGCCAGCGGGCCTTGAGGTCCTCCGAACCGTAGGCGAGGAGGTGGGGGAGGACCATGTCGTCGTGGAGGTGGAAGGCGAGGCCGACGGCGAGGTGGTTGCTCCTGGCGAACTCCTCGTCCAGGACAGCCCGGAAGCGGTAGTCATTCATGCCCAGGCCGCCGAATTCCTCCGGAACTGCGAGGCCCAGCAGGCCCTGCTCGCCAGCCGCCGTCCAGAGTTCCCGGGACATCATGTGGTCCTCGTCCCACTGGGCGTAGTGCGGGGCGATCGCGCGCGCATTGAACTCCGTGGCGATCTCACGGAACATCTCGTGGTCCTCTTCAAAGAGCGTGCGCTTCACGGCGGGTCCTTCCAACGTCAGATCCTGGGGTGATGATGGGCGGCGGACTTCAATACAGACAACAAAGGCCGCACCGGATATCCGGTGCGGCCTTTGCGAAAGGTCGGACAAACACTGCCGTCCTTCATGAGGGTGAGCGACGGGGGTTGAACCCGCGACCTCCTGGACCACAACCAGGCGCTCTGCCAACTGAGCTACGCCCACCATGTGCCTTGTCAGGCCTTCCGGCGGACCGGCTGGCTGCTAAGGCAACGACAAATAGCTTACCTGTTGTTTGGGGGTGCTTTTGCCACTTCGGCCCGATTTGACGAAATTTTCCTAAAACGTGGTGCAGATTACATCTGCGGCCGCCGGGATGACCGGTGTTACCCGGCCGACGCCGGGTTGGCCGCGGGGTCGCCGGCGGTGCCCGTCACGGACTGCGCGATCCGTTGCGCGGTCTTGCTGTCCGGGCCGGGAGCGGGGACGAAAACCGCCTCCCGGTAGTACCGGAGTTCGTCGATCGAATCCTTGATGTCGCCGAGGGCGCGGTGTCCGCCCAACTTGGCGGGGGACTGGAAGTAAGCCCGCGCGTACCAGCGCCGGGAGAGTTCCTTGATGGTGCTGACGTCGATGACACGGTAGTGCAGGTGCTCGACGACCTCGGGCATATCGCGGACCAGGAACACCCGGTCAGTCCCGACGGAGTTGCCGCCGAGCGGGGCCTTCCGCGGGTCAGGCACCCATTTCTTGATGTAGTCCAGGATGACGGCCTGCGCCTCGGCCATGGTCTTGCCGTGGGGGAGTTCCTTGAGCAGCCCGGACCGGGTGTGCATGTCCCGGACAAAGTCGTTCATCTGGGCCAGCGCGGCATCGTCGGGCTTGATGACGACGTCGACGCCGTCACCGAGGATGTTCAGCTCCGAGTCCGTCACCAGGGCCGCGACCTCGATCAGGGCGTCGTTGACGGTATCCAGGCCGGTCATTTCGCAGTCGATCCAGACGATGCGTTCATTAGATATAGGCACCCGCCCAGCGTAACGGTTTCGGCGCCCGTGATCGGTCCGGTGCTAGGATTTCGGGTACCCGGGTGTCGCTTTCTTCGTCGGCCCGGCGTGCCCCGGGCGGTGATTTGCGGCCGGCAGCGGGAGCCGATGTTCCCCCCAACAGATTGGACGATCCTGAGATGACGGCGCCTGTACCTGCGGTGGGGGCAAAGGCTGCGGGTGCGCCCCTCCCTTCCCCGACGGCCGCCGTGGCCGAAGTGGACAACGCCCGCTCCCCGCTCATCGCAGGATTCGTCGGCTCGATGTTTATGGCCGTCGGCTCCCTCGGCGTCGGCTGGCTGGCCCCGGTTTCGGAACTCCGCCGGGTACCCCTGTTCATCTGGATGCGCACCGAGGCCGTCGGCGTCGGGCTCTCCATCGTCCTGCTGGCCATCGGGGGCATGCTCCTGGTCCGGGCCTGGCTCCGGCTGGGGCAGCGGGTCCGGCACTGGGGCCCGCAGGCACGGAAGGCTACCCTGCAGGCCACGGTGGCGTGGGGGCTGCCCATGATGTTCTCCGTGCCGCTGTTCAGCCGGGACGTCTACGCCTACATCGGGCAGGGACGGCTGATGGTGGAGGGCTTCAACCCCTACGAAAACGGCATTTCCGCGTTGTCCAACTACTTCCAACTCGGCGCCGACAAGATGTGGACCGAAGCGCCGGTCCCCTACGGGCAGCTGTTCCTGTGGATCGAACAATTCGTAGTGTGGGCCACCCAGGTCCATCCCGAGGCCAGCGTTATGCTGTTCCGCCTCGCCGCCCTGATCGGGATCGTCCTGTGCGTGATCTATGTCCCCAAGCTCGCCGAACTGCACGGCGTCAACCCGCACCGGGCACTGTGGCTGACCGCCGCCAACCCGCTGTTCCTCACCAACTTCATCGCCAGCGTCCACAATGACGCGCTCATGATCGGCCTGGCCCTCGCCGGCCTCTACTACTGCGCCACCCGCCGGTTCATCCTGGGTCTCGTCCTCGTGACATTGTCAATCGCCGTCAAACCGATCACCATCGTCTTCCTGCCCTTCATCGGCCTGCTGTGGGCCGGCAAGAATGCCAGCTGGCCGCGCAGATTCGTGTTCTGGGGTCTCACCGCCGGGTTCAGCCTGGCAATGCTGTACGCCATGAGCCTGGTCAACGGATTCGGGTTCGGCTGGATCAACGGGCTGTCCGCGCCGGGCAGTATCTGGATCTGGTACGCCCCGATCGGCCTGCTCGGACTGATTGTCGCCTCCATCTCCAATGCATTCGGGCTGGAGGGATGGGGACTGGCCAAATGGGTATACGACGCCGGGAAGGTGCTCGCCGTCGGGATCGTCGCCTGGCAGATCTTCCGGGGCGACCACGACCGCCTGATACGACGGCTGACCCTGGCATTTGCCGCCGTCGTTCTGCTGGCTCCGATGATCCAGTCCTGGTACATCGTCTGGCTCATTCCGTTGTTCGCCGTCACCGGCATCCGTGACGACTGGCAGGTCAAGGCGTTGTATTTCGTGGTGTCCTTCTTTATGGTCTACGCGATCTCGGACCAGCTGGAGGTCTTCCCCTACCTGCAGACCGCAGACCTGGGCCTCGCCCTGACGCTGGCCCGGAACGCGGCCGCGATCATCGCGCTGCTCTTCGGGCTCTACCTGATCTTCCTGGATCCACGGACCAAGCTGTTGTTCGCAAAGTCCGACGAACCAGTCACTACGCGTCCGGTCATCTGACCGGGAGCTCCCGCGGGACGGCTCGTCGGCAGGCCGGTGCTAATGCGGGTTAGTGCTACTGCAGCACGATGCCTGAGGCGGTCACGGGCGCGCCGGCGCCCTGGGGGCGGGCGATGATGTCAACCTGCAGTCTCCAGCGCAGGTCTGGTGTCTCCAAGGTGCTGGAGAGTTCCGCGAGGGCCGACGTCTGGATCTGACGGACCAGGCCCTGGATGTCGGCCCGGTCGGTAACGGTCAGGCGGGTTGTCACGTCCGGGGCGTCGGCCGTACCGCGCAGCACCGAATTCGACGAGACAACGCCGGTCAGCCTCGAAATGCTGGCATCCAGGGCCTCAGCCAGGACCGAGGTGTCACAAAGGGTGAATCCGGCCGCCTCGCTGTCGTTGAGACGGTACGGTGCGGCCCGGCCTTTCCTCGGAATCTGGGCGAGGACCCACAGCAGACCCAGCAACGCGGCAACAATTCCCAGGATCCCCAGGATCACCGCCGTCTCGGGGCGGTTGGCAAGCGCCCACAGGTCGCCGCTGATAACCCGGGCACCGGCATCCGCTACGGCCAAGCCGCTCAGGCCCGCCAGCAGCCCGTTTGCCTGGAGCAGGATCAAGGCTCCGGCGAGCAACGACAGCAGGCCCAGGACAAACAACCAGATCCGGTTCAACGTTCCCGCATGCTCTCCCATTAGGCTGCCTTTTGTCGTTGTGGATGATCGGGCGGTAATCCGCAGGTCAGTTGCGCGACCGGACGGCCGCGGTAACCTTCGGCAGCGGTTCCAGGCCTGATGCCGCCAGGAGCTCGCGGACTTCTCCCACAATCCGGGCCTGAAGCTGCGACGTTTTATGCAGGGGGGTATCGACAATCAGATGGACCCTGCTGGCGGTGGCAGTAGCCGTAACCGATCCGACGCCGTCGATCGCGGCGCAGCAGGCTGATGCCAGGCGGGCGACCCCGCGCCGGGTCATCACCACCTCCGGCCCGGATTTCTGCTTCGAAGCGTCGGCGGGGCTGCCGGGACTCCGGACCGGCAGTGCATTGTAGGCGCCCGGCACTACGGCGGCCAGCACCAGGATCAGCCCCAGCAGGGCCGCCGCAATACCGATTCCCCACATGGCCGGATCGTTCCAGGTCAGCGCCGTCAGCCAGTCCCGCCCGTCATGCAGGAAACCGGGCCATGCCTCGCCGAACAGCCGGACCGCGCTGATCCAGACCAGGAACACGCCTCCCGCCAGCAGAATCAGCCCCATTCCGATGGCCGGGCCGGTACGCCTGGGGCGGTGCCGCAATGAACGCCCGCCGTCCCGGGCCGCGCGGCTCACGGTTGCCCCCTCATAGCAGCACTCTCCGGGTCGGTGCGTCCCTGCTGCTCTTGAGCCACAGGATGCGGATGTCCACCTGCCTGACCTGCACCCCCGTAAGTTCCGTAACCCGGGACACGATCCGTCGGCGCAGACGCCCAGCCGCCTGACGAAGGGGTGCCGGATACGGCATTGCCACCTCGATCGTCAGGACGGCAACATTGCCCATGAGTTCCACGGACGTCTTCGGACGTGCCGACATGTCGGCACGGGCGCCAATGCCCATAAATCCTCCGGATGCGCCCCCGGACGAGGACTCTTCCCGGGCGACTTCGCTGGCGATCTTTTCGATGACCTTCACCGCCAGTTCCGTATGTCCCCGGGACCCATTGCCCGCGCCGGCGGCGGGCTGGAAACCGGGCAGCTCCGGCGGCAGGGCATGGGCACCGGCATTCATCGGCTCGAAGCCTTACCGAACAGGGCGTTCAGATCGAGTTTCCCGTCCGCGACCCGACCGACGATCAGTCCGATCAGACCGAACAGCACCACAATCAGCAGCGAGAGCCACCCGCCGAACGCAAGCACAATGCCAAGCACCAGACCCACGGTCAAACACCAACGTGTAGTGGACATCAGATTTTCTTCCTTCCCGTTCCCCGCCCCGGTCCATCCCCGCCGGGATCAGGCAATCGGCCGGTTACTGGAGTCGATCAGGCTTAGGTTCGTCCGCGGGGCCCTCATCACCGGGCAGATGGACGTCGGTGACATGGATGTTGACCTCAATAACTTCAAGGCCCGTGGCGTGTTCCACCGACTGAATGACATTGCGGCGGATGTTGTTGCTGATCTCCACAATGGAGATGCCGTACTCCACCACAATGGACACATCGATTGCGGTCTGGCGTTCGCCCTTTTCCACGCTCACGCCGCCGCTGACGTTCGTCTGCGAACCGGGAATCCGTTCCGCCAAGGCGCTGAAGGCGCGCCGGCCGGCGCTGCCCATGGCATAAACGCCGGGCACTTCCCGAGTGGCCATCCCGGCCAGTTTCTGAACCACACCCTCCTCGATCGTGGTGTCCCCGCGGTCGGTATGTAAGGCGTCCATCTTCTTCTGCTGCACCGCGGTTTCTTCCTGCCCCGACGATGCGGCGACCGTGCCGGATGATCCGGACGGGGACTGTTGCTCTGCCATGGGAACCCTCTCCTCAGGGGACGATCTGATGTGTGTACACCGGTAAAGACGAAGCCCGGACGGAATCCTCACGCGGATCTCGAAAAACTTTCAGACCCATGCAACTTCCGTCCGTGGCCTGTCCATGCCATATTGGGCACAGGCGCGACGCCGGGCATCAGGCCGGCAGGACGGGTGGCCTAGTGGACGGGCAAGGACGCTTTTCCGAAGAAGTGACCGATCTGGATGAAGGCTCGCTCGTCGCCCTCGCCCAGGACGGTGATCCCGTCGCGTTCGAAGACCTCGTGATCGCCTATCAAGGCAAACTCTTCCGTCTCGCCTACCGGATGCTCAATGACCGTGGAGAGGCCGAGGACGCAGTCCAGGAGGTGCTCACGGCCAGCTGGCGCGGCCTGCCGGCGCTTCAGAACGTCGACGCCTTCGGCGGGTGGCTCTACCGCCTGGCCACAAACCACTGCCTGGATGTCCTGCGGCGGCGCGCCCGGCATCCGGAGCCCTGTATCGACGTCGCGCAGTGGGATTGGAC
The DNA here is from genome assembly GCA_963815415.1 of uncultured Actinomycetota bacterium. GTDB lineage: Bacteria > Actinomycetota > Actinomycetes > Actinomycetales > Micrococcaceae > Arthrobacter. The sequence continues at coordinate 521,441 of CAWFGT010000004.1, read as the reverse complement.
CAGCACCAGCAGCGTGGCGCCGGCCGACGTCGATCCGCCCGCGGCCGCCGAGGCAGCAGCGGAGATGCACGCCCTCACCGGCCTGCTGCGCAGCATTTCTGCTGAGCTGAGGGCATGCTGGCTGTTATACGAGATCCACGGCCGCAGTTACGCGGAGATCGCCGCCGCGCTGGAAATCAGCCAGAGCGCTGTCCGAGGCCGACTCGCCCGCGCACGGCACCATCTAGCGGAGGGGCTCGAGCAATGGCGATAGAACCTGATGTTCCGCGGCTGGGCTGCGGGGAACCGATCGACCGGATCTGGGCGACCATCGCAGAGCCGCCTACCCCGCACCAGGAACAGTGCGCCCAGTGCCGTGCCGCACGCGAAAGCCTGCTGCGTCTGCGGCAAGCCACGGATTCCCTGCGCGACGCAGATGTGCGAAACCCGCGACTGGAGTTGCGGGAGAACGTCACTGCTGCCGTGATGGACGTGGCCCGTTCGGAGGTGCGCAGAGGCAAAACGATCCGGCTTGCCGACGCGGCCGCGGGCGCGATCAGCATCAGCGAGCAGGCGATCTGCGCCGTGATCCGCGACGCGGTCCGGGAAGTGCCCGGGGTGCGGGCCCGCCGATGCCATATCGAAGTGGCCGCCGAGCCCGTCAGCGCCCCCCGGGAGGACCATCAGGCGGCCCGGCTGGACGTCAATCTGCGCGTTGTGGCTGCCGCCGGGTCGTTGACACCGGCGCGCATCAACACCCTGCGCCACAAACTGGCCGGAACCATGCTCGCCCACTTCGGCGTCGCCGACGGAGCCATCAATATCACTGTGGAGGACCTCTACGATGAATGAAAAACCTATCCGCGGCCAACTGGTCGACGGCGCGGTCATAGCGGACCTTGCCATGCGGGCAGCCCTCGATACCCCGGGCGTACTCCGGCTGGAGCCGACGTTGCGCAACCTGCTGACCGGCCTTGGAACGAGGATGGGACGCAACCTCCCCGGCGTAGCGGGAAAAATCAAGACTTCCCGCCACAACGGCGTATGGGTCACCATCCGGGACGGACGGGCCGACGTCCAGGTCGACATCGCCACGGACATGGCCTTCACGGCGCTCGCCGTAGCCGAGGATCTTCAGCGCCTGATCCGGCAGCGAATCAGCATGACGGGCCTGGACGCAGGCAAGATCGACGTGACGATCCTCGCCGTCGACTCCCGGGACTCCCGCCGCGGGCCCAGGCTGGGTCGCAGGCACTCGTCGCCGCGCCCGAACTAAGAAAGTTTGCGAAGCGCTCTTGCGCCGGGCTGGGACGTGATGGAGGCCCGCCGGATCCACAGGTCGGGGTCCCTGCAGGGCTGGCTCGCCAGCCGGGTCCCGATAGCTGCGATCAAGTCCGTACGGGCCATGGGAACACTTTAGCCAGACGCCAGCTGGCCCTAGAGTTGGATCCATGTCAATGATCAAGACCCCGGACGAGATTGCCCTGATGCGCGAAGCCGGCAGGGCGGTTGCCGGCACGCTGGCACGGGTCCGGGAGGCCGCCGCGGTCGGAGTTTCCCTCAAGGAACTGGACGGGCTGGCCGCCGAGTGCATAGCCGATGCCGGGGCGACACCGGCTTTCCTGAACTACAAGCCGCGGTGGTCCTCCGTGCCGTTTCCTGGCGTAATCTGCACCAGCGTCAACGATGCCGTGGTGCATGGAATCCCCAACGACTACCGGCTTCGGGACGGCGACCTGCTGAGCGTCGACTGCGGCGCCTTCCTGGACGGCTGGTGCGGCGACGCCGCAATAAGTTTCATCGTCGGGACCGCGGATCCGGTGGACCTGGCGCTCATCGAGGCCACGGACGCTGCCCTGGCACGGGGTATCGACGCGGCCCGGGTCGGCAACAAGATGGGTGATCTAGGCTACGCGATTGGCGGAGCCGCGCGCCGGGCCGGCTACGGTCTGCTCGCCGATCACGGCGGCCACGGGATCGGCAAGACCATGCACGCCGAACCGCACGTCCCCAACGAGGGGCGGCCGGGCCGCGGGATCAAGCTCACCGAGGGGCTGGTCATCGCCATCGAGCCGATGCTGATTCTCGGCGGCAAGGACGATTATTTCCACGACGACGACGAATGGACCCTCCGGTCGGCCAACGGACGCCGCGCGGCCCACAGCGAGCACACGGTGGCCATCACTGCCGACGGCCCGCTGGTCCTGACCCTGCCCTGAGCCCTGAGCCCTGAGCCCTGAGCCCTGCCCTGGGCCCTGAGTGCGAAAGCGGCCCTGACCTTGCGTTTTCGCAGGTCAGGGCCGCTTCTTTTGTGCCCCAGGAGGGAATCGAACCCCCGACCGGCGGATTAGAAGGCCGCTGCTCTATCCCCTGAGCTACTGGGGCACGTTGGCGTGCGCTCCGGCCGTTGCCGGGGACGCCTAGAAAAGTTTAGCGTGCCTCGCGGCCTCCGGTTATCCACATGGAGGCAGCCGGGGCTCCCGTCCACGGACCGCCGGCGTGAAGCTGGATGCACCTGCCAGGGCATGGCAGGTCCGAGACAGCACGAGAGAGACAGGACAAGGGAATGACTGACAACATCACGGTCCGCGGCTTCGTTGCCACGGAGATCAAGAGTTCGACGACGCCCGGGGGAGTCCCCACGGCGAATTTCCGTATGGGAGCCACCGAGCGGCGCTTTGACCGGAAGTCCGACACCTGGATCGACGGGAACACGAACTGGTTCACCGTCCAGGGATACCGGCAGCTCGCGGGAAACATGGGCTGCAGTATCAAAAAGGGCCAGCGGGTTATTGTTGTCGGCAGGCTGAAGCTGCGGAGCTGGGAGAAGGACGGAAGGATCCATCACGCAGTGGAAATCGATGCCGAGTCCGTCGGGCACGACCTCATGTGGGGTTCGGCGAATTTCACCCGCACGACGGGTGCCGGTCCCCGGGCGGTGGAGCAGGCGGCGGGAGCGCACCAGGACGGCGACCCCGCCGCCAGGGACGGCGGCCATGAGGACGAGGACGATCCCACGGCACAGCGGGATCCTGACAGCGGCTTCGGGGACGATGTCTCCGGGCTCGACGGGGTTGACCTGGAAACCGGCGAACTCAAGGACTCTGCTGCCTGAACCCGCGCCTGGACCCGCGGCCGGCCGGCACCGGACTGCGCGGCGGCTTGCGGCGGGAGACCAGCGGGCGCAACTCACACTCCGGCGGCGGCCGGCGGCGTCGCGCACGCCGACGGAATGTGAGTTATGCCCGTCGAGCCACTAGATTTGTAGGCATGGCGGAATTTATCTACACAATGACCAAGGCCCGCAAGGCCGTTGGCGAAAAACTTATCCTCGATGACGTGAGCATGTCCTTCTTCCCGGGTGCCAAGATCGGCGTCGTGGGCCCGAATGGTGCCGGTAAGTCCACCATTCTGAAGATCATGGCAGGACTGGACACTCCCTCCAACGGTGAGGCCAGGCTCAGCCCCGGCTACACGGTCGGCATCCTGCTGCAGGAGCCGCCGCTGAACGAAGAGAAGACCGTTCTGGGCAACGTCCAGGAAGGCGTCGGTGAAATCTACGGAAAGATCCAGCGCTTCAACGAGATCTCCGAGGAAATGGCCAGCCCCGACGCGGACTACGACGCCCTCCTCGAGGAAATGGGTCACCTGCAGGAAGCGATCGACGCCGCCGACGCCTGGGACCTCGATTCCCAGCTCGAACAGGCCATGGACGCCCTGCGCTGCCCGCCCGCCGACTCCGATGTCACACTGCTCTCCGGTGGTGAGCGTCGCCGCGTCGCCCTGTGCAAGCTGCTGCTCCAGAAGCCGGACCTGCTGCTCCTTGACGAACCCACCAACCACCTCGACGCCGAAAGCGTCCTGTGGCTGGAACAGCACCTCTCCAGCTATGCCGGCGCCGTCCTCGCCGTCACCCACGACCGGTATTTCCTCGACCACGTGGCCGAGTGGATCGCCGAAGTGGACCGCGGCCACCTGTACCCGTATGAGGGTAACTACTCCACGTACCTCGAGAAGAAGCGTGCCCGCCTCGAAGTCCAGGGCAAGAAGGACGCCAAGCAGGCCAAACGGCTCACCGAGGAACTCGAATGGGTCCGCTCCAACGCCAAGGGACGCCAGACCAAGTCCAAGGCACGCCTGGCCCGCTACGAGGAGATGGCAGCCGAGGCTGACCGGACCCGCAAGCTTGACTTCGAAGAGATCCAGATCCCGCCGGGCCCGCGCCTGGGCGGACTCGTCCTGGAAGCGAAGAACCTGCAGAAGGGCTTCGACGACCGGACCCTGATCAACGGTCTCTCCTTCTCGCTGCCGCGCAACGGGATCGTTGGCGTCATCGGCCCGAACGGCGTGGGCAAGTCCACCCTGTTCAAGACCATCGTCGGCCTGGAGCCCCTCGACGGCGGCGAACTGAAGATCGGCGATTCCGTCAAGATCTCCTACGCCGACCAGAGCCGCGGCGGCATCGACCCGAACAAGACCCTGTGGGAGGTCGTCTCCGACGGCCTCGATTACATCCAGGTCGGGCACGTCGAAATGCCGTCGCGCGCCTACGTAGCAGCTTTCGGGTTCAAGGGCCCGGACCAGCAGAAGAAGGCCGGTGTGCTTTCCGGTGGTGAGCGGAACCGCCTCAACCTGGCCCTGACCCTCAAGCAGGGCGGCAACTTGCTGCTCCTTGACGAACCGACCAACGACCTCGACGTTGAGACCCTCAGCAGCCTCGAGAACGCGCTGCTCGAATTCCCGGGCTGCGCCGTCGTGGTCTCGCACGACCGCTGGTTCCTGGACCGCGTGGCCACGCACATCCTCGCCTACGAAGGTGACGAGGAGAACCCCTCGAAGTGGTACTGGTTCGAGGGTAACTTCGAGTCGTACGAGGAGAACAAGGTTGAGCGTCTGGGCGCCGATGCAGCCAAGCCGCACCGCGTGACCCACCGCCGCCTGACCCGCGACTAGCCGCGCATGAGGAAGGCCGGCTCCCGATCTGCACCGCAGGTCAGGAGCCGGCCTTCTGTGCTTCCTAGGGCACCCGGACCATGCCCTCCTGCGCGACGGTGGCCACGTGCCTGCCGTCGCGGCTGAAGATCTTGCCGGTGGCCAGGCCCCTGGCGCCCTGGGCGCTGGGGGATTCCTGCACGTAAAGCAGCCACTCGTCGACCCGGACCGGCCGGTGCCACCACATCGCGTGGTCCAGGCTCGCCACGGACATCCCGGGGGTGATCCAGCTCAGTCCGTGCTGGCGGAGAATTGACTCCAGGATCGTGTAGTCGCTGGCATAGGCCAGGGCGGCGCGGTGCATGCCCGGGTCGTCGGGCATCGGGCCGAAGGTCTTCATCCAGACCGCGTTCCGGGCTTCCTTGGTTCCGTTGGCCGAAACGTACAGGGCCGGGTCAACGTGCCGGATGTCAAAGGGCCGCTCAAAGGACCAGTGCCTGGCCACGGGGTGGTCGAACTTCCCCAGCAGGTCCGCGGTGCTGGGCAGGGACTCGGGATCAGGGATCCCTGCCGGCATCACCGACTGGTGCTCCACGCCGTCGTCCTCGTTCTGGAAGGAGGCAATCATGGACAGGATGGGCGCTCCCTCCTGATAGGCGTGGACGCGACGCGCCGAGAAGGACCGTCCGTCCCGGAGCCGCTGGACCCCGAACGTGATCGGCTTGGTGGCGTCTCCGGGCCGCAGGAAATAGCCGTGCATGGAGTGGACGCTCCGTGCCGGGTCCACCGTGCGGCTCCCGGCCACGAGCGACTGCGCCAGCACCTGGCCGCCGAAAACACGCTGGTGGGGCTGCTGCTGGGACGGTCCCATGAAGATGTCCTCGTCCGTCCGGGCGCCCTCCAGTTCGCCCAGGTTCAGGAGTTGGATCAACGAGGAGGTGGGATCCGCGGCGGGCGGCGCCTGCATTCCGGCATCGGCTTCAGTCATGGTTCGACTCTAGACGGCCTCCCGGCACCGCTCCAAGGAGGCACAGCCGGTAGAGTCGGTAGCGTGTCTGATGTCCTAACGAGCCCCCTGCAGTTCACCGATCCCCGCGACCTTGCCGACCTGCGTACCTTCGCGACCCGGGCCAAAACCGTCGACGACGGCGCCATCCGCCTCCAGGCCTCCGGCGCGGTCCTCGCCGCCTATGTCTGTATCCTGCGGCCCCGGTTGCTCGGCGAGTCGACTCCCACGATCCTCGGGCTCCGCACGATGTCGCTGGCGCAGCCCGCTGACGCCGACGTCACCGTCGCCCTGTCCGCGGTGCTGGACCGGCTGGCCCGGGCCGGCGAACACGACGTCGAGCTGCCGCTTCCGCCGGTTGCGGTCAACGAATCGTGGGCCGGGATCGGTGCGCCCCGCTCCGGCTGGGAACTCCTGGGTGCCGTGCCGGACGCCGCCCTGCGCGAGGCAGCGGAGGCGGGAATCGCCGAGGTGGCCGCGATCATGCCGGACAAGCCCGGCGCGCTGATCGTGAACAACGCCCGCGCCACGGTCTGGGGCCGGGAACTGCCCGGAGCCGGCGGGGTGCCGGCCGGGGCCGCGTTCGCGGCGCTCACCCTGGGCTTCCTGGCTGACGGGGAGCAGCAGCTCTACCGCGCCGGCCGCTGGTTCCGCCTGAGCGGAACCCGCGGGCACGTCCTCGCCCGGACCGGAACCGGCCTGTAGCCGGGGCCGGGAGGACCTCCGGTCAGGCGTGGAACCGTCGGTCGCGGCCCGTCAGCCGTCAGACGGGCTGTTGACCATCGACAGGGCAGCACGCTCCATGTAGTCCCAGAGCGTCCCTTCGTACAGCGGCGGGAGTTCCAGGGCGTCCACCGCTGCCCGCATGTGGTGCAGCCAGCGGTCCTTGGCCTCGGGCGTGACACGGAAGGGCTGGTGGCGCATCCGCAGCCGCGGGTGTCCGCGTTCCTCGCCGTAGGTGGTCGGTCCGCCCCAGTACTGTTCCAGGAACATCAGGAAGCGCCGTTTGGCCGGGCCGAGGTCCTCTTCGGGATACATCCGCCGAAGCAGCGGGTCCGCCGCGACGCCGTCGTAGAAGACGTCGATCAGTTTCACGAAGGTCTCGTGGCCGCCGACGGCGTCGTAGAAGTTGTCCGTGTAGCCGGGCTGGCTGAAAGGGTCGTTCTGCATCAGTTGCCTGGGGCGGGCGGGTTCGCCGATGGGGATCGTCATGGTTAGTCTCCGGACTTCTGCCGGGGGTCCGCCCCGGCGTCGGGGCTGTCAGCCGGTTCTGCGGCGGGCGGGATGTAGGTCCCCTGGGAGCGGTTGCCGACGCGCAGGATCTCGCCGTTGCGCAGGTACCAGACGGTGCCGTTCTCGGACCGCACCCGGGTGATCCGCAGGCCCACGGATTCGACCGTGCCCACCACCTCGGACGTCTCGATCACATCGCCGATCCCGAACTGGTCTTCGATGGTGATGAAGATCCCGGAGAGGAAGTCGCGGATGAGCTGCTGTGCGCCGAAGCCGATGGCGACGCCGAGAATTCCGACGCTTGTGAGCAACGGGGCGATGTTCACGTTGAGGTTATTGAAGACATAGATGACGGTGATCATCACCACGACAACGCCCGTGACGCTGCGAAGCAGTGAACCGATGGTGTTGGCCCGCTGGACCCGGCGTTCGTGGTCCAGGACCCGCAGGGCGGGCTGCACCCAGCGGAAATGCGGTTTTTTGAAGAACGTGGACCCGGCGGCGACGCGCCTGGTGATCCGCGAGATCACGAACGATGCCCCGAGCCACACGGAGACGCCCACCGCAATGCTGATGATGAGGCCGGTGACGTTGATGGCCGAAATCTCCTCGGCCGTGATGAGGTAGGGCAGGGTCATGCGGTACATCGGCGGCGGCGCTCCTCTGGCACATTGTTCAGCTTAAGACTAGCGCCGCGCGGTGGCCCGCTCCGCATCCTTCATGCTGCACCTAGCTCACGACGGGACCGGCACAACGGTGGTGGTCGGGTGGTGCAGCACCGGGAAGTTCACGCTCCGGGCGATGAAGCAGACCTTGTTCGCCTCGGCGTGGAGAGTCTCCATCAGATCGGCGGCGGCCGGTTCGGTGACGCTCACCCGGGGGCTGAGCGTCACCGATTCGAACTGGCCGCTGCCGTCCCGGTTGGTCCGCATCACCCCGGCCGCCCGGTCCTCGTAGGCCGTCACCACCACGCCGTGTTTCACCGCCACGTGCAGGAAGGACAGCATGTGGCACTGGGAGAGCGCCGCCAGCAGCAGCTGCTCGGGGTTATAGCGGTCCCGGTCGCCGTGAAACGCCGGGTCCGCGGAGCCTTTGAGGACCGGCAGGCCGGGGATTTCGACGTCGTGGTCCCGGGAGTATCCGCGGTAGGAGGCGGTGCCGTCGCCCGGATTGCCGGTCCAGCGGACCGTCAGCGCATACCGGTGCTCATCGAGCTTCATGGAGCGCCCCCTGGCCGGCGTCAGGTTGGCTGACGTCTGCCTGCCGGGCCCGCAGTGCGCGGGCCACGCCGTCGCGGTTTTCCAGCATCATCCGGCGAAGCGCCGAACTGTTGTCAGCCGGCAGCGCGGCGAGGAACTCGTCCGTGCGGTCCACCGTGGCCTGGGTGGTGAGCTGGGCCGGGTAGAGGCCGACGACGATCTGCTGGGCGAGTGCGTGCGTCCGGTCCGCAACGATGCCCGGAACGGCCTCGAAGTACTTCTCCGCGTACGGTTCCAACAGGCTCGTGTCCAGCACCCGGGTGAAGCCTGCCACCGCGGAGCCCTGGATGGCGTTGGAGAGCTCGCCCTTGACCACAATCGACTCCCAGGCCGCGGCCTTGGCCTCGGGGGTGGGGATGGCCGCCGTGGCCAGGGCCGCGGCATTCTGGCCGTTGGAGGTGTTGTCGCGAGCCAGCTCGGCGTCGATCCGGTCCTGCCCGGCGCGGCCGCCGGTGACAAGGGAGGCGAGCAGTTCCCAGCGCAGGTCCTGGTCGATTGTGAGGCCCGGCAGGGTCACGGCGCCGTCCAGCAGCCCGCTGACGGTATCCAGTTGTGCCGTGCTGCGCGCGAGCAGCGCAAAGGACTTCACGAACTGCAACTGCGCGTCGGAGCCGGCCTCAACGGCGGCGGCGAGCTCCCAGAGGGTCCCGGCGGCCGCCGCGGTGGTGGCCTCCTGGTGCTCCTCGGCCACGTAGAACGTCAGCGTGGTGGCCAGCTGGCGGAGCTGGACCTGGATCACGGAGGAATCGGATTCCTCTGCGATGTTGGCCAGGATCAGCTCCACGTAGCGGCGGGCCGGGGTTTCGCCGTCGCGCGCTGCGTCCCAGGCCGAGCCCCAGACCAGGGTCCGGGGCAGGCTTTGGCTGAAGTCCTTCAGATGCGCCGTGGCTGTTGCCAGGGAGGCGGGGTCGAGGCGGATCTTCGCGTAGGCCAGGTCATCGTCATTGAGCAGGATCAGATCGGGCCGGGCAAGGCCGGCCAGGGCCGGAACCTCGGTGCGGTCGCCGTCGACGTCGAGCTCCTCGCGGTGGATGCGCTCCAGCTTTCCGGCAGCGGTGAGGTTATAGAACCCGACGGCGAGCCGGTGCGGGCGCAGCGTCGGCTGGCTCTCGACCGCCGACTGCAGGATCGCGAAAGAAGTGATCACGCCGTCCTCGCCGACCGCCAGCTCCGGCGCGAGCGTGTTCACGCCGGCGGTTTCCAGCCACAGCCGGCCCCACTCGTCCAGGTCGCGGCCGCTGGCCTTTTCCAGCTCGGCCATCAGGTCGCTGAGTTCGGTGTTGTGCCACGCGTACTTGGAGAAATACTCGCGGACCCCGGACATGAACTCTTCCGGCCCCACCCAGGCCACGAGCTGGCGCAGCACCGAGGCGCCCTTGGCGTAGGTGATGCCGTCGAAGTTCACCTCGACGTCCTGGAGGTCGTTGATGTCCGCGAAGATCGGGTGCGTTGTGGGCAGCTGGTCCTGCCGGTATGCCCAGGACTTTTCCACTGACGCGAACGTGGTCCAGGCATGATCGAACCGGGTGTTCTCGACGGCTGCCAGGTGGGACATGTACTCGGCGAAGGATTCGTTGAGCCAGAGGTCGTTCCACCAGCGCATCGTCACGAGGTCGCCGAACCACATGTGGGCCAGCTCGTGCAGGACGGTGATGGCACGGCGTTCCACCTGCGCATCGGTGACCTTGCCGCGGAAGACGTAGCCTTCCAGGATGGTCACGGCCCCGGCATTTTCCATGGCGCCGGCGTTGAACTCCGGGACGAAGAGCTGGTCATATTTCTCAAACGGGTACGGGCAGCCGAACTGGTCCTCGAAGAACTCGAACCCCTGCCGGGTGAGCTCAAAGATGTTCTCGGCATCGAGGTACTGCATGAGCGACCGGCGGGCGAAAAGGCCCAGCGGGGTGACCCAGCCTTGCGGCGACGTGTACTCGCTGCGCACGGACTGGTACGGCCCGGCGATCAGCGCCGTGACGTAGGAGGAGAGCCGCGGGGTGGGGGTAAATTCCCAGACGGAACGCGCCGCGCCGTCGGCGCCGGGAGCCGCAGCCACAGGCGCCGGGGTGGGGGAGTTGGACACTACCTCCCAGTGGGCGGGAGCCGTGATGGTGAACCTGAAGCTGGCCTTCAGGTCGGGTTGTTCAAAAACGGCGAACATGCGCCGGGAATCGGGGACCTCGAACTGTGTGTACAGGTAGACCTCATCGTCCACCGGATCCACGAAGCGGTGCAGTCCTTCGCCGGTGTTCATGTACGGGGCATCGGCCACCACGATCAACTCGTTCTCGGCCGCCAGGTCCGGCAGCTGGATCCGGACGCCGTCGGAAACCTGCGACGGGTCCAGCTCCCGGCCGTTCAGGGTCACACGGTGCACCCGCTCCGTCACGGCGTCGATGAAGGTCGAGGACCCCGGCACAGCCGTGAACTTCACGGCGGTGGTGGAGCCGAAGACCTCCACGCCCCGGGTGAGGTCCAGGCTGACCTGATAGGAGTCGACGGCGATCAGGGCAGCGCGCTCGCGTGCTTCCGCGCGCGTCAGGTTCATACCGGGCAAAGTGGACCTCCAGAAGGGATTGCTTCCGGCCGCGTTGCCGGTCGATACTGTGAAATTATTCTTTCACATCAACGGCCGGTGGCAAGCGGCGCGGAGCGGGCAACGCCAGACCCCGGTTCACAGGCGCCGCTCCGGATCCCGGCTCCGGAGGTAGCGTTAATCCATGCGAATGATCCGGGAGTCCGTGGACCCCAGGGCGCTCCGCTTTGCCCTGGGGTTTCCCGTCGTGCTGGCCGCCGCGTTTACGGCCTGTGCGTTCCTTGTCCGCGCGGACCTTCCCGAACCGCTGGCGGTCCGGTGGTCCGGGGCCGGGGCGGTCGACTTCGCGCCTTTCCCTGCCGTCGTCGGCGCGGGCGCCGCCCTGATCGTGATTACCGGCTGGGCCTCGTTGCTGCAGGCCGCGCCGCTGTCCCGGCCGGTGGTGATGCGCCGGATCATGATGGGGGCAGGATTGGCCCTCAGCCTGTTCGTTACGACCGTCCTTGCCGCCGTGCTGGTCGGACAACTGGGACTGCCGGACGCCCGGGCATCCCGCGTGGACGCCTCCGTCCTGGCCCTGGGCAGCGGCGCGGCACTCGCCCTCGGGCTGATCATGGGCTTCGTCTTCAAAGCGGACGAGAACTGGTCGGTCGACGACGACAGGGCCATGCGCGAGGCCCTGGACCGGGAACGCGACCCCCTGCTGGCCCTGGACTCGGTCAGCCTCTGGGTCCATGCCCGCAGTTCGATTTTCGTGATGCTGGGCCTCGCCACCCTGCTGCCCGCCGCGCTGGTCTCCATCGCGGTCCCGTGGCTGGCCGTTGCCCTGCTGGCCGCGGCGGTGCTGGCCGCAGTGTTCCTGTTCGCACGGATCCGGGTCGATCGGGACGGGCTTCGGGTCTATGCCGGCGGCGTCCTGCGGGTCGTCGACGTGCCTGCCGCCGCCATTGAAGCCGCCGCCCCGGACGTGCTCAAGGCCGCGGACTTCGGCGGCTGGGGGTACCGGGTCCACGGCCGGACGACGGCGATGCTGGTCAGCAGCGGGCCTGCCGTCGTCGTCGACCGGTCCGACGGGCGCCGGTTGGCCGTGAGCGGCGGCACCGTCGCCGCGGCAGAGAATCTGGCCCGGGTGCTCTCCCGGGTGGCGGCGCGCGCCCGCCGGGCCGGCGGCGACCCGTTGCCCTAGTAGGCTTGGATCAGCCCCCATCGCCGCCCGGCCGTCGGCCGGTGCCCTACTGAACGGATCCGCAGTGACCACTTCAGATTTCCCGCGCGTGCACATCGCTACCGACCACGCCGGCATGGAACTCAGCGCCCACCTCGTCAGCCACCTCACCGCCCGCGGCTACGACGTCGTTGACCACGGGCCCCGCGTCTACGATGCGCTCGATGATTACCCTTCCTTCTGCATCAACGCCGCCCTCGCCGTCGTCGCGGACCAGGAAGCCGGCGTCCACGCCCTCGGAATTGTCCTGGGCGGTTCCGGTAACGGCGAGCAGATCGCTGCCAACAAGGTCACCGGCGTCCGCGCGGCACTGGCCTGGAACCTCTCGACTGCCAGGCTGGCCCGCGACCACAACGACGCCAACGTGGTTGCCGTCGGCGGGCGCCAGCACAGCGTCGAGGAGGCCACCACCATCATCGAGGCGTTCCTGACCGAGCCGTTCAGCCAGGACGAGCGCCACATCCGGCGGATCAGCAAGATTGCCGCCTATGAGCGCACCGGCGAAATCATCGCCTAATGCCCGAGGGGCATTCCATCCACCGCCTCGCGCGCCAGTTCGGGGACGTTTTTGCGGGGGAGCGCCTGGCGGTTTCGAGCCCGCAGGGGCGCTTCACCCCGGGCGCGGCCCTGTTGGACGGCCAGGTCCTCACCCGGGCGTCCGCGCACGGAAAACACCTGTTCCTGGAGTTCGGCCACGGGCTGCTGCTGCACGTCCATCTCGGGCTCTATGGCGCTTGGGATTTCGGCGGCGACGCCACATTCCGCGGCGCCTCCAGCATCGGGGCGCCCCGCAAAGTGGGGGAGCGTGAAGTTTACGACGGCGGCCCCGGCACCCGGGACGGTGGGCAGCCTGACGGCAAGCAGCCGGCCGGCGACGCCGCCGGTGGTCGCCAGGCGTACGGCGGCCCGCCTGAACCCGTGGGCGCCGTCCGCGTCCGCCTCGTCGGGGCGCACGGCTGGGCGGATCTCCGCGGCGCGACCACGTGCGCGGCGATCACCGAGGCTGAGGCGGCGGCCGTGAGTGCCCGGCTGGGGCCGGACCCGCTCCGGAACGGGCCGGGCGACAGGGCCCGCTTTGCCTCCGGGCTGCGCTCCCGGCGGACGCCGGTTGCGGCCTTGCTGATGGACCAGAAGGTCATTGCAGGGGTGGGTAACGTCTACCGCGCCGAGCTGCTGTTCCGGCAACGGCTCAATCCCTGGCTGTCCGGTACCGCCCTTTCGGCGGCTGCCGCGGAGCAGCTGTGGGATGACACCGTGGCCATGATGTCCGACGGCGTCCGGGACGGCCGGATCATCACGACGCCGCTGCACTACTGGAGCTCCCGCGACGGCGCGCTGCCGAACCCGGACGAGGCTCACTTCGTGTACCGGCGGAACGGCATGGGTTGCCGCGAGTGCGGGACCGCGGTGGCGCTGACCGACCTGGGGTCGCGCAAACTCTATTGGTGCCCGGGCTGCCAGCCCGGTAGTGCCCCCGGCAAGGACTGAGGAACAGGCCCGCGCGCACAAAGGGCACAAAAAAGCCCCTCCGAAGAGGGGCTTTCACCGCCTGGGCATTCCTGCCGCGGAGGTTTTCTGGAGGGGACGACGGGAATCGAACCCGCGTAATCAGTTTGGAAGACTGAGGCTTTACCATTAAGCTACGTCCCCGTGATTCCTTAGTACAAGCGTACAAGACAAGCGTACTAGGACCAGCCGGACAACTCGAAGATCATAGCAACGGCGCGGATTCCATTGCAAATCGGAGCATCTCGGCCGGCGCCTGGGTCATGGGTGCCGCGCGAAACGGGTTCCTATCCGCAGCAGTCGAAAGCGGATAACTCAATCGAATGCGGGGCGCCGCTGTCAAATGTGCAAATCGCCACAAAATAACCGTAGACTGTTCTGTGCACTTACGGGGTGTAGCTCAGCTTGGCTAGAGCGCCTGCTTTGGGAGCAGGAAGTCGCAGGTTCAAATCCTGTCACCCCGACTCTGCGAGGACTGCCGGAACGTGGCAATGCAGAACCCCACCCCCTAAAGCCAGGAGTACTTAGACTGTGAAGAGCGCTGTCGAGAACCTCACCCCCACGCGGGTCAAGCTCAATGTTGAGGTCCCTTTTGAGGAATTGAAGCCCAGCATCGCAGAGGCATACAAGACTGTTGCTTCGCAGATCCAGGTCCCCGGTTTCCGTAAGGGCAAGGTCCCCTCCAAGCTGATTGACCAGCGCGTCGGCCGCGGCTACGTCCTGGAAACAGCCATCAACGAAGGCCTTAACGGCTGGTACCAGTCCGCCGTCCAGGAAACCGGTATCCGCCCGCTGAGCCGTCCCGAGGTCGAGATCACCGAGGTTCCGGACCCGTCCGCCACCGATGGTGAACTCAAGTTCCACGCCGAGGTTGACGTCCGCCCGGAAATCGAGCTGCCCGACTACGCCGGCCTCAAGGTCGAAGTTGCCGCAGCAGAGTCCACCGATGCCGACGTCGACAAGGCCCTGGACGAGCTCCGCGGCCGTTTCGGCACGCTGAAGTCCATCGACCGCCCGGCCGCCGATGGCGACTTCCTGACCATCGACATCGCCGCGTCCATCGACGGCGCCGATGTCGATTCCGCCGCCGGCCTGTCCTACCAGGTGGGTGCGGGCACCATGCTCGAAGGCCTTGATGAGGCCGTCACCGGTCTCAGCGCCGACGAGGACGCCATCTTCGAGACCACCCTTGTCGGCGGCGAGCACGCCGGCGAGTCCGCGCAGGTCAAGGTCACCGTCAAGTCGGTCAAGGAACGCGAACTGCCGGAAGCCAACGATGACTTCGCGCAGCTGGCCAGCGAATTCGACACCCTTGCCGAGCTCCGCGAGGACCTCGCCAAGCAGGCTGCCGAGTCCAAGGTCGTTGAGCAGGGCGTTGAAGCCCGCGACAAGGTCCTGGACAAGCTGGTTGAACTCGTTGAGGTCCCGGTTCCGGAGTCCGTCGTCGAAGAGCAGCTTGAGGCCCACTTCAAGGCTGAGAACGCCCATGGTGAGGGCGAGCACGACACCGAAGAGCACCGCGCCGAGATCAAGGCCAACACCGAGCGTGCCTTCCAGAACGAGATCATCCTTGACGCCATCGCTGAAAAGGAAGAAGTCAACGTTAGCCAGAACGAGCTGATCGACTACATCGTCACCACTGCCGGCCAGTACGGCATGGACCCGAACCAGTTCGCTCAGATCATCGACCAGAGCGGCCAGGTTCCCATGATGGTTTCCGAGGTCCGCCGCCGGAAGGCCCTGGCAGTTGTCCTGGGCCAGGCGGAGGTCACTGACTCCGAAGGTAACAAGGTCGACCTCAGCGAGTTCGTGCGTCCCGGTGGCGAAGAAGCTCCCGCCGAGGCTGCCGCCGCTGATGTTGCCGACGTCGACGCTGCCGAAGACGCCTCTGCCGAGTCCGCGCCGAGCGACGACCCGGCAGCAGTGAAGTTCTAACGTCTGCCCCTGGCAAACGTCGCTGGCAGCCCCCGGATCACTGATCCGGGGGCTGCCGCATTTAACCCTCAAGATCGCCGCGCGGGTCCCGTTGCACGGCGCCGTGCCAATCGTGCGCCGTCAGCGAACAGCCCGGCGCCTGCGCACAAACCCGCTGCGAAAACGGTTAGTGTCCATGTAGGAAAGTTCAGTGATGCCGTCCAGTGGCGTCACCGTCGCCAGCGAGAGGTAAGTACATATGTCACAGCAAGCAGGGGCTCCCCGGATGGCCACGGTCGATCCGGCCGCGCAGGATAACTACATTTACAACCGCCTGCTGAAAGAGCGCATCATCTGGCTCGGTTCCGAGGTCCGTGACGAGAACGCCAACGCGATCTGCTCGCAGCTGCTGCTGCTCTCGGCTGAAAACCCCGAAAAGGACATTTACCTTTACATCAACTCACCCGGCGGCTCAGTGACCGCCGGTATGGCTATCTACGACACCATGCAGTTCATCCCGAACGACGTTGTCACCGTGGCCACCGGCCTCGCGGCATCCATGGGGCAGTTCCTGCTCTCGTCAGGGACCAAGGGCAAGCGCTACGCGACGCCCAATGCCCGGATCCTCATGCACCAGCCGTCCGGCGGGATCGGCGGCACCGCGTCCGACATCAAGATCCAGGCCGAGCTGATCCTGCACATGAAGAAGGTGATGGCGGAGCTTACCGCGGACCAGACCGGGCAGACGGTGGAAACCATCCTCAAGGACAACGACCGCGACAAGTGGTTCACCGCGAAGGAAGCCTTGGAATACGGGTTCTTCGACAAGATCGCGGCGCACGCGGGTTCCGTGGCCGGCGGCGGCGGAACCAATGCCACCGGCACCGAGAACTGACCGGCACGTAGACAGCAATGAATTCAGGAGCAATGAACATGAACTACAACTTCGGTTCGACGGCCGGTAACCTGCCGAGCAGCCGCTACGTGCTGCCGCAGTTCGAAGAGCGCACCCCCTACGGCTTCAAACGCCAGGACCCGTACACCAAGCTGTTCGAGGACCGCATCATCTTCCTGGGCGTCCAGGTTGACGATGCCTCGGCCGACGACGTGATGGCCCAGCTGCTGGTGCTGGAGTCCACTGACCCGGACCGTGATATCACCCTCTACATCAATTCTCCCGGCGGTTCCTTCACCGCCATGACCGCGATCTACGACACCATGACGTACATCCGCCCGGAAATCCAGACCGTCTGCCTCGGCCAGGCGGCCAGTGCCGCAGCCGTTCTGCTCGCAGCGGGCACGCCGGGCAAGCGACTTGCCCTGCCCAACGCCCGTGTCCTGATCCACCAGCCCTCGCTGTCCGGCGGCCAGGGCGGCCAGGCCTCGGACCTCGAAATCCAGGCTGCGGAAGTCATGCGGATGCGCTCCTGGCTGGAAGACACCCTGGCCAAGCACTCCGGGCGGACCCCGGAGCAGGTCAACAACGACATCGAGCGGGACAAAATCCTGACCGCTGCCGAGGCCATGAACTACGGTCTGATCGACCAGGTCCTCGATTCACGGAAGATAAAGCCGCAGGCGATCACCCGCTAGAACCCAGTTGCTGACGCCGGTGCCGTTACCTCGAATGACCGCACCGGCGTCCGCTTCCGGCCCAATAGGTCCAAAGTGACCTAGAGTGGAAGATGTCACGGCAGGCGCCTGGGTGGAGCGCCCGTGATTCCAGCAAAACATGCAGCGCCGCGCCGGAGCAGGTCGCAACCGGCAGCAAGATACAAAGGGGTTCACACATGGCTCGGATTGGCGAGAGCACGGATCTGCTGAAGTGCTCTTTCTGCGGAAAGAGCCAGAAGCAGGTGCGCAAGCTCATTGCCGGGCCAGGCGTCTATATTTGCGACGAGTGCATTGAACTCTGCAACGAGATCATTGAAGAAGAACTCGCCGAAGTAGCTGACCTGGGCAGCTTCGAACTGCCCAAACCCCGCGAGATCTTTGACTTCCTGCAGGAATACGTGATCGGGCAGGAGCCGGCGAAACGCTCGCTCGCCGTCGCGGTCTACAACCACTACAAGCGGATCCAGGCCGGTCACGCTCCCAAGAGCGGGAGCCTCGCCGAAGGGGTCCACCACGACGACGTCGAGATCGCCAAGTCCAACATCCTGTTGATCGGCCCCACCGGGTGCGGGAAGACCTACCTCGCCCAGACGCTGGCCCGCCGCCTGAACGTGCCCTTCGCCGTTGCCGACGCCACCGCGCTTACCGAGGCCGGCTACGTGGGCGAGGACGTCGAAAACATCCTGCTCAAGCTGATTCAGGCCGCGGACTACGACGTTAAAAAGGCCGAACAGGGCATCATCTACATCGACGAGATCGACAAGATCTCCCGCAAGAGCGAAAATCCCTCGATCACCCGCGACGTCTCCGGCGAGGGTGTCCAGCAGGCGCTCCTGAAGATTCTTGAGGGCACCGTCGCTTCCGTCCCGCCGCAGGGCGGGCGTAAGCACCCGCACCAGGAATTCATCCAGATTGACACCACCAACGTGCTGTTCATCGTTGCCGGAGCCTTCGCCGGGCTCGAAGAGATCATCGGTTCCCGGTCCGGCCGCAAGGGCATCGGCTTCGGTGCCCCGCTCAACGAAGTCAAGAACAGCACGGACTCCTACGGCGAGGTCATGCCGGAGGACCTGCTCAAATTCGGCCTCATCCCGGAATTCATCGGCCGGCTTCCCGTCATTACGACGGTCTCCAACCTCGACCGGGCCGCCCTGATCCAGATTCTGTCGACCCCCAAGAACGCCCTCGTCAAGCAGTACCAGAAGATGTTCCTGCTCGACGGCGTCGAACTGGTCTTTGCGGAGGAGGCCCTCAACACGATCGCGGACCAGGCCCTTGAGCGCGGCACCGGCGCCCGGGGCCTCCGGGCCATCATGGAGGAAGTCCTGCTGCCGGTCATGTTTGACCTGCCCAGCCGGGACGACGTCGCCAGCGTCATCATTACCGAGGCTGTTGTCAGTAACAAGGCTGAACCGACGCTGATTGCCCGTGACGCGGAAAAGCGCCGCAAATCTGCCTGATGCCGGAATAATCCGGACCCGCGGAGCGCTGGCATAACCAGTGCAGTAGCGCATTCCTCCCCTTTTTGCTCTTTCTAAGGAGATCACCTGTGTCTGAAACAGCCACCAACAAGGCCAAGTTCTGGTTCGATCCGATGTGCCCCTTCGCATGGGTCACCTCGCGGTGGATCGGCGAAGTTGAAGAAGTCCGGGACATCGAGACCGAGTGGCATGTTATGAGCCTCGCAGTGCTCAACGAAGGCCGCGACGAACTGCCGGAGCAGTACAAGGAATTCCTCGCCAAGGCCTGGGCCCCGGTCCGTGTCATCACGGCCGCGGCCGGGCAGCATGGCACGGAATTCATCAAGCCCCTCTATGACGCCATGGGCACGAAATTCCACAACGAGGGCAACAGCGACGTCGCGGAAGTGATTGCGAAGTCGCTGGCTGAGGTGGGGCTGCCGGCGGAGTTGGCCGCTGCAGGTCAGT
Organism: uncultured Actinomycetota bacterium; assembly: GCA_963815415.1. Classification (GTDB taxonomy): domain Bacteria; phylum Actinomycetota; class Actinomycetes; order Actinomycetales; family Micrococcaceae; genus Arthrobacter. The sequence continues at coordinate 502,312 of CAWFGT010000004.1, read as the reverse complement.
CGGATGAGTACGACGCCCCGCTGCGGACGACCCACGACGCCGGGATATCGCTGGTCGGCGAGGACGTGGGAACCCCCGTGGTCGCCTTCAACGGCACCGCGTTCTTCGGTCCGGTGCTCACCCGTATCCCGCGGGGCGAGGACGCCGGGCGCATCTGGGATGCCACCGTAACACTCGCGTCCTACCCCTATTTCTTCGAAATCAAGCGGAGCCGGACCGAAAGCCCCGACTTCAACTGACCGCGGCGAGGGCCCCTGAACACTTGCTCCGGGGAATTACCGGATTGTAATTCTTCCGGGGCCCTTGCGCATCCGTAGGGCCGGGAGAATACTGGAACTTACCCACTTCGAAAGAAGAGGGACGCAGGAACCAAAGATTCAGTGACACTCATCCGACGCAGCCTTCGGCAAAGTCAGATGATGGCTACCAGTGACGGGGTAGGAAGACCTGAAGCTCTGAGGATCTTGCCAGATTGCCAAAGACGTCACCGGACAATCGAAAGTCGAAGCCCCACCAACGGCTAACGCTGATGGGGCTTCCCCTTTGCCCAAAAACTCCGGTCCCGGCAGCCCGCGCCCGCATAATACAAAGGAACTATAAAATGGGCCGCTCCCTGACACGTAGTCTGGTCTTTGCCGCGGGAACGCTGCTCACACTCTCGCTGGCCGCTTGTGGCGCGGGCTCCAACCCTCTCGAGGGAAGCTCCGCAATCCCGGCAGCCTCTGGTGCGCCGCTGGTCGTAGGCTCCGCAAACTTCCCGGAGAGCCAGACACTGGCCGAAGTCTATGCGGGCGCGCTGAACGCCGCCGGCATCACCGCGTCCACCAAACCCGGCATCGGATCCCGCGAAGTCTATGTCCGGGCACTTCAGGACGGATCCATCGACGTCGTCCCGGACTACAGCGGAAACCTGCTGCGCTACGTGGACGAGACGGCCACGGCGGCCAGCGCGGCAGACGTCATGGCCGCGCTGCCGGGTAAGCTTCCCGCGGACCTGCAGGTGCTCGAACCGGCACAGGCCGAGAACAAGGGCTCGATCGTGGTCACGCAGGCTACGGCTGAAAAGTTCGGGCTCAAAACACTGGCAGACCTCGGGGCAATCTGCGACCAGATTGCTGTGGGCATGCCCCCTGAGGCCCAGGAACGGCCGCAGGGACTCCCCGGGCTGGCCGCCAAGTACGGCTGCGTCCCCAAGGAGTTCGTCCCCTTTAGCGACGGCGGTGGCCCCGTGACCATCAAGGCCCTTCTGGATGACCGGATCCAGGCCGCAAACGTCTTCACAACGTCGCCGCAGACTGCAGCGAACAACCTCGTCGTCCTGGCGGACCCGAAAAATAACTACGCGGCGCAGCAGGTGCTGCCGCTGGTCCGCAAGGACCGTCTGGACACCGCGGCTGTCGAGGTGCTGAACAAAGTCTCCGCCGTCCTCACCACCGAGGATCTCATGCGGCTGAACGAAGACGTCTCGGGCGACCGCAAACTGAGTTCCAAGGACGCCGCCGGCACCTGGCTGAAGGAAAAAGGCTTCCTCAGCTGACCGGCAATCAATTCTCGAGGGTCACGCCCCGCCAGGGGAACAACCCCGTACCAGTCGTTGTTCCCCCAGTAAGCCGGCCGCTCGACCTCCACTCGTCGCTACCGCCGCGTCTTGCCAGTCCCCACCACTTTCCTCATTGGAGCATCATGTCCCTTACCGTTCATCTCGACTTGAACCTCAAAAAGGAATCCCTCGAGACCGCGCCGGAAATGCTCCGCGACATCCTCGCCGGAACCCGGGCCTTTGACGGCTGCCTCGGCGTTGACGTGCTGATAGATCATCAGGACCCGGCGCACATGCTCGTCGTCGAACGCTGGGCCTCGCTGGAACAGGACACCGCCTACCGGGCATGGCGAGCCGGCGACGGCGCGACCGAACTGGGCGGCCTGCTGGCAGCGCCGCCCACGTTGACCTACTTCGTGGCCTCCGCGGAGATCTAAAGGCTGGTCCGTCCTGATCCAAACAGTCCTGTTCCAACAAAGGGAGGCTCCCATCCGGTCGATGCCGGAAGGAAGCCTCCCTTTGGTGATACTCAGCGGTGCTGTCGTGAGCGGCCGGGTCAGGCCTGGGCGGGCTCCTCGGCGGGCGCCAGGACGACGTCGCTGACGGACAGCTCGCCGTCCGCGGCCACGAGCGTCAGCTCACGGGCATTGGCCGCGGCCTTCAGGTCCGCCAGGCCGGCCTCCAGCTGTGCGGTGACGGAGTCGGCGGCCGTGATGGTCGCGGACAGCACCTCGGTCCGCTGCTTGACCTTTGCCTCGGACTTGGCCTTGCGGATCCCGCTCAGCGCAGTGCCGACGGTGGCCAGCAGCGTGGTGTCGCCGTCGACTTCCACGGCAGCCGGCCACGCGGCGCGGTGCACGGAACCGGTCCGCCACCAGCCCCAGACTTCCTCCGTGGCGAACGGAAGGAACGGGGCGAACAGCCGCAGCAGCGTATCCAGGCTCGTCGCCAGGGCAGCCAGGACTGACGCCTGCTGCTCCGCACCGGCGGCACCGTAGGCGCGGTCCTTGATGAGCTCCACGTAGTCGTCCGTGAAGTGCCAGAAGAAGCTCTCGGAGATCTGCAGCGCCCGGGCGTAGTCATAGTTCTCGAACGCCTTCGTGGCCTGCTGGACAACCTCGGCAAGCTGCGCCAGGACCGCCCGGTCCAGCGGGTTGGTCAGGACCGAAAGATCCGTGGACACCACTGAGTCCTCCGTGGCGCCGAGGTTCAGGACGAATTTGGAGGCGTTCAGCAGCTTGATGGCCAGGCGGCGGCCGATCTTCATCTGCGCGATCTCGTACGCGGTGTCCGCGCCAAGCTTGGCCGAGGCCGCCCAGTAGCGGACGGCGTCCGAGCCGTACTCTTCCAGCACGTCCGTAGGGACCACCACGTTGCCCTTGGACTTGGACATCTTCTTCCGGTCCGGGTCCAGGATCCAGCCGGAGACCGCGGCGTGCTTCCACGGCGCGGAGTCCTGCAGGGCATCGGCCCGCACCGCGGAGGAGAACATCCAGGTCCGGATGATGTCGTGGCCCTGCGGACGCACGTCAAAGGGGTAGACCTTGGCGAAAAGTCCCTCGTCCGTGCTCCACCCGCCGACGATCTGCGGGGTCAGCGAGGAAGTGGCCCACGTGTCCAGCACATCGGCGTCGCCCGTGAAGCCGCCGGGAACATCGCGCTGGGTCTCCTCGTAGCCGGGGGCGGCGTCAGCGGCGGGATCCACCGGAAGCTGCGCGTCGGCAGGCACGATCGGCGTTGCGAAATCCGGGTTTCCGTCGGCGTCGAGCGGGTACCAGACCGGCACCGGCACGCCGAAGAAGCGCTGGCGGGACACGAGCCAGTCGCCGTTCAGGCCGGAAATCCAGTTCTCGTAGCGGGAGCGCATAAAGGCCGGGTGGAACTCGATCTCCTTGCCGCGGCCGATGAGCCGTTCGCGGCGGTCCTCGTCACGGCCGCCGTTGCGGATGTACCACTGGCGCGAGGTGACGACTTCGAGGGGCTTGTCGCCCTTTTCGAAGAAGTTCACCGGGTGCATGATCTTCTTCGGCTCGCCGTCGAGCAGGTCCGCGGCGGCGAGGAGCTCCACCACGCCTTCCTTGGCGCTGAACACCGTTTTGCCGGCAATCGCGGCAAAGTTGGCGCGGCCTTCCTCGGTGGTGATCCACTCCGGGGTGTCGCCGATGATGCGGCCGTCCCGGCCCACGATGGCGCGGGTCGGCAGCTGCAGCTCACGCCACCAGGTCACGTCGGTCAGGTCACCGAAGGTGCAGACCATGGCAATGCCGGAGCCCTTGTCCGCCTTGGCAAGGGGGTGGGCCCTGACTTCGACCTCGACGCCGAACAGGGGAGAGGTGACCTTCTGGCCGAACAGCGGCTGGTACCGTTCGTCGTCGGGATTGGCGACCAGCGCGGCGCAGGCGGCGAGCAGCTCAGGGCGGGTCGTCTCGATGTAGATCCTCTCGCCGTCCGCAGTGAAGAACGGGTACCGGTAGTAGGCGCCGGCAACTTCACGGTCCTCGAGCTCGGCCTGTGCCACGGCGGTGCGGAACGTGACGTCCCACAGGGTGGGCGCCTCAGCCATGTACGCGTCACCGGCGGCCAGGTTGGCCAGGAACGCCCGCTGGGAGATAGCCCGTGACTTGTCGTCGATCGTGCGGTAGGTCAGGTCCCAGTCGACGGACAGTCCGAGCGTCTGGAACAGGTTCTCGAAGACTTTCTCGTCCTCGACGGCGAGCTCCTCGCAGAGCTCGATGAAGTTCCGGCGGGACACAACGTCGAAGTCGCGCTGGTTCTTGGCGGGTTCAGCCGGCGGGCGGTAGGCAGGATCGTAGCGGGTGGTGGGATCGCACCGGACACCGTAGTAGTTCTGGACCCGGCGCTCGGTGGGCAGGCCATTGTCATCCCAGCCCATCGGGTAAAAGACGTTCTTGCCGGTCATCCGCTGGTAGCGCGCCAGGACGTCGGTCTGGGTATAGGAGAACATGTGCCCGACGTGCAGCGATCCCGACGCCGTGGGCGGGGGAGTGTCGATCGAGTACACCTGCTCACGCGTGGTGTCCGGGTTGAACTTGTAGGTCCCGTCGTCAAGCCAGCGCCGGGTGAGGGCGGCTTCCAGCCCTTCGAGGGCGGGCTTGTCCGGAACATTGATGGGGGTGGTGGTGGGCGTGTCTGTACCCTGCGTGTCTTCAGCCATGGGGCAATTCTTTCACGGACCACAGTCTCATCCGTCCGGGGGCCCGGCCCCGCCGGCGGACCGCCACGGATCGCCGCCGCGGATCCAGGGTCGTCAGCTACCGGACCCGATTTGCTTACCTAATTCATTAGTTTCACTGAACAGTACTCGTCAGTCGACTCGCGTGTGATTGCGATCACTGACGTTTTGGGGTCTAGTAGTGGCATGTCAACTAATTTTGCTCTTCCGATGGCGAGCCATGAGGACGAGAGCTGGATAACCTCCGTCGAGGCTGCGATTGACTCGGTCTTCCAGCCCGTGACCGAAGTGTTCTCCAACATCGTCTTCTTCCCCATAACGATCGGGAACTTCAGTTTCCCGGCCGTCGTGGCGTGGCTGATCGCTGCCGGCGTCATCTTCACGTTCTACTTCGGCTTCATCCAGTTCCGCGGACTCAAGACCTCCCTGGAAGTCATCCGCGGGCGGTACTCATCCAAATCGGACCCCGGTGAAGTGCCGCACTTCCACGCCCTCACCTCGGCACTCTCCGGGACCGTCGGCCTCGGCAACATCGCCGGTGTGGGCGCCGCGATGGCCCTCGGCGGCCCCGGCGCGACCTTCTGGATGATCCTGGCCGGCCTGCTCGGCATGGCAACCAAATTCGCCGAATGCACCCTCGGCGTGAAGTACCGCGAAGTCCACGCCGACGGAACCGTCACGGGCGGTCCCTTCAAATACCTGCCGATCGCCTTCAAGAAGTTCGGCAGCATCCCGGCCAAAACCCTGACCGGTATCTTCGCCGCCGCCATCCTGATCTTCGGCATCGCCGGCGGCAACATGTTCCAGGCGAACCAGACCTTCGCCCAGTTGCGGAACGTCACCGGCGGCGAAGAGGGCTTCCTCGGCAACGCCGGCGCAGCACTCATCTTCGGCGTGATCCTCGCGGCCCTCGTCGCTGCAGTCATCCTCGGCGGTATCAAATCCATCGGCTCCACCACCAGCAAGCTGGTCCCGGCCATGGGCATCATCTACGTCCTGGCCTGCCTCTTCGTGATCCTGGTTAACCTGGACCATGTACCGGCCGCGTTCGGTTCCATCATCACCGGCGCCTTCAACCCCGAAGGAATGGCCGGCGGCTTCATCGGTGTGATGATCGTGGGCTTCCAGCGTGCGGCGTTCTCCAACGAGGCCGGCCTGGGCTCAGCGCCCATCGCCCACTCCGCAGTGAAGACCCACCGGCCCGTGAGTGAAGGCTTCGTCTCCATGTTCGAGCCGATGGTCGATACCGTGATCATCTGCACCATGACCGCCCTCGCCATCATCATCGCCGACGCGCCGAGCTTCCAGGCCGGTATGGACCAGGTCCAGGCCGGCGACGGTGCCCCCGACGGCGTGATCCTGACCTCGGACGCCTTCGCCACTGTGCTGCCGTGGTTCCCCGTCGTGCTGGCCGTGGCCGTCACCCTGTTCGCCTTCTCCACCCTGATCACGTGGTCCTACTACGGCCTGAAAGCCTGGGAGTACCTCTTCGGCCGCAGCAAGGTCTCCGAGGTCACCTACAAGAGCGTGTTCCTGCTCTTCACCGTCATCGGTACCGTCCTGACCTTCACCCAGGTGCTGAACTTCGCCGATGCCGCCCTGTTCATCTGCGCGTTCATCAACCTCCTCGGCGTGTACATGCTGCTGCCGGTGATCAAGCGCTTGATGAAGGAGTACCTCGCGGACCGCAAGAGCGGCAAGCTGGAGATCCTCGGCATCGAGCCGGAGGAGTTCGAGAACAGCAAGAAGCCGTAGCGACGCCGATCGGGCCACGGTAGCCTGTGGCCCGATCCGCTAGGGTGATGCCATGACTGAGGAACAACGGCATCATGGAGCAGTAGTCACCGGCGCCAGCACCGGAATCGGGGCCGCCACCGTGCGGGCACTCCGGACGGCGGGCTGGACGGTATACGCCGTCGCCCGCCGCGCGGACCGGCTGGCGGCCCTCGCCGCCGAAACCGGCGCCATAGCCGTCCCCGCAGATGTAGCCGACGACGCCGACGTTGCCCGCCTCGTGGACGAGGTCACCCGCGCCGGCGGCGTCGATACCCTCATCAACATCGCCGGGGGTGCCCGCGGCACCGACCATGTCGGCTCCGCCAAAACAGAAGACTGGGAATGGATGTTCCAGGTCAATGTCCTGGGCAGCATGAAATTGATCCGGGCTTTCCTGCCCATGCTGCGTGACTGCGGTGAGGGTACCGTCCTGAACCTGACCTCGACGGCGGCCCTGGCCTCCTATGAAGGCGGCGGCGGGTACAACGCCGCGAAGGCCGCCCAGCACGCCCTCACCGGGGCGCTCCGGCTGGAAGAAGCCGAAAACAATATCCGCGTCATCGAAGTGGCGCCCGGTCTGGTCCAGACCGAGGAATTCGCGCTCAACCGGCTCGGCGGCGATGCGGAAGCCGCCGCTAAGGTCTATCAGGGCGTTGAGAAACCCCTCACCGGCGAGGACGTCGCAGACGTCATCCGCTACGCGGTCACCGCGCCGCACCACGTGAACCTGGACCAGATCATCATCCGGCCCGTGGCGCAGGCAGCCAACTTCAAGATCATCCGCAAAAGCTAGGGACGCGCCGTGCGGGGAATACCTCGCGTCCGGCCGTGTTGACCACACCATGACGCTTATCCCGACACAGCAAACGCCCGCGCTCGCCCTGGACCTGGTTAGCGGCGGCACCACCGACGATTTGACGCTGGGCACCGGCGCCGATGGACGCTTCAGCCTGGTCGTGTTCTACCGCGGCCTGCATTGCCCCATCTGCCGCAAGCAACTCACCGAACTGGACAGGCGCCTCGACGAGCTCCAGGACGCCGGCATCGGCCGCGTTGTGGCCGTCAGCATGGAAACGCCCGAACGCAGCGCCGAGGTCGTCGGGAAGTGGCGCCTGAACAACCTGCCCGTCGCCTACGGCCTGAGCGAAGCCTCGGCCCGCGAATGGGGCCTGAACCTGTCCAAGGCCATCAAGGACAGCGAGCCGGACCTGTTCAGCGAACCCGGCGTCTTCGTCCTCGACGACGACGGCAGCCTTTTCTGGTCCAGCACCGCCACGATGCCGTTCGGCCGTCCGGCCCTGGATGACATCATGGCCGGCCTGCGCTACGCCCAGGAGAACGACTACCCGGCACGCGGCGCAGCCTGAGACCGCCGCCATGAACACACCTATCGATGTCCGGCGCGGCTCCGTCGAAGTGGAAGGGACGCGACTGTCCTACCTTGAGAGCGGATCCGCCGATGCGGACCCCTTGCTTTTGCTGCACGGGACGTTCTGGAGCAGGGTCTGGCAACCGGTCCTCCCGGCCTTAGGCGTCCGGCGCCACTGCATCGCTCTGGACCTGCCGGGCTTCGGCCGCAGCCGTGGCGAACTGACCCTGGAGCAGGCCACCGTGCCTGCGCTCGCCGCGACAGTACTGGCGGCAGCCGATGCGCTGGGACTGGAGAACTTCGACCTCGCCGCGCACGACATCGGCGGCGGCATCGCCCAATACCTGGCGGCGACCACCGGGCGGGTCAGGAAGCTGATCCTCATGAACGCAGTGATGTTCGACTCGTGGCCGGTTCCCGCCGTCGCGCGTTTCCGGGATCCGGCAGTGCGGGCCGCCACCACGGCCGAGGACATCCTCAAAGGCCGGGCGGCATCCACCCAGAAGGCCGTGGGCCGGGAACTCAGCGCCGCGGAACTCGCCGACTACCTCTCACCATGGATCGAACCGGCCCGGCACCGTTCCTGGATGGCCATGGCCGGTGCCGCCGATTCGCGGTACACCCTCGACCTGATTCCAGCGCTGAAGGCAGCCGGCGTCCCCACCCGGCTCGTCTGGGGACGCGATGACGAGTTCCAGAAGGTGGAGTTCGCGCACCGCTACGTCGCCGATATCCCCGGAGCGGACCTGGTCGAGGTGGCAGGCAAGCACATCCCCACTGAAGATTCACCGGATGCCGTAGTCGCCGCCATGCTCGAACACCTGGCCGGCTGACCGGGTTGCGGGCCGGCCCGCCGGAGCCGCTAGACTTGAAGGACCAGCGTTGACCCGGCCATCACCGGTGAGCTTCCGGAAGAAATCCGCACGCCGTCCTGGTGTGCAGTGAGTAGAACCGGACGGGTAAGCCCGTCACAGCAGTAATGAGCGGCCGACGCCGGAGCAGCTCCTGGTCACAGGGGAGCGCTGGTGGCGGTAAGTGAGGTGGTACCGCGGTGCCGGTGCCGGCGTCCGACATTTGTTGGAGGCGGGCACACGGGCCGTCCTCGCATCCTGAATGAATCCCGTGTTCACCAGCTCAACCCAGGATGTCGAGATGACCCATTACCCCAAGGCCTCTGCCGCACCGTCCGGTGCAGGCGACTCCACCTCTGCTTCCAACACAGCTTCATACGCCGCAGGCGTAACCGCTTCCGTGAAGTTCCCGGAAGTCGAAGAGCGCATCCTCAAATACTGGGCCGAGGACGGCACGTTCCAGGCCAGCATCGACCAGCGCCCGGCCGACCTGCCCGGCGGAGCGCCCGGCAGCAACGAATTCGTCTTCTACGACGGCCCGCCCTTCGCCAACGGCCTGCCGCACTACGGCCACCTGCTGACCGGCTACGCCAAGGACCTCGTCGGCCGCTACCAGACCCAGCGTGGACGCCGGGTGGAGCGCCGCTTCGGCTGGGACACCCACGGCCTGCCCGCCGAGCTGGAAGCCATGAAGCAACTGGGCATGACGGACAAGACCCAGATCGAAGCCATGGGCATCGACAAGTTCAACGACGCCTGCCGCGCCTCGGTGATGAAGTACGCCGATGAATGGAAGAGCTACGTCACCCGCCAGGCACGCTGGGTCGACTTCGAAAACGACTACAAAACGCTCAACGTCGAGTACATGGAATCCGTGCTCTGGGCCTTCAAACAGCTGCACGAAAAAGGCCTGACCTATAACGGCTACCGCGTCCTGCCGTACTGCTGGAAGGACGAAACGCCGCTGTCCAACCACGAACTGCGCATGGACGACGACGTCTACAAGAACCGCCAGGACCAGACCGTCACCGTGACGTTCCCGATCACCGCCGGGGACTCGGAGCTCTCCCGCACGCTGGCCGGCGTGCAGGCGCTCGCCTGGACCACCACGCCCTGGACCCTGCCCACCAACCTGGCGCTCGCCGTCGGGCCCGCCATCACCTACGTCGTCCTGCCCGCCGGGCCGCACGGGGTCAAGGCCGCCGCTCCGGAGGCCCCCGTCACCGGCAGCTTCCTGCTCGCCGCGGACCTCCTGGGCGCGTACGCCAAGGACCTCGGCTACGGCGACGGCGCCGAGGGTGCCGCGGCCGCCGAAGCCGCCGTCACCTCCCGCCACACCGGAACTGAGCTCGACGGGCTCTCCTACGAGCCGCTCTGGAACGACTTCGCCGACACGGAGAAGTACGGCACCGAGAATGCCTGGCGCTTCCTCGTGGCCGACTACGTCACCACCACGGACGGTACCGGCATCGTCCACCAGGCGCCTGCCTATGGCGAGGACGACCAGAAGGTCTGTGAAGAGGCCGGCATCCCCGTGGTCCTCTCGGTCGACGAGGGCGCGAAGTTCCTTCCGCTGTTCGGCCACGGCGACCTCGCCGGGATCGTCGGCCTGCAGGTGTTCGAGGCCAACAAGCCCATCACCCAGGTGCTGCGCGCCCAGGGCCGCCTCGTCCGGCAGGCCAGCTACGAGCACAGCTACCCGCACTGCTGGCGCTGCCGCAACCCGCTGATCTACCGCGCGGTGTCCTCCTGGTACGTCGAGGTCACCAAGTTCAAGGACCGCATGTCCGAGCTGAACCAGGACATCAACTGGATCCCGGGCAACGTCAAGGACGGCCAGTTCGGCAAGTGGCTCGCCAACGCCCGCGACTGGTCCATCAGCCGCAACCGCTACTGGGGCAGCCCCATCCCGGTCTGGCAGTCCACCGACCCGGAGTACCCGCGCACCGACGTGTACGGGTCGCTGGCCGAGATCGAAGCGGACTTCGGCCGCCTGCCGCTGAACAACGACGGCCAGGTGGACCTGCACCGGCCGTTCATCGACGAGCTCACCCGCCCCAACCCGGATGACCCCCGCACCCCGGAAGAAGGCCAGTCCGTCATGCGCCGCGTCGAGGACGTCCTGGACGTCTGGTTCGATTCCGGCTCCATGCCCTACGGCCAGGTCCACTACCCGTTCCAGAACGAGGCATGGTTCGACACCCACAACCCGGCGGACTTCATCGTCGAGTACATCGGCCAGACCCGCGGCTGGTTCTACATGCTGCACATCCTCTCCACCGCACTCTTCGACCGGCCGGCCTTCCGCAACGTCATCAGCCACGGCATCGTGCTCGGCTCCGACGGGCAGAAGATGTCCAAGAGCCTGCGCAACTACCCGGACGTCTCCGAAGTCCTGGACCGCGACGGCTCCGACGCCATGCGCTGGTTCCTGATGTCCAGCCCGATCCTGCGCGGCGGCAACCTCGTGGTCACCGAACAGGGCATCCGCGACGGCGTCCGCCAGGTCATCCTGCCGCTGTGGAACGTCTACAGCTTCTTCACGCTCTACACGAACGCCGCTAACGCTGCTGCAGGCCAAGCGGTCGGCTACGACGCGAAGCTCCGCTACGACGGCTACGCCGACACCCTGGACCAGTACCTGATGGCCAACACCGGGGATCTCGTCCGGAACATGACCGCCCAGCTGGACAGCTACGACATCTCCGGTGCCTGCGATGAACTGCGCGGCTACCTGGACATGCTCACCAACTGGTACGTCCGCCGCAGCCGCCAGCGCTTCTTCGACGAAAACACCGACGCCTTCGACGCGCTCTACACCGCGCTGGAGACCGTCTCCCGCGTGGCAGCATCACTGCTGCCGCTCATTTCCGAAGAAATCTGGCGCGGCCTCACCGGCGGACGCTCCGTGCACCTGGCCGACTGGCCGGACGCCGGACTGTTCCCGGCCAACCCGGACCTCGTCGAGGCCATGGACCGGATCCAGCAGATCTGCTCCACCGGATCCTCGCTGCGCAAGGCCGCCAACCTCCGGGTCCGCCTGCCGCTGCAGGAACTCACCGTCGTGGCGCCCGGCGCCGACGCGCTGGCGGGCTTCGCCGCCGTCGTCGAGGACGAACTGAACCTGCGCTCCGTGCGCCTGCTCGACGCCGAGACCGCCTCCCCGGAGGAGTTCGGGATCGAGCAGAAGCTCGTCGTCAACGCCCGGGCCGCCGGCCCGCGGCTGGGCAAGAATGTCCAGCAGGCCATCAAGGGCGCCAAATCGGGCGACTGGTCAGTGGACGACGCCGGAGTGGTCACCGCAGGCGGCTTGGCACTTGAGCCGCAGGAGTACACCCTGGAAACGGTGGTGGCCGAAGCCGCGGAAGGTGCCGGATCCCGCGCGGCGGCCGTCCTGCCCGGCGGCGGCTTCGTGGTGCTCAACACCGAGGTCACCCCGGAGCTTGAGGCCGAAGGCGCTGCCCGGGACATGGTCCGCGCCATCCAGCAGGCCCGAAAGGACGCCGGGCTGAACGTCAGCGACCGGATCCACACCACGGTCACCGCCTCGCAGAACATCATCGACGCGCTGCTCGCCAACGCCGCCCTGGTGCAGGCCGAGACCCTGACCGTGCGGCTGGACACCGTACCGGCCGAGGTCAAGGAAGCGCAGATCAGCGTCGACAAAGTAACCGCCGAAGTAGGGGCCTAAGCCATGACCGACGAATTTTCCGTAGAAAGCGTCTACGCCGAACTGCTGGGCCGCGCGCCGGAGAACAAAATGGAGCCGCGCCTGGCGCCGCTCCGCCGGGCGATGGACATCCTGGGGGAGCCGGAGAAGGCGTACCCGATCATCCACATCACGGGCACCAACGGCAAAACCTCCACCGCCCGGATGATCGAAGCCGGGCTCCGCGCCCACGGCCTGAGCACCGGGCGGTACACCAGCCCGCACCTGTCCAAGGTCACCGAACGGATCAGCATCGACGGCGCGCCCGTCGCGGATGAAACGTTCGTCCGGATCTGGGATGAGATCCGCCCCTACCTGCAGATCGTGGACGGCGAGCTGGAAGCCGAGGGACAGCCCCGGCTGACCTACTTCGAGTGCCTGACTATCCTGGCCTTCGCGGTCTTCGCTGACCAGCCGGTCAACGTCGCCGTGATGGAGGTGGGCCTGGGCGGCATCACGGACGCCACGAACGTCGGCGACGGCCAGGTCTCCGTCGTCACGCCCATCTCGCTGGACCACACGGACCTCCTCGGCGACACGACGGAGGACATCGCGCGCGAGAAGGCCGGCATCATCAAGCCCGGCGGGTTCCTGATCAGTGCCGCCCAGCCGATGGACGCCGCGCAGGTGCTGCTGGAGAAGGCGAACGAAGTCCAGGTCCCGTTCCGGTTCGGGGGCGTGGAGTTCGGCGTCGAGGCCCGGACAGTCGCCGTCGGCGGCCAGATGGTCACCATCCAGGGCCTCGCCGGCCGGTACGAGGACCTGCTGGTGCCGCTGCACGGAGCACACCAGGCCGAGAACGCGGCGGTTGCCATCGCAGCGCTGGAAGCGTTCTTCGGCGGGGAAAAGGCGCTCGACGCCGAAGTGCTGCAGGAGGCTTTCGCCTCCGTCACCTCGCCCGGCCGTCTCGAGGTGGTCCGCACCGCCCCGACCATCATCGTCGACGCCGCCCACAACCCGGACGGCATCAGGGTCTCCGCCGAGGCGATCCATGAGGCCTTCAACTTCACCAAGCTTGTCGCCGTCGTCGGTGTCCTGAAGGAAAAGGACGCCGAAGAGATCCTCCGCCAGCTCAAGGAGTCCCTCGGCGACCTCGCCACCGAATACTGTTTCACGCAGTCCAACTCGCCCCGGGCCGTCCCGGCGGAAGACCTCGCGGAACTCGCGGTCGACCTCGGCTTCGGCGAGGACTCCGTCCACGTCGCCGAAAAACTCGACGACGCGTTGGAATGGGCCGTGGAACGCGCCGAGGATAACGAGGACCTGGCCGGCGGAGTGCTCGTCACCGGTTCCATCACCCTCGTGGCGGAAGCCCGGATCCTGCTCGGGAAGGCGGACGCCTGAGCCATGGCCAAACTGACTAAGGCCCAGCGCGAATGGCGCCCGGGCATGCCCAAGAAGCGCCGCTCCACCAAAGTCATGTTCGCCTCGACGGTCCTGCTGCTCGAAGCCTTCGTGGCAATTTTCGCCACCCTGGCCGTCTTCGGCCTCCGGCGCGACGACTTTCCCCCGGCACTGATCTTCGGGGTCGGGATCGGCTTTGCCCTCGTTCTCGCGTTCACCTGCGCCGTCGTGACCAAGCCCTGGGGAATCGGCCTGGGCTGGATCCTGCAGCTTGTGCTGATCGCGGCCGGAATCGTGGAGCCGGCGATGTACCTGGTGGGCGGTCTCTTCGCGCTGGCCTGGTGGTATGGCATCAGGACCGGGATCCGCATCGACCGGGAAGCGGCCCAGCGGGACCGCGACCAGGCGGCCTGGGAGGCGGCGCATCCTGCCGGCGGCGAACCGGAAACCGGCAGCGCAAACCCGTAGACTTGTCCGGAATCCACCCCCAACACATTGGAGCAGCTGTGAGCATTGAGCGCACCCTCGTCCTGATCAAGCCCGACGGCGTCACCCGCAACCTGACCGGCAGCATCCTCGGCCGGATCGAAGCCAAGGGCTACACCCTGGTGGAACTGAAGAAGGTCGACGCGAGCCGTGAGCTGCTGGAGCAGCACTACGAGGAGCACGTGGGCAAGCCGTTCTACGAGCCGCTGGTCGAATTCATGCTCAGCGGACCTGTCGTCGCCGCGATCTTCGAGGGACACCGCGTCATCGAGGGTTTCCGTTCGCTCGCCGGCACCACCGACCCGACGACGGCGGCGCCCGGCACCATCCGCGGCGACCTCGGCCGCGACTGGGGCCTGGCCGTACAGCAGAACCTGGTCCACGGTTCTGACTCGGTGGAATCGGCCGAGCGCGAAATCAAGATCTGGTTCTAGGCTCCCGGGCCCGGCCTCGCCGGGCAACAGTAAGGGCCGGTGTTCATGAACAGCCCGTTCATGGACACCGGCCCTTGCTGTTGCCGCCAAATGCTTGAGCGGGTCAGTACCCCGAGGTGCCGATAAAGACCTGCATAAAGGCGAAGAAAATGGTTGCGATCACGGCAACGTAGAGCAGCGCGGTGATGATCCAGCCGGACTCGCCCAGGAGCCGGGTCGCCCCGGCAGGCATCCGGATCACGCCGTGGGAGATGTTGCGGACAGTTGTCCAGACGAACAGCGGGATCATGGCAGCCCAGACCACCATGCAGAACGGGCACAGGATGTTGATCTCGTACAGGGCCTGGGACCAGAGCCAGATAACAAAGGTGAAGCCCAAGGTGACGCCGGCCTGCAGCCCGAGCCAGTACCAGCGGGCAAAGCGTGCTCCGGCGAAAAGGGCCATGGCCGTCGTAATGATGACCGCGAATGCCACAATGCCGATGAACATGTTCGGGAAGCCGAACACGGAACTCTGCGGCGTCTGCATGACCTGACCGCACGAGATCCACGGATTCACGTCGCAGACGGTGACATGGTTCGGGTCCTTGAGGACTTCGAGTTTCTCCAGCACGAGGCCGCCGGACGCGAGCCAGCCGACGACGCCGGTGATCAGCAGGAGCCACGCGAACGGTCGGTCGCGGGTCATCGTGGGCAGGGAACTGTCCGCAGGCAACGGGCCGGTGCGGGGACCGTGGTCCGTCGCATTGCCTGCGGTGCTGGAGATGCTGGGCATAAGATATCGGTCCTTAAATCGGTCACAGCAAGATCGGTCACAGCAAGATCGGGTACTGCAGGATCGGGTACTCCTGGCCCCGATTGTAACGCCGGAGGCTGAATGCCACCCCCGCCGGGACCGGTCCGGGGACCCGGGCCGGGGGCCCGGGCCGCAAGATTCCTGACGGCCCGCGGCGCTGCCGGCGCCCGCCTCCGCCTGCAATGACGGGTCCTGTGAGACAATGGTCGTGGTTGGAACCCGATCCACATCCGGATTCCAATCCGGCGATTTTGTTCCAAGACCGCCAATGATGAGCAGGAAGTTGCGGATCCTCCGATTCCAACAGTCCCGCAATGCCATTGGACGGCACCTGGTTGTGGCGTTTCGGTCAACGGGTCCCAGAACAATGTCGCCGGCCCTCCAGGGCTGCCGCACCCGTCTGACGGTGCGAACCTGAGGGTATCCAATTGACTTCTGTCAATGCCCGCGGGTGTTGACAAATGATTGCCCCAACGGGCGCCGGATGTGGCGGCGTGCCAGGGGCAGGAGTGTCGCCACATATGGATAATGATCAGGTTGTAGCCGTTAACGACGATTCCGTTGCCGGCGAGGAAACTGCAGGGACGACGGAGCAAGCAGCGCCCGCCGCACCGAAGCGGCCGGTCCGGACCCGACGCAAATCAGTCATCGCAACGAAAACGGCAGAGGCTGCAGCTGAGGCCGCCGGGGTTGAAACCACCGGGGCAGACGCTGCAGCGCCGGCAGGGACCGTGACTGACGGGCCGGGCGAAACTGCCGACCCGGCTCCCGCAGCCAAGGCCAAAGCCCCGGCCCGGCGCTCCCGCGCCCGGAAGACCGCCGTCGAAACGCCGGCTGCTGCTGCATCCGACGGGACCCCGGAAACCCCGGACGCTGAAGCCGCGGCAAAGGCCGAAGCCGCCGACGTTGAGCCCGCCGTTGCTGAAGCTGCCGCTGAGCCGGCTGCTGAGAAGCCTGTCCGCCGCCGCGCCAGCCGTGCCCGGACCACCGTGGCCGCCGCCGAGAAGGACCCTGCCGCACCTGCCGCAGAGGAGGCCCCTGCGGCACCTGCGGCCTCCGCCGCCCCGGAAACCGTCGCAGACGTCGCGACAGCGGAAACTGCCGCAGTGACCACCGACGCCCCGGCGGAATCCGCACCCCAGTCCCTGTTCATGGAACCGGCAGCCGTGACGTCCATGTTCTTCCAGGCCCCCGACCTCAGCACGGTCGCCCGCCCGGTCCCGGCCGCTGCAGCGGCAGCCGAGGACGGCGAATCCGGAGACTCGGACGACGACACCGACGGCGAGGATGCGGGCAACCGCCGCCGCCGCCGCAGCCGCGGACGCCGCGGGCGCACCCGGACCGACGGGGACGCCGGCGCTGACGCCGAAAGTTCCGAAGATGACACCGAAGACGGACAGGGTGGCCAGGACGAAACATCGGACGACGGCGTGACCTCGCGTCGCCGTCGCCGCCGCCGTCGTGGTGACCAGGACCTCGAGCTCACCGGCGGGGGAGACGACGATCCGCCCAACACGGTGACCCGGGTCCGTGCTCCCCGTGCGGCGTCGGAGGCCCCGGTTAATAACCGTGTGACCGGGCTCAAGGGCTCCACCCGGCTCGAAGCCAAGAAGCAGCGCCGGCGCGAATCCCGCGACACCGGCCGCCGCCGCACAGTCATCACCGAGGCGGAGTTCCTGGCCCGCCGCGAATCCGTTGACCGGCAGATGATCGTCCGCCAGCGCGACGACAGAATTCAGATCGCGGTCCTGGAGGACGGCGTCCTTGCCGAGCACTTCGTCTCCAAGACGCAGCAGGACTCGCTGATCGGAAACGTCTACCTCGGCAAGGTCCAGAACGTGCTGCCCTCGATGGAAGCCGCGTTCGTGGACATCGGACGCGGCCGCAACGCCGTGCTGTACGCCGGCGAGGTGAACTGGGAATCGGTCAACCTCGAAGGTAAACAGCGCCGGATCGAAAACGCGCTGAAGTCCGGTGACTCCGTCCTGGTCCAGGTGACCAAGGACCCGGTCGGACACAAGGGCGCCCGCCTTACGAGCCAGATCTCGCTTCCCGGCCGCTACCTGGTCTACGTGCCCGGCGGGTCCATGACCGGGATCTCCCGCAAGCTGCCCGACGTCGAACGCAACCGCCTCAAGCGGATCCTCAAGGATCGCCTGCCGGAAGATGCCGGCGTGATCGTCCGCACCGCGGCCGAGGGAGCGTCCGAAGAAGAACTGACGCACGACATCAACCGCCTCCGTGCGCAGTGGGAAGGCATCGAAGGCCAGTCCACGTCCACCAAGATCCTCGCCCCCGAGCTGCTCTACGGCGAACCTGACCTGACCATCAAGGTGGTCCGGGACGTCTTCAACGAGGACTTCTCCAAGCTGATTGTCTCCGGCGAGGAAGCCTGGGACACCATCGAGGCCTACGTCACTTACGTCGCGCCGGACCTGGTGGGCCGGCTCGAGAAGTGGACCAAGGACACGGACATCTTCGCGGCCTGGCGCATCGATGAGCAGATCCACAAGGCCCTGGACCGGAAGGTCTTCCTGCCCTCCGGCGGCTCCCTCGTGATTGACCGCACCGAGGCCATGACGGTCGTGGATGTCAACACGGGCAAGTTCACCGGCAGCGGCGGAAACCTCGAGGAAACGGTCACCAAGAACAACCTTGAGGCAGCCGAGGAAGTCGTCCGGCAGTTGCGCCTGCGGGACATCGGCGGCATCATCGTGATCGACTTCATCGACATGGTGCTGGAATCAAACCGCGACCTGGTCCTCCGCCGCATGGTGGAGTGCCTGGGCCGGGACCGTACGAAGCACCAGGTGGCCGAGGTGACCTCACTCGGGCTTGTCCAGATGACCCGTAAGCGGATGGGTACCGGACTGCTGGAAGTCTTCGGCGAACAGTGCGACGCCTGCGCCGGCCGCGGCATCGTCACCCATGACGAGCCGGTCGAGCACCGCCGCGCCAATACCGTCGCCGCCGAGCACTACGTGCCGCGGACCGAGAACCAGCCGGCGGCGCGGACCGAACGCAAGAGCCGTCGCCGCGGCCGGGGTGGACAGGGATCCGCCGAATCCGCCACGGCCGAGCCGGATGCACCGGCAGCGGCGCACCCGGAACCGACGGAAGCGGAGCGCCACGCCAAGGCCGAGGCAACGCGGGCAGCGTTGGCCAACATCGCCGCTGCAGCGCACGCCGCGCACCTGCACGACGACGAGGTGGCGGCACACGAAGCCGCCGCCTCCGACTCCGACGACCGCGGCTCCGACGACCGCGGGACCGTTGCCGATACGGCCGCGGTCACGTCGCGGCCCGCAAATCAGGAAGCGGCCGCCCGCTCCGGGGCCGTCCTGACTTTCGGCGGCGAACAGGTTGTCCTGCCGTTCGTCGAGCACGACGAGCAATCCCCGGCCCCGGCCCTGACCCTGGATCTGTTGACCGAGGCCTTCGCGCACCTTGGCGCCGGTGAAAGCGCCAAGCCGGCTGCGGAAGCGCAAACTGCGCGGGAAACCGAGGAGGCTCCGGCCCCGCGCGCCGGAGAGGACTCTTCGGGTGGCTCCCGCGGCCGGCGCGGTCGCCGTAACCGGAGCGCCAGCCGCGCCCAAGGTGCCGCCAACGAAACGTCCGTGGAACAGCGCCAAGCCTCCGCGCCAGCCGCGGTGTCCGTTCACGAAGCCAAAGCCCCGGCCGCTCCGGCTAAGGCGGCGAAGGCTCCGAGCCATGAGCCGATCATCCTCGGCGTCGGTGTTCCGGCGTCTGAGCTGTAGGCTCTCAGCACACTAACTGGCGGGTTCCGCCCGGCCCGGACGTAACAATACGTCAGGGCCGGGCGGAACCCGCACATGGTTAAGAACTGGCCGCGCAGCGGGGCTAGGCTGGGGCCTGACACGGGGTGCCGCGCAGAGGGCCGGCTGAGATCCAGACCCGTTGAACCTGTCCGGCTAGCACCGGCGAAGGGATGTCTCTCTTGGCTTCAGCATTTCTCCCGTACCCCCCGCGCGCAGCATCGGCCGTCCGGATTCCCCGGGTACTGACAATCGCCGGCTCGGACCCCTCCGGCGGTGCCGGGATCCAGGCGGACCTGAAAAGCATCGCCGCGCACGGCGGTTACGGCATGGCCGCCATCACGGCCCTCACCGCGCAGAACACCCGGGGCGTTCGGGCTGTCCACGTCCCGCCCGCAGACTTCCTAACCGCCCAGCTTGACGCGATCAGCGACGACATCAGTATCGATGCCGTCAAAATCGGCATGCTGGCCGACGCTTCGGTCATCCGGGCGGTCCACACCTGGCTCGAACGGATCCGCCCCGCCGTGGTGGTGCTGGATCCGGTGATGGTGGCCACCAGCGGCGACCGGCTCCTGCAGGATGCCGCCGAGGCCGCATTGCAGGCCCTGTTGCCCCTCGCAGACCTGATTACGCCCAATCTCGCCGAATTGGCCATCCTCCTGGACGAACCGGTCGCCGTCGACTGGGCCGAGGCCCTGGCGCAAGGGAAGCGGCTGGCTGCCCGGACCGAAACCACCGTCCTGGTTAAAGGTGGACATCTGGCGGGCCCGGACGGATCCAGCGGGAGCAACGGCACCGAAGGCACCGGCAACGGGTGTCCGGACGCGCTCGTCAACACGGGGGGACTGCTGGGCAGCGAAACCGTGGAGGTTCCGGGGGAGCGGGTAGTCACGCGCAACAGCCACGGTACCGGCTGCTCGCTGTCCGCGGCCCTGGCCACCGTGCGGGTCCGGGCAGGGGGCTGGGAAGCCGCGCTGCGCGAGGTGAAGCCGTGGCTGGCGGGGGCGCTGCGGGAATCGGAGTCGCTGAACGTCGGTTCCGGCAACGGCCCGGTGCACCATTTCCATCACCTGCAGCAGGCGCCGGCGGCCGGCGAGTTCGCCGCGGAACTTGAGGCCGGCGCCGCGGGTGACCTGGCGGCCATCTACGGGCTCGGCTTCATCCGGCGACTGGCCGACGGCACCCTGCCTGAGCAGGAGTTTGCCTACTACCTCGCCCAGGACGCCATTTACCTCAATGGCTACTCGCGGGTCCTGGCGCGGGCCTCAGCGCTGGCACCTACGGAATCCGAGCAACTGTTCTGGGCGCGTTCTTCACAGCAATGCCTCGACGTTGAAGCCGAGCTGCACCGGACCTGGCTCAGCATCCGGCCCGCGGCGGCGGCGCCGGGGCCGGTCACCAGGTCCTACGTCAACCATTTGCTGGCCGCGTCGGCCTCGGGCAGCTACGCCGTCCTGGCCGCCGCGGTGCTGCCGTGTTTCTGGCTTTACGCCGAGGTCGGCGCCACGTTGCATGCACGCTTCCTCGCTGCCGGCGCACCGGCAGGGCATCCCTACGCCGACTGGCTGCGCACCTACGCCGACGAGGACTTTGCCGGCGCCACCCGTCAGGCCATCGCGTACGTGGACGCAGCAGCCCGGCGCGGCTCCCAGGCCGAGCGGGACGCCATGACGCTGGCGTTCCGCGAGTCGTCACGGTACGAAGTCGAGTTCTTCGACGCGCCGAGACTGCACGGGTGAACCCGGAACGCCCGCGGAGCCGGTACGATAGACGGGCACGGTTCCGGAAAGTCGTTCCGGCGGCCACCCTGTCAACGCAGTGTGGCGCCTACCACGTACTTCCCGCCGGAATCAGCCTCATTTGCGGCCGAAGGCAAAATTAGCGTATTCTAGATCTTCGGTGCTTACGCCAACACTTGGGTTATGACCCTGAGGACAGTTCACTTGCCCAGCGAGTGCGATTGTTCCGGGGATAGCTCATGGGTTCCCCCGGGGAATCCACCGGCGTTGAGGCACAGCGTGAGCCAGGCCAATTTCCTTGGACCGGGGTTCCGCACGCAAATCTAGTAATAAACGTCGAGAGAAGTGAGTTCCCCAGTGGTGTACGCGATTGTCCGCGCAGGCGGCCGCCAAGAGAAGGTTTCCGTTGGAGACTTCGTTACCCTGAACCGCGTCCCCGGTGGAGCCGGCAGCACTTTTGAGCTGCCCGCACTGCTCCTGGTTGACGGCGACAAGGTCACGTCCGCTGCCGCGGACCTGGCCAAGGTAACGGTTACGGCTGAGATCCTTGAGGACCTCCGTGGTCCGAAGATTGTGATCCAGAAGTTCAAGAACAAGACCGGCTACAAGAAGCGCCAGGGTCACCGTCAGGAATTGACCAAGGTCAAGATCACCGGTATCAAGTAACTAGTCGTTACTGTTCAGGTCTCCAGTAGATTCCCCAGAAGTTTAAAGGCAGGCATTTCAAATGGCACATAAAAAAGGCGCGAGTTCCACTCGCAACGGTCGTGACTCCAACGCCCAGTACCTCGGCGTCAAGCGCTTCGGTGGCCAGGTAGTCTCCGCAGGCGAGATCATCGTCCGCCAGCGTGGCACCCACTTCCACCCCGGCGCAGGCGTCGGCCGTGGCGGGGATGACACCCTGTTCGCTCTGACCCCCGGCGCTGTCGAGTTCGGCACCCGTCGCGGACGCCGCGTCGTCAACATCGTGGCCGCAGCAGCTGCAGAGTAGTCAATAGTTTTTCGATCGGTGGGGCGGACCAATAGGTCCGCTCCACCGGTGTTTTAACCGCATTAGAATTATCCCGGGCCTTGTTTGGGCCCGGGAACAGCACTGAGGAGATCCACGTGGCTAGCTTTGTAGACCGGGTAGTACTGCACGTATCCGGCGGTACCGGCGGCCACGGCTGTGTCTCCGTCCACCGTGAGAAGTTCAAGCCGCTCGGCGGTCCCGACGGCGGCAACGGCGGCAACGGCGGCGACGTCATCCTCCGCGTCGACCCCCAGACCACCACCCTGCTGGACTACCACCACGCCCCCCACCGGCACGCCACTAACGGCGGCCCCGGCATGGGCGACTGGCGCGGCGGCAAAAACGGCGAAACCCTGATCCTGCCGGTTCCCGTCGGAACCGTCGTCAAGACCAAATCCGGTGACGTCCTCGCCGACCTCGTCACCGAAGGCGCCGAATTCATCGCCGCGGCCGGCGGCATCGGCGGACTCGGC
This sequence comes from uncultured Actinomycetota bacterium, assembly GCA_963815415.1. Classification (GTDB taxonomy): domain Bacteria; phylum Actinomycetota; class Actinomycetes; order Actinomycetales; family Micrococcaceae; genus Arthrobacter. Next base: position 479,811 of record CAWFGT010000004.1, on the reverse strand, counting down.
AACGCCGCGCTGTCCTCGCAAAAGCGCCGCGCCCCCGGCTTCGCGCTGCTCGGCATCGAAGGCGAATCCAGCGACATCGTCCTGGAACTGAAATCGATCGCGGACATCGCGCTGGTCGGCTTCCCGTCCGCAGGCAAATCGAGCCTGATCGCGGCCATGTCCGCCGCACGCCCCAAGATCGCCGACTACCCCTTCACCACGTTGATCCCGAACCTGGGCGTCGTCCAGGCCGGCGACGTGCGCTTCACCATCGCCGACGTTCCCGGCCTGATCGAGGGCGCAAGTGAAGGCAAGGGCCTGGGACATCACTTCCTGCGGCACGTCGAGCGCTGTGCCGCCCTCGTGCACGTGCTGGACTGCGGCACGCTGGAGTCGGACCGCGACCCGCTCTCCGACCTCGCCATCATCGAGGCCGAACTGGAAAAGTACGCCGTTGACATGAGCTACAGCGGCACCGACGGTGCCGTGGTTCCGCTGAACCACCGCCCACGCCTTGTGGCCCTGAACAAAGTGGACCTGCCCGACGGCAAGGACATGGCCGAATTCGTCCGGCCGGAACTCGAATCCCGCGGCTACAAGGTCTTTGAAATCTCCGCGACCAGCCACGAAGGGCTGCGCCAGCTCGGCTTCGCCATGGCCGAAATCGTCCAGGCCGCCCGCGACACCCTCGCCGCCGCGCCGCCCAAGGTGCAGGCCCCGATCCTGAAGCCGCGCGCCGTCAACGAATCCGGCTTCAAGATCCGCCGCGAAGAGAAGAACCTTGAGCCGCTCTTCCGTGTCCTGGGCGACAAGCCGGTCCGCTGGGTCAAGCAGACCGACTTCACCAACGAAGAGGCCATCGGCTACCTCGCCGACCGGCTTGCGAAGCTGGGCGTCGAGAACGAGCTCTTCAAGCAGGGCGCCAAACCCGGCGACATGGTGGTCATCGGCGAGGATGACGGCGTCGTCTTCGACTGGGAGCCGACCATGATGGCCGGGGCCGAACTGCTGGCTGCCCCGCGCGGTACGGATGTGCGCTTCGCCGACATCGGAGACCGCCCCACCCGTGGCCAGAAGCGCGAGGAACAGCAGGAGCGCCGCGACGCGAAAGCCGCGGCCCGCGCCGAACTCGAAAACGAACGCAAGGCCGGCATCTGGACCGAATCCGTCAGCAGCCGTCGCATTGCAAAGCCACTCAAGGAGAGTGCGCTGGACACCGAAAATGAGGAGTGAGCCTTAACACGTGACCGATAATTCCGCGGTTGTCATTGAAGAACCCAAAACCAACGACCGGCGAATGCTCGCCCGGGCGCGCCGGATCGTGGTCAAGGTCGGATCTTCGTCGCTCACGAGTATCAAGGGCGGCATCTCCGAAGAAGCGCTGATCGAACTTTCAAACGTGCTGTCGGCGAAGAGCAATAGCGGCACCGAGATTATTCTGGTTTCTTCGGGTTCCATCTCCGCGGGACTGGCGCCGCTGGGCCTGACCAAGCGTCCCCGCGACCTGGCCACCCAGCAGGCCGCCGCCAGCGTGGGCCAGGGCCTGCTGATGGCACGGTACACTCATGCCTTCGGCGCCCACGGGGTGACTGTAAGCCAGGTGCTCCTGACCGCCGACGACCTGATGCGGCGCAGTCACCACATGAATGCCTTCCGGGCCCTGAACCGCCTGCTGAACCTTGGGGTGGTGCCGGTCGTTAATGAGAATGACACCGTCGCCACGCACAAGATCCGTTTTGGCGACAATGACCGCCTGTCGGCCCTCGTCGCGCACCTGGTGCGGGCTGATGCACTCCTGCTCCTCTCCGATGTTGATTCCCTCTATGACGGACCGCCCGCCCTTGGCGCCAAGCGGATTCCGCAGGTGGATGGCCCCGATGACCTTGAGGGCGTGACCATCGGGACTCCCGGCAAAGCGGGGGTCGGAACCGGCGGGATGCAGACCAAGGTCGAAGCCGCAACGATGGCTGCGGATTCCGGCATCCCGGCGCTGGTCACCTCTACCGCCAACGCGGCTGCCGCGCTGGCCGGCGAGGACGTGGGTACCTGGTTCACCGTTAATGGCGGACGCAAATCCGTCCGGATGATGTGGCTCGCCCATCTGGCTCACGTGCAGGGACGGCTGATTCTCGACAACGGCGCAGTAACCGCTGTGAGAGATCACCACACGTCCCTGCTTCCGGCTGGCGTTACCGCTGTGGAGGGGACCTTTGAATCCGGCGACGCCGTGGAAATGGTTGCGCTGGATGGAACAGTGATTGCGCGCGGCCTGGTCAATTATTCTTCCGACGAACTCCCGCAGATGCTGGGCCGTTCGACGGTGGAGCTTGGGGAGTCCCTGGGGCGTGGATTCGACCGTGAGGTCATTCACGTTGATGACCTGGTTCTGGTCTAGCCGGTACCCTCGCCTAGACTTGGATGATGACTGAGGCACTGATTAACCAAACCGCAGACAACTCCAACGACTCCACGACGGCGTCTCCCGTGCCGGCAGCCGCCCAGCTTTCTCCTGCAGACGTGGAGTCCGCCGTCTTTGCCATCGCCGAGCGTTCCCGCCGCGCGGCCCGGAAGATGGCCCATGCCAACCGGGCCTGGAAGGACCGTGGCCTGCGCGCCATCGGTTCGGCCCTGCTGGAACGCAAAAGCCATATCCTGGCCGCGAATGCCAAGGACGTGGAGGCGGGCCGTTCCAATGGCACCTCAGCGGCGCTGCTGGACCGGTTGACCCTCACCGAAGCCCGCATCGATGCCCTGGTCGCGGCGCTGGAAAACCTTGCCACCCTGCCTGATCCGGTCGGCAACGTGGTGCGCGGCCAGACGCTGCCCAACGGCTTGCGCCTGCGGCAGGTCAACGTCCCCATGGGAGTCGTCGCCGCCATCTATGAGGCCCGCCCCAACGTCACGGTGGACATCGCCGGGCTCGCCCTCAAGAGCGGCAACGCCGTGATCCTGCGTGGCGGGTCCGCCGCCGCGTCGACCAACGCCGCCCTCGTAGCCATCCTCCGCGATGCGCTGGAAACGGTCGGCCTGCCCGCCGACGCCGTCCAGACCGTCGATCAGTTCGGCCGCGACGGGGCGAACGCGCTGATGCGCGCCCGCGGCCGGGTGGACGTACTGATTCCCCGTGGCGGCCGTGAACTGATCCAGAGCGTTGTCACCAACTCCTCGGTCCCGGTCATCGAGACAGGCGAAGGCAACGTCCACATTTTCCTCGACGCCTCGGCCGACCAGGAGATGGCCGTAGACATCCTGTTGAATGCCAAGACCCAGCGGCCCAGCGTCTGCAACACGGTAGAAACCCTGCTGGTGCATTCCGAATCCACCGTGCTCCCCGCCGTCGCGGCTGCCCTGCGCGACGCCGGCGTCACGCTGCACGTGGACGACCGGGTTCGTGCCGCACTCCCGGCCGCGGTGGAAACCGTGGCAGCATCCGACGATGACTGGGCCACCGAATACATGGACCTGGACCTCGCCGTGGCCATGGTAGACAGCCTCGATGATGCCGTCCGCCATATCCGCACCTGGTCCACCGGGCACACCGAGGCCATTCTGACCAACGACCTGGCGAACGCCGAACGCTTCATTGCCGACGTCGACTCCGCTGCCGTAATCGTCAACGCCTCAACGCGGTTCACCGACGGCGGCGAACTGGGCCTCGGGGCAGAGGTCGGGATTTCCACGCAGAAGCTGCACGCTCGTGGCCCCATGGGGCTGACCGAACTGACCACAACCAAGTGGATCGTGCAGGGTGAGGGCCAGATCAGGGGCTAGAAACGCTGTAATATGGAACGGAAGACCGAAACGGCGGGGGTTCTCGCCGTCGACGTTGTATGAAGGGCGTTGTATGAAGGGCGCCGTATGAAGGGCGCCGAATGAATGACGCCGTATGCAGGCGGTCGCCCTTTCGCCGGACCTCTTGAACGCCAGTACTTTTTAGAATCAGTCACTTTTTAACTCACTAGGGGAGAACATGCTGTCGCAGCAGATCGCCACATTCGTCGCCGCCGCCGGCGAAGCCGCCCACGAGGAACTCGCACCACTCTGGGCGGAGCCGTGGGTCTTCGGCGCGGCGATCTTCGTGATCATGATCGTCCTGCTGCTCATCACGCTGTCCTACTCCAACCTGGGCCTGCGCCATGCGGTCGTCGAAGAACACGCTGACCCGCACCGCCAGCACCCGAACAAGCACGACCACGGCCAGGGTCACTAATATTCCCGCCACCATGACGCAGCGCGGTGCCGGTCGCCGTGTGCGTCTGGGCGTGATGGGCGGAACATTCGATCCGATCCACCACGGACACCTTGTTGCCGCCAGCGAGGTCGCGGCGAAGTTCGATCTGGACGAAGTAGTGTTCGTGCCGACGGGCCAGCCGTGGCAAAAGATGACCAAGAAGGTCAGCGAAGCCGAGCATCGCTACCTCATGACCGTTATCGCCACTGCCTCAAACCCGCGCTTTACCGTAAGCCGGGTGGACGTAGACCGGCCGGGGCCCACTTACACGATCGACACGCTGCGTGACCTGCGCAGGCTGCGCCCCGACGCTGACCTGTTCTTCATCACCGGTGCGGACGCCCTGGCGCAGATTCTTTCCTGGAAAGATATCAATGAACTGTGGTCCCTGGCGCACTTTGTGGGCGTGACCCGTCCGGGTCACGTTCTGGACGGCATGGGCCGGACGGACGTCAGCCTGCTTGAGGTACCTGCGATGGCTATTTCCTCCACCGACTGCCGGAGCAGGGTCGAAGCCGGGAACCCCGTCTGGTACCTGGTGCCGGACGGCGTCGTGCAGTACATCGCCAAGTACGGATTGTACGAACACCAGGCCGATCCGGCAGGGGACCACGCCGGCTGGCACTCTGCCGGGGAGAACCCGGGCGTCGACCCGGAACAGTCCGAACCGGCCCTTGAGCTACATCAACCCGCCAGCACCGAATGAGTTTTCAATGAGTCAGGAACAGCCACCCATCCGTAGCCGCCGCGCCCTGCGCCAGGCCAGAGATGAACGTCCGGACGCGGATCGGGAAACCGGCCCTCAGCGACCGGATGACATTCAGGATGCCGCGAAGCCTGCCTCAGAACCGTCGCCGTCCGCAGGCCGGAAGGATCCGGCCGGGGCCAGCCCGGCCGGGCCCGGCCCAGCCGGGCGGAACCGCCGGGCCGCCGATGGCCCCGTCGATTCGGTCCAGCCCGGCCCGGAACGCTCCTCCCAGGTCCGGGCCCGGGACCGTGCCACGCTCCGGACTATCAAGGAACTGGCCGAAAAAGAGGGGCAGCTCGCAGCCGGCGGGCCGCCTACCCGGCGCCAGCTCCGGCTCCTGCAGCTCGCAGCGGAAACCGCGCCGGCGACGGCCGCCATTACGATCGTGCCGGGTGCGCCACTGACCCGGGGCCCGAAGGTTGTCGACCAGCCTGTTGCCGAGGGCGCTGCCGCGCCGACCGCATCCTCGCCTCCGCCCGATGGTTCCGGAAGTAAGGCTCCCGCCGGGATGAGCGTCGAGCAGGCTCTGGCGGCCCGGGAACTGCTCGTGACGCAGGCACGCAACCAGGTTTCCGCGCTTGAACCCATGGATGCGACTGACACCGATGCCGTCGACCCTGCCGTCCTCGCCGAGCAGATCGCCTTGGCCGAGCGTGCCGCCGTACTGAACCGCAGGGCGGCAGCGAAGCAGAAGCTGGCGGCCCAGAACACCCCGGCAACCCAGGCCTCTCCGGCAGTCCCGGCACGGAACGACCCCACGACGGCGGACAATCTCGCCATGGTCACACCGCTGGAGTTCGTCCAGGTACCGGGCGTGGACCGACCCGTCATGAAGCCCCCCGCCACCACGCACGTTCCGGTCGCGACCAACCCGGGGCCCCGGATTGACACGCCACGGAAGCCCGGCCAGCGCCGGGGCGGGACGGTCAAACGCGACGCCCGGGCTGCGACGAGCCGCGGTGGGGTTCTTGCCCGTGCCGAGGCTGCGGCTAAAGCGGCTTCGGGCGTTGCGGCAGGCCAAACCGGCCAGGCATCCCCGGACAATGAAGAAGATTTCGCCGGCCGTCCGCCGGTGGCAGCCAATGCCGCATACGGGCTGGATCCCTTGGACGCAGCAACTGCAGGCCTCGGCCGGGCTCGCCGCCTGCGCATGCTTCAGGCGGCCGTGCTGTTGTTCGGCGTGCTGACTCTCGTCACGGGCATCATCCTGATTGTGGCCGGCCTGGGCCGCTAGGCACGGAACACCATCAACAGCCTCCGGCTCGCATCACCGTAACTTTTATCCACAACAAGGAGTCCCATGACTGCAACAGATTCGTCCATCGCCACAGCCCGCCACGCTGCCCGAGCCGCCTCGGAAAAACTGGCCGAAGACATCGTCGCCCTCGATGTCAGCGAACGTCTCGCCCTCTCCGATGTCTTCCTCATCGCTTCGGCTCCCAGTGAACGCCAGGTCAACGCGATCGTCGACGGCATCGAAGATGAGCTCTCCACGTTTGACCTCAAGCCCATCCGCCGTGAAGGCCGTTCCGGCGGCCGCTGGGTTCTGCTGGACTACGGCAACCTCGTCATCCACGTCCAGCATGAAGAGGACCGCGTGTTCTACGCCCTGGAACGGCTCTGGAAGGATTGCCCGGTTGTCGACCTGCAGCTGGGCGACGACGCGTCGGTGAAGGCGCCTGCCAATACCGAGGCGGACTAGCAGGGTGGCCCGGCGGCGGAACCGCCGGGCTGCGGCCGGAACTTGTCTGTCGGGCGTCGTGAATATGCCCGATTTGGAATTTTCGGAACGGCTGTTCTAAGATATTTGAGTTGCTTCGGAGAGATCCGGACACGAGCCGGAGCCGGACGCGGAAGCGAACGGAGTCGGAGCAACGAAAATCCGGGGCTGTGGCGCAGCTGGTAGCGCACCTGCATGGCATGCAGGGGGTCAGGGGTTCGAGTCCCCTCAGCTCCACCGGATAATCCGCCGGAATCGAAAGATTCCGGCGGATTTTTTGTGCCCGGAGTTAACGGCGCACCCGCTTCGGGGTCTCCATCGGCGGCGGGCTCCGGTTGTTTTGCAGCGGCGCCGACGCCGATTGGCGTCTTCAGGAAATGTGGTTTAAGATAATCAGGTTGCTCACGGGAAATGAATCTTCCGGAGCGATTCTTCCGTAACACGTTCGGGGCTGTGGCGCAGCTGGTAGCGCACCTGCATGGCATGCAGGGGGTCAGGGGTTCGAGTCCCCTCAGCTCCACCGAATAGCAGTTTCACACGTCAGGCCCCACTCAGCGAGCGGGGCCTGACGTGTTTCCGGCCCAGGATAGCCGCCGAGCGCCGACTACCATGGGAGGGTGAACGACTCCCTTCCTCCGTGCCCCGAATGCTCCAGTGAGTACACCTACGAGCTGGGCGCCCTCCTGGTCTGCCCGGAGTGCGCCCACGAATGGTCCCCGGCCGCCGGGTCCGGTGCGGACGAGCCGGCCGCCCCTGTCGTCAAGGACGCCGTGGGAAATATCCTCTCCGACGGAGACACCGTCACGGTCGTCAAAGACCTCAAAGTCAAGGGCAGCGCCACGTCGATCAAGGTCGGCACCAAGGTCCGCGGCATCCGGCTCGTCAACGGTGTGGGCGATCACGACATCGACTGCAAGGTCGACGGCTTCGGGCCTATGCAGCTCAAGTCCGGCGTGGTCAAGAAGGCCTAGGTGAGTACGGGCTCCGCCGGCGCGGCGGCTACTACCATTGACACCCTGCTCCCACTTCTCAGGAGATTTCCGGACGTTGAGGCCGCCAATCTCCAGGCCTGGGACGCCACGGACCGGATCCTGCTGGAAAGCGCCGCAGGGCTCCTGGGCCCGGGCAGCAGCCTCGCCGTTGTGGGGGACCGCTACGGTGCCTTGACCCTCGGCGCTTTAGCCCTTGGGGCTCCAGCCCCCGGGACTCCGGGACCGGTCCGGGTGCACCAGGACCTCATTACGGGGGAGCGGGCCTTGCGTATCAACGCCCGTGCGGCTGGAATCGACGGCGGTTTTGACCAGCTCCCGCTCGGAGCGTCCCTGCTGTCAGACGCCACCGTGGTCCTGATGCAGCTGCCCCGGTCCCTCGACGAACTTGAAGAAATCGCCGACGCCGTCGCCCGGCACGCATCACCTGATGTGACTGTCCTGGCCGGCGGCAGGGTCAAACACATGAGCCTTGGGATGAACGCCGTCCTCTCACGCTATTTCGGTGAAGTCCAGCCGCAGCTGGCCCGGCAGAAATCCCGCATCCTGATCGCCCGACATCCCCTGCCGGTGCCGGCCGCCGCACCGTTCCCCGTCACCGCGGTGAATGCCGGGCTGGGGTTGCGGATCTGCGCCCGGGGTGCCGTTTTTGCCGGTACCGGCCTGGACATCGGCACCCGGTTCCTTTTGGGGTTCCTGACGCAGATGCCCGACGTCGACCATGCCGTTGACCTCGGCTGCGGCACGGGAATCCTCGCGTCGATGTACGCCCGCAGCCGTCCCGGCGCCAGGGTGACCGCCACCGACAGGTCGGCCGCTGCCGCCGACTCGGCCCGGGCCACGGCCGCCGCCAACGGACTCGGGACGCGGATCGACGTCGTCCAGGATGATGCCATGGACTCGCTGCCGGACCGAAGCGCGGACCTGATCCTGCTCAACCCGCCCTTCCACCTGGAATCGGCCGTCCACGCCGGGGCCGGGCTCAAGCTGATCGAAGCCGCCGGCCGGGTCCTTGCCCCGGGCGGGGAACTCTGGACGGTCTTCAACAGCCACCTGAAGTACCGGCCCGCGCTGGAACGCTCGATCGGGCCGACGCGCGAAGTCGGCAGGAACGCCAAATTCACGGTCACGGCCAGCACCCGCAAAGTCAGCGACTTCTAAGGCCGGCCACAGGGTGGACGTAATGCCCGTAACGTAGGATTCTGGGAGCAGCAGTGCCCATGAATGGACGTTGAGAGGTAACAGTGACTGAAATCCGGCAGCCCTCGGCAAGGCGCGGAACCAACTTGCCGAGGATGGGTGATTTCAATCTCACCGTGATCCTGGATGCCATCCGGCGTGCGCCGGACAGCGGACTGAGCCGGGTGGAGCTAGCCAAGATCGTCGGGCTCTCGCCGCAGACGATCTCCAACATCTCCCGGCGCCTCCTGGACCAGAACCTCATCATCGAGGCCGGCAAGGAGGGCACGGGCCCCGGCAAACCCAGGACCATGCTGCGGCTCAACGCCTCCGGCAAATACGCGGTGGGCGTCCACCTGGACCCGGCGGTGATCACTTGTGTGCTCCTGGACCTGGTGGGCGACGTAGTCCAGCACGCCCGGGTCAAAGTCCCGTCCAGCCAGGCACCGGACGAGGTCATCGGCACCATCGCCGAGACGATCAGCCAAGTCATCGATGACTCCGGGGTCGACCGGGCCCTGATCGCGGGTCTGGGAGTGGCGTCCCCGGGCCCCATCGATCTCGACGAGGGCACCGTCGTGGACCCGCCGCTGATGGTCGGCTGGGACCATGTGCCGCTGCGCGATGCACTGGCGAAGGCAACGGGACTGCCGACCCTGGTCGACAAGGATGTCACCAGCGCGGCCGTGGCCGAAACCTGGGCAGGCGGACCCAGCGGCGCCGGCAGCTTCATCTTTATGTACATGGGGACCGGCATCGGCTGCGGAATCGTCCTGCATGACGAAGTGGTACGGGGAACCTCGGGAAACGCCGGTGAAATGGGTCACATCGTGGTGGATCCGGGAGGCGCACTCTGCGACTGCGGCCAGCACGGGTGCGTGAAGTCCACGGCCATCCCCCGCGTCCTCGTCGCCCAGGGGGAGCAGGCCGGGGTGTTGGCACCGTTGGGGCCGAATCCCAGCGGACCGTCCATCCAGGAAAGCTTCGAACTGCTGTGCGCGAAGGCCGACGACGGGGACCCCAAGGCCTCCGAAATCATTGACCGCTCGGCCGTACTGGTGGCCCGTGCCGCCTCGGCCGTCAGCAACGTCCTGGACGTGGACCGGATCGTCTTCGGCGGACCGTTCTGGCGGGTACTTGCCGATCGCTACCTGGCAGTCATACCCGGCCTCATCCGTGCAGGCAGCGACACCCGGGACATCCATGCCACCGACGTGGTGGGCACCGGCGTCGGTGAGGACGTCGGCGCCATCGGGGCGGCGTGCCTCGTCCTTGAGCACGCCCTGGCCCCGCGGGCGCAGCGGCTGCTGCTGGACGCCTGACGCGGCAAACCCGCGTCAGCCAGGGGTGCGATGGCGGGGAGCCGGGTACCGGTAGGATGCAGAAGTTGTCCCGGCGCCGTGGGATCACAGCGGATCAGAATGAGGTCATTATGCGTAATCGTTGGCAGGTTTTAGTCTCGGGCGTAGCTGCGGCGGCGTTACTTGCCGTTCCCGCGTGCTCCGCAGGCTCCAACGCGACCGAGGACCGGGTCCTGAAAGTCGTCTACCAGAAGACTGACTCTTTCGAAGCCTTGGACAAGGTGTTCGCCGCAACGGCGAAAGACTTCGAGGCCGCGAACCCCGGCGTGCGGGTAGAACTCCAGCCGGTCCAGGCCAACGACGATGACTACAGCACCAAGCTGGCGCTGGCCTTGCGGTCCCCGGAGACTTCACCGGATGTCTTCTACGAAGACAGCTTCAAGGTCCGCGCCGACGCCGAGGCCGGCTACCTGCTGAAGCTGGACGACCGGCTGGCGGCATGGGACGACTGGGCGGTCTTCAGCGACGCCGCCAAAGCAGCCGGTGCCGGTGACGACGGCGGAACGTACGCGGTTCCGCTCGGCACCGATACCCGGGCGATCTGGTACAACAAAAAAGTCCTCCAAAGCGCCGGCATTGACGTCCCATGGCAGCCCCGGACCTGGGACGACATCCTCACCGCGGCCCGCACCATGAAGGCCGCCGACCCCGATCTCATCCCGTTCAGCATGTACGCAGGGAAGGCCAGCGGCGAGGGGACCGTGATGCAGAGCTTCTACGAACTGCTGTACGGCACCGGCGACACGCTCTACGACGACGCAGCCAAAAAATGGGTGGTGGGCTCGGAAGGCTTCACGGCGTCGCTGGGATTCCTGCAGACTCTCTACGCCGAGGGCCTCGCAGTGACACCCGCACAGGCGCTCGACGCGAATGTCTGGAAAAAGATCGTGGGGGAGTGGCTCCCCCAGGGCAGGATGGGTGGAACCGTCGAAGGCTCCTACGCGCCGTCCTTCTGGCAGCCGGGCGGCAGCTACGAATGGCCCGGCTACGAGCAGGACATGGCTGTAGCGAAGTTCCCGACCCGGAACGGCCAGGCACCCGGCGCCGTCAGCATGTCCGGCGGCTGGACCCTCGCCGTCAGCGCCGACTCGGCCAACCCGGACCTGGCCTTCAGCTTCCTCACCACGGCCCTGAACAGGCAAAACTCACTGGCATTCACCCTGGAGAGCCTCCAGATCGCCGTCCGTGCCGACGTGGCGGCCGATCCGGCCTACCAGTCCGCCAACCCGTACATTAAAGATGTTTCCGCGCTGATTGACGTGACTCACTTCAGGCCGAGCACCGCCGACTACCCCAGGATTTCGGCCGCCATCCAGGAAGCCACCGAGGCCGTCATCACCGGCGCGCTGACCCCGGAGGAGGCCGCAGCACGCTATGACCAGGCCGTCCGGGACCAGGTCGGCGAGCAGAAGGTTCTGCAAAAGTAACTGATGACGCCCCCTCACCGGCCGGCGGCCGGGCACCGGGTGACCCGCCTGTTGCCCCTCATGCCCGCAGCAGCGCTTTTGCTGGTCTTCATTGCGGCTCCGCTCTACTGGTCATTCCAGGCCTCGCTGACCAATGTGGCGCTCAGCGGCCGGAACGCCCGCTCGCCCGAGTGGGTCGGCCTGGCGAACTACGAGAGGCTGGCGGCTGATCCGCTTTTCCCGGTATCCGTCGGACTCACGGTTGTCTTTGTCCTGGCCTCGGCGGTCATCGGTCAGAACATGCTGGGCCTGGCCATCGCCGCACTGATGCAGAAGGCACGTAGGCCGGTTGCCGCCGTCGTCGGGACGGCCGTATTGGCGGCGTGGATGCTGCCGGAAATCGTGGCGGCCTTTGCCGCCTACGCTTACTTCAGCCCGGAGGGCACGCTTAATCAGGTGCTCGGCGGGGTGGGAATCGTCGGGGCTGACTGGCTGTTCGAATACCCGCTGGCAGCGATCATCCTGGCCAACATCTGGCGCGGAACGGCCTTCTCGATGCTGGTGTACCGGGCTGCCCTCGCGGATGTACCAACGGAGATCCTCGAGGCTGCCGCGCTCGATGGCGCCGGATCCTGGCAGCGCGGCCTCCATGTCACGCTGCCGCTGATCCGCAGGAGCATCGCCACTAACCTCATGCTTGTCACGCTGCAGACCCTGGCTGTGTTCACCCTGATCTGGGTGATGACAGCCGGCGGCCCGTCCAACGCAACCTCCACACTGCCCGTGCTGGCCTACCAGCAGGCCTTCAGGTTCGGGGACATCGGCTACGGCACTGCCATCGCCTCCGTCCTCATTGTTCTGGGGCTCCTATTCGGGATCGCGTACGCCCGCATGCTCAAAGGGAAGACCGAATGACCCGCCGGACCGGCAACCGCGCCCCCGTGCGGCCCCGCCTGCCAGACCGGCCCGCAACAAGGACTCCGGGCAGGCTCCCGGCCGACCTGGCGCTGCTGCTGATCGGCGCGTCCTTCGTCCTGCCGATGCTGTGGCTCATCTTCGCTTCGCTGGACACGGGTGCCGGCTACCGGACGCAGGTGCCCGCCGCCCCGTCCCTGGCCAATTTCGCCGCCGTGATCACTCCGGAACTACTCATCCTCCCGCTCTGGAACAGCCTGCTGCTCGCCTCCGGTTCCGGGGCCGTGTGCCTGCTCGCCGCCGTCCTCGCCGCCTACCCGCTCTCACGCTTCGACTCAAGGTTCAACAGGCCCTTCCTCTACACGATCCTGGCCGGCACGTGCCTGCCGGTGACGGCTTTGATGGTGCCTGTCTACGGGCTGTTTGTACAGTTCAAGCTGCTCGACTCCCTGCCGGCCACCACCGTCTTCATGGCCGCCACGAGCCTGCCGATGGCGATCTGGATGACGAAGAACTTCATGGATGCCGTCCCGCTTGAACTCGAAGAGGCCGCATGGATGGACGGCGCCACCGGCCTGACCGCACTGCGGACCGTTGTCCTGCCGCTCATGCGGCCCGGCCTGGGCGTGGTGTTCATTTTCGTGTTCATTCAGAGCTGGGGAAACTTCTTCGTGCCGTTCATCCTCCTGCTCTCACCTACGAAACAGCCGGCCGCCGTCTCGGTCTTCAGCTTCTTCGGCCAGCACGGCGCCGTCGCCTATGGCGAGCTGGCGGCTTTCTCCATGCTGTATTCGATTCCTGTCCTTGCCTTGTACGCCGTCGTTTCCCGGCTCTCCGGCGGCGACTCGGTCCTGTCCGGGGCCATGCGCGGCTGAGTGCTCCCGGCCGTCCGCACGGAAATCAGCGGGCCGTGAATCTGTGGAATGGTTGGCCTATGAACGTTAGCCCCGCCTTTGATCCGCCGTGCGGTCCCGTCGCAGGCTGGCGCGACGGTGACGTCGTGCGTGCCACCGGTATTCCCTATGCCTCCGCCCGCCGCTTCCAACCGCCGGTGGCCGTCCCGGCCTGGTCCGAGGTCTTCGCGGCAACCACCCTGGCTCCGGCCTGCCCGCAGGGTCCGGTGCCGTTCCTGGATGACGTGCTCGGTACCCGCTACGGGGAACTGCCGGGCAGCGAAGACTGTCAACGCCTCTCGGTCACGCTTCCCGCCGATCTGAATCCCGATGAGCGGGTACCGGTGATGGTGTGGCTGCATGGCGGCTCTTATACTTCAGGCTCCGGGGACCTGGCCATCTTCGACCCCGCATCGATCGTCGCCGAAACCCGCGTCATTGTCGTTTCCGTGACGTACCGCCTGGGCTTGTTCGGCTACCTGGCAGCCGGCAGGGGCCGGCCGGCCAATCTGGGCCTGCTGGACCAGCTCGAGGCTTTCCGCTGGGTGCAGCGCAATATTGCGGCGTTCGGCGGGGACCCCGGCCGCGTCACGGCGTTCGGGCAATCCGCCGGGGGCGACGCCGTCGCCCACCTCATGGCGATCCCGGAAGCGGCATCGCTCTTCCAGCGGGCCATTATTCAAAGCGCTCCCCTGGGCATCGCCCGGGGGCGGAAAAGGATGAACACGGCCATGGGCATCGCGGCGGAAGCCATCACCGCAGAAACCCCCGCCATGGACGTCGTCGCCTTGGAGGAAGAAGTGGTCCGGGCAGCGCGCAGGTTCGGGCTGCGGGCGGCCATGCCGTTCGGAACCCAGTACGGACACGACCCGCTGCCGGAGGAAACAGCCATCGAGACCGCCTGGAACATTGCCGCTCCGCAGATCCAAATCCTGATCGGCCATACCACCGAGGAAGCCAGGCTGTTTGTGCCGAGCAGTCGTTACGCCAGACGCCTGGCACGGATCCCGGTTGTCGGAGAAGCAGTCCTCACGGCCGTCACCTGGGCCGTGACGGAAGCCGTATACGGCAGGGCGGCCAGGAAGTTCGCCAGGCGGCATGCACGTGCGGGCGGACGGGCACACCGCTATGTTCTGTCCTGGCGCGCCCCGGGAAACCCCTACGGAGCGGCCCACACCGTCGATCTGCCCCTATTGTTCGGCGACCGGCAGACCTGGGAGGCCGCAGGCCTCCTCGAAGGAGCTGCGTGGGACGATGTCAACGCCCATGGCCGTGAACTACGCGCGCTCTGGGCAGCGTTTGCCCGCGGCGACAGTCTCGGCAGCCGCGGCGGGATTTCCGGTTCCCTCCGGTACCGCGCCCTGTGACGGGTTTCCTGGGTTCTGCCACGACGGGGCGCCGATGACGGCCGTGGACACCATGGCGGCCAAAGTGGACATCAGCCCGCTTCTCCCGAGGGTCAGTGGCGCAATCGGGCGGTAGACGATCATCAGGGTCCTCCTTGGCGGCTGTGTTGCTGCAACCATTGTGCTGATGTTGTCTTTCCGCGACCTTTGGAAAACCTTTGTTAGGGCTGTGTGACGGCAATGATGTTGCAGATATCGGCCTCGGAGCAGTCCGCCGGGTCAAGATCGTGGCTGGCCTCGATCAGTTGCCCCAGCTCGGCCGCCAGGGCGGCGAGCTCACGCTGGCGGGCCCGGACGTCAGCAAGCTTTTCCTCAAGCAGGAGCGAGACGTGGGCGCATGGCGCCTCACCAGCATCCCGAAGTCCGAGGACCTCCGCTATCTCGGCCAGCGTGAGTCCGGCGGTCTGGGCTGCGCGGACAAACTTCAGCCGGCTGACGACGGCGTCGTCGTAGGTCCGGTACCCGTTGGACGCCCGGGCCGGAGCCGGCAGCAATCCTTGGCGTTCGTAGAAACGGATGGTCTGACTGTCGACGCCGGTAATCGTTCCGACTTCACCGATGAGCATGCTCCGAGTCCACGCCTTGACCTCATAGCGGACTTCAAGGTTTAGCGTTGCTGGTATGGAAATCACCTTGCAGTACTTCGACGGATGCCCGAACTGGAAACTCGCTGATGAGCGGCTCGCGAGCCTTGCCGCGGAACGGCCCGACGTCGTCGTGACCCGGCAGATCGTGGACACGGACGAGGCGGCGGAGCGGCTGGGTTTCCACGGCTCGCCGAGCATCCTCGTCAATGGCGTTGATCTGTTCGCCGCCGCGGACGCGCCGGTGGGCCTGGCCTGCCGGCGGTACATGACGCCGGACGGGGCTGCGGGCGCCCCCACGCTGGAACAGCTCAGAACAGCCGTGGACGCGGGCTGAGCGGCGTGACCGCACGTCAGAATGGAGACCATGGAAGTCATCGGAAGCCGCATCCTGCTTCATCCGTCGGAACCCGGGCGGAGCCACCGCTTCTACCGGGACACCCTGGGCCTGGCAATCTACCGTGAATTCGGCAGTCCTGACGCGCCGGGCGTGGTGTATTTTCTGGGCAACGGATTCCTTGAGGTCAGCGGACAGTCGGCTGACCCGCGGGGGACCGGCCTGGCCATCTGGCTCCAGGTCCGTGACGTGCGGCTGGAGTACGAGCGCCTGCTGGCGGCCGGGGTGCCAGTCATCCGCGCACCGCAGCAGGAGCCGTGGGGGCTCGTGGAGATGTGGATCGCAGACCCCGACGGCGTGCGGATCGCGGTGGTCGAGGTCCCCGAGGACCACCCGCTGCGCCGGGACCAGCGATGATGGCGCCGGGCACACCGAGGCCGGATGCTTAGTCCACGTCCTCCAGGACCGTCCCGTACGGCAGGCTCGGATCAAGGTGTGCCTGGTGGTCGTGCGGATGGACCACCACGCGGACCCCGTGTGATTTGTCCGCCGCCGACTGCATCAGGACCGGACGCACCGCGTTGATGAAACTCTCGCTCTTGCCGGCGAGGTACTCCTGGTAACTGGCTGGAAGCTGAATCATGGCATCAGGATAGTCCGCCGCGAGGCGAGATGGGAGAGGCGCCTGACGCCGCTAGGCTGGACACAAGACGACGCTGGCACGAGTCGATGGGGGACGGGTCGATGAGGGGACGGGCTGGGATGATGGGACACCGCGCACGAACAGTGATGGCCGGGGTCGGCGTGCTTCTCCTGACCGCCGGATGCTCCGGCCCGGCGGCAACCTTTCCCGGGACGCAGTCCGGCCCGCCCGCCGCCGGCAGCCCGGCCACGCCAGGGACGTCCGGGTCAAAGACTGCAACCAGCCTTCCCGCGACGGAAACGGCCGAGCGGCTGGCACAGATCGAAGCAGCAATTCTCAGGTGGCAGGCGGCGGCGGACCTGGACTCGGCCCGCAGCGCCGCCGAAGCGGCGCGCAACCTCATCGTGGGCGCCGCAGGCCCCTACTACGGCGACGCCGACGGCAACGGCAGCGTTGACGGCGCCAGCACCAAGGGCCTGCTTCCGGGCCGGAACGGCGAACCGGCGGTCGCGAGCGAGGCCGACGGCATCTGCGTCGTGCGTGACGTGCTGGGCGGCAGCTGGGCCGACCCCGCCAACCGATGGGCCGAACTCGACGCCAAGATCGAGGCATGGAAGCCTGCCAACAACAAGTTCCCTACGTTGCCGAGCCATCCCCAGCGAATCGTCGGGTGGGCGACGCTGGCCCTGCGGGCCGATACCCTCAGCGAAGCCGTCGCCTACGCCGGCCACGCCCGGCTCCACAGCGACATCTCCCGGGAAGCCCTCACCGATTGCAGGAACTGATCCCGCATTTCCGGCGAACAATATTCTGCGCGGACCGGCAAACAAGCGTAAAGACGCGTCTTAATTCGAAAGCCGACTTGAACACCTCCGCGCCGGGGCTTAGAGTTCTAAACAAGTTACCTCAGTAACGTGTCAGCGATCCTCCGCTAGAGGGCGTCCCCAGGGCCGTCCGGGAGGGTGTGGGTGCCCCCATGTGGGCCTGACATTTGCTCACGGACAACTTCGTTTCAGGCGTACCAGCCGCGGCTGCGCCCTTCCGAAGATTCCCTCCGTGATCCCGAAACTCAATTCACTAACGGCCATCCTGCCGGCGTACCCGGGCACCATCAGCCCGGACAGCCAACGCAGCGGCTGCAAGTGTTACACAGCCCAAGGACGCAAATGTCACCACCAAGCCTGATCGAATCCCATGCCAACCTCGCCGGAGCCGCACCCGTTGCGCTTTCCTATGAGCTCTTCCCGCCGCGGTCCCCGGCGGCGGCGGAGTCCCTCTGGACCACCATCGGCGAACTCGAATCCACGGACCCGGACTACGTTTCCGTCACGTACGGTGCGTCCGGTTCCAACCGCAGCACCGCCGTCGAACTGATCAACCGGCTCGTACAGGAAACCACCCTCCGGCCGCTGGCCCACCTGACCTGCGTGGGAAACTCGCCGCAGGAACTGGCGGAGATCATCGGTGAACTGCTCGACGTCGGTGTACGCGGCATCCTGGCCCTGCGCGGTGACCAGCCCAAGGACGGCGGCACGCCGCCCGAAGGATCGCTGCGCTACGCCCAGGACCTGATCGAACTCATCCGCCGGGTGGAGCAGCGCCGTTCCGCACTGCTGTGCGCCGGGAAAGTCGCGGTCGGCGTCGCCGCCTACCCCACCCGTCACCCGGAATCCCCGAGTGAAGCGCACGACGTCGAAGTGCTGCTGGCCAAGCAACGCTCCGGCGCCGACTTCGCCATCACCCAGGTGTTCTTCCACGCCGAGCAGTACGCGGACCTCCTCACCCGGGCCCGCCGGGCCGGGGTCACGATCCCGATCATCCCCGGCGTGATGCCGCTGACCAGTATCCGCCGGCTCAACCGCCTCGGGGAGCTGACCGGGGTGGAACCGGACGCCGCACTCATGGACAGGCTCGCCGCCGCCGACACCGACGCCGAACGCGCCCGGATCGGGGTCCGCGCCACCGTGGACCTCGCCAACGCGGCCCTGGACGCCGGGGCCCCCGGCATCCACCTCTACACGTTCAACGAACACGCCCGCGCCCTCGACGTGCTGGACAAACTTGCACTGCCCCGGCCGCAGCGCGCCGACCGCCGCCACCAGGCGCGGAGCCAGTCCGCACCCCGGCACCAGCTCGCCAGCTGATACCGCCCTCAACTTCCTTCGCTTACACCACCGACTTCAAGGACTCTGTCATGCCTGAAAACACCACCACCCAGACCCCGTTCCCGTCAGCCTCAATCCTGGGCTACCCGCGCATCGGCCGCCGCCGCGAACTCAAAAAGGCCGTGGAAGCGTACTGGGCCGGCAAGATCGACGCCGCCGCCCTCGACGCCGCCGCCAAGGAGATCCAGCTCGGCACGGCCAAGCACCTGCAGGGCCTGGGCCTGACCGAGGCCGCAGCCGTTCCCGGCACCTTTTCCTACTACGACCAGGTCCTCGACGCCGCCGCACACCTCGGCGCCGTGCCGGCCCGGTTCGGTAACCTCCTCAACGCCGCCGGCGAGCTGGACATCGACGGGTACTTCACCCTTGCCCGCGGCACCAAGGACCAGCAGCCGCTGGAAATGACGAAGTGGTTCGACACCAACTACCACTATCTCGTGCCGGAAATCGGCCCCGAAACGACCTTTGCGCTGACCTCCCACCGGATCGTCGAAGAGTTTGAATACGCCCTCGCCAACGGGGTGGAGACCCGCCCGTACATCGTGGGCCCGGTCACCTTCCTGCTGCTGAGCAAGGCCTCCGACGACGCCCCGGCCGGCTTCAACCCGCTGTCCCGCCTCGAGGACGTCCTCCCGGTCTACGCCGCCCTGCTCGGGAAGCTGGCTGCTGCCGGTGCCGGCTGGGTCCAGCTGGACGAGCCCGCCCTCGTGGTGGACCAGGACACCCCCGCCGGGGACATCCAGGCCGCAGTCGCACGGTCCTACGAGGTCCTTTCCGCCGTCGCCGGCCGCCCGCAGCTTTTCGTGTCCACCCCGTACGGTGCCCTGGACGGCCAGCTCGGCACCCTCGCCGCCACCGGCATCGACGCCCTGCACCTGGACGTATTCAAGGGCGGGGTTCCCTCCGCCGCGGCCCTCGCCGCCCTGGGCGATAAGACCCTGGTCGCCGGCGTCGTGGATGGCCACAACATCTGGCGCAACGATCTCCAGGCCTCTGCCGGCAAGATCGCCGAGCTGAAAAAGAGCGTGGCCAGGCTCGCCATCAGCACCTCCACCTCCACCCAGCACGTCCCGCACGACGTCGACGAGGAGGTCCAGCTCTCCGAGCAGCTGCGCAGCTGGCTCGCGTTCGCCGACCAGAAGGCCGTCGAAGTGGTGACCCTGGCCGGGCTCCTGTCCGACGCCGGCGCAGCAGCCGTGCAGCCGGCCATCGACGAGGCAACCCGCATCATCGCTTCCCGGGCCGCCGCCGAGGGCGTCCGCCGCACCGACGTCCGGGAGCGCACTGCGGCCCTGACCGCCGCCGACTTCAGCCGCTCGGAGTACGGCGTCCGCGAGGCCGCCCAGGAGAAGGCGCTGGACCTGCCGCCGCTGCCCACCACGACCATCGGCTCCTTCCCGCAGACCGGTGAAATCCGCACGGCCCGTGCCCGCGCCAACCGGGGCGACCTCACCACGGAACAGTACGAGCAGCTCATGAAGGACGAGATCAAGCGCGTCGTGGAGCTGCAGGAGGATCTCGGCTTCGACGTCCTGGTCCACGGTGAGCCCGAGCGCAACGACATGGTCCAGTACTTCGCCGAAAACCTCGAAGGCTTCGATGTCACGGTCCACGGCTGGGTCCAGTCCTACGGCTCACGTTGCACCCGCCCGTCCATCCTCTGGGGAGACGTCACCCGCAGCGCACCCATCACCGTGGCCTGGGCCGAATACGCGCAGTCGCTGACGGCCAAGCCGATGAAGGGCATGCTCACCGGTCCGGTCACCATCCTGGCGTGGTCCTTCGTCCGCGATGACCAGCCCCTCGGCGAGACCGCCAACCAGGTGGCGTTGGCGCTGCGCGACGAGATTGCCGATCTGGAAGCTGCCGGCATCAAGGTCATCCAGGTGGACGAGCCCGCCCTGCGCGAACTCCTGCCGTTGCGCAAGGCGGACCAGGCCGCATACCTGGCCTGGTCCGTGAACTCATTCCGGCTGGCCACTGCCGGCGCCGCTGACGCGACCCAGATCCACACCCACCTGTGCTACTCCGAGTTCGGCGCCATCATCGACGCGATCGACGGCCTCGACGCCGACGTGACCTCGATCGAGGCCGCCCGGTCCCGCATGGAGGTTGTCCACGACCTGGAAAACCACGGGTTCGGCCGCGGCGTCGGCCCGGGCGTCTACGACATCCACTCGCCGCGCGTCCCGGGCGAAGATGAGGTCACGGAGCTGCTCGGCACCGCCGTCAAGCACGTCCCGTCCCGCCAGCTCTGGGTCAACCCGGACTGCGGCCTGAAGACCCGCGGCTACGCCGAGACCGAGGAGTCCTTGCGGAATCTGGTCACGGCGACCCGCACGGTCCGCGCAGGGCTGCTGGCGGCAACCACGTAACCAGCAGGCTTAAACTCCAACGCGGGGTCACTTTGAGCCCATTCCGAGGTGTGGAATGGGCCGTAAGTGACCCCGCGTTGCTTTAATGCTTTGGTGCTGGAGTCAGGACTCCCAGAGGATCTCGTCATCCACGACGCCGTCCTCGTCCGCCGAAGCGACGAGGACCTCGTCCGTGAAGTGAGAGCCAAGGGTGAAGTCCAGGACGAAGTAGCGCTCCGGCTGGCCGGGGAAGATCCCCACGTGGCCCAGCTTCAGGGCCTTGAGGAAGACTTCATTGGTCAGCTGGCTCTTGTCCGTGACGCCGAAGACCTTCTGCAGCTGCTCCGTTTTGATCGCGTTGCAGTGGAAGTGATGGTATTCCTGCGGGCTGGTGCCCTCTTCGTCGAGTTCCTCGGCGATCATCTCGCGGACCTGGTCCACGAGTTCGGGCAGGAAACGGAGCCGGTAGTCCACCTTGTGCAGGGCCGCCTCGTCGAAGTGGTCATGGGCGTCAACGTTCAGGTCAAGCTCCAGTTCCTGCCCCGCCAGTTCGTGCTTGGCGGAGTAGTAGTGGTCTCTCCCGTGGTTGAGCTCAATCTCTCCGAAGTGGTGGCTGGCTACCTTGCTCATATCTTCAACATAGCCCTGAAAACGGCTCCGTTCCAGCATTCGTCCGGCATTTTTTAGTGCAGCCCTACCAGCGGGAGGGTTCCTTGTCTCCCCGGTCCGGGACGTCCTTCACATCGTGGGAGGTGAACGGATCGTGCTCCACGACGTTGTCGACGTCCGAGATCAGGACGCCGTCGGGTTCGGCGTTTTCGACCAGCAAGGCCCTTTCGGAGGCGTGGTGCGGTTCGGCCATGAGCGTGTCGACGGCGGCAGTCGACGGCTCCGGACTCGGCAGGAGCTCCTCGGACGCGGCTGTCCCGGCGGGTGCGTTCCGGCGCCGCAGCATTTGCATCCAGCGCGGACTGCTGCCCAGGATGCCGTGCTCGGCGAGCTCTTCGACTTCCAACCCGTAGAAGTCACCGATGTGATCGACGAGCTGGGCACGGCGTGCACGCTCGTAGGCCCGGCGTTCCCGGCTGAAGGCGATGTAGGTTGACCAGCAGATCAGGAGCATTACCACGCTGAACGGCAGGGCTATGATAATTGCCGCTGTCTGCAGGGCGGTCAGCCCACCCGAAATCAGCAGCGAGATGGCCAAGACCGCGGTGATGAGGACGAAGAAGGTCCGGATGCGCTTTTTCGGGTTGACCTGCCCGCCGGTGGCGATCATGCCCATCACGAGTGCGCCGGAGTCCGAGGAGGTGATGAAGAAGATAGCGATCAGCAGGATGACGCCGACCGTCAGGACCGGGGTGCCCGGTACGTAGGAAAGCATGCTGAACAGGGCGCTCGAGGCGCTGACGCTGCCGTCGGCTCCGATCAGGGTTCCGCTGCCGCTCAGTTCCACTGCAAGGGCGGTGCCGCCGAGGACACTGAACCAGAGCATGCCGATGACGGTCGGAACCAGGATGACGCCGGCCACGAACTGCCGGACTGTCCGGCCCCGCGAAATCCGGGCAATGAAGATGCCGACGAAGGGGGCCCAGGAGATCCACCAGCCCCAGTAGAAGGACGTCCAGGAGGCCTGCCAGGAGGCGCCGGCTTCGCCGGAGAAAGCGTTGACGTTGAAGGACAGCGCCGCGAAGTTCTGGACGTAGGCACCGATCGACTGCACGAATTCGCGCAGCAGGAAGGTGGAGGGACCGAAGAACAGCAGGTAGAGGACCAGCATGCCGGCCAGCACCAGGTTGGTGCTGGAAAGCCACTTCATGCCCTTGGTAAGTCCGGAGAGGACGGAGAGCAGGACGAAGAAGGAAATGATGATGATGATAACGATTTCAGAGGTGCGGGTCGCCGGCATCAGGTTGACGCTTTCGAGCCCGGCACTGATC
Organism: uncultured Actinomycetota bacterium; assembly: GCA_963815415.1. GTDB lineage: Bacteria > Actinomycetota > Actinomycetes > Actinomycetales > Micrococcaceae > Arthrobacter. The sequence goes on along the minus strand of CAWFGT010000004.1, from coordinate 456,961 downwards.
TGAAGCACCCCGAGGCCCAGCGAGGTCGCCACACCGAAGAGCGTGCCGACGAGTGCCACGACGTCAATGACGTTGCCCCAGGCGCCCTGGACGCGCTTGCCCAGGAGCGGCTCCAGGGCCCAGCGGATCGAGACCGGCCGTTTGCGCCGGTGGATGGCGTAGGCCAGCGCGAGGCCGATCACCACGTAGATGGACCAGGCGTGGACGCCCCAGTGCAGGAAGGTCTGGCTCAGGGCACTCTGCGCGAGTTCGGAGGGTGTTCCGGACACGCCGGGGCGCGGATTGGCGAAGTGGCTCAGCGGCTCGGTGACGCCGTAGAACACGAGGCCGATGCCCATGCCTGCGGCGAACAGCAAGGCGAACCATGCCATCAGCGAAAATTCGGGTTCGTCGTCGTCGTGACCGAGCTTGATATCACCGAAGCGGCTGAAGCCCAGGTACAAGCTGAAGGCCACGAAGAAGCTCGTGATGAGGACGTAATACCAGTTAAATGAGTTGACGATGTTGGCCTGAATTGCACCGAACATCGCCTCAGCGGACGTGGGAGCAAGCAGTGCAAATGCCGCAAAGACGGTCACCAGCACTGCTGCGGGCCAGAAGACCCAGCGCTCGACTATTCGTGGTTTCGTTTGTTCAGACATCCTCCTAGGCTATCTCCCAGCAGATTAAAGGTCTCTACACAATTACTGCTGCTAGCATCCCGGACCCCGGCGCGCCAGCCTCCGGCGGCACCCGTGACGCATGCCAGCGAAAGCCTCGGCTGCACGGCACACTCCGTATGCTGACGCGGCCACAGCGCCAACGCCGCGAGGGCACCGCGAAGGCCCCGGCGAGGGTTTCGGCCCGAACCAGTGGCGGGTATTTGGCAGGTGAACGTGTGATTTGTCACGGCTGGCCGGCCTGCGAATGCCCCGCAGGACGGGTGCAGGACGAGTGGTTGCCTCAGGCCGGGTGCTTGATGGTGTCGGCGAGCAACTCCACGAACAACCGGACCCGGGCCGTCTGCTTTTCGTTGATCAGCAGGGCAAAGACGTTGCGGGCCAGCCTGATCTCCGGGACGTCGAGCACCACCACGCCCGCGGGCCGGTGCCGGAGCGCGAGCTCGGGGACTAGCGCCGCGCCGAGGCCGGCCGCAGCCATCTCCAGGCTGGCATGGAAATCGTCGCTGTAGGCCACCACCCGGGGGTGAAGGTTGCAGCTGGCGAACAGGCGCTCAATCACGGTGGCGTCACTGGTGCCCGGGTGGTGGACGATCCAGGGCATCCCGGACAGGTGGTCCGCCGCCACCCGGGAATCGGTGCCGATGCCCCAGGCCGCGGGCAGCACCACCCGGAAGTTGTCGTCAGCGATCCACTGGCGGTCCAGCGAATGCGGCCACGCCAGACCCGACTGGCCTACCTGGTAGACGAGGGCGACGTCGAGCTCACCACCGGCGCGCAGCCCCTGGATGGTCTGGGCCGGCTCGGCCACAGACACCCGGAGGTCGATCCCAAGCTTCTTCCACGCCGGATTCTGCAGCAGTTGCGGGAGGACGTAGGTGGCCAGGCTGGGGAAGATGCCGAGCCGCAGTTCCTGGCTGGTGCCCTCCTGCGTCCGGGAAGCCGCGGCGAGCAGGGCCTCGATGTCGGTGAGGACCTTGGCCGCGTGCCTGGTCATCACGACGGCGGCTTCCGTGGGATGGATGCTGCGGGCCGAGCGCCGGAATAGGACAACCCCGGCGTCGCGCTCCAAGGCGGACATCTGCTGGGAGACGGCCGACGCCGTATAGCCAAGCCGCGTAGCGGCCGCCGTGAAGGAGCCAAGCCGGACCACTTCAACAAGGGTCCGCAGGTGGACGGGGTTGATCAAGGGCGGTCCCTTCGCCTGGTGCGGACGGTTCGTGCGGATGGTTTCGTAAGGCTGTTCCGGCGCCGCCGGATGGCGGCCCGAAACCCGCTTCATTCTGGCATAGTGCGCCGGCAGGACGGCCCCGGAATTTCCCTTTGATACGTTTGCCGGACGACGGGCTCGAATTAAAACTCATCCGAATGCGCCGTGGTTTCGAATTGCCCGGTAGAGAATGAACCAGGACGAGGCAGCGGGAGCGGATCAGTGTCACAAGCAGCAGGGATTCCGGAGGGTCGGCGGGTAGCCGTCATCGGCAGTGGTGTCGCGGGGCTCACCGCAGCGTACGTGCTGAACGGGCGGGACCGGGTGACCCTTTTCGAAGCGGACTCCCGTCTGGGCGGCCATGCCCACACCCACGACGTGCCACAGGACGGCGGCCCGCCCCTGGCCATAGACACGGGCTTCATTGTCCACAACGAGCGGACCTACCCGACGCTGCTGCGGATCTTCGCCGAGCTGGGCGTCGAAACCCAGGATTCGGAAATGAGCATGTCCGTCCGCTGCGACGGCTGCGGCCTCGAATACGCCGGCGCCCGGGCCGGTGCCCGCGGCATCATTCCCCGGCTCGCCACGCTCAGGCGCGGCCGCTACCTGCGGATGCTGCTGGAAATCATGCGGTTCCACCGCCGGGCCCGCGCGCTGATCGCAGCGACGGAAACGGCGGGGCCGGGGAACGGTCCGGTGGAGGAACCGGACGTGACTCTTGGCGAGTTCCTCGCCCGGGAGAAGTTCAGTGACTACTTCATCTCCCACTTCATGACACCGGTGGTGAGCGCCGTCTGGTCCTGCGATCCGACCACCGCACTGGCCTACCCGGCCCGGTACCTCTTCACCTTCCTCAGCCACCACGGCCTGCTCGGCGTCAAGGGCTCGCCCCAGTGGCGGACCGTCACCGGCGGCTCGCGCAGCTACGTCGACAAACTGGCCGCCACCCTTCCGGATATCCGGCTCTCCAGCCCCGTGACCGGCGTTGTCCGCGGCAAGGACAGCGTAAGGATCACCACGCCCGCCGGGTCCGAGACCTTCGACGCCGTCGTGATCGCCACCCATCCCGAGCAGGCCCTGCACATGCTCTCGGACGCCTCACCCGCCGAGCAGGACGCGCTGGCCGGCATGCCGTACTCGGTGAACCAGACGCTCTTCCACCGCGACGAAGCGGTCCTGCCCGCGGCGCCCAACGCACAGGCGTCGTGGAACTACCGCCTGCCCTCCTGCGACGCCCGCCCGGACCGGGTCCTGGTCAGCTATGACATGACCAGGCTGCAACGGCTGCAAGCGGCCGACGGCGGACGCTACATCGTCAGCCTGGGCGAATCCGAACTCATCGCCGAGGGCACGGTCCTGGACCGGATGGTCTACGAACACCCGCAATACACCCCGGAATCCCTGAAGGCCCAGGAACAGATCCACTCCCTCGGCGACGGCCGGCTGGCCTTCGCGGGCGCCTACCACGGCTGGGGTTTCCACGAAGATGGCGCCCTGTCCGGTGTCAAGGCCGCAGCCCGGCTGGGCCGGGACTGGGACGTGTTGCCGGCCGGCATCGGATCCGTCGCCGTTGACCCGGACCTGCTCCCCGTCCCCGCGGAGGGCGCATGAGCGCAACGCCAGCCCTCTACCGGACGTCCATCGACCACGTCCGGCACACCCCGCTCAAGAACGCCTTCACCTACCGCAGCTACAGCTGGTACGTCGATGTCGACCACCTGCCGCGGCTCCCGCGCCTCCTGGCCCCGCTGGCCGGTTTCCACGCCGCCGACCATCTCGGTGACCCGTCCGGCACCCTCCGCGGCAACGTGGAGACGTTCCTCGCCACCCGGGGGATAGGGCTCGACGGCGGCCGGATCACCATGCTGGCCAGCGCCCGGGTGTTCGGCTACGTCTTCAATCCGCTGTCCCTGTTCTGGTGCTACGACGCCGCAGGGGACCTGCGCTGTGTGATCGCCGAGGTCCACAACACCTACGGCGAACGGCACTGCTACGTCCTGGACACGGACGACGCCGGCCGGGCCAGCGTCCCCAAGGCGTTCTATGTTTCCCCGTTCAACGATCTCCAGGGCGAATACCGGATGAAGCTGCCGGAGCCCGGGGAGCGGTTGGCTATCTCGATCGTCCTCGAGCGGGAAGGCCATAAGCCCTTTATCGCCACCATGGACGGCGACCGGCGTGCAGCAACCGGCCGGAACATCCTGGGCGCGGCGCTCGCGGTCCCGCTGGCACCGCTGCGCGTTACCTTGCAGATCTACTGGCAGGGCATCAGACTGTGGGCACGCCGCCTGCCAGTTATCAAACGACCACACCACCCCTCACAGGAGGCAGTTCAGTGACATTGACAGAAGCGACCGGATCCGCCGCAGGGCGGGGACATGAGGCCGCCAAGGCCGCTGGCCTTGGCACTGTCCCCGGATCTGTCCCCTCTGAATCCCTTCCCGCGGGCAGCGTTCCCTACACGGTGCCGCCGGCGCCGGCAACCATCGACCCGGAGATCTGGCCCGGCATCGCCGCCGTGCCCGCAGGCCTCAAGGCCACCGTGGCCGGCCGGACCGCCGACGCGATCTTCAAGGCCGCCGTCCGCCGCCTCCCCATCCAGGTCCGCTACCCGGACGGGACGGTGCTGGGCAAGGCCATGCCCGCCGGCCACAGCGTTCCGGTCATGACCATCAACGCACCCGAGGCTTTCGCCGCCCGGCTGGGCGACGGCGGACTGATCGGCCTGGGCGAGTCCTACATGGCCGGGGACTGGGACGCGGAAAACCTCACCGCGGTGATGGAAGTGTTCGCCGCCAGGGTCGGCAGCCTCGTGCCGGAGCCGCTACAGAAATTCCGGGCCCTGTACCTGCCCCGGACGCCACGCAAGGAACGCAACACTGAGCAGAACACCCGTTCCAACATCTCCCGGCACTACGACCTCTCCAACGAACTCTTCGCCTCGTTCCTGGACAGCACCATGACGTATTCCAGCGCGTTGTTCCCGGAGACCGGGGCCGCCCTGAAGAACGTCGGCTGGGACTCGCTGGCTGCGGCGCAGCAGGCCAAGATCGACCGCCTGCTGGACAAGGCCGGCGTCACGAAGGGCACCCGGGTGCTGGAAATCGGCACCGGGTGGGGTGAGCTCGCCCTGCGCGCCGCCGAGCGCGGCGCCACCGTCTACTCCGTCACGCTCTCCAGCGAACAGCAGGAACTGGCACGCCAGCGCGTGGCGGAAGCCGGCTACGCCGACGCCGTGACGATCGACCTCAAGGACTACCGCGCCGTCGAGGGCGAGTTCGACGCCGTCGTCTCCGTGGAAATGATCGAAGCCGTCGGCTACGAATACTGGGCTACGTATTTCCAGACGATCGAGCGCGTCCTCGCACCGGGCGGCAAGGTGGCCATCCAGGCCATCACGATCGCCCACGACCGGCTGCTCGCCACCCGCTCCAGCTACACCTGGGTGCACAAGTACATCTTCCCCGGCGGCGTGATCCCGTCCGTCCGGGCCATCGAGGAGATCACCGAAAAGCAGACCGGGCTCCGCGTCCGCGAACGCTTCGCCATGGGCGACCACTACGCGCAGACGCTGCGGCTGTGGGAGGAGCGCTTCATGGGCCGCGGCGACGAGGTCCGGGCCATGGGCTTTGACGCGATCTTCCAGCGGATGTGGCTGTTCTACCTTTGCTACTCCCGCGCCGGATTCGAGACGGGCTACCTCGACGTCCAGCAGATCCTCCTGGACAAGGCACCCGCTGCCGGGTACCGCGGCAAGGGCACCAAGGCATAACGCCAGGCCCAGCGCCGCACGCGTAGCACCGCACTCGTAGCAACGCGCACGGGCATCGCAACACACGATGGGGCGGGCACTCCGGTGCCCGCCTTTTCCGTGTTGCGGGACACAGTGGAGCGGCCGCGCGACACGCCGCCGCAGACACGACACGCGGGCTGGTTAATTGTGGCTAAGTACTCCACAGGCTGTGGATTTCACGGCAGAAACTGCGCCAATCCGGGGCTTTTCCGGGCCCTTGCCTGTGGATTAAAAGTGTGTGGAATGACATACTTGTAATACATCATCTAGGGGTCCAAGCGGGACTCTTGCACTACATGTAGTATCGAATTACAGTTCAAGCGGAACATCAGCGCGAGTCAACCGGAGCGATCCGGCCGCGGACGCCGTCCCCGCAGGCAAGGCCGTCACGGAGCAGGATTCCTGTCCGGACCCGCCCGGCGAAAACGCTGATACGACTGCTGGCAAGACCGATGATTTACCGCAAAAACGCTGTATCGAAGACTTCAACAAAGGGGACAGGGACCATGACCGTAACGGTTTACACAAAGCCGGCCTGTGTTCAGTGCAACGCAACCTACCGCGCACTGGACAAGAAGGGCATCACCTACCAGAGCGTCGACATTTCCCAGGACGCCGAGGCGCTGGAGCGACTGAAGTCCCTGGGCTACATGCAGGCGCCGGTCGTCGTCACGGACCAGGACCACTGGTCCGGTTTCCGCCCGGACAAGATTGAAGAACTGGCGCAGGCCGCCGCCGTCGCTGTAGCCTGAAACGCCCCCGAAGCCGCCGGCAGGGGAAGGCCTGGCGGCCCAGGAACCCACATCAGTTGAGGTGACTCACATGCCTGCATCGGCAATTATGGAGGAACCGTTGGCTGCGGAAACTGCCGGGACGGCAGCGTCCAACACCACGCACAGCAACCTGATTTACTTTTCCTCCACCTCGGAGAACACCAAGCGCTTCGTCGACAAGCTCGGCGTCGACGCGGCACGGATGCCGCTCTACCCGCGGGATGCCCCGCTGGTGGCCCGGGAACCCTACGTGCTGGTGGTGCCCACCTACGGGGGCACCGGGGGAGAGGGCTCCGTTCCCAAGCAGGTCATCCGGTTCCTGAACGATCCGGGGAACCGGGCACTGATCCGCGGAGTGATCGGCGCCGGGAACACAAATTTTGGGGACAACTACTGCATGGCCGGCGACATCATCGCCGCGAAGTGCCAGGTCCCGCACCTGTATCGCTTCGAACTCATGGGAACGCCGGAAGACGTCGCCCGCGTACAACAAGGATTGGAAGAGTTTTGGACACGACTGTCTCAGACCCCGCAGTAACTGAGGGCTCCGGCTCGCAGGCACGCACCGCCGTCGCCGTCGGGAAGCAGGAAAAGCCGGAAATGCCGGCCGCCTACAAGGGCCTCGGCTACCACGAGCTCAACGCCATGCTCAACCTCTATGGACCCAATGGTGAGATCCAGTTCGAGGCTGACCGCGAGGCTGCACACCAGTACTTCCTGCAGCACGTGAACAACAACACCGTGTTCTTCCACGACCTCGAGGAAAAGCTCGACTACCTCGTGAAGAACGAGTACTACGAGCGCGAAACCCTCGACCAGTACACGATGAACTTCATCCGCGACCTCTACAAGCGCGCGTACAAGAAGAAGTTCCGCTTCGAGACCTTCCTGGGCGCCTTCAAGTTCTACACCTCCTACACGCTGAAGACCTTCGACGGCAAGCGTTTCCTGGAGCGCTACGAGGACCGCGTCTGCATGGTGGCCCTGCACCTGGCCCGCGGCGACGAGCAGCTCGCCACCCAGATGGTCGACGAGATCATCGAAGGCCGCTTCCAGCCGGCCACCCCCACGTTCCTGAACGCCGGCAAGCGCCAGCGCGGCGAGCTGGTCTCCTGCTTCCTGCTCCGCATCGAAGACAACATGGAGTCGATCGGCCGGTCCATCAACTCCGCCCTGCAGCTCTCCAAGCGCGGCGGCGGCGTCGCGTTCGCGCTGACCAACATCCGCGAGGTCGGCGCGCCGATCAAGCAGATCGAGAACCAGTCCTCCGGCGTCATCCCCGTGATGAAGCTCCTCGAGGACAGCTTCTCCTACGCCAACCAGCTCGGTGCCCGCCAGGGCGCCGGTGCCGTGTACCTGCACGCCCACCACCCGGACATCTACCGCTTCCTGGACACCAAGCGGGAGAACGCGGATGAGAAGATCCGGATCAAGACCCTCTCGCTCGGCGTCGTGATCCCGGACATCACCTTCGAGCTGGCCAAGAAGGACGAGGACATGTACCTGTTCTCGCCGTACGACGTCGAAAAGGTCTACGGCATGCCGTTCTCCGACGTCTCGGTCACCGAGAAGTACTACGAGATGGTGGACGACGCCCGGATCAAGAAGACCAAGATCAAGGCGCGCGAGTTCTTCCAGACCCTCGCCGAGATCCAGTTCGAATCCGGCTACCCGTACATCATGTTCGAGGACACCGTGAACCGGGCCAACCCGATCGACGGCAAGATCATCATGTCCAACCTGTGCTCGGAGATCCTCCAGGTTTCCCAGCCCACGACGTACCACGATGACCTGTCCTACGACGTGACCGGCAAGGACATCTCCTGCAACCTGGGCTCGCTGAACATCGCCAAGACCATGGACTCGCCGGACTTCGGCCTGACCATCGAGACGGCCATCCGCACGCTCTCGGCCGTCTCGGACATGTCCAACATCACCTCGGTGCCCTCGATCGCCCGCGGCAACGACCAGTCCCACGCGATCGGCCTGGGCCAGATGAACCTGCACGGCTACCTGGCGCGCGAGCGGGTGCACTACGGCTCCGAAGAGGGCCTGGACTTCACCAACATCTACTTCTACTCGGTGGTCTACCACGCGGTCCGGGCCTCCAACCTGCTCTCGATCCAGACCGGGCAGACCTTCGGCGGCTTCGAGAAGTCCAAGTACGCCACCGGCGAGTTCTTCGACAAGTACACCGAGCAGGAATGGGTCCCGCAGACCGCCAAGGTTGCGGAGCTGTTCAAGAACATCCACATCCCCACCCAGGATGACTGGCGCGAGCTGAAGGCCTCCGTCATGGAGCACGGCATCTACAACCAGAACCTGCAGGCCGTCCCGCCGACCGGCTCGATCTCCTACATCAACAACTCCACCTCCTCGATCCACCCGGTGGCGTCCAAGATCGAGATCCGCAAGGAAGGCAAGCTGGGCCGCGTGTACTACCCGGCGCCGTACCTGACGAACGACAACCTGGAGTACTACCAGGACGCGTACGAGATCGGCTACGAGAAGGTCATCGACACCTACGCCGCCGCCACGCAGCACGTGGACCAGGGCCTGTCCCTGACGCTGTTCTTCAAGGACACCGCCACCACGCGTGACATCAACAAGGCCCAGATCTACGCCTGGAAGAAGGGCATCAAGACCATCTACTACATCCGTCTCCGCCAGCTCGCGCTGGAGGGCACGGAGGTGGACGGCTGCGTCAGCTGCATGTTGTAACCGATTTCGGTTGACTTTTGCTGCGTACGACGGCGGGTGCCCGCCCGCCGTCGTACGCTTTAACTAGAGAACTAACCCAACCTTTAGGGGATGACATGACCGAAAAGGTCAAGCTGCTTAGCCACGTTGAGGCCATCAACTGGAACCGCATCCAGGACGATAAGGACGTTGACGTCTGGAACCGCCTGGTCAACAACTTCTGGCTGCCGGAGAAGGTGCCGCTGTCCAACGACGTCCAGTCGTGGGCGACGCTGACCCCGGACGAGCAGCAGCTCACCATGCGCGTGTTCACCGGCCTGACCCTGCTGGACACGATCCAGGGCACCGTCGGCGCCGTGTCGCTGATCCCGGATGCGCTCACCCCGCACGAGGAAGCCGTCTACACGAACATCGCGTTCATGGAGTCCGTGCACGCCAAGAGCTACTCCTCCATCTTCTCCACGCTGGCCTCCACCAAGGAGATCGACGAGGCGTTCCGCTGGTCCACCGAGAACGAGAACCTTCAGAAGAAGGCCCAGATCGTCATGGACTACTACCAGGGCGATGACCCCCTGAAGCGCAAGGTGGCCTCGACGCTGCTGGAAAGCTTCCTGTTCTACTCCGGCTTCTACCTGCCGATGTACTGGTCCTCACGGGCCAAGCTGACGAACACGGCCGACCTGATCCGCCTGATCATCCGCGACGAGGCCGTGCACGGCTACTACATCGGCTACAAGTTCCAGAAGGGCCTGGAAAAGTGCTCCGAGGAGCGCAAGCAGGAAATCAAGGACTACACGTTCGAGCTGCTCTTCGAGCTCTACGAGAACGAAGTCCAGTACACGCACGACCTCTACGACTCCGTCGGCCTGGCCGAGGACGTCAAGAAGTTCCTGCACTACAACGCCAACAAGGCCCTCATGAACCTCGGCTACGAGGCCATGTTCCCGGCCTCCGTCACCGACGTGAACCCGGCGATCCTGTCGGCGCTGTCGCCGAACGCGGACGAGAACCACGACTTCTTCTCGGGGTCGGGTTCGTCGCTATGTGATTGGCAAGGCTGTTAATACTGAGGATGACGACTGGGACTTCTAGTCCGTCGTCATCTCTCGAATTACGACGGCGGAGACCCGCCGTTTGGGTAATGCCCGGCGCTTTGAAGGCGCCGGGCATTCCTGTTTCCCAGATCCTGAATGAAATCTCTACTATCAAGTCGTCATTAGGCCCGCCGGGGTTCAGAGGCGGCGACGCGAGGGGGCTGTGTTGCGTATCGAAAACCGTCAAATTGGAGAAATTCAGGATTCCGGTCAGTATGGGGTGGAAAAGTCGGCTGGCAGGATGGTGCTAATTCAGATCGGAGGCCTAGTAACACTCGCGCTGATCTCCGTATTCTTTCTGGCCAAGATCGCTGTTAGCCCTGAACTCATCGGGCCCATGAAGGACTCCCTGGACTCCCAGCAGTCCTCGGCCGCAGCGATGGCGGCCTCGGCCTCGGGTCTCTCGATTGTGTTGGCCGCTGTGCCAACTGACGCTACAACCCCTGTGGCGAACCAGTTGGCTAACTTGAGTTCCTTTTTTATCATCAGCATCGCCGCCGTCATTCTTCAAAAGGCCCTGATTACCATCGTCGGCCATATCTCCTTCGCGTATCTCATACCTCTGGCTTGTGGGCTGGGAATCGCCTATCTGATTTTCAGGAGGGAATCCCTGCGAATCATCGCGATCAAGCTGGCCATGTTTGGCTTGATCATCTTCGCCGCAATCCCGACTTCCATCGCGGTTGCCGGAGGGCTAAATGACTCCTACGCAAATTCCATTGCGGAGACTACGGCCGCAGCCGCCAGCACGGCAGAGAAGGCGGAGGCACTTATCTCTCCAAATGAAGACGCGTCCGGCGAGAGCGGCAACATCCTCGACCAGGCTAAGGAAGCCTTTGACGGTGCCGTCCAGTCAGTGACGGGGGCTATTAGTGGCGGCCTGACAGCCGTCGACGACGTCAAAAACGAGGCCGTTGCTTCACTGAATTTGTTCATGGAGCGGACCGCCCTGCTCATTGTCACCACCTGCGTGATCCCAATCCTGACGATCCTCACTTTTGCGTGGCTGGTCAAACTCTTTTTCGGCATTGATACCCGCGTCGTTAGGACAGGACGATCGCTGCAGTCTGGGGCCGCTCGGAGCCTGAGGACGGCTGGCCGAGCAACCGATGACCGTGTTAAAGCCGGTGCGACGTCGGCCGACAGCCGTGAGGATTAAGAGTTTCCAACCCTTCCAATGAGCGAAGCCCTGGGTGGCCCGGACTTAGCTTGTGTACATTTAGTTTCTCTTGATGTACATTTCTATGCATGGCTACAGTCAGTGTGTCGAAGGCCCGCGCGCACCTTCCCGAGCTCTTGAACTCTGTCGCTGATGAGCCGGTGTTCATTGAGCGTAGAGGCCGCCGCGCAGGTGTAATACTTTCGCCAGAGCGGTATGAGCAGATGCTTGATGCTTTGGAAGAAGTCGAGGACATCGCGGCATTTGATGCAGCGATGGCGGAAGAAGGCGAGAACATTCCCTGGGTACAAGTGAAGGCGGATCTGGGCTGGGCATGAGTCCCTTCCGGATCGAGCTGAGACCTGCGGCCATCCGCGCACTTAAGAAGATTCATCCCGAGGACAAAGAACGCATTCAAGGTGCGATCGCGCTCCTCGGCCAAGACCCGCGGCCGCCCAAAGCGATTGCCTTGAGCGGCCGTCCGGGTTATCGGGTCCGTGTAGGTGACTATCGGATCCTCTACACAATCCAGGACGACGTTTTGCTAGTGGTTGTTGTCACCGTAGGGCATCGACGCGACGTCTACGACAGGTAGCCGTCCAGTTCCCTCTGGTCAGGGCATCGATGGGCGCTGTCGGTTCGTCTTTTCTACGCCTCGGATGATGAGTTCCCCTGCTACTCCCAACCCAATAAGGGCCAAGAAACTCCCGTTGCGGGCGGAACTGGCAGCGATGTAGGTGTTCTGGGAGGCTTCGACCGCGGCTATGTCGTTTGGGACTGCCCCGGGTTTGCTTTACTCCTGACTTGTGAGGATTCAGTCCTTGCAGCAAGGATGTTCACATGCCCAAGCCTTTCCCCGGTGAGTTGAGGGGTCCGGGTGTTGTCGGCGTGGCGGCAGGAGAGAGGCGTCAGGGTCTCTTTGAATTGGTAGCGACTAAACAACCATTTCCCAAGGAAACCCTTACGTGTCTTACTCCACTACTTGCTCCGGAGGGAGGTGGTGCGATCGCGCCAATGCCCTGCTTGGTGTTCCCGGCGTTCACATCACTTCCGTTGCCGAGGCCACCGCTGGCCCGATCATTCATGTGCAAACTGAAGAAACCATGGCTGGCTGCCCAGCCTGCGGGGTTGCGGCTGTCGGCGACGGCCGGCGCCGTATCCTCCACAGCATCCCGCGCCTGGGGAAAGGCATCGAACCCGAGGCCCGACTCCGCATCAACAGGCCCGGACGGCTCAACGGCATTGATGGGCTCGGCGTCGATGAACATGTCCGGACACACACCGGGTTCCCTGGCTCCGGCATGGTCACCTGCATCATCGACCACACCCGCGACGCGAACGGCGCCGTACACGCCAGGCTGCTGGACCTCTCATCAGCGGCACACTCGACTGGGGCCAGCTATTACGCGCGGGACGGCTTACTCGGTGGGGATTTGGGTTGCATTGATCGCGAGCCAGGCGTCGAAGTTGAGCAGTTCGGGGTCGAGCGCGCGTGCCGTGTCTGCCGAGCGGTAGCCGAGAAACTCATCGCCCATGATCGCCTGCCACTGGTACATGTTGCCCATGTCGTCAGCTCCGGGGAAGCCGAGCGCGCGGTAGTCGTCGAAGGGCATGTCATAGAACGTGACGGGGCGCCCGAGGTGCTTGGCGAACGCGTCCGCGAGCTCCGGGCCCGACAGTGTCTCACCGGCGATGCCGATCGTCTCGCCGACCATGCTCTGGCCCTTGGCGAAGATGCCGAAGGCGACCTTGCCGATGTCCGCGACCCCGATGCCGGGCAGCTTGCCGCCGCCGAGCGGCAGGCTCAGGACCAGGCCGCCGTCCGGTCCGGTGTGGGGACCTTGGCCGAAGTAGATGAAGTTCTCCCAGTAGAAGGCGACCTTCAGTTTGGTCACCGGCACCTGCTCGGCGACGAAGACCGCGTCGGCCTCGCCCTTCGCGTCGAAGTGTGGCACGTTGTACTTGCCCTGCAGGGTCGGCATCCGTTCGTCGGAGATCGGGACCCACATGCGAGTGTCCTCGAGTGTAGACCAGATGACATGCTCGACTCCGGCCGCCTTGGTGGCGCGGGCCAGGGCGGTTGCCTGGGCGATCTCACGTTCTGTGGACGTGTGCTCCCAGAAGTTGGTGACCAGGAACGCGCCGTAGGCCCCGGCGAAGGCCGCTTCGAGACTTGCTGGCACGTCGGCGTCGCCGGCGACGACGTCAGCACCAGCCGCTGCGAGTGCGCGCCCGGTCTCCGAGTCCGGGTTGCGGGTGATCGCGCGCACCGCGAAGCGGTGCTCGGGATCGTCGAGGATGGCGCGCACCAGCCCTCCACCTTGCGCTCCGGTGGCTCCGACGACGGCAATGATCTTCTGGTCCGGCATGGTTCTTCTCCTTTGGGTTGATCGCTGGCTTGGGGGACGATCGCTGTTTCGGTCGAGCGGCGGAACCGATCTGGTCAACCGACGGGTTCGAGGATGACCACTGGGACTTGGCAATGTCGTCAGGAAGTCCGTTGCGTCCCAGCGGGGTAGTGCTTGCCGCTTCGTATGATTCTGTGGTGATGCCGTTGTCGACCCAGCCTGGAGTCACGGCGTTGACCCGGACTCCTCGGGGCCCAAGGATGTTGGCGAGACTTCGCGTGATGGAAAGCAGAGCCGCCTTACTGGCCGAGTATGCGATGCTTCTGTAGGACCCGATGTAAGCGTCCGTGCTGGCTATGTTTACGATGCTGCCACCGGCGCCCATATGAGTGCCAAGCGCTTGCGCCAAGATCAGGGGCGCCGTGACGTTCACCTCGAGGGATCTATTCCACGCGCCCAAAGTGAATTCGTCGAAGGCTTCCTTTTCGAGGATCCCGGCGTTGTTGACCAGCGCGTCCAAAGAAAATTCGGTACGGATTTGGCGGGCGAAGTCCCACGATGTGGATCTGTCCGTCATGTCCAGCTGCCGTACCTCGACGCCGTGCGTGCGCCTCCGCTCCCGCGCTTCGTCGAGACCTGTGTTGTACGTGGCAATCACCTTCCAGCCGCGCTCGGCTAGATGCTCCGCGATTGCTCGCCCTATTCCACGTGCGCCGCCGGTAACCAAAACGGCAGGTTCGTTTCTCATCGTGTGGCCTCTATCAATTTATGATCCGCTGTGGGGCGCCGAATGATGCGCAGGGGCTCTTCCCGCCGGACGCCACAGCATAGCCGACTACCGGCGAGCGTGTAAGTGCTTTCCGCTTGGCCATTTCGTTCCAAGGGACCAAGCAGCATCGATCCCAGCCACTGTCCGCGGGCGCCGGCTCGGGGCGACGCGCCCGCGCGTATCCGCCGGTGAGCGGATGCTCGCCGTAGGGCGGCTATGACCTCGGCGACAGGATCGAAACGATAAAGTCCGACGTCGGCGCGAACGGCCTCAGGTCCCACGTCGAGAAGGTCCCGGTCGGCACCAAAGCGGCGGCGTCGACGTCATCGAAATACGTCGCAAAGTCATAGCCGCGGCCGGACCCGAATCCAACCACCGCCCGCCCGTCCGGAGCCAGATGATCCCTGAACTGCTTCAGAACTTCGGTGGCGGTTCCCGGTGCCAGGAACGCCATGACATTGCCGGCGCAGACAATCAGGTCAAAGTTCTCGCCCGGCAGGTTGAGTTCGGTGAGATCGCCGACGTGCCAATCCACGGAAGGATGGTCCTTGACGGCGGCGGCAATGAGCTCCGGGTCGAGGTCGACTCCCGTGACGTGGTGACCGAGCCGGGCAAGTTCGCCGCCCACCCGGCCGGGACCGCACCCGGCGTCGAGAATCCGCGCGGTGCGTGGGACCATCGCATCAATGAGTCTGGCCTCGCCGTGGAGATCCCTACCCTCCGCGCGCATCTCCTCGAACCGGGCGATGTACCAGGCGGAGTGGCCCGGATTCTCTTTCTTCTGGGCTTCCCACAGGCTTTCGCGTTTCATAGTTCCACGCTACCTTGCCGCCTCAGCAGTCACCTCCCGGGGCGCTAGGCTTGGCCTGTGATGAGTTCGAAGAACGGCAACGAACGCTACGTCGTGCTCCCGTGGTGGAAGGCAAAAGCATTGCCCTGGGCAGCTTTGGTCGTCGTCTCCATCATCCTGACGGGCATTGCCCTGGAACGGACGGCATTCTTTGTCTACGAGCCGTTCCCGGAGTTCGTCGATCGCCTGCGCGTGGGCAGGCTATTCATGCTTGCCGGCTCGGCCCTTTCAATTACAGCGGCCATCTGGTCCCAGGTCCGGGGTAATCCGCTGTGGGTGACACTCTGCGTGGCCGCACCGGCAGCGCTTGTGGGAATGTCCATCATGATCATGACGCCCCCGTCATTGACACCGCAGATCGTCGGTCTCTTCGCGTTGCCGGCAGCCCTGGCCGGACTCATCGGAGGGCTGCGTCCGACGAACCACGACGCCGCGGCTGACTCCAGTCCGAGGCGATGCGCCGCTGAGCCTTAAAACGCGTAGCGGATGCGGCAGTAGGGCGCGATCTCCGCAATGAGTTCGGTCAATTGCCGCACATAGCCCGCCTTGGCGCCTGCCCGGTAGCGGACGTTGGTGAAGCCGTTGGAGGAGACCTTTGATTCCTGCAGATCCGGACGCCACAGCACGTTCTCGGCCTGCGGATGCCACCCGAGATTGACCTCGTGGAGCTGTTCGTTGTGGGTCAGGAAGATGACTTCCGCCGCGAGCTGGTCTTTGGCGGCGGCGCTCAGCGTGGCATCGAGCTGGCGCAGCAGCTCCGCCCAGTCGCTGAGCCAGGTGTCCGTGATGATGACGGGGGAGAAGTTCACGTGCACCTCGTACCCGGCGTCGACGAAGTCATTGATGGCCGCCAGGCGTTCGGCCACCGGCGAGGTCCGGACGTCAATGGACTTCGCCAGATCCGCGGGCATGAGGGAAAAGCGGACCCTGGTATGGCCGCCGTGGTCCCAGCCGAGCATCGCCCGGTTCACGAACTTGGTGGCGAAGGACAGCTTGGCGGTCGGCAGGTCGCGGAAGAGCTTCACGAGATCTTCCACGTTGTCGCTGATCAGCGCGTCGACCGAGCAGTCGCTGTTTTCGCCGATGTCGTAGACCCAAAGTTCAGGATCGCACTGGTTGGGTTCGAGCTTGATGCCCTGGCGCGTGACGTGCCGCTCCAGCGCCCGGGCAATCTGGTCGATGTTCGCGAACACAGTCACCGGGTTGCTGTACCCCTTGTGCCGTGGCACGTAGCAGTAGGCGCAGGCCATGGCGCAGCCGTTGGCGGTCGAGGGTGCAATGAAGTCCGCGGAGCGGCCGTTCGGCTTGACGGTCAGCGCCTTCTTGACGCCAAGGACCAGTGCCTCGGTCTTGATCCGGGACCAGCGCGGCACGTTCGTTTCATCACCGTGCACCTCCGGGATGTTCCAGTGGTTGTCGACATGCACGACGTCGGCGTCCGGCCAGCGCGCGACGATCTCCCTGCCCCGGGGAAGCTCCAGGGCAGCAGGCTGCGCATAGATGCGCCGGATCTGCAGCAGCCGGTTGAATTCCATGACGCTATTCTCCCAAGACGCCGACGGCGCTGAGGGCGATTAAGCCCACGGCATCTTGCCCGGCTGCCCGGAAAGTCCCGCGCCGCACTTCACGTCGTCCTTTGGTTTCAGGAAGTTGGCCGCCGAGGGTACCGGCCAGGATAGCGAAGACGGCCACCGAGTAGATGGCCAGCAAAACCTGGATGATGCGGGAAAAGACGCTGCTGCCGGTGATTCCGCTGCCCGTGATGGCCGCCATGGCTGACTCGTAAAGGGCGTGGGCGTACGAGGAGTGCCACCGGTGGCGTAGAGGAGTTGGCTCGATGCCAGGAAGACCACTGCCGTGACTGCCGTGAGCCATCCGATCCGGCTGGTCAGGAGCTTTCCGTCCACTACGCGGAGCCTCAGGTATGAGCGTGACGACTTGGTCGAGGACCACGAAGGCGCCCTGATTCGGCCAGCTCATGGTCACACGGACTTCGTGCGGTGGCCGGCCGCGCCGCCGGGACGAGGCTGCCGGGACTGGGCTGCCGGGACTAGGAGGGATCGGCCCAGTCGGGGTCCGTCGGCGCTCCGTGCATGGGCTGACCCCGGCGTTGCGTACCATCCGCCACGGGTTCAAGAGCGGTCATGATGGACTCACGGGCCCCCAGCAGCTCTTCCGGGCCGAAGCCAAAGACGTCGGCGTAGTCAGTTTTCTCCGTCACCATGGGCCCGTGGAGGCTCTCCACCAGCGAGGTCACGGTGCCGCGCGGCATCCCGGAGATCAGCGCACCGAGCTCACCGACGACCCACGTCGGGACAAAGGGCAGCCGGATCTGTGGCCGTTTGAGACCGGCGCAGTCAGCGTATAGGGCCAGAAGGTCGGCGTAGGGAAGAACATCAGGGCCACCGATGTCGAAGTGCGCATCCACGGGTTCAGCGCGTACCGCTGCGCACAGGACCCGGATGACATCCGATGCCGCGACAGGCTGTACATCCCCGGTCATCCACCGCGGCACCGGTACTACTGGCAGGCGATTGACCAGGTTTCTGACAAGTTCAAAGGACGTGCTGCCCGTGCCGATGATGATAGCCGCACGAAGCGTGATGGCGGGCACCGTGCAGTTTTCAAAGATCTGCTCGACTTCCAGCCGGGATTTGAGGTGGTCCGAGAGATCATGACCGCCGGGAATCAGGCCGGAAAGATAAACGATCTTACCCACGCCGCTGGCTTCGCAGGCTTGCGCGAGAGCCTCGGCCGCCTCCCGGTCCCGGGTGATGAAATCATCACCCGCCATGGAATGAATTAGATAAACGACCACGTCGACTCCTGCGGTCGCCGCCCGGAGTGTCTCTTTGGCTGTCACGTCGAACCGAACCGCGCGCACATCCGCGGACCAGTCAAAGGTCTCCGCCTTCTCGACGTTACGGAGCCCGGCGCTGACCTCATGGCCTTCATTCAGTAATGCCGCCACCAGCCTTGAGCCGACGTACCCCGTGGATCCCGCAACCAGCACCTTCAAGGTAACGCCTCCTTGTTACGTGGTCCCTCGGTATCAGACCGACGACGATGGACCGTATCGCCACCAGCCTCGCGTCCGGACAGAGGCGATCGGCGTTGATGCATTCACCGGGTAGCCATATTCCTTCACGATACGCTTCATCGGCGATTCCTGATCGTGCTGACGTCCGCGGCGCCGGCACTATCCGCAGGGCGCGGCTCCGTGCAAGCATGCTGACCCGGCCGAACTGCACCGCGAGGGAGACCGGATGAAAACCAACGAGTTGCTGCTTGATTCCTTCGGCCGGATCCGTGAGAACGTGGCAGCCACCCTTGACGGTGCGGACGCCACAGGGCTTTGTCCGCCGTCGGGAAGCGCTTCGGCTTCAGTGAAGAAGGGGCTGCCGGTCTGCTTGCTGCAGCGGCCAACATCCTGGCCTTGTTCCGGGTCGTCAGGTTCATGCCCCCGCGGGACAAAGTGCTCACCATTGCCTTCGCGGTCTGCGCGGCGTTCACCTTCGGCGATCATCTGGCCTTCAGTGCCAATTTCCAGCCGAATATGGTGTTCCCGCTGATTGTCGGCAAGCTGGCAGGCGGCGTCATCGGGATCGTCCTGGCCGTGTGGCTCGCAGTTCCCTACGCTCGAGTACTCGAGGCAGCGGATCGTGCGGACGGGACCATAGAGGCCCACGAATACGACGCCCACGTGCACGGACACAAAGAGCGCCATGACGCTGCGGAGGCCGCAACCGGCGCATTGGCAGGCAAAGCCGACGGCGGACCGGCACGCGAACGGGACTCAGAAATAAACGACGGCAGCCAGCCCGCCACACGAGCCTGAACGCCAGTACCGATGTGGGTGTTCCAGACCCGGGCCGGAAACCCGGGTCTGGAACAACGAAGTGCAACAGGTCAGAGGCCTGACGCTCAATGGAAGACGGCAAGGCTTGAATCTGATTGGTCAACCGGGACCGGGACGTCCTGGGGCGCTGGTCACGCCCAACCGTCCGTGTCCGCGGCTGCGAAGGTGTGCCCCGCCGTGAACAAGTACCACTCGGGGAACGGGTCCGGAGGCAGTTCCATATCGGAATCCCAGTCGGGTTCCTCAGCTATCAGAAAGTGTTGCGGCACCTCGGCCGGCTCCCAATCCTGATGCTCACTCGGATATCGCCGGCCTGACGGAGAGGTCCATCCCGGCGGGTCGTCCTTGCTGGCACCGCTTGGTGTCCAGCAGGAGGTGTGTTTGAGGCGGTGGTGCTTGCGACACGGCTGGCCCAGGTTGGAGATGCCGGTATTGCCTCCGTCGGCCCACGCCAGGAGGTGGTCGGCTTCGTTGTCCAGCGAGGGGTTGTTGCAGCCGGGGAAGGGGCATTTGCCGTCGCGGAGGCGAAGCCACTGACGCTGGGCCTTCGTGACCCGATAGCTGGTGCGGCCGATTTCCAACGGTGCGCCGTCACGAGGGTCCGTCAGGACGCGGTGGAAGGAATCGGCGCCGTCGGCAATCAAGCGGCGGGCCATGGTCGGCGGAATCGGCCCGTACCCGTCCAGCACGGCGGGTTCATCGGTAGCGCCCAGGAGGGACAGGACCGGGACGGTGATCAGGACCTGCGCCCTGGGGGAGGGGACATGCCCGTTCACACTCCCGCCGCCGCAACTGCCGCTGCCGGTGCAACTGCCGGTACCGTCGGACGTTTCGCCGGTGGAGCATGATCCCGTGCTGTGGCCGCTGGTAAGCAGCCAGCCGGCGGCGACGTCGGCGCGGAGTTGGCTGAGGGTCCGGGACTCGTCCGGGCCCTGGAGAGTGCGCGCAGCGGAAGTGGTCCGTTCCCAGATCCCTGCGGCAGTGTCGGCCGGAAGATAGGCCGAGAGCCAGGCCATGCCGTCACGGTCCGGCAAGAAGTCGACCCGCCGATCCTCTGCGCTCTTGTGGTGGCGTTTTTCGATGCTGACCGGGTGGTGGCGCTCCCGCCATGAGCGTGCTTTGGCCCGGAAACGGGACGGCACGAGGTCCCCAGCCTGGCACCCGCGGGCGGGGTTCGGTGCGTCGGGGTCCAGGAAGTGCGCCTCCAGCTCTGCCGCGCCAGCGGGTAGCAGGCCGGAGGTTTCCTCGATGATGATCCGGGCGTGTTGCCAGGAGATCGCCCCGGCCTGCAGCGCTGCCAAAGTCAGCGGCAGGCCTGCCGTCAGCGCCTCGGATTCGGCCAAGAGAGCTCCGGCGGTCCGTTCGCTGACGGTCAGCACGCAGGCGACCTCGGCCACCAGCGCCATCTCTTGGGCGGCGCGTTCCTGCGGGGCCGCCGCCGGTGCCGCCAAAGACCTGGTTGCCTGTACGTATTCCGCGGCCAGCCTTACCTTCAACGCCGCTGTCCGGGCTTCGAGTCTGGCCAAGGCCGCGAGACCGTCAAGACAGCCATCGGCCAGGGTCCGCAGCGGGTCGGCGTCCTGCAGGAGGTCGGTGCCGCACGGATCAGGCTGGTCCGCGCCGTCGTCGCCGGAGATGGCAGCAAGCGCAGCCGCGGACGCGGCGACGGCCGCCAAGGCCTCCCTGCTTTCCGGGCTCCAGCTTTTGGGACTCCAGCTTTCCGAACTCGAAGCTGCGCTGCTTTCCATACCCCAAGCATCGCAGGAGGCACCGACATTATTGGCGGGTTTCGTGGGGCACAGAAAAGCCCTGCACCCCATTGGAGTGCAGGGCTTCTGGAGTGCAGGGCTTCCCGCCGCCACGCGCCGCTACTCGGCCAGGTCCTTGCCGCGGGTCTCAGGGATGGTGAAGATAAAGGCCGCGCTGACCAGAAGCAGCGCCACGGCGTACACGTTGAAGAGGATCGGCAGCTGCAGGGTCGTGCCCAGCCACTGCTGGAGGTAGGGTGCGGTTCCGCCGAAGACGGCCACGCAGATGGAATACGGCACGCCCACGCCGACGGTCCGGATGCTGGTGGGGAACAGCTCGGCGTAGACGGCCGGCACGATTGCGGCGCTCGCAGCGATGAAGAGCAGCATTACGGACATGCCCACGGCCAGCTGCCATGCTGAATCCTTCAGCAGCCAGGTCATCGGGAAGTGCATCACGGCCGCGCCGATGGCACCGGCCCACAGGACCTTCTTGCGTCCGATCCGGTCCGAGAGCTTGCCCCAGAACGGAAGGGCGGCAATGAAGACAACGTTGCCGATCACCCCGGCCCAAAGCGCTTCACCGCGGTCGATCTTCAGGGCCGTCGTGGCGTAGCTCGGGGCCACGACGCCCCAGATGTAGTAGATCACGGTCAGGCCCACCGTCAGGCCGATGACCTGCAGGGCCTGCTTGCGGTGCCGAACAATCTGCGGCCAGATCGGCGCGCGCTTCTCCGCCACGGACTCGCCCTCGAAAATATCGGACTCGTGCAGCCTGGCCCGCATGATCAGCGCATACAGGCCCATGGCCGCGCCGATCAGGAACGGGATCCGCCAGCCCCAGGCGTTCATGACCTCGGTGCTCAACACCATGTTCAGGATTGCGCCCAGCAGGATTCCGAACAGGATGCCCACCGTGCCGGAGAAGTAGATCAGGGTGGCCCAGAAACCGCGGTGCTCCTTGGGTGCCATCTCCGCCAGGTACGTCTGCGACGACGGCAGCTCACCACCGTGCGCCAGGCCCTGCACCAGCCGGGCCACGAGCAGCATCAGCGACGCCCACGCTCCGACGCTCGCGAACGTCGGGGCGATGCCGATCATCAGACTGCCCAGCGACGCGAGCCCGACGGCGAGCGTCATCGAGGCCTTGCGGCCCACCCGGTCGCCGATCCAGCCAAACAGGAACCCGCCGAACGGCCGGGCCACGAACCCGACGGCGAAGATCGCCAGGGTGGAGAGCACCGCCGACGCCGGATCCGCCTTGCTGAACAACTGGCTGGCGATGAACGGCGTGAACGTCGCGTAAATGGCCCAGTCGTACCACTCGACGGCATTGCCGATGCCGGTGCCGACGAGGGTCTTCCGCGTCGACCTACGATCCGCGCGTTGGGCGTTGATGGTACTGGTCATGATGTTCTCCCGGTTGTGGGTGGGCTAGGAAGCTGTGGTTGAGGCAGAAGCAAGAACGCCGGCGGCGGCAGTGGCGGTGGCGGTCAGCGCCGCCAGACGGGAGATGGCGAGTTCCGCGTAGAGCGCGGCCCCGTCGGCGAGCACGCCGTCGTCGAACGTTGCGTACGGCGAGTGGTTGAACGGTGAGGTGGTGTGGTCCGTGCCGCGGGGCACGGCGCTGAGGCCGATAAACGTCCCCGGCACTTCGGCGAGCACCCGGGAGAAATCCTCGGAACCGCTGAGCGGGGTTGCCCAGCGGGAGAGGCGGGAGTCGCCGAAGAGCCCGGAAATGACTTTCTCCGCGGTGTGCGTCTCGTCCTCGTCCGTGATGGTGAGGGGATATTCCTGCCGGTAGTCGACGTCGACCTCGAGGCCGTGCGCGGCGGCGATGCCCCGGAGAAGGCGGGGCACCGCATCCAACATCTTCAGCCTTGATTCCTCGGAGAAGGTCCGGATGGTGGCCTCAATGCGTGCGGTTTCGGGGATCACGTTGCGCTTGGTGCCGGCGTGGAGGACACCGACGGAAAGGACTACCGGATCGAACATGTTGAACTGCCGGGTGACCATGACCTGCAGGGCCGTCACCATTTCGGCCGCCGCCGTGACCGGGTCCAAGGCCCGATGAGGTGCAGAGCCGTGGCCGCCGGCGCCAAGCACAGTCACCACCAGGGCGTCGGAGGCGCTGAGCATCACGCCCGCCTTGGTGCAGAACGTCCCGTGCGGCTCCAGGGCGGAGAACACGTGCATGCCGTAGGCGGCATCGACCCGGCGGCCGGGGGCATCCAGGACGCCCTCGCGGATCATGTAGCTCGCACCGTCGAAGCCCTCCTCGCCGGGCTGGAACATCAGCACGACGTCGCCGGCCAGCCGGTGCCGGTTCTCGGCCAGCAGCGTTGCGGCCCCGGCCAGCATGGCGGTGTGGAGGTCATGGCCGCAGGCGTGCATGGCGCCGTCGATGGTGGAGGTGTACTCGACGCCGGTTTTCTCCTGGACCGGGAGCCCGTCCATGTCCGCCCGGAGCAGGACGGCGGGCCGGTCGGCGCCGGGGGCGGAGCCTGCCGCCGTCCCGGGTGCGGTGCCGCGCATGACCGCGGTGACCGACGTCGTCTCCTTGCCCAGGGTGACTTCGAACGGCAGCCCTTCCAGGGCCTTAAGCACCTTCTCCTGCGTGCGCGGCAGGTGCAGGCCGATTTCCGGTTCCCGGTGCAAATCATGGCGGAACCGGGCGAGGTCCCCCGCCATTTCCCGGGCGTCTGCATCAATCGGCACGTTAACTCCTTGGGTGGTTTCTGCTCTCTAGCTCCATTGTGAGTGGCATACTTCACAGTGGAAGAATGATCTGGAAAAATGCATTTGAATGCCTCGATGCGCAGGAAATATGCAGCCGGGGGAGTGAGGGCAAGGGAGTGAAGGGGAGCGGGTGTGGAACTTAGCGAGGACGATCTTGCCCTGATCAACGCTCTGCAGATTGCGCCTCGGGTGAGTTGGGCTGACGCCGCCGAGGTGCTGGGAGTCCATGCGACCACGCTCGCGGCCCGGTGGGAGCGCCTGCGTTCGGGCGGCGCGTCCTGGGTCACGGCGCACTTGATCGGCGACCCGAAGCAGATGTGCCTCGCGTTCGTCGCCGTGGACTGCGAGATGAACCGCAGGGATGACGTCACAGCCCAACTGGCCGCGATCCCGGAGATCGTCACCATTGAAGAGGCCGCAAGCCACCGCGACCTCATGCTGACGGTCATCGCCCGGTCCCTGGAGGATTTCAGCACCCACGTCGTGTCACGGTTGAAGGACATCGACGGGCTGCAGAAATACCAGACAGCACTGTGCACCCGGCTGCATACCGCTGGCAATGCGTGGCGCCTGAACGTGCTGAGCAAAGCCCAGCAGGCGTCCCTCCGGTCGCTGGCGCTCGCACTGCCGTCCGCGCCCGGCCGTCCGGACGCCGTGCCGGCGCCGCTGCCGGCCAGCCATCTGGACCTGCTGCCGTTTCTCGCTGAAGACGGACGTGCGACGGCGGCTGAGATCGCACGCGCGCTCGGCCGCAACCCGGCCACCGTCCAGCGCCAGTTGAACCGCGTGCTCGCCAGCGGGATCCTTTCCCTGCGGTGCGAAGTGGCGCAACGCTACTCGTCCTTCCCGGTCACCTGCCAATGGTTCGCGACCGTCCCGGCTGGCCAGCATGAGGCCGCAGCGGCGGCGATCCGGACCATCCGGGACGTCCGGCTCAGCGCTTCCACCACCGGGCCGACGAACTTCGTGATTATCATGTGGCTCCATTCCCTGGCCGATGTGATGGACGCTGAACTCAACCTCCAGCAAAAGGTCCCCGGCATTGACCTGGTGGAAAGCGTGGTGATGCTCCGCACGGTCAAGCGGGTCGGCTGGATGCTCAATCCGGACTCAACGGCCAGCGGCGCCGTCGTCGTCCTGCCGGGCGGAGCGGAGCTGGCGGGCTAACGGAAGGTCGGCGCCCTATCCGCCGGTGCGGCCTCCATGCAAGCATGGGAGCCCAGCGACACTGTGCCGTGAGGGGACCCGATGAAATCCAATGAATTGCTGCGGGACGCTTTTAGCCGGATCCGGGAAACCGTGACCGCAACACTTGACGGGATCGACGCCGAAGCCCTGCTCCGGCGGCCCGGCGGCAGCGGGAACTCCATTGCGTGGCTGATCTGGCACCTCAGCCGCGTCGAGGACGCCCAGATGGCTTCCGCCGCCGGTCTGGAACAGGTCTGGACCTCGCAAGGCTATGTCCGCCGTTTCGACCTGCCGCTGGCCGAGGGTGACACCGGCTATGGGCATTCAACCGGTCAGGTCGACGCCGTGCAGGCCCCGCCGGAGCTGCTGCTCGACTACTACAACGCCGTCCACCGGCAGACCATGGAGTTTCTGGCGACCCTCCGCGATGAGGACTTCGACCGCATTGTCGATAAACGCTGGGACCCACCCGTGACACTCGGGGTGCGGCTGGTCAGCACTATCGCCGATTGCCTCCAGCACGTAGGTCAGGCTGCCTACGCCAAGGGTCTGGCCCTGGGCGCTGGCTAAGGGGAGCGTGTCTTAAACAAACGCGGCCGTGCCGGCGCCCGTTGGGAAGCGCTGGCACGGCCGGTTGGCATAGCTGCCGGTCGTCCGGCTAGCTGGCTGGAATCACGAGGCCCTTGAACTCGGTCTGCAGGAAGTCCTTCATGTCCTGCGACGTCAGGATCTTGTACAGCTTCTGGACGCGCGGGTCGTCCTGCATTCCGGACTTCACGGCCAGGACGTTGTAGTACGCACTGTCTTCGCCCTCGACCAGCAACTGCTTGTCAGCGCTCAGCCCGGCGGGAAGGGCAAACGCCAGCGTCACGATGGCCGCGTCCTTGTCATTGAGGGCCTGCGGCAGGCTGGCGTTTTCGATCTCCGTGAAGGTGAGGTTCTTCGGATTGGCCGTGACATCCTTGAGCGTGATCGGGTTGTCGCTGACTTCGATCAGTCCCTCGGACGCCAGCAGCTTCAGGGCACGGGACTCGTTGGTGGGGTCGTTGGGGATGGCGATGGACGCGCCGTCGGGAAGTTCCGCAAGGCTGGCGACATCATTGGAGTACAGGGCCATGGGCGGGAGGTAGACCTTGCCCACGCTGACGAGGTCCTTTCCGGAAGCCTTGTTGTAGGTCTCCATGAACGTCGTGTTCTGGAAGAGGTTGGCGTCGATGTCGCCGTCGCTCAGCGCCGGGTTGGGGGTGTTGTAATCGCTGAACTCCTTGTATTCAACGGTCAGGCCCTCTTTCGCGGCAAGCTCGCGCTGGACGTGCTTGAGCATGTCCCCGGCCGGCACGGCCAGGGCACCCACCTTGATGGTCTCGGCCGGGCTGCTGGAGGTGCTGGCGCCGCAGGCGGACAGGGCGAAAATGGCGGCTACGCCGGTGACGGCTGCCTTCAGGACGTGTGAACGGAACATGTGACTCTTTCGAAGAAGGGATAGGAACAAGGAATTGGCCGGACGGGAACGGCGGTCCAGGACCGCGGCTAGCGGTGGGACAGGCGCCGGGCCGCGAAGTTGCCCAGAGACTGGAACACCTGGACCAGCACGATCAGGAGGAGGACGACGCCGAACATGTATTCCGGGCTGTAGCGCTGGTAGCCGTAGCGGAAGGCGACATCACCGAGGCCGCCGCCGCCCACTGCGCCCACCATGGCGGAGTAGCCGATGAGCCCGACCACCGTGGTGGAGAGGCCAAGGGCCAGAGCCGGAACTGCTTCGGCCACCATGACCTTGGTGAGGATCGTCCACCGCGTGGCGCCGAGGGACTGGGCGGCTTCGACGAGCCCCAACGGAACTTCGCGGATGCCGATCTCCACAAGCCGGGCGAAGAAGGGAATGCCGGCGACGGTCAGCGGGACGATCGCTGCCGTCGGCCCGATAAATGACCCCACCAACAGGCGGGTGAACGGGATGAGCAGAATCATGAGGATGATGAACGGGACGGACCGACCGATGTTTACTACTGCGTCGAGCACGCGGTTCACGAGAAACCCCAGCGTCCGGCTGCCGAAGAGCTTCGAAAGCAGGCCGCCGGACTCGGTGGTCACCAGGAGAACTCCGACGGCCAGGCCGAAGATGACGGTGAAGAACAGGCTGAACCCCACGGTGTAGAAGGTCTCGCCGGCGCCCCGGAGGATCGTTTCCAGGAGGTCGGACCAGAAGTACGGGTCATTGCGGTCGATCACTGGATTACCTCCACGAAGAGTCCTTGGGAACGGAGGTCGGCCAGGGCGTCGGCGACGGTTTTGGTGTCACCGGGCAGCTCCAGCCGAGTGCGTCCGGTCTGGTGTCCGTGGATGGTTTCCACGGCGGCCCCCAGGATTCCGACGTCGATCCCGTGCTTGCGCGCCAGCTGGGCGATCACGGGACGGTCTGACCGCGAACCGTTGAACGTGATTTCGACGATGGCGCTGGAGGTCTTCGGAATTTCTCCGAGGGGGAACAAGGCTTTCCCGAGCAGGGATTTTTCCGTTGTCAGCAGTTTTTCGACGGTTCCCTGCTCCAGGATGCGCCCGCCGCTCATAACGGCTGCAGAGTCGCAGATCCGCTTCACGACGTCCATCTCGTGCGTGATGAGCAGCACGGTCAGTCCCAGGTCCTTGCTGAGCTGCCGGATCAGGTCAAGAATCTGCCTGGTCGTTTCGGGATCGAGCGCCGACGTCGCCTCGTCGCTGAGAAGAACGGCAGGGTTGGACGCCAACGCGCGGGCAATCCCGACGCGCTGCTTCTGGCCGCCGGACAACTGCGCCGGATACGCGGCGGCTTTCCCCTGCAGTCCCACCAGTTCAAGAATCTCCAGTGCCCGGGTCCGCCTGGCCATGCGTCCGGCGCCCGTGATCTCCAGCGAGAGTTCCACGTTTGACTGCACCGTCCTGCTGCTCAGCAGGTTGAAGTGCTGGAAGATCATGCCGATGTTGTGGCGTGCCGCGCGGAGCTCCGCGCCGGACAGCGTGGTCATCTCCCGGCCGTCCACCCGCACGCTTCCCGAATCGGGGCGCTCCAGCGAATTGATGGTGCGGATCAGCGTGCTCTTTCCGGCGCCGCTTTGGCCGACGACGCCGAAGATGCCACCCCGGGGGACGGACAGCGACACATCGTCAAGGGCACGGACGGCCGCTGCCCCGGAGCCGTAGGTCTTTGAGACCCGGCTTACGGAAATCATGGTGCTCCCTGGTGGCTGAATGTCGTGACTGGGATTCCTGCGGGCGATGCCGCAGGCGTGTCTACGGAGATCGCCCGCACACAAGTCAGACATTCTGCCAAGAGGGCGTTGAAGCCGCCTAATCCGAACTTTCAAGTGCGTAACCTTGCTGTCTGCATATAAAATTCCGCGCAACGGACTCGAGTTGCGTGGAAGCGGCAGTCAGGAGCCGGAGTGCCCGGGCAAGAAGGAAGTCCCTCGGCGCCACCGCCGGGGTGAGAGCTTGGTCACTTGTCCGGCCGACGGTGGGCGTCGGCGTCGGGCGCCGGGCGTTAACCGTTAGCGTCGCTGGCGTAAGTCAGGCCGATCTGACGCCGGACCTCATCCAGCGCCGCCATCACCGCAACGCTTTGCTGCGGCGGCAGAATGTCATTGGCGAGGGTACGGGTGCTAATGAGCCGTTCCATTTCCCGCGCCTGGTACTGCATGCCGCGGCCGATGACCGGCTCGTCAAAGACCTCGACGACGTTACCGTCGGCGTCGTACCTGGTGAACGGCGACGGCGCGTACCAGACAGACGGGATTTCGATCCGGCCCTCGGTGCCGATGATCGCGGCACGGTTTGGCCCGGCTGTGTCCAGCGCGCACTGCAACACTGCCTGCTGCCCGTCGGCGTATTCGAAGATCATCGCAGTCTGCCGGTCCACGCCGGTGGCGGTCATGCTCGCCACCGCCCGGATGTTGGCCGGCGCCCCGAACACGTCGAAGGCGAAGGACACAGGATAGATCCCCAGGTCCAGCAGCGCGCCGCCGCCGAGTGCCGGATCGTTGAGCCGGTGCGCGGGATCCTTGGGCAGGTTCTGGTTGTGGTCCGCGATGACGGTCCGGATGTCTCCCAGCGCTCCGGACCTGATCAGCTCGCGGATCCGGACCATGTGCGGAAGATACCGGGTCCACATGGCCTCGAGCACCACCAATCCCAGTGACTCGGCAAGGTCCACAATCTCCTGTGCCTGCCGGGCATTCATGGTGAAGGATTTTTCGATCAACACATGTTTGCCGGCCTTGAGTGCCAGCAGCGCGTTCTCGTAGTGGAACGGGTGCGGCGTCGAAATGTAGACCACGTCCACGTCCGGGTCGGTGACCAGTTCTTCGTAGCTGCCGTGCGGGGACGGAATCTGGTGCCGGGCGGCGAACTCTTCGGCCGTGGCCAGGTTCCGTGAGCCCACCGCGTGGACCGTGAACCCGTGCTCGGCCAGGTCCTCGGTCTGCAGGCCTGCAATGAACCCGGTGCCCAATATTCCCCACCGCACAGTGGTCTGCTGTTGGTCGGCGGACTGAATCGCGGAATTTTCTGACATTGAGTCGGGTCCCTTCGGGCAAGCGGTTACAAAAGCGCATTGCGCCTCGTGGAGCGTCCCCACGAGTCTAGGGCAGGCCGGCGTCCGCGTCGGTTGTGCCACAGCTACCGGATCTGGTGATGGGCTTTCTTCCCTGGCCAGCGATTGATCTCACTCGCATTGACGGCGCCGTTAGGCTGAGGGCATGGGCGCCAAGGACAAGAAGCGGCGGGTCCTTGGGCAGGTCGTGGTCGTCTTTATCGCCGGGCTCGTGGGCAGCGTCGTGTTTTCCCGGCTGATACCCCGGATGGAATGGGCGGCGATCCTTCCGATGGGGCTGGCCGTAGGGATTATCGTGCCGGACATGGTCGCGTTGATGCGAGGGGATGAATGACCATCACGCTTGGAATGCCCCCACGATAATGCCAATTAGTGTGTGGCGATGGAGCCGGGAACGAACAGTGCCACGGCCGGGAACCAACACCTGCACGCGCCTACTGGCGGCGGCACGGGATGACTGCCTGCGCTCCCAGGCCCGGGTACAGCTGCTGCTGTTCACCGGGATCCGGTTGGGTGAGGCGCTGAACGCCAAGGCGCCCGCGACAGCTTCGTCCCTGCCGCGAGGATCGTTGCAAGCGTTGTAGAGTCGCGTGCATGTTCGAACTTGTTGCCCCGGATTCCTCCTACTACCTCTCTTTTCTCGAGTCCCACCGCGAGTGGGGTGGCGTCCATCAGGACGGTGCCGGACTCTCGGGGGACGACGACATCACGAGCCCGAAGGGCTTTGCCGCGTGGATCCGGCGGCTGGTCGGTGCTGAACAGGTTGCTGAGACCGACGGCATTGTTCCGTGCACCTACCGCTGGATCACGGAGGGTCCGCGGTACGTTGGGGCGATTGCTTTCCGCCACCACCTCACGCCGAAGCTCTTGGCTTCGGGAGGGCATATCGGCTACGGGGTTCGACCGTCAGATCGCGGGCGAGGGGCAGCGTCGTGGGCCCTGCGTGAAATCTGTGATCGCCTGGCCGTGCAAGGCGAACCCGATCGAGTTCTCCTCACCTGTGACGATGCGAATGTGGCATCTGCCAGGACCATTGAGCGTTGCGGTGGCGAACTCGAGGACGTGAGGACGGGCCCGGACGGGAAGGATTTTCGACGCTACTGGATTGAAATAGCGTGCTTGAGGTCGAGCTGATGCGAAAGAATGAAGCAATGACCGACTCCGCCGAGTTCATCGACCTTGCGCTGCAGCGCGAGTCGTCCTGGCTGCGGGCCGAGGAAGCTGAGGCCCGCCTGCTTCCGCAGATGAGCGGCGGCCGGTTGGGCAGCGGCCTGAAGTTTTACGGCGCTTCGACCGGAGCCGTACGCGGCACGGTCCGCGATGCGCTGCGCCGGCATCCGGACCTGGCGCACGATGCCGTCACCGCGCTCAGCAGCGAGCTCTGGGACGTGCCCGTTTTCGAGCGGCGGCTCGCGGCCGTCGTCCTGCTGCAGTCCCGCGCCGCCCTGTTGACCAACACCGATCTCACCCGGATCGAGGGCTTTCTCCGCGTGGCCGGACTCCGCGAGCTCGCCGATCCGCTCGCCGTCGACGTCGTCGGGCCCCTGATCAGCAGGCTCGACGTCGTCGGCAGGGTCCGGGCGGACAGCGTGCTGGAGCGGTGGGTGCGGGATCCCGACCCGTGGCTGCGCCGCGCCGCACTGCTCTCGCCGTTGCGGGCGCTCCGCGCCGGCGCGGGGGACTGGAGCGCGTTCGTCCGTCGCGCCCGCTCCGTGCTCGCCGAGGCTTCGCAGGGCACGGACGACGGCGGCGGAATCGCTGCGGAAGCGGTCGCCGTGGTGCGAGCCGACGTCGCAAAGCACCGGCCTGAACTGGAGTTCTAAGGGTCCAGGCCGGAATCCGCCGGGCCGTGCGTCCACGAACTCGGCCCCGCCAACCCCGGCCCGCCCGGGAACCCGCCAAACCCAGGTCCCTCCGGGAACGGCCCGCCGAGGTCTGTTCCGCCGTCGCCCTCACCTGGGCCAGCGCCGCTGCCGAGCAGGCTCCTGGTGAGGGCTTCGCCGTCGGCCATCAACTGATCGACCGCCGTGCCCAAGTGGCCGTCCGTGACCGGGACGCCGTCCAGCGCGGCGGCCAGGACGGCGCGGCGGACGAGTTCGCGGGCGAACGAGGCGGTTGTTCCGTCGGTGCGGGCGGCCGCGTCCTGGACTGCGTCGGCGCTGAACGGAATCCCGCGGGCATACAAGTCCACGAGTGCGACGCGCTCCGCCAGCGCCGGAAGCGGAATATCCACGGCCAAATCCACCCGTCCGGGGCGCTGCGCCAGGGCACGTTCGAGCATGTCCACGCGATTCGTGGTGAGAATAAAGGTGACATCGGCGTCGTTGGCCAGGCCGTCCATGGCGTCCAGCACCTCGAAGAGCAGCGGCTGGGGCCCGTGCCCGAAGCTGCGGTCCTCCGCGATGAGATCGCAGTCCTCCATGATCACGATCGAGGGCTGCAGCGCCCTGGCCATGGCGGCCGCCTCCGCGATCCTTGCCAGCGATCCGCCGGAGAGCAAGATGGCGGTGGTGCCCTGGCTCTGGCTCAGCAAGTAGCGCACGGTGTGGGTCTTGCCCGTCCCCGGCCTGCCGTACAGCAGGATGCCCCGCTTGAGGTGCTGTCCGTAGCGGTTGAGCGAGTCCCGGTGCCGGGCGATCCCGAGTACATGGTCGGAGACCTTTTGCAGCAGGCCTTGCGGCAAGATGACGTCCGACGCCGCGAGGTCAGGCCGGGCATGGAAAGTCACGCCGGCCGCGCTGGGGCCGTACTCGCCCATGGTCAGGGAAATAACCTGCCCCTTGAGAACGCTGCGTTGCTGCATCCGCCGTCGAAACCCTGCCAGGAAAGCTGCGGCGTCGGCGGTATCGCCGGCGAGGACTTCCAGCGACGCGGACTGGCGCCCGTACTTGGGGTTGGCGTCCCGCTGCAGGACGGCGACCGGACCGCCGTCGCAGGTGAACAGCCATAACCCCAAGGCGACGGCCTGCCGCTGCTCATCCGGGCCGACAGCGAGGTTGACGTAGTCCGGCTGGGACAGCGGGAATTGCGGGAAGAACGGGGAGAGCTGCAGCATGTCACTCAACGACTGATGGTGCCGCTGGTCCCCGCCGCCGATTCCGACCAGCCGGAATCCTGGATCATCCCCCGCAAGCTCGGCCATCAGGATGTCAGCGTCCACAAACCGGTGCGGCGGCACTTCTTCCACCACTACGGACAGCGATTCCGCCGGGACCCCCAGATGGCCCGACAGCGCTTCCAGGAGCTGAACTCCCGACGGCGGACGGTGCTGGCCGGACTGTGCCAGCTGCACGAGCCGCCCGAAATCATCGATGAACTTCCCCAAATTTTCATCCATGGCCAGACCCTACCAGTGCAACCCCACGTGGACGCGGGGATAGCCCTGGGCCGGGCCGGGCAGGTCCGGGTAGCGGACGCTGATGCGACGGTGGTCAGGCCTTGCTCTTGGCGTAATCGGCAAAGCCCTGCCAGTCAACGATGACGCACGCCTCGTCCCCCACAACCCAGGCGTCGTGGCCGGGCGGAACCGACATGTACTCGCCGGGGGAGACTTCCATCTCCTCGCCGTCGTCCATGACAATCTTCATCCGGCCGGAGAGAACATAGCCGGCGTGCGCGGCCCGGCAGCTCTCGGTCTGGGCAATCGGTTTGACGTGCTTCGACCATTGCCAGCCGGGTTCGAAAACGGCCCTGCCGACGCCCCCATTGGCAACATCGACGAGGTCCAGCCTCCCCTTGCCGTCCTCGAAGGGGCGGGTTTCTTCCGGGTTGTCGAGGCTCCTGTGAATCATGCCTGACATTTCAATCTCCTAGCCTGCGAAATTATCTACCGGATCCAGCGAAGCGCGCGCGACGGCGTGATATCACTGGATAAGGCCCGGTCTACGCCGGGAAGATTGCTGCGTCAAGAACGCGTGGATGAAGACGTGGCCGCCGCTTGTTGGGCGGCGCCGACGGTTGGGCTGGCCCTTGCCCGATCTCCCGCTGCGGAGGAAGATTTGGGAAACACCCCGGGAGGCCCTCCATGACGCACCTAGGCAAATTCGAGAAATACCTGATTGAAGAGTTCTTCGACGACTACCGCGCTGGCGACATGAGCGGGCGGACATTTACGCGGCGGGTCGCCTTTATCACCGGCAGCATGGCCGCCGCGTCAGCTGCGATGCTCCTGGTCGGATGCACACCGGAGGAGGTCCCGCGCAGCACGGACCCGATGCCGACCCCCAAAGCCTCGACGGCATCCCCGGGGACGGCTGGCGCCGGCGCTGTACCCGGCGCGAAGAGCCCGCTTTCCGTTCCCGAAGGCGCCGCGGGACTCACGACGGCGACCGTCACGTTCCCCGCCGGCGGCACCGATATCAGCGGCTACCTCGCCAGGCCGGCGCAGGGCGCTGCCGGACCCTCCGTGCTGATCTGCCATGAAAACCGTGGGCTGACTCCACATATCCAGGACGTGGCGCGCCGTTTCGCGAAGGAAGGCTATGCCGCACTTGCCCTGGACTTGCTGAGCCGGGAGGGTGGCACGGCGAGCATGGACCCGGATGCCGTCCCCGGCGCACTGACGCAGGCCGGAGCAGAGCGTCACGTCGCCGATTTCGCCGCAGCATTCAACTACCTGCAGGGCCAGGAGTACGTGGACCCGGAGCGGATCGCCATGAACGGCTACTGCTTCGGCGGCGGCATCACGTGGCAGTCAGCCGTGGAACTGGACGGGCTGAAGGCGACTGCTGCGTTCTACGGGCCCTCGCCCGACCTGGACAAAGTCGCCACCATCAAGCCGGCGGTCTTCGGCGTCTACGCCGAACTCGACCAGCGGATCACCGGCCCGATGCCGGAGCTACGGGATGCCTTGGACGCGACCGATGTGCGCCACAAACTGACGGTCTATCCCGGCGTCGACCACGCCTTCCACAATGACACCTCCACGCGCTACAACGAGGAGCAGGCCACCGCGGCCTGGAACGACACCCTGGCCTGGTTCGGCCAGTACGTTTGAGGGCCCGAATGGCCGGGCGCCAGGTGGGAAAAGTCCGTGCCGGACGCACAGATCCGCCGAAGCAACCTAAGAGCGCGTTTTCGGCGGCGCTAATTCCTGCGGTGCTCGTGTCCCTTTCCGGGTATGTCCTCTTCGTTCTTCAGGATCGGGTGCTGGGTTTCGGGCTGCTGGCAGTCTCGCTGTTGGTTGCCCGGTTCATCAGTGCGGCGCTGCTGCGTGATCTCTCCCTGATTGCCGTGGGACTCGTGGCCATGAGCCTCGTGCCGATCACCACCGACATCAGTACGGAGCACATGCTGGTCATGGGCGCCGCCATGACGGTGGCCGTCGGTCTGCCCTACGTTGTTTCCCGCTTCGTCTTCAAGGACCACGCCATCAGGTTCCCCGTGCTGACCGGGCAGCGATGGACGCGGATGGAGAAGTGGTACCTGCCCGCCGTCGTCGTGATGGGCTGGGCGCTGCTTCCGGTCTACATGCTCACCAGCGGGGTCTACCGTAACTGGCCGGCGGTGTCTGATCCGGACGGGATCATCCGTCTGTTCGTGGGCACCAACGTGCTGGGGATCTGGGACGAACTGTTCTTCATCTGCACCGTCTTCACCCTCCTCCGCCGGCACCTGCCCCTCGTCCAGGCCAACCTCCTGCAGGCAGTCCTGTTCACGTCCTTCCTGTGGGAGTTGGGCTTCCGGGCGTGGGCGCCGCTGTTCATCTTCCCGTTCGCCCTGGTGCAGGCGTTCATTTTCACACGGACAAAGTCGTTGTCCTACATCGTGTGCGTCCACCTGCTGTTCGACTTCGTACTGTTCCTGGTCCTGATCCATGCCCACAACCGCGACTGGCTCAACTTTTTTGTCTACTAAGCCCGGCCTGGACTATCAGCCGATCTCCGCCACCACCGGGTCTGCGTGCTTCTTCCTTGTGGTCAGGTACAGCCGGTGGGCGGTGATGACTAGGGCCAGCCATGCGGCGCCGAGCGCCCACGCGGCCAGCACGTCGGTGAGCCAGTGGTGTCCGAGGTAGACCCTGCTCAATCCCATGGTGGCAGCAAAGATTGTGGCCATAGAGGCCGTCGCTATCCTGCTGCGGGCGGTCTTGAGACGAAGAATTATCAGGTACGCGATGACGCCTGCGATCACGACCGAATTCAGCGAATGGCCACTGGGGAAAGATGCCGACGATTCAAAGGGCGGCACCGCGTCCGACAACGGCGGCCGGGTGCGGCCGATGAGCTGTTTGCCGGCGATTGTCATCAGCAGAGATCCTGCCGATGCGGTGATGATCAGAATGGCCGGGGTCCAGGATCGTCGTTTGAAGGTCAAGGCAACAGTGGCGGCCGCGGCCAGGATGGGCATACCGATGGTGCCGCCGACGTCGGTGTAGAAGGTGACGATGAGGTCCACGGCCGGTGAGCGCAGGGTTTTTGCGGTGTCCAGCACAGGGTGGTCCAGCCCTGCGACACCATCGGCTTGGACGACCGATTCGTATACCTGCGCGAACACCGCCGTCAGGGCAATGCTGGTGAGGGCTCCGAGGGTGAGGGATAAAATCAGTGCCGTATGCGGCCCGAAGACGGAGCCCAGTTTTTCGGCCATCCGGGCCAGCTGGCGGCCGACCGGGTTGTTCCATCGGGTGAGGTCCTGGCCGCCGAGGTAGCGGTCCTGGCGGAGCTCCCCGTGGGCCCCCTCCTGCGGGCCATCGCCGTCCGTGATCATTTAGCGGGCCTGGGTATCTTGCAGTCGCCGGCGGTGGGCCGTGGCGCGGAGCTGGATGATCCGGACCGCTCCGGCAATTGCCACGAGAACGCCGCCGGCATCCGCGGAAAAATCGGGCCTCTTGGGATCCAGCGTCATGACAGTTGTCCTCTCAGATGGTTTTTGCTGCGCCGCCAGGGCCGCTCGCTGCGTCGCTCCACCCTATAGTAAGCACCCTTCCTGTTTGCGGCTCGACATCCCCGTTGCCAATACAAATCAATAAAAGATAATTCCGCCCGGAGTTGTCTGCAAAAACGTAATCAACTCCATTATTTTGTGGCCAATTTCTTGAGCGTTCCGGTTCTGAAAGTTGACGTTTCTGAGTGACGCAAAAAATACTTGGACCACTACTTGCTTCGAGGCATAAAACTACCCGACTTTTCCTGCCGAGAAGAGACCAAATGAGGCCGCGGCGTGCTGTCCCGGCGCCGCTCTGCCGGCTTCCGTCGCGAGCCGGGCTTCAGTGTCAATGCGCGGATCCCTGCAGATCCGCGTCGCGTCAGGTCAGGTCGGCACCCCGGCAGCCAAGACGTGGCAACTGCGGCGGAAACTTTGAACTCCCTAACCGAACAAGTAGTCCGTCCATCATCAATTCGTCATGAACGCATACGACGCCGGCGGGACTTGACGTGGGCCGCCGTCGTGAATCTATGGTGAGCGAAGAAGCAGTTCCAGACGTAATGCTAGGCAAATTGATAAATGCGGCATTGCGAATTACCGGGGGGTAAACGTGAAGGGAATTCGGTCGGTCTCGATCAATTCACTGACGCGGCATGCCCTGAGCGCCCCTACGCTACCGCCGTCATACGGAAAAGTGGCGAAAACGGCCCGCACCGTACTGCCCGCCGACGCGGACGGGGCAGACCAATGACAGTTGAGCAGCTGTACTACACGTGGCACCAGTCCGGACGCCACGGCCGGGGGATGTACCAGACGTTCGCCAAGTCGTCGGGATTCGATCTGTTGCCGGCCGCCACCCGGGACCTGGTCCGGGAACTCTGCTGCTACAACAAACCTGCCTCAATGGCCGAGCGTCCTGACTCCTTCGGATGGCTTGACGCGGCCGAAAGCCGGATCGCCTTTTGCCGGTCCCTGCAGCCTATGGAACAGCCGGGCAGCCCGGAAACGTTCGCCGCGCATATCGTCGCGGGTCCGGTCGAAGAGCTGAAAACCTCCGACATTCTCGAGTCCTACAGCCTGGGAATATGGTGGCGGGGCCCTGTTTTCGAAGCCCGCCAGCACGGCCCGCATCTGCCGCCTTTCGACTTCACCGGCCCGTCGCGCCGGGGTTCGGTTCCGTCCACGGCCATCGGCGAGCCGGGCGTCGGGCTGGTGGAACAGCTGTTGCAGGGCCGGAATAGGGTCAACTTCCAGGGCACTGCCGAGGAAGCCGTCGAGGCACTGCGCCGCGTCGGGCGCACCATGCCCGCGTTGTTGGACGGGCTGACGTTCTCCTCTTTCGAGTACGGAGACCTTGAGGACTGGTTTTCCATCGTCGGCAACGCGTGGCCGCCGCCCGTCCAGGCCGTCGACCCGGAGGCACATGCGGCCGCGGCCTACTTGCTCTCCCGCAGGGGGCGCGTGAAACGGGCGGGCGGCGCCGGCGTCGCTGAAGATCCCCAGGCGCGCGCACTCGAGCGGGTCACCGCCAGGATCGCGGAGGGTTCCTCATCCAACAAGGCCATGGCCGCCGTGCCCGAATGGCCACCCGAACCCCGCAGCACAGCAGATCGTGAAAACAACACCGGCAGAGACGAAGAAATCCAGGGAGAAACAGTGGCAGTGTCAACGAGCAGGAGCAACACGGTACGGCGAGGCCGGCGCCACGTCCCGGTGCACCTCCGGGCTGCCGGAGAAGTCCAGCCGACGGGCGAAAACGAGCCGACGACCGACGACGCGGCCGGCATGGAGGGCCTCCTGGGCGATGCCGGAGTGGTCGGGTCGCTCTTCCGAAACGACCCCGAAGCGCTGATCGATGCCTGCCGTCCGATGAGCCAGCCGGTCAGGGAACGGGCCGCCTGCCTTGTGATCAACCACTTGCGGTTCGCGCCGGTGAGCCTGCATGCCGAGCACGCGCCGGTGTTGGAGGAGCTGATCACCGAATTGCCGCTCCGCGAGCAGGTGCAGGCGTGGAAATTGATCCTTGACGGCGAGCACAGCCTTCCCACGGAGATCTGCGAAGCGATTGACCGCTGCGTAGCCGGCTATTTCTCCCGCATGGTCGAGGACCACCGGCTCCCGTTCTGTGAGGAGCTCCCGGAGATCATCAGGGCCGTTCCTGCCTGCTGGCGGTGGGCGGCCCTGCTGGGGGCTGCCCCGACAGGCCAATTGGGCAGTATAGAAGATGCGCTGGAGGCCTTCGGCGCAGCGGAATACGGCGTGGCGAGTCTGGTCGCCTTCGACGTCCTCGCCGTGAAGGGACCGCGTACCCCGGAGGGGATGTCGGTGGTCTACCGGCTCGGCTCAGTAGGCGGGGTGACGCCCCCGATCCGGGCCTTGCGTTACCTCCGGACCGGATTCCGCCACGCCTTCCACCGGCAACGCCCCACTGCCCTCGTATGGTCATTTGACCAGATTCTCAAAAACGGGGATTTCATTGAGCCACTGACGGGCCGCGTGGGAGACCTGCTGTGGGCCATGTTGTCCAACGAACGCAACAGCAGCGATACGGACGTGCTGCTGTCAGAGGCCGGCTCCGCACTCGACTGGCTGAGCACAGCAGCACCGGAACAAGCGAGGGTCCTCATGGAAAATGCGCCCGGCATCTACGGCAAGGCCGCGCTCCGCTGGCTGTCCCAGGTCGCCAAAGCAGTCCAGGCACGACCGGCCCGGGATATTGAAGGCAGGCTGCTGATCCCGGGCAGCCATCCGGGACGCTACGGCATCCAGCCGGATCGCTCCATGCATGGAGGGCACGGCAGCTCGGTAACCCACGGAGGCCACGGTAGTGTGCGGCAGATCCACCGCAAGGCACGGTTATCCCGGCGGGGCTAGCGGCTTCAGCTGGCGTCCTCGGCCGAGGACACCCGGTAGAGCACGGCCTCAGGGTCACGGACGAGACACTCAGGGAACATGGCCATCACCGCTCCGACCTCGGGCAGTGACTCCTGGCGCTCGCGTGCCGCGTCATCTTCGAACACTTCCGTGGCGATGAAAGCGTTGGCGTCGGCGAGGTCACGGGCAATGTCGAAAGAGAGCACTCCTGCCACCCCGCGGCTCGGAGCTATGACCCGCTCAAGCGCCGCGCGGAGCGCCTCGGCTTGCTCCGGCAGTGACTGCATTTTGAAGCGTAAAACGATCATGGCACGCCCTCCTGTTCCGCTGACCTCTTCCGCTGAATCGCCGCCGGCGGGCGCTTGCCAGGCGTCGGGCACAAACACCGGCCGGGGCCGCTGCGGGCGGCTTCGCCATCAGTCTGCTCGCCGTGGCGACGGCCGTCAATGGCCCGTGGCGTCCTGACGCCTCCGCGGTAGCCGCAGCGCTCCGCAGCTCACTCCGGAGTCTGGAAAGGGGATGCTGAACGGGCGTACATTGCATTCAAAGGTGTCCTTCACCGGGGTGCCGGGAAGCGGGCTGCCAGTGCGGGCGATAGTGGTTGGGGCCGGAATCAGCGGGCTTTCCGCCGCGGCGTTCCTGGCCCGGAACGGCTGGCAGTTGACAGTTGTGGACCACGCGGCGGGTCCGCGACCGCAAGGCTACATGATCGACTTTTTCGGCCGGGGCTGGGAGGCCGCCGAGAAGCTGGGCATCATTCCTCGGATCCGCGAACTGGGGTACCAGATCCCGCGGGTGGATTACGTGGATCCGAGGGGCCGCAGCCGCGCCAGCCTGCCCTTCGCGCGCTTTTCGAAGCTGGTCAGCGGCGATTTCACCAGTATCCTGCGCCCGGATCTGGAACGGGCCGTCCATGAAGCGCTTCCGCCGGAAGTGGCCGTCCACTACGGCCGGGCAATTGCCGCCGTCGGGCAGGACGGAGCGGGGGTGACGGCAACCCTCGACAACGGCAGCGTGCTCGAAGCTGATCTGCTGATCGGCGCCGATGGAATCCACTCGGCCGTCAGGTCATTGGTCTTCGGTCCCGAAGAAGACTTCTTCCACTTCCTGGGCTTCCACGTCGCCGCTTACTACATCGAGGACGCGAAACTGGGTGCCTTGATAGGGGACCGGGTCGCCGCAACCGATACCAGGAACGAATCAATGTTCTTCTACCGGCTGCGCGACGGCCGAACGGCAGTCCTCGCCGTCCACCGGACCGGAGACCCGGCCCGGCCGCCGGACCCGCGGGCCTTGTTGCGTTCCCGCTACCGCACACTGGGCTGGATCTGCCCCCAGGCGCTCGCCGAGTGCCCCGAGGACTTCTACTACGACCAGGTCGCCCAGATCAGGATGCCGCGGTGGCACACCGGAAGGGTGGTCCTGCTCGGCGACGCCGCCGCGGCCGTCTCACTGCTCGCCGGCCAGGGCGCCTCCCTGGCGATGGCCGGAGCGTACCTGCTGGCCGATCACCTCCGGCGGGAACCTGACATCGGGCGGGCCCTGTCCGGCTTCGAGGCGGGCTGGCGGTCGGAAGTGGAGGGCCACCAGCGGGCCGGAGCGGACGCCGCGAGCTGGTTCGTCCCGGCGACCCGGCGGGCTTCCGTCATGCGCAGGACGGCTATCCGGCTGATGCGGGTTCCCGGCATGGGCCGCCTGATCGGCTCCTCCCTTATCGGAAAATCCGGAGCGGCACTGTGAACAACCCCGCGAGTTCAGAACGGACTACCCGGAGAAGGAGGTGAAGTACTGACTTTGGCCTCTGATGGCGGCGTGCGCCGAAGGCCTAAGCTCTCTGCAGCCTAGTGATTGGATACGGACATGACCGGCAATAGTTCATTCGGGATCGTCGTTGGTTTCGACGGATCCGAGCATTCCCAGGCAGCGCTGAACCTGGCCATGGAGGAAGCCCGGCTGCGCGGCGGCCGCCTGCACCTCGTGACGGTCTGGAGCCGGCCCGCGCTGGCCTGGTACCCGGCCATGCTGGAAACGGCGGCGGGGCAGATCGTGGCCGAGGATTCCCCCGAGCGCGTGGCCGAGACGGTCCAGGCCGAAGCCCTGATGATCGCCAGACGTGAAGGCGCCGACGC
Organism: uncultured Actinomycetota bacterium; assembly: GCA_963815415.1. Lineage (GTDB taxonomy): Bacteria > Actinomycetota > Actinomycetes > Actinomycetales > Micrococcaceae > Arthrobacter. The sequence goes on along the minus strand of CAWFGT010000004.1, from coordinate 415,611 downwards.
CACCGGGGTGATTGTCCACAGTGACTCACCGGCGTCGGCAATACTAGATGCCGCCCACGACGCTGACCTCGTCGTCGTCGGGTCCCGCGGCCACGGGGGGTTCCCGGGGCTGCACGTCGGATCGGTCGCCAGCCAGGTGATCAGCCACGCCCCGTGCCCTGTCCTTGTCGCCCGGCCCCGGGGCCTGTGAGTCCGTGTCCAGGGTGTTGTGAAAAGGCTGCCCGCCCCGTGGATAGTTCACGGGGCGGGCAGCCTTTTGCGTTACGCAGCCTGGTGCTCTAGGTACCGGCGCGAAGCCGGGCTAGAGGTGGCGTGTGCTACTTGTAGACACGGACCCAGTCGATGTTCATCTGCGATGGCTTGGTGGCCGAGCCGTCAGGGAACCAATCGAGCTGCAGCGTCTGGTGCATGCCGACCGTGGGCTGGTGCGCCGGGTTGGTGTCGCTGAAGGTCTTGACGCCATCGATGTATCCGGTGATGCCGGCGGGAGTCCACTCGACGGCATAGTTGTGCCACTGGGTGCTGTCGATGCTGGTCTTAGAGTAGGTCTGGAAGTCCGATCCGCCGCACTTGTAATGCAGGAAGAACTTCATGGTGCTGGTGTCGGTGCTGCCTTCGGCGAAGTCGATCTCGGGGCAGTTCGTTGCGCCGGTGCCGCGGTTCGGCCAGAGAATGGCGACCGGGTGGTACTTCGGGTCGCGGTCGCTGGTCTTCATCCGGACTTCCCAGCGGCCGTACTTCTGCTGGGCAAACTTTGCCGACATGCCGCCGGTGGTGCCTGCCGAGTCGCCGCTGACCGTGGCGACACCGTTGGCGACGGACCAGGCCGAGGCGGACCGCACACCCTTGCCGGCGTGGCCCGAGCCCTTGAAGACACTCCACTTCGTGGAGTCGGGGGCTCCGGTGTTGGAGAATTCGTCACCGGCAACAACCGGTCCCCAGCCGAAATTGGTGGCGGCCTGGGTGCCGTTGCCCGTGGCGGAGACTGCGGCCACTGCCGCCTGGGGAACAACCGGGGCGGGAGCCGCCGCCGGGGCGGCTGCGGCGACAGGCGCGGCCTCAGGTGCATTGAGTTCGACGCCGGCCGCCTCGACAGCCGATCCGGTCCCGGTCTCCACTGCCGTGCCGTCGGCGGTAGCGCCCTCAGCGGCAAATTGGTCAGCGGCAGATTGGTCAGCGGCAGATTCGTCAGCGACGTCGGCCGACTCATCGACCGGGACCTCGGCGTCGTCAATGACGGGCACGGCGGTGTCGGCATCGGCGCCTGAATCCGAAGATTCCACAGCCGCGGCATCGTTCCAGGGGGCCGATTCGGCCGGGGATGACGGGGCCGCGGCCCCTTGGGCGTCAGGACCGGTGCTGCAGCCTGTCAAGGACAGCGCGCCCATGGTCATTACGATTGCGATTTTCTTGAACAAGGAACCCCTCCGGGCATAGGACTGATGTACTCGCCCCCACCCCCAGGGTGAGGACAAATGCGGAAAGATTCATCCGGCGCCCCGGCCGTAGAGGCTGGAGCGATCAGGCAGCGACGGCGCCGCCGGCACCCTGATGAGGGAGCACCGGGGCCCAGTAGTAGGGCCAGGCCGCCACGGCCAGCCGCCAACGTTACTGGATCGTTACCTTTCTCGGCAAGGGGATTTTCGGGTGTTCCGCTCTACCGCGGCGCCGGGCGGGGGAGGCCGCCGGCTCCGCCCGCCCCTGCGCGCCCTGCGGCATCGCGGGCTAAAGTGCCGCTGACCAGCGCCGACGTCCGTCCCGGCCCGGGAGGATTCGAAGCCGGGCCGGAGGATTGGCGATGCCCTCCGGAGGCGAAAAAATTTTCTCCGGCACTCAGGCGGCGGGTGGCGGAAGTCGCCACCCGCCGCCTGCATGCCGCCATGAAATGCCGGTGCTAGATGCAGCGGGGCTGGTAGGCGGCGTCCGCGGGAGTGCCGGCCGGCCGGCCCAATGCGTTAGCCACCCACTGCTGCACCACGGGATCGTTGGGTGCCTGGTCGTGTTCGAAGACGTCCGCCGGGCACTTGTCCTGGATGGTGATGTTGGTGACCGTCTTGGCGGAGCCGGCCAGGAACTGGCTCTGGTAGGGCGTGACGACTTCGTCGTATTTCGTGGACAGGACCGTGTACGCCGGCCCCGAAACCGTGTCTCCGATTGAATTCAGCTCCGTGAGGAACGGCGACCCTGCCTGCTGGTCAGCGCAGGCCTGGCAGCCGTCGCCGCCTGCGGACGTTGCCGGCGGCACGAAGTCCGGCGGCGGCGCGATGACACCCTGGGTGCCGTGATTGGACGGTGCGATGCCAACCAGCTGGTTGACCTTCTTGGCCCCGCCGAGGAAGCCCATGTAGTAGCGCGGCATCATGCCGCCCTGGCTGTGGCCGACAAGATTGACCTTCTTCGCCCCGGTCGCGCCCAGGACCGCGTCGACGAACGGTGCGAGCTGCCGGGCGGATTCCGCCACCGGACCGCTGGCGTCAATGCCGTTGGCCTTCCCGTAATTCAGGGCGTAGACGCAGTAGCCCGCATTCTTCAGGTAGGGCGACATCGTGGCCCAGTTCTTGGCCATGCTCTCAAACGTTCCCGGCACAAGCACCACCGGGTAGGGGTGTTCGGCCGAGGGTTTGCAGCTCCAGTCATTGGCACCTGGAGGAGAGATATCCGTAGTGTCGGCCTGCGCGGCCGGCGCCGCGAGGATCGAGGCGCACAGCAGGCCGATGACGGCGAGCGCGGCGGGTTTGGCTTTTGAAATGTGGGACATGGATCACCTTTACCGGTCGGACCCCTCGTCGGTGAGGGGTCGGCGTGGCGGAGGATTCACTGCCGGACCCGCCCCCGCTGTGATCCGGCTCACCTCCGCTTCCCATCGTAGGAAGGGCCGGGGCCAGCCGGGTCATGTCTGCACATTTGTGCAGCCCATCTGATGCGATATACCTACTGCCGGGTAACTTGTGGGCGGGTTGCTGCACGCATCGGCCATTTCTACTCCGCGCCACGGGGTCATCCGGGTGTGGTGCGTGGCAAACTGTATGCAGCGCAGCCGAGCGGATCCGAAGGCGACCCGCCGTCGGTGCCGCCTGCTGAGGCCTCCTTGGCCGGCTCGACCAGGAGGGCGCCATGCAGGAACCGGACCACCAGGCACACGAGGGCACCGCGGGGGACAAGACCGCAGCCGGCCTGACCAGGCATCCGGAAAACACCGAGGTCCGGCCCCTGGAACTCCTCTTCGATCTGGTCTACGTCTTCGCCCTGAACCAGTTGTCGCATCACCTGATCGAGCACCGGGACTGGGTGGGAGCGGCGCAGACGGCCATTCTGTTCCTTGCGGTCTTCAGTGTCTGGTCCTTCACGACCTGGATCGCCTCCCTGACGGACACCGAAAAGAACCCGGTGCGCTGGCTCTTCCTGAGTGTCATGACCCTCGCGCTGTTCATGAACGGCGCGCTGGGGGATGCGTTCGGTGAAGGCGGCTGGCTCTTCGTGGGCGTATATCTCACCATCCAGATCGGGCGGAACCTCTGGGCTCTCCGGCTCGGACTGGACCGGATCATGCACGATCATCACGGCCGGACGCTGATCTGGACGCTCGGCACAGCTGTGCTGTGGATCGCCGGCGCCATCGCCGACGGGGAACTCCGGCTGGCCCTGTGGGGCGTTGCGACCCTGATTGACCTGATCGGCTTCGTCTCAGCGCATCCCCTCCCGGGGCGGAAGACCGACACCAAAGACTTCCCCTTTGTCGGGGAGCATCTCATCGAGCGGTGCCGGCTCTTCCTCCTGATCGCCCTGGGCGACACCATCCTGGTTTCCGGCGCCAGCATGGTCGGCGCCAAACTGGACGTGCTTGCCGTGCTCGCCACCGGTGTGGCGATCATCGGCACCATTGCCCTGTGGTGGAGCTACTTCCGCCGCTCCGAGGGAGTCACGATGGAGAACCTGAAAAAGAGCTCGGACCCGGCCCGGCTCAGCCGGATGGCCATCTACGCGCTGATGGGCATGGTGGCGGGCCTGATCCTGGCGGCCGTCGGCGACGAGATCGCCATTGCCCACCCCCTCGAAACGACCGATATCTTTACCAACTTGATGATCTTCGGCGGCCCCGCCCTGTTCGTCCTCGCCCAGGGCTGGTACCTGTGGCGGGTTGACCGCGACCTGCCGACGTCCCGGCCCGTGGCGTTCATCGCGTTGGCCGTCCTCACCGTGGCGACCCTGCCGCTGCCGAAAATCGGCGCGGCGGCCGTGAGCGTGCTCGTCCTCGTCGCCATGGCGGTCGCCGACAGCGTCAAGGCCCACCGCGAGGGTAACCGGGACGAAGTCGCCAACCACTAGGGGACTGGTGCAGGCGGGCCCTTGGGCCGTTGTTGCTGACGGCGATGAACACGGACCGGGTTGCGGCGTCGGTAACGAGGCGTTCGGCGCATGCTTATCGAAGCAACTCACGCCCCCTGACCGGAGCATCCGCACCGCCGGACCTTCGGGACCCAACGAGGAAATTTGGACGATAGTGCATCCAAACGGCGACGCCGGCCGGTAGTAAGGGTGTAAGCACGTCCAACGCCCCTCAGCGGGCCTCTCCGAGGAGTTTGATATGCGCAAGACTTTCCTGGCGGCTACAGGCGCCATCACACTGACAGCGGCGCTCGCCGTCGCCGGTCCTGTCCAGGCGGATGACAACAACGGTGACGGCGACGACACCTCAAAGCTGTCCGTCCTCCATGCGGTTCCCGGCCTCACCGTAGACGTCTGGCTCGATGGCGAACTCGCCATCGACAACTTCCTGCCAGGCACCCTCGCCGGCCCGTTGACTGTCCTTGAGGGCACACACACCATCGTCATTGCGGGTGAGGACTCCACCAGCCCGGACAATCCTGTTATCGGGCCGGTCACAGTGAAACTGGCCGACGAGAGCGACTTCACGGCGGTGGCGCATCTTGCCGCTGACGGCACGCCGACGGCCAGCCTTTACACGAATGACATCGGGTCCAGCGGCGACGGAAAGGGCAAACTGACGGTCCGCCACGTAGCCGCCGCGCCCGCCGTCGACGTCCTTGCCGGTGGCACCGCCGTGATCAAGGACCTGAGCAATCCGGACGAAAAAGTCCTGACCCTCTCGGCCGGTACCGTCTCCGCTTCGGTTGCGGCGGCCGGGACCACGGAGGCGCTCATCGGACCGGCCGACGTTCCGGTCACCGAGGGCAAGAACACGATCGTCTACGCCTGGGGCAGTCTCGCCGATGACAATCTGAGCGTCGCGGTTCAGGCCGTGGACGCTTCCACCGGCGGCCACAATGGCGACGATGACGATGATGACTAACGGCGTCCAATAGTCACAACCATCCGGTCGCGCATGCCGGGCGGGGCCGTGGACAACCCGGCCCCGCCCGGCATGCCGGTTCCTGGCGGCTCGAGGCTCCTGCCATTGCGGCACCTCGTGGCCGGGGGAATAATGTGCATCCACAGCACTATGCCGCTCAAGGGAGCGTCCAGTGGAGGAAGCCGCGCAGGGTTGGGACAAGGAGCTTGACCATGCCTTCGCAGGCGGCCAGGAGTCGGCCCTCGCGGAGGCGTACCGGAGGGTGAGTCCGCTGGTGTACTCGTTGGCACTGCATTCACTGGGCGAGCGGTCTGCTGCCGACGACGTCACTCAGGAAGTCTTCATCCGGGCCTGGAAATCCCGGGCCAGCTTCCGGCCGGAGGTCTCCCGGTTGCCGGCGTGGCTGATTGGCATTACCAGGAATGCCATTGTGGATGCGCACTCCTCAAGGTCACGCCAGCACCTCCTTGAACGAGCTGCCGTCACTCTGGCCAACGATGCTGCGGCCCGCCCCGCCGCGGTGAATGTCGAGGCCATCGCAGACCGCATGATCTTGGACGAGGAACTGGAGCGGTTGGGGGATCCGCAGCAGGCGATCATGCGCCTCGCATTCTTCGAAGATCTGACTCATGACCAGATTTCGTCGAGGCTGAACCTGCCCCTTGGTACCGTCAAGAGCTACATCAGGCGGAGCCTTGCCCGTCTAAGATCCCGCTTGGAGGTGGAACATGAAGCATCTTGATGCCGAAGTCCTCAGCCTCCTTGCGCTGGGGGAAAACGTCGGAAGCGCTGCCCAGCGGAGCCACCTCGGCACCTGTCCGGACTGCAGCGAACGGCTCGCCGGCCTCCGGCAGACCGTCCGGATTGCCACGACAGAGCTGCCCGGCGACCTCGAAGCACCTGGTAGCCACAACTGGACGGCTATTCACCAGGCTCTGGGCCTCGCGCCGGAGAGTGCCGCTGATCCATTAGGCCCACCGCCCGTTGCTCCCGGGCCGCGGACCCCCGGCCAGCCAACCTCACTCCCGCGGTACCGTCAGTGGATCGCGCCTGTAGCGGCCGGTCTGCTGATCGGGGCGGCAGGGGCGTGGACTGTAGCGGGCATTTCCGGACCCACGCAGCCGCGGGTCGCGGCACCCACTCCGCTGCCCGTGGTTTTGACTGAGACACCGCTGCAGCCGCTTGGAGGCTACCCCGAGGGCGGGGACGCCCTGGTCGAACGGTTCTCGGACGGCATGCGGCAACTCGTGATCAGCCTCCCGGACAATAACGAGTCGGGGTTCCGCGAGGTGTGGATGGCCTCCGCGGACTTGACCCGGATGGTAAGTGTAGGAGTCCTCGGCGGCGGATCCGGGGCCTTTGTCATCCCGGCCGGGCTGGACCTGGGCCAGTATCCCGTCGTCGACATTTCCATCGAACCCTATGACGGAGATCCCGCCCACTCCGCGGACAGCATCGCCCGGGGACAGTTCACCGCGCCGGAACCATCCGGGGCCGCAGGGTAGCGGCGGGTCCGGTGCGCGGCCGCAGCTACGTTCATCCTGCCTCAATCGTGAACTTGAGCCCTGCCCGGGCCTGTAAGCGCTGCAACAACTCCGGTCCCACGGCTGCTCCCGGGGTCCAGACTCCGCCGGCGGCCTTGTTGCGGTCCACGTCCCTGAGTAGGCACAGCGCACTCTCACTGATCATCTTTGCTGTTGATCCGTAGCCTGGGTCTCTGTCCCCGCTTACGCGGGCCCGCAGCGCGGCGCCGTCGGCCGTATGTCCGATGAATAGCAGTTCGTAGCTTCCGGTTTCGCGCTTGTGCGCTGCCGGTCCCGTGCCGGGCCGGGGCAGCACGAAGCGCTGCAGCAAGGCGCGCGGCGGGGAAAAGCCGAGCAGCATCTCCTGCAGCCGGTTCGTCAGTGCCATGCAGCGGGCCCGCGCCTTGCCGCGGACACCGACGCCTGTAAGCATGCGCTCGTCGTAAACGAAATCGCGGCCCCAGGGGTGGCCGCGTAACGCATTGGTGCGGTGTACGTTCTTGGTGTTGATCGGCGCCATCATGAAGGGGGCAGTCCACCCGTCGTCCTCGTATTCGGCTCCTCCGCCCCCTGGTTGCGCCGGGCCGCGGAACCCCGGCGTCAGCGCAAACGGGTCGGCCATGGTGCCCGCCGCGGCAGGATCGCGGCGCACCTGCTCTCCGGTGGCAAGTGCGCTGGCGATCGTGCCGCCGGAGAATCCGCCCCGGATCGAGCACACCCGGCCGCGCACGCGCACCAGCGGCTCACCGAAACGGCGCATCGCCTCGTCCTGCAGAAAAACAACCCCAAGGTCGAAAGGGATGGAATCGAAGCCGCAGGAAAACACGATCCGCGCCCCGCTCGCCGCCGCCGGGCCCTGCAACCGCGGGATCATCGCTGCCATCCATACCGGTTCGCCGCAAAGGTCAACATAGTCAGTGCCATTGGCGGCGCAGGCGGTCACCAGCGCCTCGCCGTGGCGCTGGTAGGGGCCGACGGTTGTGAGAACGGCGCGGGTGCGTGCCGCCAGCGCGGACATGGCGTCCGGGTCCGCCGCGTCGGCGCTCAACAGCGGGAGCGCCGGTCCCGCGCCGATCGCGTCCCGCACCGCGGCCAGCCGTGCGGGATCCCGGCCGGCCAAAGCCCAGCGGAAGTTGCTGCCTGTGCCGTAGGTGGACTGAACGTATTCGGCCACGAGCCGGCCGGTGAAGCCGGTGGCGCCGAAGACGATGAGGTCAAACGGCCGCTGGTCCATGCTCGCTGCCCCCGCGACGCTCCACGACCGCGTACGCCCTGCCGTCCAGATACTCCCAGTCCGTGACGACCATGAATCCCAGGGCGTCCGCCCGGTCATTGAGGACGTGGGCATCAAAGCCGCCGTCGCGGGGTTCCGCATCCCACGTCGAGACATGCACCTCCTTTCCCTCCAGGATGAGCAGCTCGGTATTGACGCTAAAGTCCTCCCGGGGCTGGGCACTCAACTGACAGATGGCGACGCAGGGACTGGGCATATCGGGCCTTCGGTTCCAGGACGGGCTGATGGCATCATCTTATGCCCGGCGCCCTGCGCGGCCGGGGACATTCCCCTACGGCACAAGCCCTCTAGGTAACGGAAGGCGCGCACGGCGTTACCGTAATGTGACAATCTGCCGGCGAGCCGGTAGCGTAGTTATGAGTCCGTTACTTTCGATTGCGGACGCTCCCCAGCCGATTGCCTAACTCTGCCGCGGCCCGTGGGATACCCAGAACAAACGTCCGGCAGAGACGGGGAAACCACTTTTGTCCTGCCGCCCGGCAGGACTTGGGGTGAAGCCGCACAGAGCCTGCACGACGGGCCTCACTGCGGCCGGGTGCCTCCCATCCGAATCCGACAGCTCACCTCGCAGGCATTGGGAGAGGTCACATCTATGTCTTCAATCAATACTTTTGCGCGCCAGGCCGCCGTCCTCGCCGCTGCATCGGGCCTGATCCTTGCCAGCGGAATTGCAGCCAACGCAGCCGGCGCGCCCGCAGCGCAGACCGCCGCTCCGGCGTCGAGCATCGACCTGGCAGTCCGCGCCGCAGCACCGGTCAGCGCCGCCTCAACGGTCCAGATCACCTTCGAGCGTCCCGCCGTCGCATCGACCGCGGCACCCGTCATCGAGCAGCCCAAGCCTGTGGCAGCTGCCCCTGCCGCCCCTGCGCCGGCGGCCGCACCCAAGGCGGCAGTAGCTGTCCAGGCTGCTCCCGCGGCAGCCGCCCCCGCAGCAGTTGCTCCAGCAGCAGCTGCTCCCGCGGCAGCCCCTGCAGGAGGCCGCAATGCCACCATGCTCGCTGCCGCCTACGGCCAGATCGGGATCACCCAGGATTGCACGGCCATGGTGGAAAAGGCGCTCGGCGCAGCCGGCAAGCCGGTCGGCGACATCGGTCCCCGTGCGTTCCTCAACCACGGCACCGTCGTCGCAACCCCCCAGCCCGGCGACATGATTGTCCAGTCCGGCCACGTGGCCATCTACGCCGGCAACGGACAGGTCATCAGCGGCGGCATGAACGGCGCCAACCAGACTGTAGTGCACCCCCTGTCCTGGCTCACCGCTACCGGCGGCGTGACCTTCGTCCGCGCCTAAGAAGTCTGAATTACCCCGGAGGCATCCGGCCCAAACCGCACCATGGTGCCGGCCGGCTTCTGTCCGGAGTCGATCACAAAGGACGAATGTGCGTGACGAGATGATCATCGCCGCGGCGATTCGCAGGGCCCGCCGGAATGCCGGAATGACCCAGGAGGCCCTGGCCCGCCGGGCCGGAACGTCCGTTCGTACGGTCCGCGCGATGGAAACCGCGACCGGAAATCCGTCGCTCCGGTCCGTTTCCGCCGTCGCCAGAATCCTGGGCATGCGGCTAGTCGCGAAGTGAAGCCGCCCCGACACGCCCTCCCGCTCCCCATCCGGTTACAGGATTTCCAAAGGTCAAGGCCTTGCGGGCGGTAGTTTCCGGATGCAGAATTCAGTCACCCTGCTGACCGGGTACGGCCAGTAATCCTTGGGGGACGGTTATGGTGTCGAAGCATTCGTTACGGTCGCCGGCCAGACAGCTGAGCGAACCGGTAGGGCGGCATTATGCCCGCAGCCGGTCCCGCCACGTCGCCATGCACCGGTCCACCGTCCGGTGGTCTGCGGCGTCGATCCCCTCAACCTGGACTCCTGCATGGCGTGCGCCGGTTCTTCGGCCGCGGCTGCTGGTGTCCGGGCTTGTCGCCCTCGCACTGCTCACCGCCAGTACCGTCTACGCGACGGTCCAGACCGGTCCGGCCACGGACGCTGCGTCTGCCCGGCCCGCATCCTACGGTCCCGCCGCCGCTTCCGGGTCCGAATCCGCCGCCGCCGGCGGGGGAGTCCCTCCGCCGGCGTTCAATGTCTCCGGCAACGGATCCGCCTCAGCACCAGCGACGTTCCCTCCCGCACCCGCCGGCGCAGCTGCCCCTGGCAGTTCAACAGGGCCGGGCCGCTCACTCCCGGCACCTCCGCCGCCGGCTGCGGACCCGCAGGACCCGAACCCAAGGACCGCGGACCCGGCGGACACTGATCCGCCGGCCCGGGACGGCGATGTTATTCCCGCGCGCCGGGCTGCGCCCGTCAGCCCCCAGCTGGAGAACCGGATCAATGCCGTCATCGCGGCCCACAGCGCCTACGAGGTCGGCGTCGCCGTGGTTGATGTCTCCGAAGGCGCCATCGATGACACCGTCCACGAATTCGGGGTGCCGTCCGGGTTTGTGGCCGCGAGTACGGGCAAGATCCTCGCCGCGGCCGCTTTTTACCATCTTGACGAGACCGGCCAGGCATCTTTGGCGGACCCTCTGGGCTACTCAACCGCAGGGGCCCAGATCCGGCAGATGGTCCAGCAGAGCAACAATGAGTCGTGGGCGCTAGTCCTCGGAGTCCTCGGCCGGCAGGGGCTGACGGACTACGCGGCCAGCATCGGGATCAACTATGACCGCAGCGTCAACGTCCTCACACCCGCGGACATGGCGCGGACGCTTGCCCTGCTGTACACAGGCCGGCTCCTGAACCCGCAGAACACCGCGCAGTTGCTGTCCTACATGCAGAATACCAACTACGAAACGCTGCTCCCCGCCGCGGTCCCTCCCGGCGTCGGGGTCTTCCACAAATACGGCCTCCTCTCCGCCAACCTGCACGATGCCGGCATCCTGGTCCAGGACGGCGAAGCTTTTGTCCTGGTGGTCTACACGCGGGGCCGGGGCCTGTCCGACATGGAGTCACGGGCTGTTGTTATCCGGGAGGTCGCCGGGACGGTCGCCGACGCACTGTTCTGAAACCGGGCGCACAAACGTACGCTGGTTTCAGGAGGTGAGAAGCTATGAAAGCAGCACAAGGAGACCGCATCATTATCCGCGGCACCACCGTTGAGTCGGCAGACCGTCACGGTCAGATCCTTGAGGTCAGGGGAGATGACGGCGCGCCGCCGTATTACGTCAGGTTCGACGACGGCCACGAGACGATCCTCTTTCCCGGCGGCGACTTCGTCGTCGAACGCAGCGCGGCGCCGTAGGCACGACGGCACGTTCCGCCTAGAAGTTCGATGAGCTCCCGGATCCGGAAAAGCTTCCGCCGCTCGAGCCGTAACCGGTGGTTGAGCCGCCCCCGCCGCGCGCACTGCTGACGCTGCTGACTCCCGTGGTGAGTCCGTCGCTGAAGGTGGGTACGGAGAAGAAGTAGTAGGACGGGTACACCGTGCCGAGGATGCTCGGCTCGTAAGCGCGCCCGTACGAATTTTTGCTGCCCGCCTGCGCCTTTTCCATCCTGTCGCGCATCAGCTGAGCCTCTTTCTCGTCGCGGGCGTAACCGGCTATGACGGTGTCCGCGTGGTCCTTGAGCAGTTCAGAGAGTTGGGTCCGGGCGTCCCGAAGCCGGTCGAGGGCCGTCTCCGGGCTGATAGTCCCGTCGGCCAGCTCCGCCGTCCAGCGTTCGAGGTCGGCCTCGCTTTGGGTGCGGAACGAGCGCAGGACGGACGCGGTCGCCGAATCCCCGGCGGCATGGGACTTGGCGAGCATCGCCTCCAGCGCGTCCAGATCCCTGCGGAACGGTGCCAGCTGCCGGTCCCAGGCAGAGGCCCATGTGGACCCGCGGTTGAGCAGGGCGTTCGTGTCCGATATGACGTCGTCCAGGGCATCAAGTTCCGCCGTGGCGTCGGCGTAGCTGCGGATCAGTTTCAGGTTTGCCCGGCGGCCCAGGTCCTTGGCGCTCAGCTCATGCACCCGGTTGGAGAGCCCCGTGGCCGCGTTGTAGCGGTTGATGAAGGTGCGGTGTTTTTCCAGGACCGTACTGCCGTAGCGCGAGGACGCCGGGATGGTGCCGGCATTGAGCTCGGTGACCTGAAGATCCATGGTGACGTTCGCGTAGCTCGCGTCGCCCCTGGCAAGTTCCCGGCGGCTGCCCACCCGGGTCCGCCAACGCACGATCAGCCATGCCGCGGCACCCGTGACGGCTGCGATGCCGGTGGTCCACGCGGTGGCGAGGAACGCCGTCGAGCGGTACCAGGGTTGGTTGATCAGTTCCGCGCCGCGTCGGATTCCGGCGATCGTACCGTCGGTCCACTGGGCGTCGCGCAGCAGCTCCTTGGCTGCGTCCTGGATGTTCTCGCGCTGCGCCAGGGAGACCTTCCGGTCCTCGCCCATATAGGTACCGACGTGGCGTCCGACCGGATCAAGGGCGAAGATAAAGAGGCCATCGGCCCACTTCTGCCCGTCCTGGCTGATCCACTCGGGGTGTTCCGCGCGGGCGAAGCGCAGGACCTCTTCGTTCAGGTTGTCCGAGGCAGTGCCGTTATAGGTGTAGACGGCAACCGTGGTCGGTTCGTAGAACTCGATGGAACGCACTGCGGGCAGGAGCGTGTTCCGGTCCAGCACGCCGGCGCGGTCCTCCACCTCGATTTCCACCGGCGGGACCGCGAGCGCCGCCGGGGCGCCGCCGAGCAATCCGGCCACCAGCAGTGCAGCAACGGCCACGATTTTCCGCATTATTCCCATTTCCCGAGCTTAATGCCTGGTGTCCGCGGCGTCGACGACGGCCAGCGGATGACGGGGGGCCTAAAGACATCGTGACGGCGGACCGGACTCTCGGCCATACTGACGGCATGAATTCAGCGCCGGAGGAACCCCTGCCGAAGCCAGCCCATGGGCCGGACCGGGCCCTGCAGGGCGTCGTGGTAGCCATCGCGGTGCTTGTGATTGTCGCGCTGGTGGTGGTCTTTACCCGCGGGGCACCGGCAGCGCTTACCGGGACCACTCCCGCCGGCGTCGTCCAGCGCTATGCCGCTGCCGTCATCGACGGCGACGAAGCCGCCGCGGCAGCGTATCTGAGCGCCACCGCCCGGCAGAATTGTGACGCCACGGGGCGGCCGTTCGCCCGGAACCTCCGCCTCACCCTCGTCTCCACCACGGAACGGTCGGACACCGCCGATGTTTCGGTGCTGATCACCGTGTCCGAGGCGGGCGGGCCCTTCGGCGGCTCCGAGTACCAGATGGAAGACGTTTTCGACCTCGTCCGGTCCGGTGACACGTGGCTGATCGAACGGGCCCCCTGGCAGTTGACCGTCTGCCCGGCCCCGGGGGTGAAGCAATGAGCGGGACCGGGACGATGCCTCCGGTCCCGATACTTCCCGCGGCCGCAGGTCACACCGGGGGTTCGGCGCAACACAAAGTGCGCCACCTGATTGTCTATGCGCTGCTGTTCGCGCTGATGGTCATTGCGGCCAGCGGGCTCAGCGGGCTGCTGGGCCGGCTGCTGGCGATGGGCGCTGTCATGGCGGGCGAGGATGTGGCCGGCCTGGCCCTCTCACTGGCGTTCACCCTGATCGGGGCGCCCCTGGCCCTGGCGCTGTGGTGGTCCGTCTGGCGGCGGCTCGGCGAGGTTGCGGAGCGGGCATCCGTGGCGTGGGGCCTCTATGTGGCCGGGGTCTACGTGCTCTCCCTGATCATTGCCGCGAGCAGCATTCTGGGGGCTGTTGCCTCCCTCGTCGGCGGGGAAGGCGCGCTATGGCGGTTGACCCTGGCCACCGGGGCGGCCTGGGCTGCGGTGCTGGCCGGGCACCGCTGGATGGGGCGGCACCCGCGCAAGGGCCCGGTGCGGCTGGCAACGGTTCCCGCCGTCCTCGGCGCCGTCCTGGGGCTGGTGATCGGCGTCGGCGGCGCCGTGTCCGCGCTCTCACTGCTCTTTGATGCGGCGCTCCGGGGAGCCACAGCCGTTGCCTCGGTGGGCCGGCCGTGGTGGCTGTCCGCGCTGCAGTCCCTCGTCTGGGCGGCCGGCGGTGCCCTGCTGTGGTGGTGGCACTGGCAGTACGACGGCGCCCGCCGGCTCCGCGGCGGCCTCGCCGACGTGGCGCTGATCACGGCGGGGGTGCTTGGCGCCGGCATCCTGGCCCTCGGCGGCGCCGGCGTGGCCCTGTTCGTGGTGCTGCGGCTGCTGTTCGACCCCGCCGAGCCGCTGGAGGTACTGCTTGAGCCGCTGGGGGCGGCCGTCGCCGCAGCCGCCGTCGGTTCGCTTGTCTGGGTCTATCACCGGACCATCGCGCAGGATCGCTCCGGAAGCGCCGGCCAGGGCGGCCGGCTGGTGACCTCCGGGGTTGCCCTGGCCGCGGCGGCTTCCGGGATCGGCGTCATCGTCAACGCCACACTGGCCATGGCGTCCACGCCGCTCGCGGGGTCCGGGGTCCGCACCCTGCTGCTCGGCGGGATCAGCTCGCTGGTCGTCGGAGGGCCGGTCTGGTGGCTCGCCTGGCGGCCGCGGGAACGCACCCGGGCCGGAGCGCCGGGCCGGAACGCCCGCCGCGTGTACTTGCTGGCGGTCTTTGGCCTGAGCGCCGTGGCCGCCGTCATCACCTTGCTGGTCATCGGGTTCCGGTTGTTTGAATTCGCCCTGGGCGACGTCTCCGGCGGAAGCCTCATCGACCGCATCCGGGCCCCGCTGGGACTGCTGGTCGCCACCGGACTGGCTGCGGGCTACCACTTCGCAGCCTGGCGCCAAGACCGGGAGATCCTGGCGGAGGCCGGACCGGCGCGGCAGCGGAGCATCGGGCACGTCATCCTGGTCACCGGGTCCGATCCCGGACGGCTGAGGCACATGATTGAGGAGGCCACCGGGGCCGGGGTCACTGTCTGGACCCGGGCGGAGGCCGATGCCGGCGGTGACGCCGGCAACGCCAGTGATGCCGGCGCAGAGGCATTTAGTGGCAGCGGTGCCGGGGGCGGCGGTGCTGCGGGCGGCGGCATGCTCGAGGCCAGGCTGGCTGCGGCGCTGGAGGGCGTGCATGGGGGCCGGGTGCTGGTGATCGTCGGGTCCGGCGGCGGTATCGAGGCCATCCCGCTGCGCGGTTGAGCGCCTAGGGGAGCCGGTCTTCGCGTTTGTAGCTCCGGACGGCGTTGCTGACGGTCGGGAAGAAGTGCCCGGGCCCGAACCGGCTGCTGACGCCAAAGCGGATCAGCCGGTCCTTGATCGGGCCCTTCATCTCGGCAAACACGAGGCTGATCCCGAGGCGGGCGAGTTCGTCGTCGAGTTCCACGAGGTCATCCAGTGCGGTGGTGTCCAGGTCCGTGATCGCCTCGGAGGCGACGATCACGCACCGGACAGGCCCGGGAGCCGTCGCCACCAGGGTCCGGATATGGTCGGTAAAGACGGCGCCGTTGGCAAAGAAGAGCGGGGCGTCGAAGCGGGCAATCACGAGCCCGGGGATCCGCTGTGCCTCAGGGTGCCGGGTGACGTCATGGAAGCCCGGGACTTCCGCAAGACTGGCCAGTTCGGTCCGGTAGGGGTCCCAGGCCCGGCGGACGAAGGCGATCAGGGACAGCCCGATCGCCACCATAACGCCCTCGAGGACACCGACGAATGCCACCCCGAGGAACGTTGCCAGCAGCAGTGCGGCTTCCACCCGGCTCATCCGGAGCAGCCGGATCAGGGTACGCACGTCGATAATCGACGATGCCGCCACGATCACCACCACGGCCAGCGTGCTGGAGGGCAGGTAGGCGGTCACCCCGGGCGTCGCTGCCATAAAGAGCACCACGAACACTGCCGCGATCACCCCGGTAAGCGGGCTCTTCGCGCCGGCCGCGAGCGCCACCGGGGTCCGGGAGGTGCTGCCCGAGACGGGGAAGCCGCCGAACATGCCGCTGGCCGCATTCACCACGCCCAGCGCCCCCATCTCCTGGTTCCCGTCAACCCGCACACCGTCACGTGCGGCGAGGCTCTTGGAAAGGACGGAGGTGTCCGCGAACGCTATCAGCGCGATCCCGGCGGCCGGCCCGATCAGCCAGAAGACCTCGTCCGGGCCGACGCCGCCGAGGGACGGCCCGGGGAAATCGACAGGGAGCGCCCCTACCATCGGCAGCGAATCCTTTAGATCGAAGGCCGCGGCGACCGCAATGGCGCCGACGACGGCGATCAGCACCCCGGGCAGCCTCCGCCGCAGGAGGCGCAGCCCGAGGATGAGCGCCGCCGTCCCGGTCCCGAAGAGCAGCGCCAGCAGGTTGGATTCCCCCTGCAACAGCGCACGGAAGGTGCCGTCGGCCTTGTGGAGCAGTGATCCGCCCGGAGCCGCAAAGCCCAGGAAATTCGGCAACTGCCCCATGATGACCACGACGGCAATGCCGTTGAGATAGCCGACGCGGATCGGTTTGGAGAGCAGGCCGGTGACAAACCCGAGCCGGAAGAACCGGCCGGCCAGGAGGATGATCCCGACCATCAGGGCCAGTATCCCGGCGAGCGCTACGGCGCGGCTGGAATTTCCGGCAGCAAGCGGCACCACGGCGGCGGCAATCATCGGCGCAAGGGCCGAATCCGGACCCACGATCAGCACTCGGGACGGGCCGAAGACGGCATAGGCCAGGAGCGGGATGACCGTGGCATACAGGCCGGTCACCGGAGGCAGGCCCGCCGCTTCCGCGTAGCCCATGCCCGCGGGTATGAGAGCGGCGCTCAGGGCAGCGCCGGCGGCCAGGTCGGACTTCAGCCACGGACGCTGATACGTCCGGGTCAGTCGGATACCCGGCGGCGCGGACCGGACCCATTTGCCTCGCACGGTGCCAGCGTAGTCCCCGGTGGTGAATGAAACCTTGCCTAATGCGTTAGTGGAGACTGACCTATTGAGTGTGCCTGATCTTCTCGAAGTTGCCACGGAACCGAACCGGCGCAAACTGCTTCGTCTCCTGGCGGCAGGGGAGATGACGGTGACGGAACTCTCCGGCCACTTTCCGGTCAGCCGCTCGGCCATCTCCCAGCACCTGCTGCTGTCTGAGGTCGGCCTGGTCGTGGCGCGGAAAGACGGCAGGAACAGGTAGTACCGGCTGGACCCGGCGGGGATGGTCCGCCTGCGTGAACACTTTGACTCGTTCCGGACCAGCGAACTGGACCTGCTTGTGGCCGACGCCGGCGCGCCCTTCACCCCCGCCCGTACGGCCATCAAGGACGACGGAACGGCAACGGAGGCCTCCGGCCTGAACGGCTACACCATCGTCCAGGCCGACAGCCGCGAAGCTGCCACGGCGTTCGCCGACGGGTATCTGTTCCTCTCCGATGGAAACGGTAAATTCACTCTGGAGATTTTCGAGCTCGGGGACACGTAACCATCCGGGCGGCGCAGAGCAATCACCGTTGTAACACGTGCCGGTCCGGCGTCCGCCCGGACCGGCGGACCCCTAGGATGGCCCCATGTCAACTTTCAAAGTTACCCGCAGTGCAGTCATCCCGGCCCCGGCCGAGGAGATTTTCCCCCTCGTCAACAACTTCCATGAATGGACCAAGTGGTCTCCCTGGGACGCGGTGGATCCGGCGATGGAGCGCACCTATGCCGGTAGCGCGTCCGGCGTCGGCGCCAAGTACGCCTGGAGCGGCAACCGCAAGGCCGGCTCCGGCACCATGGAGATCGTCGGCTCCAATGAGCCCAGCCGCATCGACATCGCCCTGGAATTTACCAAGCCGTTCAAAGCCGTAAACCCGACCACGTTCACCTTCACGCCCTCCGCCAGCGGGACCGACGTGACCTGGACCATGACGGGCGAGAACAAAGGCATCGGCAAAGTCTTCGCCTTGTTCATGAACATGGACAAGATGGTCGGCGGCGACTTCGAAAAGGGCCTCGCCTCCCTCGCCGGCGCCGTCGCGCAGCGCAAGGCCTGAACCGCCGGACACCGGCTCAGGATTCCCCGGGTGCCCTGGCAAGTTCCGGCCAGCCTCTGAGGGCGTTGGCTCCGTAGGACGCCGGCATCGGACTGGCAGGATCGTCGGATAGCCCGCGGGCCTGGGCAGCCAGCTGCGCCGGGAGTCGGGTCCACCCCGATCCAGGCATGCCAACAGCTCGGTTCCTACCCGCGCCATGTGATCCGCCCACGCCGCGGGTCCCATCGAAAAGCTCCCCGGCCTGGTCCGGCGCCGCCCCGCAACCGGTCAGCTGGAAGAAACCCGCGGCAGAACCCGTCCGCGGTGTTTCCACCACCCGGATCAGGCCCGGACGGCCTGCCGCTCCTCGCGGGAAGCGTCGAGCCCTCCGGTCCCGGCCTTCCGGCGTCCTATGGCGCCTGTCACCCGCACGGTCAGGGCCCAGTACGCCGCACCCGCCGCCAGCGACGCGGCTACAGCCAGCACCGGGCTGAACCCGACCAGCGGCGGGTAGACCAGCCAGTGGACGAGATAGGCGAAGAGGGACGAGCTGGCAAGGACAGCGGTCAGCCGGCGGAATCCTGCAGGGACCGGCAGGCCGGGGAGCCAGACCAGCAAAAGGATCCCGAGGAGAAGGGTCCACTCCCTCGGCACGTCATCAAAGTAGCCGGGAACGGTCAGGACGGCGATGGCTGACAGCGCAAACCGGTGGAAGACATTCCGGGCCCGGGCAACGGCCCAGCCTAAGGCAAAAATCCACAGCACCGGCGGCGTGTGCGGCACGCCGGGGTCCAGCACTTCGAAGCGCGTGAGGAGCCCGGCGCCCGTGAGCGCCAGCGGGACGAGCAGCGGGAAGCGCTTGTCGATGCGGTCGACGAAGGGAACAGCGAGGAGGGCCGTTACGGCGATCAGGAGATAGACCAGCACTTCCACGAACCAGAAATGCCAGTGCGTGGTCACCTCCTCGGGGCCGAGGACCGCGTTGAGGAGCAGGATATTCGCAAGGCTGTAATGGTCGGTGATCAGGTAGGCGACGGCGATGAAGGCCACACTGGGAACCACCACCCTGGCCAGGCTCGCCAGCTGGCGGCGCAGCCGCACGGACCGCTCGCCGGAGAGCTGGAAGCGGGCAAAGTTGTAGCCGGCCACGGCCATCAGCACGTGCGCTGTGCCTTGCCAGTGGAAGAGACCCACGTGCGTGCTGATGATGCAGATGATGGCGACGGCCCGCAGCACGATGCTGGTTTCGACCGGGGCGAACAGCCGACGGGTGCGGGACGGCCGGCGGACCGGCTGCAGGTCCTTGACCTGGGTGACATGCCAGTTTGCCGGGAGGTGGCCCAGCGCTTGCTCCAGCCGGACCGAGGCGGCAACGTAGGAGAGCGAGTCGCCGCCGAGGCTGACAAAGGTGTCGCCGTCGTCGATGTCCAGCTGCTCCAGGGTCTCGGCGAAGATGGTCTTGACGCTTACGGTGCCGTCCGTGCCCGCTGCGGCAGCCTGCCCGGCCCCGGTGGCGTCCGGCCGGCCGAGGGCCAGGACGGCGGGGTAGTCAATCTTGCCGCTGGACAGGCGCGGCAGGTCCGCGACGGCGTGCAGGGCCACGGAGGCGCGCGGCAGTCCCACGCCCTGTGCCAGCACCTTGCCCAACAGGGCCGTGTCCTGGTCACCCTCCACGGCCACCACGAGGCCTGAGTCGTTCCCGGCGCAGGCGGACTTTACGCCCAGATCCGCCAGGATCCGCTCCACCTGGCCGAGATCGACGCGCAAGCCGACGATTTTGACGAAGCGGCTTCTGCGGCCCACGATCTCGTAGACTCCGGCCGGGTGCAACCGGGCGAGGTCGCCGGTGCGGAATTCCTCCATGGTGCGGCCGGCGGCCAGGTCGCCGGGATGTTCGGCGTAGCCCAGCATCACGTTCGGGCCGGTGTAGACAAGTTCGCCGTGCTGCAGTCCCGGGACGGGATCGATGCGGAATGATCCGCCGGGCACCGGGATCCCGATGGCCTGGGGCACGATCGTAGCGAGGTCCGGCGGCAGGTAGGCCATCCGGGCGGTCGCCTCCGTGGCGCCGTACATCACGAAGAGGTCCCAGCCCCGGCGGCGGCCCAGGTCGGCGGCGTCGCGCACCTTCTCCGGGGCCAGCCGGCCCCCGGCCTGGGTGACGTAGCGGAGGCCGGGCAGGTCCATGCCGGCGAACCCTACCCGTTCCAGCAGTTCGAAGGTGTAGGGGACCGCGGCAAAGGAGGTGGCTCCCGCGCTCCGGAACAGGTCCCAGAAGCAGGGGTCAACGACGGACAGATCCGTCAGGACCAGCCCGGCGCCGCGGAGCAGATGGCTGTTGATGACCGACAGTCCGTAGCAGTAGGACATCGGCAGCGTCGTCGCCGCCCGGTCGCCGGGCCCGATCGCAAGGTAGTCCGCGATGGATTCGGCGTTGGACTGGACGTTGGCGTGCGAGAGGCGCACCAGCTTGGGGGAGCCGGTGGAGCCGGAGGTGCTGAGCAGCAGCGCAAGATCCGGATGCAGCTCATGCGCGGTGCCGGGGCGGCGTTCGTCGACCAGGGCGGATCCGCCCGCGGGCCGGAGGATGACGTCGGGGTCGTAGACGGACAGGACCGCGTCGAGGGCGGCGGGCTTGTCCGCCGGGACGATGATGAGCGGATGGCCTGCTTGGAGGGCGGCGAGATAGGCGACGAGCGAGTCGATGTCATTGCCGGCGGTCAGGGCAACGAGCCGGCGGACCGGGCCCAGCCGCCGGGCCAGCGAGTCGACCCGGTCTGCGAGTTCCCGGTAGGTCAGAATGCCGGTGCCGGAGAAGACGGCGGGGGCGTCTGCGAAGCCCGCGAGGTCGGCGGCAAAAGACACCCGGGCAGAGTCAAGCTGAATGGTCACCCGCACGATGTTATTAGATAAGCCTTACCTAAGTAAAAACATAAGACGCCGTGCGGTGCCGCCGCCCCGGGCACGGATGCCGGAAAATCGACGCTCAGACGGCCTCCGGCATGGTGCCGTTATCCACGGCCAGGCCGTACTCGGCCGAGACCAGGATGGGCAGATGGTCCGACGCGCCACGCGGCAGCGTCTCGACACTTCCGATCACGAGCCCCTGCGACGTGGCAAAGTCGAAGTGGCCCTTGAAGACCCTGTACCGGGTGTAGGTCCGGCGGTCGCTGAGCGAGAGGTCGTAGCCGGCGTCCTTCATCTGCGCGGTGAGCGACTTGGTGAAGAACGGATAGTTGAAGTCGCCGACCATCAGCGTCATCAGCCCGCCGCCCATGCTCAGCAGTTCGGCGTGCGCGGCGTGAATCTGGTTGCGCCGCAGCGAGTTCGACGCCGTCAGCGGCGCGGCGTGGAAGGAGGCGATCACCAGGCCGTGGTCCGTCTCCTTGTCGATGACGTGCGTTCCGATGAGCCGTTCGTGGGCCGGGGCCAGGACCCGGTCGTGCAGCGACTTCTTCAGCGCGAAAGTCTTGGTGTCGAAGGCGGCGAAGCGTTCCCGGCGGTAGTAGATCGCCAACCCCAGCCGGTTCCCCTTGGTGGAATCCGCGAGGTGCAGGTCCCCGATGGTGTCCGGCAGGTCCGCGGTATCGCACTCCTGGAGACACAGCGCATCGACGTTGAAGTCCCGGGCCAGGTCAACGAGCTCACCACTGGCCTTGTGCTTACGGAGGTTGTAGCTAATGACTCGGATCAGGAGGGCACCTCTTCGGCGGATAGTGACGGAACCTGTGTCCGAGTGTACCCAGTCCGGCCGGTGCCGGGTGGAATACGGACGCGTGCGTCCGGTCCGTGTCCGGTCACTGCGGCGGAGCGGGCGGTAGGGTGAATCGGGATACACCGATGGACGCTGCGAAAGGGTCGACGTTGACTGCTGGACTTCCGGTTTTGGCCGAGGGCGATTTCTACTACAAAGTGCTGGGGCCGGGGAGGTTCCGTTCCACCATCCACGCCCAGGGTGCCTGGAACGAACATGAGCAGCATATGGCTCCGGCCTCCGGCATCATGGCCGACTGCCTCGCCCGGCACGAACCGCGCGAGGACATGCGGATGGCGCGCCTGAGCTACGAAATCCTCGGGCTCATCCCCGGCGGCGAATTCTCCGTGGCCACCACCACGCTCCGGCCGGGCCGGACCATTGAGCTGGTCCAGGCCGAGCTGATCGCCGGTGGCCGCGTCGCGATCCGCGCGACGGCCTGGCGGATGATTCTCTCGGACACCTCCGCGCTCGCCGCCGTCGAAGACGCCCCGATCCCCGCGCCGGACGAGTGCAAACCCTACGACGCCGCCGTCATCTGGCCCGGCGGGTACATCGCCTCGCTGCAGATGCGCATCGCCGAAGGCCACCGGGCCGGCTCAGGCACGGTCTGGATGCGGACGGATTATGCCCTGACGGACCGGGCGGACAGCAGCGACCTGGCCCGGCTGATCGGCCTCGTCGATACCGCCAACGGAATTGCCGCCCGGGTCCCGCCGGGCAAAGGCAGTTACGCCTTCCCGAACCTGGACCTGCAGATCCACATGTACCGGCGCCCGGAAGGGGAATGGCTGGGCCTGGACAACGAAGTGTCCTTCGGCAACGACGGGATCGGGCTCACCTCAACGGTGCTGCACGACCTCAACGGCCCGTTCGGCCGGGCCGAACAGATCCTGACCCTGCGCCGGAGCTAACTCCGGTGGAACACCAGCCAGCCGACCACCGTGGCCAGACCGGTCAGCACGGCTCCCCACAGGATGTCGACGATCACGATGGCCAGCGGCCAGTCCCGCAGGGTCGAGGCGTTGGTCAGGTCATAGGTGGCGTAGGCGAAGAAGCCCAGTGCGGCCCCGTAGCCGAGGGCCGTCAGCCAGCTGCCGCCCTCCAGCGCCGGCCGCAGGGCGAAGAAGACGATCCCGGCGATGTAAATCACGTAGAACACCACGGCATAGCCTAGATTGGGTTTGTCCGCCATGAGATGGCCGAGGTTGCCACGGTAGAACCCGCTCATCGTCGTCAGCCAGACCGAATCGATGACAGCGAACGCAGCGGCGACGACGAGGAACTGAAGAATAATCATAAGGGAGCATAACAACATGCAGCATGCAGCCGGGGTCAGGACACTTTCGGTTGCCCGGCAGGGACAGTCCCTCGGCGCCGGCGCGGACCTGGACTTCGCCATCGAACTGCTGCAGAAGGTCAAGGCCGGCCTCGCGGGACCCACCCTGCGGCTCTACCGGCCCGCGCCCACCGTCGCGTTCGGTCAGCGGGACGCCAATTTGCCGGGCTTCGCCGACGCCGCGCAGGCGTGCCGCGGCCTGGGCTTCGAACCGCTGGTCCGCAAAGCCGGCGGACGTGCCGCTGCCTATCATGAAGGAACCCTCGTGGTGGATCATCTCGAACCCAGCACGGACGCGATCGCCGGGGCCAAGGGGCGGTTCTCCTTCTTCGGCGAGCTCCTGGCCGAAGCCCTAAGGAACGCCGGCGTCGATGCCGCGGTGGGGGAGATCCCGGGTGAGTACTGCCCCGGCGAGTTCAGCGTGCACGGCAGGAACCCGGACTTCCCGGAGCACCCCATCAAACTCATCGGCACCGCGCAGCGTGTTGTTTCCGGCGGCTGGCTGTTCAGCTCGGTCATCGTCGTGGAGAATTCGGCCCCGATCCGGGCCGTACTGGAGGCCAGCTACGCCGCCCTGGGACTGGACTGGGATCCGGCGACGGCCGGCGCGGTCACCGACCTCGTGCCGCACCTGGACGTGGCCGCCATCGAAGCGTCGGTGCTGGAGACCTACGCCCGGTATGCCACGCTCACGTCCACGGACTTCGGTAGCCTCCGCGGCTGACAGTTGAACCCTGCGGGGCGGACGAACCCTGCGGGGCGGACGAACCCTGCGGGGACGACAGGGCCGGGCATCCTGGATGCCCGGCCCTGTTCATCCAACGCTGCTAGTGGCCCCGGGCAATCCACTCGGCCAGGTGCGGCGCCTCGGCGCCCACCGTCGTCGAATCACCGTGACCGGTCCGTACGGACGTGTCCGCAGGCAGGGTCAGCAGCCGGGACCGGATCGATTCGATGATCGTCGGGAAGTCGCTGAACGAGCGGCCGGTAGCTCCCGGGCCGCCCTGGAACAGGGTGTCCCCGGCGAACACGGTGCCTTCACTCTCCAGGTGGAAGCAGGTGGAGCCAGGGGAGTGCCCGGGGGTGTGCAGCGCCACGAGCCGGGCACCGGCGACGTCGAACGTGTCCCCGTCCGCAATTGCGTGGTCCGGTTCGGTGCCCGGATACTCCCGCTCCCAGAGCATCCAGTCC
This sequence comes from uncultured Actinomycetota bacterium, assembly GCA_963815415.1. Taxonomy (GTDB): domain Bacteria; phylum Actinomycetota; class Actinomycetes; order Actinomycetales; family Micrococcaceae; genus Arthrobacter. The sequence goes on along the minus strand of CAWFGT010000004.1, from coordinate 391,370 downwards.
TCCCGATGCAGGAAGACAGGCGCCTGGAGCATGCTGCGCACCGCGCCCACCGCCCCGATGTGGTCATCGTGCCCGTGCGTGAGCAAAATCGCGACGACCTTCCGGTCGGCCACGGCCTCCTTCACGGCTGCCGGATCGTGGGCCGGGTCGATGACGAGGCATTCCTCGTCATTGCCGACGATCCAGACGTTATTGTCAACGTCCCAGGTGCCGCCGTCGAGCGAAAATGTGCCCGAGGTGACCAGCCGGTCGATCCGGACGCTGCCGGGACCGCCGCTCACAGCTCCACCACCGAACGCAGCACCGAGCCGGCGTGCATCTTCCCGAAGGCTTCCTCGATCTGGTCGATCGTGATCCGCTCGGTGACAAAGGCGTCCAGATCCAGCTTGCCCTGCCGGTAGAGGTCAATCAGCATCGGGAAGTCGCGGGACGGCAGGCAGTCGCCGTACCAGGAGGACTTGAGGGAGCCGCCGCGGCCGAAGACATCCAGCAACGGCAGTTCCAGGGTCATGTCGGGGCTGGGGACCCCCACCAGAACAACCGTGCCGGCGAGGTCGCGGGCGTAGAAGGCCTGCTTATAGGTTTCCGGCCGGCCGACGGCGTCGATCACAACGTCCGCACCGAAGCCGCCGGTGAGCTCGCGGATCGCCTCGACCGCATCCACCGCGGAGGAGTCCACCGTGTGGGTGGCACCGAGGTCCTTGGCGCGGGCGAGCTTCTTGGCGTCGATATCGACGGCGATCACGGTGGTGGCGCCGGCAAGGGCAGCGCCCGCGATGGCGGCCACGCCGACTCCGCCGCAACCGATGACGGCGACCGAATCGCCCCGCGTGACGTTGCCGGTGTTGATGGCGGCGCCCAGGCCGGCCATCAGGCCGCAGCCGAGCAGCCCGATGGCGGCCGGGTCGGCTTCCGGATCAACCTTGGTGCACTGGCCGGCGGCGACGAGGGTCTTCTCGATGAACGCGCCGATGCCGAGCGCGGCAGAGAGTTCGGTGCCGTCCTCCAGCGTCATTTTCTGGGTGGCGTTGTGGGTGTTGAAGCAGTACTGCGCCTGACCGCGACGGCAGGCCCGGCATTCGCCGCAGACAGCCCGCCAGTTCAGCACTACACGGTCGCCGGGCGCCACTTCGGTGACATCGGGGCCCACCGCTGAAACGACGCCGGTGGCCTCATGGCCCAGCAGGAACGGGAAGTCGTCGTTGATGGCGCCTTGCTTGTAGTGCAGGTCGGTGTGGCAGACACCGCTGGTGAGGATATCCACCAAGGCCTCGCCGGGGCCGGGATCCGGGACCAGGACGGTTTCCAATGTGACGGGGGCATTCTTGGAACGGACAACGGCGCCTTTGACTTTGTGGACCATATGACTCTCCTTCAGCGTGGTTTCGTGATAAAACGCAACGGCGCGGCCTCCCGGAGGAAGCCGCGCTGTCATTGATCAGTCGTACTGAGTCCTGATCAGACTATGAAGTTGTGTTCAAGAAACGTATCACACGTTTCTCAGGCTGCGAGGCGGCTCTGGACGTCCGCGGCGGAAGGGTTGGTGGCGGCGGTGCCGTCGGGGAAAAGCACGGTGGGTACGGTGCGGTTGCCGCCGTTGAGCTTTTCGACGAGCTCCGCGGTGCCGGCGACCTCTTCGATGTTGATTTCCGTGTAGCCGATGCCCTTGGCGTCGAGCTGCTTCTTCAGCCGGTTGCAGTAACCGCACCAGGTGGTCGAGAACATGGTGACGGTGCCGGATTCGGGGGTGAAGTCCACGAAAATCTCCTAAGTGTTATCCGTAAATGGTTGTTCCTTCCACAACGGTAGCGTGCAGCCGGGTATTCCCGCGCGTCATCCGCGGTCCGTGTACTTCGCCGGCGGACACTCCGCGGCCGGGTGACAGGGCCTGCCGGGCGGTGGCATGCTGGTGCCATGTGCGGACGCTACGTGATGGCCCGGGCCGTCGGAGACCTTCTGGCCGAATTCGACGCCGCGCTGGAGGAGGAGATCGCGATTCCGCCCTCCTGGAATATCGCCCCGACCGCCGACGTGCCGATCCTGCTGGAGCGGCTCGTGGACGGCAGCCCGGTCCGGCAACTGCACATCGCCCGCTGGGGCCTCGTGCCCTCGTGGGCCAAGGACCCCGGGATCGGCTCCAAGATGATCAATGCCCGCAGCGAAAGCGTGCTGGAGAAGCCCTCCTTCCGGAAAGCGGTCCGGTCCCGCCGCTGCGCCGTCCCGGCGGACGGCTACTACGAGTGGAAGTCGGAAGGGCGCAGCAAGCAGCCCTACTATGTGCACCCGAAGGACGGCAGCCTGGTCGTCTTCGCCGGCCTGTACGAATGGTGGCGGGACCCGGCCAAGGCAGAGGACGACCCGGAACGCTGGCTGCTGTCGACGTCGATCCTCACCACGGACGCCCCGCCGGAAGGCTATGCGGACGGCATGCTGGCCGAGCTGACCGCCCTGCATGACAGGGTCCCGCTGCCCATGGACCGGAACACCATGGCGGCCTGGCTGGATCCGCAGGCTGAGGATGCCGCTGCACTGGTGGACCTGGTCCGGGCCGGCGCGCACGACGTCGCCGAGGACTGGACCATCGACGCTGTCGGCACCGCCGTCGGGAATGTGAAGAACGATTCGGCCGGGCTCATCGATCCCGTGGAGGCCCTGTTCTAGCCTTCCGGGAACCGGAATGCCCGTAAAAGGTAAGATTGGTTGCGCCCTTTTGTCGGAGTGCGCCTGATACTCCCACCGCGGGAGTGCGCGGGGGGATCGAGTCGGAGGAAAATAGTGGTTGCTGTATCCGGAGAGTCCCTGGGAGTCGTTGTCACCGGGATGGGAGCCATGACGCCGGTCGGCGGAACGTTGCCCGAGACCTGGGCGGGCCTGCTGGCCGGCCGGTCAGGAGTCGTTGCCCTTGACGAGGAGTGGGCAGGCGCCCTCCCGGTCAAAATTGCCGGCCGCGTCACCGAAGACCCTGCCGCCCACCTCTCGATGCGTGAATTCCGGCGGATGGACCGCTGCGGCCAACTGGCCCTCATTGCGGCACGCGAGGCCTGGGCCCAGGCCGGCACACCCGACGCCGATCCCGAGCGGCTCGCCGTCGTCATCGGCTCCGGCTACGGCGGCCTGGGCACCACCCTCGCCCAGGCCCGGGTCCTGGACACCGCCGGCTCCCGCCGGGTATCGCCGCACACCCTGACCCAGATCATGGTCAACGGCCCCGCAGCCTGGGTCTCGATCGACGTCGGCGCCCGCGGCGGAGCCCGGACTCCCGTCAGCGCCTGCGCCTCCGGGGCCGAGGCAATCGTCCAGGCCACCGAGATGATCCGCAGCGGCGCAGCCGACGTCGTCATCACCGGCGGCGTGGATGCCTGCGTGAACGAACTGACCATCAGCGGCTTCGCCCAGATCAGGGCGCTGTCCACCGCGGACGGGGACCCGGCAAAAGCGTCCCGGCCCTTTGACCGCGACCGCAACGGATTCGTGATCGGCGAAGGCGCCGGCATCCTCGTGCTCGAACGGGAAGACTTCGCCGTGGCGCGCGGGGCCGAGATCCTCGGCAGGATCGCCGGGGGCGCGGTGACGTCCGACGCCAACGACATTGTTGCCGCAGACCCCGCCATGCAGGAACGCGTGATGCAGAAGGCCATGGATCAAGCCTCGCTCTCCGGCGCCGAGATCGGGTTCGTCCATGCCCACGCCACCTCGACCCCGCTGGGCGACCGGCTCGAGGCCGGGGCCATCGCGGCGTTGCTCGGCAACCAGGTCCCGGTTACCTCCACCAAGTCAATGACCGGGCACATGCTCGGCGGCGCCGGGGCCCTGGGCGCCATCGTCGCCGTGCAGGCGCTCCGCACGGGGATGCTCCCCGGAACCCTCAACCTCGAAAATCCCGACGCCGAGATCGACCTCAACGTGATCGGAGCGGCCATCGACTGCTCGTCCGCCCGGGCCGGAATGACCAACGCCTTCGGGTTCGGCGGCCACAGCGTATCCCTGGTTGTTACGGGCAGCTAAGAGGCGGCTCGACCGCGGGCCGGAACGTTGGATACGCTCAGTTCCATGTCCTCGAACTACGAAGCTGAGAAAAACGCCAAGGCCGACAAGGAACAGCTCGCCGCTGTCCGCGTGGCCGTTGACGAGGTGGACGAGCAGATCGTCACGCTGATAGCACGCCGCGAGCGGCTCATCAGGATTTCCGGCACCTTGAAGGGTGACGACGCGGAAGTACGTGCTCCCGGGCGCGTGGAGCGCGTGATCGAACACGTACGCTCCGCCGCGGAGAAAAAGGACATCGACCCGGACATCGTGGAGAAGACCTACCGCGCCATGATCTCGGCGTTCATCGAGCTGGAACTGAAAGTCCACAACGCCAGCAACTGATGCCGGACTGACCGGCGTTCACGGGCGGCCTGCCCCTGCGGCGGGCCGCCTTTGTGCTGCCTGCCTTTATGCTGACTGCCTGACTGCCTGGGTGCTGCCGGCGGCCGGCCCCGGGGACTTTCTTACAGGGATTCCTCGACGGGTACGTTTGCCTGGAATTCGCGGCCGTCCGCTTCGCTGAAAGCGCTCATCAGATGGCCCTTCGCGAGCCCCATCACGGTGCTCAGCGGAAAGTTGCCGGTAATGGTGTTGCCCGAATGCTCAACGTCCTTGAGGTTGAAATTCTCCTCGGTTCCGTCATGGGTGAAGCAGTAGAAGGACACAGCCTCGCCGTTCATGAACTCGATCCCCAGCCGGCGCTGGTGGGAATGATCCGGCGTGGCCGCGACAAGCCCCACCACATAGGCGCCCTGGCCCGGGATATTGCCGTCAATACTAAATGTCGCCACCAAATGGGATTCCTTGGCGGCGACGCTGACGTGGTTCAGGAGTGCGTTATGGGAGCTCATGGATCAATCCTGCTACCTGTGCCCGTGTCCGTCCACCCCTGATCTAGGTTTTGTTCCCGGCCCTGCGTAGACTGACTGTGTTCGAATATATATTCGAATAAAAATTGGCTGCCTGGCTGCCGGCAGGCCGTTCCCGGGCGCCGCGGCCGGGTCGTCAGGGAGGATTTTCATGGGTGTGTTCAGCGAGTCCGTCTCCGTCGTCTGCACCCCCGACGGTCAACCCTCGACACTTGAGTGGGCCGGGCGCCGCTACACCGTCTGCGCGGAGCCGGTCCGCTGGTTCGAGCGGCGGAAATGGTGGGCAGAGGAAGCCAGGGCGCCGCTCGGAAGCGGGCCCGGCCTGGTGGACCATGAGATCTGGCGTGTCCAGGTGCGTGCTGCCGAGGAGGCCGGAGACGGCCTCCTCACCCTTGACCTGAGCCGGCACGTCGGCAGCGGCCGCTGGCGGCTGCTGCGCGTCCACGACGCCGTCCCGGCCAGGAGACGCGCATGAGCTTCACCCATCTGCACGTTGCCACCGCCTTCAGCGCCCACTACGGCGTCTCCTGGCCGGAAGACCTCGCCGCCGCAGCGGCAGCGGACGGCGCCACCGCCCTGGCCTGCACCGACCGTGACGGGCTCTACGGGGCGGTCAAGCACCTGAAAGCCTGCATGGCAGCGGGACTGGACGCGATCATCGGAGTGGACCTGGCCGTCCTGGACGACGACGGCGACCTCCGCACCGACGTCGGGGGACGCGTGGTCGTCCTGGCCCATGGCCGCAACAACGGCGCAGGCTACCGCGCGCTGTGCCGGCTGATCTCCGACGCGCATGCCCGCACCACGGGAAAGGCCGGGGGAGCCGTGCCGGTCGCCGTGACCCGGGCCGAACTGGCCTCCCGCACCCTGCACCCGGAAACACTGCAGCCCGTGCTGACCGTGCTGATCGGCCCCGACTCCGACGTCGGACGTGCCATGGGCGGACGGCGCTACCTGCGGCCCCGCACCCTCTTCAAACGATGGCTGGAAGCCATGCCGCCGGGAACCCTCGCCGCCGAAGTGGTCTCCCAGCTCAGTCCGCCCGGCGAACCGCTCAGCACGGCCCAGGCCGTGCGGATGCTCAAACTCGCCGCCGAACACGACGTGCCCCCGGTGCTGACCAACGCCGTACGCTACGTCGCGGAAGACGGGGCGGCCACCGCCGACGTCCTGGATTCTGCCCGGGCCCTGAAATCGCTCCCCGAACTCTCCGCCGCCCCGCTGCTCCAGCCCAACGGCCAGGGCTGGCTCAAACCGGCGGCACAGATGCTCCGGCTGGGCAAGGAGATCATTAACACCGCAGGCTACGGCACCGCGGACCTGAAACAACTGATGGCCCAGACCGAGGCGCTCGCGGACCGGTGCAGGATGGACCCCGCCACGGACATGGGGTGGAAGCAGCCCGTCGTCCCCGAGGCCTCCGTGATCGGGATCGCCGGGGACCCGCTCGCGGAACTCAGCCAGCGGTGCGCGGCCGGCATCAACGCCCGGTTCGCCGGAATCACCGGCAAGGCCGCCGAACAGCTGCACGCCCGGCTGGAGCACGAACTCCGGATCATTGACAGCCTGGGCTTCGCCTCCTATTTCCTGACGGTCGCCGAGGTCTCACGGATGATCCAGGACATGGGCGTCCGGGCCGCAGCCCGCGGCTCCGGCGCCTCCAGCCTGGTCAACTACCTCATCGGCGTCAGCCAGGTGAACCCGCTCCAGCACGACCTCATCTTCGAGCGCTTCCTCTCCCGGGACCGCGCCACCCTGCCCGATATCGACATCGACGTCGAAAGCGCCGAACGGCACAACGTGTACCGGAAGATCTTTGCCCGCTTCGGAGCCGAACGGGTCACGCTGATGAGCATGCAGAACGGCTACCGCGCTCGCGGTGCCGTGCGCGATGCCGGCATGGCCCTGGGCATGGACGACGGCGAGGTCGGGGAAATCGCCAAGCAGTTGTGGCGGTTCTCGGCCCGCAATTTCCGCGAGGCCCTGGCGGAGAAGCCGGAACTGAAGGACTTCGCCGGACGGGTGGAGCAACGGGACTTCGCCGGGAACCAGCAACTGGACCTGCTGGTGGACCTGACCGAACGGCTGGACCGGCTGCCCCGCCACATCTCAATGCACCCGTGCGGCGTGATCCTGGGGGACGCCACCCTGCTGGACCGCACCCCGGTCCAGCCCAGCGGCCTTGGACTGCCGATGAGCCAGTTCGACAAACACGACATGGATCCCATGGGCATGCTCAAACTCGACGTACTGGGGGTCAGGATGCAAAGCGCCATGGCCTTCGCCGTCAGGGAAGTCATCCGGCTCCACCCTTCCAAGGCCGAGGTGGTCGCGGCCGGCGCGCATCCGGCCGGGCCGGACGGGACAGGACCGGACTACATTGCCGCGGACGGGAGGATCGACCTCAACGCCGTCCCGCTGGACGATGAGCCTACCTATGAACTGATCCGCAGCACGCACACCCTGGGCTGTTTCCAGATCGAATCCCCGGGCCAGCGCGAACTGATCGGCAAGCTGGCGCCCCGGGAGTTCAACGACCTCATCATCGACATCTCGCTGTTCCGGCCGGGTCCGATGCAATCAGATATGGTCCGGCCCTTCCTGGAACACCGCCACGGCTTCGCCCCCGAGGTCTACCCGCACCCGGACCTGAAACCGGTCCTGCAGGAAACCCACGGCGTCACGGTCTTCCACGAGCAGATCCTGAAGACCTTTGATGTGATGACCGGCTGCGGGCTGGCGCGCGCCGACGAATTCCGCCGGGCGCTGGGCAACGAGGTGCTGGAAGGGAAAGTGGAGGAGTTTTTCCGGAAGGAGGCCCGGGCCAGGAAGTACACCCCCGAAGTGGTGGATAAGGTCTGGGGGACGCTGAAGGCCTTCGGCAGCTTCGGGTTCTGCAAGGCCCACGGGGCTGCCTTTGCCGTGCCCACCTACCAGTCGGCCTGGCTCAAGGCCCACCACCCGGAGGCGTTCCTGGCCGGGCTGTGGGAACACGATCCCGGCATGTATCCCAAGCGGCTCCTCGTGGCCGAGGCCCGGCGGCTGGGAATCCCGATTCTGCCCCTCGACATCAACCGGAGCGGGACCGAATACCGGGTGGAACGGGTGGATGCCGGGCCGGGACGCGGCAGGCTCGGCATCCGCCTGAGCCTGAACGGCATCTACGGGCTCTCCGGGGCAGAACTGAAGCGCATCGTGGCAGGACAGCCCTATGACTCCCTGGCGGACCTGCGGGCGCGCTCCCGGCTGAGCAGGCCGGGCATCCAGCGGCTGGCCCGGCTGGGGGCCTTCGATTCGCTGCACCGCGCCTCGGGCGGCGAAGCCAACCGCGCCGATCTGGTCCATCACCTCCAGAACCTCCAGCACCGGCCCGCACGCAAGGGCACGGAAGTGATTGACGGCCAGCTGTCCCTGCCGCTGGGGGACGTCGAACTAAGGAACGTAAAAGCGCTGCTGCCTGCTCCCAGCACGGTGGAGAACGTCCGGGCGGAACTGGACCTGATGGCAATGGATGTCAGCGAACACCTGATGGCCAGCCACCGCCCCCTGCTGGACAGGCTTGGCGTCACCACCGCGGACAAACTCCTGGGGCTGCGCAACGGCACGGAGGTGCTCGTGGCCGGGGTCCGGGTCGCCACCCAGACGCCGCCCATGCGGGGCGGCCGCCGGGTGGTGTTCATCAGCATCGACGACGGCACCGGATGCGTGGACTCGGTGTTCTTCCATGAGGCCCAGGCGCAGGCAGGTTCCCTGCTCTTCGGCACCAGGCTCCTCCTGATCCGGGGCACTACCCGCCGGACGGGGCCCCGGGGGATCAGCATCAGTGCCAGCATGGCCTGGGACCTGGGCCGCACCGAGACCCTGCCGTTCCCGGCGGCCTCCGCCGGTAACCAGGGTTCCCGTCATTCCGGTTATGGCCCCTCGGACTCCGGTCACTCCGCTCCCGGTCACGGCGGCCCGCCGCTGCCGGGGCCGCTGGACGGAATCCGCCGCAACCTTGCCATCACCGGATTCGGCGGCTGACCGGGCTCCGCTGCACACAAATTTATACTGAATGATCCTGAATTATCTGGAATATGAGATAAATTGCGATAAAGTCGGATGATGATTCTCAACACCCCCAACCCCTACCGCCCGGGCGCCGGGCGGGTACCGCCTGAACTGGCGGGCCGCTCAGCCGTGCTGGCCGACTTCACCGGCATGCTTGCCTCCGTGGCATCGGACGGCGAGGGGGACCGGCCATGGATCATTTCAGGCCTCCGCGGGGTCGGTAAAACGGTTCTGCTGAACCAATGCGCCCGTGACGGGGTTGACTCGGGATGGGTGGTCATCAAGCTTGAAGCCTCCGGACGCCAGCCGCTGGCGGTTCAACTGGCCAAGGAAATCTACGTAGCCCTTCGGAAAACGGCTACCGTCTCCCACAAGGTCGCCCGGTCCTTCCGGGAAGCCTTTTCTGTCTTCCGGTCCTTCCAGGTCAAAGTCGACCCCGGCGGCACCTACGGCTTCGGATTCGACGTCCAGGCGGCTGTGGGGAGGGCCGACAGCGGGCAACTCTCCACGGATCTCGCGGAGATGCTGGACTCCCTCGGAGCGGCAGCCCGCGGGGCAGGGACCGGGGTTCTGCTTGCCATCGACGAACTGCAGGAAGCCGGGACGGCGGATCTCGAAGCGCTCAATATTGCCCTCCACCAGTTGGGGCAGGATCCGCGGCCGGTGCCGATGATCTTCCTCGGAACCGGGCTCCCGTCCCTGCCCTCCGTCCTTGCCAAAGCGTCCACCTACGCAGAGCGCATGTACCTCTACCGGACCCTGGACCTGCTCAACGATGACGACACCAGGGCCGCCCTGGTGACACCTGCGCAACGCGAACGAGTGTTATGGACAGCGGATGCGTTGGATATTGTCCTGACCGCCTCGGGCGGGTACCCCTACTTTGTGCAGGCCTGCGGCAAGCACGTCTGGGATGTGGCCGCGACCAGAACGATCGACGCCGACGATGCCCGCATCGGCGTCGAACGAGCCAGGGACGAAGTCGACGCCGGTCTCTATAAATCCCGCTGGGAACGCGCCACCGCCGCCCATCAGGATTTTATGAAGGCCATGGCCGAAGACCACGACGCACCCTCGCTGGTCAGTGACATCGCAGCACGGCTGGGCCGGGCCCAGACCGCCCTTTCCAGTCCGCGGCAGCAGTTGATCCATGCAGGGCTCCTCTACACCCCCCGCCGCGGCTACCTCGCCTTCACCGTCCCGGGGATGGCCGACTACATCAACCGGCATGAACACTAGGAAAGTACGCCCGAAGATCGCCTCCGGCCCTCCCGTGGCGCGTTCGATGGTCTATCCGGAAACCGATAACATGGACGGGGCTGGCTGTGGTCCCCGTATGCCACAAGCTACGAAGCCTTAACTTTGAATAGGAGACACCCGTGTCAGATGCCCAGAAGATCACCCTTCTCGTCGATGGCGAAGAAACCAAGGTGACTACCGGGACCACCGGCGCGGAACTCTTTTTTGAGCGCCGCGACGTCGTCGTGGCCCGCGTCAACGGCGAGCTGAAGGACCTGGACCAGCCGCTGCCCGAGGACGCCACGGTCGAAGGCGTCACCATCGACTCCCCGGACGGCCTCAACGTCCTGCGCCACTCCACGGCCCACGTTATGGCCCAGGCCGTGCAGCAGCTGCGCCCGGACGCCAAGCTCGGAATCGGCCCCTACATCACCGACGGCTTCTACTTCGACTTCGACGTCGCCGAACCCTTCACCCCGGAGGACCTGAAGACGCTGGAAAAGATGATGCTCAAAATCGTCAACCAGAATCAGAAGTTCGCCCGCCGCGTGGTCAACGAGGACGAGGCCCGCCAGGCCATGGCCAATGAGCCCTACAAGCTGGAGCTGCTGGGCAAGAAGAACGACGCCGACACCGCCGAGGGCGTCAACGTCGAGGTCGGTGCCGGAGACATCACCATCTATGACAACATCGACCGCAAGAGCGGCGATTCGGTCTGGTGCGATCTGTGCCGCGGCCCGCACCTGCCCAACACCAAAATGATCTCCAACGCCTTCGCCCTGACCCGCACCTCCGCCGCGTACTGGCTGGGTAACCAGAACAACCAGCAGCTGCAACGCATCTACGGCACCGCATGGCCCACGAAGGACGCGCTCAAGGCCTACCAGGAACGCATTGCCGAAGCCGAACGCCGCGACCACCGCAAACTCGGTGTGGAGCTGGACCTCTTCTCCTTCCCTGATGAGCTGGGCTCCGGCCTCCCGGTGTTCCACCCCAAGGGCGGCATCATCCGCAAGGAGATGGAGGACTACTCCCGCCAGCGCCACGTGGACGCCGGCTACGAGTTCGTCTACACCCCGCATATCACCAAGGGCCACCTCTACGAAGTCTCCGGGCACCTTGACTGGTACAAGGACGGCATGTTCCCGGCCATGCATATCGACGCCGAGCTCAACGACGACGGCACCGTGCGCAAGCCCGGCCAGGACTACTACCTGAAGCCGATGAACTGCCCCATGCACAACCTGATTTTCCGCTCCCGCGGCCGGTCCTACCGCGAACTGCCGCTGCGCCTGTTCGAGTTCGGGTCCGTCTACCGCTACGAGAAGTCCGGCGTTGTGCACGGCCTGACCCGCGTCCGGGGCATGACCCAGGACGACGCCCACATCTACTGCACCCGCGAGCAGATGAAAGACGAGCTCACCAAGACCCTCAACTTCGTGCTCGGGCTGCTCAAGGACTACGGGCTGGACGATTTCTACCTCGAGCTGTCCACCAAGAACGAGGATAAGTTCGTGGGCGAGGACGAGGCCTGGGAAGAGGCAACCCGGACCCTTGCCGAGGTGGCCGAAGCCTCCGGCCTCGAGCTGGTCGCGGACCCGGGCGGAGCGGCCTTCTACGGCCCGAAGATCTCCGTCCAGGCCAAGGATGCCTTGGGCCGGACCTGGCAGATGTCCACCATCCAGCTGGACTTCAACCTGCCGGACCGGTTTGAACTTGAATTCCAGGCCGCGGACGGCACCCGCCAGCGGCCCGTGATGATCCACCGTGCACTTTTCGGTTCGATCGAGCGCTTCATGGGCGTGCTGACCGAACACTACGCCGGCGCCTTCCCGGCGTGGCTAGCGCCCGTACAGGTGGTCGGGATCCCGGTGGCGGAAGCCTTCAACGACTACATGTTCGACGTCGTCGACCAGCTCAAGGCCGCCGGAATCCGCGCCGAAGTGGATATCTCCTCGGACCGCTTCCCCAAGAAGATCCGCACCGCCAGCAAGGACAAGATCCCGTTCGTGCTGATCGCCGGGGGAGACGACGCCGAGGCCGGCGCCGTGTCCTTCCGCTTCCGCGACGGCAGCCAGGACAACGGCGTGCCGGTGGCCGAGGCCGTCCGGCGGATCGTGGACGCTGTCCGCACCCGGACCAGCTGACGGACAGGCAAGGGGACAACATGCAGGAGCGAACAGGGGACGCCGGTCCGGCCCGGCCGGGCGTCGAATCCGTCAATGACGATGCCGTGACCGACGACTTCGGGCTCGCCGGGGTCCCGGACGCTTTCCAGCGCCTGTGGACCCCGCACCGGATGGCGTACATCAAGGGCGGCCAGCACCAGTTCAAGGATCAGGATGACTGCCCGTTCTGCGTGGCACCCGCCCGCGGGGATGACGACTCGCTCATCGTGTACCGGGGACGGACCGCTTACGTGGTGCTGAACCTCTTCCCCTACAACCCGGGCCACCTGCTGATCTGCCCGTACCGCCACGTCCCCGACTACACGGACCTGACGGTCGAAGAAACCGCGGAATTCGGCGAGCTGACCCAGACTGCCATGCGCGTGCTGCGCAAGGTCGCCAACCCCACCGGCTTCAACCTCGGCATGAACCAGGGTGTGACCGGCGGCGCGGGGATCGCCGGCCACCTGCACCAGCACGTCGTGCCGCGCTGGGGCGGGGACGGCAATTTCTTCCCCATCATCGCCCAGACCAAAGCCATTACGCAGACCCTGGGCGAGGTCCGCCAGCAGGTCGCGGACGCCTGGCCGCAGCAGGCGCCAGGCCAGGCCGGACCCGGGGAGACCCATGCTGAATAGGCACGCACGGGATTTCTTCACCGCCCTGTTCTCCCCGCTTGCCCGCTGGCTGCTGAAAATCGGGGTCTCCCCGGACGCAGTCACCGTCGTCGGGACGCTCGGCGTCGTCATCGGCGCCCTCGTGTTCTACCCGCTGGGCCAGCTCTGGTGGGGAACCCTGTTCATCACAGCGTTCATCTTCTCCGACGTCATCGACGGCATCATGGCCAGAATGCAGCAGCGCAGCGGCCGCTGGGGGAACTTCCTGGACTCCACCCTTGACCGGGTGGCCGACGGCGCCCTCTTTGCCGGCGTCGCTGTCTGGTTCTTCACCGGCGGCGCCGATACGCCGATCGCCGTCGCCGCCGTCGTCTGCCTGGTCCTGGGCATGGTGGTCTCCTACGCCCGGGCAAAGGCCGAGGCGTTGGGCTTTCACGCCAATGTCGGCATCGCAGAGCGGGCCGAGCGGCTCGTGTCGGTGCTGGTCGTCACCGGCTTTACCGGCCTGGGGCTGCCCACCGTGGTGCTGTTTTCCACGTTGTGCCTGCTGGCGGCAGCCAGCCTGGTGACGGTGGTCCAACGGATCGCGGCGGTCCGGCGCCAGTCGCTGGATGAGTTCGGCGGCACCACCACCGAACAGACGGCTTAGCACCGGCCGGCCGGTCGTACTGCAGAGGGCAAGCGTGCCGTCCCGGACCGCGAATCGGCCGGGCCCGGCCTCGTAATTCGGCGGCAGTAACCCGAATTCTGCCGTGCCGGAGCCGGGGGCTAGTATTAGGATTACCGGCCAACGGATCCGGTAATCCGGAGTGTGCAGAGCGGCAATTGCTTGCCGTCCGCGCCCCGGCGAGGTCATCTATCTACCCATAGGGGTTTTTGTGTCTACACCAGATGTAAGCAGCGAAGCCGGCGCGTCCGCCAAGAACGTCACGGGCAGCAGCCGCGTCAAGCGCGGCATGGCGGAGATGCTCAAGGGCGGCGTCATCATGGACGTCGTTAACGTCGAACAGGCCCGCATCGCCGAAGATGCCGGTGCCGTGGCCGTGATGGCGCTGGAACGTGTTCCGGCCGATATCCGCGCCCAGGGCGGCGTGTCCCGCATGTCGGACCCGGACATGATCGACAAGATCATCGACGCCGTGTCCATCCCGGTCATGGCCAAGGCCCGGATCGGCCACTTCGTCGAAGCCCAGGTCCTGCAGTCCCTGAACGTGGACTACATCGACGAGTCCGAGGTCCTCACCCCGGCCGACTACGAGCACCACATCGACAAGTGGAACTTCACCGTTCCCTTCGTCTGCGGCGCCACCAACCTCGGTGAGGCCCTGCGCCGGATCAACGAGGGCGCGGCCATGATCCGCTCCAAGGGCGAGGCCGGCACCGGCGACGTCTCCAACGCCACGGGCCACATGCGCAAGATCCGCGCCGAGATCGCCAAGCTCGCGGCCCTGCCCGAGGACGAGCTCTACGTCGCGGCCAAGGAACTGCAGGCCCCGTACGAACTGGTCAAGGAAATTGCCTCCACCGGCAAGCTCCCCGTGGTCCTGTTCACCGCCGGCGGCATCGCCACCCCGGCCGACGCGGCCATGATGATGCAGCTCGGCGCGGACGGCGTGTTCGTCGGCTCCGGCATCTTCAAGTCCGGTAATCCGGCCCAGCGTGCGGCCGCCGTCGTGAAGGCCACCACCTTCTTCGACGACGCCGACGTCATCGCCAAGGTCTCCCGCGGCCTGGGCGAGGCCATGGTCGGCATCAACGTCGCCGACCTCCCGGAACCGCACCGCCTCGCCGAGCGCGGCTGGTAACCGACCTTCAGCAAGACAACGACGCCGGCCGGTCACCTTTTCAGGTGACCGGCCGGCGTCGCTTTTTCTTTCCGGCCTTCTCTGCGGCCCTCTTTCCGGCCCTAGTCGAGGCCTCGGCGTTTGAGCAGCGGTCCGAGTTCGGCGTCGCGGCCCCGGAAGGTGCGGAAGGAATCGAGCGGGTCGCGGCTATTGCCGCGGGAAAGCAGTTCCGCGCGGAAGAAGTCGCCGTTGGCCCGGCTCAGGCCGCCGTTGTCCCTGAACCATTCCACTGTGTCTGCGTCCAGGACCTCGCTCCAGATGTAGGAGTAGTACCCTGCGGCGTAGCCGTCGCCGGCGAAGATGTGCTGGAAGTAGCCTGTGCGGTAGCGGGGCGGAATGAGCGGATGCGCCACCCCGGCCGCTGCCAGCGCCGTCGCCTCGAACTCGAGCACGTTGCCTGGCACCTCTTCCGGTCCGAGCACATGCCAGGCCAGGTCCAGCAGGGCCGCGCCCAGGTATTCGGTGGTGCCGAAACCCTCACCCCACAACCGGGCTGCATCCAGCCGGTCCGCTACTTCCGGCGGAAGCGGTTCTCCGGTGGTGTGGTGCCGGGCGTAGTTGGCCAGCACTTCCGGCCACAGGATCCACATCTCATTGACCTGTGAGGGGTACTCGACGAAGTCGCGCGGCACGGCGGTGCCGGCGAAGCGCGGGTAGGCCACCTCCGAAAACAAGCCATGCAGGGCGTGGCCGAACTCGTGGAAAGTCGTGCGGAGCTCATCCAGGGTCAGGAGCGTGGGTTCTCCGGCCGGCGGCTTGGAAATGTTGAGGTTGTTGATGACCACGGGCCGGGTGCCCAGGAGGCGGGACTGGTCCACGAGCGAGTTCATCCAGGCGCCGCCGCGTTTTGATTCGCGTGTGTAGTAGTCGCCCAGAAACAGCCCGAGTCCGGTGCCGTCCGGGTTTTTGACCTCCCAGACACGGACGTCCGGGTGGTAGCCGGTCAGGTCGGTCCGCTCGTGGAACGTGATGCCGTACAGGGCGTTGGCCGCGTGGAAGACTCCGTCGGTGAGGACCCGGTCCAGCTCGAAGTAGGGCCGCAGCGCCTGCTCGTCCACCGCGTACCGCTCGCGCTTGACCTTGGCCGAGTAGTAGGCCCAGTCCCAGGCTTCGAGCGGATGGCCCGCCGCTTCCGCCAGCGCGGCCGCCTCGGCGTCGGCGTTGCGGACAGCGGCCGGGGCGAGCCGGTTCAGCATGGCCTGCACGGCGGCGAAGTCCGGTGCCGTCTGCCGGTCCACGGTCAGTTCCGCGTAGTTTGCGAAGCCGAGCAGGGCTGCCTTCTCGGCCCGGAGCCGGGCCAGGTCCTTGACGAGGTCGAGGACGTCGAGGGTGCCACCGCTGCTGCCGCGGCTGACCGAGGCCTCGTAGAGGCGGCGCCTGATGTCGCGGTTGTCCAGTGAGGCAAGGGCGGGCTGATTGCTGGGCAGGATCAGGGTGAGCAGGAATTTGCCCTCGTGTCCGGAGGTACGGGCGGCTTCGGCTGCACTGGCGGCATCGTCCTCGGGCAGTCCGGCCAGGTCGCCGGCGTCGTCGAGCAGCAGGGCCGCGGATTTCATCCCTTCCTTGACCCGCTGGCCGAATCCGGTGCCGAGCCGCGACAGTTCGGCGTTGATCGCCCGGAGCCGGTCCTGGCCGGCGTCATCGAGTTGGATCCCGGAGGCGCGGAACTCCTTGAGGTACTCCGTCACGAGCCTGGCCGACTCCGGGTCCAGGCCGTCCAGATCCAACGCCGCAAAGCGGTCAAAGAGGCCACGGTTGAGGTAGATGGCGTCCTGATGCGCCGAAAGCAGCGGGGACAGCCGGGTTTCCAGTTCCCGGATCGTGTCTGATGCATCCGCCGAGACCAGGGTGAAGAACGATGCCGTGGCCCGCGCCAGCAGCCGTCCGGACTGCTCCATGGCCAGGGCGGTGTTCTCGAACGACGCCGGGGCCGGGTCTTCGACGATCCGCCGGATTTCATCGAGGTGCTCGGCCAGACCCGCCTCGATGGCTTCGGCGTAGTGGGTCTCCTCGATGGCTGCGAAGGGAGGAAGCCCGTAGGGCAGGGTGCTGGGGATCAGGAGGGGATTGGTCATGAAACAACTGTTTCATGAGTGGTGGTTCTTCTCAACGCCCTGCACCCGTGATTTACCGGACCAGTGATTTACCGGCTCATCCGACTTAGGATGGCGGTCATGCGGTTCAGTCACGGGAAGTTCAGGGCGCGGACGACGGCGGGGTGCGCCGCGGCGCTGCTGGTGCTGGCCGGCGCGGGGTGCGGAGTGCTGGCGGGCCAGGACGCGGACGCCGGCGGCCCGCCATCCGCCGCCAAACCTCCGTCAGCCGCTGCACCGAGCCCGGCTGCGACGCCCGCGCCGGTCCCCACGCCCGACCCCACCCCCGGCAGGGGCCCTGTGTGTGCTGCTGTTCGCTGCACGTCGGTGCTGGTAACCGGAGACATGCTGGTGCATGCGCAGCTCTGGCAGCAGGCCCGCGAGGACGCTGCCGCCAAGGGCGCCGACGGGATGGACTTCGTGCCGCTGCTGGAGGGCCAGCGGCGCTACCTTGAGAAAAGCGACCTTGCCATCTGCCATCTGGAAACGCCGGTGTCGGGCCCCGGCGGGCCGTTCTCAGCGTATCCGTCGTTCAACGTACCGCCGCAGATCATCACCGCGGCCCGGGACGTCGGCTACCAGGCCTGCACAACTGCGAGCAACCACACCATTGACCAGGGGACTGCCGGGCTGGTCCGGACCCTGGATGCACTGGATGCCGCCGGGATCCGGCACACCGGTTCCTACCGCACGGAGACTGAAGCCGGGGACGTCCTGATCGTCGATACGGCCGCCGCCCGGATTGCCATCGTCAACGCCACCTACGGGCTCAACGGACTTGTCCCTGATGCCGCATGGCAGGTGGACATGCTCGACGCTGCCGCCATGATTGCCAAGGCGCAGAAGGCCCGTGCGCTGGGGGCGGACATCGTGCTGGGTGCCATGCACGCAGGCGAAGAGTATTCCAGTGTCCCCAACGCGCAGCAGCGGGACGTCGCCCGGGCCTTGGCAGACAGCGGCGAATTCAGCATGATCTACGGGCACCATAGCCATTCCGTATTGCCGATCGAAAAGCACAACGGGACGTGGATCGTGTACGGGCTCGGCAACGGCATCACCGAGCTCTCGCCCTGGTACACCGTCAACAACGAAGGCCTGCTGGTCCGGGCCCAGTTCAGCCAGGACGAGGACGGGAGCTGGGCCGTCAGCGACCTGGCCTGGACGCCGTCGGTCATGGTCCGGAACCCGTACCGCTGGTGTTCCGTCGCCGCCGACGCGCCGCAAGGATCCTGTGCCGGGGCGGCTGCGGATTCGGCCACCCGCCAGCGCACGCAGGCCGCGGTGGAGTCCATGGGCGCGGCCGAGGCCGGCGCCCATGAATTGCTGATCAGTTCCGAGTGATCAGCGCCGAGCCTTAACCGGGGCCGGCCACAAGTCTATGGTGGAGCCATGGCCGATAACTTTGCCTCCCTGGTGGAGACTTTCAAAAATGTGGGCGTATCCATGGCCTATGGCGCTCCCGTCCGGCTCGGCGGACAGGAGATTGTCCCTGCCGCCGTGGTTGTCTTCGGATTCGGTGGCGGCAGCGAGGCGGCCGACCGGGCTACTCCCGCGGGAGGGGGCGGCGGAGGCGGCCTTGTAGTGCCGTTGGGGATCTACCGGAACACCGGATCACAAGTGAAGTTCCGCCCCAACCCCATCGCCGTGCTGGTCTTCCTCGTCCCGGTGATTGTGGCGGTCGGCGCCGCCGTCCGCGGTGCAGGCCACCGCTAGCGTCACCAGGTGTCAGCGGTGACGTGCATGGCGTTGAGGTACCGGTGGATTTCCTCGGCATCGGCGCCGGAACGCAGGATGACCTGCAGTCCCAGCAGATAGGTGGTGAGCAGGTCGGTCCGGGCCTCGATGAGTTCTGTGCCGGCGTCGGGCAGGGCCTGGGTGACGAGTGTGCTGATCTGCTCGCGCATCTGCCGCCGGTAGTCGGCGGAAAAGTCGTAACCGGGCAGGGTTCCCCGGAGTTCGTTGGAGGCCATCACCATCAGGCAACCGTCCCGGCCGCGTTCGGAGACCGCGTCCGCCTCGAAGAGGGTCAGGAAGGTGTGGACGCCGCTGATGCCGGGGCCGGACTGTTTGATCAGCGAGGCGAACATCCCGATCCGCTCGGCCAGGTAGCGGCGCAGCACGGTTGCGAACAGTTCCTCCTTGGTGCCGAACGTCCGGTAGAGACTGGGCTTGTGGACCCCGCTGGCTTCCACGATGTCAGTCATCGAGGTCCCGCTGTAACCCTGCCGCCAGAACAGCGCCGTCAGGCGGGCGAGTACCGCTTCCTCATCGAAGAGCCTCGGCCGGCCGATCGCGGCATTCACTGAAGTACTCATAACGTCATCTTACGTCGTCCGCCGGAGTTTGTTACCATGCGGTAGCAAACTAGGAAAGCCTATGGTACCGTTTGGTACACAATGAACGGCATGTTCCAAGCGGAGGCCACGATGATTGAATTTCAGCTGCACGACGAAACCACAGCACCCGAAGACAGCAAGACGCTGCTTGCAGCATCCAAGAAGCAAAACGGGATGATCCCAGGCCTGCACGCAGTCATGGCGGAAGCACCCGGACTGCTTGAGGGCTACCGCCTGGTGCACGAACTCTTTGTGAACTCCAGCTTCGCCAAGGACGAACTGACCGTCGTCTGGCAGGCGGTCAACGTTGAACACGCCTGCCACTACTGCGTGCCCGCCCACACCGGGATCGCCAAGGCCATGAAGGTGGACGACGCCATCACCGAAGCGCTGCGCAACGAGACGCCGCTGCCCAATGCCCGGTTGGAAGCCTTGCGCACCTTCACGCTGGGTATGGTCCGCGAGCGCGGCAACGTCGACGAGGCCGCGGTTCAGACCTTCCTCGAGGCCGGTTTCACTAAACGACACGTCCTCGAAGTTGTCCTCGGCGTCTCGCAGAAGATCATGTCGAACTACACCAACCATCTGGCACAAACGCCGGTGGACGCGCCGTTCCGCAAGTTCGAATGGCAGGGAGCTGCCGCCACGGTCTGAGGCCGGAGCGACGCAGATTAAAGCTCACGAAGGCCCGCTTGTTTCAGACAAGCGGGCCTTCCGCCGTTACTGAGCCAGGTCGATGAGCCAGGCAGCCCTGTCGGCCGTCCCGTGCTGCCTGTAATATCGGCGCATGACTTTCGCAAACGTGGGTACGCTCGGCGTCAAGCCCGGTCAGCGCGACAAAGTGATCCAAATTTTGACGCGTCGCAACCGGCAGCTCGAGGAAGCCGGATGTTTGCTTTACGAGGTCGGCGCCAGCGATGACCGGCCCGACGCCGTCTTTGTCGCTGAGCTGTGGGCATCGGCCGAGGCCCACAGCTCTTCACTGCAGCTGGAGTCCGTGCAGGCCGCCATCGCCGAAGCGATGCCGCTGTTGACCGGGCTTATGGAGGGACACCAGTTCTATGTGAATGGCTCCCCGCTCCGGGACGCATAATGCACCTGGGCTACACCGACCTGCCGCGCGGGCAGGCCGGCGGGTGAGAGAACGCGCGTGAAAGAAGAAGAACAGACCGCGGAACAGGCAGGTCAATGCGCGTGCACCTGTTGCGGCCGGAAAATGGCGCGCCGGAAGGTGCATGCCCTCGGGGCTGGCCGGGCGTATGTCTGCCGGCGGTGCGGACTTTGGATCGCGTTACGGCTCCGTCCGGATTCTCTGCCGCCCGACAGCTAAGCCTAAACTCCTCGAATCCACCGCCGGACCTGTCGTCCGACGCCCACCCCCGGCCACTAGTTGAGCTCAGGTCCCTCCGGATGTGTGATCGCATGACCAGGAGTCGGGAGCGTCGTCGTCCCGGGGTCTGACTCCCGCCAATCGGCCGCACGGCTTTCGCGGTCCAGCAGATGGTGCAGGAGCGCGGTTTCCGGTTCCCCGGGGTGCTCGGCCAGGTGGCGGCGCAGCCGGGCACGGATTTCTTCCAGTTCGGGTCGGCTACCGCACAGAATGCCACTGATGATTCCCAGGACCTGTAGCCGGAGGGCAAGGCCCGGGTACTCCCCGGGGGTTGTCGGGATAGACCGTCCACGGCGCTGACGGCCCTCACCGTTGTTGCTCGGAATGGCCGGACCGATGCAGTGTGCGTCACCGGCGGTGACCGCGGGGCCGCCGGACGGTGGCGGCCCCGAAACGGCCCCGGGCGGCTCGATGGCCGTCCGCCGGGGCCGCGGCCCGGGTTGGCTACTGGACACGGACGGCGAAGCCCGAAGCGGTGCCGCCCAGAACCGATTCGACGCTCACCGTCTGGCCGGACCTTCCCACGTGTGTGGACGGGCCCCGGAGGGAAAAGCCGCCCGTAGCGTCCACCGTGGTTGTCCCCAGCACCGGACCGTCCAGGCCGCCCAGATGAATGGTCATCTTCTGGCCTGCGGGTGCGGAGCTTGTTCCGTCGACCCGCCACTCCCGCTTGCTGACGGAGTAGCGGGCGGTGGTTATGGCCACCTCGTCGGCTTTCGGCGTGATGGTTACCCTGGCCTGGCTTGAGGAGCCATCGGGGCTGGCCGCCGTCAGTTCGAAAGTGAGCGGACCATTGGCTGCGGGATACGCGTACAGGGGGAACGTGAAGCTGGGTCGAGGGGTGTTGGCCCCGGCGAGGGGGACCTGGGGGTCCCCTGGTGCGAGCACCTGGGTCCATGCATACGTGGCGGCGCCTGCCGAGCCGGTTCCGTCCAAGGTGACCTTGCTTCCCCGTGTCACACCCTGCTGGTCCGGTCCGGCATTGGCTACCGCTGCGGCCGGGGCGCTGACGGTAACGGCGACGGTCGCTGTGCTGGGGCCGCCCGGTCCATTAACCGTCAGCGTGAAGACGTAGTCACCAGGTGTGGGCGCCGTGAAAGTAGGCCGGGCCGAGTTTGGATCGCTGAGGACCACCCCGGCGGGTCCGCTCCACGAGTAAGTGGAGATCGGACCGCTGGACGCGGATCCATCGAGCGTGACTTCCTGGCCTTCGTAGACGCTTTGATCGGCGCCGGCCTGCGCGACCACCGCAATGGGAGCGTGCGCGCCGCCCGTCACCTCCACCGGGAGGACCACCTCACCGTTTGCGTCGGACTTGACGGTGACCGCTAAGGGCGGAACCTGGGTTTCGGCCTTCAGCGACCCGGCTACAAGTGTGCCGTATCCCACCGCCGTCAGGGTGCGGGAGCCGGCGGCGTCGCTGGAGGCCGCGTCGATGGACAACACCTTGCTGCCGGTGTCAAAGGTCGCCTTACCGGTGACCCTGTCGATAACCTGGATTTGTTTGGACGCTGCCGGCACGTCACTGAAGTTTGTGACGGTGATGACCGAAGGCGGAGCCGATCCTTCGAAGGCAATCCTCGCGAAGTACCGGCCGTTCTGTCCCTCGAGTGCCGTTGGGCTGAATGCCTTGTTGCCGGCGGAGGCATCCGCCGCTTGGATCGACTGTGGTCCGGATTCGGAGGATGCGAACACGTCCACGTTCCCTGAGCTGGCGGATGTCCTGGAATACGTTGCCCGCTCCGCGGTCACGCCGCTATTCGTCGCGAGTTTGCCTTGGACGGTGAAAAGATCTGTCTCCACGCAGTCCGCCGTCGGGCCGGGAACGGAGAGGCATGCGTCCGAACCCGGGTTCGGATTGATACCGGGACCCTCGATACGGAAGACATTGGTGCCGTAAGGGCTGCCCTTGATCCGGTGCGGGGTAGTGCCGTCGCCGACATACGTGTCTTTGCCGCTGGCGTCCGGCTTGAGCGCAGGGTCGCCGGGAAAGGTATCCCACGTCAGGAACGGTCCGATTCGCCCGCCCAGCGCACCCGAGAAGTCGCCTCTACCGCCTATACCGATGTCTTCGGTGTCGAAGACGATGCCGGGCTTGGACGTCCGGACAGTTTTGGTGCCCGCCGGCGTGGTGAATTTATAGTCCACGCCGTCCCGCGCATTGGTGATCCTCAGCCGGATCCGGGCGAACGTCACCTGGTCCCCAGCGGAGACCGGTCCGGCGCCGAACGCCTGTTCCAGCGCCAACACGGCCAGGGCCCGCCCGCCTCCCGCTGTATCCAGGTTCCCTGTAGTGAGGGAATAGAATCCCTCGTCCGGATAATTCGAGGGGAACGACACCGGTGAGTTCTCATCCGGAAGGGCGCCCCGGGCAGGGCACAGTGGATCGGCCTGGGCAACGCAACTCTGAAGCCGGAGCCCGTTCTTGTCCCGGTACCAGACCGGATATCCGTCCGTGGTGCTGACCGGGCCAACTTCGGCCAGTCCGGGGCCGTTGGTCCCGGCGGGAATGACCTCGGCCCCTGCGACCCCGGCAAAGGCAACCACTGAGAGGAACGTGAATATGAAGGCAAGTACCCTTTTCATGGCAATGTCCATCCTATGATTTCGCCACCGCCGCGCCTGGCCGAAACAACCGAGTGCCTTTGTCGACGCATTTACGACCGCCACGGTATTGGCAAGGTCTTGTAAATATCCTGTCCTTGCCGTGGGATAGGGCGACGTGTGAGCGAAGGCCCGGGCCGTTCTCAAAGGATTCTGCAGGGATCCGACGGAAAACTTGGCCCCATGTCGCAATCAGCAGCGTTTCAGCGGAAGAAGGTCGTGGCTCCGGTCATCCTGGTATGTCTCCTGGCGTGTTTGCTGGCCGCCGTTATGGCGGCTCCTCCGCCAAAGCCGCCAGTTCCCCTGGGCGCATCGGCAGCTGTCGACGGCGGATTGGCGCGCATCAACGGCATACTCCCCGCCGACGGCGGCGGGAGCGAGCCGGACGCCGCGGCAAGCGGCAGCACCTCCGCGGCAGGCCCGGGGTTCCATCGCGTGCGCATACTGCTGGAACTGACGGCGCTGGACGAAGGCGGTCTTTCCTTCAACCCGGCCGACTATTCCGTTTCCGGTCTCGGTACCGGGAAATGGACACCTGTTTTGGCCTCTCCGGCTCCGTCCGTCGCAGCCCGAGGTGACCGCATCAATGCCGAACTCACCTTCGAGCTTCCTGACCGCGCGGTGGAGTTGACCCTTGAGATCAAAGACGGGCCGGGGCTGTCCCTGGGCGCAGGGCACCACAGGGGCCGCAGCTAAAGCCCGAAGATCTCGCCCCTGGGCCGAACCGCAGTAAACAGGTACCAGCTACTCGTGTCGCCGGATGATGCATGGAAAAAACTTGGGAGCAACGGTTTCCGTCAGAATTGAAGGCCACTGAGATGTCCGTTGACCCCATTCAAGCGACTGACCCCGGGATAAGCACATGCCAAGGGGCAGCGCCGCCTGGCAGGCTCTCCGTGACCATCCTGGGCACGCTCCGGATCCGGCGTGGCCAAACCATCCTCGGCGGCGGCGAGCTTGGCGGGCTCAAACCCCGGCAAATCCTTGAAATTCTTCTCGTGAATTTCGGGAAGCCGGTGTCCAAGGAGCGGTTGGTCGAGATGCTGTGGGAGGGACGGCCTCCCGTCGAAGCCCTTTCCACCCTGGAAAGCTATGTCAGCGTCCTGCGACGGCACCTGCAGCCCGGCCAGGGTAAGTCGGGACCTCTTCGGACAGTCACCGGCGGCTACATGATCGATCCCGGTCTCGTAGATCTCGACCTGAGCCGATTCCATGCGCTGGTCCAGCAGGCAGCGCACAGCGAGCCGTGGGCGGCGCTGGAACTGCTGCAGAGGGCCCTGGACCTGGCCGTTGCTCCGCTGCTGGGCGATGAGATGCGGGCCTCCTGGGCGGAGAGTGAGCGGGTTAGCCATGAGCTGCGAGTGATCCGCACCAAAATCGACGCAGCCGATCTGGCCCTGTCCCTCGACGAACCGGACCGTGCGGTTGCCTGGGCCCGGGAGGCGTTGTCCGGAGACCCCTTGAACGAACGAGCTTGGACGGCACTGGTCCGGGGGCTGGACGAGTCCGGACAGCCCCTGGAGGGACTCAGGGCTTTTGAGCAGTGCAGGCGCACCCTGAACCGGGAGATGGGGTGCAGCCCCGGTAAGGACCTCCGCGCCGCGCACGCCCGTCTGCTGCGCCAGACCGGCGACCCCGGACCGCCCGTACCTGCGCCGGTACCTGCGCCGGCAGTGGCGGAGGCCCTCCCACCTTTGGCAGCTGCAGCTGAGGCGGCGAGTATCCGGATACTGACCATCGACGACCACCGCACGTTCACTGAATTGCTGACGGCCGCATTGGACCGCGAAGCCGACCTGCAGAGCGTCGGTTCCGCATTTTCAGTAGCCGAGGGAATACGCATGTGCCGTGAGCTTGCTCCCGACGTCGTAGTGATGGACTACCACCTGCCCGACGGGGACGGACTCACGGCAGCCCTCCGCATCCTGGAGCACGCGCCGGACACCCGCGTCATCGTGCTGACGGGGGACCCCTCCCAGGATGTCCTGCGGAAAGCGGCGGTCATAGGGATCTGCGGCTTCCTGCCCAAGGACGGCTCGTTGGCCACGATGCTGGACACTCTCCGGCACGCGCGCACAGGCAATATGGTGGTCCATCCGTCACTGCTGGCGGAGCTTGGAACTTCCCGGGGACGCGCCGCCAATGTCCACCCGGGCCCGCCCTTGAGTCCCCGCGAGCTGGACGTACTCCGACTCATGGCGGATGGCCGGGAGCTCCGGGTCATCGCAGACAGCCTGGGCATCTCCGTCCACACATGCCGCGGGTACGTCAAGACAATATTCTCCAAGCTGGGCTCCCATTCGCAGCGCGAAGCCATGGCAGAGGCCGAGCTGCGGGGCATCCTGCGTGTGGAACGCGATGTCCAGGCCGTCTGAGACGGACGACGCATTATTCGATAGAGACCGGGAAGCCGCCGAACGGCTGCAGATCCGGACTGCCGTCGCGAAATTTCTGCTTATGGGGTTCATGGCCCTGCTCGTTGTGGCGACACCGGTTGCATTCTGGATCCGCGGAGCGGCCGAGAAGCACGCACTTAACAACGCGATCCTGCAGACCCAACGGGTCGCTGATCTGGTGCTCGGACCGCTCGTCAGCAAGGCGATGCTCGCCGGTGATGGTGCGGCAATAACTGAGATGGACCGTGCCGTGCAAAGATGGCGCGCTGACACTTCAGTGCTGCGCGTCAAGGTGTGGACCGCGGACGGCCGTGTCGTCTATTCGGACGTGCGCTCCCTCGTAGGGCAGCAATTCGAACTACCGGAGTGGGCACATGCGCTGCTGGCCGGAGCGCCCGGCACTGCCACGCTGGAGAACCAGCAGGAGTTGGAAAACCTCTACGAGTCAGCATCCGGCGAGCTGGTGGAGGTTTACGTGAGCTCGCTCGCGGCAGAAGGTACCAGGCTGATTTTTGAGGCCTACTATGACGACGGCCCGGTACGCAACGAACAGCAGGCAGTCCTCTACAGCATGATCCCGCCCTTCCTGCTCGCACTGTCGGCTCTGCAGCTCGCGCAATTGCCGCCGGCCATCCGCCTGGCCCGACGGATCCAGTACCATCAAGCGGTCCGAAACAGGTTGCTTCAACGCGCTGTGGAAGCCTCGGACCAGGAACGTCGCAAAATCGCCCGGGACCTCCATGACGATGTCATCCAGGACCTTTCCGGACTTGGACTCGCGCTTGAATCTGAGGAACTGCACGTCCCGGTAGAGCAGCGCCCCGTCTTCCGGAAGGCGCGTTCGCTGCTTCAGCGCAGCGTCCGCGCCCTCCGGTCCATGACCAGTGAGTTATACCCGCCGGATTTGGACCAACTCGGGCTCAAGACCTCCCTGGAACGTCTCGCAGAGCAACACCAGGAGCATGGGCTGGCGGTCCGCCTCGTAATACCGGACGACACGGCCCTGGACCGCGGATCGTCGGCCTTGCTGTACCGCGTGGCGCGTGAAGCGCTGTCCAACAGCGCCAAACACTCCGGCGCGACCGCAGTTGTACTCTCGCTGCATACCGACCGTAAGGGCTCGGAACTAGTCGTCTCGGATAACGGGATGGGATTCGATATGGCACCGCCCGCACCGGACGGGCACCTCGGCCTACGCATCCTGCGGGACACAGTCAGGGAAGCCGGGGGAAAACTGGAGGTCCGCAGCGCGCCCGGCGCGGGCACGGCCGTTATGGTGCGTTTGCGGTCCGGCGTCGCCGACTTCGAATGACCCGCCTGGCCTGCCCTCAGGTTAATTCAATGGTCTACAGACTGCACGCAGGATATCTCCAAGACGGAAGCCGCAGAGTCGGAGTACGGAACAAGTAAGGAGACCGGCCATGGCTATTTCACGCCGTCAAGTTCTGTTGCTCGGTGGCCTAGGGGTCCTCGGAGCGGGAGGCGCAATGGCGCCGCTGGGGTCCGTCGAGGCCAAGTCCGCCAGCCGCATCAGGGACAGCGAGATGCCGAGACCATTTCAAACCGCATTCGTCCGTGCCCCGGTCCTCCAACCCGACGCGACCGGCACCGACCCCTCCGACGGCGCCCCGGTCAACTATTACACCGTGGTGGAGAAGGCGGCAACAGCCAGGATCCTGCCCCGGCTCGGCACCCCGATCCTCGGGTACAACGGGATCTTCCCCGGGCCCACAATCAGCCTGGATCAAGGAACAAAGGCAGTGCTGCGGGTACGGAACCGGCTTCCGTCCGAGCACGCGCTGGACGGACACGGCCTGTCCACATCCACCCACCTGCACGGCTCCGCATCGCTCCCGCAATACGACGGCTATGCCAGCGACATCACTGTCCCAGGGTTCTACAAGGACTATTACTTCCCGAACTTTCAACCTGCGCGGACGCTTTGGTATCACGATCACGGCGTGCACTTCACGGCCCTGAACGCGTATTCGGGACTGGCCGCGCAATACCACCTGCATGATCCAGTTGAACGGGAGATCCTCCCTCAAGGCCGGTATGACGTGGCGTTGACTGTCAGCGATGCGATGTTCGCCGAGGACGGATCGTTGGGCTACGACGACAACAACCACTCCGGGCTTTGGGGCGACGTGATTCTGGTCAACGGGAAGCCCTGGCCCGTCATGCAGGTCCAAAAACGCGTCTACCGCTTCCGCATACTCAATGCCTCCATCTCCCGGTCGTTGCGTCCGACCCTCAGCACCGGGGACCCGGTAGTTGTGGTGGGTACGGATGGCGGGCTGGTGCCCGCGGCGCAAACTGTGGCCAACTGGCGCCATGGCGGAGCCGAACGGTACGAGGTACTCATCGATTTCCGAAAATACAAGGCAGGACAGCGGATCGAACTGCGGAATCTGTCCAACAGGAACAACGTTGATTACGGCTTTACGAACAAGATCATGGCTTTCGACGTGACCGACGAGCCTGTCGATACTTCCGACCCCACCTGGGACCGTATCCCTACGGCCCTGGCCCCGGGGAATGACGTCATGGCCCTTGAATCCGGTCAATCTGTAGCAAGCCGAAAATTCCGGCTCCGGCGGAACGACACCACACGGATGTGGACCATCAACAACGACTCGTGGCAGGACGTCATTGCCAGCGGCTACAAAAAGGTCGTTGCCGAGCCCGCACTGAATTCAGTGGAAATCTGGGAAATCGAAAACTCTTCCGGCGGCTGGTTCCACCCCCTGCACATCCACCTCGTCGACTTCCAGATCCTGACCCGAAACGGCAGACAACCCTTTCCGTACGAGCGCGGACCAAAGGACGTGGTGTATGTCGGCGAGGGCGAGACCGTCCGTCTCATCATGAAGTTCGCGCACCATGCAGGGCTTTACATGATGCACTGCCACAATCTGCCCCATGAGGATCACGACATGATGGTCCAGTTCCGTGTGAGCCAGCCGGGGTACCCCTACGACAGGGACGACCCCATGACGGCGGCCAAAGCTGTCTGGGACGACGGCACGGGGTGAACCGCGAGTCCGGGCGCCGTGGCCGGAGCCCCTGGCTCGGTGCGGTCGTCCTTGTTCCCGCGCTTGCCATGCTTGCCGTCCGCACCTGGCTTCTGGAACCTTTTACCGTCGTCTCGGACAGCATGTCCCCGGCTATTCCGGAGGGCAGCATCGTAGTGGTTTACAAACCGGCAGCGGCCGGCGGGCTGATCCGGAACGGCGTCGTGGTGGCCTTCACGAGTCCGGTCGACGGCCGGACCGTCATCAAGCGCGTCATTGCAGGCGAGGGGCAACGGGTCGCCATACGTGACTCGGAACTGTTCGTCGATGACATCGCCGTCAGCGAGCCCCTTGTTGACCACAGCCGCGTCGATGGCACCTACTTCGGACCCGAGACGGTGCCCCCTGGACGGGTGTTCGTTCTGGGGGACAACCGTGCCGTGTCTATCGATTCCAGGGACTTCGGCGCCGTACCGTTGTCCGCGATTCAGGGAAGCGTGTTATCCGGCCAGGAGTAGGCCGTGCTGAACATGAGGATTCTGCAGCGGCCAGCCGAGTCCCGGGACCGGGTGCCACGCCCGGTCATGATGATGCTGGCGGCACTGCCAGGAGATCGGTGTGGCCGATGCTGGCGCCTGCCGCGCGTTGCCGCTCGGAAAGCCACTCTTCCGTTTCCTCGGGGGACACCGCGTGTGTTTCGTGGGCCGCCATCGCTATGCCGCCGGCAAGTTCGCTCATTAACTCCCGGTCACCGGCGCCCAGGAGCCAGGGCGAGGTAGCCGTGCTGACAGCGTAACCTGCATCCGAAAGCCGCCGCGCCAGGACGTCCGCCGCCCGTGCCCCCGCGGCGGGGCCGAAGCCCTTATCGGTGCGCTGGTGTTCGTTGAAAGCGGCTACGACCGCCGCGTCAAGCCGGTGCGGCGGAGCCCACGACTGCCGGCCGTTGTAATTAAGCACCGTATAGAGAGGTGTCCCGGCCTCCTGCAGGGCCGCGGTCAGCGTGTCCAGCCACGTTTCCGAGACCAGGTCAAAAAGGGCGGACGCCGTCAGCAGGTCGGGTGCCTGCGCGAGCAGCGCTTCCAGCTCCACGGTCAGGTCCGCCTGCGCGAAATCCACCTCGAGATGCTTCGTGCCCTTGCGCAGGATCAGCCGCCGGCCGTCAGCGCGGCTCTCGTCCGCCCACTCGCTCAGCACCCGGCGCGCAACACCGAGCAGCGCAGGATCATAGTCCACCAGCAGCCAGGACTGGCTGTCAGGGAGCCACTGCGCGGTGCCGCGCAGATTGGCCCCCGCCCCGCAGCCAAGATCAATGACACTGACCTGGGCCCGGCCGGCGAAATGCTCGCTCAGCTGCCAGGTCAACACCTCCGACCGGGCCTGGTGATCGGCGGGTTCCCGAAGGGCGAGCCACTCAGCGCTAAAGCCGGTCACGGTGCAGGCTTCCGATCCGCCTGCAGCAGGCCGCGGACGACGCCGGCAACGGCACCGGCGGTGTCCGCCCAGCGTGGCAGGGCGGCTCCGGCGGCCCAGGAACGGTCCGCGCAGGAAGTCCGCAGCGCCGGATCGAGCAGGATCCGCCGAAGCGCGGAGCCGAGCGCCGCGGCGTCGCCGGGCGGCACCTTCAGGCCGGCGCCGTCGGGAACGGTCTGCGCAGCCGCACCGCCGGTGGTGGACACGACCGGCAGTCCGTGCGCCATCGCCTCGGCTAATGCCATGCCATAACCTTCATAAAAAGAGGGCATCACAAAGAGGTCGCTGGAGCAATAGGCCGCCTCGAGGGAGCCGGCGTCGAGCACGCCGGAGAACGTGATCCTGGCGGTGAGGCCGGCGCGGTCGATGCGGTCCTGCACCGCGATGAATTCGCCGGGGGAGCGGCGGGTGTCGCCGACGATGCTGACGTGCCAGTCAAGGTCAGCCAGCCCGGCAAGGGCCCTGACCAGCACCCGGTATCCCTTGCGCGCGGTGACCGTTCCGACGCAGAGCAGTTCCGGGGTTCCGGCGGCGGACCCGGAGGCGCGGGCGGCCGGATCAGTGCCGGGCACGGCCACGGTGATCCCGCCTTCGGGCACCCCGTACGCTGAAGCAAGTTCGCGGGCCGTGGCCAGGCTCGTGACCAGAATGTGGCCGGCGCGTGGCAGGGCTGCCCGCTCGGATCGGGCCAGGAGCGTGCGCTGGCCCTCGGTGAGGCCCGTTTCGCGGGCCAGCGGATGGTGGATCAGCGCCACCACGTTCCGGTCGATGCCGGCCAGGATCTCCGCCGGAATCGCCCCGTAGGCCAGCCCGTCGACCAGGACGACGGCGCCGGGCGGTGTCCCCGCGAGCAGCCGGGCCGTCTCGGCCAGGTCCTGCCGGGACGGAAACGGGAACGACCCCGGCAGTTGCAGGTGCGCTGCAGTGATGCCCGCGCCGGGGAGCGCCGCCAGGAGCCGCCGCGCGTAGGCGTAGCCCCCGGTCAGGCTGCCGAGGTCCCCCGGGACGGCGAACACCAGGTCGGCGCCGCCGGGGCCGGGCACGCCGCGCCGTCCTTACCTGGGCCGGCGGGCGGCGTGCTCGCGGGCCAATGCGGCGAAGCGGTCATCCGGTGAACCCGGGGTGAAACTGCCGTACTTGCGCTCGACGGCGGTCCGGATCAGGAAATCCGCCACGGCCGGGTTCTTCGGCAACAACGACCCATGCAGGTAGCTGGCCACGATGTTCTTGTACCGTGCTCCTTCCTGGCCGTCGCTGCTGTTGTTCCCCGTCCCCTTCGGCGTTGTTCCCAGCGGCTCGACGCCGGGTCCCAGGGTGGTCTGGCCGCTGTGGTTCTCGTAGCCGAGGATGCCGCCAAATTCCGGGGAGGACACGGAGACGTTGCCGATCAGCCGTTCGTCCGTGCCGTGGGTTTCGACGTCGAGGACGCCGATCCCCGGGATCACCGAACCGGTCCTGGTCTTGAAGAACTTCCCGAACAACTGATACAGCCCGCAGATCACCAGCATCGGGGTGCCGTCCTCGGCCAGCTCCTTGAGGGCGGACCCGCGGGAGAGCAGGTCGTCCTGGATGACCAGCTGGCCGCTGTCCTGCCCGCCGCCGCCCACGATCAGGTCGACGTCCCCGGGGAACACGTCCCCGACGTTGTATTCGAGCAGCTCCGGTGTGTAGCCGTGCCAGCGCAGCCGCTGGGCCAGGACCAGGGCGTTGCCCCAGTCGCCGTAGATGTTCATGTCCCGGGGATACAGCTGCAGGACCCGGATGGTGCCCTTGCTGGCCGCCGCCGGTTCGGCCGGCGGCAACTCATGCACGGGCAACTCATGCACGGGCAGCTCGGGAACGGGCTGGTCAGGTGTGGACTGGTCAGGTGTGGACTGGGGGCTCACGAGACCACCTCAACTGTGGTGATTTTGGCCAGCTCGCGGCGGATCGCGAGCATGGCGGTGTAAGTGCAGAAAATCCGCTTGGGCTTGCCTTTCGCGCCGCGGATAAAAGCAGCTAGTGCGGGCGCAATCTCCGGTTCCACCGCGCCGATCGCGACGTCGTCATATTGCAGCCGCAATGCCATGTCGTAGGCCCGCGAACCGGTGAGCTGGTCCACGCCGCCCTCCCGGAGCGTGTCGAATTCGACGTCCCAGAGCCAGGACATGTCCCGGCCGTCGGCGTAGTTGTCGTTAATGGCGATCATGGTCGCGTAGCCGGCGGCCGGGAAGGACTTCAGGCCGAGCCGGAAGCCGCTCGGGTTCTTGACCAGGACAAGATCCAGCGGGTGGCCGTCGACCACGAGGCTCTCACCGCGGCCGAACGCGGGCGCCACCTGCGAAAGGGACCTGAGCAGGCCCGCGTTGTCCGCGACTGCCGGCTGTCCGGGGCCTTTGCCCAGCACGGCGATTGCGCGGGCCATTGTCAACGCGGCGGCGGCGTTGAAGATGTTGTAGACGCCACGGAGCTTCATGCCGGTGGTGACCGTGACGCCGTCGTACTCAAAATCCGCGTCGTCGGCTCCGACACGGCGGAGTACGACGTCGGCGGGCGGCCTGGGGGCGGCCGGTACCGGGCTGCCGGGCGCGGCGCGCATGTCGTCGTCGTTGGGGAAAGTGCTGAGCAGCGAATCGTCGAGGCCGAAGTACAGGACCTCGGGTCCGCTGATTTTTCCGGCGATCCGGGCCACCCGGGGGTCCTCGCGGTTGAGCACGACCGTTCCGGTGGTTTTGGCGGCAATGTGCTCCAGGAGTTCCGCCGTCTTGTCGATCTCACCGAAACGGTCCAGCTGGTCCCGGAGGACGTTCAGCAGCAGGCTGTACCGCGGCGGCACCTGGTTGACGAAGTGGACCGCGTGCGCCTCGTCCAGTTCCAGGATCGCGACGTCGGCCTCGAGCCTGCCGCGCCAGTCCACCTCGCCGAGCAGTGCCGCCGCCACGCCGCGGGTGAAATTGCTGCCCGTACGGTTGGTGAAGACCTTCAGGCCCTGGCCTTCCAAAAGCTCCACCACCATCTTCGTGGTGGTGGTTTTGCCGTTGGTGCCGCTGACCACGGCGACGCCCAGCGGCAGCGTAGACAGGGTCCGGCGCATGAAGCCGGGGTCGATTTTTTCGACCACCAGGCCGGGAAGGGCAGAGCCTCCGCCCCGGAGCCGGGAGACCCGGCGGACGAGCTTGCCGAGCGGAACGCTGAAGTAAAGCATGCTCTGTAATATATCCCAGCGACGGCATGGAGGCCCGACGGCCGGTGGCCCGGCATGCGGCACGGAGCCGTAGCGCGCATTATGCTGAGAGGATGACCACCCCCTCTTCTGCGCTTCCTTCCCGCGCGGGTTCAGGCCTGCGGATCGGCGTCCTGGGGCTGCAAGGCGACTTCCGGGAACACCTGCACGCCGTCGAAGCCTCGGGCGCGGCCGGCATCCGGGTCCGCCGGCCGGCCGAACTGTCCGGCCTTGACGGCCTCATCATTCCCGGCGGCGAATCGACGACCATCGACAAACTCTCGCGGATCTTTGAGATCCGGGAGCCGTTGCGTGAAAGCATCCAGGCAGGCCTGCCCGTCTACGGTTCCTGTGCCGGCATGATCCTGTTGGCTAACGAAATCGCAGACCCGGCCACGGACCTTTCCGGTGCGCCGCAACAGACCTTCGGCGGCCTCGATATCACGGTGCGCCGCAATGCGTTCGGCCGGCAGCGCGAATCCTTTGAGACCGACCTTGATTTCCGGGGCCTCGAATTCAGCGCCACGGGCAACGGTGTGGCGCCGGTCCATGCCGTGTTCATCCGCGGACCGTGGGTGGAGCGCGTCGGCGCCGGCGTGGAAGTCCTGGCCCGGGTGGAGCCGTCCGAAGTCGGCCACCCCGAGCAACTGGCCGGGACGGCTAGAATTGTTGCAGTACGTTCAGGCAAGCTGCTGGCCACCTCCTTCCATCCGGAAGTGACGGGGGAGATGCGGGTGCATGAACTGTTTATCCGAATGATCAGAGGAGACGCGTAAAGCATGTCAGGCCACTCCAAATGGGCGACGACCAAGCACAAGAAGGCTATCCTGGACAGCCGCCGGGCCAAGTCGTTCGCCAAGCTGATCAAGAACATCGAAGTCGCCGCCCGGATGGGCGGTCCCGACCTGGCGGGTAACCCGAGCCTGGAACTTGCCGTCACCAAGGCCAAGAAGACCTCGGTTCCGGCGGACAACATTGACCGTGCCATCAAGCGCGGCGCGGGCCTCACCGGTGAAGTCGTGGACTACACCGAGATCATGTACGAATGCCGCGGCCCGCAGGGTTCGGCGCTGCTGATTGAGTGCCTGACGGACAACAAGAACCGTGCGGCGTCCGAAGTCCGCCTGGCCATCTCCCGCAACGGCGGCACCATTGCCGACCCCGGGTCGGTCAGCTACCTCTTCAGCCGCAAGGGTGTTGTGTCGCTGCCCAAGAACGGCCTCACCGAAGATGATGTCCTGATGGCCGTCCTCGACGCAGGTGCGGACGAAGTCAAGGACAACGGCGAAAGTTTCGAGATCATCTCGGAGCCGACCGACCTGCAGGCGGTCCGCGAGGCGCTCACGGAAGCCGGGATCGAGTACGACACCGACGAAGCCGAGTTCGTTCCCTCGATGCAGGTCCCGCTCGACCTCGAGGCCGCAAAGAAGTTCATGAAGCTCGCGGACGCACTGGAAGAACTCGACGACGTCCAGAACGTCTACAGCAACGCCGACATCAGCGACGAAGTGCAGGCCGCACTGGAAGCCGAGTGACAGGGGCGCTCCGCCACTGCAGTGAGGCCCGGCTTTGACCCTGCGTGTCCTGGGGGTTGACCCGGGCCTCACGCGTTGCGGGATCGGCGTGGTTGATGTGGAGAAGAACCGCCGGGCCACCCTGGTCGCCTACGGGGTCGTCGGGACCTCTCCCGAGGAAAGCCTGGACCAGAGGCTCCTGCTGATAGCGACGTCGATCGATGACTGGCTGGACCGGTACGAACCGCACGTCCTGGCCGTAGAACGTGTTTTCTCGCAGCTCAATGTCAGCACCGTGATGGGGGTGGCCCAGGCGTCCGGCGTGGTCATCGCCGCCGCCGCCCGCCGGGGCATCCCGGTGGCGCTGCACACGCCGTCGGAGGTCAAGGCGGCCGTCACGGGAAGCGGCACGTCCAACAAGGACGCCGTCACCAAACTGGTGACGAAGATCCTGAGGCTGGACACCCCGCCCCGGCCGGCCGACGCGGCCGACGCCCTCGCGCTGGCCATCACCCACGCCTGGCGGGCCGGCAGCGGGGCCGCCGTCGCCACCACGGGACCGGGCAGCCAATCGCTGACCCCGGCCCAGCGGGCATGGGCCGATGCCGAGGCCAAGGCGCGCCGTGCGCGCTGACGGGCCCGCACGCTTGCTAAAGTATTCGTAGATATGTTCGGATAACCCCAGGAGCGCGGCTTTGATCAGTTTTCTTCGCGGAACCGTTGCGCACGTCGGCCTGTCCTCCGCCGTGCTCGACCTCAACGGTGCCGGCATGAGCGTCAACGCCACGCCCCAGACCCTCAGCACCCTCCGGGTCGGGGAAGAGGGCCAGCTGTTTACCTCCCTGATCGTCCGGGAGGACTCCCTGACGCTGTTCGGGTTCGGCAGCGATGACGAACGCGAGGTGTTCGACATCCTGCTCAGCGTCAGCGGCGTCGGTCCCCGGCTTGCCCTGGCCGTACTCGCCGTGCACGAACCCGAAGCCATCCGGATTGCCGCGCATTCCGGGGACGGCAAAGCCTTCACCAAGGTCCCCGGAATCGGTCCCAAGGTCGGCGCGCGGATCGTGCTGGAGCTGGCCGGGAAGCTGGTACCGCACGGCACGGCCGCAGGCCCTGCCCCTGCCGTCTCCGCGGAAGCGACATGGAAACCGCAAGTGGTGGCTGCGATGACAAGCCTGGGCTGGAACGAAAAGGACGCCACCGCCAGCATCGAGAAGTCGCTGGCAGACTCCCCGGACCTGGCGGAAAAGGGAAACGTCGCCGAGATCCTGCGTGCGACGCTGCGCTGGCTCGGCCAGGACGGCGCCCGCGCCGGGAACAGGGCCGGCGCCCGTGGCTGATCCCGCATCCCCCGTCTCCTCGGGAGAGGAGCCGGAGGAGCGCGCCATCGAGGCGGCCCTGCGGCCCAAGAACCTGCACGACTTCGTGGGCCAGCACCGGGTTCGCAGGCAGCTTTCCCTGGTCCTGGAAGCCTCGCGGATGCGCGGCCGCAGCGCCGACCACGTTCTGCTCTCCGGCCCCCCGGGCCTGGGCAAGACCACCCTGTCCATGATCATTGCCGCTGAAATGAACGTCCCGCTGCGCATCAGCAGCGGCCCGGCGATCCAGCATGCCGGTGACCTGGCCGCCATCCTGTCCTCGTTATCCGAGGGTGAGGTTCTCTTCCTCGATGAGATCCACCGGATGTCCCGGCCGGCCGAGGAAATGCTGTACATGGCCATGGAAGACTTCCGGGTGGACATCGTGGTCGGCAAGGGCGCCGGCGCCACCGCCATCCCGCTGGAGCTGCCACCCTTCACCCTGGTGGGGGCCACCACCCGGGCCGGACTCCTGCCCGGCCCGCTCCGCGACCGCTTCGGCTTCACCGGCCACCTCGAGTTCTACTCCGTCGAGGAGCTGGAACTTGTGCTCCGCCGCTCGGCAGGGCTGTTGGATCTCAAGGTCAACTCCGCCGGCTTCAGCGAGATCGCCGGCCGGTCCCGGGGGACACCGCGTATTGCCAACCGGCTGCTGCGCCGCGTCCGTGACTGGGCGCTGGTGAACGGCATCGACCAGATCGACGCGCGGTCCGCCTCCGCGGCCCTGGACATGTACGAGGTCGACAAGCGCGGACTCGACCGGTTGGACCGTGCCGTCCTGGAAGCACTTATCACCAAGTTCGGCGGGGGACCGGTGGGTCTGTCCACCTTGGCGATCGCCGTCGGCGAAGAAACGGAAACGGTCGAGACTGTTGCCGAGCCCTACCTTGTCCGGGAAGGACTGCTGGGCAGGACTCCGCGGGGCCGGATCGCCCTCGCCCCCGCCTGGACCCATCTGGGCTACGCCGTACCGGCCGGGGTCTTCGGGCAGGACCCGCTGGAGCTATTCCAGGCGGCGGATCTGGAGGCCGGTTCAGGCGCCGACGCCGGGCCGGAATGGATTCAGCAGGGCCGCTAGCACCGCCGGGAGTGCTTTTCCCTTTAGACTGGAAAGACGCTCGGCACGTTCGGGTCTTCGTTTAGCGGCGGCACGCACTCGGCCGCCGGTCATCTTCGGTTTCCGCTTGGCGGCCGCGAGCGAAGCGGACGTTGCTGAAAATCAGCTTTGCAAGTAGAGAACGGAACTTTCCCTGTGTTCGGATTTATTTCTGCCCAGACCCAGCCGACGGCCGGCGGCGGTTTCGACCCGATGACCATCCTCCTGTTCGTGATGCTCGGTGTCTTCGTCTTCATGATGTTCCGCCGCAACAAGAAGACCCAGCAGGCCCAGGCCGAAGTGCAGTCGAAGTTCGCCCCGGGCGTCGAAGTCATGACCAGCTTCGGGCTTTTCGGCCGCATCGTTGAGATGGACGACGAGGAGAACAAAGTTGTCCTTGAACTGTCTCCGGGCAACCTGGCAACCGTCCACCGCCAGGCCGTCACCAAGATCATCGAGCCTGTAGTGGCCGACGAGGAAGATGCCGTGGTCCCCGATGACGCATCGTCGCTGACATTCAACAAGTCCCCTGAGCCGACTGCCGGCACCGAATCGGCCGATGAAACCCTGCGCCGCCTGAACGACGAAGGCAAGAAAGACAGTTAGTCTGCCTATCTGAGCCACTCCGCGCAGCGCCAGCAGCGGACATCCGCCGGTGCGGTTCCAAGCCGCACCGGCGGTTCCTCCGTAATGAGAAGAAAGATCGACAATGGCACGAACTGGTCCGAAAAACATAGCCCGCAGGGTGCTCGTCTGGCTCGGCGTTGTTATCGCCGTCATGACCGCCGTCCTGGCAGGCGGAACCATGGCCGGGCATGCCAGCTGGGCTCCGAAGCTCGCCCTGGACCTCGAGGGCGGCACGCAGATGATCCTCGCGCCCCGGGTTGAGGGCGGATCGGGCATCAACGAAGAGCAGCTGAACCAGGCCGTGGCGATCATCCGCCAGCGCGTTGACGGTTCAGGCGTGGCCGAAGCTGAGATCAGCACCCAGTCCGGCCGCAATGTTGTGGTCAGCCTGCCCGGCACGCCCTCCAAAGAGACCCGGGCCCTGATCCAGGCTTCCGCGGACATGAACTTCCGCCCGGTCCTCACTGTCGGCGCCGGCGCCGCAGTGCCTGCCGAGTCCCGGCTCCCCGAGGACCAGCTGCCCAAGCCGACAGCCGAGCCGGCCAACAGCAGCGACGAGAACTGGATCACGGCCGACGTCTACCGGAAATTCGAGGCGCTCGACTGCGACAACCCGTCACAGGACAAGCAGGAACGCTCCGACCCGGCCCAGCCGCTCGTGACCTGTGAACCGGCGACCGCAACAACTCCGGCCTTGAAGTACATTCTGGGGCCGGTCGAGGTCAAGGGCTCGAACATCAAGTCCTCCTCGTTCCAGCTGCAGCAGGGCGCCCAGGGTGCCGTGACCAACGAGTGGGCCGTCAACATCCAGTTCGATGATGAGGGGTCCAAGAAGTTCAAGGACGTCACGGAACGCCTGAACCAGTTCTACGTAGCCAGCCTCGCCCAGGGCGGCTCCGATCCCAAGGCGCAGTTCGCGATTGTGCTCGATGACCAGGTCATCTCCGCTCCACGGTCCCTCGCGGTCATTACCGACGGCCGGCCGCAGATCACCGGCGGGTTCACGGAAGAGTCCGCGAAGGCGCTGTCCGACCAGTTGCGCTTCGGCGCCCTCCCGATCAGCTTCGAGATCCAGAGCGAGCAGCAGATCTCCGCGACTCTCGGCGGTGAGCAGCTCCGCATGGGCCTGCTGGCCGGCGTGATCGGCCTGATGCTCGTGGTGGTTTACTCGCTGTTCCAGTACCGGGCGCTCGGCCTGGTCACCATCGCCTCCCTGGTCGTGGCCGGTGTCCTGACCTACCTGGCAATCGCCATCCTGGGCTGGACCGAAAACTACCGGTTGTCCCTCGCCGGCGTGGCCGGCCTCATTGTGGCCATCGGCCAGACCGCCGACTCGTTCATCGTCTACTTCGAACGTATCCGCGATGAACTCCGTGAAGGCCGCGGCCTGGTCTCCGCCGTGCAGAACGGCTGGAAGCGCGCCAAGCGGACCGTCCTGGCCTCCAAGGCCGTGAACCTGCTGGCAGCGCTGGTCCTCTACTTCGTCGCCGTGGGCAACGTCCGCGGCTTCGCGTTCACCCTCGGCCTGACCGCCATCGCCGACCTCATCGTCGTCTTTATGTTCACCCACCCGACCCTGCAGCTGCTGTCGCGTACCAAGTTCTTCGGCGAAGGCCACCGGTTCTCCGGACTGGACCCGAAGCGCCTCGGCGCCGTGCCCCTGTACCGGGGTGCCGGCCGGATCCGTACTCCGGAAGACACGCCTGCCGTTGCGGTGCGGGCCAAGAATGCCGGTGCGACGGCCGAAGCCGCCCGCCGGATGACCATTGCAGAACGTCGCCTCGCGGAACAGCAGGAACGGGCACAGCAGGAACAGCTTGCCGGCTCCGCCAAGGGTGCAGCCAAGGAAGGCAAGTAAATGGCCAACTTCGCCGAGTTCGGAAACGAGCTCTACTCAGGTAAGCGGTCCTATGAATTCGTCGGATCCAAGAAGCTCTGGTTCCTGATCGCGTCCGCCCTGGTCGCCTTCTCGATCCTGCTGCCCGTAGTCAAGGGAGGCTTCAACCTCGGAATCGAGTTCCGTGGCGGGTCTGAGTTCACCGTCTCCAACGTGGCCACCACGGATGCATCCCTCGGTGAGAAAGCCGTGCAGGACGTCGTTCCGGGCAGCATCCCGCGCGTCGCGAATGTCGCAGGAAACACCATGCGGATCCAGACGGACAAGCTCACGGACGACGAAACGCTCCGCATCAAGGACGGCCTGACGTCCGCCTACGGGGTGACGGAGAACGAGGTGACGTCCACGTTCGTCGGTCCCACCTGGGGCGCCGACGTCACCAACCAGGCGCTGCTTGGCCTGCTCATCTTCGTCGGGCTGGCCGCGGTGCTGATGGCGCTGTACTTCCGGACCTGGAAGATGTCGCTGTCCGCGATCGCCGGCATGGCGGTGACGATGTTCGTCACCGCGGGCGTCTATTCCCTGAGTGACTTCGAGGTGACCCCGTCCGCCATCATCGGCTTCCTCACCGTGCTCAGCTATTCGCTGTACGACACCGTGGTGGTGTTCGACAAGATCCGGGAAAACACCGCCGATCTCCAGGCCTCCACCCGTCGGACGTTTGCCGAAGAAGTGAACCTCGCCGTCAACCAGACGCTGGTCCGCTCGATCAACACCATGATGGTGGCCATCCTTCCCGTGGGCGCCATTCTCTTCATCGGTGCAGGCCTGCTGGGCGCGGGAACGCTCCGCGACCTGTCCCTGGCGCTGTTCGTCGGGATCCTGATCGGCACGGCGGCGACGATCTTTGTGGCCGCACCGCTGTATGCGTGGCTTCGCGAGGGCGAGCCTGAGCTGGTCCAGCAGGCCAAGCGGGTGGAACAACGGCGTGCTGACAGCGCCGCGAAGACCGCCTCGCAGGCAAGCCCCGCCTAAGCCTGACCGGGCCGGGAAGCCGGGCTGGTGATCGTCAACCGTGACGCTCACCAGCCCGTCGCCGTATCCGGCCGGTTATTGAACTCTCCGGCGGCGGAATACACTTGAAGAATTAACCGGTTGTGGAAGGTGCTCCAGTGGAAGAACGTTCGAAGCCGGTGCCGGCGGCACCGGTGGATCAGGGCCACGCCCACGGTTCCCAGACCGGTGTGGTGGCTTCCGGACGCAACGACGGGCCTGTCCCCGTGGACAACTCCGGCGCCCGGCCCACGTTTCCGGGCCGCCGCGAACGGACCCGCGCCCGCCTCGCCCGGCTTACCGGGCGGGGCGCTCCTGCCTACTCGCCGATTCTGGAACCGCTCCTGCGCACCGTCCGGGCGAATAACCCCAAAGAGGACCTTGATCTTCTCCAGCGTGCCTTTGTTGTAGCCGAAAGCTGCCACCGCGGGCAGAAACGCAAGAGCGGCGACCCCTACATCACGCACCCCGTGGCCGTTGCCACGATCCTCGCCGAACTGGGTCTCACCGGCAGTACGCTGGCCGCCGCCCTGCTGCACGACACCGTCGAGGACACGGCCTACACGCTGGAGGACCTGAAAGCGGATTTCGGCCCCGAAGTGGCGATGCTGGTGGACGGCGTCACCAAACTGGACAAGGTCAGCTTCGGCGAGGCGGCGCAGTCCGAAACCGTGCGCAAGATGGTCGTGGCCATGGCCAAGGACATCCGCGTCCTCATGATCAAGCTCGCGGACCGTCTGCACAACGCGCGCACCTGGCGTTTTGTCTCCGCGGAGTCCTCGGCACGCAAGGCGCGCGAGACGCTGGAGATTTTTGCTCCGCTGGCGCACCGTCTCGGGATGAACACGATCAAATGGGAACTTGAGGACCTGTCCTTCGCCGCGCTCTACCCGAAGGTGTACGAGGAAATCGTCCGGATGGTCGGCGACCGCACCCCGGAGCGCGAAAAGCACCTGAGCGTCATCCGCAACCAGATCACCGATGACCTGCGTGCCGCCAAAATCAAGGCGACCATTACCGGCCGGCCGAAACACTACTACTCGATCTACCAGAAGATGATCGTGCGGGACAAGGACTTCGACGACATCAACGACCTCATGGGCGTGCGGGTGTTGGTCGACTCAGTCCGGGACTGCTACGCGGCACTGGGAGCCATGCACTCGCGGTGGAATCCGCTGCCCGGGCGGTTCAAAGACTACATCGCGATGCCCAAGTTCAACATGTACCAGTCCTTGCACACGACCGTGATCGGTCCCGGCGGCAAACCGGTGGAGATCCAGATCCGCACGCACGAGATGCACCGGCGTGCCGAGTACGGCGTGGCGGCGCACTGGAAGTACAAGGACCAGCCCAACCGTTCGGCGGCCGGTCCCGGCAGCCCGCGCGACGGCGACATGGGCTGGCTGCGGTCCCTCGTCGACTGGCAGCAGGAGACCTCCGATCCGAGCGAATTCCTGGATTCGCTGCGCTTCGAAATCAACGCGCGCGAGGTCTTCGTCTTCACCCCCAAAGGTGAAGTCATGGCGTTGCCCGCAGGGTCCACACCGGTGGACTTCGCCTATGCCGTGCACACCGAGGTGGGCCACCGGACCATCGGTGCGCGCGTCAACGGCAAGCTCGTTCCGCTCAACAGCGAACTCAACCACGGCGACTGGGTCGAGATCTTCACGTCCAAGGCCGAAGGCGCCGGTCCCAGCCAGGACTGGCAGCACTTCGTCAAGAGCGCACGGGCCCGGAACAAGATCAGGCAGTGGTTCAGCAAGGAGCGGCGCGAAGAGGCGATCGACCGCGGCAAGGAGCTGCTCACCAAGGCCATGCGCAAGCAGAACCTTCCGCTGCAGCGCCTGATGACCCATGACGCCCTGGCCGTCATCGCCGAAGACCTCAAATACGCGGATATCTCCGGGCTCTACGCCGGGGTCGGCGACGGCCACACCTCGGCCCAGTCCGTGATGGAACGGCTGATCGAGCACGTCGGCGGGAACGAGACCCACGAGGACGAGCTCGCCGAGGTTTCCATCCCGACCCAGGTGAGCAAAGCACGCTATTCCGATTCCGGCGTCATAGTCCGCGGCGTCGATGATATCTGGGTGAAACTGGCCCGCTGCTGCACCCCGGTTCCGCCGGACCCCATCCTGGGCTTCGTGACCCGGGGTTCCGGGGTGTCCGTGCACCGGACCGACTGCACCAACGTCTCGGGCCTCATGGACGAGCCGGACCGGATCGTCGAGGTCGAATGGGCGCCGACCCAGTCCAGTGTGTTCCTGGTGGAGATCCAGGTGGAAGCGCTGGACCGGAAGTCGCTGCTCTCGGATGTGACCCGGGTGCTGTCCGAAAACCACGTCAACATCATGGCCGCCAGCGTGCAGACATCCACCGACCGGGTCGCGATCTCCAAGTTCGCGTTCGAGATGGGGGATCCGAAGTACCTCAGCCACGTCCTTAGCGCCGTGCGCCGGATCGACGGCGTCTTCGACGTCTACCGCACCACCGGGAACCGCCGGCGCACATAGTCCGGTGCACCTAGTCCGGCGGCGTCAGGGCGGCGAGCTTTTCCAGCGCCGCCCTCTTGTGCGGCAGCCTCGGGCTGGCCTCAACAGCGACACGCAGCAGGCGCAGGCGCACGCCCAGTTCCGGGCGCGCGAGGAGTGCCCGGAGGGCCGGCACCGCACGGTCCGCCTCCACGTGGAGGGCAATATCCAGTGCCGTCCGGAGCGGACTGGACACCAGCAGACCGCCGAAACTGACGACGTCCAACGGGCCGAGCCGGACCTCATGAAGCGTGCAACCCCGCATGGACCTGAGGCTGGAGATCCGGCGGTTGGCATCCACCAGCAGTGCCAGCCGGTCCGGTTCCTGGACGCCGTCGTAGATCCATGCCGCTGTCATGCGCCCGGCCACCACCCGCTGCCGGACCGCCGGCGGTATGGCGAGGGCGGCGGCCCGTGCACGCAGCCTCGGCGTGGAGCGGGTGCCGGGCGGCAGGTAGCCGCGCTGGTAGATCCGGGTCAGTACCCCGTCCGCAGCCAGGGCCTGAAGCTCGGGCCAGGAAAACAAGGGCCCGGGCGCGTAGAACTCCGGCCAGTCGGGCCCGGGCGGCAGAGTTGGTGCCGTCCCGGAACGCGGTTGCCGGGCCGGGGTGCTGAGCACGGGTTCCATCCCCACATCGTCCCCCGCGGACCCGGGAACGCCACAGGCCCCGCACCGGTCATGTGGATAACCGGAACGGGGCCCGTAAAGGTATGGCTTGAGGTCGCGGCGGTCCGGACCCCGGCCGGATGCTAGGCGAGCTCGCTTGCGGAGCGCTCCAGCTGCTCCAGCCATGCCTGGCGGGCGTCGAGGGCTTCCTGTGCCGCCTTGATCTTGCGCTGGTCCCCTGCCTTCTCGGCCTTGGCGAGGTCATCCTTAAGACCGGCAATGGCTGATTCCAGCTGGCTCAGGGCGCTATTGGTCCGCGCCTTCGTCTCCGGGTTTGAACGCTTCCAGTTCTCGTCCTCGGCGTGACGGACAGCGTCCTCGACCTTCCGCAGGCCGGCCTCGATGCGTCCCATGTCGGCGCGCGGTACCTTGCCGGCTTCTTCCCAGCGGTCGCGGATCGACTGCAGCGCCTTCTTGGCGGCGGCCAGGTCCTTGATCGGAAGCAGGGTGTTGGCCTCCGCCAGCAGTGCTTCCTTCACCACGAGGTTCGCGCCGTATTCCTGGTCGATCTCGTCATTGGCGGCCTGCCGGTGGGTGAAGAAGACGTCCTGCGCAGCGCGGAACCGGGCCCACAGGGCGTCGTCATCCTTGCGGCTCGCGCGGGGGGAAGCTTTCCACTCGTCCATCAGCCGGCGGTACTCGCCGGCCGCAAAACCCCAGTCGGTCGAGGTGGACAGCGCCTCGGCTTCCGCGATGAGTTTCTCTTTGGCCGCCTTCGCCGCGGAGTTGTTGCTGTCCAGTTGCGAGAAGTAGGC
Source organism: uncultured Actinomycetota bacterium (assembly GCA_963815415.1). Lineage (GTDB taxonomy): Bacteria > Actinomycetota > Actinomycetes > Actinomycetales > Micrococcaceae > Arthrobacter. The sequence goes on along the minus strand of CAWFGT010000004.1, from coordinate 346,611 downwards.
GCGGCGGTGACGATCAAAGACCGTGCGGGCGGCACGGAACCGCTTCCAGAGTGCGTCTTCGTTGCTGCGGCCGAGCCGTACACCGCTCTTCTGCGCTGTCTTCCAGCTGTCGAACAGTTCGTTCATGCGGGCGCTGGAGGTCTTCCACTGAATCTGGGCGGGGTCGTGGCCGGCGATCTCCTCGGCCTCCGCAACAATTGCTTCGCGGGCTGCCAGTTCGGCCGCCCGGACCGCGTCATGCTCGGCTTTCTCCGCCTTTTCCAGCTCGGCAATCTGTCCGACGAGGGCGTCCAGGCGGGCCTCGGCGGCGCGGAGGTCGCCCACCATGTTGCGTTCGGCGAGCTGCTCGCGCAGGTGCTTGACCGTCTTCTGCATATCCGTGGCCGGTGCCTTGGAGCTGACGCGCTGTTCGAGCAGGAGGATCTGGGCCACGACGTCGTCGTATTTCCTGGCGAAGTAGCCCAGCGCCTCGTCGGCGCTGACGTCCGGGTACTGGCCGACGGGGTGCTCGGTGCCGTCGATGGTCAGGAAGACGTGACCGTCGCCTTCGACCCGGCCCCAGCGGGACGCTTCGGCCAGCGAGGCGGCCGAAGACACGGCGGCCGGCGCGGGGGAGGCCGCTGACGGGGTCGTCTTGGGGCGGGCTGCGAATGCGGCGGGGGAGGGCGCAGGGCGCGCAGCAGGTGCGGGGACGGGCGCAGCCTGGGCCGGTTCAGCAGCCGCGGCGTCCGCGGCCGGTGCCTCCGCGGCCGGTGCCTCCGCGACCGGGGCTTCCTCAGCCGGGGCGGTCACCTCGGTCGTGTGGGTGCCTTCGGCGAGGGGTGCCTTGGTGTCGGTTTCGTTGGCGGATGCTGCTGCCAATGTTTCGTCGGATTTCTGACTGTCTGTCACCGCTAGAAGTCTTTCGCTTGGAGGGAAATACCGGGGCCGCGGCTTTTCGGGCCGCGGTTGGCTACTTCAGTGAGAACGAGTCTATCGTGACTGGTTCCGCAGGTTCACCGTCGGTGGCGTTATCGCCGGCTTTAAGTCCCGCGGCCGCAATGCCGGTCACCACGTCCAGACCGGAGGTGACCTTGCCGACCACCGAATAGCCGCCTGCCGCGTCTGCCGGAATGACCGTGTCCTTGTAGACGATGAAGAACTGGGTGCCGTTGCCGAAAGCGTTGCCGCTGGTCCTGGCCACGGCGATGGTGCCGGCCGGGTAGGTGTTGTCCGGCGGGGTGTTCTCCAGCGGACCCCAGGTGTAGGCCGGATCGCTGCCTCCCGTTCCGTCGTTCGAGCCGCACTGCAGGACAGCAAATGCCTCGGCCGTGGTCAGGCGGTGGCAGGTCTTGCCGCTGTAGAAGTTCTCGTCCGCGAGGGACTTGAAGACCGCGGCGGCCTGTGGCGCGGCGGTGCCGTCCAGTTCGACGCCGAGCGTCCCGGCATTGAGCTGCAGCTCACCGGTGAAGATCTGGCCGGCGGCGCTTGCCGGGTCCGGAATGTTCGCGGCGTTCGACGGCTCGGCAGTGGGTGTGGCGGACGCCGTGGGGCTCGCGAGTTCCGCCTGCGCGGCGGCGAACTCGGCCTCGGTGGGGTTCCCGGCGAAGACGGTGAGCTGCAGGACGAGGGCGAGGGCCACGGCCGCCGTACCGGCTCCGGTTGCCACGATGTTGTCGCGTTTCCGGCGTTTATCCTGTTCCCGACGCAGCTCCCGCTTGCCTTCCATCTGCTGGATGCGCCGCCTGGCTTCGCGGGCGCTCCGTGAACTGGCCGCCAAAAGTCCTCCTGGGTTAGGGCCGAAAACGCAGGAGCCGTGTGGCGCCGCCGCGGTTTCAGCGGTCGAACGGCCAGCCATCCTGCCCCGCGCGGCTGCATTAGAGGTTGCAGGCGCCGAAAGCATAAACTGACTGCCGCACACAGTTTATGCACGACTGGCCGGTCCGCTGCCGTTCTTCCCCGTGTTTCGGAGATAAGACGGCGCATGACGCCGACGCCGGTGTTACCAGAGGAGAACAATCCACCATGGCACGCACAGCCTCCCTGTCCGGATTCCCCGAGTGGCTTCCCGAGGAGCGGCTGGTGGAGCTGCATGTGCTCGATACGCTGCGGCGGACTTTTGAACTGCACGGGTTCTCCTCGATCGAGACCCGGGCAGTGGAGACGGTCGGCCAGCTGCTGCGCAAGGGCGAAATTGACAAGGAAGTGTACGGCCTTAGCCGGCTCCAGGACGACGAAGCCACTACCGGCGGCGATACCGGGAACGCCGGCAAAGACACAGGGAAGACGGACCCGCACGCCTTGGCCCTGCACTTCGACCTGACCGTGCCGTTCGCCCGCTACGTCGTGGAAAACGCCGGCTACCTTGCCTTCCCGTTCCGCCGCTACCAGATCCAGAAGGTCTGGCGCGGCGAACGCCCGCAGGAAGGCCGTGCCCGCGAATTCACCCAGGCGGACATCGACGTCGTCGGCGACGGGGACCTGCCGTTCCGCTACGACGTCGAAATTGCGCTCGTCATCGCCGAGGCCCTGAACGCCCTGCCGATTCCGGACTTCCTGCTCCGGATCAACAACCGCAAGCTCGCCGAGGGCTTCTACACCGGCATCGGGCTCACCGACACCGCCGGGGTGCTGCGCAGCATCGACAAACTCGAAAAGATCGGGCCCGCGAAGGTGGCGGAACTGCTCCGGTCCGAACTCGGTGCCACCGAGGACCAGGCGCAGGCCGCGCTCAAGCTCGCCGGCATCCGGACCCCGGACACCTCCTTCGTGGAACAGGTCAGGGCGCTGGGCGTGCACAACGACCTCCTGGAGGAAGGCCTGAACGAACTCGAGCAGGTCATTGCCGCCGCCGTTCAGCGCGCGCCCGGGCGCGTCGTGGCGGACCTGAGCATCGCCCGCGGACTGGACTACTACACCGGCACGGTGGTGGAGACCGTGCTGGTGGGTCACGAACAGCTCGGGTCGATCTGCTCCGGCGGCCGCTACGATGCCCTCGCCAGCAAGGGGAACCGCAAGTTCCCCGGCGTCGGTCTCTCGATCGGCGTCACCCGGCTGGTGTCGCGGATCCTGAGCCAGAACCTGGCCACGGCGTCACGCTCCGTTCCGACGGCGGTCCTCGTGGCGCTGACCAACGACGACAGCTGGGGCGCGGCCCAGGACGTCGCCGCTGCACTGCGCAGCCGCGGCATTGCCACAGAGGTCGCGGCGAAGGCCGAGAAGTTCGGGAAACAGATCAAGTTCGCGGACCGGCGGGGGATCCCGTTCGTCTGGTTCACCGACGACGAGGGCAAGCACCAGGTCAAGGACATCCGCACCGGGGAACAGCACGACGCCGATCCTGCCGGATGGACTCCGGCGGAAGACGACCTGCACGTCCGCGTCACCACCGGCTAGCCGCGCCGGTCCTCCGGCCGGGACCGCCGCAGCCGGGCTGCCCGGAGCCGCAGGACCAGCAGCCGCCCGGCCACGCCCGCCGCCAGAACTGCCGCCATTCCCAGCACCGAGACGGGCGGCAGGGTGACGGCCAGGGTCAGGCAGCCGAGGAAGCCGAGGACGTTGAGCCAGCGCGGGGCATGCCGCGGCCGCCGGGGGAGGGTGTAGGCCGCGGCGTTGGTCACGGCGTAGTAGATGAGGACCCCGAAGGCGGAGAAGCCGACGACGGCCAGGACCTCCGCCGTCAGGACCAGGACGATCACGGCAGCCCCGACGGCGATTTCCGCAACGAAGGGAACGGTACGGGCGCCGCCGACCCGGGCCAGGACGGCCGGCAGGTCCCGTTCCCGCGCCATCGCCATCGTGGTCCGGCCGACCCCTGTAATCAGCGCCAGGAGTGCGCCGAGGCTCCCGGCCGCGGCGCCGGCCTGGACCAGGGGTGTGCCGCCCTGCAGGCCGGAGGCAGCAACGGCATCCAGCAGCGGGGTCGTCGACTGGGCCAGCTGCTGCGCCGGGAGGTGCCCCTGCAGCAGCAACGCGAGCCCCAGGTAAATCACGAATGCCAGGGACAGGGCGGCGAAGATGGCCCGCGGAATGGTGCGGGCCGGGTCCTTGACTTCTTCGCCCAGCGTCGCAATCCGGGCGTATCCGGCGAAGGCGAAGAACACCAGTCCCGCCGCCGAAAGCACCTCCCGGATACTTGCCGCGGCGTCCGGGGCGGCGGCCACAGGCGGCGGGTGCGGACCCGCCACGGCCGCGGCAGCCACGAGCGCCAGGGCGGCGAGCACCACGGCCAGCAGGATCCGGGTCAGCAGAGCGGTCCGGGTGATACCAAGCAGGTTCACGCCGGTGAGGGCCACGACGGCGGCCACCGCCACCGGGACGGCGTAATCCGGGGCGAGGTAGTGCCCGAAGGTCAGGGCCATCGCCGCGCAGGACGCCGTCTTGCCCGTCACGAACCCCCAGCCGGCAATAAACCCGGGCCACGGCCCCAGCCTCCGTCGCCCGTACACGTACGTCCCGCCGCTGTCCGGATACAGGGCCGCGAGCTGGGCCGAAGCCACCGCATTGCAGTAAGCGATCACGCCGGCGACCGCGACGGCGAGCGGCAGCAGCGGGCCGGACAGCGCCGCTGCGGGGGAGAACACCACAAAGACGCCTGCGCCCAGCATCGAGCCGAGGCCGATCGCCGTCGAATCGAAGACCCCCAGCCGGCGGCGGAGCCGGAGGGGGCGGGACGGTTGGCTTGCCATGGCAGGTGGGGCCTTTCCAGCGGGTAAACTCTAACGGGATCGTTCCCGTAGCGGTCCCAGTTAACATCACCTCTGTCTTCCCTCTGAAAGGTACGCTGTGCTGCGCACACATGACCTCGGATCACTTCGCTCTGAGCACATTGGACAAACCGTAACCCTGGCCGGCTGGGTGGGCCGTCGTCGTGACCACGGTGGTGTCGCATTCGTTGACCTTCGCGACGCATCGGGCGTGGCCCAGGTTGTTGTCCGCGAGGAAGAGGTCTTCCACGGCCTGCGCAACGAGTTCGTGCTGCAGGTTACCGGGACCGTGTCCAAGCGTCCTGAGGGCAACGAGAATCCGGCACTGGCGACCGGCGGGATCGAGGTCATGGCCGACAAGGTCGTTATCCTCAACACCTCCGATCCGCTGCCGTTCCAGATCGACGAGCACGTTGAAGTCGGCGAAGAAGCACGCCTCAAGCACCGCTACCTTGACCTGCGCCGTCCCGGCCCCGCACGGAACCTGCGCCTGCGCTCGGAAGCAAACCGCGTTGCCCGCGAACTGCTCCACCAGGACGGCTTTGTGGAGATTGAAACACCCACACTGACGCGTTCGACGCCGGAAGGCGCCCGCGACTTCGTCGTCCCCGCACGCCTCGCACCGGGTTCCTGGTACGCGCTGCCGCAGTCCCCGCAGTTGTTCAAGCAGCTCCTGCAGGTGGGCGGATTCGAGAAGTACTACCAGATCGCACGCTGCTACCGCGATGAGGACTTCCGCGCGGACCGGCAGCCGGAGTTCACCCAGCTCGACATCGAGGCCAGCTTCGTTGAGCAGGACGACATCATCAGCCTCGGCGAAAGCATCGTCAAGGCGCTGTGGCAGCTGATCGACGTCGAGATCCCGACCCCGATCCAGCGCATCACCTACCATGACGCCATGGCCCGCTACGGTTCGGACAAGCCGGACCTGCGCTTTGGCCTGGAACTGACCGAGCTGACCGAATTCTTCCAGGACACCAACTTCGGTGTCTTCAAGGCACCCTACGTCGGTGCCGTCGTTATGCCCGGCGGCGCCTCCCAGGCACGCCGTGCCCTCGACGCCTGGCAGGAGTGGGCCAAGCAGCGCGGCGCCAAGGGCCTCGCGTACGTCCTGTTCAAGGAGGACGGCGAACTCGCCGGCCCCGTGGCCAAAAACCTCACCGAGACCGAACGCGCCGGCCTGGCCGACGCCGTCGGCGCCAAGCCCGGCGACTGCATCTTCTTCGCCGCCGGCGAGAAGACCCCGTCACGGGCCCTGCTCGGTGCCGCGCGCGTCGAAATCGGCCACCGCACCGGGCTGATCAACCCCGCAGACTGGGCCTTCTGCTGGGTCGTCGACGCACCCATGTTCGAACCCGCCGCAGCGGCCGTTGCCTCCGGCGACGTCGCCGTCGGCGCGGGCAAGTGGACCGCCGTGCACCACGCCTTCACCTCGCCCAAGCCGGAGTTCATGGACAGCTTCGACAAGGACCCGGAATCGGCCCTGTCCTACGCCTACGACATTGTCTGCAACGGCAACGAAATCGGCGGCGGCTCCATCCGTATCCACGAGCGCGACGTCCAGGAACGCGTCTTCGAGCTCATGGGCCTGGACAAGGAAGACGCCCAGACCAAGTTTGGCTTCCTCCTGGAAGGCTTCAAGTTCGGCGCGCCCCCGCACGGCGGCATCGCCTTCGGCTGGGACCGTGTTGTCGCCCTGCTGGCCGGCGTCGAGTCCATCCGCGACGTCATCGCCTTCCCGAAGTCCGGCGGCGGCTTCGACCCGCTGACCGCGGCACCGGCACCGATCACTGCGCAGCAGCGCAAGGAAGCCGGCGTTGACTTCAAGCCGGAGGCAAAAAAGGCCGAGCCGTCGGCGGGCAAGGCTGACGACGCCGGCAAATAGCCTGCGGTCCGTAAACCCCCCAGCGAAGGCTCTCCGGGACACCGGGGGGCCTTCGCTGCTTAACCGGCGTCCCAATGGCGTCCAGACCCCACGGAGCGAAGATCATGGCAATACCAAGCGGTGCGGGCGACCCTGAGACGCTGATGAATGCCGGGACGCTCCTGGATGCCGAAGCGCTCATGGATGCCGCGTGGCCCGCCGCGGAGCGGGAGGATACGGGGTGGGTGCTGCGCGCCGCGGCCGGGGTGACCCAGCGGGCCAATTCGGTCTGGCCCCGCAGCGAGCCCGGGACGGATGGCCCCGCCCGGCAGGCGACGATGCGGCAGGCAGCGCTGCGACAGGCCCGGCTTTGGTACCGGAGCCGGCGGCTGCCCCTGATCTTCCAGGTCGCCGATGATCCGCGCTCCGCCGGCCTGAACGCGCTCCTGGACCAGGAAGGGTTCACCCGGCAATCCGAGACGCTGATCCTCGTCCGCGGTGCGGAGCCGGCGCCGCCGGCCGCGCCCGCGGATGCAGGGCGCGCCGTCGAGGTCACGGCGGAGCCCACCCCGGAGTGGTTGCGGCTCTGGTGGAGCGTCGACGGCCGGGGCGGGGACCGCGAACTGGCGGTTGCCCGCGGAATCCTGACCGGCTGTCCCTCGCTCTACGCCCTTGTGCGGGACGACGACGGCGACCCTGCCGCCGTCGGACGCCTTGCCCTCGTTCAGGGCCGGGGCGGGTTGTACTGCATGGCAGCCCGGCCCGACGCCAGGCGCCGGGGCTTCGGGACCCGCGTCACAGAGGCCTTGCTCCGGGCCGGCGCGGCGCGGGGGCTGTCCGGGTACTGGCTGCTGGTCACGGCCGCCAACCCCGGCGCCCGCAGCCTCTATGAACAGGCGGGATTCATCGAGGCGGGCCGGTATACCTACCGCCAGGACCGGCCGAAGCGCGCCCTCACCGGCTGCTGAGGCCGGCACCGCACGCGGACATCGCATCGGCCGCAGCGACCCGGTCGCGGACTATGCCGGCGGGTCGGTGACGAGGATCCGGACCGAGCAGGCCTGGGCCGCGGCGGTCTTCAGCGTGGCGGCCGTGGGATCGGGCACGTCCAGGAACCGCAGCCTGGCCAGGCCGGCGTAGGCTTTCACGGCGGGTTCGGCGAGCACGAGGTCAACCAGGGCCCTGTCACCGCCGGTCGCCAAGTACTCAATCCGCTGGCCCGCGAAGACCCGGCCGGCATGCCCGGCAACGGATTCCACGAGGGCATCGGCCTGGTTGGCGCGGCGCCTCGCGTAGCGCTGCTGGGATGATCCGCCCGCCGCCGAGCGCCCCTGCACCCGGCCGGTGCCGGTCCTGGACTCCAGCACTTCGCCGTCGCGGATGACCGCCACGGCATACCCGCCGCGCCGGACCAGGACGGCCCCGACGCAGCGCGGCTGCCCGGCGAGGGAAGCGAGCCTGGCCAGGATGTCAGTGCCGCGTCCGGGCCGGCCGTCGACGGGCCACGGCGGCTGTAGCAGGGCGACGGCGCCATCCGGGGCGCATAGCTGGAGGCCGTCGTCGACGTCGGTCATCACCGGCGCGCCGTGGCCGGCGCTGAAACGCTCCACCCAGCCGTGGAGCCGCCCGCCGGAAACAAACGCCACGCGGGTGGTCGGACCGTCGTTGACTGCCATGGGTGGGTCCTCTGCCTGAACGTTGTCCATTGAAACTAGAAGTAGCCTATCTATGTGGATGATCTCTTTGGCACCGGACCCGACGGCGACGACGGCGACGACGACGGATCCTCCGCCTCCGCCAGGACCACGGGCATGCCCGCGTCACCGCGCAGCCCGCTGGCGGTCCGGATGCGGCCGCGGACGCTCGATGACGTGGTGGGCCAGCAGCACCTGCTCGGCCAGGGGTCGCCGCTGCGGCAGCTGGCCGCGGGCAGCGACGCCACCGGCCCCGCGGGCCCGAGCTCGCTCATCCTCTGGGGGCCGCCGGGGACGGGGAAAACCACGCTGGCGCACGTGATCGCCAAAGGCCCGGGACGGAAGTTCGTCGAGCTGTCGGCCATCACCGCTGGCGTCAAAGACGTGCGCCGGGTAATGGACGAGGCCCTCACGGCCCGCGACCTTTTCAAGACCACCACCGTGCTCTTCCTCGATGAGATCCACCGTTTCAACAAGGCCCAGCAGGACGCGCTGCTGCCCGGCGTCGAGAACCGCTGGGTGGTGCTCGTCGCGGCCACCACGGAGAACCCGTCCTTCTCCGTGGTGTCGCCGCTTTTGTCCCGCTCCCTGCTGCTGACCCTCAGGCCGCTGACTGACGCCGATATCGAGGGACTGCTGCGCCGGGCGGTCACGGACAGCCGCGGACTCAGCGACCGCGTGGAGCTCAGCGACGAAGCACTTGCCCACCTCGTCCGGCTCTCCGGCGGCGACGCGCGCCGGGCCCTGACCGCGCTGGAGGCCGCCGCGGGAGTCGCGTTCGGGGATGCAGACGACGCCGACGCCGAGACGCCCGTGACCGTCGAGCTCAAGCACACCGAACGTGCGCTGGACGTCGCGGCCGTGCGCTATGACCGGGCCGGCGACCAGCACTACGACGTGGCAAGCGCCTTCATTAAGTCGATCCGGGGCTCCGACGTCGACGCGGCCCTGCACTATCTCGCGCGGATGCTCGAGGCGGGGGAGGACCCCCGGTTCGTGGCGCGGCGCATCGTCATTTCCGCCGCCGAAGACATCGGTATGGCAGATCCGACTGCACTTCAGACCGCCGTCGCGGCGGCCCAGGCCGTCCAGCTGATCGGCATGCCGGAGGGCCGGATCATCCTGGCGGAAGCCGTGGTGCACCTGGCCACCGCGCCGAAGTCCAACGCAGCCTACCTGGGCATCAACAAGGCCATCGCCGATGTCCGGGCCGGCCTGGGCAACGGCATCCCCGCCCACCTCCGGGACGCCCACTACCCCGGATCCAAGCAGCTGGGCCACGGCCAGGGCTACAAGTACGCCCACGACGCACCGCACGGCGTGGCCGCGCAGCAGTACCCGCCCGATGACCTGGTGGGCCGGGACTACTACCAGCCCACGGCCAACGGTGCGGAACGCGAGATCGCCCCGCGGCTGGAACGGCTGCGGAACATCATCCGCGGCACCTGAGGGCGTCAGTGCCGGCAGGTTCCACCGTTGACTTCCGCCCACGGAGGTCTAACGTGGAAAATGCGGCGGCATGGATCTGCTGACCGCCCGTGCGGCGCCAGGGACAGCGGCACACATCGCCGGCAGCAAAAGCAGCGCCCCGGACGGGGCCGGCGGCAGCGCGTTCCACCCAGCGATCACACCGAGCCCCAGGTAGCGTCCCATGCCCATCAACTGCATCACAGCAATGGCCATCAAGTCCTTTGATGCTCCGGATCGGAAACGCTGCCCGGACAAGGCAGAATTCGATCTGGTCAACGTGAACGACTACACGGTCGCCCGGCTGATTCTCGGCCCGGGCTGGAGGTGGTCCGTTAACCTCAGGGACCTCAAACAGACCGACTCCTGCCAGCACCACCACCTCGGGTTCTGTATCTCCGGCGAACTGGAACTGGAAACGGATGACGGCCTGCGCAGGACAATCCATGCCAATGACACCTACGCGATTCCGCCGGGCCACGATGAATGGGTGGCCGGGCCGGAACCGTTCGTGGCGGTGGAGTTCCTCGGCGCAGCGTCGTTCGGCCGGCGCAGCGGCCGCGGCGCCCACGCCCGGATGTGACAGCCACGGGCGGTGAAGGGCGGTGAACGGCTGTGCAGGGCGGAAGCGGACCCGTCATGGTAGGATTGTTCGTTGTCTGGCAAGGTACGGACGCACTCCCCACTGAATCCTGGATTTGATGCGGGTTGCCCTGTGCCCAGTAGCAAAAGGCAGCGGTTGGCCGATGCTCTCCATCGTGGAGGCCAGTAACACTGACACACCGCAGATATTGGAAGGACACAAGTGGCTAACAACACTCGTGCTCGCCGTACCGCACGCCTCTCGCGTGCACTCGGCATTGCTCTTACCCCCAAGGCCGCCAAGTACATGGAGCGCCGCCCGTACGGCCCCGGTGAGCATGGCCGCGCCCGCAAGAAGCAGGACTCCGACTACGCCGTACGTCTGCGCGAAAAGCAGCGTCTGCGCGCCCAGTACGGCATCCGCGAAGCCCAGATGACCCGCGCCTTCGAAGAAGCGCGCCGCACCAAGGGCCTGACCGGTGAAAACCTGATCGAACTGCTCGAAATGCGTCTCGACGCCCTCGTGCTGCGCGCCGGCTTCGCCCGCACCATCGCCGCCGCCCGCCAGCTCGTTGTGCACCGCCACATCATGGTTGACGGCATCCGCGTTGACCGCCCGTCGTTCCGCGTCGGCGAGGGCCAGCTGGTCCACGTCCACAGCCGCAGCGAGACCATGGCACCGTTCCAGGTCGCAGCCGCAGGCGCGCACCGCGACGTTCTGCCCATGGTTCCGGCTTACCTGGACGTCAAGCTTGACGCCCTGCAGGCCCGCCTGGTGCGCCGCCCGAAGCGCTCCGAGGTTCCCGTAACCTGCGAAGAGCAGCTCGTCGTGGAATTCTACGCACGCTAGATCCAAGGCACCACCTACAAAGAAGCCCGTGGCAAGCGCCGCGGGCTTCTTTGTATGTAAGGTACTGGGGGGAGTTCCCCGGTTGCCGGATGCGTCCGGCAGCCAATGCCGTCCCGGCCTGACGCACGGAGCCGGTAACCACTGCAGTTCAAGGAGATGATTGACGATGTCTGGTGGCGATATTGCCGGCCTGATAGCAGCCGGCGTGTTTGCAGTGCTGGTCCTGCTGCTGGCCGTGCCGATTTTCAAGCTGGGAGGCGTCCTTGATGAGGTACGCACTTCCATCCGCTCAATCAGCGACGGCGCCACGCCGCTCCTGGGCGAAGTCACCGCCACCGTCACGACCACCAACGAGCAGCTGAAGAAGGTTGACGGGATTGCCTCCAACGTATCGGACGCGTCGGCGAACATTTCCGCCCTGTCCTCGCTCATGGCCGCGACCCTCGGATCACCGCTGATCAAGGTGGCCGCCTTCAGCTACGGTGTGCGCACGGCGTTCGGCGCCCGGAAAAAACCCGCCACCGGCCGCCGTAGCCGCTAAGCACTGCTGGAGAATCAGACATGAACAGAATCATCTGGATGGGTATCGGCGTCGCAATCGGCGTCATCGCGTTCCGCAAGATCACCGAGGCGCAATCAACCCTCGGCCCGGAAGGCCTGAACCGCGCCGTAGGCCGGCTCGCCGACGGCTTCTATGACTTCGCTGACGCGGTCCGGGAAGGCATGAGCGAGCGCGAAACCGAGCTGCGCTCCGCCCTGGGAGTCGATGCACCGGTTGCCGGCAGGGATGCAGTCCGGCGCTAGCCGGGGGAGAATTAGCACTATCCGTGTCCTCAAGGACACACCGGTGCGGCCGCAACGGCCGGATCCACGCCGGTAACTCAGCTTGTCCCGCGGGCTATGCCCGGGACCCACTACGCAGTGAATATTGAAGGGTACGTAAACAGCTCATGAAGTCGCAGGAGATCACCAAGCGCTGGATCGACTTTTTTGTCAGCAAGGGCCACACGGCGGTTCCCTCCGCCTCCCTGGTCTCCAGCGACCCTTCCCTGCTGTTCACGGTGGCCGGCATGGTCCCGTTCATCCCTTACCTGACCGCGCGTGAGGAAGCCCCCTTCCAGCGGGCCACCAGTGTCCAGAAGTGCATCCGCACCGGCGACATCGAAGAAGTCGGCAAGACCGCGCGCCACGGCACCTTCTTCCAGATGTGCGGCAACTTCTCCTTCGGCGACTACTTCAAGGAAGACGCCATCAAGTTCGCCTGGGAACTGCTGACCACCGGCGTCGACGACGGCGGCTACGGCCTGCCGCCCGAGCGCCTCTGGGTGACGGTCTACGAGGAGGACGACGAGGCCAAGGAGCTGTGGCTCCAGAACACCGGCGTCCCCGCCGAACGGATCCAGCGGATGGGCAAGGCGGACAACTACTGGTCCACCGGCCAGCCGGGCCCGGCCGGTCCCTGCTCCGAGATCTACTACGACCGGGGCCCCGCCTACGGCGTCGAGGGCGGTCCGCTGGCAGACGAAACCCGGTATATCGAAATCTGGAACCTTGTCTTTATGCAGTACCAGATCGACAACGTCCGCTCCAAGGTCGACTTCGACATCACCGGCGAACTGCCCAAGAAGAACATCGACACCGGACTCGGCATGGAACGCCTCGCCATGATCCTGCAGGGCGTCGAGAACATGTACGAAACGGACCAGGTCCGTCCGGTCATCGACAAGGCAGCCGAGCTGACCGGCAAGGCGTACACCTCTGCGGAGTCGGCCGAGGACCCGCACCACACCGACGATGTCCGGATGCGCGTCGTCGCCGACCACATCCGTTCCGCGCTGATGCTGATCGCCGACGGCGTCAGCCCCTCCAACGAAGGCCGCGGCTACGTGCTGCGCCGCCTCATCCGCCGCGCCGTGCGTTCGATGCGCCTGCTCGGCGTCGAAAAGGCCTGCCTGCCGGACCTGCTGCCGGCCTCCCGGGACGCCATGAAGGGTGTCTACCCGGTCGTGGAGACCGACTTCGACCGCATCAGCCGGATCGCCTACGCCGAGGAGAAAGCATTCCTGCGGACAATCGCGTCGGGCACGGCGCGGCTTGAGGACGCTGTCAAGGAATCCAAGGCAGCGGGCCTGCCGCTGTCCGGTGCCGACGCCTTCGCCCTGCACGACACGTACGGGTTCCCGATCGACCTCACCCTCGAAATGGCCGAGGAAGCCGGGCTGAAGGTCGACGAACCCCAGTTCCGCAAGCTGATGCTGGAACAGCGCCAGCGTGCCCAGGCCGACGCCAAGGGCAAGAAGGGCGCCCACGCCGACCTCTCCGCCTTCCAGGAACTGCTGAGCGCCGGCGAAACGGTCTTCACCGGATACACCGAGCTCCAGGGCGAATCAAAGGTCCGCGGCATCCTCTCCGGTGGACGAAAGGTCAGTCAGGCCGCCACGGGCGACGAAATCGAACTCGTGCTGGCGGAGACCCCGTTCTATGCCGAAGCAGGCGGCCAGTCCGCTGACACCGGCCTCATCACCGGCGACGGCTTCGTCGTCGAGGTCCTCGACGTCCAGCGTCCGCTCAAGGGCCTCAGCGTGCACAAGGCGATCGTGCGCGAAGGCGAGATCGGAGCCGACTCGCTGGTCCAGGCCGCCGTCGACCGGGAACGCCGCCACGCCGCCGAGCAGGCCCACACCGGCACGCACATTGTGCACGCCGCGCTGCACCAGATCCTCGGCCCGGAGGCGGTGCAGCGGGGCTCGTTCAACAAGGCAGGCTACCTGCGCTTCGACTTCGCCTGGGGTGAAGGGCTCAGCGCCGCCACCCGGTCCGAGATCGAAGAAGTCTCCAACATCGCCATCCGGAACAATTTCAAGGTGGATACCAAAGTCATGGGCCTCGCCGAGGCCAAGGCCCTCGGCGCCATGGCCCTCTTCGGCGAAAATTACGGCAACGAGGTCCGCGTCGTGGAGATCGACGGCGCCTGGTCACGTGAGCTTTGCGGCGGCACGCACGTCGACAATACCTCCCTGATCGGCAGTCTGTCGCTGCTCGGCGAGCAGTCCGTCGGTTCGGGAAACCGCCGTGTGGAGGCCTTCGTCGGTATGGATGCCTTCCGGCACCTCGCCGCCGAACGCGCCCTCGTCACTGAACTCACCGAAATGCTCAAGGTCCCCTCCGGACTACTCACGGACCGGATCGCCAGCACACTGGCCAAGCTCAAGGCGGCCGAGAAGGAGCTGGAGCGGCTGCGTAAGGAGCAGCTCACGGCGGCTGCCGCGCAGCTTGTCGGCAGCGCCAAGGATGCCAACGGGATCACCGTCATCGCACACGACGCCGGCCAGGTCAGCGGCGCCGACGACCTCCGCGGCCTTGCCCTGGACCTGCGCACGCGCCTCGGGTCAGAGCCCAGCGCCGTCGCGGTCGCCGGGGTCAGCAATGACCGCCCGGTGATCCTGATCGCCACCAACGACGCCGCCCGCGCTGCCGGAGTGAAAGCCGGTGCCCTGGTGCGCCTCGCTGCCGGCATCCTCGGCGGTGGCGGCGGCGGCAAGGACGACGTCGCGCAGGGTGGCGGCACCGACGCCGCCAAGATCGGCGCCGCACTCGGCGCCGTCGTGGACGCCATTACCCGCCGATAACTGGACGTTCCGTGACTGAAGCTGCTGCACCCGACGCCTACCCCCGGGGCGTGAAACTGGGGGTGGACGTCGGCACCGTCCGGGTGGGAGTCGCCGTCTGTGACCGCGACGGCATCCTGGCGACGCCGTTGCGCACCCTGACCCGCAACACCAAGAAGAACACCGACGTGCGGATCCTCGCGGCCCTGGCCGCCGAACTGGACGCCGTGGAGATCTTTGTGGGCCTGCCGAGAACCATGAAAGGCGAGGAACATGCCTCTGCCCGGATGGCCACGGAGTATGCGCGCCTCCTGGCCGGGGCATTGCGCAGCGCCGGATCAGCACTGCCGGTGCGCCTGGTGGATGAGCGGCTGAGCTCCGTGACGGCCCACCGGAACCTGCACGAGGCTGGCATGAGCAGCAGGGACCACCGTAAGGTTGTGGATCAGGTTGCGGCCGCAGGTATCCTGCAACATGCGATCGATATGCAAAAGGCCAAGGGGACGGAGGTCGGAGTCCGCGTTGACGCGGAGTCCGCACCGGGGCCGAGCGGCGGCGGCGGGTGGGCGGGACAGCCCGCCCGGACACCGGCAGAGAACACACGACCCACAGACCAGGGAAGGCTACAGTGAGCCCCGTCAACAACGATGACTCCGCCGGTGAGGCTCTTGGCGACGACGGCCGGGCGCTGACGCGCAAGGAGATCCGCGCGCTAGAGAAGCTCCAGGGCACCCAGGGACACAGCATCATCCCGCCGCAGGCCTTCGAAAACGGTCCGGACGAGGACCCGCTGCCGGCCGATCCTCAGCCCCCGACACCGCCCGCGCAGCCGCCCGCGCATCCGCCGGCTGTCGAGCAGGACGACTCCCGGGCCGCCCCCGCACCGCACGAGGCGGAAACCACGGCTTTGTACACGGTGGAGGCCCGCGACCTCGCGCCCGCTGCTGTCAGCCGCTATTACGACCACACCGAGGACGCGCCTGCCGGTCCCTACACAGAAACCGAGGCGCACTTTGTCTACGAGGACGCCGGGCTGCATCCGGCAGAGGCGCACCCCGCTGGAAGCTACGACTCCGGCGAGGAATACGACGAACAGGGAGAGGACCTGATGGCGCGGGCAGCCGCGCGCACCCCCAAGGGTCCGTCGAGGAAGATCCGCCGCAGGAGGCAGTTCCTGGCGTTGGTCATCACGCTGACGATGTTGGTCGTTGCGTTCTCCGTCGGCGCACAATTCCTCAAACCCTTGCTCGGCGCCGACTCCGTGGCGGACTACCCGGGCCCGGGAACCGGCGAGCTGACGATCACGGTACCCCAGGGGGCAGGCCCCCGGGCGGTCGCCGTCGAATTGCAGGAAAAGAACGTCGTCGCCAGCGCGGATGCCTTCCTCAAGGAATTCCTCGCCGCCGGTGGCGCACTTAAACCGGGCGATTTCACGATGCGCCACGAGATGAAGAACTCGGACGCCGTGGCGGCCCTGCTCGACCGGGAACAGAGCAAGGTGATGTACATCGCCCTGAACGCCGGCCTGCGCATCGGCGAATCCCTGCAGGCGATCTCCGAGGGGAGCGGTGTGCCCGTCTCCGTGCTGACGGAGCTGAGCGACGCGCCGGCCCAGTTCGGCGTCCCCTCCCAGGCCAAGAACCTCGAAGGCTTCCTGGCGCCGGGGGAGTACCGGTTCCCGCTTGAGACCTCCGCCGAGGACGTCCTGCAGAAACTCGTCTCAACTACCCTGGACGAACTCAAGGCCCAGGGCGTCACCGATCCGGCAAAGCAGTACGAGGTCATTACCGTGGCCAGCATCGTGCAGGCGGAAGGCGGCCAGGCCGAGTACGGCGACGTCGCAGGAGCCATTTACAACCGGCTCAAGCCCACTAACACGGAGACCAACGGACTCATCCAGTCGGACGCCACCGTCACCTACGGGCTCGGCATCAAGAGTTTCCACATTGATGAAGAGCAGAAGGCCGACAAATCGAACCCGTACAACACCTACGCCAACACCGGGCTGCCTGCCGGTCCGATCGGATCGCCCGGCAAGACGGCTATCGACGCCGCCGCCAAGCCCGCCGATAACGAATACCTGTACTGGGTGACCATCAACCTGGACACGAAGGAAACCAAGTTCTCGTCCACCCTGGCCCAGCACAATGTCTACGTGGCACAGTACAACGCGTGGTGTAACGACAACCCCGGCCGCTGCGTATGACCCAGCGGGCGGCGGTCCTGGGCCATCCGATCGGCCATTCCAAGTCCCCGGCGCTCCACCAGGCCGCCTATGCCTTCCTGGGCGCCGGGATCGCCTACACAGCCATCGACGTCACGGAGGCCACCCTCCCGGAGTTCATGGCCGGCGTCCGCCGCGACGTCCAGGCCGGCGAAGGGTGGTGCGGGCTGTCCGTGACCATGCCCCTGAAGTCCGCCATGGCCGGGGAGGTCGACGAGGTCCGCGGCGTGGGACGCGTCCTTGGTGTCATCAACACGGTCGCCGTAGAACGCGCCGGCAGCGCCGGTGCCGGCCGCCTGGTCGGCTACAACACCGATGTTGCCGGCATCGTCAATGCCCTGCGCTACGCCGGCGCCGCGTCTGCACCATCGGCCGTCATTCTCGGCGGCGGCGGCACCGCCGCCGCCGCCGTCGCCGCCCTGCAGGAACTCGGCGCGCCGTCCGCCGCCATCTACGTGCGGGACGTGACCCGGGCGGCTGAAGCCCGCGCCGCGGCCACTGCGCTCGGGTTCCCCGTCCAGGTGCATCCGATTACCGGCGCGGCGCCCGCCGTGGCCGCTGCCGACGTCGTCATCTCCACCCTTCCGCCGCGCGCCGCCGACCCGCTGGCGGACCCGCTGGCCGCCGCGCTGGACCCTTCGCAGGACCCTGAACTGCGGACCGGAGAGCCCGGGTCATCCGGTAGTGCGCCGGCGCGGAAAGCACCCGGCGTACTCCTGGACGTCGCCTACGATCCGTGGCCCAGCCGCATTGCCGCGGCCTGGCAGGACGCGGGCGGAACAGTGGTTCCCGGACTGGAAATGCTGATCTACCAGGCGGTGGAGCAGGTCCGCCTCTTCACCGGCCCGGGCCGGACCGTACCGGCGGAAGTCATAGATGTGATGTGTGACGCAGTCGGGGCCCCCCGGCGGGTGTTCTAAGTGCCGGACATGGCAGGATGGATTTTATGTTGCGTTGGTTGACTGCCGGAGAATCCCATGGCCCGGCACTGGTCGGAATTATTGAAGGCGTGCCCGCCGGTGTTGAGCTCACCAGCGCCCGGATCGGCGAGGCCCTGGCGCGACGCCGCCTGGGCTACGGCCGCGGTGCCCGGATGAAGTTTGAACAGGACGTCGTAACGGTCCTGGGCGGCGTCCGGCACGGGATCACGCAGGGCGGCCCCGTGGCCATCCAGATCGGCAACACGGAATGGCCCAAGTGGGAGCAGATCATGTCTGCCGACCCGGTTGATCCGGAGATCCTCGCCGACCAGGCGCGCAATGCCCCGCTGACCCGCCCCCGGCCCGGCCACGCCGACTTCACCGGCATGCAGAAATACGGTTTCGATGAGGCCCGGCCCGTGCTGGAGCGGGCCAGCGCCCGGGAAACGGCCACCCGCGTGGCCCTCGGCACCGTCGCGGCCGCCTTCCTGGAGCAGCTCGGCATCGAACTGGTCTCCCATACTGTCTCCATCGCCAGCGTTGCGGTCCCGGAAGGGCGCCCGCTGCCGGTTCCCGGCGACGTGATCGCCCTCGACACCGACCCCTTGCGCTGCTTCGACCGTGAGACCTCCGACGCCATGGTCGCCGAGGTTGATATCGCGCACAAGGAAGGCGAGACCCTCGGTGGTGTCGTCGAGGTCCTCGCCTACGGCCTGCCGCCGGGGCTCGGCAGCTACGTCCACTGGGACCGCCGCCTCGACTCCCGCCTTGCCGCCGCCCTGATGGGGATCCAGGCGATCAAGGGGGTGGAAGTCGGGGACGGCTTCCTCACAGCCGCGCGCCGTGGTTCGGCCGCGCACGATGAAATCGTCAAGGACTCCGCGGGCAGGATCATCCGCACGTCCAACCGCGCCGGCGGGATCGAAGGCGGTATGAGCATCGGGGACGTGTTGCGTGTCCGTGCGGCCATGAAGCCGATCGCCACCGTGCCGCGCGCGCTCAAGACTGTTGACGTCAGCACGGGGGAGGCCGCCAAAGCCCACCACCAGCGCTCGGATGTCTGTGCCGTCCCGGCGGCTGGTGTCGTGGCCGAGGCCATGGTCGCCCTGGTTCTCGCCGAGGCCGTCGCGGAGAAGTTCGGCGGCGACTCCGTCGAGGAGACCGCCCGCAATATCAAGGGGTACCTGGACAGCATTCCGGCGTCCCTGGACTCGATCGGGCGCTAGTGCGGGCCCGGAGCAAAGACCAGCCCGGAACTGCAGGGCAGGTTCCTGCTGCGGGCCGGCCGGTAGTCCTGATCGGGGCGATGGCGGTCGGAAAGTCCGCCATCGGACGCAACCTGGCGCAGCACCGCGGGGCCGCGTTTGTGGACACCGACGATGTGGTCGTCAACCAGTACGGCCCCATCGCCGAAATCTTCGCCGGCCGCGGGGAGCCGGCCTTCCGCGAAATCGAGGCCCGTGCGGTCGCCCAGGCGATCGACCAGGCGGCGGGCAACGATGTTGTCATCTCGCTCGGTGGCGGCGCTGTCCTCGATTCGGGCACGCAGCAGCTCCTCGGCCGCTGTACGGTGGTCTACCTCGAATGCGACGCCGATACCGTCGCCGAACGCATCACGCGCAACTCGGCCCGGCCGCTCCTGGCCGGCGATGCCATCGGAAGGTGGCAGGCACTCTTTACCACCCGCAAGCCGGTCTATGAACGGCTCGCCGATCTTGTTCTCGATGTCCGCAGCGGCACCGTTCCGGAGCTGGCCCGCCAGCTCGACGCTGCGCTGCAGGAGTACACCGCCGCGACGGCCGCAGCCACTCCCGCGCCAGCGGCGACAAAGAAAGTTGACTAGTGAATACCGAATCAACCGTCATCAAAGTCACCGGAAATACCCCCGGTGAGAACTACGACGTCGTCGTCGGCCGGGGCCTGCTGGCCGGCCTTCCAAAGCTCCTGGGGGAGCGCGTCAAACGCGTCCTCGTCATCCACCCGCGCGCGCTGCGCCTCACTGGAGACACGGTCCGGGAAGAGCTGGCAGCGGCCGGATTCACCGCGTTGACCGCGGAAATACCGGATGCCGAAGAAGGCAAGCACATTGAGGTGGCCTCCTTCTGCTGGCAGGTGCTGGGGCAGAATGACTTCACCCGCTCCGACGCTGTCGTCGCCGTCGGCGGCGGCGCGGTGACGGACCTCGCCGGCTTCGTTGCCGCCACCTGGCTGCGCGGCGTGAAGGTCATCCACATGCCCACCAGCCTGCTCGGCATGGTGGACGCGGCCGTGGGCGGCAAGACCGGCATCAACACCGCGGAAGGCAAGAACCTCGTAGGCGCCTTCCACCCGCCGGCCGGTGTCCTGGCGGACCTGGACACGCTGGATACCCTGCCGAAAAACGAACTTATCTCCGGCATGGCCGAAGTGATCAAATGCGGGTTCATCGCCGACCCGGCCATTCTGGACCTGATCGAAAAAGACCCCTCCGCCGTTTCCGATCCCCGCTCTGCCATCCTCCGGGAACTGATCGAGCGGGCCATCAGCGTCAAGGCGGAAGTCGTCTCCGAGGACCTGAAGGAGTCCGGCCGCCGCGAGATCCTCAACTACGGCCACACGCTCGGCCATGCCATTGAACTTGCCGAACGCTACTCCTGGCGGCACGGTGCCGCCGTCTCCGTGGGCATGATGTTTGCGGCCGAACTGGCCCGCAGCGTCGGCCGCCTCAGCGACGCGGACGCTGACCGGCACCGCAGCATCCTGGAAAGCCTGGGCCTGCCCATCACCTACCGCCGGGACCGGTGGCAGGCATTGCTGGACGGCATGCGGCGGGACAAGAAGTCCCGCGGCGATCTCTTGCGTTTTGTGGTGCTCGACGGCGTGGCCCGCCCGGGAATCCTCGACGTCCCCGACACATCGCTGCTCTTTGCCGCCTACCAGGAAATCGCCTCATGATGCTCCTGGGTGCATCCACGAGCGAATGGCCGGAAGCGGGATTCGCCGGCATCAGGATCAACCCCGAGAGCCTGCTCCCGGAAATCGTCAATGCGGAAGTGTGCGCCGCCGCCCTGGCCGCCTCCACGGACCCCGCGGACATGATTTACGTCCGCCTCGTTGAAGGGCGGACCGCCGAGGCCGCTGAGCTGCTGGCGGCGGCCCGCTGCCGGCAGCCGAGCGCGATCCGGCTCCGCCTCTTCGAAGCCGTCCTGCTGCGCATGGCGAACCGGCTGGATGCCTCCGCGGAGCTGTACGCCCAGCTGCTGGCCGAAACGCAGGGCACCCTGCAGGAGGCCGCCGTCCTGCAGCACCAGGGCCGCTCGCACTTCGCCGTCGGAAACTTCGCCGCCGCGGTGGACAGCCTGGCCGCGGCGCTCGATCTACGCGTCGCCGCCGCCGACGACGCCGCGCTGATCTACGCCTCGACGGTGGCGCTGCAGCGCGCACGGCACATGCTGGAGCAGGAAGGCTGAAGCTCCGGCGGGGCCTCCAGGGGCCCGCGTCGGGCAGCGCCCCGCAGAAACCGGTAGAATGGTTTTTGGATTTTTGATAATACGAGCTGGCGGGCCGTTCGGCGTGCCTGCCCGACATACCAGGCTGGCAGTGCGCCCCCGCCTAAACGAAACCAGAGGATACAGTGGCAACCACTAACGACATCAAAAACGGAACCGTCCTTAAGCTGGAGGGCCAGCTGTGGAACATCATCGAGTTCCAGCACGTCAAGCCGGGCAAGGGCGGCGCATTCGTGCGCACCAAGATGCGTAACGTGATGTCCGGCAAGGTCGTCGACAAGACCTTCAACGCCGGACTCAAGATCGAGACCGCCACGGTTGACCGCCGCGACTACCAGTACCTGTACCAGGACGGCGCGGACTTCGTATTCATGGACACAAGCGACTTCGACCAGCTCACCGTCTCGGCCGCCA
Source organism: uncultured Actinomycetota bacterium (assembly GCA_963815415.1). Lineage (GTDB taxonomy): Bacteria > Actinomycetota > Actinomycetes > Actinomycetales > Micrococcaceae > Arthrobacter. Next base: position 324,815 of record CAWFGT010000004.1, on the reverse strand, counting down.
CCGTCGGCGATGCCACCAACTTCATGCTCGAAAACCAGATGGTCAACATCGCCATCCACGAGGGCAACCCGCTCTACATCGAACTGCCCCCGAGCGTCGTCCTGGAAATCACCTACACGGAGCCGGGCCTGCAGGGCGACCGCTCCTCGGCAGGCACCAAGCCCGCCACCCTTGAGACCGGCTACGAGATCCAGGTGCCGCTGTTCGTCGAGAACAACACCCGGGTTAAGGTCGACACCCGCGACGGCAGCTACCTCGGCCGGGTCAACGACTAGTGAGTGCCCGCGGTAAGGCCCGGAACCGGGCCCTGGATGTTTTGTTCGAGGCGGAGCAGCGCTCCCTCTCAGCGTTCGACGTTTTGCGGTCCCGCCGTGAGCAGACCGACCAGATCGTCAATCCGTACACCCTCGAAATCGTTGAAGGCGTGGTCTCGCACCAGGCATCCATCGACGAATTCCTGGAAACCTATTCGCAGGGCTGGACCCTGGAGCGGATGCCGTCGGTGGACCGCATCATCCTGCGGATCGGCACCTGGGAACTGCTGTACAACGAAGACGTCCCCGACGGCGTAGCCGTGAGCGAAGCGGTGGCCCTGGCCAAGACGCTTTCCACGGACGAATCGCCGTCGTTCATCAACGGCCTCCTGGGCCGGCTGCAGCAGCTCAAGCCCTCGCTGCTCGCCTAGCGTGCACACCTCAAGAACCCCGTTCAGGTCGGCCTGGACGGGGTTCTTTTGTTCTCAGCGCAGGACGGCGTCGCGGAGGGCCGGGATGCCGGCCAGCTGGTGCCGCTCGTCGAGCTGGTGTTCCGCGACGTCCCGGCCGCTGAGGATCCGTTGCCGGGTGAAGGCGAGCCTTGTGGCGGCGCGCAGGAATGCCTTCATCTGCCGTCGCCGGCCGCGCGTGGCGGCCCAGCGAAGCGCGGTGCGGCGGCCGGCGGCGGTAGCCAGCACGTCCACCTCCGACGCGGCAAACCAGCCGGCGGCAGCATACTCGCGCAGCCGCTGCCGGGTCAGCCGGTTCTCCGCCACCCGCAGGAGCACGATCACCAGGACCGTGGCCAGGAAGATCGGCACCTGGACGAACAGGTACTGGAGAAGGAAGTCCGGGCCCATGCTGTTCCAGCTGCTGTGCAGCAGCATCGCGGGAATGAGTCCCGCACCGAACGCAATGAACGACATCCCGGGACCCGCCCGGCGTGCCGCGAGACCCAGGATGAGTCCGGTGGTGCCGGTAAAGATGGCGTGCGCGAACGGTGACATCACCCCCCGCAGGAAGAACACCATGGCAAGGTCGGCGCCCGGCGTTTCCGACCCGGCGATGGCACGGCCGAAGTAGAGGATGTTCTCGGTAAAGGCGAAGCCGCCGGCGATCGTAAAGGCGAACACCACCCCGTCAACCGGGCCGTCGAAGTGCTTCCGGGCGAACAGCAGGATCAGGAGCAACCCCAGGGACTTCGCGAACTCCTCAACTACGGGTGCCTGGACAGTCACCGCGAAGACGGTCGGATCCAGCCCCGCGGCCGGGCCTGCGGCCAGCGCGAAGTACGGCTGAATCAGCATCGTCACGGCAATGGATACGACCGCACCCCAGATGAACGCGAAAATCAGCAGCCGCTTGGGCTCGGGCTCCCAGCGGTCGATCACGTACACGGCGAGCAGCACTGCCGAGAGCGGGACCAGGGATGCCACGAAGCCGACCGCGAATCCGGCCGTTCCGGTGTTCCGCAGCAGGAACGGCAACACCAGGAACAGGCCGAGGAAACCGAGCACTCCGCCTGCCGCCACCAGCCCGGCCAGGCCTGCGGTCGGCCGCCGCGTGCCGGCCGCCGGCAGGACAGGCCGGACCCCGGCGCCGTCCACCGGAGCCGGCAGGTAATACCGGGGCTGGATGTGCCCCAGCCAGGTGGGGTTCGCGTGCTCGGGAAGGGGATTCTGGTTCCCGGGGTCTGCACCGGGGTGGTGGTAGGGCGGCCCGCTGTTCGTCATGGAGCTAGCGTAGGCGGCCTACGACGCGCAACCCTAGCAAATGTGATGAGGGCCGCCTGTGCCCGGACGGCCGCTGGAGGGTTCGGCGGCGGCCGTGTGGTAATTTGAAAGGACAAATGATCCTTTTTTAATTCCGTCCCGTGAGGCGGGGAAAGGGGAGACGAGCTTTGACTTCTGTGCCAGCTGCACCGGGTCCGGCAAAGGTTGTACTCACCAGGGTTGTCCTCAACCAGGCAGACATCGACCGCGCACTCACTCGTATTGCCCATGAAATTCTTGAGGCCAACAAGGGCTCCCGGGACCTCGTCCTGCTCGGCATTCCGCTCCGCGGGTACCCCCTCGCCGTCCGCCTCGCCGCCAAGATCGCCGCCGCCGATCCCTCCGTGGACGCCGCCGCCATCGTCGGTCAACTCGACGTCACGATGTTCCGCGACGACCTCTCGCACCAGCCCACACGGCCCCCGTACCCCACCGTGCTGCCCCGCACCGGAATCGACAACAAAGTCGTTGTCCTGATTGACGACGTCCTCTACTCGGGACGGACCATCCGGGCGGCCCTCGATGCCATCATCGACCTTGGCCGCCCCCGGATCGTCCGCCTGGCCGTCCTGATTGACCGTGGCCACCGTGAACTGCCCATCCGGGCCGACCATGTCGGTAAGAACCTGCCCACCTCATCGTCCGAAAAGGTCCGCGTCCGGCTCGAGGAAACAGATTCAGTGGAGGGCACCCCGGTCAACGAAGTGGTCATCGAGGCCCTGGCATGAGGCACCTGCTGTCCACCGAAGACCTCAGCCTGTCCAACGCCGTCCGGATCCTCGACACCGCCGAGGAAATGGCGGCTGTGGGGGAGCGCGAGGTCAAGAAGCTACCCGCCCTGCGCGGCCGCACCGTCGTGAACCTGTTCTTCGAAGACTCCACCCGCACCCGGATCTCCTTCGAAGCTGCCGCCAAACGGCTCTCCGCGGATGTCATCAACTTCGCCGCCAAAGGCTCCTCGGTCTCCAAGGGGGAATCCCTCAAAGACACCGCGCAGACGCTCGCGGCGATGGGCGCCGACGCCGTCGTCATCCGGCACTGGGCCTCCGGCGCCCCGCACCGCCTGGCGGCCACCGACTGGATCGACGCCGCCATCATCAACGCCGGCGACGGCACCCACGAACACCCCACCCAGGCGCTGCTGGACGCCTTCACGATGCGCCGGCACTGGTCACAACTGACCGGCACACCCTCCGCCGGAGCAGACCTGGCCGGCATGCGGGTCGCCATCGCCGGCGACGTGCTCCATTCCCGGGTGGCGCGGTCCAACGTCTGGCTGCTCCGCACCCTGGGCGCCGAGGTCACCCTCGTCGCGCCGCCGACCCTGCTGCCCATCGGCGTGGACGCCTGGCCCTGCGAGGTCAGCTACGACCTGGACGAAACCCTTGCCAAGGGCACCGACGCCATGATGATGCTCCGGGTCCAGGGCGAACGGATGAATGCCTCGTTCTTCCCGACGGCCCGCGAGTACTCGCGGCGCTGGGGGTTCGATGACAACCGTCTGCGGGCGCTCGACAGCCTCGGCCTCAAGGACACCATCATCATGCACCCGGGCCCGATGAACCGCGGCCTGGAAATATCCTCGGCCGCCGCGGACTCACCCCGTTCCACCGTGCTCGCCCAGGTACGCAACGGCGTGTCCATCCGCATGGCAGCCCTGTACCTGCTGCTCTCCGGGGACACCCGCGAACCAGCCGCCACCCCGGGCGCCGCACCCGCCGCCGCCACCACAAAGCAGGAGAACCACTGATGGCAGAACAGCAACAGGACGCAACCGTGACCGGCGACTACCTCATCCGCGGTGCAGCAATCCTCGGCGGAGCGGCCGAAGACCTCCTGATCCGCGACGGCATCATCGCCGCCCGCGGGCAGGGCCTCGACGCCGGCGGAGCCACCGTCATCGACGCGGCCGGCCTCGTGGCACTGCCGGGCATGGTGGACATCCACACCCACCTGCGCGAGCCCGGCCGCGAAGACGCCGAAACCGTCGAGACCGGCACCCGGGCCGCCGCCCTCGGCGGCTACACCGCCGTCCACGCGATGGCCAACAGCACCCCGGTGGCGGACACCGCCGGCGTTGTCGAACAGGTCCACACCCTCGGCCGGACCGCAGGCTGGGTCGACGTCCGCCCGGTCGGCGCGGTCACCGTCGGCCTCGCGGGTGAGCAACTCGCCGAACTCGGCGCCATGGCCGATTCGCGGGCCCGCGTCAGGGTCTTCTCCGACGACGGCATCTGCGTCCACGATCCGGTGATCATGCGCCGGGCGCTTGAATACGTCAAGGCGTTCGACGGCGTCGTGGCCCAGCACGCGCAGGAACCCCGCCTCACGGCCGGCGCCCAGATGAACGAAGGCGAAGTCTCCGCCGTCCTCGGCCTCGCCGGCTGGCCCGCCGTCGCCGAGGAAAGCATCATCGCCCGCGACGTCCTGCTGGCCCAGCACGTCGGGTCCCGGCTGCACGTCTGCCACGTCTCCACCGCCGGCTCCGTCGAGATCATCCGCTGGGCCAAGTCCCGCGGCGTGAACGTCACCGCCGAGGTCACGCCCGCACCACCTCTGGCTCACGGATGAGCTGGTCCGCAGCTACGACCCCGTCTACAAGGTCAACCCGCCGCTGCGCACCGACACCGACGTCCAGGCCCTGCGGGCCGCCCTCGCCGACGGAACGATCGACGTCGTCGGCACCGACCATGCCCCGCATCCGAGCGAACACAAGGAATGCGAATGGGCGCAGGCCGCCATGGGCATGACCGGCCTGGAAACCGCGCTCTCCGTGGTCCAGCACACCATGATCGAGACCGGACTGATGGGCTGGGCCGACTTCGCCCGGGTCACGTCCACGGCACCGGCAGGCATCGGACGGCTGACGGACCAGGGCCGCCCGCTGGAGGTAGGCGAACCCGCCAACGTCATACTCGTCGACCCGGCTGCGCGCTGGACCGTGGACCCTTCTAAGATGGCAACCATGGGCCGTAACTCACCGTTCGCCGGCCGGGAACTCCCAGGCAAGGTCATGGCAACCTTCTTCAAAGGCCACCCCACCGTCCTGGAGGGCAAGCTCAACACACCGTACCGGTGGCGTCCGGAAACTTCGGACCGGCCCAATGCCGGCGCGTCGGGCAGGCACTGATGGAGCGGGTCGTCGCCGGACTGGCCATGCTGGCCTTCGCCGTCGTCATCATCGCGCTGCTGGGCATCGGCTGGCGGAACCGGCTCCGCCGGCAGGCCGACGTCGAGACCCTGCCGGAGGTTCCCGCCACCCTGGGCACCCCGCTGGCTGCGGCAGACGGCCAGTACGTCGCGTCCACCACGTCCGGTGACTGGCTGGACCGGATCGCCGTGCACGGCCTGGGGCTCCGCACCAACGCCGAACTGACCGTCTACCCCGACGGTGTCCTCTTCGACCGGTCCGGCGCAGGCCCGGTCTTCATCCCGGCCGCGCGGCTCACCGGAATACGCCAGGACAGCGGCATGGCGGGCAAGTTCGTGGAAAAGGACGGACTGCTGGTGGTGAGCTGGATGCTGGGCACCCGCGAGCTGGACACCGGGTTCCGCACCCGGCACGCACAGGACAAAACAACCATCCTCCAGGCCTTGCAGGACTTGATCTCCGCAGCCCCTCAGGCAAACGCCGATAGTGGAAAGTAACAACGTGACGGACACCAAAGCAGCAAAAGGAACCGCAGTGACAGCACCAGCCTCCACCCCCGCCGCCCTCGTCCTCGAGGACGGGCGGATCTTCCGCGGCTCCAGCTACGGCGCCACCGGAACCGCCCTCGGCGAGGCCGTCTTCGCCACCGGCATGACCGGCTACCAGGAGACCATCACGGACCCCTCCTACGCCCGCCAGCTCGTGGTCCAGACGGCACCGCATATCGGCAACACCGGCGTCAACGCCGACGACGCCGAATCCCGCCGCATCTGGGTAGCCGGCTACATCGTCCGCGACGCCGCCCGCCGCCCGTCCAACTGGCGCTCCGAACGCAGCCTCGACGACGAACTCATCGAGCAGGGCGTCGTCGGCATCCAGGGCGTCGACACCCGGGCCATCACCCGCCACCTGCGCGAGCACAAGACCATGCGCGCCGGGATCTTTTCCGGCGACGCCGCCAGCGCCACGGACAAGGAACTCGTGGACGCGGTCCTGGCCAGCGCACCAATGGAAGGCTCCCGGCTCGCCGAGGAAGTCAGCGTCGACGCCGCCTACACCGTGGAACCGAAAGATCACGGCTGGGACGGCGAGCCGCGGTTCAGCATCGCGGCCATCGACTTAGGCATCAAACGGATGACCCCCATCCGGTTTGCCGAACGCGGCGTCCGCGTCCACGTCCTGCCCGCCACGGCGACCCTGGCCGACGTCCAGGCCGTCAACCCGGACGGGTTCTTCATGTCCAACGGCCCGGGCGACCCTGCCACCGCTGACAACCAGGTCAAGCTGCTCCGCTCGGTCCTTGACGAGAAGATCCCGTACTTCGGTATCTGCTTCGGCAACCAGATCCTGGGCCGCGCCCTGGGCTTCGGCACCTACAAGCTGCGCTACGGCCACCGCGGCCTCAACCAGCCGGTCCTGGACCGGCGCACCGGCAAGGTCGAGATCACCTCGCAGAACCACGGCTTCGCCGTCGACGCGCCGCTCGACGGCGCCACCCAGGCCCCGGAGGAACGCTACGGCCGGGTCGAGGTCAGCCACGTGAGCCTCAACGACGACGTCGTGGAGGGCCTTTCCTGCCTGGACATCCCGGCGTTTTCCGTGCAGTACCACCCCGAGGCCGCGGCCGGCCCGCACGACGCCGCCTACCTCTTCGACCGCTTCATCGACCTGATGGCGGACTCTTCTGCAGAGTCAGAGACCAACTCCAAGACTGCCACCGATTCCAAGACTGAGGACAAGAAGTAATGCCCAAGAGAACTGACCTCAAGAGCGTCATGGTCATCGGGTCCGGCCCGATCGTGATCGGCCAGGCGGCCGAATTCGACTACTCCGGCACCCAGGCACTGCGCGTCCTCAAGGAGGAAGGCCTGCGGGTCATCCTCGTCAACTCCAACCCGGCCACCATCATGACGGACCCCGAGTTCGCCGATGCCACGTACGTGGAACCGATCACCCCCGAGGTGGTGGAGAAGATCATCGCCAAGGAGCGGCCGGATGCGCTGCTTCCCACCCTCGGCGGGCAGACCGCACTCAACACCGCCATCGCGCTGGACAAAAACGGCGTCCTGGCCAAGTACAACGTCGAGCTGATCGGTGCGAACATCGCCGCGATCGAACTCGGCGAGGACCGCGAGAAGTTCAAGGGCGTCGTGGAGCGCTGCGGCGCCGAATCGGCCCGCAGCCACATCATCCACTCCATCGATGAGGCGCTGAAGGCGGCCGAGGACCTCGGCTACCCGATGGTGGTCCGTCCCTCCTTCACGATGGGCGGCCTCGGCTCCGGCCTGGCCTACGACGAGTCCGACCTCCGCCGGATCGTCGGCCAGGGCCTGCAGTACAGCCCCACGTCCGAGGTGCTGCTCGAAGAGAGCATCCTCGGCTGGAAGGAGTACGAGCTTGAGATGATGCGGGACAAGAACGACAACGTCGTGGTCGTCTGCTCCATCGAAAACTTCGACCCGGTCGGCGTGCACACCGGCGACTCCATCACGGTAGCCCCCGCCCTGACCCTTACCGACCGCGAGTACCAGCGCCTGCGGGACATTTCCATTGCCGTCATCCGGGAGGTCGGCGTCGACACCGGCGGCTGCAACATCCAGTTCGCGGTGGAGCCGGACACCGGACGCGTTGTTGTCATCGAGATGAACCCGCGCGTCTCCCGCTCCTCGGCCCTCGCCTCGAAGGCCACCGGCTTTGCGATCGCCAAGATCGCCACCAAGCTCTCGCTCGGCTACACCCTGGACGAGATCCCGAACGACATCACCCAGAAGACCCCGGCGTCCTTCGAACCGACCCTGGACTACGTCGTTGTGAAGGTCCCGCGCTTCGCGTTCGAGAAATTCCCGGCCGCGGACCCCACCCTGACCACCACGATGAAGTCTGTCGGCGAAGCCATGGCGATGGGCAGGAACTTTGCCGAAGCGCTGCAGAAGGCGCTGCGGTCGCTGGAGCAGAAGGGCTCGCAGCTGGACTTCAGCCACGTCCCGGAATGGGAAGTCCCGGAGCTCATTGAGAAGGCCAAACGGCCGACCACAGAACGCCTGCACCAGGTCCAGCGCGCACTGCTCGGCGGCGCCACCCTGGAGCAGCTCTTCGAAGCGACCAAGATCGACCCGTGGTACCTGGACCAGCTCCAGCTCCTGAACGAGATCTCCCGGGAGATCCGGTCCGCCAGCGCCCTGACCCAGGAGATGCTGCAGCGCGCCAAGCGCCACGGCTTCTCCGACGAGCAGATCGGCGCCCTGACGCACAACTCCGAAGCCGTCGTCCGCGGTGTCCGGCAGGCCCTCGGCATCCGCCCGGTCTACAAAACGGTGGACACCTGCGCCGCGGAATTCGCCGCCTACACCCCGTACCACTACTCCTCCTACGACGAGGAGGACGAGGTTGCGCTGCACGCCAAACCGTCCATCATCATCCTCGGCTCCGGGCCGAACCGGATCGGCCAGGGCATCGAATTCGACTACTCGTGCGTGCACGCCTCCATGGCGCTGCGCAAAGCCGGCTACGAGACCGTGATGGTGAACTGCAACCCGGAAACCGTCTCCACGGACTACGACGTCTCCACCCGCCTGTACTTCGAGCCGCTCACCCTTGAGGACGTCCTCGAGGTCATTGCGGCCGAGGAACGCACCGGCGGAGTCATGGGCGTGTTCGTGCAGCTGGGCGGCCAGACCCCGCTCAAACTCGCCCAGCAGCTCGCCGACGCCGGAGTGCCCATCCTGGGCACGTCCCCGGAGGCGATCGACCTCGCCGAGCACCGCGGTGCTTTCTCCCGCGTCCTGGACGAAGCCGGGCTGATTTCGCCGAAGAACGGCACTGCCGTGTCCTTCGACGACGCCAAAAAGATCGCCGACGAGATCGGCTACCCGGTCCTCGTCCGGCCGTCCTACGTCCTCGGCGGCCGCGGCATGGAGATCGTCTACGACGAGCCGAACCTCTCCCGCTACATCGCGAACGCCACGGAGATCACCCCGGACCACCCGGTCCTGATCGACCGCTTCCTCGAAGACGCCGTCGAAATCGACGTCGACGCCCTCTACGACGGCACCGAGATGTACCTTGGCGGCATCATGGAACACATCGAGGAAGCCGGCATCCACTCCGGCGACTCGGCATGCGTCCTGCCCCCGATCACCCTCGGCGGCAACGTCCTGGAACGGGTCCGCACCGCGACCCTCGCGATCGCCGAAGGCGTCGGCGTCCGCGGCCTGATCAATATCCAGTTCGCCCTGGCTTCCGACGTCCTGTACGTCCTCGAAGCCAACCCCCGCGCCTCCCGCACCGTGCCGTTCGTCTCCAAGGCGACCGGCGTGCAGATGGCCAAGGCCGCCGCCCTCATCGGCACCGGCGTAACCATCAACCAGCTGCGCACCGCGTACAAGATGCTGCCGGAAACCGGTGACGGCTCCACCCTGCCGCTGGACGCCCCGGTCTCGGTCAAGGAGGCCGTGCTGCCGTTCAGCCGCTTCAGGACCCCCGAGGGCAAGGTCGTTGACTCCCTCCTCGGCCCGGAAATGCGCTCCACCGGCGAGGTCATGGGCATCGATAAGCACTTCGACACGGCTTTCGCCAAGAGCCAGGCCGCCGCGAACAACGCACTGCCCACCGAAGGCAAGATCTTCGTCTCCGTCGCGAACCGGGACAAGCGCTCGGTCATCATGGGGGTCAAGCGGCTCTCCGACCTCGGCTTCGAGATCGTCTCGACGGGCGGCACCGCTGACGTGCTGCGCCGCAACGGCATCCAGGCCACCCCGGTCCGGAAGGTCGCCGAAGGCTCCAGCGCCGAAGGCGAAGGCACCATCGCCGACATGGTCATTGCCGGTGACATCGACATGGTCTTCAACACGCCCTCCGGCGGAGAAGCCCGCAGCGACGGTTACGAACTGCGCGCCGCGGCGACCTCGATCGGAATCCCGTGCATCACCACGGTGGCCGAGTTCAACGCCGCCGTCCAGGCCATCGAGGCTCTGCGGACCTACGAGTGGTCCGTGACCAGCCTCCAGGAGCACGCCGCCGCCCTGACCGCATCCCAGGCCGCGCAGCAGGCAGCCGCCCGGGAAACCGCCGCGCAGAATGCCTGACGCCAACGCTGTGGCAGCAGAGACCCGCGGCGCGGGCCGGGAGCCGTTCGGCTCCCGGCTCGGCCGGGCGATGGCGGGCAGGGGACCGCTGTGCGTCGGCATCGATCCGCACCCGGCACTCCTTCAGGCCTGGGGACTGACCGACGACGCCGCCGGGCTGGAACGTTTTTCACTGGCCGTCCTGGAGGCGGTGGGCCCGGTCGCTGCCGCGGTGAAGCCGCAGGTGGCGCTCTACGAACGCCACGGCTCCGCGGGCATGGCCGTGCTGGAACAGACCCTGGCCGCGGCGGCGGAGGCCTCCGTGCTGACCATTGCCGACGCCAAGCGCGGAGACATCGGCTCCACGATGGCGGCCTACGCCGACGCCTGGCTCAGGGACGGCTCGCTGTTGGCCGCGGATTCGGTGACGCTGAGCCCTTACCTGGGCTTCGAATCGCTCCGGCCGGCCCTGGACCTCGCGGCCGAGACGGGCCGCGGTGTATTTGTCCTCGCCTTGACCTCGAACCCCGAGGGCGCTTCCGTCCAGCACGTCGGCGGGGCCAATTCCGTGGCCCGCCGGATTGTCGAGGCCACGGCGGCGGAGAACCGCCGCTACACCGGGTCACCGCCAGGCGGGCCCGGTCCGGTCGGGCTCGGTTCGGTCGGGCTCGTGGTCGGGGCTACGGTCGGATCCGCCCTGACTGACCTGGACCTGGACCTGGTGTCCACGAACGGACCGATCCTGGCCCCCGGCCTGGGCGCCCAGGGCGCAACGGCAGCGGACCTGCGGCGCACGTTCGGACCGGCCTACGCCCAGGTCCTGGGAACCTCAAGCCGGGACATCCTCGCAGCCGGACCCGATATCCGGGCACTGCACGACGCCGCCCGGCGCACCCGCGACGAACTGCTGGCCGGCTAGCGCCTCCCACGGTCCGGCAGTTGCCGGGCCGTGGGCGGGGTTCCTGTTGTCCATTGATTTCTGCCACCCCAAGACGGTAGGTTCAGGGCACGGCTTCGGTAGCGGTGCCGTGCGGCGGGCCCGTTGACGGCCGGCGGCACGCACCGGCCGGGCCGGCCAGCCGGAGGACGGACACAGAGCTCGGACACAGCGGCCGGACACAGAGGACGGACACGGAGGACTCAGTGAGTTTGCGACCCCTCACCACGCAGGAGCGGTCCGACGCCCTGCGCAAGGCCGCCGCCGCCAGGGCTACCCGGGCCGAGGCCAAGGAACGGTTGAAATCAGGGAAGCTGACGATCGCGCAGGTCATTGGCTCGGGAGAAACCGACGAGGCCATCGCCCGGATGCGGATCCTTGAGCTGCTGGAGGCGTTGCCGGGCATCGGGCGGGTCCGGGCCACGGCCATCATGGAGCAACTCGGTATTGCCCAGTCCAGGCGCGTCCGCGGGCTGGGAATCCACCAGCGCCGGGCGCTGGTAGATTTTATAGACGACAAACAGCCCGGCCCGCCCGGCTGACCAGACACCGCCCAAAGGAATATGTGAGCAAGAAACCGGGACTGACAGTCCTCGCCGGCCCGACGGCTGTCGGTAAAGGCACCGTGTCCACCTACATCCGGGATAACTATCCCGACGTATGGCTCTCCGTATCGGCGACCACCCGGCCGGCCCGCCCGGGCGAGCAGGACGGGATCCACTATTTCTTCAAGACGCCCGAGGAGTTCGACGCCCTCGTGGAAAACGGGGACCTGCTGGAGTGGGCCGTGGTGCACGGGAGGAACCGCTACGGCACGCTCCGCAGCACCGTGGACGCTGCGATCGCCGAGGGACGCTCGGTGCTGCTGGAGATCGATCTGCAAGGCGCCCGCCAGGTTAAAGAGGCCGTCCCCGACGCGCAATTCGTGTTCCTCGCGCCTCCCAGCTGGGACGAAATGGTCCGCCGGCTGGTCGGCCGCGGCACCGAAACCGCCGAAGAACAGCAGCAGAGGCTGGAAACCGCTAAACTAGAACTCGCCGCTGAACCGGAGTTCGACCATACCGTCATCAATGATGACGTTCGACGGGCAGCGGACGAGCTTGTTTCACTCATGGGGCTGACCCCGAACCCGCGCTAGGCGCCGGGACGTCCGTTAGAATTTGGAGATTTCGTGTCCACGAACCTTGAAGGCATCATCAACCCGCCGATCGACGAGCTGCTGAAGGCTGCCGATTCGAAGTACGGACTGGTGATTTTCGGTGCCAAGCGCGCACGCCAGATCAACGCGTACTACGCCCAGCTTCACGAGGGCCTGTTCGAATACGTCGGCCCGCTGGTCGACACCAAGCTGAACGAGAAGTCGCTCTCGATCGCCTTGCGCGAGATCAACGAGGGCAAGCTTGTCTCCACGCCGATCGAAGCGGCAGAGTAACGTTCCTGCTGGAAGCAGAGTAAAGACTGCCTGTTGACGGAGATCACGTGCGCATAGTCCTCGGAGTCGGGGGAGGGATAGCGGCCTACAAGGTGGCGTCCCTCCTCCGGCTTTTTACTGAAGCCGGTCATGACGTCACCGTCATCCCGACGGAGGCGGCCACCCGCTTTGTCGGGATCGCGACCTGGGAAGCGCTCTCCGGTCATCCGGTCAGCAGCAGCGTCTTCGACGACGTCCACACGGTCAATCACGTCCGTCTCGGCCACGAGGCGGACCTGATTGTCGTTGCCCCGGCGACTGCCGACCTGATGGCCCGCGCGGCGACCGGGCAGGCGGGTGACCTGCTCGGGAACACCCTGCTCATGGCCAGCGGGCCGGTGCTGATGGCCCCGGCCATGCACACCGAGATGTGGCAGCATCCGGCCACCCGGGCCAACGTCGAAACACTCCGCAGCCGCGGCGTCACAGTGCTCGAACCCGCCAGCGGCCGGTTGACCGGCACGGACTCCGGCCCCGGGCGGCTTCCCGAGCCGGACGCTGTTTTCGCCGCCGCCCTCGCGCTGGTCCAAGCGCCCCCGGTGCGGCGTCCGCTGGCCGGGCTCACCGTCACCATCAGCGCCGGCGGCACCCGTGAACCGCTGGATCCCGTCCGGTTCCTCGGCAACCGGTCCTCCGGCAAGCAGGGCGTGGCGCTTGCCGCGGCGGCCCTCGACGCCGGTGCCCGGGTCAGGCTGCTGGCCGCCCATATGGAGGTCCCGGCGCCCGACGGCGTCGAGCTCGTGCGCGTGGAGACAGCGCTGGAACTCCGCGAGGCGGCCCTGCGCGCCGCGGCGGATTCGGACGTTGTGATCATGGCAGCCGCCGTCGCGGATTTCCGGCCCGCCGACGTCTCCGGCAGCAAGATCAAGAAGCGCGACGACGTCGAGGATCCCGTCATCACCCTGGTCCGCAACCCGGACATCCTGCAGGAACTCGTTGAGGTCCGGGATGCCGCGTCACGCGAGCAGCTGATCATCGGATTCGCGGCCGAGACCGGCGACGCCGACGGCGACGTGCTCGATTACGCGGAGGCGAAGCTCCGCCGCAAGGGCTGCGATCTGCTGGTGGTCAACCAGGTAGGCCGGGACAAGGTCTTCGGCGAAGATACCAACGCCGTAGTCATCCTTTCCCGGTCCGGCTCCGAACCCCAGAAGGCGTCGGGTTCCAAGTCCGACGTCGCAGCCGACGTGATAGACAGGATCAGCCTCGAGCTGATGCGCGCCGTCCCGCCGGCCTGAGCCTGGCGTAAGCAACGTCTCCTTAGTATGGAGACACACGCCCCCGGGCGTCCGTTTCCCAACCAGTAAGGTAGTTGAGTGACTTTACCGCTGCACATCCCAGACTTCCACGGGTCCGTACCCGCCGCGCTCCGGCTGTTCACGTCCGAGTCGGTGACCGAAGGACACCCCGACAAGATCTGTGACCAGATCAGCGATGCGATCCTCGACGCCCTCCTGGCCAAGGACCCCGAATCCCGCGTTGCCGTGGAAACCCTGGCCACCACCGGACTCGTCCACGTGGCCGGCGAGGTCACGACCGATGCCTACGTTGAAATCCCGCAGATCGTCCGCGAGACGATCCTCGGCATCGGCTATGATTCCTCGGCCAACGGATTCGACGGCGCCCGTTGCGGCGTCTCCGTCTCGATCGGGCAGCAGTCCAATGACATTGCCGGCGGTGTGTTCAACTCCCTCGAGGCCAGGGAGGGGCGCCAGGAGGATGACTATGACCTCCAGGGTGCGGGCGATCAGGGCCTGATGTTCGGTTATGCCAGCGATGAGACGCCCTCGTACATGCCGGTCCCGATCTGGCTCGCGCACCGGCTCTCCGAGCGGCTCACCGAGGTCCGCAAGAACGGCGAACTGTCCTATTTGCGCCCTGACGGCAAGACCCAGGTCACCGTCGGCTATGACGGCGACCGCCCGGTCTCGGTCGAAACCGTTGTGATTTCCAGCCAGCACGCCGAAGGCGCCAGCCTCGACCAGCTCCGGGCCGACCTGGCCGAGCACGTCGTCGACCCCGTCATGGCACTGTCCAACCTGGACATCTCCCGGACCCGCAACATCCTTAACCCGGCCGGCGCCTTCGTCATCGGCGGCCCCGTGGGTGACGCCGGACTCACCGGCCGCAAGATCATCGTGGACACTTACGGCGGCATGGCCCGCCACGGCGGTGGCGCGTTCTCCGGCAAGGACCCGTCGAAGGTGGACCGTTCCGCGGCGTACGCCATGCGCTGGGTTGCGAAGAACGTGGTGGCCGCAGGCCTGGCCAAGCGCGCCGAAATTCAGATCGCCTACGCCATCGGCCAGGCCCGCCCTGTCGGTACCTATGTTGAAACGTTCGGAACAGAGACGGTCGACCCGGCCCGGATCAGCGCCGCCATCGCCGAGATCTTCGACCTGCGTCCCCGGGCGATCATCGACGCCCTGGACCTCAAGCGCCCGATCTACGCCAAGACCGCGGCCCACGGCCACTTCGGCCGCGAAGATCCCGACTTCACGTGGGAACGGCTGGACCGCGTGGATGCATTGAAGGCCTTCTTCAACGCCTGAATGTCAGTGCCCTGTGATGAACTGAAGCCAGGCCGCCTTCCCGGCGGCCTGGCTTTTCAGTTCCAGGTTTTCGGTTACAGGTTTGGGTGAAGAAGGGAGTCAGCTGACATGCCGAGCTTCCGCAACAGTGCGCCCGCGCCGGACGAGCCAGTCCAGTTGTCGCTCCTCCAAGGCTTTCCTGCAGGCGCCGGGTCATTGCCGGGACCGGTCCTGGCCGCAGACCTGCCGGTGGCGCGCGTGCTCATCGAATCATCCCTTCCGCATCTCGACCGGCCCTTCGACTACAGCGTCCCGGCAGCGCTCGACGCCGACGCGCGGCCCGGCGTCCGCGTCCAGATCAGATTCAATGGCCAGGAACTGACGGGCTACCTCCTGGAGAGAGCCGCGGCATCCGACGCCGGACACGCGCTGGTCCCGCTGCACAAAGTGATCTCGCCCGTGCCGGTGCTCACCCCTGCCATCGCCGCACTCGCCGGCCGGATCGCCGAACGATACGCCGGCACTGTCAGCGACGTGCTCCGGGTCGCCGTTCCGCCCCGGATGGCCCGGCTGGAAAAGGAGTTCGCGCCGGACGGCAGGCTGGACCCCGCACTGTTCGCGATCAAATCCGGCACCGGCACCGGCACCGGCACCGGATCCGGGCGCGGCGCCGCGCCGGACGCCGTACCATCTCCGGCCGCGACGGCCGGTGCCGGCCCGTCCGGCTGGACCGCCTACCGGAACGGCTCAGCCTTCCTGCAGCACCTGGGCGCGGGGGAGTCTCCGCGCGCCGTCCTCAGCGCCCTCCAGGGTTTCGGGCCGGGCGCCTGGCCCCGGCTGATCGCCGAGGCTGTGGCCGCCGTCCGGCTCTCCGGCCGCGGCGCGGTGGTGGTGGTGCCGGACTACCGCGACCTGGACCGGGTGGAAGCCGCCCTCCTGGAACTGCTCCCGGCCGGCGACGTCGCCCGCCTGACCGCGGACGACGGCCAGACACCGCGCTACCGCAGCTTCCTGCGGATCCTTAGCGGCGCGGCCGGCGTGGCCGTCGGGACCCGGTCCGCTGCCTACGCGCCGGTCAGGGACCTCGGCCTCGTCGTCTGCTGGGACGACGGCGACGACCTCCACATCGAACAGCGTTCCCCCTATGCGCACTCCCGCGAAGTGCTCCTGCTCCGTGCCGCCCACGAACGCGCCGCCTGTCTCCTGGCAGGCCACACCCGCAGCACCGAAACGCAACGCCTTGTCGAATCCGGCTGGGCCCGTGCGGTCGAGGCCGAACGTGCTGTGCTGCGGCGGACGGTTCCGCGCGTGCTGAACACCGCGGACAGCTTTGAACAGGAACGCGACCCGCTCGCCCGCATCGCCCGGCTGCCCGGAGCGGCCTGGCGGGCCGCCAAGGAAGGCCTGGAACGCGGGCCAGTCCTGGTCCAGGTGGCCCGCGCCGGCTACGCGCCGTCGCTCGCCTGCGAAACGTGCCGGGAACCGGCACGGTGTCCGGCCTGCGCCGGCCCCCTGGCCATTGCCGGTTCCACCGGGGCTTCGGCCGTGCCGCAGTGCCGCTGGTGCTCCACTCCCGCACCGGCATGGCGCTGCGGCACCTGCCATGGCACAGGACTCCGCCGCGGCTCCACCGGGGCGCTCCGGACGGCCGAGGAACTCGGCCGGGCGTTCCCCGGCTTCCCCGTCGTCACATCGTCCGGGGATCACATCAAAGCGACGGTGACCGACGCCCGGGCGCTGGTTGTCGCGACCGTCGGCGCTGAGCCCGTTGCCGCCAACGGCTACGCGGCGGCCCTGCTGCTCGACGGCGACTCCCTGCTGCGCCGGGAAAACCTGCGCGCGGGCGAGGACGCCGTCCGGCGCTGGTTCAACGCTGCTGCCCTGGTGCGGCCGGCGCCTGAGGGCGGCCTCGTGGTCATCACGGCGGATGATGCCGCCGGGGTAGGCGCGCTGCTGCGTTGGGATCCGGCGGGCTACGCGCGCCGCGAGCTGTCGCTGCGCCAGGAGTTAATGCTGCCGCCCGCCGTCAGGATCGCTTCCGTCACGGGCGGACGGTCCGCCGTCGGACACTTCACCGGCGCCGTCGAGGCGCAGCTGGCCAGCCGGGACATCGTGCTGAGGACCGCGGGTCCGGCTCCGCTGGTGCTGGCCGGAGGACCGTCGGGGGGCTCGTCCAAAAGCTCTCCCGGCAGGGCACCCGCAGGCGGGCCGGCAGCGGCGCGGCAGGCGCCGGGCAGGAATGACGACGATGTCCGGACGCTGATGTTTATCCCGTATGCCCGGGCCGCCGACGCCGTCCGGGTGATGCGCGCCGTCAAGGCCGCAGCAGCCGCGAAGCGCAGCGATGACCCTGTCCAGCTGCGCCTCGACGGCGTCGACGTCCTCTAGGCCCGGCCGTTCCGCAACGCCACGGCCTCCGCGGCGAGGTCTACCAGCCGGCGCGCGGAGTGGTTCCAGCTGAAGTCGGCGGCACGTTCCACCGAACGGCGGGAGCGGGCCTTCCACAACTCCGGATCCTCCAGCCGGCGCACGGCCGCGGCAAATTCGGCCGGCGAATCGGGGTGCACGTAGCTGACGGCGTCGTCGCCGACCTCCCGGAAGATCGGAATATCGCTCGCGATCACCGGGGTCCCGTGGGACATCGCCTCCACGAGGGGCAACCCGTAGCCCTCGGCCCTCGACAGGCTGATCAGGGCCGTTGTCCGGGCCAGCATGGCCTCGTATTCGGCGTCGGTCACGCCGTTATGGAAGACCACGTTCGCGCCGGCAGGAATCCCGGCCTCCAGCCCGGCGCGGAGCTCGGGCGCGATCCGGCTGAGCAGGTGCAGGGTCATGTCCGGCAGTTCGGCCATGCCGGCGATCATCGTCTCCACGTTCTTGTAGGGCATGAACGAACCCATGTAGAGCAGGGTCTTATCCGCTCCCGCCTCCGGATCCCGGGGCGTGTGGCCGTGCTGGGGAGCGTTCCCTACAATCCGGACGGGCCGCCGGGTGAGGCGGTACTTGGCGATGAGCGCCGCGGTTGTTGAACTGATGGTCGCGACAATGTCCGCCCGGTTGAGCAGGAGCCGCTGCGGCCAGAAGGCCTTGTGGTACAGACGCCACAGGAGGCGGACCGGGCCCGGGAGGAACGCAGGCGGTTCCGGGTGCTCGTAGTAGATCAGGTCGTGGAGGGTCAGCACCAGGGCGTACTTCCGGCCCCAGCTGCCCATCGTCTGCATGGGGCAGACCACCACGTCGGCGCCGAGCTTGTTGACCTTGGCGGCGACGAAGAGCTCCGACGGCGAGAGCGGGCTGTTGATGAGCGTGTACGGGACGTCGGGCAGCAACGCCAGCTGGCGGCGGTCGCTGATGAGCATGGAAACATCGGCAATCCTGGCCGCGGCCGCGATGAGGCTGGAGCCGTACCGGCTGATGCCGTCGTGGTGGTCCAGCCGGGTGAAACGGGCATCGACTACAATTTTCACGCGGCGGAGTCCTTCAGGAAGCGGCGGATGTGACCGGCGGCGGGTCCGGGCGTCTCATAGTGGATCAGGTGGCCCACCCCGGGGATGACTTCCAGGATGCCGTCGGGCAGCCGGGCCACAAGCTTGTGCTGGTCCGGCAGCATCGCGATCTCATCCTGTTCTCCCGCGATCAGCAGCACCGGGAGCTGCAACCGGGGGGCTACTTCGGAGACGTTGCTGCCCACCGAGGCCTTGAAGGCCTCCAGCAGGCTGTCCCGGTCGGCGAAGGCGGAAAAGTAGGCGCTGTGCTGGGCATGGACAAACCGGCGTAGGGCCTTGTCCTTTGTTTTGGCCATGGCTTCGCTCATGACCCGGACAATCAGCTGGCTGCGGAGCAGGGCCTGCCCGGGACGCCGGGGCAGCCGCGCGGCGGCCTCGTAGTAGAGGACCGCGAGCTTGGTCATGAGTCCCTTCGGCCCCTCGAGCGCCGGCGCCGCGATCGGGTTGATGAGGATCAGTTCCGACACCGCGCCGGGATGCTCCGCCACGAAGTGACTCGCGATGATCGACCCGAACGAATGGCCCAGCAGGACCGTCTCCGGGCCGAGCTCCAGCGCGGCCATGAAGTCGCCGATGAACCGTCCGTAGCGCTCCACGCTGTGCCTGGCGCCGACGAAAGCGGCGGAGCTGCCGAAGCCCGGCAGGTCCGGCATGATGAGGCGCATCTCCGGAAGCTGGTCGGCCACCCGGAGCAGGCCGTGGTGGTCGCCGCGGAAGCCGTGAATGACCAGGATTGTCCGGGTCCCGGGGCTTACCCGCACCGGTTCATAGGTCCAGTAGGCAACCCGGCTGCCGTCCAGGTCCACGGCTGCCGACCGGGTCCGGGCTTCGAGGTCGCTGGTGAACAGCGGCGCGGGGGAGGACGTGGTGTCCACATGTTCCATTCGTTGGATTCCTAGTTGACGTTGTCGGGGTGGGAACCGGTCCGGAAACCGCGGTCCAGGGAAGCGAGTTCGGTCATGTCGCGGGCCGTGAGCTCGAACCCGAAGATGTTGTGGTTCTCGCGGATGCGGTCCGAGGAGCTCGCCTTCGGGATCACGATATTGCCCGACTGCAGGTGCCAGCGGAGGATGATCTGCGCAGCCGTCCGGTCGTGTTCGGCGGCCAGGGCCAGGACGACGGGGTCCTTCAGGACCTGGCCGCGGCCCAGCG
This sequence comes from uncultured Actinomycetota bacterium, assembly GCA_963815415.1. Taxonomy (GTDB): domain Bacteria; phylum Actinomycetota; class Actinomycetes; order Actinomycetales; family Micrococcaceae; genus Arthrobacter. The sequence goes on along the minus strand of CAWFGT010000004.1, from coordinate 304,978 downwards.
GGCTCCACGCCTCGGTGCGGATGCCGAGCCGCTCGTGTTTTTCCCGCAACGCCACCTGCTGGAGCCAGGGGTGGAGTTCCACCTGGTTGACGGCCGGCACCACTTCGGCGGACTCCAGGAGCCGGTCAAGGTGCTCGGCCTGGAAGTTCGAGACGCCGATGGCGCGGACTTTTCCCTCGCGGTACAAGGTTTCGAGGGCCCGGTAGGTGTCCGCTGCCAACCCGCGCTTCGCGCACGGCCAATGGATCAGATAGAGGTCGATGTACTCCAGGCCAAGATTGGCGATCGAGGTATCAAACGCCCGCAGGGTCGCGTCGTAGCCGTGATCGTCGTTCCACACCTTGGTGGTGATGAAAAGATCCTCCCGCGCCACATACGGGCCGGACTCCCCGGGCCCGCGTCCCGTCCCGTCGTACCCGGACAGGGCCCCGATTCCGCGGCCGACGCCGGCTTCGTTGCCGTACATGGCCGCCGTGTCGAAGTGGCGGTAGCCGGCCTCGACCGCCATCGTCACCAAACCTGCTGCGTCCGCCGGCGGGACCTTGTATAGCCCGAAGCCCAGCCGGTCGATCAGCACGCCGTTGTTCAGGGGCAGCCGCGGGGAAATTTTCATAGAAATGACTTTACCCACTGCCGGGCGGCTGCGTGGGTGCCCGTCCCGTGGATACGGTCCCGCCGGGGCCTCACATCCGGCCCTCGAAACTGACCAGCCGGCGGGCGCTGGCTTCGTCCAGGATCAGGTCGGTGGCCAGGCCGGCGGCGAGGGCGCCGCGGAGCCCGTTGATCTTCGACGCTCCGGAGATGACGCAGATGCGGCGCCGGACCTGCCGGAGCTGGGCCAGGTCAGGTCCGGTGGAACGTTCGTTCAGGGTGATGCCGTCCGAGGAACCATCCGCCCGGAAAAAGACCGTCGCAACGTCCCCGACGACGTCGGACGTGGCCAGGGTGGCGAGGTCACTCTCGTCGAGGTACCCGCCGGCATAAACGTGACTCGGATAATCGGCGTCCACTGACCCGACACCGAAAATCGCGATGCTCATGCGGGCCTGGAGCGCCAGGATGCGCTGCACGCTGCGTTCATTCCACATAGCCGTCTTCGTCGCCGCGTGGTCGAAAAAGGCCGGCACCGGGAACTGCTCCACCCGGGCGCCGTAGGCGCTTCCGAAGCGGCGCATGATGTCCGAGGCGTAGGTGATGCCGGTCGTCTGCATATTTCCGGCCCCGTTCAGCTGGACAACCACACTGTCATGGGTGATCTTACGGGTCAGGTGCCGGCTGACGGCACTGAGCGTGGACCCCCATGCCACTCCGATGATGGCGTTGGAATCGACCAGCGGACCGATCGTCCGGGCGGCCTGCATCGCCACCCGGTCCAGCGTTTCCGCCTCATTCAGCGTATCCACCACCGGAACGACGTGAACATCGACCTTATATTCGGCCCGGATGATTTTCTCCAGCTCAGGCCCGGTGTCGAGCGGGCTGCGGATCTGGACCTGAACGAGCCCCGATTCCCGTGCCGCGGACAGCAGCCGGGACACCGTCGACCGGGAGGTCCGCAGTTCCCGCGCGATGGCGTCCATGGTCAGGTCCTGCAGGTAATACAGCTGGGCGGCGCGCAGGGCGTCGGACTGGCGGGACGATGACATTCCGTTTCCGTTCTGCACGTTTGTGCATAGTGCTTGACTCCATTTTCCAATACTCCGAACAATAGTGGTGAACGGCGTCACGTCATAGAGTGTGGCGCACAGGACCAAACCCAAGGGAGCAGTTTTGGTAGAGCAGCATTCCACCCCCACCCAGGGACCGGCCACTGAGCGTGCATCGCTCGAGAAGCTGCGGGCGCGGCGCCGGGCCCAGGTGCTGATCGTCGGTGGCGGCATCAACGGAGTAGGCACCTTCCGGGATCTCGCACTGCAGGGGGTGGACGTCGCCTTGGTTGAGCGCGGAGATTACTGCCAGGGTGCCAGCGGGGCTTCGTCCCACATGATCCACGGCGGTATCAGGTACCTCGAAAACGGCGAGTTCCGCCTGGTCCAGGAATCCGTCGTCGAACGCAACCGGCTCCTGCGCATCGCACCGCACTACGTCAAACCGTTGCAGACCACCATCCCCATCTTCAGCACGTTCTCCGGCATCCTTGCCGCGCCGCTGCGTTTCCTGACCCATAAGCAGCACGGCAAGCCCAAGGAGCGCGGTGCGTTCCTGATCAAGCTCGGCCTCAGCATCTACGACTTCTTCTCCCGCGACGGTGGCACCGTGCCCCGGCACCAGTTCCGGGGCCGCAAGCGGGCACTGGCAGAGCTGCCCCGGCTGCACCCGGGCATCAAGTACACGGCCACCTACTTTGACGCGTCTGTCCACAACCCGGAGCGGCTGACCCTCGATGTGCTGCAGGACGGCGAGAAGGCCGGAGCCGCCGGCGGCAGCGAGGCCCGCGCCAGCAACTACGTCTCACTGGTCTCGCTCAAGGGAGCGGCCGACGCCGGCGGCGGCAGTACCGTCGAACTCCGCGACGAGCTGACCGGTGAGGTCTTCGACTTCACCGCCGACGTCATCGTCAACACCACCGGCGCCTGGGTGGACCTGACCAATGAGGCCATGGGAGCCGCGTCGGCATTCATGGGCGGCACCAAGGGCTCGCACATCGTGCTGGACCACCCCGGGCTCCTCCAGGCCTGCAACGGCCGCGAAATCTTCTTCGAACACACCGACGGCAGGATCGTGCTGATCTACCCGATGGGGGACCGCGTCCTCGTCGGCACCACGGACGTCTTCGCCGACATGGCCGAAGACGCGGTCTGCACCGAGTCCGAAATCGACTACTTCATTGACCTGATCGGTCACGTGTTCCCCGACGTGGCCGTGGACCGCGGGCAGATCGTCTACTCCTTCTCCGGAGTCCGTCCGCTCCCGAAGAACGATGCGACGCAACCCGGCTTCGTCAGCAGGGACTACCGGATCGAACGCCGGACCGCGGCCGCGGGCGGGGCGGCCGCAGGCGGCGCCGTCGTCCTGAGCCTGGTCGGCGGCAAGTGGACCACGTTCCGGGCGCTCTCCGAGCACATGACCAACGATGTCCTCACCGAACTGGGCCAGGAACGCAAGACGTCGACGGCGAAACTGGCCATCGGCGGCGGGGCCGGCTTCCCGGACTCCGACGAGGGCATCCAGCGGTGGATCAAGGCCCACATGTCATCCGATCGTGATGCTGACCGGACCACGGTCCTGCTGACCCGGTACGGCACCCGTGCCGAAGACGTCATCTCCTACCTCGACCGCGCCCCTGACCGGCTGCTGCGCTCCACCCGCGAACTGAGCGTCCGCGAACTGGAGTTCATGGCCGAGAACGAGCAGATCGGCCACCTGATTGACGTGCTGATCCGCCGGACGTCGCTGGCCTTCCGTGGCCTCGTGACCGGCGAACTCCTCAACGAGGTCTCGGAAATCCTGTCCGGCCCGCTGGGCTGGGACGCGGCACGCCGCGCCTCCGAAATCGCTCACGCCCAGGAGGTGCTGCAACGGTTCCACGGCGTCACAGTCGACAGTCTCGTCGCCTGACCTGAACTTGCGTGCCCGGGCGGGGAAGCCCGGGCACAAAGGCTGCGCGGCCCGCCCGGGCGGCCGGCGCAGTGGCCGGCCGGCAACGTCAACAGCGTTGCCGGCCCAACAGCCCTTCAAACTCGCGAAGGGCTGACAACAGAAAATAGAGGAGTCAAAGATGTCTCTTGGAATAGTTTTCTTATCCGAAGTATTCGGGACCGCCATGCTGACCCTGCTGGGTTGTGGCGTGGTGGCCAACGTCGCGCTTAAAGGTACGAAGGGCAACAACGGCGGGTTCCTGATGGTGACCTGGGGATGGGGCATCGCCGTCTTCTCCGGCGTCTACGTCGCCGTCCTGTCCGGCGCACACATCAACCCGGCCGTCACGTTCGGTCTCCTGCTCAACGGCAAGAGTGAATACGCCCCGGGGGTGCCGGTCGACTTCGCCTCGACGTTCACCTACTTCGGCGGTGAACTGGTAGGGGCATTCCTCGGCGCAGTGGTGATGTGGCTGGCCTACAAGCAGCACTTCGATGCCGAGCCGGAGGCCGCCAATAAGCTGGGCGTATTCTCCACGGGCCCCGCAATCCGCTCCACCACCTGGAACCTGGTCACGGAAATCATCGGCACCTTTGTCCTCGTTTTCGTCATCCTGACCTTCGGCGGAACTCCCTCCGGGCTCGGCCCGCTGGCCGTGGCCCTGTTGGTTGTCGGCATCGGCGTCTCCCTCGGCGGCCCCACCGGCTACGCCATCAACCCCGCCCGTGACCTCGGCCCCCGCATCGCGCACGCGCTGCTGCCGATCAAGGGCAAGGGCTCCAGCGACTGGAGCTACTCCTGGATCCCCATCGTCGGACCGCTGGTCGGCGGCGGCCTCGGCGGCATCGTCGCCGCCATCGTGCCGATCATCGCCAGCGCCGCCGGCTGACCGGCCGATCCGCAGCAACCCTACGACCCATCACGCCACCGGCCATCCGGACATTCAGTCAGACAGACAAGGAAGTCAACATGAATCAGTACGTCATCGCCATTGACCAGGGCACTACCAGCAGCCGCGCCATCGTCTTCGACCACAGCGGAAGCATCGTTTCCACCGGTCAGCTGGAACACGAACAGATTTTTCCGAAGGCAGGCTGGGTGGAGCACGATCCCGCCGAAATCTGGAACAACACCCGCGAGGTCATCGGGACCGCGCTGTCCAAGGCCAACCTGACCCGCCACGACATCGCCGCCGTCGGCATCACCAACCAGCGTGAAACCGCCGTCGTGTGGGACAAGACCACCGGCAAGGCCATCTACAACGCCATTGTGTGGCAGGACACCCGCACTCAGTCAATCGTCGATGAACTGGCCAAGGACGGCGGCGCGGACCGTTTCAAGGACAAAGTGGGGCTGCCGCTCGCCACCTACTTCTCGGGCACCAAGATCAAATGGATCCTGGACAACGTTGAGGGTGCGCGGGAGAAGGCAGAAGCCGGCGACCTTGTCTTCGGCAACACGGACTGCTGGGTGCTCTGGAACCTGACCGGCGGCACCGACGGCGGCGTCCACATCACCGACGTCACCAACGCCTCACGGACCATGTTCATGGATCTGGAGACCCTCAGCTGGGACCAGGACATCCTGGACGTGTTTGGCGTCCCTGCCTCCATGATGCCGGAAATTCGGTCATCCTCGGAGGTCTACGGCACCGTGCACACGTCCCAGCTGCTGCGCGAAGTGCCGGTCGCCGGGATCCTGGGCGACCAGCAGGCCGCCACGTTCGGTCAGGCGGCGTTCGACACCGGCGAAGCCAAGAACACCTACGGGACGGGCTGCTTCCTGATCTTCAACACAGGTGAGGAAATCGTCCACTCCAAGAACGGCCTGCTGACGACGGTGGGTTACAAGCTCGGCGACGCTGCGCCGCACTATGCCCTGGAAGGTTCCATTGCGGTGACCGGATCGCTGATCCAGTGGCTGCGCGACAACCTGGGCATGATCAGCTCGGCGCCCGAGGTGGAAACCCTCGCCGCCTCGGTCGAGGACAACGGCGGCGTCTACATCGTGCCCGCGTTCTCCGGGCTCTTCGCGCCGTACTGGCGCTCCGACGCACGCGGCGCGATTGTCGGCCTGACACGCTTCGTGAACAAGAGCCACATCGCCCGGGCAGCACTGGAAGCCACCGCTTTCCAGACCCGCGAAGTGCTCGACGCGGTCAACGCCGACTCCGGCGTCCCGCTGACCGAGCTGAAGGTCGACGGCGGCATGGTCGCCAATGACGCCCTGATGCAGTTCCAGGCCGACATCCTCGGCGTACCGGTCATCCGGCCGAAGGTCGTGGAGACCACCGCACTGGGGGCCGCCTACGCGGCCGGCCTCGCCGTCGGCTTCTGGAAGGACCTGGGCGAGTGCTCGGCCAACTGGGCCGAGGACAAGCGCTGGGAACCGCAGATGGACGACGCGGAGCGGGACCGCCAGATGCGCCTCTGGAAGAAAGCCGTCACCAAGTCCATGGACTGGGTGGACGAGGACGTCAAGTAGGCGCCTGACCGCCGCCTAACGCGGCGGACAGCAAAGAGCTCCGGCCGGGTCATCCGGCCGGAGCTCTTTGCTGTTTAATGATGTCCACTCGGGGATCGTTTGCTGTGCCGGCGGCACCTTCCGGCGGCTGTCCCGTTGGCGTCCGACCACGGGGAGCTACCCCGGGCCGGACATGTCTTAGGAATCGCTGCGGTGGCAACCTCGATCATCGGCAACCTGTGCCCGCGGCGTTTTGCCGTAGACGTCAGGGCTCACCCGGTACCCGCGCCGATCCAGTTTGAGGGCCTGCCGGTTGATCGAGTCCAGCTGTTTGCATGTCAACTTGGTGATCTTGATGAGGTCGAGGAATTCCTGGCTGTCGCCGCCGGCCGCGGTGACTTTCACCAGGCCGGTTCCAGCGGAGTAAAATTTGCGCTGGTTGCCTGCGCTGGCCCCTTCCAACGGGTTGAACTCGTCAATCACCAGGACATCCTTGTAGGAACCGGCCGGGACGGTGACGCGCTGGTTTTTCCTGAAGACGTCACCGCAGTCCAGGAAATCCACACTCGGTGCGTAGGCCTGGACATACGCCGGCGTGTTCAGCCGCGGATTGGCCTGCATGGCGATGCCGGCCTGCGCGCTGTCCAGCCCGCTGACAAAGGTGCTGGGTGCACCCGTGAGCTTGCCGTTCTCGTATTCCTCCGGGTATTCACCGAAGAGCCAGACCGTGCCGCCCCGTGTCTGCCCGAAGAAAGCGAGTTCTGATTCAACGAGCTCGCCATCGGAATAATCCCGGTCCCACATCACGAGCGTCTTCACGCCATCGACGATCTTGGTCAGCCCCGTCACTGTGTGGAGGACGGTGCGGGTCGAGGTACCCTCCGCGTCCTTGACGGTGCCGCGGGTGAGGTACTGCATCCCCGGCTTTAGCGGAAACCATTTGTTGTCAATAACCGGCTTGGCCGGAAACGCCGAACGGTCAAACTTGATCTCTGAGCCCGGTCCGCAGAGTGCCTGCGAACCGGAGCCCTTGGCAGATGACGGGGCTGCCGCTGAGGCCGCCGACGTTGCCGTCAGCGACCCCAGCGCCAGCAGTACCGCGCACCCGTATGCGATGACCGTGTTGCTTCGCTTTTTCATGGGGGTGGTCTTTCACTAAGGGTGCGCGGGCCGCACCTAGACGCTTACGGGTTCGGGCTGCCGATGACCGGGCAGCCGTCCGCCGTGCTTCTTGGCGAACCGCAGGTACAGCGACGGAACGATGAACAGGTTGACCAGCGTCGACGTGACGAGGCCGCCCAGGATCACCACCGCCATGGGATGTTCAATCTCATGACCGGGCAGGGTACCCATGACCACGAGCGGAACGAGGGCCAGGGCGGTGGCGAGGGTTGTCATCAGAATCGGTGACAGACGCTCGGCTGCGCCCCGCAGCACCAGGGCCGGCCCGAAGGTCATACCCTCATGCGTTTCCAGGTGCTGACAGTGGTTGATGAGCAGGATGCCGTTGCGGGCAGCAATACCCATTAGGGTCAGGAACCCGACGAGGGATCCAAGGGAGAGGATTCCACCGCTCATGTGTGCGGCAATAATGCCGCCCACCAGGGCGATCGGCAGGGTCAGAATCGCCAAGGTGGCCAGCCGCCAGCTCCGGAATGCTGCCTGGAGCAGGAGGTAGACCACGATCAGTGCGGCGATCGAGTAGAGCATCAGCTGCGAGGACGCAGCCTGCCGCTCCGTGTACTCCCCGAGGATGGTGGCGCTGTAGCCGGTGGGGAATTCCACCGACGCCATTTCGGCCTCCAGCTGCTGGGCAACCTTGCCGAGGTCTCCTTCCTTGACGTTGGCGCTGACGTCGAGCCGCCGTGAGCCCTCCGAACGCTGGATCGCGTTCGGTGTCGCCTCGACCGAGATCTTCGCCACATCCGCCAACCGGATCCGTTGGCCGCCGGGGGTATCCAACGGCAGGTTCTCGATGTCCGTGACGCTCGTGCGCATTGCCGGTGGGCTCCAGACCTGGACGTCATAGGCCTTACCGTCGCGGTAAACGTCGCCCACTTCCTCGCCCGCCACCAAAGTTGCTGCGGCACGCCGCACGTCCCCTGGTTTGAGGCCGTACTTCTGGGCTGATTCGAGGTCGACTTCGATGTTCATTTGTGGGACGTTGGCTTGCAGGGCGACCTTTGCCCCGACCGTGCCTTCAATCCCGGCCAGAATATCCTTGACTTTTGTGGCCTCTTCCTTGAGGACATCGAGATCGTCGCCGTAGACCCGGACCACCATCGCGTAGCCGGTTCCGGTCAGGACTTCCCTGATTCGTTCCTTCAGGTAGGTCTGGACATCCCGGATGATACCGGGGTAGCCATACACGACTTCTTCGACGGCGGCCAGCGTCTCGTCATAGTCCACTGAGGGGTCGACGCTGATCCAGTTTTCACCGAAGTTGACGCCGACGACTTCATCGGCCGCCATGGCCTGGCCGATGTGGGACCCGCAGTTGTTGACTCCGGGAATCGTCATCAGCTCCTTACACGCGAGTTGACTGACCCGGACCTCCTCGGAATTGGAGGCGCTGGGAGTGGTCAGCCAGTGCATCAGGAAGTCGCGTTCCTTGAAGGACGGCAACAGCGACTGCCCCAGGAGCGGGGCCGCCACGATGCCCACCACACCCATGGCACCCAAAGCGAGGTACCCCGGGGCCGGACGGCGCACGATGGGCCGCAGGGCAGCGTCGTACCAGCGTTTTAGCACCCGGACCAACGGCGGATCCCGGTCTTCAAGCTTCGCGTTGCGCAGGAAGATGTAGGCCAGGGCCGGAGTGACCGTGAGTGCCACCAGCATGGATGCCATCACAGCCAGGGTGTAGGAAATCGCCAGCGGCCGGAAGAACGCCCCGGTCAGGCCGTCGAGGAAGAAGATCGGCACTGTTGCCGCGACAATGATGAGCGTCGCATACACAATCGGGCCGCGGACTTCCAACGACGCATCCACTACAACCTTGGCTGTGCTGCCGGTCCCGCCGGCGGCCCGGTGGTGCCGAAGCCGGCGGACGATGTTCTCGACATCGATGATCGCATCGTCCACCACGACCCCTACGGCAATCACCAACCCCGCCAGGACCATGGTGTTCACCGTCCCGCCGGTCCAATACAAGACCAGCGCCGCAGCCACGAGGGACAACGGAATCGCCGCGACACTCACGAGTGCTGTCTGCCACTGGAAGAGGAAGAGGCCCAGGACCATGATCACCAGGACGGTGCCCAGCAACAGAGCAAGGCTCAGGTTGCTCAGGGACTCCTCAATAAACGTCGCCGGCCGGAAAATCGTTGTGTCGACCGTGATCCCGGTAAGTCCAGGCGCCATCGTCGCGAGTGCCTCTTCGACGCCTTTCGTGACTTCCACGGTGTTGCCCCAGGGGAGCTTTTCGACGATCAGCATGAGGCCCGGACCGTCGTTGATGACCGCATCGCCGATCAACTGCTGGTGATCCTCAACAACGTTGGCCACGTCGGCCAGACGCAAAGGCGTTGCACCTTCAGGCCGTTCCAGGGCCACCTGCGCCAGATCCGCCGGGCTAGTGATCGGCATCACGTGCCGGATGCCCATGGTCTGGTTAGGTGTGTCCAGCGATCCGCCGGTGCCGATCAGGGAACCGGGGGAGTACTTGAGCAGACCGGCGTCCAGGGCGTCCGATGTCGACGTCATGACATTCTCAAGCGTCACATCGTTGGCAGCCAACTTGGCCGGATCAACCTGGACCTGCAACATCTGCAACCGTTCACCCCAGATGGCCACGTTCGCCACACCGGGGACGCGCAGCAGGTGCGCCCGGATGTTCCAGTAGGAGATCATCGACATTTCGATGAGCGACCTCGTGTCCGAGGACAAACCGATCTTCATCACCCGGCTGGTCGAGGACAACGGCTGTAGCATCAGCGGGGGAGCTGCCCAGGTCGGCAGCGTCGGAATCACCGTTGCCATCCGTTCCGACACCAACTGCCTGGCCGTCAACAGATCCATGTCGTTCTTGAACTCCATGATGATGGAAGAGAGTTGGGACACGGACTTGGACCGCATGTGGTCCAGGCCGTCGATCCCGTTGAAGGCCTCCTCCAGAGGCACCGTCACCAATTGCTCCACCTCGGCGGCGGTGAGCCCCAGGCAGGCTGTCTGGACCTCGACCCTCGGCGGGGCGAACTCGGGGAATACGTCGACGGATGCACTGCTTAGCTGTGTGCCGCCCACGATCATCAGGGCCGCCGCCATCGCGATGATGACGGAGCGGAATCTGAGACTCGCTGCGACTATCCGGCGCATGTCACTTCGCCGAATCGAACTCGGCGCCGAACAACTCTGTAGCGCCTACAGTAACCACAGGGGTGCCCACCGCCGGACCGGCCGTCGCCGTGACGACGCCGCCTTCGACCCGCGATACGGTCACGCCCTGCCGCTGGAAGACCCCCGGCGCCGGGTTCGTATAGACCCAGGTCGTGCCGTCAGCCTCGTAGATCAGCGCCGAATAGGGAACAGTGATGTCCGTTCCCGCTCCGGCCGCGACCATTTCAGTCTTCATGTCCAGGCGTTCCATCGCCCGTTCAGTCAGGGTGAGCTTGGCAATGCCGGTGTCGGCGTTCTTTTCGACTTTAGCCGGTGCGTTGGCAGCCTGGGCAGCGGCCGGCGTGACCGCTGCCGTCTGAGCACAAGCGGGGACCGAAAACATCAGTGCGGCGCTGATACCTGCCGCCAGGGACAGGCGCCGCAGGTTCATCCGGTTAGTCATGATACTTCCACCTTTTCCTGCGATACGGGCATAACGGGGAGGTCCGCTTCGTAGACGGAATCCCATTCTTCGGGGCCGGATCGTGGCCCGAACAGGATCATCAACAACGGCAGGACGAAAATTCCGACGAGCGTGGTCGTCACGAGTCCGGCGCCGATGATCAACGCGATCGGACCGAAGACCGCCTCACCGGCGACTCCACCGAACACTGCGGCCGGAATCAGCACGAGGACCGTGATCACCGCGGACTTCAGGACAGGCACCACGCGTTCCTTGGCGGCCCTCATCACGACCGTGGTGTGTAGTGAGCCAGGCGACTGCCGCCAGTGTTCGTCCGCGCTCGCCGACAGCATCGTCGCATTCCGGGCCGCGATCGCCAGGACTGCTGCGAATGCCGTCAAGGTCAGGAGGGACACGGACGCCCCCGCCAGCCAGCCGGCCACGAACGCCCCGGCCAGCGCCGCCGGCATTGCCAGGAAGATGGCAAGTGCGAGCTTCCAGTTACGGACTGCGGTCTGGATCAGGATCAGGATCAGGGCCAGGGCAGCTGCCCAGAGCCAGAGGAACATGGTCCAATCGGCCTGCTGGTTGCCGTACGCAGACGGAATCTGCGCGTGGTACTCCACCGGGAAGTCGATGCCCTTGATTGCGGCCGTAATATCCCGCTGCACATCCGCAAGCGGCCTTCCGCTGACAGTGGCTTCCACATCGATCCGGCGGGAAGTCGCATCGTGCAGGATAACGACTTCGCTGGGTGCCAGACGGACGTCTGCGATCTGGCCCAGCAGGACATGCCCGCCGTCCGGTGTGTCGATCAGCATTTCACGGATACTGGTCAGGTCGTCCCTGACGTCGACGGCGCCGCGGACCACGACTTCGAAGATCTTTTGCTCTTCGAAGAGGTTGCCGACCACAATCCCCTGCATCAGGGTGGCGGCGGCGCGCCTCGCGTCGCCGGGCTTGATGCCGACTTTTTGTGCTGCCTCGAGGTTGACTTCGACCTCCACGACGGGCGTCATGGCAGTGGCATTGATGTGCGGGTCCTGAACACCCTCAACGCCTTCGATCGCCTTGCGGACTTCTTCGGCCTTCTCCCGCAGGACGCCCATGTCAGTGCCATAGACCCTGACTGCAAACCCTGGTTCCATGCTGCTGCGTTCGGAACCGATCTGCTGCTGGGAGTAGTGCATGACGTTGTTGGCGATCCCGGGGTAGCCCTGGACGATCTCGCGTACGGCGTTCTCCGTCTGGTTGAAGTCAGCGTCAGGGGTGATGGACACCCACAGCTCGGCCGAACTGCTGCCAACGACCTGATCCGAGGAAATAGCACGGCCTACGTGGCCGCCTACGCTGGAAACCCCCGGCACGGCACGCAGTTCCTCCGATGCCCGCGAGGCAATCCGGCGGACTTCATCCGTGGACGCGCCAGCCATGGTGTCCCACTGGACCAGCAGGGTCCGGTCGGGGAAGGCTGGTACGAGTGGCCGGTCGCCGGTCAACTGGGATCCTGCGGCCAGGCCCAATGCCCCGACGACGCCTACCGCGACGAGGGACGCAGCCGTCCGGCCGCGGACTGCGTGCAGGGTCCGATCGTGGTACGCCCGGACCTTCCGGACCGCCGGCCCTTCGGTTTCCGGACTGACACCATGCGGCATCAGCAGTTGGACAAGGACGGGCGTTATGGACAACCCGACCACCATGGCGATGAGCAGGGTAAGGGCCGCCGTCCAGAACACCGGCTGGAAGAAGGCTCCGGGTACTCCCGCGAGGAACAGCGTGGGCGAGAGAGCAATCAGCATGATCAGTGAAGCGTGCATCAGCGGCGTGCGGACCCGGTGCACCGCCTGGACCACACGCGTGCGCAGGTCGGCGGCAGCCAGTGCTCCGGCGACCGGGACAACGCCGGGCCGTCGCCTGGCGTGGAAGTCCTCGACGATGTCGCCGACAATCACTGCCATGGCCAGCATCAAGCCGATGAGGACGGTGATATTCAGGGTGGCTCCCTGCAAGTACAAGACACTGGCGGCCGTGGCCACGGTGGTCGAGATGGCCACCAGCGCGATGATGGCAACACGCCAGGACCTGAAAAGCAGCCAGAACAGGGCCACAGCCACCAGGAGGCTCAGAAGCAGCGCGGTACCGATACTGTTCACCGAGTCCTGAAGGAAGGTGGCCGGCCGGAATACCGAGGTATCCAGCTGCACGCCGGTCAGCCCGAGCTGCAGATCCTTGAGCGCGGCCTCGACGTTCTGGGTGACCTCCAAGGCGTTGGCGTCAGGGAATTTCTCGACCACGAGCAGCAGGCCGGTTTCCTGTGCCAGGGCGTCGCCAATGAGCGGCTGGTGATCTTCCTTGACCTGCGCAACGTCACCCAGAGACATCTTTCCGTTGGAGTCCTCCAAGCTGACCTTGGACAGGTCGGCCGGGGTCCGGATAGGCAGGACGTGCTGAATGCCAAGGCGCTGGTTCGGGGATTCCACAAAGCCGCCGGTACCCGGCGTCGATGCTTCCAGATAGCTCAGGGGCGAAACCCAGACGGCGTTGCCGGCCGTCTTCACAACCTGTTCCAGGGTGACTCCCTTGTCGCGGAGCTGGTTGGGGTTGACTTCGACCTGAAGCTGCTGCTCACGCTGTCCCCAGATGGAAACATTGGCCACACCCGGGATGCCGATGAGCCGCGGTTTGATCTGCCAGCGCGCCAGCACGGACATGTCGATGCCCGAAAGCTCGGCCGAGTTCATCCGCACCATCAGCACACGACTGGTCGATGAGGTCGGCTGCATGATGAGCGGCGGTGCCGACACGTTCGGCAGTGCGTGGGCCTGGGTCATGCGTTCAGCCACAAGCTGCCGGGCCCGCAGCAGGTCGGTGCCGGGCTCGAAGATAAGTTCAATCGACGAAAGCCCTGCCACGGACTTGGACCGGATTTCGTCCAGCCAGGCCACCCCGTTGAGGAGGTCTGCTTCCATGGGGGCGGTGATGAGCTGTTCAACTTCAACAGCGGAGAGGCCCAGGGCCTCGGTCTGGATTTCGACGTGCGCGGGGGCGAACTCCGGCATGGTGTCAACGGCGATTCGTGGTGCGTTGACAACTCCGAAGGCAATGAGCCCGGCGGCTAAGGCGAGAACCAGGATGCGGAACTGCATACTGAAGCGGGTAACCCAGCCAAACATGGCTAATCCATTTCCATGGAGCCGGAAATTTCACGGCATCCGGCCGGTGTTTGTGGTTTACTCACGCAAGAATTTCGAACGTGCGACATGACAGGCTCCTCAACCTGAGACCAATGCGAATCCCCCCATGAGATCCTTGGCACGCGATCCTGAGAGCATACTGTTCCGATCCATTCCCCTTGGCAATGCGCCCAGATTCAGGGTTTCCGGGCAGTCCGTTCTCAGTGTTTTCTCAGGGACAAGCGGCATGATCGGTTTAGGGCTATTTGCAGGGCTGAAATGCGCGATACAGCGCGTCCTGCCACGTATGTCATTCCGAATGCTACTTATTTGAGTTTGCGCTGATACTTGGACTGCGACGGAAAATACGTGCACAATGTGGGGGCCACCAAAAGCAAGTAGAGCATTCCCTGCGTACCAAAAGATTTGTAACAATTCGGCCACGGACACATTCCAAGGAACCGGACCATGATCGGATGCAGGTTTTCATGTCCGCATTCCGGCGCACGACGGTGTGGAACGGCGCCTGCAGGAGTTCGCGCCGGTACAGCGTGAACCGGCCCGAGACGGTAAAGTGGAAGGATGCGCGTGATCCTTCTGCTTAGCTAGCCGCCCGGTATCCGAACAGAATCCGGATTCCCATGCGGCAGCCCCTCCCCACCGAGGGGCTTTTGTGTGTCCGGGGTCCGTTGCGGGCCGGCGGCGGGCAGGCCGGTGCGTGACGTGGCAATCTGCCGCGGCCGCCCGGTGCAAGGGTCACCAGATGAGGTAATCAGGCGTGACAAAACACGTGACAGAACAGAAGAGGCCAGCAGTGAGCGTTCAGCCGGAGACAGAGACCGGAACAGCATCAGCCGCGACGGAAGCGCCAGAAGAAGGCGCCTACAGCTTTGCGGCGATGGAAGCCAAATGGCCCCAGGTCTGGGAAGACCTGAAGGTCTTCACTCCGGTGGATGACGGCACGAAGGAACGCCGCTACGTCCTCGACATGTTTCCGTACCCGTCCGGTGACCTTCACATGGGTCATGCCGAGGCCTTTGCCATGGGCGACGTCGTCGCACGCTACCTACGGCAGCAGGGGTACGACGTCCTGCACCCGATCGGCTGGGACTCCTTTGGTCTCCCGGCGGAAAACGCCGCCATCAAGCGCAACGCGCACCCGAGCGAGTGGACCTACGCCAACATCGAGACGCAGGCGGCGTCGTTCAAGCGCTACGCCATTTCGGCAGACTGGTCCCGTCGTATCCACACCTCCGATCCGGAGTACTACCGCTGGACCCAGTGGCTGTTCACCCGCTTCTACGAACGCGGCCTTGCCTACCGTAAGGACTCACCGGTCAACTGGTGCCCCACCGACCAGACCGTGCTCGCCAACGAGCAGGTCGTCAACGGCGCCTGTGAGCGCTGCGGCACCACGGTTACCAAGAAGTCCCTGAACCAGTGGTACTTCAAAATCACTGAGTACGCCGATCGGCTGCTCGATGACATGGACGAGCTGCGCGGCCACTGGCCCGAGCGTGTCCTTGCCATGCAGAAGAACTGGATCGGCCGCTCCGAAGGCGCCCACGTGAACTTCGTGATCGAGGCAGCCGCCGGGAAACCGGCCAAGGATGTCACCGTGTTCACGACCCGGCCGGACACCTTGTACGGCGCGACATTCTTCGTCGTCGCCGCGGATGCCCCGATGGCCGTCGAACTCGTCACGGACGAGCACGCCGCAGCACTGGATTCCTACCGGGAGCAGGTCAAGGCACTCTCTGAAATCGAGCGCCAGTCCACCGAGCGTGAAAAGACCGGCGTCTTCACCGGCCGCTATGCGATCAACCCGCTGAACGGCGAGAAACTGCCGGTCTGGGCCGCCGACTATGTCCTCGCCGACTACGGCACCGGCGCCATCATGGCAGTCCCGGCCCACGACCAGCGGGACCTCGACTTCGCCCGTACCTTCGACCTGCCGGTCCGGGCCGTTTTGGACACCGGAGCCGAAGACCCGGCCGTCACCGGAACCGCGACCAGCGGAGAGGGCACCCTGATCAACTCCGGCGCCCTCGACGGACTGCCCAAGGCGGAAGCCATCCCGGCAGCCATCGAAATCCTGGAACGGCAGGGAACCGGCGAGAAGTTCGTCAACTTCCGGCTCCGCGACTGGCTGCTCAGCCGGCAGCGGTTCTGGGGCACCCCCATCCCGATCATCCACTGCCCGGCATGCGGGGAGGTGCCGGTGCCGGACGATCAGCTTCCTGTCACGCTGCCGGCCGAGCTGCGCGGCGAGGCCCTCGCACCCAAGGGCACCTCTCCGCTGGCCGCCGTCGAAAGCTGGGTCAACGTCGAGTGCCCCACCTGCCACGGCCCCGCGAAGCGCGACACCGACACCATGGACACCTTCGTCGATTCGTCCTGGTACTTCCTGCGCTTCGTATCGCCGGAGTTCACCGACGGTCCTTTCGATCCGGCAAAGATCAACGACTGGATGCCGGTGGGCCAGTACGTCGGAGGCGTGGAGCACGCCATCCTGCACCTGCTTTACGCCCGGTTCTTCACCAAGGTCATCCACGACCTCGGCCTGATCGACGCCGACGAGCCGTTCAGTGCGCTGCTGAACCAGGGCCAGGTCCTCAACGGTGGCAAGGCCATGAGTAAGTCGCTGGGCAACGGCGTGGACCTGGGCGAGCAATTGGATAAGTTCGGCGTCGACGCCGTGCGGCTGACGATGATCTTCGCTTCGCCGCCGGAGGACGACGTCGACTGGGCAGACGTGTCGCCGTCCGGCTCCGCGAAGTTCCTGGCCCGCGCCTGGCGGCTCGGACACGACGTCACCAGCGCACCCGGCGTCGACTTCAGCGCCGGGGACCGGGCGCTGCGCACCGTGACCCACCGCACCATTGCCGACGCTGCAGCGCTGCTGGACCACAACAAATTCAATGTGGTTGTGGCCAAACTGATGGAACTGGTCAACGCCACCCGCAAGACCATCGACACCGGTGCCGGCGGGGCGGACCCCGCCGTCCGGGAAGCCGTTGAAGCCGTCGCGGTCATCCTGAGCCTCTTCGCGCCCTACACGGCGGAAGACCTGTGGAATATCCTCGGCCACCCGGCGTCCGTGGCCAACGCCGGCTGGCCGGCCCACGACGAGTCCCTGCTGGTTGAGGACACGGTCACCGCTGTTGTCCAGGTTCAGGGCAAGGTCCGCGACCGCCTTGAGGTTTCGCCGGACATCAGCGAGGACGAACTGCGTGCACTGGCGCTGGCCTCGGAGAATGTCCAGCGGGCGTTGGACGGCCGCGGCATCCGCACCGTGATCGTGCGGGCGCCTAAACTGGTCAACATCGTCCCGGCGTAGACGGGCCCGGCCGCCGGCACACTCCGGCGGCCGGTCCGACGGGCGGTCCCAGTCAACCAGCCAAAGCAGGAGGATCCCAGTGGCCGAACGCGAGCCAGCCGGAAAGTCGTGGTGGCGGGATCGCGTTGGCCGGCTGCGTGACGCGGCCCGGTCCGAGACACCTGCGCTACCCCCTCCCGTCCCGGCGGTGCGGACCGCCGTGGTGACCGACTCGGCCGCCGCACTGCCGGCGGACTGGGTCCGGTCCCTCGCGGCCGACGGCCGGCTCACGGTGGTTCCGATGCCGGTCATGGTCGGAGCCGAAATCTACGGGGAAGGTGAGGACGACATCGCAGGGACGATTGCGGTGGCCCTGGCCACCGGCACCGCGGTCAAGACCTCCAGACCCTCGCCCGGCCAGTTTGACCATGCGTACCGGGCAGCCAAGGACCACGGGTTCGACGCCGTCGTGTCCGTCCACTTGTCCGGGGACCTTTCCGGCACCGCTGACGCCGCGCGCCTCGCCGCGGGTCGGGCCGATATCCCCGTGGAGGTGCTCGATTCACGGACCGTGGGCATGGCCCAAGGGATGGCCGTGCAGAGCGCGGTCGCCGAGGCGGCAGCAGGGGGCACCGCATCCGAGGTCCTGGCGGCCGCCTCGGGGCGGCTGGCCCGCACCAGGGTCTACTTCTACGTCCCCAGCCTTGAACAGTTGCGCCGGGGAGGAAGAATCGGCGCGGCCGCGTCCATGTGGGGCACGGTATTTTCCATCAAGCCCATCCTGGCGGTGGAGGACGGCCGGATCGTGCCGCTGGAGAAGGTCAGGTCCGCGGCGAAGGCGGTTGCCCGGCTGGAAGAAATCGTCGCTGCGGATGCCTTGTCCAGACCATCAGGGGAGACCCGGCTGGCCGTCCACCACTTCGGCAACCAGGCTGAGGCTGAGGACTTGGCTGCGCGCCTGACCGCTGTGTTACCCGGCTGCCCGCCGGCGCAGATCAGCGCTCTACCGGCTGTCCTCGCCGCGCACGCGGGTCTTGGTGTCTTGGCGGTGATCGTGGGGGAGAGCGGAGCCGGGCCGTCAGCCCGGCCTGCCGAGCTCCGCGACGCCTCCGCGGACTAAGGCTCCGGCTCCAACGTGTAGTCCGGCTGGGTTTCCAAGCCGGAGACCCAGAAACTGGCCGTTGCCTTCCTGGCTGTACCGGCCTCATTCCACCACAGCACCCTCGTGTTGCAGCGGTACGTGACGGTGACGTGGGCCAGGGCGCCATCGGCCGGAACCGCATCAATTGCGGTCGCGGCCGTCTTCGTCTGCCAGATAAACCTTTGATCAGCGGCCATTCCTTCCGATCCCCTGACGGTCACATGCGAAATGCCATAGAGGCCGTTGACGGGGCAGAAACGGTCAGAAAGCGAAAAGTTTACGGTCCGGGTCGATACCGGCGGTGCCGGAGGGGCCACCGGGGCGTCGGATCCGGGCGACGCCGGGGGTGCTGTGGTAGGTGCGGGTGGCGCAGGCGCCGGCGGGGTGTCGGACGGCGGTGGTGCCGGGGTACTTGACGGCGGCGGTGCCGGGGTGTCGGACACTGGTGGGGACGGAGTGGCGGACGGCGGCGGTGCCGGGGTGTCGGACACTGGTGGGGACGGAGTGGCGGACGGCGGCGGTGGTGCTGACGGCGCATCGGTCACAATGGGTGCGGGGGTGTCGGATGGCGGTGATGCCGATCCGGCCGGTGCCTCGGGCACCAGGGGCGCCGGTGACACGGGGACGTCAGGCACGGGTGCTGTGGTCTCAGGTGCCGGCGCCAGCACGACTGTTGGATCGGACGTCCCTGAAGGTTCCGGAGACGCGGCCGCGTCGGGCGGGGCATCAGTCGCAGGCAGGATCGGCGTTGCCGGGGACTCTATGGCAGGCAGGGACACGGACGGCAGCGGCGGGGCCGTAATGGCCGGCGGCGCCACCAGTGCGGCGTTCAGCGCCAGCAGGGCCACCGGAACAAAGACCGCTATCATCGCACACCAGCTTTCGACGCATGCAGGGCGTCCGGTCGATCAGGGTTGCCCCCAGCTGGCAGCTCATTCCTCGATGGAGTAAGGCGACAGTATCACCGGCGGTCGGGCCGGGGAAAGGGCAAGGCCAGGCCGCGTCCGCGGATCGGGCCGGCTGCACCGGCCGATTTTCCACATAGGCGCGGGGCCCGGTGTCCGCGGCACGGCATCGTCCCTACGCTGGTTCCATGCCACGACCGCCCAGCGGAACCGACCTCCCAGCCGGCTCCCGTACCGCCCGGGATCGCCTGGCTGCAACCCTGGCAGGTCCTGCCGGCCCGCCGGTACAGGACAGTGGCGCCGCCGGACTTCTTGGCCTGCAGCCGGACGAGCCCGCCCCCGGACGGCACGTGTATTCCTCAAGGGCACCCGCACGCTTCAGGACCCGCACGGGACTGGGCGCGGCTGCCGCCCTGATAGTCGTTGCGGCATTGACCTGCGGCTGGATGTGGTGGCAGTCGGCTACCGGAAGTCCCACCGTCGTTCCATTCAGTGATGTCTCCGCGCTTCCCGACGACAAAGCCGATCTCGCGCCGGACCCCAACGATCCGGCAGCACCGACCGCCGGAGATGTCCCGCCCGAGACCATCCTCGTCCATATTGCCGGGGCAGTTGCCAGCCCCGGCGTGGTTGAACTACCAGCCGGAAGCCGTTTATATGAGGCCATCGCTGCGGCCGGTGGTGGCAGCGACACAGCGGATGCCTCCCGGCTTAATCTCGCTGCCGTCCTTGCCGACGGACAGAAGGTGCTCGTGCCGGCCCGTGGCGAACCCGACCCTGATGGCGTCGCACCCGGCAGCCCGGCCGGCTCCGCGGCCGGAGAAGGTGCAGGCGGCGCAATCCCGGGCCGCGGCAAAATCAACCTGAATATCGCGGACGCTGCGGAGCTCGGAAGCCTGCCGCGCGTCGGCCCGGTCCTGGCCCAGCGCATCGTGGATTGGCGGCAGCAACACGGCAGATTCAAAACTGTCGAGGAACTCGATGCCGTAGAGGGCATCGGGCCGAAAATGCTCGAGACCTTGCTCCCGCTGGTGACGGTCTGAAAATGGACTGCACCGGGATGAGTGGGCCGGACACGTGCGGCCCCGCAGCGACGGGAAGACCCGCGGAGGGCGACACCCCGCGCCGTCCGCGAACGGACCTGCGCCTCGTCCCCGCGGCTCTGCTGGTATGGGTGACGGCCGTAGCGGGCCAATGGACGTCCCCTGCCGGTCTCTGGATCCTCGGCGCGGTCTTGGCGTTTGCTGCGGCCCTGCTGGTGCACACCGGCGTGTCCGGTGCCCATGGCCGCAGCCACGGCGGAGCACGTTCGCGCGTCCCGCGAAGCCTCCCGATGACCCTGGCTGCAGCGGCGGTCCTCGCGGCCGCGGCGGCATCCCACGCCGCCGTCGCTATGGGCCAGCGCGTTGCCGGACCGGTCGCGGCTGCGGTTGCCGACCGGGCAGCCATCGTCGCCGAACTCGAGACCACCGGCTTCCCGCGGCGGCTGACGGGCCCGGGCGGCGCCGGCCCGGGCGGCGCCGGGCCGGGGGAGCGCTGGGCAGTCCCGGCGGCCCTGCTTGTCATGCGGCGCGACGGCCTGCAGATAACGGCTGCGGCCGGTTTGCTTGTCATGGGCGGCCGGGAGTGGCAGCACGTCATCCCCGGAGAGCAGGTGCGCGTCACCGGCATGCTTCGCCCGGCCTGGCCTGGACAGCCGCAAGCGGGGATCCTCGCCGCCTCATCAGCGCCGGTGGTGACCCTCGCCCCCGGGGCCTTGCTTTCAGGTGTCGGCCGCGCGCGCCAGGACTTCAGTGACGCTTCCGCCCGGTTGGGCGGTGACGCCCGGGGCCTCCTGCCCGGGATGGTCACGGGAAACACGAGCGAGCTCGATACCGACCTGGGCCTCGCCATGAAAACGGTCGGAATGACCCACCTGACGGCGGTCAGCGGGGCGAACTGCAGTCTGATCCTCGGGGCCATCCTGCTGGCCGCGCGGACCGTTCGGCTGCCACGGCCGGCCGCCGCCGCTACCTGCCTTGCGGGGCTCGGCGTGTTCGTGCTGATGGTGGGGCCGGACCCGAGTGTCCTGCGGGCCGCCCTCATGGGCGGCATCGGGCTGGTGTCCGTGGCCTTCGGCCGGGCGGGCCGGGCCCTGAGCCTGTTATGCGTGGCCGTGATCAGCCTGATCATCGCTGATCCGGCACTCGCCGCCAGTTACGGCTTCATCCTGTCAGTCCTCGCCACCCTTGGCATTGTGGTGGCCGGGCGGCGCATCATGGCGTGGCTGCCGCCCGCGTTGCCCCGATGGGCGGCGGCAGGGTTTGCCGTGCCGCTCTCGGCGCAGCTCCTCTGTGCACCGGTCATAGTGCTGCTGCAGCCGCAGATGGCCGCGTACGCTTTTCCGGCAAATGTTGCAGCCGCGCCCTTCGTGGCACCGGTTACCCTCCTCGGGACGGCCGCCCTCCCGCTGGTCCGCACAGTTCCGGCCGCGGCGGATGTCCTCGTGGCCGTCGCGGGCGTATTCTGCACGGTGGTAGCCGGCGTTGCCCGCATGTTTGCCGGGCTTCCGGGCGCGGCGCTGCCATGGCCGGAAGGTGTTTACGGCCTGTGCACCATGGGGATGTTCTCCGCGATGGCGTTGGCGTCGATCTGGCTGGCGCTGCATCCGGCCCGGGTGGTCCGGATGGCCCTGGCCGCACACGCCCGGACCTGCGCGTTTCTGGAGCGCTGCTCCGGCGTCTCACCGGTCCGGGCCCCCGGCTCCGGCTTCCCGCGGGCAGGCGCCCGTGGCTTGGTGGAGCGGTCCGAGCGTGGCACGCTTAGAGTCTGCAAATCAACTTCCGGGAGGAACCTTCAGTGGCGGCTGCCCAAACCCAACGCGCCAGGACAACGGCGGCGAACACGGTCACCTGGCGGGACGTGACGCCGGCGGCGGTAGTTCTCGTGGGAGGGCCGGAGGATTACCTGGGCAGCCGTGCGATGGACCGGATCCGCGCCCAGGTCCGCTCCGCCGCGCCGGACGTGGAAGTGAGCCGGCTCAATGCCGGAAGTTATGCGCCGGGCCTGCTGGAGATGAACGTCAGCCCCTCCCTCTTCGGCGAGCAGAAGCTGATCGAAGTCGAAGGCCTTGAAGCCATGAACGACGCCTTCCTGGCCGATGCCCTGAAGTACCTGTCCCGCCCGGAAACCGACGCCGTCCTCGTCCTGCGGCACGGCGGCGGCGTGCGCGGCAAGAAACTCCTGGATGCCGTGAAGGCCGGCGGCTGGCCGGTGGTTGACTGCCAGCCACTCAAGAAGGACGCGGACAAGGTCGCCTTCGTGATGAACGAGTTCAAGGCCGCGGCCCGGCGGATCAACCCCGATGCCGTGCAGGCACTGGTCAACGCCGTCGGCACGCACCTGGCCGAACTCGCGGCCGCCTGCTCCCAGCTGATTGCCGATGCCACCACTGCCGTGGACGTTGAGCTGGTGGACAAGTACTACGGCGGCAGGGTGGAGGCAACGGGCTTCAAAGTTGCCGACGCCGCGATGGCCGGGAACGCGCCGCTCGCCCTGTCAACGCTGCGCCACGCCCTGGCGACCGGTGCCGACCCGGTTCCCATCGTTGCTGCGCTGGCGGCGAAGCTCCGCGGCCTGGCCAAGGTTGCCGGTGCACAGGGGTCTTCGTCGCAGATAGCCAAGCAGCTGGGCATGCAGCCCTGGCTTGTGGAACAGGCGCAGCGCGACGTCCGGCGCTGGACGCCGGAGGGGCTCGTGCGCTCCATCCAGGTCACGGCCGAAGCCGACGCTCAAGTCAAGGGCCTGTCCCGGGATCCGGTCTATGCCGTGGAGCACGCGGTCACAGTCATTGCGACGTCGGCCAGTCGCTCCTAAGCGTTCCCGGCGCGGTTGAAGGGCATAGACAAGGGGCAGCGGCTGATGCAGATCGCAGTCGACGGCATATCGCAGTCAACGGCACGTCGCCGTTAACTGCATGTGGCCGGCGCCCCAGAGGGGTGCCGGCCACAGTCATCAGTTCAGGTGAACTGGAAACCTTAGAGTGCGTTGACCTTCTTGGAGATCGCAGACTTGCGGTTTGCGGCGTTGTTCTTGTGGAGAACGCCCTTGCTGACAGCCTTGTCCAGCTTGCGGCCGGCAGAAACCAGTGCAGCAGTAGCAGCATCCTTGTCGGTGGACGCAACGGCGGTGTTGA
The DNA here is from genome assembly GCA_963815415.1 of uncultured Actinomycetota bacterium. Lineage (GTDB taxonomy): Bacteria > Actinomycetota > Actinomycetes > Actinomycetales > Micrococcaceae > Arthrobacter. The sequence goes on along the minus strand of CAWFGT010000004.1, from coordinate 281,444 downwards.
CGGCGCGGATGGCCGTCTTCAGCTCGGACTTGACTGCGTTGTTACGCAGGCGAGCCTTCTCGTTGGTCAGGATGCGCTTCTTCTGGGACTTGATATTAGCCACGTGTGAACTCTCTTTTTCAATGCGGAAAATGGTCTAGAGGGTTTTCAGATTGGCCATCGACTGAGCGGCGTGGGGATACCTATGGCGGCCAACCATGCATGGCCGTCGACCTGCACGGACACACAGCTGTCAATAATAGCAGAGACGCGGCCCATGGCGGGAAAGGTCAGGTCCAGCCGTGCCGGGCGCGCAGCTCGGCAGCGACCAGGTTGAACCGCTGCCGGTCCAAGATTGCTCCTTCACGGCGGACGTCCTCCGGATTGATCTGCAGCACCCGATCCAGCTTCGCTTCGCTGGGACGCCTCTTCCGGTCCCATGCACCGGTCCCGATGTCCACGTAGTCGTCGGCCTGCTGGACATCGTCGTCGTGGTCTTTGCTGGTCAGCATCAGGCCCAGGAGGTAGCGGCCGTTTGTCCCGACGAGCAGCACCGGACGATCCTTGCCTTGGGAGTGGTCCTCCTCATAGGGGACCCAGGTCCAGACCACTTCTCCCGGTTCGGGAAGGCCATTGGGGGAGGGGGCATAGCGGACGGCGGCGGTTCCCCGGAAATCGCCGGGATACGCGCCGGACAATTCCGGGGCTGAGGCTCCGCGTGGCGGCATTCCGGATCGCGCCGGTCCCGGCTTCCGCGGAGCCGGGGACGGGGAAGTCCGCCGGGCCGGCTTGCCGTGCTTGTCCAGACTGTCAAGGATGCGCAGCGCGCCGCGGACGGCATTGCCGATCGCGCGTAGGTTCAAGGCCATGGCAAAACCATACCGTCAGGCGTACTTAATGCACCTGCATGCGCGCGGACGTGGGAGACTAGGAGTTCAGATATGCGGCGCGTAGCAGGGTGGTGGACCACCGGCCACGCAGAGCCGTGGAAATGCCAACAGTAAGGACCCTGCGTGTCTCCCATGGCCCGCACCGCCCCGGTGCCCGCCGCAACAGATCCGGCCCTCATCCGGAACTTTTGCATCATTGCACACATTGACCACGGCAAGTCCACGCTGGCGGACCGGATGCTCCAGTTCACCGGCGTCGTGCAGTCGCGTGACATGAAGGCCCAGTACCTGGACCGGATGGATATCGAACGCGAACGCGGTATCACCATCAAGTCCCAGGCGGTTCGTATGCCTTGGGAGCTCGACGGCGTCAGCCACGCGCTGAACATGATCGACACTCCCGGCCACGTCGACTTCACCTACGAGGTTTCCCGCTCGCTGGCGGCCTGCGAAGGCGCGATCCTGCTTGTTGACGCCGCGCAGGGGATCGAGGCCCAGACGCTCGCCAACCTTTATCTGGCGATGGAAAACAACCTGACGATCATTCCGGTGCTGAACAAGATCGACCTCCCCGCGGCACAGCCGGAGAAGTACGCCGCCGAGCTCGCCAGCCTGATCGGCGGCGAGCCCGAGGATGTCCTGCGCGTCTCCGGCAAGACCGGCATGGGCGTGGAGGTCCTCCTGGACAAGATCGTCCGCGACCTGCCAGCGCCGGTGGGGGACCCCAACGCGCCGGCCCGTGCCATGATCTTCGACTCCGTTTACGACACCTACCGCGGCGTCGTGACCTACGTCAGGGTAGTGGACGGCATGCTGCACCCCCGCGAACGCATCCAGATGATGTCGACCCGCGCCACCCACGAGCTCCTGGAAATCGGCGTCAGCTCCCCGGAGCCCACCCCCTCCAAGGGCCTCGGCGTCGGCGAAGTGGGCTATCTGATCACCGGGGTGAAGGACGTCCGCCTGTCCAAGGTAGGCGACACCGTCACCAACCTGGCCAAGCCGGCCACCGCATCCCTTCCCGGCTATGCCGACGCCAAGCCGATGGTCTTCTCCGGCCTCTACCCGCTGGACGGCACCGACTACCCGGGGCTCCGCGATGCGCTGGAGAAACTGATGCTCAACGATGCCGCGCTGGTGTACGAGCCGGAGACGTCCGCCGCACTCGGGTTCGGCTTCCGTGTGGGTTTCCTCGGCCTGCTGCACCTGGAAATCACCCGTGAACGCCTCGAACGCGAATACAACCTGGACCTGATCTCCACTGCCCCGAACGTGGAATACGAGGTGACGTTGGAGGACAAGAGAGTCGTCCACGTCACGAACCCCAGCGAGTACCCCACCGGCAAGATCGCCGAAGTCCGCGAGCCGATGGTGTCAGCCACCATCCTTGCCCCGAACGAATTCGTGGGCGCCATCATGGAACTGTGCCAGAGCCGGCGCGGCGTGATGGGCGGCATGGACTACCTGTCCGAGGACCGGGTGGAGATCCGGTACCGCCTGCCGCTGGCCGAAATCGTCTTCGATTTCTTCGACATCCTCAAGTCAAAGACCCGCGGCTACGGATCCCTGGACTGGAAGGCCGACGGCGAACAGGTCGCCGACCTCGTCAAGGTGGACATCATGCTCCAGGGCGAGCAAGTCGACGCCTTCAGCGCCATCACGCACCGTGACAAGGCCTATGCCTACGGCGTCATGATGACGGGGAAGCTGCGTGAACTCATTCCGCGCCAGCAATTCGAAATCCCCATCCAGGCAGCCATCGGCTCCCGGATCATAGCCCGCGAAAGCATCCGCGCCATCCGCAAGGACGTCCTGGCCAAGTGCTACGGCGGTGACATCACCCGTAAACGCAAGCTTCTGGAAAAGCAGAAGGAAGGCAAGAAACGGATGAAGATGGTGGGCCGCGTCGAAGTGCCGCAGCAGGCCTTTATCGCCGCCCTGACGACGGACGAGTCCAAGGACAAGGCCAAGAAGTAACGATGATGGTGAAAACAGCCGCCGGATCAAGGCCGGGCCGGACCCGTGCCTAGCGTCCTTCCCCTGGGTGATCCTGCGCCGCCGGACGGTCTGTTGCCCGCTCAGGTGGTCGACGGCGCAGCGCAACGTGCGTTCGGTCTCTACGTGCACATCCCGTTCTGCGCGGTCCGCTGCGGCTATTGCGACTTCAATACCTACACCGCCACGGAACTCGGCGGCGGGGCGTCGCAGGACGCCTACGCCGGCACGGCCATTTCGGAACTGGACTTCGCGGCGGTTGCCCTGAAGAACTCCGGCCTCCCGGCGCGCCCGCTGGGCACCGTCTTTTTCGGCGGGGGGACGCCGACGTTGCTGCCCGCGGAGGACCTCGCCCGCATCCTGACCGCCGCCATCGAGGCGTGGGGGCTCGAACCCGGCGCCGAGGTGACTACGGAGGCCAACCCCGATTCGGTCACCCCGGAATCACTGCTGCTGCTGGCAGACGCCGGGTTCACCCGGGTCTCCTTCGGCATGCAATCCGCGGTTCCGCATGTCCTGAAAGTCCTGGACCGCACCCATACGCCCAGCCGCGTGCCGCAGGCGGTTCAGTGGGCGCGTGAGGCAGGACTCGCCGTGAGCCTGGACCTGATCTACGGGACGCCGGGCGAATCAATGGCGGACTGGCGTCATTCGTTGGAAACCGCTCTGTCGTACGGTCCGGACCACATCAGCGCCTACGCCCTGATCGTGGAGGACGGCACCAAGCTCGCCGCGCAGATCCGCCGCGGCGAGGTGCCGGGGATCGACGACGACGACCACGCTGCAAAGTACGAGCTCGCCGACCAGCTCATTTCCGCCGCAGGACTGGGCTGGTATGAAGTCAGCAACTGGGCACGGACCCCGGAGCAGGCGTGCCGGCACAACCTTGCCTACTGGCGCGGCGACGACTGGTGGGGCATCGGCCCCGGCGCGCACTCCCATGTCGGCGGTGTCCGCTGGTGGAACGTCAAACACCCGACGGCGTACGCGGGACGGCTCGCGTCAGGCGTTTCCCCGGCCGCCGGGCGCGAAACCCTCGACGCCGAAACCCGGGGTGTTGAGCGCATCATGCTCGAAGCCCGCTTGGTATCGGGGCTCGAGGTGGCAGGGCTGGACGAGACCGGACGGCACGCAGTCGCCGGGCTGATCGCCGACGAACTCGTGGACCCGGCCCTTGCCTTCCGGGGCAGGCTGGTCCTGACGCTCAAGGGCCGGCTGCTCGCCGACGCCGTTGTCCGCCGGCTCTTGCCGGACTAGACCCCGCCCGGCGAAAGCCGCGGGACGGAGCCGGCGCGCTCAGGCTATTTGATCCAGCGCAGGTTGAACTCGTAGCGGTGCGGTTGGCCACGGTTGACGTGGATGCCGGCAGCCACCGAGAAACACGTCACGGCGATCCAGATGACGGTGGCGAGGACGGCGAACAGGTTCCCCACCACCGGAATGAAGACCAGCAGATTCGCGACGAAGGCGATAATGGTCGGGGGGAGCGTGAAGTTCAGCGCTTCCTTGGACTCCTGGGCCGTGAAGGGACCGCGGTCCTTGAAGATCAGGTAGATCAACAACGACGGGACGCAGCCCAGGATGCCGCCGAAGTGGGCCAACGTGGCCCACTGCCGGTCTTCGCTGGCCGTCAGCGGCAGGGCATTTGCGGGAACGCCATGGAACGGGGGCTGGCCATGGCCGGCCTGGTTACCGATGTGTTCGTTATCTGCCACGGTGAAGTCCTTCGGATTGCGATGATGCATTGCTGGGTAATGCGTTGCTGCGTTGGGCGTTGCTGCGTTGGCGTGCCGGACCGCGCACGGAGCGCAGCCACCGTTCCAAGAATACGTCCTCCCGCACGCAAGTGGTCATCCGAGGCGACGATCCCGCCTCCAGACGGTTACTCCGCGGTAAGGAAGTCGATGACTTCTTCGACGCGTCCCAGGAGCGATGCCTCCAGGTCGGCGTAGCTCCGGACCGCGCCCAGCAGTTTCTGCCAGCCGAGCCCGATGTCTTCCTTGGTGCTGTGCGGCCACCCGAACGCCGTCAGGATGCCGGTCTTCCAGTCAACGCCGCGTGGGACAACGGGCCACTGCTCGATGCCGAGGACAGCCGGCCGGATGGCCTGCCAAACGTCCACATAGGGGTGGCCAACAATCAGCACATTGCCCGCAGCGCCGGGGGATGCCATCACCGCATCGGCGATTCGTGATTCCTTGGAATTCGGAACAAGGTGGTCCACCAGGACCCCCAGACGGCGTCCCGGGCCCGGCCGGAAGGCCGCCACTGCGCCGGACAGGTCATCGATGCCGTGCAGCGGCTCCACGACGATGCCCTCCACCCGGAGGTCGTCGCCCCAGACTTTCTCAACGAGTTCGGCGTCGTGTTTTCCTTCCACCCAGATCCGGCTGGCCTTCGCCACCTGGGCCCGCTGTCCCGCCACCCGGACCGACCCCGAAGCCGTCCGGCCGGCGGTAGCCGGGGCCGTACTTCGCGGAGCCGGCGGCAGAAGCCGGATCGGCCGGCCTTCGAGCAGAAAACCGAAACCGAGCCGGAAGGACCTCGATTTTCCGCGCCGGTCCTCCAGTGCCACGACATGCATCCCGCCGGACTTTTCCACCCTCGTCACAGCACCTACCCAGCCTGACTGCACCTCCTCCAGCACCATGCCGCGCTGCGCCGGCACTTCCGGGAGTTGGCTCGGGGCCGGGGCAGACAGGTCCTGGGGTCCCCAGTTCTGGTATGACATCTCTATACACGCTGCTTTGCACTCGGAATCTGTGGCTGCCGGTGAACCGGGATCAGGTGCCCCGCGGCTGTGCCCGGAGCGCCTCCAATGCTAACAACGCGGCGACTCATATTAGACTGGTTAGCACTTAGGCATGTCGAGTGCTAGCCGGCAACCGTCCCTACCCGGCGGGAGTCGTCCGGCGCCGGCTGCGGAACAGCAGCGGGCTGGTGGAATCGATGGGAGGCAGAGCATGAGTGAACCGCGCAAACTCGAAGTCCTGCGCGCCATTGTGGAGGACTACGTCCATTCGCGTGAACCTGTCGGATCCAAAGCCCTGGTGGAACGCCACCATCTGGGCGTATCCAGTGCCACCATCCGCAACGACATGGCGGCACTGGAGGACGAGGGTCTCATCGCCGCGCCGCACACGAGTGCGGGCCGGATCCCAACGGACAAGGGCTACCGGCTCTTCGTCGACCAGATTTCCGCCGTGAAGCCGCTGTCCCAGGCCGAGCGCCGTGCAATCCAGGCGCTGCTTGAAGGGTCCGAGGACCTCGACGACGTCCTGGAACGGACGGTGCGGCTCCTTGCCCAGTTGACCAACCAGGTCGCCGTCGTCCAGTATCCGTTGCTGAGCCGGGCCAGAGTCCGGCACGTCGAATTTGTGCTCCTGGCGCCCCGCAAAGTGCTGACGGTGCTCATTGCGGACACGGGCAAGGTCGAGCAGCGGGTCATCGACGTCGGGCAGGAACTTCAAGACGAGGCCCTCTCCGAACTCCGGAACAGATTCCTGACCAGCCTGTCCGGGACGCCGCTGAGCCTGCTGTCGCAGAGCCTGCAGTCGGTCATCGCCAACTGTCCGCCCGCCCGGCGCGGTGCAGCACAGGCCCTGGCCCGGGGCCTGGAAGCCCTGGCGTCGAGCAGCCGCGAGGAGCGTATGGTCATGGCGGGCACCGCCAACCTGGCCCGCTCGAACGTCGATTTCCCGCTGAGTATCGGACCCGTCCTGGAGGCACTCGAAGAGCAGGTTGTTATGCTCCGCCTGCTCAGCGACATGGCGGAGGACCCGCGAGGTGTCACCGTGAGCATCGGCCGCGAAAATCCCTATGACGGCCTCGCTGAGGCTTCCGTCGTGGCAACCGGCTACGGGCCCGACGCAACGGCCAAGGTCGGCGTGCTGGGACCCACCCGGATGGACTATCCGACCACCATGGCGGCGGTCCGTGCGGTCGCACGATACCTGTCGAGGATCCTGGGCCCCTGAGGAACCACTGACGGCCACCGATCCCGCGGACCCCGGGTCCGCACAACGACTTCTTGCCGACCGGATTTCCTGCCCCGACGGCAAAGCAATTACGGCAGTACAAATAGGAAGAGAAACGAACTTTGAGCAGCCACTATGACGTTCTTGGAGTCTCCCGCGAAGCGACGGGCGAAGAGATCAAGAAGGCGTACCGCAAACTGGCGCGGACTTTGCACCCTGATGTAAACCCGGGTCCGGACGCGTCTGACCGGTTCAAGGCCGTGACCCATGCCTACGAGGTGCTGTCCGACCCGCAGAAACGACGGGTCTATGACACGACGGGCAACGAGAACGGCACCGACAACGGCTTCGGCGGCGGCAGCTACTCCGGCCAGGGCTTCGCGTTCCAGGACATCTTCGAGACCTTTTTCGGCGCCGGCGGGCAAGCCGGCCCGTCATCGCGGGTCCGCCGGGGCCAGGATGCCCTGATCAGTGTGCGGATCGAACTCCGCGACGCCGTGTTCGGCGTCAACAAGAAGATCGAGGTGGACACCGCAGTCACCTGCCCCACCTGTGACGGTTCGTGCTGCCGTGCCGGCAGCCACCCGGAACGGTGCGACATCTGCGGCGGCAGCGGCCAGGTCCAGCGCGCCGTGCGGTCCATTCTCGGCCAGGTCATGACGACCGCGCCCTGTGGCTCGTGCGAGGGCTTTGGCACGGTCATCACGGACCCCTGCAACGAGTGCAGCGGCCAGGGCCGGATCCGCAGCCGCCGCTCCCTGACGGTCAAGGTCCCCGCCGGTGTCGCCACCGGCACCCGCATCCAGTTGTCCGGACAAGGCGAAGCCGGACCCGCCGGCGGACCGTCGGGCGACCTCTACGTCGAGATCCGGGTCAATACTGACGCCACGTACGTCCGCGACGGCGACGACCTCCACGCCAGCCTGAACATCCCTATGACGGCGGCAGCGCTCGGTACCGAAGTAACCTTGGACACTTTCGACGGCCAGCAGGAAATCGACGTCAAGGCCGGTACCCAGTCGGGTGAGGTGATCACCCTGCGCGGACTCGGCGTGACCCACCTCCGTGGCTACGGCCGCGGCGACCTCAAGGTCCACCTGCAGGTGGAGACCCCGGGCAAGCTCGATCCGGCCCAGGAAGACCTGCTCCGCCAGTTGGCGAAACTGCGCGGCGAACAGTTTACGGAGGGCAAACTCGCGGCCAGCGGCGGCGTTTTCGCCAAACTGCGGGATCGGCTCGGTAACCTGTAGCGGTGAGCAATCCGGTCTTCTTCACCGAACCAGGCGCCCTGGACCGGCAGGTCCCGGGCTCGGCCTTCGTCCTCGGCGGCCCTGAAGCACGCCACGCCGTGACGGTGAAGCGCCTGGCCGTCGGGGAGGCGGTAGACATCGCCGACGGGGCCGGCAAGCGGCTCACCGGAACCGTAACCGCCGTCGCCCCCGGGGAACTCACCGTTGAATGCGCGGAGCTCGCGGTCGAACCGCGGCCGGGGACCCGCATTGTCCTGGTCCAGGCCCTCGCCAAGGGCGACCGGGACGAGCTCGGCGCCGAAACCGCTACCGAGCTCGGCGTTGACGCCGTGGTGCCCTGGCAGGCTGAACGCTCGATCGTCCGCTGGAAGGCCGACCGGGCCGCCAAGGCGCATGCCAAGTGGCAGTCTGTCGTCACGGCGGCAGCCAAGCAGGCCCGCCGCGCCTGGATCCCTGAAGTCCGTGCCGCGGTCAACGGGGCAGGCCTGCAGGCCGCCGTCGCGGCCGCGGACCTGGCCGTGATCCTGCACGAGGACGCCGTCCGCCCGTTGCGGCACGTGCTGGAGCATTGGCGGGACAGCCAGGGGGACGACGATGCGTCTGCCGACCGGGAAATCCTGCTCATTGTGGGTCCGGAAGGCGGGATCAGCCCGCGGGAGGTCACGCTGCTGTGCGACGCCGGCGCCGTCACCGCGCTGCTCGGCCACCACGTGCTGCGATCCTCAACGGCGGGTCCTGCGGCGACCGTGCTGGCCAGCGATATCCTAGGCCGCTGGTAACAGGCCCGGTTGCCGCGGAACACCCGGACGGCGGCGGCACGGGGACGGGCGCCTGAACAGGCACGGCACCTTACCGGGCCGGCCTAGGAGACGGTGAATCCGCGCGTGTCAGCGTACCGGCCCACGGTATTATCCGCATCGATCTGCGATACCCGCACCTCGTACGAGCCGGGACCCAGGCTCATCGACAGGTCGAACGTTCCGGGCGACGCGGGGTCGTCGGAGGCGACGGCGTTGCCGTTCAGGTACGGCGTCCTGGCCTTCTCTCCGTCGACCCGCAGGATCTCCCAGTGGATTTTCCCGCCCGGAATGGTGCTCCGGCCGCTGATCTTGACCGGTTCGCCGTTCGTTGTAGCGCCTTCCTGCGGGTCGACTATCCATACCGGGGCAGCCACGCCGGCGGCGCGTGACGTCGGAGAGCCGAGCCGGACGTGGTTGAACGCAACGTAGTCGGTATGGCCGTCAACGAGCACCACCACCTGGATCTGCTGTCCGGTGTCGATCAGGCCGGAACTGGCCCCCGCAGCAGTTGCGGTGTAGACCAGCTGCTGGATAGCGTGCTCGGCCGTCTCGGCATCGACGTTGCTGTTGAAGGCATCCGGGGAGACATCCACGGTGATGACATTCTTGCCGGACACTGACGTCGCGAGCTTTTTCGGGTTCTGCCACGGCGTGAAGAAGTCCGGATCGAGCGGTTGCTCGGACATCATGACCCGGAGTGCCCTGGTGACAGGATTGTCCTGCTCCGGCACATCCCGGAATTCGCGGTAGAGGAAGACCTGCTCACTGCTCCGGCCCATCCAGTAAACCGGAACTTTGTTGGAGGCCTGGGTGGTTTCGAGGGGGACGCTGGTGCTCGGCCCTCCGGAAGCCGCCGGCCCGGTGATGAACTGCGAAGGACTGCCGGACGTGGTGACACCGGTCTGCGGTCCCGCCACGCATGCTGACAGGACGAGGGCTGCGGGCAGCGTCAACAGGAACCAGCCGCGGCGCGCGCGCCCGGCCGCTGGCGTCTGTAACATCCCGCGCTGCCTGATTTCCGCCGTCCTTCTCTTTGCTGGTCTTTGCTGGTTCCCCATTGGTTCTCCGCCGCCGAGGCGGGCCGGGTTCCAGCATGGCACACCGACAGCCGGTGACATCGCGGCCAAGGGCCAGTCGCGGGAACTGCAACGGGAACGATATGAGGCCGATACACACTTGATATCAAAATCCCGAAAATGGGCCGGGTCAGGCCCCGGCGCGGCAGGGCACAGGCATGCAGCCGGCCGCGCTGACGTAAGATGGAAGCACCCGCTGAACCGGTACTGCAGACTATGACCGCCGCAGGACCCGGGCAGGGGGACCGACCAATTCCACACTGGAGGGGACCAGGGGCCCGCGGGCCAACACCATGACAGACGCAGCGAACGGCAAGGCCCGGATCAGCGCCGCAGCGCGCACCGCAGGGGAATTCCCCCACTCCCTCCCAGGGTTGCGGACGGAGGTGGTCCTGTTCGATGACGCGGACCAGATGCTCCAGACCCTCGGACGTCATGACGAGGCCCTCCGCTTCATCGAAGAACAGTTCCCGCAGGTCAACTTCCACGTCCGCGGCGACGAGCTGTCCATCAGCGGTCCGGCGGCGGACGTGCCGCGGATCATGCGGCTCCTGAACGAAGTGCGGGCCCTCGTGGCAAGGGAAACCGTCATCACCCCTGACGTGCTGCAGCAGCTCGTTTCCTTGCTCCGGGCCCAGTCCCTGCCGAACCCGGTGGAGGTGCTGACCACCAACATTCTTTCCACCCGCGGCAAGACCATCCGCCCGAAGACGCTGAACCAGAAGAACTACGTGGACGCCATCGACGCGAACACCGTGATTTTCGGAATCGGTCCGGCCGGCACCGGCAAGACCTACCTGGCGATGGCCAAAGCCGTCCAGGCGCTGCAGCAGAAAGAGGTCAGCCGGATTATCCTGACCCGGCCCGCCGTGGAGGCGGGGGAGCGGCTGGGCTTCCTCCCCGGCACCCTGAGCGACAAGATCGACCCTTATCTGCGGCCTCTCTACGACGCCCTGCACGATATGATGGACCCCGAGTCCATCCCGCGCCTGATGGCGGCCGGCACCATTGAGGTCGCACCGCTCGCCTACATGCGCGGCCGTACCCTCAATGACGCGTTCATCATCCTGGACGAGGCGCAAAACACGACGCCCGAGCAGATGAAGATGTTCCTCACCCGGCTGGGCTTCGGCTCGAAGATGGTGGTCACCGGTGATATCACCCAGGTTGACCTGCCGTTCGGGACCCGTTCGGGCCTGCGGATCGTCGAGGAAATCCTCCGCGGCATTGATGACGTTAACTTCAGCATGCTTGACGCCGCCGACGTCGTACGGCACCGCCTGGTGGGCGACATCGTCAACGCCTATGGCATCTGGGACGACATTCAACGAAGCCGGGTCAAGCACGCGCCCGGGAACCGCGGGGAGAACACGCATGAGCATTGAGGTCAACAACGAATCCGGGGTCGCCGTGGATGAAGCCGGACTGGTAGCCCTGTCACGGTTCATTTTCGAGCGCCTCTACATCCATCCGCAGGCCGAGCTGTCGATCCTGCTCGTGGACGAGCCGGCCATGGAAAAGCTGCACATCGAGCTGATGGACGAGCCCGGATCCACCGACGTCCTGTCCGTCCCCATGGACGAGCTCACGCCCGGAACCCCTGACAAACCCACCCCGCAGGGCATGCTTGGCGATATTGCCATCTGCCCGCAGGTCGCCGAGGTCCAGGCCCGCAACGCCGGCCACCCGACACAGGACGAAATGCTCCTGCTGACCACGCACGGCATCCTCCACCTGCTCGGCTACGACCACGCCGAGCCGGAAGAAAAAGAAGAGATGTTCGGGCTCCAGCGAGAATTGCTGTCAGCCTTCACCGGCAAAGCAGCACCGTCAGAGACGATTCAGTGACGCCACTGATTCTCGGCGTCATGGCGCTGGTGTTCCTAAGTTTCGCCGCAATCCTGACCGCCGCCGAGTCCGCTTTCAATTTCCTGTCCCGGCACGATGCCGAGCAGCTCATTGTGTCCGGCCGCGGCACGTCGCTGAAACGCATCCTGGCGGACCCCGTAGCGCACATGAGGGCCCTCAGGTTCTGGCGGGTCTGGTTCGAAACAGCGACCGCCGTAGCGGTCACCGTGCTCCTGTACAACATGATGGACAACGTCTGGCTTGCCGGACTGGCCGCGACCGGCATCATGGCGCTGGTGGGCTTCGTCATAGTCGGTGTCTCGCCGCGGCAGTTCGGCCGGGTCCACTCCGCAGCGCTCGTCCGGGCCACGTCCCCGCTCATCAGCTCCCTCAACGCCATCCTCGGGCCCATTCCGGGCTGGCTCGTTACTCTCGGCAGCACCGTCGCACCGGGCGCTCCGGCGGACAACGAGTCGTTTTTCAGCGAACAGGAATTCCGCGAACTCGTCGACCGTGCCACGGAATCGGATGTCATCGAGGACAACGAAGCGGAGATGATCCAGTCGGTATTCGACTTCGGCGACACCCTCGTCCGCGCCGTCATGGTGCCGCGGACCGATATTCTCTCCATCGACTCCGGCTCGAGCCTCCACCATGCCATGTCCTTGTTCCTGCGCTCCGGATACTCCCGGATCCCGGTCATCGGTGAAAGCACGGACCATGTCCTGGGCATCGTCTACCTCAAGGACGTCGCCGCCGTCGTCCACAACCTCGCCCCCGGCGAGGAGCCGCCGGTCGTGGACGAACTGGCCCGCGACGTGCGTTACGTGCCGGACTCCAAACCCGTCAGCGAGCTGCTGCGTGAGTTGCAGAAAGAATCCACACACGTCGCCATCGTCATCGACGAATACGGCGGAACCGCCGGGCTGGTCACCCTTGAGGACCTGATCGAGGAAATCGTCGGTGAGATCGTGGACGAATACGACACCGAAAGCGCGGAGGCCGTGGAGCTCGGTGACGGCAGCTACCGGGTCAGCGCGCGGATGAGCATCGATGACCTCGGCGAACTCTTCGGCCTGGACCTCGACGACGACGAAGTGGATACCGTAGGCGGCCTGCTCGCCAAGGCGCTCGGCCGGGTCCCGATCGTCGGCAGCACCGTCGAAGTCCACGGTCTCACGCTCCGCGCCGACCGGCTGGAGGGCCGCCGGAACCGCGTCAGCCACATCATTGCGGGAGCCGTTCCAAAGGCCGCCGTTCCAGACGATACTGACCTTGAAGGCCTTCTTGACGAGGCCGGACCAATCCAACAGGGAGTTCCACGTGAGCAAGCAGAATAAGAGCGACGGCGAAGCCGCCTACGGCGGTTACCGGGCCGGGTTCTCGGTCCTGGTGGGACGTCCCAATGCCGGCAAGTCCACCCTCACCAATGCCCTGGTCGGGAAGAAAGTGGCGATCACCTCGGCGAAGCCGCAGACGACGCGCCATACCATCCGCGGCATTGTGCACCGGGAAGACGCACAGCTGATCCTCGTGGACACCCCCGGGCTGCACCGCCCCCGCACGCTCCTCGGAAAGCGGCTCAACGAACTGGTCGCGGACACGCTCGCAGAGGTCGACGCGATCGGTTTCTGCCTCCCGGCCAACGAAAAAATCGGCCCCGGGGACAAGTTCATCGCCGCCCAGCTGGCCGCCGTCGGGAGCAAGCCGATCATCGCGATCGTGACCAAAGCCGACACCGTGGACCGCCAGGCGCTGACCGAACAGCTGCTCGCGGTCGCCGCACTCGGCCGCAGCGTCCTGGGCGAAGAAGGCTGGAAGGACATCGTGCCGGTGTCCGCTACGGACGGGTTCCAGGTCGAAACCGTCGCCGACGTCCTGATCAGCCACATGCCGCCGTCGCCCATGCTTTACCCCGACGGGGAACTGACCGACGAACCCGAAGCGGTCATGGTGGCCGAGCTCATCCGGGAAGCTGCGCTCGAAGGCGTCCGCGACGAACTGCCGCACTCCCTGGCCGTTGTGGTCGATGAGATCGTCCCGCGGGAAGGCCGGCCGGAGGACAGCCCGTTCCTCGACGTCCGGGTCAACCTTTACGTTGAGCGACCCTCGCAGAAGGCCATCATTATCGGCAAGGGCGGCGCCCGGCTGCGCGAAGTCGGCACCACCGCACGCAAGGGCATCGAGGCACTGCTGGGAACCAGGATCTACCTCGACCTTCATGTAAAGGTCGCCAAAGACTGGCAGCGTGACCCCAAACAGCTCGTCAAGCTGGGCTTCTAAGCGGGCATCCGCCGGCTACGCCAGCCCGGGACGCCGCTCCGGGGTAGGCAGCCTTGGGTAGTTTCACAGCTTCGGACAGTAAAATTGGCAGACTCCCGTCTGTGAAAGAAGGCTCAACACGTGGTTCGTCCCCCTGAAAACCGTGCGCACAATTCCGGTGGGCCGGCGCGTCCAAGCGCCGCCGCCCGGCACGCGGACGACCCTTCGGTCGGCCCCGCCCGTCATCTCGGCGCATCCCGGGGGACACCGGCCTGGTTGAAGATCGGCACAGGAGTCGTGGCTGTCCTGCTGGTCGGTGTGCTGGCCTTCGGCGCCTACTGGGTCGTCCGGCTCCAGGGCAACATCACCAAGGCGCCGCTGACCGCCGGCACCGGAAATACTTCCGGCTCCGCCAATGACGCCACCGACCGCATGCAGATCCTGATCCTGGGATCGGACACCCGCGACGGAAAAAACTCCGACTACGGCACCTCGGATGACTCGACGGGCTACGGCCACTCCGACGTCATGATGCTCGTGGACATCTCGGCCGACAACAAGCGCGTCAACGTCGTCAGCTTTCCCCGTGACCTGCTCGTGGACATCCCGAAGTGCACGGATCCGGAAACCAAAACGACGTATCCTGCGCAGACCGGCGTGATGATCAACACGGCGATGTCCGAGGCCGGAATCGGTTGTGCCGTGGATACGGTCAGCAAGATCACAGGCCTGGAAATCGACCACTTCATGATGGCCGATTTCAACGCTGTCAAGGAACTTTCCAACACCGTCGGCGGTGTCGACGTCTGTATCAGCGACGCTGTGTACGATCCCGACTCCCGCTTGAGGCTGCCCCAGGGCACCTCTTCGGTCCAGGGCGAGCAGGCGCTGGCCTTTCTGCGGACCAGGCACGCCTTCGCCGACGGCGGTGACCTGGGCCGCATCCAGGCCCAGCAGAGCTTCCTGTCTTCACTGACACGCAAGCTCAAAGACGAGGGCACCCTGTCCAACCCCGCCAAGCTGCTGGAAATTGCCGACGTCGTGACCCGGAACCTGACGATAGACGACGGCCTTGCCTCGATCCCGACGCTGGTGACTGTCGGAAACCGGTTGAAGAACATCGATGTCAGCAAAGTCGCCTTCATTTCCGTCCCTACCGGCCCGGCAAAGCTCGACGTCAACCGGCTGGAACTTGCAGAACCGGACGCGTCCCAGTTGTTTTCCGCCATGCGCAATGACGTTGACCTCACGGACCCCACGGGGACGGCTTCGGCCACCGCCGAGGCGACAGCACCCCCGGAGACGGCACCGGCCTATGACGCGGCACTGCAACCGGTCTCCGTGGCCAATGGCTCCGGGAATCCGGTACGCGCCCAGGAAATCATCCAGGCGCTTGCGGCCGGGGGCTTCACCCAGGTGAGCGATCTGACGGCCCCCGCGGTCAACGCGACAGTCGTGTACTACGGAACGGACTACGCCGACGTGGCGGCCGACGTGGCTGCGCTGCTGGGCGTGGCGCCGGGCCAGGTGCTGCCGGCGGTCGGGGTCACGGGGGTTCAGGTCTATCTCGGCGCGGACTTCGCAGCCGGCACACCGACCGAATCCGCTGCGGCCCCGTTGCCCGAGGACATCGTCAGCCAGACGGCCAGCGATACGGTCTGCCAGCAGGCCAATCCCGCGCTGATCGTCCGCTGACTATCAGCACCCAGTGAACAGGGCCGGTACCGCGGCGACGCGGCACCGGCCCTGTACTTTTCAGCCGGACCGGCGGGACCACTGCTGGCGCGCCAGCGCAGGAACGCGTTACCAGATACTGACGCGCTCCTCCGCGGGCATCCACATGGCGTCCTGGTCAGTGACGCCAAAAGCCGCGTGGAAGGCATCAAGGTTCCTGGCGATCGCGTTGGTGCGGAACTCGTTGGGGGAGTGCGGGTCCGTGGCGAGCCGGCGGACGGCCTCTTCGGTCCGGATCACCTGCCGCCAGCCGGCGGCCCACGACGCGAAGAACCGCTGGACGCCGGTCAGGCCGTCCAGCACGGGCGGTTCCTGGCCGTCGAGGCTGATCAGGTAGGCCTTGTAGGCGATGGCCAGGCCGCCGAGGTCGCCGATGTTCTCGCCCAGCGTCAGTTTCCCGTTCACCGTGTGGCCCGGCGCCGCGCCGGGGGAGAGCACGTCAAACTGTGCCACCAGCTTCGACGTCAACACCTCGAATGCCGCACGGTCATCCTCTGTCCACCAGTTCCGGAGCAGCCCGCTGCCGTCGTACTGGGATCCCTGGTCATCGAAGCCGTGGCCGATTTCATGGCCGATCACGGCGCCGATGCCGCCATAGTTGACGGCGTCGTCAGCGTCGGCTGTGAAAAACGGCGGCTGCAGGATCGCGGCCGGGAACACGATCTCGTTGAGGAGCGGGTGGTAGTAGGCATTCACCGTCTGGGGTGTCATGAGCCATTTCTCCCGGTCTACGGGTTTGCCGACCTCGTCGAGGTGACGGTCGACGTCGGCGCTGTGGGCGCGCTCGACGTTCCCCAGCAGATCCCCGGGGACGATGTCCACCGCCGAATAGTCGATCCACTTGTCAGGGAACCCGATCTTGGCCCGGAACGAGTCCAGCTTCTTCAGCGCCTCCAGCTTGGTGTCATCCCCCATCCAGGACAGGCCGCCGATGGATTCCCGGTAGGCCGCAATCAGGTTGGTGACCAGCGATTGCATGCGGGCTTTGTTGGTTTCGGGGAAGTGCCGGGCCACATAGATCTGCCCCACGGCTTCGCCGAGGGCCGCCTCGACGACGGCGACGCCGCGCTTCCAGCGGTCCCGGTTCCGCGGCGTGCCGCTGAGCGTGGTGCCGTAGAACGCAAAGTTGGCGTCCACGAAGGCCGAGGAAAGGTAGGGCGCCGCGGCACTGACGACGCGCATCGCGAGCCATTCCTGCCACGCAGTCAGCGGCTCCGAATCAAGGAGTCCGGCCGCCCCGGCGAAGAAGTCAGGGGTGCTGATGACCAGCTCCGCACGCTTCTCCGCGGCAATGCCCGCGGCGTCGAACCAGGCGGCCAGGTGCGGGAACAGCCCGGCCGCCTCCTCTGCCGATTTCAGGTTGTAGGTTTTCTGCGGATTGCGGAGCGTGACGTTGTCCCAGTGGTGTGAGGCCAGGGCGGTTTCGAGGTCCACGACCCGGCCCGCGGCGGCCGCGGCGTCCGGGACCCCGGCCAGGCCGAGCATCGTCTCGACATGGCGGCGGTAGGACTGAACCATCGGCGCGAACTTATCGAGCCGGTAATAGGACTCGTCGGGGAGGCCGAGGCCGCCCTGGCCGGTGTACAGCAGGACCCGGTCCGGGTTGCCGGCGTCGGGGGCCGGGTAGAGGTAGAACAGGCCGGAGACGTCCGCCCGGAACAGTCGCCCGGCAAGCATGATGAGATCAGCAGCCGACGTCGTGGCGAACACCTCGGCGAGCCGCCCGCGGAGCGGGTCCAGGCCCTTCTCCTCGACCGCGGCCTCGTCCATGAAACTGTTGTAGAGCTCGCCGATCTTGCGCTCGATGCCGGTGGCCGCACCGCCGCGCCCGGCGGCCTGCTCGATGATCTCCCTGACCGCCAGCTCGGATGCGTCACGCAGGGCCGTGAACGTCCCCTCCAGCGGCCGGTCGTCCGGAATCGTGGTGCTCTTGAGCCAGCCGCCGTTGACGTGCTGGTACAGGTCGTCCTGCGGCCGGACACTGGCGTCAAAGTTGGAAAGATCGATTCCTGAAAGCGGCACGGATGCTCCTTGTCAGTGGCATGCAGGTCCCGGTACCGGCGTTCGCCGGCGGGACGCGGTCTGCATAGTGGACGGTGGGATAGTCTGGCTCCCTCATCTTACGCACCCGTGTTACTGTGAAAAGGTGCGCGCAGAACTGCTTCTTCTTAGCTGCCGCGGCGAGGCCTCAGACGCAATCTAGCGCAAGGCCCACCCTCGCTGCGGAGTTTGTGTTGCCCGGCCACCTTTCACCCTGAATCCCAGAAAAGGCCCCGAACGTAATGCGAAACGCACAGAAGCCCTCAGGAATGCCTGTCCACCGGTACGTCCCTTTCCAGGACCTCATCACCGTGGAAATGCCGGACCGGACCTGGCCGGACAAGGTCATCACCAAGGCCCCCCGCTGGTGCGCCGTGGACCTCCGGGACGGCAACCAGGCCCTCATTGACCCGATGAGCCCCGCCCGCAAGATGAAAATGTTCGACCTGCTGGTGCGCATGGGCTACAAGGAGATCGAGGTCGGGTTCCCCTCGGCATCGCAGACGGACTTCGACTTCGTCCGGCAACTGATCGAAGGCAACCACATCCCGGACGACGTCTCCATCCAGGTGCTGACGCAGGCCCGGGAACACCTGATCGAGCGGACCTACGAATCCCTCGTCGGTGCGAAGCAGGCAATCGTGCACCTCTACAACTCGACCTCCGTGCTGCAGCGCCGTGTGGTCTTCAACCAGGACGAGGACGGCATCCTGGACATTGCCCTGCAGGGGGCCCGGCTGTGCAAGAAGTACGAGGAAACCCTCGGCGACACCCACATCACGTACGAATACTCGCCGGAGTCCTTCACCGGCACCGAGCTGGAATACGCGGCCCGGGTCTGCAACGCCGTCGCCGACGTGTTTGAGGCCTCGGCGGACCGGCAGGTCATCATCAACCTGCCCGCAACGGTCGAAATGGCCACCCCTAACGTCTACGCCGACTCCATCGAATGGATGCACCGGAACCTGCACCCGCGCGAAGGCATCATCATCTCCCTGCACCCGCACAATGACCGGGGCACCGGCGTCGCGGCCGCGGAGCTGGGCTACCTCGCCGGCGCCGACCGGATCGAAGGCTGCCTGTTCGGCAACGGCGAGCGGACCGGCAACGTGGACCTGGTCACGCTGGGCCTGAACATGTTCGTCCAGGGCATCGACCCGATGATCGACTTCTCCGACATCGATGAGATCCGGCGCACCGTGGAATACTGCAACCAGCTGCCGGTGGCCGAACGGTCCCCCTACGGCGGAGACCTCGTCTTCACGGCATTCTCCGGCTCACACCAGGATGCCATCAAAAAGGGCCTCGAAGCGCTCGAGAAGGACGCCGCGGCAGCCGGAAAAGACGTCGCCGACTACCCCTGGCAGGTGCCCTACCTGCCCGTGGACCCGAAGGACGTCGGCCGCAGCTATGAGGCCGTCATCAGGGTCAACTCCCAGTCCGGCAAGGGCGGTGTCGCCTACCTGCTCAAGAACGAGCACAGCCTGGACCTGCCGCGCCGCGCGCAGATCGAATTCTCCGGCGTCATCCAGAAGCAGACGGACACCGTGGGCGGCGAAGTCAGCGGCGCCCAGCTCTGGCAGGTTTTCCAGGATGAATACCTGCCGTCGGGGGCCGCGGACACGCAGTGGGGCCGCTACGCCCTCGGTGCGATCAGCACCGAAACCGACGAAGACGGCGATATGACGCTGACGGCGGCCTTGAAGGTCGACGGCGCCCAGGTCCGCCGGACGGGCACCGGCAACGGTCCCATCGCGGCGCTGCTGAGCATCCTCCGCGAGGACGGCGTCGACGTCCGCGTGCTGGACTACAGCGAGCACGCCCTCTCCGAAGGCGGCAACGCACTCGCAGCCGCGTATGTCGAATGTGCCGTCGGGGAACGGGTGCTGTGGGGCGTCGGGATCGACGCGAACACCAGCACGTCGGCGCTCAAGGCCGTCATCTCCGCCGTGAACCGGGCCATCCGGGACGCCCGCGCCTGACGTGCCGGCCCGCCCGCTGCGCCGCCGCGAGAACCGGCGGCGCAGCGCGGCCTCATGCCGTCATTCCCGACAGCATGATTCCCGACAGACAGTGCGAAGATTAACCGTGGCCTCATCCTTTGCAACGCGCACCTACCGTGATGACGGCGTTGTGCTGCGCACGCACAAGCTCGGCGAGGCCGACCGGATCATCACATTCCTCACGAAACACCACGGCCAGGTCCGGGCCGTGGCCAAGGGAGTGCGCCGCACCAGCAGCCGGTTCGGTGCGAGGCTGGAACCTTTTATGGTCGCCGATCTTCAGTTCATTTCCGGCCGCAGCCTCGATATCGTGACCCAGGCCGTGGCCAAGGGCGCCTACGGCGGCGCCATAGCCGCGGACTACGGCCGCTACACCGTGGCTGCCGCCATGACGGAAACCGCCGAAAAGCTCACCGACGTCGACGGCGAATCCGGAACGGCCCAATACAACCTGCTCGTGGGCGCACTGGCAGCCCTGAGCCGGGGGGACCACGCGCCGGAACTGATTCTCGATTCCTATTTGCTCCGTGCGCTCTCGACCGGGGGCTGGGCGCCCAGTTTCACCGACTGCGCGCGGTGCGGCGCCGCGGGTCCGCACACGGCCTTCGCGGCTCCGCTCGGCGGCATGGTCTGTCCCGTCTGCCGGCCGCCCGGATCGCCGGCACCCGCCGCGGAAACCGTCGTCCTGCTGGGCGCCCTACTCACCGGGAACTGGGCCGCCGCGGATTCATCCGTGCCGGTGCACCGCCGCGAAGCCGCCGGCCTGGTTGCCGGCTATCTGCAATGGCACCTGGAACGTGTCCTTAAATCCCTCAAACATGTGGAGCGAACTTAACAGTGGCGTTGGGAAAGAGCCTGGGGCGGAACCCGGGAAAGAAGAATCCGGGCAAGACCGTCCCGAGGATCACTCCGGTCACCTCGCCGTACCCGCACCCGTCCGGTGCCGTCGCGCCGGCCATTCCGCAGGAATTCATTCCGCGGCACGTGGCAATCGTCATGGACGGCAACGGCCGCTGGGCGAACCAGCGCGGCCTGCCACGGATCGAGGGGCACAAGGCAGGCGAGCCGGCGCTGCTCGACGTTGTGGCCGGCGCCATCGAACTCGGCATCGAATACATCAGCGTCTACGCCTTCTCCACGGAGAACTGGCGCCGCTCGCCGGAAGAAGTACGTTTCCTCATGGGCTTCAACAAGGACGTGCTGCGCCGCCAGCGGAACCAGCTGGATGACTGGGGCGTAAGGATCCGCTGGTCCGGCCGGCGTCCCAAACTGTGGGGGTCGGTCATCCGTGAACTCGAAGAAGCCGAGGAATACACGCGGGGCAACAGCACCTGCACCCTGAACATGTGCGTCAACTACGGCGGCCGGGCCGAAATCGCCGATGCCGTGGCCGCCATCGCCGACGACGTCGCCGCCGGACGCCTCAAGCCCGGGGCCATCACCGAACGGACCATCCAGAAATACCTGGACGAGCCCGACCTGCCCGACGTTGACCTGTTCCTGCGCAGCTCCGGGGAACAGCGGTTGTCGAACTTCATGCTGTGGCAGTCGGCGTACGCCGAGTTTGTCTTCCTCGACACCCTGTGGCCGGACGTCGACCGGCGCACGCTGTGGGACGCCGTCGAAATCTACGCCCAGCGCGACCGCCGGTACGGCGGAGCCATCGACGCCGCGCCGGTCCCCGGTACCCCGGCGGGGTAAATCCGTTACTCCGGGTACGCGCGCAGCCAGTGCACAACATCCCGGTACGCCTCACGCCGGATCGCGGACCGGGACAGGAAGATGTCATGGATCGCCCCGGGGTAGCGGAAGATCGCGGTCCGGCGGCCCAGGCCAAGTGCCCGGCGGGCCGTCTCCTCCACGTCGATCACGGCGTCGACGCCCATCAGCTCCTCGGACCACTCGGCCTGGATCCGGGTTCTCCCGGCCAGCAGGACCAGAACCGGCTCCTGAATGTGCAACTTCGCCTCGACGAGCGCGTGCCCGGCCAGCACGGCCTTCGTCCACCCCGCCCTGATGGGGAACGACGCCGTCGGACGCCACAGCGGATCCAGCGCCCACTCGCCGTGAGCGTCGCTGCTGACGCTTTCCCAGTAGCCGGGCATGCTGGGTAGCAGGAAGCTCCGGAGCGGGTCGGTGCGGGCCAGGAGATCGACAAGATGCGAGGCGATCGTGCGGATGAGGCTGCTGCCCTGGAGCTCAAGCCAGGGAGCGTTCAGGACGAGCGTCGCCAGCCGGCCCGGATGCCGCTCCGCCCACAACGCCGCCACCAGACCGCCGAAGGAATGCGCCAGGACATGCACGGCGGGGGCGGCCGCACTGCCCGAACGGAAGGCGAGGTCGGCGGTGATGGCCGCCAGGGCCGCCGCGAGGTCCTCATCGTAGTCGGCAAGATCGGTGATGTAGCCCGGTGTCTGCCAGTCCCGGAGGCTGCGGCCGAACTTGCGCAGATCCAGCGCGTAGAAGTGTAAACCTTGCGTGCCGAGGTACTCCGCGAGCTCCGCCTGCAGGAAATAGTCGGCCCAGCCGTGGAGATACAGGACCACCTGCGGCCGTTGGTCGGGCTGATCCAATTTTCCGGCGTGGGTCACGTGCCGGACGAGCGTCGCGACGACTGCACCTTCGTCGTCCGGAACAAGCGGCAATTCCAGGCACTCGAACGCCTCACCCAGCACATCGGGCCGCCAGCCGGGGTCCTTCGGGACCGTCACGGCGCGCCGCCGCCGTCCAGGACGTAGCCCCTGATCCAGCGGGCCAGCCTGGCGTACGCGTCAGCGCGGACGGGAGGCGCGGAGAGGAAGACATCGTGCAGGGCGCCATCGATCCGCTCGAGCGTCACGGTGCGCCCCAGGCTCAAAGCACGGAGGGCGATGGTGTTGACGTCCAGGACCACGTCCGTGCGCCGCATGGACTCCTTCCAGAACATGCCGTTGGCACTGGCACCGGAGATGAGGACCAGGATCGGGATGTTGATATTCAGCCCCCGGGCTACCTTTGCCTGACCGGCCAGGACGGCACTGAGCCAGCCCGCCCGGACCGGGAACGCCCCTGGCGGCCGGTACGCCGCGTCCAGGGTCCACTCGCCCTCGGCGGAACTGCTGATGCTCCGGTAGTAAAACCCCCGTTCGGGGAGCCGGATCACCGACTCCGGCCACAGACGGGCGAACGGCTCCACCACCGTCCTGGCGGCGCGGCGCAGCACGGGGCTGCCGTGTGCTTCCAGCCACGGACTGTCCAGCACCAGCCGGGCTGCTGCCCCGGGGTGCCCGCTGGCCCACAACGCCGCAATCAGGCCGCCGGTGGAGTGGCCCATCAGCGTCACATCCGCCGGGGACGATCCGGCCGGCCGCAGCGAGGCGATGATTCCGACGGCGGCCGTGATCTCGGCGTCGTAGTCGGCGAGATCAGCCACGTAACCGCCGTGGGTGCCGTGCGGGAGGCTGCGGCCGTGGTTGTGCATGTCGAGGGCGAAGAACTCGAATCCCTGGCCGGCCCAGAACTCTGCGAGCTCGGCATTGAAGAAATAGTCGCTCCAGCCGTGCAGGAACAACACCGCCCGCCCGCTCGGCGGTCCTTGCTTCCCGGATCCGTGCGGGAGGTGCCGGACCAGGGTTGCTGTCCGCTCCACACCGTCCGGTCCGGCAGCCTGGAAGGAACACGCCAGGTAATCATCACCCAGGATGTCTTTCTGCCAGTCCACGGCGCCCTCCTTTCGATTCATGCTAGCGCCCAACACCGAAGCCGTCCCGGGTGCTCCGGTCCTACGCGCCGGCTGGCCGTGCAGGGTCATACGGGGATCCGGGCCGTGTCCGGGTTTGGTCTGGGCGGCCCGAACCGGAAAACTAGAGCCATGCGCGTATATCCCACCTTCTTCCGGCTGGCCTTCTCTTGGATGGACGCCGAACGCGCCCACAAGATCGGCTTCAAGGCCATCCGGTTTGCCCACAGCTCCGGAGCCGGCCGGGTGCTGCAGAAAATCACGGCCCCCGCGGCCTCGCTGCAGACCCAAGCATTCGGCCTGACGTTTCCTTCACCGTTCGGCCTGGCCGCCGGCTTCGACAAGGAGGGCCACGGCATTGAGGCACTGACCGAGCTCGGCTTCGGCCACGTGGAAGTCGGCACCATCACCGGCCAGGCCCAGCCCGGAAATCCCGCGCCGCGCCTGTTCCGGCTGGTGGCGGACCGGGCCGTCATAAACCGGATGGGTTTCAACAACGACGGCGCCGCAGCCGTGGCGCCCCGGCTCAAGTCGGCGCGGGCAGCCCTGCAGCGTCAGTATCCGGCCGTCCGCCCGGTCATCGGCGTCAACATCGGCAAGAGCAAGGTCGTCGAATTGGAGGACGCCGTCGAGGATTACCTCGTGAGCGCACGCAGCCTGGCCCCGGCGGCGGACTACCTGGTCGTCAACGTCTCCTCGCCGAACACGCCGGGGCTCCGGCTCCTGCAGGACGTGGCCTCCCTCCGCCCGCTCCTCTCAGCCGTCGGCGCGGAAGCCGACAAGGCCGCGGGCCGGCACGTCCCCCTGCTGGTCAAGATCGCCCCGGACCTTAGCGACGAGGACATCGACGACGTTGCGAAGCTGGCGTTGGACCTGAAGCTGGACGGCATCATTGCCACCAACACCACAATCGGGCGCACGGGACTGGTATCCGGCGCCGGGCAGGTCGAGGCCTGCGGTCCGGGCGGCCTGTCCGGCGCTCCCTTGAAGCAGCGCTCCCTGGAGGTCCTTGCCAGGCTTAAAGCCGCGACCAACGGGCAACTGGCCCTGGTCTCCGTGGGCGGAGTGGAATCGGCGCAGGACGTCCAGCAGCGGCTCGACGCCGGAGCGACCCTGGTCCAGGGCTACACGGCGTTCCTCTACGAGGGGCCTTTCTGGGCGGCGCGGATCAACCGGCTGCTGGCCAAACACCCCAGCCGCCGCTGAACACCGCGGCACCCCCGGTAGCGGCGGCATTGCGCTATTGACGGAAGAAGCCTCCCGGCACACGCCGGGAGGCTTCTTTCAGGTTGTGGTCCGCAGGGACCGGGGCTGACGGATCAGGAGGGGTACTCGCCGCGCCCGACCAGCGGCTTCGGCAGGCGCAGCCGGCGGAACTGCAACGAACGCATGGCCCCGTACCAGACCGTGCCGCGTTCGACATCGCCGAACTTCTCCGTCAGGCGCTTCTTCAGCTTGCGGGAGAGGACGAAGACATCCACGAAGACGGCCAGGAACATGACCCAGAACCCGCCCAGGACATAGACCATCAGCTCGCTCGCCGCCGGCACCAGGAGGGAGATGACGACAAAGACAAGGGCGCCGAACATCAGGAACTCGCCGAGGCTGAAGCGGGCATCCACGTAGTCGCGGGTGAACCTCTTCTGCGGACCCTTGTCCCGGAGCGGCAGGAACCGCTCGTCGCCGGTGTCCAGGGCCTGCCGCATCTTGAGCCGCTGTTCCTGCACCGCGGCGCGCTCGGCGGCCTTGGAGGCCTTGCGGTCCTCCGGCACGAGCGGGCGCTTGCGGGCCGCGACCTGAGCGTTGCGCTTGGGCGTGGGAGCGCCCTTGCCTATGGCGGTGTCCCGGGCAGCTGCCGCGGCGGCCTGCCGGTCAATTACGTCCTGCGCCAGGGGCGCTTCCTTTTTACGTCCAAACACCCTTCCAGAATACCCCGCGGTTGCCGGGCGGAGACGCGGCCCACACCCGGCCCGGCCCGCCGCGGCGCCGTTTGGCGTGATCTGCGGCACGGGTAATGTTCTGGCCATGACTTCATCACCCGCGGAGAACCCGCACACCGCCACCGGCCAGGTCGGAAACTTCGACGCCGCGGCCATCCGCCAGGCCGTTACCGAATCGTTCAACGCGACCATCGACGAGCTCAAGGAACTCGTCGCCATTCCGGGAATCGCCTGGCCCAGCTTCGACCAGGAACCGCTGAACCGGAGCGCCCACGCCGTCGCCGCGCTCGTGCGCTCCAGCGGCTTCGAATACGTACAGATCCTGCGCTGCGACAAGGAGGACGGAACCCCCGGCGGGCCCGCCGTCGTCGCCCGCCGGCCGGCCGCCGCCGGTAAACCGACAGTCCTGCTCTACGCCCACCACGACGTCCAGCCGACCGGCGACCTGGCGCTCTGGGAAACCGACCCGTTTACCGCCGTCGAACGCGACGGACGGCTCTTCGGCCGCGGCGCCGCGGACGACAAAGCCGGAATCCTCGCCCACATCGGCGCCTACTCGGCGGTTTCCCGGGTGCTGGGGGAGGAGCTGGGCCTCGGCGTCACGTTCTTTTTCGAAGGCGAAGAAGAGGCCGGATCGCCGACTTTCCGCACCTTCCTTGAGGCGCACCGGGAGCTGCTCCGGGCGGACGTCATCATTGTGGCCGACTCCAGCAACTGGAAGGTCGGCGTGCCGGCGCTGACCACGAGCCTGCGCGGCCTGGTCGACGGGACGGTCGAGGTTCAGGTCCTGGACCACGCCGTGCACTCGGGCATGTTCGGCGGGCCGGTGCTTGACGCCCCCACACTTCTTGCCCGGCTGATCGCCACCCTGCACGATGACGAGGGCAACGTCGCGATCGACGGTCTGTTGAGCCGCGACGAGGCAACCGTCGACCTGACCGAAGCCGAGTACCGCGCCGACGCGTCAGTGCTCGACGGCGTGCGGCTCGCCGGTTCCGGCACCATCGCCTCGCGGCTCTGGACGAAGCCTGCGCTGTCGATCATCGGCTTCGACGCCCCGGCCGTGGACGTCGCCTCGAACACCCTTCTGCCGCGGGCGCGCGCCAAATTCAGCCTGCGGCTTGCTCCCGGGCAGGACCCGGCGGCGGCCATGCAGGCGGTGCGCCGGCATGTGGAGGAAAATGCACCCTTCGGCGCGCGGGTGATTTTTACTCCGGGGGAGAGCGGCAACTCCTTCCAGACGGACACCTCTTCCCCGGCGGCTTCGGCGGCGATGTGGGCCCTCGGGGAGGCATGGGGCGTACCGGCGGTGGAGATGGGCATCGGCGGATCAATCCCGTTCATCGCCGACCTGACGGAGCTGTACCCGGATGCCCAGATCCTGGTTACCGGGGTTGAGGACCCGGATTCCCGCGCCCACAGCGCCAACGAATCCCTGCACCTGGGTGACTTCAGGAACGCCGTCATCGCCGAGGCGCTCCTGCTCGCCCGCCTTAACTGCGAAGGGCCGGCCTGACCGGAGTCCGTCAGGGGTCCGGACTACGGTGGCGGCGGGAACATCCTGCCGGCCGCGGCGGTTACGTCCGGAGTTAGAGCTGTGAGGCTGAGCGACGTAGCATATAGCTATAGCCCATACCGTTTAAGTAGGGGCGGGCGCCGTGTCAGCGGAGCCGCCACCACCGTTGCAAGAAGGTAGGCCATGAGCACTACAACCAATGAAAACAGCACCGACAGCACCGTAACCGCGGGTGAGGAACTGGCCGCCCATGAGGTCCAGCTGACCGACGTCGCCGCAGGCAAGGTACGCAGCCTGCTGGAGCAGGAAGGCCGCACCGACCTGCGCCTCCGGGTTGCCGTGCAGCCGGGCGGTTGCTCCGGCCTGATTTACCAGCTCTACTTCGACGAGCGGCTTCTCGAGGGGGACGCCGTCCGTGACTACGACGGCGTCGAAGTTGTGGTCGACAAAATGAGCGTCCCGTACCTCAGCGGTGCCAGCATCGACTTCGAGGACACCATCTCCAAGCAGGGCTTCACGATCGACAACCCCAACGCCGGCGGCTCCTGCGCCTGCGGAGATTCCTTCCACTAAGGCCGGGCATTTTGCCCGGCCTTAGTGCCGTCACGGCGGCGCTTCGGCGCCGTCGCGGCATTGGACCCGGTAGCCGCTGAAAAGCACCCCGACCCACGGTGCGGACATGTGGGCGAAAACTCCCGCAGGGCGGTAAGCTCTACACGGAGTAGTAAAACTTTTAGTGTGCCCTGGCCGCCATTGGCGGCTGGGCGACAGCAACAAGTAGGAAGGGCCGTCTGTGAGTTCGCAGAACCGAACCGGCAGCCGACGCAAACAGATCACTACGATCACTGGCTTGGCACTTGCCGGCGCGTTGGTATTGACCGGATGTTCACCAGAGGTACAGAAAGGGTGGCTGCCCACAGAACGTGGCACCACCAGCAACACTGACCGCATCATGGACCTCTGGGTCAACTCATGGATTGCTGCGCTTGTTGTCGGCATCATTACCTGGGGACTGTTGATCTGGTGCATCGTTGCCTACCGGCGGCGGAAGGGCACCGTAGGGTTCCCGCGGCAGAACAGCTTCAACCTGCCCCTGGAAGTCTTCTACCTGACGATCCCGCTCTTCATGGTCCTGGTGTTCTTCTACTTCACCGACCGCGACCAGCAGGCGATCGATGACCGCTCCCAGCCGGCCGACGTCGTCGTAGACGTCCGCGGCAAGCAGTGGGCGTGGGACTTCAACTACAAGAAGGGCGACGTCGTCACCGAAGACGTCTACGAGGCCGGCGTTCAGGCCAACCTCACGGGCGAGGTCATTGACAAGGAAAAGCTCCCCACCTTGTACCTGCCGGTCAACAAGTCCGTCGAACTCGAGCTGAACTCCCGCGACGTCATCCACTCCTTCTGGGTGCCGGCGTTCCTGCAGAAGCGCGACATGATCCCCGGCAAAACCAACTACATCAGGCTCACCCCCACAAAAGAGGGAACCTACGATGGCAAGTGCGCCGAGCTTTGCGGCGAGTACCACTCCGAGATGCTGTTCCGGGTCAAGGTAGTCTCCGAGGCCGAGTTCGCCGCGCACCTGGACAAGCTGCGCCAGGACGGGAACACCGGCCTGCTCGGCGAAGAGTACGACCGCAACCCGGCCCCGGCCGTAACCAAGTAAGGGGAGCGACGTGGCAACTTACACTCAATCCGCCGGGACCCTTGAGGCTCCCGTAGTACCCCGTTCCAAGGGACGCATCGTCGTCAACTGGATCACCTCGACCGACCACAAAACGATCGGGTACATGTACCTGATCGCGTCGTTCATCTTCTTCTGCTTCGGCGGCATCATGGCGCTGCTGATCCGTGCCGAGCTCTTCGAGCCTGGCATGCAGATCCTGCAGACCAAGGAGCAGTACAACCAGCTGTTCACAATGCACGGCACGGTAATGCTGCTGATGTTCGCGACGCCGCTGTTTGCCGGCTTCGCCAACGTCATCATGCCGCTCCAGATCGGCGCGCCCGACGTCGCCTTCCCGCGCCTGAATGCCCTCGCCTTCTGGTTCTTCCTCTTCGGTTCCACGATCGCCGTCTCCGGATTCATCACCCCGCAGGGTGCCGCGTCCTTCGGCTGGTTTGCCTACGCGCCGCTGTCCAACACAACGTTCAGCCCGGGCGTGGGCGGAGATCTCTGGGTCTTCGGCCTGGCGCTTTCCGGCTTTGGTACGATCCTCGGCGCCGTCAACTTCATCACCACCATCATCTGCATGCGTGCCCCGGGCATGACGATGTGGCGTATGCCGATCTTCACCTGGAACGTCCTGGTCACGGCCATCCTCGTCCTGATGGCATTCCCGCCGCTTGCCGCGGCACTGTTTGCCCTCGGCGCGGACCGCAAGTTCGGTGCCCACATCTTCGATCCGGAGAACGGCGGCGCCGTCCTGTGGCAGCACCTGTTCTGGTTCTTCGGCCACCCTGAGGTCTACATCATCGCCCTGCCGTTCTTCGGCATTGTCTCCGAGATCTTCCCGGTGTTCAGCCGGAAGCCGATCTTCGGCTACAAGGGCCTGGTCTACGCCACCATCTCCATCGCCGCACTCTCCGTCACCGTGTGGGCCCACCACATGTACGTGACCGGCTCGGTGCTCCTGCCGTTCTTCTCCTTCATGACGATGCTGATCGCCGTTCCGACCGGCGTGAAGTTCTTCAACTGGATCGGCACCATGTGGCGCGGCTCCATTACGTTCGAGACGCCTATGCTCTGGAGCATCGGCTTCCTTGCCACGTTCCTCTTCGGCGGCCTGACCGGCATCATCCTGGCGTCCCCGCCGCTTGACTTCCACGTCTCGGATTCCTACTTCGTTGTGGCGCACTTCCACTACGTGGTGTTCGGCACCGTTGTATTCGCCATGTTCGCCGGCTTCTACTTCTGGTGGCCGAAATGGACCGGGAAGATGCTCAACGAGCGTCTCGGCAAGATCCACTTCTGGCTGCTGTTCCTGGGCTTCCACGGCACCTTCCTGATCCAGCACTGGCTGGGCGTCGAAGGCATGCCGCGCCGCTACGCCGACTACCTTGTGGAGGATAACTTCACCTGGATGAACCAGTTCTCCACCATCGCTTCCTTCGTCCTCGGCGCCTCGCTGATCCCGTTCTTCTGGAACGTGTACGTCACCTGGCGCAGCAACGAAAAGGTAGAAGTTGATGATCCCTGGGGCTTCGGTGCCTCGCTGGAATGGGCCACGTCCTGCCCGCCGCCGCGCCACAACTTCACGTCGCTGCCGCGCATCCGGTCCGAGCGTCCCGCCCTGGACCTGCACCACCCGGAGCTCGCCCAGTCATACACCGTTGAGACCTCCGACTCCCCGGCTGCGGCCGTGTTGGGTAACGCCGATCAGAAGGACCAGGCCCAGTGAAAATTGAATCCAGGATTTTTGGCTACGGCGTCTTCTTCTTCGTCCCGGTAGCCGTGGTTTACGGCTTCCTGACGGGCTGGTCGGAGTGGGTCGGTATTCTTGGCATCCTCCTGGTCGGCGGCCTGTCCGGCATGATCGGCGCCTACCTCGGCTTCACCGGTAAGCGCGTCGGCATGCGTCCGGAGGACCGGAACGACGCCGAAATCCATGAAGGATCCGGCGAGCAGGGACACTTCAGCCCCTGGAGCTGGTGGCCCCTGGTTCTGGGCCTCGCAGCCGCGACCGGGTTCCTCGGCCTCGCTGTCGGCGTCTGGATCCTCTACATCGGTGCGCTCCTTGCGCTGGTCGCCCTGGTCGGCTGGGTTTACGAATACAGCCGCGGCGACCACGCCCACTAGAGTCCGACAGGGCTCAGGGTCTCCGGACCGGCTAAGAACAAACGACGGCGGGCCCCACCAGTTGGTGGGGCCCGCCGTCGTTCTCTTTGGAGACGTACGGGGACGCAGGCTGCGCAGCCTGACGTGCCCCGGCGCGCCTGGCCCTCTACGGTGCCTGGATCTTCTCCAGCAGGTCCTGCAGGCGTTCAAGGATCTCCTCGGCATCGGCCTTGCTGCAGCCCGCCGGGAGTGAATTCTGCGCTACGGACAGTTCGACCTCGCACCCGCACGCGAAATCCGCCGTCATGACTTCCAGGAGGGACCGGGCATCAACGCCCGGCTGACCGACCCTGCTAATAGTGATCGGGAGACCAGTCGCCGCTACTGCGCGGACGAATTCCGCGGCCGGCCTGGCGTGCAGGCCGATGGAAGAGCGGACTGTTGCCTTCCGCACTGGCATATGAAACTCCTCTGATCCGGGTTAGCTCAGGGCCGCTCCCCAGGGAATCCGGCCAATCCAAGGGTAGCCGGGCGGGCTATGGGGAGCGACCAGGCACGCCTACTGGTCTAGTCCGGTGCTGCGGTTGTTCTATCCTTGTCCTATGACTGAATACCGCGGGCCCCGCCGTGCCTTCGAATGACGCAGCCCGCATCGCGGGCGAAATCGACCGGCAGAGTGGCACCGCGATTTACGTCCAGCTGCGGGAAATAATCCGGACCCACATCGTCAAAGCGTGCCCGCCGGGGTCGGCGCTGCCCTCGGAACGCGACCTGGCGGAGCGATTCGGACTGGCGAGAATGACCGTACGGCAGGCAATCGACTCACTGGTCGGAGAGGAAGTGCTCGAGCGGGTCGTGGGGTTGGGGACCTTCGTGCGCAAGCCCAAGCTCGACCTCCAGGTCAAGCTCACCTCCTACAGCGAAGAGATGCAGCGCCGCGGCATGGTCCCGGCCGCAAAAGTCCTCAGCTTCGAACAGATCGGTGCCAGCGCGTTCCTGGCGCGGGAACTCCAGCTGGAAGAGGGAACGCCGGTGGTCCGGTTCCGTCGGCTGCTGCTGGCCGACAACGAACCCATGAGCGTTGACGAGAACTTCATTCCGGCGCACCGTGTCCCGGGCCTGCTGGACGGCGAGCCGCCCACGTCGCTTTACAACGTCCTGAGCGAACGCTTCGGGCTTGTCATGGAATGGGGCGAGGACATGATTGAGGCCACCGCCGCTTCGCCCTCCACGGCGCGCCTGCTCCACGTGGACGTAGGGTCTCCGCTGTTGAAGATCCAGCGCCACGCCTTTGTGGCCCGGTCAATGGTCGATTACTCGGTGTCCTACTACCGCGCAGACCGGTACAAGTTGTGGGTTCCGTTACAGCGGCCGGGCGCACGCCCGGCCCGCGACTATGCCTCCGGCTACCGCTCGTAAGAGGGTGTACGCGCCGGCACGGGCCGCACGCGCCTCCCCGCCGTAGCCTGTCGCCGGCTTCCCGCCAGCACACAAAAAGGCCCGGTCCCCTGGGGGACCGGGCCTTTCCGTGCGTTTCGGCGCTCAGTTAGTGGCTGAGCGTCTTCTGCGAGTCTGCTGCTTCCACTGCGTCGTGACCGTGGTGGCCGTGCGCGGCTTGAAGCTCGGCCGGAGTCGCGGGAGCGACCCGATCCTCGAAGAACCAGCGCGAGAGCATGGCCCGGCGCTTTTCCTTGCTATCCACGACTCCGTTTTCGTTCGGCTCGGCGGGCAGCGGAGCCGGGGATTCGAAACCGACCAGCTTGTAACGCTTGTACTCGTCCAACGGGGCGTGGACCTCGATGAACTCGCCGTGCGGCAGGCGCACGATCCGGCCGGTTTCACGTCCGTGGAGTGCGATTTCGCGGTCCTTGCGCTGCAGGGCCAGTGCGATCCGTTTGGTCACCACAAAGGCGATAACCGGTCCGATGAAGAACAGCGCGCGCAGCCAGTACGTGACATCGTTCAGCGAAACACTGAAGTGCGTGGCAATGAGGTCCGAGCTCGCAGCGGCCCACATCACGCAGTAGAACGTGAAGCCGGCCATGCCGATGGCGGTGCGGGTCGGTGCGTTGCGGGGACGGTCCAGGACGTGGTGCTCGCGGTCGTCCTTGGTGATCCAGCGTTCGATCCACGGGTAGGTGAAGAGAACCGTGAACACGAGGCCTGCCGGAACGAGGGCGGGCAACAGCACATTGAAGGCGAAGACGTGGTCGAACCAGACAGTCTCGACCCGCCAGTTGCCGATCGTTCCGGGCATAAGCCGCAGCGCGCCGTCGACCCAGCCGATGTACCAGTCAGGCTGTGTTCCTGCCGAGACAGGGGAGGGGTCGTAGGGCCCGTAGTTCCAGATCGGGTTGATTGTGAAGAACGCTGCCATCAGGGCAATGACACCGAAGACGATGAAGAAGAATCCACCGGCCTTGGCTGCGTAGACCGGGCCGAGCGGGTAGCCGACGACGTTACCGTCATTGCGGCCCGGACCGGGGTACTGGGTGTGCTTGTGCACAACCACCATAAAGAGGTGCATCACGATCATGAGCAGGATCAGCGCCGGGACCAGCAGGATGTGGAGCATGTACAGGCGTCCGATAATCGCCGTGCCGGGGAACTCTCCGCCGAACAGGTAGAACGAGATCCAGGTGCCGACAACCGGGATGGACTTGACGACGCCGTCGATGATGCGCAGGCCGTTTCCGGAGAGCAGGTCATCGGGGAGGGAGTAGCCGGTGAAGCCGGCCGCCATGGACAGGATCAGCAGGACGCCGCCCACCACCCAGTTGAGTTCGCGGGGCTTACGGAACGCTCCGGTGAAGAACACCCGAAGCATGTGCACCGACACCGATGCCACGAACAGCAGCGCGGACCAGTGGTGGACCTGACGCATGAAGAGGCCGCCGCGGACATCGAAGGAGATATCCAGCGAGGAGCTGTAGGCGACCGACATTTCGACGTTACGCAATGGCGTGTAGGAGCCGTCGTAGCGGGTTTCCGCCATCGAAGGATCGAAGAAGAACGTCAGGAAGGTGCCCGACAGCAGCAGGATCACGAAGGAATACAGTGCTACTTCGCCGAACATGAACGACCAGTGGTCGGGGAAGACCTTCCGGCCGAATTCCCGTAGCATTCCGGAACCGCCGACACGCTGGTCAACGAAGTCCGTGACGCGCCCCGTTTTGGTTGCGGGGACGAAGGCGGGGGTTTTAGCTGTTGACGTTGCGCTCATGCTCAGCACGCTCCCAGTAGCTTGGTCCAACAGGTTCATGGAAGTCGCTTGTCGCGACCAGGTAGCCTTCCGCATCGACTGCGATGGGCAGCTGCGGCAGCGGGCGGCTGGCCGGCCCGAAGATGACCTTGCATTCCTGCGTCAGGTCAAAGGTGGACTGGTGGCACGGGCACAGCAAGTGGTGCGTCTGCTGCTCATAGAGGGCGACAGGGCAACCGACGTGGGTGCAGATCTTGGAGTAGGCAACGATTCCGTTGTAGCCCCAGTCCTCGCGCCCGGCAGAGGGGTTGAGCTCCTCGGGGTTGAGGCGCATAAGCAGGACGACGGCCTTGGCCTTCTCGTTCAGCTTGCCCTCGTGCAGTTCGTTCAGGCCTTCCGGGATGACGTGGAACGCCGAGCCGATGGTGACGTCGGCTGCCTTGATGGGCGTGCCATCGGGGTCGCGCGCCAGACGCTTGAGCTTGCCGCCTTCGGGAGCCCACATGGTGTGCGCCAGCTTGTCGTCAGGACGGGGACCGAGGTCGCCGAAAATCGCGATGGCCGGCAGGGGAGCGAGTGCGACGGCGCCCAGGAGCGTGTTGCGGATGAGCGGGCGGCGCTTGATGCCGGTCTCTTCCACAATGTCGTCGACGATCCGGACGGCGGCCAGACGGTCTTCCTCGGTGCGGATGGCGTGGCGTTCTTCCGAGACCTCGTGGTCCGGCATGAGTGCCTTGGCCCAGTGCACGATCCCGGTGCCGATGCCGAGCATCGCGAATGCCGTGCCGACGCCCAGGAGGGCGTTCTGCAGGCGGATCGTGGCGATGGTGCTGTCATCGCCCAGATCGATGGCGAAGTACGCCACCAGGAATATCAGGGTGCCAACAACAGAGCTGCCGAAAAGAAGGGCCACCTGCCGTTCTGCTCGCTTTGCGGCCTTCGGGTCCGTGTCAGCCAGGCGCAAACGATGCGGGGGAATTCCAGGATCCTGGAACTTCTCCACCTCATTCTGACCAGCCTTAGCTACGGTGCCCGAGTGGCTCGGACTGCCGTCACTATGGTTGCCCATAATTCGCCTCATCCTTCTCTCGTCTCGACAGGTGTCGAGTTAGTTTTCAATTCAAACTGCTGACTGAACAGCAGAAACTTTGGACAGGTGCCAGGAACGTCTACGATGTCCGGGACGTCAGCCAGATCGTGAAGGCGATAATCACGCCGAGGCCGGCGATCCATACGAACAGGCCTTCAGAGACCGGACCCAGGGAGCCCAGGTCGGCTCCGCCGGGTGAACCGTTGGCTTCGATCTGCTTCAAGAAGGTGATGATGTCGCGCTTACCTTCGGGGGTGATGTTCGCGTCACTGAAGACCGGCATGTTCTGCGGGCCGGTCACCATGGCCTCGTAGATGTGCTTGCCGGAGACTCCGGCGAGACCTGGGGCGAACTTCCCCCGGGTCAGTGCGCCACCGGCTGCGGCAGCGTTGTGGCACATGGCGCAGTTGGTGCGGAACAGTTCCCCACCCTTGGCGGAGTCGCCCTGTTCATCCAGGAGTCCCGCCTCGGGGATGGACGGGCCCGGGCCCAGCGTGGCAACGTAGGCTGCCAGCTGGCGGGTCTGTTCTTCATTGAACTGGGCCGGCTTCTGCATGGCCTGCGGGCCGTTCATCTGCATGGGCATACG
Source organism: uncultured Actinomycetota bacterium (assembly GCA_963815415.1). GTDB lineage: Bacteria > Actinomycetota > Actinomycetes > Actinomycetales > Micrococcaceae > Arthrobacter. Next base: position 245,757 of record CAWFGT010000004.1, on the reverse strand, counting down.
TCCGGTACCGACCTGGAAGTCAACAGCTGCGGCGCCGACGCCAACCAGCGAAGGTCCGGCCTCGGAGCCGCTGGCACCCATGCCGTGGCAGGTGGCGCAGTTGGCGGCGAACAGCTTGCCGCCTTCTTCCGCGTCGCTTGCGCTGAAGCTGGTGTCGGCCTTGGCCTGGTTGACGGTGGTGGTAACGGCGTACAGCCCACCAGTGACCAAGAGGCCCAGGAGCAACAGTGCAATTGCTGCCAGCGGGTGACGTCGCTTCTGCGAGAGTGCCTTCACGTGGTGGTTCCTTTTTTCGATCCTGCGTAGGCTCCGGGAGCCGGTTCTTGAAATTCTACCTCTTGTAGAAAGAGAGTGTCGTCCTGGCTATCTGAGGACGTAGATGACCAGGAAGAGGCCGATCCAAACGACGTCCACGAAGTGCCAGTAGTAGGACGTGACGATTGCGGAGGTTGCCTCGAAGTGACCGAACTTCTTCGCGGCGAAGCCGCGGCCGATGATCAGCAGGAAGGCGATCAGCCCGCCGATGACGTGGAGGCCGTGGAACCCGGTGGTCATGTAGAAGGCGGAGCCGTACGCGTTGCTTGAGAGCGAGACATGTTCGGAGACGAGCATGGCGTATTCGGTCGCCTGGCCGGCAACGAAGATGGCGCCCATCACGAAGGTGAGGATGAACCAGCCGTTCATGCCCCAGCGGGTGAAGCTCAGGCGTCCGCCGGTCCGGCGCGGCTGTAGCCGCTCAGCGGCGAAGACGCCCATCTGGCAGGTGAAGGAACTTGCCACGAGGATGATGGTGTTTACGAGCGCAAAGGGAAAGTTGAGCTTGGCTGTCTCATCGGCCCACATCTCACCGGACGTTGACCGGAGGGTGAAGTACATGGCGAAGAGACCGGCGAAGAACATCAACTCACTGGACAGCCACACTACGGTTCCTACGGAAACCATATTCGGGCGGTTCAGCGTCGGGTGCGCCGGGGTACTGGGGGCATAGGTCGCAGATGTCACATAGACATTATGTCGGTAAAAGTCCGTCCTGCCCAACGCGAACCGCGTTTCGCCGGGACTTTTTCTACAAAGACGCGAATTCGCGCGGAAAAGTTCCCTGCCCCGTTCACATTGGTCTTTGCCCGGGCCTGCTCGATAGCATCGGGAGGTGACTTCTCCGGCAACTGCACACACGGCAGGCAACTCCTGGCCGCGGCTTATCAACGCCCTCATTAGCGGCACTGACCTCAGCGCGGGAGACACCGAGTGGGCAATGCTCTCGATCATGTCCGGCGAGGCCAGCCCGGTCCAGGTGGCGGGCTTCCTGGTGGCGCTGCGGTCCAAGGGCGAGACCGTGGATGAATTAGTGGGTCTCGTCGCGGCGATGCTGGCCAACGCCAATCCGATTAACATCGGCGGCGAAAAACTGGACATCGTCGGCACCGGCGGCGACCAGCAGAACACCGTGAACATATCGACCATGGCGGCCCTGATTGCCGCCGGCGCCGGTGCGAAGGTGGTCAAGCACGGGAACCGGGCGTCGTCCTCCGCCTCGGGTTCCGCGGACGTCCTCGAATTCCTGGGAGTGCGGCTGGATCTGCCCATTCCCCGCGTGGCGCTCAACGCGGAGGAAGCCGGAATCACTTTTTGCTTCGCCCAGGCGTTCCACCCCTCAATGCGACACGCAGCCGTCGCCCGCCGCGAACTCGGGGTGCCGACCGCGTTCAACTTCCTCGGCCCGATGACCAACCCCGCCCGCGTCCAGGCCTCGGCGGTGGGCGTGGCCAACGAGCGCATGGCGCCGCTGGTGGCGGGAGTGCTGGCCAAGCGGGGAAGCCGCGGCCTTGTTTTCCGCGGCAACGACGGCCTCGACGAACTGACGACGACCGGCCCGTCCCGGGTCTGGGAAATCCGGAACGGACGGGTCACGGAAGAGACGTTCGATCCGCGTTCGCTGGGGATCCGGCACGCGACGATCGAGGACCTGCGGGGCGGCGATGCCGCAGCGAATGCCGCCGTCGTGCGTGCCGTCCTGACCGGGGCGCCGGGGGCGGCGGCCGACGCCGCCCTGCTCAACGCGGCGGCCGGGCTTGTCGCTTTTGACCTCGACGCGGTAGGTCCGCTGGGGGACCGGATGGCGGCGGCCTTCAAACGGGCCGAAGAGTCGGTGTCCTCCGGTGCGGCGGCCGAAGTGCTCGACCGGTGGGTCGGGTTGTCCCAGGGCTGATCCGGCCCCTCGCGCTACTGGTCGAAGCCGAGCGCGAAGGCTGCGTCGAGGTCGTGCCGGGAATAGGCGCGGAAGGCGATTTGCGTCGTCGTGTGCGTGACCCCGCGGACCTTGGAGAGTTTGTCCGCGATGGCGTCGGCCAGATCCTCGTGCCGGGCAACCCGGGCGATCGCAATAAGATCCCATTCGCCCGTGACGGAGTACACCTCGCTGATGCCCGGGATCTCGGAAATTTCCTCTGCCGTCTCCGGAATGCGGGAAGCGTCTGTCTTGATCAGGACGAAAGCGGTGACCACGTATGAACCTTTCCGGATCTGTTGCGCCGTTGCTGCCAGCCTATTACATCAAGCGTTACATTAAGCGCGTCAGTGGCGTGCCCGGAACCGGGCCGCGCCGGCTGCCGCCAGCCGCCAGCCCAGCAGGGCAAATCCGAGGCTGAGCAGGGCCACAATAACGAACGGCAGGACCACTGTCTGCCCGGTCGCGGCGCGCAGGAGCATTCCGATGGCCACGGCCCCGAGCCAGACGGCGACGCCGGCGGGCCAGGGTTGCGACGGGCCCCGCCACAGCCGGAGTGCGACCCAGGCCAGGGCCGCCCCGGTGAGGAACGGCCACGCCGTCGCGAAGACGCCGGAGATGATGTCCCCGCGCTGATGCGCATCGCGGCCGACGGCGGCGAACGCCAGGATCAGGAGCGTGTCGGCCAGGGCGGCTAACGCCGCGCCCCGCCGGGTCGGCTGCCTGGTCCCGGCGGGATGACGAACTGTTGACGAACCCATGATCCCAGCCTAGCGGGGCAGGGCACTGGGCCGGACCCGGCAGACCGCGTGCCGGCGTCGGTGATCAGGGCGTCCCCGCGCCGGGCACTGCCCCTTCGTCCGGGGTGGCGGACTTAAGCCAGGTGGCCACGACGCTGACCCCGCCGTGCGGGTCCCGATCGGTGACAACGTCAATATCCGGATCCGAGGCGCCCATGTTCCTCAGTTCCTCCCGGTAGGTGGCCACAATCTCTGCCAGGCTGTCTTCGGTCCATTCGCCGGGCCGCATCCGGGTCGAAATCTCCACGGGCTCGGGCTGGTAAAGCGTCACGCGGTGCCTCCTTGGGTGGGGTCGCCAGGCCTGCCGAGGTGCGTCACGGGAGACGTGGCGGTGCGGAAACGTCAGTTGCTTATGGTTGTGACATCCTAGGCCGTGACCCCGCCCCGCGACACCCCGGAAGGTGCCCGGTGGACCGGACGGCGCGAATGCAGCAGGGTGTAAGGATGACGAGCGAACCGATTGCCAACTACGCACTGCTCTCCGACTGCCGCTCTGCCGCGCTCGTCAGTACGGCAGGTTCCGTGGACTGGCTGTGTTTTCCCCGTTTTGACAGTCCCTCGATCTTCGGCCGGCTCCTGGGTGACGGTGCCGGGTTCTGGTCGATCCGGCCCACCGGCCCGTACACGTCCACCCGGCGCTACGTCGGGCCGTCGATGGTGCTTGAGACCGTCCACACCACAGCCCGGGGATCTCTGAGGGTGACCGATGCCCTGGTGCTCGGCGACGGGAACCGAGGGCACGAGCTGGGCGCGGACGCTCCCGGAACGCTGCTGCGTCAGGTGACCGGCGTCGATGGTGACGTTGAAATTGAGCTCACCTTTGCGCCGCGTCCCGAATACGGCCTGATCCGGCCGCTCATGTACGGCGCTGACGGCGGCCTGACAGTGCGCGGCGGCGCCGATGTCCTCGCGCTCACCACGCCGGTGCCATTGACCACCGAAGTGACGACCGACGGCGGCGTGGCGCGGGGCCGCGTACTTGTCCGGGCCGGGGAGGTGCTGGGTTTCGCCCTCGCCCACGCGAACCACGGGGCTGAACCCCCGCTGTTCTGGAGCCAGCAGGACGTTGCCGGCCGGCTGGAGGACACGCTGGAGGGCTGGAGCAGCTGGTCGCAGATGCACCAGAACTATGACGGCCCGTGGCAGGAACTGGTCGGGGCCAGCGGCCGTTTCCTCCAGGCCCTGACGTTCTACCCGACCGGCGCCATCGTGGCGGCACCCACCACGTCGCTGCCCGAAGTTGCCGGCGGGTCGCGGAACTGGGACTACAGGTACACCTGGATCCGCGACGCCAGCATGACCCTGCAGGCCCTCTGGGTGGCCGCCTGCCCCGACGAGGCGGGCAAGTTCTTCCAGTTCCTTGCCGCAGCGGCGGCCAGCCAGGTGTCCGGCAGCGCCGAACTTCAGATCATGTACGGAATCGGCGGCGAACGGGACCTCTCGGAACGCCAGCTCCCGCACCTTTCCGGCTGGCGCGGCAGCGCACCGGTCCGGGTGGGCAACGGTGCCTGGAACCAGCGCCAGCTCGACGTCTACGGCGAGCTCCTCGACGCCGCAGCCACCTTGCCGGAATACCTGGCCGATACCGAACCCGGTACCCTGGCGTTTCTGGCCGACGCTGCAGACACCGCAGCAGCGTCCTGGGGGTCCACCGACCAGGGCATCTGGGAGGTCCGGGGGGAGCCGCGGCACTACCTGCACTCAAAGCTGATGTGCTGGGTCGCCGTCGACCGTGCGATCGGCCTCGCCGAAGTCCTGAACGCCGCCGACCGGGTGCCGCGCTGGAAAGAGGCCAGGGCGGAAATGGCCGAGTCAATCATGAAGAACGGCTGGAGTCCGGCCGCCAACGCGTATACCCAGGCCTACGGCACCGAGCATCTCGACGCGTCCGTGCTTATGCTCTCGATTGTGGGATTCCTGCCCGCCGACGACCCCCGGATGCTCGCCACCATTGACGCGATCGAACAGCGGCTCACAGATAGCCGCGGCCTGGTATACCGGTACCTGGCCAACGATGGCCTCTCCGGGGAGGAAGGAACGTTCCTGCTGTGCACCTTCTGGCTGGCGCAGGCCCTGGCCCTCGCCGGCCAGACCGGGCGCGCCCGCGCCGTGTTTGAACACGCCGCCGGGTTCGCCACGGATCTCGGTCTGCTCGCCGAAGAGATCGCCCCGGACAGCATGGAACTCCTCGGGAACTTCCCGCAGGCGTTCAGCCACATCGGCCTGGTCAACGCCGCCTGGGCCATCCGCTGCGCCGAGGAAGCCGCGGCAACACCTGACGTGTCCCCGGCCGACGGACCGGCCGCGTGAGCGACAGTATGCCGGGCTGGCGGGGCCGGCCGGTCCTGCGCCTGGGGATCCTGCTGGTGCTGGTGGCGGCTTCCGCCGTTGCGGTCCTTATTTTCCCGCTCCCGCCCCTGGACGACATCCGGGGCTACTTCAGCAACAGCGGCTGGTGGGGGCCGGCGGTGTTTATCCTTGGCTATGCGACCCTGACGCTTGCTCCGGTCCCGAAAAGTGTCCTGTCCGTCGCGGCGGGTCTGGTCTTCGGACTGGCCGCCGGGATTGCCGTAGTCTTCGCCGCCGCGATCCTGGGCGCCGTCGCAGCTTTTTGGCTGGGCCGGATGCTGGGCCGCGATGCGGTGGAACGGCTGACCGGCGCGCGCGTGGAGAAGATCGATGACCTGCTGGAACGACGCGGGCTGGCCGCCATGATCGGCGTGCGCCTGATTCCCGTCCTGCCCTTCACCGTGATCAATTACGCCGCCGGGCTGAGCTCCCTGCGGTGGCGGCCGTATTTCCTGGGAACCGCGATCGGCATCCTGCCCGGGACGGTGAGCTATGTGACGCTCGGGGCCTCCGGACTGCAGCCGGGCTGGGAGCTGTATCTTGCGCTTGGCCTTCTCGCCCTGCTGACCCTGGCGGGGGTTGTGGCGGCCGGCCGGCGGCGGCGCAAAACGAACACGGCTGATGTTTGATGCCCGCCTGCGCCGCCTGGGCGCACCGGCGCTGGACCGCGCGGCAGGCTGGCTGGACCGGCCCTGGATCACCCCGGACCGGTTGACCGGCCTGAACCTGGTGCTGGGGCTCACCAGCGCCGTCCTCGCCGCGGTGCAATGGTGGTTGCCGGCCCTGGCCGCGTGGCTGCTGTGCCGGATTGCCGACGGACTGGACGGCCCGCTGGCGCGCCGCAGGAACCGGGCCGCGGGCCGTGCGGACACCGGTCAGGGCGGGTTCTGGGACATCTGCGCCGACTTCGTTGTCTACGGAGCGACGGTGGTCGGCGTGGGAATCGGTGCCACGGCTGCCTTCGGCGCGCCGTGGCTGCCGTTCCTGCTGGTGATCTTCGCCTACTACATCAACGGGACGGCCTTCCTGGCGTTTTCCTCCATCGCCGAGAAGACCGGCCGGCAGTTGCGGGACGGGCGCTCCCTGTCTTTCCTGGGCGGCCTGACGGAGGGCGCTGAAACGATCGCCGTGCACAGCCTCTGGCTGATCTTCCCGGCCGCCGCTTGGCCCATCGCCTCGGTCTGGGCGCTGCTGGTCACGGCCAGCGGCGCCCAGCGGATCGCCGCCGGCTACCGTGCGCTGCGCTGACCCGTGGGCCGGTCCAGCCACAGGCGGCGGACCCTGACCAGCAGCGACGTGGCCCGGCGCATCAGCGGCGCCGCGAGATTCTCCCGGACATCGGCGACGGCGGCGTTCCACACGCCGTCGGCGTACGTCGGGTAGGCGTGCGTGGTGCCTGCGACGTCGGACGTCGTGAGCCCGTGCTGCACCGCTAGGGCCAGTTCGGCAAGGGACTCACCGGCGCGCGGCCCGACGATGGTGCCGCCCAGGATTTTGCCCCGTTTGTCCACGATCAGCCGGGTGAACCCGGCCGTGGCGTCATCCGTCACCGCACGGTCCACATGGTTGTGCCACACTGTCCGGGACCGGTGCTTGAGCCCCGGATCAGCCACCGTGAGCCCGACGGCCGCCACCTCGGGGGACGTGAACGTCACCCGGGGCACCGTGGCGCTGATCCGGCGCGAGAGTCCCAGGACCGCGTTCGAGGCGGCAACGCTGGCGTGCACGCCGGCGAGGTGGGTGAATTGCGGGTTCGCCGTGACGTCGCCCGCGGCCCAGATCCTGGGATTGGAGGTGCCCATCCGGGCGTCCGTCACCACATGGCCCTTTTCGTCAAGGTCGACGCCGAGCACGTCCAGGCCCAGGCCCGTCGTCCGCGGCGAGCGCCCGGCCGCCAGCAGGACGACGTCGGCATCCACCACGTCGCCGCTGCCCAGCCGGAGCCGGGTGCCGTTGCCCTCGGCAGCGGCACCGTCGACGGCGGCGCTCTCGACGGCGGCGTGCTCGAGGAGGCGGACGCCGTCGGCTTTGAGGGCGGAACGGACGAGGTCGGCGGCCTCCGGAAGCTCCTTGGCCAGGATCCCGGACCGGACAACCATGGTCACGGCCGAGCCCAGCCGGGCGAAGGCCTGCCCGAGTTCGCAGGCGACGGGTCCGCCGCCGATGATGGCCAGCCGGGCCGGCAGGTTCTCGAGTTCCCAGACCGTTTCCGACGTTACGGTCACTTCCGCGGCCAGCCCCGGGATCCCGGGTCCGGCGGGGGCGCCGCCGGTGGCGATCAGGGCCTGCCGGAACCGGATGGTCCGGCCGCCGACGTCCGCGATGCCGGGGGCGCGGAACGTGAGGGATCCCTTAATGACGGATGCGCCGGTCTCTTCGATCGACTGCGGGGAGTCGACGGGCTCGACGGTCGCGATGGCCGCAGCAATGCGTTTCCGGATCTCGGCGAAGTCCGGCCGGCGACCGGTCGCCGCGTGCACGGCTTTGGCGTGTTCGGCGGCCGCGAGGAGCGTTTTGGACGGGACGCAGCCGGTCCAGAGGCAGTCCCCGCCCGTCCGGTCCTGTTCCACGAGCAGGGTGCGGGCCCCGAACCTCGCGGCCGTCTTGGCACCGACGATCCCCGCGGTGCCGCCGCCCACCACCAAAAGGTCAACGATCCGGTCGTGGGCTGTCATGATGGACTCCTCTTGGACTGCGGTCATCGACGGAGGTGGCCGCGGCCCGGATGCCCGTGACCGTACCGCCTCAGCGAAACAAACCACAAGGAGCCCGCCATCGGCGATAAATACACGCTGTTCGCCCCCGTGTATGACCTTCTTTCGGGCGAATACCCTGTCTATCATGCCGGGCGGACACGGGGGATCGCCGCGTTGGCGCCGGGCGCGGGGCAGCAGGTGCTGGACGTCGGCTGCGGCACGGGACTGAATTTTTCCGGGCTGCAGGAACGCGTCGGCCCGTCCGGGTGGATCGTGGGCATTGACCGCAGCGCAGAGATGCTGGAGCAGGCGCGGCGCCGCGCCGCGGCCCGGGGCTGGAAGAACGTGATCCTGGTCCAGGCTGACATGGTGCTGTTGGACCCGGCGGAAATCTCGGCCCGCATCCAGGCCGGCGGGGGAGCGGCCCTTGGCGACGCCGCACTGGCGACCTACTCGCTGTCGCTGATGGCGGACTGGAAAGGCGCGTGGCGGAACATGGCGGGGCTGCTGGACACCAGCGCCCGGGTGGCGGTGGTGGACATGCAGGAGCCCGTGGGCCGGGCCCGCTGGCTGGCGCCGCTGGCGCGCCTGGCGTGCGCACTGGGCGGTGCCGACATCAACGCTGCCCCGTGGCGCGCAGTCGAAAACGAGTGCGTCGACGTCGTCAGTTCCTCGGCCCGGGGCGGGCACCTGCAAATCCGGGCGGGACGGCTGCCTGCTGTGTAGTGCAGATTACTGAACACGGGTTTTCGCCGGACCTACCGTGAGGACGTCAGCACACCACGTTCTCGGAAAGGCCGCCATCATGGCTTCTGCATCAGCTATGTCACAACACAGCACCGGCACCGGCACCGGCATCGGCCGACGCGCCGTCGCCGGCACGGTCGGCGGGATTGCCGGCGGAATCGTCTTCGGCATCCTCATGGCCACGATGGGTATGTTGCCCGTCATCGCGTCCATGGTCGGCTCCGACTCGGCAGTCGTCGGGTTCGTCGTCCACCTGATGATCTCCATCGGCATCGGCCTGGGCCTGACCGTGCCGTTAGGCAACCGCCTCCTGACCGGATACGCCCGCGGCGCCCTCGTGGGACTTGCCTATGGCGCCCTCTGGTGGGTCCTCGGACCACTGCTGATCATGCCGGCCATGATGGGCATGCCCCTTTTTGCCATCGACGGCGGGGCATGGATGAGCCTCATGGGGCACATGATTTATGGGATCATTCTTGGACTAGTGGCGGTTCGCGTCCTCCAGAGCCGGGCATGACCGATTCCTGCCGGGTTGACGTGGCGGCCACTGCGTCCGGAGACCTGCGCCCGTGGGCCCCGAGGCAAGGAGAGGCCGACCCGCTGATGGCAGGACCCGCTGACCCGTTCAACTGCCTGAACGCAGTCGATTTGTTCGCAGACCTGAGCCCTGAAGAGATTGCGGCCATGGACGTCATGGCCCCGGCCCGGCTGTACCGCCGGGGAGAGCTGCTCTTCAGCCAGAGCCAGCCCGTCAAGGCGCTGTTCATCCTTAAATCCGGCCGGGTGCGGATTTTCCGGGTCGCCGAGGACGGCAAGGCCCTGACCATGGCCATCCTTGAACCGGGCGCCGTGTTCGGGGAGATGATGCTCGTGGGCCAGCGGATGTATGACAACTACGCCGAGGCGATCGAGGACGCCGCGATCTGCCAGCTCACCGTGGACGAGGTCGAGCGCTTCCTGCTTTCCGACCCCCGCATCGCTATCCGCATCTCGCGGCTCCTGGGCGAGCAGGTGGCCCGGCTGGAGGAGCGCCTGACCGACCTGGCGCTTCGGCCGCTGGCGGCACAGGTGGCATCCACCCTGGTCAAACTCGGCGATGCCGCAGGCACGCCCCTGTTCGGCCAGGCCCGGACGATCCACCTCACCCACGAGCAACTGGCCGGACTCCTCGGCGCGTCCCGGGAGGCCACCAGCAAGGTCATGGCCGACCTCACCGCGAGGAAGGCCATCCGGCAGGGGCGCGGCAGGATCTCCATCCAGGACCGTGCACTCCTGCAAAGCATGGCCCGGGGCACCTTATGATCACCGGAGATTCATGAAGATCGCCGCCATCCTCCGGGGCGTCGAACTGCTCACGCGACCCGTTCACCCGGAAAGCAGGACCGCGCTGGACACGCGCTGGGCGGAACTGCCCGAGCATGTGAAGACGCCGGCCCAGCTGCTGGGACGGACCGCCGTCGGGTGCGAGGGAACCCACGGCGTCTTTCCCAAATGCAACCTGACCTGCTCCCCGTGCTACCACTCGGCGGATGCGAACAAAGTCCGCGTCGACGGCGGCCACACCGTTTCGGAAGTGACGAAACAAATGGCGTTCCTGCGCCGCCTCCGGGGCCCCCGCGCCCATGCCCAGCTGATCGGCGGCGAGGTCAGCCTGCTGCCCGCCAAGGACCACGCGGCAGCCCTGGCGGCCATGCGCGACGCCGGCCGGGAACCGATGTCCATGACGCACGGCGATTTTGACTACGACTACCTCCTGGACGTGGCACTGGACGACGCCGGTAGGCCGCGGACCCGGAAGCTGTCCTTCGCCGCCCACTTCGACTCCCTGATGCGCGGACGCCGCGGAGCGGTGCGCCCCCGCGACGAAGCCGAACTCAACCCCTTCCGCGCACGCTTCGCGGACATGTTCGCCACGCTCAAACGCGAGCACGGCATCAGGTCCTACCTGGCCCACAACATGACCGTTACGCCGTCGAACATTGATCAGGTGGCCGGCGTGGTCAAGGCTGTACTGGGTATGAGATACGACATGCTCTCCTTCCAGCCGGCCGCGTATATCGGCGATGACCGGCGCTGGTCCGAGGACTTCCAGGATGTCACCATCGACGCGGTCTGGGCCCGCATCGAGGAAGGAGCCGGACAACGGATCCCGTGGCAGGGGGTCCAGTTCGGCGATCCGCGCTGCAACCGAACCGCGGTCGCGCTGAGTACGGGCTCCGGGATGGCGGCGTTGCTGGACCCGGCGGATCCCTTGGACATCGCGGCGCGGGACACGTTCCTGAAAGATTTCGGCGGCATGTATTTCGGCGGTACGCCGTCCTGGATTGTGGCCGCCAAAATCGTCCGGGCCCTGTCGGCGCATCCGGGCGACCTGCCCGTGATGGCGGCCTTTATCCGCCGCCTCCTGCGCCGCGCCGGCGGACTGCGAACGGTCGTCGCGGCGGCCTGGCGCCGCAAGCTGTGCTTCAAGACGTTCGTGGTCCACAACTTCATGGACGCCGCCGACGTCGCGCCCGCCTGGGCGCTGATGGAACAGGGGCAGGTCAGCGAGGACCCCAGGATCCGCGAAACCCAGGAACGCCTCGGCTCCTGCATATACGCCATGAGCCATCCCGAGACCGAACGGCTGGTGCCGGCCTGCGTGCAGCATTCCAGCCTCGACGCAGCCGAAAACGCCGGGCTGCGCAAGATGCTGCCGCTCCGGCCGGTCACGCCGGCCGACCGGGCCTGAACGCCCCGGCCCTCCCCGCGCTGCGCCTCCACCCATACTTCCCCCGCGACAGGACGAATAACTGCACATGAGTTCCGCCCGACTGATTTCCCGCCTGCCCGCTGCCCTCGCCACAGCCCTCACCGCGGCCCTGCTGCTGTCCGGCTGCGGTGCCGGTCCGGCCGCGCAGCCTGAATACACGGACTGGGACCAGATCACCCGCGACGCCGACGGCCAGACGGTGCGATTGTGGATGTACGGCGGCGACGAACAGGGCAACGCTTACGTCGACTCGATCCTCGCCCCGGCCGCAGCGGCGGAAGGCGTGAAGCTCGAACGCGTCCCGGTCGCCGACACCAGAGACGCCTTGAACCGGGTCCTCACCGAAGTCCAGTCCGGGACCCGGAACGGCGGGGTGGACCTTGTCTGGGTCAACGGGGATAATTTCGGCACCGGAAAACAGGCCGGTGCCTGGGCGTGCGGCTGGACATCCCTGCTGCCGAACATGGCGCTCACGGCATCCGCGGACCCCCTGCTGGCCAACGACTTCGGGACACCGGTCGAGGGATGCGAGGCGCCGTGGAACAAGGCCCAGTTCACGATCGCCTACAACTCCGCGGCCGTGACCGACCCGCCGGAAAGCCTCGCCGGACTGTTCGACTGGGCACGGACGCACCCGGGCCGGTTCACCTACCCGGCGCCGCCGGACTTCACCGGCTCGGTCTTCACCCGGCAGGTGCTCTACAGCGTGTCCGGCGGCCACCCGAACGTGCCGCTGGTGTTCGACCAGGGCGCCTTCGACCGGTTAACGCCGGCGCTCCTTGACGAACTCCGGGGCATCGCACCCTCGCTGTGGCGCGAAGGCAAGACCTACCCCAAGACATCGGCCGAGCTCAATGACCTCTATGCCGGCGGGCAGGTGGACTTCACCATGACCTACGGGCCGGCAACCCTGACGAAACTCGTCGCGGACGGCACCTACCCCGCCGCCACCAAGGTCCTCACCCTGGCGGAAGGCACCGTGGGGAACGCCAGCTTCCTGGCCATCCCGTCCACCTCCGGGCGCCGTGCCGCGGCGATGGTTGTCGCGAACCTCGCGCTGTCGCCGGAACAACAGGCTGCCAAAGCCGACCCCCGGGTCTGGGGACAATTCCCGGTCCTGGACCCGGCCGCGCTCAGTGCCGACGAGAGCGCGCTCTTCGACGGGCTGCCCCAGTCTCCGGTGGTCCCGTCCTACGACGTCCTGTCCCGGAACGCCAATCCGGAGCTGGCGGCGGCGTGGGTGCCCGCAATCGACGATGCCTGGCGGCGCCAGGTCCTGACCGGCCGGTGACGCCGTGATCCATCCGGCTCCGATTACCGCGGCGCGCCCTGCGGCCCCGGCTACGCGGCGGCGCCTGCCGCCGTGGCTGATGGCCGCCCCCGCCGTGCTGCTGGCCTCCTTCGTCGTGGCCGGCGGGCTGGTCACCGCCGCCGCGCAGAGCCTGGGCCTGATGCCGCTGGTCGGCACCCCGGCGTTGACGGCCCAGGCGTATGGTTCCCGGGCCGGCGAACTGCCGGGCGCCGTCGGGCTTTCGCTGGGTATCGCGGCAGCATCAACGTTCGCGGCGGTGCTCATCGGCTTCGCCGCGGCCCTGGTGATCGTGCAGGGCCGGTGGTGCGGGCGGATCGTGGCTGCCGCCAGTACCCTGACGATCCCGTTCCCGCACATCGTCGGGGCCGCCTCCGTCGGGCTGCTCCTCTCAGACTCCGGGCTGCTGGCACGGCTGACCGGAGCCGGGGAGGCATGGCCGGCGCTGGTCGGCGGGCCGCTGTGGCTCGCCGTGATCGCCGACTATGCCTGGAAGGAGTCAGCGTTTATCGCCCTGGTCGTCACCGCGGCCCTCCTGACCCGGTCCGCGGACTACGACGAGACGGCCGCACTCCTGGGCGCCGGGCGCCTCCGCCGTGTGCGCCATGTCCTCATCCCGCTGAGCCTGCCGGCCCTGACCGTATCGGCCACGATCGTTTTCGTCTACACCTTCAGTTCCTATGAGGTCGCCTGGCTGCTGGGCAGGCCGCATCCGGAACCGCTGCCCGTCATGGCACTGCGGCTCTTCGGCTCGGCATCGCTGACCTCACGGCCGGAGGCGGCAGCCCTCGCCGTCGTGACGACCCTGGTGTCCTTCGCCGCTGCTGCCGCCGCGTTCGGCCTCCTGCGCAGGGTTCCGCTATGGCGGTGACTTTCCCGCCGGCACGGGTACCCCCGGCGCCGGCCGCCGCTGCCGGTTCTGCCCTGCGGGCCTCCCGCCGGCCGGGCCGGGCAGGCCGGTCGGCCGTGGCCGTGGCCCTTGCCGTCTGGTTCCTGCTTCCCCTGACGCCGCTCCTGTTGTGGCTGTTTGCGGACCGCTGGTCCTACCCGGCCCTGACACCGGAGGCGTGGGGATTCGACGGCGTCCGCGCGGCCCTCGCCCAGGGCGCCGCGGCCGCTTTCGGGCAGTCCCTCGGCCTGGGCCTGGCCGTGAGCGCCGTGGCCACGCCGCTGGGCGCTCTCGCCGCCCGGGCGCTGAGTTATCACCGCGTCCCGTTCCCCGCCGCCGTCAACGCCGTGTTGTTTGCGCCGCTGGCGCTCCCTGCCTTCGCGGCTGCCTTCGGACTCAACATCCTGCTCGTGCGGCTGCAGATTCCGCCCGCCGCCGCGGTGGTCCTCATCCTGGCCGTCTACGCCCTGCCCTACACGACGTACACCATGCGCGTCGCCTATGGCGCCCACGACCTGGGATTCGAGGAGGAAGCCCGCACCCTGGGGGCATCCCGCCGGCAGGTCCTGCTCCGGGTGCAGCTGCCCTTGCTGGCCCCGGCGCTGGCGCGCAGTGCCTTCCTGGCCTTCCTGGTCGGCTGGAGCGATTACGTGATTACGCTCCTCGTCGGGGGCGGCGAACTTGTCACCGTGCCCATGCTCGTGGCTGCCGCCGCCGCCGGCACGGGCAACGAATCGGCCGTGGCCGTCCTCTCCGTCGCTGCCGTCCTGCCACCACTGATCCTGCTGCTGGGCGTCGGACTCTTCGCCCGCAAATCCCAAGGAGACCCCACATGAGCAGCGCCCTGATGATCGACGGGCTGTCGAAGACGTTCGCGGGCGCCGCCGCGCCGGTCCTGGCCAGTGTCAGCCTCTCCGTGGACGCCGGTTCCTGCACGGCGATCCTGGGACCGTCCGGGTCGGGCAAAAGCACGTTGCTGCGGTCCGTCGCCGGCTTCGACGTCCCGGACGCGGGCCGGATCGTCCTCAACGGCACCGATCTTGCCTCAGTCAACGCCGAGCACCGCGGCATGGCCATGGTCTCCCAGCGGCCGCTGCTGTTCCCGCACCTGAACGTCCTGGACAACGTAGCCTTCGCCGCGACCGTCCGCGGCGTCCGCAAACGCGCGGCGCGGGCCGACGCCCGTGAATTCCTGGACCTGGTCCAGCTGGAAGGATTCGGCGGCCGGGCCGTCTCCGCCCTGTCCGGCGGACAGCAGCAGCGTGTCGCGATCGCCAGGGCCCTGGCCGCGCGGCCCTCGGTGCTGCTCCTGGACGAACCCTTCAGCGCACTGGACCAGGAACTGCGCTCCAGCATGCACGAGCTGCTGCGCCTGCTCCGGGACCGGCTGGCCCCGACCATCCTGCTGGTAACGCACGACCGTGACGAAGCCGCCGCCGTCGCCGACCGGATCGCCGTTCTCAGCCGCGGCCGGGTGCTCCAGCACGACCCCGCGGACCGGGTGTACGCCCGGCCCGCGTCGCTTGACGTGCACCGGCTGATGGGCGGCCTGAACGAGGTCGACGGCACGGTCCGGCACGGCGTGCACTACTCGGCGCTCGGGGATCTGGCACTGCCGGAGGACACCGACTGGGCCGACGGCCCGGGTGTGCTGGTCATCCGCCCCGAAAGCGTCAGCCTTCCGGAGGACGCACGCCAAGGCCTGCCGGCGACCGTGACCGGTCTCCGGGTGCTCGGGCCGCGCCGGCTCGTGACGCTGTCCGCGGCGGGAATCCGGCTGCACGCCGAGGCCCCATGGGGCAGGCCGCTGGCCGTGGGGGACCGGATCGGGATCGTCCTCCCGCTGTCGGCCCGTGCCGTCGTCGCGCGGCCCGGCGTGCGGGATGATGCGGCTCAGTCCGCGGCTGCGAGGGCCGCCGGCAGCTCGGTCAGTGCCGCGACGGTGACCTCGGGCGCTTCGAAGTAGGCGGGGTAGTCGGCCCCGGTCCGGTTCAGCCATGCGGTGCGCAGCCCGGCCCGGGCCGCGCCGTGGATGTCCCACGGATGAACGGCGACGAGCAGCATCCTGCCGGCATCGGTTCCGGCCGCGGCGGCGGCATACCGGTAGGCGGACGCGGCGGGCTTCCAGGCCGGAGCGTCCTCGACGGAGAGTAACTGCTCGAACTTGTCGCGGATCCCGGCAGCGGCGAACAGGTCCCCGGCGATCCGGGCGGACCCGTTGCTCAACGTGAGGAGACGGTATCCGGCACCGGACAGGCCCAGGATTCCGCCGGAGACGTCGGGGTGCAGCCGGAGTTCCTTGAACCCGTCCATCACGTGCTCCACGGCCGCGTCAAGGCCGCGGTTCAACTCCACCCCGGGCAGCAGTCCCCGGAGCGCTTCGGCTCCGATTGCGGCGAAGGAGCCGTTGTCGCCGCTGGCGGTAAGGGCGAAACCGTCCCGCAGGAGGGTGGCGAACCAGAGCTTCGCCAGCGCAGCCGGCGCTCCGACGTCGCTGAAGCGGACGCCCATCGGGGACATATCCGAGAGGGTCTCGTTGACGTCGAAGACAATGACCTGAGGTGTAGGGCTCACGGATACTCCTGGGGTTGGCGCGGTGCTGTCCAGCCCCAGTCTGCCGCAACTTCGGACGCAGGTCGCGCCAGCGCACGAGGCTACGGCATGACTTTGTACAGCTCGATGACAGTCTCTTCGGGCGGGGACGCGAATCCGCCGTCGATGCCCGCCTGCATCCGGGGCATCAGGATGGTGTCGCGGAAAGTTTCCCAGCTCTCCTTTGAATCGTGGACCGCCAGAATCGTCCACCCGCCGGGGGATTCGCCTCCGGCATGGAAGATCTGACCGTCGGGCAGGCGGCCCTCACCCGGATGCACGGCGGCCAGGGAGGCCTCGTACTGGTCCTTGGTGCCTCCCGGAAAGAAGTGCACGACTCCGTAGCCTGCGGTTGTCATGATTGCTCCTCGGCAATGTGGTTGGGACTGGACAAGGCCAGTCCTAGACTCCGGTACAGGGCATGTCAAGAGAAATCCGGCGCCAGATCCGGTCCGGGCGCACGGAGCGCCGTGCCAGCTTCGCGGCGCCGGTCCCGCAGTCAGCTGAGGGGACATGCCCGGCTGCAGTTCCGGGGAGAATGGACGGATGATCTCAACCCCCGGTGCCGGGCACCCTGCCGGCAACCCCGGCCCCTTCAACCTGGACGCCGTCGGGCGCGGCCTGGCCTTCGCCGCTTCGCTGGGAGCCCTTGACGCGGCCCTGCGGGCGGGAGGCGCGGCGGCAACCGCCGTGATCCAGGCGCCGCCGGGCACGGGTAAGACGACCCTCGTGCCGCCGCTGCTCGCCAACATCGCCGCCGGCGCGGCCCGCTTTTCCGTCGGATCACCTGCCGGATCACGTGCCGGATCCGCCGCCGCAGTCCGCGCGCCGCGGATCGTCGTGACCCAGCCCCGCCGCGTCGCCGCGCGCTCGGCCGCCCGGCGCCTGGCCGCGCTGGACGGCAGCCAACTGGGGGAGAGGGTCGGCTACACGGTCCGCGGCGAACGACGCGCCGGGTCCGGGACGGTCGTCGAATTCGTCACCCCCGGGATCCTGTTGTCCCGCCTGCTCACGGACCCGGGCCTGGACGGCGTCGACGCCGTCATCCTCGACGAAGTCCATGAACGGGGCCTTGAGACGGATCTTCTGCTCGGCATGCTCACCGAAGTCCGGCAGCTCCGCGGCGACCTGATGCTCCTGGCCATGTCCGCCACCCTGGATGCCCCGCGCTTCGCCGCCCTGATCGGGGCCCCGGACGGGGCTGTAAGCGACGGCCGTAGCGGAGCCGACGACGGCGGCGGACCGGCTCCCGTCGTCGACTGCCCCTCCGCGCTGTACGCCCTGGACGTCGAATGGGCGCCCCCGGCGGTGCCCAGGATCGACGCAAAGGGCATCACGCCGGGATTCCTGGACCACGTCGCGGACACCGCGGCGCAGGCACATGCCGCCGGCCTGGCAGCGAACCCCGACGTCGACGCCCTCGTTTTTCTGCCCGGCGCCCGGGAGGTGGCCTACGTGGCAGCCCGGCTCCGCGGCAGGACACCCGCTGAGGTGCTGGAGCTTCATGGCCAGGTGGGCGCGGCGGAGCAGGACCGTGCCGTGGCCGGGCGCGAACCCGGCGGCAGGGCCCGGATCATCGTCTCCACAGCGCTCGCCGAGTCCTCGCTGACCGTGCCCGGCGTCCGGCTCGTCATCGACGCTGGCCTGTCCCGTGAACCGCGACGGGACAGCAACCGCGGCATGTCCGGGCTCGTGACGGTTTCCTGCTCCCGGGCCTCCGCCGACCAGCGCGCAGGCCGGGCCGCCCGGCAGGGGCCGGGCCGGGTGGTGCGCTGTTACGACCAGAAGACCTACGGTGCCGCCCCGGCGCACCCGACCCCGGAGATCGCCGTCGCCGACCTCACCGGCGCGGCCCTGATCCTGGCCTGTTGGGGTTCGCCGGGCGGTATGGGGTTGGCGCTGCCGGACGCCCCGCCGACGGGCGCCATGGCCGACGCCGTCGAGATCCTGCGGGAACTCGGCGCGGTCGGCCCGGACGGGCACGCCACGGCGCTGGGCCGGACCCTGGCCCGCGTCCCCGCCGATCCGCGGCTGGCCCGTGCCCTGCTGGACGGTGCCGCTGCGGCGGGCGCCCGCGTCGCGGCCGAGACCGTTGCCGTTGTCGCCGGGGACCAACGCGCGCCCGGCGGCGACCTCACGCGCCTGCTGGCATCGCTGCGGACCGGCAAGGACCCCGCCGCCCGGCGCTGGGCGGAAGACGTCCGGCGGATGGAGGCAATCGTACGGAAGGGGCCCGGCGGCGTCGGGATCCCGGCCTCCGGTGCCGGGCCCGCTGCCCCGGCCATGGCGCCCGGGGCGGGGACGGTCGGGTTCGTCGTCGCCCTCGCCTTCCCCGACCGGGTGGCGCGCCGGGTTCCGGGCGACGGACCCGAACGCTACCTGCTCTCCTCCGGGACGCGTGCCGGGCTGCCCGCCGGCAGTCCGCTGGCCGGTCACGAGTGGCTGGCGGTGGCAGAGGTGTCCCGGGCTGACGGACGGGACGCGGCCGGGACCGGCGCCGTCATCCGGTCCGCGGCGCCCCTGACGGAGGAGGATGCCCTCGCGGCCGCCCGCCATCTTGTCGCCCTGACGGTGGAAGCACAGTTCAGCCAGGGCCGGGTTTCGGCCCGGCGCGATCGCCGGCTGGGAGCGATCGTGCTGTCCTCCACGCCGGTCCGGCCGTCCGCTGAGGAGGGCGGCGCCGCGGTCGCCCGGGCCCTTGCTGCGCTAGGCCTGGGGACCCTCGGCTGGTCTGCCGCTGCCGACGGGCTGCGGCGCCGGCTGGCCCTGCTGCACCGGGAGCTCGGCGAACCCTGGCCGGATGTGTCCGAGGCCGCCCTGCTGGCCCGGCTCGGCGAGTGGCTGGCGCCCGAACTGGCAGCGCTGGCCGGCGGGGCCAGCACGAACGGAATCGATCTCACCGCTCCCTTGCGCCGGTTGCTGCCGTGGCCCGAGGCGTCCCGGCTGGAGGAGCTGGTTCCGGAAAGCCTCGAAGTGCCGAGCGGATCCCGCGTGCGGATCGGGTACCCGGAGGTAGGGGACAAGGACGGTCGCCCGGTGGTGGCGGTCAAGCTGCAGGAGTGCTTCGGCTGGGCGGCCAGCCCGCGGCTGGCGGGGGACCGCGTGCCGGTGTTGTTCCACCTGCTCTCCCCGGCCAGGGCGCCGCTGGCTGTCACCGACGATCTGGCATCCTTCTGGTCGGGACCGTACGCCCAGGTGCGTGCGGAAATGCGCGGCCGCTACCCGAAGCACCCGTGGCCGGAAGACCCCTGGACGGCGCAGGCGACGGCCAGAACCAAGCGCCGGATGTAACAGCCTCCACACTGCAACGCGGGGTCACTTCCGGCCCATTCCGCCGCCCGGGATGGGCCGGAAGTGACCCCGCGTTGTCTGTCCGGGGCCATGATGTTCAATAGCTGCATGAACAGAATCTGCGTTTACACGATCGGGCATTCGACGCACCCGCTTGATGAGTTCATTGGCATGCTCAAGACCAACTCCGTCCAATACGTAGTGGACGTGCGGACCGTGCCGGGGTCCGGGCATAATCCGCAATTCGGCGGGGATGAACTTGCCGCGAGCCTGCCGGCCGCCGGGATCGGGTACCAGCGGCTCAAGGCCCTCGGCGGCCTGCGGCACAGTCCGGCAGCCGAGGCGGCGGCCACGATCAACGGGGCATGGCGCAACCGGAGCTTCCGGGATTACGCGGACTACATGCAGACCCCCGCGTTTGCTGCCGGAATCGAGGAGCTCCTGGCGTTGGCGGGCCGGCAGACGGTGGCGATCATGTGCGCCGAGGCCGTGCCGTGGCGCTGCCACCGGTCACTGATCGGGGATGCCCTCCTGGCCCGTGGCACCGACGTCATCGACATCATGAGCCCGAAGTCGGCGAAGCCCCACCGGCTGACGGGATTCGCGAAGGTTGACGGCCGCCGGGTCTGGTACCCGCCGGAAGACGGGCCGGCCGCCACCGGTGAGCAGCGGCAGCCCTGACCCGCGCTGCTCAACCCCCGCTACGGTGCCGGGCGGGTGGGAACAGCGGGCGGCAGCTCACGCAGGCCGCGGCCGATTCGCCGTCGGACGGGGCCATGGCCCAGCGCTCAAGGGAGAGCCGCTCCCGCAGGGCCCAGGCGAGGAGGCCGAGGGCCAGGAGAGCGAAAACCGGCTGGATCACCCCGGCCAGGACCCAGGGCGCGGCGCCCGCAAACAGGTGGGTTGCGAGCGTCCCCGGGCCCGTGGACGTGGCGAGTGCAAGCCCGATGAGGCCGATCACCGGCCACCGCGTGTCGCAGAGGGTGGCTTCGGCCCCGATGGGGGCGCGGACGTAGCTGCCAAGGACCAGTCCGGTCAGGACGGCACCCGCCGCGAGGAACGCCAGCGACCACCAGGGGATCGCGGTGGCGGTCAGCATGCCGTTGACGGAGACGACGGCGGCGGCCGCCGCGGCAGCGCCGATTCCGGCTGCAGCGAACCGTGTCCGCTGCCAGCTGCGCATGAGATGGACGTCGCCGGCGAACCTGCCGGCCGGGTTGTGGAATCGTGGCGTGCTCACCGCAGCCGCGCCCCGTCCCTGGCGTGCCGTGCCGTCCAGATCACAACGACGGCTACGAGCGCCGTGGAGACGAAGCCGAGACCCGAATAGCCCACCGTCGCGAGCACCGGCCCCGCCAGGGCGCCGCCCAGCGCACCGGCGGCATTCATGCTCAGATCCGAGACACCCTGCAGCGCGGGGCGGTCCTGGACCTGCGGCGATTCCGCCACGAGCGCGGACCCGGCGACGACGGACGCCGACCATCCCAGGCCGAGCAACACCAGGCTGAGCGTGACCGCGGACTGTGAATCGGCCGCGGTGCCGGCAATCAGCAGCGACGCCAGCAGCATGGCCTGGCCCAGGAGTATGACTGGCAGCCTGCCGGCCTTGTCCGCGAGCCAGCCGAAGACGGGGGACAGGGCGTACATCCCGGCAATGTGGAGGCTGATGGTAAACCCGACGAGCGTCAGGCCGGCCCCGTGGTCGCGGAGGTGTACCGGGGTCATGGACATCAGCGCCACCATGGTCGCGTGGCTCAGCGCCACGGCGGCCACCGCATACCTCGCGGGCGGCGTAGTGCGTAGAATCCGCCAGCCGGATTGTGCCGGGGGCGGTGTGCCGGCGGATCCGCCCCTTGACATGGCCGTCAGCAGCGGATCGGTGCGCAGCCCGGCAAGGTAGACGACGGCGGCTGTCGCCTGGGCGGCGGCGGCGAAGGCAAACGCTCCCGTCAGCGGCGGCAGGCCCAGCGCGGCGCCCGCGGTTTCGCCGGCGCCGAACAGGTTGGGCCCGAGCACGGCGCCGATGGTGGTGGACCAGACCACGATCGAGAGGTCCCGCGCACGGGTCCGGGGCCGGGCCAGGTCCGTGGCGGCGAAGCGTGCCTGCAGATTCACCGCTGAGCCCGCCCCCAGGAGCATCAGGCCGGCGAGGAGCAGGGGGAAGGACACTATTGCGGCCGAGGTGATGGCGATGACCGCGCCGGTTCCAGCAATCAGCGCCCCGGTGGAGAGGGATATGCGACGGCCCCGTGCCACTGCGAGCCGGGCCAAGGGAATGGCCGCGAGCGCCGCCCCGAGGGTGCTCATGGTGGCCGCCATGCCGGACCAGGCGGCGGTGCCGGATAACTCGGCGGCCAGCAGCGATCCCAGCGACAGGGTCGCGCCCATCCCGATTCCGCCGAGGATCTGCCCGCCGACCAGGACGGAAAGGATGGTTCGCTGGACGGACACGTCGGTGGCGGCGTCGGACGGCGCGGACGGCCGGACATCCGCCGCTTCGTGGGGTGCGGGCATAACGCCAGTCTCTCAGATACCCGCACGGGTATCCACCCGCGGACCCTGCGGCGCCGCCCGAAGCCCGCCCGCGGCTTGCATTCATACCCCTGGGGGTATTAACGTTGAGATTTGTACCTGCCGGTAATTCCGGTCCGGAACGAAAGGGCTACTGCATGAAAGGCATCAACGTCGACGAACTGGCCGCGATACGGCAGGACGTGCCGATCATTGACGTCCGCGAACCCGAGGAATACGCCCAGGCCAGCGTTCCGGGGACCATGAACGTGCCGCTGTCGCGCTTCAGCTCCTCCCTCGGGGACATCCCGTCCGGACGCACCGTCTATGTGATGTGCGCCGGTGGCGGCCGCAGCGCCCGGGCCACCGAGGACCTCACGGGGCGCGGCTACGATGCCGTGAACGTCATGGGCGGCATCACAGAGTGGTACCGCAACGGCCACCCGGTCACTTACAGTGCGGGTGGACGCTAAAGACGCACCGCCGCCAAATCCGCGCCCGTCAAGGGCCGGGGAAACCCGCGAGAACCAGAGACACAAGGAGAGAATCATGGACGTCGTCGTCATTGAAACCCCGCAGCTCGGAGACCGCAGCTACCTCATCCACGACGGCGCCGTGGCGCTCGTGATTGATCCGCAGCGGGACATAGACCGCGTTGAGGCGGCGGTCCGCGAGGCAGGCGTCACTGTCACGCACGTCGCCGAAACCCACGTGCACAACGACTATGTGTCGGGCGGGCTGGAACTGGCCAGGAAGCACGGGGCCACCTACCTGGTCAATGCCGCCGATCCGGTGACGTTTGACCGCACGCCGATTTCCGACGGCGAAACGGTCAGCATCGGTTCGTTCACCGTCAAAGCCGTCGCCACCCCCGGCCACACGCACACGCACCTGTCCTTCATCGTCGAGGACGGCGACCAGCAGGCCGTGTTCTCCGGCGGCAGCCTGCTCTTCGGCTCGGTGGGCCGGACCGACCTCGTCGCAGAGACGGACACGGTAGGACTGACCCGCGACCAGTACGCCTCCGTGCGCCGGCTCGTTGCGGAAGCCGATCACAGCGCCGGGCTCTACCCCACGCACGGCTTCGGTTCCTTCTGCTCGTCCGGTCCGGCCACCGGCGCCGATTCGTCCACGATCGGCGAGCAGCTAACGGCCAACCATGCCCTGACGGACCCGGACGAGGAGCACTTCGTCCGCGAACTCATCAACAACCTCACCGCCTACCCGTCGTACTACGCCCACATGGGCCCGATCAACGCCAAGGGCCCCGGCCCGGCGGATCTGTCCGTGCCGGAATCCCTGGATGCGGCTGAACTGACCCGCCGCCTCGACGACGGCGAATGGGTCGTGGACCTGCGCAACCGGGTGGCATTCTCCAGCAGCCACCTGCAGGGCAGCATCAGCTTCGAGTACGGTGACGGCTCCAGCTTCACGACGTTCCTTGGCTGGGTCATGCCCCGGGACCGGCAGCTGACCCTGATCGGTTCGCAGGACGATGTCGAAGACGCGATCCGGGACCTCTCCCGGATCGGCATTGATTCCCCCGACGCCGCCGTCGGGAGTGACCCGCATGCAGTGGCCCCGGGTGCCGCCGTCGCTTCCTACCCGCGGGTGGACTGGGAGGGGTTGCTGGCCGGCCGGGCCGACGGTGAGACCGTCCTGGATGTGCGCCGGACCGACGAGTTCGGCGCCTCCCATGTCGACGGAGCCGTGAACATTCCGCTGCACGAGCTGCTGAACCGCATGGATGAGGTGCCCGCCGGCAAGCTGTGGGTTCACTGCGGCTCCGGCTACCGCGCGAGCGCCGCCTCGAGCTTGTTGCAGCGCGCCGGCAAGGACGTGGTCCATATCGATGCCATGTTCGACGGCGCCGCCGCGGCCGGTGTGCCGATGGCCGGGACATCCAACGAGCCGTAGCCAACGAGCCGTAGCCAACGAGCCGTAGCCAACAAACCGTAGCCGGCGAACCGCCGCTGCCGCAGCCACCCGGGCGCGCAGCATCCAGACACCTAATCGAAAGAGACGATGACCAGTACAGCAACCGCCCCCCGCACGATTGACGCCGCCACGCTGAAGGAATGGACTGACAGCCACGATGACCTCATGGTGGTCGACGTGCGCGGCGGCACGGAGTTCGATTCGCTGCACATCCCGGGTTCCTACCACGTGCCCCTGCCCATGCTGAGCGAGCACGCCGGCGAATTCTCCTCAAAGATGGGCGCCCGCACGGTGCTGGTCTGCCAGTCCGGCTCCCGGGCCGAAGAGGCCCGCAGGCACCTCGACGCTGCAGGATTCCCGGCCGTGTTCGTCCTGGGCGGGGGAGTACCCGCCTACGCCGCCGCCGGCGGCGACGTCATCCGCGGCCGCACCCCCTGGGCCATGGAGCGCCAGGTCCGCATGGCGGCCGGCTCCCTCGTGCTCGCCGGTCTTATGGGCAGGAAGCTTATCTCTCCGAAGCTCGGTCTCGTGGCCGGCGGTATCGGTGCCGGCCTGACGTTGTCAGCTGCCACCAACAGCTGCGCCATGGGCAGGGTGCTGGCCACGATGCCCTGGAACCGCTCGGCCAATGATCCGACGCCCGCGCAGGCGCTGAAGAACCTGGGCGCCCAGGCATGATCGTCTCCGCGGCCGGGTTCGGACTGATCGTCGGCGCCTTGCTGGGCCTGGTCGGCGGCGGCGGGTCGATCCTGGCCGTCCCGGCCCTGGTCTACGGTGTGGGGCTGCCGCTGGCCGCGGCAATCCCGACGTCGCTGGTCGTTGTCGGCGCCTCGTCCGCCGTCGCGGTCCTGCCCCGGCTCCGGTCCGGGGTGAACTGGCGTTTGGCGCTCATTATCGGCGCCGCCGGAACGCTGACGGCCTACCTGGGGGCCATGGTCAACCGGCTTCTGGACCAGAAGATCCTGCTGTTGGCCTTCGCCGCCATTATGGTGATTGCCGGAATCCGGATGCTGATGCCGTCCAAGTCCGACGGCGGCTCCTGCGCGCTTCCGGACGGCGGGATCAACTGGCGCAGCTGCCTGCCCAAGGCCATCGCCACCGGCGCCGTCGTCGGGTTCCTGACCGGCCTGCTCGGCGTCGGCGGCGGGTTTCTGATTGTGCCGGCGCTGACGCTGGTTCTGGGCCTTCCGATGGCGGCGACGGTGGGGACCTCCCTCGTGATCATCGTCATCAACTCAATCGCAGGGTTCGCAGCCCACCTGGGGAACCTGGAGATCGACTGGGGTGTGACGGCGGCATTCGCGCTGGCCGCCATGGCCGCTTCCGTCGCCGCCGGACGGTTCGGCCGCGGAATTCCTGACCGCATCCTCAAGCGCAGCTTCGCGATCCTGGTCCTCGTGATCGCGGTGTTCGTCGCGGTGCAGGCACTGCTGTCCTGACAGGTACGCCACCGGCGGTCGACGCCTACAACCAAACCCTCGCCGAACTACGAAGGCAATGCGGGCCGGGGACGTCAGCCGGGCCATAGATGTTTCACGGAACCATGTGGACGTGCTGCACAAGACGATGTTCACCGGGCTGATGGGCGGGCCGGGGAAGCACTGATTCGGCCCGCCCGGTTCCTCTCGACGGTTTTCCGGTCAATAGTGGTCCCATGAGGACACCCAGCAGCGGGCGCCCGGCGTCGACACCCACCCGGTCACCGGACGCGGCGTCCCCGCCCCGTCCCTGGCACACGATCGAGCCCGGCGCCGCCTTGGACGAACTGGCGACGAGTGCGGACGGACTCAGCACTGCCGAAGCCGCCCGACGGCTGGAAACCTCGGGTCCGAACGAATTGAGCTTCGCCGGAGTGACGCCCTGGTGGCGGGTTTTGCTGCGTCAGTTCTTCAGCCCCCTGATCGGCATCCTGCTCGCCGCGGAAGTGGTGACGCTGCTCCAGCAGCACTGGGTGGATGCCGGCGCCATCAGCCTCATCCTCGCGCTCAACGCCGGACTGGGGTTCGCCCAGGAACGCAAGGCCGAGTCCGACGTCCGCGCCTTGCAATCGCTTTCGACCCCCACATGCCGGGTGCTTCGCGACGGAACAGAGGTGGTGGTCCAGGGCCGTGAGGTAGTCCCCGGCGACATCGTCCTGCTCGAAAGCGGTGAGCGCGTGCCGGCAGACCTGCGCCTGATCGAGACCAACGGCCTGCAGCTGGACGAGTCGATGCTGACCGGCGAACCGTTCGCCGCGACGAAGCGCACGGCAGTTCTGCCGTTCGACACCGCTGACGCGGACAAATCCAACATTGCCTTCAGCGGCACGTTCGTCGGCAGCGGACGGGGGGCCGGCGTCGTGGTCGCCACCGGCGCCGGCACCGCGCTGGGGGAGATCAACGCCCTCGTCCAGGGACCGCAGGGCAAGTCGCCGCTGCAGGTCCTGACCCACAGCCTCGAACGAAAAATCGGCCTGGTGGTGCTGGCCGCACTCGTTTTCGTCTTCATCGCCGGGCTGGTCCTGGGCAACGACGTGTCCACCATGTTCCGCACGGCGGTCGGCCTGGCGGTCGCGACCATCCCGGAATCCCTCCCCATCGTTCTGACCGTGGCCCTGAGCCTTGGCGTCTCGCGGATGGCAAAGCGCAACGCCATAATCCGGACGCTGCCCGCCGTCGAGACGCTGGGATCGACCAATGTCATCGGCTCCGACAAAACCGGCACTCTCACCGAGAACCGGCTGACGGTGGAGCGGATCTGGACTACTGCCGGCCTGCTGGACCTGGCCCCCGGAGATGCGGCGGACGCGGAGGCCGCCGCGGGCGGGAATACGACCGGCGTCCGGGACGACACGCTCCTTGTCCGGGCCGTCCTGCGGGCCGGCGCACTGACGAATGAAGCGACCCCCTCGGCCGAAGACGAGGACCTTGAATACACCGGCGACGCCGTCGATGCCGCCATGGCCAAGACGGCCGTCGCCCGGGGTGCCATCAGCGAAGTGGAGCGCAGCGCCGAGGCCCTGGCCCACCAGCCCTACGAACCGCACCTGCGCTACTCCCAGACGGTCCACCAGGACGCCGCCGGGAGGCGCACCCTCTATGTCAAAGGATCCCCGGAAGCGGTGATGGCCGCCTCGGATTCGATGGCCCGGGTCCAGGGCCCCGGGGCGCTGGACGATGCCCTGATCCATGCGGCCAATGAGGCGATGGGCCGGGACGGCCTGCGGGTCATTGCCACCGGCTCCCGCGAACTGGGCGACGGCGAGGAGCTCAGCGTCCCGCTGCCCCCGCCGTCGGGCCTGACGTTCCTGGGCATGGAGGGCATGACCGACCCGCCGCGGGCCGGGGTTGCTGCCGCCGTGGCGGCCTGCCGGCGGGCCGGCATCAAAGTCATGATGATCACCGGCGACCACCCCGTGACCGCCATGGCGATCGCCGGCAGGCTGGGCCTGGACACAAAAAAGAAGGCCCTGACGGGGACGGAAATGGCGGAGCTCGACGACCACATGCTCGCCGCACGACTGCAGCAGTCCAGCGTAGCGGCCCGCGTCTCCCCGGTGGACAAGCTCCGGATCGTGCACGCCCTGCAGCGCTCCGGCAACGTCGTCGCCGTGACAGGAGACGGCGTCAACGACGCCCCGGCCTTGAAGGCCGCAGCGATCGGTGTTGCCATGGGCCGGTCCGGGACGGACGTCGCCCGAGAAGCCGCCGACATCGTCCTCACGGACGATAATTTCGTCACGATCGTGCACGCGGTGGAGGAAGGACGCGTCATTTTCGCGGCCATCCGGAAGACCACTTACTTCCTGCTCTCGACCGGCACCGCCGCGCTCGTGGCGGTGACCCTGAGCGTCTTCGCCGGCACCCCGCTGCTGTTCCTGCCGGTGCAGATGCTCTGGATGAACGTGGTCACCAACGGCGTCCAGGACATTGCGCTGGCCTTCGAACCGGCGGAAGGCGACGAACTCAACCGTCCGCCGCGGCCCCCCTCCGAAGGGCTGCTTTCCCGCACTCTGTGGTTCCGGGCCGGAATCACCGGGGCGTGGATGTCCCTGGCGGTCATCCTGGCGTTCATCGTGACGCTCAACGCGGACTACGCCGAAATCCACGCCCGGACACTCGCGCTGACCATGTTCGTGATGCTCAGCTTCTTCCAGGTCTTCAGCTCCCGGGCCGAGACCAAATCGCTGTTCCAGCTGAAGCCGTTGGCCAACAAGCCGCTGCTTTACACCTCACTGGTGGCCCTGGCGCTGCACTGGGCGGTGATGACCTGGCCGGTTTCCGCCGCGGTGCTTGAACTCACGCCGCTAAGCGTCTGGGAATGGCTGCTATGCGCCGCCGTGGGCTCCACCGTGCTGATCATCGTCGAGGCGGAAAAGTTCGTCCGGCGCTGGTCGCACCGGAATGATCCGCCGGGCTGAAGCTGTTTCGGGCGGGCGGTAGACAGCTATCCGGGGGTGGGCCCTGAACCGCGGGAAGGTCAGTCCTTGTCGGTTTCAGCGTCGGGTTCGGCGTTGGTCTTGGCCGCGCGCTGCGGGCCGGCGGTCCCGTCCTTGCCGTAGTCGCCCTCGGCATACCGGCCTATTTCCGACTTCGGCGACCGTCCGTGCACCGATCCTGCAGCGCCATAATCGGCTTCAATGAAGCGTCCGGCTTCTTCCGCATCATCGTCCGAAAGCGCCGGGACTCCGCCTTCGGTGCCCGTTTCACCGTAGTTGCCCTCGGTGTACTGTCCTTCTTCGTCCCGGGCGTGGCGCCCGCTATGGGTGCCGGCGGCGCCGTAGCTGCCCTCAATGTAGCGGCCCTTGATCTCTGGATCGTCGGGATGATCGGCGGCTGCCCGCTCGTCGGCGTCTTCTGCTGGCTTTCCGTTATCCGTCATGACATTGCCTTCCGCAGGTGGAGTGGCTTGTGCCCGGCCCGGCATCGCTGCCTGTCCCGGCAATTTTCAGTCTAGACCCGGTCGATCAGCCGTGTCCGCCCCGGAGGGGGGCGTTGGCGAATTCCCGCATACCCTCGTCAAAGCCGACGGCGGGCGCCCAGCCCAACTCAGCCTTGATCAGCCCGGAGGAGGCCGTGACGTGCCGGACGTCGCCGAGCCGGTATTCGCCGGTGACCACCGGGGCCGGGCCGGCGCCGCAGACGCTCAGGGCCGTGGCGAGGTCGCCGATCGTCCTGACTTCATCGGCTCCGACGTTGTAAGCCCGGAACCCGGCGGCACTGTTCCCGGCCAGAGACTCCACGGCCGCCAGATTCGCGGCGGCCACGTCCCGGACATGGATGAAGCTCCGCCGCTGGGCGCCGTCCTCGAAGACCCGCGGGGCTTCACCCCTAGCCAGGGCCGACCGGAACAGCGACGCCACCCCGGCGTAGGGCGTGTCCCGCGGCATCCGGGGACCATAGACGTTGTGGTAGCGCAGCGCAATGGCGGCACTGTTGGTGCTCCGCGCCCACGACGACGCCAGATGCTCCTGGCACAGCTTCGATGCCGCGTAGACGTTCCGCGGGTCCGGCGGTGCCTCCTCGGTGATCATCGCAGGGACCAGGACAGCCCCTGTAGCCGGGCTCCGGGGGTCAAAGATACCGGCCCGCAGGTCGGCCTCGGCGCGGGGTCCGGGGCGGGCCGGCAGCCGGGTAACCGGGTCAACATAAGCACCCTCGCCGTAGACGACCATCGAGGAGGCCAGGACCAGGCGGGAAATGCTACGCCGTTCCATGGCGGCCAGCAGGACCGCCGTGGCGTAAACGTTGTTGCGGATGTAGTCCGGTGCGTCGGCGAAGCTGACGCCGAGCCCCACCTTCGCGCTCTGGTGGCACACGGTGTCGATTCCGTCCAGTGCGGCGTCGGCTGCGTCCGGGTCGGTGACATCGCCGGTGATCAGGTCGACCCGGTTATCGAACGCCGGGGGTTCCGAATGCAGGCCCGGGTCCAGGGAATCCAGCACCCGCACGGTCCAGCCCCGGGCGAGCGCTGCCTCAACGATGTGGGAGCCGATGAAACCGGCTCCGCCGGTGACCAGGAGCTTCACCGGACCGTCGCCGACGTCGTGCTGACCGGCAGAGCCATGATGCAGGCTACGGCGTCAGGGCTCATCAAGGTCCGGGGTTCGTAGGAATCGCCGATCGCCGCAATCGTCGTTTCGAGCACGCCGAGGATGGCGGGCTGGGCGAGCTTGATCCGGCCGAACACGGCCTCGGCGGTGACTGGCGCCGAACCGTCATGGCCGGTGTCCGAATCGGTGACGAAGGCCAGGTTTGCGAAGCCCATGTTGAGTTCGGCTGCCAGGACGGGTTCCGGGTATTGCGTCATGCTGATGATGTCTGCCCCGCCGCTGACGAACCAGGCCGATTCGGCCCGGGTGGAAAAGCGCGGCCCGTTGACCACCACGACAGTTCCCTGCGCCATGTGGGGTAGCTTCCGCTCCGCAAGGGCGGCGGCGAGCAGCGATCGTAACGCCGGGCAGAACGGTTCCGAGGCAGGAAGATGCTGGACACCGGCTGCCGGGACGCCATCGGCCACCGTACCGTCGAAGAAGGTATCGGCCCGCCCCCACGTCCGGTCAATCAGCTGGTCGGTGACTACAAAGGTCTCCGGCCCGTACCCTGCCCGCAGCCCCCCGACGGCGGAGGAAGACAGTACGGCTTCGACGCCGAGGCTCCTAAGCGCCCAGAGGTTGGCCCGGTAGTTGATCTTCTGCGGCGGGACCGAATGGTCGCCGGCATGGCGGGGGAGGAACGCGACCCTCCGTCCGGCGACCTCCGCCAGCGTCACCGGGGCCGACGTCGGCCCATAGGGGGTATCGACGGTGCGGCTCGCAGCAACCGCGGCGCCGGGAAGCCGGTACGTCCCCGACCCTCCGATGATGCCGATGCGTGCCGGGATCCTGCCGGGGGCTGAGCGTTCCATAGTGCGATCCTGTCATTCGGAGATAACCGACGGCTGGCCGGCGTCGTCGGGGTCAGTGGAGGCCGGGGCGGCGCGGGCCGGTCCGCCGGAGGCCGCCGGCGGGCGTGAGGCTGCGGCCCGGCGGAGGTCGCCGCGGTGGCGCAGCCAGGCTCCGACGGCGATTGCGGCGGCCGCCGCAAGCAGGACAGCCTGGTCGATCGCGGTGGCGTAAGGTCCGTCCTTGGGCACCATATAGATCAGGTCCAGGGCCAGGATGATGCCGATGTATTCCCACCGCCGGCTAAGGACGATGAACGGCAGCAGCATCAGGGCGTACCAGGGGTAGTTCGGGCTGACAATCAGAAGTGTCAGTCCGATCATCACGGTCTGTTGTTCCCAGGCGTTTGCCTCCCGGGTTCCGCGCAGCACGGCGAGGGCAACGAGGGCCAGGGCCGCAGCGGAAACCACGGGTGGCCATTGCCCGGTGGACACGAGCTGGGCGAGGCCGAACCGGATGCCTCCCTCCCCGCTGTAGCCCTCCTCCCGCAGGTAGCCGGGCAGAAACCCCAGGACGCCGGCTCCGGCGACAGCCAAATAGGGCACGTAGAGAAGGGCGAAAGTGGCCGACGCGGCGGCGACGAACCGGGCCGGGCGCCGGAACAGCAAGGCGGGGGCGGCGATGACCGGGATGAGCTTCGTGGCGACCGCGGCACCGAACGCGACGCCGGAGCGCAGCGGCTTTCCGTCGACAAGCAGCATCGCAGCGGCCAAGATCAGCGCACCGCCGAGCAAATCGACGTGGGCGTTGTTCACCCCCTCCAGCAGGAGGAACGGGCTCCAGCCCCATACCGCAGCCAGCTGGAGCGGCAGGCCGCGCCGGCCCAGCAGATGCAGCAGCATGATAGTGACGGCAGCGCCAAGGAGGAGCCCGGCGAGCTGGAACGCCAGGTAGCCCACGGAGTCCGGGACGGCGGCCCGGACGGCCAGGAAATACAGTTCCGCCATCGGCGGGTAGATCGTGGGCACGTACGGGCGGTTGATCGCGGTGCAGAGGGGCTCGCCGGAGGGGAAGTTGGTGGCGGGGATCGAACTGGTTCCGAACAGGCCCCCGGCGCACCCCGGCTTGCCGTCCGCCCCGGCGGAGCCCGGAAGGAAGAGCCAGCCCGGCCGCAGATCTTCGAGCGTTTCATCGATGGGGACAAACGCATACGGTGAAACACCGGCCTTCTGAACAATGCCGTCCCACGCGTACCGGGCTGAGTCGTTGCTGGTCCGCGGCGGAGCGCTCAACGCGATGAGGCTAAGCGCCACCGTCCCGGCCAGGACCGCTGCGCCCCGCCGGCGCCGCGGCATAAAGCCCAGTAGCAGGACCGCTGCCGGCAACAAAAGCCATGACAGGAACGTGCCAACGATCGGCGAAGCGGGGTACGGATTGCCCGGCACGACCATCCACCACACCAGCCCGCCGAGCAGCATGACCAGGAGGGACAGGCCCAGGTAGGCCGGCAGGCTAGAGCCGGGGCGGCGTCGTGGTTCGGTTGCACGGGCGGTCACCTTACCGATCCTGCCCCATCGCGGCGGCGCGCCGTGCGCCGGAACCGGGATCGTCTGCGAATCGTAAGGTGTGACTGCGGTATCCGGGCCGGATTTTTGATGTGATCGAACTATGCAACGGCTGACCAGTGCGCTCGCGGCCAGGTTTGCGTCGCCAACACGCAGCACCCGCCTGACCGTGGTCCTGGGGCGCTGGCTCGGGGCTAGCTTTGTTGTGTGCTTTGTCACGGGGATCTTCAGTCACAATCTGCAGGAACAGCCGTCGTGGATGTTCTACCCCGCCGACCCGGTCTGGATCTACCAGCTGACCCAGGGGCTGCATGTGACGTCCGGCCTTGCCGCCATTCCGCTCCTGCTGGCCAAACTCTGGTCCGTCTTCCCGGAACTGCTCAAGTGGCCGCCCATCCGATCGTTCGGCCATGCCCTCGAAAGAGGATCCATCGCCCTGTTCCTTGGCTCCTCGTTCGTCCAGTTGATCACGGGCCTGATCAATACCTACAAGTGGTACCCGTGGCCGTTCCCGTTCCGAGAGACGCATTACTGGCTGAGCTGGATCATCATCGGTTCGCTGCTGCTGCACATCGCGCTGAAACTGCCGGCAATCATGGACCATTGGCGGGCCGGCCCGGATGATCGCGGCGGCGCCCCGGCGCCGGGGCCCGGACGCTGGTCCAGGCGGGCCTTCCTGACCGGAGTCGGAAGCGGTGCCGGGGCGATGGTGCTGACCACCGCGGGCCAGTCATGGTCGGTGCTGGACCCGGTGAACTTCTTCGCGCCGCGGAAAAAGGGCACCGGACCTCAATCCGTGCCGGTCAACCGGACTGCCGCGCAGGCGAACGTGGCGGAGCTCGCCGGGGCCGCAGACTGGAAACTGACCATCACGCACCAGGGCGCGAGCCGTGAGTTTTCCCTGGCCGACCTGCGCGCGCTTCCCCAGACCGAACATGAGCTCCCGATTGCCTGCGTCGAGGGCTGGAGCCAGTCCGCCCGTTGGCGCGGGGTCCGGGTTCCGGACCTGCTCGCCGCCGTAGGGGCGCCGGCCTCGTCCCTGCTGAGGTTTACCAGCCTGGAGCCTCAGGGCGGATACCGGGTCATGACCATGCCGGCGGAGTATTCGCGGGATGACCGCACTCTGGTGGCTTTGGACCTGAACGGGGAGGTCCTTGACCTGGACCACGGGTATCCGGCCCGTGTGATTGCGCCCGGCCGTCCCGGGGTGCTACAGACCAAATGGCTGACGAGCGTGGAGGTCCTGTGAAGGCCGCGAGCGACTCGCCGAACACCCGGCGCTCCGTCCGGGTGTTCCGGATCATCCTGGCCGTGGCTGGCCTGGCGCTGATCGGCTTTGGCCTGTGGGGATTGCCGACCCAGCTTGGCCCGCAGCAGCTGTACGGCCTGCTCGTGTGGATGGCCGTGGCCGTCCTGGTGCACGATGGCTTGATTGTGCCGCTATCCACGCTCGGGGGTGCGGGCCTGACCCGGGCGGGTTCCCGCCTGCGTCCGGCGTCGGCTGCCGTGCTGCGCGGCGGACTCCTGACAGGCGTCTTGATGACCCTGCTCGCGCTGCTGCTCATGAAGGCGCAGTCCGAAGCCCGGGATACCAGTGTGCTGGAAGCCGACTACGCGGCGAACCTGCTGTGGTTCTGGGCAGCCCTCGCAATCGTCTCCGGCGTCGCGATTTACGCGATCGAACGGGCGGCCGCGGCCAGGGGTGAGAGCCGGCAGAAAACCCGGCCTTGAACGTGCTGGACCGCTGAGATCCGCCAGCCGCACCGGTTCGCCCGGTCGGCCAGGCCTTTTTGGCCGGTCCGGGCCCAGCGGAACGGTTCGCTGCGGTTGCCGGCGCCGTCTTCGAGCACCGCCGTGTAGTCGGTATCGAGGTCCGCGTCCGCCTCCACCTCGACCAGCAGCACCCCGGCCGGGGCAGCCAACTGGCGGCAGCGCAGCAGCAGGGCCGAGACGCTGCCGCCGATGCCGACATTGCCGTCCAGCAGGACCACCGACCGCCAGTGACCGGCCTGCGGGACCGGGGCGAAGACCGACTGCTCGAGTGCGCGGGCGCCACGGTTCCGGGCGCAGCGGACAGCCTCGGCGCTGGTGTCGATGCCCAGCGCGGGCAGTCCCATTGAACCGGCAGCGGCCAGCAGCCGGCCGGGGCCGCAGCCGACGTCGAGGATCGGCCCCTGCAGGCCCGCCACGAGGGATACTTCCAGCGCGCTGGCGTCGTCGCACCAGTCTCGGACCTGGAACGTGACGGGTGGCGCGCTGGTGAGGCCATGCTGCGGGCGAAGAGTCAAGGTTCCGGTGCCTGCCTGCAAGGCTCGGGCATACGGTTCCGCACGACCCTGGCCGAAGTGGCCGGCGGGGGCGAGCCCGGTGGTGATCACGGCCTGATCCTGCCGACGGGCGCCGTAGCGATCACCGGGACGTTCACCGGGACGTTCAGTACGG
Organism: uncultured Actinomycetota bacterium; assembly: GCA_963815415.1. Classification (GTDB taxonomy): domain Bacteria; phylum Actinomycetota; class Actinomycetes; order Actinomycetales; family Micrococcaceae; genus Arthrobacter. Next base: position 210,787 of record CAWFGT010000004.1, on the reverse strand, counting down.
CACCGTGCCCCCGGTCCGCGGCACCGACGGCCCGGGCAAACTCCGTGTCCGGGAGTTTGGCCGCGACCTCCCTTGCGTCGCTGAAGTGGTCCATGTCCCGGAGCTCCGGGAGCATCCCGACGGCCAGGCCCGCCGTCGTGAGCCGCGCGAGCTGCGCCGCGCCGGTGGCGCCGGTGGACATCGGGACGCCCCGGAGCAGGTCGCCGTCGGGCCGGTGCAGGGCCAGGGCCCAGAAGCCGCCATCGGTGGCGGGTCCGAACCACGCCCTGTGCCGGGGTGTACCGGCGGACCAGTCCTCGAAGACGGGGGCTAGGTGCTCGAACGAGACTTGCGGCGTGTCCATACCAAGGATCAGCAGCGGGCCTGTCGCCGCGTCGCAGATCGCGGCCAGCCGTTCGTCGAGGGCTCCCGCAGCCTGCGCCACCACCTCGAACCGGTGGGCATCCCGGGCAGCAGGGGTGCCGTCCATAACAAGCAGCCGGTGCCGGGCCGGGAGAGTGCGGACAGTGTCGAGTGTGCGGCTCAGGCTGAGCTGGGCCAGAGCGGCGGCACTTTCAGGGGTCAGCGGGGGAGTGAGCCGGGTCTTGACCCGGCCCGGCAGGCACTCCTTGGCGATGACCGCAACTGTCAGTTCCACGCGGTTGCTCATAGCTGTCCCTTGCTGCCGGGGTCCGGCCGGCCCGGTTCCGGGGTCTGCGCCGGGGTCGGAACCGCCGCTGCGGCCATCAGCTGGGCGGACATGTCCCGAACGGCGGTAACGGTGCCAAGGACGGTGCCGGTGACCTTGGATTTGCCTGTCCGCGGGGCATACGGCACGGGGAGTTCCCGGATCCGCCAGCCGCGCCGGCTTGCCTTGAGGAACATCTCCAGCGGGTAGCCGCTGCGGCGGTCCTGCAACTGAAGAGAGAGCAGCCCGGACCGCTTCGCGGCACGCATGGGACCGAGGTCCGTGATTTGTTCGCCCGTGAGTTTCCGCAGCCGCCGGGCGAGGACAATGTTGGCGACGTGGGCGTGCAGCGGCCATGATCCGCGCTGCGGTTGGCGGCTGCCGAGGACCAGATCGGCCTGGCCCGTCAGGACCGGCGCCAGCAGCTTCGGCAAGTCCGCGGGGTCGAGGGAGCCGTCGCAATCGCAGAACGCAACATAGTCGGCTGTGGCAGCCAGCAACCCCGCGTGCGCCGCCGCCCCGAAGCCCCGGCGCCCTTCGCGGACGACGGCGGCGCCCAGTCCGGCGGCGAGTTCCGCGGAACCATCCGTGGAGCCGTTGTCCACCACGATCGCCCGGTACCCCTGCGGCAGGCGCGATAACACCCAGGGCAGGGCGCCCGCCTCGTTGAGGCACGGGAGGACAACATCAACAGCCGCTCCGGTCACTTCGGTCACCTCTCAAGGCTACGGACTTCGCCGCTGGTGGTGGCCGGGGATTCCTTACGGAATGCACACGGAAAAGTGCCTGCATGAAGAAGCGACAGGCACGCTCCACCGTGGGCCGTGCCGGCTGCATCGCGCCCGTCGGCAGCCTGTTTGTCATATTTCGACACAGGAGATGTCGGACAGAGCCGGGCGGTGCGTAATATTGTCGTAATTAGAGGCCGAAACTTGCCAAAGCCTACAAAAAGGACTAAAGCCGTGTCGCTCAAATCGTTGCCCATCCTGGATTTTTCACGCCTGAACGGGAGCGCCGAGGAAGCGTCGGCGTTTCGCAACGAATTGCGCGAAGCGATGCATGAGGTTGGCTTCATCTACCTGACCGGCCACGGTGTCCCGCAGGAACTCACGGACGCCGTACTCGACATTTCCCGCCGCTTCTTCGAACTGTCCGAGGACCAGAAGCTCGCGGTGGAGAATGTTCACAGCCCGCAGTTCCGTGGCTACACCCGGGTTGGGGGCGAACTGACCGACGGCGCGGTCGACTGGCGAGAGCAGATTGACATCGGCGTCGAGCGCGACACGGTGGAGCCCGGTCCGGGCGTCGCCGATTACTGGCGGCTCGAAGGGCCAAATCTGTGGCCGGAAGCGCTGCCTGAAATGCCGGGAATCGTCTCGGAATGGACCGAGCGGCTGAGCGCGGTCTCATTGGCTCTGCTGCGGGCCGTGGCGGTTTCGCTTGGGGCCGAACAAGACGCCTTTGACGCGGCCTTCGCCGAACGGGCCTTCCCGCTACTGAAGATCGTTCGTTATCCGGGGGAGTCGGACCCGGAACCCAAGCAGGGCGTCGGATCCCATCGCGACGGCGGCGTCCTGACGCTGCTGCTGGTCGAACCCGGAAAGGGCGGGCTCCAAGTCGAGTACCAGGGGCAGTGGATTGATGCGCCGCAGGTGCCGGGAGCTTTCGTGGTCAATATCGGGGAAATGCTGGAACTTGCCACGAACGGGTATCTCAAAGCAACCCTGCACCGGGTCATCTCCCCCCTGCGCGGCACCGACCGGATCTCCCTGCCGTTCTTCTACAACCCGGCGCTCGACGCGACAATGCCGCAGTTGGCGGGGAGCCCGGAGTTTCTCGCCCGTGCCCGGGGCTTGTCCTTGGATCCGACGAATAGCCCGATCCTTGAAACCTACGGGGACAACGCATTGCGCTACCGGTTGCGCGCCCACCCGAATGTCGTCGCGGAGCAGCACGCCGATCTGCTGGTCTGACGGACGGCCTGCCCCGGGTCCGCATGGCATCCGGACCCGGGATCCGCGGCTGGCGGGTTTAGCCGGTGTAGCCGTTCGGATTGTTCTTCTGCCAGCGCCAGTGGTCCTCGCACATTTCATCGACAGTCCTGGTGGTGGACCAGCTGAGGTCGGCCAGCGCCGAAGAGGCATCGGCCCAGAACGCCGGAAGGTCGCCGGCGCGGCGGCCGGTGATCTCATGGGGGAGCGGCCGGCCGGCGGCCTTTTCGAAGGACCGCAGGACTTCCAGGACTGACGTTCCGTGCCCGGAGCCGAGGTTCCAGCGGAAAACGCCGGCGCGTTGGAGCTATGTGGTCCAGGGCCGCGACGTGCCCGCCGGCAAGGTCGACGACGTGGATGTAGTCGCGCAGGCACGTCCCGTCCGGGGTGTCGTAGTCGCCGCCGAAGACCATGAGTCTTCTCGCGCCGGCCCACTGCGACCTGCGCGATGAAGGGAACGAGGTTGTTCGGAATGCCCTGCGGGTCCTCGCCGATCAATCCTGACGGGTGTGCGCCGACCGGGTTGAAATACCGCAATAACGCGATGTGCCAACGGGAGTCGGCGGCGCCCAGATCCGCGAGGATGTCCTCCACCTGTTCCTTGGTCCGGCCATAGGGGTTATTGGCGCCGATCTCCATCTTCTCCATGTATGGAATCGGATTGTGTTCGCCGTAGACGGTGGCCGAGGAGCTGAAGACGAGCGAGCGGACATCGCGGCGGTCCATGACCCGCAGCAGGTTCAGGGTGCCCACGAGGTTGTTGTGGTAATACCGCAGCGGTTCCCGCACGGATTCGCCGACGGCCTTGAGGCCGGCGAAGTGGATGACCGCATCGATCGGCCGTTCGGCGAACACGGCGTCGATGGCGGCTTCGTCCAGCAGGTCCACGCGGTGGAACGTCGCCGGAGTGCCGCTGAGCCCGGCGACCCGGCGCAGCGATTCTTCGCTGGAGTTCACCAGGTTGTCGATGACCACGACTTCATGGCCGGCCTCCTGCAGGGACAGGACGGTGTGCGAACCGATGTAGCCGGTGCCGCCGGTTACCAAAATTCTCATGCTGCAATTCCTCGAAGAGTATGACTGCGGGGGTAGGGGTGGGACTTCGGGCCTGGTCAGGCCGGTGCATAGCCTAGCTGACGCGCCTGGCGCCGGTTGCCGGCGTGACAGTGAAAATCTCGGGAGCCGTGAAGCCTGCGTCCGCGAAGGCCCGGGCGACGGCGTCGCGGACGTCCTGCTCGTACTCCACGGGAGTCAGCGCAATCGCCGAACCGCCGAATCCGCCGCCGGTCATCCGGGCACCGATCGCGCCGTTGGCCCGGGCGGTGTCCACGGCGAGATCGAGTTCCGGGCAGGAGATTTCGAAGTCGTCGCGCATCGAAGCGTGGCTGGCGTCCAGCAGCGGCCCGATCGCTGCCGGGCCCCCGTCGCTGAGGGTTTCGACCGTCTGAAGGACCCGGGCGTTTTCGGTGACCACGTGGCGGACCCGCCGGAACGTCGTCGCATCCAGCACTTCGGCCGCGCGCTCAAGGTCTGCGGTCCCGACGTCGCGCAGGGACGCGGCCCCGAGGGTTTCCGCGCCCAGTTCGCAGGCGGCCCGGCGGGAGGCGTAGCCCCCGTCGGCGTGCGAGTGTTCCACCTTGGTATCGATGACGAGCAGGACGAGGCCGGCCTCCCGGGCCTCAAACGGGACAAGGCGCACGGACTGGTCCCGGCAGTCCAGGAAGACGGCATGGCCTTCGGACCCGCGCAGTGAGGCGGACTGGTCCATGATGCCGGTAGGGGCACCGACAAAGTCATTCTCCGCGCGCTGGGTCAGCAGAACCATTTCTTCGGCCGTCAGGCCGGCGCCCGTCAGCTCGTTGAGGGCCGTGATGACCGCGCATTCAATTGCGTGCGAGGAGGACAGCCCGGCGCCGAGCGGTACGTCGGAGTCGAGCAGCAGATCGAAGCCGGGTACGTCGATACCGCGCTGCTGCAGGGCCCAGACCACGCCCAGGGGGTACTTGGCCCAGCCGGTGACGGTGCCCGGGAACAAGGTGCGGGTGTCGGCATCCACAACGCCCTGGTCGCCGAAGGTGGAAAGCAGGCGCACCGCGGAGTCCGTGCGGCGGCGGAGCATGTGTCCTGGCCGTCCTGTCGATGGCGAACGGCAGCACGAAGCCTTCGTTGTAGTCGGTGTGCTCGCCGATCAGGTTGACCCGGCCCGGGGCCTGCCAGATCCCGTCCGGGCCCGCACCGAAGGCGGTCCGGAAGCGTTCGGTGAGGTGGGCCGGCTGCGCGCCGGTGGTGGTGGTGTTCATGCTCGTGCGCCTTCCGGGGTGCTGCTGGCGAAGCCGACTGCTACTGTTCGCAGCCGTTCCGCGACGGATTCCGGGGTGGTGTCGTTGATGAAGGCGCCTACGGCAGCTTCCGAGCCGGCCAGGAACTTCAGTTTGTCGGCGGCGCGCCGCGGTGAGGTCAGCTGCAGGTGCAGGTGTCCGGCCCGGCGCAGCGATGGCTCCACCGGTGCCTGGTGCCACGCGGCGATGTAGGGCGTCTCCGTCGGGTACAGGGCATCCAGGCGTGCGAGCAGTTCAGGATAGACATGCGCCAGTTCGTCGCGTTCGGCGCCGGTCAGGGCAGCGAAGTCGGGCACCTGGCGATGCGGCACCAGATGAACCTCAAGCGGCCAGCGGGCGGCGAACGGCACATAGGCGCTGAAATGGTCGCCTTCGAGCACCATGCGGCCGCCGTCGTTCCGCTCGGCGGCAAGGAGCGATGCGGAGAGCGACTGCGTGCCTCCGGCAGAGTCCCAGTGCGTGCCGGCGGCGGCCGCCATGGCTGCCGAACGCGGCGGGATGTAAGCGTACGCGTAGATCTGTCCGTGCGGGTGATGCAGCGTCACGCCGATCTCGGGACCCCGGTTCTCGAACGGGAAGACCTGCTGGATTCCCGGCAGGGCGCTCAGGGCTTCCGTGCGGTGCGCCCAGGCCTCGATCACGGTCCGGGTCCGGGTCCAGCCCAGCGAGGCAAAGGACCCGGTGTGCTCGGGAGTGAAGGCAACCACTTCACACCGGCCCGAGGCCGGCGCGGCGGTTCCCCAGCCGGGCTGCTGCGGGATGACGGCGTTGACGGGGCCGAGCGAGGGGAAGCGGTTCTCGAAGACGACGACGTCGTAGTCCGGCGCCGGGATTTCTGACAGGTTCGCGGGCGTCGTCGGACAGATCGGGCACTGATCCGCCGGCGGCAGGTGCGTGCGCGTCTGCCGGTGGGCCGCGACGGCGACCCACTCTCCGCTCAGGGCGTCATAGCGGACCTCGCCCGGTTCGGCGCGCCCCGGCAGGTCCCGACGGTCGGCCAGGGAGTCGGGATGGCGGTCCGGCGCTCCGGCGTCGTCGAAGTAGATGAGCTCCCGCCCATCAGCCAGGCGGCTTGTTGTGATTCGCGTCATGCCAACATTCTTGCACGAAAAGCGCACATTTAGCGACAGATTAGAACATTAACTATCAGCCACTCGGCTTCGTCGAAAGGTTGACGGCGCCACAACCGCGGCCCAAACTTGTCTCGTGACTGACGCCGAGAAGGACCCCACGGTAGGAAAAATCGTCGAGCGGTTGGCTGCCCGGTTTCCCGAGGCACCCAGGACCCACATCGCCGGAGTCGTCGGGCAGGAGTATGACCTGCTGGAGACCGGGCGCATCAAGATCTATATACCGACCCTGGTGGAACACAGCGCCCGGCAGCGGCTCCACCGCGAATTCACCGCCCGGCCGGCCGATTCCTAGAAAGCCCGCACGGCGCCCGCCGTCTGACGGGGACACCCCGAAAGGCTATTCTTTCGCGGCTCCCGGTGGAGTAGCTTGACTGCATGGCGAAGGAAGCAGTCACCCTGTCAGTCCCGGGTCCGCACGGCGCCCGCGACATCAGGATATCCAGCCCGGGACGGATCCTGTGGCCGGGGCCCGGCCTGACCAAGCTTGACCTTGCCCGCTACCTCATCGACGTCGGGACCGCGTTTATTGCCGCCAACGGGGGCCGGCCCCTGACGCTGCAGCGATTCCCGGACAGTATTGACGGCGAGCAGTTCTTCTCCAAGAATCCGCCCCGGGGCACGCCGGCCTTCGTCAGGTCCGTCGACGTCGTATATCCCAGTGGCCGCACCCATGCCCAGCTGGTCCTCGACGAAACGGCCGCCGCCGTGTGGGCCGTACAGATGAACACCGTGGTCTTCCATCCGTGGGCCTCACGTGCCACGGACCCGGACAAACCGGACCAGCTCCGCATTGACCTTGATCCGCAGCCGGGCACAGGTTTCCAGGAGGCCATCATCGCCTCCCTCGAACTCCGGAACGTGCTGCTGGAAGCCGGACTGCCGTCCTTCGTCAAGACCTCCGGCGGCCGGGGATTGCATGTTTTCGCTCCCATCGAGGCCCGCCACGAGTTCCTCGAGGTCCGGCACGCCGTGATCGCAGCCGCCAGGGAACTGGAGCGCCGAATGCCTCGGCAGGTCACCACCGCATGGTGGAAAGAGCAGCGCGGCAAACGCATTTTTGTCGATTACAACCAGGCCAACCGCGACCGGACAATGGCCGGAGCCTACAGTCCCCGTGCCTCCACCGGCGCCACGGTATCCTGCCCGGTCAGCTGGGACGAACTCCCCGGCACGGATCCCGAGCGTTTCACCGTAGCCACCGTGCCCGGCCGGCTCCGGGACGGTGAGGATCCGTGGGCCGGGATGCACGCCAGCCCGGGGCGCATCGACGTGCTCCTGGAGTGGTGGTCGCGGGATGTGGCGGCCGGGATCGGAGAACTTCCGTTCCCTCCCGACTTCCCCAAGATGCCCGGCGAGCCTCCCCGCGTCCAGCCAAGCCGGGCACGCGCGCGGAAGTGAGGGATGCAGGCCCTGTTCGAAAAGGGCTCCTGCGGCATAGATTTGGCCCCTGGGCAACTGACGGGAAGCGAGGGACAACCATGGCGGGTTCGACGAATGTGGCGGCACGGCTGGCCGAAGCGCTGGCCGTAGTTCTCGGGACCGACGAAATTCCCCTCCGGCTTCGCGCCTGGGACGGCTCGGAAGCCGGGCCGCCCGACGCCCCGGTCCTTGAGTTCCGATCCCGCCGGGCCCTCCGCCGGATGCTGTGGTCGCCGGGCCAACTGGGCCTGAGCCGGGCCTACGTGGCCGGCGAAATCGACGCACCCGGAAATATCTTTGAGAGTTTCGCCGCGCTGAGTTCTGCGGGCAAGTTTGCCGAGCCCGGGCCGTTCCGCCCGCCCACGCCCCGCGAATTCCTGACCCTGGCCCGGGCCGCCGTCCTCCTGGGCGCGCTGGGACCGAATCCGCCAGCCCCGCCCGAGGAGGCGCGGTCCGCCCGCAGAGGCCGGAGGCACACCCGCAGGAGTGACGCGGAGGCGATCTCCCATCACTACGATGTCGGCAATGACTTCTACGCCCTGGTGCTCGGGCCGTCGATGGTTTACTCCTGCGCCGTCTGGTCCGACGAGCTGGCCGGCCTCGAGGCGGCGCAGGAAGCCAAGCTGGACCTCGTGTGCCGCAAGCTCGGACTCCGGTCCGGCATGCGGATGCTCGACGTCGGCTGCGGCTGGGGCAGCCTGGCCGTGCAGGCCGCGCAGCGCTACGGCGTCGACGTGGTCGGGGTGACGCTGTCCCGCGAACAGGCGGCACTCGCCCGGAAGCGTGTAGCGGACGCCGGGCTCACCGAGCGCGTCGAGATCCGCGTCCAGGACTACCGTGACGTGGAGGACGGACCGTTCGACGCCATCAGCTCGATCGGCATGTCCGAGCACGTAGGCCGTTCGGAAACGCCCGGCTATGTCACCCGCCTCTATGGATTGCTGCGGCCCGGCGGCCGGCTGCTCAACCACGCCATCTCCTGGAACGCCGGTCGGACCGCACCGGACCCGGATTCCTTCCTCCCGCGGTACGTGTTTCCCGACGGCGAGATGATCAGCCTCGCCGAGATGATCGGTGCACTCGAATCCGGCGGATTCGAGGTTCTCGACGTCGAGGCGCTGCGGCGGCACTACGCCTTGACGCTCCGGGCCTGGGTACGCAATCTCGAGGAACAGTGGGATGAGGCGGTGCAGGACGTGGGCGCGGGCCGCGCGCGGGTGTGGCGGCTCTACATGGCCTCGAGCGCGCTGGGTTTCGAGTCCGGTCTGACGGGGGTGAACCAGGTCCTCGTGCAACGTCCGGGCGGTGCCGAACCGCCGCTGCGCCGGACGGCGTGGCTGTAAGTCCGGGTCAGGGGTGTGCGCGCAGGAAAGCGGCCACTGGCGCCGCCAGGGCGGCCCCTGTTTCCTCGGCACCGCGCTTGCGGCCTGCGACGGCGAAGGAGTGGTCGGCCCCGGTGAGCCACTGCAGCGTGGCGGTGGTACCGATCCGCGCGATCACGGCCTCCAGCAGTGCCGGAGTCGCGAAGGTGTCACGTTCGCCCTGCAGGAAAAGCATGGGCAGCGTCAGCCCGTAGAGGTGTTCGTCGCGGAGCTTCTCCGGTTTGCCCGGCGGATGCAGCGGATAGCCGAGGTAGACAAGCCCGTCGGCGGCCATGCCGTCGGCGACCGCCATCGAGGCCATGCGTCCGCCGAATGATTTGCCGGCGGCCCACAGCGGCACGTCGCCGGCCAAGGATCCGGCAGCGTCCATCGCCGCCCGCCACGCAGTGATCGCCGCGGGCGGCCGGTCCGGGAATCTGCGCCCGGCTTCGCGGTAGGGGAAGTTGAAGCGCAGCGTCGAGAAACCGTCATCGTTCAAGGCTCCCGCGAACCCCTGCAGGAACGGATGGTCCATCCCGGCTCCTGCCCCGTGGGCAAGGACAACGGTTGCTTCGGGGTTCGCGGGCCGGGCGAACGCCGCGGAGACGGAGACGTCTCCGACCCTGATGGTGACAGGCGAGTCGGTGGCAGTCATGCTTCCATCATGCCCCCTCGCTGGATGCTAGGTGAGGTCAGGTGCCCGACGCCCCGAACCGGCGGCGAGGAGCGCTTCGATCACCGGAGACGGGCCCGGGGAGGCCAGGAAGTATCCCTGGCCCATGCCGCAGCCCAGCCGGCGCAGCAGGTCCAGTTGCTCCAGGTCCTCGATGCCCTCGGCAATCACCTCGAGCTGGAGCTTCCCGGCCAGGCCCAGAATGCCCTCGAGCATGGCGCCCGACGGCCCGGCTGTGGTCTGCCCGGTCAGGAAGGAGCGGTCCACCTTGAGGATGTCAGCCGGCAAGGCGGCCAGCGTGCTCAACGAGGAGTAGCCCGTGCCAAAATCATCGATGGCAATGCGGACACCGAAGCTCTTGAGCCGTTTGATCGCGGCGATCCCGCCATCCACACTCGAAGCGAGGGCCGTTTCGGTGACTTCGAGGACCACCCGGTCCGCCTGGACGTCCGGATCCGTCAAAATGCCCTCCAGGCGGGCCAGGTTCTTGGCGCTGGTCAGTTGCAGGGCGGACAGGTTAACCGAAACCCACAACTCCTCGCAGTGGCTCACGGAGCGCCGCCAACTGGCCACCTGGCGGCTGGCAGTCTCCAGGACCCATCCCCCGATCGCGTCGATATCCCCGGTCTCCTCGGCGAGCAGGATGAACTCATCCGGCGCCAGGCGCCCGAACGTCGGATGGTCCCAGCGCACCAGGGCTTCCACCCCGACGACGGCTCCGGACCCCAGGTCGACCACCGGCTGGTAATCGAGGCCCAGCTGTCCCGCGGGTACCGCCGCCGGCAGGTCAGCCCGCAGGGCGGCGCGGTGGGACATCACGTCATAGTCCTGGGCGTCGAAGAGCTGGTAGCGGCCCTTGCCGCCGCGTTTTGCAATGTACATGGCAAAGTCCGCCTGCCGCAGCAGTTCCGCCGGATTTTCGGTCCCGGGCCGCCGCTCAGCGGCACCCATGCTGGCGGTAACCTGGAGCCGGACTTCGTCGATGACAAAGGGTGCACGGAGGGCCTCATGGATCCGGGCGGCAATGGCCGCGGTGTTGGCCCCGCCGCCCCCGTCCACCACCACGACGGCGAACTCGTCCCCACCCAGGCGGGCCACGAGGTCGCCGGCGCGCAGGCACGCACGCAGCCGCTGGGCGAACTCGATCAGGAGTGCATCGCCGCCGTCGTGGCCGAGGGAGTCGTTGACTTCCTTGAAGTTATCGACATCAATGACCAGTAATCCCTCGTGTCCGGCCGTGGCGCTGTTCCCGGAGCCAAAGACCTCCGCCAGGCGTTCGGTCAATACGGTGCGGTTGCCCAGACCGGTCAAGGGATCGTGGCTCGCCCGGTGGCTGAGGGCCCGATTGCTTTCCTGGACGGCTGCGGCCATTGTGTTGAAGGCCTCCGCAAGTTCGCCCAGCTCGTCGCGGCGGACGACGTCGACGCGGTGGCTGTAATCGCCTTTCTGCAGCTTCAGGACTCCTCGCCGCAGGTCCTCGACAGGCCGGATCAGGAAGGTGATCATGCGGCGCCGGTAGTACAGGACGCTGACCGCGATAATGAGGAGCAGCGCACAACGGCCGGCAAAGACAAGCAGGTGGAGCTGCGCGGCCTCGGCCAGAGCCACATCCATCTCCTCGAAGGAGAACCTCTCGATCTGCGCGAGACTGCTGCGGCTGCCCACACTCGCGGCGGTGAATGCCGCGATGTTTTCCGGAAGCGCAGGCGTCAAAGCTGCGACCTGCCCGTCCCAGAGGGAATGGGCTCTGAGGCTTGCCTCCCACGCGTCTTTCGACTGCATGGCGGCCGCCTGCATCCGGGCGGTAGGAAGCGTCGCCGCCGCGTCGTCAAACTGCCGGGAAATTTCCTGTTGCCGGCTCAGGAAACCGGCGGGGTCGTCGTCGGTGCCGGCCAGCAGGCGGATGCCGGCCTGCTCGTGGACTTCGAGGGCTTCGCGCAGCCCTGCTACCGTCTCGGCAACGAGCCGTAAGCGATCGCCAGTGCTCTGGACCTCATCGGTGACGCCGCGGACCCCGAACAGTGTCGCGGAGACGCCGATCAGCAACGTCGCGAGCATCAGGACGAATGCTCTCGACCATTCCCGTTTCAGGCTCCCCGTCCGGGGGATCTTCGCGGTCTTCACATCGACGTCGTGGGACAAAACAGGCTACTTCCGTCGGAGGTGGGACCGGGCCGGCAGGCATCGCATCGTAAGATCAGGAGCCTAGCGGAACATCCAGGACGCGGCACATACAGCCACTTGTTGACGGATTTGTGAAGCGGCAACCGGTGCCGTGCGCGGTGGCGAACCAAGCACGGCACCGGGGGAGGAGCGCTAGCTGAGGCAGTCCGCGCAGTAAGCGTGTCCGGCCTTCTCGCTGGCCAGCTGGGACCGGTGCCGGACCAGGAAGCAGGAATAGCAGGTGAACTCGTCGTCTTTCTGCGGCACAACCGTAACGGTCAGTTCCTCGCCGGACAGGTCCGCGCCCGGCAGTTCCACGCCTTCGGAGGTGTCCGCCTCGTCGAGTTCGCGGACCACACTGCGGGCATCCGGTGCATTCGCGGACCGGAGGGCTTCCAAAGATGCGTTGCGGGATTCCGCGACGTCGGACCGTACTTCGTCATAATCTGTTGCCACTATCAGATGCTCTTTTCCATTATTCATTCGGTGTTGCTGCGGCTTTCCGGGATTGAACGGTACAGCATGGTGCTGTGCGTTTGCCGGGTTGCGGTTACCGTCGGGCCGTGACTCTCACGACAGCGCCGGCAGGGAGGAACGCGGCGGAGCCTAAATTGGGCGAGGATGCGCCATACTGTCCATGAAGGGAGTCCCTGCATGCGGATTCTGATGGTGGAAGATGAGAAAGCCCTGGCCGAGACGGTCCGCCGGGGGCTGAAAAACGAGGGTTTCGTGGTGGACCTTGCCCACGACGGACTGAGCGGGCTGGGCGCGGCAACGGAAAACACCTACGACGTGATCCTGCTGGACCTGATGCTGCCGGGCAAGAACGGCTACGACGTCCTGAAGGAACTGCGGCAACGCGAGATCTGGACTCCGGTGATGATGCTGACCGCCAAGGACGGTGAATATGATCAGACGGACGCTTTCGACCTGGGCGCGGACGACTACCTGACAAAACCGTTCAGCTTCCTGGTGCTGGTGGCACGGATCCGGGCCCTGATCCGGCGCGGGGCGCCGGCCAGGCCCGTCCTGCTGACCCTGGGCACCCTCACCATGGACCCCGCGAAGCGCAGCGTCCGCCGGGGAAACACACCCATCAGCCTGACGGCCCGGGAGTTCGGGCTCCTGCAGTACCTGATGCGCCGGCACGACCAGATCGTCTCCAAAGCGGAGATTCTGTACAACGTCTGGGACCCCGCATTTGAAGGCGGGGACAACGTCGTGGAGGTCTACATCGGGTATCTTCGCCGCAAGCTGGATCTGCCGTTCGGCGTGCACAGCCTGACGACGGTCCGCGGCATGGGCTATAAGCTCAGCGCCGACTAGGGGCCGCCGGCCGCGGACGGCGGGACCCGCGGGGTGCACGTGCCGGCGCCGGGTCCTGTCCGGGTGCGGGAAGGGTCATTTCGAAACGGCATTCTCCGTTGGGGCCCTCCAGTGCGCGTATCCTGCCGCGGTGCGCCGTCATGATCCCGGCAGCGATGGCAAGGCCAAGGCCGCTGCCGCCACTCTCACGGGAACGGCTCGCGTCCAGACGGACGAAGCGTTCAAAAATCCGCTCCCGGTCCGCTTCCGGGACCGGGGCTCCGTCGTTGTCCACGGTCACGACGGCGGCTTCATCAGTGATCTCCAGGGCGATGGTGATGCGGGAGAGCGCGTGCCGTTCGGCGTTATCCAGCACGTTCCGCAGTACCTGCGCGAGCCGGCGGGCATCGCCGCGGATCCGGGCCGGGGTGATGTCTGCCCGGATGTTGTTCCGGCTCGTTGAGCGAAGCCGGCGGATCTCCTGGTCGACCACGTCGTCAAGGTCCACGTCCGCCTCGTCAAGGGTGAGTCCGTGGTCGTTGGCCTTGGCCAGCGTGAGCAGGCTTTCCACGAGGTAGCTCATGCGGGCAGTTTCCTGGGCGAGGACATCCTGCATCTGCAGCCACATCGCGCCGGACGGGTCGGACGCGGCGATTTCGACACCGGCGCTCAGGGTCGCCAGCGGGCTGCGAAGCTCGTGGCTGGCATCCGAGACGAACCGGCGCTGTTCATGGTCCGAGGCCTGCAGCCGTGCAAGCATCGTGTTCATTGTCAGGGCGAGGGCTTCGAGTTCGTCGTTGGTGCCGGGCACGTCAACGCGTCCGTCCAGCCGTTCGGCATCGATCCGTGCCACCTGGCCGCGGATTGTTTCGACCTGGCGGAGGGAGCGTCCCACCAGGAGCCAGACTGACGCCGCAACGATGGCAAGCAGGAGCGGCGTTGTGCCGAGCATGAACCAGGCGACGGTGGCGATGGTGTCCGCCCGGAGCTGGGTCGATTGGGCCACGACTACCGTGTAGCCGCCCGGTGAGCCCGCGGCGACGATGTGGAAGTTGTCGTTGTCGCCGACGGTCGGCAGGCCGGAGACGTCCTGGGTCAGCGTCCGGCCCGGCCCCGGACGCTGGGCTGAGAGCGGTGAGTGGGCCGCCACCGGGTCGGAGCTGCCGACCACGATGCCGGTTGGGTCCAGGAGCTGTACGTACTGGCCGGCACGTGCAGTTGCCAGCATGTATTCGTTGGCATCGGAGACGTCGACGTCTTCCAGTTCGGCTATGACGCTTTGTGCCTTCTGCCGGGCGGCTGTGCTGGTTGACGACGTCAACGCTGACTGCAGCACCAAAAGAAGCAGCACGCCGCCGAGCAGGAGGGCCCCTGCCACTACCCCGACTGCTACGGCGACCGAGCTTTTACGGACGCCCCACCGGGAGTCGCCGCCGGACCGGTCCGTTATGGCGGACTTGACCTCTTCCATGTTCCAAGAATGCTGCACTATGGGAGTACGTACAACAGTTCATTGCCGCGATCTCCTGCCGCCCGGGGCAGGCCGTACAAGACCTGAAGGCGCTCTCAGTCAGTTCTCAGGCTGCCGGACCATAGTGAAGACAGGATCCGGGGGTCCGCCGGCCGATTTGCTGTCGGTGCTAATGCACCGACGCAAAATCGGCGGGCGTGGCATTCCAAAGACTCCGGTCGCACGCTCTCCTCAACCAGCGTGCGGCCGGGACCGTGTACTTTACTTCAGCCGGGCGGACCGGCGTCCTCAGGGTTGCGGGACCACCCGGAGCCACACAAATTCCTGGGGATCGAGTGTGATGCCGGCATCGAGGCGCCGGTCATTTCCGGTGAGGATATCCACTGATTCGGCCGCGAACCCCGAAAGCGTTTCCGCGGAAAGCGTCTGCTGTTCGTCGCTGAAGTTGGCCAGCGCGAGGATGGTCGTTCCGTCACCGGGCCGCTGGTAGCCCAGGACCCCGCGGTTGTTGGTGGCAAAATCGATCAGCCGGGTGCCGGAGAACTCGGGGGTCGACGAGCGCGCGGCGATCATCCGCTGCAACCCTGCGAAGACGGCGCCTGCGGGAGTCTCCGGGTTGTGGCGGTCCGCGTACCGCTGTTCCGGGTAGTGCGGCCGGTTCACCCAGCGGCTGTCCGCGCCGTGCCCGTCTTCGAGGGCGTAGTCGTAGTCATTGAGCTGGCCCACTTCGTCCCCGAGGTACAGCAGCGGGATGCCGCCGGTGCTGAAGGTCACTGAGTGCGCAAGGAGGATGCGCGCCACCGCCAGGGCGGATCCGTCTTCGAGCCCGCAGAGCGACGCCGTGGTGCCGGAAATCCGGCAATCCAAGGTGCGGGGGTTGTCCTGGAACGGGACTCCGCGGGCGAAACTGTCGGGAAAACGGTTGACGTAGAACGAATTCAGGAACCGGCGGTGTTCGAAGCCGTTGATGCCGAGTTCGGCGGCGTCTTCGTCCGCGAACGTCCAGCCGATGTCGTCGTGGCTTCGGACGTAGTTGATCCATGCGGTTCCGGCCGGGATGTTGTGCCGGCGTTCCAGGGCCTGGGCCAGCAGGGAGACGTCGCGGGTGGCGAGGGAGTCCCAGATCAACGCCATCTGGAGCGGATTGTAGGAGAGCTGGCACTCAGCCGGATCGATGTAGCGGGCCACTTCGTCAGGGTGGACAATTGCCTCGGACTTGAACAGCAGGGACGGTGCGGCCAGGCGGCAGACGGCATTGAACGCGCGGAGCAGCAGATGCGCCTCGGGGAGGTTCTCGCACGGCGTTCCGAGCTCTTTCCAGATGAACGCGACGGCGTCCATCCGCAGGATGTCAATGCCCTGGTTGGCCAGGAAGAGCATCTCGCCCGCCATGGCCCGGAAGACGTCCGGGTTCGAGTAGTTCAGGTCCCACTGGAAGGTGTGGAACGTCGCCCACACCCAGCGGCCGTCCGCGAGTTCGATGAAGGATCCCGGATGATCATCCGGGAAGATTTCGCGGACGTCGCGCTCAAAGGCATCCGGCATGGTCCGGTCGGGATACATCCAGTAGTAGTTGCTGTACTCGGAGTCGCCGTCGAGCGCTTTCCGGGCCCACTCGTGTTCATTCGAGGTGTGGTTAAAGATGAAGTCGACCACGAGGCTAATCCCGTTGGCCCGCAGTTCGGCAGCCAGGTTGCGCAACTGTTCCATCGTGCCGAGCTTCGGGTTGACGTCCCGGTAGCTGGACACAGCGTAGCCGCCGTCGGAATGCGGTTCCGGGGCGAGGAAGAGCGGCATGAGGTGCAGGTAGGTTAGGCCGAGCTCCTTGAAGTACGGGATCCTCGCGCGTACGCCCTCCAGGTCATCTGCGTAGCGGTCCACATAGCAGACGCCGCCGAGCATGTCGTTCGACTGGAACCAGCCGCTGTTGGCTGACCGCTCGGCGTCGAGGACTTTGAGATCCGCCGGCCGTTCCGTCCAGGAGCGAGCGGCCTGGACCACCAGGGTGCTCAGCTGCGCCAGCCAGTCCTCCCGGTTGCCGTAGAGCCCCTGAAACAGCGAACAGAGTTCAGGGAAGTGCCGGTCGAATCGCTCCTCGAAGCCGCTCCAGTCCGCGCTCTCGCGATCGATTCCTTCGCCTGACGCGAGGGCACTGAGGACGTGCTGCCTCGATTCGTGGTCCACAAGGGCAGATTCAACCAAAACGGGTCTCCTTCGACGGATTCCGGCACCGGCGGCCGGGGGGATTTTCCATCGTACCGAGGGCCGGGGTACCGGCCCGTGTCCGGAGGCGGAATGACGGAATTAGCGGTGTTGTTACGCGGCGTTGTTGTGCGGGCTCGTTACGCGGGGACGAGAATGGACAATGGGTCCATCGGCTGCCCGGCGGCGTATTGTCCGTCGAACAGTTCGGCGCCGTCGGGGGAGTTCAGGACCTCAACCTGCTGCCAGACGAGGCACCCGCCTATGGCTTCGGGCCGCGTGGCCTGCACGAACCCGACCGGGGTGCGGTCCTGCCCGCCATCGCCTGTGCTGATGCTGAGAACCCCGCGGTCGCCGGAAAACTGCACCCACGGGTCCAGCAGGCGGACGAAGAGCATGCCGTGGTGGCCCGCAAGGCGAACGTCGCCGCGGAAGCGCAGGACTCCGGCGCCGGTGCGGACATCGTAGTCCGAGCCGGCGGGAATGAAGGTAAACCGCCCGGACCCGGACTCGGTGGCGCCAGCCGACGCCGCTACGGTACCGTCCGGGATGTCCTTGATGTAGGCAAGGAAGCTGCGCTTAATACCCCAGGTAAGGCCCGGCGGCGGCAACGGATCGGGTACGGCATGCGCTGTATTCACGCGGAGTCTCCTGGTGCTGACGGGCCGGTTTGCTCTGAGCCTATCGGGGGAGCGGCGCTTCTATGAATTGTTGCGGCTGTTGCGGCGGTGTTTTGCCGCGCTTCGGCGTCGTTGCGAGGACTACTGGGACAGGTCCACGAAACTACTTGGCCAGCCGGCAAATTACTTATGCTTCCGGCGGCGACGGCTACCCGGGGGTACTGACCGCTGTACGCGTCTTTTTCGGTGCCTGAAGTCGGGTAGCCGCATTGCTTGTTGCGCCCTTCCAGGCGTGACACGGTGACATTGGAAAGCCGGAGGGAACAGCGTTGCAGTGGCCTGATGTCGCTACTCCCTCCACCGGGCGATTGAGGTCGCCTTACCTGGGGAATACGGAGAACATCGTGCAAAACCAGACCGGACCCACACCAACCATTTCAGTGCGCCTCTTCGGAAGATTCGAAGTACTCCGGGACGGGGTGGCCTTGACGGCCGCGGACATGGGCGGTTGCAAGCCCCGGCACATCCTGGAAATACTGCTTTTGAATCTCGGCACACCGGTATCCAAGACACACCTCATTGAGCTTCTCTGGGGAGCAGGCGCCAGCGACGGCGCCGTCGCAACGCTGGAAAGCTACATCAGCGGCATCCGCCGGGCAATCCAACCCGGCCAGACGAAGACCGGCCCGCTACGGACAGCCAACAGCGGCTACGTCCTGGATCCGCGGCTGGTCGACCTGGACCTGACCAGATTCCACCGGCTCGTGCGCACCGCCAGCGAGTCGGAGCCTGCAATTGCCTACCCTCTGCTCCTTGAGGCCCTGGAAGTCTCGGCCGAACCGCTGCTTGGATTCGAGCTCGCCTCCGAATGGGCGGAGGAAGCGCGGATCCGGCACGCCGCCGACAAAGTCGCGACACAGATTTTCGCGGCCGAGACCGCAGCCCGCCTCGGAGACCCGGACGACGCCGTCAATCTGGCCCAGGCCGCCATCCGGTCGGAACCCCTCAACGAACGGGCATGGACGGTTCTTGTCTCGGCCTACGAGCAGGCCGGTCTTCCAGTCGAAGGACTGTCCGCCTATGACCGGTGCCGGCGCCTCTTTGACCAGGACCTGGGCTGCGCGCCGGGGCCTGCGTTGCAGGCGGCCCACCTGCGGCTGCTGCGGCAACGCGCCGAGAGCAACACGGAACTGTCCGAAGTGCTCGCGGCGCTGGTGTATTTGGGCGATCGCCTCAACGGATCCAAGAACCGGCAGCAGCCCGCTGCTGAGTCCCAGCGCATGCACGAACATGCAGGCCGGGTCCTTGACGCTTTCCTGCAGCGGGTTCGTGCCGCGATCTGAGCTGAGCCTGAACTGGGCACTGCCCGGCACCGGACGGCAGCCGTCGTCGTCGCGCGACGCGGACCTCAGTTTCACCGGCTTCGGAGGACATCCCGGCACTATCCCAAACCCATTAGCTCGTTAGTTTCATCACGTGCCCGGGATTCTCCCGGCAACGTCCCGCTGGTGGCCCCATACTGGGAGTGGCCCGCGCGGACTTTCCCTACCGCCTGGCAGGAGGAGAGTCCATGGACAAGCTGAAGACCGTTGTAACAAACGAGTACTTCCCCGCAGCGGCAGTGCTGTTCGGCGTGGTCCTCTTCTGGACGCTCGGGCTCCTGGGCGGACTCTCACTGTTGAGCAGCGGGCAGTCGCCCGTTACCATCCTCAGTTGGCTTCTCTTCGTCTACGCCGTTGCGGTACTGTCGCCCCTCGCCGGGCTGTTGGCGGCCAGTGACCTCATTCGCCGGTGGCTGCGCAACCGTAAGCCGCAGGCCGGCGCCGAGCCAGTGACGTCAGCAGGCTCTTCATCCGCGAACTCGACTTCCCGATAGCGCCGAAGACCGGATTCCGGTCCGCCGGACCGGAACTGTCGGGTCCTATTCGAACCGTGAAGGGTCACCCATCCCGCGCCGCACGATTTCTGCTTCGCCGCCGGAGAAATCGATGACAGTGGTGGGTTCGGCTCCGCAGTCCCCGGAATCCACCACGGCGTCAACCAGATAATCCAGCCGTTCCTTGATCTCCCAGCCCTGGGTCAGGGGCTCGTCTTCCTCCGGGAGCAGCAACGTGCTGGACAGCAGCGGTTCGCCGAGTTCGGACAGCAGGGCCTGAACCACCCGGCTATCGGGGATGCGGACGCCCACCGTCTTTTTTTTCGGGTGCAGCAGGCGCTTGGGGACCTCTTTGGTCGCCGGCAGGATGAACGTGAAGCTGCCCGGCGTCACGGCCTTGATGCTGCGGAACACATCGTTGTCGATCTGCACGAACTGCCCCAATTGGGCGAAATCCTTGCAGACCAGCGTGAAGTGGTGTTTGTCGTTGAGCTGCCGGATCGACCGTATCCGGTCCAGAGCGTCCTTGTTGCCCAACTGCGCGCCCAACGCGTAACAGGAATCGGTGGGGTAGGCGATCAGGCCGCCTGAACGGACGATCTCCACAATTTGGCCAATGGAGCGCGCCTGGGGGTTTTCGGGATGCACATCGAAGAATCTCGCCATCCCACGAGCTTACGCCCGACGGCGGCCGGAGCCGCCTTCGCTGCCCGCGGCGCTGAAGGCATCAACTTTCGCGGGCAGCCGGCTGCGCGCGGCAGGAACAGTTTTACGGCTCGCTGTGGCAGGCTATCAGCGAGGGCCGGGGAGATGGATCCGGCGCTTCCGGCGTAGCCGCCGGCCGTGCCAGCAGAAGGAGCAGTAATGACTTTGTCCCGTGAAGAAGACAGCGACCTGAGGGAATGGAGCAGCCGGCTGATTCAGGCACTGCAGATTCTGGACCTGGAAGTCGACCACGAGAAAATCATCGAGGTGGCCGAGCAGTCGGCGCGGTCCGTAGGGCCACACGCCGGGGCGGTCAGCGCTTTCATCGTGGGTTACGCGGCTGGAAGCGTAGCCACGCACGGCCGCAAGGGCTCACATGACGCAGCCGCCGCGGCGGCGGAGAAGGTTCTCGAGCTCACTGCCAGCGGGGAGGAGGGCGGCCCCGACGACCGCGGTTGGACAAAGACCGCCCAGTAGCAGGCTGCGCGGCAGGCGTGCCCGCCGAACGATCATCAGGACCGCCGGACGCCCGGCGGCGGCAGGCCCGGAAGAGGCCGCCTTCCGGTAAGGGAGGCGGCCTCTTCCGTGCAGCGGTTCCGGGGCGTACCGCTTATCCTGCTGTTGCCCCCGCCGTTGAAGGTTCGGCACCTTCCGGTGCCTGGTCCAGGCTGGGCTCCAGCCGGACGATGACCGCCTTCGAGATCGGGGTGTTGCTGCCTTCTGCAGTGTGGTTCAGCGGTACCAGCACGTTTGCTTCGGGGTAGTAGGCTGCCGCGCAGCCCGGGGCGGTGGGGTACGACACCACCCGGAATTTCCGGATAACGCGTTCGGTCCCGTCCTGGTATTCCCCCCGGATGTCCACGAACTGGCCGTCCGCCAGTCCGAGCTCGGCAATATCACCGGGGTTGACGAACACCACATGACGGCCCTTCTTGACCCCGCGGTACCGGTCATCGTGGCCGTAGATGGTGGTGTTGAACTGGTCATGGGACCGCATGGTCTGCAGGATCAGCGTGCCGGCCGGCCGTTCCACCGCCTCGAGGTGGTTTACCGTGATGACGGCCTTGCCCGACGGCGTCGGAAAAGTGCGGGAGTCGCGCGGCCCGTTCGGCAGGACGAACCCGCCTTCCTGGCGGATCCTGGTGTTGTAATCTTCGCAACCGGCCACGACACGGGAGATGTGGTCCCGGATCACGTCATAGTTCCGCTCGAAACCGTCCCAGTCGGCCTTGACCTTGTCGCCCACGATTTCCTTGGCGAGACGGCTGACAATGACGGTCTCGGACAGCAAATGGTGCGAGACCGGCTCGACGCTGCCCCACGATCCGTGCACGGCACACACAGTGTCCTCCACCGAGACGAACTGCGGGCCACTCTCCTGGATATCGATTTCCGTCCGGCCCAGGGTCGGCAGGATGAGCGCCTCCGCGCCGGTCACTGTGTGCGAGCGGTTCAGCTTGGTTGAGACCTGGACACTCATTTCCGTGTTCTCCATCGCGGCCTCGGCAGCCTGCGTGTCCGAGATGGCACCGACGAAGTTGCCGCCCATGGCGAAGAACACCTTCAGCCGGCCCTCGCGCATGCCCTCGATCGTCTGGACGGCGTCGACGCCGTGCTCGCGCGGGGGCTCAAAGTCGAACTCCTTGCCCAGGGCGTTCATGAAAGATTCGGGCATCTGCTCCCAGATGCCCATCGTGCGGTCGCCCTGGACATTGCTGTGGCCGCGGATCGGAGAGGCGCCGGCGCCCGGCTTGCCGATGTTGCCGCGCAGCAGGAGCAGGTTGATGATCTCCTTGATCGTCGCCACACCCTTTTTCTGCTGGGTGATGCCCATCGCCCAGGTGATGATGACCTTATCCGCTTTGAGGTAGCGGGCGGCAAGTTCGTCGATTTCCTCGACCCGCAGTCCGGTCGCTTCCAGCACGGCGGCCTCGTCAAGCAACGCGAGGTGTTCACGGAGTTCCGCGAGTCCCTCGCAGTGCTTGTTGAGGAAGTCGTGGTCCAGGACCGTCCCGGGGTTCCTGGCCTCGGCGTCGAGGACCCGCTTGGACACAGCCTGCAACAGTGCCATGTCGCCGCCGATCCGGATGTGCAGGAACTGGTCCGCGATTTCCGTCCCGCGGCCGACGACGCCCTTGACCTTCTGCGGATTCTTGTAACGGCGCAGACCGGCTTCGGGCAACGGATTAACGGCCACGATTTCGCCGCCGTTTTCCTTGCAGGCCTCAAGCTCGGTCAGCATTCTGGGGTGGTTGGTCCCGGGGTTCTGGCCCATCACGATGATCAGGTCGGCGTTGGCGTAGTCCTCGAAGGAGACCGTCGCCTTCCCGATCCCGATGGTTTGACCCATGCCCCAGCCCGAGGACTCGTGGCACATGTTGGAGCAATCGGGCAGATTGTTCGTGCCATAGCCGCGCACCATGAGCTGGTATGCGAAGGCGGCCTCGTTGGAAGTGCGCCCGCTGGTGTAGAACACCGCCTCGTGCGGGGACGCGAGGCTCTTGAGCTTCTTGCCCACCAGCTTGATCGCCTCATCCCAGCTGATCGGCCGGTAGTGATCCTCGCCTGCCGGTTTGTACACGGGCTCCGTCAGCCGGCCCTGCATGCCCAGCCAGTACTCGCTGCGGGTACGCAACTCACTCACGGGATGTTCGGCCCAGAAGTCAGAACCGATCACGACCGGCGTGGCTTCCCAGGTCACAGCCTTGGCGCCGTTCTCGCAGAACTCGAAAGTCTTCCGGTGCTTCGGGTCCGGCCAGGCGCAGCTCGGGCAGTCGAAGCCCTTCTTCTGATTCATTGCCAGGACCGTTTTACGGGTGCGGTTCACGCCCATATGCTCGATCGCCGGAACCATGGAATGCAGGACGCCGGGAATACCGGCGGCCCAGCTTTTAGGACCGTCTCCAACGACGAGGTCTTTCTCGTCATTCTCTTCGATCCGGGGGTTCTTACTGGACACGAATATCATCCCTTCTGCCAACACCGCCAGGGTGGGGGAGGTGTGCGGAGCTACCACCAAGCACTCTACTCTCAGGTCGGGCCGCCCGGGTCGAGCGGCGGCACGAGGTCCGAGGCTGTTTTGGGCGGAATGTTACGAACCGGCCCCGGCCGCCAGTTCCGGCGGTCGTCGCGGGCACGGCTGAATTATTTCACCCATCGCGTGGATTCCCGCCGACCAGCCGTCGAATTTCCGCACGGATACTCATGAATTTCACTTGCGGATTCGATCTAAAAGCACTTGCCCACAGCTTTCCGTCTGCCATCTCGGCTCTTGAACCAGTGCTGAGCATCTTGTCAGAAAAATGTCGGATCAGTCTTTCGCCCTATTTCTGCAAGCTGCCAGGCTGGATTTCACAAAGTCGTCCGGAGACTGCAGGACAGCATCATATGAATGTCGAATCCCGCGTCCAGAATTTAGATATAGGGTTCATTTCGGGCGACTGCGTGTGAGAATTCTGCGGCCTGCTCGCTGCGCAGGACCCGGGCGGTCTGCCGTGGACATGGTCGGCCGCCGGCTGGTCCATGGACCCACCGCCCAGCTTGACCGTGCCTTTGGCCTGCGGAATCGTTCCCCCGGGTCCGCCGCGCGAAGCGTTGCCCTCTTGCGCCGGGACATGCCGGCGGCCGGCGGAAGCGGCGCCGCGGCCTTTTCGAAGCCGTACAGGAGTGCCGGATAAGTGCGCACCGACAAGCACCCGCTAGCTTCATTCTCTACGCTTATGCGGCGCGAACCGGTGGTTAGCAGGGAACGCATCTGCGGGACTTACGGGCATAAGCAGACTGCGGGCATGCGACGAACGGGGGAGCCGGCAGCAATTAGTACGATGGCTTTACATTTCCGCCAAAGGGACATTTGACGGTGATGGAATTCTTCGAGCCTCTCGCAAGCCATGCAACGAAGTGTGGCAAAATACCGGCCACGGGTGTCGCATTATGCCCTTCAGGGTTATTCGATAATGCGCCGTCCCGGAAAGCGGCGGCCGCCGCACCCCGGGGACAATCACCGGCGTATAACGATCCAAGTTTTCCCCAAGAATCTGACCGCACTCTTTGACCATCACTCACTCCAAGAGGCAGGTGTGCAATGAATGTGTTCGCATATTCGAGGGTGCAAGGTCAAAGCCGAGTCTTTGCCGGACCAACCCGCGTAGTGGCAGCAGGCACGGCAATGGCGCTGTTAAGTTTTCTAGGACTCACCACCGGCGTCGTCGGCGCCAACGCGGCGCAGGCGCCCGTTGGAGCCGGTTTCACCGTCACGGCGTCTGACTTGGCTTTCATCCTCAAACAAATCAAGATCTCCGAGGCGCACGTTGCCAACACGACGTCAGCCACCGGACCTTGCGGCGCGCTGGTCGGGCCAGGACCCAACCAGGTTCCGAACGCCCTGACCTCTTACGGTCTGCGGACTGTCGACGGATCCTGCAACAACCTGATCAAGGGCCGGGAAACGTTCGGGGCCGCCGATCAGGTCTTTCCGCGGTTAGCGACGCCGTCGTTCAGCGCTGCGGACAACGTTCCGGCGGGCTTCGGCCCTCCCGGCCCCTCGAGCTATGCACAGAAGTCGGGCAACGTCTTTGACAGCCAGCCCCGCCAGATCAGCAACCTCATTGTGGACCAGACCTCCACCAACCCGGCAGCCGTTGCTGCGGCCGGCTTCCCCGTCCGGACCCAGGGAAACCCTGGCCTCTTCCCCTGCACCACCGACCCGGATCCGCAGGCGGATCCTGCCGTGGAGGGCGTCCCGGCCGGGTGCGTGCCCACCGGCGAGACGCTGTTCATTCCCAACGTGACGACCGACGTCGGCCTTTCGCCGCCCTACAATTCACTCTTCACCCTGTTCGGGCAATTCTTCGACCACGGTGTGGACCAGACCGTCAAGGGCGGCGGCACCGTGTTCGTGCCGCTGAAGGCCGACGACCCGCTCGTTACCGTCGGCCCCGACGGCAAACCTAACACCGGCGATGAGGTAAGCC
Organism: uncultured Actinomycetota bacterium; assembly: GCA_963815415.1. Classification (GTDB taxonomy): domain Bacteria; phylum Actinomycetota; class Actinomycetes; order Actinomycetales; family Micrococcaceae; genus Arthrobacter. The sequence continues at coordinate 185,889 of CAWFGT010000004.1, read as the reverse complement.
CGAACCAGGCCTTTATGGTCCTGACCCGTGGCCAGAACCAGCCCGGCCCTGACGGGGTCCTGGGCACCGCAGATGATATCCAGGACGCAGCCAACACCGACTCGCCCTTCGTGGACCAGTCCCAGACCTACACCTCCCACCCGTCCCACCAGGTTTTCGTCCGTGAGTACATCAACAACTCGGACGGCAGGCCGGTCTCGACCGGAAAGCTCCTCGGCGGTCCGGCCGGACCCACTGCGGGCGGCATGGCCACATGGAAGGATGTCAAGCTGCAGGCAGAGATCTACCTGGGCCTCAAACTTGAGGACAAGGACATTCTTGACGTTCCGCTGATGGCTGTGGACCCGTACGGCAAGTTCATCCCCGGCCCTGCCCGCGGACTACCGCAGTACGTGACCGCGACCGGTCTCGTCGAGGGAGACAAAGCATCCCCCGTGCCGGTTCCCGCCAATGTGGGGCACTTCAACACCCCGTTCATGACGGATATCGCCCACAACGCGGACCCGTCGCCCCAGGACTCCGACCACAACCCGGGGACGCCGCCGGTCGCTCCGGTTCCGGACGCGGACACCGTCGCATCGACGGACTTTGCAAGCCAGCCCGCCGGAACCTACGACGACGAAATGCTGGACGCGCACTTCGCCGCCGGCGATGGCCGTGTCAACGAGAACATCGGGCTGACCGCGATCCACCAGGTCTTCCACTCCGAGCACGACCGCCTGGTCGATGACATCAAGAACACCCTCACCAACGACACCTCAGCCAAGGGCGCCGCCGCCTTGCCGGAATGGCAGTCGGCAACGGGAGCCAACGGGTGGAACGGCGAACGGCTGTTCCAGGCCGCACGCTTTGTCACCGAAATGGAATACCAGCACCTGGTTTTCGAGGAGTTCGGACGCAAGATCCAGCCGGCCATCCAGCCCTTCCGCGTCTACCACACGGATCTGGATCCCGCAGTGAAGGCCGAATTCGCCCACGCTGTCTACCGCTTCGGCCACTCGATGCTGACCGAAACCATTTCCCGGACCAACGAGGACGGCAGCGACAACTCCATCTCACTGCTCGAAGGCTTCCTCAACCCGCCTGAATACATCAACGGCGGTTCGGCCGGCTCCCTGACCTCAGAAGAAGCCGCGGGAAGCATCGTGATGGGCATGAGCGAACAGGTCGGTAACGAACTCGACGAGTTCGTTACCGACACCCTGCGGAACAACCTGCTCGGGCTGCCCCTGGACCTGGCGACGATCAACATGACGCGCGCCCGTTCTGAAGGGGTGCCCCCGCTGAACGAGGTCCGCCGGCAGATCAACGCGGCAACAGGAGACGCGCAACTGGAGCCGTACACCAGTTGGGCTGACTTTGGACAGAACATCAAACACCCGGAATCACTGATCAACTTTGTGGCCGCCTACGGCACGCACCCGAGCATCACCGGCGAACCCACTCTGGCCGGCAAGCGGGCAGCGGCCAAGGAAATTGTCGATCCGGGCATCGGCATCTCACCGAGCGCCGATGCGCTGGACTTCATCAACAGTTCCGGTGCCTGGGCCAGCCAGGAGACCGGCCTGAATAAGATCGACCTCTGGGTCGGCGGCCTCGCCGAGAAGACCAACCTCTTCGGCGGACTCCTCGGCAGCACGTTCAACTACGTGTTCGAAAACCAGATGACCGACCTGCAGAACGGCGACCGCTTCTACTACCTGGTGCGGACCCCGGGCATGAACCTTCGCGCCGCGCTGGAGGCCAACTCCTTCGCGGAAATGATCATGCGCAACACCAACGCGAACTCGCTTAAAGCCGACGCTTTCGGCACCGCCGACTGCAAGTTCCAGCTCCGGAACCTCGCGGGTACCCCGGCTGGCTACGCCGCGAACGGTGCAACGGTCGCTGACGATCCGCAGAGCGAATGCCGTGAGGACCTGATACTCCTGCGGAAGCCGGACGGCACCATCCAGTACCGCGAAAAGAACGCCGTGGACCCGGCTGGTATCAACGGGCAGTCCGTCTACAACGGTACCGACGGCGTCGACCGGGTCGTCGGCGGAAATGACAATGACACCATCCTCGGCAACGGGGGCGACGATGTCATCAACGGCAACGGTGGGGACGACATCGTCCTCGGCGGCGACGGCAACGACCGGGTCACCGATCTCTCCGGAGCCGACGTCCTCAAGGGTGGTCCGGGCCATGACTACCTCAACGGCGGCATCGGCGACGACATCCTTATGGGCGGCGACGGCCAGGACTTCGCCCTCGGCGGCGCCAACGACAACGAAACGTTTGCCGGCGAAGGCAACGACTTCGTAATGTCCGGTGATGGCGCCGACACGACCTTCGGCGGCGGCGACGACGACTGGATCCAGGGCGGATCCGGCCAGGACCTGCTGATCGGGGATCATGGCGCGCCGTTCTTCGACGATCCTGCCCAGACAAAACCGGGCAACGACATCATGATCGGCCAGGTCGGTGAGAACGATTATGACGCTGAGGGCGGCGACGACATCATGTCCAGCAACGCGGCCGTTGACCGCTACGCCGGAGCAGCAGGGTTTGACTGGGCCACGCACCAGTACGACACCGTGCCTGCCGATGACGACATGAAGATCAACAAACTTCTGGAGGGCCTCGCCCTGCCGGTGGTTGTGAACCGGGACCGGTGGCAGGAGGTCGAAGCGAACTCCGGCTCCAGGTTCGACGATGTGCTCCGGGGCGACGACGACATACCCAGCACCGTGGGAGGTGCCGGCTTCAGCGGCTGCGACGTCCTTGACCAGGCCGGAATCGACCGGATCGCCGGTCTCGGCGCCATCCTTCCGGCTCCGGGCACCCCGCTTGCACAGGTCGAAGCGCTGTCGCCCATGGGCGCCTGCCCGCTCACCGGTCCGGTGTGGGGCGAGGGCAACATCCTGATCGGTGGCCTCGGCAGCGACACGCTTGAGGGCCGCGGCGGCAACGACGTGCTCGACGGCGACCGCTACCTCAAGGTCCGGATCAGCGTCCGGGACGATGCCGGCGTCGAGATCGGCACCACCGATTTGATGGAGAAGCAGTACCAGACGGGCAACCCGATGACCTTGGCGGCCGCGGTGGCGGCCGGCGTGGTCAACCCGGGGAACCTGGTCTCAGTCCGGGAGATCATCACTCCCACGGCCGAAGAAACCGCGGGCAACCGTGACGTGGCAGTGTTCTCCGGCCCGCAGGCCAACTACACCGTCACCACGACCGGCGGCGACGGCACACTCGGTTCGGCAGGCTCCACCACCACGGTGGTGGATAACGTCGGCATCGATGGCACGGACACCCTCCGGAACATCGAATTCCTGCGGTTCTCCGATACCGTCGCACCCAATGCGCCCGTTATCGGCGTCGCCACCGCCGGCAATGGCCAGGCGACGGTCAACTTCACCGCGCCGACCGTCGGCACGGCCAGCAGTTTCTCCGTACGGGTATTGGACGTGACGACGAACCCGGCCGGTGTCCAGGTCGGTGCGCTGCGGATTGCTCCGGCAGGGGCAACCAGCCTGCTGGTGACCGGCCTGACCAACGGTTCCCAGTTCCGCTTCCAGGTACTGGCGTCCAACGCACTGGGTGACAGCCCGTTCTCGGCAGTCTCCAACGCCGTCACGCCGGCCGCGGCGGCCACTCCCGGCGCTCCGACGGTCGGCACCGCAACAGCCGGGAATGCTTCGGCAACCCTGACCTGGACGGCGCCCGGCTCGGACGGCGGATCGCCGATCACCGGTTACAGCGTGCGCGCCTTCGCCGGAACAGTCCTGGCGAAGTCGCAGGCTGTTACCGGCAATGTGGGCACGGTCGTTGTCACCGGCCTGACCAACGGGACCGCGTACACCTTCGATGTGGCCGCGATCAACGCAGTGGGTACCGGGGCATTCTCAGCCCGCTCAGCAGCGGTCACCCCGGTTGCGCCGGCTCCGGCGGACACAGTGGCCCCGACGGTCACGGCCAGGGTTCCCGCTACGGGGGCGTTGTCCGTCAGCCAGACGGCGAACATCACTGCAACGCTGAGCGAGGCTGTGACAGGGGTGACGGGAACCAACTTCCAGCTGCGGCTGGGAACCACGCTGATTCCCGCCGTCGTGTCCTACAACACGCTGACCCGGGTCGCGACGCTGAACCCGACCGGCACGCTGCTGGCGGACCGCGTCTACACGGCCACTCTCTCGGGCGTCCGTGACGCGGCCGGGAACACGATGACGGCCGTGACGTGGACATTCACCACCGGACCAAATCCGACGATCACCGCAACGACGCCCGCAGCGGGCGCCACCGGAGTACGCCGGAACGCCAACGTCACAGCCACGTTCAGCGAAGCCATCACCGGCTTCAACGTGGCCGGCAAGGTCCGGATCGAGCGGGTCTCCACCGGAGCGCAGGTGGCTTCGGTGATCTCCTTCAACACCACCAACAGGGTGCTGACGATCAACCCCAACGGCAGCCTCCTCTCGAACACCCAGTACCGGGTCACTGTGACCGGAGGCACCACGGGGGTCCGGGACCTGGCTGGTAACCCCATGACCACTCGGACATGGACGTTCACCACGGGGGCCGCACTTTAGTACCTGAGTTCATCACCGGGGAAACCGGCCGACGGGTCCGTCCTGACCCGTCGGCCGGTTTCCCCACTCCGTCGAAAGCTCTTTTCGACATGGTATCCAGTTCGATCCCCACCCAGGAGGGGCTATGACCACACGACGAGACGTCTTTAGATTGGGAGCCGTCGGCGCCCTTGGCCTGGCCGGTCTAAAGAAAGGGGATGACGCGACCCCATCTCCGACCCCATCGCCGAGCACTTCCCCAACAACACCAACGTTGAGCGCCAGCCAGCTTGCTCCGAAGAACATGCCTGTACCCTACGGCGGGGTGTTCCGCCGTCCGCCGGAACTAAAGCCCTTTGAGACCGGGTTCGACGACGGCGACCCGTCGCGTCCGTATGAGCGCTACGCGTTGACCCAGCAGCTGGGCCAGGTTCAGTTTGTGCCCGGCCTGTCCACCACCGTGGCCGGGTACAACGGAATTTTCCCGGGCCCGACCATCCGCGCCACGCAAGGAACCCGGACCGAGGTACGGATCCGCAACGGGTTCCCAACGCTGGGCCTCCTCCATCCCAATACCTTTAACTCTGTCACCCATCTGCATGGTTCAGCGTCGTTGCCGCAGTACGACGGCTACGCCAACGACTTCACCGCTCCCGGCAACGTCAAGAACTACCATTACCCGAACTGGCAGGCGGCCCGGACCCTCTGGTACCACGACCACAACCACCACGTGACCGCCCAGAACGTCTACTCCGGCCTCGCTGCTTTCTACCCGTTGTCGGACGAGTTCGAGCGCGCCCAGCTGCCGCAGGGGGAGTTTGACGTCCCGCTGATGATCTCGGACGCCATGTTCCACGCCGACGGGTCCCTCGCCTACAACGACAACGGGCACAAGGGGTTGTGGGGCGACATCATCCTCGTCAACGGCGTGCCGTGGCCGACCATGAAGGTCAAGCCTAGGATCTACCGGTTCCGGGTGCTGAACGCCTCAGTCGCACGGTCCTATCGTCCGACCCTTTCCAACGGGGACCCGATGCACCTCGTGGCGACGGATGGTGGCATGGTGCCGAAAGTCCAGCCGCTGAAATCGTGGCGGCAAGGGTCCGCGGAGCGCTACGAAGTCCTGATTGATTTTCGCCGCTACCGGACGGGGCAGATGGTCGAGTTGCGGAATCTGAGTAATAAAAACAACATCGACTTCCGCAACACGGGCAAGATCATGCGGTTCGAGGTCGTGGAGGACTCCGGGTCGAGTGCGGGGTCGATCTCCAGTATCCCGGCCACCCTGGACGACGGCGGAGCCCGTCATCCAGACAGGGGTGGAATCGCCACGATGGACCTGACCCCGGACATGGTGGTCGCCAAGCGTGACCTGAAGCTTTCGCGGAAAAATGGTCAGTGGACCATCAATGGAGTGACGTGGGACGACGTGGAAAAGTCCGGGTTCACTAAACTGTTCAGCAATCCCCAACCGTACGACGTGGAACAGTGGACCATCATCAACGCCTCCGGCGGCTGGTTCCATCCCGTGCATGTGCACCTGGTTGACTCGAAGGTCATTGGGCGGAACACCAATGGCGGGAAACCCTTCCTTTGGGAGACTGGACCTAAAGACGTCTACTATGCCGGCGAAAACGAATCAATCACCGTGCTGATGCAGTTCAACACCGGTGAGGATGCCGGCGGCCGGTACATGATCCACTGTCACAATCTCGTGCACGAAGACCACGACATGATGGTGCAATTCTCCGTCGGCGACTTGCGGAACAACGACCCCATCACCACCGATCCTGCCCTCCTGGACCTGACTCCGTTCGGTTCCTTCCCGCCGGCCTACCGGCCCGGCTTACCCGCAGGGACGTGACGTGGGGATCCGAATAAGAGTCGCTGCAGCCGCAATTCTGCTGACGGTGCTAAGCGCCTGCACTCCCGGTATCCCGGGACCGCCCGGCCCCTCCGTCACGACGGGAATCGCTCCGGCGGAGGGTGCCGCAGCCGGCGCCGAGCCTGTCGACCTCGAGACGGGAACCGACGTCGGTAACGGCAGACCCGCCGTCACTAACGACGGGCCGATGGTCCGACGTCGGGCGGTTATCGCCGTCCACCCGACGCCGGAGGCCGATCTCGGATCTGTCCGTTCGGCGCTGGATAAGGCAGCGGCCGGCAGCGGCGTGGAACTCTACGATATTTCACCGGATGTGCTCGACCCTGCTGTCCTGGACCATCTCGTCCCGGAGCTGATCGTGGCCCTTCCGCCCGAAGCCTTGCGTGAGGATGCGGAGCGCCTGGCGGAACGCGCCTTCGGGCCGGAAACGTCGTACCCCGGGGTGGAGCACGTCCATGTGGCATCGGTGCTGGTCCATGACCTCAGGTTCACCCTTGCCTCAGCAGACCCTGCAGCATCGGTGCAATCCATGGCGACCGAGGGAATTCTCTCCGACGCACTGGGGACCTATGCCACGTCGCTGGAGGGTGGAGCCGTGGCTGTCAGTTACACCGGTCCGTTGCTCAGCGACGCCCTGGTCGAAGCCGTAAGGGAGGGGATGGCCCGAAGCGGCGGCGTCAGCGGTGACCAGGTCACCGTGACGCCGGGTTCCCCTACCGGTGAAGGCGTGGACCTGTCAAAGGAACCGGAACTCGAATCAGGACACGAGGCTGGTTCCGGGCACCCGGGCACCGACGACTCCGGGCACGAGGAAGGATCGCCGAAGCACGAAGACGGCCACTAGCCGGCCGTCCGAAACCGGTGCGACGTGAGGCGGCGGCGATCGCTGCGACCTACGGACGTGACCTTCGGCCCTTGGTATGGCGGGCGGCCGGGCGGACGCTTAGGAGCATCATGACAAAGCACCAGCAGCCCACCCTCCGCTTCCTCGGGGCGACGGATACCGTCACGGGTTCCCGCTACCTCATCGACTCGGGTGACAAGCGCATCCTCGTCGACTGCGGGCTGTTCCAGGGCTACAAGCTCAGCCGCGAACGCAATCGCGCGCCGTTCCCGGTCCCGCCGCACTCCATCGATGCCGTTGTCCTAACCCACGCGCATCTGGACCATACCGGCTATGTACCTGCACTGGTCCGTGACGGCTTCGAAGGCCCGGTGTACGCAACCGACGGAACCACGGACCTTTGCAAGCTCCTTCTGCCGGACAGCGGGTACCTGCAGGAAGAAGAAGCCAGGTATGCCGACCACCGGGGATTCTCCCGGCACAGCCCGCCGTTTCCGCTCTACACAGCCGCCGATGCGGTCAAGTCGCTCAACCGGTTTAAGGTCCGCGGATTCGACGAGCCGCTGGACCTTGGCGGGGGCATGGAGTTGACCTTCGTTCCCGCCGGCCACATCCTCGGCGCCTCGCAGGTCCACATCCGGATCGGCTCCCAATCGGTGCACTTCACCGGAGACCTCGGCCGGGCCGACGATCCCTTCATGTACCCGCCGCGCCCTCTCGATAGCGTCGGCGTACTGGTCACAGAATCGACCTACGGCAACCGGAAACACTCGACAGCCGATCCGGAGCAGCAACTTGGTGAAATCGTCACCCGGGTTGCGAAGCGCAACGGCGTGGTGCTGATCGCCTCGTTCGCCGTCGGCCGGGCGGAGACGCTCATGCTGTATCTCGCCCGGCTCCGCCGCAAGCACGCGATCCCGGATGTGCCGGTGTATTTAAACAGCCCCATGGCCATCGATGCCTCCGACATGTACCAGCGCCATCCGGAAGAGCACCGGCTCGCGCCGGAAGACTACGAGGGGATGTACAAGGTCGCCACGCTCACCCGCTCGGCGGATGATTCGAAGCTCCTGAACCTGCGCGGCGGCCCCATGGTGATTATCTCCGCCAGCGGCATGCTCACGGGCGGCCGGATCCTTCACCACCTCGCCGCCTACGGCGCGGATCCAAAAAACGCCATCATCCTCAGCGGCTACCAGGCCGGCGGCACCCGGGGGGCAACCCTGGCCGCCGGCGAGCGGACACTAAGGATCTTCGGGGACGACGTCCCCATCCGGGCTGAGGTCATCCAGATGGAAAGCCTGTCAGCACACGCGGACGCCGACGGTATCCTCGCCTGGATGAAGACCGCCGAGACGGCCCCCCGAATGACCTACATCACCCATGGCGAGCCGGTTGCCTCCGATGCCCTGCGCCTGCGGATCAAGCACGAACTCGGCTGGCCCGCGAGGGTGCCCGAGTACCTCGAGAAAATCTCCATCGGGAATCCGCGATGAGGCTTCACGATGCGCGCCTCAACCTAGCCGTGAGGGGATTTAGGCACTAGTTTTAGTTCCGGAAGGCCGCACACACTGGAGTGTCGGCAGCGAGCTTGTGCTGGCCGGACCATGCGGTTCATGGATCACGTGACGGAAAGTGCAGGAGCGAGAATGAGCAAACCAATCGTCGTCGGTATCAACGGTTCCGCGGGAAGTGAAGCAGCGCTGGCGTGGGCACTGGAACGCGCGGCCCGGCAAAAGCTGCCGGTCATCGCCATTCACGCAGTTGATGACCGCTGGCTGGCGCCGGACTTCAAGTTCCGGAAATCAGTTAAAGAATCCGGAATGGACCTGCTGCAGTCAGCGCAGGCCCGCGCGAAGGAACTGGCACCCGATGTTGACATCGATATCCAGCTCCACCACGGCAGCGCAGGGTCGGCACTCCGTGATGCGTCGAAGGAAGCGTCCATGGTGGTGGTCGGCGTCCACGACAAACACTGGCTCGACGGCGGACCCATGACAGACCGGGCCCTCCAGATCGTCTCGGCCTCGAACTGCCCCGTGGCGGTCATCCCGCCGCGCCCGCAAGAGGGCCACGCAGGTGTCGTCGTCGGCGTCGACGGATCGGAAGAGTCCCTGCAGGCGGTGATGGTCGCGGCCGCCGAGGCGGACCGGGCAGGCGAAGAGCTGACCGTCGTCCATGCGTTCCCGAGCACGGACCGGTGGGTGGCCGACACCATGCCGGACGGCCGCCTTACTGAGACCGTCATTGAAGAGGACAGGATCGTGCTGTCCGAATCCGTTGCAGGATTGAACGAAAAGTATCCTGACCTGGTGGTGCACCAGGAGCTCGAAACGTACAAGGAACCGGCCAAGGCCCTCGTCGACGCCGCCGCGAAGGCGCGGCTCCTGGTGATCGGCAGCCGCGGACGCGGCGGATTCTCCCGTTTGGTGCTCGGATCTACGGCCCATGCCGTGCTGCTGAATGTGGCGAGCCCGACTCTTGTCACCCGGTTGGAGAAGGTCAAGCACAACGACTGAGGCGTCCGGCCGTGCAGCGGTACACCGGTCGATGCCGGCGCCGTGACCGTGCAGGACACAATGGAACCCCCGTCCTCAGGACGGGGGTTCCATTGTGCGTGGCGATCAGCCCTGGGTGAGGGAGTCCGCGTAGTCCCGGTGCTCGGAAATCCACTCGGCGAGGGCGGGGCCGTAGTCATCACTCTTTTCACCGTTGAACATGGCGTTTTCCAGCGAGAAGAGCTTCTCCGGGTCCATGGCGAAATTCCCGAGCCACCCGGCCAGTACCGGGAAATCCGTGGCAAAGGACTTGCTGGCGTAGCTGTGGATGCTTTCCGCAGCCCCGAGGGCTCCCTTGGGATCCGCCAGGTCCTTTAGCGGAAAAGCATCGTAGGCCCAGTGCGGACGCCACAGGGTCACGGCAATGTTCTCCCCGGCGGCGGTCGCCGCCTTGAGCTCGGAAAGCATCGCCGGAGTGGAGGAGGTGAGGTAGTCCATGTCCTCCAGGCCGTATTCGGGGATGACCTTGTTGGTGGTTGCCTCGGTCAGTCCGGCGCCCGGTTCAATGCCAACGAGCCGGTTGCCGAAGGCCTCGGAGTTCGCGGCGAGCTCCTCCAGGGAATCCACCGGGGCGTCCTTGTTGACCGCTATGGTCAGTTTCGCCTCGTCATTCCAGGACCCGAGGTCGGTCATGTCGGCGCCGTACTTTTCGATGTAGCTTTTGTGCGTGACAGGCAGCCACGTGTCCAGGGTGACGTCATAGTCTCCGGTGGAGAGACCCGAGTAGACCGGTGCAGGCGCGGCGTATTCGAGGGAGACGTTGTAGCCCTTTTCTTCGAGGACCGCTTTCCACAGTTCCGACGCCGCGATGCCTTCGTCCCAGCCGTTGAACACCGCGATCGTGAGGTCCTTTTTGTCTCCGTTGCCGGGGCCGGCCGAAGCCTCTGTCGAGGCGCCGCCGGCGCAGCCGGAGAGCGCGAGCATCGCTGCAGCGCTGAATGCGGTCAGGAGCATCCGTGGTGATTTCATGATTTCCTTTCGTTGCCGCGCGGGCGCAGCAGGGATGGCGTCGCCGGGCCTTGAAGTGCAGACAGGCCGGCGGACGATGGGGAGGGTACTTTGAGGTTCGGGATCCTAGCGTGGCAGGGATCCCGACGGCGGATGCGACCGGTCAGTGGGCAGTGGCTTCCGACCGTCGTCCCAGGCTGGCGGTGACACGGTCCAGGAAGATGGCCAGAATGACCACGGAGACGCCGGCTTCGAAACCGAGGGCGGCATCGATGCGGCTAAGGCTCTTGACGACGTCGCCGCCCAGGCCGCCTGCGCCCACCATGCCGGCAATGACCACCATGGAGAGTGAGAGCATGATCACCTGGTTGATGCCGGCCATGATCGTCGGCGTCGCGAGCGGCAACTGGATCCGGGTAAGGATCCGCCGGGGGCTGGCGCCGAAGGCGTGGCCGGCCTCCACAACCTCACGGTCCACACCGCGGATCCCCAGTTCGGTAAACCGTACGCCGGGTGCCATGGCGAAGATGATGGTGGCCACGATGCCGGGGACTACCCCGACGCGGAACAGCAGCAGCGCCGGGATCAAGTAGACGAAGGCGGGCATGGTCTGCATGAAGTCCAGTACCGGCTTGATCGCAGATGAAGCCGCCGAGGACCGGGCCGCCAGAATGCCGAGCGGGACGCTGATGGCGATGGCAACGGCGCTGGCGACCAGCACAAGGGCAAGGGACGCCATGGCGTTCTCCCACTGCCCGACGCCGTAGATCACCACGAAGCCGAGGAGGGACCCGGCGGCCAGCTTCCAGCCTTTGGCAGCGTACGCAAGGCCGGAGAGCACCAGGATGACGGCCCAGAACGGCGGTGTGTTCAGCAGCCAGTTGACGCCCTCGAAACTGGACAGGAACAGTTGCCTCAGCGCTGTGAAGAAGCCGCCGAAGGATTCAATTATCCAGGCCAGGGCGGTGTCCACCCAGGCGCCGAGGGGAATTCTGAAAAGTGTGGAATCCATGGTCAGTGTCCGCCTCCGAGGGATGCTTCACGTTCAGCCGCCGTCGATTCAAGGGTGGCCGTGACGACCTGTTCGGGGATCGGGGCCGGCGTCGCCTCGACGACCGGGATGCCGGTCGTCGCAGACGGTACATTGCCCAGGGCCGCCAGCAGCGTGACCCGCGGGATCGCACCCACGAGCCTTCCGTCGTCGTCCACAACTGCCAAGGGGATCGGACTCTCCACGGCCAGCCCGAACAGGTCAGCGAGGGCAGTGTCCGGTGCGACGAAATCGGCGCGCTGAAGGATCACTGCGGACAAGTCAGGGTCCCGGTTTTCAACGAGGGCCATAACGTCCCGGTCCCGCACAATGCCGTGGAACTTCCTTCGGCGGTCGACGACAAAAGCCGCTGACGTCTGCAGGTCCCGCATCGCACGCAACGCGTTGCGCGGTCCGCCGGTGAGGTTCACGACCGCGCGGGCCGGTTCCATGACGGATCCGGCGGTCAGCACGCGGGTGCGGTCGACATCCTGGACGAAGTGGGCGACGTAGTCGTTCGCCGGGTGCGTCAGGATGTCATCGGGGGTGCCGACCTGGACGATTTCGCCGTCGCGCATCACGGCAATCCTGTCGCCTAGGAACATGGCCTCGTTGAGGTCATGGGTGATGAAGACGATGGTCTGTCCGAGATCGGACTGCAGGCTGAGGAGCTGTTCCTGCATCTCGCGGCGGATCAGGGGATCGAGCGCCGAAAAGGCCTCGTCCATAAGGAGGATGTCCGTTTCCGCGCACAACGCCCGAGCCAGACCGACGCGTTGCTGCATGCCACCGGAGAGCTGGGCCGGATATTTGTCTTCCCGGCCTGCCAGGCCCACGAGGGCCAGCACTTTTGCGGCGCTGGCCAGTCGCTCGTCCTTGCCGATGCCCTGGACTTCCAGCCCGTAGGCGGCGTTTTCAAGGATCGTGCGGTGCGGCATGAGGGCAAAGTGCTGGAACACCATGGAGATCTTCTTCTGCCGGACCGCACGCAGCGCCTTCCCGGACAACGAGGAAATGTCGGTGCCTGAGATGACGACGCTGCCGGCCGTGGTCCGAGGGCCGCCACCTCGGTGCGGGTCTGTCCCGCTTTGATCCGTTTGACTGCCTCGGCGGGCTTCTTGCCGAAAACTTTGAAAACGCTGTTCACGCTTACTGCAATTTCTTCGCTCACTACTGGCCTGTCTACGCGGTCGCGGTCCCGGGATGGCAGGGCGCGGCGACGCGTGTTGATGCTTCGTGGGTGGTGCGGCCGGCGTCGTACCGGCCGGGAGCCGTGTTGCCTGCCACGGAGCGCGGATCCGGGCCGCCGACGCACCGGGCGGTGCTAATGGCGCGGCGCACACGCGCGGTGTAACGCGCGGCGCACACGCGCGGTGTAAACGGTGTAGCCGGGGGAGCTTGAGGCCCGGCCGGGCCGGTGGGAGGATGTTCCGGTGGAGGACATCTTCGACTTCGTCGGGCACTTCTGGTGGCTCATCTTTCCCCTGAGCGGGCTGATGGGCGGGTGGGCACGGTCCTGGTCGAGGGCCAGCGAACGCCGCCACCGCCGTCGGGTGGAGCTCTACAAGCTCAAGAACCAGGCCCTGCAGGCGGACCAGGCCAGCCGCGCCGAGGTGGCTTCGCTGATCGCGGCCCACGACGCCGTGAATCAGCGCTGGCTGGAGTATGAGCTGGATGTGGGAAAACTCATCGATTTTCCGGTGATGACGGATGTCCGCGAACCGCTGACGGTGGCGTTCCTGCGGGCCAAACGGCAGGCCGATGGCCTGCGTCCGGCCGCCGCTGAGGACATTGGTACAGCGGCGCGGCTCCAGGAGTACCGGGAGGCGGTGCACGGCTTCGGCGTCGCCTTCGATGTCGCCGAACGCGAAGCGATCCGGATCAGGGACAGCAAGTTCAGCGGCCCGGAGCGGCAGCGACTCGAGACGGCACGCAAGCTCCTGCGGATTGCCTCGGACAGCGCCGCGACGCCGGCGGAACGGCAGACGGCCTACAAACGGGCGCGCCGTGAACTGGACGGACTGATCGTCCTGCCGGACGCGACGAGGGCAGCACTGGAGGAGAGGATCGCCGGAGTACTTGGCGCGGGAAGAATCTCCAACATCGAACAAGGCTGACTGACCGGGCCCGGCACGCAGACCGGGGGGTGATCGCCGCCTGCTGCTGCGCCGTCGACGCCGCAATCGTCGCTGATTCCGCCCTCGGGAGAGCCCGTGGCGGGCACGCTTTGGAGTGGCTAGGCTGGGCCCATGGCGCGCTTCCAGTACTTCGTTGCATCATCGCTTGACGGCTACATTGCAACGGCCGATGACAACCTGGACTGGCTGCTGCAATTCGATGGCTTCGACGGCGGCAAGGAAAGCTACGACGCGTTCTTCGCCGACGTCGGCTGCATTGTTATGGGTGGCGAAACTTATGCCTGGATCAGGAAACACGAACCCGATTCCTGGCCGTACCCGGACATCCCTTGCTGGGTCTTCACCCGCCACGAGCTCGCGGCGCCCAAAGGCGCTGATGTGACGTTCGTTCGCGGCCCGGTCAATGAATTCGTGCCCGACTTTGCCGCGGATGCCGGCGACCGGAATGTGTGGATTGTCGGCGGGGGAGTCCTCGCAGCACAGTTCGCCGATGCCGGGCTACTTGATGAGCTCATCATCTCGATCATCCCCGTGATGCTGGGCGGCGGTAAGCCGGTGCTGCCGTCAAGTGCTCCTACACGGCCGCTGGAGCTGATCTCGTCCCGGACCCTGGGCCGGGACGTCCTTGAACTGCAGTACCGGTTCGGCGGCCGGTAGCAGGTCTAGGCGGCAGCCTCGCGGATGACGTTGGTGATGCGGGCCGTGGACAGCCGCCGGCCCTGCTCGTCGGTGATCACGATCTCGTGCGTGGTGAGGGTACGTCCCAGGTGGATGGCCGTGCACGTACCCGTCACGGTCCCGGCCGCCACGGCGCGGTGGTGCGTTGCCCCCACCTCGATGCCCAGGGCCTGACGCGTCGGTCCCGCGTGCATGGCGGCAGCAAAAGAGCCAAGCGTTTCGGCCAGGACGACATGCGCCCCGCCGTGCAGGATTCCGGCGACCTGGGTGTTTCCGGCCACGGGCATGGTGGCGACCATCCGCTCCGGGCCCATCTCCAGGAAGAGGATCCCCATCTTCACGACGAGGGCGCCGACCCCCATCTGGCCCAGCCAGCCGTGCAGTTCGGCGGGAACACCGGCGGCCGTGAGCTCGGAGGCGAAGGGAGCGGGCGTGAAATTGTCCATCATGGGAACTAGGCTGGCACCTGTGAGTGAAACTACCAAACCGGCCCCTTCCCCCTCTTCAACGGACCTTGCAGCGGACGCAGTCCCTGGCGCTGCCGACGGCCAGGGATCCCCGGTTCTCGTAGCCGAAGCCAGCCGGGCGTCGCGCCGGCCGGCCGCCGGGGTATCCGCCACGGAGGCGCCCGTGGTGCCCATCACCGACCAGCCCCGGCTGATGGTGCTCGACGGCCACTCGATGGCTTTCCGCGCCTTCTACGCCCTGCCGGCCGAGAACTTCGCCACCTCCACCGGCCAGCACACCAACGCCGTCCACGGCTTCACCTCCATGCTGATCAACCTGATCAAGGAGCAGAAGCCCACCCACGTCGCCGTCGCCTTCGATGTCTCCGACGACACCACTTTCCGGAAAGCCGAGTACGACGGCTACAAGGGCGGCCGGAACGAAACGCCGCGGGAGTTCAGCGGCCAGATCGACCTGATCGACAAGGTCATGCGGGCGTGGGGGATCAAGACCATCGCGATGCCCGGCTACGAAGCCGACGACATCCTCGCCACGCTCGCAGCCCAGGGCGACGCCGCCGGGTTCGAGGTGCTCCTGGTCTCAGGCGACCGAGACACTTTCCAGCTCATCACGGACAACGTCTTTGTCCTCTACCCGAAGCAGGGCGTCAGCAACATCCCGCGGATGGACGCCGATGCCATCGAGGCCAAGTATTTCGTCACGCCGCCGCAGTACTCGGACCTCGCAGCCCTGGTGGGGGAGTCCGCGGACAACCTTCCCGGGGTTCCCGGCGTCGGGCCCAAAACGGCCGCCAAATGGATCAACCTCTACGGCGGCCTGGAGGGCATCCTCGAAAACCTCGACAAGATCGGCGGCAAGGTCGGCGACTCGCTCCGCGAGCACATCGAATCCGTCAAACGGAACCGGCGGCTGAACCATCTGCTGCGTGACCTGGACCTGCCGGTCTCACTCGCGGAACTGGAACAGCCCCGTCCCGACCACGACGCCGTCGAGGAACTTTTCGACACGCTGGAATTCAAGACGCTGCGCACCAGGCTCTTCGCGCTCTACGGCAACGACTCAAAGGACGCCGAGGCGGAGAGCATCGAGATCCCCGAGTTCAGCACCCTCGCCGAAGCCGCCGAACTCCGTGACTTTTTCGACGCGGGCAAGGGGCACCGCTCCGCCCTCGCCGTTGACCTGGTGCCCGGCGGAGTCGCCGACGACGCAACCGCGGTCGCCGTCATCCGCAACGACGCTGCCGCGTTCATCGACCTCGCCTCCCTCGATGCCGACGCCGACGCGGTGCTGGCCGGCTGGCTGGCCGATCCGCAGGCTGCCAAAGTCATGCACGGGTTCAAACCGGCGCTCAAGGCCTTCACTGCGCGCGGGCTGGCCCTGGACGGGGTGGTCGATGATACGGCCATCTCCGGGTACCTGATCCAGCCGGACCGCCGGAGTTACGAACTCGCGGAACTGGCCCAGCATCACCTGAAAATGAACGTCTCTTCGGCGGCGGCCCAGACCGGCCAGCTGGAGCTGGCCTTCGACGGGGAGGGCGACGCGGCTGCAGCAGGGGCGCTCGTCCAACAGGCCGCCGTCGTGCTTGCCCTCAGCCACCATTTCGAAAACGAGCTCAAGACCCGCGAGGCCCAGGAATTGCTGACCAGCCTCGAGCTGCCCGTCAGCCGGGTCCTGGCCCGGATGGAGCTGGCGGGGATCGACGTGTCGATGGAGCGCATGAACGACCAGCTGGCGGACCTGTCCAAGGTCATCGACAACGCCCAGGAGCTCGCGTTCGCAGCGATCGGCCACGAGGTGAACCTCGGATCGCCCAAGCAGCTGCAGACCGTTCTCTTCGAGGAGCTCGGCCTGCCCAAGACCAAGAAGATCAAATCCGGCTACACCACCGACGCAGCCTCCCTGAAGACCTTGCTGGAAAAGACCGGACACGAGTTCCTGGTCCAGCTCATGGCGCACCGGGAATCCGCCAAACTGAAGCAGATGGTGGAAACGCTCAAGAAGTCCGTGGCCGAAGACGGCCGGATCCACACCACCTACGCGCAGAATGTGGCCGCTACCGGCCGGATCTCCTCCAACAACCCCAACCTGCAAAACATCCCGGTCCGCAGCGAGGAAGGCAGGCGCGTCCGCAGCATCTTCGTCGTCAGCGACGGCTACGAGTGCCTGCTGTCCGCTGATTACTCACAGATCGAAATGCGCATCATGGCGCACCTCTCCGGCGACGCCGGGCTGATCCAGGCCTACAAGGAAGGCGAGGACCTGCACCGGTTCGTCGGATCCCACATCTTCCACGTCCCGCCGGCCGAGGTCACCAGCGCCATGCGGTCCAAGGTCAAAGCCATGTCCTACGGACTTGCCTACGGCCTGACCTCCTTCGGGCTGTCCAAGCAGCTGGAAATCTCCGTCGACGAGGCCCGGACCCTGATGAAGGAGTACTTCGAGCGGTTCGGCGCTGTCCGCGACTATCTCCGCGGCGTCGTCGAGCAGGCCCGGATTGACGGCTACACGGCCACGATCGAGGGCCGCCGGCGTTACCTGCCCGACCTCACCAGCACGGACCGGCAGCTGCGCGAAAATGCGGAGCGGGTGGCGCTGAACTCGCCGATCCAGGGCTCCGCCGCGGACATCATCAAACGCGCCATGCTCGGCGTCTCGGATGCCCTGGCCGGGCAGGGCCTGAAATCGAGGATGCTGCTGCAGGTCCACGATGAACTTGTCCTCGAGGTTGCGGCCGGGGAGCTGGAGACCGTGGAGAAACTCGTCACCGAGCAGATGGGCGCCGCGGCACAGTTGAGTGTTCCGCTGGATGTCCAGATCGGCATCGGCACGAGCTGGCACGACGCCGGCCACTAGCCGGCACGGAAGACAGCCCTCAAGACGGCTTTCAAGACGGCGCGGGAGGCGGGACGGTAACCCGTCCCGCCTCCCGCGCCAGTTGTCGTACCAGACAGTGCCCGGCTGCGGCCGGGCGTCAAATGTCAGCTATCTCTTGGATCCTTCGCGGCGTTCCCTGAGACGTTCGAGCAGGTTGTGCTCGGCGTCGGCACCGGGCGCGACGCCGGCGGGGATGCGGAAGAAGAGGACCATCCCCAGCAGCCACCAGAGGCCGAAGAGAATCCACGGCGGCGGCGTCAGGGACGCCGGCATGCCGGGAAGGTAGAGGCTGAGCAGTCCAAGGCAAAGGATCACCGCGGTGACGCCGATGGCGATGCCGCCGTTGCCCTGGCCGCCGATGCGCAGCGGGCGGTCCATCTGGGGTTCGCGGCGGCGCAGGATCACAAAGGCCACGGCGACCAGAATGTAGGCGATGACAATGCTGGGCGCGCCGGAATCGACAAGCCAGCCGAGCATGGACACGCCGAAGAACGGCGCGAGGAACGACAGCGCGCCGATGAACAGGAGGGCGTTGACGGGGGTACGGAACTTCGGATGCAGCGTGGCGAACCAGGCCGGCAACATGCCGGAGCGGGCCATCGAATACATGAGGCGTGAAGCGCCGAGGAGCAGCGAGTTCCAGGAAGTCAGGATCCCGGCAATGCCGCCGGCAATCAGGATCTTTGCCATCAGGTCACTGCCGAACAAGGCGCCCATGGCATCGGCAGTCGCTATGTCCGCCTCCGCGATGTCTCCGGCCGGCATGGCAGAAGACGTCGTCAAGACGGTCATGACGTACCAAATGGTCGCGAGGACGACGGCGACGACGACGAGCTTGCCGATCTGCCGCGCCGGGATGTTCACTTCTTCCGCGGACTGGGGAATAACGTCAAAGCCCACGAACAGGAACGGGACTACGACCAGGACGGCAAAGTAGCCCGTCATGCCGCCGGTGAAGAAGGGCTGCATGTTGGTGGCCGAGCCGCCGGTAAAGGAACCGAAGACGAGCATCAAGCCAATGACCAGGAGGAAAACGACCACGAAGGTCTGGGCGACGCCGGCCAGCTTGACGCCTAGGATGTTGATGCCCGTGATGACCACTGCGGCCAGGGCCCCCACCAGCGCCCACGTCAGGTGCACCTGGTATCCGGCGACCTCCCAGAGCGGAATCTGGCTGAGGCCGGGGAAGAGGTACTGTGCCGTTCGAGGCAGCGCCACCGCCTCGAAGGCCACGATGGTGATGTATCCGCCCGTGATGGCCCACGATCCGATGAAGGACCACCGGGGACCCATCCCGCGGAGCAGGAAGTTGTGCTCACCGCCCGCCTTGGGCATGGCCGCCGTCAGCTCGGCGTAGGTCAGCCCGACGACGCCCATGATGGCGCCGCCGGTGACCATGGCAAGGACCGACCCCATGGTGCCGGCTGAGGCTATCCAGCCGCCGGTGAGGACCACCCAGCCGAAGCCGATCATGGCCCCGAAGCCCAGGGCCAAGGCATCCCAGTTGCCCAGGACCTTCAGTAATGATGTGTCTGGCTTTTGTTCAGCTTGAGAAGTTTGCATGCGTCCTCGATTGGTTTCAGGTGCTGTGATGGAAGGGATTGAGAGCGTAATCGATTGTCTCCGCGTTTCTGCATTCCGTCACGTCCCGGTCCGGGAATTCGCCGGTGCGGGGCTGGTGGCCGAGGGATACCTTGGCTAGGCTCGGCCCGTGGTGAATGCGCAGGGGAACTACGAAATCCGTCGCTTCGAACCGGCGGCCAAGGACGATCCGGCCTATCCGGAGTCCGTCGCGTGGAAGCGCGCGGTCGATTTTGGCTTCCACGAGGCCCGCCGCACCGACGAGCGGGTCGACAAAAGCCTCACAATGGACCGCGCCGACCGTCGCGTGATGACCGGGGCCTATCAAAGGGGGCCGGTCGCCGGCCACGCGCTTGGCCCCGAAGTGCCGGTCGCCACGTTCGGGACCATGACCCGGACCCTGAACATCGGGTTCGGCCGGCTGCTGGTTACCCGGCTCGTGACCAACGTGACCGTGCGGACCTCGCACCGGCGCCGGGGGCTGCTGCGCCGCATGATGGGCGATGAACTGGCCCTGGCCCGGCAGGAAGGCCTCGCAATGGCGGCACTGACCGCCTCGGAGGCGTCAATCTACGGCCGCTTCGGGTACGGCGTCGCAACGTCCGAGCAGTCGGTCACGGTGGATACCACGGCCCGTTTCGAGTTGCGGCACACCCCCGTCGGCAGTGTTGAGGTCGCCGATCCCAAGGTCCTCCTGGAGCTGGCACCGGAAGTCTTCGACCGTACGCACCGCGTCACGCCCGGTTCCGTCGGCCGCCACGAATATTACCGGCAGCTCGCCTCGGGCTCGCTCGGCCGCGACGGGGACGAAGATCCCAAGGTCAAAGTGGCGTTGCATTACGGGCCCGACGGCGGCGTGGACGGCTACGTGTCCTACAAGTTCAAGGGCTGGTCCAATACCCCGTACACGATGGAAGTGGTCGATTTGGTGGCGGCGACCCCGGCGGCCTACCTGGAACTGTGGCAGTATCTCGGTGCCATCGACCTGGTTGAACGAGTTACCTGGGCCGGCGCGCCCGTGGCTGATCCCTTGCCGTGGGCGCTGACGGACCCCCGTTGCGTCGACGCCTCGGATGCCAGGGACATGCTCTGGCTTCGGGTGCTGGATGTCAGAAAAGCCCTGGAAGCGCGCTACTACCCCGCCGACGGGCGGCTGGTGCTGAACGTGGCCGACCCGCTCGGCCTTGCCGGCGGTACCTTCGCCCTGGACGTGAGCGGAGGCGCCGGCACCGTCACGGACGCAGACGGTGCCGAGGCGGACCTGGAGCTGGATGTATCGGCGCTGTCCTCGATCTACCTCGGCTCCGCCCACCCGGTTACGCTGGCGGCGTCGGGACGCATCGGCGAGCGGACACCGGCCGCGGCATTCCGCGCCGCCCGCATGTTCGCCGTCGAACGCGTGCCGCATTGCCTGACGCATTTCTAGGCCCCCGGACTTTGACCCCCCGATGCGAAAGCGACTAGAATAAACGGGCGTGCATTACGCGCGCGTTTCTTCAAATCCACAAATCAGGATAACCCGGCCTTTTCGTCAGGAAGAGGTCGAAACCTTCCCCTGCGTTCCATAATGCGGGAGAAGCGGTTGGCCTGACCGACTAACTATCCACAACGGAGCCCCTACTACATGACCATCACCTCCACCGAGAAGCCCGGTACCCCCGTAGTCGCCATTAACGACATCGGTACCGCTGAGGACTTCCTCGCAGCAGTCGACGCCACCATCAAGTACTTCAACGACGGAGACCTCGTCGAAGGTACCGTCGTCAAGGTCGACCGCGATGAAGTTCTGCTCGACATCGGTTACAAGACCGAAGGTGTCATTCCCTCCCGCGAGCTGTCCATCAAGCACGACGTTGATCCCGGAGACGTCGTCTCCGTTGGCGATCTCGTCGAAGCCCTGGTGCTCACCAAGGAAGACAAAGAAGGCCGCCTGATCCTCTCCAAGAAGCGTGCTCAGTACGAGCGTGCCTGGGGCGACATCGAGAAGGTCAAGGAAGAAGACGGTGTCGTCACCGGTACCGTCATCGAGGTTGTCAAGGGTGGTCTTATCCTCGACATCGGCCTGCGCGGCTTCCTGCCCGCATCCCTCGTCGAGATGCGCCGTGTGCGCGACCTTGCTCCGTACATCGGTCAGCAGATCGAAGCCAAGATCATCGAGCTGGACAAGAACCGCAACAACGTTGTGCTGTCCCGCCGTGCATGGCTCGAGCAGACCCAGTCCGAGGTCCGCTCCACGTTCCTCAACAAGCTGGAAAAGGGCCAGGTCCGTCCCGGCGTCGTTTCCTCCATCGTCAACTTCGGTGCCTTCGTGGACCTGGGCGGCGTAGACGGCCTCGTTCACGTTTCCGAGCTGTCCTGGAAGCACATCGACCACCCGTCCGAGGTTGTCGAAGTCGGCCAGGAAGTCACCGTCGAGGTTCTCGAGGTCGACCTGGACCGCGAGCGTGTTTCCCTCTCGCTCAAGGCTACGCAGGAAGATCCGTGGCAGACCTTCGCCCGCACCCACGCCCTCGGGCAGGTTGTTCCGGGTAAGGTCACCAAGCTGGTTCCGTTCGGCGCGTTCGTTCGCGTTGAAGACGGCATCGAAGGCCTGGTCCACATCTCCGAGCTCGCCGTGCGCCACGTTGAACTGGCCGAGCAGGTTGTCTCCGTTGGCGACGAGCTCTTCGTCAAGGTCATCGACATCGACCTGGAACGCCGCCGCATCTCGCTGTCCCTCAAGCAGGCCAACGAGGGCGTCGACGCCGACAGCACCGAATTCGATCCGGCACTCTACGGCATGGCCGCCGAGTACGACGAAGAGGGCAACTACAAGTACCCGGAGGGCTTCGACCCGGAGTCCAACGAGTGGCTCGAAGGCTACGAGAACCAGCGCGCCGCCTGGGAGCAGCAGTACGCTGACGCCCAGACCCGCTGGGAAGCTCACAAGAAGCAGGTTTCCCAGCACGCAGCCGACGACGCTGCAGCTGCAACGTCCGGCGAGTGCTGACTCCGGCACCACCAGCTACTCCTCCGAGCCGGCTGCCGCCGAGACCGGTGCAGGCACGCTTGCTTCGGATGAGGCCCTCGCCGCACTGCGTGAGAAGCTGACCGGCAACTAATTGCCCGCGGTCCCTGCGGAGTTCGCTCCGTAGGCCCAGGCAGTTGGTCCACTGAAGGCGGCCGTCCCCCCGGGGGCGGCCGCCTTTGGTTTAACCCAGGGCCGGTTCCGGCCCCGCCGTTGTTTAAGCCACGGCTGATTCCGGCCCCGCCCGCCGGGGGACATGCTCAGTCTTAGGGGCGGGCGCTGGACAGGTTGGTGCTATGTCCATCCGTGGCTGCCGGGGCGGGGCATGTCCCCCCGGGGTGCGCGGGAAATGTGTCAGGACATGCTCAGTCTTAGGGACGGGCGATGGACGTGTTGGTGCTATGTCCAACCGTGGCGCCCGGGGCGGGGCATGTCCCTCTGGCGGGGCGGGCGGGGCGGGCGGGGTGGGCCCGGGTCAGCGCAGTCGGATCCGCGCGATGACGGGTGCGGCCGGCGTTGTCGAACCCAGAGGTGTGCCGGCTTCTGCGCCCGTGCCTGTGCCCGTGCCCTTTTCCTTGGCCTTGACTGACCCTGCGCCGGTTGCCGGGCCTGCGTCGGCGACGCGGGGCGGGGTCAGTACGGCACCGGCCGAGCGCAGCAGCGAAAGGGCTCCGCGGTTGCCGACCGTGGTCTCGGCCACGAGCGTATCGGCCCCGGCGGCTATGGCTAGATCCTTGATGAGCCGGAGAGTCTCCGATCCTATACCCCGGCCCCGCATGCTCCGGGCCAGCCAGATTCCGGTTTCCAGCGACCCGTGGTCCCGTCCCTCACATCCAGCGGCGAGTCCGGTACCGCCACCTCCCGCGGCCGCAGCAGCAGTGGCCGCATCGGGGGCCAGGGAGCTGCTTCCAGTCCGCCGCAGCCTCACGGACCCCGCGGGTTCGCCGTTGCAGTAGATGGCCCAGGTCCTCTCTCCCGAGGGACCATCCAGGCCGGCCGCCGCGGCCCGGTGATACTCGCGGAACCACCTGATCCGCTCGGAGTTCCAGCCCCCGGCAGCGCCGCGCGGGGGAGTGACTTCGTCGGGGTCGGCGTCAGCAAGAGCCAGAGCCAGCAGGTCCGCCAGGACGGCCTCGGTGACGTCGGCCAGAACCACGCCGGAGTCAGCCGAGCGGAACATCAATCCACTCCGACTCGCCGGGCAGCAACGCCGCGCTGCCTGCGGACAGGGCTGCGACGCGGTCCGCGGCCCGGGCCAGGTCGTCCGGGTTGTCCGGCAGCGCAAGCCTCAGCACGGCCGCCTGCGCCTCGTAACCGGTTTCCGCCATGACGAAGCCGGCCGACCGCAACTCGTTTTCCAGCCTGCCGGCCGCGGCGTGGGCAACGAATACCGAACAGATCCGCAGGCGCTGCCGCCGCACCAGCGGCGCACGATCCGCCGCGGCCGAGACCGATTCGGAGTAGGCGCGGACAAGCCCGCCGGCTCCGAGCAGGATGCCGCCGAAGTAGCGGACCACTACTGCCGTGATGTCGCTGAGGTCAGCCGCGTCCGGCGTGGTTTCCCGTTTCAACAGAGCCTCCAGCATCGGGATCCCGGCGGTCCCGGACGGCTCGCCGTCGTCGCTGGAGCGCTGGATTCCACGGTCCGGGCCCAGAACGAAGGCCGAGCAGTGATGCCGGGCGTCATGGAATTCCCTACGCAGCCCGGCGAGCACGTCCCTGGCGCTGTCCTCGTCCCCGGTCCTGGCCAGGACGGTGATGAACCGGGACCGTTTGATCTCCAGTTCGTGGCGGAACCAGGGCCCGGAGGCGAGGGTGGTGTAGACCGTTGCCCGGCTCTCCTCGGAATCCACGTCATCTGCCACCGGATCAGTTTAGTCTGGTGGGGTGTTGAAGATCGGGTTGACCGGCGGGATCGCCGCAGGGAAGTCAGTGGTTGCCGCCCGCCTGCGTGAACTCGGCGCGGTTCTCGTCGACGCCGACGCCCTCGCCCGCGACGTCGTGGCGCCCGGCACGCCCGGTCTGGCGCAGGTGGTGGAAGAGTTCGGCGCCGCGATGCTGACAAGCGGCGGAGCCCTGGACCGCGCCCGCCTGGGTGCTGCCGTTTTCGACCATCCTGAGCGGCTCGCGGCGCTGAACGGCATCATCCACCCGCTGGTCCGCGAACGCGCCAACGCCCTTGTCGGAGAGGCGCCGGCGGACGCCATCGTGGTCCAGGACATCCCGCTCCTGGTGGAAACCGGCCAGGGCAAAAATTTCCATCTGGTTGTTGTGGTGGATGCCCCGGAAGAGGTGCGCTTGCAGCGGTTGCAGGAACACCGGCAGATGGGCGCCGACGCCGCCCGGTCACGAATGGCCGCCCAGGCGTCGCAGGCGGACCGGCTGGCGGCGGCAGACATCGTGCTCGAGAACAAGGGCTCACAGGCGGAACTCACGGACGCCGTCGACCGGCTGTGGGAACAGCGCCTCGTGCCCTTTGCCGCGAACCTCGCGGACGAAAAGATTGCTCCGCGGACGGAAGGGCCGGTCATTGCCCCGTTCAATCCCGCCTGGAGCGCCCAGGCGGAGCGGATCATTGCCCGGCTGCAGGCGGTGGCGCCGCGGGAGATCCTCGCCGTCGACCATATCGGGTCCACCGCGGTACCGGGTCTCGATGCCAAGGACGTCATTGACCTCCAGCTCAGCGTCCGCGACCTTGGCGCTGCCGACCGTCTCGCGCCGCTCCTCGCAGCCGCCGGTTATCCGCGCTGGCCCGGGATCATCACGGACAACCCCAAGCCGTCGCACCCTGACCCCGCCGACTGGGGAAAGAGGCTCCACGCCAACGCCGATCCGGGCCGGGCGGTGAACATCCACCTCCGCTCCGCAGGCTCACCGGGGTGGCGTTATGCGTTGTGCTTCCGGGACTGGCTCCGGGCGGACCCTCAGGCGCGGTCGGACTATCTCGCGGAAAAGCGCCGGGTGGCGGCCCTGCACGCCGTCGATAAATCCACTGCGGGATACGCGGCAGACAAGGAAAGCTGGTTCACCGAATACGCCGCGCCACGCATGGAGGCCTGGGTCCGGGATACGGGCTGGGCGCCACCGCCTGTGCCGCCCAAAGCTGAATCCCCAGCCGACGTCGGTGGTGCGCGGTAAATTAGACGCATGAGCCTTGCCCAGGAAATCAACCGTGTCGTGGCCCCCTTCGAGGTCATCAGCGAGTTCAAGCCGGCCGGTGACCAGCCCGCAGCAATCCGGGAACTCACCGAGCGGATTCAGAACGGCGAAAAGGACGTGGTGCTGCTCGGCGCCACCGGCACCGGCAAGAGCGCCACGACGGCGTGGCTGATCGAACAGGTCCAGCGCCCCACCCTGGTGATGGTGCAGAACAAGACCCTCGCTGCCCAGCTCGCCAACGAGTTCCGTGAACTGCTGCCGAACAACGCGGTCGAATACTTCGTCTCCTACTACGACTACTACCAGCCGGAAGCGTACGTGGCGCAGACGGATACGTTCATTGAGAAAGACTCCTCAGTCAATGAGGAAGTCGAACGGCTCCGCCACTCGGCCACCAACGCGCTGCTGACGCGCCGGGACGTGATCGTGGTCGCGACCGTCTCCTGCATCTACGGCCTCGGCACCCCGGAGGAGTACATCGCCGGGATGGTGACGCTCCGCAAAGGGGCCGAGATGAACCGCGACGACCTGCTCCGGAAATTTGTCTCGATGCAGTACACCCGCAACGACATGGACTTCCACCGCGGGACCTTCCGGGTCCGCGGCGACACCGTGGAAATCATCCCCATGTACGAGGAACTGGCCATCCGGATCGAGTTCTTCGGTGACGAAATCGAAAACATCCACACCCTGCACCCGCTGACCGGCGAAGTGCTGCGGGACGAGGAGGAAATGTACGTTTTCCCGGCCTCCCACTACGTGGCCGGTCCCGAACGCATGAGCCGGGCGATCACAAGAATCGAAGACGAACTCGCCGAACGGCTCAAAGTCCTGGAAAGCCAGAACAAGCTCGTCGAATCCCAGCGGCTTCGGATGCGCACTACCTACGACCTGGAAATGATGCAGCAGATGGGCTTCTGCAACGGCATCGAGAACTACTCCTCGCACATCGACGGCCGCGCCCGCGGCACCGCCCCGCACTGCCTCATCGACTATTTCCCGGACGACTTCCTCCTGGTCATCGATGAATCCCACGTCACGGTGCCCCAGATCGGCGCCATGTACGAAGGCGACATGTCCCGCAAACGCAACCTCGTGGACCACGGCTTCCGGCTGCCCTCGGCCATGGACAACCGCCCGCTCAAGTGGGACGAATTCCAGGAGCGCGTGGGCCAGACGGTCTACCTGTCCGCGACCCCCGGCAAGTACGAGCTTGGCAAGTCCGACGGGTTCGTCCAGCAGATCATCCGCCCCACCGGCCTGATCGACCCCGAAGTGATCGTGAAGCCCACCAAGGGCCAGATTGACGACCTCCTGGCCGAGATCCAGACCCGGACTGCGAAGAACGAACGTGTCCTGGTCACCACCCTGACCAAGCGGATGGCCGAGGACCTGACCGACTACCTCCTCGGGCACGGCATCAAGGTCGAATACCTGCACTCGGATGTGGACACCCTCCGGCGGGTGGAACTGCTGCGCGAACTCCGGATGGGCGTCTTTGACGTGCTGGTCGGCATCAACCTTCTCCGCGAAGGCCTGGACCTTCCTGAGGTGTCGCTCGTCAGTATCCTGGACGCCGACAAGGAAGGGTTCCTGCGCTCGGCCACCTCGCTGATCCAGACCATCGGCCGCGCCGCCCGCAACGTCTCCGGAGAGGTCCACATGTACGCGGACCGCATCACGGACTCCATGGCCAAGGCCATTGATGAAACGAACCGCCGCCGCGCGATCCAGGTTGCCTACAACACCGAGAACGGCATCGACCCGCAGCCGCTCCGGAAGAAGATTGCCGACATCACGGACCAACTGGCCAAGGAAGACGCGGACACCCAGGAACTGCTGAATAACAACCGCCTGGCCAAGGGCGCCAAGCGGGGCAAATCAGGCGCAAAGGGCGCTGCGATGATCCGGGCCGACGGGCTGGCAGCCGCACCGGCGGAAGATCTCGTCGGACTGATCGAACAACTGACAGAGCAGATGCACGCCGCCGCCGCAGAGCTGCAGTTCGAACTCGCCGCAAGGCTCCGCGACGAGGTCGGGGAACTTAAGAAGGAACTGCGGCAGATGCAATCGGCCGGGCACGCCTAGGGTAGAGTTGCTCGAACGTAGGGGAGTATCCCAAGCGCTACGATCGTCAGCACGCACGGCACAGATGCCGTGCCGGGCGTAGCGGGCAGCCAGGCAGTACCAGGTACGCAGTACCGGACACGCCAGGCGTCGGAGAGACTTGCATCGCTGAGCCGTACCCTGCGAAAGGTTTCTCCGTGCCCGCATTGCCCCTCTGGTTCGAGATCGGCACCTTTGCCGTCCTCGCCGTCATCCTCACCGCCGACCTGCTGATGGTCCTCAAACGCCCGCATGAGCCTTCCATGAAAGAAGCCGGGCTGTGGGTATCCTTCTATGTGGCCCTTGCCCTCGCCTTCGGCGGCGCCATGTTCGCTTTTACCGGCCCGGAATACGGCGGGCAGTTCATCGCCGGCTGGGTGACGGAATACAGCCTGAGCATCGACAACCTGTTTGTCTTTATCATCATCATGGCCCGGTTCTCGGTACCGCGGAAATACCAGCAGGAAGTGCTGATGGTGGGCATCATCATCGCCCTCATCCTGCGCGGGATCTTCATCCTGCTGGGCGCCATGGTGATCGAGCAGTTCAGCTGGGTGTTCTACGTCTTCGGCGCCTTCCTGCTCTGGACCGCCTGGAAGCAGTCACAGGACGACGGTGAGGACGAGGAGGACCGGGAGAACCCGCTCATCGCCCGGATCCGCAAGGTCCTGCCGATGTCCGAGACGTACGACGGCGGGAAGCTCCGCACCGTGGTGGACGGCAAGAAGGTCTTCACCCCGATGCTGATCGTGTTCATCACGATCGGCCTGACCGACCTCCTGTTCGCCGTCGATTCCATCCCCGCCATCTTCGGACTGACGCAGAGCCCGTTCATCGTTTTCACTGCCAACCTGTTCGCCCTGATGGGCCTGCGCCAGCTCTACTTCCTGCTGGGGGGCCTCATGACCAGGCTTGTTTACCTCAAGCACGCCCTGTCCTTCATCCTGGCGTTCATCGGCGTCAAACTGGTGCTGCACGCGATGCACGTCAACGAACTGCCGTTCATCAACGGCGGCCGGCACATCGAGTGGGCCCCGGAGATCCCCACGTTCGTGTCTCTCGCCGTCATCCTCGGAACCATTGTTATCGCGGTCCTCGCCAGCCTTGTCAGCTCCAGGGCCACGGTGGCCCATGTGGATCCGCGCCTCGAGGATGACGCCAGGAAAAGCCTTATCGACGCCGAGTAGCAGCATCAGCCGTTGAACCGGCGGGCCCGTCCGGTTTCAGCTGCCCTGTTGGAGCCCTTCGCGGTGGAGCTCTCGGGCTCCACCGCCTGGGCGGGTGCCGTGGCCACGGTCATGACCCTGGGCGCCGGGCTGGCGGCGCTGCCGCTGGCCGCCCTCCTGGGGTCCGTCCCCATGATCCTCTCGGTGGTCTCCGGCGCCTTTCTCCTGCTCGTCGTCGGCGCCGCGGGCATCGGCGCGGGCACCGCCGCCACGCTCCAGGCGCGTTTCGCAGCGGTTGACCTCGCCGAGCCAGAGCACCGTGGCCGGGCCCTGTCTGTCGTCGTGTGGGCCGTGACCGTCGGTGCGGTTGCCGGCCCGAACTTGATCCATCCCGGCACGGCCGCTACGGCGCTGGCCCGGTGCCGAGCGTCCCTAACGTCCGTGGACAATACACCTAGCTCGCGGCTGACCGCACCATTCCGAGCAGCCGGCCGAAGATGGCTTCTCCGTCATCGGCGATGCCGTCGTGATGGTAGTCCGCGGTTTCCCAGACCTGCAGGCCACGGACGGCCGC
Organism: uncultured Actinomycetota bacterium; assembly: GCA_963815415.1. Classification (GTDB taxonomy): domain Bacteria; phylum Actinomycetota; class Actinomycetes; order Actinomycetales; family Micrococcaceae; genus Arthrobacter. The sequence goes on along the minus strand of CAWFGT010000004.1, from coordinate 156,314 downwards.
CGCGGTCTCCAGGGACAGCTCGCGGTCGACATAGATGTCGTCGCGGTAGACGGCAGCGGCCACCGGCACCGTGTTGAGCGTCAGGCGTTCCGGATCGTAGAGCGGCGGCCAGTCCTCTTTCGCGGCCAGCAGGTCCGCCACCTCGCTCAACGGCCGGAGCGCCGCGTCCTGCTCGAAGTACCAGGGGTACACCATTTCACCGGTCAGCAGCGGCTCGGGGGCCTCCGGCAGGAACTCCGGGAACTCCCGCAGCACCCGTCGGGCCGACCAGTCCGTCGCCGCCCCCTGGCCGTAGATCGATTCGTGCATCAGCGCATAGAGCGGGTTCGCCGCACGGGACACGAGGGCGTGGACCTGCTCCAGGAACGCATCCGAGAGCCGGTCGCCGTCGGGAGTCCGGACGAAGGCGTCCTCCAGGAGATGGTGCAGCGCGTGGACCCGGGTGTTGCCGCCCAGGAACGAGCCCGCCATCTGGAAACGCTCGACGGTGAGCCGGGCGCCGTCGGGCATCATCTCCGCCGTGCCGCGCAAGTGGCGGGCGATCCGGCTGACCACGGCCCGGTCCTCCGGATACCAGCTGAAGTATTCGGCGTTGCGGGCCGCGACCCGTCGGAAGGTCGCCCGGTAGACGCGGTCCGCCGGGCCGGTCAGCGGGGCCAGGCCGCCGGTGATGAGTACCTCGCGCAGGCCCTCCGGAGCGAACGACAGGTAGCTCAGCGCGCAGAAGCCGCCATAGCTCTGGCCGTAGACCGTCCACGGGCCCGATCCCAGGGCTTTCCGGATGGCTTCGGCGTCGGCGACGATGGAGTCGGCCCGGAAATGCTCCAGGTACCGGGCCTGGGCGGCGGCGTCCCCGCGGAGGGGGAGGGTTTTCCGGTCGATGGCCGAGGACAGGCCCGTCCCGCGCTGGTCCAGCATCAGGATCCGGAAGTCCTTCGCCGCGGCCTTGGTCCAGCCGTTCAGGGCCGGCAGCCGGTTGCCGCGTCCGCCGGGACCGCCCTGCAGGAACACGAGCCACGGCAGCCGCTCGGCTGCCTCTTCGCTGTGGTCGGCGGAGACGTACTCCCGGGCGAAGACGGTGATGGTTTCGGCACGGTCGGGGCTGTCGAGCGCTGCGCCCGCATGGTCCAGCGGCATCCGGAAATAGTGCTCCGCGGTGCGCATGCCGCGGTAGCTGTGGCGGGCACGGATGGTGTGCCGGACGGTGCTCCCGGATTCCAACAGCGTCGCCGCGGCGAGGCCGGTCGCCGGCAGGTCAACAACCGGTCCGGCAGTCGCAGGCAGTTCAGCCACGGGCCCAGGCCACGCGAGCCCCGCCGAAAGTTTCCAGCGCGTCGCCGGTGAGCCGGAACGTCGACCAGCCGTCCATGGGGTTGGCACCGAGGCTGCGGTAGAAGTTGATGGAGGGTTCGTTCCAGTCCAGGACGCTCCACTCGACCCGGGCATAACCCCGTTCGACGGCGGTCGCGGCGAGAAACTGCAGGAGCGCCTTGCCGTGGCCTTCGCCGCGCGCCTCGGGCTTGACGTAGAGGTCCTCGAGATAGATGCCGTGGACGCCCTCCCACGTCGAGTAGTTCAGGAACCACAGCGCGAAGCCCCGGACCTCGCCCGCCGCGTTCTCCGCCATCGTCGCGAAGGCCCGCGGAGTCTCGCCGAAGAGCACCTCGGTGAGCATCTCCGGGGTGTTCCGGACGGCGTCCGGCTCCTTCTCGTAGACCGCCAGATCATGGATCATCTGGAGGATTGCGGGGACGTCGGTCGCGGTTGCGGGGCGGATTACACTCATGGCTCGAGTCTACCTAGGCCCGGAGCCGCGCGGACCCGGGTTCTCAGAGACGGTTCACGTCGGTGACCCGGACGATCGCGGTGCCCGTTTCGTCCGACGCGGCCAGATCGACTTCCGCGGAAATGCCCCAGTCGTGGTTGCGGGCCGGATCGTCGAAGATCTGCCGGACCTTCCACACGGCGGGTTCTTCGGTGATGATGAGCAGCCCGGGGCCGCGCGCATCGGGTCCGGTGCCGATGTCGTTGTGCTCGTCAAAGTAGTCATCCAGGGCGTCTTCCCAGCGTTCGGCGTCCCAGCCTGAACCGCCGTCGAGCTCGCCGAGGGCGGTGGCTGCCTCATCGGCGAAAAGCTCCACTCGGCGGAACATCTCATTGCGCACCATCACCCGGAAGGCCCGGACGTTGGCGGTGAGCGACGGCGGCGGGGGAGGAGGGGCATCATGCGGGGTCGGCGCGGCGCCGGAGGTGAGCTCCTCCCACTCATCGAGCAGGCTCGAGTCCACCTGGCGGACCAGTTCGCCGAGCCAGGCGATGAGGTCTTCAAGGTCCTCACGGAGCGCGTCCTGCGGCACGGTCTGGCGGAGGGCCTTGAAGCCGTCCGCGAGGTAGCGCAGCACAATCCCCTCCGAGCGGGCGAGGCCGTAGAACTGGACGAACTCGCCGAAGTTCATGGCCCGCTCGTACATGTCCCGGATCACGGACTTCGGCGCGAGCTCGAAGTCGCCGATCCAGGGGGCGGCCCGGCGGTAGACGTCGAAGGCCTCGCCGAGGATTTCGGCGAGGGGCTGCGGGTAGGTGACCTCCTCCAGCATCGCCATCCGCTGGTCGTATTCGATGCCGTCGGCCTTCATCGCGGCGATGGCCTCGCCGCGGGCCTTTTTCTGCTGCGCAGACAGGATCTGCCGCGGCTTCTCCAGGGTCGACTCGATCACCGAGACGACGTCGAGGGCATACGACGGCGACTCCGGGTCCAGCAATTCCAGCGCGGCCAGCGCGAACGGCGACAACGGCTGGTTCAGGGCGAAGTTGGCCTGCAGATGCACGGTGAGCCGCACGGTCCGGCCGTCCGGGCCCTGCTCCTCCGGCGGAATCCGCTCGACGACGCCGGCGGCCAGCAGTTCCCGGTAGATGCCGAGGGCCTTTTTCATGAGCTGCAGCTGGGAGGAGCGTGGTTCGTGGTTCTCGGTGAGCAGCCGGCGGGCCGCCTGGAACGGGTCGCCCGGGCGCTCCATCAGGTTCATCAGCATCGCGTGGGTCACCGAGAAACTCGACGTCAGCGGATCGGGCACGGACTCCACAAGGCGTTTGTAGGTCGGCTCGCCCCAGGACACGAAGCCCTCCGGCGGCTTCTTCTTGACCACCTGGCGGAGCTTCTTCTGGTCGTCGCCGAACTTCGCCGTGGCCTTTGCCATCGCCTTGACGTTTTCCGTAACGTGTTCCGGCGCCTGCACCACGACGGTCCCGGCCGTGTCATAGCCCGCCCGCCCGGCCCGGCCGGCGATCTGGTGGAACTCCCGGGAATTGAGCAGCCGGGTGCGGACGCCGTCGTACTTACTCAGGGCCGTCAGCAGCACGGTGCGGATGGGGACGTTGATGCCGACCCCGAGGGTGTCCGTGCCGCAGATGACCTTCAGCAGGCCGGCCTGGGCGAGCTGCTCCACGAGCCGGCGGTACTTCGGAAGCATGCCTGCGTGGTGGACGCCGATGCCGTGCCGGACCAGCCGGTTGAGGGTCTTGCCGAAGCCTGCGGCGAACCGGAAGCCGGCAATCAGCTCGGCGATCTTGTCTTTCTCCTCGCGGGTGCAGACGTTGATGCTCATCAGGTTCTGCGCACGGTCGATCGCCTCGAGCTGACTGAAGTGCACCACGTACACAGGGACCTGTTTCGTGGCCAGGAGTTCCTCGAGGGTCTCGTGGACCGGCGTCTGCTCGTAGTAGTAGTGCAGCGGAATGGGCCGCTCGGCCGAACTGACGGTCGTCGTCGGGCGTCCGGTCAGTTCGGTGATGCCCGCCTCGAACCGGCTGACGTCGCCCAGCGTCGCGGACATCAGCAGGAACTGGGCCTGCGGGAGTTCGAGCAGCGGGAGCTGCCAGGCCCAGCCGCGCTGCGGGTCGGAGTAGAAATGGAACTCGTCCATGATCACGGCGCCGAGCTCTGCGGCGGCGCCCTCACGGAGGGCGATGTTGGCCAGGATTTCGGCGGTGCAACAGATAATGGGCGCGTCCTGGTTGACGCCGGAATCGCCGGTGATCATGCCAACGTTCTCCGCGCCGAAAATGTCGCAGAGCGCAAAGAACTTCTCGGACACCAGGGCCTTGATCGGCGCCGTGTAGTAGCTGCGCTGTCCCCGGGCCATGGCCTGGTAGTGCGCGGCGATCGCGACGAGGGATTTTCCCGACCCGGTGGGCGTGGCGAGAATGACGTTGGCGCCGCCGGCAAGCTCCATCACGGCTTCATCCTGCGCGTCGTAGAGCGCCAGGCCCCGGCTCTCGGTCCATTCGACGAAACGGGTGTACAGCTCGTCCGGATCGAGGCCGGCCCTGCCGGATGTTCGGGCGGCGGGGGCGGGGAGCTGATCAACGAGTTTCATCGCTCTCCAGCTTAGTGCCCGTGGTACGGGTCCCGGCGCAAGGCCGGAGGTGCCCGCGGCGCGCGGGCCGGACACCTCGATGGGCGCCCTGAAGGACGCGCCGGGCCTGCCCCGCGGGGACTTCCGACCCCGCCCGTGTCTTGACACGCGGGCGGAAGGAAACGAGTGTGACAAGGACAGCGGTGTGACCCGGCTTACAATGGCGAAGCGGCGGGCGGGGCCGGCCGTGCTGCTGGTTCCCTGTCCGAGCCCTGGCCTGACGATGGAGGTTCGGTGCTTCTCCGTCTGATGGGGCGGCTCTTGTCCGCCCACAAGGTGGCCGTACTGGCCATCGTCCTCCTGCAGCTGATGCAGACCACGGCGAACCTGCTGTTGCCGACGTTGAACGCCGCCGTCATCGACGACGGGATCGTGACCGGCAACACCGCCGTGATCACCTTTCTCGGTGCGTGGATGGCCGGGATTGCAGCGGTTCAGGTAGTGACGGCCATTGCTGCCGGTTACTTGGGCGCGACGGTGGCCATGGAGATCGGGCGGCAACTGCGGGCCGAACTCTTCGCCAAAGTGCAGTCCATGTCCTCGCAGGAGGTCGGGATCTTCGGAGCCCCGAGCCTTGTCACCCGTTCCACGAACGATGTGGCCCAGATCCAGAACCTTGCAGTCCTGGTGTTCACCATGCTGATCGCCGCACCGGCCATCTTCGGAGGAGGCATTGCCCTCGCCCTGCACCAGGACCGCACGCTCTCCCTCATCGTGATCGCCGTCGTGCCGGTCCTCACCGGCATCATGATTGTGATCGTGCGCCGCCTCATCCCGCTCTACCGGGACGGCCAGGGCCTTATCGACAGGGCCAGCCGGGTGCTGCGGGAACAGATCATCGGCGCCCACGTCATCCGGGGTTTCGGCCGCGAAGAGCACGAGACCGACCGGTTCGACGCCGTCAACAAGGAGCTCACCGGCAACAACCTGCAGTCCGCGCTGCTCGTCGCCGGCATGCTGCCGGCGATCATGCTGGTGGTCAATATCTCCTCCGTAGCGGTGGTGTGGTTCGGAGGCCACCGGATCCAGGCCGGCCAGATGCGGGTGGGCGCACTCACCGCCCTGATCGCCTACATCATGCAGATCCTGGTGGCCATCATGATGGCCATGTACGTCTTCATGACCGCACCGCGCGCGAATGCCTCCGCCGAACGCATCCGGGAAGTGCTCGACCTGGAACCTGCCATCACTGATCCCGTGGCCCAGGATACGGCCGGATCCGAGGCGGCATCCGGCCGGAACGGGCCGTCCGGCAGCACGCTTGAGTTCCGTGGTGTCTCGTTCTCCCACCCGGGGGCCGAGGCGCCCGTGCTGGACGGTGTCAGTTTCATTGCGACGCCCGCGACGACGACGGCCATCATCGGCGCCACCGGGAGCGGCAAGTCGACGCTGCTGAACCTGCTGCCCCGGTTCTTGGACGCCACTGCCGGCGAGATCCGGATCGACGGCCGCGATATCCGGGCGATGACGCTCGACACGTTGCGCGCGCACATAGCCCTGGTACCGCAGCATTCGTTCTTGTTCGCCGGAACCGTAGCGGAAAACCTTCGTCTCGGCCTGCCCGCAGCCACCGACGAGGAACTGTGGCAGGCACTCCGGACGGCGCAGGCCGACGACTTCATCCGGGCGTTGGCGCCCGGACTCGGGTCTCCGGTCAGCCAGGGCGGCACCAACTTCTCCGGCGGCCAGCGGCAGCGGCTGTGTATTGCCCGGGCGTTGCTCCGGCCCGCCCCCGTTTACCTGTTTGACGACAGCTTCTCGGCACTGGACTACGGGACCGACGCCAGGCTGCGCGAAGCCCTCAAGCCCCTGCTCCGTGCGGCGACCGTGCTGATCGTCGCGGAGCGGGTGGCGACAGTCATGGACGCCGACCTCATCCTCGTGCTGGAGGCCGGCCGGCTCGTGGCGCAAGGTACCCACGAGGACCTGCTGGCGTCGTCTCCGAGCTACCAGCAGATCGCTGCCTCCCAACTGGTGCTCGAGGACACCCTGTGAGGCGAAACCCGGCCATCGACACCCCGCCGGGCCCCGCCGGAGCTGAACACGGCCGGCACCGGGCGCCGAACCAGACGGGACACGGTCCGGGCCGGAATCACCGGCCGCCGGCGGCCGCCGCCCGCCGGCCGCGCCGGCGGGCCGCACTCAGGCTGCTGGGGCTGCTCCGGCCCTCGAAGCGGCGGATGATCCTCGCCGTCGCCGCAACGTGCGCGTTCGTGGCCCTGAACGTGGCCGCGCCCAAGTACCTTGGCGACGCCACCGACGTCGTCGTCGCAGGCTTCGTGGGAGGCAGGCTGGACGAACCGCAGCTGGCGTCCCTGCTGCTGGCAGTGGCGCTCATGTACCTGGGCGCCTCCCTCTTCAGCTGGCTGCAAGGGACCCTGACGGCCACAGCAGTCCAGCGCGTCGGGTACGGGCTGCGCGCTTCGGTGGCGGCCAAGCTCCACCGGCTCCCGTTCAGCCATTTCGAGACACAGCGTCGAGGCGAGGTGCTCAGCCGCGCCACCCACGATGTGGACATCATTGTGCAGGCTTTGAACCAGCTGCTCAACCAGTTCATTCTGTCCGTGCTGATGCTTTCCGGCGCCCTCGCCATGATGATCTGGCTCTCACCGGTCCTCGCCCTGATCGCGCTCGTTTCATTCCCGGTATCCGCCCTGATCACGATCATGGTGGCGCGGCGGTCAAAGGCACAGTTCGCGGCGCAGGGGAGCAGCACCGGAGAGCTGCACGCCCAGCTGGAGGACCTTTTCACCGGCCATGAAGTCATCAAAGCCTTCGGACGGCAGGGCGAGGCGGCGGCCGTCTTCCACGCCTGCAACGACGAGCTCACGCGCGCCAGCGCCCGCGCCCAGTTCCTGTCCGGGATCGTGCAGCCGCTGATGGTCCTGGTCACCAACCTCAACTACATCGCCGTCGCGGTGGTCGGTGCACTCCAGGTCACCGCGGGGGCCATGACCATCGGCGGCGTCCAGGCCTTTATCCAGTTCAGCCGGCTCTTCAGCCAGCCAATGGGCCAGATCGGCGGCATGCTGACGCTCGTGCAGCCCTGCCTGGTGTCCGCGGAGCGGGTCTTCGACCTGCTCGACGCCGCCGAGAACCCTGCCGAGAAGCCGGCGAACGATCCTGCGGCGAACGATTCCGCGGAGGCCGCCGCCGGCCGGACGCCGCCCGCGCGCGCTGCCTCGGCCCGGGTGGCCTTCGAGCACGTGACGTTCAGTTACAGCCCCGGCCAGCCCGCGGTGCAGGATCTGTCGTTTGTGGTGGAACCGGGCCAGCTCGTCGCGATCGTGGGACCCACGGGGGCCGGAAAGACCACCGTGGTGAACCTGCTCACCCGGTTCTACGACGTCGATTCAGGCCGCATCACGGTCGGCGGCGTGGACATCTCCCGCATGCGGCTCAAGGAGCTCCGCGGGTTGTTCGGCACCGTGCTCCAGGACGCCTGGATCTTCACCGGCAGCGTCAGGGAAAACATTGCGTACGGACGGCCTGGAGCCACCGACGCCGAGATTGTTGCCGCCGCCGTGCCCAGCCACGTGGACCCTTTTGTCCGCTCCCTGCCCGCAGGCTACGCCACGATGCTGGGCAACGACGGTGACTCCCTCAGCCACGGGCAGCAGCAGCTCATCGGCATTGCCCGGGCGCAGCTGGCTGCCCGCAGCATTCTCATGCTGGATGAGGCGACGAGCTCCGTCGACAGCCGTACCGAAGTGCAGATCAGGGAGGCGATGCAGCGGTTGCGGGAAGGACGCACATGCTTTGTGATTGCCCACCGCTTGGCCACAGTCCGGGACGCTGATCTAATTCTCGTTATGGACCACGGACGGATCGTTGAACACGGGACCCACCACCAGTTGATTGCCGGGGACGGATTTTATGCCCGCTTGTACCGGGCTCAGTTCGCTGGCCGCGAACAGCACCCGGGTATCGGGGGGCCGCAACAGTGAGCCCCGCAGCTCACGCGGCGGGGGCTTTTCCGGGGGCGTGGAAGCCCAACCAGGCCAGCTCGGTGCCGCTCTTCGACCAGCTCCGGCTGTACATCATTCAGCGCGCGGATGACGGCAGCCTCGCGCCCGGAACGAAGCTCCCGGCCGTCCGGAACCTTGCAGCCGGACTTGGCGTGGCACCGCATACGGTAGCGCGGGCCTACAAGGAACTTGAGGGTGCCGGCGTCGTCGTGACGCGCGGCAGGAACGGCACAATCGTCTGCGCCCGGGACGCTGCCTGGAGCTCACTGTCGGACGCTGCCGCGACGTTCGCTGCGGCGGCCAAGGCACAGGGCGCCAGTTTTGCCGAGGCAGTCCAGCTGCTGGCCGCCGCCTACGACAGTGACTAGCCGCGCGGCGTCCACCGGACGCCCGGCGCAGGTCGCAGTTCGAAGAAGTTTTCGATTAGCATTGATTCCGTGCCTAAAGCCGTAGCTGAAAACCATGCCGTTGAAGTTCAGTCCGACAACGCGTCCTTGGCTCCCGCCGGCCCGGGCGGGGAGCCCGCTGCGGTCCACCGTCCGGACCTGACGCGCCTCCTCGTGAAAGGGGCGCGGGAACACAACCTGCGCAACGTGGACCTGGACCTGCCCCGCGACGCAATGATCGTCTTCACCGGCCTCTCCGGGTCCGGGAAGTCCTCCCTCGCCTTCGACACCATCTTCGCCGAAGGCCAACGCCGTTACGTCGAATCCCTGTCCGCCTACGCCCGCCAATTCCTGGGCCAGGTGGACAAGCCTGACGTCGACTTCATCGAAGGCCTTTCCCCGGCCGTGTCGATCGACCAGAAGTCGACCAGCAAAAACCCCCGGTCCACCGTCGGCACGATCACCGAAATCTACGACTACATGCGCCTGCTATGGGCCCGTGTAGGCCGGCCGCACTGTCCCATCTGCGGGGAACCCGTGGCCAGGCAGACGCCGCAGCAGATTGTGGACCAGTTGCTGGAACTGGCAGAAGGCACGCGCTTCCAGGTCCTGGCTCCCGTGGTCCGCGGACGCAAAGGGGAGTTTGTTGACCTGTTCAAGGAGCTGACCGCCAAGGGCTACTCGCGCGCGCGGGTGGACGGCGAACTCGTCCAGCTTAGCGACCCGCCCAAACTGGGCAAGCAGTTCAAGCACACCATCGAGGTCGTCGTGGACCGCCTCGTGGTCAAGGACGGCATCAGCCAGCGGCTGACCGACTCGGTCGAAACTGCACTGGGCCTGGCCGAAGGACGGGTCCTGGCCGAATTTGTGGACCTCGACGCCGAAGATCCGGACCGGGTCCGGGCCTTCTCCGAACACCTGGCCTGCCCCAACGAACACCCCCTCGCCATCGATGAGATCGAACCGCGGTCCTTCTCCTTCAACAACCCGTTCGGCGCCTGCAGCGCGTGCAGCGGCATCGGCACCAAGCTGGAGGTGGATGAGGAACTCATCATCCCGAACCCGGAACTGTCCCTCGCCGAAGGCGCCATCTCCCCGTGGTCGCTGGGGACGGCAACCACCGAATACTGGAACCGGCTGCTGGCAGGCCTCGCCGAGGAGCTCGGCTTTTCCATGACCGACCCGTGGGAGAAGCTCTCCAACGAGGCCCGCCAGACGGTTCTGCACGGCAAGGACCACAAGGTTGTGGTGCAGTACCGGAACCGGTTCGGCAGGGAGCGGAAATACAGCACCGGCTTTGAGGGCGTCGTCCAGTACGTGCACCGCAAACACGGCGAAACCGACTCGGACCACGCGCGCGACCGCTACGAGGAGTACATGCGGCAGATCCCGTGTCCGGCCTGCAACGGCGCCCGGCTGAACCCGGCGTCCCTCTCGGTCCTCATCAACGGCAAGTCAATCGCCGAAGTTGCAGCCATGCCGATGCGGGACTGCGCGCACTTCCTGAACACCCTCGTCCTGACCGGCCGGGAAGCACAGATCGCGCACCAGGTCCTGAAAGAAATCCAGGCGCGCCTGACCTTCCTCCTCGACGTCGGCCTGGAGTACCTGAACCTCGAACGGGCCTCCGGAACGCTGTCCGGCGGCGAAGCCCAGCGCATCCGCCTGGCCACCCAGATCGGCTCGGGACTCGTGGGTGTGCTGTACGTCCTCGACGAGCCGTCCATCGGCCTGCACCAGCGGGATAACCGCCGGCTGATCGAGACCCTGACCCGGCTCCGGGACCTCGGAAATACCCTGATCGTCGTAGAGCACGACGAAGATACCATCCAGGAGGCCGACTGGATCGTCGATATCGGACCTGGCGCCGGCGAACACGGCGGCATGGTTGTGCACTCCGGCTCCTACGAGGACCTCCTCGGCAACACCGAATCCCTGACCGGGGACTACCTGTCGGGCCGCAAGAGCATCGAGATCCCGAAGAAGCGCCGCAAGTATGACAAGAAGCGTGAGCTGAAGGTCGTGGGCGCAAAGGAGAACAACCTCCTGAACGTGGATGCCACCTTCCCGCTCGGCCTGTTCACCGCCGTTACCGGGGTCAGCGGCTCGGGTAAATCCACGCTGGTCAACGAGATCCTGTACAAGGTGCTGGCCAACAAGCTGAACGGCGCCAAACAGGTCGCCGGACGGCACAAGTCGATCCAGGGCCTCGAGCACCTGGACAAGGTGGTGCACGTCGACCAGAGTCCGATCGGCCGCACCCCGCGCTCCAACCCCGCCACCTACACGGGCGTTTTCGACAACATCCGGAAACTCTTTGCCGAGACCACCGAGGCCAAGGTCCGGGGCTACCAGCCCGGCCGGTTCTCCTTCAACGTCAAGGGCGGGCGGTGCGAAGCGTGCTCGGGCGACGGCACGCTCAAGATCGAAATGAACTTCCTTCCGGACGTCTACGTCCCGTGCGAGGTGTGCCACGGTGCCCGCTACAACCGCGAGACCCTGGAGGTTCACTACAAGGGCAAGACCATCGCGGATGTGCTGAACATGCCCATCGAGGAAGGCGCGGAGTTCTTTGCCGCGTTTTCCCCGATTGCCCGGCACCTGAAGACACTCGTCGACGTCGGCCTGGGTTACGTGCGGCTGGGCCAGCCGGCCACCACCCTGTCCGGCGGCGAAGCCCAGCGCGTCAAACTGGCGGCGGAGCTGCAGAAACGCTCCAATGGCAGGAGCGTCTACGTCCTGGACGAGCCCACTACCGGCCTGCACTTCGAGGACATCCGCAAACTGCTCCTTGTCCTCCAGGGTCTGGTGGACAAAGGCAACACCGTCATCACCATCGAGCACAACCTCGACGTCATCAAAAGCGCCGACTGGGTCGTTGACCTGGGACCCGACGGAGGTTCGGGAGGTGGCCGCGTGGTCGCCTCCGGCACACCCGAACAAGTGGCCAAATCAACAGAGAGCCATACCGCGGCCTTCCTGGCCGAACTGCTGGCCTGACGGCGCGGCCGGGGCTGCGCCCCGGCCGCGCCTCCCCGGATACGCGCAACGAAGTATTCCTCGCAGGGAATGCGAGTTTCTGGCATCAGCGGACTCGTGAGAAACTAAGCCGGTGACGCATACAACAGTGCCCGTGATCTTTGACCTGGACGGCACTCTTGTCGATCCGGGCCGGGGAATATCGGACGGAATCACCACAGCCCTCACGGAACTGGGCCTCACGGTCCCCGGCCGGGATCGCCTGGACGCCATGATCGGGCCCAAGCTCAGCGACGCCCTCGTCAACATCGCCGGGGTACCGGCGGGCAAACTCGAAGACGCCATCAGGATCTACCGGGACTACTATCTGTCCACCGGGATTGCCCAGAGCCGGATTTACCCCGGCATCGGGGAACTGCTCCTGGCCTACGTCGAGGCGGGCCGGCCCCTTGCGGTCGCCACCCAGAAACCCGAGTGGCTCGCGCGAATCGTCCTCGAACACCACGGGATCGCCTCCTGTTTCGACTCCATCCGTGGCTCCGCCGCCGATGAGGCTGCACAAGCCGGAGGGCCGCCCGGCAAAACGGGCATTGTTGCCGCCGCCTTGGCGGACCTGGAAACGCGGTCCTCTGCAGCCGAAGCCGCCGTCATGGTGGGAGACCGGGCCCAGGACGTGGCCGGAGCAGCCGCGAACGGGCTCAACTGCATCGGCGTCGGCTGGGGCTTCGCGCTCGAAGGCGAACTCGATGCGGCGGGTGCCTTCACAATCGTGCACAGCGCACGCGAACTCCGTGACACTATAGGCAGGCTGGACCCCGTCCGCGCCGCCGCCCTGACGACCAACGCCCCGAACGAGGTGCCCACCGATGGCAATGTTTGACGCAATCCGCTGGACCACCCGCGGCCTTATTTCCTCGACCTGCCGGCCCACGGTGATCGGACTGGAGAACGTGCCCGCCGACGGGCCGTTCATTGTCGCCCCCAACCACCTTTCCTTTCTGGACAGTGTCATTGTCCAGGCGCTCATGCCCCGCCCTGTCGCCTTCTTCGCCAAGGCTGAGTACTTCACGACCGGCGGCTTCAAGGGCAAGGCCATGAAGTCGTTCTTTGAGGCCGTCGGCTCCATCCCGGTGGAGCGCGGCGAACAGGCCGCCAGTGTCCAGGCCCTGAAAACACTGCTGGACATCCTGGAGGCAGGAAAGGGCATCGGCATCTATCCCGAGGGCACCCGCTCACGCGACGGCATCCTGTACCGGGGCCGCACCGGAGTCGGCTGGCTCGCCCTGACGACCGGCGCCCCCGTCATCCCGGTCGGCCTGATCGGTACCGAAACCCTCCAGCCGGCGGGCAGCAATTCGGTCAAACCTCAGCACTTCACCATGAAAGTGGGCGAACCGCTGTACTTCGAGCGGACCGGGCCGGACCATTCGCTGCCGGCCCGCCGCCAGGTGACCGACCGGATCATGGACGCCATCGCGGAGCTCAGCGGGCAGCAGCGTGCCACCACCTACAATCAGAACAAGAGCGCCGAATAGCCGCCACCGGCTCAGTAGACTGGACTCGTGGCAGATCCAGCAAGTTACCGACCCCAGACGGGTGAAATTCCGACCAATCCGGGCGTCTATCGCTTCCGGGACCCGCACGGCCGGGTCATCTACGTCGGCAAGGCCAAGAATCTCCGTTCCCGCCTGAATTCGTACTTCGCCAACCCCGCAGGCCTGCTGCCTAAGACCTTCGCCATGGTCCACGCTGCCAGCAGCGTGGAGTGGACAGTCGTGGGCAGCGAACTCGAATCCCTCCAGCTCGAATACACCTGGATTAAGGAATTCACTCCGCGGTTCAACGTGATGTTCCGCGACGACAAAAGCTATCCCTACCTTGCCGTCACCATGGGTGAGAAATATCCCCGCGTCCAGGTTCTGCGCGGCGAACGCCGCAAGGGCACCCGCTACTTCGGGCCATACACCGCAGGAGCGATCCGCGAAACCCTGGACACGCTGCTGCGTGTGTTTCCGGTGCGCAGCTGCAGCGCCGGGGTACTGAAAAGGGCCGAGGCCAGCGGCCGGCCCTGCCTGCTCGGCTACATCGACAAGTGTGCAGCCCCGTGTGTGGGCCGCATTTCCCCTGAGGAACACCGGGCCCTGGCGGAGGACTTCTGCACCTTTATGGGCGGGGAAGCGAAACCCTTCGTGTCGCGGCTCGAAAAGGACATGGCCGGCGCCGTCGCGGAACTCGATTACGAACGGGCCGCCAGGATCCGGGACGACATCATTGCGCTGAAAAAGGTGTTCGAACGCAACGCAGTCGTCCTGGCGGAGGACACCGAGGCCGACGTCTTCGCGTTGCACGAGGATGAACTCGAAGCGGCCGTCCAGGTGTTCCACGTCCGTGGCGGACGGATCCGCGGCCAGCGCGGCTGGGTTGTGGAAAAAGTCGAAGACACCACCACCCCGGACCTGCTGGAGCACCTGCTCCAGCAGGTCTACGGCGACGAAGCGGGGAGCCAGGGCCGGCTGCCCCGGGAGGTCCTGGTCCCGGCCGAGCCGAGCAACGCGGCCGAACTCACGCAGTGGCTCAGCGGCCTGCGCGGCGCGAAAGTGGATGTCCGCGTGCCGCGGCGCGGCGACAAAGCGGCCCTGCTGTCCACCGTCCGCGACAACGCCGAGCACGCCCTTAAACTGCACAAGACCCGCCGCGCCGGCGATCTGACCCTCCGCTCCCAAGCGCTCCAGGAGCTGCAGGAGGCCCTCGACCTGCCCGTGGCGCTGCTGCGGATCGAATGCTATGACATCTCGCACGTCCAGGGCACCAACGTGGTCGGTTCCATGGTCGTGGTGGAGGACGGCCTGCCGAAAAAGTCCGACTACCGCAAATTCTCCGTCACCGGGGAAGCAGCCAACGACGACACCGCCGCGATGCACGACGTGCTGACCCGCCGGTTCCGCAACTACCTTCAGGAAAAGGAGCACCACGCCGAAGCGGCACGGCTCCCGGGACACCAGGCGGCCCTTGACACCGCAGCGGCCGAGGCAGCCGCAGACACGACCACCCCCGTCCCGAAAGCGAAGTTCGCCTACCCGCCCAACCTCGTAGTCGTCGACGGCGGCCTGCCCCAGGTTAATGCGGCCGCCCGAGCCCTTGCAGACCTCGGCATCGACGACGTCTACGTGGTCGGGCTCGCCAAACGGCTGGAGGAGGTCTGGCTGCCGGACACGGATTTCCCGGTCATCCTCCCGCGCGCCTCCGCCGGGCTGTACCTGCTGCAACGCGTCCGCGACGAGGCGCACCGCTTCGCCATCTCCTTCCACCGGCAGAAGCGCGGCAAGGCGATGACCGTCTCCGCGCTGGACAGCGTGCCGGGCCTGGGGGAGTCCAAACGCAAGGCCCTGCTGGCCCGGTTCGGATCCGTCAGGAGTATCAAGGCCGCCACCGTCGAGGAACTCATGCAGGCCAAGGGAGTCGGGCCGTCCTTGGCCGAGGCGATCTCCCGGCATTTCAGCCCCGACGGCGGGGACGGGGAGGCCGAGGTGCCGGCGGTCAACATGACAACCGGAGAAATCCTCGAAACTTAGCCCGCGCTGTGAAACTTAGCTAGGGTAAGAACTTGGGATTCGGCACGCCCGGCGGCAACTCACGCCTTCCGCGCGGCCAGCAACAGCAGAACGGGGCATCACAGATGGCAGAGTCGATCACAGGATCCGGGACGGAATCGGACGGTATGACGCCCGTCAAACCGGACGAGGCGGAGCTGCTCGTGGTAACAGGGATGTCCGGGGCAGGCCGGAGCACCGCTTCGGACGCTCTGGAAGACCACGGCTGGTACGTCGTCGAGAATCTCCCGCCGCAGATGCTGGGGACGCTGGCCGATCTTGTGTCGCACTCACCCCGCTCAATCTCCAAGCTCGCCGTCGTCATCGACGTCCGCAGCAAGGACCTCTTCGCCGACATCCGCACGGCCCTTCGCGCCCTCGAAGCCAGCGGAGTCACCTTCAGGGTGCTGTTCCTGGACGCCGGAGACAACGTGCTCGTCCGCCGCTTTGAACAGGGCAGGCGGCCCCACCCGCTGCAGGGCGGCGGCAGGATCCTGGACGGCATTGCCGCCGAACGTGAACTCCTGCGCGAGCTCAAGGAATCCGCGGACATTGTCCTGGACACCACCGCACTGAACGTCCACGGGCTCGCGACCGCCATCACCGAACTGTTCAGCGAAACCGGGCCGGTGGCGCTGCGGCTGAACGTCATGAGTTTCGGGTTCAAATACGGGCTGCCCGTAGACGCGAACTACGTCGCCGACGTCCGCTTCATCCCCAACCCGCACTGGGTCCCGGCGCTCCGGCCCCATACCGGGCTGGACAAGGACGTCAGCGACTACGTTCTGGAGGCCGAAGGGGTCAGTGACTTCGTGGAGCGCTACGTGATGGCCCTCGAACCCGTCCTGGACGGCTACCGCCGTGAGAACAAGCACTACGCGACGATTGCCGTGGGTTGCACCGGTGGCAAACACCGGTCCGTGGCAGTCGCCGTCGAACTGTCGCGCCGGCTGGCGCAGTATCCCCGTGTCACCGTGACCACCACGCACCGGGACCTGGGCCGGGAATAATGGCGCTGCTCACCGGGCCGCTGCCCCTGATCTCGCCTGCCAGTGCAGCCTTCGCCAGCCAGCAGGACAAGGGTCCGTCCGTCGTGGCCCTCGGCGGCGGGCACGGCCTCGCCGCATCGTTATCGGCCCTCCGGCTGCTGACCTCGGAGCTGACCGCCATCGTCACCGTCGCCGACGACGGCGGTTCCTCCGGCCGGCTGCGCGAGGAATACGGGGTCCTGCCGCCCGGCGACCTCCGAATGGCGCTGTCCGCCCTGTGCGATGACACCGACTGGGGACGTACGTGGCGTGATGTTATGCAGCACCGCTTTGAGCCCGGAAAGGGCCGCGGCGGCTCCCTCGATGCCCACGCCATGGGCAACCTCCTGATCGTGACCCTCTGGGAACTCCTGGGGGACACCGTGGCAGGCCTGAAATGGGCCGGCGCCCTGCTGGGCGCCCGCGGCGAGGTCCTGCCCATGTCCAGCATCCCGCTGACCATCGAGGGGCAGGTCCGCATCACGGCTCCTGACGGCACCTCGGTGCTGCAGACCGTGACGGGCCAGGCGAAATGCGCCGTCGCCGGCTCCTTGGAGCGCGTGCGGCTGCTCCCGGAGGACGCGCCGGCCTGCATCGAAGCCCTCACCGCGATTGAACTCGCCGACTGGGTCGTCCTGGGCCCGGGATCCTGGTACACCTCCGTGCTGCCGCACCTGCTCCTGCCGGAAATGCGCGAGGCGCTCTGCAACACCGCCGCCCGGCGCTGCCTGACGATGAACCTTGACATGAACACCAAGGAAACGGCCGGGATGACCGCAGCGGACCACCTGCTTGTGCTGCGCGACTACGCCCCGGACTTCACAGTCGACGTCGTGCTGGCCGATCCGTCGACAGTTCAGGACGTTCCCGCCTTCGAACGAGCCGCCGGCATGCTCGGGGCAGAGGTGGTCTTAGGTAAAGTAGGGGCGTCCGGTCGCCGGCCGGTGCACGACCCACTGCGTCTGGCTACGGCGTACCACGACATTTTCGGGAACAGGTAGGAAACGTGCCATGGCACTGACAGCATCAGTCAAGGAAGAACTTTCCCGGCTGGATATTAAGAAATCTTCGGTCCGCAAAGCCGAAGTGTCGGCCATGCTCCGCTTCGCCGGCGGACTGCACATCATTTCCGGCCGGATCGTGATCGAGGCCGAGGTGGACCTCGCCTCAACCGCACGACGGCTGCGTGCCGCCATTGCAGAGGTTTACGGCCACCAGAGCGAGATCATCGTCGTATCGGGCGGAGGGCTGCGGCGAGGCAGCCGCTACGTGGTGCGCGTTGTCCGCGACGGCGAGGCCCTTGCCCGCCAGACCGGGCTCCTGGACGCCCGCGGAAGGCCCGTCCGCGGGTTGCCGTCGGTGGTAGTCAACGGATCCGCAGCCGACGCGGAAGCAGTCTGGCGCGGCGCGTTCCTGGTGCACGGCTCCCTGACCGAACCCGGACGATCCTCCGCGATGGAAGTAACCTGCCCCGGCCCGGAATCCGCCCTGGCCCTCGTCGGCGCGGCCCGCCGCCTCGGCATCCAGGCCAAAGCCCGCGAAGTCAGGGGCGTCGACCGGGTCGTGATCCGCGACGGCGACACGATCGCCGCACTGCTGACCCGCATGGGCGCCCACGATGCGCTGATGGTCTGGGAAGAGCGCCGCATGCGCAAGGAGGTCAGGGCCACCGCCAACCGGCTGGCAAACTTCGATGACGCCAACCTGCGCCGCTCTGCCCAGGCCGCCGTCGCCGCAGGTGCACGTGTGGACCGCGCCCTGGAGATACTTGGCGACGACGTCCCGGACCACCTCAAATACGCCGGCGAGCTCCGGGTCGCGCACAAGCAGGCGAGCCTGGATGAACTGGGCCGGCTCGCCGAACCCGTAATGACCAAAGACGCCATCGCTGGCCGGATCCGCAGGCTCCTGGCGATGGCCGACAAACGCGCCGTGGACCTGGGCATCCCCGGTACGGAGGCCAACGTAACACCGGAAATGCTGGACGACTGACTCCGTTCCGGCGGCAGGAACCGATAGGCTCCAGACGGTGGAAATATGCTGGCTGCCTCGCGGGTTGTTCCCAGCAGACGCCGCCTTCCACCAGAATACTTCCGGGTGCAACATCACCCGGATGCACAATCCAAGAAGTACCAAACCGGACATCCCGTCCACGACATTGGAGGATTTTGTGACCGAGTACGTTCTGCCCGAGCTCAGCTACGACTACGCCGCGCTGGAGCCCCACATCTCCGCCCGCATCATGGAGCTGCACCACAGCAAGCACCACGCCGCCTACGTGGCGGGGGCCAACAATGCGCTGGCCCAGCTGGCTGAGGCGCGCGACAAGGGCGACTTCGCCAACATCAACCGCCTTTCCAAGGACCTTGCGTTCCACACCGGCGGCCACGTCAACCACTCGGTGTTCTGGAACAACCTATCCCCGGACGGCGGCGACAAGCCTGAGGGTGAACTGGCGGCAGCCATCGAGGACGCCTTCGGTTCCTTCGACGCCTTCCGCGCGCAGTTCAGCGCCGCCGCCCTTGCCCTGCAAGGGTCCGGCTGGGCGTTCCTGGCCTACGAGCCCATTGGCGGGAACCTGGTCATCGAACAGCTCTATGACCAGCAGGGCAATGTCGCGCTCGGCACCACCCCGCTGCTGATGCTGGACATGTGGGAGCACGCCTTCTACCTCGACTACGTCAACGTCAAGGCCGACTACGTCAAGGCCTTCTGGAACATCGTGAACTGGGCCGACGTAGCCAAGCGATTCGACGGCGCGCGCAAAAACGCAACGGGCCTCATCACGCTCTAGTGTGACGCGGTAGACATGCGTCTGTAATAAAACGCACATTGGCCCCGTTCAGGGTCGAATCGTGGACGGTCCGCCTCCGCAGTTGCGGGGGCGGACCTACTTAAACGTAAGATGGATCACGGAAGGCGGCTGGCCTTCAGCAATGGAGCTGGTCGTCCTCCGATCTGTTAATCATCTCTGCCCAATGGCGTGCGGGATCTGTTAGTTGGCTTGAACGCCTGACTCAACTAGTCGTGCTTGCACAAGCACCAAGGAGACTGAAAACGTGACGACACGTATTGGTATCAACGGCTTCGGCCGTATTGGCCGCAACTACTTCCGGGCAGCCCTGGCTCAGGGCGCCGACCTGGAAATCGTTGCTGTCAACGACCTCACCAGCCCTGAAGCCCTCGCCCACCTGCTCAAGTACGACTCTGTCGGCGGCCGCCTGACCGAATCCGTAGAGGTCAAGGACGGCAACATCGTCGTCGACGGCAAGTCCATCAAGGTTCTCGCCGAGCGCGATCCCGCCAACCTGCCCTGGGGCGAGCTGGGCGTCGACATCGTGATCGAGTCCACCGGTTTCTTCACCAAGGCAGCTGACGCGCAGAAGCACATCGATGCCGGCGCCAAGAAGGTCCTGATCTCCGCTCCGGCCTCGAACGAGGACATCACGATCGTTCTGGGCGTCAACGAGGGCCTCTACGATCCCGCGAAGCACAACATCATCTCCAACGCTTCCTGCACCACCAACTGCCTCGGCCCGCTGGCCAAGGTCATCAACGACTCGTTCGGCATCGAGCGCGGCCTGATGACCACCATCCACGCCTACACGGCCGACCAGAACCTGCAGGACGGCCCGCACAGCGACCTGCGCCGCGCCCGCGCCGCCGCCATCAACATGGTCCCCACCTCCACTGGCGCTGCCAAGGCCATCGGCCTGGTCCTCCCGGAGCTTAAGGGCAAGCTTGACGGCTACGCCATCCGCGTTCCGGTTCCGACCGGCTCCGCAACCGACCTGACCGTCACGGTTTCCCGCGAAACCACCGTCGAGGAAGTCAACGCCGCCCTGAAGGCCGCGTCGGAGACCCCGGAGCTCAAGGGCTTCCTGACCTACACCGACGAGCCGATCGTCTCTTCCGACATCGTCGGCGATCCGGCCTCCTCGATCTTCGACTCGGGCCTGACCAAGGTCATCGGCAACCAGGTCAAGGTTGTTTCCTGGTACGACAACGAATGGGGCTACTCGAACCGCCTCGTGGACCTCACGGAGCTCGTCGCCGACAAGCTGGGCTAGGGTAAGACACATGACTTTCCACACCCTCAACGAACTGATCGCTGATGGTGTCCGCGGGCGGTACGTTCTGGTCAGAAGTGACCTGAACGTGCCGCTCGACGGCTCTGCAGTGACTGACGACGGCCGGATCAAGGCCTCTTTGCCAGTGCTCGCAAAGCTCACGGACGCCGGTGCCCGCGTGCTGGTGACAGCCCACCTCGGACGCCCCAAGGGCGCGCCGGAGGAGAAGTACTCGCTCAAACCGGCCGCGGCGCGGTTGGCCGAGCTTGCCACGTTCAAAGTCTCCCTCGCGGACGACACGGTCGGCGCCTCGGCTACCGCCGCGGCCTCGGCACTGGGCGACGGCGAGGTCCTGGTTCTCGAAAACGTGCGTTTTGACGCCCGGGAAACCAGCAAGGACGACGCCGAGCGCGGCGCGTTCGCGGACGAACTGGTGGCCCTCACAGGCGACAACGGAGCCTTCGTGGACGACGCCTTCGGCGCCGTGCACCGCAAACACGCCAGCGTGTACGACGTCGCCACGCGGCTGCCGTCCTACCAGGGCGACCTGGTGCGCACGGAAGTCGAAGTGCTGCGCAAGCTCACCGCCGATACCCAGCGACCCTACGTGGTGGTGCTCGGCGGCTCCAAGGTCTCCGACAAGCTCGCGGTCATCGACAACCTGATCGGCAAGGCTGACACCATCCTCGTCGGCGGCGGCATGCTGTTCACCTTCCTTGCGGCCGAAGGCCACAAAGTTGCGGGCAGCCTGCTCGAAGAAGACCAGATTCCGGTCGTCCAGGACTACCTGAAGCGCGCGGCAGATGCCGGAACTGCGTTTGTCGTGCCCACCGACGTCGTGGTGGCCAGCAGGTTCGCGGCAGACGCCGAGCACGAAACGGTGGCTGCGGTAGCGATTGAATCCACCAGCTTCGGCGCCCAGGGAATCGGCCTGGACATCGGCCCCGAGACGGCTGCTGCCTTCGCCGACCAGATCAAGGGTGCGCGGACGGTGTTCTGGAACGGCCCCATGGGCGTTTTCGAATTCCCCGCGTTCGCCGGCGGAACGCGGGCCGTGGCCCAGGCGCTGACCGAAACCGAGGCATTCACCGTCGTGGGCGGCGGCGACTCCGCCGCCGCGGTCCGGACCCTCGGCTTCGCCGATGACCAGTTCGGCCACATTTCCACCGGCGGCGGCGCCAGCCTTGAGTACCTTGAAGGCAAGGAACTCCCGGGACTGAGCGTCCTGGACCGCTAAGTACGCACTCCGGCAGGGTTCCCCGGCACGGGGAACCCTGCCGGCTGTGCGGCCGGTCCCGCCCCACAATTTTCCGACCAGCAATTCTGACCGCCACATCTTTTGGAGATCACGTGACTACGTCAACCAACGGCACCTTTGACCGCACGCCTTTCATCGCAGGCAACTGGAAGATGAACATGGACCACGTCCAGGGCATCACCCTCCTGCAGAAACTGGCCTGGACCCTGTCCGACGCCAAGCACGATTACAGCCGGGCCGAGGTGGCCGTCTTCCCTCCGTTCACTGATCTCCGCGGCGTGCAGACCCTCGTCCAGGGCGATGAACTCGAAATCGTCTACGGCGGCCAGGATCTGTCGCCGGCCGACTCGGGCGCTTACACCGGCGATATCTCCGGCCAGTTCCTCGCCAAGCTCGGCTGCAGCTACGTGCTGGTCGGCCACAGCGAACGCCGAACCATCCACAACGAAGCCGACGACGTGCTCAACGCCAAGGTCAAGGCGGCGTTCCGCCACGGCGTGACGCCGGTGCTCTGCGTCGGAGAGGGCCTGGAAGTCCGTCAGGCCGGCACCCACGTGGACCACACCCTGACCCAGCTCCGCGCCGGGGTCGAGGGACTCACCGCAGAGCAGGCAGCCGAACTCGTCGTCGCCTACGAGCCCGTCTGGGCCATCGGCACCGGGGAGGTCGCGGGACCGGAAGACGCGCAGGAGATGTGCGCCGCCATCCGCGCCGAGCTCGCCACCTTGTTCGGCGCGGACACGGCCGGCAAGACCCGGCTCCTGTACGGCGGCTCGGTCAAGGCCAACAACGCTGCCTCGATCATGAAAGAACGCGACGTCGATGGCCTGCTCGTTGGCGGCGCCAGCTTGGACGCCGCGGAGTTTGCTAATATTGTGAGGTTCGAGAGCCACCTGTCGACGGATTAGTCCGGCACAGGCGTCGCCCCGCAATCCAAATCTTCTGAAAGGCCGTCGTGGACGTTCTTCATGTCATTCTGCAGGTCCTCCTGGGCATCACCAGCCTCCTGCTGACGCTGCTCATCCTGCTCCACAAGGGACGCGGCGGGGGTATGTCCGACATGTTCGGCGGCGGTATGAGCTCCGGGCTCAGTTCCTCGGGTGTTGCCGAGCGGAACCTGAACAGGTTCACGGTCATCCTCGGCGTCACCTGGGCCGTCGTGATCGTCGCATTGGGCCTGCTCATGAGGTTCAACACGGGTATCGATTCCTAGGCGGTTTGGGCACAATATAATTTCAAGACCGCGATGGCACTGCAGCATCGGGAACTTACGAACTACACTGTGGCTGATGGCAGGCACTATTCCACCAGTCGAGTAGCGAGGAGTTGCCGATGCTGCATTCTGCTTCGGGGTTCAGGGGCATCCGGGTAGGTGCCATCGAAGGGGCGGCGCCCCGGCACGAGCCACGGGACGGGGCCGGCGCAGGCCAGCCCCGTCTTCGCGTTTCTTATGTATGCGCCAAAGGCCATGAGACCAGCCTCGTGTTCGCCCGGCTCCCGGAGGAACAAATCCCCGGTGTCTGGGACTGCCGCCACTGCGGCTGCACCGCAAGCCGCGACGCCGCCAAATTCGGCCTCGATGACGTGCCCGGCGAGGGGTTTAAAACCCACCTCGAATATGTTAAAGAAAGACGCTCCAGCCAGGACGCCGAAGACGTGCTGGCTGGAGCGCTCGAACGGTTACGCGCCCGACGGGGCCTTCCGGACTAGCTGTTCCGGGACCCGGGAGGCCGCGTTCGCATCGATGAGCCACAGAGTCTTGCTCCGCCCGCGCGGTCCCGCTGCCGGGACCTGGACCGGATTCGCACCGGCCAGCGCCAGCCCGACGGCGCCGGCTTTGTCGTCCCCGGCCACCACCATCCAGACCTCGGCGGCGGTGTTGATGGCCGGCAGGGTCAGGGAGACGCGCAGCGGAGGGGGCTTGGGGGAGTTGCGGACACCGACCACAGTCAGGTCCGTCTCGCGGATTCCGGCCTGCTCGGGGAAAAGGGACGCCACGTGCGCGTCCGGGCCGACGCCCAGCAGCACGATGTCCAGCCGCGGCAGATTGCCCGGGTGCTCGGGACGGTCGTCGGACATGTCCGCGGCGTGTTCAGCCGCGGCAGCTTCGCTGAGCCGGCGAGCGTAATCCGCCGCCGCGTCCTCCGGCGAAGCAAACTCATCAGCGGAACCCGGGACGTTGACCCGGGACGGGTCCACCGGAACGTGTGCAAGCAGGGCTTCTTGCGCCTGCCGGGCGTTCCGGTCCGAATCCTCAGCTCCGACGAAGCGTTCGTCACCCCACCAGAAGTTCACCTTGGACCAGTCCACGGCCCGGGACGCAGGGGATTCCCTGACGGCCCTGAGCGAGCCGATGCCGATCGACCCGCCGGTCAGGACGATGGTCGCCTCGCCATGCGTGTCCTGGATATCGACGAGCTTGGTGATCAGGCGTGCCGCGATGGCAGCCATCAGCACGTCCGAATCGGGATGGATACTTACTCTCGGGTCAGCGCTCACTGGGGCGGACACTCCTTAGGTTGGTGCGTGGCAGTCCCATAGTAATCACTTCGCCGAACACCTCATCAGGGTCGAGGCGGCGAAGTTCTTCCGCGAGGCAATCCCGGAGGCTGCGGCGGGGCAGCGAGATGCGTTGCGCCGGCTGGCCCGGCTGGGTGAGTTCGGCGACGGTGAGGCCGGGCCGGACGAGCTGGATGTCTCCGCTGCGGCGGCACAGGCGCACACGCCTGATCCCGGTCCCGGCCGGGTCCGCGACGATCGTGACGGGGACCTCAAGGGCCAGCGTCAGCCACGCGGCGAGCAGGACGGTGCTGGCGGAGTCGGAGGCACCTTCGACTTCCACGGCCGTGACGGGTGAGTCGTCGACCTGGTCCAGGACGGCCGCCAGTTGGATCCGCCAGTTTGTCAGGCGGGTCCAGGCGAGGTCGGTGTCGCCGGCCTTGTAAGTACGGCGGATGTTGTCCAGCGCCGCGACCGGGTCGCTTTCGTTGCCTGAATCGGTGATACGGCGGTGCGCGATGCGTCCGATGGAGGTCTGGCAGGCGTTCCGCGGTGCACCATGCGGCCACCAGGCCACGATGGGGGCATCCGGAAGCAGCAGGGCCGCGACGAGGGACTCGCTTTCCTCGGCAAGTTCCCCGAAGCCGCGGAGCACGATCACTTCCGAGGCGCCGGCGTCGCCGCCGACCCGGATCTGCGCGTCCAGGCGGGTCGGCGCGGACGCGCCGGCGTCGGCGAGCACGATGATCCGGCAGGGATGTTCCCGGCTGGCTTCGTTGGCCGCCTCGATGGCGTCTTCTTCGAACCCGGAGCGGGTGACAACCACGAGGGTCAGCACCCGGCCCAGGGCGATCACGCCGCCGGCCTCGCGCAGGGCCATGATCTTCTTGGAGATCTTGGAGGTTGTTGTATCAGGAAGATCTACGATCATGGCCTTCTCCAGGTTCGTCCGTCACGGGCCAGGAGCTCATCGGCGGATCCCGGCCCCCAGCTGCCCGGGGCGTAGGGGGCGGGCTGTTCATCCAGGGACGCCCAGTAGTCCTCGAACGGGTCCAGGATCTTCCAGGACAGTTCCACCTCGGCGTGCCGGGGGAAGAGGGGAGGTTCGCCCAGGAGCACATCCAGGATCAGCCGTTCATAGGCTTCGGGGCTGGATTCGGTAAAGGCGTGCCCGTAGCCGAAGTCCATCGTCACGTCCCGGACTTCCATCTGCGTCCCCGGGACCTTCGACCCGAACCGGATCGTGGCGCCCTCGTCGGGCTGGACCCGGATCACGACAGCGTTCTGGCCGAAATCGTCCTCGCCGTGGTCCCGGAAAAGCAGGTTCGGGGCGCGCTTGAAGACCACCGCGATCTCGGTCACACGCCGGCCCAGGCGTTTGCCGGCCCGCAGGTAGAACGGCACCCCGGACCAGCGCCGGGTATTGATGTCCACCCGGATCGCGGCGAAGGTTTCGGTCTTGGAGTCCGCCGGGATCCCGTCCTCCTCCAGATACCCCTGGACCTGTTCGCCGCCCTGCCAGCCACCGGTGAACTGGCCCCGGGCCGAATGCGTCGAGAGGTCCTCCGGCAACCGGACCGCGGCCAGGACTTTTTCCTTTTCCGCCCGCAGGTCATCGGCGTTGAAGGAAATCGGCTCCTCCATCGCCGTCAGCGCCAGGAGTTGCAGCAGGTGGTTCTGGATCACGTCGCGGGCCGCTCCCACGCCGTCGTAATACCCCGCCCGGCCGCCCGTGCCGATATCCTCGGCCATCGTGATCTGGACGTGGTCCACGTAGTTCGCGTTCCACAACGGCTCGAACAGCTGGTTCGCGAAGCGCAGCGCCAGGATGTTCTGGACCGTCTCCTTGCCCAGATAATGGTCGATCCGGAACACTGCATCCTGCGGGAACACCGACTCGACAATGTCGTTCAGCTGCCGGGCCGATGCAAGGTCATGACCGAACGGTTTTTCAATGACGACCCGGCGCCATTTGTCCCCCTCGGCCTGCGCGAGGCCGTGCTTGGAGAGCTGGCGGCAGACCTGTTCGAACGCCTTCGGCGGGATCGAGAGGTAGAACGCGTGGTTGCCCCGCGTGCCGCGCTGCTCATCGAGCTCATCGATCGTGGCCGAGAGCCGCTCGAACGCGGCGTCGTCGTCGAACTCGCCCTGCACGAACCGGATGCCCTCGGAAAGCTGCTTCCAGACCGTCTCATCAAACGGGGTCCGGGCGTACGCCTTCACCGATTCCTTCACCTCGGCCGCAAAGTCCTCGTTCTCCCACTCCCGCCGGGCAAAACCCACCAGGGCGAAACTCGGCGGCAACAGCCCACGGTTGGCAAGGTCATAAACCGCCGGCATCAGCTTCTTCCGGGCAAGATCACCCGTCACCCCGAAGAGGACAAGCGACGACGGACCGGCAATACGATTCAGACGACGGTCCCGCGGATCCCGCAGCGGATTACGCCGCTGGTTTCCCGGGGTCCTGCCGCCGTTGTTAGTTTCTGGCATGGTGGAGTGAGTGCCTTAGCTTTCGGTAGTGGACGCGGCCTGGCCTGCAAGGGACCCGACGATGTCCTGCAGCTGGCGGACACCGGCTGCGCGGTCCGTCAGGTGCAGGCGCAGGACCGGGCGTCCATGCTCGCTCAGCACCTGGGCGTCACCGGCGGCCTGCGCCGAAATCAGTTCGTTGAACGTGAACGGACGGTCCGGGATGGCAAGATCGGTCGCCGCTGCCGCAGTCACCTGCAGGAAGACGCCGATCGCCGGGCCGCCTTTGTGGAACTGTCCGGTCGAGTGCAGGAACCGGGGTCCCCAGCCGAACGTGACCGGCCGGCGCGTGAACGCGGCAAGCTGATCCCGGACGGACTCCAGGCCGGAATAGGCCAGCCGGTCAAAGTAGGCCTGGACACTGAGGTAGCTGTCCTCGCCCAGTTCGGCGAGCAGGGCGCTGACGGCGTCGGCTGCCGTGGTGGCGTCGCCGAGCCAACCGCCGCCACGGACCTCGATGGCGCCGTCGGTGAAGGCTGCCGGGGTCGGTTCCGGCTGCGCGTCCAGCAGTCCGCGGGCGGCGACTTTGGCCATCTCGACGTCGGGCTGGTCGAACGGGTTGATGCCTAGCAGCCGTCCGGCTACCGCTGTGGCGAATTCCCACACCATCATCTGCGCGGCGAGCCCGCCGGCGATCGCGACCTCGTTTTCGCCGAGTTCAACATCGGAGTCATCCGAGACCAGCCGGATGACGAGGACGTCGGCTGCGCCGAACGTGGTTTCGGGGGAGTCGGGGCCGGCGACCACGGGCAGCACGCCGGTGCCGTTTTTACCCGTTGACTCGGCGATGAGCTGTTCGGCCCAGTCCGCGAAACCGACAATCCCGGAACCGTCTTCGGCGATCACGATCTTATCGCGCAGCGGGTTCGTGCCGCCCAGGGCGGTGCCCAGTGCCAGTCCGATATTGTCTTCCGAGTCCTCGTTAAGGAACTCGGCAGCTTCCTCGGCTTCATCCAGGAACGCCTGGATGTCGACGCCCGCCAGCCCGCACGGCACCAGGCCGAACGCAGTCAGGGCCGAGAAACGGCCGCCGACGTTGGGGTCGGCGTTGAAGATCGCCCGGTAGCCGGCCTCGCGGGAGGCCTGCTCCAGCGGCGAACCGGGATCGGTGACGATGATGATGCGGCTCTTCGCATCAACTCCGGCGTCCGTGAACGCCTGCTCGAAGATCCGGCGCTGTGAATCCGTCTCCACGGTAGAACCGGACTTCGAGGACACCACGACGGCGGTTTCGGTCAGCCGGTCCGCGAGGGCAGCAGCGACCTGTTCCGGGTCGGTGCTGTCCAGCACGGTCAGCTCAACGCCAGCGGTACCGGCAATGACCTCCGGGGCCAGCGACGATCCGCCCATCCCGCATAGGACAATCCGGGTCACACCTTCGGACCGCAGGGCGTCGCGGAGTTCGAGAATGCCCGGCACGAGTGACTGCGAGACGGCGGCCGCCTCTACCCACCCGAGCCGGACAGCGGCCTCGGACTCGGCTTCCGGTCCCCACAAGGTGGCGTCCTTAGCGAAGATGCGCGTGGCGATCCGGTGCTCCAATAGCCCGGGCAGCAGGTCGTCGTGAGCCTTACGGGCAGCGCCGGTGGCGTTGTAGCTGAGAGTTGCCATAGGGAGTTAGGCGTCCTTCCGTGCTGCGGTGAGGGCGGTCTCCACGTCGGTGAGGAGTTCTTTCCAGCTGGCGACGAATTTGTCGAGGCCTTCGGATTCGAGGACGGCGACGACGTCGTTGTAGCTGATGCCGAGGCTGTCGAGGCCGTTGAGGGTGGCGTCGGCCTCGTCGTAGCGGCCGGTGATGGTGTCGCCGGTGATGGTGCCGTGGTCGTAGGTCGCGTCCAGGGTTTTCTCCGGCATGGTGTTCACCACGCCGGCGGCGACGAGTTCGGTGACGTAGAGGGTGTCCGGGTAGGCGGGGTCTTTGACGCCGGTGGAGGCCCAAAGCGGGCGCTGCGGGCGGGCGCCGGCGTCGGCAAGCACGCCCCAGCGTTCGGTGGAGAAGAGTTCCTCATAGACCTGGTATGCCAGGCGGGCGTTCGCGAGCCCGGCCTTGCCCTTGAGCGCGGCGGCTTCGTCGGTGCCGATTCCGTCGAGGCGCTTATCGATTTCGGCGTCAACGCGGGAGACGAAGAAGGACGCGACCGAGTGGATCCGGGTGAGGTCGTGGCCGTTTTCCTTGGCCTGTTCGAGGCCGGACTGGAAGGCGTTGATGACGGCACGGTACCGCTCGAGGGAGAAGATCAGGGTCACGTTGACGCTGATGCCCGCGGCGAGGGTCGCGGTGATCGCTTCGAGGCCTTCTAGGGTGGCGGGGATCTTGATCAGGACGTTGTCCTTGTTCACCTGGCCGTGGAGGGTCTTGGCTTCGGCGATCGTGCCGGCGGTGTCCCACGCCAGGCGGGGGTCGACCTCGATCGAGACGCGGCCGTCGACGCCGTTCGTGGCGGCGGCGACGGGGGCGAACAGGTCGCACGCGTCGGCGACGTCTGTCGTGGTGATCGCGAAGACGGTCTCTTCCACGGAAGCGCCGGCGGCGGCCTTGGCGGCGATGATGGCGTCATAGTCGTGGCCGGTGGTGATCGCGGCGTGGAAGATCGAGGGGTTCGTGGTGACACCGACGACGTTCTTCTCTTCGATCAGCTTCCGCAGGGT
This sequence comes from uncultured Actinomycetota bacterium, assembly GCA_963815415.1. Classification (GTDB taxonomy): domain Bacteria; phylum Actinomycetota; class Actinomycetes; order Actinomycetales; family Micrococcaceae; genus Arthrobacter. The sequence continues at coordinate 126,943 of CAWFGT010000004.1, read as the reverse complement.
CCCGGAGTCGAGGCGTCCGCGGGAGAGGTCATCGAGCCAGATCGAGACGCCGGCGTCGGAGAGCTGCTGGGTAGGGGTGGTCATGTCATTAACTCCTGGAAATCGAGGGTGCCGGGGGAACAGGGTTCCCCCGGCGCCGTGGTGTGGGTCAGTTAGCGAGGCCGGCGAGGGAGTCCTTCGCGGCGGCGGTGACGGCTTCTGCGGTGATGCCGAACTCCTGGAAGAGCCGCTTGTAATCCGCGGACGCGCCGTAGTGTTCGAGGCTGACGGAACGGCCGGCATCGCCGACGAACTCGCGCCAGCCCAGGGCCAGTCCGGCCTCAACGGAGACCCGGGCCTTGACGTTCGCGGGCAGGACGGACTCCCGGTAGGCGGCATCCTGCTTGTTGAACCACTCCACACACGGCATGGAGACCACCCGGGTGGGGATCCCGTCGGCCTGGAGTGCCTCGCGGGCCGCCACGGCGAGCTGGACCTCGGAACCGGTGCCGATCAGGATGACCTGCGCGTCGGCGGTTTCGCCGTCCTTGGAGGCCTCGGCCAGGACGTAGCCGCCCCGCGCGACGCCGGCGGTGGAGCCGAACGTGTCTCCGGCGGCGTCGCCTTCGCCGCGGTCCCAGGTCGGGATGTTCTGCCGGGTCAGCACGATCCCGGCCGGGTTCTGGTGGTTTTCCAGCATGACCTTCCAGGCCGCGGCGACCTCGTTCGCGTCGCCGGGACGGACCACGTCCAGGCCCGGGATAGCCCGCAGGGAGGCGAGCTGTTCCACCGGCTGGTGGGTGGGTCCGTCTTCGCCGAGGCCGATCGAGTCGTGCGTCCAGACGTACAGGGACGGGACCCCCATCAGGGCGCCGAGCCGGATCGCAGGCCGCTGGTAGTCGGAGAAGATCAGGAACGTGCCGGAGAACGCCCGGGTCGCCGCCGTGCAGGGAAATGCCGTTCACGATCGAGGCCGCCGCGTGCTCGCGGATGCCGAAGTGCAGCACGCGTCCGTACGGGTTGCCCTTCCAGGTGTCCGTGGACCGGGAGGCCGGGATGAAGGACGGCGAGCCCTCAATGGTGGTGTTGTTGGACTCGGCCAGGTCAGCGGAGCCGCCCCAGAGTTCGGGCATGACCGGGCCGATCGCGTTCAGCACCTTGCCCGAAGCGGCGCGGGTCGAGACGTCCTTGCCGGCCTCGAAGACCGGCAGGGCCGCATCGAGTTCGGCCGGGAGCTTCCGGGCCTGGACGCGTTCGAGCAGGGCCGCGGCCTCGGGGTTGCCGGCCTGCCAGGCCTCGAAGCCTTCCTGCCACTCGGTCCTGGCGGCAGCGCCGCGGTCGCCTACTTCCCGGGCGTGGGCCAGAACGTCCTCGTCCACCTGGAAGGAACGCTCCGGGTCGAAGCCGAGGACCTTCTTCAGGCCGGCGACTTCCTCGGAACCCAGGGCCGAGCCGTGGATCTTGCCGGTGTTCTGCTTCTTCGGGGCCGGGTAGCCGATGATGGTCCGCAACGAGATGATGGAGGGCTTGGTGGTTTCGGCCTTCGCCGCGAGGAGCGCCTTGTGCAGCTCGGCGACGTCCTCGACGTAGTCCCCGGTACGGGTCCAGTCAACGCGCTGGGTGTGCCAGCCGTAGGCTTCGTAGCGGCCCAGGACGTCTTCGGTGAACGCCACGTCGGTGTCGTCCTCGATCGAGATGTGGTTCTCGTCGTAAATCACCACGAGGTTGCCGAGTTCCTGGTGTCCGGCCAGGGAGGAGGCCTCGGAGGTCACGCCCTCCTGCAGGTCGCCGTCGGAGGCGATGACCCAGATCGTGTGGTCGAAGGGGCTCGTGCCGGCGGGGGCGTCGGCGTCGAACAACCCGCGCATCCGCCGCTGGGAGTAAGCGAAACCGACGGCGGAGGCCAGGCCTTGGCCCAGCGGGCCGGTCGTGATCTCCACGCCCTTGGTGTGCTTGTACTCCGGGTGGCCCGGCGTCAGCGAATCCCAGGTCCGCAGAGCCTGCAGGTCCTTCAGTTCCAGGCCGTAGCCGGAGAGGAAGAGCTGGATGTACAGGGTCAAGGAGGTGTGGCCCGGAGACAGGACGAACCGGTCCCGGCCCAGCCAGTCCGGGTTCGCCGGATCGTGCCGCATCAGCTTCTGGAACAACAGGTACGCGGCCGGGGCCAGGCTCATCGCCGTGCCCGGGTGGCCGTTACCGACCTTCTCCACCGCATCCGCGGCCAGCACCCGGACGGTGTCCACCGCACGCTGGTCCAAATCGGTCCAAGACAGTTCTTGCTCTTCCAAATGTGGCACGAAAACCGGGCCCCTCTCTGTGCTGACGGCCGGCGGTACGGTCCTTTAGCTCCGGGCACAGTTTGGTGCCCGCTGCGGTCAGTACCAGCCGTTCACCATCGAAACGTTGATCTATCATTCAGACGCAGGTCAAGCTACGGTGGAGCCTTCGTCGGCTCTAGACGCATTCGCGCTGATCTGCAGACAGCTTAGCCCTTTTCCACTGGCTGAGGGTTGTATATCTCACTAAATGGACTGCAAATGGACTTATATGAATCACCGCGCCGCGCGGCGGCGGTGAGCGCGCGTTAACATGCCGGAATCACTGCGCGGGGTGCGGACAGGGTCCGCGGGCCTGGCGCCGGTGCAGTGGCGGTATGATAGGTGGTGGCTTCCAACGGGGTGTGGACACGCTGTGTTTTGCGCGTGAACCCCCGGCCGTTGTGAACAACCACCGGACTGAACAGCCAGACAGAACAGAGTGACTGCCACCGTGAGCACAACAAATATGCCGCTGAACGCCTCCTCGGCCCCAGGACGACTCGGCTTCCGCCGCAAGGCCAAGGCGTACCTGGCGCTCACCAAACCCCGTGTGATTGAACTCCTGCTGGTGAGCACCCTGCCCACCATGATTTACGCGGAACGTGGCTTTCCCTCGATCGGTCTGATCCTGGCGACGCTCGTCGGCGGCTCTTTCGCGGCCGGCAGCGCCGGAGCGTTCAACTGCTACATTGACCGCGATATCGACAAGCTGATGCACCGTACCGAGAACCGCCCCCTCGTGACCGGCGAGATCACTCCCCGCGAGGCACTCGTGTTCTCCTGGCTGCTGGGCGCCGCCGCCATTGCAATCCTTTGGTTCGGCGCGAACCCGCTCGCTGCATGGCTGGGGCTCGGTGCCATCGTCTTCTACGTCGTGATCTACACGATCATCCTCAAGCGCCGGACGGCACAGAACATTGTCTGGGGCGGCGCCGCCGGCTGCTTCCCTGTCCTGATTGCCTGGGCCGCAGTCACCAACACGGTGGAATGGCCCGCCGTCGTGCTCTTTATGGTGATCTTCCTGTGGACCCCGCCCCACTACTGGCCGCTGTCCATGCGGTATGGCGAGGACTACCGCAACGCCAACGTGCCGATGCTCGGTGCCATCGCCGGCGCCAAGGTGGTTTCGGTGCAGGTTGTCCTGTACGCGTGGGCCATGGTGGCTTGCTCGCTTCTGTTGATTCCGGCCGGCGGCGCCGGCTGGGTCTACACCGTGACGGCTGTGACCGCCGGAGCCTGGTTCCTTTACGAGTCGCATGCTCTGCACACGCGGGCGCAGAGCGGCGACGTTTCCAACAAGGGCGCCATGAAGGTCTTCCACGGTTCCATCAGCTACCTGACGCTGCTCTTCATCGCACTGGCAATCGACCCGTTTGTCGGCGCACCCCTTATGGGCGGCTAGGCTTCCATACCCACCCTCCCGCACGTCCTGCACGTTTGGGCCTGACCCTCCCGTACGTCCTGCACGTTTCGGCCTGACCCTCCCGCACGTCCTGCGGGAGGGTCTGCCCCTGGACCGCGGGATCTGAGGGAGCGTCATTCGGGGGAGTGCGGGATCTGAGGGAGCGTCCGTTCTTTCGGGTGAAACAAGTGAACCCCCGGTCCGCGGACCGGGGGTTCTCTTGTTGGGCGCAATCCCGTGAATCGGCGTCATTCCGCGCCGACTCACTTCCCTACCGCACGGGGCTGCTGCGGGCCAGGTCTGCGGTGTTGGTGGCGGCGGCCATGAGCAGGGCCGCTCCGAGCATGTGCGCGCCGACGAGGAGTTCGGGGATGCCGTTGTAGTACTGCGTGAATCCGATTGCGGCCTGCAGGACGGTGACTCCCAGGAGGAGCAGCACTCCGGTCCGGAACGGGCCGCGGATCCTGGCCTGGAACACCAGGTACACGCCGACGAGGGCGCCGGCCGTCACGAGATACGCCGGTACGGCATGAATGTGCGAGAACAGGTCCCAGTCGAGGTTGTTGCGGGGCGCATTCGCGTCGCCGGCATGCGGTCCCGCACCCGTGACCACGACGCCGAGGCAGACGGCCACGGCGGCAAAGACTGCCACGGCCGTCATCAGCGGCCGCGCAGTTCCCGGAAGGGCCGCCAGTGCGGCGGTCCGGGCCCGGCCGGTCCTGCCGTGGACGCGGTTCACGAGCAGGGTCGCCACCACAACGAGCGCCATCGACACCAGGAAGTGCAGGCCCACCACCCAGGGGTTCAGTCCGGAGAGGACCGTGATACCCCCGATGATGGCCTGGGCAGGGATGCTGGCCAGCAGTGCCAGTGCCAGCAGGAAGAGATCGCGGCGTTCCCGGCGCAGGTTCCACAGGTACACCAGCATCATCAGCGCGACGGCGGCCAGCGCGAACGTCAGCAGCCGGTTCCCGAACTCGATGATTCCGTGAATCCCCATCTCCGGGGTGTTCACGAGCGATTCGGCGGTGCAGCGGGGCCACGTGGGGCAGCCAAGCCCCGATGCCGTGAGGCGGACAGCGCCGCCGGTTACCACCAGGACTGTCTGGCCGATGAGGGAAAGCACCGCCAGCCGCCTGATGGTGGCGTCGAGGGTGACCGGCAGCCGGGAGGTGATCCGCGAAGCCAGCCGGGGTGGACGTGATGCCGTACTCACAGTGATCTCAATTCCATTTGAACCAACGGGTTGCCGCGCCGCCGGCGATGGCCGTCCAGAGCAGCAGGACAAGCACGGCCGCGGTATTGACGCTGCCGTGCAGGAATGCGTCCCTCAGCGCCTCTCCCAAGGCGCCGGAAGGCAGCAGGTGGGCTGCGGACTGCGCCAGGGCGGGCAGCCGTTCGGAGGGAATGACGATGCCGCCAAGAGCGCCCAGCAGGATCCACAGCAGGTTGGTGATGGCCAGTGTGGCCTCCGGCCTGACGGTGCCCGCAACCAGTAGCCCTAGGGCAGTAAAAGCCGCCGCGCCGAGCGCCAGCAGCGCCAGGCCGGGCAGCCAACCGGCCGGATCGGGCTGCCAGCCCAGGACAAGGGCCACGGCAGCAACGACGGCGACCTGCAGTGACAGGACCGCGAGGACGGCGATCACCTTGCCGGCGATGAGGCCCGTGCGTCCCAGCGGCGTGGTGGAGAGGAACCGGAGGACGCCGTACCGCCGGTCGAAGCCGGTGGCGATCCCCTGACCGGTGAAGGCGGTGGACAGGGCGCACAGGGCCAGGATTCCCGGTGCCGCGATGTCGATGCGGCTGGCGCCGAGGCCGTCCAGCAGGGGAGTCACGGTGAGTCCCACCATGGCCAGCAGCGGAAGGACGATCGCAAGGATCAGCTGTTCGCCGTTGCGGAGCATTGTGACTGTCTCGTACTTGCCCTGCCGCAGGATCCTGCGGGCCAACGGTGCAGGGGCGCTGCCCAGTTCGGGACTTGCCGGGGCGGCGGTCATCGGATCTCCCTTCCGGAGATGTCCAGGAAGACGTCCTCAAGGCTTCTCGCCTCGAGGCTCATGGAGCTGGGCATGATTCCGCGGGCGGCCCACCAGGCTGTGACGGCAGCGAGGTCTGAGGGGGTCAGGGCGCCGGTGGCGGAATAGCTGCCGGCCCGGGATTCCCGGACTTCGACGGCGTCGGGCCACACTCCGGTCAGGTCCAGTCCCGGTTCGGCTTCGAACAGCAGGGTCCTGATGTGCGGTGCGCCGTTGCCGGTGTCCAGTTCGTGCCGCAGCAACTGCGCGACCGTACCTTCCGCGACGTTGCGGCCGGCGTCGATGATGTAGACGTAGTCGGCGAGGCGTTGGGCGTCGTCCATGAGGTGGGTGGTCAGGATGATGCCCATGCCGCGGTTCCGGAGCTCGGAGATCAGCTCGAAGACCATCTGCCGCGACTGCGGATCCAGGCCGGCGCTCGGCTCGTCGAGGAAGAGTACTTCCGGTCTCCCGACGAGGGCCGCCGCAAGGGCGAGGCGTTGTTTCTGTCCGCCGGACAGGCGCCGGACCGACGTGCGGCTGAAGGCGTCGATGCCGAGACGCCGGATCAGGTCTCCAACAGGCCAGGGATCCTCATACATGCCGGCGATATGCCGGAGCAGCGGGATAGGACGGGCCGACGGCGGGAGCCCGCCGTCCTGCAGCATCACGCCCACCCGGGACCGGAGCGCCGCGCCTGCCGTATCCGGATCTTGGCCGAGCAGGCTGATGCTGCCGGCGGTGCGCTTCTGCAGTCCCTGGGCGCATTCGATGGTGGTGGTTTTACCGGCCCCGTTGGCACCCAGCAGTGCCGTGATCTGTCCCCGCTCGGCGACGAGCGAAAGGCCACTGACCACCCGTAGCATCTTGCCGTCGAGGGTGGGCAGCGGCCCAACATCCTTGACTAGCCCGCTGATGGACAGAACGGGGGATTCGGGGGATCGCACCAGAGCATTCTACGTGATGTAGTACGGCCGAGGCCGGGCCCGGCCGACGCGGGGGCGGGCCCGTCGCCAACTTCGGACCTGCCCGCGCCCCGGGGCGGAGGATAGCCATGCCTTACTGGCCCGCGGGAGTAAATTACGACATGATTGTGTTGTGTATTCCATGAGCCTTCCCACGCCTGCGCCGCTTTCCCGGCGCGGTTTCTCGCACGGAGCGTCGGCCGACGCCCCGGAGGCAGTGGTGCAGCCGGGAAACCAGGCAGTGATGGCCGCCCCGGCGCATGATGCGGATGAACGCACCCGCGACCGCGTCCTCAATGCCGTGCTCGAACATGGGCCGGTCAGTGCCGCCGAACTCGGCGAACTGCTGGGCTTTACGCCCGCCGCCGTGCGCCGTCACCTGGACCATCTTTCCCGCAGCGGTGTGATTGAGGTCAAGAAGGCTGCGCGCGCCGGAGCCGGAGCCGGGCGCCCCGCCCGACGTTATGTCCTCAGTTCGCAGGGCCAGTCGACCCTCGGCAATGACTACCTTGACATCGCCACGTCGGCGCTGCGTAGCCTGGGGGAACTGGCGGGCCCGGAAGCGGTCCGGCAGTTTGCCGTCGAACGCTTCGCGGAGATGGAGCGCCGGTACGCGCCTGAAATCGAACTGGCGGGCACGGACATCACCGCCCGCGCCCGGGCGCTGTCGGAAGCCCTGAGCCGGGACGGATTCGTGGCATCGGCCCAGTCGATCGAGGCCAAGGCCCCGCTGCCGGCGGCCCTTTCCAGCGTTCAGCTGTGCCAGGGGCACTGCCCCATCCAGCACCTCGCGGCGCAGTTCCCTGTGTTCTGCGACGTCGAGACCGAGCTGTTCTCGCGGCTGGTCGGCGTCGACGTCCGCCGGCTGTCCACGCTCGCCCGCGGCGGGCATGTCTGCACCACCCACATACCTACAGGGCGTCCGGCGAAGGGACCTCCCGGTCCCGCCACGCAGGACTCCTCGGACGAAGTATCCAACCATCTGCAAGAAAGGCCGTGATGACGGACCAACTATCAGAGAAGACGGTTGCTGAAACTACTGTGATTTCGGAAATTCTCGAAAAGAATCCCGAGCTCCACGGAATCGGCACCTACGAGTACGGCTGGGCCGACAAGAACGACGTCGGAGCCAACGCCCGCCGGGGCATCAACGAGGACGTCGTCCGTGACATCTCGGCCAAGAAGAGCGAGCCCGAATGGATGCTCGACCTCCGCCTCAAGGGCCTGAAGTACTTCGACCGGAAGCCCATGCCCACCTGGGGCGCGGACCTGTCCGGGATCGACTTCGACAACATCAAGTACTTCGTCCGGTCCACCGAGAAGCAGGCCGCGACCTGGGAAGACCTTCCCGAAGACATCCGGAACACCTACGAGAAGCTGGGCATCCCGGAAGCGGAGCGCAGCCGCCTCGTCTCCGGCGTCGCCGCGCAGTACGAGTCCGAGGTCGTTTACCACCAGATCCGCGAGGATCTCGAAGCCCAGGGCGTCATCTTCCTGGACACCGACACCGCGCTGCGGGAGCACCCGGAGATCTTCCAGGAGTACTTCGGCACCATCATCCCGGTGGGCGACAACAAGTTCGCTTCACTGAACACGGCCGTCTGGTCCGGCGGCTCCTTCGTGTACGTGCCCAAGGGCGTCCACGTGGACATCCCGCTGCAGGCATACTTCCGGATCAACACGGAAAACATGGGCCAGTTCGAGCGCACCCTGATCATCGCCGACGAGGACTCCTACGTCCACTACATCGAAGGCTGCACTGCGCCGATCTACACCTCGGACTCGCTGCACTCCGCCGTTGTGGAAATCATCGTGAAGAAGGGCGCCCGCGTCCGCTACACGACCATCCAGAACTGGTCCACCAACGTGTACAACCTGGTCACCAAGCGCGCCATCTGCGAAGAGGGCGCCACCATGGAATGGATCGATGGCAACATCGGCTCCAAGGTCACCATGAAGTACCCGGCCGTCTACCTCGTGGGCGAAGGCGCCAAGGGCGAGACCCTGTCCATCGCGTTCGCCGGTGAGGGCCAGCACCAGGACACCGGATCCAAGATGGTCCACATCGCGCCCAACACCAAGAGCTCGATCATCTCCAAGTCCGTGGCCCGCGGCGGCGGCCGGGCCGCCTACCGCGGCCTCGTCCAGGTCCGGGAAGGCGCCAAGCACTCGGCCAACACGGTCCGCTGTGACGCGCTGCTGGTGGACACCATCAGCCGCTCGGACACGTACCCGTACATCGACATCCGTGAAGACGACGTCACCATGGGCCACGAGGCCACGGTCTCGCGCGTCAGTGAAGAACAGCTGTTCTACCTGATGTCCCGCGGTATGCGCGAAGACGAGGCCATGGCGATGATCGTCCGCGGCTTCATCGAGCCGATCGCCCGCGAGCTGCCGATGGAATACGCCCTTGAGCTGAACCGCCTGATTGAACTGCAGATGGAAGGATCGGTCGGTTAATGACTGACATCACTACTGAAAAGGCCCGCATCGGCGCGCCCTCAGCCCAGCCGTTCATCAACGGTTTCACCGAGGAAGGCGAGAGCCTCTCGCCGCTGAACGCCGCGGAGTCCAAGACCCCGCTGGCCGGCGCCGCCGTCAAACGGCATTCGCACGGCGGCGGCGTCGGGATCCCCGACAGCTCACGCGCCGGACGCCTCACGTCCTACAACCTGGCCGACTTCAAGCCGCTGACCGGCATGGAGGAAGACTGGCGCTTCACCCCGCTGAAGCGCCTACGCGGCCTGCACACCGAGGTCCTTGGTGGCGCGGCTCCGGCCGTGGCCGTCACCGCCCCGGACGCGGTCACCGTCGAGACGGTCGGCCGCGACGACAAGCGCATCGGCTCCGCCGGCATCCCCGAGGACCGGGTTTCTGCCAACGCCTGGGAGAACTTCGCCGAGGCCACGGTCATCACCGTGCCCGCCGAGGTCCAGGCCGAGACCGAGGTCAGCGTCCTGCTGACCGGGCAGGGCACCGAAGCCTCCGCGCAGCACGTCGTGATCGTCGCGGAGAAGTTCTCCAAGGCCGTCGTCGTCCTGGACCACCAGGGCACCGCCGTCGTCTCGGAAAACGTCGAAATCGTGGTCGAGGACGGCGCGGAACTGACCGTCATCTCGCTGCAGGAATGGACCGACGATTCGGTCCACGCGTCCTCCCAGCAGGCCAAGCTTGGCCGCGACGCTAAGTTCAAGCACATTGTCGTCAGCCTCGGCGGCGACCTCGTGCGCGTCACGCCGTCGGCCCGCTTCACCGCGCCGGGCGCCGAAGTTGAACTGCTCGGCCTGTACTTCGCCGACGCCGGCCAGCACCTCGAGCAGCGCCTGTTCGTGGACCACTCCGTGCCGAACTGCAAATCCAACGTCCTGTACAAGGGCGCCCTGCAGGGCCGCAACGCGCACACCGTCTGGGTGGGTGACGTTCTGATCCGCAAGGAAGCAGAAGGCACCGACACCTACGAGGCCAACCGCAACCTGGTCCTGACCGACGGCGCCCGCGCCGACTCGGTGCCGAACCTGGAAATCGAAACCGGCCTGATCGCCGGCGCCGGCCACGCCAGCGCCACCGGACGTTTCGACGACCAGCACCTGTTCTACCTGATGGCCCGCGGCATCCCGGAAGACGTGGCCCGCCGCCTCGTCGTCCGTGGCTTCCTCAACGAGATCATCCAGCAGATCAAGGTCCCGGCCATCGAAGAGCGCCTCACCGCCGCCGTCGAGCGCGAACTCGCGGCAACGAACAACTAGTGCCCCGCACTGGAGAACACGGAACCAACAGATGACTGAACAGCCAAAAGGCGAGCTGGTCTGCAAAGCCAGCGAGATCCAGGTCAAGCAGGCGCTGCGGATCCTGATCGATGACTACCCCGTAGCCGTCGTCAGGGACTCGATGGGCGATATCCACGCCATCGGTGACACCTGCTCGCACGCGGACATTTCGCTGTCCGAAGGCGAGGTGGAGGGCTGCGCCATCGAATGCTGGGGGCACGGCTCCCAGTTCGACCTCCGCAGCGGCGCGCCGCTCCAGCTGCCGGCCTACGACCCGGTTCCTGTTTTTGCCGTCACCGTTCAGGATGACGAGATCTACGTGGACGTCTCGACCATCCTGAACGGCGCCGACGCCCCGAACTTCAGCTGACCGCCCGGCCCGCCGGCGCCGTCAGCAACCGCATCATAGAACTTATCGACAAGAAACCGCACCGTGCCGGAGGGCACAGCGCAGAGGAGAACAAGACATATGTCTACTCTTGAGATCAAGGACCTGCACGTCAGCATTGACACCGAGCAGGGCACCAAGGAAATCCTGAAGGGCGTCAGCCTCACGATCAGGACCGGCGAAACCCACGCCATCATGGGCCCCAACGGCTCCGGCAAGTCCACGCTGGCCTCGACCATCGCCGGACACCCGCGCTACAACGTCACCTCGGGCACCATCACGCTCGACGGTGAAGACGTTCTCGCCATGAGCGTTGACGAGCGCGCCCGGGCGGGCCTGTTCCTGGCCATGCAGTACCCGGTAGAGGTCCCCGGCGTCAGCATGACCAACTTCCTGCGGACCGCCAAGACCGCCATCGACGGCGAAGCACCCAAGCTGCGCACGTGGACCAAGGACGTGAAGTCGGCCATGGCGAAGCTGCGCATCGATGCGGACTTCACCCAGCGCAACGTCAACGAAGGCTTCTCCGGCGGCGAGAAGAAGCGCGTCGAAATCCTCCAGCTTGAGCTCTTCAAGCCCAAGTTCGCCATCCTCGACGAGACCGACTCCGGGCTCGACGTCGACGCGCTCAAAGTTGTCTCGGAGGGCGTCAACCGCGCCCACGCGGAAGGCAACATGGGCACCCTGCTCATCACGCACTACACCCGGATCCTGCGCTACATCAAGCCGGAATTCGTCCACGTGTTCGTTGACGGCCAGGTTGTCGAAGAGGGCGGCCCGGAGCTGGCCGACCGCCTCGAAGAAGAAGGCTACGACCGCTACGCCAAGGGCGCCGGAGCCGCCACCATCGCTGCCGCCGACGCTGCAGCACAGGCCTAGTAAGGACTGAGTCATGACCGAAACGAATGTGGCCCGGACGGGCCTCGAGGATGTCGAAGAGGCACTCAAGGATGTGATCGACCCGGAACTCGGCGTCAACATCGTTGATCTGGGCCTGCTGTACGGTCTGAAGTATTCGGACGACGACGGCGCCCTGCTGATCGACATGACGCTCACCACTGCGGCATGCCCGCTCACCGATGTCATCGAGGAGCAGGTCGGCAAGTCCCTCGACGGGGTTGTGGACGAGTGGCGCCTGAACTGGGTGTGGATGCCGCCGTGGGGTCCGGAACGGATCACCGAAGACGGCCGCGACCAGATGCGCGCCCTGGGCTTCAACATCTAGCACGACGCGTTCACGACGCCGGCCGGTCACCTTCTTCCCGAAGGTGACCGGCCGGCGTCGTTGTTATATAACCGTCCTGGGTCAGGGGGTGGCCACCGCGAACGTGTCGCACTGGTTGATGTCCCCGGTGGTGTAGCCCTGGTAGAACCACTTCTGCCGCTGTTCACTGGAACCGTGTGTCCACGCCTCCGGCGAGACACGGCCCGTGGCGGCCTCCTGGATCCTGTCGTCGCCCACGGCCGCGGCCGCCGAGAGGGCGTCCTGGATGTCCTTGTCCTCGAAAGGATCCAGATACGGCAGCCCGGTCTTGGGGTCAGGTTGCTGCGTAGCGTGGTGCGCCCACAGCCCGGCGTAGCAGTCAGCCTGCAGCTCCACCCGTACGGCGCCCGACGCAGGGCCCTGCGGATCCTGCTGGGCCTGGTTCAGGGTTCCGAGCACGTTCTGGACGTGGTGTCCGAATTCATGTGCGACGACGTACTCCTGGGCCAGAGGCCCGCCGGAGGCACCAAACCGGTCCACGAGCTCCTGAAAGAATCCGGGGTCAAAGTAGGCGGTTGAGTCGGCCGGGCAATAAAACGGACCCACCGCGGAGGTAGCGGAGCCGCAGCCGGTCTCGGTCCCTCCGGTGAAGATCACGGTTTCCGGCTGCGGATATTCCCGGTTGTACTGGGCCAGATAGTCCGGCCAGAAAGCGTTCAGGCTGTTGACAGTGCCCACGATCCGGCAGTCCAGGCGGGCGTCGGCATCGGCGCCGGTATCGCACGCGGGGGCAGTGCCCTGGCTTTGTGTCTGCGGTTCCTGGACGGCGCCGGCCAGGCCCTCAAGGAGTTGCGGGTTGATGCCGAACAGGGCCGCGATCAGCAGGATAACGCCGCCGCCGATGCCGCCGCCGATCTTGGTGCCACGGCCCATGCCGCGCCGGTCCTGAACCTGGGACGGATCCAGCTGTGCGTTGTCATTGAAACTCATGCAGTCACAATATCGCCCTCCGCCCGCAAGGGCGCCACCCGCCGGTAAAGTTGATGCGATGCCATTCCTCGACAGACTCCAGCGCTGGGCCGCCGAGCGCCCGGACGGTCCCGCCGTCGTCGTCGCGGGCCGCCACCTGACCTGGTCCGGCCTCCGCGACGAGGCAGCGGCCTTGGTGCCCGCCGCGCCGGCCGTCACCGTCCTGGCGGAACGCAATTCCCCGGACTTCGCCGTCCGGTTCACGGCAGCCGTCGCGGGCGAGCGGCAGTGCGCCGTGCTTGACCCGGACTGGCCGCAACCGCTCCAGGACGGGATCACCGCGAGGATTGCTACGCTGGCACAGGCGGCGGCTCCCGGCGCCGGCCTTGCCGACGGTCCGCCCGGCAGCACGTTCCTGATCGGCCTGACCTCCGGCACCACCTCGGTCCCGAAAGCCTTCACCCGAACCCGGCGGTCCTGGCAGGAGTCCTTTGAGGCATCCATCGAGTTCTTCGGCCTGACGCCGGACGACAAAACCCTTGCTCCGGGGCCCCTGGCCGCCAGCATGAACCTGTACGCCCTGGCCGAGTGCCTCTACGCCGGCTCGGAATTCCACACGCTGGAGCGCTTCGACGTCGGTGCGGCGCATGCTGCCGTGAGCCATGACGGCATCACCCGGCTTGTCCTTGTTCCCACCATGCTGAGGCTACTCAGCGAGCGCGGCCTCACCGGCGGCGTGGACGCCTCCGGGGTCCGCAGCATCATCTGCGCCGGTTCCAAGCTGGACGCCCGCACGCTTGAGGCCGCCCGCCGGTGGGCTCCCAACGCGACCATTTACGAGTACTACGGTGCCTCCGAGCTCAGCTTCGTCGCGGGGACCGGGCTGATACCCGGCGAACCTCCGGAGCCGGTCGGGACTGGACTGGGACGGCCGTTTCCGGGTGTCGAGATCAGGATCCTGGACGACGACGGCGCGCGGCTTCCGGACGGCACCGACGGCAACATCTGCATCCGCAGCGGGATGGTCAGCGACGGCTATCTCTGGGGTGACGACGGCGAGGCGCTGCGCTGCTTCGAGGGCTGGTACACGGTGGGGGACCAGGGCTACCTCTCTGACGGCATCCTCCACATTCTCGGCCGCCGTGCCGACATGATTGTGACCGCCGGGACCAACGTCTATCCGCATGAAGTGGAACTCGCGCTGGCCTCGGTCCCGGGCGTCGCCGCCGCCGTCGCCGCGGGGCAGGCCGACGATGTCCGCGGCCAGCGGGTTGTGGCCGCCGTTGTCCCGTCCCACGGCGGGCTGACTGCCACGCAGCTCAAAGCGGGGGTGGCAGACATCCTGACCCGGTCGAAACGTCCGCTGGAGTACTTCGCCATGTCCGAGCTTCCGCTGACGGACCGCGGCAAGATCAGCCGGCAGCTCCTGCTCGACTGGATCGGCACCAATGACCGGCGGGTGCGGCGCCTTGGCTGAGCCAGGCTTGCCGCCGGAGCGGCAGCCTGTCATTGTGGCGGCGCTCCGGACCCCAATCTGCCGCGCCAACGGCGCGCTGAAGTCCGTGCCGGCGCACCTACTGCTGGCTCCCGTGCTCCGCACCCTCCTCAACCTGCCCGGCGGCCGAACCCTGCCCCCTGAGGCGGTGACCGATGTCGTGATCGGCAACGCCGTGGGCGGCGGAGGCAACGTCGCCCGGCTCGCGGCACTGGAGGCAGGATTGCCGGTCAGCGTGCCTGGCCTGACCGTGGACCGGCAGTGCGGCTCGGGCCTCGACGCGATCGTGCTGGCTTCCCGGCTCGTCGCGGCCGGGGGCAATGGCATCTATCTGGCCGGCGGCGTGGAAAGCATCAGCACGGCGCCGCTCCGGGCCCGCCGCGCCGCCGACGGCACCCCCGAATTTTTCGCCCGCGCCCAGTTTGCTCCGGAGTCCACCGGGGACCCGGATATGGGAGTGGCCGCCGAGAACGTGGCCGGGCGCTTCGGGATCAGCCGGGAACGGCAGGACGAGTTCGCCCTCCGCAGCCACCAGCGCGCGCTGGCCGCCGCGGCTGCCGGCATGTTCGACGGCGAGATCGTGAGCCTGGTCCTGCCGGGCGGCGGCGAGTCCGCGGCTGGGGACGGATTCCGTCGGGTGACCGCCGACGACGGCCCGCGCCGGAGCCTGACGGCGGCGCTGGTGTCCCGCTTCCCTCCGGCCTTCGTGCCCGGCGGGACCGTCACCGCGGGAAATTCCTGCTTCGACGCCGACGGGGCCTCCGCGGTCCTGGTGACCTCGCTGGCCCGCGCCCGCGAACTCGGCGCCGGCGACGGGCTGCTCGTCCTGGGCTCGGACACGGCCGGGGTGGAGCCGTCCCTGCTGGGGATCGGGGCGTCGACTGCAGCGGAGCGGTTGCTGGCGGCGCAGGGCGCGGCCGCCGCTGACCTGGAGCTCGTAGAGTTCAACGAAGCGTTCGCCTCGCAGACCCTCGCATGCCTGGACCGGTTGGGCATCGCTCCGGAACGGGCCAACCGCGACGGCGGCGCGCTGGCGCTGGGTCACGCCTACGGCGCTTCCGGGGCCGTGCTGGTCACGAGGCTGCTCGCGCAGGCACGCCGGGACCCGGTTGACGGCCGGCTGGCCCTGGCCATGATCAGCATCGCCGGCGGCATGGGCACCGCGGCGTTGCTGCGGTACTGCCGGCTCGACTAGCGTCCTTCCGGGTCCGTCCTCACTGCCAGCCGGAGGAGCGCAACCCCCACTGCCACAAACCAGACCCACATCAGCAGTCCGTAACCGCGTAGACCTCCGGTACCGCGTGCCGGAGCACGTCCGCCGCGAAACCCAGCCCGCCGGTGGCGATGCCGAGCAAGGCAAGGGACCGCGGCAAGGCACCTTTGAGCATAACGACGGAAATCAGCAGAATGCCCAGCCCGGACAAGATGCCGACAACACCGGGGGTGTTGTTCTCGGCGACGATTTCGCCGCCGTTTTCGCCGGCACGGACGCGTCGAGCGCGGCCGTCAGCCGGGTCAGGTCCCGGGTGACTTCCGGGGGAGTGTCGGCGGCCA
Organism: uncultured Actinomycetota bacterium; assembly: GCA_963815415.1. Lineage (GTDB taxonomy): Bacteria > Actinomycetota > Actinomycetes > Actinomycetales > Micrococcaceae > Arthrobacter. Next base: position 110,884 of record CAWFGT010000004.1, on the reverse strand, counting down.
TGGCCTTCATACAAGCACAACGGCCCGGGATCCGCTCCCGTGCGGCGGAGCATAACGGCCTGCGCGGGCCGATGCGTGGGGGTGTCCGGGGGTGAAATAGGGTTGAGGGTAGTGGCTGACGTGGGGGCCGGCGGCATGAACCCTGAACCGAAGGACCCCTCTTGGCCCGCACATTCCATATCCAGCTCATCGATGACCTGACCGGCGAGGACGCCGCAGAAACCGTCCGGTTCTCAGTCGACGGCGCCGAGTACGAGATCGACCTCACCGCGGCCAACGCCGCCGAACTGCGGGCAGTCTTAAGCCAATACACTGCGAAGGGCCGGCGGCTCCGCGTCTCCTCCGCGGGCCGGGCCGGCACGGTGGCGCCGCTGAGCAGGGAAGAGACCCGGAGGGTCCGGGCCTGGGCCAACGCCAACGGCTACAACCCCAGCGACCGGGGCCGGATCCGCCAGGACATCCAAGAGGCCTACACCGCTGCCCACGCCTAGCAGGAAGCCCGGCGGGCGATGGTGCGCCAAGCCGGGTCGTTCATACCTGAGCAAGAACAAGGAAAATCGTGGAAGTCTGTCACAACCATTAGATTCCCCCGATCTTCAGCTAAACACTGGTGGGCAGCAGTGATCTTGTATTGATATTCGGTTTCGCAATCTAATGCCGACTCCGCGGCCCCGGTCAGAGCGCTCCCGCGATCCAGCCACGCTTGGTCATAAATTCGCTAAGCAGTCGCTGATCGAAGGACTTTCGAATAATTGGTTCTTCCCGCCGTGCCAAAGGCCCTAGCAAGAAGGCGGAGGCGCCGAGCTCGGTCATGTTTCAGCCTTCCGGGCTCCTAGTCTCCCCTTATTCAACCCCAACGCAATGGACCTCTGAAACGTGTTCGTCCAGGCCTGCCGCAGATCGAACTGACTCCCAGAAGCTGGTCAACAAGCTAATGGGTGGTTTTGGTTCGGGCCGTCTTCGTGATCCTGAATCAAGTTGACATCCTCAGCGGACAATTTCCGCCCACATCGATGATGGATTTGTTGCGCAGGTGCAGCCCGAGGTCAAAACAATGAGCATGTCCAGGCTCTCGGCCTCCCTGACCCTGCCGACCACCAGCAGGTCCGGCCGCATGCGCAGGGCCTTCTTGACGAGCCGCCCCAGCGTGACTGACAGGGGGTAAGTTGTTGCCGTCAGGCACATCGCTCGGCTGATAAGGGCTGTCAATGTTTGGCACTCCAATCATGGGGCCAAATAACCCTGCGGGTTGACCTTTGCTCGCCCGAGGCAGTCTTCCGACGCTGGCGCACGAATACGCCGACGATCGCGAGTACGAGCGAAAGTACAAGCAGCGAGGCGCTAAGAGCCCATCCCGGCATCACTAAATCACCCCACACCAGGACGACGCCCAGCATGCCGCCCACCTTGGCCACTGCTGCCATGCATAGGCACAAGCTGACAGCGTGGTGGAGGCGATCCGCCTTCATCGCTCGGTGTTTGAACGATTGCCAAGTTGAGTTCATCGAACCATCGTGCCACCTGGACCTGGTGCGTAGTCCGTGTTTGCGTGGCTGGTCTTCAGCTACGGAAGGCAGTTCACAGTGGTTAAGTTGAGGAAGTGTCCTAGGTTTTGAGGACCTCACGCCTCTGAGGATGTGTCGGAGCTCCGCATGATCTCCGTTGCATTGGAAGAAAAGACCCGGCCGGCATCCAACTTCCCCGATGACTAATAGCCTGTGGGGCCGGCTTGCGTAGGTTCGGCCGATCTCTCGGAAGCCGGCGGGCTCGTACGTCGTGAGCGTACCGGTGAACAATGCTCATCCGGAGACCAGTGATACGTGAAGCCTCTCGACGTCCGCCGGCTGCCCATCCACGACGGACGCCCCGTGAACTCGGGCATGTTCGGCGCCTGCGCGGAGGAGCGCCAAACCGACCCCGATGCGGTGATACTCGGGAGAGACCGCAAAACAGGTTACCCACCACGCGTTGGGATCATCGTCGAGCACGCGCCGGAGTGCCCGGTTCTTTAGGCTTCCGGGGATTAGGTTTGCCAGGTATATGGTCAAGACCCGCTGCGGTCTGGCCTAGGAGTAGTTTAGGCTCAGCAGCAAGGCTCGGATCTGGCGGTACTCATCGGTTTCCATCCAGGCCTTGGCCTCGTCGCGGGTTGAGAACACGGACTTGCCTTCGACGTCGAGGACGGCGCGGGCAATCATCCTTCCGTTGCCGAGCGGGACCTGGTTGGTGCCGGAACCGTTCATGCCGGCGGCGAACTCTTGCGGCCTCCGGACATCGAGATGAAAGTTCAGCTCCCCGTCCGGGTACTCATCGACCACGAAGCCCAGGGTGGGCGTCTCTCCGTCGACGGTGGTGACTCCGGAAATCGGAGCCTGGTCCAGGACGGTCCGGGTGACAGGTCCGCCAGCACCGTCGCCGTACATGCCCGAGAGCACGCTGACGACGTCTTTACCCGTGGGGTCCGAGACGATCGCATCGACGGATCCGGCCTTGGCAGCCTCGTCCAAAAACGGACCCTGGACGGTGCGGACGCTCCAGCCTGCCGGGTGGTCGAAGGACACGTGCCCGTCGGGGAACGTGAAGGTCTCGATGGCTGCGGCCGTAGGCGTGGCGACCGAATCGGTGCTGCCGGTGGCGGACGCCGACGGGGATGCACTGGGCGCCGGTGTTGAGGTTGTAGAGTCCTGTCTAGGGCCGGCCTGGGGCGCGGCGCAAGAGGTGCCGGCCAGCATGAATCCGGTGAGGATGACTGCACCGAGCTTGCGGTTAACGGTGTGGTTCTTCAAAACGTCCCCCAAGGAAAATTGTGTGTTAATGCTTGTCAGTAAACGTGCGTGGATGAAGACCCGTATGTTGTCAGTTTCTCCGGACCTTGTCGATACCGTCATTCTCCTCACGTCGGAACGGATACGCCCGGATCTATGCGCACAGCGCGGTAGAACCCAACCCAAGGGCGCGCGTTCCGTATGCGGGAGCGCGCTGTTAGTCTGCGGTTAGAGCCTAAAGACGTTCCCTGCCCCGGCCCTTGCCGCCGGACCCGTGGTCATGCAGGCCGCGCCACAGGAAGGTGAACGGAAACATACCCGTCAACGCCGCGATTGCGATTTCGCTGGTTCTCGGAACTCATATGGCGTTGCTTCGATCAACAGAACCCCGCGAGGGTGCTATCCGCAACAGTCTTAAACAACCGGTTTATACCTATGCCTCGGCGTGGCATCGAAAATTGCTCACCTCCTTTCTTAAGGTTGGTCAGAACTGGTTTTCGAAATGAAAGCTGGTCGAAACCGGTCGAGAAGGGTTTTGACGCGTCCGGCGATCCAGGCGCGGGCGCGCTGGAAGGAATGCCTCAACTATCTGCAGCCGGGCAACGGCACTCGTCGCCCTGGACGCCGGTGAGGCGGAACCATCCATCCATCGGTGTCGTCGCCGGCACCGAGCGACCGGTGACTGCACCCCAGCTCTCAGCCCGCCGACGTCGTACCAACTCCCGCGACACCACTCATACAGAGAAGAGCACCTCATCATGACCACCGTCCTCGTCGCCGGAGCCACCGGTGACCTCGGCTACCGGATCGTCCGCGAGCTGCTCGCCGCCGACCCCGCAGCCTTCGTTCGTGTTCTGACCCGCCCGGGCGGCGGAACCGCCCAGGCCATGTACGGGGAGCGGGACCGCGTTGAGATTCGCGAGGCCGCCTATACGGACCACGTCAGCCTCGTCGACGCCCTCTCCGGAGCCGACATCGTCGTGTCCGCAGTCAGCGGTGCGCGCTCCGTCATCCTTGGCGCCCAGCAGGCGCTGCTAGCTGCGGCCGTTGAGGCAGGTGTGGCACGCTTCATCCCGTCCGACTACTCGGCTGATTATCGCCGTGTCACCCCGGGCAGCAACCGCAACTTCGAGCTGCGCAGGGAGTTCGCCGCCGACCTCGATGCCGCTCCGCTCCGCGCCACGTCAGTGCTCAACGGCGCCTTCGCGGACATGCTGACCGGACAGGCTCCGATGATCCTTTTCAGGCGGCACAAGATCCTCTACTGGTCCTCGCAGGATCAGTTGCTGGACTTCACCACCAAGGACGACGTCGCCCGCACCGTCGCTCACGTGGCACTGGACGACGCCGCGCCACGCGTCGTCGAGGTGGCCGGGGACCGCGTAACAGCCCGAGGCATCGCGCGGATCATGACCGAGCTCACTGGCGCTGCCTTCACCACCCAGTGGGCAGGCACCACGGGAATGCTGTCCGGCATGGCCCGGATCGGGCGTCGCGTATCAAAGGACGAGGAGGCGACCTTCCCTGCCTGGCAGGGTATGCAGTACTTCGTCAGTATGTTCAGTGGCGAGGCTCAGCTGCATCATGTGAACAACGACCGCTACGGGCCGCAGGCTTGGACTAGCGTCCGTGACGTCCTTGAGGCGCACGAGAAGGACGGCGCGACCAAGGGCTGACGACGGCGACAGTCACTCAGATCGGCCGCGGCCGCACCCAAATCGCACCCTGCGTCCGCCACCCGGTATCCGTTACTAGCTCCTGATGCTCGATGCCAGGCATCGGGACGCCCTCGCTCGACTTGCCCCTGTGATCTATATCCTCGCGCTTCAGGAACTCATTCAACTTTCTGTGACAAACAAATTATCGGCTACCCTTGCAGGACTCAGAATAAATCGCGGATTAAGTGACATCTTCTGATTCTAATTCTCCGCGTTATTTGGCGTGTATTTCGCGGCGTTACGCGGCGCGGTCAGGTGCCGATGAACAGGGTTTCGCGGGCTGCTTGGGACTGCCCCGGCTTTTGTTGACTCGTTACCGGACCCTAAGTTTGGTTTGGAGCGTGAGGACCAATGCTTGGCAAAGTCACGCTGACGATTCGTTTTCCTTGATTTGAAGGCAATTTCGTTCCTGTGTGGAGGATGTCGGTTCTGTTGCGTTCAGACTTCCTCATCGAGAACATCGACCACCAAAATGATATGAACAACAAAGGAGAATCCTGATGAGTAATCCGGTCAGCATCACTCGCACTTTCCTTGCAACGCCCGAGCAGGTTTTCGACGCATGGACGACGCCGGCGAGTTTCGCAGTCTGGTTCGGGACGGCCGCGGTCCTGGTCGACGATGTCGAGATGGATGTCCGTGTCGGCGGAGCTTGGAAGGCGACAATGCATCTGCCCGACGGCAGCGTCAAGCACTGGGTTGGTGAGTTCACGGAGGTGGATCGTCCGACGCGGCTCGCCCTCACCCTCACAGACGAGCCCGACGAGCCGGCCGGCGAGCCGGTCACGGTCGACATCGTCGCCGTCGACAGCGGAGCCATGATGACCATGATGCAGGCCGCAGACGGCTTCGATGACGCGGCGAAAGCGGCCGTCACGGCAGGCTACACCGCCTTCTTCGACGATATGGAGAAGCTGCTCGCCCGCTAGGTCCCGCTCCAGGTCGGTGGAGTGAGGCTGGCGCAGGCAGCCAAACGCCGTACGGGGGTCCGTTCTACGACGGCACGAAAAATGATCCCTGGAACGGGGGGATCTCCTCGAAGGCCGGCTTCCGATTGAACTTTCGGGCCGGTGTTGTCATGAACGCCGTCTACTTCGCTGCGCTTCCCTTGGCGTCACTCGCTGCAGAACTCGCGGCGGGCGGCTGAGTCCCGCGTGTCTCCGTCGGCGAGCCGACGGAGCGTTCGACGAGGACCCCCTGAATCCGGGGTGATCGGCGCCGAAGGTAGACTGCGCTGGTGAAAACCCAGGACCATTACGCTGCCCCGTTGGTGGCCTCGCGTCTCGGTCGGGCCGTCGTTGTCTGTGTGCTGCTGGCCTTCGTTGTTGTCATGGCCTGCTGGAGTGGTTTGATACTCGTCGTCTCCGGGCAGGTAGTCCGTGGCTGGGCGTTGGGCATTGTCCTTGTTGTAGTCGCGCTCGTGTTGGTGGTCATCCGGGACGCAATTGTCCGGCGGTCCGGTCTCGGCAAAGTAAAGCAGGGCCGTAGGGGTCCGGGCACCTGGGCGATGTGCCTTGTGCTGTTCACGGCTGGGGCGGGTGGTCTGCTCGGAGCGCTTGGCGACTTGGGCTTCGACGCCACCTACGAAGTCCTGAAACCGCAGGGGGTGGACGGTTGCAGGGCAGTCGTCCGGGAGACGTCCTTCCTGATGTCCGGTAGCGGAGAAGTTTACGCCGTGACCGCCGTCGGGATTGGCTGGCGCGTGAGCGACTGGACCGCCGACGACGGCTACCGGCCGATTGCTGCGGGCTCGTACACCTTTTGGTGGAGGGGCGAGGCAGGGAGCCTCGTCATTCGGGGGTCGGCTACCGATCCGGTGTGGCCCGCGATCCATGAGGTGAGCTGTCGGCTGCCTTAGAGGCAAACCACGGCGTTCACGGGCTCGATAGAAATCGGGAGTGCGGGCTGCGCGGCGGGGTCCTGGAACTATGCGTTTGGAGCAATAGTGAGTTCGGAGAAGTTGTATCTCACACCGGAGGTTCCGTTGTTCGGTAGCTAGATCGAGGTTCCCCAGGATGCTGACTCTAGAGCAGGTTCAGAGATCCGGAACGGGATCCAGGTCACCTCCAGGGGTGGGCATGTCCCTCGGACGGAATCAGTTGTCCTGGTCCTCGGCGTCGCCCAGTCCCCGGGCTGCGAGTGCTTCGCCGGTCTGGCGGGCGAATGCCACCGTGGTGATGAACACGGGCAGCACCAGTGCCCGCGGGTTGCGCTCCAGGCCCCGGGCGCGGGCCGAATTCCGTACGTCGGCGAACGCGCCGGCAATGTAGGGGATGCTGCGGAGCATGATTGCGATGGTCAGGGCAAAGCGTTCCGGATCAGCGCCGAACCGCCGGAACGGTCCGGCGAGCGACGCGACGCCGTCGAGCAGGTGCTGCACGGGCGTCGTGGCCGTAAGAATCGACGCCGCCACAATGCAGACCAGCACGTTCAAGACAATCCGCGCGGCATCGGCGGCGCCCAGCTGCCACCACTGGAACAGGCCGATCGCGAGCAGCACCGGGAGGGCGGGACGGACCGCGCGGAACAACCTCACGGCGCCGGCCCCGCTGGCCAGGAAAACCGCCGACAGCAGCGCCAGCGCCCCGGCGGCCACCACCCAGTCGACCACAAGGAAGGACGCCATGCCGCAACCTAGCACCAGCAGGAACTTCACCCACAGCGGCGCCCGGTGCACCACCGATGCGCCCGGTGCGTAGTTGGCCAGCAGGAAACCGTGCCCGCTCACCGGGGTTCCCGCCGGACTTCCTGTGTGGGCGGCAGCGCCGCAGCGCACAACGCCCGGTAGTGTTCGACGGCGGCCGGGGCTTCGCCGTCGAACACTACTGTCCCGCCCTCGATCACCAGCACACGGTCCAGGTCCAGGGCGAGGTCGAGGTCGTGGGTGGACAGGATCACCTGTTGGCTCAGCCCGGCCAGGGTCCGGCGCAGCAGTTCGCGGTTCCGCAGGTCCAGCAACGTGGACGGTTCGTCGAGGACCAGGATGTCCGGGTCGACGGCGAGCACGGCGGCGAGCGCCAGGAGCTGGCGTTCGCCGCCTGAGAGCTCGTAGATGCTCTGGTCCGCCAGTGCGAGCAGGCCGAAGCGTTCCAGCGTGGACTCGGCGCGGAGCCGCCGCTCCCGGGAGTTCCGCACGGAACGTCGCAGCGACAGTTCCACATCCTCGCGGCCGGTCGGCATCACCAGCTGGGACAGCGGGTCCGTGAAAACGAAGCCGACGCGGCGGCGGACGTCACGCACGGCGCGGGCCGTGTCATGGCCCGCGACCGTGACTGTTCCGGCGCTGGGCATCACGAGGCCGTTGAGGAGACGCAGCAGCGTCGACTTGCCCGAGCCGTTGGCGCCGATCACGCCGATCCGCCGTTCTGTCAGCGTGAGGGACACGTCCCGGAGCAGGGTCTTCGGCTCGGGACGGCCGTCGACGTCGACCCGGACGGCGACCCTGTCCAGGATGATGCCGCTCACGCCCGGACGTCAGCCTTCGGGGTGCGCCGCAGGAGCAGGTCCGGGAAGGCCTTGTGCAGGGCGAGGGCGATCGGAACGGCAAGGATGTTCTTGACGATGTCACCGGGGTAGAAGGCAAGGTCGGCGATGAAGGCAGCGGAGAAGTCCATCTTGGCGTTGAGAACGAGTCCCAGGACGCCCAGGCCGTGGATCAGGACGATGCTGCTGATCATGGCGGCACCGAAAAGCAGCACGGCGCGGAGCTTGCCGCTGCGGGCCGTGCGGCGCAGGATGATGACGGCGAGCCAGCCGGCGGCGGCAGCGGCCAGCGGGAACCCGATGATGTAGCCGGCCGAGGGGCCGGCGAGGACGCCCAGGCCGCTGCGCCCGCCGCTGAAGATCGGCAGGCCGGCCAGGCCGAGCAGCACGTACAGCCCGACGGCGGCAAACGCCCGCCCGGGCCCCAGCACCAGACCGGTCAGGATGATGGCCAGGCTTTGGACGGTGATGGGCACGCCAAGCCCGCCCACCGGGATGGCTGCGATGAGGGCCGAGCCGGCCACGAGCGCGGCGAAGACAGCGATCAGGCCGAGGTCGGTCGCGTTCCAGCGGTCGCGCTGCCGGGCGGGCCGCGCGACGGCGGTGTCAGTTGAAGTCATGGTGTTCCTGTCGAACGGAGGGTGCGGAGTGTTTTCACTTCCGACTGTACTTCCGGGGTCCGGCGGCAATTTTGTAGGAGGTCCACTAACCCGGTGGTGTGATGCTGGAGGGCAGCGCCAAACCACACCCCGCGAGGCGCAAGTCAGCCGCCGAACCCGCCGGACAGGTCAGGCGTGCGGCGGCCCATGTCATCCATGGCGGACCGTGCCGGTAGACTGGCAGAGGCCGTGCTCTCGGCCGCCCCGTCCCGGTGCCCTCCAGATTCCATCCGCTGCGCCGCGGCGTTCCCTGTTGTGAAAGGCCTTACCTGCATTGATTACCGTCCAGGATCTTGAACTGCGCGCCGGCGCCCGCCTCCTTATGGACCAGGTGAGCTTCCGGATCGACAAGGGAGACAAGATCGGCCTCGTCGGCCGGAACGGTGCAGGCAAGACCACGCTGACCCGGGTTCTCGCGGGTGAGGGCCTGCCCGCCGGCGGGAAGGTCATCCGCAGCGGTGAGATCGGCTACCTGCCGCAGGACCCCCGCACCCCGGACATGGACCAGCTCGCCCGCGACCGGATCCTGTCCGCCCGCGGCCTCGACGTCGTCGTCGGCAAACTCCGGCAGGCGCATGAGGATATGGCCAGTGCGGACGAGACCATCCAGCGCAAGGCCATGAACCGCTATGACCGGCTCGAGTCCGAGTTCCTGGCCGGCGGCGGCTACGCGGCCGAGGCCGAGGCCGCGGCGATCTGCTCCAACCTGGCGCTCCCGGACCGGCTGCTGAACCAGCCGCTCAAGACCCTGTCCGGCGGCCAGCGCCGGCGCGTGGAGCTCGCGCGCATTCTGTACTCCGACGCCGAGACCATGCTGCTCGATGAGCCCACCAACCACCTCGACGCGGACTCCATCGCCTGGCTCCGTGAGTTCCTGAAGAACCACCAGGGCGGCCTGATCGTGATCAGCCACGACACGGAACTGCTCCAGGCCACCGTCAACAAGGTCTTCCTGCTCGATCCCAACCGCGCCAAGATCGACTTCTACAACATGGACTGGAAGCGTTACCTCACCCAGCGCGAGACGGACGAACGCGCCCGCAAGCGTGAACGCGCCAACGCCGAGAAGAAAGCCCAGGTCCTCATCGACCAGGCCAACAAGATGCGCGCCAAGGCCACCAAGGCCGTGGCGGCGCAGAACATGGCCAAGCGGGCCGAACGGCTGCTCGGCGGCCTCGAGGCCGTGCGCGCCACCGACCGTGTCGCAGCGCTGCGCTTCCCGGATCCGTCCCCGTGCGGGAAGACCCCGCTTACGGCCGAGGGCCTTAGCAAGTCCTATGGTTCGCTGGAAATCTTCACTGACGTGGACCTCGCCATCGACCGCGGCTCGAAGGTCGTGATCCTGGGCCTCAACGGCGCCGGGAAGACCACGCTGCTGCGGATGCTCGCCGGCGTGGACAAGCCCGATACCGGTGAGGTTGTTGCCGGTCACGGACTGAAGGTCGGCTACTACGCCCAGGAGCACGACACCCTCGACGTGGACCGGACCGTGCTGGAGAACATGCGTTCCTCCGCCCCGGACATGAACGACGCCGAAGTCCGCAACATCCTGGGTTCCTTCCTGTTCTCCGGCGACGACGTCGACAAGCCCGCCGGTGTGCTGTCCGGTGGCGAGAAGACCCGCCTGGCGCTGGCGACGATCGTGGCTTCGAGCGCCAACGTGCTGCTCCTCGACGAGCCCACCAACAACCTGGACCCGGCCAGCCGCGCCGAAATCCTGGGCGCGCTTAGCAACTACACCGGCGCCGTGGTCCTGGTCAGTCACGATGAAGGGGCCGTCGAGGCCTTGAACCCCGAGCGCGTCGTCCTGCTGCCTGACGGCGACGAGGACCACTGGAACGAGTCCTACCTGGACCTGATCACGCTGGCGTAGCTTCATGGCTGCGGCGCCGTCACCCGGCGCCGCAGCCGTGGGCATCAGCGGACGGGCATTTCCTCCGCGGCGGTGATCCGGCGGAGCTCGGCGTAGCCGATGGAAAACATCGAGTGGTGGTCTCCCGCGCCGGCCCACAGGACGGGGTACCCGGCGAGGGAGCTGTCCAGCAGGGTCCGGATCCTGGCCGGGTGGCCCAGCGGGGCGACCCCGCCGACTTCCTGTCCGGTGTGGGCCAGAACGAACCCGGGTGTGGCGCGCCGGATGCGGCCGGTGCCCAACTGCGCCGCGACCAGGCCGACGTCGACTTTCGCGGCGCCGCTGGCAAGGATCAGCAGGGGGGACCCGTCGAGGTCAAAGACAAGGCTGTTGGTGATGGCGGCGACGTCGCACCCCAGCGCTGCGGACGCGGCAGCCGCCGTCGGGACCTCCGTGGCAAGGATCCGGACGGTATCCGCGGCGCCTGCCGCGATGAGCGCGTTCCGGACATTGGCAACCGGTTCCGGAATCACTCGTCTCCCTCCGCCGGCCGCATCAGTAGCCCTGGGCGTCCAGGATGGCGTCTTCCTCTTCCTCCGCGGTCGCCTGCCGGCGTTTCCGCGGAGCCGCCCGACGCCGGACCGTGGGCCCGCTTGAGTGCAGCACCACACCGTCCTCCGCGGCAAGTTCAGCATCCTCCGCATCGATGGCGGCGTTCCGGGCCTGTTGCCGGGCCGCGTAGCCGAAGCCGACAAACATCAGGATTCCGAACGCGAACCATTGCAGCGAGTAGGACAGATGGGTGCCTTCCTCCGTGGAGGGTTTCGGGAAGGCGAACGGCATGTCCGCCACGGGCGGGGTCTCGGACGCGAGTTGTCCGTAGGCGCCCGCCAGGAGGGGGTAGCCCAGTTCCGCCGAGTAGGTGGCCAGATCAATCGAGGCCAACTGGCCTTCCGGGGCGCCGCGCTGCAGTTGCGGTTCGGCCGGTTTGAGGCGGGCCACCACCGTTAGGGTGCCCTGCGGCGGTGCGGGGATTGCGTCGGGCCGGCCGGGAGTCTTGTTGCCGATCGGCAGCCAGCCGCGGTCCACCACCACGGTTTCGCCACTTTCGAGCCTGAACGGCACGACGACCTCGTAGCCGGGCTGGCCGTTGAGGGGCCTGTTGCGGACAATCCGCTGGTCGGAAACGACGTAGCTGCCGCGCAGTTCCACCGGCGTCCACTCCCGCTCGGCGTCGAGCTCAACGAACTGTTCCCGGAGCTCGGAGAACGGGACCGGCTCGGCGGTGTAGTTCGAGACCACGCGGTTGATCTCGGCAAGGGTTTCGGCCCGGCGGTCCATTTGCCACCGGCCGAGGCCGACACAGGCCGCGGCGAAGATCGCGGCCAGCAGAAGATACCCGAGCCATTTGCTCGAGAACAGAAAACGGTACATTCAGCCGGCCCCGCCTGATGTGCCGAGCTCCACGGTGTCTTTCCAAAGCCCGCGGGTCTGCAGGTAGTCCTCGAGCCAGTCCCTGTGGTCGGGGCAGGCGAGCCAGATCTTCCGCCGCTCCGGCGTATGGATCTTCGGGTTGTTCCACAGCAGTTGCCACTCGGCAGCGGCGCGGCAGGCCTTCCGGGAGCAGACGGCGCCGGCGGCTGTTCCGGGCCCTAAAGCGCCGGCGTTGCCGGCCAGGTCAAAGAGGTTCATGAAGCGGCCCGTCTGTGGTCTTCGTCGTCTTCGTCATCGTCGATGAGTTCGCCCTGCAACAGGGTCATGGCGGGGTCACTTCCGGAGAAGCCGTTCCCGGCGGAGTCCGCCCCGGCTGCCGGACCGGCATCGGTCCCGGACACATGCCCCTCCAGCTCCGTCAGCGGCGCGGAGTCGAGCAGTGACTCGCTGTGGATCTCTGCTTTGTCGCTGCCATTGGCGATCACGACTGCGACCCACGGCAGGAAGACGGCCCCGATGATCGGTATCAGCCGGTACCAGCCGTCGACGGCAAAGATCAGGACGAGGCAGACCATGCGGATCCCCATCGCCACGGCATACTTGATCATGCGCTGCCGCATCTCATCGGAATGGGCGGCCGCGGCGTCCGTGATGCTGTGCACCTCGGTATCCGCAGAGGAATCTTCGGAGTAACCGGGCACGGGCGCACCGTGCCGTTTCTTGAGTGTCAAGGCTGTCAGATCACGCTCCCAGGGCTTCCTGCAATTATCTCACCCCCGGCGGCGCCGCCCAAACGAACTCCGGACGGGCGCTAAGATCGAAGGCAGTAAAATCCCGCCCCCAGCGCGGCGCCGACGCGCCGCAGAATCCCGGAGCCTCCTATGACTGAAACACCCACCACCGGCCGCAGTGTCCTGATCACCGGCGGCAACCGCGGGATCGGCCTGGCGATTGCACAGTCCTTCCTGGCCAACGGCGACAAGGTGGCGGTCACCTACCGCAGCCCGTCCGAGCTCCCCGAGGGCATCCTGGGCGTCAAGGCCGATGTCACGGACGAGGCCTCCGTGGACGCGGCTTTCGCCGAGGTCGAGGCCGCCCACGGCCCCGTCGAAGTGCTCGTAGCCAACGCCGGCATCACCAAGGACACCCTGCTCATGCGGATGAGCGAAGACGACTTCACCTCCGTCATCGACACCAACCTCACCGGCGCCTTCCGCGTCATCAAGCGGGCCTCCAAGGGCATGATCCGGGCCCGGAAGGGCCGCGTTGTGCTCATCTCCTCCGTTTCGGGCATGTTCGGCGCGCCCGGCCAGATCAACTATTCGGCTTCCAAGTCCGGCCTCGTCGGCATCGCCCGTTCGCTGACCCGTGAACTGGGCGGCCGCGGGATCACGGCCAACGTCATCGCGCCGGGCTTCATCAACACGGACATGACAGCCGAGCTGACGGAAGCAACCCAGAACGACTACCTCACCAAGGTCCCCGCCGGCCGGTTCGCTGAAGCTTCGGAGGTCGCCAACGTCGTCCGCTGGATCGCCAGCGACGAGGCCGCCTACATTTCCGGCGCGATCATCCCGGTCGACGGCGGCCTCGGCATGGGCCACTAGGTCCGGACACCACCCCGGACACACCCCGGATTCCATGCCGGAATCCGACCGACGACGGCGCCCCCGGACGCCGTCGTCGGTCGTCTGCGGCGCGGCCGACCCTCCGTCCAGCCGGACGTCGGGGGAGGGCCGCCTAGTGCCGGATTTCACTCTTGCCACCGGCGCCCGGCGGGCGTGTACTGGATCTACAGCTCTTGCCGTGCCGAGGCAGGGGCCTGCGATCAGGAGGAAGACCATGGCTGAAGCGAACAAGTGGGCGCCTTCGGACATGCTTGAGCCGATCAAGCGGTTCCTCGACGGTGACCTCGCCGTGACGCCGACGATGAAAGTCGAACAGTTCCAGGACGGCAGCACCCTTGTGGTCCGCGCCGAAGTGCCCGGAATCGACCCCGACAAGGACGTCGACGTGTCGGTCAGCGACGGCATGCTGCACATCAAGGCCGAGCGCGAGGAGAAGGCCGAACACCGGAGCAAGACCGGCTACCGGTCCGAGTTCCGCTACGGCTCTTTCAGCCGCAGCGTCGCGCTGCCGGCAGGAGCCAGGGAAGAAGACATCACGGCCACTTACAAGGACGGCGTCCTGGAAGTACGCGCCCCCGTTGCCCCGCCGCCGGCCACGGAGTCCACCAGGAAAATCCGCATCGACCACAGCTGACCCGGGCAGCCGGAACTACCCGCTCGCGGCTTCTTTGTTGGTCCTGAACAACTCGAAATACGGCACTGCGCTGGCATGATGGACTGCAGACCTACGGTATTTGGACGTTTGGAACAAAAGGAGCTCGAATGGGACTGCTGGACAACAAGACTGCGATCGTGACCGGATCATCGCGAGGAATCGGCGCCGACGTCGCCAAACTGCTGGCCGCCGAAGGCGCCGCAGTCGTCGTCAACTACCGCCAGAAGGCACCCCGCGCGAACAAGGTCGTCGCCGACATCGAAGCCAACGGGGGCCGTGCGGCCGCTGTCGGCGCAGACCTGACCAGCCAGGAAGGCGTCCAGGCGCTGGCCAGCGCTGCCATGGAGAACTTCGGCTCGCTGGACATCCTGATCCTGAACGCCTCCGGCGGCATGGAATCGGGCATGGAAGAGGGATACGCGCTCAAGCTGAACCGCGACGCCCAGGTCAACATGCTCAACGCCGCCGTGCCGCTGATGCCGGAAGGATCACGCGTTGTCTTCGTGACAAGCCACCAGGCCCACTTCATCAACACCGTCCCCACGATGCCCAGCTACGAGCCGGTTGCCCGCAGCAAGCGCGCCGGTGAGGACGCCCTGCGCGAGCTCGTCCCGGCCCTCGCCGAGAAAGGCATCACGCTTGTCGTGGTGTCCGGCGACATGATCGAAGGCACCGTCACCGCGACCCTGCTGGACCGCGCCACCCCCGGGGCCCTCGAGGCACGCCGCGCCGAGGCCGGGAAGCTGTTCTCAGTCCAGGAGTTCGCCGCGGAGATCGCCAAAATGGTGACGGCAGACGTCGAACCCGGTCACACGGAATACGCAGGCGGTTCCGACTACTTCGGCAAGGGCGCCGGCAGCTAGCCGCGCTGCTTCACGCCTCGACTGATCGCGGCCACTGTTCCCGACGAACGGTTGCCGCGATCAGTCTTTTCGCGGCCGTTGCCTCACACGCCGGTGATGTGCCGCACGACGTCAAGGTAGGGAACGTTGATGGCGGCGTCTGCCGCTGCCCGCACCGCCGGTTTGGCGTTGAAGGCAATCCCGATTCCGGCCGCGCCGAGCATATCCAGATCGTTGGCGCCGTCCCCGACGGCGATGGTGTGCTCCATCGGAATGCCCTCCGCGGCCGCCCACTCCCGCAGGTACTTCTCTTTCGCCGCGCGGTCGATCACGTCACCCAGGACCTTGCCCGTGAGCGCGCCGTCGACGATTTCCAGTTCGTTGGCAATCCAGTAGTCCATCGCCAGGTCCGCGGCGATCGGCCGCAGAATCTGGTTGAAACCGCCGGAGACCACGGCCACTGCATGGCCCGCCGCCTTGAAGGCCGCCACGAGTTCCGCCGCGCCCGGCGTGAGCCTGACCTCGGCGCGGACGGAGTCGACGACGTCGGCCGGCAGTCCGGCAAGCACCGCCACCCGGGCGTGCAGGCTCTGCCCAAAATCGAGTTCACCGCGCATCGCGGCCTCGGTCACCGCGGCCACCTCCTCACGCTTACCGGCGTAGGCGGCCAGCAGTTCAATGACTTCCTGCTGGATGAGCGTCGAGTCCACATCCATGATCAGGAACTTTCGGGGCGCATTCCACAACTCCGCGGGGACGAGGGCGGTGTCCACACCGTCGACGGCGGATGCGGCCACGGCGCGGCGCAGCACCGCCAGCGCAGCCGGGTCCAGGCTGTCCGCCGGACCCGGGGTCTCGCTGTCCAGGACGCAGTCAGCCGTATACACGGCGAACCGGTCATCCCCGGTGCGGGTCTCCGCGTCAACCACCAGCCCGGCACCGGTCAGGACCGAGCGCACCCGCTGCACATCGGGGAGGGACAATTTCAGGCCGTAGCTGACTGCGGTCACGTTCGAACTCATGGCTGCAATCCTAGCGAGCACGCAGCCTGCGGCCCGAATCCGGTCCGTTCCTGCCGCGACCGTTTGAAGGCGGCGGCAGCGCCCGGGTTCCGGTTATCAGAAGTCCGTCCTTTTGTCCTAGTGTCTACTCCTATGAGTGATGTTCTTGAAATGGCCGGCGTGAGCGTCGTGCGTGGGGCGAAAACCCTGTTGGACCAGGTTGACTGGCAGGTCAACGAAGGCGACCGCTGGGTCATTCTGGGCCCCAACGGCGCCGGCAAGACCACACTCCTGCAGGTGGCCGCCGCACGGCTCCACCCCACCAGCGGAACGGCCGGCATCCTGGAGGAAGTCCTCGGCGCCGTCGACGTCTTCGAGCTCCGGCCCCGGATCGGGTTGTCCTCGGCGGCCCTCGCCAACCAGATCCCCGAGCATGAAAAGGTCCTCAACGTCGTTGTCACCGCCGCCTACGGCGTCACCGGCCGCTGGCGCGAAGGCTACGAGAAGACCGATGAACGCCGCGCGTTCGGGCTCCTGAATGACTGGGGGATGGGGCCGCTGCTGAACCGGCCGTTCGCTTCCCTCTCCGAAGGCGAGCGCAAACGCGTCCAGATTGCGCGCGCGCTCATGACAGACCCGGAACTGCTGCTCCTTGACGAACCCGGCGCCGGGCTCGATCTCGGCGGCCGCGAGGACCTCGTTGCCCGGCTCAGCGAACTGGCCCGCGACGAAGACGCGCCGGCACTCGTGCTCGTCACCCATCACCTGGAAGAAGTCCCGCCCGGCTTCACCCACGCCATGCTGATGCGCGACGGCGGTGTGGTTGCCGCCGGCCCGATCACCGAAGTCCTCACCGCCGAGAACCTGAGCGAGACCTTCGGCCTGCCGCTGGACGTTACCGTCACCGCAGGCCGGTACAGCGCCACAGCCCGCCGCTGAGCGCGGACTTCCAATAGCGCGTGGAGCTCTTCAGCAGCGTCCTCATCTTCTTCGCCGGCCTCTGGGCGGGCACCATCAACAGCGTGGTGGGGTCCGGTACCCTCGTGACGTTTCCGGTGCTGATCGCCCTCGGCTACGCACCCGTCACGGCGTCCATCAGCAACGCGACCGGTCTCGTGGCCGGCAACGCCGCCGGCGCCTGGGGCTACCGCAAGGAACTCGCCGGGCGCCGGCAACAGTTGCTCCGGCTCCTGCCTGCTTCCCTGCTGGGCGGCATCACCGGCGCCTACCTCCTGCTGCACCTGCCTGAAAAAGTCTTCCACTACGCGGCGCCGGTGCTGATCGTCCTCGCCCTGCTGATGGTGGTCTTCCAGCCCCGGCTTCAGCGCTGGGTGAGGGAGCGCGAGCAAAACCCCGAACACGCCCTGCGCGACCGCAGCCACGGCGTCCTTCTCATCGTGCTGGTGTATCTGGCCGGCGTCTACGGCGGGTATTTCGTGGCGGCCCAGGGAATCCTGCTGGTCGGCATCCTGGGCGTTTTCATGACCGGCACCATCCAGAACGCCAACGCCATGAAAAACGTCCTCGTCCTGGGCGTGAACCTCGTGGCAGCCGTCTCCTACCTGATCTTCGCCTTCGACCGGATCGAATGGCCGGTGGTGGCGCTGATCGCCGTCAGCTCGCTGATCGGCGGACTGATCGGCTCCAAGGTGGGCCGCAGGCTTTCCCCCACGGTGCTGCGCGGGGTCATCTTCGCCCTCGGCCTCGTCGCGCTGGGCTTCCTGATCGCCAACCTGCTGAAATGAACCTGCCATGACCTTCCACTATCTCGAATCCGCCGACGACCCCAGGGTCTCGGACTACACCCGGCTCACGGATGTCCATCTGCGCAAAGTCAGGGAACCGGCCGAAGGCATGTACATCGCAGAGTCATCCCGGGTTTTGCGCCGCGCGCTGGCCGCAGGACACCGGCCCAGGTCCTTCTTCCTGGCCGAAAAGTGGCTCGAGGACCTCGCCGACATCTTCGCCCAGCACCCGGAGGTGCCCGCCTACATCGGTTCCGCCGGACTGCTGGAGGACATCACCGGCTTCCACCTCCACCGCGGAGCCATGGCCGCGATGCACCGGCCGGCCCCGGTGCCGCTGCCGGACCTGCTGGCGGGCGCCCGCCGCGTCGCCGTCCTCGAGGACATCGTGGACCACACCAATGTCGGGGCGATCTTCCGCTCCGCGGCCGCGCTCGACGTCGACGCGGTCCTCGTCTCGCCGCGCTGCGGGGATCCCCTCTACCGGCGCAGCGTCCGGGTCAGCATGGGCACGGTATTCCAGGTGCCATGGGCCAGGCTCGAGGACTGGCAGGGCGGCCTCGCCGAACTGCGCCGGCATGGCTTCACGGTCGCTGCCATGGAACTCACGGACGACGCCGTCGACCTGGACGCCCTGGCCGCGCGCAGGCCCGAACGGCTTGCCCTGGTGCTGGGCACGGAAGGGGCCGGCATGAGCGAAGAGACCCTCGCCGCCGTCGACCTCGCCGTGAAAATCCCGATGCGGGCCGGCGTCGACTCGCTCAACGTCGCAGCGGCGTCCGCCGTAGCGTTCTGGGAGTTGCGTCCCCGGGGTTAATGCCGCCCCGGCCGCCGGCCTCGGCGGTACCACAGGCTGTCAACAGGCGTGGCGGTTTTCCGCTATGCTTGATAGCTGGCCGTCCGGTGCTTTCCGCCGGCCATCCCATTCATACCTGGCAGCTGGCAAAATCCAGTTGTACGAACAAAGGCCCAATTATGAAGTCTGATATCCACCCGAAGTACGAAGCTGTTGTTTTCAACGACCTGGCTTCCGGCGTCCAGTTCCTGACCAAGTCCACCGTGTCTTCCAAGAAGACCATCGAGTGGGAAGACGGAAACACCTACCCGGTCATCGACGTCGAAATCTCCTCCGAGTCCCACCCGTTCTACACGGGCAAGCAGCGCATCATGGACTCCGCAGGCCGCGTCGAGCGCTTCAACGCTCGCTTCAAGGGCTTCGGCGGCAAGAAGTAACCTTCTTCCTCCCAAGGTCAATTGGAAAAGCCCGCACCGGCAACGGTGCGGGCTTTTCGCGTTCCGGGTCCGGCCCCGGGTGCCAGGCCCCCGGATGCGCCCGGCATGGCAGGATTGACGGTATGACAACCAACCTCCCGGCGGCCGGTGCGGGCCGCCATACCGCCGACGGACGCCGGCACGGCGAGTACAAAGTTCCCGGCGGCAAACTCGTCGTCGTGGACCTCGACGTCGTGGACGGCACCCTGGCCAACGTCTCACTCAGCGGGGACTTTTTCCTGGAACCGGACGAGGCCCTGCCCGAGATCAACCGGGCACTCACCGGGATGCGCGCGGACACCGGCGCCACCGACCTGGCCACAGCCGTCACAGCGGCGCTCCCGGCCGGCACCGTCCTGTTCGGCTTCACCGCCGACGCCGTCGCCGTGGCCGTCCGCCGGGCCCTCGCGAAGGCCACCGGCTGGGCCGACCACCAGTGGGACATCATCGGACCGTCCGTGCTGCCCACCCACATCAACGTCGCCCTGGACGAGGTCCTGACCGAGGAAGTCGGCGCCGGCCGCCGCAACCCCACCCTGCGGTTCTGGGACTGGGAAGAGCCATCCGTGGTGATCGGCAGTTTCCAGTCCGTCCGCAACGAACTCCACCCCGAGGGCGTCGCCCGGCACGGCATCAGCGTGGTCCGCCGGATCAGCGGCGGGGGAGCGATGTTCATGGAGGCCGGGAACTGCATCACCTACTCCCTGTACGTGCCCCAGACCCTCGTGGACGGGATCAGCTTCGCCGACTCCTACAGCTTCCTCGACGCCTGGGTGATGGCGGCACTCGACAAAGTCGGCATCAGCGCGTTCTACGTCCCGCTCAACGACATCGCCACGGACCAGGGCAAGATCGGCGGCGCCGCCCAGAAGCGGCTGGCCAGCGGCGCGATGCTGCATCACGTCACCATGAGCTACGACATCGACGCGGACAAAATGGTGGAGGTGCTTCGGATCGGCAAGGAGAAGCTCTCAGACAAGGGCACGGCCAGCGCCAAGAAACGGGTGGATCCGCTGCGCCGCCAGACCGGGCTGGCCCGCGCCGAGATCGTGGCGGCGATGATGGCGCTCTTCACCGACCGTTACGCCGCAACCCCCTCGGAACTGACCGCCGCGGAACTGGACACCGCCCGGCACCGGGTGGCGTCCAAGTTCGGCACCGAGGAGTGGCTGCACCGGGTCCCGTAGGCGGCGCCTATGACCCCGCGTCGGTGGCCTGCGCGGTCAGGGCCCGGTGCAGGTGGCTGCGCTGTTCGATGATGATGCGCCGCAGAGCCCGCGGCGCGTCGGCATGCTCTGCCAGCCAGCGGTCCGTCCTGACGATGACGGGGTGCCGGTCCGGTGCGGCGATCGGGGTGCCGGCCTCGTGCTCGATGGGCTCCTGCACGTCGAGGTCCTGCCCGGACGGGTACAGGCCGCGGACGATCCGGCTGGCGATCTCGATGCTCCGCTCGGCCCAGACCTGCTCCAGGGAGGTGAAATAGGGTTCGATGTACGGCGTGAGGAGTGCAGCCGGGCCGGTCGCGAACCCGGCAATCGTGGCGCCCAGAAGCTGGTTGGACAGGGCGGTCCCATGGACTGCCGCCTCCCAGGCGGCGGCCTTGACGGCAGGCTCCGGGCGCGCGGCGAGGGCCGTGGCCTGCCCCGCCCTGGCGGCCGCCGTGGTGTCCCTGGCCAGTTCCGCGGTGAGCTCCTCCGCCGAGGCCTGGCCGTTGGCGGCGAGCGCGTGCCAGAAGCTCCAGCGCAGTTCGGAGTCAACGGCGAGTCCTTCGACCACAACGGTTCCGTCGAGGATGCCGCGGAGCATGTCCAGTTTTCCTCCGTCATGGCAGCTGGCGGACGCGAGGGTCCGGGCCCAGGCCAGCTGCTGGTCCGTGCCCGGCCCGGCGGTCCACAGCTGGTCTGCGGCGACCGTCACAAGGGCCTGCCTCAGGGCGTCTCGGCGGGTGCGCGGGACGTAGCGTTCGATCGCCGTTTCGGCGTTCCCGAGGACGGTGAGCAGCACGCCGATCACCGATTCCGCGGGGCCGAAGCGCAGCACGGCATCAACGTACAGCTCCGAGGGCGTCACGGCGTCCCGCGCGGAATCCCACAGCGCGGTCCAGCACAGGGCCCGTGCCATCGGATCTTCGATGGTGTGGAGGGAACGCCGGACCGTCGCTTCAGAGTGCGGGTCCAGCCGGACCTTGGCGTAGCTCAGGTCCTCATCGTTGACGAGCAGCAGCGCCGGCCTCGGTTTGCCGGCCAGGGCCGGAACGGCGGTGCGGGCACCGTCGACGTCGGCCTCCACGCTCCCGGTGCGCCGCAGCGTCCCGTCCTCGGCGGGGTTGTAGAGGCCGATCCGCAGCCGGTGCGGCCGGGGTTCCTGCCGTCCGGTGACCGGATCCACCGCGTGCTGCAGGAGCGTCACGGCGCCCAGGACGCCGTCGTGGTCCTCAAAGTCGGTGGTGATAGTCGAAATCCCCGACGTCTGCAGCCACTGGCGGGCCCACCCGCTGAGGTCCCGGCCGGACGCCGCGCTGAGGGCGGACAGCAGATCGGAGAGGGTGGTGTTGCCGTAGGCGTGGTCCTTGAAGTAACGCCGGGACCCCTCGATGAAGGCTTCGAAGCCGACGTAGGCGACGAGCTGCTTCAGGACAGAGGCTCCCTTGGCGTAGGTGATCCCGTCAAAGTTCTGCTTCGCCGCTTCCAGGTCCGGGATGTCGGCGACAATCGGGTGCGTCGTCGGCAGCTGGTCCTGCACATACGCCCAGGCCTTGCGCTTGTTGGCAAACGTCACCCAGGCCGTGTCCCAGTCCGTCGTGCGGTCCACGCCCAGCGTTCCCATGTAGTCCGCGAAGGACTCCTTGAGCCACAGGTCGTCCCACCACTGCATCGTGACGAGGTCACCGAACCACATGTGCGCCATCTCGTGCAGCAGCGTGTTGGCCCGGCCCTGGTATTGGGAATCAGCGGCCCGGGACGTGAAGACATAACTCTCCGTGAACGTCACGAGCCCCGGGTTTTCCATGGCGCCGAGGTTGTATTCCGGCACAAACGCCTGATCGTACTTGCCCCAGGGGTAGGGGTAGTCGAAGAGCCGGTTGAAGAAGTCCAGGCCATTCTTAGTCAGCGTGAAAAGCTCGTCGGTGTCAAAGGACTCCGCCATGGATGCCCGGCAGTACAGCGCCAGCGGAATCTCCAGCCCGGTGCCGTCGTCCAGCGTCCCGTGCCAGGCGTCCGCGGCCCTGAAATAGGGGCCCGCGAGGACCGTGGTGATGTAGCCGGACATAGGCATGGTGGTGGCGAAATCCCAGCGGGCCGCCGCAGCGTCGCTGCCCAGCGGCGTGCGCCCGGTTTCGGCGCCGTTGGACGCCACATGCCAGTCCGCGGGGGCGGTGACATGGAAAGTGAACCGGGCCTTCAGGTCGGGCTGTTCGAAATTGGCGAAGACGCGGCGGGCGTCAGCCGGCTCGTACTGGGTGTACAGGTAGCACTCGCCGTCGGCGGGGTCGACGAACCGGTGCATGCCTTCGCCGGAGGTGCTGTAGCGCGCCGTGCCGGTGATGGTGACCTGGTTCTCGGCCCGGAGGTCATCGAGCCGGATCCTGGAGCCCTCGACGACGTCGGCAACAGCCAGGTCCTTGCCGTTCAGGGTCACGCTGTGCACGCCGTCTGAAATGAAGTCCACGAACGTTGAGGCTCCTGCTTCGCCGGCGGAGAAGGTGATGACGCTGCGGCTGGTGAATCCGGTGACTGACGGGTCGGCAGCCTGCCGGACGTCCAGGGAGACGTCATAGCTGTGCGTGGTGATCAGGGCTGAGCGGGCCGCCGCTTCATCGCGGCGCAGATTCTGGTTCGACACCCAGCCATCTAATCACGCTGCCGGCACCGGCCCGAAGACCG
This sequence comes from uncultured Actinomycetota bacterium, assembly GCA_963815415.1. Lineage (GTDB taxonomy): Bacteria > Actinomycetota > Actinomycetes > Actinomycetales > Micrococcaceae > Arthrobacter. Next base: position 87,946 of record CAWFGT010000004.1, on the reverse strand, counting down.
GCGCGGCACGGCGGGCCGGTGCCGGACTCAGCCCTGGGTGACGATGAGCCGTGCGGCGGCGAGGCCAAGCCCGGCGATCAGCAGCCAGGACGCCAGCGCGGCTAGCAGCGCCCTCGAACCGGTCTGGAGGAGGTGCCCCACCCGGACGGCGGAGCCGAGGCCGAAGAGTGCCATGCCCAGGAGGATCTCCTGCAGCACCGCGCCGGCGTCCAGTGCCGCGGGGGAGAGCAAGCCGGTGGTGCGGAGGGCAGCGAGGGCAATGAAGCCGAGGACGAACAGCGGAACAATCGGTGGCCGGGCACTGTCCGGGCCGGTCCCGAAGCGGTGGTGGATGCCGGCGACAGCGACGATCGGCGCCAGCAGTATCACCCGGGCAAGCTTGACGATGACACCGATCGCCAGGGCAGTGGCGCCGGCCGTCTGGGCGGTCGCCACAACCTGGCCGACGTCGTGCACAGAGGCCCCGGCCCAGGCACCGAATACCTTCGGTCCCAGACCGAGCGGCTGGATAAGCAACGGCAACACACCGATGGCGAGGGTGCCGCAGAGTGTTACGAGCGCCACCGGCAGCACGGTATCGATGTGCCGGATCCGGCGGACGGCGGCCATCGCACCGATGGCGGACGCTCCGCAGATCGCGAATCCAGTAGCGACCAGCAGCGACACCGTAGGTGGCAGCCGGAAGAGCCGGCTGATGCCGTACGTCCCGGCGAAGGCGAACAGGACCACCCCGGTAATCAGCAGCAAGGCAACCCAGCCCAGGCCAAGCACATCCGCCATGCTGACTTTCAGGCCCAGCACCACGATCCCGGCCCGCATCAGGTGTTTGCCGGCGAAGTCCAGGCCGGGCCGTCCGGCCCCGGCTGTCCATACCGCCACGCCGGGAAGGTTGGCGGAGAGGAGCCCCAGCACGACGGCGACCGTCATGGCGGGCAGTGCGGGAAGCTGCGTGTGCACGGCAAGGGCAAGGGCAACGGCGGCCGCAGCGGCGAGCAGGCCCGGCGCCAAGGGACGCGCGTGCGCAGCCTGCTCGTTGAATGACGGAACTTTCACGTCCCTACCTTGCCGCATCACGGATGCAACACGGAATTCCAAGGGTTTGCGCCGCCGCAACGGGCCTTGCCGGGTATCGGAGCGCCCCGCCCGGAGGGCCCCGAAATGCTTTGGCAACAAAAAGATGGTTGGCTAAGGTCTATGTCAGATCTTTTCCAGGATTACTCCGAGGCCGCCGACCGCACCGGCGCCTACGACGAGATGTTCACCCGGGACCAGCAGGCGAGAAAATCGTATGGTCAGGTTTCAGGGGCCCTCAGTGAACTTTCGCTCGCTGATGTCACCGCCCGCGCTGATTCGATGGCGCGCACCTTCCTAGACCGGGGCGTCACGTTTGACTTCGCGGGGGAGGAACGGCCCTTTCCGCTGGACATCGTTCCCCGCGTGATTCCTGCCGACGAATGGGCGGTCCTGGAACGCGGGGTGGCCCAGCGGGTCAAGGCCCTCGAAGCGTTCCTGAACGACGTTTACGGCAAGATGTCGGTGGTCGCCGACGGAGTCATCCCGCGCCAGCTCGTCACCACGAGCGCCCACTTCCACCGGCAGGTGCAGGGCTTCGAGCCCGCCGGCGGTGTGCGGGTGCATATCTCCGGCATCGATGTGGTCCGCGATGCTGCGGGCACATTCCGGGTTCTGGAGGACAATGTGCGCGTGCCCTCGGGCGTCAGCTACGTCCTTGAAAACCGCCGCGCCATGGCCAAGGGACTCCCTGAGGCCTTCGGGCAACAGCTCATCCGGCCGGTCGAGGAATACCCCCGTCGCCTGCTGTCGGCCCTGCGCAAAACCGCCCCCTCCGGCGTCGACGACCCCACCGTAGTGGTCCTGACGCCCGGTGTCTTCAACAGCGCCTACTTCGAACACACCCTGCTCGCAGGTCTGATGGGCGTGGAACTCGTCGAGGGCCGCGACCTGATCTGCCGCGGCAACCGCGTCTACATGCGCACCACGGCCGGCGAGCAGCGGGTCGACGTCATCTACAAACGGATCGACGACGAGTTCCTGGACCCGTTGCAGTTCCGCGCCGATTCCATGCTTGGCTGCCCAGGCCTGGTCAATGCCGCCCGCGCCGGCGGGGTCACCATCGCCAACGCCGTCGGCAACGGCGTGGCCGATGACAAGCTCGTCTACAGCTACGTGCCGGACCTGATCCGCTACTACCTCGGCGAAGACCCGCTCATCGCGAACGTGGACACCTTCCGGCTGGAAGAAAAAGAAGCCCGCGAACACGTCCTGGACCGCCTCGACGAGCTGGTGGTCAAGCCGGTTGACGGCTCCGGCGGCAAGGGGCTTGTGATCGGCCCGGATGCCTCCAAGGAAGAGCTGGAGGCTCTCCGCAAACGCATCATCGCCGACCCCCGCGGCTGGATCGCCCAGCCCGTCCTGCAGCTTTCCACCGTCCCGACACTCAGCGGCGACAAATTCGGTCCGCGGCACGTGGACCTGCGCCCGTTTGCCGTCAACGACGGCGACGACGTCTGGGTGCTGCCCGGCGGACTGACCCGGGTAGCCCTCAAGGAGGGCTCCCTGATCGTCAACTCGAGTCAGGGCGGCGGCTCCAAGGACACCTGGGTGCTGGCGGATTCCCCGCAGGTTCCCGTCGAAGCCCTGCCGCGGCAGCCCATCACGGTCCGCGAACGCGTCTCCGTGTGGCCTGTGGAGAGCAACTGGCGCGATCGCCAGGCAGAGCAGCAGCAGCAGCAGATTTCTGACGCGCCGGAGGTAACCGCGAATGCTTAGCCGTATTGCAGAATCACTTTTTTGGATTGGCCGGTACGTGGAGCGGGCCGACGGCACCGCCCGCATCCTCGACGTCCACCTGGAGCGGCTCAATCACCTGCCGATGGAGGAACAGCGCAGCGTTGCGCAGGAGCTCCTGGCCGTGATGGGGGCCCGTACGCAGAATGAGGAGTTCGGCCTGCCTGAGCTGCTCAACGCCCTCGCGTACGACAAGCACAGCACCACCTCCATCGCCGGTTCGCTCGGCGCGGCGCGGGAGAATGCCCGCCGGGCCCGGGAAACGGTCTCCTCCGGACTCTGGGAAAGCCTCAACACGACGTACTACGGGCTGAACCAGCACCGTAAGGACGTCGTGGGCACCTACCGGTACTGCAACTGGGTGCTCGAACGGACTGCCATGGTCAGTGGCCTGGCCGACACCACGGTCAGCCACGACGAGAGCTGGCTGTTCCTGGTCCTGGGCCGCTCCCTCGAACGCGCCGACATGACGGCCCGGATGCTCTCCACCCGCGATGTGCTCTCCGCAGGCATGTCCTGGGTCAACATGCTGCGCTGCGCCGGTGCCTACGAGTCGTTCCTGCGCACCCGCCGGGCCGCCTTCGGCGACCAGCACGCCGCCGAGTTCCTGCTGCTGGACCGGCTGTTTCCCCGGTCCATCGTCTACGCCCTGCGCGACGCCGACGAGTGCCTCGCCAAACTGGACCCGTCAGCGCAGCGCGTCGGCTTCATCAACGACGCCCGCCGGATCGTCGGCCAGGCCCGTACCTTCCTGGAATTCCACCGAACGGACGACCTGATGTCGGAGCTTCCGGAGCACATGGAACGGGTCCAGAAGGCGGTGTCCGAGGCCTCGGACGCCATTTCCCGTAAATATTTCAATCAGGCCGACGAGCTCGCCTGGGTGGGAGAAGTTTCATGACCCGGCTGAGTATCGTCCACAAAACCGCCTACAAGTACAACAAACGCGTCACTCTCTCCTACAACGAGGCCCGCATGACGCCGCTGACGGACCCGCAGCAGGTCGTCCTGGAGTCCTCGCTGAAGGTCTCGCCCTCGCAGGCCGCGCTCAGCACCTACCGCGACTACTGGGGCACCCGGGTGACGGCGTTCGATATGCAGATGCCGCACGATCATTTGGAGGTCTTGTCCACCACCACCGTCGAGGTGCACCGGGTGGAGAAAATCGCGTCCGAGGCTGACATCGTGGGGTGGGATGAACTCACCTCGCCTGAGACCCTGAACCTGTACAGCGACTGGATTCCCCAGTCCCAGCTCACCGGACCGGGTGCCGAGGTACTCTCGATCATCCCCGGGGTCGTCGAGGGACGCTCACCGCATGACGCCGCCCTTGCGGTGTTCGAATGGATGCGCGGTGAGATGACGTACATGAAAGGTTCCACCGGCGTGACCACGAGCGCCGAGCAGGCCTGGAACCAGCGGCAGGGCGTCTGCCAGGACCTGGCGCATCTTGCCATCGGTGCGCTGCGCAGCTGCGGCATCCCGGCACGCTACGTCTCCGGTTACCTTCACCCGCGTTCGACGGCGGAACTCGGTGAGACGGTTGCCGGGCAGTCGCATGCGTGGTTGGAATGGTGGGACGGCGAGTGGCGCAGCTGGGACCCGACCAACCACAAGCCGGCCGGTGACTACCACGTCACCGTGGCCCGGGGCCGTGACTACCGCGACGTGCCGCCGCTCAAGGGCATCCTCTCCGGGGGCGGCGGATCGGCCCTGAGCGTCACCGTCGAGATCACCCGCGTCGCCTGAAAAGTCCCGGGTGCCCCGCGGAGTGGCACCCGTGCGGTGTGGCTACTCCAGACCGGACCGGGTTGCATCATCAAGCGGCGTCCACCAGGTGAGGGGCGGGACGACCTTGAAGCGCCGTCCGGTGACCGCGTCCGGCGTGATGCGGACGAAATGCTCCTTCTTTCCGGACTGCCACGGGAACAGCAGCAGCCCTACCGTGTCCAGCAGTTCATCCGGATTCCGCACCGCCGTCGCCTGGCCTTTGATCACAACGCTCCAGGCGACGCCGGTGTCCGGGTCCACACCGTCCGCCTCCAGCGCCACCGGGGTGTCCCCGGTGGCGGCCGCCAGCTTCGTCCCGTCGGCCGTGCGGAAGACCAGAGTCCCATGATCAACCTTGTAGTTGATCGGGAAGATATCCGGATGGTCGTCCACCCAGACAGCCAGCCGGCCCACAGTGACGGTTCGCAACAGCCTCCAGCAGTCCTGGTGCTCGAGGGTCTCCACCGCGTGGGGGTTGTTGTCTCCGGCCTTCGATTCAGTAGTCATGGCCGCGAGCCTACGCCCGTCCCGATCCGTCTGGATAGGGCAAAAAGTCCCCCGCCGCGTCATGCTGCGCCCTGCAGGACAGCCCGGCTGACTCTTTGGGTAGTCTTGGAGTACGTCGCCGGAGTGGATGAGCGTCGTAACGGATCGGGGCAGCACCATGCATTCAACTGAGGACGGACGCGGACCGGCGGTGCCCGCCGGCGAACCCAAAATGGAGGACGTGCTCAGGGGGTTCGCCTCCCGGGCCGAGGAGCTACTCCAGTCCCAGGAACGGATGTCCGGCCTGCTCGAAGCCGTCGTTGCCCTGACCGAAGACCTCAGCCTCGACGCCGTGCTGGAGCGGGTGGTGCAGTCCGCGTGCAGCCTGTTGCATGCCAGGTACGGTGCCCTTGGCGTGATCGGCGGCAACGGGGCACTCAGCCACTTCATTACCGTTGGAATAGATCCGGATCTTGCCCGGGAAATCGGCCCGCTGCCCACGGGGCACGGCGTGCTGGGCTTGCTGATCTCGCATCCGCAGCCGCTCCGGTTGCACGATCTTACCCAGCATCCCGAGACGTACGGATTTCCGCCCCACCACCCGCCGATGCGAGCGTTCCTGGGCGTCCCGATCCGGGTTAGGGATGTGGTGTTCGGTAACCTCTACCTGACACAGAAGGCCGGCGGCGAGGACTTCACGGCCGAGGACGAAGTGTTGGCCGTCGCCCTGGCCGCCGCCGCCGGCGTCGCGATCGAAAATGCCCGTCTCTACGACGACGCCCGCCGTCGTGCCCGCTGGCTGGAAGCCTGCATGGACGTGTCCGGGCTGCTGCTGAGCAGCGGCCGGGACTACACCTCGGGAGGACTGGATCCGATTGCCCACCGTGCGCTGCGCGAATCGGAGTCCGGGCTCGCGCTGCTGGCAGTCCCTGCCGAGGACGGTTCCGGTTACGTCGTGCTCGGCGTCGCCGGTGACCACGGCAGCGTTTTCGCCGGCCAGACGTTGCCGCTGGACACGCCGCTGCTGGAGAACGTCCTCGACGGCGGAGAGCCCGTCATGCTCGAAGACGCCTCTGTTCTGCTGGCCGACATCGACGACCGGATCCGCGGTCCGCTGCTCGCCGTTGCGCTGCGCACGCCTGAGGCCCATCATGGCGTCCTGTTGATGGTCCGGACCAGCGACGCGGTGCGCTTCAGTAGGACCGAGGTCGAGATGGGGGCCGTCTACGGCTCCTACATCGCACTTGCCCTGGAGTTGACCCGTGTCCACCGTCTGCGTGAACAGTTGCTGGTCTATAGCGACCGGGACCGGATCGCCCGGGATCTGCATGACCTCGTGATCCAGCGGCTTTTCGCGGCCGGCCTGAGCGTGCAAAGCCTGACCCGGTTCACGAAGGACGATCACGCCGCGGAGCGGATCCGCAACATCACCGGTGAACTCGACGAGGCCATCCGCAGCCTCCGCGACACCATCTACTCACTTAAGAGCAGCAACAGCGAAACGGAGCAGCTCAGCGGCCGCATCCGCCGGGTTGCCAAGAGCTCAGCCAAGGCCCTGCCGTTCGTGCCACAGCTCACCCTGACAGGACCCGTGGACGCCGTGACGCCGGAAAAAGCCGACAATGTCGTCGCCGTGGTCTCGGAGGGCCTGAGCAACGCGATCCGGCATTCCGGGGCCGACGCCATCTCCGTGTCAGTCTCCGTTGTCCGGGGAAGGGTTACGGTGGTCATCACCGACAACGGCACCGGCTTCAGCGATCCGGACAAGCGCAACGGCCTGATTAATCTCGAAGACCGCGCCCGGATGCTGGACGGGGAATGCAACATCACGAGCGCACCCGCCGCGGGCACCACACTGAAATGGACCGTACCGTTGTAGCCGGCCGGTGCCCTCGGGTCAGCGTAGGCTATGGCGCCGGCCAGGATCGGGGGATTCACCGATGCCGGGACCGGCAGTGGATGCGATAAACACGGCGGCCTGCGTGCGGCGCTCGAAACCCAGCTTCGCCAGCAACGAGGAAACGTAGTTTTTGACGGTCTTCTCCGCGAGAAACATCTCCGCCGCGATCTGCCGGTTTGTCAGTCCTTCCCCGACGAATTCCAGTACTTTCCGTTCCTGGGGCGTCAGGTTCGAGGTCCGCGGATCTACTTCCTCCTTCCTAACGAGGCTTCCCACGATGCCAGCAGCAACAGCGTCCGTGAAGAGCGACTCACCGGCGGCTGCGCGCCGGAGCGCTCCGATCAGGTCGGTGCCACCGATTTCTTTCAGGACGTAGCCGCGGGCACCGGCGAGGACCGCGCCGCGGAGTGCCTGTTCGTCGTCGAAACTGGTGAGGATGATGCAGTTGAGCGAGGGGTCCACGGACCGCACGTCCCGGCAGACCTCGATGCCCGTCCCGTCAGGAAGCCGGGCGTCAAGGACGCAAACATCCGGATGCAGTGCAGGAATCCGGCGTGCTGCCTCCACCGCGGATCCGGAACTGCCCACCACGAGAAATCCTTCGCCTTCCAGGAGTTCCTGCAATCCGCGCCGGACGAGCTCGTGGTCGTCCAGGATGAACACCCTGATGTCCGCGGGCACGCCCTCGGCGCCACGATGTGCTGCGTCTTCCCAGGCAAACATGATGCTCCTGTCCGGCGGCGGATGCTGCCTAGTATGTTGCCATCGTTCCGGCCTTAGCCATTCTGGTCCAGTCCACCGACGCCGGGCAAGGGTCCTTGGACCCGGGAACTTCGGCCTGCGGTTCAGCGCGGGCACCCCAATGAGACTTTAGACCCTAGCCGCGCCGAAGCCTTGTCGACAGCCTTGGAGAACCCCGCTGCCGCGCCGAGGAAGGGAACGTCCATGAGCGAAGACAGTGCCGTTTACACGATCGTGGTCGGGGTCGACGGCTCCGACGCCTCCGTCGAGGCGCTCCGTCAGGCCCAGGCTCTGGCCGTTCCGCTCTCGGCGACGGTGACAGCGCTGGCCTGTTGGGACGTCCCGCCTGTTTATGACGGCTACATAGCGATGGGGATCGACGACTTTGACGTCCGGGCAGCCGAAATCCTTCAGGAGGCCGTCGTCAAGGCTTTTGGACCCGACACCCCGGCAAACGTTAAAACCCGGCTGGTTCAAGGCCATCCGCGGCGCCGGCTGATCGAAGAAAGCAAGACCGCGGACATGCTGGTGGTGGGCCGCCGCGGTCATGGCGGCTTCGGCGGGCTCCTTCTGGGGTCAGTGAGTTCCGCGTGCGTCGCCCACGGGCACTGCCCGGTACTGGTCGTCCATGCCCCGCCGGAGTCCTGAGCCCGCGGGCACGGACCCGGGAGCGCTGATATTCCAGCGCCGCTATTCAAAGACGGAGCGGCGGGGATCCGAGAGCCGGGTGTTCCACACGTCGGGGGCAGTGACCTTGAAGCGGCGGCCAGTGAGGGCCCTCGGAGCGATGCGCACGTAAAAGGTTTTTTCTCCCGGCTGCCAAGGCTCCAGCAGGAGCGCATCGGCGGCGTCCTTCTCCGCTTGGTTTTCGATCAATTCCGCCTCGCCCCTGGCCATAACGCTCCACGCCGCCTGCTCGTGGCTGTCATAGCCGTCGATTTCGAAGGCCACCGGTTTTGCTGTGATGGCGCCCCAAAGTTTCGTGCCGCCGGAGGTCCGGAAGACAATTGTCCGGCGGAGGAGCACAAAATTCACCGGGAAGACCTCCGGATGGCTATCGACAATCAGCGCGACCCTGCCGACCGGTTCCGCGTCGAGCATCGCCCAGCATTCGTCGATGGTCAGCGAGTGGTTCGGTTCCGGCGTTGTGGTATCCATGTAGCGACCTTACGTACCGTCCGTGGCGCCCAGCAGGGCCTAAAGACCCGCGGCGACGTGTCCGGGACGCCCGGAGGCGGCCCGGCATGCCGTCGGCTACCAGGGGCTGGGCTTGTAATCCTTAAGGAAGACCCCGTACTGGTCTTCACCTGCCTCGCCCATCACGACCGGGTCGTAGACGCGGGCCGCGCCGTCCACGAGATCCAGGGGTGCGTGGAAGCCCTCCTCCATCAGACGGACCTTGGTGTAGTGCGGTCGTTCGTCCGTGATCCAGCCGGTGTCGACGGCGGTCATGAGGATGCCGTCGGCGTCCAGCATTTCCTGGGCACTCGTGCGGGTCATCATGTTGAGCGCTGCTTTGGCCATGTTCGTGTGCGGGTGTCCGGGCCCCTTGTAGGCCCGGGAGAACTGGCCTTCCATGGCGCTGACGTTCACAATGTACTTCCGCCGGGCAGTGGACCGTTTCATGGCCGCCCGCAGCCTGCTGACCAGCAGGAACGGCGCCGTGACGTTGCACAATTGCACCTCGAGCATCTCCAGCGGATCCACTTCATCGACCACTTGGGTCCAGCTGTTGATGGTGGCGAGGTCCGGTACCAGGCCGCCGGCGTCGATGGCGGTGCCCGCCGCGATACGTTCCAGTGATGCGGAGCCGGTGGACAGTGCCAGGGAAGTGACGGCGTCGCCGGCCAGCACGGGATGGTCCAGGACGCTGGTCGCCAGCGCCAGCGGGTGCTTGTCATGTGCGTGGCCGAAGGTGACGAGTTCCGGTCCGCCGTTGGCAGCCTGAAGCGCGGCGGGTAGGGGCTCGTCTTCGGCGTCCACGAGCGGCTGATAGGCGTTGCCGGAGCGACGGACGGTCTGGGCGGCATTGTTGATGATGATGTCCAGCGGCCCCGCGGCGTCCAGGGAATCCGTCAGCGCCATCACCTGGGAGGGATCCCGCAGGTCGATGCCCACGATCCGCAGGCGGTGCAGCCAGTCGCCGCTGTCCTCCATCGCCGCGAAACGACGCGCGGCGTCCTTGGGGAAGCGGGTCGTAATGGTGGTGTGGGCGCCGTCGCGGAGGAGCCGGAGCGCGATGTACATGCCGATTTTAGCCCGGCCGCCGGTCAGGAGGGCCCGGCGCCCGGTCAGGTCCGTGCGGGCGTCGCGCTTGCCGTGGCTGAAGGCGGCGCACTCCGGGCAAAGCTGGTGGTAGAAGGCATCCACCTGCGTGTAATGGTTCTTGCAGATATAGCAGGGCCGGGAGCGGATCAGGTGCCCGGCGATGTCGCCGGTCGCCGAGGGGGCAAGTTTGTTGCCCCTGGTCTCGTCGTCGATCCGGTCCGGGGCCGCGGTCGCCGTCAGGGAGATGACGGCGCGGTCCGACTCCGCGATCAGGTCCCGCTTCGTGACCCGGCGGTGCCGCTTGACGGCCTTGAACATCTTCCCGGTGGCACGACGCACCGAAACGTAGTCCGGGTGTTCCTCGTCGTAGACGTGGATGCTGTTGAGGACCTTGAGGCAGGCCTGGATTTCCTCAGGCGTCAGTTCGGCTGGCAGATCGGGAGAGCTCATTGGGCTAATTTTACAGCGTGACGGGAGCCCGCCTGGACGGCGGACTCCCTTCAGTGCTGGGCGTGCGTTGTTAGGTGCCGGTCGCGTGCCGGGACGAATCGCCACCGGCTGCCGAGGCCCGGACTTCGGCGGCCTGTTCAACCGGCTCCCGCAATTCCGGCCAGCCCTCGGTGGCGGCACGGACCGCGTCCGGCACCAGGCGCAGGTTCGCAGCTGACAGGGCGCGTTCCGCGTCGTCGGGCTCGGGCACGAACTGGCCCTTGGACAGGACGGTGATGCCGGATTCTGTGACCTTGAAACCGCGGGCCCGGTCCAGGTCATGGTCCAGCCCGATAGTAGCTCCCGCAGGGACGCGGACGTTCTTGTCGATGATGGCGCGTTTGACCACGGCCCCTTCGCCGATGCTGACCTTGTCCATCAGGACCGAATCCAGCACCCGGCTGGAGGATCCGATGAAGGCATCGTTGGACACCACCGATCCCTCCACGAGGCCGCCGGAGACAACGACGCCGTTGGCCACGATTGAATCAAGCGCCGCGCCAACCGTGTTGGAGTGGCCGCGGACGAATTTGGCCGGCGGGGAAATGGTCTGGCGCGTGTAGATCGGCCAGTCCGAGTTGTAGAGGTTGAACACGGGCATCGGGGAGATGAGGTCCATGTGCGCGTCGTAGAAGGAGTCGATGGTGCCTACGTCACGCCAGTAGGTACGGTCGCGTTCGGTGGAGCCCGGAATCTCGTTGAGGGTGAAGTCGTACACCCCGGCTTCGCCCTTATCGACGAAATACGGGACGATGTCACCGCCCATGTCGTGCTTGGTGTCGAGACGTTCGGCGTCGTCATGGAGTGCCTGGACGAGAGCGTCGGCGTCGAAGACGTAGTTGCCCATGGAGGCCAGGAACTGGGTGGGATCCGCTGCGAGGCCGGGGGTGCTGGAAGGCTTCTCGACGAAGGCTGAGATCTTCTGCGGGTCATCAGGGTCGACTTCAATTACGCCGAACTGGTCCGCCATCGACAGCGGCTGGCGGACGGCGGCCACGGTCGCTTTCGCGCCGCTGGCGACGTGCTGGTCCACCATCTGGGCAAAGTCCATGCGGTAGACGTGGTCCGCGCCGACCACGACGACGATGTCGGGGTTGGCGTCGTGGATCAGGTTCAGGGACTGGTAAATGGCGTTCGCGCTGCCCAGGAACCAGCTCTTGCCGACACGCTGCTGTGCAGGTACGGACGCGACGTAATTTCCCAGCTGCGTGGACATCCGCCAGGTTTCGGAAATATGCCGGTCGAGGCTGTGCGATTTGTACTGGGTCAGAACGACGATCTGCAAATAGCGTGAATTCACAAGATTGGATAAGGCAAAATCAATGAGCCGGTAACTCCCGGCAAATGGCACGCCGGGTTTTGCGCGGTCGGCGGTTAGCGGCATCAGCCTGTTGCCTTCGCCGCCTGCCAGCACAATCGCCAAAACCTTTTTCGTCATCGGCATAGTGGTAACTCCCTGTACTTCCTCGTAACGCCCCTACTGTCCGGTATTCCCGGACTCCTTCACACTAGATCAGATAGCCGGGAACGACTACCTTAGTTCTCGTGCGTATAGATATTGTGACTAAAGAATTTCCGCCCGAGATCTACGGCGGCGCCGGCGTCCACGTGGCGGAACTGAGCAGGGTGCTTGCCAAGCACGTGGACCTTCAGGTCCGCGCCTTCGGTGCCCCGCGCGATGCGGACTATCACGGGGCCACGGTGAGTTCATACTCCACGCCCCAGGATCTGGAGGACGCGAACGCGGCCCTCCAGACCCTCGGTGTCGACCTGCGGATCGTTCCCGACGTCGCCGGCGCGGACCTGGTCCATTCACACACGTGGTACGCGAACATGGCCGGCCACTTGGCGTCCCTGCTGCACGGCATCCCGCACGTGCTCAGCGCGCACAGCCTGGAACCTCTACGACCGTGGAAGGCCGAACAGCTCGGCGGCGGCTACGCCCTGTCTTCATGGGTTGAGAAGACCGCCTATGAGGCGGCCGCGGCCATCATCGCCGTCTCGGAGGGCATGCGGCAGGACATCCTGCGCAGCTACCCCGACGTCGACCCCGCCAAGGTCAAGGTGGTCCACAACGGGATCGACGTGAGCATGTGGACCCGCGACGAGAATGACGACGCGATCCGCGGACTCGGCATCGACCCGGACCGGCCCAGCGTCGTGTTCGTCGGCCGCAACACCCGGCAGAAGGGCGTTCCGTACCTGCTGCGTGCAGCCGCGAAATTGCCCGCGGACGTCCAACTGGTCCTTTGCCTGGGAGCGGCCGACACCCCCGAACTCGCGGCCGAGACCGCACGGTTGATCGAGGAGCTGCAGACCCAGCGCAGCGGCGTGGTGCTGATCGAGCGGATGCTTCCCCGCAAGGAACTCGTCCAGGTCCTTAGCCACGCGACCGCGTTCGCGTGCCCGTCCATCTACGAGCCGCTCGGAATCGTGAACCTCGAGGCCATGGCCTGCGGCGCGGCCGTGGTGGCCAGCGCCACCGGCGGCATCCCCGAGGTCGTCGCGCATGGTGAAACCGGGTTGCTGGTGGACATCGAGCAGGTCACCGACGGCACTGGCACTCCGCTGGATCCGGAAAAGTTCGTGACGGAATTCGCCGCAGCGCTCACCGAGGTCGTTTCTGATCCGGCCCGTGCCCGGGCCATGGGCGAAGCCGGCCGGCGCCGGGCCGAGGAGCACTTCTCCTGGGAGTCCATCACCGAAACCACGCTCGAGGTGTACCGGTCGGTCCTGCCCGCGGGAGCTTCCTGACACGCGTCCGGACCTAGCCTGTAACGCAGCGACGGCGCCGCCCCGGCTGAGGGGGCGGCGCCGTCGTCGTGTCTGTCAGTTCGCCTGCATCAGCCTGCGTGCTGCTTCGCGGCCCGGGCCGTGCGGGCAAGCAGGATCTTCTCGTCGACGGGGGCGGCGCCGCTGGCACGTTGCGTCCGGAAATAATCCCGGGCCTCGTCCTGGCGGGCCTTCTCCGCGCCGGTGGCAATGGCGGCGCGCAGATGCTCGGGGCCGAGGCCGAAGGCATCCACCAGGTCCAGGGCATGCGGGCGGATCTTGACCAGCAGCCGGTTGATGTAGTCACCCACCGTCCGCCCGCGTTGCATGGACAGCCGCCCGTTCATGAGGTACCAGGACAGGTTCTTCTCGATCAGCGACAGTCCGAAGAGGTCTCGGAGCCAGGTCAGCACCGTCTTGGTGCCCGGGTCCTGGACGTGCCCGAGGGCCTCCGTGAAGGCTTCCCACTGGAGCAGTTCCGCGTGGGCGCGGGCGGCTTCGATGAGTTCGTCCTGATGCTTGTTGAACAAGGCGGCGCCCTGCTGCTGGGGGAGCTTGTTGACGCCCTTCAGGGCGGTTCCTGCTTCAGCGACCATGGTCTGGACCCGGTCACTGAGCAGGGCCCGCTGGCTGGCCTCGTCCTTGATGGCGGTGGCCGCCTTCTGGACCTGGCCGGAGTCCGCCACGAACTGTGCGACACCCCGGAGCCCGGTGCGGTGAATGGCGACGTCGGTCGCTTGCCCCACCACATAGCGGGCCAGGACGCCGAAATCCACGGCCCGGAACTCCTTGGCGTAGTCGGCCAGGAGACGCTTGGCGACGAGCTGGAGCAGCACCGTGTTGTCACCTTCAAAGGTGGCGTAGACGTCGAGGTCGGCGCGTAGCGACCCGAAGCGGTTCTCGATCAGGAAGCCGGCGCCGCCGCAAGCCTCGCGGCATTCCTGCAGCGTGTCGAGGGCGTGCCAGGTGCTCAGCGGTTTCAGCGCGGCCGCGAGGGTTTCGAGGTCCTGCCGGTCCTCGTCGGTGTCGGTCCGGCCGGAGAAGACGTCGTCGAACTTCTGCAGGAGCTGTTCACTGGCAAAGCCGGCGGCGTAGGTGGTGGCCAGCCGGGTGAAGAGCCTGCGCTGGTGCCGCTGGTAGTCGAGCAGGACCTCCTCATCGGTCGCGGAGGACGCGTTGAACTGGCGACGCTCCGTCGCATAGCGGATGGCGGTCGTGAGGGCCATTTTGGAGGCGGTCACGGCGGCACCGTCGAGGGAGACCCTGCCCTGGACGAGGGTGCCGAGCATCGTGAAGAACCGCCGGCCGGGACTGGCGATGGGTGAGCTGTAGGTTCCGTCGGCGTCGACGTTGCCGTAGCGGTTGAGCAGGTTGGTGCGCGGGATCCGGACGTGGGAGAAGTGCAGCCGGCCGTTGTCGATTCCGTTGAGTCCGCCCTTGACGCCGTCATCCTCGCCGCCGATCCCTGGCAGGAAGTCCTTTGTGCCCGGATCGCGCAGGTCGACGTAGAAGGCGTGGACGCCATGGTTGACGCCCTTCGTGATCAGCTGGGCAAAGACGACGGCGCCGGTGCCGTCGATTGCCGCGTTGCCGATGTAGTCCTTCCAGGCCGCCCGGAAAGGCGTATGGATCACAAACTCCCGGGAGTCCTCGTCATAAGTGGCCGTGGTGCTGATGCTCGCCACGTCCGAGCCGTGGCCGGTTTCGGTCATCGCGAAACAGCCGGGGATGTCCAGGTTCATGATGCCGGGCAGCCATTTGCGGTGGTGCTCCTCGGTGCCCAGGTGCAGCACGGCGGACCCGAAGAGTCCCCATTGCACGCCCGCTTTGATTTGCAGCGAGGGGTCGGCGATCACGAGTTCCTGGAACCCGGCGATGTTGCCGCCATGATCGTCCTCGCCGCCCAGGGCTTTGGGGAACGCGCGGTGCACGGCCTGGTTTTCCACGAGGTGCTGGAGCTGGGCGAAGACGCGGCGGCGGTGCTCCGTATGGGGCATGCCCTCGATCTTGTGCAGCTCCGGGTGCGCGGCCAGCGTGCGAGCCTGCCGGCGGATGGCAGCCCAGCGGCCCAAAAGCTGCTCGCCGAGCGCCGCAACGTCGACGACGACGGGCGGCTGCTGGTCTGCTGCGGGTGTGGCTGATGCAGCCGATGCTGCAGCCCCCGAGGGCGCAGTCCCGGATGGTGCGGGGGCCTGTGCCGGGCCCCCGGTGCGGTCCGCGAGATCAGTCATGTCGATTCCTTCTTTGGTTCGGACGAGGGAAGTGCTCCGCTGGTGTTGCGGGACGGGTTTCAGGGTGGCGGCTCCGCGCCCGGGACCTCGGGTGCGATCCCGAAGCAGAGCCAGTCGGTGATCTGGCGCGCCATTGCTTCCTGATCCGGTTTGGACGGTGAAGCGGGGCTCGCGAGCCATTGTTCGCCGGCGTTGCGGACCAGCCCGATGGCGGCGTTCGGCCAGTATCCGATGACGGCTTCCTTGTCCGGGCCGATGCCGAGGTGGCCTCGCATCGGGCGGGCGATCATGTCACTGATCGCTGCGAAGAAGTGTCCCAGGGCGCCGGCATTGGCGGGCGTCCCGGTATTCGCTTCCGGCTCGCCGTAGGCGAACCTCGTGACGAAGGTGTATACCTCGGGGCTTGTTTCGGCCATTTGCAGGTAGGCGGAGACCATGGCGAACAGTCCTTCGCGGGGCGTCTGGGCCGACTCGGCCGCTTCCTGGATGCGCCGCTGCATCTGGCTGAGCACCACTTCACCTACGGCCTTCTGCAGTCCCGCTTTGTCGCCGAAGTAGCGGTAGAAAACCGATTTCGACGTCCCGGCCGCGGCGGCAATGTCCTCCATCGACGCTTCGCTGCCGAGGGCGTGGACGGCTTTGCGGGCCGACTTGATGAGCTCCCGGCGGCGCTCTTCCCGGTGGGATTGCCAGCGCGTGGCGCGGCCGTCGACGGCGCCTGGGGCGTTGCCGGCTCCTGAGGCTGCATGGGCTACGCCCGGAAGACCGGCGGAATGGTTGTTCACGATACCCAGCGTATCAGGTACGCTGGGTATCGGTAACCCGCTTTGAGCAGAAGGAGACAGCCATGTCCGTCCACGGACCGTCCACCCCGGGCCAGCAAGAGAGCCCGTCCGCAACGGTGACGCCGCAACTGCGCAAGGCCGTCATCGTGGGCGGCAACCGCATCCCGTTTGCCCGCAGCGGCGGAGCGTACACGCGCTCGTCAAACCAGGACATGCTCACCGCGGCCCTGGACGGGCTGATCGCCCGGTTCGGCCTGCAGGATGAGCGGATCGGCGAAGTCGCCGCCGGTGCCGTGCTCAAACACTCCCGGGACTTCAACCTCACCCGCGAAGCTGTTCTCGGCTCGGCGCTCTCGGCCGAGACTCCGGCTTACGACCTGCAGCAGGCCTGCGCGACCGGCCTGGAGACCGTCCTTGGCCTCGCCAACAAGATCCGGCTCGGCCAGATCGATTCGGCAATCGCCGGCGGGGTCGACTCGGCCTCGGACGCCCCGATCGCGGTGAGCCAGGGTCTCCGCGAGGCACTGCTGGACCTCAGCCGCGCCAGGTCCATGCCCGAGAAGCTCCGGATCTTGAGCCGGCTCCGGCCCAAGGACCTGACCCCGGACGCGCCCAGCACGGGGGAGCCGCGCACCGGGTTGTCCATGGGAGAACACCAGGCCCTGACCACCGCGCAATGGAAGATCTCCCGCGAAGCCCAGGACGAGCTGGCCTTCAACAGCCACCGGAACCTTGCCGCCGCCTATGATGGAGGCTTCTTCGACGACCTCATCACCGCGTACCGGGGACTCAGCAAGGATGCGAACCTCCGCCCGGATACCAGCCGGGACAAGCTGGCCACGCTCAAGCCCGTCTTCGGAAAGAACCTGGGTGCCGAGGCGACCATGACTGCCGGGAACTCGACGCCGCTCACCGACGGCGCGGCGACCGTCCTGCTGGCGTCGGAGGCGTGGGCTGATGCCCACAACCTGCCCAAGCTGGCGACCGTCGTCGACGGCGAGGCGGCGGCGGTCGACTTCGTTCACGGCAAGGACGGGCTGCTGATGGCGCCCGCCTTCGCTGTGCCGCGCCTGCTGGCCCGGAACGGTCTCACCCTTGACGATTTTGACTTCTTCGAGATCCACGAGGCGTTCGCCGGGACCGTCCTCTCCACCTTGGCTGCATGGGAGGACGAGGAGTTCGGCCGCACCCGGCTCGGCCTCGACGGCGCCTTCGGGAGCATCGACCGCGCCAAACTGAACGTCAACGGTTCCTCGCTGGCGACCGGCCATCCGTTCGCCGCGACCGGCGGCCGGATCGTGGCCTCGCTGGCCAAGATGCTCCACGCCAAGGGCCGGGTCGGCGGCAGGCCGGCCCGCGGCCTGATTTCGGTCTGCGCCGCAGGCGGCCAGGGCGTCGTCGCAATCCTCGAAGCACACTAGGTGGAGGCCATGACTGACAATTACACGCGGTTTGTAAGCGGGGGCCTCGGCAAGGACCTCGCACGAAAGCTCGGGCTGCCCCAGCCGGCCATCCTCAGGCGCCACCAACCGGGCGCCCCCCTGGTGGAAGGGCCCGTCCTGGTCCAGGGCTCCACCCAAGGCGCCGACGATCTCGCCTCTGCCCTCCTGGCCTGGGATCTGGATGTCCGCCGCCACGCCGTGCCCAGGGAAAAGCTGGGCGCCATCATCCTTGTCCTGGACGGACTCGCGCATCCGGACGAGCTGGAAAAGCCGGTGCTGACGGCCGCCGCCTCGTTGCGGGACCTGGCACCGAACGCCCGTGTCATCACGGTGTCCCGGACCACGGCGAGCGCAGCCGGCCCCGCGGAGGCGGCCGCACGCCAGGGCGTGGACGGACTCCTGCGATCACTGGCCAAGGAACTCCGCGGCGGCGCCACGGGCAACGGCATCCTGCTGGGCGAGAACGCCGGAACCACCAGCCCCAGCACCCTCGGGGCGGTGCGGTTTTTCCTGTCCGGCCGCTCAGCCTTCGTGGATGGCCAGTTCCTCACCGTCACCTCCGGCGGGGGTGGTTTGCCGGCCGACGCCGAAAAGCCGCTCGCGGGCAAAACCGCCGTCGTCACGGGGGCCGCCCGCGGGATCGGCGCCGCAATCGCGCGAACCTTGTACCGCGACGGCGCCACCGTGATCGCGGTCGACGTCCCGGCCGCAGGCGACCACCTGGCGCGGGTCGCCAATGAAGTCCGCGGCACGGCACTGCAGCTGGACATCACCCGCGAGGACGCCGGCCAGCGGATCATCGACCACGCCATGGAGCGCCACCAGGGCCTGGACATCATGGTGCACAACGCCGGAATCACCCGGGACAAGCTGCTCGCGAACATGGACCAGGGCCGCTGGGCGTCGGTGCTGGCCGTCAATATCGCCGCACAGTTGCGGATCAACGAGGCACTGCTGGCATCAGGGCACTTCCGGACGTCGCCGCGGATTGTGTCCGTGGCCTCCACCAGCGGCATCGCGGGCAACCGCGGCCAGACAAACTATGCCGCGTCCAAGGGCGGTGTGATCGGCATGGTCCGGGCAACGGCCCCGTTGATCGCCGAGTACGGCGGCACCATCAACGCGGTCGCGCCGGGCTTCATCGAGACGGACATGACGGCGCGGATTCCGCTCGCCACCCGGGAAGTGGCCCGGCGGCTGAATTCGCTGCAGCAGGGCGGACGGCCCGGGGATGTGGCCGAGGCCATCTCCTTCCTGGCCAGTGACGCGGCCGGCGGCATCTCCGGCGAAGTGCTGCGGGTCTGCGGGCAGAATCTGGTGGGCGCATGACCGGCGCCCAGCCAGTGATCCTGGGGGAGATGCCGTCCCTGTCCAAGCTTTATGTCAATGCCGCCGCCGCCGCGGCGCGGCGTCGGGTCCTTGGTACCCACGGCGGCACCTCGCTGCCGCAGTGCAGCCACGAGGTCCGCGGGGTGAGGGCCGATGTCGAGACCCTGACCGCGTACCAGCACCTGATCGGCGAAACCGCGAGCGATGTGCTTCCGGCCGGGTTCATCCATGCGCTGACGTTTCCGTTGGCCATGAGCGTGATGAACCGCGATGATTTCCCGCTGCCCCTGCTGGGCATGATCCACTTGACGAACTCCGTGGTGCAGTCAGCCCCGGTCCGGTTCACTGATGCCCTGGATCTGCGGGCCGGGGTGGAGAATCTTCGCGGCCACCGGACGGGCACCCAGTTTGACGTTGTAGCCGAGGTCCGGGTGGCGGGGGCGGAGGCAGTCCGGTGGCGCGGTGTGTCCACCTACCTCGCCAAGGGCGTTTTCCTGCCGGGGATCGACAAGCCGTCGTCGCCCACGGCCGCGGAGCCTTTCACGGCTCCCGACCCAACGGCGCAATGGCAGCTGGGCGTCGATACCGGACGCGCCTACGCGGCCGTCTCCGGCGACTTTAACCCGATCCACTTGAGCGTGCTGACGGCCAAAGCCCTGGGGATGCGCCGGTCCATTGCCCACGGCATGTACCTCGCCTCACGGGCCCTGGCGGACGTCGGCGCTGCCCGGGGTGATGCATTCCGCTGGGAAGTGTCCTTCGACGCACCGGTCTTCCTGCCGGCGCTCGTGGCCCTGGAAATCAATACCGGACAGGACGGCACGGGCGCCTGGCGCCGTTCGGACTACGTGGCGTGGAACCCGCGTTCCGGACGCCGGCACTTCAGCGGCTCGGTAGCGTCCCTCTAGGCGCCGACCCTCCGTGCACCGATGCCGGGCACGGCCGGACCTGCCGGCCGTGCCCGGCTGGCGGGTCCGCCGTCGTCCGTCACGAGGCCTGATGGGCCTTCAGGATGCGCAGCATCCGGTGCAGGCTGAGCAGCGCGGATTCGACGGCGCCCGGGGCGTCGCCGCTTGACGGCCCCGCGGCCACCGCGTCCGCGAGGGATTTCACGGCGTCGGCTGCCTTGGCTGCCAGTTCAGCCCGGCTTTGCGGTTCGTCGCTCTCAAGCGCCTGCACCGCATCTGCCACGGCAGCGAGCGCCCGGGCCAGCGGCTCGAGGTGCTCGTCCGGCACGACGAAGGGCGTCTCAGGGTCCCAGATAACGTCGGAGAGAACCTGGGTCACGTCCTGGACATGGAACGTGAGGCTTTCGAGTTCCCGGAGGTGCCGGTAGTCGCGTTCGAGGTCGTGCGGGTAGCGCACCCGGCGCGGGTTGGCCTGCCGGCTGGCGTCGGCTTTCTGGACCGCCCGCCGGACGTCCCGGGCGGATTGCGCGAGTTTGTCGGAGCGGCGTGACCAATCGTCGTGGTGTGGTGGCCAGCTCTCGCGCAGTGCCGTGGCCATGTCCTGGAGCTGCCGGGCCAGTGCCAGGCGAAGTTCGGCGATGCTGAGCGCGGCCGCTTTGAAATGAAGGGGCGGGAACACCAGGAGGTTGACCAGGATCCCCACCGTCACCCCCACGCCCATCTGGAGCAGGTAGCCGAACGAAAAGCTGTCCGGATCGTGGCCGCCGACCAGCAGGACCAGCAGCGCCGCCGTCGGGATCCAGTCGCCGCCGGAGCCGAGCCGCGGCAGCCCGGCGAGGACGACGCCGAGCCCCATCACGATTGCGACAGAGAACGGGGACGGGTTTCCGAGGCTGAAGAGCATAAACGCCAGTCCGATGCCGAGGCCCAGCCCGATGAGGGTCTGCACTCCCTGCCGCATGGATCCGGCGACGTTCTCGTACATCGCCACGAGCGCACCCAGCGGCGCGTAGTAGGGAAAGTCCGCTGCGGAGCCGGGCATAAATGGTGCGATGAAGTAGGCAATCCCGGCTGCGAGCCCGGCTTTCGCGGCGAGTTGCAGCCGCGGCCAGAGGAGCGCCGAGGAGATGCTGCCGGCCGTGATTTGCCATATCCGCCGCACAGGCGACGGCGGCGCGGCATCTTGCGGGTTCGGTTGTCCCATCCCGTGCCCCTTCAGCCCGCACCCTGGCCGGCCGCGAGCACCTGCGCCATGGGCTGCCACGCGAACCACCACGATCCCGCCACTACCGCCGCGAACGCGGCGATCCAGACGACGGCGGGCACCGACGTCGCCCGGTACAAAAGGTACGCATCCGACGTCGGCAGTCTGTGGCGGTGCCGTAGGTGGACGTTGGCCAGCTTTCCCAGGTCCCGGACCGCGGCGACCAACAGTGCAAGTCCCAGCACAATCACTACGTGTCCGGTGAACTCCGGCGGCACGAACAGGACGAGCAGCGCGGAGGCCAGCACCGCGGCAACCGTGATCAGCAGTCCTGTGCCGTTGCGAAGGAATAGAAGGGAGACCAGCAGCACCAGGGTGCCGACGGACATGGCTGCGGGTCCCCACCCGTTGAAGCCGGACCACACCATGGCGGAGCCCACAACCGCCGGCACCGGGTATCCCCAGAAGGTGGACCAGACCGCCGGCAGGCCGCCACGGTTGTACGTTGTCGTCGTGCCGGAGTGGTCCAGGTTGAGCCGGATGCCGCCGAGCCTTTGCCCCGTCATCAGCGCGGCAAAGGCATGCCCAAGTTCATGGGTCACCGTGGCGAGCAGGCCGAAATAGCGCCACGTGAGCATCGGCAGGGACACAGCGACGGCGAGGACAATCACCACGGTCAGTTCAGTTCCGGTGACGTGAGGGGTGGGGGCATGCATAAACCCCGCGAGGATGCGGTCCCACCACGTCTCCGCCAGGTTCTCGGTTGCGGGAATGGTCAGGAGCGTGGCGGGCCCGCCGGCGTTGACGTCGATCATAGGCTTTCAGGCTAGCGCGATCGGCGACGCGGCTCCTACCTTGGGCGGTTCGGCCTTCGGGTAGTCCGGGGCTAACTGCAGGTGTAAGTGACCCCGTTGACCTGGTGAACACCGGGTCCGAGTTCGGCGCACTGCTGCAGGAGGGCTCCTGCTCCCACTACCGCGGCGATAATCAGGAGCACCAGAATGACGGTTCCGACGGAGCCGATCACGATGCCGGCCACGGCGAACCCGTTCTTGACGTTGACTTTCCGGGACTGTGCAAGGGCAACGATGCTCAGGATCAGGCCTAGAACAGTCAGGGGACCGAGCAGGGACAGGATAAAACCGGCAATTCCGAGGGATTTGCCGGGTGTGGCCGCCGGAACGTATCCGGGCGAAACCGGATACGGTGCACTTTGTGACACGATTCCTCCTTCCATAAACAGGAGTCGGCATTGCGGCGCGGGCCCACACACGGCTCAGCAACGGACTCCCATGTAGCCAGACTAGCGACTTGAGCGCCGGCGGCAAGAGTGCCGTATAACGTTGTTATGCGGTGCCGGGCAGGGCGGTTACACCGGTTCAGAAGAAGTTGGTATCTCCGGCGTCTGCATCCGGGTACGGCACCACCACGGGGGCTTCGCCGAGCTCAAGCAGCACATCGTTAATACTGAGCTGGCCTTCCAACTGGACGGTGACCTGGGCTGCGACCCGGGTGGTTGTGTCTGTCTGCGCCGTGTCTGCCTGCGTAGTGTCCGCCGGGGCGGCGATTTCGTGTGCTGTGACGTCTTGTGTTGTGACGTCCCGTGCTGTCGTTCCGCGCGTCGGCTCGGGAGCGGAGGCGCGGGTCATGATCCGATCATATGTGTGCACACTCCGCGGCCGGCCGCGACACACCCGGCAGCCGGCCCGGACCGGCAACGCACAATCCCGTATGAACGGCGCGCGTCATCTGCGCCATTACCGCCCGGCGCAACGCCTCACCGTTTAGAGTGGGGCCCATGGCGGACGGTAAGCACCCTGAAAGCGCGGATATCGCGGACGCACCCTTGCTGGAACTCGCAGCGGCTCACAGGGTCGGGACAAGCTATCGGGGCTGGGACGGTGTCGAACACCCGGTGGCCGAAAGCACCCTGCAGAGCATACTCACGGCACTGGGCATCCCATGCCGCGGCGACGAGGAAATCCAGCGCTCGCTGCACGACGCGCGGTTGGCACCATGGCGGCGCATCCTTCCACCGGTCCTGGTGACACGGCAGGGCAGCGGCGCTGAGGTCGATGTCCACGTCCCGCACGGAACCCCGGCTGCCCTCTGGATCGTCACCGAAGACGGCTGCCGGCATCAAGCAGCCCAGCGCGAGAACTGGGACGAACCGGTCGACGTCGACGGTCTCCTTACCGGACGCGCCACCTTCGCCATCCCCGATGACCTCGACCTCGGGTGGCATACCCTGCGCGCCGAAACCGACGGCGGCGTCGCCGAGTGCCCGCTTGTGGTCACACCGCAACGGCTCCGCACCGCCGATGCGCTCGCGGAACGGCAGGAATGGGGACTAACGGCGCAGCTCTACTCCGTCCGGTCGGAACGGTCCTGGGGCGTTGGCGACTTCGTTGACCTGGCCGACCTGGCCGTAGCCTCCGCCCGTGACGGCGCCGGATTTCTCCTCGTCAACCCGATGCACGCGGCCGAGCCGCGGCCGCCGATCGAAGATTCACCGTATCTGCCCACCACGCGCCGCTTCTTCAACCCCCTGTACCTGAGGATTGAAGACATCCACGAGTACGCCGAGCTGGACACGGACGCCAGGGCCGGCGTCGACGCTGACGCGGAACAGTTGCACGCAGCAAACCATGCAGCTGACCTGCTCAACCGGAACGCCAGCTACGCGGCAAAGCTGTCTGCGCTCGAGCAGATCTTCACCGTTCGGCGCAGCCCTGACCGGGCCGGGCAGTTCGCGGCCTTCCGCGCGGAACAGGGGCAGGGCCTTGCGGATTTCGCACTGTGGTGCGCGTTGGCCGAACGGCTGGAACCGTCGGCCCCGGAATGGAACGGCGAAGCCGCCTCCCCGGGAACGGCCTACTGTGCGGAACAACGGGACCGGCTGGCTGACAGGACCGAATTCCACTGCTGGCTGCAGTGGCTCTGCGACCAGCAGTTGGAGTCCGCGCAGCATGCGGCCAAGCAGGCCGGCATGCCGGTCGGCGTCATCCACGACCTGGCGGTCGGGGTGAAGATCGGGGGAGCCGACGCCTGGACGCTCGCAGGCGTGCTTGCCGACGGCGTGACAGTGGGCGCCCCGCCGGACATGTTCAATCAGCAGGGCCAGAACTGGACCCAGCCGCCCTGGCATCCTGTCAGGCTCGCCGAGTCCGGGTACGCCGCCTACCGGGACATGCTCAGGACCATACTCCGGCATGCCGGCGGGGTACGCGTGGACCATATCCTTGGCCTGTTCAGGCTGTGGTGGATTCCGGAGGGCACCGGGCCGGCGCAGGGCACTTACGTGTATTACGACCATGAGGCCCTCATCGGCATCCTGGCCCTGGAGGCGCAGCGGGCCGGGGCGGTGGTGATCGGAGAAGACCTGGGCGTGTTCGAACCCTGGGTCCGCGATTACCTGGCCGAGCGCGGGATCTTCGGTACGTCCATCCTCTGGTTTGAACACGACGACGATGGCCCCATCCCGCCGGAGCGCTACCGGCAGCAGTGCCTCACCAGTGTCAACACCCATGATCTGCCCCCGACCGCAGGCTACCTTGCCGGCGAACATGTCACGCTCCGGGAATCGCTGGGCCTGCTCGCCCGGTCCGTCGAGGAAGAGCGCGCCGCGGCGACCGCCGAACAGGAGGCCGTCCTGGCGCTGGTGCGCGAGCGGGGCCTGCTGCCGGAACCTGAAGGTGCGGACGTCAAAACCACGGTGGAGGCGCTGTACGCCTTCAGCGCCCTGACCCCGTCGTCGCTCCTGGGTGTGGCGCTTGTGGATGCGGTGGGGGAGACCCGTACGCAGAACCAGCCCGGCACCAGTACCGAGTACCCCAACTGGTGCATACCCCTGGCCGGGCCGGACGGGACTGTTCTGGTCGACGACCTGCCCGACAACCCGGGATACCGGTCCCTGGTTCAGACCATGAGGACGGCACTGCACCGGCAGGACTGACCGGGTGGGGGAGAGCCCCGCAAGTGCTGCCATCCGCAGGCTCTGGTCTGCCCGCCGGTGCACCGCTAGCATGGCCCGATGAGGCGATACGGCAGACGCTCCCTCACCGGCGCAGCCGTGCTGGCGATGCTGCTCGCGGGGTGCACGTCAACCGCCCCGGCGCCCGGCCCGACTCCGGCCCCCGCATCGGGATCCACGCAGCCCGTGGTGCCGGGATCCGGCTCTGCGTCCCCGCCGGAATTGACGCCGTCAGGGACGCCGACGGAAAGCGTAAAGCCCGCAGGCGGGAAAATTGACCACGTTGTCATCATCGTCCTGGAAAACAAGTCCGCGTCGGAGATTCTGGCAGCCGGTGAATCCCCGTATTTCAATCGGCTGGCACGCGAGTATGCCGTGGCCGCCAATTACCAGGCAATCATGCGGCCGAGCCTGCCGAACTACATCGCGATGACGGCAGGGACCACCGCCGGCATCACGAGTAACTGCAAGCCGAAGGATTGCACCCGCGACGTGCGGAACATTGCCGACTCGATCGCGGACTCGGGGCGGACCTGGAAGATGTATGCGGAGGGTATGCGCCAGCCATGCCTGGCGGAGAACTCCGGGGAGTACGCGGTGAAGCACAATCCGTTCATGTACTTCCGGTCCGTCACCGCAGACAGGACCTCCTGCACCCGGCAGGTGGTGCCATACAGCAGCCTGGAGCAGGATCTTGCTTTCGGGTTGCCGGACTACGCTTTCATCAGCCCGGACATGTGCAGCGGCACCCACGATTGTCCGATCCGGACCGGCGATGACTGGCTGTCCCGCGAGGTCCCGAAGATCCTCGGCTCGCCCGCTTTCAGCAACTCGGACTCCTTGCTGGTGATCACGTGGGACGAGGGCGGGAAGAAGGACAACCGGGTCGCGACACTCTTCGCGGGACCGGCGGCCAGGAACGGCCACACATCCGAAACGGCGTACACCCACTATTCCCTGCTGCACACCATCGAAGACGCGTGGGGCCTTCCCCCGCTCACCGAGAACGATCGGAACGCACCGATCATGAGTGACATGCTCAAATAAGTGGTCCGCCGGCGGGGCTGACGCGGGGTTCTCGCATTGAGGCCGGCTACTCCCGCTGGCAAACGAAATCCCCCGGCGGATCAGTTCAGATCTGCCGGGGGATTTCGTTCTTGATGAACGCCTAGAGCAGCGGCGGTTGGTCGGCAAGCAGGGCGTCGATGTGGGCGGCGCGATGAGCAGCGTAGGCCATCGCCGCAGAGTCTTGATGGCCGGGTCCGACCTTGATGTCCATGTACTGCGAACACTCACGGGCAATACAACGGATCTCGGTCGGGTTCGAATGCCGGTAACCCGGATGTTCGACTTCGACCCGGGCGATGGCGTCGGTAATGGCCCGGGTCGCGGAGGTCAGGTCGGCGGGTGCCGTCTCTCCAACGATGCTGATGAATTCTGAAATTTCGATGCTCATGGTTCCGCCTCTGCTTTCTACACTCATTCTGCTGTCCTGCATAGGGCCTTTCGTACTTTCCGTACGATCGTGCAGACCATTATGTCTGACATTGAGTGTGATCCAGACCACTCGCCACGTTGGTGATCGGATTGTTACAGGGCGGGGCACGAAGGCGCTGAGCGTTCAAGGACTGCTGCCGAGGGCAGGCCTGATCCTGCAGGGAACTGCCGATGAAGGACTAGTACTCTTCCTTGGCCAGCTTTTTGGTTTCGGGAGGCGTTTGACGGCCGAGACGTTCGTCCAACGTAACGCGCAGCCGCGCCGCGGCGACCTGGACGCGGCGCTCCGAAGGAGTCAGCTCCTTGCCGGTTCTGCCGGTTGCGCCGGATTTGGCGGAATGGTGACGCGGCGCGCCGGTGCCTTTCCGCTCGGATGCGCTGGTGCTCATCGCTGTACCTCCCCGTCCATGTCAGATTCCGTGTCCGTGAGTCCATTGTCGCTCAAGTTCATACGGGCGTCCACGGCGCCCGTCCACCCGCCCAGCCAACCGCCCAGCCTCGAGCCGGCACGGCGGATCAGTCGGCGGCACGGTCCGGCGGCCGGCTCTTCAGGCACCGCGGAGGGGGTGTTGTTGACCGATTTCCACGCGATGTCGAGCAGTTCGAGCTCTTCCGTCCGGGCGAGCTTGCTGCGGGCCAGCACGTCCAGGGTCGCCAGGCCGAGGGCCTTGACGTCCGCGTCGTCGTCCAGGGCGCGGTCCAGGGCCCACTGGGTCCGGCGCCACCATTCGGCCCGGCTGTCGGCGTCTGTTTTCTGTTCCAGGGCATTGGCGTCGGCGGATCGCCGCTGGTCCAGGGCCTCACGATCTGCGATGGTGCGCTGCCGGAGGGTGCGCCAGCTGATGACGGCGCCGATTGCTGCCGCCAGCAGGACCGCAAGCGGCCCGAATGCGGCCACGACCTGCCACCACTCGGCGGGGCCGGTGTGGAGGTACACGTCAATCGGGCTCGGGGAGGGCGTCACGGCATCAGTCTAGGCGGCAGCACTGGTCACGGCGGGCGCACTCTACGTTGGAGCACGAAAAAACCCCCGGAAAATCGTTGATTTTCCGGGGGTTTCCCTTGTGCGCGGAGGGGGACTTGAACCCCCACCCCCTTTCGAGGACTAGCACCTCAAGCTAGCGCGTCTGCCATTCCGCCACCCGCGCAGGTGGTAATCCGGAGTCCGTTTCGCCTCTCAGCGTTTTGCTTTTCTCCGGAGCAGCGAGAAAGACTCTAGCACGGATTTTCCGGAAACAAATAATCGGGCCTGTGGGTAGGCTGAAGGCAGCACAAGACCTACTGCCGCGAGGAGTTTTCCATGACTGAAATCAGGCCCGAGGACGAGGTCGTCAGGATCTGCCAGGAGCTCATCAGGATCGATACGTCGAACTACGGTGACGGTTCCGGCCCGGGTGAGCGCGCGGCGGCGGAGTACACGGCGGGGCTTATGACCGAGGTGGGGCTGGACGCCGAAATCTTCGAGGCCGCTCCCGGCCGCGCCAGCGTGGTGACGCGCATGGCGGGGGAGGACCCCTCGGCCAGCGCCCTGGTGGTCCACGGGCACCTTGACGTGGTTCCGGCCCTCCGCGACCAATGGTCGGTGGATCCGTTCGGCGCCGAACTCAAAGACGGCATGATCTGGGGCCGCGGCGCCGTGGACATGAAGGACATGGACGCCATGATCCTGTCCGTCATGCGCAACTTCGCCCGCACCGGACGGAAACCCAAGCGGGACCTGATCTTCGCGTTCTTCGCCGATGAGGAAGCCGGCGGCACCTACGGCGCCCGCTACGCCGTGGACAAGCGCCCGGAACTTTTCGAAGGCGCCACCGAAGCGATCTCCGAGGTGGGCGGTTTCTCCGCCACGATCGGCGGCCAGCGCACCTATCTCCTGCAGACGGCCGAGAAGGGCCTGTCCTGGCTCCGGCTGGTCGCCCACGGCCGGGCGGGCCACGGCTCCCAGATCAACACGGACAACGCCGTCACCCGGCTTGCCGGCGCCGTCGCACGGATCGGCGAGTACCGCTGGCCGGTGGAACTGACCCCCACCACCCGGCAGTTCCTGGACGGCGTGACCGAACTCACGGGCGTGGAGTTCGATCCGGACGATCCGGACAAGCTGCTGAAGGAGCTCGGCACCGTGGCCCGGTTCGTCGGCGCCACCCTGCAGAACACCACTAACCCGACTTTGCTCAAGGGCGGCTACAAGCACAATGTGATCCCGGAGTCCGCCGAGGCACTCGTGGACTGCAGGACCCTGCCCGGCCAGGAGCAGCAGGTCCTGGAAATGGTCCGGGAACTCGCCGGCACCGGCGTCGACGTCAGCTACGTGCACAATGACGTCTCCCTCGAGGTCCCCTTCAGCGGAAATCTCGTCGATTCCATGATCGATGCCCTGCACGCCGAGGATCCCGGCGCCAAGGTGCTGCCCTATACGCTCTCCGGCGGTACGGACAACAAGTCGCTCAGCCGGCTCGGCATCACCGGTTACGGTTTCGCCCCGCTCCAGCTCCCCGACGAGCTGGACTTCACCGGGATGTTCCACGGCGTCGACGAGCGCGTTCCGGCGGAATCCCTCAAGTTCGGCGCCCGGGTGCTGGACACCCTCCTCACCAACTACTGAACCCCCAACGAAGCCCCGGAAGGCGCCGCTGAATGACACCCGAAGAAGTCCTGCCCGACGCGCTGCTGGAGCAGATCCGCAGCCGGGCGGCCGGCTACGACCGCGACAACGCCTTCTTCCATGAGGACCTGGCGGACCTCGTCGCGGCGGGCTACCTGAAGATGTTTGTGCCGGCTCCCGACGGCGGCCTGGGCCTGGGGCTCGCGGACGCGGCCCAGCTGCAGCGGCGGCTGGCGACAGCGGCGCCGGCCACCGCGCTGGCCGTCAACATGCACCTCGTGTGGACCGGCGTCGCGCACGTCCTCGCCGCCCGGGGCGATGCCTCACTTGGCTTTGTACTCCGGGAAGCAGCCGAAGGCGAGATCTTCGCGTTCGGAAACTCGGAGGCGGGTAACGACGCCGTGCTCTTTGATTCGCTCACTGAGGCGGCCCCGCAGCCTGACGGCAGCTACCGTTTCACCGGCCGCAAGATCTTCACGAGCCTTTCCCCCGTCTGGACCAGGCTCGGCATTTTCGGCAAGGACGGATCGGCCAGGGCCGGGGAGGGGGAGCTCGTCCACGGGTTCCTCACCCGGCACAGCGAGGGCTACGAGATTGTGGCGGACTGGGACACCCTGGGCATGCGGGCCAGCCAGTCGAACACGACGGTCCTGACGGGCGCACTCGTGCCGGCCGGGCGGATCTTCCGCAAACTGCCGGTGGGCCCGAACGCCGACCCGCTGATCTTCGCCATTTTCGCCTGCTTCGAGACCCTGCTGGCCGCCGTATATACAGGCGTCGGCGAGCGGGCATTCGCCCTGGGGGTCGAGGCCGTCCAGCGCCGCACGTCATTCAAGAACGGCGGCCGCAGCTATGCCCAGGACCCGGACATCCGCTGGAAGATCGCGGAGGCGGCGATGGCGATGGATGCGCTGTACCCGCAGCTGTCCCGGATTGCCGAAGACGTGGACAACCTCGCCGATCACGGGGCGCCAGTGGTTTCCCCGGCTGGTCGGGCTCAAGGTCCGCGCGACCGAGACAGCGCGGACTGTCGTGGACGTTGCCATCCGTGTTTCCGGCGGCTCGAGCTACTTCCGCGGTTCGGAACTGGAACGGCTCTACCGTGATGTCCTGGCCGGAATGTTCCACCCCTCCGACGACGAATCAGCCCACAACACCGTCGCCAACGCGTGGCTGGGTCCGGTCGAACACGACTAGCCTGACAGCCGCCGGCAGCCGCTAGACGGTGCGCTGGACCTGGATGACTTTGCGGCGCAGCCAGAACCGCCGTCCGCCGCCGACGTAAAGGACGCTCCGCTCAAGTTCCCACTTGCCGTACTCGGAATGTTCCACGACACGGCGGCGCGCTTCAGCCACCGAATCCTCAGGACTGACCGTCAGCACGAGGTACTCGTACTGCCTGGCGTAGTCGCGTTCCCGCTGGACTGAACTGCTCAGAAAATGTTCTTTCATTGCTCTCCATTTTCGTCTTTTTCCGGCTAACGTGAAGTCATGAGCATCGATCCGCGTGTCGCGCTTGAGTCCCTCACCGCCGCATTGGAAGAACACCTGGCAGCCGCCGCATCGCGGCGGGGCGACGGTGATCCCGCGGTTGAGGCAGCCTTTTTTGCCGTCGCTGACGCCTTTGAAGTCTACGACGATTCGCTCTATGAAGAGTATGGCGAAGTCACACCGCTCCAAGTGATCGATGAGGACGAGGACGAAGACGAAGATCTCGACGACGACGAGGACCTGGAAATTTTGCAGGACTCCGAGCAGTCTTAAGCTCGGTGCAGTCCTGAACCTCGGTGCAGTCCTAAGCTCCGGGCAGTCCTAAGCTCCGGGCGGTCCCGGACGGCGAGGCACGCTCAGCCCGGTTCGGACACGTCCTCCAGCGCCCGCGCGATTTCGGGCGGCAGGGGAGCGAGCGTGGCGCCGAGGATCTCCTTGAGTTGCACCGGGTTCCGCGGTCCGACGATCGCGGTGGCAATGCCGTCCTGGGACAGCAACCAGCTCAGCGCGACGTCCAGGGATGTCCGGCCGAGGCCCTTCGCGGCCATCGCGACGGCTTCGACCACACTGGACGCCGGACCCTCCAGGTACGGTTCCACGTAACCCGCGAGCCGCTGGTGCGCGGCCCTGGAATCGGTGGGAATGTGGCCCCGGTATTTGCCGCTCAGCACGCCGCGGCCCAAAGGGGCCCACGCCATCAGGCCCAGCCCGGCGTCCTCGATCGCCGGAATGAGTTCAATCTCAGGCGTGCGGTGCACGAGGGAGTATTCGGACTGGTTGGCCACCAGCGGGAAGCCCGCGACGGCGGCGGCCTTGGCTGTCTGCCAGCCGCTGAAGTTTGATATCCCGGCGTAGCGGGCCCGCCCGGAGCGGACGGCGAAGTCCAGTGCGGACAGGGTCTCTTCCAGCGGCACATTACGGTCCCAGGCGTGCGCGAACCAGAGGTCCACATGGTCGGTACCGAGCCTGGCCAGGCTCGCGTCGAGTCCGGACAGCATGCCGTTCCGGGAGGTATCCACGCTCCGGCGACCGTTCGACGTCGACAATCCTGCCTTCGTGGAGATGACCACTTCGGAGCGGGCCAGCACGTCACCGAGCATCCTGCCCAGCATCGCCTCGGACTCGCCGTCGGCATATGACGCGGCTGTGTCGATCAGCGTGCCGCCTGCATCGACAAAAGCGCGGATCATCGTGGCGGCGTCCTGCTCGTCGGTCTCACGGGCCCACGACATGGTGCCAAGGGAGAGGGCGGACACGCGCAACCCACTGTTGCCGACATAACGCTGCTGCATGTCAGCAAGCTTACGGGGATTCGTAGGGGTTCATAACGTAGGGTCTATAACCGTGAACTGGTTTGAAGCGGCCTTTCTGGGCCTTATACAGGGACTGACAGAGTTCCTCCCGATTTCCTCAAGCGCGCACCTGCGGATCGTGGGATCGTTCCTGCCCAACGCGGCCGACCCGGGTGCGGCCTTTACCGCCATTACCCAGCTCGGCACCGAAACGGCAGTGATTGTCTACTTCTGGCATGACATCGTGCGGATCGTGAAGGCGTGGGCCGGTTCCCTGGCCGGCAAGGTCTCCCGCCAGCACCCCGACGCACGGATGGGCTGGCTGGTCATCCTCGGCAGCCTGCCGATCATCGTTCTGGGCCTGCTATTCCAGGACCAGATCGAGACGGTGCTCCGGAGCCTCTGGATCGTGGCCACCACGCTGATCGTCTTCGGCATGATCCTCGCGATTGCAGACGCGGTGGGACGCCAGGAACGCGACCTCAGCAAGCTCACCTACAAACACGGCATCCTGTACGGGTTTGCCCAGGCGATGGCGCTGATTCCCGGCGTTTCCCGCTCAGGTGGCACCATCACCGCGGGCCTGCTGATGGGCTACACCCGCGAGGCTGCGGCCCGGTATTCGTTCCTCCTGGCCATCCCGGCCGTGTTCGGCAGCGGCCTGTACCAGCTCTACAAGGTGGTTTCCAAGGACGGCATCTCCGGTCCCTACGGATTGCCCGAAACGGCGCTGGCGACCGTGATCGCCTTCATTGTCGGCTACATCATCATCGGCTGGTTCCTGAAATACGTTTCGACGAACAGCTACCGGCTGTTCGTCTGGTACCGGATCCTCCTGGGCCTGGCGCTGTACGTACTGCTCGGTTTCAATGTCATCAGCGCGTAGCACTAGGCTTGGGCTGTGAAGTCCTGGATCTCCCGCCCCGTTCCCCGCCTGCCCGGCAGCATGCCTGCGCTCAGCCTCTTCGACACCACGGCGGGCAGCCTTGTCACGCTGGACGCGGCGGGGGAGCAGTCCCTGTACGTCTGCGGCATCACCCCGTACGACGCCACCCACATGGGACACGCCGCCAGCTACGTCGCCTTTGACCTGCTCAACCGCGCCTGGCGCGACGGCCGCCAGCAGGTCGCCTACGTCCAGAACGTCACTGACGTCGATGACCCCCTGCTCGAGCGGGCAACGGCGACCGGCGTGGACTGGCGCGAGCTGGCCGCCAGCCAGATCGAACTCTTCCAAACGGACATGGAAGCGCTCAACGTCCTGGCCCCGGATCACTATGTCGGCGCCGTCGAATCCGTGCCGATGATCGTCCCGGCCATTGAACGCCTCCTGCACAACGGCCTGGCCTACCGGGTGGCCGGCACGGCCGGCGAGCCCGACGGCGACGTGTACTACGACGTCGAGGCCGCGGGCAAGCACTCGACGGATGACGCCGACGCCTGGACCCTGGGATCCGTCTCGGGACTCTCCGACGCCGACATGCTCGAACTGTTCGCCGAACGGGGCGGCGACCCCGGGCGGGCAGGGAAACGCCAGGCCTTGGACCCCCTCCTGTGGCGCGTCGCCCGCGAGGGTGAGCCCAGCTGGCCCGGCGGCGAACTGGGCGCCGGACGGCCGGGCTGGCATATTGAGTGCACCGTCATCGCACAGGAATACCTGCCCGCCCCGTTCACCGTGCAGGGCGGCGGCTCCGACCTGGTGTTCCCGCATCACGAAATGGGTGCCGGGCACGCCTATTCCCTCGCCGGGGTCCCGCTCGCCCGGCACTTCGCCCACGCGGGCATGGTGGGCCTGGACGGCGAAAAAATGAGCAAGTCCAAGGGAAACCTGGTGCTCGTGTCCAGGCTCCGCGCCGCCGGAGAAGAGCCCGCTGCCATCCGGCTGGCCATCCTGGCGCACCATTACCGCACTGACTGGTCCTGGACGGAGGCCGGTTTCGCGGAAGCCAAGGACCGGCTGGCGACGTGGCGGTCGGCCCTGGCTGCGGCACCGCACGGGAGCGCCGGCGCGCTTATCGCTGTGCTGCGCACCGAGCTATCCAGCGATCTGAACGCCCCCGGCGCGCTGGCTGCCGTGGACGACTGGGCGGCGGCCGCTTTGGCTCGGTCCGGCGGCAATGTCTCCGCCATCGACGCTGCGCTCGTGAGCGACGCCGTCAACGCACTGCTCGGCGTCGAACTTTAAGGCCTACTGCTTGTCCTTGCCCCGCCGCTTCAAATAGCGCTCGAATTCCCTCGCGATCGACTCTCCGCTGGCCTCGGGCAGGTCAGCGGTGTCCTTCGCCTCCTCCAGCTGACGGACGTAGGCGGCGATTTCGGGGTCCTCCGTGGCGAGTTCGTCCACGCCGCGTTCCCACGCGTCCGCTTCCTCGACCAGCTCCCGGGTGTCCAGCGGAACCTGCAGCAGTTCCTCGATCCGGTGCAGGAGTGCAAGCTGCGCCTTGGGGGAAGGCGCCTGCGCAACATAGTGCGGTACGGCGGCCCAGAGCGAGACGGTGGGCAGGCCGGCAAGGAGCGAAACCTCACCCAGCACGCCGACGATCCCCACCGGGCCCTCGTACTGCGAAGCCTCCAGGTCCATCCGCTCGCGCAAGGCGACATCGTCGGTGGAGGTACTGACCGGGATCGGCCGGCTGTGCGGGACGTCCGCGAGGAGTGCGCCGACAAGGATCACGTAGTCCACGTGCAGGGCCTCGGCATGGACCAGCAGCTCGGCCGTATAGGCACGCCATTTATAGGACGGTTCCGTGCCCTGAACGAAAATCACGTCCACGTTGGAGCCGGGAACGCTGGCCTTGTAGATTCGCGTGGACGGCCATTTGATCTTCCGGTCACCGGTCGCGGTCCGGCGGATCGTCGGCCGCGTGAACTGAAAATCGTAGTACTCGTCCGCGTCGATCGCAGCGATCTTCTTGCCGCCCCAGAGCTTGCTCAGGTAGCGGAGTGCATCGCTTGCAGCCTCGCCGGCGTCGTTCCAGCCTTCAAAGGCGGCAAGCATCACCGTGATGCGCCGGCCCTCAGGAACAGGCTGCAGCAGCCGCTCCGGTTCCGGGACGGCACCTGGTTCCGTGGGGTCTCCCTCGAAGCTGTTCATCCCATCACCCTACGTCCAAGGGGCACGCCCGTGCAGTGCATGAAGCGCCGCAAATCGTAAATTGGCGCCGCCGTGCCTGCAGCGGGCCCGGCACGCCGGGGCCGGGCCGCCGTCCGTGCGCCGCCCCGGGCGTTCCCGGCTTCGCCATCGGCGTAGCGCAGGCCCGGCGGACAGGGCCGCCCCGTAGACTTGCGCGCATGCAATCCTCTGTTTCCCGGCCCCTTCTCAAAGCTGCGCTCTGGGACATGGACGGCACGATCGTCGACACCGAGCCCTACTGGATCGAAGCCGAACACACCCTTGTGGCCGCCCATGGCGGGCAATGGTCGCACGCTCAGGCTATGCAGCTGGTGGGGCAGTCCCTCGTGTTTTCCGCCGGCATCCTGCAGGAAGCAGGGGTTCGCCTCGGCCGGCGCGAGATTATCGACACCCTGACGGGGCACGTTATCAGCCAGGTGCGGCGGGCCGTCCCATGGCGTCCCGGAGCGCGTGAGCTCCTCGAGGCACTGCACACATCAGGTGTCCGCTGCGCGCTTGTCACCATGTCCGAGGGGCCACTGGCCCGTGAGATTGTCTCCAGCCTGCCTAAACCGTATTTCGACTTCCTTGTCACCGGAGACACGGTCACCCAGGGCAAACCCCACCCCGAGGCCTATCTCACCGCCGTGGAGCTCCTGCGGCAGCAGGATCCCGGGCTGACCCTGCATCAGTGCGTGGCACTGGAAGACTCCGGGCCCGGCGTCGCCGCCGCCGTGGCTTCCGGCGTGGTCACGGTGGCCGTCCCGCACCTCGTGCCGCTGCCGCATGACCCCCGGCACGCGATGTGGGACACCCTTGAGGGCCGCACGGTCGCCGACCTGGAAAATCTCGTGGCGTTGCGTCACGAAGTCCCGGACGCACCGTTCGGGCTTGCATCGGCCACAACAAGGAGCACGTCCAGTGACTGACCGTGAAACAACCAAGCGTCCCGGGAAGGCCCCTGCCCGCAGCAAGGAGGGCATCCAGCTCGGGCGGATCGCCGGGATCCCGGTGGTGCTCGCCTACTCGTGGTTCATCATCGCGGCGTTCACCGTCATCGTCTACGGTCCCATCCTGCAAAACAACGACCCCGGCCTCGGCCTGGGCGCCTATGCGGTGGCCTTCGCCTACGCCCTGCTCCTGCTGATCTCCGTCCTGGCGCACGAGCTCGCGCACGCGCTGACTGCCAAGATCTACCACTGGCCCACCGAAAAGATCGTCCTCAACCTGTGGGGCGGCCACACCCAGTTCGAGAGCTTCACCGCCTCACCGGGACGGTCCGTGGTCGTGGCCATGGCCGGCCCCGCGGCGAACCTCGTCCTCGCCGGCGGCGGCTGGCTCGTACTGTCCGGCGCGGAGCTCACCGGGGTCGCAGGCATCCTGGCGAACATCTTCGTCTGGGCCAACCTGCTGATCGGCATCTTCAATGTGCTGCCGGGACTTCCGCTCGACGGCGGCCGGCTGGTGGAATCCGCAGTGTGGAAAGCGACCGGCAGCCAGGAGAAGGGCACCATAGCGGCCGGCTGGGGCGGCAGGATCATTGTGATCGCCCTTGCCGTGTGGTTCGTGGCCCTGCCGCTGCTCGGCGGCGGCAGCCCGGACCTCACGCTGCTGCTCATCACGGCCCTGGTGGGCAGCTTCCTGTGGATGGGCGCCTCGGCATCAATCCAGCAGGCGCGCCTGCGGGGTCGACTGCACCTGATCGACGCCGCTGCCCTCGCGGTACCCGCAGTCGGGCTGCCCGGAACGGCGACAGTCGCTGACGTGCTCGCCGCCGCCCCGGGCGGGACGCCGGCGGTAGTACTGTTCGGCCCGGATCGGCGCCCGGTGGCGGTGGTGGACCCTGAGGCCGCCGCCCGCGTCCCTGCCGCAGTCACCGCGTCGACGCCGGTCAGTGCTGTGTCCTACGCCCTGGCCGAAGGCAGCTACGTGCCCGAATGGTCCAGGGGCCAGGAACTCGTGCAGTACCTGGCCCAGCTCGCGGGCCAGGAGTACGCCGTCATCGATCGGGACGGCACCGTGACCGGCCTGCTGCGGCAGTCAACGGTCCTGGATGCCATCACCGGCAAGGCCCCGGGCGGGGAGGGAACGCGGGCGGGAACCGGTAGAGTTACATGCCGGTCGTGAATTTCCGGCCCGCACGGCAAGGACCGGTGCCCGACGGCGTATCCGCGGCCACACAGCATCACAGGAGCAGAGGACAAACTTCATGAGCAGCGAAACCGCAGCCAACACCACTCCGGCCGGCGCCGGCGCCACCGTGAGCTCCGCGGAGGCACCCGTGAATCCCGCCGGCACCCAGCCCGTCGGTGCCGCCCGGCGCCGAGGACCGTTCCGCGAGGGCGAACGCGTGCAGCTCACGGACGAGCGCGGCCGGATGAATACCATCACGCTCGAGGTGGGCGGGGCGTTCCATACGCACCGCGGCTTCCTGAACCACGATGAGATCATCGGCGCCCCCGACGGATCCGTCGTCGTCAACAACGTCGGCCAGCAGTACCAGACCCTGCGCCCGCTGCTTTCGGACTTCGTGCTGTCCATGCCGCGCGGAGCGGCCGTGGTGTACCCCAAGGACGCCGGCCAGATCGTCACCATGGCCGACATCTTCCCGGGTGCCCGGGTGGTCGAAGCCGGTGTGGGTTCCGGCGCGCTGTCCATCTCGCTGCTCCGCGCGGTGGGGGACAACGGCTACCTGCACTCCTTTGAACGGCGGGCCGAATTCGCGGACATCGCCCGCGGCAACGTCGAAACGATTTTCGGCGGACCCCACCCCGCGTGGCAGATTTCCCTCGGCGACTTCCAGGAGGAAGTGGTCCGTACCGAGGCTCCGGGATCCGTGGACCGGGTGGTCCTGGACATGCTTGCCCCGTGGGAATGCCTGGATGCTGTCGCAACCGTCCTCGCCCCGGGCGGCGTGTGGATCAACTACGTCGCCACCGTCACGCAGCTGTCCCGGACCGCCGAGGCCATCCGCGCCGACGGGCGCTTCACCGAACCCGACGCCTGGGAATCCATGGTCCGCGGCTGGCACCTCGAGGGCCTGGCGGTCCGCCCGGACCACCGTATGGTGGCCCACACCGGGTTCCTCCTCGTCACCCGCCGCCTCGCGGACGGCGTCACGGGCATCTCCGTGAAGCGCCGCCCCTCCAAAACCGACTTCAATGAAGAGGACGTCAACGCCTGGACGCCGGGCGCCGTCGGGGAACGGGCCGTCTCCGACAAGAAGCTCCGCCGCGCCGCCCGGGACGCCATCGCCGGGACGAATGTCGTGGACTCCCCGGAGAACACAAACTAGCGATATTTGGGATGTCGCCAGCAGCACCTGCCCTCTTGGGGCTAAGGTCTTAATAAGAGACCAGGAAGGGGCTGATGCACGATGGAGACGCCAAATACTGATCCGGGCCGCACACCGGCAGACGATGCGGCGGCACGGCGCGCCCTGTCAGAGGCGGCAAAGGCCCCTGACGGTGAGCGCCATACCGCCACTGAGTTGACCGTCGCCGAACGCCAGGTCAATATCCTCCGGGATAAACTCCGCCACATTGACCGGCAGCTCGCCGCCGCGACGCAGAACAACTCCAAACTGGTCGGCATGCTGGAAACCGCCAAAACCGAGATCCTGCGCCTCAAGAACGCGTTGGACCAGGAAGGCCAGCCGCCCTACAGCTTCGGCACGGTCCTGCAGATCAACCAGAAGCGTCAGCCGACGGCGGGCAGCAGCGGCCAGGCCGCCACGGAGGAATCCGTGGATATCTTCAACGCCGGACGAAAGATGCGCGTCGGCGTCAGTCCGCTGGTCAATATCGGCCAGCTCGCACCCGGCCAGGAAGTCCTGCTCAACGAAGCCCTCATGGTGGTGGCAGGGCTTGGCTATGAGCGCGCCGGGGAGCTTGTCACGCTGAAAGAGCTGCTGGGGGCAGACCGCGCCCTGGTGGTGGGCCGTGCGGACGAGGAACGCGTCATCCGGCTCTCCGGGGCCCTGATGTCCCAGAAGCTGCGGGTGGGCGATGCCCTGTCGATCGATTCGCGCACGGGGTACGCCCTCGAAAAGGTTCCGCGCTCCGAGGTGGAGAGCCTGGTGCTGGAAGAAGTCCCCGACATCACCTATCAGGACATTGGCGGCCTTGGACCGCAGATCGAACAGATCCGCGACGCCGTCGAACTGCCGTTCCTGCACCCGGACCTGTACCGCGAACACGGGCTGAAGGCACCCAAGGGGATCCTGCTCTACGGCCCGCCCGGCTGCGGCAAGACCCTCATCGCGAAGGCCGTGGCCAATTCCCTGGCCGCGCGGGCCGCGGAGCGGGCCGGCAAGGCCGACATGAAGAGCTACTTCCTCAACATCAAAGGCCCGGAGCTGCTGGATAAATATGTTGGCGAAACCGAACGCCACATCCGGCTGATTTTTGCCCGCGCCCGGGAAAAGGCCTCCGACGGCAGTCCCGTGGTGGTGTTCTTCGACGAGATGGATTCCCTGTTCCGCACCCGCGGCACCGGGATATCCTCCGACGTCGAAACAACGATCGTCCCGCAGTTGCTCAGTGAAATCGACGGCGTGGAACGGCTGGACAACGTGATCGTGATCGGCGCCTCCAACCGGGAGGACATGATTGATCCGGCCATCCTGCGGCCGGGCCGGCTGGACGTCAAGGTGAAAATCCAGCGCCCGGATGCCGAGGCGGCAGCGGACATCTTCAACAAATACATCACCACCGACCTGCCCTTCCATGAGACTGATCTGGCCGAGCACAGCGGCGACGTCGAGGCAACCGTGGACGCGATGATCCAGCGCACCGTCGAGGCCATGTACGCGACGGAAAAGTCCAACGAGTACCTGGAAGTCACGTATGCCAACGGCGACACCGAGATGCTCTACTTCAAGGATTTCAATTCCGGCGCCGTCGTCCAGAACGTCGTCGACCGGGCCAAGAAGTACGCGATCAAGGACCTGCTCACCATCGGCCAGAAGGGCCTCCGCATCGACCACCTGCTCCGGGCCGTGGTGGACGAGTTCCGTGAACACGAAGACATGCCGAACACCACGAATCCGGACGACTGGGCACGGATCTCCGGCAAGAAGGGCGAACGCATCACGTACATCCGCACCATCGTCCAGGGCAAGGCCGGCCAGGAGCCCGGCAAATCCATCGAGACGATGCCGAGCACGGGCCAGTACCTGTGACGGCCGGCCCGGCGGACCGCGCCGCCGGCCTGCCCCCGGGCGGGGCCATGCGCGTAATGGGTTCGGAGACGGAGTACGGCATCCACGCCCCGTCGGCGCCCGGCGCCAACGCCACCATGATGTCGGCCCGGGTCATACAGGCCTACGCCCAGGTCACCCGGCAGCGGGCCGCCGGCGGTGCCGAGACCCGATGGGATTACACGGACGAGGAGCCCCTGCATGATGCCCGCGGCTGGACCCTGGAGCGGAGCGCCGCGGACCCGGACCAGCTCACCGACCAGCCGCCCGTCCTCGACGCGGAGGCCGTGGCCCTCGCCTACGGCCGGAGCGAGCTCGAGACCGACGGCGAGGACGAATCCGGGACCCTGCTGATGAACATGGTCCTGGGCAACGGGGCGCGCCTTTATGTGGACCACGCCCATCCGGAGTACTCCAGCCCGGAGGTCACCAATCCCCGCGACGCGGTGGTCTGGGACTCGGCAGGGGATCTCGTGGCCCTGGCCGCCGTGCGGCGCCTCGCCGCGGATCCGGACCTGCCGCCCATCAACCTGTACAAGAACAACACTGACAACAAGTCCGTGTCTTACGGCTCGCACGAGAACTACCTCATGCCCCGCGCTGTGCCGTTCAACGACATCGTCCGCGGCCTGACCCCTTTCTTCGTCACCCGCCAGATCATCTGCGGCGCAGGCCGCGTCGGCATGGGCCAGGACGGCTCCCGGTCCGGGTACCAGATCAGCCAGCGCGCGGATTTCTTCGAGACCGAGGTGGGGCTGGAAACGACGATCCGCCGGCCGATCATCAACACACGCGACGAACCGCATGCGACGGCGGACAAATACCGCCGGCTGCACGTGATCATCGGCGACGCCAACCTTAGCCAGGCTTCCAACTACCTTAAATTCGGCTCGACAGCCATGGTCCTGAGCCTGATCGAGGCCGGCCTGGCACCGCGGATTGAGCTCCATGAGCCGGTTTCCTCGCTGCAGGCGGTCAGCCACGACACGTCGCTGGAGGCCATGCTCCGGCTCCAGGACGGGCGCCGGATCACGGCCCTCGACCTGCAGTGGATCTATTTTGAGGCCGCCGCAAAGCATGCCCAGGATACGGGTGTGGCCGACGCACTCGATGGTGACGGGCACACCCACGATGTCCTGGAACGCTGGTCCTCGACCCTCACCGATCTCGGCAGCAACCGCACGGCCGCGGCTGCCAGCGTGGAGTGGCTGGCGAAGCTATCGCTGCTGGAAGGATACCGGCAGCGGGACGGCCTGGAATGGGGCCATGCCCGGCTCGGGCTCGTGGACCTGCAGTGGGCCGATATCCGGCCCGAGAAGGGTCTGTACCACCGGCTCCTTGCCCGGGACCGGATGGAACGGATTGTCGACGACGCCGAGATCGCGCGGGCGGTCATGGAACCGCCGACGGACACGCGCGCCTACTTCCGCGGACGCTGCGTCAGCCAGTTCGGCACCGATCTTGCCGGGGCCAGCTGGGACTCCGTGATCTTCGATGTTCCGGGCCGGGGCCGGCTCCAGCGGATCCCCACGAGGGAACCCCTCCGCGGAACAGAAGCCCTCACCGGCGCGCTTTTCGCCCGGCACCAGGAGGCCGGGCCGTTCCTTTCCGAGCTCCTCGGGCTCAGCCCCGGTTCGTAGGAACAAAGCCCCCCGCGGAGGCCCCGGGCGTGGCACTATTGCTACAGGATGTCCCTTGCGTCAAGGGGCGGACAGAAGGAGAAAACAATGGCAGGCCAGGAGCAGCAGCAGCCGCAGTCGCGGGACACCGAGGTTGACGAGGACGTCCCCGCAGCGCCGCCGGCCCCCGCGGAGGCCCAGGCGTCAGCGGCCACGCAGGGCGTCGACGATCTGCTCGATGAGATTGACGGTGTCCTGGAGTCGAACGCCGAGGAATTTGTCCGGGCGTTCGTCCAAAAAGGCGGCCAATAGGACCCCGGATCACCGGAAAGTGACGGCAGGAAGGGACCTATGCCGGACCAGTCGTTGATAGACCACGTTGAGGGAGTGTGTCAGTGCAGGAATTCACAGCCAACCAGGTAGCAGCCAATTCCACGTCTTCCTTCACTGAGCACCTGCAACGCGAACGGCCCGAGCTGCTTCCCTTCTCCCGGGCATCGGTGCCGGGCCTGCCCGCCGCCACCGGGACACCCCTTCAGGCACCGCACGGCACCACCATCGTGGCCATGAGCTACGCCGGGGGAGTACTGATGGCGGGGGACCGGCGCGCCACGATGGGCAATGTGATCGCGAGCCGGCATATCGAGAAAGTCTTCCCGGCAGACCAGTTTTCGGTGCTGGGGATTGCCGGGACCGCCGGGATCGCACTGGACATCACCCGGCTGTTCCAGGTGGAGCTGGAACACTACGAGAAAATTGAAGGAACACTGCTGAGCCTGGACGGCAAGGCGAACCGGCTCGGTGCGATGATCCGCGCCAATCTTCCGATGGCGATGCAGGGGCTCGCGGTTATCCCGCTGTTTGCCGGTTTTGACCGCCCCGCAGCCATTGGCAGGCTCTTTTCCTTCGACGTCACAGGCGGGCGGTACGAGGAGCAGGAACACCACGCGGTCGGGTCCGGTTCGATGTTCGCGCGCGGGGCGTTGAAGAAGCTGTGGCGGCCCAACCTCACCGAACAGCAGGCCATTGCCGTTGCCGTTGAAGCGCTGTATGACGCGGCCGACGACGACTCCGCCACGGGAGGCCCTGATCCGATCCGGCAGCTCTGGCCTGTGGTGTACATCGTGAACCGGGCCGGGGCTTTCCGGGTTCCGGAACATGACCTCGCCGCCGTGGCAGGCAACGTCATCGAGTCCCGGGCCGCCGCCCAGCGGGAGGCATGACATGACCCAGCAATTCTATGTTTCCCCTGAACAACTGATGAAGGACCGTGCGGACTTCGCACGGAAAGGTATCGCACGGGGGCGTTCTGTGGTGGTTGTCAGCTGCCGGGACGGGATCGCGCTCGTGGCCGAAAACCCGTCGCCGTCGCTGCATAAAATCGGCGAGATCTACGACAAGATTGCGTTCGCCGCCGTCGGCAAATACAACGAGTTCGAGAGCCTGCGCCAGGCCGGCGTCCGCTACGCGGATGTCCGCGGCTACTCCTACGACCGTGAGGACGTCACTGCCCGCGGGCTGGCGAGCGTGTACGCCCAGAGCCTCGGAGCCGTTTTCACGGCTGAACAGAAGCCTTTCGAAGTTGAGCTCGCCGTGGCAGAGGTCGGCAGGTCCCAGGAAGAGGACCATTTGTATCGCCTGACGTTTGACGGGTCCATCGCCGATGAGCGCGCCTTCATTGTGATGGGCGGGCAGGCCGACAAGGTCTCGGAAGCGGTCGCCGCG
The DNA here is from genome assembly GCA_963815415.1 of uncultured Actinomycetota bacterium. Classification (GTDB taxonomy): domain Bacteria; phylum Actinomycetota; class Actinomycetes; order Actinomycetales; family Micrococcaceae; genus Arthrobacter. The sequence goes on along the minus strand of CAWFGT010000004.1, from coordinate 44,299 downwards.
GGCTGGCGGGACGAACTGAACTTCTCCGCCGCCATCCGCCTCGCCCTGGCCGGACTCGTCACGGACAAAGACGGCGCCGCGCTTCCGGCCGCAGCGGTGGAAGTCGCGGTGCTGGACCGCGGCTCGGAAAGCGCCCGTGGCACACGCCGGGCCTTCCGTCGGCTGGATGACGCCGACGTGATGGCTCTGCTGGCTGAGGAGAACTGATGGACAAGAGAATATTTGGCATCGAAACCGAGTTCGGTATTTCCTATTCGAGTCCGGAATCCCGGCCTCTGGCGCCCGAAGAGGTGGCGCGCTATCTGTTCCGTAAGGTGGTCAGCTGGGGCAGGTCGTCCAATGTCTTCCTCACCAACGGCTCGCGCCTCTACCTCGACGTCGGATCCCACCCCGAGTACGCCACCGCCGAATGTGACGATCTGGGACAACTGGTCGCCCATGACCGGGCCGGGGAACTGATTCTCTGCGACCTCGTCGACGAAGCGCAGGAGCGCCTCGCAGCCGAGGGCTTCAGCGGGACCGTCTACCTGTTCAAGAACAATACCGATTCGGCGGGTAACTCCTATGGCAGTCATGAGAACTACCTGATCCCGCGCCGGGGGGAATTCAGCAGGCTCGCCGAAATCCTCATTCCGTTTTTGGTTACACGCCAGCTCATTGCCGGCGCCGGGAAGATCCTGAAAACACCGCACGGCGCCACGTTCGCTTTCTCGCAGCGCGCCGACCACATCTGGGAAGGCGTCTCCTCCGCGACAACCAGGTCCCGGCCGATCATCAACACCCGGGACGAGCCACACGCCGACGCCGAGTTCTACCGGCGCCTGCACGTGATCGTGGGAGACTCCAACATGTCCGAGACCACAACGCTGCTCAAGGTCGGCACCGTTGACCTGATCTTGCGGATGATTGAAGCCGGAGTCATCATGCGCGACATGCGGATGGAGAACCCCATCCGCAGCATCCGGGAGATCTCCCACGACCTCAGCGGCAGCGCGCTCGTCCGCCTCGCCAACGGCCGGCAACTGACGGCCTTGGAAATCCAGCGCGAATACCTGGCCAAGGTCACTTCGTTTGTGGCCGAGCAGGGTGCGCACAACGCGCACGTTCCGCTGATCCTTGACCTTTGGGAACGGACGCTGGACGCCATTGAAAGCGGCAACACCAGCGCCATCGACACCGAGATCGACTGGGCGATCAAGAAGAAGCTGATGGACAACTACCGGGAACGGCACGGACTAGGGCTCGATGCACCCCGGATCGCCCAACTCGACCTGACATACCACGACATCTCGCGCAGCCGCGGACTGTTCTACCTGCTCCAGGCACGGGGCGCGACGCGCAGGGTCATCGAGGACACCACCGTGAAGGACGCGGTGGATGCCCCGCCGCAGACAACACGGGCGAAGCTTCGCGGCGATTTCGTCCGCCGGGCCCAGGAACTTGGCCGCGACTACACCGTCGACTGGGTACACCTGAAACTGAACGACCGCGCACACCAGACCATCCTGTGCAAGGATCCTTTCCGCAGCGTCGATGACAGGGTTGAGGCCCTCCTTGAGTCAATGGGCTGACACACAGCTTTCCGCGTTATTCTGGTAGGGGCCGGTTCCCGGCCGCAGTTGTCTTTGCCGTGGGAGACCGTCCGGCATTGTGTCCATCCTGCCTCGACGAAAGTTTTCAAGTGCGCCGACTACTCGCCATTCTTCTTCCTGGACTGCTGTTGCTGACGGCTTGCGGCGGAGGCGAACCAGCCGCCCAGGAACCCACCAGCCAATCCGCCGGCGAAACCGCAAAGCTCGACTCGGTGAAGGTCACCGAAAACGGTGACAAGAAGGCCCCCGGCGTAGACTTCGACAAGCCGCTGGATGTCTCGGAAACCACCGTCAAGGTGATTACCGCCGGCAATGGCGACACGGTCAAGGAAAACCAGGTCGTCGACATTTCGATCGTTGCCTTCAACGGCACCGACGGAAGCACGTTGGAGGACACGTTCCCCAGCGAGCCCGAGCCGCTCGATCTCAACGACGAGCTCAAGACCAGTAGCCCCATCATCTACGCCGCTTTCGTTGGCGCCAAGGTCGGCTCGTACCTGGCCCTCGCCGTCCCCGGCCAGGCTGCCGCTGAAGGAGCCGATGCTTCCACGGCGCGGCCCACACAGCTGCTCGTCGTCAAGATCATCGCTGCCAAGGACGCCCCGAAGGTCCTCGACGGGCCTGAAGGCGACCCCGTGGCCCCGCCGGCCGGCCTGCCGACCGTGACAGAGGGCGACAAGGGCACCCCCGTGATTTCCGTCGAGGGCGTCTCCGCGCCGTCGGCCCTTATTGCCCAGGACCTGATCAAGGGCCAAGGCGCAGAGGTCAAGGAAACCGACACCCTCACCGTCAACTACGTCGGAGTCAACCTCTCCGACGGCAAGGTGTTCGACTCGAGCTTTGACCGGGGCGAGAAGGCGACCTTCCCCCTGACCGGCGTCATCCAAGGCTGGACCCAGGGGCTGACCGGCAAGACTGTCGGTTCCCGCGTGCTCCTCGTCATCCCGAAAGACCTTGCCTACGGCGAGGAAGGCCAGGGCGATGCCCAGGGCGACCTCGTCTTCGTCGTCGATATCCTCGGCGTCAAGTAGCGGACCGCCGTCCCGCATACCGAAACACGGCGGCCTGCGGGCCGCCACCCACCCCCTAAGGAGTAACCATGTCATTTGGACAGCGCGATCTTGACCGCCAGAAGCCCGAAATCGACTTCCCCGACGGCGACGTTCCCACCGAACTGGTCATCACCGACCTGATCGAAGGCGACGGCGCCGAGGCCAAAGCCGGCGACACCGTCTCCACGCACTACGTCGGTGTGGCCTGGTCCACCGGCGAAGAATTCGACGCCTCATGGGGCCGCGGTACGCCGCTGGACTTCCGGGTCGGCGTCGGCCAGGTCATCCAGGGCTGGGACCAGGGCCTGCTCGGCATGAAGGTCGGCGGCCGCCGCCGGCTGGAAATTCCTTCCGAACTGGCCTACGGCTCCCGCGGCGCCGGCGGAGCAATTGCCCCCAACGAGGCCCTCATCTTCGTCGTGGACCTCGTCGCCGTCCGCTAGGCAGACCCGCGAAGCGCGGTAACATCCGGAAAGTTCTTCCGCTGTTACCGCGCTTTCGTCGTCTTCGGGCCGCAACCTTTAGTAGCCTTGCGGGGTGCCCGCTTCACGTACCGAACGCCTCCTGAACCTGCTCATTGCCCTGCTGAACACGAAGTACGGCCTCCGCCGCGGAGAACTGCGGACCAAGGTCTACCACGACACCACCAGCAGCGACGTCGCCTTCGGCCGGATGTTTGAACGGGACAAGACGGAGCTGCGCCAGTTCGGATTCGACGTCGAGACGGTCCTGGATCATGGGTGGGGATCAGATGACCCGGCCACCACAAGGTACCGGATCGGCAAGGAATCCAACCGGCTTCCCGATGTCAGCCTGACCCCGGAAGAGTGCACGGTCCTGATCCTTGCGGCGCAGCTCTGGGAACAGGCCGCGCTGGGCTCCGCTGCGCTGGACGCCGTCCGCAAACTCAGGGCTGGCGGCGCGCTGCCTGACGGGGAGCTGCCGGCGGGAATTCAGCCGCGGATCCGCCCGGCCGGACAGGCATTTGGAGACCTCATCGCTGCCATGCACGCCCAGCACCCTGTCCGTTTCAGCTACCTCGCCGGCAGCACCGGCCAGGAGGAAGAGCGGTTCGTCGAACCCTGGGGCCTGGGCAGCCGCTTCGGCCAGTGGTATCTCGTGGGCAAGGACCGGGTCCGCGACGCCGAACGCTTCTTCCGGCTCTCACGTATCACTTCGCCGGTGGCCACCGTGGAGCAGGACTCCTTCACGCCGCCGCCAGGGTTCAACGTCCGTTCCGTACTCGCGGAGCTGCATGAGCTTCCGGTCCGGTCCGCCGTGGTCGACGTCGAGACCGGCCGGCTCCTGGGCCTGCGCAAGCGGGCTGCGCCGGACACTACCGCTCAGCCCGGGCCACCCGCCCCGGGCTGGGACCGGATCACCGTATCCTTCCGGGATGCCGAAGCGTTTGCTGAGGAGCTTGCCGCCTACGGGCCCCGCGCCGTCGTGGTTTCGCCGCCCGAACTCGCAGCCGCCGTGCGCCGGCGGCTCCGCGCCGCCGCGGATTTCGACGCCGCACCGGCACCCGCGGTCGCTTTCCCTAAAACGTCCCCCGCCAGGCACGCGCAGAAGCGCACGTCCGAGAACCAGCTCAAGCGCATGCTCCAGTTGGTCCCGTTTCTCGTGCACAACCAGGGCCTGCACATCAGCGACGTCGCCGCCCAATTCGGGATTGCCCGGAAAGAACTCGAAGACGACCTGCGGATTTTGATCTGTTCCGGGCTGCCCGAAGGGTACCCGGATGATCTGCTCGACATCCAGTGGGAAGACGATCACGTCTTTATCATCCAGGACCTCGAAATGAACCGTCCGGTCCGTTTCACGGTGGACGAGGCGTGCGCCCTCCTCACGGGCCTGGAAACACTTAACGGCCTGCCGGAGTTGGCTGGAAGCAACGCCCTTGAATCGGTCACGCTCAAGCTGATGGCCGCGGCGGGGGAAGCCGGCCTGAAAGCCGCATCCTTGTCCGTCCCGGACCTCGGCCCGGAAGATTCCGTGTTGCTGACGAGTATCCGCGATGCCATCCGGACCGGTGCGCAACTGCACCTGAGCTACTTCTCCCCGCACCGGGACACCATCTCGGACCGAGACGTTGACCCGTTGCGGCTTTACTCGCTGGACAGCGTCTGGTATCTGGAGGCGTACTGCCACTCCGCCGACGGCCTACGCAACTTCAGGCTCGACCGGATTGAGGGGCTCGCTCTGACCGGCAGGGGTGTCACCGTCACCGCGCCGCCAGCGGACGGCGTCCCCGTCAAGCTGTTCACTCCCAGCGACGACGACACCGTGGTGGTCATTGAGCTGGACCGGCAGGGGACCGGACTGGCTGATGACTACTACGCCGACAGGACGGCTCCGCTGCCCGGCGGGGGCTTGCTGGCCGAAATCCGGTTCGGCAATGCCGACTGGTTGCCCATGTTCGTCGCCCGACACGGCGGCATGGTGCGGATCCTGCAGCCCGAGGCAGCCGCCGACGCTGCCCGGGACTACCTCAACGCGGCGCTGGCGCACTACCCCGGCTAGACTACTCAGCATGCCTTGGTGGTCCTGGATCCTGCTCTGGACGGCGCTTGTGTCGCTGTCACTGTTGTTTTTTGTTGTGCTCGGCGTCCGGTTGTTCCGGCAGGGCATGACGACGCTCAAGGAACTCGGCGAGGCCGAGGAGCGCTTCTCGCACCCGGGGTCCGTTCCGGCGGCGCAAGCGACGCTGCCGGCCGACCCTGCCGACCCTGCCGACGGGATCGGGCATGACGTAACTTACCCGGAACCCGGGGCCGCTGTCTTTGCCTCACCGGAGCAGATGCGGCATGATTACCGGGCGTCCAAACAGGCGCGCCAGCAGAGCCGCCGTTTGCGCCGCATCAACCGCAAGCTAAGCCGTGGCCAGCCGCAATCCCTGCGCGACTTGGATTTCAGTTAGACGTAAGATGTATTTCAACGAAAGGACCCCTCAACATGAGGCTTGAAGGCTGGCATCTCATAATCATCATCGTTCTGGCTCTGGTGCTCTTTGCAGCCCCGAAGCTCCCCGGCATGGCCCGGAGCCTGGGTCAGTCGATGCGCATTTTCAAGTCCGAAGTCCGCGAGATGAAGAAGGACGGCAACTCCGAAACCCCGGCTGATCCCGACCCCGTCGAGGGCCGGGTCGTGAACCACCCGCCGGCCGGCCGGCCAGAGAACCGGACGGGCGACGGTAACGACGCTCCGCCGTCGACCCGCGCCTAAGACCGCATGGCAGTAACCATGAGCCGCCGATCCAATCCCGAAGGACGGATGGCGCTCCTTGACCATTTCAAGGAGCTCCGGAACCGGCTGTTCAAGTCGGCCATCGCCGTGGTGGTGGCTACGGCGTTAGGCTTCATCGTCTACCAGCCGATGCTGGCTGCGTTGATTAAACCGATCCGCGACCTGAACGAGAACGAAGGCCGGCAGGCGACGCTGAACTTCGATGGGGTCGCGAGCTCGTTCGACCTTATGATCCAGGTCTCGGTATTCCTCGGCGTACTCATCGCGAGCCCCGTCTGGCTCTACCAGTTGTGGGCGTTCATCGTCCCGGGACTACACAAGAAGGAACGCCGGCTCGCCCTGGCTTTTGTGGCCGCGGCCGTGCCTCTCTTCATTGGCGGTGTGGCCCTGGCATGGCTCGTGCTGCCGAACGCCGTCCGCGTGCTGACCGACTTCACGCCGTCCGGCGGCTCGAACTTCATCAGCGCACAGGTGTACCTCTCCTTTGTGCTGAGGCTGCTGCTCGCTTTCGGCATCGCGTTCCTGCTGCCGGTGGTGCTGTTCGGGCTGAACCTGGCCGGCATCATCAAGGGCAAGCAGCTCGTGAAAAGCTGGCGCATCACTGTCTTCCTGGTCTGCCTGTTCGCCGCCATGGCGGCCCCCGGCGCCGACGCCATGAGCATGTTCTACCTGGCCGGACCAATGCTGGTCCTGTTCTTCGGCGCGATCGGGTTGTGCCTGCTCAACGACCGGCGGCGCGAACGCAAGGCCGTCAAGCGGGCCGCCGAAACCGAAGCCACCGCGGATATCGCAACTCCCAGCTCCGAACTGGGAAATCTCTAGGGCCCGGCACACTAGGCTGGAAGCATGCCGTCACAACCAAGTCCGGAGTCGCCGTCCGAACGCTACCGGGCCAGCGCCGAGCGCGCGGCCGAGGCCAAAACAGAACTGGGCGGATTCATCCGCACGCTTGACTTCGAACTCGACGATTTCCAGCGGGAATCATGCCTGTCCCTGCAGGCAGGCCGGGGCGTGCTGGTGGCAGCCCCCACCGGGGCCGGCAAGACAATCGTGGGGGAGTTCGCCATCTACCTGGCGCTCCAGCGCGGGTTGAAGGCCTTCTACACCACCCCCATCAAGGCCCTCAGCAACCAGAAGTACGCCGAACTCGCAGCAAAGTACGGTGCCGCGCAGGTCGGCCTGCTCACGGGGGACACGAGCATCAACGGTGAGGCGCCCGTGGTGGTCATGACCACCGAGGTGCTCCGGAACATGCTCTACGCGGACTCCGATACGCTCGGCGACCTCGGGTTCGTGGTGATGGACGAGGTCCACTACCTGGCAGACCGGTTCCGCGGTGCCGTGTGGGAAGAGGTCATCATCCACCTCCCCAGCGAAGTCCAGGTGGCATCGCTGAGCGCCACCGTCTCGAACGCCGAAGAGTTCGGCGCCTGGCTGGATACCGTCCGGGGCCAGACCGATGTGATTGTCTCCGAACACCGCCCCGTCCCATTGTGGCAGCACGTGATGGTGGGCCGGAAGATCATCGATCTCTTCGCCGGGGACACCACCTTTGACGAGATCGCGCCCGCCGGGGATCCCGACGACCCGGCGCAGGGAACGGCCGCCCCGGCCTCGGACAAGCGCCCCGGCTACGAGGTCAACCCCGAACTGCTGTCGATGGCGCGCGCAGAGTCCCAGATGAACTTCCGCGGCCGCTTCGGCCATGGCGGCCGCAACACCCGGCGGCAGCAGCGTCCCCGTGACGAGCCGCAGGGCGGGCCGCGGAGCCCGGTCCGCAAGGCCAGCCGGCCCCAGGTCATCGCCAGCCTGGACCGCCAGGACCTGCTGCCGGCGATCACCTTCATTTTCTCGCGCGCCGGCTGCGACGCCGCCGTCGCCCAGTGTGTCTCCGCCGGCCTTTGGCTGACCACGGAGGAGGAACAGCTGATCATTGCGCGGCGGGTCGACGAAGCCGCGCAGGACATCCCTTCCGACGATCTGGACGTGCTCGGCTTCTGGAGCTGGCGGGACGGACTGCTGCGGGGCCTCGCCGCGCACCATGCCGGTATGCTGCCCACGTTCAAGGAAGTTGTGGAGAAGCTCTTCGCCGATGGCCTGGTCAAAGCGGTCTTCGCCACGGAAACCCTGGCTCTTGGGGTCAATATGCCGGCCCGCTGCGTTGTCCTGGAGAAGCTGGACAAATTCAACGGGGAGGCCCATGTCAATATCACCGCGGGGGAGTACACCCAGCTGACCGGCCGGGCCGGCCGTCGCGGGATCGACGTCGAGGGGCACGCCGTGGTGCTGTGGCAGCCCGGCACAGACCCGGCTGCAGTGGCGGGCCTTGCCTCGCGCCGGACCTACCCGTTGAACTCCAGTTTCCGGCCCACGTACAACATGTCCATCAACCTGGTGGCGCAGTTCGGCCGGCCCCGCGCGCGGGAGATCCTGGAGTCGTCCTTCGCCCAGTTCCAGGCCGACCGTTCCGTCGTCGGCCTGGCCAAGCAGGTCCGGAGCCGGGAGGAATCCCTGGCCGGCTTCAGTAAGGCCATGACCTGCCATCTGGGCGACTTCACCGAGTATGCCCGGTTGCGGCGGGCCCTCTCCGAAGCGGAAAAAAACGCGTCGCAGACCACGTCCCGGGCGCGGAAGTCGCTCACCGAGGATTCACTCAGCCGCTTGCTCCCCGGCGATGTGGTGGATGTGCCCTCGGGACGGGCCCCGGGGCTCGCGGTCGTCCTCAGCTCCGACCACCACTCCCGCGAGCCCCGCCCGGCCGTGATGACGTTGGATAACCAGCTCCGCAGGATCGGCCTGCACGACGTCGAGGGGCCGGTATCCCCGATCACCCGGATCCGGATCCCGAAGTCGTTCAACGCCAAAGTGCCCAAGTCCCGGCGAGACCTTGCCTCGTCGGTCCGGAATGCCATCCGGGACAACCGGCCGCCGGCGCCGCCCAGCCGCAACGACGATTTCGGCCGCGCCGCCGCCCAGCCCAACCAGGAGAAGCGGATCGCCGAACTGCGCAGGGAACTTCGTACACACCCCTGCCACGGGTGCAGCGAACGGGAGGACCACGCCCGGTGGTCTGAACGCTGGTGGAAACTCCGGCAGGAAACGGACGGGCTCGCGCGCCAGATCCAAGGCCGGACCAACACGATTGCCAAGACCTTCGACCGGGTGTGCGGGGTCCTCACCACCTATGGCTATCTGCAGATCTCGGATTCCGGCGAGCTGTCCATCAGCCAGGACGGGCATCGCCTCCGGCGGATCTACGGCGAGAAGGACCTGCTCATTTCCCAGTCCCTGCGGCTGGGCGCATTTGACGACCTGGACGCCGCCGAGGTGGCGTCGCTGGCGAGTGTGCTCGTCTACCAGGCCAAGCGCGAGGACCGCGGGCTACGTCCCAAAATGCCCAGCGTGGCCCTTGAATCCGCCGTCGACACCGTGGTCCGCGAATGGTCCGCCCTCGAGGACGTGGAGGAAGCCAGCAAGCTGCCGCTGACGGGCGAGCCCGAGCTCGGCCTCGTCTGGCCCATCTTCAAGTGGGCCAAGGGCAGGCACCTCCAGGATGTCCTCAGCGGTACCGACCTGGCCGCCGGTGATTTTGTCCGCTGGGTAAAACAGGTGATCGACCTGCTCGACCAGCTCGCCAAGATCCCGGAGCTGGATCCCCGCGTAGCCCGGCTGTGCAGGGATGCCATCGCCCTGATTAAGCGCGGCGTCGTCGCGTATTCCTCCGTGGCGTAATACCAGTCCCGTCCACGCCACACGCCCCGGCCACCGCACCAACGTGGCCAGCCTCGCCACCAGCCCGTAGGAGTTCCCGCGCTATGCCTGCAACACCGCCAGTTCCCGCCGCCCGCAAAGTCTCGCTCTACCGCAACGGCTCCGTGTACACCGCCGCCGACCCGTTCGCGACGGCGATGCTGGTGGACGGCGACACAGTTGCCTGGGTCGGATCCGAACAAGCCGCCACGTCCATCGCCGATTCGTCAATGGAGGTGATCGATCTTCGCGGCGCGCTCGTCGCCCCGGGCTTCGTGGATTCCCATGTCCACCTCACGGAGACCGGGATCGCCTTGGACGGGCTGCAACTAGCGGGCGTCCGCTCCGCCGCGGAACTGCTCGACGCCGTCGCCGCCGCCGCGGGGCAGGGTGCTGTCCTCGGTCACGGCTGGGATGAGACCCGCTGGGACGATCCGGCACTGCCGACCCGCGAAGAACTCGAGCGGGCGTCAGGGGGCCGCCACGTGTATTTGTCCCGGGTGGACGTGCACTCATCCCTGGTGTCCTCCTCCCTCGCCGCGGTTGCCGGGGTGGACGGACTCGACGGGCACGACACGGGAAGCCAGGTCAAACGCGACGCCCACACAGCGGCCAGGCATTCAGCGCGGCAACTGCCCGCGGACCGGCTGCGCGGCTATCAGCGGCGGGCCCTGGCCGAGGCCGCGGCCAACGGCTACGTGGCCGTCGCCGAAATGGCGGCTCCGCACATCGGCAGCGTCGAAGATCTACGGATAGCCGCCGGATGGAATGCCGGCGTCACACCCGCCGGTCATGATCAGACCGGTGGAGATCGGACCGGTAGCGTTGCACCGGGCGTGCCGGAAGTTCTGCCGTACTGGGGCCAGTTGGCTAAATCCGTGGAGCATGCCCGGTCCATCCTGGACGGCCTGGGCGTTTCCGTACTCGGCCTTGCCGGGGACCTGAACATCGATGGGTCAATCGGGTCCCGGACCGCTTCCCTGCGCTCGGATTACAGCGACGCTCCCGGGGAGCGCGGAAACCAGTACCTCTCAGTTGCGGAGGCTGCGGCGCACCTGGCGGCCTGTTCACTGCTCGGCATCCAGGCGGGCTTCCACGTCATCGGCGACGCAGGCCTCGATGCGGCCCTCGAGGCCCTTGACCAGGCCGCGGCCGAGGTGGGGGAGCAGCGGATCCGCGCCGCAGGCCACCGCTTCGAACATGTCGAAATCGCCGACGCGGACGCCATCAGCCGGCTGGCCCGGTACTCCGTCACCGTGAGTGCCCAGCCGGTCTTTGACGCACTGTGGGGCGGTGACGCCAGCCTCTACCAGCAACGCCTCGGCCAGCGGCGGCTCGGCATGAACCCGTTCGGCTCGTACTACTCAGCCGGGGTGCCGATCTGTTTCGGCAGCGATAGTCCGGTCACTCCGCTCCGGCCGTGGGCCAGCGTGCGGGCATGCCTGCAGCACACCAACCCCGCCGAGCAGATCTCCGCCCGGGCCGCGTTCCTCGGACACACCCGAGCGGGATGGCGGGCAGCCCGGTACCGGAACCCCATGGCCGGTCAACTCGTCCCCGGGGCTCCGGCCAGCTTTGCTGTCTGGGAGGTTGAAGAACTTATGGTCCAGGTCTCGGATGGCAGGGTGCAGTCCTGGAGCACGGACCCGCGCGCCCGCACGCCGCTGCTGCCGGCACTGGACACCGGAAGCGATCCGGTCTGCCTGCAGACCGTGCGGGATGGCCGGGTTCTTTACGCGAGCGGAGCCCTCCACTGAGCTGGGTCGATAGGCAAAACGGCTGGTCACAGCCCGGTTGACAGATCCGGAGGTGCCCGTAGCATTGAGCCTCAACGGGGCGTAGCGCTCGGCGTCGGCTCCGGACCCCATGGTTGTCCGCGGGCGCTCCGATTTCCGGCGGCGTCGTCGGCCCAGACCATGGTCCTTCCGAGGGAGCGGGTCCACTTCGCAGCAGAAAACGGTGCCGGCGCAGCAGTCCATTGCGCCGGAACTGGCCCGAAGCGGGTGGGCCTGCCCCGGGTGCGCGGCGGACTGCCCGGCGCGTCCGGTGATTCGCCTAACCCGGTGACTCCCTATAATAGGAAGTTGCGCCATGACGCCGGCCCCTGCTGTCCGTCTGGCGCTTTGACTGCTCCCTTTATGGAAAGGCCTCGCTGTGCGTGTCCTCACGATCATCCCGACCTACAACGAGCTGGAATCGTTGCCCAAGACCCTCGGGCGCCTTCGCGCGGCGGTGCCGGCCTCGGACGTGCTTGTTGTTGATGACAACAGCCCCGACGGCACAGGCCAGCTTGCGGACCGCATCGCCGCCGATGACGCCCAGGTGCACGTCCTGCACCGCCAGGGCAAGGCCGGGCTCGGAGCAGCCTACATCGCAGGATTCAAGTGGGGACTCGACGCCGGCTACGACGTCCTCGTGGAAATGGACGCCGACGGCTCGCACAAGCCGGAACAGTTGCCGCTTCTGCTCGACGCCGTGGAGCAGGGCGCCGACCTGGCCATGGGCTCCCGCTGGGTTCCCGGCGGCAGCGTTGTCAACTGGCCGCTGTACCGGCAGGCCATCTCCCGGACCGGCAGCACCTACGCCCGCCTCATGCTGGGCGTCAAGATCAAGGATGTCACGGGCGGCTTCCGCGCCTTCCGCCGTACCACGCTCGAGAAGCTCAACCTCGACACCGTCGATTCGGTCGGCTACGGGTTCCAGGTGGACCTCGCCTGGCGTGTGGCCAAACTCGGACTCACTATCGTCGAGCGGCCCATCACGTTCGTCGAACGCGAACTGGGCGCCTCGAAAATGAGCGGCAACATCGTCGTCGAAGCCATGATCAACGTGACCAAGTGGGGCCTCATGGCGCGCTGGAACAAGCTGACCGGTGAGAAATCCTCCTAGGCACGTCTCGGACGCCGTAAAGCCAGGCGCGCGGACAGCCGCCGCCGGCTAGCAAAGCCGCCGGCTAACGGAGAAGGCCGGCCCGCACTGTCCTAAGACTGTGCGGGCCGGCCCTTACGTGCTCTTGAGGCTATGCGTTCCTGACGGCGCGGCGTTTAGGCCGTGCGCCGTTCGCCACGGCGTTCACGCAGGATCGTGAGGCGGTCTTCGAGGATCTGCTCCAGCTCCGGGAGGCTGCGGCGTTCCAGCAGCATGTCCCAGTGTGTACGTACTGCCTTTTCATTGCTCGTATCCGGGCGTTCGCCGTTGACCAGCAAGGCTTCCTTGCCCGTCTTCGAAACCCACACCGGGGGGATCTCCGCCTCGGAGGAGAAGGTCACGAACACCTGCTCGCCGTCCGCGCACCGGTATTCGACGCGCTGGCGCGGAGCCGGCTCGACGCCGGATTCGGTCTCCATGCTCTGTGCGCCCAAGCGCATACCCCGCAGGCTGCGATCGCTCATCTTTTCTCCCTCTACTTGGTCCGCAGAGCCACGCCCTGCGTGAGCCGGGGGCCGAGAGGCCGCACCGGACTACTGTATGCATTGCGCCGCCCAGTGGAATCATGCCTTAAACATCCACTGGAATAACGCTTTGCGAAGCCTTTTTGTTCCGACGCATTGAACCTGTCGGACAAATACCCAAGTATACGGGAGTGGCGCTAGCAGGTAAAGCGTGCCATTCCCTCCGTAGCGCGCCGAGTAGCGTCTCAGTGGTGAGACCGCCGGGCACGGGTGGACACGAAGGAACCACCTGCGCATGCAGGTGGTTCCTTTGCCGGCTGACCGGTGAGCGCTGAAAGTCGTGCGCGGTTCAGGGCTCCTGGGTTGCCGCCGGCACGCGGGCCGGGCCCTCGTCCGGGCCGTCCACGTCGCTGAACAGGCTGCCGTCCTTGTCGCTGGTCCCAAGGGCGTTGCCGATTCCCTTCAACGCCTCACCCACTTCGCTGGGGATGATCCACAGCTTATTGGCCGAGCCTTCCGCGATTTTGGGGAGGGTCTGCAGGTACTGATAGGCGAGGAGCTTCTGGTCAGGGTTGCCCTTGTGGATGGCGTCAAACACCTTCTGGATGGCCTGCGCCTCGCCGTCCGCCCGAAGGATCGCCGCCTTGGCGTCACCCTCGGCTTTGAGGATGGAGGACTGCCGCTGGCCTTCGGCCGTGAGGATGGCGGACTGCTTGGTGCCTTCCGCGGTCAGGATAGCGGCGCGGCGGTCACGCTCGGCACGCATCTGCTTCTCCATCGAATCCTGGATGGAGTGGGGCGGATCGATGGCCTTGAGCTCCACCCGGGAAACCCGGATGCCCCAGCGGCCGGTCGCTTCGTCCAGGACACCGCGCAGTTGGCCGTTGATCTGGTCACGGGACGTGAGGGCTTCTTCGAGGTTCAGGCCGCCGACAACGTTACGCAGGGTGGTTGTGGTGAGTTGCTCGACGGCCTGGATGTAGTTGGCGATCTCGTAGGTAGCGGCCCGCGCATCCGTGACCTGAAAGTAGACCACGGTGTCGATTGAAACCACCAGGTTGTCTTCCGTGATGACCGGCTGCGGCGGAAAGGACACGACCTGCTCCCGCAGGTCCAGCAGCGGCAGCAGCCGGTCCACGAAAGGAATCAGGATGGTCAGGCCAGGATTGAGCGTGCGTTGATACTTTCCAAGCCGTTCAACGACGCCGGCCCGTGCCTGCGGAATGATCCGCACGGCCCGGACCAGCACAATAATCACAAACGCGATCAGAACCAGCAGCACGCTAGCGACTGCGATATCCATACATCACCTATTCCCCGATAGTTTTGTCGTGCTCTCGCTGCGGCGGCATCCCCGCCACAGGTCCCGCCGCCGGTGGCGGCGGCGGGAAGTCGTGCCCCGCCGTCGGCCGCCCTCTACTGGACGGCCGTTTCGGGCTCAGGGACCACAACGGCAGTGGCGCCGTCGATTGCGCTGACGACGGCGTGTTCCCCGGGCGCCAGCGATCCGGTTTCCGAGCGGGCGCTCCAGACCTCGCCACCGATTTTGACGCGGCCGCCGTTCGCACTAACGGGCTCCATGACGAGCGCTGATTCGCCGATCAGACGCTCAATGTTGCTGCGCTGATCGGCGGGACCGCGGCGGAGGTGTTTCAGGGCGACCGGCCGGACGACGCCGATCATGAGCAGGGAGACCACGCAGAATGCCACAATCTCAAGCCAGAGGTCCGCTCCGGCGAGGTCGGCCACCAGGCCTGCAAGGGCGCCGCCGCCCAGCATGATGAAGAACAGGTCGAGGGTCAGCATCTCGACCACTGCGAATCCCAGGAAGGCGGCGAGCCAGAGCGCCCACCAGTTTTCGGCCAGCCATTCAAACATGTCGCGACCCTCCGTCCCGGGAGTTGCAGGCGCAGCTCCCCAGTGCCTTACATTCCATCCTAAGCCGAAGCACAAGGGCTGTGACGGGCTCAGCAGGACTAGGGTCCAACGTGGCCAAGTCGTTATGCGGTCGGATCCTGGCCGGAGTTCACGGCCGGGACGAAAACGCTGATGCGGAAGCGCGCCGAGACTGCCGTGCGGGGAGGCAAAGCGGCGACCCTGGACGCCAGACGGCCCCGGTCCAGGTGATGTCCGGCCGGCCCCATTAGGGCAAGATTCGAAATGTCCCAAGGGGTAAGGGACAGCTCAAGGTTCAGCTCCTGGGTGGCGAGCGGAGAGAAGAAACCCTCAAGGGACGCCGCCAGCCGTTCCTCCTTCGCCGGTTCGATGCCGAGCATCCCGGTTTGTCCTGCGACTTCGGCGAGGTGCCCGGGCCTGGGAGTCACCACAATGAGGCGGCCGCCGGGCCGGAGTACCCGGGCAAATTCGGCCGCGTTGCGCGGAGCGAAGACCACCGTCACGACGTCGACCGCGCCGTCGGCGACCGGGAGCGGCTGCCATACATCGCTGACAAGGTTCACGGCGTCCGGGTTCATTCTCGCGGCCCGGCGCAACGCGAACTTGGAGATGTCGAGGCCGATGGCCGCTACGGGCGCCCGGGCCGGCGGGTTCCTGTCGAGCAGTGTCCGGTCGAGCAGTGTCCGGAGGTAGTGCCCGGTGCCGGTGCCCGCATCCAGCACCGCCGGTCCTAGCCCGTGCGGTGTATTGGCGCCCACACGCCCCTCTGGTCCGGCGAGCGCGGGCGCCGCCGCGTCGGCGATAGCTTCTGCGAGGCCGAGGTAGTGCCCGGCGGACAGGAACTCGAAGCGTGCTGCCACCATGTCGGCCGTGTCGGCTTCGAAAACGGTGCCTTTGCCGACGAGGAAGTTGAAGTATCCCTGCCGGGCCGCATCGAAGCTGTGGCCGCCCCGGCAGACCAGCGTTCGTCCGCCGTCGTTGTCCGGGGGGAGCACGCCCCGGCAGACCGGGCACAACAGGGCGGCGGCGGGGGGCGTGAGCATACCGTCCATCCTAGGGCCGCGCCGCGCCACGCCGCGATGCGGCGGGCGATGCCGCTGCCCTAGTCCTGTGGCCCCTCCACAGGCCAGTCCCGGAGGAACCCCAGTTCCTGCCGAGCGAGGCGTGTGTCCGGCTGGGCCCAGCGCGCGGAGTATTCGGCGTTGTTACTGAGGGAGCGCATCTCGGCCCGGTCCAGGTACAGGGTGCCGTGCAGGTGGTCTGTCTCGTGCTGGACTATCCTGGCCTGCCATCCATTGAAGTCCCGCTCCAGCCCGGTTCCATCCGGCGTGGTGAATGCGAGCCGCACGGATTCGGCTCGTACCACGGCTGCCTGCAGCCCGTTCACGGAAAGGCATCCTTCATAGAACGCGGCTGCCCGCGTGCCCAGGGGCCGGTACGACGGGTTGAGGACCGCCAAGAACGGCAGCGGTTCCCGGCGCCGGACGGCGGCGGCCTCGGCGTCGACGTCATACTGGTCTTCAAGGACGGCCAGTTGCAGGGGGATTCCCAGCTGCGGGGCTGCCAGGCCGACGCCGGGAGCCGCACGCATGACAAGGCGCATCACATCGATCAACCGTCCCAGCTCGTCAGCACTCACCTGGCCGGTGAAGGGCGCCGCCAGTTGACGCAGCACCGGGTGCCCGGCCTGGACGATGGGCGGCAGGGCGTCGGCGGCGAGAACCTGTTGGATGGCTTCTTCGATCCGGGCCGGGCTGAAGTCGGTGGGTCTGGCGTCTGGGAACATGGGAACAGACTACTGGCGTCCGCAACCATGGAGACAACGCCGTGCGACCAGGTCAGCCCTGGCCGGGGCCGAGCACACCCACGCCTGAAGCTGTCATTGCATCGTGAAACGGCGGGCCACCAGTGAGTTGACGGCCGGAAACCCCGCCGCCGCGGCGATGAGTCCGTTTCGCGCGGCCAGGAGGCCGGCCGGCAGCGGACGCCCCAGTGCCATGTTGATCTCGGCCTGGCGGGCGGCCGTCCGTGCCGCCCGAAGACGTGCGCGTTCAAAGCGGCGAAGAGCCGCCGTCACGTCCTGGCCCCGGAGCGACGCGATCAGTAACGGTGCCAGTGCTGCGGCGTCCAACCAGCCCAAGGTCATACCCTGACCACCGATCGGGCTGATTTCGTGGGCGGCATCGCCAATCAGGACGGTACGTTCCGCGACCATTGACCGGACCAGGCGGGTACGGACCCCGAACCCGCTGAGCATCGTGTTGGTGGCCGGGTCGACGACGTGTCCGGTCCGGTCCCGGATCCGGCGCGCCAGCCAGGCGGCATCCGTGGCGTCCGCACCGGGTGCCAGCCTGAGGACCCAGCGGCGCCGCTGCCCGGGCAGCGGAAAGGACTCGACGATGCCCCGGCCTGCCAGGAAAAGGGCGGCATCCGCTCCCAGCGCTGTGCTGTCGGCAAAGTCGCCCATCAGGTAGCGGTCCGGGTAGTCCCGGGAGACCAGGGCCGGACTCAGCAGGTCCCGCACGGACGAGCGGACTCCGTCGGCTGCGACGACCAGCGATGCTGTGTACTGCAGCGGACCGGCGCCGGACTCGGCACTCGCCCGGACCCGTTTCCCGTCATCGTGCAGTCCGGTCAGCCGGACACCGCGGTGCAGCGCCTCGGGGTCGAGTTCCCTGACGCGCCGTTCCAGGACCTCGCCGGTGCGCGCCTGCGGGACAGCGAGGACATACGGGAAGCGGGGCGATACGCCGTCGAAGGACATGCTGGCCAGCGTCCGGCCCCCGGCGACGGCAGAGCCGCGGCGGATCCGGACGCCCTCGCCGATCAGGCCTGCCGCGACGCCGGCCGTGGCCAGGGCGGCCAGGCCAGGGGGGTGGATGCCGATGGCGCGGGAGTGCCGGTCCGGGGCGGGACGCTGTTCCAGGACCCTGACCGTCACGCCCCGCTGCAGCAGGAGGGCCGCCAGGAAGAGCCCGACCGGGCCGCCGCCGACGATCACCACGTCAGTCACGGGCAGTGTCTTCCTGGTGCGCGGAGAGGAGCAGATTGTGGAAAGGGAAATGGGGGACGACGGCCCAGTCCGGGGGAGCGGCGGCGGCAAGCTCCGCGGCGGTGTAGCTGCGCCGGATGGACGTCAGCCCGTCCTGACGGATGAACGAGCCGGTGAAGACCCGGGCGAATGTGTGGAACAGGACGTAGGCTACAGGGCTGCGGCGGAGGTCATTGTGGATGACCCGCCCGCGGGAAAGCGCCCCGGACTCGGCCAGGAACTCCGGCAGTTCGGACTGGCCCAGGTGGTGGAGCACATGGTTGGAGATCACGACGTCGTACCTCCCGCCTTCCGCGATCAGCTCCGCCGCGGTGGACTGACGGAAACGGACCCCGGCCGTATTGGTCCGGGCCCGCGCGAAGCGGCTGGCACGGGGGTCCGGGTCAGTCGCGGTGACGTCCAGGAGCAGGCCGTCCCGGACGGCCCATCGAGCGATCATGACCGGAACGTCGCCGCCCCCGCAGCCGATATCGAGCAGGGTGGTGACAGTGGAGGCGCTCAGATGCGGCCTGATCCGGGTCCGGTAGATACCGCGCCAGCCCGAGACTGCCCGGTTGACCAGTGCGAATTGCGAGTAGGTCCGCTCAAGCCGGCCCGGATCACAGTCGGGGAGGTCCATTTCTTCGACTGCATCCACAGCCCGATCCCGCAAGAACGCCACAATGGCCGGGATCAGGCCGAGGCCGGTGCCGGCTCGGCCGTGGAATGCGGCTGGTCCGCCACGCCGGCGGCCGCTGCGGACCGGGTTCGCGAGGCATCCGGCACGCCGGCAACCCTGGTGAACAAGGCTGTCTCCACCGTCAAACCCGGGCCGAACGCCATCGAGCAGATTCTCTCGTCGGCGTCGCCGGCCGCCGGGAGATCCAGGATGTGCCTGAGTACAAACAGCACCGTGGCACTGCTCATATTGCCGAAGTTCCGCAGGGTTTCCCGCGCCGGGACCAACTGTTCGTCGCTGAGGTCCAGCCGGGATTGAACCTTGTCCAGGATGCTGCGGCCGCCCGGGTGGATGGCCCAGTGGCGGATGTCACGGTAGGGGAGTCCGTGCAGTGATGCGTCCCGGGACAGCAGAGGCTCGAGGGCGCCGACGATGTGATCGTCGATGATGTGTGGCACGTAGTTCCCCAGCACCATCTCAAAACCCTCGTCGCCGATGTTCCAGGCCATGGAGTCCTCGCCGACCGGCGTAAGCACCGTCTCGAAGTGATCCAGTTGCATCAATGCCGGAGCGTCGGGGACGTCCCGGGCGGTCACAACGGCTGCGGCGGCTCCGTCGCCGAAGAGGGCAGATCCCATGATGGTGTCGGGATTGTTGGAGGCCCGGACGTGGAGGGAGCAAAGTTCTGCGCAGACCACCAGCACCACGGCATCCGGATCGGCCTCACAGAACGATTTTGCGGCACGCAGGGCCGGGAACGCCGCGTAACAGCCCATGAACCCCAGATGGTAGCGCTGCACAGCCGGGTTCAGCCCCAGGGCCCTGACGATCTTGTAGTCGGGTCCGGGATTGAAGAACCCGGTGCAGGAGACCGTCACGACGTGAGTTATGTCAGGTAGGTCTATTCCCGGGCAGGCGTCCAGAGCCTTTTGTGCCGCCTCGACGAAGAGTTTGGTTGCCTCCGTAGCGAAGATATCGTTCCTGGCCTTGGTGCTGGGGCTGCTGAGCAGGCCCGTGTCCGCGTCGAAAAACTGCGGATTTTCAACACGGCGGGCGGTGGTCATCTCGGCTACGGCTGTGTACCGGGTATCAATGGCAGCGGAGTCGAAACATGTCCTCACCAGCCTGCTGCCGAGCCTGGTAAGTCCGGGCTGCGCCGCGAATACGTCGCGGGCCTCGGACTGGACCAGTACCGTTGGCGGAACAGCAAGTTCGAGGGACCTCAGATAGACCGTCATTGGTTCATTCTTAGTGAGCCGGCAGACAAAGACAATGGATTCCGCGCGGGATTCGGATGAGCGGCGCAACTGCCGGACGTTCAACGCCGCAATCTGATCGACGACACGCGATGTCACAGAAAGAAATTCCTCGTCACGGCAGCTTCGAGCATCTAATGTATTGCTACAAGCGGACTCACAACGGGGGTAGCGGGCCGCACCTGTTTAGCTGCATCCACCGGGACCGTCTCGCGGACAGCGAAAATGAGGGGGACCGGATGGCAAAGTATGTTCGGGGGCCTGCGGGTTCCGCGATTAACGCTGAGCACATCGTGAGGCTATTCGTGATACAGGGCGGGGTCCGGGCCTGCGCCGGGTTCCGCACCCCGAACGACTTCGATCATTACCTCGTCGCCGAGACGATTAACGGGGATATCTGCGACCTCGCTGCCTTCAACGACCGGATGACCGCCGAAGACGCCATCGAGGAACTGATTGCCGCCATCGCCAACCCGAACAGCAATTCGCTGCTCGGACTGTTCCCCATAAATGCGAACCTCACCGACGTATCCCGGCACGACATCCGGCTCGAGCATGAAATTGCGGGCCGCAACGACGCCAACAAGGCAGCAGTGGACAACGCGGCGTCACGCATCGCGGGAGCAATCGTCAGCGTGCAGGTCCCGGTCAGCTACTGATTCCAAGTGAAACTGCAGCCGTGAGCTGCGCTGGTTTCGTGGCCGGTGTGCGGCCGCTGCCGCCTGGTCAGCCGACAAGGGACCATTTTCTCCGCCTACTCGCGGAGGTATTGGCGGAGTCCTGGGATTGCGAAGTCGACTTTGCCGTAGCCTGCGGGCTCGATCAGGCCTGCGGCGATGAGCCTGTTCCGGTATTTGGAGACAACGTTGGGTTTGGCTTTGAGGATGGCACCGATCTGGCCGGCCGCGGAGGGTCCGTCCTGGGCAGCCATGGCGTCGAGGAACTTGCGGTCTTTCTCCGAGATGTCCGAGAGTGCCGACCCGACGACCACCAAGGTGTTCCGTCGCCGGGCGGCGGCGATCGCACGCTCAACGCGGCCTCGGTCGAGTTTCCACCCTGCCTTGTCAGCCTCGAGCCACAGGTAGTAACCGACCAGTTGGATGAGGAAGGGATACCCCTCAGTGGCCTCTGCGGCTTCATTGATGAGGTCGGGGGAGATGCTGATATCTCCCTGACTGAAAAGCTCGCCATACGACGCGGTGACTTCGGCGATGGCTGCCTCGTGGAGATTGATCCTGTCGGCACGCCGGAGGAACGTGGCGACGCCTTCGTTAAGGAGATCGGACACGGCTGACGGCAGGCCGGCGAAGATCAGGCCGATCGGCAGTCCTTCGCGGATGAAGTGCTGGACGTCGGCGGCCAACTGGGAGATCTCTGTCCTGTCGACGGCGTGGATTTCGTCGATGGTGATGACCAGTCCTGTGCCGCGTGCGTCCAGCAGGCGCAGCAGTTCATTCCCGGTCCGGCGCCAGTCGGCCGCCCGTTCCGGGGGGAGCTGGGTGGTCAGTCCGAAGCCGGCAGCCGAAAAGGCGGTAATTTTTCGGGCAGGAGGCCCGTCCCCGAGCTCCTGGACAAGAGCGAGCATGTCGTCGCCGACCCCGGCGAGGAACCCGGGCGTCGCAGTCCGGGAGATGACGGCCCACCCCTGAGCCCGCGCAATCCCTTCGGCCTCGCTCAACATGACGGTCTTGCCGATGCCCCTGGATCCCGTGATGATCGTCAAAAGACCCGGCGCCCCGGACCCCTGCTGCAGGCCGTACTCGAACTCGTCCAAGAGCCCGGCACGTCCCACCAAAGCGGGGGGTGTTGCTCCGGCCGTCGGCTTGAACGGGTTCTGCACCGGATCTCCTACGGAATTAGGTGAAACTGGGTGAAAGTGGTGAATATGGTGAAACTTCCCTTAGGGTATGGCAGAGGTATCCTCCCCGCAAGTCCCGGTGTCGGAGTACCGACGGAAAGACGGTCCCCGAACCATTCCGGGGATCCCACCACCCGGGGGGATTGGCTGCCGGCGTCGGAGCCCGCCAGCTAGCATTAGAAGCGACCTCCGGCCTTGTATTTGCGTCTCGACGTAATTAGGCTGGGCTGCAAATGGACGAACTGAGTACGATTTTCCTTGCCTTGGCAGATCCCACCCGCCGCGCTCTGCTGGCGCAGTTGCAGCGGGGTGAGGCGACGGTGACCGAATTGGCCGCGCCACACTCGATTAGCGTGCCTTCCGTGTCACGCCACCTCAAAGTGCTCGAGCAGGCCGGGTTGATCACAAAATCCAGATTTGCGCAGTGGAGGAACTGCCGGCTTGAACCCGCACCGCTACAAAAGGTTGAGGACTGGATGGGCCCGTACCGCGACTTCCTGGGCACACGTCTGGATCGCCTTGACGCTCAGCTCGCCATAACGCCCGAGCAGCCCGAGGCTCGCACCGAACCGGAGGATAGAGGATGACCGATTACCCGCCGCAGGATCGAAGCTTCACCCTTACCCGAATCCTTGCTGCATCTCGGCAGTCGGTATTCAGAGCATGGACTGACCCTGATCACCTGGCCTGGTTCCACAACCCCGACATGCCCACGCCGACCACACCCATTGAGGTGGACCTCCGGGTTGGCGGGACGTGGAGACAGCAGATGATCGTCGATGACGACCTCAGCTATCCCACCGGAGGAATCTACTTGGAGATCGTTCCCGACGAACGCCTCGTCTTCCGTTGGGGAGCCGTCGGAGGATGGCCCGAACTCGATGGTGAGAGCGAACTGACTGCCCCTGTTGTCACGGTGCAGCTCTACGAACTCGGCACGGAAACGGAGCTCGTCCTCACAGTCCAGTTCTCTGAGCATCTGGACATCGAAGACGTGCAAAAGCTCATTCTGGGAGGTGCCCGGGAGGGTTGGGGTGCCACCCTCGATCGGGTTAAGGACAGCACTGCCATGACGCCCGAGACTACGGGGCGCATGGCCGGGCCCCAGATCTATGTCCTTTTCCCGGGAACGGCGCGGGAAGCATTGACCTTTTACGCGGAGGTTTTCGGCGGTGAGCTGTCCTTGCACACCTACGAGGACTTCGGCAGGAGCGACGGTCCGCCAGAAGCCGTGGCTCATGGAGTGCTCAACGGCGTCGTTGCTCTGGCCGGGTCGGACGCAGCCGAAGGCCAAACAACGGTCCGGCTTGAAGGCATCATGCTCTCGCTGCTGGGAACCGCGGAACCGACAGTCCTGCATGAATGGTTCGACAAACTCTCCGTTGACGGGGCGGTGCTCGACCCGCTCTCGCCCAAACCCTGGGGCGCATCCGATGGCCAGGTCGTTGATCGTCACGGACTTCACTGGCTTGTCGGATACGAGCCTGCGAAGTGAGCGATGCGTTGCTGCTTGCTCAGAGGGGCTCGGGTATTGCCGGCATTCGCTCTTGACGGGGGAGTCGGCAGAGTGTTCCGACGATGCGGCTTTGCGGAAATCCACTGGGAGATTCAGGGATGCGAGGCTGTCGGGTGGTGCCATGGGCATCCGGCGAGTTCGCGCCCTGGCACGGCAAGGGCTCCAGCAGGCGAGCTTGCTGTCGATGAAACCGAGCAGGACTTTTTCATGTCCGCCGGCGCCTATGCCATGGTGCGTTCGGGTTGCTGGCAGCCGGGGCCGCAGACCTCGCCGCCGGGTCATCGTGCGACACGGAATCCGCGGCCACATCCAGGCTTGAACTCAGAACGGTCGTGTTCGTCGCATTGCACGCCTGACCTGCGGAAACGGCCAGTTCCTTCCTGCATCTCGCATCCGCTTCTGAACCGATGGTCAAAGCGCCGATAATCAACATTATGTAAAGTAGCACTCTGCGTAGCTCATCAGATGAATCATTCAGGCCCTCTCCCGCGGAGTTCCGCGCCACGCGTTCGAGGCGCCTTTCGCCACGGGGTTCAGGGGTTTTCTCCGACTCCAGTCGATGTTCCCAGTCATGGCTGAGCGGGACGGTCTTGTGCGTCGAATGACAAGAAAAGCGCCTCTGACCTGCGGATTTGCTGAGATGATGCATTTAATGAAACATTGATTCAGATTTTGGAGCAGGTTTAGGAGGCGGAATGGCAGTCGATGGATCCGGACGGGTGCACCTTCTGGGCTCCGTCCAACTGCTTCATCCTGAACAGCAGACCTTCGATCAGATGCTCGATGGCTGGCGGAACCAGCAGCTCTCTCGCAACCTGAAGTTCGACACCATTGACCAGCGCATCCGGTACGTTCGCAGGTTTGTAGACCACACCAATGAGTTTCCCTGGCACTGGACGCCGGCCCATGTCGAGGAGTATTTCGGGGACCTGCGCTCGATCAGGCACCTGAGCCACTCGACGCTTCGGGCCCACCAGTCCGCGCTGCGTCACTTCACGTCCTATGTCGCCAACCCTGATTATGGCTGGGACCGGGTCTGCGAACAGCGCTTTGGTACCCATCCGGCCCAGGTCTTCTACGAGTGGAACACGGCCACCCATGTGCAGGAATTCGAAGGCCGCCCGTCCAAGCGCCCCTTCACCAGGGAGGAGCTCCAGAAGCTCTTCGACCGCGCCGATGACGAGGTCGAAGTCATTGAGGCCTCGGGCAAGAAGGGTTGGCAGGCGGCCTACCGCGACGCCGTGATGCTCAAGATGGCGTACTCCTATGGGCTGCGGTTCAATGAATTGCGGCACCTGCAGACTGTCGATTTCGCAACCAACCCGCACGCGCGCAAGTTCGGAAAGTTCGGTGTTTGCAAGGTGCGGTTCGGCAAGTCCCGCAAGGCATCACCGCCCAAGCCCCGCAGCGTCCTGACGGTCTTCGACTGGACCGCCGGCGTCCTCGAGGATTGGCTCGCCAACGGCCGGGGGACCCTTCACACCCTCGATCTCTTCCCCAGCGAACGCGGCGGACTCATCGTAGAATCCACCCTCCTGC
Source organism: uncultured Actinomycetota bacterium (assembly GCA_963815415.1). GTDB lineage: Bacteria > Actinomycetota > Actinomycetes > Actinomycetales > Micrococcaceae > Arthrobacter. The sequence continues at coordinate 19,492 of CAWFGT010000004.1, read as the reverse complement.
GGCGGCTCCGGCGGTATCTGGACGAGTTGGGGATGCCTGCGGACGGGTTGGATCTGCATTCCCTGCGACGCTCCTATGCCACGCACCTGTTGGAGGCCGGATGGGATCCTAGATTCGTGCAATATCAAATGGGCCATGAGTACGCCTCGACCACAGGCATCTACCAATTTGTCAGCGACGACTTCCGCAGCACCACGCTGCGGGCGTCTCTGGACCGCACGATGGACCAGGCACTCGGCAAACAATCGGGAAGTCAGCGATGAAGCGCGAGGTCGAATACACGTGGCGGCTGTCCGAGCTGATGGCAGCGCGCGGCCTTCATAACACCACCGATCTCATCCCGCTGCTCGCCGAGCGCGGAATCATCCTGTCCCGGCCCCAGGTCTACCGCATCGTCAACCAGAAGCCCGAGCGGGTTGCCCTGCAGGTCATCGCGGCGATCTGTGACATCTTCTCCTGCGGCCCCGAAGACCTCATCACCGTCACCGCCGCCGATGTCCGGGCACGCAAGACCGGAACCGCCAACTCCCCCAACGTTGTGGACCTGAACCGCACCGTCCGCCCGCGCCGGGCCCGCATCATCGACGATGACCACTGACCGCCCGGAAGGACTCGTCCCGCGCAACACCGTCCGCGGACGGCCCCGCACAACCGGAACCGTCCAGTGCGCCCGCTGCGGCCGCAGCGCCGGCAGGGCCCGGGTGACCTGGCCCGAAGGCAAGATTTGCGGTCCCTGCTTCACCGTGGCGACCCGCACCCACGGCACCTGCCCCGACTGCGGGCAGCATAGGCTGCTCCCCGGCCCACCCGTTCAGGATGGAGGACCACGGTGCGCAACCTGCGCCGGTATCCTCCACAACTTCCACTGCACCCGCTGCAACCAGGAAGGCGAGTTCTACCGCCGCGGCACCTGCGCCCGCTGCGCACTCAGGGACGACCTCACCACCTTGCTGCTCACTCATCCGGCCGATCCGAGAATTGCAAACCGCCTGGTCGATGTCCTCTGCCAGGCCGATCGCCCGGAAAGCATCATCACCTGGAAACGCTCTGCCAAGGTCCAGACGCTCCTGACGGCCGTCTCGAGCGGACAGACTCCCCTGACCCACGAAGGCCTCGACAGTCACCGCGAAACGGCAGGACGGGCAGCCGACCATCTCCGGGCCCTACTGGTCCATCACGGGTTCCTCCCCCACCAGGACCCCTATTTGAGCCGCTTCGAAGCCTGGATCGACGACAAGCTGCGCCCCCTGCCCGCTGAAGTTGCCAAACCCGTCGGGAATTTCGCCAAATGGCACCACCTCCGACGCATCCGTGCCATGGCAACGCCGGACAAACCAGCCCAGCGCCCGGTGCACTCCGCTAAACAGGAGATCACTGAAACCATCAAGTTCCTGGACTGGCTCTGGCAGACTCACCACCGCACCGCCGCCACCTGCACCCAGCAGGACGTGGACACCTGGATCATGACCGGGCCGACTACCAGAAAAGCCATCCGGACTTTCTTCATCTTCGCGAAAAAGACCGGCACGAACATGCGCGTCGAAATCGGGCACTACGCCGCTAAAGGCCGGCCCGCCATCCCGCAGGAACAACGCCTTGCCTGGCTAAAGGAACTGCTCACAGGTACCAGCGAGTCCCTGCCCTACAGAGTCGCCGGGACACTGCTCCTTCTCTATGCCCAACCCCTGGTCCGGGTGGCCTCGCTCCGTACCGACGCGGTCAACATCAACGACACCACCGGCACGATCACGATCGCCCTAGGCACGCATCCAGTGCCTGTCCCACAGCCCTTCGCGGAACTCCTCAGCCAGCACCTTCGGAACCGCCCCAACCTCCGAACAGCATCAGGCACGGAAAGCCATTGGCTTTTCCCCGGAACCAGGGCAGGCCAGCACCTCCACCCGAACACGATCATGCTCAGGCTCCGTGGCCTAGGAATTGAACTGCTCGGCTCACGGAACACGACACTGGACGAGCACCTCTCCGTGACTCCGCCACCACTGGTCGCCGACGCGCTCGGCTACAGCTACCAGGTCGCCTTCCTCCACGCACATGCCGCAGGAGAAACTTGGACGCGTTATGCCGGTGAGCGCACGTGAATAAGGCGCCATTGCGCGACCTCGTGCGAGACTTCCAATCATGGTGACTGCCGCTTTCTACTTTGCGACCCTTGAGGACCAGGCGACGCTACTCAACTACCTGGGAGAACCGGACAACGTCACATTGCATCCGTGGCCAGTTGTTCGAAATCCCTTGGATGCCCTCAGCCGCGGGGACGCCCTCGCCACCCCGCAAGTGATGGTAGTCAATCGGGACCTCGGCCAAGCGAAAATTGGTGCATTTGCCACAATATCGCCGGCCCCGGTCCCCTCCGGTCACTATCCAGGAATCCAAGCCGTGTAGATAATGACGGCACCCGCGAAGGACCACTCAGCACCAAACTCGGAAACGCGTCATTCTTTTCCCTGCAGTTCCAGTCCTGAGAGAGTTCCGTCCCCGGAAGCCCCTTTGGGATCGACCCTGGACCTTGGCTTTGGACTCGCTCGTTCTGGTAATCCGTTTCTCCCTATTGCAGCGAGACTTGTACTGGCGGGAAAGAGGAAGGGCCCTCAGCATCCGGAGCGGTTTCCGTCGACAGCGTTCGGGGCCCGCTTGTGCCGCAACGGTCAGGGGTTTTAGCCGAGCCCGGTCGTTATTCTCGGCCATGACAGGGCCGCTCCCCCGCCCAGATTCACTCAGCCGGGCAGCCGGCTACTTCGTAAGCCGGGCTGCGTCCCATGGACGTTCAGGAGGTTTACGGAGAATGATCCAGAGAGAAATAGCCATGATGCTCAACACCGAGACTGCTCGCCAGTCCGCTCCGTCGACGAAAAGCGTTCGGATAAGGACGCCCGTCAACACAATGAGTACCCACCAGGCCGTACGGAAGGCTCCACGACTCCTCCGCTTCCACCAGCCAAGCCGCCCCTCAACGTCGATCGGAGGGTTACGATCCGTGCCGGAGAATTGGCCCACAAGGAGGCCCATCACTGCGGCTCCCGCAATAGCGAACGGTAGGACACCGCTAGCCACGCCGACAGAAACGGCGACCACTGCGGCCGACAGAAATACGTTCATCGAAGTTCGGAAACGCGGGCTCAATTTGGCGGGGCCACCCGTCGTGTTCTCCATAGCGCCTCCCCGGTCGGTGGGTAGCAGAAGCCGGGCTGGCCAATGCCGGAGCGGTAATCGCAAGCAGAGGAATCGCATCGGATTCGCACCTGCCCACACCTCAGGGAAATGCATTGGCAGGAATTTATAGCGTCTCAGCTCTAAAACCGAGAGTTAGCTTCGCACAACGCGGACGAATCACCCTCCCATGGAGTGGCCTGCGCCTATTCGTCGTGCCCCTGGTCCCCGCTCATCTGATCCTCCGCGGGCGGTGTCTCCCCCGGCGGCACTCCCCCACCAGGTTCCAGTCCGGTGATATTGCCTTTCAGCGGATCCGGATTCGGGGTCGACGCGGCGTCCAAGGGTACTTCCGCGCCACCACTCGTAGGCCGGACATCGCCCCGTGGGACGGAGTTAGAACCCGGCCTGTCCGGATTGGCCGGGTCATTTTCAGGGTGGTAGGAGCTCATCGCTTAAATCCTTTGGCAACGAATACTGGACTATTCATAAGCATGCTGATAATTCTGGGAGAGTCAAGATCGCACGCCAAAAGCCGCAGAAAGTGCGCGCATAGCGAAGGAGCAAGCTTGTGGGAATCGGAGACAACATCAGCAAAGCGGCCGAAAACGCTTTCGAGGATATGGGCGGACTGTCGAAGCCGACGGACGACGGCCACGTGCCGGACCCGGGTGCCCCTGACGAGGAAATCAAGGTCCATTCTTCGATCAGCGAAGGATCAAACGCCACGGACGCCCCTCCGGAACAGGGGGCGAATTCCGGCGATGCCTCCCGCCCGGCCGGGACCTCCGGGGATGCCGGAACGAAGGGAAATATCGTCAGCGATGAAAATGGCGCCGATGATTCCGCCGGGGACCCGGGCAGGGACAATGAATCCGCCGACGGCGTCGAAGCCATCCCGCGCGATGTCCCAGGCCCGGCCGGACTGCCCAATCAAGGGTCTGGGGAAGCTACGCGCTGATCCCCCGGACTTGGCGATCCGGCCACGTCAACTCTGCATCAATTGTCAGTTCAGGCAACACTTGAGGAGACGATGTGAGCACTAAGGTTGAAAAGCGGATTCTGGTGAACGTTCCCGTAGGCGTCGCAGGAGACCGAGGAATCAAAAGAAACGCGAGTTGACTACGCGCCGTATGTCATAGGCGCCGTCGTCGGAATCGTGCTCATTGCCGCGTACCTGTTCTCCCGGCGGCGCCCGGTATCGCACCCGTCAAAACCGGACTAAGCCTGCCCATCTCGTCCGCAGCTCAAAGCGCAACGGCCGGCCGTCCCGCAGTGCTGCGGGGCGGCCGGCCGTTTCGTACCTTTGTTTAACCTGTGCCGGACGTTGTCCTGCGCGTCGGCGGCCCGGTCCTTGACGTCGGCGACGGCGCCCTGGCCTTCGGCTTTGACGTTTTCGGTCGCGTCAACGGCGGTCGCCTTGACGTTCTCCATGGCTTCCTGGGCCGGCTCTTTCAGGCCTTCGGCCACGGTCTTGGCCGCATCGGTCAGTTCCGCCGTGAGCGGTTCGGCAGCCGTCTTGAGCGACTCGGCAGCTTCGCGTTCCTTCTGGCTGGCCGGGATGAGAGAAGAGACGAGCAAACCGGCTCCGAAGGCGATCAGCCCTGCAGCGAGGGGATTTCCCTGGGCCTTGGTCTTCATCCGGGATGGTGCGTCCCCGATCGCAGTCCCGGCGTTGCTGAGGGACTCGCCGGCGCTGCCGGTGGCGGAATGCAGGCTTCCGGAGGTGTGGTCGGCTGCTCCCATGACTTTCTCCTTCACTCCGAAAACGGCGTCTTTGACTTTGTCCGCCTGCCGCTCGACGATGTGCGACGGGGTGACTTTGTCCGCGACGGCGTCGACGTTGGTGCCGAGGCGTGCGCGGGTTGCTTCAATGTCTGCTCGGATGGCATCCGGGTTTTCACTCATCGTGTTTTCCTCGCTTATCTAAGAGTTGGGCTTGAGCGTGGGAGGGATCTCCTGCAGGGTCTCCGCTGTCTGCGGCAGTCCCTTGATCTCTTTCAATTCCTTCCGGCCCATAGAGGCCAGGACAGCGGCGATGATTCCCCAGACCACCGCGACGACGACGGCGGACCAGCCCAGCCCCATCAGGGTTCCGAGCGCCCACCAGAGGGCCAGGGACAGGAACAAGAGGACGAAGTGGCCCGCAACACCCGCCGCGGCGAGCATTCCGCTGCCCTTGCCGGCCCGGGTCGCCGACTCTTTGAGCTCGACTTTGGCCAGTTCGACTTCCTGGCGCATGAGGGTGGACATGTCCCGCGTGACCTCGCCCAGGAGATCCCCGAGGGAGGAGGACTCCGCTTTGGCGTGACTTCCGGGGTGCGGCATTTCGCTGCTCATCGACGGCCACCGTCGAAGGGGTCATGGCGCTGCGCATCGACCGGCGGAAGTGAACCGGTCGCGACCGGTTCGGAGGCCCAGCGGTCCTGGTCCTGGCCGCCGTCTTCTGCAAGAGCGCCGGCGCCCGCCTGGGTGCTGGTCTCCAGGGGGGTCGGCGGGTACGTCCCGGTGACGCCCGCCGTCGTCGACTCCGGCGACGGAAGCTGCGCCGGCGGCGGCGGGACGGCCATCCCGTTATCAGGGACCCGTGCTGCCGGGGTCCCCGGCGCGGTGCTACCGGCGCCTGTGGTTTCAGTGGCGCCGCCGCTGAGGCTGCGGCTGAGCCGGCCGGCGAGGACTCCTGCGCCTGCGGCGAGGAGCAGGAAGGTGCCGGGCTTCTTCCGGGCGAAGGACTTCACCTCGGACAGTAGCGACCCCGGATCGCGGCCATCCAGCCACTCAGCCACGGCGGAGGAACGCTCCGCGGCCTGGCGCACGAGGTCCGTGGCGACGCCCGGCTCCTCCGACGCCGACACCATGGACTGCAGCTCCGTCGAGACCGAACGCAGACCTTCGGCAACCTTTTGCTGCTGGCTGCCGGCCTGCTCAGTCAGGTCCGACTTGGCCTGAGCGAGAAGGTCCCGTGCGTTGGCCTTGACCTCGACGGCGACGTTCGCAGCCTCGGACTTCGCTGTCTCCGTGACGTTCTGGGCGGCGTCCGAGGCCTGACGGGCCACGTCCGCTGCTTCCTCTTTGGCTGCGTCCGCTTTGGATCCGTCATTGCCGGAAGGGACGGCGCGCGCTCCGGCACTCTGCTCGGACGGGAACGTCGTCGCCTGGCGGCCGGGGGCCTGCTGGGCAGTGCTGGGGGTTTGGAGGCTCCCGTCCTGGGGCCATGAGTTCTCAGTCATCGTCGCTCTCTCTTTCAGGAAGGGCCCGGAACATTGCTGGTTCAGCGGACCGGGTGAAATTAGTAAGCACGGTTACGAGTCAGAAGGTAAGCATACTTAGTGGTGGTTGCGCAAGACCGCGCCGGAACGGCGCACTGGCGGATCTGAAGAATTAGTCAGCATGCTTGCTAAAACGCGGCGGTACATGTTTAGGGTGGAGGACCCTGCTCCCGTTTCCGGCGTGCGGACCTTGCTTGGGTCCGACCGCCGCCACCAGAAAGGCCTGTCCCATGGTCCCCGCTCCCGAGCCCCCCGCCCGGGCCGGCTACTGGCTCTTGTACGCAGCAGCACGTCTTGTCCAACGCCGTCAGGACGATGCATTGGCGCCTCTCGGTCTGACGCGCGCGGCCGTTATCGCTCTCGAAGCGGTGGCACCCCGCCCGCTGTATCAGGAACAACTTGCGGAAAAAATCCATGTCCGGAGTCAGACGCTCGGGCGGGTTCTGGCCCGGCTGGAGGAAGCAGGGCTTGTGACCAGGACGCGCAACCCCGCCGACCGACGCCAGTTCCGGGTCGAGATAACCCCTGCTGGAAAAGACGCCCTCACCGCCGCCGCTCAGGCCGAGCGCGCAGCGGTACCGACGGACTTCGAGGGGTGGGACAGCCTCCGGGACCAGCTGGCCCGATTCGTGGATTTCATTCAGGCGCCGCGAACCGGGGGCCCGGGCTCCAGGGACGCCCCGCCCGGCACCTGATCCATATAGCAAGGAAAATTAGCCCGAGTGAGGGGCCGCCCGCTTTGCGATTCCTGCGGACTCCTGACATGCTCGGGTGGCGCACCGGTCATGAGCACATCCAGCCCTGCCGGGGCCGACCATCAGCAACGCGTGGGGAGAATCCTTGGCCTATCCGGGAAAGTCGGCAGCATTGGACTTCGGACCGAACACGGTCCAGCGAATCAGCACAGTTCTTGTTGCAGGTACGTTGGCCTTCCTCGCCGGCGGGTGCACCTACACATCTGCGGCTCCCGGTCCCGACGACGGATCAACTTCCGGCAATCCGGCCCCGACGCCTGAGGCTACGCTTGAGCCTGAATTTATCCTGCCAAAGGATCTCCCGGCTCCAGTGGACATCGGAGCGGGCGAGAAGAAAATCATGGAGCTGGCATCTCAGACGCAAGGCACCTCGTTCGGACCCATGACGCTTGGCGGCAAAACGGTCGTTTACATCAGGTGTGCCGGCAGCGGCTCGGTGGTGTTTGAGCTGAAGGACGTCGGCCGGTTTTCGGTGCCGTGCGAGGCCGAAAGTGCACCGCACGGGACGCGCAACGTGTTTGACACAAGATTTATCTCGCAAGCCACTGCCGTCGTCGAGTCCAGCCCCGGCCAAATCTGGTCCCTGGGTGCCTATAGCGAACCCATCCCCTGACCGGACCTCGCCGTTGCATGTTGACCTCACTGGGGTGGTCCGGCAGAAGCAAGCGAGAATGGAACTCATGTCTGCAGGAGGAAACGATACAGATGACGTCATGACGGATTCCGGACACAGTACCGATCCCGGCGGCAGCTCCCAGGCGAGCGACAGGCTCCGGGCAGCGGAAGAGCTGGCGCGCCGTCTGGATAAGCCCATGGGGATCTTGGGGGTCATTTTCCTGTTCGTGGTGCTCGGCCAGCTGATAGCAACAGAGACGGTCATGGTGGGTGCCCTCACCGTCGTGGGCTGGGTGTTTTGGGCCGTGTTCGTTGCTGAATTCTTACTACGTGCCTACTTGCCGGTTTCAGTAAGGACTTCTGGAAGAAAAGCTGGTGGCAGGTTATTTTCCTCCTTGTACCCTTCCTGAGGTTCTTCCGCGCCCTGCAGGCGCTGAGGCTCGTCCGCATCGCCCGGCTGGCCCGCTACGGCTCGATCCTCTCGGCAGGGGTCCGGGGCTCCCGCTCGGCCGGAAAGCTCCTGACCAGCCGGATCGGATGGCTCACCGCCGTCACCGCAGTGGTCATCCTTGCCTCGAGCCAACTCCTCTACGCGACAGGCGAGCACGAGTCATACGCCGAAGCCCTTTACGAGTCAGCCATGGCCGCCATCACGGGGAGTGGAATCACAGGCAGCAGCATCTTCTCCCGTAGCATTCAGGTGCTGCTGGCCATCTACTCCGTGGCCGTCTTCGCGACCCTGGCCGGGACCTTGGGGGCTTATTTCCTGAGACGGAAGGACTAGGCGCCGCCTCGGGACAAAGACTGTTCAGGCATCGCCGCAGATATTCTCGGCGGAGCCGTTGTGGGCGCCCGAGGTCAGTCCAGCTAGTCGGAACGCCTGACCTGCCGATAGTCGTAGAAGAAGATCCGGTCGGCGGACTGCAGACCTACGAAGATGCCGTTTTTCACTGCCTCCGCCCTCCCTGCGGCCATTGAAGGGATCATCGCCGACCATCTGGAGACCGTCCGTGCTAGCACCGTGGGAGTAAGGTTAACCCGGATTGGCGTGCCAACTGCCTGATGCCGGACGAGGTCCTAGCCCTCGCACTCGACGCAGTAAGAGTGGCCGTTCTTCTCGCGGGCCAGCTGGGACCGGTGCCGGACCAGGAAACAGGAGTAGCAGGTGAATTCATCCTGGGCCTGCGGAATGACCTGGACGATGAGCTCCTCGGCGACGAATTCGCCGCCGGGGGTCATGGCGTCGTCCAGTGCGTCCGATTCGTCCAGCTCGCGGACAACGCTGCGGGCATCCGGGGCGTTGGCGGACTGCAGCGCTTCCAGGGAGCGGTCTTGTGATTCCTTGACGTCGGAACGGACTTCGTCGTAATCGGTTGCCACTGAGGTGCTTCTCTTTTCTGGTGTTTATTGTCTGACGATCTGCAACGTACACCATAGCGCCTATATTCCCGCGCCCAGGACCGCAAGTGTCGGGTCCCGTACCGCGGCCTAAGCTCATCAGAGCCGGTGTGCCGAACGGGCGGGAGCCGACCCCGCCGTCGTTCATTGGCTCTAGAACGAGGGAATCGTGAAGCCAAGTCCCAGGAGGCCGCGGCCTGATTGTTCCAGGATCGGATCGGTAGCCAGCGTCGGGTGGTTGAGCAGGACGTTGACGTCACGCTGGATGCGTTGAAGTGGATTCGAAAGCCGGTGGGCACTGCCTCCGGATCCGGCCATGATGAGTCGGACAGCTTCCGCGGACGCCTCGCCGCTGAGGGCCAGGGCAAGCCGGTACCGGGAGCGTTCCTCGTCCGTCAGCGGCACAGACTGTCCCTGGCCGGAGGAGTCGATCGATAGGACGGCTTCTTCCCAGTGCAGCCGTGCCGTGGCCGCCAGCCCGAAGGCCTGTGCGAAGCGGGCCTGCGCCAGCGGCGAATCGACCTGCCGACCCTCGACGGCCCCCTTTACCGTGCGGACCGACACCCGCTCCCGGAAAACGTCGAGTGCGAATTCGGCGGAGCCCAAGGCGGCGGCAGGCGCCACCAGGTTCAGGAGTGTAGCCATCGGGGTGTGGATGAGCGGATCCGGATGGATCCGGCTGCCGGGATTGTCCGCAGCGGCCAAGACGGACCAGGGAAGGCTCCGGTAGGCCGGGACGAACAGGCTCTGCGCAAGGATGTCATTGCTACCGGTCCCCCTCAGTCCGGCCGTATGCCAAGCGTCCAGCACCTCCAGCTCGGCGACCGGCACCAGGCACTGAAGCCGGACGCCGTCGTGATCCACGGCCAGCAGTGCCCATTCCGAATGCAGCACTCCTGAGGCGAAGGTCCACCGGCCGGAGATCAGGAATCCTCCCGGGACCTTTTCCGCCACTCCGACGGGGGCGTTGGTGGCCGCCGCGAGTGGAGCGGGTCCGTTCGCAAAGACTTCGGCCTGGACCTGCAGGGGCCAGCGGGCGAGCATCCAGACGTGTTCGATCAGATGTCCGGCGGTCCATGCCGTGGAGGCGCATCCTTGGGCAAGCAGGCGCACAACGCGGCTATACGTCTGCACCCCCATCCCGAATCCCCCCAAAGATTTCGGGGCCAGCATCCGAAAGACCCCGGCTTGCTCCAGTTCAGCCATCGTGGAGTCCGGGATGCGCCGGGTGCGCTCTGTTTCATCCGCCCGGTCACGTAGGCCGGGAATGAGCTGACCGACGCGGGCGAGCATCTCGTTATGACTGGGGATTGCGGGAGCCGCAATGCCTGTGGTGATCGCGGCTTCCGGAGAGGTCAGAGCGCCCGGGTACTGATCCGTTCCGGCGGCCGTCGGCAGTTCGAGGGTATGGCCGGTGTGGGTACGTTTGGCATCAAGGTAGCGGTGATTTGCCGCGGACACGTGCACTCCCGTGGGGACTTGTTCCGTGATGCCGATACCCAGGGCAGCGAGCTGGGCGGCCTTGTCCGGATTGTTCGTCAGCAGCCGGATATCGTGCACCCCGACCGCGGCCAGCATCTGCGCCGCCGCGGTGTAGTCGCGTTCGTCCTCTTCGCGACCCAGAGCGAGATTGGCTTCGTAGGTGTCGAGCCCAGTGTCCTGCAGGGCATAGGCATCGAGCTTGGAATACAGTCCGATACCGCGGCCTTCCTGGCGGAGGTAGAGCAGGAATCCTCCGACCGCAGCAATTTCCTCGACTGCTTCGCGCAGTTGCGGGCCGCAATCACAGCGCTCGCTGCCGAACACGTCCCCGGTCAAGCATTCGCTGTGCAGCCGCACCAGCGGCCTCTGGCCGTCCGGTGCCGAGGCCTGTTGCCATCCGCCCAGAGCCAGGAGCAGGTGCTCCTTGCCGTCAGCCAGGCCATGGAAAGTCAGCACTTCAGCGGTGGCGGTGAAGCCGTCCGGGAAACGCAGCGGCACGGTGACCCGGCTGCGCACGACGGCGGGATCGGCGCTGGTCAGCGGCGCATTGGTCTCAGACGCTACAGTCATCTCAGGTCCTCAAGTAAAACGGGATTGCTTTAATCTTCAACTAAATCGTACGGGTGACTACTTGAAGATGCAAGTGATTTGCGCCGGGCCGCACGCGGTCGTCGGCATGCTCGGCGCGGCACCCGGCTACCGCGGCTGACGTTAGGTGGCGTTACGCTCAACACGTCAACGGAACGCAAATACCTGGAGACCCGACGTGTCCAACACCAAGAAGAACCCCACCCGCGGCGCGGACGGGCTGCCGGAAGACCGGCTTCACGCCCGCGGTTTTCTTCAGTCACTGGGGGCGGAGATTCCCCTGGTGGCAGCGCCCATGGCCGGTGGGCCAGGAACTCCGCAGCTCGTCGTGGCAGCCGCAGACGCCGGCGGACTGGGTTTCCTGGCCGGCGGATACAAAACCGCAGAGCAGCTCGCCGGACAAATATCTGCGGTGCGGCGCCTCACGACGCGGTTCGGCGTGAATCTCTTTGTACCCAATGCGGTACCGGTCGACCGCACGGCGTTCCTCGCCTACGCCGAGTTGCTTGGAGACCTGGCAGCAAAGTACGCCATCAATCTGAGCAGCACCGGTCCCACGGAAGACGACGATTACTGGGACGCCAAAATCGCGATGTTGGTCAGCGACCCGGTGCCGGTCGTGAGCTTCACGTTCGGGCTCCCGACGCCGGACATTGTGGACCGCCTGCAGGCGGTCGGATCGCTGGTGGTGCAGACAGTCACCAGCGCGGCCGAGGCGGCACAGGCGAACTCGCTGGGGGTTGACGGCCTGATCGTCCAGGGTTTTCAGGCTGGAGGTCACTCCGGCACGCTCTCACCGGGTGCTCCAATCAGGGACGTCCCCTTGGTGCAGCTACTCGCCGAGGTGCGCAAGCGGACGGAACTGCCCCTCTGGGCGGCGGGCGGAATCAGCACGCCACGCGCGGTCCGTGACGTGCTGGCCGCCGGGGCCGAAGCCGCCGTTGTCGGCACAGTACTCCTGCGGTCAGAGGAAAGCGGCGCATCGGCGGCCTACAAGTCAGCACTGGCAGACCCTGCCAGAACAGCGACGGTTCTGACCACAGCGTTCTCCGGGCGGCCGGCGCGGGCGCTGCGCAACGAATTTGTGGAGCACTTTCATTCCGCAGCTCCCCTGGGCTACCCGGCACTGCACCATCTCACCAGCCCGATCCGGAAAGCTGCCGCTGCGGCCGGGGACCAGGAGAACATTAGTGTCTGGGCCGGAGCCGGTTTTCGCGACGCGTCGCGACGAATCCGTCTCCGTGATTCTGCGGCGCCTGGGCTGGGCCGATCCGGTAGCCGAAGGCCCGCTCCTGAGACCGGCAAGCCCGCCAGCATCTGGCAAAGAGTCGCTGTTTTTCCGCTGCTTTTTGAATGTCATGTTGCGCCCGGGCCGTTGATCGGTCACACTGGCTACAGATCCGCAGGAAGAAAACTTCCGCCGATCCAGCCCGCCGGACAATTCGGTCGGCCACCGCCCCATCTGAGAATGCCGGGCAACCCCTCTCGAAACATCCCTTTCAACCTTCACGGTTTCTCACCGTCCTGAAGGCCTGTGTCCGCCGAGAGCCGGCTCCTCCCGCTGAGAAATCCCGTCGAGAAAAGAGTCCATGATGATCAAGCACCACTCGGATGTTGTCCTGGAAATCACCGCCACGGACACTGCCACCGTCGAAAACGACCTGAACACCGCCGTCGACATCGCCCGCAGACATGCCATGAAGGAGCGCCGCCACGGCATCCTCGTCACGCAACACGACTTCACGCGCTACACCGTCGCCGTCAGCCGCGACGTTCCCTTCGGTCAGACCCACGAACGCCGCGACGAACCGTCGGGGGCACGGACCGGGACGTTAGCCCGCTTTTATCCGGCCGGGCTCCCCCGCTGGTGCCCGGCCGTTCCGTTCCGGGTCCTCGGACTCTACCCACGACGAGGAGTCCTGCGCGCATGCTCACGCTACGACTACGGTGAGCGAGGTTGCCGGACATGATGTGGGGCTACGGGACCAACATGGGATGGATGTGGCTTTGGGGCCTCATCCTGCTGATCGGAATCGCGCTCGTCGTACTCGTCGCGGTCCGGCTCTTTACCGGAGGTGGCAGCTCCGGCGGCCCACCGGGACCGGCAGGACCATACCCCGGCCGGAGCCGGGCCCGGCTGATCCTCGATGAACGCTTCGCCCGGGGCGAGCTGTCCGCCGAGCAATACCGCGACCAGCTCCGGGTCCTCGGCGAGGACCAATAGTGTCACCGATCAGCCGCCGGAATGCCCTGCTCCTGGGCGGACTGGGCGCCGCCGGCACCATCGCCGGCGGCGCCGGCGTCTGGTGGACGTTGAATTCACAGTTCGACCCCGTCGCTGGGACGGACTTCGCCGAGCCCGAGGAGCTGCGCAGCAGCAACGGGCGGCTCCGCGTCCGGCTCGAAGCAGCCCCCGGGACGGTCCGGATCGCCGGACGGGAAGCATTCGGACTCGCCTTCAACGGCGGCGTCCCTGGCCCCACCCTGCGGCTGCAGGCCGGGGACACGCTCGCCGTCGAACTCGTCAACTCGATGGCAGTGGCGACCAATCTGCATCTCCACGGCCTCCACGTCTCACCGGAGGGCAACAGCGACAATATTTTCCTCACCATCGAGCCGGGGACCTCGTTCAGCTACGAGTACAGGCTCCCGGACAGCCACCCGCCGGGGCTGTTCTGGTACCACCCCCACCACCACGGGACGGTCGCGGACCAGATTTTCGCCGGCCTCTTCGGCGCACTCATCGTTGAGGACCCGGAGCCGCTACCGGTCAGCCGCGAGCGCATCATGGTCGTTTCGGATACCACCCTGGACGGAAGCGGAACGGTCGCGGAGATCTCGCCGACGGAACGGATGCTGGGCCGGGAGGGGAACCTCGTCCTGGTCAACGGCCAGAGTAACCCCAGACTCTCCGCCCGGCCGGGTGAGCGCGAACGGTGGCGCATCGTCAACACGTGCGTTTCGCGCTATCTGAGGTTGCGGCTCGACGGTCAGCAGATGCAGCTCCTCGGCCTGGACGCTGGGCGGTTCCGGACCCCCGAAAGCGTCCCGGAACTGCTTCTGGCGCCGGGCAACCGCGCCGACGTCCTCATTACAGCCGCCGCGGGAGAGGCTACCCTCACGGCTACCTACTACGACCGGGGCAGCATGACCGGCATGATGGGGTTGGCGGGACCGGGATCCGCGGAGGACGGCGGCCCGAACCGGGACGGCATTGCGCTGGCGTCGCTGTCGGTTTCCGGTGAACCGGCCGCCCCGCCCCCGGCAGTTCCGCCCGCCGAGCAGCCTGCGGACTTGCGGGACGCCGTCGTTGCCGTACGCCGGCAGTTCACGTTCGAGACCGGAGGGATGGGCCCGGGCATGGGTCCCGGGACGGGGATGATGAGCTTCAGCATCAACGGCAGGAAGTTCAACGGGAACCGCACGGACACGTCCGTGGCCCTGCAGACCGTCGAGGAGTGGACCATCGTGAATTCCAGCTTCATGGACCATCCCTTCCACCTGCACGTCTGGCCGATGCAAATCGTGCAGGACGCAGGCCGGTCCCCGGACTCCGCTCCCGGGCGCGACGTGGTCAATGTGCCCGCCCGCGGCCAAGTCACCGTCAGGATTGCCTTCAACGATTTCCCGGGCCGTTCGGTCTACCACTGCCACATCCTGGACCACGAGGACCAAGGCATGATGGGGGTTATCGAGGTCCGGTGAGGCGGCCTCCAAATCAGCCCCGGAACGTCACGTCCTTGGTTTCAGTTACGCCCGCGACCCGGCCGGGGGCGGTCTGGTACTGCCAGTAAAGATTGGTGTGGGCAATGACCTGCGCCGGCGGCGGCGCTCCCCACGCGCTCTGGTCCTCCGTGGTGTGCGCGTCCCCGACGAGGGTCACATCGTAGCCGCGCACAAAGGCGCCGTGAATCGTGGAACGGATGCAGGCATCCGTCTGCGCCCCGGTCACCACAAGACGCCCGACGCCGGCCGCGGCCAGTACCTCTTCCAGCGCCGTACCTTCGAAGGAGTCGCCGAAGCTCTTGTGGACCAGGGCTTCCGGTTCCTCCCGCCGCAACTCCGGCACGTACTCCCACGCGTCACTGCCCTGCTCCAGCTCGTCGTCGAAGTGCTGGACCCAGACAATCGGCACGCCCTCCGCCCGGGCACGGGCAACGAGGGTGCCGATGTTGGTGACCACCGAGTCCCGCTGGTGTGCCCGCGCCACGACGCCTGCCTGAACGTCGATCACCATAAGGGCGGTGTTGGGCCGGTCTGACAAGGTGGACACGACAATCTCCTGGCTGACGGGAAAGCTCATGGGGTGTCCTTCATGCTAGGCCGAACCGTGGGCGTCCGCCACGGGCGGCGCGTCTCGCAGGCCGGCACGTCGTCCGCTGCGCTGATATCGGCGAGCGCCACCACTTCGACCGTCCGGCAATACCGTCATAAACCCCTCCCCGGATGTGCTCCTTGACACACAATTTCTTTTGTCTCATCATTAGACAGAAGATGTTGCAGCGGCGCGCATCTGATTGGAGCAGTCAATGAACCAGAACTACTTGGACCCCTCACTGGGCCGGCCTTCACGACGAAGCCTGCTCCTCGCGGGCCTCGGGACCGCCATGTCCCTCCCCTTCCTGTCCGCCTGTGCCGGCTTTGATACCAGCGGCGCGGCCGCCGGTGAAGGCACGGTCGGATTCCTCTCGACGCAGTTCACCCCCGTCGAGGAAAAGCAGCGCTACGAAGCTGTCCTCAAGAAATTCCTCAAGGTCCCCGTGGCCTACAACCCGGTCGATGCCGGGGTGTTCGCCTCGACCGTTCGGTCCCAGGTGGATTCCGGCAACGTCAGCCTCTCCCTCCTGGGCGGACTGCACGGTGACCTCGCCCCGCTGGCCGACTCGCTCGAAGATGTCGACCCCCTGATCCGCGACCTGGCCGGCCGGGGCTTCGGCAAGGACATCCTCGAACTGACCAAGGTCGGCGGCAGCACCTCCAAATATGTTCCCTGGATGCAGGCAACGTATGTGGTGGCCGTCAACAAAAAGGCGCTCGAATGGCTGCCCAGCGGCGTGGATGTCAACGACCTCAGCTATGAGGACTTCCTGGCCTGGGCCAAGGCGGCCAAGCAGGGCGCCGGCCGGCCCGTCTTCGGGATGCCAGCCGGACCCAAGGGCCTGCATCACCGCTTCTACCAGGGCTTCCTGCTGCCGAGCTTCACCGGCGGCCAGATCACCACGTTCCGGAATCCCGACGCGGTGACCGCCTGGAACTACATGCGCGAACTCTGGGACAACATGGCCCCGGCATCCACCAACTACGACGCGATGCAGGAACCGCTGGCCCGCGGCGAAGTGCTCGTGGCCTGGGACCACGTCGCCCGGCTCGTCGGCGCGCCGGCCGACAAGCCGGATGACTGGCTGATGGTCCCGGCCCCGCGGGGACCGATGGGCCGGGGCTACATGCTGATCGTCGCCGGCGTCGCGCTGCCCCGGGGCGGCCGCGAACGCGAGCGCGCCGAGCAGGCCATCCGCGGACTCTCGGAACCCGTCACCCAGATCGAGACGCTGCGCAGCAACGCGTTCTTCCCCGTGGTGCAGACGGAACTGCCCAGCGACCTCAGGGGCGCCGTCGCCCTCGAAGCGGCCGCCGTCCGCCTCCAGCAGCGCTCGCCCGGCGCCCTCCTGGCCCTGCCGCCCGTCGGGCTCGGGCCAGAAGGACGGCGAGGTCTCGCAGATCTTCAAGAACTGCTTCCAGGAGATCTGCCTCAACGGCTCCCCGGTCCAGTCCACCCTGGACCGCCAGGCAACCCAGCTGAACACGATCCTCAATGACGCTGAACGTGCCCTGCTGGGCTCCCGATCCCGTTTCACCCGGTACAAAGTGCGAGGTAGCGTAATGTCCGTCCAGTCCCCGCCGGTCAGTCCGGTTTCCGTCACGGCCCCGCCACGGCCCCGCCGTGTGCCGCCAGCCATCTGGCTCATCGGTCCGTCCATCGTTTTTATGACCCTGCTGCTCGGCTGGCCGCTGCTGCAGGGCGTCCTGCAGGCCTTCCAGAACGAGCAGGGATTCACCCTCGACTACGTCAACCGGATGGTCGAGGACCCCTACTTCTGGCCCGCGGTGCGGAACACGGTCCTGCTGATTGCGGTGATGATCCCGCTCCAGTTCGGCATTGCCATTGCCATGGGCCTGCTCCTGCGGGCAAACCCCCGGCTGAACAAGCTGCACTTCTTCGTCTGGGCTATTCCGTTGGCGCTCAGCGACCTGGCCGCCGGCCTGGTGTGGCTCTCCATCTTCAACGACCGCGGCTACCTGAACTCCTTCCTGCAGGGATTCGGCATCGAAGGCATCTCCTGGCTTGCCTACGACAATCAGGCAACGCTCTTCCTCTGCGTCCTCATCGCCGAAGTCTGGCGCTCGACGTCGCTGGTCCTCGTGATCGTCGTCTCCGGCATGCAGGGCATCCCGAAGGACTACGACGAGGCCGCCCAGGTCTTTGGCGCCACCTTCTGGCAGCGCCTGCGTCACGTCACCCTGCCGTTGCTGAAGCCCAGCCTGCAGGTGGCGCTGATCCTGCGCACCATCCTCGCGTTCCAGACGTTCGCCGTCGCCCAGGCCCTCACGGGCCAGAACTTCCCGCTCGTCGTCGGCGAAACCTACCGCTGGTACACGGCCCTGCAGAACCCGAATGTCGCCGCGGCGCTGGCGCTGGTCATCCTCGTCGCGTCGATGCTGACATCCATCTTCTACCTGCGGGCACTCCGCGAGAAAGGGCAGGGAGGCAAACGATGAGCACCCCCACCGTAGACACAGCACCCCTCCAGCGGCAGCGCCGGCACCGGGTGTACCTGCAGATCACCTGCATCACCATTTCCGTCTTTATGCTGGTCCCGATCTACCTGATCTCGCTGGCGGCACTCTCCACGCGCGAGTCCCTCAACGAGTTCCCGCTGAGCCTGCTGCCCACCAACATTTCCTTTGACACCCTCAACGCGTTCCTGTCCTCCACCGGAATCTTCGGCGCGCTGGGCAACTCCGTCATCGTGGGCGTGGGCACCCTGCTCTTCTCATCGCTCATCGGCGTCCCGGGCGGCTATGCCCTCGCCCGGTTCGCGTTCCCCGGCAAAGAGCCCTACCAGCTGTTCCTGCTCTTCACCCGGGCCCTGCCGATCGTGGTCCTCTCGGTTCCCCTCGCGAAGCTGTTCCTGACCACCGGCATCTACGACACCACCTACGGCGTCATACTGCTGCACACCTCGCTGGCCCTGCCCACCACCATCCTGATCTCGGCCAGCGTGTTCCTCAGCGTCCCGGTCGATGTGGAAGAGGCCGCACGCATCTTCGGCTGCAGCCCGTTCGGGGCCTTCGCCCGGGTCGTGATGCCCATGGCCCTGCCCGGCCTGGCCGCAGCCTCGATCTTCACCTTCGTGATGTCCTGGAACGAAGTGCTCGGCGCCTCCATCCTGACACTGGACCACCGGACCCTGCCGGCCCAGGTCCTGACCTCGCTCTCGGATTCGCCCCTGGCCTACCGCTTCGCCGGCGGCTTCGCGCTCGTCATCCCCTCGATCATTTTCATCGCCTTTATGCGGCGGTATCTGACCAACATGTGGGGCTCCACGATCCGCTGATGCTCCGCCCTCCCCCAACACTTCCCGGACCCACCCCAGAAGGAGCCGATCATGGCTGATATCTCCATCTCCCACCTCGTCAAGACCTACCCCGGCGGCACCGACCGCGCCACCGACGATGTCTCCCTCGACATCAACGACGGCGACTTCACCGTCCTGCTGGGCCCCTCCGGCTGCGGCAAGACCACCCTGCTGCGGATGATCGCCGGCCTCGAACTCCCGGACTCCGGCTCCATCTCGGTCGGCGGCCGCGACGTCACCTACCTGCCGCCGAACAAACGCAACATGTCCATGGTCTTCCAGTCCTACGCCGTGTTCCCGCACCGCAAGGTCCGGTACAACATCGGCTTCGGGCTGCAGATGGCAAAAGTCGACCCCAAGGAAATCGAACGCAAGGTCCAGTGGGCCGCCGAACTGCTGCAGCTCACCCCGTACCTGGACCGGCTTCCGGCCCAGCTCTCCGGCGGCCAGCGCCAGCGCGTCGCCGTCGCCCGGGCCATCGTGATGGACGCCGACGTCCTCCTGATGGACGAACCGCTCTCCAACCTGGATGCCTTGCTGCGCCTGACGTTCCGGTCCGAACTGAAGAAGATCGTCAAGG
>CAWFGT010000003.1:0-7473 GCA_963815415.1 uncultured Actinomycetota bacterium | reverse complement strand
GCGGACTACGGGCCCGGTCGCATCGCTGGCGTTCGTTCCGGTCGTGACGGAGGCCAGTTCGTTTCCTCCGGCATCGGCGATAACCGCCCGGGTACCGCCGGCGGGACCGTCCACAAGGCGGACCGACCAGTCGGCCGGGTAGGAGAAGCTGAGGTGACCATCGGGGAAGGTGAAGTCGGCAAGAGCGGGGGCGGGGTCGGGCGCGGGCGTCGCGGTCGCCTGGGCTCCGGCGGTCGCTGAAGCGGTTGCGGCGGCAGTGCTGGCAGCCTGGCTCGTTTCCCGCGTCGGGGACGCGGCGGAGGAGGCCGGGTCGGCGGAGGCTGCCAGCCCGTCAGTCCCCGCGCGCTCCCCCGCGACAGCACAGGAGCTCAGCCCGAGGGCAGCGGACATAGCCAGCGACAGGTAGGCGGCAGTACGTTGATTCATGGATTCCCTCACTCAAAAAATGGCGAACAGTGGCCGGACGGCACGTTCTCGAACTTCCGGATCAAGCGGTCTCGACGGTTTCGACGCGCACGGCACCGCGGGCTTACCGGCTGGCAGCTGGCACAAGCACCCACAGCACCTCTACGGCGTCGTCCGTGGGATTGACCCAGGTGTGGGGTTCCCGTCCGGGAAAGGTGATGGTGTCTCCGGCGTGCAGTTCGTACTCCTCATTAGTCAGGACCAGCCGGAGGCTGCCCCTGACCACGTGGAGTACGTCGACGTCGCAGTCCACGGCGTAGAGCTCGGACTCGCCGCGGCCGCGCGGCGCGATAACGGCCTGGATGACCTGGACCCTGCGCTCCGAGCGAGCCGTCAGCAGCCGCTCCACGATCCCTTCGCCGCCGAGCGAGATCCGCGGACCTTCGTCGCGTTTGGTGAGGTGGGTCTCCGGGGCCGCGAAAAGATCGCCGATGGAGATGGACAGGACCTGGCACAGTGTCACGAGGGAGGCGACCGAAGGTGAGGTGAGATCCCGTTCGACCCGGCTGAGGAAGCCTTTGGTCAGGCCGGTGGCATCTGCGACTTGTTCGATGGTGAGCCGTTGCGATTGCCGGGCCGCACGGATCCGGGAGCCGATGGCAACGGGAACGTTGCTCGGTTCAACTGGTAGAGCCTTCATCTAGCAACCCTTTCACGGCCGGCCGCTTGGCCCCTGCGTTGGAGCCATCGTAACGGGAGGGGGTCTTTGTGACGTCGGACACGGCGGGGATGTGACGGGAGTTGTCACGGGACGCGCGAAATGACGTGAAATTTACGGCGCGTCGGAACCTGGGGCAATTGTGTCCCGCCCGGATTGACTGTTAGCGGCATCACACCCTAGTGTTTGGCAACAAGTGTTGCCTATTAGGCAAACAAACCGTAGTCAAGGAGTCTTCGATGGATGCACAATTCGTCAACATCGCCATCGTGGTGGTGTACCTGGTCGCCATGCTGGCGTTCGGGTGGTGGGGCAAGTCCCGTACCAAGAACAACAGCGACTTTCTGGTCGCGGGCCGCAGGCTCGGCCCGTTCCTTTATACCGGAACCATGGCTGCCGTGGTCCTGGGCGGGGCGTCAACGGTCGGCGGCGTGGGCCTTGGCTACAAATTCGGCATCTCGGGCATGTGGCTGGTGGTGGCCATCGGCGCCGGCGTGCTGCTGCTCAGCCTGCTATTCGCCAGCACCATCCAGAAGCTGAAGATCTACACCGTTTCCCAGATGCTGAGCCTGCGTTACGGCAGCGAGTCCACCAAGGCCTCCGGCATCGTGATGCTGGCCTACACGCTGATGCTGTGCGCCACCTCCACCGGCGCGTACGCCACCATCTTCGTGGTGCTATTCGGCTGGGACCGCGCCCTCGCGATCGCCGTCGGCGGCGCCATTGTGGTGGTCTACTCGACCATCGGCGGCATGTGGTCCATTACCCTCGCCGACCAGGTCCAGTTCGTCATCAAGACCGTGGGCATCTTTATGCTGATGCTGCCGTTCACCCTCAACGCTGCCGGCGGCCTCGACGGCATCCGTGCCCGCGTCGACACCAGCTTCTTCCAGATTGACGGCATCGGCGTCCAGACCATCATCACCTACTTCGTGGTCTACACCCTCGGCCTGCTGATCGGCCAGGATATCTGGCAGCGCGTGTTCACCGCCAAGACCCCCACCGTCGCACGCTGGGGCGGCGCCACGGCCGGCATCTACTGCATCCTCTACGGCGTCGCCGGCGCGCTGATCGGCCTCGGCGCCCGCGTCGCACTGCCGGACATCGACGTCGCGAACCTCGGCAAGGACGTTGTCTACGCCGAAGTGGCTACCACCCTGCTGCCGATCGGCCTCGGCGGGCTCGTGCTCGCCGCCGCGGTCGCCGCCATGATGTCCACCGCCTCCGGCGCCCTGATCGCCGCCGCCACCGTGGCCCGCGCCGACGTGCTGCCCTTCGTGGCCGGCTGGTTCGGCAAGACCGTCGACACCAACGACTCGGACAACCCCGAGCACGACGTCAAGGCCAACCGGATGTGGGTTATGGTCCTCGGCATCGTCGCCATCGTGCTGGCGATCATCACCAAGGACGTCGTTGCGGCCCTGACCATCGCTTACGACATCCTGGTCGGCGGCCTGCTCGTCGCCATCCTCGGCGGCCTGGTCTGGAAGCGCGGCACCGGTGTGGCCGCGGCCGCATCCATGGCGGCAGGTTCCGTGATCACCCTCGGCACCATGATCGTCCTGGAAATCAACGCCGAAGTTCCGCTGGATGGCATCTACGCCAACGAACCGATCTACTACGGACTCATTGCCTCGACGCTGGTCTACGTTGTGGTGTCACTCCTGACGAAGCCCACCGACGCAGCGGTCATGGCTAACTGGCAGGACCGTGTCGCCGGCGGAGCCCCCGCCGAAGAAAAGGAAGAGGTCGTGGCCGCGCGTTAGCGCGGACGTCCACCCCGGACCAACAGACGACGGCGGCGCCTCCCCTTCGCGGGGAAGCACCGCCGTCGTCCGTTTCTCATCATCCGTTGCCTGCTCAGGGTTCCTCATCCGGACCGCGGAACTCGTCCGCGTCCAGCGGCACGACCCGCTCGTCTTCGTCCACCGGTTCTTCGACCGGCTCGTCCGCCACGGCTTCCTCATCCCATGTCTCGTCCTCGACGGGCACGTCATCGGCGAAGTCGTAGGCGGGGTCGGATTCCACGGTTTCCCTGGCCGGCGGCGGGCTTGGATGTGATCCGGTGTTGTCCATGGTGCAACCTCCGAGCGTTCGAATCTGGCGGCAGTGGGTCGGCACCGTCCGCTCACAGCATCCGGTTGAGGTGCCGGCGGCGGCCTGCCAAGAAACCGCCGTGGCATTCATTCGAACACCACGGGCTGGGAGCGTCAAGGGCGCCGATGCAGCCGCGGCACGGCAATGCAAGGCATGCCCGTCTTGCGGCGGACCTAAACTTTCCGCTGCGGGTTACCGGCCGAAATCCCTTGAATTTCCGCGGTACGCTTGATGCGCAACGGGGCCGCATCATGCCCTTTCAAGCCCAGGAGCCCTCGTGTCTCAGCACGCTAAATCTGACCAGAACCAGAACCAGAACCCGTCCCGTCCCGAGCCGCACCGCGACACCTTCCCGGCCACGGCACCAACGACAGCGCCAACGACGGCTCCCAGTGCCACGGATATCAAGCGCTGGCGCCAGTACCTCGCCGATGAGCGCGCGGAAGCGGCCGTCTACCGTGACCTCGCGCAGAACCGGTCCGGCGAGGAGCGGGCAATCCTCCTTGCACTGGCCGAGGCCGAAGGCCGACATGAGGCGCACTGGCTCGAGCTCCTGGGTGACCGGGCGGGCAAGCCCCGTCCTGCCTCGCTCCGGAGCCGGTTCATGGGATTCCTCGCCCGCCACATCGGGTCCGTTTTTGTCCTGGCCCTGGCGCAGCGGGCGGAGAGCCGCTCGCCTTACGCGAAAGACCCGTCCGCCACGCCCGCCATGGTCGCGGACGAACAAATCCATGAAGAAGTTGTCCGCGGACTCGCCACCCGGGGCCGCAACCGGCTCGCCGGATCATTCCGGGCGGCCGTTTTTGGCGCCAACGACGGCCTGGTCAGCAACCTCTCCCTTGTTATGGGCATGGCCGCGTCCGGCGTCGGAAGCTCGGTGGTCCTGCTCAGCGGCGTCGCCGGACTCCTGGCCGGCGCGCTGTCCATGGGCGCGGGCGAGTTCATCTCCGTTCGGTCCCAGCGCGAACTCCTCGCCGCGACCCGCCCCACCCAGATCACGCTGTCCGCTGCGCCGTTGCTGGATATCGACCACAACGAGCTCCTGCTCGTTTACCTGGCCCGTGGCATGACGCAGGAGGCCGCCGCCCACCGCGCCGCGGAGCGGATGGGGCTCCTTGATTGCGACTGCGATCCAAGTCTCTCGCTGCGGCCGGAGCTGCCGGACACCGCAGACCAACACGAGGCAGTCGGCACCGCGTGGGGCGCCGCTGCGTCAAGCTTCTGCTTTTTCGCTTCCGGCGCGGTAGTGCCGATCATTCCCTTCCTCCTCGGCATGACCGGAGTCGCGGCACTGGTTGTCTCTGCCGTGCTGGTAGGCGTGGCACTGCTTCTCACCGGTGGCGTCGTCGGGCTGCTGTCCGGCACGTCCCCGGCCACCCGGGGCCTGCGCCAACTGGCGATCGGCATGGGCGCGGCAGGCGTAACCTACCTGCTGGGCCTGGCGTTCGGTGCGGTCATCGCCTGATGGACGATCCCCAGCCCGGGAACCGGCCTCCCCGCCGCGGCAAATCCGCTTCCGCGCTGCGTCTGGCACGCAATCTCGTGGCGGCAGCGCTGATCGCCGGAGTGGCGTTCCTGGCGGCAGGCCTCGCATACGGGGACCCGCGCGTTGCAGTGCTTTTCGGGCTGGACCGTCCGCAGCAGTCCGGCGTCGGGCCTGACGGATCACCCGGCGCCGGAGTGCCGGTCCCGGGGCACACCACCCTCGCGCCGGCCCCGCGGGAGGCACGCGCCGAAGCATCCGCACTGGAGATCCCTCCCCCGGGGTTTGAGGAGCAGGACCAGCCGCTGGGCCAGCCGGAGAAACCGGCGATAGCCAGCGACGCTTACAATTTCCTCGCGACGAATAGCGATGGTTCACCGGTCGGCTATTCGCCGTGCCGTCCATTGCACTATGTGGTCAATGCCGACCTTGCCCCCGAGGGAGCCGAAAAGCTCGTTGACGACTCAATCGCTACGATTTCAGAGGCCACCGGCATCGTCTTCATCTACGACGGGCCCACGGATGAGGCACCGTCGCCGTCGCGCCCTCCCTACCAGAAGGACGCGTACGGCGACCGCTGGGCCCCGCTCCTGATCGCCTGGACCACACCGGAACAAGCTCCGCGGCTCGAAGGCAGCGTGGTCGGGACCGGCGGCAGCACCCATTTCAGCTTCGACGACGGGCCCAGGTCCTTTGTCACCGGAAGCCTGGAACTGGATGCTCCCCAGATCGCCCAGGACATTACCCGGGCCGACGGCGCAGCCTATGCGAAGGCTGTGATCCTGCACGAACTCGCTCATGTCATGGGCCTCGACCATGTCCAGGACCCTGCACAGCTCATGTACCCGGAAATTGTGACCCCGGACGGGTTCGCCGCCGGGGACCTGAACGGACTCTATGAGCTCGGCCAGGTCCCATGCCGGAAAGACTTGTGAACCGGCATCTGGTAGACAGGTGCCATGTGGTTTGATTCCTGGCTCGATATCCTGCGAACCTTCGTCGTGGGCTCGGCCGCCTACGCGACCCTTGTTTTGATCCTGCGGGTGTCCGGGAAGAGGACGCTGGGGCAACTGAACGCCTTCGACCTTGTCGTGACCGTCGCGTTGGGCTCCACCCTCGCCACGATCCTGCTGAGCAAGGAGGTATCGTGGGCCGAGGGCGCCAGCGCCTTCGTTCTGCTTGCTGCCCTCCAATTCGGCGTCGCCACCGTATCAACCAAGTGGCCCGTTTCCCGGAAGGTCATCACCTCGCAACCGGCCGTCCTCTTACGCGACGGCATGTTCGAGCGCGATGCGCTCCGGACGAACCGACTGACTGAGGCCGAAGTTCGTCAGGCCGCCCGCGAAAGCGGCTACGGCGATCTAACACTCCTCGCCGCCGTGGTGCTCGAAACGAACGGCAAGCTCAGCGTCATCCCGGTGCAGCAGATCGGTGACGCTTCCGCGCTGCGAAACGACTAGACCTCGGGTGACTCCCGCCCGGCGGCCCTGTCCTGATTCGTGTCCCGATTTGTGACAAACTCCGCCAGCTTGGCCAGGGTCTGTTCGAGATTCTGCGGATGGCGGCGGAGGTAGCCGGCCATCCGCAGGAAGACCTTGCCCCGGACCTGGCGGGCATCCCACTGCTCGGTCACCAGCGTCCCTGGCGTACCCTCCGCGTCCGTGGACTCTTCCAGCAGGTAGCGCCAGATGTGGCCATAGAAGTGGCGCCAGGCGATGCGGCGGCCTTCCTCGAATTCGCATACGGTGTTGAGGATCTTATAGTCGACCCGGATGTTCATTTCCATGCCGAACTTCGCACCGAGGGCCAACCTTTCGGGGCCGTGCGGCTGGGCGCCCTTGACCGTGCCCGAGCCGTCAATTGCGCTGTGCAGGGCGGGGGTCGCGAGAACGTCGAAGACGGCGTCCGGGGCGGCCGGGATGAAGCGGCTCCGGGACACCAGGTACCTGTTATTCATTAGGCAATCCTAGCCGTCGGTCTCGGCCCTGCTTCTGGTGCAAAATGAGTTATGCAAAATTTCGACGATGCCCCGGGCCGCCGTCCCCGGATCGGGCTTCCGGCCCGTCTCAGCAGTTCCATGGATCCGGATCCACGGGTAGCGGAGGCCAACAAGCTTTTCGATTACATTGTTGAACTGGTACGCGACGGCGGCGGCGAACCGGTGCTGTTCAGCACCACACCGTCGGGGCCGGACCTGGCCTCACTTGACGGTGTCATCATTCCCGGTGGCGGGGATCTGGACCCGGGGCTGTACGGGGAAGAGCGCAGCGAGGCGTGCTACGACGTGAACCCTGCCCAGGATGACTTGGATGTGGCCGTCGCGCGGCAGTCGATTGATGCCGGCCTGCCGGTTCTGGGCATCTGCCGCGGGCACCAGTTGCTGAATGTCCTCTATGGTGGCACCCTCGTCCAGGACATAGCACCAGGGGACGTGGCGCACAGCGACCCGGCACCGTTGCCCGGCGTGGGCCCTTGGGCGTGGCATGAGGTCGACGTCCGGCCGGAGACGAAGGTGGCCGCCCTCTATGGGGGCGGCGCGGCGGTCACCGTCAAGATCGCGTCCGGCCACCATCAGGCGGTGGCCCGGGTCGGGGCCGGCCTCGTGGTGACCGCCGTGGCCGGAGACGGAACTGTTGAGGCTCTGGAGGATCCGGAGCGCTGGGTGGCGTCCGTGCAGTGGCATCCCGAGGCCGCAGAACTCTCTGCCGCGGAGCGGGTGGCCCCGTTCCGGGCGTTCGTGGAGACCTGCCGGAAGCCGGAGCAGCGCTAG
>CAWFGT010000002.1:0-146907 GCA_963815415.1 uncultured Actinomycetota bacterium | reverse complement strand
CATTCGCCCCGGTCAGGGGCTTGAACGGCTGTTTGTGGCTATTTTATCCATTCCCTTGATTATTTCGGGTTGCTCTCTTATTGTCGTGCTTATCACTCGTCTGGGGACCGGGCTTTCACGGATTTGATCGCCCTGAGATCTTTTTCGTAGAAAGTTCATGGGGGACATGAGTCTTTTTCAGCGGCGTCGCGAGCCTGCCTTTTTCCGGTCCAATTCCGCGGCACGTCCTGCGGTCCGGGCCTTTCCGGTTTTGATGGTGGCAGTGGCGGTTGCCCTATACGGGTTCGCCGTCCCGGCCTCGGCCGCGCCGGTATCTGGTGCGGTTCCGGCGCTGGCGGGTCCGGCGGTCACCGCCGCCGCGCCGGCCGTGGTGCCGGCACAGTCCACGCCCTCGGTGCAGGCCGGGGTGTTCGTTCCGACGCAGGGCCGGGCGGTGGATACCAGATCGGGTCTGGGCGGGATCACGGGTCCATTGACGGCCAATACCTGGTATCCGTTCCAGATCCTGGGCCGGGCGGGTATCCCGAGCACCGGGGTGGATTCGGTGTTGGTGAACCTGACCGTGGTGAGCGGCACGACGCCCAATGCCGCGCAGCTGGTGCCGAACACGGCCCGCCACCGGGACACCACGGTGCTGTTCTCGGGAGGCAACGACACGGTCTCGAACTCGGCCGTCATCGCGGTCGGAACCGATGGAAAGCTGGCACTGATTTCCTCCACATCCCAGCAGTTCATCGTTGACGTGCAGGGTTACTTCACCGCCGGTGATACCCCGGCTCCGGGCGGATTCGCCTCCGTGCCCACGTCACGGGTGATCGATACCCGTAACGGCACCGGGTACCCGGCCGGTGCCTGGACCGGGACGGCAGTGAAGTCCCTGGCGATCAAGGGCAAGGGCGGGGTCCCGGACACCGCGACGGCGGTCTTCGCGAACATCACGGTCATCAGTACCGACGCCCCCAATGTTGCTTTCGCGACACTGCCCGGCGGGATGTTCGCGGGCGGCAGTGACCCGGGCACGACCATTAATTTCCGAGGCAACGAAACCACCGCGGTCGCGGCGGTGCTGGACCTGAACGCCGCGGGCGTGGTCGATATCAAGCACTACGCTTCCGCCGCGGGTGTTCACGTGCTGGTCGATATCCAGGGCTATTTCGACGGGCAGGTCTCCAACAGTTCCTTCACCACGGTCGAGTCCCGGCTCTATGACTCCCGGATCCCGAACACCCCGGTCCCGGCCAACAGCACCGTGGAAGTCCAGATCGCCGGCGTGGGCGGCCTGCCCGCGGCCTCGACCAATGTCGCCGGCGTCGTCATGAACATCACCCCCCTGACGGCCGGCTCCGGGTTCCTGACGCTGTGGCCCTCGGACGAACCCGAACCGAATCTCAGTTCCGTGAACTACACCGCGGATTCGGTCTCGAACGTCATTGTTGTCCGGCCCAGCGCCAGCACCGGCAAGATCAAGGTCAAAAACACCGGAACCGGTACTGCGCATATCGTCATCGATTCCCAGGGCTGGTTCAGCAACGCGAACCTGCTGCCGCCGGTGACGGCGAACGGGACGGAGTCCGGGTCCCGCGGCAAGGCCTCGATGATTGAGCACACCCTGACCGATGCTTCGAAGCTGGCGGTGAATCCGACCAGCGGCAACGTCGTGCTCACCGGCCGGCTGTTCAACATCCGCGGTATCGGCCAGGACATGAACGTCGCCTGGCGGTACAACAGCAAGTACGACCACCGCCCCACCCTCTCCCTGGGAACCCAGGAGAGCTCACTGAGGGCCGATCCGGGGACCGGGAACATGAACTATGTCGCACCGGACGGGGGCTGGTACACCTTCGCCGCCGCCGGCGCCAGCTACACCATGCCCCCGGAACTGAATGCCTCCCTGACACTGGATGAGTGGGGGCGGTTCCTGCTGCGGTTCAACGACACCGGCATCACCAACATCTACAGTGGCTACGGCACCCACTTCGTGTTGGAAAGATCCATTGATACGCACATCCTGAACCCGAATGACGTCTACTACGAATACGACGACAGCCGCCGGCTCGTGAAAACGTTTGACACCCAGAACCGCACCGTTTCCTACGTCTATAACGACACCCGGAACCTGAACCAGCCCTCCGCGATCACGGACAATTCCCTGAACCGGACCGTGAACATCGAATACGGTGGCGGTGAAGGCAGGATGTCCAAGATCACCGACGCGACCGGCGCGGTGACCACCTTCGCCTACACCAACGGCAAACTGACCTCCCTGAAGGACGGCCGGAACAACACCACCGCCCTGGCCTACGCCGCCGATGCCTGGGTCTCCACCATCACCTACGGCTCCGGGTCACCGGCCGCGGCGACCACCACCGTGACCCACAACACCGGCCCGACCCTGTCCTACCTCACCGACGGGAACGGCAAGACGACCACCTACACCCTGGACGGGACCAAGACCCGGGTCACAAGGATCACCGACCCGAACGGGAACACCGGCGACGTCACCTTCGACGGCCACGACAACCGGCTCACCTCGGTCAACGGCCTGGGACAAACCACCACGGCGGCGTACAACCCGAACAACAGCCTGACCAAAATCACCTCCCCCGCCGCCGGAAGCGCCGGGATCACCGGAGGCGAGACCTCCTTCACCTACCCCACCGCCACCGGGGACCCGTTGCTGAACTACCGTCCGGCCACGGCCACGACCAGCGAAGGCAGCACCAGTACGATCCAGTACGACCCCAACACCAAGAACCCGTCCAAAATCCTCACCGCCGACGGCCTCGGCGGGACCCCGCAGCGCTTCTACCAGGACGACGCGGCAGGAACGAGCTGCGGGGCCAAACCCGGCTCCCTGTGCCGGTCCACCGACGGGAAAAACAACGCCACCACCTACACCTACGACGCCGCCGGGAACCCGGTCACCATCACCCGGCCGGCGCCGCTGGGCACCATCACCAACACCTACGACGCCGCCGGACGCATCGCGACCAGCAAGGACGGCAAAAACCAGACCGCCACCTACACCTACGACAAGAACGACCGCCTCACCCAGATCCGCTACGGATCCACCTGCGCCGCCGCGACCTGCGTCACCTACACCTACGACGCGGCCGGGAACCTCACCACCCGGGTCGATGCCGCCGGGACCACCACCTACACCTGGGACGCCCAGAACCGCCCCACCGGCAAAACCAGCGGCGGGGTGACCACCACCGTGACCTACGACGCCGCCTCGAACATCCTGACCTCCGTTGACCCGCTCGGGACCGTCACCTACCGCTACGACGGCGCGAACCGGCTGACCGCCCTGGCCGAACCCGGCGGGTCCTGCCCCGGGACCCCGGCCTTCCCGAACAGCACCAAATGCACCGGCTTCGAGTACGACAACGCCGACCGCCGCACCGTCACGAAATACCCCAACGGGGTCGAAAACACCACCGTCTACAACAACGCCGGCCGGATCACCTCCATCACCGCCACTAACACCAGCGCCTCGGTCCTGACCCGACGCGCCTACAGCTACACCCTCAACGGGACCAAAGACGGTGGCCTGCGCAAAACGATGACCACCAACACCGGGGCCACCACCACCTACGGCTACGACAAACTCAGCCGCCTCACCTCCGCCGTCACCGGGACCAACACCGAAACCTGGGCCTACGACAAAAACGGCAACCGCACCCTGGAAACCGAAACCGGCGCCGCGAACGTTTACGCCGCGTTCAATGCCGCCGACCAGCTCTGCTGGACCGGCACCGGCACCGGGACCTGCACCACACCCCCCGGTGGTGCGACCACGTATGCCTACGACGGAAACGGCAACACCACCGCCACCGGAACCACCACCGGCACCTGGAACGTCTTCGACCAATACACCAGCCACACGGCAGGGTCCACGACCACCAACTTCACTTACGCCGGAACCCGGAACGACGAACGCCTCACCGCCGGGGGAACCAGCTTCCTCAACGGCACCCTCGGACTCACCCGCCAAACCACCGCAGGGGCCGCCACCTCGTTCGTCCGGGACCCGGACGGTACCCTGATCAGCATGCGCACCAGCACCGGGGAGAGCTACTACTACACCACCGACGCCCTCGGTTCCGTCATCGCCCTCACCGACAGCGCCCAGGCCAAGGCAGCGACCTACACCTACGACTCATGGGGCACCGGCACCTCCACCGGCACCGCCGCCGCAGCCAACCCCTGGCGCTACGCCGGCGGCTACAAAGACAACACCAGCAACCTCACCAAATTCGGCGCCCGCTACTACAACCCCGGCACCGGCCGCTTCACCCAACCCGACCCCTCCGACCAGGAAACCAACACCTACCTCTACACCGCAGCCAACCCCACCAATCTCACCGACCCAACCGGCCAGTTCCTCGAAGATCCGATCTTTGGGTGTGCTCCGCAAAACTCCCCGTACTGTGCTGGAACTGCAAACGTTCCGCTTCCTCCTAGCGAAATGTCCGCAAAGTGCAGGGTCTCCTTAGGATTTTCGATGGTAGGTGTATTTGTCCCTGGATACACTCCGTGGGCCTTCGCCGGGGTCTTCGTCTCCGTTCTTACTTGTTAAAGCAAATAGAAAGCAGGTCCGACATTAAAATGTATGCGGCGCCACGAACCGTGCTGGTCTTTGCCGTCTTCGGCACCTTGGTATGGGGATGGCTGGGTATCAGCGGATTTATTGAAGGAGCAGACATATGGAGGCCAGTCCTGGCACTAGTTTTTGCCATCCTGTGGCTGGTCGTGGGCCTGGTCATCTGGAGGAAGAGCAAGGCCACGCTCCGCCCTCCAAAAAATTCCTCCCCATACCGTGACAGGATCACTGATAACCCGAACGGCGACTAAGGGCGCCTGATGCCTTGCCGCACTGCTGAAAGTTCCCGCCAACTGGGGAAATGCGGAGGCTTTTGCCCCCTCCGGCCAGTAAGCAAACCGCAACTTCTACAACGCAGAGAACGAGCGGCTCCGTGCGGTGGTGGCGTACTCCCGGGAGAGTCCTCCGCGGCCGCGGAGGTAGAGGGCCTGGTAGATCGTTTCGTGCACGATGTGCAGCTCCTTGCGCCCCGGAAAGACCTTCTTGAGCTGCCGGCAGATCAGGCCGGGGCTCCACCAGCGGTCCAGCATTGCCTGGACGTAGGTCTTCAGTTCGGGAAGCCTCGCGATCTTTGCCTGCCGTGGTCGCTGACGGCGGGTCCGGGCTTTCTTCTGGGCGTAGTGCGGGCGGTATTGTCCCGCCGGATTCCGGTTCCGGCGCAGTTCACGGCTGACGGTGGATGGGGCCCTGCCCAGCCCGGCGGCTATCGAGCGCAGGCTCTCCCCGGTTCGGTGCCGGTCGGCAATGGTGATCCGCTCGTCCTCGGAGAGGTACCGATGGATGTCCGTGTCGGCGGGGCTTGGAAGGCAGCAATGCATCTGCCCGACGGCAGCGTCAAGCACTGGGTTGGCGAGTTCACGGAGGTGGATCGTCCGACGCGGCTCGCCCTCACCCTCACTGACGAGCCCGACGAGCCCGACGAGCCTGCCGGCGAGCCCGTCACGGTCGATATCGTCGCCGTCGACAACGGCGCCATGATGATCATGATGCAGGCCGCTGACGGCTTCGATGACGCGGCGATAACGGCCGTCACGGCAGGCTACACCGCCTTCTTCGACGATATGGAAAAGCTGCTCGCCCGCTAGGTCCCGTCTAGGTCGGTCGCTTGAGGCTGGCACAGGAACCCAAGCGCCAGCCTAGGGTCCGTTCTACTACGGCACGAAAGACGATCTCTGGAACGGGGCGATCTCCTCAAGGCGGGCTTCCAATTGGACTACCGGGCCGGTGTTGTCATGAACGCCAGACCTGGTGAAGAAGAGAAGATCCGGGGTGACGGCTTCGGGAATGATCAAGACTACTAACGCCATCCCACGACCCGCCGAACGATGCTGCCGCCGGTAGATCCGGTCGTGGCCGGGTCAGGCGCCGCCGTGGTTTTTGGGGAGTTGGAATTCGGTCCAGAGGGGGTAGTGGTCGGAGATGCGCCAGGAGATTTCGTTGCGGGTGAGTCCGGTCATGAGGTGGGGGATGAAGTCGAAGGATCCGGCGTGGCCGGTGTAGGTCATGTTCTGCAGGTGTGAGGTGCCGTCGGGGTTGGTGAACCAGGCGATCTGGTCGTAGTAGTGCCGGGTGTTGTTGTTATCGAAGATGGTCCGCGGGACGGTGTTCAGCTCAGTGGGGCGCCCAGAGTCCGGTGGTGATGAAGGCCTTGTAGAGGGGGTCGCCGATGCGGTCGAGGTTGAAGTCGCCCAGGACCATGAGGTTGTGGTTCCAGTCGTGGGGCCGGTCGGCCCAGGCGCGCATCCAGTGGGCGAAGGCGGTGACTTCGGGGAGGCGTTCGGTGGCGTTTTTGCCCCACAGGACGTGGACGGAAGCCAACGT
Organism: uncultured Actinomycetota bacterium; assembly: GCA_963815415.1. Lineage (GTDB taxonomy): Bacteria > Actinomycetota > Actinomycetes > Actinomycetales > Micrococcaceae > Arthrobacter. Next base: position 140,480 of record CAWFGT010000002.1, on the reverse strand, counting down.
GAATGCGGTGCCGGCGCGGTTGAACCCGGCGACGTACGGGGTCCGGGCGAACTGTTGCTGCGGGTCCTCCCCAAGGGGCGGGAGGACGATCTCCCCGACCAGGCCGGAGGGCTGGACGCGCTCGGTGTTGTAGAGGAAGGCGAGGCGTTCGCCGTTGCCGGGGGAGCCTTCGGTGACGTCGGAGGCGATGACCCGCCAGGCACGGCCGAGCAGTTCGAGCAGGAACCGCAGCGCGGTGGTGTTGCGGCGGACTTCCTGCAAGGCGATGACGTCGAAACGGGAGACCACCTCGGCAATACAGGCGACGGCGTGCCAGTCGCGTTTGGGGGAGTCCTTGGGGCCGGCGGCCCATTTGGTTGTCAGGTCCCCGAACGCCCTGAGATTCCAGGTGGCGATGAGGAGGTTCGCCGCCGTTCGTGCCGACACGGCCGCGTCGAGGGCAGCCGCCAGCCGGGTCAGGTCCCGGGTGACGTCCGGGGAGTGTCGGCGGCCATGGGTCCACGGAAGCACAACCTCTTAGGATCCGCTCCCGTGCCGTGGACCATCGCCGCGGGCGCGCCGGGGTCTGGGGGGTCGGGGGTGAAATAGGGTTGAGGGTAAAAGCTGACATGGGGGGGGACGGCGGCATGAACCCTGAACCGAAGGACCCCTCTTGGCCCGCACATTCCATATCCAGCTCATCGATGACCTGACCGGCGAGGACGCCGACGAAACCGTCCGGTTCTCTGTCGACGGCGCCGACTACGAGATCGACCTCACCGCGGCCAACGCCGCCAACCTGCGGGCAGCATTGAGCAAATACACTGCGAAGGGCCGGCGGCTTCGCGGTTCCTCAAAGGCCAGTGCCGGCACGGCGGCGCCGCTGAGCCGGGAAGAAACCCGGAAAATCCGGGACTGGGCCAACGCCCACGGGTACAACCCCAGCGACCGGGGCCGGATCCGCCAAGACATCCGCAATGGAACAAGACCCCCTCATGAGGGGTTTTGCTCTAACGCCGGCGGATTGCCGCTGGCGTGGGCCGGCGTTCCGGAGCCTCAGCCGTTCTTCTTCCAGCGCTTGGGCCACTTCACGTTTGTCAGGAGTATGCCGAGGAGGAGCGCGTCGAAGGTCATGACTGCCGCCAAGAGGTAGGCCCACCCGAGCATCATGGCCGGCCCGCCGTCCGGTGGTCCGTAGCGCGTGTGCCGACCAGAATGCCCATGATGATCTCCTGACGTGGATCCCCCAGTCACTCGATACTCCTCAGAGTCTGCCACCGCGTCCTCCCGAAGGGAATCGGCTCACGTCCCGGCCCAAGGTTTTCACAAGCCTCCTCGGCGAGAGCAACCCGGTCGCCCCCTCACCAGCGTCAACACCCCTTGTCACTGCCGTGCGCCACAACCGAGCCGTCGCAGAACACGTGGATGAGGGTTTCCTTGTGGTAGAGGCCGCCGCGGGGTAGAAGGGACCAAGACGCGTAACGGGGCCGCCGTGCCAAATCCGCAACCACCGGGGGAGAACCGCCATGATCCAGACCGTCCAGTCCGCAGATGGAACCACCATTGCGTACGAGCAGGCGGGGTCCGGACCGGCGCTCATCCTCGTGGGCGGGGCGCTGAACAACCGGCACTCCGCCGCCAGCCTGGTCCCCCTGCTGGCGGAATCATTCACGGTCCTCAGCTACGATCGCCGCGGTCGCGGGGACAGCACGGACACTCCGCCCTACGCCGTTGAACGCGAAGCCGAAGACCTCCGCGCACTTGCAGCCGCGGCTGACGGCCCCGTGCATCTGTATGGTCACTCCTCCGGGGGGATCCTGTCCCTGGAAGCGGCCGCGGCAGGTATCCCGATCGGGAAGGTCGCCGTCTACGAACCGCCCTACCTGACCGGCAGCGGCGGCGACTGGCAGGCTTTCGTGGACAAGGTCCGTGCCTTGGCGGACAGCGGCCGTGGAGGTGACGCGGTCGAGGCATTTATCCGGCACACCGGTGCCGGCTTCGACCCCGGAATGACCCAGGCGCCCTGGTGGCCGGCCTTGGTGTCCCTGGCGCACACGCTGCCCTACGATCTGACGCTCACGGCCGACGGCGAGGTGCCCGCAGGCCGGTTCGCGGGCATCGCCGCACCCGTCCTGGCCTTGTACGGTGGCGCCAGCGCTTCCTGGGCGGCCGCTTCGGCCACCGCGGTGGCCGAGACGGTGCAGGACGGCCGAAAGGGCGTCATCGACGGCCAGAACCACGCGGTGGCGGCCGACGCCGTCGCTCCCGTCCTGCTGGAATTCTTCCGCTGACGCTCAGCGGTTGCGGCGCCCCGCCCACATGCCATGGGCAGGCGGGTTGCTTCGCCCAATGGTGCGGCTGAGCGTCGGAAGATGCGACGGCGCGACCAGAGCGGCCACATTCAGGCCAGACTGGTGCCTATGGCTCCGGTGACGTAGGGGACGAGCCAGATGGCCCAGACGAGAAGCGAGAACTTGTGGAAGCGTTTCTTGTCGCCATCGCGATTACGCAGCAACACGATGACGGCCCAGCCTAAATGGATCACCATGAGCAGCAATGCTGCCGCCCCGGTGACGGCCATCACGGCATTGAGACTCGCACCAACTCCGCCCGGCTGAACTTCGCTTGCTGCCGCGAGTTGAGTCATCAGGTACGTTCCGCTGGCGTCGCAGATCAGGCCGAGTGCAAAGAATCCCGCATGCCACCACTTTAGAACGCGTTGGAGATGCTCCGACCATACGCCGATCGAGTAAAGGACCAGGGCTGAGGTGATGAGGATGATCGCAGACAGAAGCATGTCTCGAGACTACGGGTGCAACAATGTCTCCGGATCATCCCAAGGGTTGGTGCGGGGATTCCACTGTGCGAATGGCGCGAAAACCCGGCGCCTCTTACGCGCGTACGAGGTCCGGATGACGAGTGTGCCCGCAGGCGGCATCGTCGAAGCCGCCGAGCCGTCATCGAAAAACTTTGCCGGATATTCATCTTTTGAAGCGGCTCTCCGCTGCTAGCCGTAGTGCTCGGCCAGCTTCGCCAGGCCCTCGTCAAGCGAGACGGCGGGCGTCCAGGCGAGGAGTTCGCGGGTCTCGCGCTGATCGAACCAGTGGGCGGTCGAAAGCTGCTCCGCGAGGAACCTGGTCATGGGTGGCTCTCCGTCCCGGGCAGTCAAGGTCCAGACCTTCTCCACCACCGATCCTGCCGCCCGCGCCAGCCTGCCCGGCACAGCCCACGACGGCGCGGGCACGCCGCCCGCGGCGCAGATGCCCGCCAGCAGCTCGCCTACCGGGCGGGGCTCGCCGTTGCTGACGACCAGCGCCCGGCCCTGGACGTGCTCCATCCGGTGCAGCGCGGCAACGATGGCCGAGGCGGCGTTATCCACGTAGGTGGTGTCGATCAGGGCCGCTCCGGCGTCGAGCAGCGGCAGCCGGCGGCGGCGGGCACGGTCCAGGACCCGTTCCACCAGCTGCGTGTCCCTGGGACCCCAGACAATGTGCGGGCGCACCGCCGCGACCCGGAGCTGCTGTGAATCCGCGGCCAGCGCCAGCAGCTCGGCCTCGGCCTTGGTACGGGAGTAGTCGCCGTGGGCGCGGGCCGGGTCCGCCGGTTCTGCACCCAGCCCAGCGATGGCAACCCCGGAATTCGCCACGGAGGGGGAGGAGACGAACACCAGGTCCCGCACCCCGGCCGCGCGGGCAGCACAGAGCAGGCGGCGCGTGCCCCCGACGTTGACCGCGTCGAACTCCGCGGCGCGGCCGGTGAAGGAGACCTTCGCGGCCAGGTGGATGACGGCCTCCGCTCCCTCCACGGCGCGACGGACGGCGTCGTCATCGGTGACGGACCCGGGGAAATCCGCGGCGCCGTCGACGCCTGCGGGACGGCGCTGGAAGGTGCTGACGGTGTGGCCCTGCCGGACCAGCACCCGGGCTACTTCCCCGCCGAGCAGGCCGCTCGCTCCGGTGACGAGGACCCTCACGGCGTGCCCGGCCGGCCGCCGGCCAGCACCGCCGACGCCCAGCGGGCCAGACGGGTCCGGTCAATCTTGGCGTTGTGGCGGATATCGGTTGGCTGGGAGGGGACTGCGAGCACGGCAGAGACGCTGACGCCGGCCAGCCGGGCCGCGTCCCGGACGCGGCCCGCGAGCTCCAGTGCCGCGGGGCCGGCCCGGCGCACAGGAGGTACGGTCTCGACGACGGCGACCACAGCCTGGGTCCCGGACAGCCCGACCCCGACGACGGCCGCCAGCCCGACGTCGTCGAGCTTTTCGATGGCCTGCTCCACGCCGACGGGCGTGAGGACAGCGCCCGACGCCGTCACTACGTGTGCGAGGCGTCCTTCCACCCAGAGCCGGCCGGCGGCATCGAAGTGCCCGACGTCACCGGTGCGGTGCCCCCCGGGCGTGCGCGCGCTGTCGCGTTGGGTCTGCCAAAGCCTGTCGTAGGACTCTTTCACGTGCGGGGCGCACACGAGGATTTCGCCGGTTACTCCCGGCTCGGTGACAGGCACGGTACCGGGCGCTGTGCCGTCAGCGGCGAGCGGGATGAGGGCCACCCGGGCTCCGTGCACCGGATGTCCGACGCACACGCCGTTGCCGGCCCCGGCCATGGTGCCGGCGGCCGCGTCCGCCGCGGCGGTGCGGATCTGGTGGAGGCTGATGTCGGTGACGGGCAGCGCCTCGGTCATTCCATAGGGCGTGTGCAGCGAGGCCCGGGGCAGCAGCCGCTGCACGTCGGCGAGCAGGGGTTCGGGTACGGGTGCGCCGGCGGAGAGCAGCAACTCCACACGCTCCAGCGCCTGGTGCCCGGCAGGGGCCAAACCGTCCCGGGTGGCCAGGACGTTGCGCAGCGCGGCGGGGGAGGCGAACACTACCGTGGCGTTTATGGCTGCCGCGGCGTTTGCCAGGGCCTGGGCGGTCAGCGTGCGGGGAGCCGTCACGTCCATCGCGGGCGTCACCGAGACGGCGCCCAGGGCCGGTCCCAGCAGGGCGAACGGCGCGAAACCCGCCACGAGGCGCGCGCCCGGGCGGATCCCCAGTGTCCCGGCCACGGCGTCCCGCATCGCGGCCAGTCGGCGGTGCGTGTAGAGGACCCCCTTCGCGGGGCCCGTGGAACCCGAGGTGAAGAGCACCGCAGCCGGGGCGTCCGCCTCCGGTGCCTGCAGCGGCGCGGTTGTGGCCAGGAGGTTGCCCCGGCGGGCGAGCGCGGGAACTGAGGTCTCGACGGCGAGGAGCCGGCGGCGGACCGGTGGCAGGTCCCGGACGCTGATGCGCCGTCCCGGCCAGCCCAGCACGGAGGCGGCGGCCAGGGCCTTGTCGATGCCGATGAGAAAATCCGGGGTGGCGCCCTTGACAGCGCGGCTCAGGCCGCGGGTACCGAGGCCTGCGTCGGCCACGACCACCACGGCGCCCAGCCGCAGGCAGGCGTAGAGGACCACGGTCAGATCGACGCCCGGCGGAACCATCAGGCTGACCCGGTTGCCCGGCCGGACGCCGGTTTCCTGCAGTCCCGCGGCGACGGCGGCGACGTTGTGTTCGAGGTCCCGCCAGGTCAGCGAGCGCGACACCGTGCCGTCCTCGGCCATTTCCGCGACGGCGGTGTCGGCGCTGGAGGGCCCGGCCGCGAGCTCGGTGAGCGGCGCCCACAGGGGCGGGACCTGGGCATTCGACCCCGAAGCTGGGAAAGCGGGCCTGGGGGAGTCCGGCGTCCGGCGAGCAGCCGCGGCAGAAGCTGCCCCGGCATCCGCGGGTCCGCTGTCCCGGCCGAGATCCTCAAGCCACGCGAAGACGGGGGTGGCAATGTGCCGGTCCTCGGCGACCAAGTGGCCGGATCCCTCGAAGCGGTGCACGTCGGCGTGCGGCAACCGGCTGATGAGGTCCTTGAGGTACCGGTCGGAGAAGATCGGGTCCCGGGGGCCCCAGAGCATCAGCGCGGGGACCGTTAACCCGCGGATTCCTTCGGCGACGCCGGTGAGCGCGGGGAAGCTCGGATGGGACGGGTCCGCCGGAATGTCCGCGACGAAGTTCCCCACGCCGGTGCGGCGGCCGGCACCCTTATAGGGAGCCATGTAGGCGCTGCGGACGTCCGGGCCCAGCGGCGGGTGGGCCAGGGAGTGGGTCACGCGCAGGAAGGCGTCCGACGTCGTGGTTCCCCAGCGGTGCACGGCCGGGTGCAGGGCCAGCCGCAGCGCCGGCGGGATAGCCGAGCCGGCGGGCTGGTGGACGGCGGTGTTGGTCAGCACGACGCCGGCGAGCTGCTGCGGATGAGCCAGTGCCCAGCCGAGGCTGATGACGCCGCCCCAGTCGTGGCCAACGGTGATCACCGGGCCGTCCAGCCCGAGCGCCGCGGTGAGGTCGCCCAGATCGTTGATCCGGTCCGCCAGGCGGCGGAACGTGCCCGTGCGTTCGGAGAAGCCCATGTCCAGCTGATCCACCGCCACCACGCGCCACGGATGTGCGGGATCGGAGCCGGCGGCCAGCAGTGTGCGCCACAGGTAGGACCACGTCGGGTTGCCGTGCACGCACAGCAGGGTGCCGGCAGGAGTCAGGCCCCGGCGGGAGAGCTGGGCGCCGTTGTCGAGCAGGTGCCAGTGGCGGACCGTCCCGGGCTTATCCGCGGCGGACGAGGACACCACGTCGATTTCGCGCGACCAGTCCGGGTCGACGCCGGGCCAGCCGGCCATCACCATACGATTTCCACCATGGCGGTGTTCAAGCCGGACCCGACACCCATGCAAAGGACACGGTCGCCGGTGCCGAGCGTCTGCGCTTCGGCGGCGAGGGTCATTGGGAGCGACGCCGGGCCCACGTTGCCCCAGTGCGGAAACGTGATCGGCACCTTGTCCGGGTCCAGGTCAATGGCGTTGATGATGGCCTGCGTATAGGCATTGCTCACCTGATGCGTGACGTACCGGTCCATCGAGGCCCAGTCCCACTCGGGCTGGGCCTCGTGCCAGGCATCGACCACGAGCTGCAGGCCGCCGTCGAGCAGCGCCTTGGTATCGGTGGCCATGCCGTCGAGGCCGCCGACGCAGAGTCCATGATGTTCGGTGCCGGCGCGCATCACGCCACCGATGATCCGGTGCGCGCCGGGGTGCTCGTCCGCCGGGCCCAGGACGGCGGCGGCGGCTCCGGAACCCAGGGTGAGCGTGGCGAACTCGCGGTGGAAGTCCGCCCGGGTCGTCTCGGGTCGCTGCAGCCGGGCCAGCGTGGCTTCCTGCGTGGCCTGGGCATCTTCACCGTTGACGATCACCGCGTACCTGATCTGGCCGGAGTCGATCATATTTGCCGCCAGGGTCATTCCATTGATGAATCCGAGGCACGCGTTGGCCACATCGAAGTTCATGGCCGAGGACGGCAGGCCGAGTCCGTGATGGATCTTCACCGCGACGGACGGTTCGAGGCTGCGCCGCGTGACGGAAGTATTGATCAGCAGCCCCACGTCGGAGGCTGCGACTCCGGACTCGGCCAGTGCCTTCGCGCCGGCCTCGATGGCCGCGTCATCGAACGATGTACCCGGGGCCCACCAGCGCCGGTGCGTGATGCCCGCAACCCGCTCGAGCAGGTTCGAGGGGAACTTCAGACGCCGCAGCGTCTGGGCCAGCCTGCGGTCGAAATCCGCGGAACTGACGACCTTCGGGGCTTCGACGCTGCTGACTGAAAGCAAGGCGGTGTTGCGGTGCCGGAAGGTCGCATTCCCTATCAAAATGAAGCCCCTGTTCGTGTCCGTTCTGTGCCCGCGCCGATGCCCGCACTTCCATGCACAGGCCCGAGAGCTTAACTATGCCCGGTCCAGGTTAGTTCCTGTACATTCCACCACCATCGCCCGCGGCACGGTTCTCATGACCTGCGCGGAATTGTCGCAGTTCCGTCTTAGCCGCGGGGGCGCAGCTGCGCGTTGGGCAGGACGGGCGCTGGCAGCGGCGCCGGGGTTCCGTCCGGGAACGGGCCGAAGCGCGGGTGCGGGGCGCCGTCGGGGTAGGTCCCGTCGGCGGGCGGTGCGGCCGGCTCCGCGCCGATTTCCGCCTGCCACGCGGCCCGGTAGGCGACGACTTCCTCGTGGGTCCGTCCGACGAAGTTCCACCACATGACGATCTGTTCCCCCAGCGGCTCGCCGCCCAGGATGAGCACCCGTAGGGGAGCATCCCCTGCTTCCAGGACCAGACGGGACTGTCCGGTGGATAAATAGGCGAGGTGGTCCACCGGCAGGGGAGTGCCGTTCAAAACCGCCTCCCCGGTGTCGAGGAGGACGCCGTATTCAAACGAAGGGTCCAGGTCCAGCTCCAGGGTCCCGCCGGAGCTGATGGTGGCCTCGGCGGCGACCAGGGGCGGGGTGTAGGTGTCCACCGGTGAGGTGGATCCGGCCAGGGAGCCGAGGAAGACTTTCAGCTCGGCGGCGCCACGGCGGACACGCTCCGGGGCGTAGTGCTCAAACGTGGGAGCCATGTGGCGGGTGGATTCGGGCAGCGCGAACCAGAGTTGCGCTCCGTGCAGGACGGTGGTGTCGGCGGTGGAGAGTTCCTGGTGGGAGATCCCGCGGCCGGCGACCATGAGGTTGACCTCCCCGGGCTGGACAGTCGCAGTGTATCCGGCGGAGTCCCGATGCTCGACCCTGCCACTGAACAGCCAGCTGACCGTGGCCAGGCCGGTGTGCGGGTGCCGGGCGACCTTCATGCCCCCGGAAGAGGAGACCAGGTCAGGGCCGTAGTGGTCCAGGAAGCACCAGGAGCCGATGAGGCTGCGCTTTTTCTGCGGCAGGGTCCGGCGGACCGGCATGGCGCGGGGCCCGCCCAGGGGAACTTCACGCGGAGGCAAAATCTCCACGCCCGCCGGCATCCCGTCCTGCCCGCAGAGTATTTCCTGGGGAACGGTTTCGAGGTTGCTCATGCCAGCCTCCTAAGGGGTTCCAAGCCGGACTTATCGGATGAAAAATTACTGCCTGACATGTCGCTCCTCGAATTCATCCGGCAGGTACCGGCTGCCGGCCACTTCCAACATCAACACGCTACGGTCCCAGTTTCTACCAATCAGAACAGTTTGGGTCGATGCCCGTGGCAGGAGCGCTTCCTTGTGGTCCCGGCCGTCGCGGGGTAGAAGTGACTTGGGCGCGCAACGGGGCCGCCGTGCCGAGTTTGTAAACACCGGGGGAGAAGAGCCATGTTCCAGACCGTCCAGTCTGCTGATGGAACCACGATTGCCTACGAGCGGGCGGGGGCCGGACCGGCGCTTATCCTCGTCGGCGGGGCGCTGAACAACCGGCACTCCACCGGGAGCCTGGTCCCGTTGCTGGCGGAATCGTTCACAGTCCTTAGCTACGATCGCCGCGGACGCGGGGACAGCACGAACACGCCGCCCTACGCCGTCGAACGCGAAGTCGAAGACCTCGGCGCGCTCGCGGCCGCAGCGGACGGCCCCGTGCACTTGTATGGTCACTCCTCGGGAGGGATCCTGTCCCTGGAGGCGGCCGCGGCTGGCATCCTGGCAGCAAAGGTCGCCGTCTACGAACCTCCCTATCTGACCGGCGGCGGCGATGACTGGCAGGCATTTGTGGACAACATCCGTTCCCTGGCCGATAGCGGCCGCGGGAGTGAAGCGGTCGAGGCATTCTTCCGGCACGCTGGTGCCGGCTTTGACCCCGGGATGACCCAGGCGCCCTGGTGGCCGGCGCTGGTGTCCCTGGCGCATACGTTGCCCTACGATCTGACGCTCTCGGCCGACGGCAGTGTGCCGGCAGACCGGTTTGCGGGCATCACCGCACCCGTCCTTGCCCTGTATGGTGGCGCCAGCGCTCCCTGGGCGGCCGCCTCGGCCACGGCGGTGGCCGAGGCGGTACCTGATGGGCGGAAGAACGTCATCGACGGCCAGGACCACGCGGTGGCGCCCGACGCCGTCGCTCCCGTCCTGCTGGAATTCTTCCGCTGACGCGGTCAAAGACCGCGGCGGCCCACCCACAGCCCGTGCAGCAGCGGAACCACCGATACGGTCATCAGCACGCTGCCGAGCACGGTATCGTCGGCCCGGACCACGGCCCCGGCAATAAGCAGGGCGCCGAAGATCAGGGTCGAAACTGACCGCTGCGCGGTGCGGTCAAGCCGTGCCAGCTGCCGTTCCAGGCGCGGGTTGGCCACGGAGAGGGAACCGTCCTCGAGCCGGGTGACAAGCCCATCCAGGCGTTTGGGCAGACGCAGGGCAATCCCGGCGGCATCGAGGGCCTGCTGGGCAACGTCCTGGACGATGTTGCCGCGCTCGTCACGTAGCAGCTGCGCCGCGTAGGGTTCCACCGAGTCCCACAGATTGAACCGGGCATCCAGCGAGCTGCACACACCCGACGTCAGGGACATCGCGCGGATGATCAGCAGGAAGTTCTCCGGCAACTGGAACGGCAACGATCGCACGAGGTCTCCGAACTCCACCGCGAAATCAAGGAACTCCCGCGGGTCCACCTCGCGAAGCTCGGCGAAGCCCATCCCGCCGAACCGGGCGAAGGCGTGCGTCATGGCCCGCTCGAGTTCGGCCGTGTCGGCCGAGGCCACCAGCACGCCGACGTCGTTGATCGCTGACACCAGTCCCTTGCCGTCGCGCGCGGCGGCGGCGATCAGCAGCTTCCGCAGGCCGGTGCGGGTGCTGGGCGGGACCTGGCCCATCATGCCGAAGTCGATGAACGTCAGCTGCCAGGGGTGCTCCGCCGATGCGTCGGTAGTGGGAGTGACGAAGATGTTGCCGGGGTGCGGATCGGCGTGGAAGAAGCCGGTCGTGAACAGCTGGTCGAACATGACGGAGGCGAACACCGGGGCGACCTGCGCCGGATCAATGCCGGCCGCCCGGAGTTCGGCCGTGTCCGTGATTTTGATGGCCGTGACATCTTCGAGGGTGAGCACCCGGCGGGTGCTCCGCTCCCAGACGACCTCGGGTACCGCCACCCTGCGGTCACCGGCAAAATCGGCGGCAAAGCGCTCTGAATTCGCCGCCTCGTGCAGGTAGTCGACTTCGTCGAGGCTGATCTGGGCAAATTCTTCGACCAGCGCGGGCATGTCGGCACGGTTAGATACGAGGCGGATGTGGCTGAGCCAGCCGCCCACTTTACGCAGGGCGGCCAGGTCGACGTCGATAATCGCCTCGATGCCGGGCCGCTGCACCTTTACCACGACGCTGTCCAGCCCGGTGTCGGCAGCGTCGGTGTGCAGGAGTTGGGCCCGGTGTGCCTGCCCGAAGGATGCCGCCGCGATCGGCGTCTCCTCGACTGACGCGAACACCTGGCCCAGCGGCGCACCCAGCTCCGCCTCGGCAAGGGCACGGATCGCGGGGAACGGGACCGGCGGCACCTCGTCCTGCAGCCCTTCCAACTCGGCGGTGATCTCTGGCGGGAGCACATCGAGCCGGGAGGACAGGAACTGACCGACTTTGATCATCAGGCCGCCAAGGTCCACGGCGAGCAGGCGGAAGCGCCGGGCGAACCGCAGCATTCTCTTGGTCCGGGTGCGTTCGGCGATCCTGGCCAGCCCGACGCGGGGGAGGAAGAGCTCAAACCACCAGGTCACCGCGAGATGCCACGCGGCGAAGCGCAGGATGCGACGGTACCGGGCGCGGGTGTCCCCGGCGCCGGCGCCGGCTACCGGATCGGCCCGGTCCCGGACACCCGCCGCCACCCCGTCAGTCCTGCGCGAGGATCGAGTACAGCCGGCGCCGTGCTTCGTCGAGCACAGTCACGGCCTCCTGCACCTGCTTCGGCGTGCCGGTTCGACCCACCTGGGAGGCGGCCTGCGCGAGCTCGATGCCGGCCTTGGGCAGTGCCGCGAAGCCTCCGCCTGATGCCGGGCCCGTTGACTCCCACGGAACCGACGTATCGGAGCCCGCGACATCCTCCCGGCCCGCTTCGGTCAGCGAATAGATTTTGCGGCCATTGGATTCCTCGGCACTGATGAACCCCTCATCGGCCAGCAGTTGCAGCGTCGGGTAGACGGAGCCGGCACTCGGCTTCCAGCTGCCACGGCTGCGCTCCTCGATTTCACGGATGATCTGGTAGCCGTGCATGGGCCGCTCGGCGAGCAGGGCCAGCACCGCTGTCCTTACCTCGCCCCGGCCCGCCCGGGTGCCGGAGCCCTTCTCAAACCGTGACCGCAGCTCCTCAACGGCCTGCCACATGCCGTCGATGTTGTTGCCGCCAAATCCGCCTGCCGGGAATGAATTGCGCATCATGCTCTCCTCTGTGAGTCGCGAACGATAGTCAACGATAGTTAACGATACATCCCGCTGAGCGCGAAAACCACGGTGAGGACCGTCGCCCTGCCGGGATCATCCGGCAGGGCGACGGGGCGGAGACGGACGCTTCCTAGCGCAGGACGACAGTCCGGTTGCCGTGCAGGAACACCCGGCCCTCGCAGTGCCAGCGGACGGCGTTGCTGAGCGCCTTGCACTCGGTATCGCGCCCCGCGGCCACAAGGTCATCCGGCCCGTAGGTGTGGTCCACCTCCACCACCTGCTGGGAGATGATGGGCCCTTCATCCAGCTCCGCGTTGACGTAGTGCGCGGTGGCCCCCACGGTCTTGACGCCGCGGGCGTAGGCCTGGTGGTAGGGCTTGGCGCCCTTGAAGCTGGGCAGGAAGGAGTGGTGGATGTTGATGGCGCGGCCGTCCAGCCGGCGGGTGAGATTGTCGCTGAGGACCTGCATGTAACGGGCCAGGACCACCAGTTCTACGTCGAACCGGTCAATCAAGACCAGCAGCTCCTCCTCCGCGGCTGCCTTGGTGTCTGCGGTGACGGGCACGTGGAAGAAGGGGATCCGGTGCCATTCGACAATCCCGCGGTGGTCGGGGTGGTTTGAGACGACGCCGACAATTTCGACCGGCAGTTCGCCGATTCGGGCGCGGAAGAGGAGATCGTTCAGGCAGTGCTCGAATTTGGACACCATGATCAGGATCCGCCGCTTGGCCCCGTGTGGCTGGAGCTGCCAGCGCATGCCGAATTTTTCGGCGACGGGCGCGAAGGCCTCCCGCAACGAATCCGTCGTCGTCTGATCCCCCGCGGATTCGCAGTGGATCCGCATAAAGAACCGGCCGTCCAACTGGGAGTCGAACTGCTTGCCTTCGACGATGTCGCAGCCGTGCTCCAGCAGGAAACCGGAGACAGCGTGGACGATGCCCGGCGATTCGGGGCAGTCAAGCGTCAGGACATGCGCAATCGTCCTTGCGGGCTGGTCTGCGGTGATGTCAGTCTGTTGTGCAGTCATGGTTCAGCACTCGATCACATTCACGGCGAGTCCCCCTCGGGACGTCTCCTTGTATTTGGTTTTCATATCCGCTCCTGTCTCGCGCATGGTCTTGATGGCTTTGTCCAGGGATACTTTGTGGCTGCCGTCCCCGTGCAGGGCCAGCCGTGCGGCGTTGATGGCTTTGACGCTGGCGATCGCATTGCGTTCGATGCACGGGATCTGCACCAGGCCGCCGACGGGGTCGCAGGTCAGGCCGAGGTTGTGTTCGATCCCGACTTCCGCGGCGTTTTCGACCTGTGCGGGAACGCCGCCCAATACCTCGCAGAGACCCGCGGCCGCCATCGAGCAGGCCGACCCGACTTCGCCCTGGCACCCGACTTCGGCACCGGAGATGGAGGCGTTGATTTTGAACAGGATCCCGACGGCGGCCGCAGCCAGCAGGAAGCGGACCACACCGTCGTCGTTGGCGCCGGGAACGAACTTGACGTAGTAGTGCAGGACGGCCGGGACGATGCCTGCGGCACCGTTGGTCGGTGCGGTGACGATCCGGCCGCCGGCGGCGTTTTCCTCGTTGACGGCCAGGGCGAACAGGTTGACCCAGTCCATGGCGAGCAGCGGGTCGGCGGGAATCCGGACCAGGTCAGCACTTAGCGCCGCCGCATCGGCGCTGGCGGCGGAGGCCGCCAGCGTGCGGAACAGCGCGGGGGCCCGCCGGGGGACGTTGAGTCCGCCCGGCAGGATCCCTTCGGCGGAGCAGCCATTCTCCACACATTGGCGCATCACGGCCCAGAGTGCGAGCAGCTTCTCCCGCGTCTCCGCTTCGCTGCGCCACGCCCCTTCGTTAGCGAGCATCACATCAGAAATGGACATGCCCTCCCGTGCACAGATGCCCAGGAGTTCATCGGCAGTGGTAAACGGGAAGGGGAGCACCGTGCTGTCCGCTACCACCTTGTCCGTTCCCGAGGCATCCCCGTCGACGACGAATCCGCCGCCGATCGAGTAATAGCTCTTCTCCCGGAGCACCGCACCGCCGTGGTCCAAGGCACGGAACGTCATGCCATTGGGATGGGCGGGGAGGGACTTGCGGCGGTGCAGGACCACGTCCTCGTCCCAGTTGAAATCGACCCGGTGGTCTCCACCGATCCGAAGCTCAGCGTCGAGGGCCGCGGCAGCCACCTGGTCATCGGCGGTGCCGGTGTCCACGGTTTCCGGGTCCAGGCCCTGAAGCCCGAGGACCACCGCCTTGTCCGAGCCATGCCCGCGGCCGGTCGCACCCAGGGAGCCGAACAGCTCGGCCTGGACCCTGGCGGTGGAACTTAACTGCCCGCCGGCTTTGAGCCCGTCGGCGAAGAGCTTCGCTGCCCGCATCGGGCCGACCGTGTGTGACGACGACGGCCCGATGCCAACAGAGAACAGGTCCAGGACGCTGAGGGCCATCAGTGGACCTCGGGGGATGCGAACTCCCGCATGGCGTCCAGGAGCCATCTGCCCAGGAAGTCCGCGAAGGAGGCCCGGGGGAAGAGCCGGAAGCTTTCCTCGCCGGTCTTCAGCAGCATGACCGGGATGCCGCCGACTTCGGTGGCGAGGGCGCTCCCGGTGGCCAGCACCCGGGGGTGCAGGTCCAGGGAACAGCCCTTCTCGAGCACGGCCCGGGCGCGGGGTCCGGAGAGTTCGAACGTGGTCCGGTTCGCGGACAGGTCCAACACCTGGCCCTCGCCGTCCCCCAGCGCTGCGATGAGCGAGGGGATGAGGTCCCCGCCGCGGGACTCGTGGGCCTCCTCGGGTGCCACGACGAGGAATTCCGTGGGGCCCAGCCAGAGGACGTTCACAGGGCCGCTGCCCCGGATTTCTCCGCACTGTGCGGGCAAACCGCCCGTCACGGAAGCGAGCCGGGCCCCGGCCTCGGAGGCCGGGTCGGCGCGGACACCGATCATCGTCTGGAACGGGTGTTCCTGCAGGGTCACGCTGCCGGCGACGGAGCCGGCAGCCATGGCACTGGCGAGGTGGGATGCCGGGCTGCGGCGGACTTCCCGGAGTCCATTGATATCTGCAAGAGCTGCTGTATCAGCCATCTTTGCGGGTCCCTTCAGCGTCGAAAAGTACGGTTTCGGCCACAACAACGTCAACCAGTTGGTCACCGGCAGCAGCCACGAGGGTTTCGCCGATCCGGTTGCGGCCATTCTTGATCAGGGCCAGGGCGAAAGACCGGCCCAGGGCGGCACTGTGATAGCTCGAGGTCACGAACCCCTCCATCGGCACGGGGCCGTAGGCGGGGTTGACGGTGATGCCGCTTTCCACCAGCTGGGTGCCTTCGGGGAGCCTGATCGAGCCGTCCACCGGCAGGACGCTGACCAGGTGCTTGCGGTCCGTCCGGGCGGCGTCCTTGCGGGCGTAGGAGCGTTTGCCGATGAAGTCCTTGGCCTTGGAGACCACCCATTCCATGCCCGCGTCCTGCGGCGTGACGGTGCCGTCGGTGTCCTGGCCGACGATCGGGTAGCCCTTCTCGGCACGGAGGACGTGCATGGTTTCGGTGCCGTACGGGGTGATGTTGAATTCCGCGCCGGCGGCGGCCACGGCCTCCCACGTGGTGAGCCCGTACCAGGCCGGGACATTGATCTCGTAGGCCAGCTCACCGGAGAACGAAATCCGGCAGACCCGGGCGCGGACGCCGGAGGCCAGGGTGGTTTCCTTGAAGGTCATGAACGGGAAGGCCTCGGCCTCCAGCCCGCCGTCGGCGGCCAGTTCCGGGGCGAGTTTGGCAATCACGGCCCGGGATTTGGGCCCGACGACGGCGATCGTGGACCACTGTTCGGTCACGGAGGTGCAGTGCACGTCCAGTTCCGGCCATTCGGTCTGCAGCCATTCCTCCAGCCAGTCCAGGACCTTCGCGGCGCCGCCGGTGGTGGTGGTCATGAAGAACCGGTCCTCGTCCAGGCGCAGGGTCACGCCGTCGTCGAAGATCATGCCGTCCGGGGTGCACATCACCCCGTAGCGGGCCGATCCCGGGGCCAGTTTCTTGAACGCGTTGGTGTAGATCCGGTTCAGGAACTCACCGGCGTCCTTGCCGCGGATCTCGATCTTGCCCAGCGTGGTGGCATCCATGAAGCCCACGGAGTCGCGGACGGCCGCGCACTCGCGCAGCACGGCCGCGTCCATGTCCTCGGTGCCCTGCGGGTAGTACCAAGGGCGCTTCCATTGCCCGACGTCCTCGAAGAGTGCTCCGCGGGCGACGTGCCAGGGGTGGATGGAGGTGAGGCGGGCGGGATCGAAGAGCTCCCCGCGCTGCCGGCCGGCCAGGGCGGAGAACGCCACCGGGGTGAACGGGGCCCGGTAGGCGGTGGTGCCGATCTCTCCGATTCCTGCTTCTCCGGCGCCGCCGTGTTTCAGGGCGGCGGCGATGACGCCTATCGCATTGACCCCGGAGGTCTTGCCCTGGTCGTTCGCGGTGCTGATCGAGGTGTAGCGCTTGACGTGTTCCACCGAGCGCATGCCGGCGCCGGTGGAGCGCAGGACATCGGCCACCGACTGGTCACGCTGGAAGTCAACGAAGTGGTGGTGCCAGTCCTCCGGCCCGCCCGTCTGACCGGGCACCAGCCAGAGCTGGCGGGTCGGGGCCGAGGCGCGCGGCCCCTCAAGGGTCAATGTGATGTCGGCGCCGGAATGGTCAGGTTCGAATCCGGCCGCGCCTGCCGCTGCGGCACCGGCGGAAGTACCTTCTGCCAGGCAGTCCTGAAGCTCGAAGCTGCCGCGGCCGGACCCGGCCACGTGCTGGTTCGGGACCACACTGGCGGGAATGAAGGCCGCCAGGTCCTCATCCCAGCGCAGTTTGCCCTGTCGCTGGGAGTGCAGGTGGACCACGGGGGACCAGCCGCCGGAGACGGCGAGCAGGTCGCAGGGGAGGTTTTCGACGCCGGAGGTGAGCTCGCCGTCGTCGTTGATGCTCCGGACGGTCGCGCCCACGAGACGCTCCGCGCCGGAGGTGTTGGCCACGGCGCTGCCGATCAGCACCCGAGTCCCGGCAGCGGCTGCGGCGGCGGCGGTTTCGCTCATTTGCGGGCGGGCGTCCACCACGGCTTCGACCCGGATGCCGGCGGCAAGGAGGTCGGCGGCCAGGGCGTAGGCGCTGTCATTGGTGGTGCTGATGACCACCCGGGAACCGGCGGCGACGGCGTAGCGGTTGAGGTAGCTGCGCACGGCCGAGGCGAGCATGATGCCGGGACGGTCGTTGTTCTCGAAGACCAGCGGGCGCTCGTGCGCGCCGGGGGCCAGAATGACCTGCGCGGCGCGGATGTGCCAGATCCGCTGGCGGGAAACACCGGGCGCGGCCGGGCTCAGGAGATGATCCGTGCGGTTCTGCGCGGCGATGACGTAGTTCGAATCATAGGAGCCGAAGGCCGTGGTGCGGTTCAGCACCGTGCACTCGGCCGCGGAGATCAGCTCGGCTTCGACATCGGCCACCCACTCCAGGGCGGGCCGCCCTTCGATGCTTTCCGCGAGGGCCGGATCGGTGGAGCCGGAGAGCAGGGATCCGCCGAGTTCGGGCTGGTCGTCGATGAGGATGACCCGGGCACCGGTGCGTACGGCCTGCCGGGCTGCGGCGAGGCCGGCGGGTCCGCCGCCGATGACGAGGACGTCGGTGTGGACGTATTTTTTGTCGTACTCGGCGCGGTCCTCATCCGGGTCGAGTTTGCCGAGGCCGTTGAGGAGTTCGGCGTTCAGTCCGTCCACGAGCGAGACCGTGGTGGCGGGCAGCATGGACTCGGCCACGTGTCCGGGGAAGCGCGGTGCGATCTTGACCAGGGCGTTGGGTTCCTCGACGCCGGCAGCCATGATGCCGCGGGGGCGGTCCTCGTAGAGGGAGTTGCCGGCCCGGAGCCGGCCGTTGGCCAGCAGGGCGGAGGCGAGGGTGTCCCCGGGGTGGCCGGTGAATTCACGGCCGTCGAGGGTGAAGCGCCAGGTGACGCTCCGGTCGATGCGTCCGCCGGTGCGAAGGCGCGCGGGTTGCTGAGCGGTCACTTGGATGCTCCTTCCGGGGAAACGGGGCTGGGAACTATGGGGGCCGTCGGTCCCGTAGCGGGGCGGAGCTGACCCATCGGGTAAACGGCTTGAATGTCGTAGGTGTACGTGTCGCGGAGCATGTTGAACCACTGGCGGCAGCCGGTGCTGTGGAGCCAGCGTTCGGCGAAGGCGCCCTTGGTGTTGTCCCGGTAGAACAGGTATTCGGCCCATTCACGGTCCGTGAGGTCGGCCGGGACGTCGGGGTAGGCCACGTGGGCCTGGCCGCCGTAGTGGTATTCGGTCTCGTCCCGGGGTCCGCAGTTGGGGCAGGGAATGAGGAGCATGTCCTTACCTCTTTCTAGTGGGCCACGGCGGCGGCGCCGTGTTCATCGATCAGGGCACCGGTTTCGAAACGTTCCAGTGCGAAGGGCTTGTTGAGCGTGTGCGGGGCGCCGGTGGCGATGGTGTGCGCGAACGTCAGCCCCGCCGCCGGGGTTCCCTTGAACCCGCCGGTGCCCCAGCCGCAGTTCACGAACATGTTCTCCACCGGCGTGGTCCCCACAATCGGGGACGCATCCAGGGTGGTATCGACAATCCCGCCCCAGGTCCGGAGCACGTGCGCCCGGGCAAAGATCGGGAAGAGCTCCACCGCGGCCGCCATCTGGTGCTCGATCACGTGGAAGGACCCGCGCTGGCCGTAGCCGTTATAGGAATCCACCCCGGCGCCCATGACGAGCTCGCCCTTGTGCGCCTGGGAGACATAGACGTGGACATGGTTGGACATCACCACGGTCGGGTGGACCGGCTCGTGCAACTCCGAAACCAGGGCCTGGAGCGGGTGGGACTGGATGGGCAGCCGGAAACCGGCCATCTCCGCCAGGACCGAGCTGTGCCCGGCAGCGCACAGGCCGACCTTTTCGGTGTGGATCGTGCCGCGGCTGGTCTTGACGCCCACCACACGGTTGCCGTCCTTGAGGAAGCCGGTCACTTCACAGTTCTGGATGATGTCCACACCGAGCTCATCACACTTGCGGGCGAACGCCCACGCAACATGATCGTGCTTGGCGATCCCGGCCCGGGGCTGGTACGTGGCGCCCATGACCGGGTAGCGGATGTTGTCATTGATGTTCAGGATCGGGCAGAGTTCCTTGACCTGGGCCGGGTCCAGCCATTCCGCGTCCACCCCGTTGAGCTTGTTCGCCCCCACCCGGCGCATACTCTCACGCACATCCCCCAGGGTGTGCGCGAGGTTCATCACCCCGCGCTGGCTGAACAGGAAGTCATACTCAAGTTCCTCCGGCAGGATCTCCCACAGTTTCAGGGCGGTCTCGTAAATCGCCGCGCTCTCATCCCACAGATAGTTCGACCGGATGATCGTGGTATTCCGGGCCATGTTCCCGCCCGCCAGCCAGCCCTTCTCCAAAATCGCGATATTCGTCATCCCATGGTTCTTCGCCAGGTAATACGCCGTCGCCAAACCATGCCCGCCGCCACCGACAATCACCGCATCATACGAGGACTTCGGCTCCGGATTACGCCAAAGAAAATCCGGGTGCTCCGGAAGCTGTTCCGTGCTCATTGTCCTGCTCCAATCAGTTCTGCCTCAAACCCGGCCGCTGCCGCGTCGCTGCGGGTGACGTCGAGGTGCGGGTAGAGGGGAAATTTCGCCGCCAGCGCGTGGACACGGTCGCGGAGTGCGGCAGCGGTCACGTCGCTGAGTTCGTTGTCTTCTGCCGGTGCGGTGAGTGCCGAAGCGATGATGTCGGCCACCTCGGTGAATTCGGTCTTCCCGAAGCCGCGGGTTGCCAGGGCCGGCGTCCCGATCCGCAGTCCGGAGGAGACCATCGGCGGGCGCGGGTCGAAGGGCACCGCGTTCCGGTTCACCGTGATGCCGATCCGGTGCAACCGGTCTTCGCCCTGCTGGCCGTCCAGCTCCGAATGCCGCAGGTCCACCAGGACCAGGTGGACGTCGGTTCCGCCGTTGACAACGGAGATGCCGGCGGCCCCGACGTCGTCCTTCAGCATCCGGGATGCGAGGATGCGGGCGCCTTCGAGGGTGCGTTCCTGGCGGTCCTTGAACTCGGCCGACGCCGCGATCTTGAAGGCGACCGCCTTGGCCGCGATGACGTGCTCCAGCGGGCCGCCCTGCTGGCCGGGGAAGACGGCACTGTTGATCTTGCGTGCGTACTCTTCCTTGCTCAGGATCACGCCGCCACGCGGGCCGCCGAGGGTCTTGTGCGTGGTGGTGGTCACGACGTCGGCAAACGGGACGGGGTTCGGGTGCAGCCCCGCGGCCACCAGGCCGGCGAAGTGGGCCATGTCCACCATGAGGTAGGCGCCCACCAGATCCGCGATGCGGCGGAACTCCGCGAAATCCAGCTGCCGGGAGTAGGCCGACCAGCCGGCAACAATCATTTTGGGGCGATGCTCGAGCGCCAAGGCCTCAACCTCGGCCATATCGATCAGGTGCTCCTGCTCGCTGACGTGATACGGGACCACGTTGTAGAGCTTGCCGGAGAAGTTGATGCGCATGCCGTGGGTCAAGTGTCCGCCGTGGGCCAGCGAAAGCCCCATGATGGTGTCGCCCGGTTCCAGCAGGGCGAACATCGCCGCTGCGTTGGCCTGCGCCCCCGAGTGCGGCTGGACGTTTGCGGCTTCGGCCCCGAACAGGGCCTTGACCCGGTCGATGGCGAGCTGCTCGATCACGTCGACGTGTTCACAACCGCCGTAGTAACGCTTGCCCGGGTAGCCCTCGGCGTACTTGTTGGTCAACACCGACCCCTGCGCCTCCATGACCGAGGCGGGAGCAAAATTCTCGGACGCAATCATCTCAAGGGTCGACTGCTGGCGCACCAGCTCATGGTTGATGGCCCGGGCGACATCAGCGTCGACGCTGGCCAGGGATTCATTAAGGGTGCCCGTCATGGCGGCCTCTTTCGATTCGAGAAGGTAGGGACTTGGTGCAACAGTGTTGCGTTGAATGCAACCTTAGGACCTACTGAGCGTGGCGTCAATCACTTTCCGGTAGGCCGGCTCCTTTGAAAAAACTACCCTGCAGTAACCGATAATTGGCTATTGACTGTGTTTCAGCTCACGCATAATCTGATGCAACAGCGTTGCGTTCGATGCAACCCCAAATTTTCATTGGTGGACACATGAGTAACGAATCAAACCCAGCAGCGGCGGCGACCATGCACGGCGCTTCCGCTGCTCCCCAGCCCGCGATGTCCGGCGGATCGGGCCCGGGCGGAGGCCCTGAGGTCAGCAAGGACACTCGACGGCGAGTGGTCGCTGCCAGCTTCATCGGCAACTTCGTCGAATGGTTCGACTATGCGGTCTACGGCTACCTGGCCACGACGATCGCCACAGTCTTCTTCCCGGAACAAGACAAGCCGACGGCGTTGTTGGCAACCTTCGCCTTGTTTGCCATTTCCTTCTTCGTCCGGCCCCTGGGCGGTTTCATCTGGGGCCGAATCGGCGACAAAGTCGGGCGGCGGACCGCCCTGTCATGGTCGATCCTGATCATGTCAGCAGCCACCTTCTGCATCGCCCTCATCCCCGGCTACAACTCCATCGGCATCTGGGCGCCCATCCTTCTCCTGCTGATTCGCGTCGTGCAGGGCTTCTCCGCCGCCGGCGAGTACGCGGGCGCCTCGGCCTTCCTCGTCGAATACGCACCGGCGAACAAGCGCGGTCTCTACGCCGCGGTGGTCCCGGCCAGCACCGCCGCAGGCCTGCTGCTGGGCTCGCTGCTGGCAGCACTCCTGTCCGTGGTGATCTCGCCGGAGCAGATGCAGGAATGGGGCTGGCGGCTGCCGTTCCTGCTGGCCGCGCCCATGGGACTCATCGGCCGCTACATCCGTACCAAGCTCGAGGACACTCCCGCGTTCCTCGCCCTCGCTGCGGAGGATGAAGTGGTCAAGGCCCCCGTTACGGCACTGTTCAAAAATCACTGGCGGGCGCTGCTGCTGGCCGTCGGAGCCGTGCTGCTCAACGCCGTCGGGTTCTACGTGATCCTCAGCTACATGCCCACGTACCTATCGACCGAGCTGGGCTTCGGCGCCACCGAATCCTTCCTGGCCACCACCATTGCCCTGCTGACCTACATCGGGTTCATCTTCCTGACCGGCATGGCATCCGACAAGTACGGCCGCAAGAGGGTCCTGATCTCGGCGTCCGCGCTGTTCATCCTGCTGACCGTCCCGGCCTTTATGCTCCTGGACACCCAGAACTTCGTAGTCATCCTGCTGGTCCAGATCCTGCTCGGCGCCATGCTGACGCTCAACGACGGCACGCTGCCGAGCTTCCTGGCCGAGCTCTTCCCGACGGACGTCCGCTACAGCGGCTTCGCCGTCAGCTTCAACCTCTCCAACGCCATCTTCGGCGGCACGGCCCCCTTTATGGCCACGCTGCTGATCGGCATGACCGGCAGCATCCTGGCCCCGGCCTGGTACCTCATGGCCGCGGCCGTGGTTTCACTGATCGCCGTGCTCTGCGCCAAGGAAACCTCCCGCCAGGCCCTGCGCGCCCACTGACGCCCACCCGAACACCACCCCAATTCCCATCAATCGAACCCTGTAAAGGAATCCCCATGACCATCACCACCACCGGCGCCGCCTCCTCCATCGCTGAGCTGGAGCGCCTGAAAGTCCTGCACAACGGCCAGAAGGAAAAGCTGACCTTTTCCAACGCGGAATTCGAGCGCCGCCTCGGCGGCCTCCGCCGGATCATGGCGGAGAAGGACCTCGACGCCGTCGTCCTGACCAGCTACCACTCCATCAAGTACTACTCCGACTTCCTCTTCACCTACTTCGGCCGCTCCTACGCCATGGTGGTCACCCAGGACGACACCGTCACCGTCACCGCTAACATCGACGCCGGCATGCCGTGGCGCCGCAGCTATGGCGACAACGTCGTCTACACGGACTGGCGCCGGGACAACTACATCTTCGCGATCCAGGAAGCGCTCCGGACCCGCGGCATCAACCCGCGCCGGCTCGGCGTGGAGGATGACTCCCTCCCGCTGGATAACCGGAACAAGATTCAGGCCGCCTTCGCCGGCGCAACCCTGGTGGACGTGGCCCAGGCCGCCATGCGCCAGCGGATGATCAAGTCAGCCGAGGAAATCGAAGTCATCAAGCACGGGGCCCGGATCGGCGACCTGGGCGGCGAAGCCATCCGCAACGCCATCACCGCCGGCATCACCGAATACGAGGTCGCCCTGATCGGCACCGAAGCCATGGTCCACGAAATCGCCCGGACCTTCCCCGATTCGGAAATCCGCGACACCTGGGTATGGTTCCAGTCCGGCATCAACACCGACGGCGCCCACAACTGGGCCACCACCCGCAAGATCCAGGAACACGACATCCTGTCCCTGAACTGCTTCCCGATGACCTCCGGCTACTACACCGCCCTGGAACGCACCCTGTTCTACGGCGAACCCGACGCCCGGTCCCTGGAACTGTGGAACATCAACGTCGAAGTCCACAAACGTGGCCTCGAGCTCATCAAGCCGGGCGCTGTCTGCAAGGACATCGCGGCCGAGCTCAATGAGATCTACATCAGCCACGGGCTTCTGGCCAACCGGACCTTCGGCTACGGCCACTCGTTCGGCGTCCTGAGCCACTACTACGGCCGGGAAGCCGGACTCGAGCTCCGCGAGGACATCGAGACCGTCCTGGAGCCCGGCATGGTTGTGTCCATGGAGCCCATGATCACGGTCCTCGACGGCCTGCCCGGCGCCGGCGGATACCGCGAACACGACATCCTCGTCGTCGGCGAGGACGGGGCGGAGAACATCACCAAGTTCCCGTTCGGCCCGGAATACAACATCGTGGGCGCCTGACCGTTCCACACCCCGAAAAGCGGCGCCACGTCCCACGTGGCGCCGCTTTTCGGCCCTTATACGGAATGATGGTAGCCACTATGAGTCCAGAAGAATCTCGCGAACCCAACGGAAGCGGCGACATCAAAGGCGCCTCCGTGATCGTCAACGCCATCGCCGTGCTGCGGACGTTCACCGCTGACGAACCGTTGCTCGGAGTCACCGAGATCGCCAACCGGGTCGGCCTGCATAAGAGCACCGTTTCCCGGATCCTCGCCACCTTCGAGCAGGAACATATGGTGGAACGCGACCCGGAAACGCGCCGCTTCCGTCTGGGCCTGGGCCTGATCGCGGTGGCCGGACCGTTGCTCGCCGAACTCGAAGAACGGCGCGTGGCCTACCCGGTCCTCCGGGAACTCACGGAGCAGACCGGCGAGACCAGCGCCCTGATGGTGTGGAACGGCTCGGAATCAATGTGCGTGGAGCAGATTGCCAGCCGCCGGCAGATCAAGCACTCCACCCCGCTGGGAGCCCGCTACCAGGACGCCATGAGCGCCTCCGTCCAGGTCTTCCTGTCCGCGGAACCGGCCGAGCGCGTCCGTTCCCTGCTGCGCAGCGGAACCATCAAGTATCCGGGGTTGGATGACGCCAGCCTGGATGGCTACCAGATCAAACTCAGCGACGTCGTCGGCCGTGGCTGGGCCATTAACTATGGTGAATCGTCGATTGACGAAGTCGGCGTGGCCGCACCCGTCTATGATCACCGCGGCGACATCGTCGCCGTCGTCCTCATTCCCGCCCCCAAGTTCCGGGTCTCCCGCGAGCGGCTGCAAAGCCTCGGCGAAGCGTGCGCCGCCGCAGCACACCAGGTCACCACCCGGCTGGGCGGACGTCCGCCCCACGGTGCCGTCCACACGGGCTAAAGCGAGAATTCAAGCGAGTACGGCAAGGCGGGTGGCGATGTGCAATGCTGCCAGCCTGCCGGTACTCCTCGGATCCCCGCCGCATAGCTCGAAAATGCGCAGCAGCCGCTGGTGCATGGACTGACGCTCCACATGAAGCTCCCTGGCGGCCTGGGCGGTGTTGCACCCGCAGTCCAGCCACGCCGCCAGAGTCCCGAGCAGCGGCGAACTGCGTTGCGCGTCGTGATCCAGAAGGGCGCCCAGTTGCTGGCGCACGAAGTCGCGCCGCTGATCCGGGTCCAGGAATTGGAGGGCAAGGCGTTCGACGGCGAAGGCCTCCGCGTCGACGACGGTCCGGGGCACCCCGGACCCGGATCTGCCCCGGGACCCCGCTAGTTCCAGGGTGAGCCTGGCTTCCGACAGCGACCAGGACGCGTCGGCAACCCCGGGCGCCACCGGGCCGACGGCGGCGTGCATTCCAGCCAGGGTCGGCAGTTCCAGCAGGCCCGTCAGGAGCCGCTGCCGGCCTTCCTCGGGGGAATTGCCAGCAAGGCCGGTGACTGCGAGCAGTTCTGCGTTATCAACATACGTGGCGTGGGGTTGCGCGGTCCGGGTCAGCAGCTGCTCCACCGAGGTCCGCAGCTGCTGTGAATTTTCGGACCGGACCACGAGCGCCACGAGCGGGGCGGATACCGGAAGGCCGGCCGCTGACGCCAGCTGTTGCAGCCGCCACGGCTGGTTGCCGGAATCGATCGCGCGGATCAAGGCAGCGCCGGCAACCTCCCGCAGCCCGGGCGACATCCGCTGCAGCATGGCCAGGGCCAGGATGTCCACGGAGCGCTTGGCGGCGGTCCGTGCAAGGTTCTCGTCTTCAGCAGCGGGAACCCGGAGTAGCAGTTGCGCGGCAAGGATTCCGCGGACGGGCACATCGATGTGGATCAGGCGTGTACTGTCCGACGGCGGGGGAGTGGGGCCGGCGGCGTCGCCGGCATCGGCGTTTCCCGGCGCGGCGCTGGCAAGAGTCACGCCGGCTAATGAAACCAGGGTCACCTCGGCGCGGGTGATGCGCGCAAGCACAGCCAGAATCCGGTCCAGGCTTCCGCTGTGCGCCAGTTCCACGGCCATCGCGTGGCTGGCCTCGTCGGCCTGCCGCAGTTGGGAAACCGACTCGCTGACCAGCGCCGAATTAATCGCCTGCATCACGCCGACGAAGGGCACCACTTTGCGCAGCTCGATCAGCGGAAGCCCGGCAGCTTCGGCAGCCGACACCATCGAGGACGGGAGCGATGGAAGGGCGACGCCGGTTTCGACGGCCAACGCCGCCACGCCCCGATCGGCCAGCTCCCGGACATAGGTGATCCGCCGCTCATCGGTGGCGAGCGCCAGGGCTTCACCTCCGGTCAGCAGGAGCTCCCCGCCATCCAGAAGCGGAGCGATGTCCAGGACTTCACTGGAATGGACCCACCGCAGCTGGGCCCGGGCCGCCGCCGCGGCGGCCGCGCGGATGATCGGATCTGCGTCCCGCAAGCTAGCGTGCTCCAGGACATCCGAAAGAACTATAGGCATGACACTCCGTCATATAAAGCGGCTACTTACTCGACACATCCTATATAGGAATGTGTGGTCTGGGCCACATACTGTTGAGGGACCCACTCACTCACGGAGGCACGAATGCGTGACAAAACCCCCATCACCACGGCCGGCCAGGCACCGGTGGCCGTTGTGGATCACGAAGCCTGGCTGCAACCAATTCCCGAGTCGGCCCGCACCCGGAAAGTCTCCGGCCAGTTCTGGATCTGGGCCGGCGCCAATCTGGCCCCGATCAACTGGGTGCTGGGCGCCCTGGGCATCCACCTGGGCCTCGGATTCGCCGATACCGTCACCGTTCTGGTCCTGGGGAACCTGATCGGCATGCTGCTCTTCGGCTGCTTCGTGCTGCTGGGCCAGAAGACCGGTGCCACCGGCATGGTCCTGGCCCGGGCCGCCTTCGGGCGGCGCGGAAACTACCTGCCGGCAGCCATCCAGGCAACCCTGGTCATCGGCTGGTGCGCGGTCAACACCTGGATCATCCTGGACCTGGTGATGGCGCTCTTCGGGACCCTCGGCTGGGTAGACCCGACAGCCCACAATTACGGGTGGAAGATCGGCGTCGCCACCGCCATCATGGCCGCCCAGGTGGCCATCGCCTGGTTCGGCTACAAGGCGATTGCGGCCTTTGAAAAGTGGACCGTGCCGCCCACCATCCTCATCCTCGCCGTGATGTCCGCCGTCGCGTGGTTCGGCATCAAAATCGACTGGTCCTACGCCGGCCCGGCCGGCAACATCCTGGAGGGCTCGGAGCGGATTGCCGCGATGAGCGCCGTCATGACGGCCATCGGCATCGGCTGGGGAATCACCTGGTTCACCTACGCCGCCGACTACTCCCGCTTTGTCAGCACCGAAGTGCCCAGGAGCAAGGTCTACCTCGCTTCGGTCCTGGGACAGTTCATCCCCGTCGTCTGGCTGGGTATCCTCGGCGCAAGCCTGGCCACCAACAGCGGCGAGATCGATCCCGGCAAGCTGATCGTGCAGAACTTCGGCGCCATGGCGCTGCCGGTGCTGCTCATGGTCCTGCACGGACCGATCGCCACCAACATCCTGAACATCTACACCTTCTCCGTCGCGACGCAGGCCCTCGACATCACCATCAGCCGCCGCAAGCTCAACCTCTTCGTCGGCGTCTTCTCGCTCGCCGCCGTCGTCTTCTTCATCTTCCAGGAGGACTTCGCCACCGTTCTGGATGCCTGGCTGATCGGACTCGTGGCCTGGGTCGCCGCCTGGGGCGGAGTCATGCTGGTGCACTACTTCTGGATCGAAAAGCGCTGGCCCGGCGACCCGACCCGGCTGTTCGACGCCGTCGGCACCAAACGCCTCCCCGGCGTGAACCCTGCCGGCGTGGCCTCCCTGCTCATCGGAATCTTCGCCACCTGGCTGTTCATGTACGGGCTCGTCCCCGCGATGCAGGGCCCCATCGCCGTCGCCCTTGGCGGATGGGATCTGTCCTGGCTTGCCGGCGGCCTGTCCAGCGCCGGAGCCTACGCCCTGATGGGGCCGCGGTACCACCGCAAGTACCTGCAGGTGCCCGGCCCCGACGAGGCTACTGCGGCGTCAGTTCCGCCCCGGGCAACCGATCCCGTAGCCACCACCGCCCCCGCAAGCCTCTAGCCAGGAGATGACCACCGTGGACTTCCCCGCTTTCCCTGACACCGGCCATCCCATCACCTGGCCCGACGGCCACCGCGCGGCAGCGTCCTTCACCTTCGATGTGGATGCCGAGTCCTGCACGATCGCCCACAACCCGCACAGCACCCGGCGCATGTCGCTCATGACGCATCAGTCATACGGTCCCAAGGTGGCCGTTCCGCGGCTCCTGCAGATTCTGGACCGCCAGGACATCAGGGCCACCTTCTTCATCCCCGGTTTCACCGCCGAGTGCTACCCGGACGTCGTCCGCCGGATCGCGGACGGAGGCCACGAGATTGCCCACCACGGATACCTGCACGAACCCATGCAGGGGATCGACGCCGCGACCGAGGCACGGTACCTCGACCGGGGCCTTGATGCCCTGGCCAAGGCCGCCGGCGTCCGGCCGACCGGCTACCGCGCCCCCTGGTGGGAGCTCAACTGGCACTCCGCCACCCTGCTCGCGGACCGCGGCTTCGTCTACGACTCGAGCCTGCTCGACGGCGACGCACCCTACCGCTTCAGCGTCGCCGAGGGCGACCCCCGCGACCTCGTGGAGATCCCGGTCGACTGGGCCCTGGACGATTGGGAACAGTACGCCTTCTACCCGGGAGTCACCGGAAGCGGAGTCATCGAAAGCCCGGCCAAGGTCCTGGAGATGTGGACCCTGGAAGCGGAAGCGCATCACGCCGCGGGCAGCTGCTTCGTCCTCACCAACCACCCGTTCATCTCCGGCCGGCCGTCCAAGGCCGTGGCTTTGGAGACGCTGATCGACCGGGTCAAATCCCTGGACGGCATGTGGGTCACCACCATGGCCGAGATCGCCGAACACACCCGCAGCACTGTCCAGGAAGTCCACACGCACGCCCGCATCGCCGTCCCCGCATTTCCGGACACCGGCGCGCACTTCACCGCCGCCACCGTCCGTCAGCAGGACAACGCCGTTCCCGGCCGGACCGGGGCCGCAGTCTAGGGCGGCCTCCGGCCCGCCCGCTGGCTGCTCCGATGCAGGCAGGCGCCGCAGATCTAATCTGCGGCGCCTGCCTGGCGTCCTACTGGTGGCGGCGGGCGTAGCTCACTCGCCGTCCGCCGCCGGTCAGCTGCCCGCGCCGAGCGCCGCCCGGGCGTCCTTCTTGCGGTCGGCAAGCGCCTTTCGCGCCGCCAGGGCCTCGTCCTGGCTGACGGCCACGAATCTGGTGGCCGTGCCCGGCGCCGCGCGGGCCAGCAGATCCATGTCGGCGCTGATGACGGTGCCCACCATGGCGTAGCCGCCGCCGGAGACGGCGTCGCGGTGCAGGATGATGGGCTGGGTGCCGCCGGGAATCTGGATCGACCCGACGGCGTAGCCGGCGTCGACGATGTTGGACGGATCGGAGCCGGCCCCGAAAGGCTGCTCCCGTTCCTGCCACTTCACCCCCGGGCCGGAGTACCTGAGCCCCATCCGGTCAGCCACCGGGGTGACGGTCCAGTCGCCGTTCAGCAGGTTGTCCAATCCTTCGCCGGTGAGCCGGTGGTCGTACAGGCCCAGGACAATCCGGACCGACTGTTCCTTCGCGAAGGCCGGGCGGAATTCCTCCGGAACCGTGTCGGCGTCGGGCAGTGCTCCGCCGTTGAGCGGGCTGCCGACCGGAAGCTGGTCGCCGGCCGCCAGCTTGCGGCCGTGGAAGCCGCCGATGGCGCCCAGGCTGTAGGTGGACCTGCTGCCGAGGACCTCGGGAACATCGATGCCGCCCTGCACCGCGATGTAGTAGCGCGTGCCGCCCCGGATGACACCGAAGCTCAGTTCGTCGCCGGCCTTCAGCTGCAGCCGGGTCCATTGCGGCCGCGGTTCGCCGTTGACCTTGACCTCCACCGGGGCGCCCGTGACGGCGATGACGGCGTCCTGGCTGGTGGTCAGGACCGGGCCCATGTAAGTGCATTCAAGGACGGCTTCCCTGGCGGTGTTTCCCACCAGGGCGTTGCCGAGTTCGGCCGAGTACTGGTCCATGGACCCGCTCTGCGGGATGCCCACGTTGTAGTGGCCGGTGCGTCCCTGGTCCTGGACCGTGGTGGCGAGGCCGGGGGACTTGATATCAAACGCCATTGAGGGCCTCCATGAGTTCCTGGTTGTAGGCTTCCGGATCCGCGAGTGCCCTGGACACGTCGAATGTCACGGGCGATTGCCGGTAGCGGAATGTCCCGGCGGAGATTTCGGCCTGGATGCTGTTGTATTCGTCCTCGGTGACGGGCTTGAACTTGACGATGTCGCCCGGTTTGAAGAACACCATGAAGTCCTTGAAGTCAGCCAGGGCCTGGGCCGGATCAAAGATCGGCGCCGCGGCGACTCCGAACATCTGGTAGCCGCCGGCGCCCCGCACGGAGTAGATGCACCCGAAGCAGCCTCCGTGGCCCACCGTCAGCTTCGGCGTATCGGTGCGAGGGCTCAAGTACTTGGGGACTTCCAGTTGCTTCTCGCGCTCAACCAGCTGGAAGAGGAACGGCAGGCCGGCGACGAAGCCGACCATGGACACCAGCCACGGTTGCTCATGGTGGCGCTGGATGAATTCGGCGGCATCCTTGAGATTGTTGACCTTGGCGGCGTAGTCGATGTCGGACCCGCCGGGCTCCTGGTGGAATCCTTCGCGGAACCGTTCGGCCACCTCGGCCGTGAACGGATCGTTGTACCAGACGGGTACTTCGACGATCCGTGTGGCGAGGGCCTGCTCCTGGTGGTGGGTCAGGTCCCCTTCAATCGTCCGGACGGTCTCCTCGAGGGCCGACGGCGGCAGGACGTCGGGATCGAACCTCACCAGCAGCGAGGCATTGGCCGGACAGACGTCGACGATGCCGGGAAGGTCCATGCCGGAAAGCTTCGTGGCGATGGACATGACCCTGAAGTTCGCGGCAAGGCTCATGGACTCCGAGACCTCCACGAACAGGAATTCGTCTGCGCCCCAGGTGTAACGGGCCTCCAACACAGCAGGTTCGGGGCTGCTCATTTTGCCTCCATCAGATCGTCGACGGTTTCAATGAATTTCGAGTGATGCGTGACGGCCGCGAATTCGGGCCGGCCCAGCAGCTTCTTGTGCACGGGAATGGTGGTTTTGACCCCGTCGATCCGCGTCCGGTCCAGGGCGTTGAGCATCGCTGCGATCGCGGCCTCGCGGGTGTCGGCATGGACGATCAGCTTGGCCAGCATGGAGTCGTAATACGGACTGACCGTGCTTCCGGCCTCCACGCCGGTGTCCACCCTGATGCCGTCACCGCTCGGCCATTCCATGGCCTTGATAAGGCCCGGGCTGGGGAAGAAGTTGTTGTCCGGGTCCTCGGCATTGATGCGGCATTCGATGGCATGGCCGGTAAACCGGATGTCATCCTGCGTGACGGACATCGAGCCGGAGAACGCGATCAGCAGCTGTTCGCGGACCAGGTCGACTCCGGTAATCTGCTCCGTGATCGGGTGCTCCACCTGAATCCGGGTGTTCATTTCGATAAACGCGGCTTCGTGGTTGAGCGGGTCGTAGAGGAATTCGACCGTTCCGGCGCCGCTGTAGGCGCATGCGCGGGCGAGTTCTACCGAGGATGCCCGGATTCGTTGGCGGACGGCGTCCGGCAGGTCCGGGGCGGGGGCTTCTTCGATGACTTTTTGGGAGCGCCGCTGCATGGAGCAGTCGCGGTCTCCGAGGTGGATGAAGTTCACGCCGTCGCCCAGGACCTGGACCTCCACGTGCCGGGCATGGAGCACAAAGCGTTCCAGATATACGGTCGGGTCCCCGAAGACGGACGCTGCCTCGCCGCGTGCCATCTCGATGGTTTCCAGGAGCTCGGCTTCGCTCTGCACAAAGCGGATGCCGCGTCCGCCGCCGCCGGCGGAAGCCTTGACCACGAGCGGATAGCCGATCCCGCGCGCGATTTCGACGGCGTCGGCCGCTGGATCGAGGGGCCCGTCCGAGCCGGGCAGCACGGGGACGCCGGCCTTGCGGGCGGACTCCCGCGCCAGGGACTTGTTGCCCATCATCTCGATGGCGTCAGCGTCGGGCCCCACCCAGATGAGGCCGGCGTCTGCGACCTTCCGGGCGAACTCCGCGTTTTCGGAGAGGAACCCGTAGCCGGGGTGGACGGCATGGCAGCCGTTGTCCAGAGCGGCCGCGATGATGGCGTCCTGGTTCAGGTAGCTGGCGGGTGCCGGGGCCGGGCCCACCACAACGACGTGGTCGGCGGTCCGGGCAGCCAGGGATTCGGCGTCGGGTTCACTGGCAGCCAGGAACGTCTCGATCCCCATGTCCCGGGCGGTCCGGGCGATCCGCACGGCAATCTCGCCGCGGTTGGCGATGAGCAGTCGTTTCATGGTTATCCTTCCCGGACGACGATGATGGCGTCGCCGGGGTTGACCATGTCGCCCTCGTTCACGGCAAACGATTCCAGGGTCCCGGCCACGTCGGACTGGATTTCGGTGAACTGCTTCATGATTTCGATGATGCCCAGGGTTTGTCCGACCTCGATGGTGTCGCCTTCATTGGCGAACGGCGGCTTGCCCGGGCCGGGCTTGCGGTAGAAGATGCCGGGGAGCGGGGAAAAGATGGTTGCCACGGGGTAGCTCTCTTTCAGATCGTTGGGGACGTCGGGAGTTCGTTGAACGCGTGGGGGTCAGGCCAGGGCCGCGCGCACGGCGGTGGCCACTGCGACGGAGTTGGGTGCGTCGGAGTGCACGCAGACGCTGCGGAACGGGATATGTCAGTTCGGTGCCGTCCACGGCCAGGACGGCCTGGCCGGCCAGCGCCCGGCGGACACGTTCGGCGGCGGCCGCGGGGTCCGTGGGCGCCGGGCGGCGCTGGATCAGCAGCTCGCCGGAGGGGCCGTAATTGAGGTCTACATAGAGTTCGGGCACGAAGTCCACGCCCATTGACCGGCACACGCTTTCGTGCGCTGTCCCGGCAAGTCCGTAGAACGGTACGCCGAACTGCAACGCTGTTCCGGCGGCGGCCTGCATCAGGTCCTCGTCGCCGGCGAGCATGCCGTAGAGCGCACCGTGGGGTTTGATGTGGTTCAGTCCGAGCCCATGTTTTCCGAGGAACGCCGTCAGGGCCCCGGTCTGGTAGAGAATGATCGATTCGACCTCGTCCGGGCTCAGGACCATGCGGCGGCGACCGAATCCCACAACGTCCGGAAGTCCGGGGTGCGCACCGACGGCCACGCCGTGCTCCGCGGCGAGGGCCACGGTCCGGTTCATGACGTCGGGATCGCCGGCATGGTAACCGCAGGCGACATTGGCGACGTCGATGACGCGCATGAGTTCGTCGTCGTTGCCGAACTCGTGGAGGCCCAGGCCTTCGCCCATGTCGGAGTTCAGGAGCACGCGGCCGGAAGTGGCGGGAGTCACGTTGGTTTCCATGGGTGCAACGCTACTCAGCATCGCGGTGCGAGGATATTGTGCAGATTGCTGAACCTGAGGCAGTGATTTATGCTTGCTGCACTATCCAATGGGTCCGATCGGCATTCGTGGAGGCTTGATGAGAATTTCTGACTTGGCAGCCGACGTAGAACTCAACATCCGGCTGCGCGTTGCGGGTGGCGCCGAGCGCCAGAACCGGCCGATTACGTGGTGCGCGCCCACAGAACATATGGACCCCACGCCGTTCCTGAGCGTCAACGCCCTCGTGCTGACCAACGGAATGGGTTTGAATGTCACGGACTTCAGGATCTGGGACGCCTATGTGGAACGGCTGCTATCGGTGCCGGTGTCCGGGTTGGTCTTCGGCCTGGGCGCCGCGCACCGGGAACTGCCCGCCGGCCTGCTCCAGGCCTGCGAAGCGCACGGCCTCCCGCTCCTCGAGCTTCCGCCGGAAGTGCCCTTCGTGCTGGTCATGCGCCACGTGGAGCAGGTCATCGCCGCCGAGCGTTTTGAGGAGCTGCGGAAGGGCTGGGAGCTGGCTGATGAATGCACCCGGTTGGCGGCCGACGGTCATTCCCTGGCCGAGGTCCTGGGACAGGTAGCGGCTGCCGTGGATGCCAGGGTGGCCGTGATCGACCGCAACGGGTTCGAACTTGTCGCTGCAGGTGCGGCCCACGGCGGAACCGCGCGGACCACGCTGCGTCTGCCCAGCGGTGCGTCCGAACAGTTCAGGCTGGCCATTGAGGGGATGGCGAGCAACATCGTCCTGCAGCCAGTCCTGGGTCCTGTGGCTGCCGTCATTGCCATGCAGCTCAGCCACACCCTCGGGTCCCATTCGCCGTTGCATTCCCGCGAAGCAGCGCGGTTCGTGGAGGCCCTCTACGAGGATCGCGGAGAGCCGTCGGCACGGCTGCGCCGCTATGCCATGGAAGCGGGCTTCAACCCGGACGGAGACTGGGGCACGGTGCTCATTGGCGGAGCTGAAAAGGTGGCCCCCGCCAAGCTTCGGGCCATTGCGTGGCGAGCCCGGGTGGGGCTGCAGGCCGGTTACGGCATGGTGGGGTTCATGGAGGAAAACGGGCTGACGACGCTGCTGCTCCAGGACCGGCACGGAACGGCGAAGTTGCTTGATGCCGTCGGTGAATTTTTCCGCGATGCCCCGGAGTTGTCCGTCATCATTACGGAATCCGCCAGCCTTACTG
Organism: uncultured Actinomycetota bacterium; assembly: GCA_963815415.1. GTDB lineage: Bacteria > Actinomycetota > Actinomycetes > Actinomycetales > Micrococcaceae > Arthrobacter. Next base: position 105,780 of record CAWFGT010000002.1, on the reverse strand, counting down.
AACTGCCGCTGACGCTGCAGCTTGCGCGCCGCCGCGTAGGGCTGCCCGGCGTGCGGCAGGCGCCGCCGGCCGATCTCGCCGGCATCGTGCGGGGATTGCCCAGTGCGGGCCTGGTGGCCATGTGCCAAAGGTTGCTGGCGCCGCTGGCGTCCGACGGCGGCGGTGCCCTGCGGGAGACCTTCGCGGCGTACCTCCGCCACAGCGGCAATTCCGCGAAGATCTGCGATGAGCTCTTCATCCACCGGAACACGCTCAGCTACCGGCTACGGAAGATCGAGGAGCTCCTGAGGCTGGATCTGTCCGACGGCGAAGTCCGCGCCACCTGCATGCTCGCTCTCGGCATCGTCGCGGCGCCGCATTAGTTCCCCGGTAGAACTGCGGACCGTCAGGTGGGTGGGCATTACGGCGCGGCTGCGGTTGGCGCCTCCGGCGAGGGGGTTGAGTTGGGCAAGCAGCATCGACACGGCCACCCGACCCACCTGCTCGATGGGGGAAGTCATGGTGGTAAGGGGTGGGTTGCAGAAATCAGCGCCGAAGATGTCGTCACAGCCCACAATGGACAAGTCTTGGGGGACACGGATCCCCCGTTCACGGAGCCGCTGGAGCATCCCGATGGCGATGAGGTCGTTGAAGGCGATGCAGGCGGTCACGCCGCTGTGGACGGCGGCGTCCGCGGCGGCAGCACCGGACTTCGTATTGGGCGCAAAAGGACCGAGCATGACGACCTCAACCCCGCGCACCTTGGCGGCCTCGCACAGGGCCGCCCACCGCAAGGTGCTGGACTGGGACGTGACCGGGCCCCCCATATAGGCCACACGCGTGTGGCCCAGCGAAATCAGGTGATCCAGGGCCTGGCCCGTCGCCGTCGGCGTGTCGATGATGACCGCGGGAACGCCGGGGACATCCCGGTTGACGGTGACCATCGGCATTTTCTCAGCAGCTGCGAGGAGCACGTCGTGGCCCAGCCTTGACGCGGCCACGATCACACCGTCGGCGCTCTTGCGCAGCTGCTCGATGGCGCTGGCTTCCACGTCATCGGACTCTTCCGTGTCCACCAGCAGCTGCGTATAGCCTGCGGCCTTGAGCTGAAGCTGGGTTCCACGGATCAGATCGAAGTAGAACGGGTTTGTGATGTCCGGAACCAGCACTCCCACGGCACCGGTCCGGCCTGAACTCAAGGCCTTTGCCTGGCTATGGGGAACATAGCGCAGCTTGGCTGCCGCCGCTTCGATCCGCTGCCTCGTCAGGATATTGACGCGGTCCGGTGTGGAAAGCGCCCGGGAGACCGTGGAGGCCGCGACGCCGCAAATCGCTGCTATGTCGTGGATGGTGGGCGGGCGTTCCCCTGCTGCTGATTGCGTCGTAGCCACGGCGCTCCTCTCTGAACGTGGTGGCCGGGCCGTGCCGGCCGGGCAGACCGAGCAGGCATGTGACTGCCGCCACAGGTCCGGTAAGCACAGAATGACACAGGTTGCCACGCTCTGGCAATCGGTTGTCAATGTAACGCGTGCAGAACTAGACTGTCGCCACATCAGTTGACGGTGCAGTCAGGCACCTGGCCGCTGCCGGGCCCCAAGACTGTTGCCTATCAGACCCAACCCGAGGAGCTTCCCATGAACCGACCACTGAACGCTGTCTGGCCCCTTTCAGGTTTCGGGGACGAGATTGATCCGGATCCCGCGGTGCAGGCCGCAGTCCTGCTGGCCCTGGGCGCCAGCCACATCGAAGTGCGCAGCGCCTGGGGCACCAACGTCTCCGAGCTGGAAGCGCCGCAGGTCGCGGCCCTCAGGGGCATCCTCGATGAGAAGGGCCTCAAGGTCTCGGCCGTCGCCAGCCCCATCGGCAAAGTAAATGTAAGCCTGCCGGTGGAACATGAACTGGAGCGGCTGCGACAGATCATTTCCGTCGCCAAAGGCTTAGATACCAAGTACATCCGAATTTTCTCCTTCTACCGCGCGGAGGATCAGGACGCCGAAGACATCCGCGACGACGTCATGGTCCGCATGGGTGCGCTGGCAGCGCTGGCTGCTGAGTCCGGTGTCGTGCTCCTGCATGAAAACGAAAAAGGCATCTTCGGTGACACTCCCGAGCGGGTCCTGGACATCATGAGGACGGTGGACTCGCCGGCGCTACGCATCGCCTGGGACAACGCCAACTTCGTCCAGGTGGGCGTCAAGCCCTACACCGAGGGCTACGCCATGCTGAGACCGTACCTTGAGTACTTCCAGGTCAAGGACGCGCTGTCCACCACCGGCGAAGTCGTTCCCGCCGGCGAGGGCGACGGCGAACTGGATGCCACCATCGCCGCACTGAAAGCGGACGGCTTCACCGGATTCGCCTCACTGGAACCGCATCTGGCCAGCGCCCATGAACTGGGCGGCTTCTCCGGGCCGGTGGCCTTCGGCGCAGCGGCCCGCGCCTTCGCCGCGCTCGCGGCCAAGAACGGAATTGACCTCAGTTGAGCACCACGGCAGTGGTCATTGGCTGCGGTGATGTGTCCTCGGTGCACTTCGAGGCGGTGGCAAAGCTCGACGGCGCCACGCTGGTGGCAGTCTGCGACTCCGATCCGCAGCGGCTGAGCGCGGCCGAAGCCGCCCATGGTGTACCCGGTTTCGCGGATCACCTCAGCCTGATCGACGCCGTTCAGCCCGACGTGGTGCACATCTGCACTCCGCACGACCAGCACGCCTCGCTGGCCGCGGACTTCCTGGAACGCGGCGTCAACGTGATCGTGGAAAAGCCGCTGGCCCACACGCTGGCGGAAGGCCGCCGGCTGGTGGAGGCTGCCGCAGCGGGCACCGCGAAAATCGCGGTGTGCTTCCAGAACAGGTACAACGCGACGGCGCAGGCCATGCATGCCTTGCTGTCGACGGGAGAACTGGGGGCAGTGCTGGGTGCATCCGCAACCGTGATGTGGCAGCGCTCGGCCGAGTACTACGAAAGCCGGCCGTGGCGGGGGACCTGGGCTGGGAGTGGAGGCGGGCTGATGATGAACCAGGCCATCCACACCGTGGACCTGCTCCAGTGGCTCGTGGGCGACGTCGTGGCGGTCACGGGAAACGCCTCGACGCGCTTCCTCGGCGGCACCATCGAGGTGGAGGACACCGCGGAATTCGCGGCGGAACATGCCAACGGTGCTCGAAGTGCGTTCTATGCGACTTTGGCCAACGCCTACAACGCCCCCGTAACCCTGGATGTGGTCACGGAAAAGGCTGTCCTGAGCCTGCGGGGCGACCTCACCGTGGCCCATGCCGACGGGAGAGTGTATGTCATACCCGAGCGCAGCAGCGAGTCCGGCGGGCGCTCGTACTGGGGCGGCTCGCACGAGCTGCTGATCAGCGACTTCTACGCCCGGTTGGATGAGGCGGAGCCGTTCTGGATCAGCCCTGCCGAGGCCGAAAAGTCGCTACGCATCGTCAAGGATCTCTACCGGCAGAGCTACCAAAGGTCGGCTGCCAAAGTCTCCTGAACGGGCCGCCGTGCGGCCGCTGCTGAGTCGTCGATCAGGACGACCCCTGGTTCTTTCCCGAGCACCAAAAACACATGCTGCAACATTTATGACAATCGGTTGCCAAAAATGGCAACCATGCGTACTGTGAATCCCACAAGGCCGGTGTGGCACACGCCACACCGGCCTGATCCGCAAGTCCCACGTTCCACAGATTCAAGGAGCCAACAATGAAGTTAGGTCTCAAGGCGGTAACAACCGCCTTCATCATCAGCGGAGCCCTCGCGCTGACTGCCTGCGGCGGCGGTGCCACGGGCGCCAGCAACCCGGCTGCGGCCAAGACAACCAGCTTGACCCTGGGCGCCGTTCAGGAAATCCGCTCCTGGGATCCGGCGCAGGCACATGTGGGGCACTTCCTGCAGCCGTATCAGGCCGCGTATGACTCGCTCCTGCTGCGGGAACCGGACGGAAAGCTCAGTCCCATGCTGGCGACCACATGGAAGTACAACGAGGACAATACGGTCCTCACCGTTGACCTTCGCACGGACGTGACGTTCAGTGATGGAGCCAAATTCGATTCGGAAGCGGCCAAAGCCAACCTGGACCACTTCAAGCAGGCCAACGGTCCGCAGATGGCCCAGCTCACCGCTGTCGCCGACATCAAGGTGGTCGACGCCGACACGATCGAACTCAACCTGACCGCTCCCGATCCGTCGCTGGAGTTCTACCTGAGCCAGGCCGCCGGATTGATGGGCAGCCCCAACGCGCTGGGCACGGAAGGCATCAAGACCGAACCCGTGGGCAGCGGTCCGTACGTGATGGACAAAGCGGCCACGGTCAAGGACTCGCAGTCGGTGTTCACCGCCCGCGAGGACTACTGGAACAAGGACCTTCAGAAATTCGGGAAAGTCACCTTCAAGACCCTCGTGGACCCGACCGCCCGGACCAACGCGTTGGTTTCGGGGCAGGTGGACGCCACGCTGCTGGATCCCAAAACCGGCAAGCAGGCAGAAGGGGCCAACATGAAACTTGCCGCCACCGAGGTGGACTGGCAAGGTCTCCTGCTGCTGGACCGCGACGGTACGAGCAACCCCGCACTGGGGAACGTCAAGGTCCGGCAGGCCATCAACTACGCCTTCGACCGCAAGACCATCCTGGAACAGGTCCTGCTGGGCCAGGGCACCCCGACGTCCCAACCGTTTGGCAAGGCGAGCGGAGCCTGGACCGAAGAGCTTGAGAACTACTACCCCTATGATCCGGCCAAGGCCCGGCAGCTCCTGGAGGAAGCCGGCTATGAGACCGGAGTAACCCTTCAGGTGCCGTCGGTCCCAGGCTTTGAAACCCAGCTTGCGGTGCTTAAGCAGCAGCTGGCCGACGTCGGCATCACGCTCGAAGTGGGCGCCGCGATCACAAACACCTTCACCAGTGAAATCGCGGCGCAGAAGTTCACCAGCATGTACTTCTCTCTGTTCCAGGGTGAGCCGTGGGTGGCCGTCAACCAGATCGTCTCGACGAAGGCCCTCTACAACCCGTTCAAGAACGCCACACCTGAGCTGCAGGCCAAGATCGATGCTGTGCAGATCGCCGGAAAGGACGCCGGCAAGGCCGCCCAGGAGGTCAACAAATACGTGGTGGAGCAGGCATGGTTCGCCCCGCTGTTCCGGGTCAACCAGATGTATTACCACAACGACAAGATCACAGTGACGCCGCAAGTCCAGCAGGCCGTCCCGTCGATTTACAACTACTCACCCGCGAAGTAACACCGGGCGGGACAGCCACCAAAAAATCGGCGCAGGTCCGGCAGCCCGCCTATCAACGGCGGGCGGCCGGACCAGGCAGCCACACCATGCCAGTTCAATGGAGCCAGCAATGATCAGATTTATCCTCAAACGCCTCGGCAGCGGACTCGTGGTCCTGTTCGCCGTCTCGATCCTCACCTTTTTCCTGCTGTACCTATCGAGCGGCAGCATCGCCCGGAACATTCTGGGCGACCAGGCCACCGCGGAACAGCTCGCCGTCAAAGAAGCCGAGCTGGGGCTGGACCAGCCCATCGTGCCGCGCTACTTGAGCTGGATCACGGACGCCCTGGGCGGAAACCTGGGCACCTCCTGGTTCACCTCCGAACCCGTAGCCAACGCGCTCGCCACGCGTATCCCGGTCACCATGACCATGGTGTTTGCGGCCATGATCCTGATTGCCATCATCGCCACCCTTATCGGCGTCGCCGCAGCCGTCAAACGCGGCTGGGTTGACCGCTTGGTTCAGGTCGGCGCCATCATCGGCGACTCAGTTCCCGGGTTTGTTATCGGCATCATCCTGGTGACCGTTCTCGCCATTCAAATGGGCCTGTTTCCGGCCACCAGTACGATTTCCCCAGGGGCACCCGCGTCAGCCTGGGTGCTTTCCCTGACACTTCCGGTGATCGCGCTGCTAATCAACGGAGTCACCGGCGGCGCCCAGCAGATCCGCAGCGCCGTCATCAAGCAACTCGAACGCGATTACGTCCGTACCCTGCGCAGCCGTGGCATCGGCGAGCGCGAGGTCCTGTTCCGGCATGTCCTGCGCAGCGCGGCCCCCGCCGGCCTGACCGTGCTCAGCCTGCAGCTGATCGGCATGCTCGGCGGCGTCGTCATCATTGAGCAGATATTCGCCCTGCCCGGTATGGGGCCCCTTGCCGTCGCCGCCACCAGCCAGAGCGATCAGCCTGTGGTCATGGGCGTCGTTATGTACACCGTCGCCGTTGTCATTGTGGTCAACCTCATCGTTGACCTGCTCAACGGATGGCTCAACCCGAAGGTGCGTGCCGCATGACCGAGTCCGTTGAAACCTCGGCTTCCCTGACGCCGGCCCCCAAGACGTCCGGTCAGACCGGAACCGTCGTCCGGTCAACAGTCCTCAAACGGCTGCTGAAAAACCCCCTCGGCATCATCGCCATCGTCATCCTCGTAGCCATGGCCATCATGGCAATCTTCGCGGACGTCCTGGCCCCCTTTGACGAAAACTATGCCAATATCGCCAAGACTCTCGCAGCCCCGGACTCCGTAAACGTTCTGGGCACTGACAGCTCCGGCCGCGACGTCTGGAGCCGGTTGCTCTTCGGAGCGCAGCTGACGCTGACCTCCGCGCTCCTGTGCGCGGCCGTCGCCATAACGATCGGCCTGCCCGCGGGCCTGATCGCCGGATACTACGCCGGCAAGTTCGATGCTGTTTCCAACTGGATTGTCAGCATCCTGATGAGCCTCCCGGGCCTGATCGTCCTGCTCACCATCCGCGCCGCCTTCGGTCCGTCCGTGTGGATTGCGATGATCGCGTTCGGCATCCTGATCAGCCCGTCCTATTTCCGCCTTACCCGGTCAGCGGTGCAGTCGGTCCGCAACGAGCTCTACGTGGATGCTGCGCGTGTTTCAGGACTGTCAGACCTCAGCATCATCACGCGACACATTTTCTCCGTGGTCCGCGCACCCATCATCATCCAGACCGCGGCAATTGCCGGCGTCGCCATCGCCATCCAGTCCGGGCTCGAGTTCCTGGGCCTGGGCGATCCGGCCAAGGCAACCTGGGGCGTGATGCTCAGCGAAGGCTTCAAGAACGTCTACCTCACCCCGACCCTGCTCTTCTGGCCCGCTTTTGCCATGGCGCTGACCATCGGCGCCCTGGTGCTGCTCGGAAACGCTGTCCGCGACGCCCTCGAAGACGGCGAAAAAATCAAGCACCGCAGGAAGCCAGTAACCAAGAGGACGGCACCGGCACCGTCCGCTCCGGGAGCCAAGCGCCCGGCACGCCAAAGTGTTGCCGCCGTCGACGCCGGAACCGAACACCACCTCGTGAAGGTGACCAACCTGGGCGTCGGATACCCGCAGGCCGACGGCTCGGTCAAGAAGGTGGTGGACGACGTCTCCTTCCACGTGGACCGCGGCGAAATCCTGGGCATCGTGGGCGAATCCGGCTCGGGCAAGTCCCAGACGGCATTCTCCATCCTGGGCCTGCTGCCGGACAACGCCCGGATTGTGGCCGGTTCCATCCAGTTCGACGGCAATTTCACCGTGGCCCCGAGCGAAGAACGCGTCAACCAGGCCCGGCTCTCCAAACTGCGGGGCAAGCGTATCTCCTACATCCCGCAAGAACCCATGTCCAACCTGGATCCCGCCTTCACCATCGGCTACCAGCTGGTCACGCCCATGGTGCGCGTCCTCGGCATCTCCAAGGCAGAAGCCCGTCAGCGTGCACTCAAACTCCTGGCCGACGTAGGGATTGTCAACCCCGAACGGACCTTCACGGCTTACCCCCACGAGGTGTCCGGCGGCATGGCCCAGCGTGTGCTCATCGCCGGAGCCATCAGCTGCGAACCTGACTTGATCATCGCCGATGAGCCCACCACCGCCCTCGACGTCACGGTCCAGGCCGACGTCTTGGACCTTATCCGGAACCTGCAGCGTCGCCTCGGCGTGGGCGTCATCATGGTGACGCACAACTTCGGTGTAGTGGCGGACCTCTGCGACCGGGTGGCCGTAATGCAAAACGGCAGGCTTGTGGAGGAAGGACCCGTCCGGGACATCCTCCGCAACCCCAAGGAACCGTACACGCAGACCCTGCTGGCATCCATGCTCGAAGGCAAAACACCCATGTCCATGCTTGTATCCAGCCAGAAGGAGCCGGTCGCATGAGCACCACGGAGAACGCCCCGCTGCTGAGCGTCGAGAACCTGATCGTCGAATACCCCAGCAAGAAATTCCGGGGGAAGCCCTTCCGGGCCCTGACGGAGATCAACATCAGCATCGGCCAGGGCGAGACGCTCGGGCTGGTGGGGGAGTCCGGGTCCGGCAAAACCACCCTGGGCCGCGCGGTCCTCGGCCTGGCCCCCGTCACGGGCGGCAGGATCATCTTTGAAGGCAATGACATCAGCCACGCCACGCGGAAGCAGCGCCGTACCCTGAGCCGCGACCTCCAGGTGGTGTTCCAGGATCCGTACACCTCGCTTAACCCGGCCCTGGAAATCGGCGACATTCTTGCCGAGCCCCTCGGCGTGCAGGGCATGGAGTCGGCGGCGGCCACGAAACGGGTCAAGGAACTCCTGGACCAGGTGGGCCTGCCCTCGGACGCCATCCACCGCCTGCCCAGGGAATTCAGCGGCGGCCAGCGCCAGCGCGTGGCCATCGCCCGCGCCCTGGCCCTTTCACCCAAGCTGATCGTCTGCGACGAACCCGTCAGTGCGCTGGATCTCTCCACCCAGGCGCGGGTCCTGGACCTGTTCCTGCAGATCCAGAAAGACACCGGTGTCTCGTACCTGTTCGTCTCCCACGACCTGGACGTGGTGCGGCACATCAGCCACCGGGTGGCGGTGATGTACCACGGCGAAATCGTCGAGCAGGGCCCTGCCGAAGTGGTGACCCGCGACCCCGAACACCCGTACACCCAGCGCTTGCTGCTGGCGTCCCCAGTACCCGATCCGGACCGGCAGGAACAACGCCGGGCGGATCGCCACCGCCTGCTGGACCTCCAGCGGCAACAGACCGAACAGGCCGGTGCGCTCGCCTGACACCGGGTGTGAGCACAGAGAACAGCAATTACACCGGTAAGCGGCCCCTGGAGGGCCCGGAACACGACGGAGGAAAACAGTGGCCAAAATTGGCGTGCAGGCGATGATGCTCAAGGACAGCTTTGCCGAGGTGGGGGCGTTTGAAACGCTCCGGAAGGTCAGCGCGATCGGATACAGCGCGGTCGAAATTTCACAGGTCCCTATGACCCCGGAGAACGTGGCCGAGTTGGACCGTTCCCGGAGTGAACTGGGCATGGACATCGCGGCGCTGTCCGTCGCCATGGAAACCCCCAAGGGAATGCCCGGCGATTCACTCAAAGATCACTTTGCCAAGATCGTGGACGACGCCCAGCGCCTGGACACGAAGCTCCTGCGGATCGGCATGCTGCCGTTCCCGGCCATGAAGTCCATCAACGCCGTCGTTGACTTCGCCAAGCGGGCCAACGAGTACGCCGAGCAGCTGCAGGAGCACGGCCTCGGACTTTACTACCACAACCACCACATCGAGTTCGCGAAGTTCGACGGCAAGTACATGTTGGACATCATTGCCGGCAACTCCCCGGCCATGGGCCTGGAAATCGACGTCCACTGGGTCCAGCGGGGCGGCCTGGACCCGGTCCGTACGCTGGCGAAGTACGCCGGCCGCACCGCCATGGTCCACCTGAAGGACTACCGGATCGGCGAATTGCCGGAAACGTCCTTCGGCCTCTTGGAAAGCGGGGACTTCGCGGGATTCATGGCGGACTTCAAGAATGTGGTCCAGTTCGCCGAAGTGGGCGAAGGGAACCTGGACTTCGCCTCTATCATCCCCGCAGCCCAGGCCGCCGGCGCCCAGTACCTGCTGGTGGAGCAGGACGAGCTCTACGGTGCCACCGTCTGGGACGCCCTGCAGACCTCGTACGACAACCTCGTGGCCATGGGTCACGGCGACCTCTTCTAGACCACACCGACCAACTACGGAGAATCAGCACATGAGTAAGAAAGTACGCCTCGGCATCATCGGCCTTGGCCAGCAGGGCGGCGCCTACGCCAAGTTCATCACGGACGGCATGGTCCCGAACATGGAAATCGGCGCCGTCTGCGACACCGATCCGGCAAAGAAGGAAGCCGCTGCGGCAGCGTGCCCGGACGCGCCGTTTTACGACGACTACATCACCATGCTGGAGAGCGGCGACATCGACGCCGTCGTCACGTGCGTGCCGCACTTCCTGCACCCGGAAATGGGCATCGAGGCACTCAAGCGCAACATCCATGCCCTCGTGGAAAAACCCGCGGGCGTCTACACCAAGCAGGTCAAGGAACTCAACGACTTTGCCGCGGGCAAGCCGGACCTGTCCTTCGCCATTATGTTCAACCAGCGCAACAACCCGCTCTACCAAAGGCTCAAGGAAATCGTCGACGGCGGCGAGATCGGCAGTATCCGGCGCACCAACTGGATCATCACCACCTGGTGGCGTCCGCAAGGCTATTACAACTCCAGCGAATGGCGCGCGACGTGGGGCGGGGAGGGCGGCGGCGTGCTCGTCAACCAGGCGCCACACCAGCTGGACCTGTGGCAGTGGATCTGCGGCGTGCCGAAGTCCGTCTACGCCAAGGTCTCCTACGGCTTCCGCCGCGACATCGCCGTGGAAGACGAAGTCACGGCGGTGGTCGACTACGGCGACGGCGCCACCGGCGTCTTCATCACTGCCACGCACGACCTCGTCGGGACCGACCGCTTCGAGATCCTGGGGGACCAGGGCAAAATCGTCGTCGAAAACTCCAAGACCGCCACCGTGACCCGCCTCAAAAAACCGGAGCGTGAACTCAGCGACGCCATGGACCTGGACGATGTCCGCAAGCTCTTTATGGGTGAGCTGAACCCGGAACAGTACTACACCACCGAGGTTCTCGAATTCGAGTCCGTCTGGGGCGCACAGCACGCCGGTGTCCTGGAAAACTTCGCCGCCAACGTACTGGACGGCACGCCGCTGCTTGCCCCGGGATCGGACGGCATCAACGGCGTCCGCCTGGCCAACGCCATCCACCTCTCCAGCTGGACCGGCACCGAAGTGGGCCTGGACTTCGACGAGGACGTGTTCCTGGCAGAACTGAACAAGCGCATCGCGGATGAAGGAACGTTCCCCGAGCGCTCCTAAGCAACATCTTCTCGCTGTTGCGCCGTGGCGGACGGCCTCTCACGTTCCCGGGAAAGTGAGAGGCCGTTGGCGTGACGGGGACGGCAGGCGGGAAATCGTTTGGCAACCGTCCCGCGGTTTGTTGCCGTGCGCACTACGATGGAGCCGTGACTGAACCCAAGACGCCGGACGTTGCCGCACCGGCAGCTCCTGCCAAAAAGCACGAACGCGACGGCAAATCCAACGCCACGATCTACGACATCGCGAAGGTGGCCGGGGTCAACCCGTCCACGGTCTCCCGCGCCCTCAGTAAACCCGGCCGGGTCAGCGCCAAGACCCAGAAACTCATCGAGGATGCCGCAGCCGAGCTGAATTACCAGGTCAACCCGTTCGCCCGGGCGCTGCCTACCGGCCGGACCAGCACCGTGGGCCTGATCGTCGCGGACATCACCAACCCCACCTTCTTCGGCATCATCCGCGGGGCCGAGACCACCGCCACGCAGCGGGACTACACGATGGTGCTGGCCGAGTCGGCCGAATCCGCCGCTACGGAACTCACCGCCGCGCACAAGATGATGGCCACGGTGGACGGACTGATCCTGGCCAGCCCGCGCATGGACGACGATGACATCCGTACGCTCGCCCGGGACAAGCCCGTGGTGGTCATCAACCGGGAAGTCGAGGGCGTCCCGTGCGTGGTACCCGACGTCGACAAGGGCATCAGCCAGGCAGTCCGCAGCCTGGCCTCCAACGGGCACACGAAAGTCGCGTTCGTGGCCGGACCGCCCAGGTCCTGGATGTCCGCCCGCCGCTGGGAAGGGGTGCAGGCTGCCTGCGAGTGGTCCCGGCTTGAGGCCGTGCGGCTTGAATCCACCAAGCCCACGGTCGACGGCGGCAGGCAGGCCGCGCGCGATGTGCGCGCCAGCGGCGCCACGGCCGTCCTGACCTACAACGACCTTCTCGCCATCGGACTGATGCAGGAGCTCCAGGCTGCGGGTGTGGTGGTGCCGGACCAGATCAGCATCGTCGGCTTCGACGACATCTTCGGGGCGGATTTCACCACACCCCCGTTGACCACGGTCCGCTCACCCCTGGGTGAGTGCGGTGCGGGCGCAGCCGCGATGCTGCTTGATCTCCTGCAGGGCGCGGAGGAACCGGCGGGAACGCTGAGCGTCGAAACAGAGCTCGTGCTGCGGGGCTCCAGCGGACGGCTGCTGCCCGCCGGCTAAACCCTTAGGCGGCCACCCCGGCAACATGGTGGCAATATTTGGCAACCGGTTGACAATAGGCGCCAAGAGGCCGGACTATTGAGCTATGTCACAGTCGATTGCCGCCCACCCAGACCGGCTCCTGCCCGCTGATCCCGGAACGCGCAGCATCGCGCGCGACCTCCTGCAGCGCGTCCAGGACCTGCCCATCATTTCCCCGCACGGCCACGTTGACGCCGCCGTCATCGAGCACAACACCCCCTTCCCTGACCCGGCAGCGCTGCTGGTGAGCCCGGACCACTACGTCACCCGGCTGATCCACGCCAGTGGAGTCCCGCTGGACCGGCTGCGGGGCTCCGAGACCACGGCGCCGGACTCCCGCGCCGTCTGGCACGAGTTCTGCCAGGCCTGGCCCCTGCTCGACGGCACCGCCTCCGGCCACTGGCTGCGCACCCAGTTCGACAGCGTCTTCGGCCTGCGGGAGGAGATCAGCGCGGACACCGCCGACGCCAGCTATGACGCGATTGCCGCCAAGTTGCTGGAGCCGGGCTTCCGGCCCCGCCAACTTTTCAAGGACTTCAACATCGAGGTCCTCGCCACCACGGACGACCCTTTGGACAGCCTCTCCAGCCATCAGGCCATCGCCCAGGACCCCACGTTCCACGGACGCGTTCTGCCCACCTTCCGCCCGGACGCCTACCTGAATATCGCGCACCCCACCTGGGCCGCGAATGTGGACCGGCTGATCACGGCAGCCGGCGACGGCGCCACCGGCTATGCCGGCTACATCACCGCCCTGGAAAACCGGCGACGCTATTTCGTGGACCACGGTGCAGTCTCCGCCGACCATGGCGTGCGCACTCCCGCGACGCTCAAGCTCGACGCCGGTGACGCCGCCACACTGTTTGACCGCGCCCGCTCGGGTCAGGCCACGGCGCAGGACCGCGACGCCTTCGAAGCCCACATGATGTACCAGATGGCGCGGATGTCCGTGGCGGACGGCCTGGTGATGACCATCCACCCGGGATCCTTCCGCAACCACCACGAACCGACGTTTGCTGCCTACGGTGCGGACACCGGCCACGACATCCCGTTCGCCATCAGCTACACCGAGGCAATCCGTCCGCTGCTGCAGGATTTCGGCACCGCCAAGGATTTCCATCTGGTGCTCTTCACCATGGATGAAACCGTGTTCTCCCGCGAACTTGCCCCGTTGGCCGGCTTCTATCCCTCGGTCTACCTGGGGGCTCCGTGGTGGTTCCTGGACGCGCCCGACGCCATGCTCCGCTTCCGCTCGGCCGTCACCGAAACCGCCGGCTTCTCCCGTTCGTCCGGCTTCATCGATGACACCCGCGCATTCTGCTCGATTCCCGCGCGCCATGATGCCTCCCGCCGGATCGAGGCATCCTTCCTGGCCCGGCTGGTTGCCGAACACCGCGTCAGTGAGGACCGCGCCCATGAGCTGATCATCGACATTGTGGACGGGTCTCCCCGAAAGGTATTCAAACTGTGAGCATCGAGCTGCAATCCCAGGAGACCCCCGGACTGGAACTTCCGGAACTCAATCGCCGGCTGCGGCCATCCGCTGCAGCACCCGTCCGGATCGTCCATCTCGGGCTGGGCGCCTTCCACCGCTCGCACCAGGCCTGGTTCACCCACCACGCCAGCGACGCCCCGGACTGGGGTATCGCCGCCTTCACCGGCCGCCGCCCCGACGCCGCCCTGGCCCTCGCCGCGCAGGACGGGCTCTACACCGTCGTCGAACGCGCCGACGGCGGCGACAACTTCGCCGTCGTCAGCAGCATTGTCGAGGCCCGGGAAGGGGCGGACCTGCAGCGGCTCTCGGCGCTCCTTGCGGCCCGCGCCACCGCCGTTGTGACCCTGACCATCACCGAAGCCGCATACCGGCTTGGCTCCGACGGGCTTCTCGATCGGAAGGCGCCTGACGTTGTCGCGGACCTTGCGCTGCTGGCCGGAGGCGGAAACCCTACGACGCCGCTGGGCCGGCTGGTGCTGGGCCTTGCCGCACGCCGGGCGACCGCCGCAGGACCGCTGGCCGTGGTTTGCTGCGACAACCTCTCCAACAACGGTGCGGTGGCGCGCAACGCCGTGCTTGGCCTGGCCCGGGCATGGGACGAAGACCTTGCCGGGTGGATCGAGGCCAACGTCAGCTTCGTCAGCACCTCCGTCGACCGCATCACGCCGCGCACCACAGAGGCGGACCTTGCCGCCGTCCAGGCAGCGTGCGGCTACCGCGACACTTCACCCGTCGTGGCCGAGCCCTTCGCTAACTGGGTCCTCAGCGGGGACTTCCCCGCCGGGCGGCCCCGCTGGGAAGACGCCGGCGCCGTGTTCGTGACTGACATCGAGCCGTACGAGAACCGGAAGCTCTGGCTCCTGAACGGCGCGCACTCGCTGCTGGCCTACGCGGGCCAACTGCGCGGCCACACCACGGTGGCCCAGGCCCTGGCGGACCCGCTGTGCCTGCAGGCCGTGGCCAAATTCTGGGACGAGGCGGAAGCGGTCCTTCACAGGACGGCGGGAAACGCCGAAGAGCTGCAGATCCCGGCCTACCGGGACGCGCTGCTGGCACGCTTCGGTAACGCCCGTATTGCCCACCACCTTGCGCAGATCGCGATGGACGGCAGCACCAAGCTGCGGATGCGCGCTGTTCCCGTGCTGCGGGCCGAGCGTGCCGCGGGCAGGTCCGGTGCGGCGGCAGCGCTCATGATGGCCGCCTGGATCGACTACAGTGCCGCCGCTGCCGCACTGCAGGACCCGCGTGCCGACGAGGTGGCGGCAGCGAACCGGCTGAGCGGCAGCGAGAGGATCCGGGCCATGCTTGAACTTGTGGATCCGGTCCTGGCCGGGGACCGTGGCGTGGCCGGCCTGGTTGAAGACCTGTGCGGCACGTTCGGGGAGCCGGCTGTCTCCCCGTAACGTCCTCCGTGCATGCACGGCTGCCCGGTTCCCTTGTCACGGGGGAGCCGGGCAGCTGTGTTTCATGAACTTTCAACGAAATCTTTGGCAACCGCTTGCCAAATGATTGCCATGTGACTAGGCTTACTACAAGAGCAGTTCCGGTGCACCGCCGGTCCCATGATCCACTCCCGGCACAGCCCGCAACGACGCGATAGGAACCCCATGCTTAAGCCTCAAGCCAGCGAAACCCGCGAAGTGGTCAACCTGGACGGTCTCTACAGGTTCAAGGTGGACTTCGGCCGTGCCGGCCACCGCGAGGAATGGTTCAGGTCCGCGCTGGATACCGGGCTGGAAACGAGCGTCCCGGCCAGCTACAACGACGTCTTTCCGGACAAGGCCATCCGCGATCACGTGGGCTACGTCTGGTATCAGCGCGAGGTCCGCGTTCCGCGCGGCTGGGCCGGCGAACGCATCCACCTCCGCCTCGACTCCGCAACGCACGAGGGCATGGTGTGGGTCGACGAGGTCCTGGTGGCCGAGCATGCCGGAGGCTACATGCCGTTCGGCGCTGACATCACGGACCATGTCACCGCCGGCGGGACGTTCAGGCTGACGGTCTCGGTCAACAATGAACTCACGCAGGCCACCATTCCGCCGGGCAGCATCACGGTCACGGAGGACGGCCGCCGCCAGCAGAGCTACCTCCACGATTTCTACAACTATGCGGGACTGCACCGCAGCGTCTGGCTCTACAGCACACCCGCCGTCATCGTGGATGACATCACGGTTACTACCGGCTTCGACGGCGGCACAGGCTCCGTGGATTACACCGTGAAAACCGCGGGCGGCGCCGGCAGCGAAACCGTGAAGGCAACCCTGAAGGATGCCGACGGCGTCGAAGTTGCTGTCGCTGAGGGCGCCACGGGCACCCTGACGGTCGACGACGTCGTGCTGTGGAAGCCCGGTGCCGCCTACCTCTACAGCCTGACGGCAGAAATCCGTGACGGCGGCCGGCTGGTCGACACGTACACGCTGCCGGTGGGCGTGCGCACCGTTGAGGTCAGGGGCAAAGAATTCCTCATCAACGGAGAACCGTTCTACTTCACCGGTTTCGGTATGCATGAGGACCACGTCACCATCGGCAAGGGTCACAGCAACGCCCAGATGGTCAACGATTTCCAACTCCTGGACTGGGTGGGGGCCAACTCATTCCGGACCTCGCACTATCCCTACGCTGAAGAAGTCATGGACTTCGCCGACCGCCACGGCATTGTGGTGATCGATGAAACAGCAGCCGTCGGGCTGCACCTCGGCTTCGGCGCCGTCTTTGGCGGAATCGCCAAGAAGACCTACGTCGACGGCGGAGTCGACGCCATGACGGCGGAGAGCCACCGGCAGGCCATTACGGAGCTCGTGGCCCGGGACAAGAACCACCCCTCGGTGGTGATCTGGTCCATCGCCAATGAACCGAACGGTTCGGAGGAAGGGGCCCGGGAGTACTTCGAGCCGCTGGCCGAACTGACCCGCAAGCTGGACCCGACCCGCCCGGTGGGCTACGTCAACGTTATGTTCGACACCCCGGACAAGGAACTGCTGGGCGACCTCTTCGACGTCATCATGCTCAACCGCTACTACGGCTGGTATCTGAACAACGGGGACCTCGCAACGGCGGAGCAGGTCCTCGAGAAGGAACTGCGGGAATGGGAAGCCAAATACGGCAAGCCCATGATCATGACCGAGTACGGGCCGGACACCATGCCCGGCTTCCACTCCATCTATGAGCAGCCCTGGAGCGAGGAATACCAGGCGGCCTTCCTGGCCATGTACCACCGCGTATTCGACCGGGTGGACGCCATGGTCGGCGAGCAGGTATGGAACTTCGCAGACTTCCAGACATCCAACGGCATCATGCGGGTTGACGGCAACAAAAAGGGCGTCTTCACCCGCGACCGCAAGCCCAAACCCGCCGCATTCGCCCTGCGCCAGCGGTGGACCGCGCTCGCTGGCCGCAAGAACGCCAGCAGCAGCTAAACCATCAATTAGCATTGACCATTTTTCCGCCGGCTCCACGGAACCGGCACCGGGTAAAGGAGCCCAATCATGAAGAAGCTCAGCAGGCTAAGTATCATCGGCTACGGCGCCGGCGATGCAGCGAACAATCTCGCTTTCACCACCGCCACCATGTTCCTGCTCGTGTACTACACGGACGTGGCCGGCATTTCGGCCGCAGCTGCCGGCACACTGCTGCTGGCCGTCAGGATCTTTGATGCTTTCGCCGACATCTTCGCCGGCAGGGTGGTGGACCGGGCCTTCAGTAAACGTTTCGGTAAGTTCCGTCCGTTCATCATGTTCGGTTCGATTCCGCTGCTGCTGTTGAGCGTGGCGACGTTCTCCGTGCCGCAACTGGGTGAATCCGGTACTTTGCTTTACGCCTACGTCACTTACGCTGCCCTCGGCCTTGCCTATAGCCTGGTCAATATTCCCTACGGCTCGCTTGCGGGCGCCATGACCCAGGACCCTGGTGAACGGGCCAAACTTGGCTCCGCCCGCATGGTCGGTGCGTTGCTGGTCGGCTCCGCGCTTGGCATCTTCGTCGCCCCGCTCATCAAACCCGGCGCGGACCTGCAGGCAACCTTCACCACCATCACCCTCGTGTTCGTGGCGATTGGTGCCGCGCTGTACTTCTTCACCGTCCTGACCGCCAAGGAACGCGTTCACCGTGCCGTTCCGAATGTCACGCTCAAGCAGAGCATGGACACGCTCAAAGGCAACAAGCCGCTCCTGATGCTGTGCCTGAGCTCCTTCTTCTTCCTCACCGGTTACCTCGCCCTGACGTCGGTGCAGCTGTACTACCTGCGCGACGTCCTGGGCCGGCTGGACCTCTACCCCGTGCTCTCGATTGTCCAACTGGCGCTGACCTTCGTGCTGGCCGCCTTCATGCCCCGGCTGGTCAGAAACTTCGGCAAGAAGCGCGTCTACATCTTCTCGGCCATGTTCACGGTCGTCGGCGGCGCCATCATCTTCTTCACTCCGGCCAGCCAGGTCTGGATGGGTTTCTCCGGCCTCGTCGTCAGCCTCGTGGGCGTCCTCGCAGTCAACATCGTGGTGTGGGCGCTGGAAGCGGACACGGTGGAATACGGCGAATGGAAAACCGGCGTCCGCACGGAGGGCATCACCTACGCGCTCTTCTCCTTCACCCGCAAGACCGGCCAAGCCGTAGGCGGCGCGCTCGCAGCCTACGCCCTGGCCTGGGGCGGCTATAAGTCCGGCGCCGTCCAGAGTGCTGACGCCATCTTCGGAATCCAGCTCGCCGCCGGTGCCATCCCGGCCGTGCTGACCATCCTGGCCGTCCTGGTCATGTCGAAGTACCAGCTCACGGACGCCATGCACGCGCGGATCCTGGCCGAAATCCGGGCCCGCCGAGCCAGCGGCGACAGCGAGGGCACAGTGTCCGCAGACGCCTCACCGGAGGCTCCGGGAGACGCGTCGGTAGCTGCCACGCCCGGGCCATCCACCAAACCATTTGCTGCCAACTCCAACTAGGTCCCCGACCCAGCACCGCTCGAAAGGAATAGCTGTGAAAATCATTGCCGCGGAAGTCTTCGTGACCAGCCCGTCCCGTAACTTCGTGACCCTGCGGATCACCACCGAGGACGGGGTGACCGGAATCGGGGATGCGACCCTGAACGGGCGTGAGCTCGCGGTGGCCGCGTACCTGAAGGAACACGTCGCGCAGTTGCTGATCGGCAAGGACCCGCACCGGATCGAGGACACCTGGCAGTTCCTGTACCGGTCCTCGTACTGGCGGCGGGGCCCGGTGACGATGGCCGCGATCGCGGCGGTGGACATGGCGTTGTGGGACATCAAGGGCAAGCTCGCCGGGATGCCGGTCTACCAGCTGCTGGGCGGGGCGTCCCGGAACGGGCTGCGCGCCTACGGGCACGCCTCGGGCGCGGATCTTCCCTCGCTCTTTGATTCGGTCCGGGAACACCTGGAACTGGGTTACAAGTCGATCCGGATCCAGACCGCGGTCCCCGGAATCAAGGCCGTCTACGGGGTCGCGGCGCAGGCCCAGGCCTCGGGGGAGCGCTACGACTACGAGCCCGCCGGGCGCGGGGCGTTCCCGCTGGAGGAGGACTGGGACACCCGCGCCTACCTGCGGCACCTGCCGGGCGTGTTCGAGGCGGTCCGGAACGAGTTCGGTCCGGAAATCCCGCTCCTGCACGACGGGCACCACCGGATGACCCCGATCCAGGCCGCGAAGCTCGGTAAGGCCCTGGAACCCTACGACCTGTTCTGGCTCGAGGACTGCACCCCGGCCGAAAACCAGGAAGCGCTGCGCCTGGTCCGGCAGCACACCACCACCCCGCTGGCGATCGGGGAGATCTTCAACACCGTCTATGACTACCAGGCCATCATCAAGGAACAGCTCATCGACTACGTCCGGGCCGCCTCGACGCACTTCGGCGGGATCAGCCCGCTGAAGAAGGTCATGGACTACGCCGCGCAGTACCAGATCAAGTCCGGCTTCCACGGGCCCACCGACATTTCCCCGGTCGGGTTCGCCGCGCAGCTGCACGTGGGCCTGGCGATCCATAACTACGGGATCCAGGAATACATGCAGCACTCGGATAAAACCAACGAAGTCTTCGAACAATCCATGACCTTCGTGGACGGCTACCTGCACCCGGGCGACAAGCCCGGCATCGGTGTGGAGTTCAACGAAGAAGCCGCCGCGGCCTTCCCCTACCAGCAGGCCTACCTGCCCTACAACCGCCTCGTCGACGGAACGGTCCACGACTGGTGATGACTAACGAAACCCCCGCACCGCAGGCCGGCGTCATGTCAAAGCCGCGCGTCATCGTCATGGGCGTTTCCGCCTGTGGCAAGACCACCATCGGTGACCTTGTCTCCCGGGAGCTGGGAGTACCCTTCCTCGACGGCGACTCACTCCACCCGGTGGAAAATGTGGCCAAGATGGCGGCCGGTACACCCCTCACCGATGAGGACCGCTGGCCCTGGCTCGAGACAGTCGGCGCGAGACTCGCCGACGCCGGCGACGGCGGACTGGTCCTGGCCTGCTCCGCCCTGCGGCGCAGCTACCGTGACGCCATCCGGGCACAGGCGCCGGACACGGTGTTCCTGCACCTGCACGGCAGCAAAGAAGTCCTCGCCGCGCGGATTGAAGGACGTTCCGGACACTTCATGCCGTCCACGCTGCTTGAGTCACAGCTCGCCACGCTGGAACCGCTGGAAGCGGACGAAGCCGGCGTGGTGGTGGACATCGCCGCCCCGGTCAGCGAGGTGGTGACCGGGGCGCTGAGTGGCATTGCCGCGGTTGCCGGCGTTGCTGGAGTTAACGGCGCTGCCCCGGGGCTCTCCGCCCCGGCCGCCGGCACCGCCGGTGCCACGGAACCCGGACCGAACCGGTTCGACGTCGACCTCACAGCCGCGCCGTTCCACCTCGACGACGACGCGATCGCCTGGGTGGAGGGAACCATTGCGGGCATGTCGATCGAGGAAAAGATCGGCCAACTCTTCATTAACCACAACAACGACTACAGCCCGGAATACCTCGACGGTGTCCTGGACGCCTATCACGTGGGCGGCATGCGCTACCGGCCGGGCCCCTCCGCCGCCGTGCAGGAACACATCCGGTACGCACAATCCCAAACCCGCATCCCGCTCCTCGTGGCCTCCAACCCGGAAATGGGCGGCGCCGGCAGCTGCGACGACGGCACGTTTGTGTCCACGCACCTGCAGGCCGGCTCGCACCCCGACAAGTCAATCGCCCGGCGCATGGGCCAGGTGGCCGGCGTGGAAACAGCGGCGCTGGGATGCAACTGGGCGTTCGCGCCGATCGTGGACATCCACTACAACTGGCGCAACACCGTCGTCTCCACCCGAGCCTTCGGCAATACGCCGGAGATCGTGGTCGAGCGCGCCAAAGAATACTTCGACGGCATCAGCGAATCACCCACCGCCTGCGCCATGAAGCATTTTCCCGGCGACGGCATGGACGAACGCGACCAGCACGTGGTCACGTCTTACAACACCCTCAGCTACCAGGAATGGGACCGGACCTACGGGCACGTCTACCGGGAGATGATCGGGCATGGCGTGCAGTCCATCATGATCGGCCATATCGGCGCACCGGAACTCTCCCGGCACTTCCGCTCGGGCCTGGCAGACCGGGACATCCTGCCCGCCACGCTGGCGCCCGAGCTGCTCGGCGACCTGCTCCGCGGCGAACTCGGCTTCAACGGACTGATCCTGACGGACGCTTCCCAGATGATCGGGCTGACCCAGGCCATGAAGCGCAAGGACCTGGTCCCGGCCACTATTGCCGCCGGCTGCGACATGTTCCTGTTCTTCCGCAACCCCGCAGAAGACTTCCGGTACATGATGGAGGGTTACAAGTCCGGCGTCCTTACCGAACAGCGACTCCAGGATGCGCTGCGCCGGATCCTCGCGCTCAAGGCCAGCCTCGGCCTGCACCGCAAGCCGGCCGCCGAACTGGTGCCGCCGGCGGAGGCCCTCGCAGTGATCGGAAGCGACGCCCATCGGGCCATCGCGGCGGAGATTGCGGACAAGACCGTCACCCTGGTCAAGGACACCGCCAGGAACCTGCCGATCACCCCGGAGACGCACCAACGGATCCGGCTGTACGGAATTTCCGGCGGTGCTGACTTCACCCGTGCAGACCCGCTGGCCTACCTGGACACTGTTAAATCCGAGTTGGAGCTCGCAGGGTTTACGGTGGACCTGTTCAGGACGGCGGACCAGCGCGGAGCAGCAGGGGAGACCGGCGTGAATTTCATGTCCGTCATTTCCGAGGAAGCCACCGGAGATTACGCGGAGAAGTACGATGCCGCCTTCGTGTTCGCCAATGTCAAGGGCTTCGCGCAGGAGGCTGCGATCAGGATCAAGTGGTCAACGCCCATGGCTGCGGAAATCCCCTGGTACGTCACCGAGGTGCCGACCGTTTTCGTCTCGCTCAACCAGCCCAACCACCTGATTGACGTGCCCATGGTGAAAACGGCCATCCACGCCCACGCCGGGTCACGGGAGGCGATCCGGGCCACCATCGAAAAGATCCAGGGAAAGTCGGAGTTCCAGGGAACATTCAACGAGAACGTTTTCTGCGATTCCTTCGACACCAGGCTCTGAGCCGCCCGACCAGGCATGGTGAACCGCCGTCGTGCCTTAAGGTGCAGAAGGTTCCATTTGTTGCATCCCTCGATGCTGCCGGGATGCCTGGCGAGGAGCCGGACCAGTCAAGCTAGAAGACCAGGCCGTGCCGCTCGACCAGCGGCGTGGTCGCTTCGAAATTAACCTCGGCGCCGTACTCGGCCGCTAGGGCGGGAAGCGTATCGCGGGAGTACTCTCCGCCGGGCTCGGCAAGGCGACGGAACAAGGCCTCGATGCCGCCGGGGACGATGATCTCGAGCACGCGGAGTTCGTCGTCGCCGGCATTCCAGAAGGTGTGCCAGCGGCCGCGGAGCTTGGTGACTAGGTCCCGGGCGAGGCTGTGATTTCGATTCCCTCTTCGATCACCCCGAGCGTGCCTGCCAGCACGAACGTGTATTCGTCTTCGCGGCTGTGCCGGTGGAGCGGGGCGGCTAAAGACTTCGGGCCCAGGATGTGCTCGACGAGCGCTATGCGGCCGGCAGAGGACCGGCTTTCGAAAAGGTACCGGTCGAGCAGCCCGGGCTCGCCGGTGACGTCGCCTTCCCCCGCGCGGACGATGTGAGGGCCAGTTGGTGTGTCCTCCACATGCCACTGCTAAGGCTGCGGCGTTCGGTGCTCAATGATGAACCAGCGGAAGCCTGTCACGTGACGGGTGAAGGATGTCGCCTGTGGATTTGATCGCTCGGTGTCGCAGGAGCGCCGGTATGCCGATCGGCTTGCCAAGCCGTCAGCTTTGCTGAACGACGGGCGAGCCGTCGGCGTTCACCATGATCGTCAGACCTCCGCTGGTCCCGGACCACGTCTGCAGGTAGCAGACCCCCGTTTCGGTATCACGGAGGACCCGGATGCTTTCGGCAAGGCTCTTCTGTTCGTGGATGATTTCAAACCGCTTCTGTCCGGAATTCATGGGGGCAACGGTACACAACTTTGTGCCACGCGGCGCCAATGACGTTACTTTGACGGGCCCACGGATGCTGCGCAGGCGAGTAGCGAAAGTAGTAGCCGGAGGGAACGCCGCGGCGGCCCGGTGGACAGTAGCCGGTTTGGGGCCGGGGTCAAATTGGTAATCCTGTCTTTTTCGGAAGGCATTCTCGACGGAAGCATGGGAGCGCCCCGGATGTCATTGACAATCGATACTTCACGGGCGTCTTGCGGCATCGGAAACGTCAGCGCGGGGCGCGGACAGAGCGGCCTGCGGTAGCGGCGCGCTGCCCGTCTGCTGTTGCGTGCCACGCTCGTGATTGTGACGAGCAGCCAGGGCGGAACAGAGCCTTCAACGATCCGCACGTTCGCCCGGCGTCTCCACAGCTCAAGGAAGACGGCGGCCATGATGTCCTCGGCATTGTCCGGGACCAATAGAATCGTTTCACGTTGGCGGAAACAATGTGAAAAAAGAGGGAGTAGTTCAGCCAGTTCACACCTTCCTTCGATATCGTCGCCACCATGACTGCGTGCTCTGTGCTGCGCTGTCTCTAAAGTCCGACGGCCGTCTTCAAGCTCATGCCCGGCTCCCGCGTGGAAGTGCCCGTCTGTGCCGGGCATAAGACGGTCTTGGAGGGCGGTGCCTAGTGGATGGTCCATGGCGGCACCGTCTTGCCGCTTAAAGAAAGCTCCGAAGGATCTGCCGGCATTCGCCTTCTTGTCGGCGGGGATCTCCCGGACCACAACCGGGTGTCCGGTTTCGGAGTCGGCCGGACTATAGGCGATGAGGTGGGCTTCGCGCTGGAACTGGTCATCGAAGCCGCCGACGTTCAGCAGGGGATTTCATTCTGGGTGGCATCCGTCTGTCGTCGCGAAATCTGCCCTGTCGCGGCAGAACGCGGGTCCGTGGAAGAGTACGAATTCTTCGGATAAGGAATTCCGCGCCCTGAAATCCGGCCGCCCAGTAGTGCGTCCCCGGACCTGCTGGCCCCGGGTCCAACGGACACGTGCCGCGCGGTTATTCCAATGAATGGATATACTCGTCTTTCATGCGGTCTTCGCCCAACAATCCAGGAGTTCCCTTGTTCCGGAAAAGTTCAACAAGCCGGCCGTTCCGGAACCGGGCAGTCCCAGCCATGGCAGTTCTGGTTGGCCTCGTAGCCTGTTCACCTGCCCCCGAGGGCAATCAATTCGCAGCAGACTACGAGTTGGCCGGCCGCTTGGCCGAAGCGGGTGGTGCTGTCTTCCGCGAAGCGCCGGAGATGGACCGGCAGATTAGGGCTGCGGTGGAGACGTTTCCTGAACCGCTGCCCTCGGGAGCGGAATGGCTGACGGAAGCTCCTGAAAATTACCGACAGTCCGACACAACGTATGAGGACGGCATCGCTGAGGGCATTGTCACTTTCCACTGGTTGTGCTCATGGGAACGGGAATTCCTGGACGCGTCCGACAGGGGAGATGTCGAAGGGCAAAGGAAATCGCTTGCAATGGTCGAGCAGTTCACCAGGACCCCTTGGTATGAAGCCAGTGTCGAAGATCCTGAAGGTGGCTGGCTGAGGGACGTCGTAGCTCCCGCCAAGCAGGGCGACGCATCGGGAATCAGGAAAGACTTCAGGAACACCTGTTCTCAGTTCTCGGGCCATCTGCCGAAATGGCAATAACCCGGATCAGCTTCTTCCGGGAGCCCGGTCAGTATGGAATATTGGCGTCAATAGCCTTGGGGGTAGAAGTGATAAAGCACAATCGTTGGCCGGAGATCGCCGTCGTAATTTCTCTTGTGGCGGTCCCGCTCGCGGGATGCGCGGGGCAGCAGTCAGGAAGCGAAAACCTGCAATCGTTTAGCTCCATCGAAGAGGCCTACGCTGCCGTGGACGACGTCCTGGGCTGCGAGCCAGGAGCCGTTGGCGATCCGGTTGTTCCTATGGGCGATGGCGTCCGGCTCACGTCGGCGCAGAGACTCTGTTCGGAAAATGTTCAGATAGACCTCTACCCGAACCGGGATGCCCTGATGGCGAGCTATCAAATCCTGGCTGACTCAAGGCAGGGCACAATCCCTCTCGTTCGAGGAAACAACTGGATGGTTGTTGACCTCAGCCACATCGCCAGTGGCCGGCCGTCAGGGTTCAACATCGAACGCTTGACCGAGAAACTGAACTGCGAATACGCCGCTGTCGGCGCATAGCTGAAGAGTCGAAAATGTCCGTCCCAAAGGCCTCGACCCGGCGCTACAAGGGCTGTAAATCGCTGGGTTATTGGACACGCATGGACTGGAGCTTTTCGACGCAACCAGTGCGGTAGGCTCCGATTCGAACCTTGGAGAACTGATGCTGAATTACTTTCGCGAGATACAAGAGGCGCGATTCGCCGCCCCTGCGCGCCGGATGTATGGCTATGTCTCAGCCGGCATCGTGGTTGCTGTTATGGCATTGACCTTTGCGGGGCACGCGCCAACATGGATCGTCTGGGCCATCTTCGCCGCATCGTGCCTTCTGGACGCAGTCCTGACCAGAAATTGGATCAGGGACGACGCGCTCCAAGCCTACCGACGCGAATATACCGGCTGACCTCGCTCCGGGGCATGGGCAAAGTATTGGCAGCGGCTCCAGCGGCCATCATCGAAACAGAATTGGGGAGACTTTAATCGAACATCCGACAAATCAAGCAGGAAAGCCGCCGGTACTTTCCGCCGTCCACCTTGTCCTCAGCCTCTGCGCCTTGGCGGCAACAAGCGCCACGGCCATACTGTGGAATCCGATCGACACAGACTTCATCACTCGCGCCGACAACGTGGGGTGGGACGTGACCATGCTCCTGCCTCACCAGATGGAACTCTCGCTCGTCGTCAATGTGTCAGTCCTCCTAACTTCTGCCCTCGTTGTGTCCGCGTTCTATGGAGCGCTGGCATCACGCCGTCGGGCCAAAGACTCGCAGGGAGCGAGCGCATGAGCTACGAGCGGCGACTGATCTTCAACCTCAGACTCCGTGGCCTGTCCGAAGCGGAGATCGCCGGAGTAGTCGAAGGGGTGCGGGCGCACGAGGCTGGTGTAGGGACGACGGCGGAAGCCGAATTGGGCACGGCCGAAGACTATGCGAAGGAGTTCCCTAAGAACAAAAGGCGGACGCGGGGAACCCTCATCACGACGATCGGGGCTACTTTGGCCTTGGCGTACGTTCTATTCGCGGTTTTGCTGGCAACGCTCTTCAGAGTCGACATTCGCGAGTACGTCGGTCCGATCACGCTCTTGCCGGGGCTCCTGGTGATCCTCACTGGTACGTTGGCTGGATTCCTCACCGACTACTTTCAGCCGTCCCGGTGCTCACGAGCCTGCTGAGGTTCGGCTTACGGGCAGAGCTGCCTGCTGGTCGCCAGTCGGCCAGTGGAAGCTCATGGTTTTCCGGAGCTTGCGCCCGTATAGCGACAGGCTGCTCGCCGGCGCCTAGTCGAGGGCGTCTTTGATCTTCGTTGTCCCGCACAGGGGCAGCAGCATGTCCCCTACGGCAACACGCTAACTGCCAATGATTTGGATGCCATAGCCTTCGCTCCGCGTTTCAACTGAGCTACCGACGTGCTGATTGCTGCACTCAATAAGGCGGTAGAGCCCGGGCCCCAGGCGCAACAGCTTGCACCAATAGTGCAGTATGATGCATCCATGGATCCAAGCATGGAATCGCTCGCTCGCACGATTGGCGCTCGCGTAAAGCAAGAACGACAGTCACGTCAGTGGACGCTGGACCAACTCGCGACCCATGCCGGGGTGAGCCGGCGCATGGTGGTGAATGTCGAACAGGGCACCGTCAACCCAAGTATCGGGACACTGCTGCGGTTGAGCGATGCGCTTGGCGTTGGCCTGCCGACGCTGGTTGAGCCTTCGGCCCCCAAGGAAGTCAAAGTGACCCGCAAGGGCCACGGGGCCGAGTTGTGGACCGGTGAATTCGGCGGGCGCGGTCTGCTCGTGGCTGGAACGGCTTCCCCGGATGTCGTCGAGCTCTGGGATTGGACGCTGATGCCGGGGGATGGGCATTCAACTCAAGCCCACGCGGACGGGACCCAAGAGCTGCTCCAGGTCCTCGCCGGTGAAGTCACCATCGCCGTTGCTTCGCAAACCTTCGTCCTCGCCCAGGGCGACGCGATGTCGTTCCCCGGGGATGAACCGCATGCCTACACAAACTCAGCTGCCCAGCCGGCTCGTTTCACGCTCACGGTTTTCGAACCCGGCGTGGGCGCGGCGCGCCGGCCGGAGAACCCTCATGCCTGAAACAGACTTGCACAAACACTTCCTGAGCACCACAAGCGTCGAACCGGCAGTGTTCGAGCTGCGTCCCGATGACCGCGTGCTGCTACTGGGCATCGACGGGTTGGAAGCCGCACCTAGCAATCCTGCCAGTGACAAACTTGTCGACGCTGCCCAAGCGCACGCACGCAAACTTCTTACCGAAAGCACGGTGGAAGAACTACCGCACATCGCTGCTTGGCGTGAAGCATACCGGGCCCTCGACCCGACAACCGATGAGGCCTTAGCCGCGGCGGTTACCCTACTGTCTGCTGGCTTGAAGTTCGTCACCCCTGACGTCAAAGTTTCCCAACGATTGGTTTCCGCACAGTGAGCGCAACGTCCCGGGAGCCGCTACCGCCGTGGTCTATGGCGGTAGCCGCGATGCTCCTGATTCAGCTCAGTTCATCGCTCTCGGTAGGGCTCATTGAACAAGTGGGCGCGGCCGGAACCGCCTGGTTGCGCTTAGCAATGGGCGGGGTGATCTTCTTGCTGATCGCGCGCCCGCCCTGGCGGCGCATCCGGCGGCAGGACGTCCCCTCGATCCTCGGGCTGGGAGCCGCTAGCGCGTTGATGTCGGTCGCTTTCCTCTCCGCAATTGAACACATCCCGCTAGGTACCGCTGTGGCAATCGAGTTCCTGGGACCGCTCACCGTCGCAGCCATCCGAAGCGGCAGCGCCCGAATGCTCACGTGGCCCGCACTAGCCCTGATAGGGGTGGTGCTACTTACGGAGCCGTGGCGTGGGGAAGTGAACCTTGCCGGAATCGGGTTCGCCCTTCTTGCGGGTATCGGGTGGGGTAGTTACATCCTGCTCACCCAACGTGTCGGCGACCGCTTCACCGGGATTAGTGCGTTGTCGATGACGATTCCCATCGCAGCGGTGGTGGCGTCGTTCGTGGGTGTACCTCAAGTTCTCACGCATTTCGATTGGCGGGTGCTAGTGTTCGCTGCCGGGTTGGCATTGCTCGCCCCCGTGTTGCCTTTCGGGTTGGAAATGTTTGCACTCCGTCGTATGACCCACACGGCCTTCGGGACGTTGATGGCGCTGGAACCTGCCTTCGGTCTGCTTCTTGGCTTAGTAGTCCTTCACCAGGTTCCCTCGTTCGTGCAGGGAGTCGGCATCGTCCTCGTGGTCTTTGCTGGAGCAGCGGCGCAACGCAGCGGGACCCGCACGCCCGAACTTGACCCTTTGCCCCAAGTCGTGGTCCAACCGAAAACGTAATCAGCAGAGTTCAGTTCCAGGCTTATCTCGGGGCTCAGGAAGCTGGACGATGGCATCCGCACCCTCGTCAATAAGATAGCGATGCGGGCACCGTAACCCGGGGTGATCGGCACCGAAGGTTGATTGCGCTGGCGGAAATTGCGGAGCATCTGGTGGGCCACTTGGTGGCACGCTGAATCTGCAACGCTGTCCGCCCCGCCGCGCTTGATCCGGTGGCCGATTTCGCCGGCCGCGGTTAGCGCGGCGGCACCGCAGTCCCACTACGAGCGGCGCCGGGCTCAGCATCCCGAAATCGGGGGCAGTCGCCGGGTGAAAGGGAAGCAGGTTCTTCCCTAGGTCCGCTCTTTCGCTGCGAAGGATGATATGGCGTCACGCACGAACTCGGCACCGGCTGTCCCGCCGTAGTTGTTGGCGAAGCGTTCATCAGCGGCATACATCTCGCCGTAAGCAATGAAGCGCTCGGACGTCACCGGCCCGCCGGTTACGGAGGCGGAGAGGTTGAGCCAGGCCAGGTGACGTTCGACGATCGCTTGAACAACCTCACTGTCCGGTGCCTGGCCGGTCTCACGGGCAACGGCGTAGTCCCAAGCGATCTGCAGGTGCTGGTCCTTGAACGCCTGCTTCTCGTCCTCGGTCTTCGACCGCCACCAGCGGTCTCCTGCGGCATAGGCTTTTTTACCCCATCGCTGCTCAACTTCGTCTTTGTACTGGGTGTGGTCGAAACCGTCGAACATGTCTTTTGCCATGAGCTGGTCGCCTTCTTCTTGCGCTCGGATTGTGTTTTCGACGGCCCGGATCTGTCGAACCAGCCGGTCTTGTTCCTGCTTGAGCCAGCGTGAAGCGCCGGAGTGAAAGGTCCCCCCGGTGTTCGGAACCATGAGTCCGATGGCATAGGTGAGTGCAAAACTGCCGGCAATGATCAGTACGGGGATGCCGACAAACGTCCATTTGTTGATCAGCTGCATGCGGGCAACGCTGACGGCGCGATTCATGGCGCCACCTCCATTTCTGACGGGTCCGCCGTTGATTGGGAGTCGACGTCGGTCCGTCCTGCGGGGGCCGCCATCGTCTTCCGGATTACCAGTTGCTGCAGGGATACCGGGGAGAGTTCCAGGCCGAGATCGGCGGCCCGGGAACGGTCCGTGCTGTTAAGGCGGGTCTCGACCGTGACACAGGCCAGGGATCCCAGCTGTTCCCGGTGCAGGATCCTCTGGCCGGCCGTGAACTCGGCAACTTTAGCCTCCGCGCCGGTGACCGTGACGGCCGAACCGCGGATACTTTCGGCGTCGTCGTTCAGGATGATCCGTCCGTGGTCGATCAGGAGCACGTGCTCAAGCAGGTTGGCGACCTCGTCGATGAGGTGCGAGGAGAGGATGATTGTCCGCGGGTGGCGGGAATAGTCCTCCACCAGCCGGTCATAGAAGATCTGCCGGGCGACGGCATCGAGACCCAGATACGGCTCATCGAAAAAAGTTAGTTCGGCGCGTGCGGCGAGTCCGATGATGACGCCGACGGCGGACAGCTGCCCGCGGGAAAGCTTTTTGATGCGGCGCTTGAGCGGGAGGCCGAATTCGCCCGCCAGGGCGTCGGCGAAGTCCTGATCCCAATTCTCGAAAAAGAGCGCCGCCGCCCTAAAAGCCTGGGCCGGCGTAAAATCTTCCGGGTACTTCTGCGACTCCCTAATGAAGCACATCCGCGAGAGGACGCCGTCATTCTCATACGGGTGCCGGCCGAAGACCCGGACGTCGCCGGAGGACTCGGGATCCTGGGCGGTGATGATGGACATCAGGGTGGTCTTGCCAGCGCCGTTGCGTCCCAGAAGTCCGTAGATTTTGCCGCCGTCGATTCGCAGGGACACTCCGTCCACGGCCGTCGTATCCTTATAGCGCTTGGTGACGCCGGTCAGCTCAATCACCGGTGTTTTGGTTATCGCGTTCACCGTCCTGCGCTCCTTTCCGTTAGTTCGGGATCTGAAATGCTGCGCGTGATCATTGAGTGGAGTGAATCCGCTGTGATGCCGAGTTTGAGTGCCTCCCGGGTGAGTGGCTGTACGTAGTCCAGGAAGAATTCTTCCCTTCGCCGCTCCAGCAACCGGGTCCGCGCTCCGGTGGCAACGAACATGCCGATCCCTCTCTTCTTGTAGAGGATTCCTTCGTCGACGAGTTTGTTAATTCCTTTGGCCGCGGTTGCGGGATTGATCCGGTAGAACGCGGCAAACTCGTTGGTGGACGGGGCCTGGGCCTCTTCCGCCAAAGCGCCGGAGACAATATCGCCCTCGATCAGTTCGGCGATCTGCATGAAGATCGGACGAGAATCGTCAAGCACAGTCGACCGCCCTTTCGCGGAGCCTTACGAGGCTCGGTCTATTGGTTCATTACTCATGTAGCTAACCACATAAGCCTTGTAGCCACAAGGGCCTCCCATGCGGGTCAGGTGAAAAGAGTGAAGGTA
The DNA here is from genome assembly GCA_963815415.1 of uncultured Actinomycetota bacterium. Lineage (GTDB taxonomy): Bacteria > Actinomycetota > Actinomycetes > Actinomycetales > Micrococcaceae > Arthrobacter. The sequence goes on along the minus strand of CAWFGT010000002.1, from coordinate 74,491 downwards.
GCCGTCAGGATTCCAGAGATGCGCGCAGTCTGGAATAGTGGCGTTCATAACCTTGGGGGTAGAAATGATGAAGCGCCGACGTTTGCCGGAGATCGCCGTTGCGGTCTTTCTGATGGTGGTCCCGCTCACGGCACGCGAAGGGCAGCAGCCAGTAGCCGAGAATCTGGAATCATTTGGCTCCATGGAGGAGGCCTACGCTGCCGTGGACGAGGTCCTGGGCTGCGATTCTGAAGCCGTCGGCGATCCGGTCGTCCCTATGGGCGATGGTGTCCGGCTCACGTCGGCGCAGAGACTCTGTGCGGAACATGTTCAGATGGACCTTTACCCGAACCAGGACGCTCTGATGGAGAGCTATCAAATTTTGGCTGACTCACGTCAGGGCACGATCCCTATCGTTCGAGGCAATAACTGGATGGTTGTTGACCTCAGCCAAATCTCGGGTGGCCAGCCGTCAGGGTTCAACGTCGAACGTTTGACCGGGTAGGAAACTACGAGAGAGGACTCTAATGCGCGACCCGGTCGCCGAAGCATCTTCCGTTACCGTGTGCTACTCGGCGCGGGCATCGTGATCATGCTTCCGGTTGGTGTAATGGTGGCTACCCTAGCTCCTGGCTTTTCGGCCATCCGCTAGGAGAAGTCCAAGGCATCGCAATGTACGTCGTCATCGGCATCTCGGTTCTGTCGATGCTGGCTGCATATACGGCCATGCTGCGGCTGGCCTACGTGTTCAAGCCTAGAAATGATCGGTAGCGACGGCCGGGCCGAAGGCGACACGAACAACACCACCGCTGCGGACCTGTCCAACAACAACACCGACGCCGGCTCCTCCCGACGAGGTGCTCTCCCTGGCCACCCGGAACGGAACCTTCAGAATCACCTTCGGCCCCACCGACACCCAGGGCCTGCCCATCCTCGAACAATGCAAAAGGACAACCCCACCGACTACGCCGAACACGACCCCGTCACCGAGGAAGCCCTGCTGCTGCGCTCCAGCTCGGGATGCAGTCCCTCTACGTCTACGACGGCGCCGGGAACCCCGCAGCCCTGATCACCAGCGGCGCATACACCGCGTTCGCCTACGACTACGACCTCGACCGGATGGCGGCGTGGGGATCGTGGCTGCGGGGGGCATCTGCGCGTGTCTGCGGTTGGAGTCTACAGCCGGGGATCGTGGCTGCGCCCTCACGGTTCGCCGAGTCGTCTGGTGCCGGCGGCCGTTTCGCGCCGGCGCCGCCAAGGCCAATCAGCGATGGAGTATCCGCGGAAGAACGGCTGCTTTGCTGGTCGCGGAACCGGCCTTGGGCCGCGAGGCAGGCAACGACGTCGTCCATCCGGGCTAGCGTCGCGAGGGAGAGGCCGGTGCCGTATCACCAAGAAGGCCGGCTGACCGACGCATATTTTGGCGAAGCGTAGCCTGATCCTATGGAATCCGAGGTTCGGTATCTGAGGCTCCGCACGGGCATCACCGTACCGTGCTTCATCCAAGGCGAGGCCGGTTCGAAGCCACTTCTGTTGTTGCATGCCTGGGGCGAGTCCTGCCGGAGTTTTGACCGCCTCGTGCCCCTGCTGACCGGATACACGGTATATGCGCCGGATCTCCGCGGCCACGGCGATGCAGACAAGCCGGAGGACGGTTATTCGCTGGCCGAACAGGCCGAGGACGGGGCCGCTATTCTCGAGGCCCTCGATGTCCCGAAGGCATTTATCCTTGGCTCCTCCAGCGGAGGCTACGTGGCACAACAACTGGCAGTCATGTATCCCGAGCGGGTCGCTGCACTCGCTTTGGTGGGCTCCCCGTTAAGTCTTCAGGGATCACCGCCTTTTGCTAACGAAGTCAACGCTCTGACTGACCCGGTCGAGGAGGCTTGGGTGCGCGATTCGCTGTCCTGGATCCCGCTCGTGCATGCGGTTCCCACGTGGTACATGGAGGATCGGGTGCGCGACGGCGTGAAGATGCCTGCCCACGCTTGGAAGGCTGTCTTGGCGGGCCTGTGCGCAGCCACGCCACCCACCGAGGCGGGCACCATCCATTCGCCGACCCTGATTTTATGGGGTGAGCACGATGGGTTGCTCCCCCGAGGGCAACAGGAAGGCTTGGCAGCACGCATAGACGGTGCTGTACTCATGGTCTATCCCGGTGTCGCTCACCTTGTTTTGTGGGAATGCCCGGAACAGGTAGCGGAGGACGCGCGGGCGTTCTTTCGTTCTGTCGCCTGAAATGCCGCCACTTAGCGCTGAGATTCACACCCATGGCCACGCCCGGTTCCGGAAGCACATTCTCTGGCTCCTTTCACGACAAAGCCCCGGCGCCCGGATAGGCTCCAAGCAACGCCGATCGTCAAGGGAGCACCATGAAGCGCACACGGGTGAATGTGTCAACGCGAACGGAGCCCACTAGGACGGCCCGAACGGTACCCATCTGAGGATGCCGTGTGAGGCACGCGCGATGTCGCGGACAACTGCTGGTAAAGAGTGGATCGCGACGATGGACCCCCCGTGCTTCCGGGTGGTAGGTTCACTATTTCGAGGCAGGTTATCGATTATTGGGGGAAATATGGCTAAAAACACGAAGCTCCTGGGCCTGACTATTGGTCTCGCGGCGACGCTTAGCCTCGGTGCAGCCGCTGCTTACGCTTCCGCGGAGCAGCCGTCGAAGGACAACGCACCGGTGGTGACCTCGGAGGTGGGGGCAGATCACCCGGAATGCTACGACCCGGCCAAGTTGAACGACCCGAACGACTTCTGCTTCCAGACCATCGGTCCATGGAACAGCGTCCGCTCAAGTGACGATGAAGTTCGGGCAATGATGCCCGTAGAGCGAATGGTCCAGGCCGGCAAGACGGTCGAGGAAATTCGACGCTACTACCCGAATTGCTCGCCCGAGGGTAAGTAGAAAAAGCGCTCGAGCAAAGAACTGACTTGAAGCTTCAGCCCGCCAAACCGGCGGGCTGAAGTCTTACGCGCCGGAGATTCCGGGCTGACTGCCGCGATTCTGGGCGGTCTCCTAGTGGGATGCCTGTCGGGCGAGTGTGGCACCGACTCCTACCGCCTCGCCCACACCCTCGCCCAACAAAACGCCTAGCACTCCAAGACAATCAGACCATCCAACGTCCCGAAGGGAACCCGAACCGGTACCGGGGGATGCGCCGCTCGGGCCATCATCGAGGAGCCTATTGGTGAATCCCGCGATGATTGATGAGCTACCTGGTCCGGTTGGCGCGCCTTCGTTTCCGTTCGGTCAGGTACAGAGCGCCCAGAGCTAAAAACACAACGACAGGCATAGCGAAAATCAGTGGCCGGAGGAGATCTGGAAAAAAGGCCCCAAGTACCGCCAAAAGAAGAATGACGGCTAGCGCAGGCAGAAGGAACGCCGCTCTCAGCTTCATGTTCACGCCATTCTGATTAGCCATGTTGGCCCTTTCCTTACTTGGACCGAGCGTACTACCAGAACATTCAGGAGTACATCAATGCGCTCCAAGTGATGCAAGATGTGTTGGGCAATGGCATACCGGAAGACCCGCGGTCGAACCCGGAACGAATGCAGGTGGGTACGTGACGAGTTCTTCGAAACGCCCCGTCCTATCGTCCTCTCCTGCTGCGCCACTGAAGCTTCATCAGACCAGGTGGCCCTGAATCACGTTGACATATTCACGGGGAGGCCTGCCGCGGGTTCTTCCGGTCTGCCAGCCGGGGACGGCGTCGTCCAGGAGTGTGAGTTTGACCGGGTCGAGGTCGCCGGCCCGGTGGGTGGAGCGCTGGGTGTGGATCCACACCCCGAGGGCATGTTCGCGTTCCGAGGCGTAGTCGTGGTGCCGCGGCCAATCGTGGCCTTCGGCCCGGTAGCCCACGAGCTGGGCGAGACGGTCGCGCCAAAACACGCGGCACTAGGGGTCGTTGCAACACCTGTATTTCCTCCGGCTGGCAGCTTCCTTCGTTAAAGACAACACGGTCGTTGCAACTCCCAAAATTCTGGGTGTTGCAACGACCGCTAGAACCCGCCCATTTCGGATGGGGCTCTTTTTTATCGTCGTCTGCTGAACATCTCGTAGTCACAATAAGAACGCCGGAGTACCGACAGCTAATTATCGTGATTTGAATCTACGTCGGTGTTCCGGTTTCTGCGTACAAGCGCCGACACGATCCAAAATATGGCGCTGATGAAGGCGATGGCCATAACGACGAGAAAAATCACAGTCATCCAGTTCAATTCACGCATATCTTCATCCTACTCACTACGGGGAAGTATCCCACCGCGAAGTGTTCTGGACATAAAAGGTTAACGACGCTGTCGTGGTGTAATACGTCATGTCTATCAAAGCAGTCGCGCGTGCACGTGCGGGGGCCGAGCAGCTCTGAGTCCCCTGGAGCACCTGCTGACTGATTCCGCTCACTGAACCGAGACCGGCGTACCATGCGCCGTAGATGTTGTAGATAGCCCCCGCAAAGCTGGGCGAGCAGCTGCTGCCGAGGCGACCATCAGACTCGAAGGCCATAGTGAAAGAAAACTGGTCGGTTCGCACTTGGCAGCGCCTGAACTCCCAGGTCCCGACGCCGCTGTAGTCCGTACAACCCCTCACAGACATGGCTGTGACGTCGGACTTTGGTCCTCCCGACCGGTGATCAGTCGGATTTTCGAAGGTGGTCAGTGAAACGGACCCGTCACCGAATTCTCTCCTGACCTCATGTTTTGTCCGGCTGCTTCTTGGTCTTGGTGCTAACCGGATCGGCTCCGGTCATGGATTCCGGAAAGATTCCCTGCTCCAGGTTTGCAATCAAGCGGTCCCTGACCGGCGGGGCAATCCCGAGCCGTTCGCTTGATTCCATAACGAAAGCACGATCGACATCACTCAAGGCATGTCGTTCAGCGGCCAAGGCCGGCGGCGCAAACCCCATTGTCGTGGCTGCCAAGGCAGCGGCGAATAGAGCGGATCTGAGTTTCAAATTTCCCCCCCAAGAATTGAATACCCGCCCTCGTTAGCGGACTTGGGGTAGAGCCTATGACACAGCAAGGAGTTACTCAACCGTTTGTAGGTATTCATTATTTGGGGCAGCTTGTGAAAAAATGAATAATCCGACGCTAGGACGTGCGGGTTGGGGGCCGTCCATAAACGTTGGGGGGTGGCATGGGAAATTGATCCTGGTTTTCCGGTGGCGGGCTTCATTCGTGATCTGTCGGGCGGCGGATTAGCGCCGCCGACGGGGCCTGTCGCCGGGTGCCGGTCAGCGCCCGTCTGCGGGTTGGAAAGTTGTTCCTGCGTCGGTGGAGACGATAATTCCGTTTCCGGTCGCGGCTCAGATCTTTGGCTTGCCGTTCTCGTCTCGGTGGGCCGTCAGGGCAAGTACCTCAGTGTTGATCTGTCCCTTTTTCGTCCAGGAGGCGCCGGCGTCGGCTGAGTGGTACGTGGTTCCGTCGGGTGCGACTCCGACGGCTTCCAGGGCATCGGCGAAGGCCGCGAACTGGATGACCGGTCCCGGGTTGACGGGCTTCCAGGTCGCTCCACTGGTGGTGGAGCGTTGGATTCCTTGGGGTGTGGTGGCCAGCACGGTGTCGGTGTCCGGGTGCCCTGCCAGTGCGGCCGGGGTGAACCCGGCGGTTGCGGTGTCCCAATGTTTTGCCGTCAGGGCTGGCGCGCAGTTGTCCGTCGAATGCGACGATCCCGGATTTCGTGGTCGTGATGGCGTGGAAGTCGGAGTTTCCTTGCCGGGAGATGTGTTGCCAGTTTTCACCGCCGTCTGTTGATCTGATCAGCCCCAGCGGGTTGGGCAGCTCCAAGCCCGGGCCGGGGTGGCCTGAGGCGTAAAGGGTGCCGTTTTTGCCGGTGGTGAAGCCCATCAGATCGTTGGTGTCGCCGATTTTGCTTGCCGGTTTCTGGGTCATGTCGAACAGTCCGTCGTGGGTTGCCAGAAGTATTTGGGAAGTTTTGGGGGTCGTGTTACTGCTGGTACCCATATCCGCCCGATTTTCGGCGAGTACTACAGCGACCCCCAAGCGTGCGACCCCTCACGCGTGATTCGGCTCTGGGCCCCGAATCAGGGGTGTCGATAGGCAGTTCGATCATCTCTGAGGTGAGCGTGCCTTCAGCGATACTGACGGTCAGAAGTCCGTCAGCACCCAATGAACGACTCTCCGGGACACCCGAGGAGCTGACACGCATCCATGTGAGTATGTCAACCTGACCCAGGACCACAGAGACGGCCTGATCCAGGACCACCCACGCCTCTGGGGGCGTGAAACAGCAGTCACTGGCTTTTAGGTTCACAATTTCGAGTGCGGTCTTGAGACACGCGTTTGAGGAACTTTTACGAACTCGGAGAATTAGACGGCGCAACACATTATGCACAGTCTTTGTGACCGGCTGATGCACGTGCGATTCACCCGGTGACTGGTCCTAGCATGTTCGCTATTCTGTGGGTATGAGTGGGGACAAGGATGTTTCGGCAAGGCGGAGGGTCACCGACCTGCTTGGCCTCACAGACAGCCCCCGCGTCCGGGCCAAGATAATCGAGAATTCGACGCCCACTGAGCTGCTCATCCGCGCCGTAGTCGTTTCCGCTTTTGTGGTTCTGTTCACCGTCGTCATTTTCATTGAGCAAGACAGAGGATTCATCTGGTTTCTACTTGCGGACCTGAGCTTCGCCTGTGCCGCAGCGTTCGCTTGGGTTCGGTGGGGCCGATACCGGAACCTCTAAGTGCGCTGGATGGCGAACCACCGCCTGCCTAGCCTGCGGTTTGTTGGGCGATGGTGTGGGCGAGGCGGTAGGAGTCGGTGCCGGTTTCGATGATGGCGCCGTTGAAGGTCAGCCGGTCCACGATCGCGGCGCAGAGCCGGGGGTCCGTGAAGGTTTTGGTCCAGCCGGAGAACGATTCGTTGGATGCGATCGCGATTGAATTCTTTTCCTCGCGTTCGGTGAGAACTTGGAAAAGGAGTTCGGCACCACGGCGGTCCAGTTCCATATAGCCCAGTTCGTCAATACACAGCAGATCGACCCGCCCGTATCTGGCGATGGTCTTGGCCAGGACCTTCTCATCGGCGGCCTCGACGAGTTCGTTCACGAGCCTCGTGGCGAGGGTGTATTTGACCCGGTAGCCCTGTTCCGCTGCCGCGGTGCCGAGCCCGATGAGCAGGTGGGTTTTGCCCGTTCCGGAGTCTCCGATCAGGCACAGGGGTGCGCCTTTGAGGATCCAGTCCCCGGTCGCGAGGGTATGAATGGTTGCGGGGTTGATGTTCGGGTTCGCGTCGAAATCGAAGTCCCCAAGCCACTTGGGCCTTGGAAAGTTTGCGGCTTTGACCCTGCGGATGGAGGAGCGGCGGTCCCGGTCATCGCACTCGGCCAGCAGCAGCTCAGCCAGGAAACCCTGGTAGGAGAGTTGTTCCTTCCCGGCGACGGTGAGGGCTTCGTCCAGGACCGCCCTAACGGTGGGCAAGCGCAGCCGGCGGCAGGCCTGGTCCACGGCCGCGACCGCGGCCTGTTCGGTCAGGCCTCGCCGTCGGCGCAGGGTTGGTGTGATGGTGGTGGCCGCTGCGGTGGGACTCATGAGATGTTCTCCTTCGACTCGGTTCCTGCAGGGTTTTGGGCGCGTTTGGCCAGCAGCTCGTCATAGGCACTGACCGATGGCAGCGGCCGAGTATCGTGCGGAAGCCCTGCGATGACCGCTGCGGGGTCCATCAGCCGGCGCTGGGTCAGGCTGACAACTCGTTGCACTTTCGCTTCAGCATGAGCACCGGGATGACGGTCCGAACCGGCCCCACCCCCGGCGGGAGCTGTTGCGAGTCTGCGGGCTTCGACCGCGACGACATCGGCGCTGACCGCGCCCACGCCCAGTGCCGCGGCGATCCCTGCCTCGATGTCTGCCGCGCCCATGGAACGGTGGAGCAGCAGGACGTCGATCAGTTCACGGGTTCCCTCGGCGTCGCCGTTGACCCGGCGCGAGGCGGCCCAGAAGGCTTCATGGGCGCTGGTGAACGCCCCGGACTCCCGTGCCCGGGCCAAAGCGGTGGAGCCGGGCAAAGCGCCGGGCTTGGTCTTGAGGACCTCCAGGTAATGGTCCAGCTGGACCGACTGCGCGCCCTTGGTAACGATCCGCTGATGCCGGGCCACCACGGCGCGGCCGTCGAACACTACAAGCTCCGATGCCCGCAAGGAGACCCGGACTCGTCGGCCGATGAACCGTGCCGGCACGGAGTACTTCACCATCCGCACCGTGATCATCGAGGACCTGTCTACCCTCGGGTTCAGCACGAGGCCGGGATCGAACTCTTCGGCCGGCAACGGTGCCAGAAACGGGCGCTCGGCGGCGAGGTCCTGGCCGATGGTGCGGATCCGGTCATTGATCCGCCGCTGATCATCTTGGACCTCCCAGGCCCGGATCCGGTCGTTGAGCTCCTCGAGGGACTTCACGACGGGCATCGGGGTAAGCCGGTTGCGGCGGAACCAGCCCACCTCGCCCTCGACCCCGCCCTTCTCGTGAGCCCCGGCAAGACCTGGCTGACAATAAAAGGCATCAAAACCATAGAAGGAGCGGAACAACACCCACCGGTCGTTCTCCAGGCGGTTCCGGCCTTCGCCGAACACCACAGCCCGGACGGCACTGGTGAGGTTGTCATAGCGGATGTGCTTGACAGGAACGCCGCCGATCTCGTTGAACGCTTCGATATGGCCTTCCAAAAATGCTTCCTGGGCCTGCGTGGGGTAAATCCTTCTCTGCACTAAATTTCGGGCTTCTGCGCCCGTGAATTGTCGCAGTAATTGGCTTGGCTATTTCAACGTGTAGGTGCCCCTGGTGTCCGGCTGGGGCCCCGTCGGCGGGCGCTTTCTTCACAGCAACGCACGAAGCCTGTCACGTACCGGAACTTGTCTGTAGGCTCCGAGCATGTCAGTGCGGACCTTCTTCAAGAACGATTTCCCGCGCGTCTGGTATGTAGTATCCGGAACTGCCTTGGGCGCTAGTGCATTTTTCAGCCCTGCCTCTCAGCCTGGCTGGGTGGTCCTTAAAGTGGTGCTCGTTGTCTTCTGCTTTGGTTTCGCCATCGCGAATCTAGTCGGGTTACTAGCTCTTCGACGGCGTCGCTCTCGCAGGAACGAGAGTGGCAATCCCTAGCGAAGCTCGACGGGTGGGGAGAAGATTCCGGCTGACGGGGATTTAAGTGTTGCGACCCCTGTCCTCGTCTCCCTTGTCAGTATCCTCAAGATCCGGCTTCCTGTCGGAAGTTCTTTTCTTTGAGATCAGGTCCTGGCGATAGCCTTCGACCTTTGTGGCGTAGTCGCCACCCCATCCAACGGCGAAATAAGCACCCAGGCCGATTGAAAGCATGAGCAACGCAGTGCCGCCGGCTTCGGGTCCACCTATCCAGCCCGCGACTGCGGAAATAGCCAGGACCGCCAGGACAACGAGAAGGACCTTCCCCACTTTCCTCATGTCACAACTCCGAATTAGGGTCATCATTCCTTTTGGGTCCTTGGTGCGAGGGTACCGACGTGTCGGCGTGGGGACCATACCTTTTGCACCTGACCTTCGCTGATCGCGGCCTGGGACCTTTCGTCAGACCCCGGGCTCGTGCCTCTTAGGGGAAACCGGCGGCTAAGTAGCTTTGATTGGCGGTTCGCATGCCCTTTTGCGGAGCCCTGAACGAACACCTGTTTCGCAAGGCGTCTGTTCAGCGTGCCAGGAGGGTCAGCTCAGAGCCTGAGTCCCGGCGTCGCCTTGATCGGCGTGATGACTGAGTCGTGCGGCCTGTCGCTTCTTACTGGCAATGTGGCGGAGGCTTTCTTTCAGGGCTGAGACTTCGCCGAGCCATTGCATGCGGTGTGCCTCTTCGAGGCGCTCGTGGGTGTTGCTTTCGATCTCCAGCAGACGGGGCATTTGGTTCGGTGACATGCGGAGCATGGGGCAGCGAACACAGGCGTGTTCGTGTTGGCATGGAGTTCCATAGGGCCGCTCGCAACTGCCCAGCGCTACTTTCCGGAGGCTGAAGTGGTCGCGGAACTCCTTCCATTCTGTGTCGGTGGGTTCGCGGTATTCTTCACTCGGTCGCCGGGCGCGGCGTTGATCGACGAACTGCCTGTAGTGGCTGATCACTTCTTCCGGATAGACCGCGACGTAGCCTTGTGTGGTGTTCAGATCGAGATGTCCCAGCACTTTCGCGGCGATGTGGATCGGCAGACCACCATTGACGGTCTCGGTGGAAAAGACGCGTCGGAAGTCGTGTGGGGTGAACGTCAACGCTGTGCCATCGACATCGGTGAGGTCTGCCCGCCGGGCAAGATCGCTAAGGAGTTCGCGGATCCGGCCCGGTGGGAGGACTTGCAGCCGGTGGTGGGTGCGGCGTTGGAACAAATGCGGCAGCGACGGCCCGAAGAGACGTTCGTAGGTGTCGTAACGCTGGAGTAAGGGCACTTTGCCGTCGTCATTCTTGATGCGGCGGATGATCCGGGCCAGCACAGCGACGAGGTCCGGGTCGGCGGGGATGACGCGTTCGCGGTCAGTCTTGGATGGGCTGATCTGCAGCAAGGGGACCATCTCGCCTGTCGGTGCCTCATATTGGCGCAGGCTGACATGGGTGAGCTCGAGCATTTCCTCGATGCGCGCTCCGGTCCTGCGCAGTACCTCGATGGCGGCCCAGGTCCAGAACGCGTTGTCCTCCCATCGTTCGGCGTCGAACCGGGGGCCGGGTTCATCGAGCGGGGTCACGAACAGCGCGGTGGGCCGCCATTTGCTGCCCGCGCGGCCAGTGCGTCGATAGCGCAGTTCGTCGACGACGAACTCCTCGCCGGGTTCGGCCTCGCGGACGGCGGTCAGTAACCGGCCGGCCCGGCCGAGCTGGTCCTCGGCCGCGGTGATTAACTGCGGAAGAACCGGGATCAGTGTTCGGGTGCGTTGCTGCATGCGAGCCTGGCGCTGGCGCGTTTCTTTGGCATAGCCGCGGATGTCGGCCTGGCCGATCGGGCAGGGAGCGGCCCACTGCGCCCATCGTGCGGGGTCTTCCAGCGACCATTGCAGCAGGTCAAGATAGAAGGAGCGGACCGTGAACAATGCGGTGTGGGCGGTGCGGCGGGGTTTGCCGTTGGGCAGTATCCGGATCCGTTTCTTCCAGTCCTGCGCCACGGAATCCGGCAGCTGCAGCGAAGAGATCCCGGGGTGGTGGCGTTCGAGATCGCACCAGAACAAGTCCACCAGCACCTGAACGTGGTTGAGCAGTGAACCGTAGTCGAGCATGGCGGAGCGCTCGGTCAGGTAGTGCACGAGCACGTCGCGGACGTCCCGATTGATGATCGGGTAGCGGTCGACGAGTTCTGCGACCGTCAGCTGCCCGCGGTTCCGTGCCTGCCGTAGCGTCGGGGGCAACCCGCTGAGACCACCAATGGCGTGCAGGATCTCATAGGCCAGTGGGAGCGAGGCGACGTTGCGTCCGGAGTCCTGTCGCGCGATTGCGTACTCCTCGAAGTCTGCGAGGTCCAGAGCGCGCAACGGCTTGCCGGAGACGATCGCCATGCGGGTTAGCAGGTTCAGCGCCTCAGCGGAGTACTCCGTGGCCCCACCAGGGCCGGCGGCTTTCTGTTCAAGTGCGGTAAACGCTTCGGCCTGGTTGTGGCACCGGAATGTCGGGTAGACGCCGAGCAGCCGGCTGCCCGACAGCCAGGCATAGGACGGGCGAACGGCCCGCAGAACGATCAGGATGCGCAGCCCTGCGGTGAGCCGGCTTCGCAGGGCCGGGGTATGGTTCGGCGGCCCCCACTCGTGACCGCGTTGGTCGCTGCCGCTGAGTAGCCAGCGCTCTTGCCAGTCCTCGCCAGGGAAGGTTTCCAGCCAGTCCAGGATGCGGGCCAGCGCGAGGTCCTGCCGCCATTTCTGCTGGTAGGTGGGGTGATCGAGCAGCGCCTCGGCCAGCCTGCCGAGCTCATCCCGGGTCGCCGTTTCGCGGCCGTTGGATACAAGTTCCGGAGTCGGCTCCGGCGTCCGCGGGGACTCCAGCGCCTGCGGATCCTGTAGGCTGACCGGGGTGCGGGCGACCCGCCCATGCCGGGTGGCCATTACGCCGGTCCAAACACATCGGCCAGATCCTGGGGGTGGTAGGACCAGCCGGCCAGGGGCCGCGGCTGCGGTTTGGGTCGGGTGTAGTGCTCGTGCACCTTGGCGATCACCTCGTCGGTCCGCGGTCGGAGGTAGCCGCCGGTTGTGGTGATCTGGCGGTGCCGCATCACGTGCTGGACGTCGACGAGACTCACGTTCGGGTCCTCGATCAGCCGCAATCCCAGGGTGTGCCGGAGATCGTGGAGAGTGATGTTGGCGCCGATACGGTCATTGATCCGGCGCAGCACCGCACGCAGGGCAGTGTAGGTCAGCGGCCGCAGCGGATGCCGCCGAGTCCACCACAGCGGCTCGTCCGGTTCGGGCCGGTGGCCCTCGTCGGCGAGCTCAGCGAGATAGAGCGCCAGCCATGCGAATGCCTCCGGCGCGGCCGGGCAGGCTTCCTTCGCCCCGCCCAGCCCTTTGGTCCGCACGTAGATCCGACCCTCGCCCGGGTGGGTGTCGGCGACCGTGAGGCCCAGCATCTCCTCGGCCCGCACTCCGCTGGACAGGAACATGCTGAACAGGGCTCGGTCCCTGTTGCAGCCCAGCACATCGAACAGGTCCTCTACGACGTCGTCCGGGACCGCGCGCGGTGGTTGCGCGGGCTGCTTCTGTCGGTAGTTGCCGCGCCCGTGCAGCCGGAACGGCTCCATCGGATTGTGGTGGGCGTTGAGCCGGCGTCCGGCCCGTGACTGCGGCGGCACCGGTGAGACCACCGGCCCCTGCCCGGTCTGGAGGTGAAAGTCGTAGAACGCCGAGATTACCGCCAGTGCGTGGTTGATCGTCGCCGGCGCATACCCTGCGCCCAGATAAGGTTTGCCCGTTCGCCGGTTGACCGACCCCGCCGCGGGTGCGCCCGGGCGACGTCGGTCCCGAGCAGGGTTGTGGCTCGTGCGCAACCACAGCACGAAGTCCCGCACGTTTGACCGTTGAGCGCGGTTCCAAGGGACATCTACCGCTGCCAGGAACCGGAACCACCGCAGCAGGTCATGACCGTATGAGCGGCAGGACGCCGGACTGTTTCCGCAGGCCAGCAGCTCGCGGAGGTACTCGCTGACCGGTTCGAGCACGGCCCCCGAACCGTCGAGAACCACCCAGGGCAAAGCCGGGTCGTCGTTCGCTTTCACGCTGCCGCTCCTGGACACGACAAGCCCGCTCAGCTGCTTGCCAGGTCCCTGCTCATGTTCCATCGCCTCTCCGTCCTCAAGCTCCCACTTGAGAACAAAGCGTTCCCGGCTACACCGCCGACAACGCGGAAGACACGCCGATAGTGCGGTCAACGGTCCGGTGGATGGCCTTGCCGGAGTGGGACAACCGGAAGATGAACATGTGGCACTTCGTCTTCACCCCGTTCAGCATGATCCAGACTTCGCCGAAGTCCACTTCCGCTTCGGCTCCGGGGGCGTGTTCCTGCGGGATGAATACCTCAACCCGACGGCCGGCCTCGACATCGATCTGCGCCCGTCGGACCCGCACGTAGTCACGCACGGTTGAATACGACAACTCCTCGGCTCCGTGCTCCCCAATGAGCCGGGCCAGGATCCTGCGGGCGGTGTGGCGCTGCTTCCGCGGCGCCGTCGTGTCCTCGGTCAGCATGGCATCGATCGCGGGCTTGAACGGGTCCAGCCGGGGCGATGATCTGACGGGCGTCTTCCGCGCTGGCGGGACCGGATCCGATAAGGCCTGCCGGACGGTGTCCCTGCCGATCTGATACCGCTTTGCCAGCGCGCGGATGGATACGCCCTCCACGCGGGCATCCCTTCGGATCTTGGCAAACAGCTCCATGCGCACCCTCATCCGGACCTCCAAGTGCTCGCTTTCATCAGATGAAAACAACACTGGAGGTGGTCCTGACTCAAACCGTCACAAGCAACCGGCGAGTCGCGGGTGGTCCTGATTCAAGCCGTCACACCGGTCCTGAACCAAACTGCCATATTCACACGGGGCTGGGCATATGGAGTTCCACTGATCATCCTCGTCACCATGGTGACATCCTGCGGGACCGGGATTGAGGCCGATCGGTATGCTGCGGTGCCGGCGCCTTCCTTGACCAGCCTCAGTCCCAGCCCGACCGGCTCCATGCCTTCGGCCACCGCGCCGACCAGCTCCACCCCGCCCCGGGTCAGCTGCGCGGTGTTCCTGCCCACGGCCCCGTGTGCCACCTACACCAGCACGTCCGCGACGACGGGCGGCAGAGAGCTGCCGTGGGCGGCGCCGGGCAGCCTCACGGCTGAGCTGAACGCCGTCGACGGGGACCTTTATCTGAGTGTGAGGACCGATTGTGCGCCCATCGGCGGGCCCGTGGACATCACCGGGTACATCATGACCGCCCGTGATATCGCGATGGGCGCTGTGGGATGCCCCGAGGAGCTCGGACAGCAAAGCACCTGGATCGCGGAATTCCTCAGTCATCCGGTGGAAATGACCTTCAGCCAGGGCACCCTTCAATGGACGAGCGGAGCAGACACACTCACTTTCACCAACGCGGATTCCTGAACACCGGAGGCGAAGTAGTGTATGGCGGTATTCCTGACCGCTGCAATTCTCACAACCGGTGTTGGGCTCGATTCCGGGGATAGACGGACCCCCGTGTGCAGTCGCTTCGGATAGCGAAAAAAGGCGCGGCCGCTTTCCGTTTGGACCCCGAAAATGTTGCTTCTAGAGGTCGTGCGGACAAATTTCAGTGCCGGCCAGCTCAGGCCTTCCCTGTCCGAATGAGGGGTCCGCTTCGCTTCCTGCCCAAATGACACCGCCTCCTGGACAGGGCATCACAGCGAACGCCTTGCCATTAAGGTGCGCCCGCAGAAGGTGCCCGTCATCCTCGACCACTTCCCAGCCGGCCGCCGGCAGCAGTCTGCGATAGTGCTGCATGACATCGACGTCGCCTGTGAGCTTGAACCAGCGGGTACAGCCGCCCACCCCACTCATGCCGCCGCCGTTGAAGTGGCCGATGTGGCTGATGGAATCGAACACCTGCTGGGCCTCACGATCCGCGGCCGCCATGGGCTCATCCGGGCCATCGGTCAAGCACTGCGGAGACGAAACATATTGCTTCTCCAACCGCTGTCCCAGCGCTGAGGGGGTGACAGCGAACATCCCGATCAGCATGAGGACAGGAACGGCTGCTGCCGTAATCCGCATCCATCGTCTTGTCGAAAGCGCGAATCCGATCACGACAACGAACGCGACCAGAAGGAGCGCCAATCCGGCGGGTCCGGCAGTCAACCCCCAAATGAGTCCGTCCAATGCGGTGCCGGTGACGTCGCCATAAACACTCATAAATCCGTAGTGAACCAGCACGCCCAGCAACGCCAGTCCTGCCCCAACGACGAGCAGCACCGCGGCAGCGACGGCTCTACCGGTCACGTGCATGACTGATGGTAGGTTTTGCCCGACCAAATGTCCACGGGTTTTGGCGCAGCGCAAGCACCGACTGGGAAAGATGAACCAAGGGGGGTGGCTGGAGTCAGGGGCCGCACGCAATAGTGGGTCTTTGCTGCTGTCCGTTTGGTGGTACGTGCCCGCTCCGGTCTCGTGGGCCCTGCTCTGGAACGTCGCCCGAGAGGAGGCCGCTCCCTAGCCGGTGCGGGCTTCGCGGAAGGCGGCGTCTATGAGAATTTCCGCCGCCGCGCGGGCGTGGCGGGCGGGTTCGGCGCTGGCGGCGATGGCGGCTGTGGTGATGGCCCCTTCGGCCAGTATGGCCAGCTGCGGAGCCAGAGCCTCGGGTGCCCCCGCTGCGGCGGCCAGCCGGGCAAGGTAGTCCTGGAAGTGCTTCTTCTGTTCCCTGACAATGTCGGTGATGCGTCCGGATGCCCCGCCGACCTCACCAAAGGAATTGATGAAGGCGCACCCGCGGAATCCCTCTGAGGTGAACCAGCTGGCCAGGAAGTCGTAGACCGCCAGCAGCTGTTCGCGGGGTTCCGGTGCAGCGTCGACCTGGGAGGTGACCCCGGTGACCCAGATCTCCTCCCATGCGTAGAGGACCTCCTCGACGATGGCTTCCTTGGCCGGGAACAGGCGATACAAGCGTTTGAGTGAGACGCCGGATTCGGCCCGCAGCTCATCCATCCCCACCGCTGTGAACCCGCGGGCATAAAACAGGCGGGCCGCGGCCGCGAGCACGAGCTCCCTGGCCGTGTCATCGTCCGGCTTGCCGGGGGCCAGGGCCTTCCCGGCAGATTCGTGTGGGGCCACGGGGGAGTGACTCTTCCTGTTTGCTTGCATGGATAACGATCGTTCTCTAGTGTAGGGGACTAAGTGGAGAACATGCGTTCTCCATCTCGTCGAATACCCCGTTTGGTGCCGCTCACGTGGCCGCGATATGTGCGGGGTGGCGGATCTGTATCGACTTGGCCGAAGGCCGGGTTTGATGGCTGGAGAGACGATGAACAGTTTGAGAGATCCACAACGGCCCGTGACCACTGAGACGGCCGAGGATGCCCTTGCGCGTCTCCTTGGGCGCACGGCGCAGGGCGATCACCAGGCGTTCAGCGATTTTTATGGTCAAACGTCGGCACGGGTTTTCGGCTTGGTCCGCCGCGTGCTCATCGATCATGAGCTGAGCGAGGAAGTGACCCAAGAAGTTTTCATCGTGGTCTGGCAAACGTCGTCGAAATACAGCCCGACGGCGGGAAGCCCCATGGCATGGCTTATGACGATCGCGCACCGCAGGGCGGTCGACAGGGTCCGCTCGCACCACAGCAGTCAAATCCGGGACCGGCGCTGGGCCGGTCACACCGGAAACATGCCGTACGACGTCGTGTCCGAGACTGTTATCAACAGAATGGAAGCCCAGAGCCTTCACCGAAGCCTGGGGTGCCTGTCCGCGCTCCAGCACGAGGCCATCGTCCTGGCCTATCTTGGGTGCCTGACTTACCAGCAGGTCGCCGAACAGCTCGCCACGCCACTGCCGACCATCAAGTCCCGCATTCGGGCCGGCCTGACGCGGCTCCGAGCGGAGCTCGAGCCCGCCTAGCCCGGGACTGCCGATCGACGTCGCCGGTCACTCAGCTTCAAGCGAGGAGCCCTCGTTCTCACCCTGCCGCAGTGGAAGAGCGGAGCAGACATACTCAGCTTCACCGACGCAAGATCCTGAACCCCGGACGTGTTATCGAAGCAAGTGCTTATGCGTAGGTACCGGGATGAACGTCGGAGCAGTGGGCTATGAGGGTCTCCAGGCGGGGATCATCCATCAGGGCCGCGACGCATTCTCTGGAACCAGCGACGTAGACAGAATCAGCGTAGAGATCATTTCCTACGCACCAGGTTTGGTCAGCCGGCCACCACCGCACACTGCGCCTGGAGCGTTGTTGATCGAACGCCTCGGCTCCGGCCTTGACGGGTCCTTCGAGGAGGTACATCTCCCGCTCGGGAGGAAGAACCACTGCGGGGGCTCGGGCGAGATCGTCACGGATATCGCAGTAGCCTGCCCAGGCGGCGAAGAAACATCTGTCCGGCGTGGTCGTGTGCCGGCGGAGTATGTCTGCCAGGGCAGATGCAACCTCGTAATCGACTGTCCCGAAATCGACGTTGATCGTCTCACCCGTAGCGGCCTGGTAGTCCCGGCATAGGCGGTCCCCGACGGCGGCTCCGGTCAAGGAAATGCCCAACTCCTGCGCGACGACGGCCCAGGAGAGTTTCCGTCCGGAGGCGCCGGCAAGGGGATTCAGAACACGAACGACTGCCGGAAAAGTCGCCGGCACAAATGTGCCCACGAGAAGTGGCGGCCCCGGAGAGCCGCAGGCCAGCCAATCAGCCGACGATGTGGAACTGGCATGAACCAGATTTGCCGTCACACGCCTGCTCCGATTCTCTCTGAGTGATCCTTCCCGGAGGGCACCGGCAGGGCAGCTGCGGTGCCCCAGATCACCATGGCGATGCCCCACAGCGGGCTGCTCATCGCCCCCGCCCGGTCGGGATAGGCGAGATCCGCTGCCCCAATCAGCGCGGCGGATAAAGAGACCGAAAGACGCATCAGTGGCCGGCCCGGGGTCCAGAACGCCATGGCCGCCGCGCCCGCTGCCAGCGCCACGCCGGTCGCCCCCTGAACCGGCCAGTGTTCGATACCCCAAGTGGTGTCGCCCTCCGCACCGGCGCGTGACTTGGCGAACGCGTTCAGCGCATAAGGGAGCCAGATCATGCTGCCGGCCGCGGCCAGCAGGAGGTACGGCACGTTTAGCGACCACGTCCGCGGGAACCTCCCTGCCACCTCGAAGGTGAGCCAGGCGAAAAGGACCGCCGAGCCGATCAACGGCACCGCCACGGCCATGGGTCGCCCGTCCAGACCCGCCACACTGCCGACTACCAGCGCCGCCCCGGCAATGCCGAGTTGAACAACGGCCGGCCAGGATCGGGCGGGCATCAGGGCTATCCACACGTATGAACCCGCGATCACGAAGGTAAACAGGACGCCCCAGCTCGCCTCCAGCGGGACGGCCCAGAGATACGCGGGATCCGACAGTTCGAAGATGCTGCCCAGATCCACGAGCCCGTAATAGACCACCGAAGCAAAGCCCGCCATAATCCAGGCGAGGGGTTTCACCGCCTGCATCCGGGCGGAGGCAATTGGCCCGGACGCCGCTTCGGGAGACTCGGTCATGGTCGAAGGGTACTCCCGGGACCGGGCCAGGGGACACGACTGCGCGTTAGTCCTGGTCTAGTTCCTCAAGCAGGCTTTTCGCTGCCTTGGCGATCTCGACGTGGTCGTTTTGGGCGGCGCGGCTCTCGACGGCAAGAATCGCGCACCGGTGCAGCCGGCGGAAATCCCCGAAGGGGAAACTGTAGCGCCCCTTTGTCTCCGGTGTTTTGTCGCCGTCCTCGCCCAGATGCCAGATGCCGTATTCCTGGTAGCCGTGCTTGTCGATAAACGAATTTTCCTGGTCGGCATCCGGGGCGTGCTCGCTCCAGTCATCACGGGCGTCCCGTGCAATTCTCGAGTCCTTGATCAATTGCCGCGCATGACGCAGTGCGGCGTCGTTGAGCTTTATTGCCATGCGGGGGCCTCGTTCCTTTCGTCGTGGTTGTCCGTGCCCGGTCGCCCGGGACTGTGTAATGCCCGGGTCGGGACGGATATTTCCAGATTTATCAACATGCTTAGAAATAGTCCAGAGTGACCCTTCCGCACTCAGCCCGGCAGGCTCCGGGACTTTGTTGCAGGACTCATCATCACGGATCCGGACTGCGTCGTCGCGATCCGCACCGCCGAACTCATCACGCCCAAGGATGTGTTCGGGTTCTGGCATGTTGACTGGGCCTGGACGCCGGGGGAGCATCAAAGTGTGGGGCAGCCGGCTGCTGTGGGCCGGCAGAGAGAGGGTCCGGATGGTTGCTGCTGGCGTTGGCCGGTCGCCCGACCCGTTGGGCGTGGTGGTTGGCAGTGCCGCATTGGTGGTTGGCATACTGCTCGGCGGCTGCGTTTACGAGTCCGAACCGGCGCCTGTCCAGAGAAGCCCGGCAGGGACGACAGTGACGCCCGTTGGCGAACTCCAGGCGATGCTGGAGCTGTTCAGCGAGGAAATGCGCCGGGAGGGTGCCTCGGCGGTTTTGATTGCGACGAAAGTCGGACACGAGGAGTGGTCGCATGCGGTTGGTGTCCGGAGCCTCGACGGCGGCGTCCCTGTTCAATTGGATGATCCCGTCACCGGATATCTGCCAGAGCTGGAGGACCTTCTGCACCCGCACGAGCCCCTCTCGGTGCGCCAACTGTTGGGCCACACCTCGGGCATACCGGACTTCCATGCTCCCCGGCTGGAGTCGGCGCTGGGCCAGGTGCTGAGTCCCCCGATCAGCCCTGAGCAGCGCCTCGCACTGGCCGGGACTCTCCTGTGGCAGGTGGCAGAGCCGGGGGAGTATAAATCTTCCTCCTCGGACTACGTGGTGCTGGGGTTGCTGGTGGAGCGGCTCCGCGGTAGGCCACTGGCTGAAGTCCTGCGGGCCGATGTAGTGGAGCCGTTGGGTCTTGGCGCGACGCACTCCGCCGTGCAACGCGGATCAGCATCGGGCGGCATGATATCCACGGTTCAGGACCTCAACACCTTCTACACCGCACTGCTCCGGGGTGGGCTCCTAGCCCATTGCGATCAGTAGTGCCGACGGCAATCGCCAGCTCGCAATGGCGGTCGCCTACCGCCGTCGTCCCCGCCAGCGCGGTCCCGAGCGATCGCGCTGGAGATGGCTGGACTCGCCCAGACGGCGCTGAACGCGAGCTGCCGCCTCCAGTTTCAGTGGGCACTTCCTGATGGTGGCGGAGGCTCCTCAGCAGCGATGACTCCCGCCGCTCCGCGAAGGACTACGCCGCCACCTCATCCGTCGCGCGGAACGTCGCCCTTCGTCTTCAGTTCCTCTTCAGTTCCTCGGCGAGCATCACGAGGATGCCGCTGGGACCCCGAACATACGTGAGTCTATAGATGTCCTTGTAAGTCGCCACGCCTCTTATTGGCCGGCAGCCGTGCCTCGCGGCGATCTCAAGTGCCTCGTCAAGGTCATCGACTGAGAAGGCGACGCGGTGCATGCCGATTTCGTTGGGACGGGTTGGGCCCGACTCGATAGCTTCGGGATGGATGTACTCGAAGAGCTCGAGGCGGCCGTGACCGTCCGGAGTCTGGAGCAGCGCGATGTTGGCATGATTGCCATCAAGGCCCACGGCAGTATCGGTCCACTCGCCGCTGACAGTCTCACGGCCGACGACGATGAGGCCTAAGTCGGTGAAAAAAGCGATCGTTGCTTCCAGATCGCGAACGGCGATGCCGACGTTCTCCAGTTTAATGACCATGAGTTGCACGCTACCGAGTCTGGCCGGCTAGCTCCAGAGTGTCTCGATCAAAGCTCATGCAACCCGCGGGTTGCCGGACGCCTAGCCGGAAGGATTCCGGGTACGGCGTCCACGATACGCCCGGCTGAAGGGGCGGCAGGTGGATTAATAGGGGCTCGAAAAGACGGGAGCTTGGGCAGCGACACGGGCGTCGTCGGGAGCGTTTACGGCGACTGGCCTGGGGGTATCGGGGTCAGAGAAGACCACCCGGTGGGTTTTACCGTGGGCGGCTTCGTCTGTTGCTGGCGGGATAGGTGATCGGTCGGTTTCCATAGGCATCATGTCTACGGCATGACCGGGCGACGGAACCAGTCGACGCGCCTGAACATGCTCGGCTTTCCTTGTTCGGGCGTGACGATCGAGGGCGGCGGAGTTGGCGCTATGTGCTGGTCGGGTTGGCCCGCCGGACCGGCAGGAACGTGCGGGGCGGTCCGGGCGCTCCCAGGAATCTGGTGATGAGCCCGGTGAGTATGTCGGGTTGTTCGAGCGGAAGCGCGTGGGAGGCGCCGGGAACGACGGCGAGCTGGCCCTGCGGCAGGGCTTCGAACAGTGAGACTGTGTGCGGCAGCGCGACCAGGTCGTCGTCGCCGACCACTAGAAGAACTGGATGCGTGATCCGTGCGATGTCGGCAGTCGTCAGGGTCGGCTCCGAACCGAACATCCTGAAAGTTTTGCCGAGGACGGCTTCCAGGTGTCCGGCCCCATCGGGCGATCGTTCAATGTAGGCCCTGCCCAGTTCCTGCGCCATGGGGGACTCCGGGTCCATCTCCAGCGGCAGGACACCGTCGTGGTGATAGTTCGCACCGATGACAACCAGCTTGTGCACGAGCTCGGGTCGGCTGAGCGCTACAAGGAGCGCGATGATCCCGCCGTCGCTCCATCCCACAAGTGAGGCCGGGCCGCCCACTACGTCCTCGAGCACCCGGACTGTTTCGGTCGCCATGTCGGCATAGTGGAACTCCGCGTCGGTGTCAGAGGTGTAACCGTGACCGCGGCGATCGAACGCCACGAGGCGGAAACGCTCCGATAGGCCCGGTCCAATACTGTTGAGCAGATCGTCGCTGTTGCCCAGACCGCCGTGCAATAGCAGAAGCGGTTCGCCGGAACCGCCCCGGTCATCCACCCACGTCGGGTGTCCGTCAATGTCCACACGGCTGGCCATCGTCCGCTCCATCCCCGCGACCGGATCTTGGTGGGATCCTCCGCTGCGGCCATTGTCCTCCCGGGCCCGCGCAGCCGCAACGCCCGGGGATACCGGCCTGGGAACCGACGTTATTTGCCAATACGCGGTCAGGTCATCTCACTCGTGCTTAGGCGGAGAGCTTGAGCCTGGCGAGGTGGTGGGGCCGGAAATAAACCATTTGTCCCGGGGCGTTGAAGCAGATGTGTGGCAGTGCTGAGGATGGGAGGCGGCGTGATGCTCAGGATAGCGATTGTGCTTGGAAGCACCCGCCCGGGCCGCAATGGCAAAGCCGTTGCTGATTGGGTCTATGAGCAGGCGGCCCTGCGCGCCGATGCTGAATTCGAACTCATCGATGTGGCAGATTACGGCCTGCCGCTGCTGGATGAACCGCTTCCGCCGGCGCGGGGAAACTACCGATATGAGCACACGAAGGCATGGTCGGAGGTGATCGGTTCTTTCGATGGGTATGTGTTTGTCACCGCGGAATACAACCACTCCGTGCCGGGTGCACTGAAAAACGCCATGGACTACCTTTACCGGGAGTGGAACAACAAGGCGGTTGGCTTCGTCAGCTACGGCGTCACAGGCGGCACCCGAGCGGTGGAACATCTCCGGCTGATTGCGGCGGAACTGCAGATGGCTGATGTCCGCGCGCAACTGGCTCTGCCTTTCGCCACGGAATTTGAAAACTACACCACCTTCACGCCCTCGGCCCGTGCCGCGCGGAGCCTGGGCGCGGTCCTTGATCAGGTCGTTTCCTGGGCGGGGGCCCTCGAACCGCTACGGCGCGGGCAGAAGCCTGCCGCCGCTGCCTGAACCCCGGGCAGTCACCGTGTTGCGGCACCGGCCCATCGTTCTGGAATCGGCAGTGCAACTGGCCCCTGCCGGGCCGAGGCTAGTCCGGCTGGCCCGGGTCATCCGGCAGGCTGGCATCGATCGGGAAGGTCATGAACGCCGGTGTCTCGTACGGGTGCACGGACAGTGCGGCTCCGACGACGGCGTTGCGTCGGGAGCGCGGGTAAATGGCCTCAATCCGGGTTTCTGCCACCTGCTCGGCGGAATTGACGACGCCGACGGCGGGGTTGGCGCCCGGCAGCGGCGTGAAGCGCCCGGTACCTTCGAGGCTGAACGAGCAGTGCGAATAGTTGCCTAGCCTGCCCGCCCCGGCGTTGCCAATGGCCTCCCGAACAGCCTGCGCGGCTTCGGTGGGTACGTATATCACCAGGCAATCAAGTGGCTCCATGCCGGATAGTCTGCCACGGAGCAGTAGCGCGCGACGCCAGCGGTCGGCGATCCAGAGGTAGGAAGATCGCCGTCGACGACGGGTCGACGTTAAGAACCAACGGTCTTCGGCCGCAACCAAAGATTCCGCGGCGTCCTACCCGGGGACCAGGGCTGACCTGGAGCCAGGTGATCTGGCTGCGTGTCCTAGTGCTTCTTGAACGCGTCCTTGATTTTTTCGCCCGCCTGCTTCAAGTCCGCTTTGACTTGGTGGCGCTGGCCCTCGGCCTTCGCCCGGTCGTTGCCGGTGACAGTGCCGCCGGCTTCTTTGCCCTTGCCGTGGAGTTTTTCCGCCACGTTATGGATCTTGTCACCCAAGCTCATGATGGTTCACCTTCTTTGGCTGCCCCCGCGACGTCAATGCCGTGAGGGCGCATAATTTGGATAATTAATTGTACGCATCCCACGACCAACTGACTGAAGGATGTCGCTGTGCGGAAACTGATCTACGGCATGAACGTGACCTTGGACGGCTACATCGCCGCGACCGGCGACGACATCGGCTGGAGCGCGCCAAGCGAGGAACTGTTCCAGTGGTGGCTCAACCAGGAGCTGGCGAGCAGCCTGTCACTGTACGGGCGCAAGCTCTGGGAGACCATGAGCTCCTACTGGCCGACTGGCGACCAGCAGCCGAACGCCACCCCGGCGGAGCTCGAGTTCGCGCGAAACTGGCGGGACTCCCCGAAAGTGGTGTTCTCATCGTCGATTGAAAACGTCGACTGGAACGCCCGCCTGGTCACCGGCGAAGCGATCGCCGAGATCACCCGGCTCAAGGCCGGGGACGGCGGCCCGATGAGCATTGGCGGAGCAACGCTTGCCGGGGCGGCCATGCGTGCCGGACTGATCGACGAGTACACGATCGTGACCCATCCGGTCATGGTGGGCGGCGGCACTCCGTTCTTCACCTCGCTGGACAGTTGGGTCAACCTGAACCTGGCGGAGACGCGGACGTTTCCCGGTGGCGTGGTCCTGACCCGCTACGAGACGAGGCGCTAAAAGCGTACCTGCGGCGTCGGGGCTCCATCACCCTCGGCACTTCGGTCAGCCCTGTTCGAGGATCTGCTTGAGGGCCTTCAGGTCCTTGCTGTTGGCACGGCGCATCGCGATCCGGATGAAGGGGGCCACGAGCCTCGAAAAGCCGCTCGGGGCGCCGTGGTTGCGGAGCGTCACTTGAGTGGATCCGTCGGCAGCCGGCTCGAAGCGGTAGCTGGTCTCCATGGGGAACGGCCCTTCCGCCGTCCGCATCACCAGCGACGCGGGGGTGAACTCGACGATCGCATAGGTGTAGCGGAGCTCCCGGCCAAGAAACCGGGCAGCGAATGCGACCTTCGTACCGGCGCGAAGAGGTGGCGGTGTCTTCCACTCCACATCGGTGATATTGGCGTACCACTCGGGAGCATTGGACGGATCGGACGCATACCTTGCGACGACGTCGATCGGGCGCCGGATGTTCTCGGTCACCTGTACATCGACCGTCGGCACCGGCGTTGCAGATTGTGTCATGCGCTTGAGGGTAGCCTGATTCCCGCACGTGCCCGGCCATCCACGCCCGGAGACTCTTGCACGGGACAGGCCTCCGCGTCCCACGCATGCGCCGGTGCCTCGCCGCACATCCGGCTCTTGCGGCCCAATCGCTGCAGTCCTGATTGCTCTGGCAGGCATGGATTCATCGGTGGATCCACAGGAGAATCCGATAGCCGTCCGGCGCGGCGGACGGACCGGCCTGTGCCGCCCGGAGCAAGGTCCAATGGGCGGGCCCGGGCGAGCCGATGACCTGATCAACGGGGCCCCGTCCTAAGGCGGTTTCCCGCCGCACCGGGCCAATGAGCAGTGCGACGCCGGACAAATCCGTGGGGTGGCTCGGTGGCACAGGCTCCGGGGTTGGAGGCCCGCCGCTGACGGTCGTATGCCGCCCGCTTGGCAGGATCGCCCAGGACAGCATAAGCGTCCATAATCTCGTGCAGTTCCTGTGCCCTGGACTCCCGTTCCGCCGGGACGGCGTCGGGCGGGGCGGTATCGGGGTGATGGGTGCGCATCAGGGCCCGGTAGGCGCGAGCAACCTCGCCGGCCGTCGCTGCGGGTTCCAAGTGGAGAACCCGGTATGGATCCGGGTTGTACTCATTCATGGTCCGGTGTCCCGTCCGCTGATCGTCTCCTCAGCATTCGCCCCCCAGCCGATTACCTGTTGGGGCTAGTACAGATTTTTAATACCACCGGAGTCAAAGCGGAGCAAGGTGATTTGGAGGGGGTGGCCGGGCAATACCCCGCCACAAGTCCCGCCACATCCGTCAGGACGGGTGTCCCTGTCGAGGACCCGACGGCCCATCAGCCGCCGTCCCCTGCAAAGCGTCCGAGTCGGCTGCCGGTCCGGCGCCGAAGCTGCCGAGCAGCGCGAGGGAGTCCGCGGACGGCGAGCCCGGCTTCGCGGAGTACACGCGAAGCACCTGGTCCGGGTCCTCACGGAGCGACAGATCTTCGAAGTTCAGTTCCAGCTCCCCGACGACGGGATGGCTGAGCCGGACGCTACCCGCGGACGCCGTCGCGACCCGGTGCCCGGCCCACAATTGGCGGAACTGCTCGCTGCTCACTGCGAGTTCGCCGACGAGCTGATTGGCCCGGGTGTCATTGGGATGCCTGCCGATATCCGTGCGCAGCGCCCCCACAGCTTCGGACGCGACGGCGTGCCAGTCCCGGAAGAGCCCGCGCGCGTCCGGGTCCAGCATGATCCACCGCGTCAGGTTCCTCTCTTCCGCCGGCATGGCCGGGAAGTCCGCCAGCAGCAGGAATGCGAGGCGGTTGCCGGCCAGCACGTCGGTGCGGCGGCCCAGAACCAGGGCGGGAACGTTGCCGACGGCCTCAAGGAGTTGCTGCAGCGCGGGCCGGACACCCTGAGCCCGGACGGGGGGACGTTTCGAGGTCGCGCAGTTTTCCAGGAGGTCGATCATGTGGGCCTGTTCGCCGGGGTCCATGCGCAGGGCCCGCGCCACTGAATCCAGGACCGCGCGGGAGGGGTGGATGTTCCGGCCCTGCTCCAGGCGGGTGTAGTAGTCGGTGCTGACGTCTGCCAGCCGCGCGATTTCCTCGCGCCGAAGCCCGGGGACCCTCCGGCCGCCGGAACCGGGCTCTATCCCGACGCTCTCCGGGGTAAGCCGCGACCGCATGGCCTTCAGGAATTTTCCAAACTCTGCACTCTGACCCATATGCTCCATTCTGCCGGGCAGGGTCCCTGTTTGCCATCACGAAGGTAGGACTGCCAGTCCTAGGAAATCCAGGGAGCGGCAAACCTGCTGACACCGGAATTCCGCGTGCGTAGTCTCGACTGCATGGCCGGACGACAGCCGGCACCGCTGTGCGGACCGACCCAAACAGGAAACCGACCCACAAGGAAGAATTGATGACGTCCCAGGCACGTAAAACCAGCATCCCCACTGTGACCCTCAACAACGGTCTCGAAATACCCCAGCTTGGTTTCGGCGTTTTCCAGGTCCCGCCGGAAGAGACGCAGCGCATTGTCGAGGATGCACTGGAGGCGGGCTACCGCCACATTGACACGGCTGCCGCCTACCGGAACGAGGCCGGCGTCGGCGCCGCCATCGCCGCATCGGGAATCCCGCGTGAGGACATCTTCGTGACCACCAAGCTGCGCAACGGTGAGCAGGGCATGGCCCGCGAGGCGTTCCAGAACAGCCTCGATGCCCTCGGACTCGACTATGTGGACCTCTACCTGATCCACTGGCCGGTGCCGTCCCAGGGACTCTTCACGGAGGCCTGGAAGGCCCTGGAAGAGGTCTATGGCGGCAGCGAGATCCGAGCAATCGGAGTGTCCAACTTCCTCTCCGACCACCTGGACACCCTCCTCGAGGCGTCCGAGGTGGTGCCGGCGGTGAACCAGATCGAAATCCACCCGACGTTCCAGCAGCGGGACCTCGCGGCCCGGAGCCGGGCCTTGGGCATTGCAGTGGAGGCCTACAGTCCTCTGGGCCAGGGCGGGGATCTCGGCGCGGCCGGCGTGAAATCGCTGGCCGCCCGGCACGATGCCACACCCGCCCAGATCGTGCTTGCCTGGCACCTCGCCCACGGCACGATCGTCATTCCGAAGTCGGCGGATACGGCGCGCATGCGGGAAAACCTGGGCGCCGCGACGCTCCGGCTTACCCCGGCTGAAATCGCTGAGATAGATGGCCTGGAGTCCGGCGCCCGCGCCGGCGCTGATCCGGCGGTTGCCGACTTCAGCCAGCTTTAGCCTGTCTGGCCGCAAGGTTGGAGGCGGTCCCGTTCGGCCGGGACCGCCTCCGGCCGGCGGTCTCGGCGGCCGCTCAGTAACGTCCCCAGGTGCCGCCCGGGGGCTTGAGGTAGTCACCGCTTTGATTGTGCTGCCGCCTGCGTTCACCGGCGCTGTGCGCTTCGCCTTCCGCTGTCCCGTCGGATTCGCCCTCTAGATCGACGAGGCCGCCGGTCTGATCGAAGGGGTGCGCAAACCGGTTGTATTCCGGCTGTGCCGCTCTTCCGGCACCGGTTCCGGCGGTGGTCCCGGTGCCGGAGGCCGTGGCAGTGCCGGAACCCCTCCAAGCCTCGGCGGCGTAACCTTCGTGTTCGACGAACTCGTTGAATTTTTTCAGATCAGCTACTGCTGGTATTCGAGGGTCAGCACCAGTGCCGTTCGACTGGAACGGGATCGGATAAGAGCCCCACAAGTCTCAGTACCTTCAGGATTTCGCCGGCTGGTTTCGCAGACTATAAGACCTGCCCACTTCCGCGCGATCGGCCGTCCGGTGTGAGAAGCTCACTTCTGTAAGCATCGGAAGGGGAGTCCGCTCGTGAACATTACTGATTCAGACCAGGAGTTCCTGGCCAGAGCCGTCAGGCTTGCCACTGCGAATGTCCTGGACGGGGGAGGCCCCTTCGGGGCGGTGATCGTTACCGCGGACGGGCAGGCGTTCGAGGGCGTCAACCGGGTCACTGCCACGAACGATCCCACCGCCCACGCCGAGGTCACCGCTATCCGGCGCGCCTGCAGCGAACTTTCGACGTTCGCCCTGCAGGGGGCAACGCTTTACACCAGCTGCGAGCCGTGCCCCATGTGCCTGGCCTCTGCTCTCTGGGCCAGGGTCGGGCGGGTGGTGTTTGCCGCAGACCGCCACGATGCGGCCTCGGTCGGATTCGACGACGCCGTGTTCTACGACTATTTCAACAACGGCGGGCGCGACGCCCTCATGCCGGTCTCCAAACTGGACATCAGCGGACCCGAGGCGCCGGCCGTCCTCGAGCCGTTCAACACGTGGAACACCCTCGCCAGCAAGATCGAGTACTAGCCGGCACGGATTCGTACACCCGCATCACGGAAGGTTGGGGCCAAGCGTGGACAGTATTTCGGTGACAGTGAACGGCCAGGCAAGGGGCTGCGCAGGGGTGAGCCCGCACGTCCGGTTGCTCGACTGGCTGCGGGCCGAAGGGCTCACCGGCGCCAAGGAGGGCTGTGCCGAGGGCGAATGCGGTGCCTGCGCCGTGATGGTCGCCCGCCCGGACGGACCCGGCCGCAGCCGGTGGACGCCGGTGAACGCCTGCCTGCCTCCCGCCGTCGCGTTCGACGGCCAGGAAATCATCACCGCCGAAGGCCTCGGCACCGCCCCGGGACCCTGCGCCGAACAGGACCTCCACCCGGTCCAGCGGGAGATGGCCAGCCGCGGCGGATCCCAGTGCGGCTACTGCACCCCGGGCTTCGTCTGCGCCATGGCCGCCGAGTACTACCGCCCGGGGCGGGACGCGTCCGGGAACGAGGAAGGTGTCCCCGGGAACCAGGAAGGCGCCGCCGCGGACCAACCCTCAGAAGAAGACGCGTGCGGGCCCAACGGCTTCGACCTGCACGCTTTGAGCGGCAACCTGTGCCGGTGTACCGGCTACCGGCCTATCCGCGACGCCGCCTACGCCCTGGAGGTCCCGGCAGAATCCGACCCCCTGCTCCGGCGCCAGGACTCGCCCGCCCCGGCGCCCCGGCACACCCGGGCGAGCCTGGCCGGCGCCGAGTTCATCCGCCCGCAGACCATGGAGGAACTCTTCGACCGGCTTGCCGCAGACCCGGAGGCAACGCTCGTCACGGGCGCCACCGACCTCGGCGTCGAGGTGAACCTCAGGCACTTCCGCCCGGGGCTGGTTCTGGGCATCGACCGGCTCGAACCCTTGCGCGGCCTCACGGTCAACGACGACGGGATCGAGATCGGCGCGGCCCTGACCCTTTCCGAGGTCGAACGGCAGCTGGCCGGCCGGGTGCCGCTCCTGACCCGGCTGTTCCCGCAGTTCGCCTCGCGGCTGATCCGGAATGCCGCCAGCCTCGGCGGCAACCTCGCCACCGGCTCGCCCATCGGCGACGCGGCTCCGGCGCTGCTGGCCCTGGACGCTTCAGTCATCCTCGCCTCCGCGGCCGGGGAGCGGGAAGTTCCTTTGGCGGAGTACTTCACCGGCTACCGGCAGAGCGTAAAAAAGCCCGGCGAGCTCCTC
Organism: uncultured Actinomycetota bacterium; assembly: GCA_963815415.1. Taxonomy (GTDB): domain Bacteria; phylum Actinomycetota; class Actinomycetes; order Actinomycetales; family Micrococcaceae; genus Arthrobacter. The sequence goes on along the minus strand of CAWFGT010000002.1, from coordinate 44,653 downwards.
CGCGCGGTGCGGATTCCGCTGCCGCTCGCGGAGAACACGGCCTTCTATAAGATCTCCAAACGCCGCTTCGATGACATCTCCAGCGTCGCCGTCGCCATCGCGATGCGGCTCGACGGCGGCACGGTCGCCTCCGTCCGGATCGGCCTTGGCGGAGTGGCCGCCACCCCGATCCGGGCCCGGGCAACCGAGGACTCCCTCACCGGCCAACCCTGGACCCACGAGACGGCCGCGGCTGCCGCCGCCACGATGGCCGCGGAGGGCACACCGATCGATGACCTGCGGGCCAGCGCCCGGTACCGCTCGGCGATGCTGGAGCAGCTCCTGCTCAAGTTCTATGCGCAGACGCAGTCCGATCCAGCCCGGGAGGTGGTCCGGTGAGGTCCCTGGCAGATCGTCCGGTCGACCCCGTGGTCGGGATGCCGGTCCCGCACGAGAGTTCCGCCCTGCACGTCACCGGCACGGCACTGTACACCGATGACCTGATCGTCCGGCACCAGGATGTGCTCCACGCCTGGCCGGTCCAGGCTCCCCACGCGCACGCCCTCGTCACCTCCCTGCGCACCGGACCGGCGCTGGAAGTCCCGGGCGTGGTCCGGGTCCTGACGGCGGCGGACGTGCCCGGCGTCAACGATGCCGGCACCAAACACGACGAGCCGCTGTTCCCCACCGAGGTCATGTTCCACGGCCACGCGGTGTGCTGGGTGCTGGGGGAGACCCTCGAGGCCGCCCGGCTGGGGGCCGCGGCGGTGGAGGTCGAATACGAACCGCTCCCGTCGCTGCTCACGCTGACGGAGGCCATCGAGGCCGGCAGCTTCCAGGGCCACCAGCCAACCGTCAGCAGGGGCGAGGCGGACGCCGCCCTGGCCGCCGCCGCGCACCGGTTCAGCGGCGAGCTCGAGTGCGGCGGGCAGGAACACTTCTATCTGGAGACCCACGCATCGTTCGTCTACGTTGACGAGGCCGGCCAGGTGTTCGTCCACTGCAGCACCCAGCACCCCTCGGAAACCCAGGAGATCGTGGCCCACGTCCTGGGCCTGCACAGCCACGACGTGACCGTGCAGTGCATGCGGATGGGCGGCGGATTCGGCGGCAAGGAAATGCAGCCGCACGGGTTCGCCGCCATCGCCGCCCTCGGCGCGGTCCTGACCGGCCGGCCGGTGCGCCTGCGCCTGAACCGCACCCAGGACATGACCCTGACCGGGAAGCGGCACCCGTTTCACGGCCGCTGGGAGGTCGGCTTCGATGCCGAGGGCCGCCTCCAGGCGCTGAAAGCCACGCTGACCAGCGACGGCGGCTGGTGCCTGGACCTCTCCGAACCGGTGCTGGCCCGGGCCATGTGCCATATCGACAACGCGTACTGGATCCCGAACGTGGAGGTCCACGGACGGGTCGCGAAGACAAACAAAACCTCGCAGACCGCCTTCCGCGGCTTCGGCGGGCCGCAGGGCATGCTGTTCATGGAGGACCTGCTCGGCCGGTGCGCTCCCTTGCTGGGCCTGGATCCCGGCGAGCTCCGCCGCCGCAACTTCTATGCGCCCGGCCAGAGCACCCCGTACGGCCAGCCGGTCCGGCACGCCGAGCGGCTGACCACCATCTGGGCGCAGCTGCTGGAGCGCGCCGACGTCGAACACCGGCAGGAACAGCTCACGGCGTTCAACGCCGCACATCCGCACACCAAGCGCGCCCTCGCCATGACCCCGGTCAAGTTCGGCATCTCCTTTAACCTCACGGCTTTCAACCAGGCCGGCGCGCTGGTCCACGTGTATAAGGACGGCTCGGTCCTGATCAATCACGGCGGGACGGAGATGGGGCAGGGTCTGCACACCAAGATGCGCCAGGTCGCGGCCACCTCCCTGGGGGTGCCGCTGGCGGCGGTGCGGCTGGCCCACACACGGACGGACAAGGTGCCCAACACCTCCGCGACGGCTGCCAGCTCGGGCAGCGACCTGAACGGCGGCGCGGTCAAGGACGCCTGCGAGCAGATCCGCGGCCGCCTCGCCGAGGTGGCCGGCCGCAAGCTGAACATTCATCCCGACGACGTCCGGTTCACCGGCGGAAACGTCACCGGCATCGGTTTCGCCGACCGGGTGGTGCCGTTCGCCGAGCTGGTCCAGGACGCCTATTTCCAGCGGGTCCAGCTCTGGGCCGCCGGGTACTACCGGACCGAAGGGCTGCACTGGGACGGCGTCCGGATGCAGGGCGAGCCGTTCAAGTACTTCTCCTACGGCGCTGCGGTGTCCGAAGTTGAGGTCGACGGGTTCACCGGCGCGTACCGGCAGCTGCGCACGGACATCATCCACGACGTCGGGGACAGCCTGTCACCGCTGATCGACGTCGGGCAGATCGAAGGCGGCTTCGTCCAGGGCGTCGGCTGGTTGACGCTGGAAGACCTGCGCTGGGACGTGTCCGACGGCGAGCGCCGCGGCCGCCTGGCCACCCAGTCCGCCAGTACCTACAAGCTGCCGAGCTTCTCGGAGATGCCGGAAGAGTTCAACGTTCACCTTTTTGAGCAGGCGACCGAGAGCGGTGTGGTCTACGGGTCCAAGGCCGTGGGCGAACCTCCCCTGATGCTGGCGTTCAGCGTCCGGGAGGCCCTGCGCGCGGCGGTGGCCGCATTCGGGGACGGCGGCCCAGTCGTGATCCCCAGCCCGTCCACGCCGGAGGCGATCTTCTGGGCGGTCGAGCAGGCCCGGGCCGGTGCGCCGGACCCGACGGCGGGCGCGGAACCGCTGGGGACGGCGGGGCCCGTCACGACACCCGTCACCCCGGGCTGACATGGACTGGCTGCAGGCTCTGCACCGGCTGCGCGCCGATAACGCGGCGTGCGTCCTGGCCACGGTCACGGACGTCCGCGGGCACGCGCCGCGGGAGGCCGGAGCGAAGATGGTGGTGGCCGCCGGGGCGTCGTGGGGCAGCATCGGCGGCGGCAATCTGGAAGCGACCGTGACGGACCGGGCCCGGGCCATGCTCGCAGCCGGCACCACGGCGCCCGAGAACCTGGAATTCTCGCTGAACGATCACGCCACCACCGAACACGGCCGGCAGTGCTGCGGGGGAGTGGTCCGCGTTCTCCTTGAACCGTACCCCGCCCGCCCCAGCGTCGCCGTCTTCGGCCTGGGACACGTCGGGCACGAGCTGGCCCGGATCCTCTCCCGGCTGCCCGTGCACCTGCACCTGGTGGACAGCCGCGCCGGGATGGTCTCCGCGGCGCGGCTCGCCGACGTTACGGACGGGTCCGCCGAGGTCCACCCGGCTCACAGCCCCGTCCCGGATACCGTGCTGGGAAACCTGCCGCCGGGGACACACGTGCTCATCATGACCCACGACCACGCCGAGGACTTCCTGCTGTGTGACGCGGCACTGCGCCGGGACGATCTGGGCACGGTCGGGCTGATCGGCTCCCGGGCCAAATGGTCCCGGTTCCGTCAGGGCCTCCTGGGCGAAGGGCACACCGGGACTGCCATAGACCGGATCAGCTGCCCGATCGGCCTTCCCGAGATCACCGGCAAGGCGCCCGCGGTGATCGCCATCAGCGTTGCAGCCCGCCTGCTCCAGGCCATCTTCGAGGAAACAACGCGCTCTCTTGAGGGTGCGACCGCGGCGGAGTAGTCTCACTCCCATCACACCAGCATCATCGTGACCTGGGAGCGGCTATGCCATCCGTGCAACGTCAACTGGTTTCCTTGATGGCGGCTCTGGCCTTGGGCCTGACGACGGGGTGCACCGCCCCCTCGCCCGCGTCCGCCCCTCCGTCCCCGGCTGACACGATCGAAAAAACCGCGACCGCCACCGGACGCGGGGGAGCGGTGAGCACCGTGGACCCGGAGGCGTCCGCCGCGGCGCTGGGGGTCCTCCGCAACGGCGGCAATGCGGTGGACGCCGCCGTCGCAGCGGCCGCGACCCTGGGCGTGACCGAGCCCTACAGTGCCGGCCTCGGCGGGGGCGGCTATTTCGTTTTCTACGACGCAAAGACGGGCAAGGTCGAGACGATCGACGGGCGTGAGACCGCGCCGGCGGCGATGCCGGACGACGCGTTCATCGACCCGGCAACCGGAAAACCGTACCCCTTCACCCCCGAGCTGGTCACGAGCGGCGTCTCCGTGGGCGTCCCCGGCACGCCGGCGACCTGGGAACGCGCCCTCGAACGGTGGGGCACCCTGAGCCTCAGCGAAGCCCTGAATCCGGCCATCAACGTCGCCGCCGACGGGTTCGTGGTGGATGAAACATTCCGCCAGCAGACGCTCGACAACAAGCTGCGCTTCGAAGCCTTCACCCCGACCAGCGGCCTCTTCCTCCCGGACGGTGACGCACCCGCCGTCGGCAGTGTCTTCCAGAACCCTGATCTCGCAGAGACGTACCGGCTCCTCGCGAAAGAGGGAATGCAGGGTTTCTACAGCGGTCCGCTCGCGGAGGAGATCGTCGCCGCAGTCCAGTCCCCGCCGAAGACTGACACCACCGCGCTGCCCGTGCCCGCCGGACACATGACCACGGCGGATCTCGCCGCCTACCGCGCCCTGGACCAGGCACCCACGCGCGTGGCGTACCGCGGACTGGAGGTGTACGGCATGGCGCCGTCGAGCAGCGGCGGCACCACGGTCGGCGAAGCGCTGAACATGCTGGACCCGTTCAACCTCGCCGAGATGACCGTGCCCGGTGCCCTGCACTACTACCTTGAGGCCAGTGCGCTCGCCTTCGCGGACCGCGGCAAATACCTGGGCGACCCGGCGTTCGTCGAGGTCCCCACCGCCGCACTCACCGACCCGATCTTCGGCAAGGAACGCGCCTGCCAGATCGACCCGCAGCGCGCTGCCGCGAAGCCCGTCCCGCCGGGGGAGGCCTCCGGATACGACGGCGCGTGCCCGGCCCCCGCCGCGGCACCCGCCAATGAGGCGGACACCGAGAACATCTCGACGACGAACCTGACGGTCGCGGACAAGTGGGGGAACGTGGTGGAGTACACGCTCACGATCGAACAGACCGGCGGGTCCGGGATCGTGGTGCCCGGCCGCGGGTTCCTCCTCAACAACGAACTCACCGACTTCTCGACCGTCTACAACCCGGACGACCCGAACCGGATCGAGCCGGGCAAACGACCGCGCTCGTCGATGTCGCCGACCATCGTCCTCAAAGACGGCAAACCGTTCCTGGCGCTCGGCTCGCCGGGCGGATCAACGATCATCACGACCGTCCTGCAGACCATCCTGAACCGGGTGGACCTGGGCATGAGCCTCCCGGACGCCATCGCGGCGCCACGGGCAGCGCAACGGAACTCCGAAAAAGTCACGGCCGAGCCGGACTTCATTGCCAAGTACGGCAACGACCTGACACCGTATGGCCATCAGTTCACGCCGTCCGGTGACGCGTTTACGTCGGCGGCGGAGATCGGCGCGGCCACGGCCATCGAGTTCCGGCCCGACGGGAGCATGGTCGCCGCGACCGAGCCCGTGCGGCGCGGGGGCGGATCGGCGATGGTGCTCGAACCGTCGGAGTGAGCCGGATGTTGTTGTCCAAGGAATCCAAAGGGGAGATACCGTGATTGATCCAGACTTACCGCCGCATGCCGGCACCGGCCGAGACGAACTGCCCCCGGGCTCCCTGGAACTGGCCGAAACCACTGGCCGGTACATCGTGGTTTTCGCCGAAGACGATGCGAACCCCGCAGCCCTGCTGGAATCGGCCGGAGTTTCCGGGGTGGCCGACACACGGGACTTCGCCAGCGGCAGTGCGGATGAGGCGGTCGCGGACGAGGCAGTGACCGGCGGCGCGGGCGGACTCGTCTTCCACACGCTGGGCATCGCCGTCGTTTCGGCGGACCCGGACCAGATCGGCGCACTGCAGACTTCCCGCGCGGCCCACGGGGCTGTCCTGTCCGTCTCACCGGAACTGGTGCACCACATCCTGCCGGATCCTCCGGGGGACTACCTCAAGGGCTACCGCGACGGTGTGACCGACCTGTCCGGGCGTCTTGACGGGACCGGGAACGTCGGCGGCGCGGCCGTCCCGACGGTCCCCATCTTCCAGGACACCGCGGACTTCACGTGGGGGCTGCAGGCCGTTGAAGCCATTTCATCCCCGTACTCAGGCCGCGGCGTCAAGGTCGCGGTCCTGGACACCGGGTTCGACGCCGCGCACCCGGACTTTGCCGGCCGCACCATCAGCACCCGCTCCTTCGTTCCGGGCGAACCCCCGGAGGACGGTCACGGGCACGGCACCCACTGCATCGGCACCGCGTGCGGCCCCCGGTCACCGTCCACGGGCCCGCGCTACGGGGTTGCCTACGAGTCTGAGATTTTTTCGGGCAAGGTCCTCGGAAACTCCGGGTCGGGCACCGACGCGGGAATCCTGGCCGGCATTGACTGGGCGGTGACCAACGGCTGCGCGATTATCTCCATGTCACTTGGTGCCGACGTCGCGCAGGTCCATCCCCCGTACGTGGTGGCCGGCAAACGCGCCCTGGACCAGGGAACGCTGATCATTGCGGCGGCCGGGAACAATGCACGGCGGCTCCAATCGAAGTTCGGCTTCGTCGGGACCCCCGCCAACAGCCCCTTCATCATGGCGGTCGGCGCCCTCGACCACCAGCTCAACGCCGCCTACTTCTCCGCCCGCAGCCTCCCCGTCCGGGGCGGACAGGTCGACATTGCCGGTCCCGGCTGGCAAATCACGTCATCGTGGCCCATGCCCGCCCGGTACCGGACTATCAGCGGCACCAGCATGGCGACGCCCCACGTCGCCGGCGTCGCAGCGCTCTGGGCCGAGGCAACCGGCTTCCGAGGCCGGGAACTGTGGTCCGTCCTCATCCAGGAGAGCGATCGCTTGATGGCGCCCTCCGTGGATGTAGGCTCCGGCGTCGCCATTTCACCGCAGTCGCAGGTCTGAACCGGGTGCGTCAAAAGCCCGGGCGGCGTAGGGTGCAAATATGGTCAAAATCAGCGTGACAGTTGATCCGGAGCACCTCCCGGTGATCGCCGACGTCGCCGAGGCCCTCAGCGCCCGGGGCATGCACGTCGAGCAGGTGCTGCCGCTCGGCTTCATCACGGGATCCGTCCCGGATGACCGCAGGGCGACCCTCGACGCTATCGACGGCGTCGAATCGGTGGACGATCAGTTGGAGTACCGGCTTCCGTCCCCGGGCGAGGACATCCAGTAGCTTTTCATTGGGGGACCACATGGGACGCGACGGCTGTAACCGCTTTCAACTCCACCTGCTCCAGACCTGGCAACTGTATGCGGACTCCGACGCCGTCCATGTCGCAGCCCGACAGCAACGGCTTATCAGCGCCTTGGCGATCTGCGGTCCCCGCCCCCGCAGCTATCTGGTCGGGATGTTGTGGCCGGACTGCGTCGAGGCCCGGGCGCTGGAAAGCCTGCGCGTTGCCGTGCACCTGGTCTCGCGGCAGGTGCCCGGACTGCTGCTCAACCGCGGCCCCGTTCTCGCCCTGAGTGATCTCGTGGAGGTGGACCTGCACCGGGTCCGGGCGCACCTCCGGGAGGTGGGACAAAACGGCCTCCCCGGCAACACGGCGTCGCGCCTGGACCTGTTGCGGGACGCGGAGCTGCTGCCGGGATGGTATGACGACTGGGTCCTCAGTGAACAGGCCAGGCTGCGGCAGGACCGGTTGCACGCCTTCCAGATCATCGCCCGCGAGTCGCTGGCGCGCTGCGACTATGAGGCAGCTTTGGAAGCCGCTGAGGCAGCGCTGGAGCTGGACCCGCTGTACGAGAGCGCTGTGGGATTGCTGATCCAGGCGGAGAAACAGCAGGGCAACAACGTATCCGCGCTGCGCGCCTTCGAAAGGTACCAGGACAGGCTGCGGGCAGACGTTGGCCTGGCACCGTCCGAGACCGTTCGCCGCCTCATCGGGGACGTTCCTGGTGCTTCAGCAGCCGCGCAGCGGCGAGCCGGGCAGGCTGTAACGCTGCAGTAACGCCCCTATGGGAGCATGCCACCATCTCACCGTTCAATCGGCGCCGGGCGGCAGCCCGCCCCCGGTGTCAAAAGACGTGCCACGGATCGGTTTGGTGCAGCTACCGGCCGCCAGGCACTTGTATGAGATAACCGAAAGAGGCTCAACGAAATGATCTCAACAACTGACACGCGGGATCTTGGCCGGAACGTGCGCGGACCGGTCCTGCATCCCGGCGACGAAGGCTTTGAAGAGGAGGCCGCCGCGTACAACCTTGCCACCATTCACCAGCCGGAGATCGTGGTGGGAGCCACTGACGCGCAGGACGTGGTGGCCACCTTGAAGTGGGCCGCGACGCACGGTGTGCCCGTGGCAGTCCAGGCGACCGGGCACGGAGCGGACATGGCGATGGAGGGCGGCCTGCTCATCAACACGAGCCGCATGCAGGACTTCAAGTTCGATCCGGAGGCCCGGACGGCCACGGTGGGGGCCGGGGTGAAATGGCGCACGGTGGTTGACGCCGTCGCGCCGCACGGGCTGATGGGCCTCAATGGCTCAACAACAGACGTCAGCGTGATCGGCTACACCCTGGGTGGCGGACTGCCCGTGATGGGCCGCGTCTTCGGTTTCGCCGCGGATCATGTGCGCAGTTTCGATGTGGTCACCGGGGACGGAATACTCCGCACCGTTGATGCCGGGCGCGAGCCGGAGTTGTTTGGCCTGCTGCGCGGAGGCAAGGGCAATCTGGGTGTTGTTACGTCGATGACCTTCGACCTCTTCGACGTGAAGGACTTCTACGCGGGCGGGATCCTCTACCCGGGGTCGGCGGCACAGGAAGTGCTGACGGCCTTCAGCGAGTGGGCACCGGGCCTGCCGGAGACCGTTTCGACGTCCTTTGCCCTGCTCCGGCTGCCGGACATGGACATTATTCCGGAACCGCTGCGTAATCAGTTCCTCGTGCACCTGCGCTTCGGCCATGTTGGCGACGCGGAATCCGGCGCCCGACTGCTGGCACCGATGCGTGAGGCGTCACCACCGGTGATGGATATGGTGGCGCCGATGAATTACCAGGACATCGACATGATCCACCTCGATCCTCCGGTGCCGGTTCCGTTCGTCCATGCCGGCGAGTTCCTGCGCGGGTTCGATGCGGGCGTGATCGCCGCACTGCTGCAGGAGACCGGACCGGGAACGGACTGCCCGCTGCTGGAAGTTGAGGTCCGGCTCATGGGCGGTGCCTACGCGCGGGCAAGCGACGGCACTGATGCCGTGTCCGGCCGGGACGAACCCTTCATTCTGGTGCTCGTCGGCCTGTTGGCGCCGCCGAATATCAATCGGATTCCGTCCGCTCTGGCGTCGATTTTCACGGCAATGGCCCCGTACTCCTCCGGGCGGACGTTTGTGAACCTGCACGGCGTTCCCGGCGACGAGGCAGACCGGGCACGCGCCTGGTCCGACGAGACCTACGCCCGGCTCGTCCACGCCAAATCCGTTTACGACCCCCACAACTTGCTGCGCTTCCAGCACGCCGTCGGCCAGGAGACAGTTCCGGGCTGAGGGGCCCCGCGAGCGGACCCTTGGCGAGCGCCCGGCGGGCAACTAGGCTCTGGGTACGATCCGATGATGGAGGACGCGTGAAACCCCTGCCACTGTTGAGTCTCGTTTCCCGTCTTGAGGAAGCCGCCCGTCTTGATCCGTGGGTAGCGCGGACCAAAAGCGTGGTCAACGCAGCAATCCGGCCCCAGCAGCTGCGGGACGTGCTGCACGGGATACCCATCGGCCACCCGGTCCATCCGATGGCCGTCCAGGTCCCGCTCGGGGCCTGGATCTCCGCGGCCGTGCTTGACGCCCTTCCCGGCTACGGCCGAGCTGCGAAGCTGCTGGTCGGCGTGGGCGTGGCCAGCGCCTTGCCGTCGGCCGTCTCCGGCCTGACCGACTGGTCCGAGCTTCACGAGCAGCAGCAGCGCGTGGGCCTGGTCCACGCCGCCGGCAATGTGGCAGCGGTGGGTCTCTATGTCGCGTCTCTGACCGAGCGCAGCCGCGGCAATACAATCCGGGGCAAGGCGTTCGGGTACCTTGGCCTGGCGGCCGTCGCCGCCGCAGGCTTCCTTGGCGGGCACCTGGCATACCGGCAGGCGGCCGGGGCCAACCACACCGAAGACGTCCCGCACCGTTTTCCCGTGGGATGGAAGAGCATCGCGCCGCTGAATGAATTCGCGGACGGGAAACCGGAACGGCGCATTCTGGCCGGTATTCCGCTGCTGGTCTTCCGGAACGGCGAGGATGTCCACGTTCTCGCGGACGTGTGCAGCCACCTCTCCGGCCCGCTGCACAAAGGCACGGTCACCGGCGGCGATGATCCCTGTATCGTCTGCCCTTGGCACGGCAGCACCTTCTCCCTGCGGAGCGGCGAGGTCGTCCATGGACCCGCGACGGCGCCTCAGCCGCGCTTCAGCACCCGCATCACGGACGGGGTCCTACAGGTTTCCCTGCCGGGCGCGGGTTAAGGCAGGCGACCCACCGGCCCGGAACCCTGGCCCGCTGCGCCGGGTCCCTGACGGAACACCCCGGTGTGCGGACAAGGAAAAACCCCGCAGGCACTTGGGGGTATGCCTCCGGGGTTGATCCTCACAAAACTATACCCCAAGGGGTATGTGGGCGCAAGAAGTCCCCAGGCGAATGGTCGCCGCCGCGCTCCGGACCGTGCCGGGTCCTTCGGCTGCAGTGATTCCGAATCGTAACCTCACGGCCCGATGCGGGCGCAATCGGGAGGGTAGGGTGATTCAGGTCACCGTAAGTTTCTCTCTGGTAATTGCAGTTGTTCCGGGTCCACCCTGGGCCCTTCAGCGGCTCGAACTGCCTTGGAGCCGGGACCACGGGCGGCCTGCGTTTATTGGGGGGCAGGCCGGCCGTTGATTGACTCTGTTGGTCGGATCTGTGATCGCGGCTACAGATCGGACCTGGCACCCGGGCTGCCGGGAACCCAAGGTGGCTGTCAATAGCTGGCGCGCCCGTCGCCGCCGTCATTAACCGGCCGGACGAACGCGGCGGCCAGCGCTTCGGAGCCGCGGGCCAGCAGTGCGACGTCGGCGCCGACGAGGATGAAGGACGCGCCGGCCGTGAGGTAATGCCGTGCCGTGTCCGGGTTGAAGGCGTTCACGCCGGCCGGTTTGCCGGCGGCCGTGGCTGCGGTGAGGCAGTGTTCGACGGCGGCGCGCACGTCAGGGTGTTCCTGTTGTCCGAGCAGGCCCATGGACGCCGCGAGGTCGGAGGGACCGAGGAAGATGGCGTCCACGCCGTCGACCGCCAGGATCTCCTCGACGGCGGCGACGGCCGCCGTCGACTCGATCTGCACGGTGAGGCTGATGGTTTCACCGGCGCGGGCAAGATAGTCCGGCACCCGGTTCCACCGGGCCGAGCGGGCCAGGGCGGAACCGACCCCGCGGACCCCGTGCGGCGGGTACCGGGTGGCGGCGACGGCGGCTTCGGCCTCAGCCGCCGAGTTCACCATGGGCAGCAGGAGGTTCTGGGCGCCGAGGTCCAGGTACTGCTTGATGAGCACGGTGTCATTGACGGGCGGCCGGACCAGGACGTGTCCCGGGTAGCCATGGACGGCCTGGAGCTGGGCGAGGACGGATTCTAAGCCGTTGGGGCTGTGTTCGGCATCGATGAGGAGCCAGTCCAGGCCGGCGCCGGCGCAGATTTCCGCGACGAGCGGGCTGCCGGAGCAGACCCACATGCCCGCGAGCGGCCGGCCGGCCGCGCCGGTTTGGTTGCGGAGGGCGTCGCGGAAGGTGGTCAGTGACTCTAGTCGAAGCGGCATGTGATGGCTCCCAGGGGTCCGTAGTCGGCATGGACGGTATCGCCCTTGTACACCCACAGCGGGCGGGTGAAGGACCCGGCAAGGATGATGTCCCCGGCCTTCATGCCGTCGCCGTGGGCGGCGATCTTGTTCGCGAGCCAGTGCACGCCGTTGGCCGGGTGGTCCAGGACCCCGGCCGCGACCCCGGTCTCCTCCACGGTCTGGTTCTTGTACAGGATGGCGGACACCCAGCGCAGGTCCACGGCGTCGGGCCTGACCGGGTTGCCGCCGATCACCATGGCGCCCATCGCGGCGTTGTCGGCGATGGTGTCCACGATGGTCCGGCCCTCCATTTCGATCCTGGAGTCCAGGATCTCGAGGGCCGGAACCACGTAGTCGGTCGCGTTCAGGACGTCGAAGATGGTGCAGCCGGGGCCGGCGAGGTCCTTCTTGAGCACAAACGCGAGTTCTACTTCCACCCGGGGGTGGGTGTACTGGTCCCAAGGCACGGAGCAGCCGGTCTCCAGGACCATGTCATTGAAGATGGCGCCGTAGTCCGGTTCGGTGATGCCTGTGGCGGCCTGCATGGCCCGCGACGTCAGGCCGATCTTGCGGCCCACAAGCCTCCGGCCCGCGTCCTCGTTCCGCCGGCGCCAGAGCTGCTGGACAGCGTAGGAGTCCTCCACCGTCATGTCCGGGTAGCGGGCGGTCAGCCGCGGCACCGGAGTGCGGGACCGGCCGGCCTCCAGCAGTTCGTCCGCGATGGCTTCGATGGTCGTGGCATCCAGCATGGCTAGAGCTGCGCCCCGAGCTTGAATCCTTCGGCCGCACTGTCGGCGTCCTTGCGGGTGTAGGAGAACCCGTCGGCGCCGACCGTGACCGCCATTTCGGAGGCGTCCGTGCGTTCGATGACCGGCTGCGGGTTGCCGTCCAGGTCCAGGACCAGGGAGGCCTCCGTGTACCAGGAGGGAACCACCGGGTTGCCCCACCAGTCGCGGCGCTGGTTGTCGTGGACGTCCCAGGTGATGGTGGGGTTGTCCGGATCTCCGGTGTAGTAGTCCTGGGTGTAGATCTCGATCCGGTGGTCGTCCGGGTCCAGGATGTAGAGGTAGAAGGCGTTGGAGACGCCGTGCCGGCCGGGGCCGCGTTCGATCCGGTCCGAGATGCGCAGGGCGCCCATCTTGTCGCAGATCTGGATGATGTTGTGCTTCTCGTGCGTGGCGAAGGCGACGTGGTGCATGCGGGGGCCGTTGCCGCCGGTCAGTGCGGTGTCGTGGACGGTCTGTTTGCGGTGCATCCAGGCCGCGTAGGTCACGCCGTCGGCGTCCTTGATGTCCTCGGAGACGCGGAAGCCAAGATCCTCAAGGTACGCACGGCCCTTGGGGACGTCCGGAGTGACCTGGTTGAAGTGGTCCAGCCGGACCAGTTCCCCGGCGGAGTAGAGATCGTAGCGCTGGGTGAGGCGTTCGACGTGCTCGGTCTCGTAGAAGAACTCGTAGGGGAAGCCCAGCGGGTCCTCGACCCGGACGGCGTCGCCGATGCCCTTGGTGAAGCCGTCCTTGCGGCGTTCGGTCCGGCAGCCGAGTTCCTTGTAGTAGGCCTCGGCGGCGTCCACCTCGGCGGGGGACTTCACCCGGTAGGCGAAGGCGGCGACGGCGGCGATGGGCCCCTGCCGCAGCACGAGGTTGTGGTGGATGAACTCCTCCAGGGAACGCAGGTAGATGGTGGTCTCATCTTCCTCGGTGACGTGCAGGCCCAGAACGTCGACGTAGAACGCACGGGACCGGGCGAGGTCGGTGACCACGATTTCCATGTAAGCGCAGCGGACGATGTCCGGGGCCGGGACTGTGGGGGTGGGGACGAAGTTGCTCATGGTGTTCTCTCTTCTTCGAGGAGCCGGGGGGGAGGGCGGCAGGGCGCTGATGCGGAGGTGGTTAGGCGCCGAACTTTGGGGTGTGCACGGTGCCGAGGGTGATGTGCACGGCCTGCTGGTCGGTGTAGAAGTCGATGGAGCGGTAGCCGCCTTCATGGCCCAGGCCGGAGGCTTTCACGCCGCCGAACGGGGTGCGGAGATCGCGGACGTTGTGGGAGTTGAGCCAGACCATGCCCGCCTCGACGTTCTGGGAGAAGTTGTGCGCCCGGGTCAGGTCCTGGGTCCAGATGTAGGCGGCCAGGCCGTACCGGGTGTTGTTCGCGAGAGCCAGCGCCTCGTCGTCATTCTCGAACGGGGTGATTGCGACGACGGGGCCGAAGATCTCCTCCTGGAAGATCCGCGCGTCGGGGGAGACGTCGGCGAAGACGGTGGGGGCGATGTAGTTGCCGGTCTGCAGCCCCTCGGGACGTCCGCCGCCGGCGAGGAGCCGGCCTTCGGATTTGCCGATCTCCACATAGGAGGCCACCTTCGCGAAGTGCTCCGGATGGACGAGCGCTCCGACTTCGGTGGCCGGATCGTGCGGATCGCCGACGACGATGTTCTTCGCCCGGGCGGCGTACTTCTCGCAGAATTCGTCGTAAATGGCGCGTTCGACGAGGATGCGGGAGCCGGCGGTGCAGCGCTCGCCGTTGAGGGAGAAGACCCCGAACAGGGCGGAGTCGATCGCGGCGTCGAGGTCGGCGTCGGCGAACACCACGCAGGGGGACTTCCCGCCGAGTTCCATTGACAGGCCCTTGAGGTTGGCGGCGGCGTTCCGGAAGATCGTCTGCCCGGTGGTGGTTTCGCCGGTAAAGGAGATCAGCGGGACGTCCGGGTGCTTGACCAGGGCGTCGCCGGCTTCCTCGCCGAGGCCGTTGACCAGGTTGAAGACGCCGTCCGGCAGACCGGCGTCCTTGAAGATCTGGGCCCACAGGGAGGCGGAGAGCGGGGTGAACTCGGCGGGTTTGAGGACCACGGTGTTGCCGGTGGCCAGGGCCGGGGCGAGTTTCCAGGACTCGAGCATAAACGGCGTATTCCACGGGGTGATGAGACCGGCGACGCCGATCGGCTTCCGGTTGACGTAGTTGATCTGGGCGCCGGGGACCTTCATGGCGTCGTCGAACTGGGCAACGATCAGGTCGGCGAAGAAGCGGAAGTTTTCCGCCGCCCGGAGCGCCTGGCCCTTGGACTGGGTGATCGGCAGGCCGGTGTCGAAGGTCTCAAGCTCGGCGAGGCGTGCCTCCTGCGCCTCGACGGCGTCGGCGATCCTGTTCAGGACGCGGGCACGCTCCCGCGGCTTCATCTTCGGCCACGGACCGTTGACGAAGGCCTCGCGGGCGGCGGCGACGGCGAGGTCGATGTCTTCCTTCTGGCCGGCGGCTGCGGTGGCGTAATTTTCGTTGGAGACCGGGTCCAGGACGTTGAAGGTCGCCCCTCCGACGGAGTCAACGAATTCACCGTTGATGTAGTGCTGGATGTGGGTGGGCAGGTCCTGCGGGACGTAGTGGGTGGTGGGGGCAGGTGCGGTAAACGTCATTGTTGTCTTCCTTACTGATCTTGCAACGCGGGGTCACTTCCGGCCCATGCGGGGCGTCTTAATGGGCGTTAAGTGACCCCGCGTTGCTTTGGGCGAGGTATGCGTCGAGGGTGGCGCTGCGGTGCCGGCGGGCGGCCTTTTCGATGGCGTCGGCGTCGGCCCCGGACTCGATGAGCTGCAGCAGGGCCTCGTGTTCGGCCACGGAGTCGTGGGCCCGGCCGGGGACAAAGCGGAAGGTGGAGGACCGCAGTGACGCCAGCCGGTTCCAGCCGCGGTGCACGAGGTCCAGGATGTGCGGGTTGGGGCAGTGTTCAAACAGCACGCTGTGAAAGTCCTGGTTCAGGGCCGTGAACCGGACCGGATCGAAGTGGTCCAGGCAGGCACGCATGTCCTCGTTCACGGCCCGCGCCCGGGCGATCGCTGCGGCGTCGATCAGCGGTGCGGACAGGGCCGTGGCGGCACCCTCGATGATGCTCAGGGTCTGCATCGTGTAGAGGTATTCGGTGGGATCGATCCCGGCAACCGTGGCGCCGACATTGCGTTCGAACGTCACCAGGCCCTCGGCTTCGAGCCGGCGGATGGCCTCCCGGACCGGAACCACGCTCACGCCGAGGTCCTCGGCGATCTTGCCGAGCACCAGGCGGTAGCCGGGGGAGTACGTCCCGTCAACTATCCGTGCCTTGACGGCGGCATAGGACTGTTCGGACTTGCTGCCGGGCGGCGTGGTGACTTCAGTCATTGCCGCTCACCGCGTCCCGTGCCGCCGCCCATTCCGTGTAGCGGGCACGCCACTCGGCATTCAACGGGTAGAGACCGTCCACGCTGTTGCCCTGGCCGACCATCTCGAAGATGAACGTCTCTTCCTGCTCCTGTTCGATGCAGTCGTCCACGAGTTCCGCGGCGACGGCCGGCGGGATGACCAGGATGCCGTCGGAATCGGCGACGATGATGTCCCCGGGCTGGACGGTGGTGCCGCCGCAGGCGATGGTGATGTCCGTATCCCACGGAACGTGCCGCCGGCCCAGGACCGCCGGGTGCGGATTCGCATAGTAGGTGGGCATGTCCATCGCGGCGACGGCGGAGAAGTCCCGGACCCCGCCGTCGGTAATGATGGCGGCCGCGCCGCGGACCTGGGCGCGCAGGGCCAGGATGTCGCCGATGGTTCCGGTGCCCTTTTCGCCGCGGGCCTCCATGACCAGGATTTCGCCCGGGTTCACGGAGTCGATGGCCCGCTTCTGGGCGTTGAAGCCGCCGCCGTGGGTCTTGAAGAGATCTTCGCGGTTCGGCACGTAGCGCAGGGTGCGGGCGAGCCCGACGACGCGCTTCTCCGGGCGGGTGGCCTGCAGCCCGTCGATGCTGACGTTGTTCAGCCCGCGCTTGCGCAACTGGGAGGACAGAGTGGCGGTGGCGACACTTTCGAGTTTGGCCTTCAGTTCCGGCGTCAGCACCGTCTCCGGTGCCGCCTCGACCAGTTCGGGTAATCCGGCGGCTGCGCGGGAGCCGTAGGCCTCTTCCCGCTGGAGATCATCCGTCCGGGGCTGCGCGCCGAAGTCCGCGAACGGCGTCGGGCTTTCCGCGATCCTGGTGACGAGCTTCCCGGTGGTCAGCCCGGCGGCGGGCGACGCCGAGCTGACTTCGACCTCGACGACGTCGCCGGGCTGGGCCACGGAGGCCCCGGCCGGCGTGCCGGTGAGGATGATGTCCCCCTCTTCCAGGGTCAGGAGTTGGGACAGGTCAGCCACGAGCCGGGCGAACGGGAAGAGCAGGTCCGCGGTGGTGTCGTCCTGGACGAGGTTGCCGTTGTGCCAGGTGCGGATCCGGAGGGCCGCGGGGTCAACGTTCTCCGCAGGGAGTGCCCCGGGCCCGACCGGGGTGAAGCCGTCGCCGCCCTTGGAACGCAGATTGGAGCCCTTGTCCGCATAACGGAGATCGTAGACACCGAGGTCGTTGCTGGCGGTGATCCAGCGGACGTGGCTCCAGGCGTCGGCGATGCCGACGCGGCGGGCGGGTTTGCCGATAATCAGCGCGATCTCACCCTCATAGCCGAGCAGCTCGCAGCCGGCGGGGCGTTCCACGGCAGAGCCGCTGAGGGCCAGCGAGGAGGACGGCTTAAGGAAGTACGAAGGCTGATCCGGCGTCCGGCCCCGCTGCGCGGCCCGGCTGGGGTAGTTCACGTGCACCGCAATGACCTTGCCGGCCGCTGCCAGGGTGTCGTCGTTGACCTGCTCCACGGATATCTCCTCATCAAGTACGAAATCGTATACGACGAGCATGGATTAGAAATGACGGGTCGTCAACCCTCCGTTTCGCTCAACGCAACACGCCTTCGGTCAGGGCGACGCCGCGGAGGGAATCGCCGCTTGTCACGTGGATCACATCTGGCGTACTGTCTGAAGCATGACGCGGGATTCGATTATTGAATTGCGCGTTCGATTATCGAACACAGTATCGTCGGACAACCACAACGAAGTGAGGACAGCCCGTGCAGTTTCACCACCACGGATACGTATCCGGTGACCCCCGAATCCAGCCGGCAGCCGGCGTCGGCCTTAACCGGCCCGCGGAGCTGCCGGACGAGGTGGACGTCCTCATCGTGGGCACCGGTCCGGCGGGCATGCTGACCGCTGCGCAATTGTCCCGGTTTCCTGGCATCACCACGCGGATCGTGGAGCGCCGGGGCGGCAGGCTCGCCATCGGACAGGCCGATGGCATCCAGGCCCGGAGCGTCGAAACCTTCCAGGCCTTCGGCTTCGCCGAGCGCATCATCGCCGAAGCGTACCGGATCACCGAGATGGCGTTCTGGAAGCCGGACCCGGCCGATCCCTCGCGCATCATCCGGACCGCGCGTGCCGCCGACGACCCCGCCGGCGTCAGCGAGTTCCCGCACCTGATCGTCAACCAGGCCCGCGTTTTGGATTACTTCGCGGAGTTTATGGCGAATGCGCCCACGCGGATGAGGCCCGACTACGGCTATGAGTTCCGCGGGCTCGAAGTGGGCGGGGGCGAGTACCCCGTCACTGTGACACTTCGTCACACCACGGGGCCTGATGAGGGCCGCGAGCGCATTGTCCGGGCCAAATACGTCGTCGGAGCTGACGGGGCGCGCAGCAAGGTGCGGGAGTCCATCGGCTGCACGCTTGCCGGCGACAAGGCCAACCACGCCTGGGGAGTGATGGACGTCGTCGCCGTCACTGACTTCCCGGACATCCGTACCAAGTGCGCGATCCAGTCCGGCACGGGCGGCAGTATCCTGCTGATCCCGCGGGAAGGCGGGCATCTGTTCCGCATGTACGTTGATCTCGGCGAGGTCGACGAAAACGACAACGGCGCGGTGCGCAACACCACCATCGACGAAATCATCGGCAAGGCCAACGCGATCCTCCACCCCTACACCCTCGACGTCCGCAACGTCGCCTGGCATAGCGTGTACGAGGTCGGCCACCGCCTCACCGACAGGTTCGACGACGTCCTCCCGGAACAGCGCGGAACCCGCACCCCTCGCGTGTTCATCACCGGCGACGCCTGCCACACCCACAGCGCCAAGGCCGGCCAGGGCATGAACGTCTCCATGCAGGACGGCTTCAACATCGGCTGGAAGCTCGGGCACGTGCTCGAGGGCCGCAGCCCGGAGAGCCTGCTCGACACCTACTCCGCGGAGCGCCAGGTCGTCGCCAAGGACCTCATCGCCTTCGACAAGGAGTGGTCGACGCTCATGGCGAAGAAGCCCGAGGAATTCGAGAATCCCTCCGAGCTCGAGGACTTCTACGTGCGCACGGCAGAGTTCCCCGCCGGATTCATGACCCAGTACGCACCCTCCATGCTGATCGGCGCACCCGCCCACCAGGAACTCGCCACCGGGTTCACGATCGGCAAGCGCTTCAAGTCCGCACCCGTCGTGCGGGTCTGCGACACCAACCCGGTGCAGCTCGGCCATCACGCTACGGCGGACGGCCGGTGGCGCATCTACGTCTTCGCCGACGCGGCAACGCCCGGCGAATCCTCGCCGACGACCGATCTGGCCGCGTGGCTGACGAACGCGCCGGATTCGCCGCTCGCCGCCACCCCGGAAGGGTCAGACGTCGACGCGTGGTTTGACGTGAAGGTGATCTACCAGCAGGACCACACCAGCGTCGACATCGGTGCCGTCCCCCGGACGTTCAAGCCGCAGGTCGGTCCGTTCGGGCTGACGGACTATGAAAAGGTCTACGCCACCGATCCTGCGGCGGACATCTTTGAGCTGCGCGGCCTCGACCGCGGCGGGGTCGTCGTTGCGGTCCGGCCGGACCAATATGTGGCGAACGTCCTGCCGCTGACGGCGACGGCGGAGCTCGCCGCCTTCTTCGCGCCCCTGATGCCGGCGAGGCTGCCCGAGTCGGTGTGAGCCGGGCCCGCCCGGGCTTTAAGTATTCCCTTCGTCGGGTGGAACTCCTACCCTAGGAACACTAAGTATGGTTCCTATTCGAGGGGTGATTCCTGATGCGAAGAGTACCTGCGCTTGGATTGACGGCGGCAACGATGCTGGCCCTGGCCGGCTGTACCGGCGGGGGCACGGCCGAACCGTCCGCGACGGCAACAGCCACGGCTACCGGAACGGCCGAGGCCAAGGTCTACAGCGAGGATGAGCTCCGGAATCTGATCTCCGGAGTGACTGATGCGGACGGCAACGAGCTGCGGCTCTATTCCAAGGAGCAAGTCGACGAGGGCGGGAACATTGCCAACCTGCTCATGAGTACGGCCACCGTGGACCCCGCAGACTGCAAGGGGATCGCGACCGCCGGGCTGCTGGACACCGTGGAGAACGGCCAGGTGGCAGTCGCACTATCGGAAGGCAACCAGCCGCGTACGCTGTCCGCCCAATCCAGCAGCGGGGGACAGGACGCCGCCGATGTGCTGCAGTTGGTCAGTAGCAAGATGGACCAGTGCGCCAACTTCTCCGTCGGTATCCTGGGCCAGACCTACCAGGTCTCCAGCAAGGAACTGCAGGCCAATACGGATGCCACCCAGACGTTCGCGACGGTGAGCACCCGCGGAGAGGGAAACCAGGAGATGCTGATGCAGGTCTCCGCGGCGCAGGGCACGCTGCTGGTTGTCGCCACCAAGGGAGGCACCGATCTGGGGGACGCGGACCAGAAGGAGCTCGAAGATCTGATCAATGATGTGCTCCGGAAAGCCGAGGGCGGCAGCGGCACCTCCAGCCCGACGTCGACCGTTACCGCCTCCCCGACCGGTTCTGCTTCGCCGACCGATTCAGCCTCGCCGACCGATTCGGCCTTGCCGGAGACCACCGAGTCGGGAAGCACCATGACGTCCTCGGCACCGGCCTCGTAACCAAATAGCGGTCCGGGCCTTAACTGCACAGGACGACGGCGGGTGCTCCCGCCGTCGTCCCTTGTATTGTGCGTAGTGCCGGGGCTGCCGGCCGTTCGGGTGGCTAGGACACGAGTCCGGCCAGGCCGAAGATGGCCGCGGCGATGCCGAAGCCCATTACACCGATCAGTGTCTCCATCACGGTCCAGGTCTTCAGGGTGGTCTTGACGTCCATGCCGAAGAAGCGGCCCACCAGCCAGAAGCCGGAGTCGTTGACGTGGGAGACCACTACGGAGCCTGCCGCGACGGCGATCACCAGGGCGGCGAGCTGCATGCCGTTCATACCGGCGGCAGCAACGGCCGGGGCGATCAGGCCGGCCGTGGTGGTCAGTGCCACCGTGGCGGATCCCTGGGCGATGCGCAGGATGGCTGCGATCAGGAAGCCGGCGAGGATCAGCGGGATGCCGACGTCGCCGAGGACGTCGGCGAGGGCTTTGCCGATGCCGGAGGTGCGCAGGACGCCGCCGAACATGCCGCCGGCGCCGGTGATGAGGATGACCGAGCAGACCGGGCCCAGTGAGGATTCGAGCAGCTTCTCCAGGGCGCCGGCGCCCGTGCCCCGGCGGTTGCCGAGGACAAACATGGCCACGAGGACGGCGATCAGCAGCGCGACCGGCGTTTCGCCGAGGGCCCGCAGTACCTGGAACCAGGCCTCGGTCTTGGCCGATGCCGGCAGGACGCCGGCGGAGCTGAGCGTGCTCAGGCCCGTGTTGAGGAAGATCAGGACGAGCGGCAGGAGCAGGATCCCGACGACGGTCCGGAACCTGGGCGGGTTGGCTTCGGCCGCGGCGTCGGCCTGGCCCAGCAGGGTCGGGACGGGAAGGACCATGCGGTTGCCGGTCCACAGACCGTAGAGGTAGGCCGTGACGTACCAGGTGGGGATGGCGGCGATCAGTCCGGCAATGAGGACCAGTCCGATGTTCGCGTCAAAGAAGGTTGCGGCCGCAACGGGACCCGGGTGCGGGGGCAGGAAAATGTGCATGACCGAGAACGCGCCGGCTGCGGGCAGCCCGTAGCGGAGCACGCCGCCGCCGAGGCGGTGCGCGACGGCGAAGACCACCGGGAGCATCACCACGAGGCCGGCGTCGAAGAAGATCGGGAAGCCGAAGATCAGCGAGGCGAGGCCCAGGGCGAAGGGCGCGCGCTTTTCCCCGAACAGGTTGATGAGGTAGTCGGCAAGGGCCTTGGCCCCGCCGCTGGTCTCGACGATCCGGCCGAGCATCGCGCCGAGGCCGACCAGCAGTGCCACGGCGCCGAGGGTCGTACCGAAGCCGCCGACCAGGACAGACACGACCTTGTCGGCCGGAATTCCGGTGGCGAATGCGGTGGCCAGGCTGACGAGGATCAGTGCCAGCAGTGCGTGCATCCGTAGCTTGATGATGAGGAACAGCAGCACCGCGATGGCCGCGGCGGCAATCAGCAGCAGGGGACCCGCGCCGAGGGTTTGGGTCCATCCTTCGATGGTCATGGTTCTCCTTTGGAGCAAGTGGGCAAAGTGGGGTGAAGACGGTGGGAAGCGTGAGGGAGCCGCTGGGCTCGGGGCTCTCGGGCTCGAGGGCTTAGGCGGAATCGCCCGGTCCGGTGCCGTGGCTGCCGGGCAGTCCAAGCGAGGCCTTGATGTCGGCGACGAGCTGCTCCGGCGTCCGGGTGATCTCCAGGCGGAGACTTCCGGCGGCGATCTCGGCAGGTGTGAGTGGTTCCAGTGCGGCCAGTTGGCTGGGCAGGAGGGTGACGGGCATAAAGTGTCCGCTGCGCCCGTGCATGCGCTCGGCCAGGAGCTGAGGGTCGCCGTCCAGGTGCAGGAACACCACCCGGCCGTCAGCGCCGGACAAGAGCTCCCGGTACTCCGCCTTGAGGGCGGAGCAGGTCAGGACCGTGCTCTCACCGGCTCGGGCCTTGGCCGTCATCCAGTCACGGATTGCCTGCAGCCACGGCCAGCGGTCGCTGTCTTCCAACGGGGTCCCGCTGTTCATTTTGGTGATGTTGGATTCCGGGTGGAATTCGTCAGCCTCGGCCATGCCCCATCCCAGATCGCGGGAGAGTGCCTCGGCCACGGTTGATTTGCCGGCACCCGAAACTCCCATCACCACGAGATGAGTGGCAGAAAACGTCATTGTCTAACCTCCGGGGAGAATGTCATGCGGTTCGGGCGAACCTTGAGGCCTTGGATGCCTGTTCAGAAAGGTAGCACCTTTAAAACCAATCGTACTATCTTTCGGTAATATAAGTCACACCTTTACAGGTGAGGGCAGTAGGCTTATCGCGAGCCCCTGCGGGCAGAGGGAGGCATGAGATGTCGATGGTGACACCAGACGGAGAAGGCAACGGCGGCCACAGGCGGGACGCTGAGCGTGGCCGGGACAATGAACACGGTCACGTTGACGACCCGGACGAACCGCTCCGTGCCTTGCACCTGAGGGTCCTGGATGAACTAGGGGAGGGCATCGTCGCGGGCGCCTTCGCACCCGGGCAGCGGTTGACCCTTGAGGGTATCCAACAGCAGTACGGCATTTCGCGCACCCTGGCCCGCGACACTACGCGCGTCCTGGAGTCGATGAACCTGGTGTATTCGCGGCGTCGCGTCGGAATCGTGGTGCAGGATCCGTCGCACTGGAACGTGTTTGACCCCAAGCTGGTCCGGTGGCGGCTGGCGTCCGGTCGCCGGACCGAGCAATACGCCAGCCTCACGGAACTCCGGGTCGCGGTCGAGCCGATCGCCGCGGCCGGTGCCGCCCGCCGGGCAGGGGCGGCCGAACGCCGTCGGCTCGTGTCGCTCGCGGCAGAGCTGCGCCGGCTCGGGGAGGCCGGCGATCTCGAAGGATTCCTCGCCGCCGACATAGCCTTCCATCAATTGCTCCTGCACAGCAGCGGCAATGAGATGTTCCACGCGCTGGACGGGATGGTGGCCGAGGTCCTCTCCAGCCGCACCCGGCAGCGGCTGATGCCCTTCCATCCGCACCCGGAAGCGCTGCAGGCCCACGAGGATGTCGCTGCCGCCGTGGCCGAGGGTGATGCGGGAACGGCGGAGACGGCCATGCACCGGATCCTCGAGGAAGTCCGCACGGCGATGGGCCTTTAAGAACGGCAACCCCCGCCACCGGATCTCCGGTGGCGGGGGTCGCCCGTGTTTTGACGCGGATGTCAGCCGTTGATGACTTGCGGAACTCCGAGTGCTTTGAGGCCTTCGACCCCGAATTCGAGGCCGTAGCCGGATTGCTTGGCGCCGCCGAACGGCACACGGGGGTCCACGGCGCCGTGTTTATTGATCCAGACGGTGCCGGCGTCGAGCCGGGCGGCGACCCGGCGGGCTTCGGCGGGGTCGGCGGACCAGACGGAGGCGCCGAGTCCGACGTCGAGTCCGTTGGCCATGGTGATGGCTTCGTCCAGGGTGCTGTAGCGGATGATGGGCAGGGCGGGGCCGAATTGTTCCTCGGCAACGAGGGGGTTGTTGTTGTCGATGTCCGTCACCAGGGTGGCGGGGTAGAAGTGGCCGGGCTGGTCGGCGTCGGGGTTGCCGCCAATCAGGATTTTGGCGCCGGAGTCGCGGGCGGCCTCGACGAGCCGGGCGACGATGTCGTACTGCTGGCGGTTCTGCAGCGGGCCGAGGACGTTGTTCTCGTCGAGGCCGTTGCCCATGGGCATCGCTGCGGCGACCTTGCTGAGTTCTTCGGTCACGGCGTCGTAGATGCCGGTGTGGACGTAGAGGCGTTTGAGGGCCGCGCAGGTCTGGCCGGTGTTGATGAAGGCGCCCCAGAAGAGTCCTTCGGCGATGGCCTTGGGGTCGGCGTCGGGCAGGACGATGCCGGCGTCGTTGCCGCCGAGTTCCAGGGTGAGGCGTTTGACGGTGTCCGCGGAGGATTTGATGATGGCTTTGCCGGTGGCGGTGGAGCCGGTGAACATGATTTTGCCGATGGCGGGGTGTTCGGCGAGCCGGGCTCCGACCTCGCGGCCGCCGGAGATGGCGGTAAGGAGACCGTCGGGGAGTTCCTGGTTGAGGACGTGGACCAGGGCCAGGACGGAGAGCGGGGTGTATTCGGAGGGTTTGACCACCACGGCGTTGCCCATCCGCAGGGCGGGGGCAATCTGCCAGACGGTGATCATCATGGGCCAGTTCCATGGCCCGATCGCGCCGACGACGCCGATGGGCCGGTAGTGCAGTTCGGCGAGGGTGTCGCCGTCGTCGACGACGGTTTCGGTTTCCAGTGGGGTGGCGGCGGCGGCGCGGAGCCAGGCGGCGCAGGCGCCGACTTCGAAGCGGGCGTTCGGCCCATTCAGGGGTTTGCCCTGTTCGCGGGAGAGCAGCCGGGCGAGTTCCTCTGCGGAGCGTTCGACGGCGTCGGCTGCCTTGAGCAGCGCGGCCGACCGGGCGTCGTGGCCGAGGGCGGCCCAGGCCGGCTGCGCGGCGGCCGCGGCGGTGACGGCACGATCGAGGTCTTCGACGGTGTGCACGGGTGCCTGACCCACGGGCTCGCCGGTGGCCGGGTCAAGGATGGTACGGGTCCGGCCGGTGGCCGGGGTGATCGAGGCGAGAAGCGCGTCGTAGGTTTCCATGAATACTCCACTTTGAGTAGGAACGGGGCGGGATGGCGTTGCAGCGATAGCACCAGTCTGCGTGGCCGCATCCGGCAGGGTCTTGTTTCTCCGCGCACGGCACTTGCCACCGAAAGAACAGATCAGGCGTGGCCTCAGGCCTCGGGTGTCTGCTCCGGGCCGTGCCCGATTGCCTTATACAAGGCCGGCCTGGTGCGCTTGAGCCGCAGGCCCCAGAAAATGCCGGCCACGCCGGGGAGGACGATCATGGCCGGCAGAAGGTAGGTCAGGGCAGTCGGCTCCGGCTGTCCCAGCAGGACATCGAAGTTCGTTACGATCAGGACAGTCAGCGTGCCCAGCAGAACGAAGGCCAGTGCGGGGGCAATCCGGTGCTTCCACATGCTGGTGTCCACCCCGCTCCGGCGCCGGAAGAACCCGATCACGGAGAGCGAGACGGTGGTCATCAGCAGGACGAGGCCCAGGGCTCCGCTGTTGGTGAGCCACGTGAACATGGTCAGTACCGGGTACAGCTCACCCAGCTCCGATCCGGTGCCGGCCAACGCGAACCCGGTCGTGAGGACAACCGCAATGGCGGTCTGGGCGAGGGAGCCGGCGTAGGGTGCGCCGCTGGTGCGCCGGACCCTGGCGAGGACGGCCGGTACTACCTGTTCGCGGCCGAGGGAAAAGAAATAGCGGGCCACGGCGTTGTGGAAGCTAACGAGCGCCGCGAAAATGCTGGTCACAAAGAGGACCTGCGCCAGATCGCTGAGCAGGACGGCGCCATGGGTCTCCAGGAAGACAAACATCAGGTCCGGTCCGAACTCCGTGGACTCGGCCACAATGGCTGACGGTCCGGCCCCCACAGTCATGGCCCAGGCCGAGATGGCATAGAAAATGCTGATGACGGCGACGGCAAGGTACGTGGCGCGGGCTACGGTCTTGCGGGGATCCTTCGATTCCTCACCGTAGATCGCGGCCGATTCGAAGCCCATGAAGGCTGCGATGCCAAAGGAGAACACGGCGCCGAGGCCGGGGACGAAGAGCGATTCCGGGCTGAATGCAATAGCCGAGGTGCCCTCGGGGGCAGCTGCGAACGCGAGAATGTCATAGACCAGCACTGCCAGGAACTCCAGGCCTACCAGGACGCCCAGCACCTTCGCGGAGAGGTCCACACGGTTGACACCCAGCCAGGCGACCACGGCGATGCAGACAAGGACCGGCACCCACCACGGCACGGAAACACCGGTCTTGGCCGACAGCATGGATGCGACGGTGAACCCGAAGAGCCCGTAGAGGCCCACCTGCATGAGGTTGTAGGACACCAGCGCGACCAGGGCAGCACCCACGCCGAGCGGGCGGGTGAGGCCCTGCGCGATGTAGGCGTAGAACGCGCCGGCGTTGGTGACAAACCGGCTCATGGCGGCGTACCCCACGGCGAAGAGCGTCAGCACCAGACCCAGCAGGATAAAGGAGAGCGGAACCCCGATCACCCCGGTGACGGCGAAGGTGGTGGTCACACCGCCGGCCAGGACAGTCAGTGGCGCGGACGCAGCCACGATCATAAAAGTCACAGACAGGACGCCCAGGCGGCGCCGGTCAAGCACCGGCGGCTGGGCCGCCGCGGTGGTATTCGAAGCGGTCAGTGCCATCAATTTCTCCTAAGGGAAGGGCGGGCCGGGAAGTTGGTCCGCAGAGGCTTTCTTCCATCCTCTTTTCCGGACCGGCCGGAGTGTTGCCTTCCAAGGCACGATCATTGTCGGTCAGCGCACACCGGTCAGCGCACACAGGCACTGGCCGGCCGGGCGCAGCCTAGTTGCCCCGGCGCCAGTCGCTGGGGGACTGGCCGAACGCTTCACGGAACGAGCGGCTGAAGTGCGCCGCATCCACGAATCCCCAGCCGGCGGCAATGGCGCCGACTGACTTGCCCGCATTCCGCGGATCGCGCAGGTCCCGCCCGGCTCCCTCGAGCCGCTGGCTCCGGATCCAGCACGCTACCGTGGTGCCGAATTCATGAAAGACGTTGTGGAGGTGGCGGGTGGAGATGAAGTGGGCCGCCGCAATACCGGACGGCGAGAGCTGCGGATCCGCGAGGTTGGCTTCGATGTATTCCCGGATGGAGTTGGCCAGCAGCGACTTGGGCTTCATGGTGTCCTGCGCCAGGTCCAGTTCGGAGTGCAGCATGGTCGACACCAGGTCCAGGACGTTGCCGGCCAGGCGCGAGCCGCTGGGGCCGTTGAGCACCTTGAGGTTCTCCGCAATTCGGGCCATAAACGGACTCACGAGCCCTGTCAGGCCGCTGCCGGCGGCCATGCGGACGGCTGAGAGTTGACCCACGTAGTCCGGCGGCAGCGTCAGCATGTCGTGCGGAAACATCACCACCAGGACCCGGGCCCGGTCTTCGAAGGCGAGCGTGTAAGGCCGGGTGGTGTCGTAGATTGCCAGATCGCCCGGCTGCAGTGTGGCTTCCCGGTCGTCCTGGATCAGCAGGCCGGTGCCCTCCAGCTGGAGATTGAGTTTGAAGTAGCGCCGGTCCGACTGCGCCAGGAGCGCCGGGGTGCGGCGGACCTGGTGGCTCGAGGCGGAGACTTCGACGATGCACATGCGGTCCAGGACCCTGGAGCGCATGGTGCCGCGGAAGGCGTCGGGGTCAGCCGTCTCGGCCGCCAGCGGCACGAATGACTGGCCCACCAGATGGCGCCAGTTTTCGAACGACGTCGCGACAGTAGTCTGGAGTTCCTGGGAGGGGCGGGCTGTAAGTGCAGGCATACATGCTCCTGACGCCGTCGGGTCGTCTTCGTCGGTGTGTCCCGGGACACATTCCTCCCAGAGTAGCGCTGCACCGGGAGGCTGTCATCTTTTTTCGACAACGGGCGAAAAACGATTCAGGAAGCACTGCGCAGCAGGGTCAGGAATTCTTCCAGCTGATCCGTCAAGTCCGGCCCGGGCCCGGCTTCGGGTGCGAGTGCGGCGGCAATCTGGGCGCCGAGGAGCATGTTGAGCAGGTGATGGGCCATGGCGCTATCGTCGACGGCGGCCCGGATGGCGCCGCTTTCCCGGGCCTGCGCCAGGTAGTCCCGGATGGCCCCGTGCCACTGGTCCATGGATTCACGATGAATGGCGGCCTTCGCCGGGTCATTGATGGCCTTTTGCCAGAACGGGATAACGATCCGGGCCTCGTTGACGCGCTCCTCATCCAGTGGCAGCACCTCAAGGCAGAATGCCCGCAGGGCGGGAACCCCGGACTTCCCGGCGGTGACGTCCGCAATACGCTGGTTGGTCCGGTTGAAGACGTGGCCGAAGGCGAAGGTCAGCAGGGTGTCTTTGGTGGGGAAGTACGGTTTCAGGGCGCCGTTCGCGAAGCCGGCCTCGGTGGCGATCTCCCGCATCGTTGCGCTTTCGATGCCGAGCCGGGCAATGGTCCGCCACGTGGCGTCCACCAGCTCGAGCCGACGCTCATCATGGTCAACTATCTTTGGCACGCAGCCGCTCCCCGGAAAATGTTCTTGGCCAAAGGCCCTTGTGACTCATCTTACAAACGCTTATTCTCTACAACTATAGAAAATAAATCGTTGGCCCGCCCGGGCCCCGACCCAAAGGCCGCCATGACCCCCACGCACGCGCACACAGACACAGCCTCCCCGTACCGCCTGGCGACGGAGACCGAGATCACCGAGGTCCAGGCCATCCTGCGCGGTGCCGGCCTGCTCGAACCGGAGAAGCGCATCGCCTACCTCGGGCTGCTGGATCCGGCCCGTCACGAGGGCCCGGACGCCGCCGACCGTCGGTTCCGGATCTTCATCCACGACATCACCGGGGGAGTGCCCGGCGACGTCACGGTATCGCTGACGCGGCAGGCGGTGCTCTCGGTCCGTGAGCTGGACACCGCTGCGACCGGCGAACTGCCGGTCCTGGAAGAGGAGTTCGGCGTCGTGGAGGAGCTCCTGGCCACCAACGATGAGTGGCTCAAAGCCCTCGCGGACCGCGGCCTGGACGTCACGACGGTCCGCGTCGCCCCGCTGTCGGCCGGGGTTTACGAGTACCCGGAGGAGAGGGGCCGCCGCATCCTCCGCGGCCTGGCCTTCGTGCAGGAGTTCCCGGAGGACAGCGCGTGGGCCCATCCCGTGGACGGACTCGTGGCCTATGTCGACGTCGTCAGCAAGGAAGTGACCCGCGTGCTGGATCTCGGGCCGATGCCGGTTCCCGCCGAGCACGGCAATTACACGGATCCCGGGCTCACCGGACCGCTGCGCACCACGCAGAAACCCATCAGCATCACCCAGCCCGAAGGGCCCAGCTTCACCGTCACCGGCGGGAACCATGTCGAATGGGAGAAGTGGAGCGTCGACGTCGGCTTCGATGTCCGTGAAGGAGTTGTGCTCCACAACATCGCCTTCCAGGACGGCGAGCGCAAACGCCCGATCATCAACCGGGCGTCAATCGCGGAGATGGTCGTTCCCTACGGAGACCCGTCGCCGGTCCGCTCCTGGCAGAACTACTTCGACACCGGCGAGTACCTCGTGGGCCAGTACGCCAACTCGCTGGAACTGGGCTGCGACTGCCTCGGCGACATCACCTACCTGAGTCCCGTGATCAGCGACGCCTTCGGCAACCCGCGGGAGATCCGCAACGGGATCTGCATGCACGAGGAGGACTGGGGTATCCTCGCCAAGCACAGCGACCTCTGGTCCGGCATCAACTACACCCGCCGGAACCGCCGCCTGGTGATTTCCTTCTTCACCACCGTCGGCAACTACGACTACGGCTTCTACTGGTACCTCTACCTTGACGGCACCATCGAGTTCGAGGCCAAGGCCACCGGCGTCGTCTTCACGTCCGCCTTCCCGGAGGGCGGCTCGGCGAACATCTCCCAACTGGCGCCCGGCCTGGGAGCCCCCTTCCACCAGCATCTCTTTAGCGCCCGGCTGGACATGGCGGTGGACGGCTTCACGAACCGGGTCGAGGAGGAGGACGTTATCCGGCAGCCGATGGGCGAGGGCAACGAACGCGGCAACGCCTT
Organism: uncultured Actinomycetota bacterium; assembly: GCA_963815415.1. Taxonomy (GTDB): domain Bacteria; phylum Actinomycetota; class Actinomycetes; order Actinomycetales; family Micrococcaceae; genus Arthrobacter. The sequence continues at coordinate 14,581 of CAWFGT010000002.1, read as the reverse complement.
CTCCCGGAACCGTACCGTCCTGGCCCGCGAGTCCGACGGCGTCCGCGAGGCCGATGCGCGCAGCGGCAGGACCTGGATCATCTCCAATCCGGAGTCCCGCAACCGGCTGGGCGAGCCGGTGGGGTACAAACTTCACGCCCAAAACCAGCCCACCCTGCTCGCGGACCCGGATTCCTCGATCGCCCGCCGGGCAGCCTTCGCCACCAAGGACCTTTGGGTCACCCGGTTCGCGGAAGACGAGCGGTACCCCACCGGTGACTTCGTCAACCAGCACACCGGGGGAGCCGGGTTGCCGGCGTACGTCGGGCAGGACCGCGACATCGACGGACAGGACATCGTCGTGTGGCACACGTTCGGACTCACGCACTTCCCCCGGGTGGAGGACTGGCCGATCATGCCCGTGGACACCGTGGGCTTCAAGCTCCGTCCCGAGGGGTTCTTTGACCGCAGCCCCGTCCTCGATGTGCCGGCCTCGGCGCAGGGCGCGGGCGGCCACTGCCATGGTTAGGCCATGGCGCTGACCGCTGCGTGGGGCCGGGCGGCCGGTCCCACGCTGCACGCCAGGGCGTGTGCCGCCGTCACCGCCGGCTCCTGCGTCCTGCACGTGTGGCTTGCCGCCGGGGGCCACCATTCCGGCTGGCTGAGTGTACTGATGGTCGCGATGGTTGCGGTGTGCCTCCCGTGCACCGTGCATATCTGGCGGCATCTGCGCGTCGGGGCACTTCAGCGCGTGATGGTGTCCGCGCTGATGATGGCGGTCCTGCACGCGGCCCTGCTGCTGGTTGCGGGACCCGCGGGCCATAGCCACGCCGAAGCTGCCGCAGCGGGGCCGGGAAGTTCCGCGGCGGCGGCCACGCTGGGGGTTATTGCGTTTGAATTGACGACGGCGCTGCTCGCCGCCACCCTGGTTGCCCGGCTGCGGACACGGACCCGGGTTTCCAGCAGCCCGCGTCTGATCCATGCTTGACGCATGAATGACCGCTTGATTGCCGCTCCCGCGTACCCTCAGCTGCGGCTCGACCGTGCCGCCCTGGAGAATAACATCCGGGTCATGGCGCACTGGTGCCGGGACCGGGGCGTGGAGCTCTCCCCGCACATCAAGACCACCATGTCCGCGCCGATCATTGCGCGCCAGGTCGCGGCCGGCGCCACCGGGGTGACCGTCGCGACCGTCGACCAGGTCGCGGCGGCACTGGCCTGGGGGCATCGGAGCGTCCTGGTCGCGAATGAGATCGTTGACCGGTTCGGCCTCACGCGCGTCCGCCGCTGGCTCGAGCAGGATCACGGCCGGCAGATCAGGTGCTTCGTTGATTCCGCGGCCGGGGTGGACGCCGCCGCACGGATCTTCGACGCCGACGCCGGCGCCGTCCTGGAGGTGCTGATCGACGTCGGGACCCCGGGCGGACGCACCGGCGTGCGCACCCTGGACCAGGCTATGGCCCTTGCTGAACTGGTCCGCGCCGCACCGGGTCTCCGCCTTATCGGCGTCGCCGGCTACGAGGGCGTTGTGCCGAACAGCCGGGAGGAGTCCACCGTGGCGGCGGTGGACCGGCACTGCCGGCTGGTGCGCGACGTGTACCTCGCCGCCGCGTCGTTCTTTGCGACCCCGGAACCCGTCTACTCGATGGGCGGGTCCGCCTTCCCGGACCGCGTGGTGGAGTTCCTCCCGGGCGAGGACCAGGTGCCGGGCACCAGGGTGATCCTCCGCTCGGGCTGCTACGTCACGCATGACCACGGCACGTACGCCGGCGTCAGCCAGGTGCACGGGCCTGACCCCGGCGCTCACCGTCCGGGCCGCCGTGCTGTCCGTCCCCGAAGAGGGGATGGCCGTCGTCGGTGCCGGCAAACGCGATCTTCCGCACGACGCCGGGCTGCCCGTCGTCCTCTCGGCCCGCACCGCGGACGGCGACGTCAAGCCCGGTACCACCGGCATGGTCCGCAGTCTCTTTGACCATCATGCGGTGCTCGCCGGCGTCGGAGGGCTGAACGTCGGCGATACGGTCGACTTCGGGATCTCCCACCCCTGCTCCGCCTTCGACCGCTGGCCCGACTATGTCGTGACCGACGGCGACGGCCAGGAGATCGACGTGTGGCACACGGACTTCCGCCGGCAGTCCCTGCTCTAGCGGCCGGCCGGTTGCCACGGCTGCTCATCCGCAGGCGACGCGCGCCCTCCGTGCCGATCTATCTTTCACACGGAGCAAGTGACGGGTCTCGTTGATCCCGACACCGGGAAACCATTTTTACCTCCGAGATCATCTCTCGGGACCAGTATCTTCCTCAAGCAGTGACGAGGAGCAGCGTCGGTGGCGGCGGATCGCTGCCGAGGCGGTGCTGATTTATGGGTTGGCCTACGACGGTCTCGATCTTGATCCCGATTACGTCCGCGACATATTCGACGGCGAGGTCTTGACGCGCCGGGACTTCGGCTACACACACTAAAAACGCAACCGAGGCCTTGGGGCCTGCCTCACGAGTTGGAGCTGTTGACTAGGCAGAGGCGATGGCTTCCTGGAGGGCTCCCAGCACCAGCGTCACGGACGCGGCATTGGCGTTGGGGCCCATCATGCCGATCCGCCAGACGCTGGAAGCATAGCTGCCCGCGCCGGAGCCAATCTCGAGGCTGAAATGTTCCAGGAGATAGCGCCGGACGGCGGCCGAGTCGACGCCGTCCGGGACCTTGACGGTGGTCAGGCTGGGCAGCCGGTGGCCCTCGGCCGCAAACAGCTCAAGACCCATCTCCTGGAGCCCTGCCTGCAACGCTGCCCCTGCCGTGCGGTGGCGCGCCTGGACCACATCGAGTCCCTCGGCCAGAATCCTTCGCAGTCCCGCCTCGAGGCCGGCAATCATGGTGACGGGCGCCGTGTGATGGTAGGTCCTTCCGCTGCCGCTGGCGGCTCCGGCGTAACCGCCGAGCAGGCCGATGTCCAGATACCAGGAGCGGGGATTCTCAATCCTTCGCTCGAACGCCCTGTCCGAGAGCGTGAAGGGTGATAGCCCCGGCGGCACGCCCAGGCATTTCTGGGTGCCGGCGTAGCCGACGTCGATTCCCCAGTCGTCCGCAAGGATTTCCAGCCCGCCGATGGAGGTCACGGCGTCAACGATCAGCAGCGCGTCGCCCTTGTTCTGCCCGAGCGATGCGACGTCGGACAGGACTCCCGTTGAGGTTTCGGCGTGGACGGCCGCAATCACCTTCGGCTGCGGGTGGGCCTTCAGGACGCGTTCGACGTCGATCGGCGTGCCCCAGTCGTGGTCGACCCGAACAACCGTCGCGCCGCAGCGGCGGGCCACCTCACACATGCGCTCACCGAAGAGGCCGTTGACGGCAATCACGGCCACATCACCGTCAGCCACCGTGTTCACGAACGCCGCTTCCATGCCGCCGGAACCGGTGGCGCTTAATGGCAGCGTGCGGGCATTCTTTGTCCCCCATACCGTGCGGAGGCCCTCACAGGTCGTGTCGAGCCGCTCGATGAAGACCGGATCCAGGTGCCCGATCACCGGATACGCCAACGCGGCGGTCACTTCCGGGTAGCAGTTGCTCGGTCCCGGACCGAACAGGAACCGCGAGGTCAATATGTCTGGCATGGGGACTCCTTCGTTGCGGCCGACCCGGCGGTTTCCGGATCAACCCGGTCTTCGAACAGTAGCCGGTGGAATTACCGCGCGGGATCTGGATGAGGCCATTCCCGTTCTCAGGAGCTTCCCATGGTCATGGCCGGTGTGGGCGCCGACGGCCCATCAGAATCCGTGGACCGTGTGCAGCCCACCCGACGATCTGCTGTGCTTGGATGCCTCTATGGGAGCGTGGGCGTCGAACCACGAAGACCGGATAGGGGAGTGGACGCCATGGCGAAATCGGAAGGCGCCCTCTGGGCGCTGGCGCATGCTGAGCGCGCCGCGCTCGCGGAGGACCTGGCAGGGCTCAGTCCCGAACAATGGCATCACGGGACGCTCTGCGGGCAGTGGGACGTCGAGCACGTCGTCGCGCATCTCACTGCCGCGGCGAGCCTGAACCAATGGCAATGGCTGCGCAGCATGCTCGGTGCGGGATTCCGCCCGGACGTCCACAACCAACGTCGTCTCGAGGCAAGCCGCGGTAGCGCCCCGGCCGACACCCTGGACCGGTTCCGTGCCGTCATTAACAGCACCATCGCACCATCCCCCGATACGCCGGCCTACCTGGGGGAGGTAGTCGTGCACGCCCAGGATATCCGCCATCCGCTGGGGCTTCGCCGCTCTCCGAGCGTTGAGGCGTTGACGCCTGTCGCCGAGTTCTATGCACGCCGCGACTTCGCAGTGCGCAGCCGGACGCATGCCGCGGGCCTGCAGCTGAGGGCGGACGACGGACCCTTCGCAGCGGGTGCGGGTCCTTTGATAACCGGGTCGACCCTTGCCCTGGTCATGACGATGGCTGGCCGCGCCGCTTACCTTGAGGACCTCCAGGGTCCCGGGGTGCCGATTCTTCGTTCCCGTCTGGGCGGCGCAGCGGTCTGATCGCGCGGGCACAGGACGATAACCGGGCGTGATTGCCCACCGGGGGCGTCTGGCGGCTAAGGGGTTAAGAACCGAGGCACTCCCGACGTCGGGCAGTCCACCACCGTATAATCCGAGCATGCCAATTTCGCACCTCGACCGAGGCCTCCCCGCCCAGCCGTCCGCCATCGAGCAGTATAAGGGCGCGCTGTGAGCGGCGGCCTGGTTGCCCTGCTGGACGACGTCGCAGCCCTGGCCCGCATAGCGGCCGCCTCGGTGGACGACGTCGCTGCCGGAGCCGCCAAGGCGGGGGCCAAGGCCGCCGGCGTAGTGATCGACGACGCCGCCGTCACCCCGCAGTACATGTCCGGGGCCGACCCGTCGCGTGAACTTCCGATGATCAAGCGAATCTTCTGGGGCTCTATCCGGAATAAGCTTCTGATCATCCTGCCGGCCCTGCTGCTCATCAGCGCCTTCATCCCCGGGGTCATCCCGTTCATCCTCATGGCCGGCGGCACGTACCTGTGCTACGAGGGAGCCGAAAAGGTCTGGCACAAGTTCCGCGGCCACCACGAGGCCGAAGAGGATGCACCGGCAGTCGACCGGGGCCCGGAGGCGGAGGCCAAGGTCACCAAGGGCGCCATCACCACCGACTTTATCCTGTCCTGCGAAATCATGGTCATCTCGATGAACGAGGTGGCCACGGAGTCCCTTTGGGTCCGTGCCTTCATCCTCGTCGTCGTAGCGATCGGCATTACGGCCCTCGTTTATGGTTCCGTCGCGCTCATTGTGAAGATGGACGACATCGGCCTGCACCTGACAACCAAAGAGTCTGCCGGTTCGCAGCGCTTCGGCGAGCTTCTCGTCAAGGGGATGCCCGCTGTGCTCGGCACGATCACGCTGATCGGGACGATCGCCATGCTGTGGGTCGGTGGTCACATCATGCTGCAGGGCGCGTACGACCTCGGTTGGCACCTGCCGTATGACATCGTCCACGTCCTCGAGACACCCTTCGCCGGGATTCCGGTAGCGGGCGGCTTCCTGGTCTGGCTCGTGAACACCCTGAGTTCGGCCGTCCTCGGAATCATTTGGGGCCTTGCCGTGATGGCAGTCCTGCAGCCGGTGCTGAAAGCTCTGCCGTTCGGCAAGGAGAAGGCCGGGCACGAAGAGGGCGACGCCCGCGCCGCAGCAGCCGGCCATCAGCCGCCGAAACACAACGCCGATCCCGACGCGTAGCCCGCGCTTTCCGTCGGCAATTCGTCAAGTGCCTCGTCCGGAACGGGCGGGGGCGCCCCCACTTTCGCGGGTGCTGGTTCTCAGTAAACTGGAACGCATGACCGAGCAGGAACCGGCCCCGCCCGGGGCTGGCCGTTTGGCTGATCCCGACGCCATCGATAGCTCCGTGCGTAGCCCGGCGCAGCGCTCCCGCACCTTCGCCGGGATTCTGGTGAACACCGCCCTGGCCAACATCACCACCAGCTACCTTTGGTTTGCCCTGACATTCTGGGCCTACCTGCAGACCCGCAACGTCATCGCCACGGGAGTCATCGGCGGCGCGTACATGCTGTTGATCGCCCTTTCCAGCATCAGCTTCGGTACCTTCGTGGACCGTTACCGCAAGCTGGCCGTCATGCGCTTCGCCGCCGGCTTCACCCTGGTCATGTTCTTACTGTCCGGTGCCGTGTTCGTTTTGACGCCTAGTGCCTGGCTGCTGGACCTGACCCAGCCGTGGTTCTGGATCTTCTCCCTGATCATCCTCATCGGCGCGGTGGTGGAGAACATGCGCAACATTGCCCTCTCCACCACGGTAACGATCCTCATCGAGCCGGATCGGCGGGCCAACGCCAACGGACTGGTGGGCATGGCGCAGGGCCTGATGTTCATCATCACTTCGGTTCTCTCCGGGCTCTCAGTCGGGCTGCTGGGCATGGGCTGGACCGTCGTCGTCGCCTTGGTCCTCACGGCGGTGGCCTTCGTGCACCTGCTCACGCTGCGCATGCCCGAGGAAGTCCGGGCGGCCGCCACGGACGCGCACGGCGGATTCGACCTGCGCGGCTCACTCGCCGCGGTGCTGGCCATTTCCGGGCTCTTCGCGCTGATCCTGTTTTCCACGTTCAACAACTTCATCGGCGGCGCCTACATGGCCTTGATGGATCCCTACGGGCTGGAAATGTTCCCCGTGGAGCTTTGGGGGACCTACTTCGCGCTCGGCGCCACCGGTTTCATCGTCGGCGGCGCGCTGATCGGCAAGTTCGGACTCGGAGCTAACCCCTTACGCACCATGCTCGTCGCGGTGGCCCTGATGGGGGTCCTCGGCGCGGTCTTCACGCTACGGGAGTGGGCGTGGTTGTACATTGCCGGGATCTGGCTGTACCTGGTCCTGGTGCCCTTCGTCGAAGCCGCCGAGCAGACAGTCATCCAACAGGTGGTGCCCCTGCAGCGGCAAGGCCGGGTGTTCGGATTTGCCATGGCCTTGGAGGCAGCTGCCGCACCGATCACCGCGTTCGTCATTGCACCGATTGCCCAGGTCTGGATCATCCCGTACGCAGACTCCGCTGAGGGCGCCGCCCGGCTGGCCCCGCTCCTGGGCGAGGGCACCTCCCGCGGCATCGCCCTGGTTTTCCTGATCGCCGGAATTATTCTGATCGCCGCCGCGCTGCTGGCATTCCTGACCCCGGTCTACCGCCGGGTATCGGCGTCGTACGCTCATAAGGCTGCGGAGACGCAGGCAGCGGTGAACCGGCACTAAGCCGTTTCGTTCCGGCGGCGCACCATCTCGGAAATCCAAATGGGCGCGAACGGCGAGGTGCAGTTCGGCGGGGTCGGGTAATCCTTGAGTACTTCCAAACGTTCACCGATGCTCACGGCGCGGGCCCGGAACTCGGCATGCTCGATCCCGATCTGGGCCAGGCAGAAATTCATGGCCCACTGCAGGCGATCCGGGGCGTCCTTCATCTGGGCCTCGATGGTGTCGAGCAATCCTGGCAGGTCCAAGCCCTCGGGCTTCTTCACCACGCGTTCACTGGTCAGCGCCCACCCGGCGCCAGCCACCACCGGGTCCGGGTCGGCGAACCAGGCGGAGCGCAGCTCCTCGGCGTAAGGGCTCTTCTTCACTACGTAGTTCACGAGCCAGTCGTTGACCTTGGGGACGGGCGCCTCGCGCATCATCGAGTCCAGCTCGTCCCGGTTAAATTCCTTGGGGCGGCAGATCAGGAGCGCCACCAGCCGGGCCGCGGTCTCACCGGTGGCCCAAAGCTGTTGTGCCAGTTCCTGGTGAGCCTCAAGCCGCTTGGCAAGGGCGCGCAGCTTGCCCAGATTCACGCCGTGATCGTCGCCGTGCTTCTCGTTTACCGCCCGGGCTTTGGGATCCTCGAGTGCGGCCAACTCGGCCATCACGTCTGCCACTGTGGTACCCGTCATTGCCGTCTGAACCATGCTGCAATCCTGACACATCGTATGGCGCCTCGGCCCCCGGCGCGGCTTTGCCCGGCGCATCTCGAGAGCGCGACAGCATGCCAGGGCCCGTGCCTCCGGGCCGGCAGGGCTGTGTCAGGGCCGTGGGGGTGTGCCGGGGTCGCTCCGGAAGGGAAACCTGCCGGGGCGGGGTTGCCAATGGGCCCAGTCGTCGGGGCTGGTGGTTGGCCGGCCGATGTAGTAGCCCTGTCCGGCTGTCATGCCGAGAGCGCGCACGGTGTCGAGTTCTGCGCTGGTTTCTATTCCTGCTGCGATGAGCTCCGCTCCGATTTTGCCGGCCAACCCGGCCATGGCGCCACCAAAGGCATGTCGGAGGAAATCCGTGTCGATGCCTGCGATCAGGGCGCGGGCAATCTTGATCATGTCCGGTTCCAGTTGCTGGATGTGACGGATCGAGTCGGCGTAGGAACCGGCACGGTCAACCGCGAGACGGACCCCGAGCCGGCGCACTGGTGCCAGGACGGTGCCGAGCGCCGTGGTCTGCGCGTCGGTGAGCGCCTCGGTCAGTTGCAGCACGAGGCGGTCCGGGGACAGGTTTGATCGCAGGAGTAACCCGGGCAACAGCGGGTCCAGACAGACCGCGGGCGAAACTTTCAATGCCACGTAGAGGTGCGCTGGCAGCTGCGCGGCGGCATTGATGCCCGATTCCAGCGCGGCGAATTCCAACTCCCTGCCCAGCCCGGCCTGCGCGGCGGCCGAGAACCACACGCCCGCCGCATCGCTTTCATCATCGATAAAGCGTGTGAATGCCTCGGCTCCGGTAACGGCACCCGACGCGAGATCGATAATCGGCTGAAAGGCCGTCAGCAGCATTCTGTCCGCCAGGACCTCGCCGATGGCCGATGCGGACTTCTCCGCGGCCGCGGCCTGGGTCCCTGCTCCCAACGACGCACCGCCGCCGACCGGCGCCGTTCCTCCGCTCTCGGGATCATCTGTGACGTACCCACGGAGACGGTCCTGAATACTGACCCGACCCGGCACGAGGCGCGCAGATACCCGTTCACTTCCAGCGGCCCGCAGGCGCGTCACCGAAGGGTCATCCGGGCCCGGTCCCGGGCCGCTCCCGGCGCGCGGCGGAGTGGACGGCGGATCTATCGACATGGGCCAATTCCTTTGTTCCACGGAGCATCGGGCGGGGAGGAGCTCAGACACGAAAAACCGGCACGTGCGCCTCGCAGTGCGAAACTTTTCGGGGCGCCCGATCCCATGCTGAAAATCCACGGGAGGAGCAGGACCCAGTCTAATAAAAAGTATGCTTATTGCTCAATAAGCGCGGGACCACGGCGCGGTGGAATCGGTCCGAGAGTCATTTCGCACAACTTCTGGAGGTGATGCCGCGTCCGCCGGAGGTATGTTTGCCATCACCGACGAAGGGGTCATGATGAGCTTCGGATACCGAACCGTCCGTGGCGGCGCAGACATTTCCGGAGTTGTTGCTGGCAGATGCGGGTGGCGCCAGCCTGCGGGCAGCCGATGAGTCGACTGCCACCTGCCCCGCAGCGCCCGGATCCGAGTTGCCGTCGGTTGTGGGCGGCCCTTGGCGGTGCCGTAATTGGCTTCGCCATCGCCGCGGTCTTCTACGTGCAGGTCACACCTGCCCTTGAAGCGTGCGCCGGGTGGGTCCGTGAGTTGCAGGGACTGTCGTGGAACCTCGTGCCCGGGCTCACGGTGCTGGGTGCGATAACGGGCTGGGTCCTGGCCGGCAGGGTAAGGGGCGATTGATCGGGGTGAGCAGCTGCCGGATGGCAGCCGTAGCCTGGCTGGCCGCCGCCTCCGGACTGAAATCCGATTCGCAGGTCCGGCGGAGGGCGACAGCCTCCACCATGCTGAAGACGACGGCGGCCAGATCCTCGGAACGCGTCAGTGAGGGGTCGATCGCCTGGACATCGTACTCAGGCGTTTAGGCTCGGCCTGCTGGCAGCCGCTCTCAGTCTGTCCCGACCGTACTGCTCCGGCGTTCCAGCAACAGGGTGTCCTGCCACTTCCCGGCGTTCGGACCGTGGCTCATCCGGGCAATCCGTACCCGGGTTCCGACGACCCGGAAGCCCAGCTGCCGGTGCAGTGACAGGCTGGCGGAATTCCCGGGGAAGATGCTGGATTGGATGGTCCAGATTCCGGCAGCTTCCGTCGACCGGATCAGTGCGCCAAGCAGAAGCCTGCCGACACCCCGGCCGCGGGCGGCGGGGGCGATGTAGATGGAATGCTCCACCACGCCCCGGTACACCTCACGGGCGGACACGGCGGAGGCCGCGGCCCAGCCCAGGATCAGCTCCCTGTCCGTTGCGACGAGCCGGTGATCAGGAAGCCGGCCGGCGTCGAACGCCTCCCACGACGGCGGCTCCTTCTCAAACGTGGCCTGCCCGGTGGCGATCCCGGCGGAGTAGATGCTCCGCACGGCATCCCAGTCCAAGGCACTCATTTCCCGGACGGCAGGCTCGGTATCTTTCCGGCTTCCGGAGGGCCGGGCCGTGGAGGCTGCAGCATCGGGGCCCGGTAGTGAAGTCATCTCTGTATTATGGCTCGGCACCGTTGCTGCTATTGGCTCGGAACGAAATCGCTGAGCATGGCATCGATGGCTCCGGCGGAGTAGACCTTGCGGATGACGAGCCGGGTGAGTCCATCAACGGCCGAAGCGTCGCCGGGTGCGCCTGGGGTGACGGTCAGGCCGTCCGAGATCCGCTCCACCACGTCCCGCAGGACCCGGTCCCTGATCTGGCCGGCGAACAGCGGGATGGTCCCGATCTTGCCGCCGATCACGAGCCGGTCCGGGTTGATCGTGGTGACCGTAGCGGCGAGGGCGCCGCCCAGGACGTCGGCACCGGACAGCAGAAGCGCCTCAACATCCGGCCGGCCGGCGGCGGCAGCGTCGACGATCGCGTCAAGACTGTCCAGGCCGTCGCCCCGGAGCCGATCCAGGAGTGAACTGCCGGAACTGAACGTCGCCAGGCAACCCCGGCGTCCGCACCGGCACAGGGGCCCGTCCGAGGCGACGTGGATGTGGCCGATGTCGCCAGCCGCGCCGTGGGCGCCGCGCAGGATGGATCCGTCGACGACGATGCCGCAACCGATGCCGGTGCCGACTTTGACGTAGACGGTGGTCTCGCCGTCAACGTTGCACTCACCGAGGGCCGCGGCCCGGGCGTCGTTTTCCACCACGACCGGGACCGGCCAGGCGGCCGTCATGGCCGAGGTCACGGCGTCGGGCCGCCAGTCGGGAATCGTCGTCGGGTGCACAACGCTTCCCGTGTCAGCCTCCACCGGGGCCGGGACACTGACTCCCGTGCCGATCAGCGTTTCCCCGGTACCGGCGTCGAGCAGTTCGGTGCCGATCCGGATCAGGGGCTGGAGGACGGCGTCCTCGGGGGCGTTGATCCGGTGCTGCACCGTGCAGGACCTAAGCAGGGCGCCGTTGGTGTCGGACACCGCGACCGTCGCGTGGGTCTGGCCCAGCGCGAACGCCAGGACCACCCGGCCACGGTCATCAAAACGGATCTTCCGCGAGCGCCGCCCGCCGGTCGCTTCCATGCTCTCGGCCTCGTAGACCAGGTTCCGGCGCAGCAGCGTCTCGAGCCGCTCATACAGGGTGGCCCGGGACATGCCGGTGCTGGCCAGAAGCTGCTGGCGGGACATGCCGCCGGTGGCGCGGATCAGGTCCAGGAGGTGGCCGTGCGACGTCGCGCCGCTGAGCCTGGCGGGTACCCGTTCGATTGTCATCCGTCCTCCTGTCCGGCTCATCATCCTACCGGCAGCGCCTCAGACCAGGGCACCGTCCCGGACGAACTGCAGGACGCCGAAAACCGGTTCCCGGGACAGGACGCGGATATCGGTAAGCCGCAGGTCTTCGAGGTGCGCGGTGATGCTCTGCTGGAAGGCCGGCTGGTTGGTCACGAGGCCGCCGCCGAGCACCACGGGGCCTCGAATGCCGATCTGCGCTGCCACGGCGGCGGCCTGTCCGGCCAGGTGGCGGGCCCCGGCGTCGATGATGCCGAGGCTGGGGCCGTGTCCGGTTGCGGCGGCGTCAAAGACCAGGCGTGAGGCGTCGGCCCAGTAGTGGCGTCCGGCCTGCCGTGGAAAAGGCTGATCAGCTGCTTCCGGAGCGGCGAGCCCGCAGTACCGGAGCACCTCGCGGGTGAGCATATCGATGTCCTGGCCGTGGTTCGCACGGTCCAGGCTGTGCCGCACCGCCTCGCGTCCGAACCAGTAGCCGCTGCCTTCGTCCCCGAGCAGGTAGCCCCAGCCGCCGGCACGCCCGGTCTGCCCGGCGGCGTTGGTTCCCCACACGGCCGATCCGGTTCCGGAGATGATGGCAATCCCGGTGTCCGTGCCGCCGGCGGCGAGGATCAGCCGGGTGTCGTGGATGACGGTGACGGCAGCGTGCGGGGCATGGGGAGCGACCAGCCGGCGGAGTTGTTCGGCGTCGGCGTCGGTGTCGATCCCGCCGGCGCCGACGAAGACGGCGTCGGCGTCGGCCGCTCCGAGGCCTGACAGGAGGTCGCCAAGCCGCCGGGCCGCCTCCTCCAGCGTGACGTTCTGGACGTTGGCACTGCCGGTGGAGCGGTCATCGGCGACGGTGCCTTTGACGATTCTGATGCCGCGGGTTTTGGTGCCGCCGATATCCAGCCCGATGACGGTTCCGTGGTGTGTGCCGGTCATAGCCAGTCCTTCGCGATCCTGGTGCTTGTAGTCTGCAGGATGTCCGCCGCTTCTTCGATGCAGGCGCGGACGTCCTGCCGGATGTCAGTCAGCGCGTAGGCCTGGGCGAGGCCGATGCTGGCGAGCTGTTCCGGGGTGAGCTTGTGCTGGCCGCAGACGGCGATCGCCGGAATTCCGGCGGAACGGGCAGCCAGGGCGACGCCGGCAACCGCTTTGCCGTTCAGGGTCTGGTCATCGAGGGAACCCTCGCCGGTGATGACGAGGTCGCGCGAGGTCAGTCCCTTCAGGACCTCCTCGAATCCGGCAATGCCCATCACGACCTCCACGCCGGGCCGTTGTTCCGCATCCAGGACCGCCATGGCGGCGTAGCCGAGTCCGCCGGCAGCGCCTGCGCCGGGCCGGAGCTCGGCGCCCGGCGTTGCGCCCGGGGTCCGGCCCAGAATCCGGGCGAAGCAGGACAGCGCGCCGTCCAGCTGTGCGACGTCGGCTGCCGTGGCCCCCTTTTGCGGACCGTACACGGCTGCCGCGCCGTGCGGTCCGGTGAGGACGTTGTCCACGTCGGACGCCAGGATGAAGTGGCAGCCGTTCAGCCGCGGATCGAGCCCCGACGCGTCGACGCCGGCGAGTCCGCTCAGCGCGCCGCCGCCGTGCGGCAGTTCGGTGCCGTCTGCGGCGCGAAGGGACAGGCCCAGGGCCTGCAGGAAGCCGGCCCCGCCGTCGGTGCAGGCACTGCCACCCACGGCCAGGACGATGGTCCTGGCCCCGGCGTCGAGCGCTGCGAGGACGAGTTCGCCGGTGCCGTAGCTGGTGGCACCCAGCGGATCCGGGATGCCGCCGGGCAGCCGGTCCAGGCCCGGACGCCTGCGCCATTTCCACCACCGCGGTCCCGCTGGGCCGGTCCATCGCGAACACGGCGGTCAGCGGGACGCCGGTGGGCCCGCTGACTTTGGCTTCGAGTTCCTCGTAGCCGGCGGCGACGGCGGCGGCTGCCGTGCCGTCGCCGCCGTCGGCAATGGGGACCGAGACGATGTCCAGTCCGGGCCGGGCGCGGAGCAGCCCGGTCCGGAGGCTGTCGCAGACCTCGGCGGCGGTGAGGGAGCCCTTGAACTTGTCGCAGGCAATGAGGACGGTCATCTGCCTGCGCCGATCCACTCGAGGGCGGCGGCGGCCGTCCACGCCTGGTTCAGGCTGCCCAGTGGTTCGCCGGTGAAGGGTTCGTAGTACTCACCGAACTTCAGGTCCGCGAGTTGGCGCAGGGACGCGGTCTTGAGCGTCTCATACAGTTCGCTCTGCCCGTCACGGTTCGCCGCCCAACCCAGCAGCAGGTTCAGGAACGGCCAGACCGGACCACGCCAGTAGGTCCTTGACCGGAAGGCGGGGCTTGCCGGCGAGGTGGACGGCGGCAGGGGGAACCGCAGCTCCGGGTATCCCATCCAGTCCGGTCCCTGGAGCAGGTTCCGCTGCACGGCCGTGTCCGCGGGTTCGCCGCCGGCGACGAGCGGCGCGAAGCCGGAGACGGTCTGGGTGGAAATCCATTCCCCGGCCAGGACGTCGTAGTCGCGGGCCAGGCCGGTGCCGGGGTCGACGCTGGATGCGACGCCGTTCCGGAACCGCTCGGGCGTAGCCGCGCAGTTCCGCGGCGTCGTCGGGGCGGCCGATCTCGTCGGCGAGGCCGGCCAGGACCTCACTGGACGCGGCCATGATGCCGGAGAAGAAGACGTCCCTGACCCGGAAATCGATGATGTCCTGTACCGCACGGTCATCGAAGTCGACCGAGGCCATCTGCTGGACCAGCCACAGATACTTGGTGTATTCGGCGTCGTCGGGGCGTTCGCTGGCATCGGCGACGTGCAGGGTGTCGCGCCGGGTGAACGGCTCGACCGTCCCGGGGTTGATCCGGGAGTAGGGGCCGTCCCAGCGGGGGGAATTATCGAACCCCGACTCCCAGCCGTGGTGGATCTCGATCAGGCCCACCCCT
>CAWFGT010000001.1:0-62980 GCA_963815415.1 uncultured Actinomycetota bacterium | reverse complement strand
CGGATCCCGGGCCTTCGCCTTGGCGTCTACCGCACTAATTACTTGGCGGCCTTCTTCGCAGGTTTCTTCGCTGACTTCGGCGCAGCCGTCGCCGCGGTCTTCGCCGGCGCAGCCTTGTCAGCAGCCTCCGGGACGGACGCCAAGCCAGAATTCACGGCAGGCTCCGCTGTGGCGTCCGATGCAGAGAGCTGCGGTGCGTCGGCCGCCGGCATGAAGAACGCTGCACCCAGAGGAGGCAAAGTGACGGTCAGCGCTGCCGGCTGCCCGTCGAGGCCGTTGTCTGTCGCCGTCAGAGTCCCCTGGTTACCCACACCGGAACCGCCGTAGCTGGCGCCGTCGGTGTTCAGGACTTCCTTCCACTCTCCGGCGGACGGCACGCCGAGGACGTAGCCCTCGTGGGGTCCGCCCGAGAAGTTCATGGCACAGACAATGGGGGAACCGGAGGCATCGCGCCGGATGAAGGTCAGCACGTTCCGGTCGGAGTCACCGCCGTTGACCCACTGGAAGCCGTCCGGAGTGTTGTCCAACTGGTACAGCGCCGGGGTGGCGGCGTAGAGCTCGTTGAGATCCTTCGTCAGGAGCTGCATTCCCTTGTGGGCCGGGATATCGGCGAGCCACCAGTCGAGGCCGTGCTGCTCGGACCATTCGGCTTCCTGGCCGAACTCGGTGCCCATGAAGATCAGTTGCTTGCCCGGGTGGGCCCACTGGTAGGCGAAGAAGGCGCGCAGGTTGGCAAGCTGCTGCCAGCGGTCACCGGGCATCTTGCGCAGCATTGAGCCCTTGCCGTGCACAACTTCGTCGTGGCTGATCGGCAGGAGGAAGTTCTCCGAGAACGCGTAGACCATGGAGAACGTGATGGTCCCGTGGTGCCACTTGCGGTTGTACGGGTCCTCGGCCATGTACTGGAGCGAGTCGTGCATCCAGCCCATGTTCCATTTGATGCCGAAGCCCAGGCCGCCGGCGCTCGTCGGTCCGGTCACGCCCGGGAAGGCCGTGGATTCCTCGGCGATCATCACAACGCCGGGGTGGGTTTTGTACACGGTGGCGTTGACTTCCTGGAGGAAGGAGATGGCTTCGAGGTTTTCGCGTCCGCCGTAGCGGTTCGGCGACCACTGCCCTTCCTCGCGCGAATAATCCAGGTAGAGCATGGACGCGACGGCGTCGACCCGCAGCCCGTCGATGTGGAATTCCTCAAGCCAGTACAGGGCGTTGGCGACGAGGAAGTTGCGCACTTCGGTACGGCCGTAGTCGAAGATCAGCGTTCCCCAGTCCGGGTGTTCGCCCAGGTTGGGGTCGGAGTGCTCGTACAGGGGTTCGCCGTCGAAACGGGCCAGCGCCCATTCGTCCTTGGGGAAGTGTGCGGGGACCCAGTCCAGCAGAACGCCGATTCCTGCCTGGTGCAGTTCATCCACCAGGTGCCGGAACTCGTCCGGGTGCCCGAACCGTGACGTCGGGGCGAAGTAGGACGTGACCTGGTAGCCCCAGGAACCGCCGAAGGGGTGCTCGGCCACGGGCATGAACTCCACGTGGGTGAAGCCGAGCCACTTCACGTACTCCACCAGTTCCTTGGCGAGTTCCTTGTAGCCGAGCCCCAGTCGCCAGGACCCGAGGTGGACTTCGTAAACGCTCATCGGCGAGTTGTGCGGATCCCGTGCGGCGCGGGCTTCCATCCACGCGTCGTCCTTGAAGGCGTAGGAGGGTTCCACGACCTTGGACGCAGTCAGCGGCGGGACCTCGGTCCCGAAAGCCATCGGGTCAGCCTTCTCGACCCAGTAGCCGTGCTTGCTCCGGATTTCGAACTTGTAGCACGCGCCGGCCTCGACACCGGGGATGAACAGTTCCCAGACGCCGCTGGATCCGAGCGAACGCATCGAGTTTTCGCGGCCGTCCCAGCCGTTGAAATCACCCTTGACGCGCACGGCCTGGGCGTTCGGAGCCCAGACGGCGAATGACACGCCGTCGATGTCCCCGAGCATGGACTTGTAGTGCTGGACGTGGGCGCCGAGGACATCCCAGAGGCGCTCATGGCGGCCCTCGCCGATCAGGTGCAGGTCGATCTCGCCGATGGTCGGCAGGAAGCGGTACGGATCATCCGCAGGCTGCGGTGCGAGACCCTCATAGGTCACCTCGAGCCGGTAGTCCGGCACATTGCCGTGCTCCTGCGGCTCCAGGACCGCGACCCAGATGCCGTTCGCCTCGTGCTCCATCGGGACGGTGCCGTCCGCCGTCACAACCGAAACGGCTTCGGCCATGTGCTTGACCGTCCGGACGGTGACGTTGCCGTCGCCGTCGATGTGGGCACCCAGGACCGAGTGTGGCGCGTGGTGTTCGCCGGACGCCACCCGGGCAAGAGTCTCGGCGTCCACAGGGAGAGGGGCGCCGGGCCGTTCGATACGTGCTGAGCCTGTCATTTATATACCTTCCGCTTCGGCTTCGGCAGAGACGCCGGAACCTGTACTACTAAGGAGACGACGTGATGCAATCACCGGAATGGAGAGCCAGTCCGGCCTGTTTCTTAACTCGTAAATAACCTCGTAGAGGGCCTTATCCAGCCACAGTGCCACGAACAGGGGCGAGTTCCGGTCCACACTGCCCGGTATCACCTCTGCGTAGCCGGCCAGGAACGCCTCGGCGCAATCGTCCACCCATGCCGCCGGGACCTCGACCCCGGGCGTCTCCCGGACGGCCGCGCCAGCCGCGTAGTCAAAGGACCGCAGCATTCCCACGACGTCACGCAAGGGAACATCCGGGAAGTTTCGTTCGGAGATCGGCCGGAGCGGCTCGCCCTCGAAGTCCAGGATTGCCCAACGCGGCGGATGCCCGTCCCGGGCCGGTACCTGCAGGATCTGGCCGAGGTGCAGGTCGCCATGAATGCGCTGCAGTGTCCCGGCGCTGGCGCCTGCCAACTGCTGCAGGAGTTCGTCGAGGGCCCCGCCGTAGTTTCCGACGGCGCTGCCCGCCTCGGCCCATGACTGGCGGACCCGCTGCGCTACTCCGGGCGCGATGTCCCGTCCCGGGGCCGATTCCGTCGCGGTGCCCAGTGCCTCGGCCAGCCGGCGGTGCACCGTGGCGGTTGCCACGCCAAGAGCGTGGGCTTCCGCGGTGAAGCCGGTCCCTGAGGCCGCGGCATCCACTGCCAGCCGCCACGCGTCGAGGCCGCCGGCGAGGAACTCGTGGGCGACGGCGAGTTCACCCTGCGCAGGAGGTCCGGCGGCAGACTGCGCACCGGCTGATTCGCCGGCGACCGCCGACGGCGTTTCCCACTCGCCCGTGACCCACCCGAGGGTCGCGGGGACTTCGACCGTGCGGCCGGCTGTCAGGGCGGCTCCGATTTCGACCTCGGGGTTGCGTCCTTCGGAGAGCACCCGGAAGAATTTCACGATTGCCGCCGAATCGCCGTCGTCGACGATCACGGAGGTATTGGACTGCTCCCCCGAGAGCACCTTGACGGTTCCCGTCGCGAACGGCAGGCGGTACCCGGACTCCACGAGGTGCCCGACGGCGTTGCCCGACGGCGACGTTCCTTCGGAGCGCATCAGGTCCAGCCAGGCGGAGACAAAGGCCGGGTCGTGGAGGCCGTCGTAAACCCAGCGGCGGCCGGTCCCTTCGCCGTCGGGAAGCCCCTCCGGAAGTTCCCCGATCAGCGCGGATTCCGCCCCGGCCAAAGGCTCCGGGCGGAGGCTGAGCGGCACCTGGACGACGTCGGTACGGCTGCCGTCGGCCGTCGGGTACGTCACCGCCGTGAGGAGCACCTCGAAGCGGGCAGCATCGCCGTCGGGAGACAGCCGCAGCCCGCCGGCCGGTTCGAAGACAAAGTCCGGGGTCTTCACCGGGAACCAGCGCTGGCGCGGGAGCCAGGCTTCGAGCATGCCTGCGAGGGCCGGAGACAGTGCAGTCCGAGTCATCTCAACCCTCGATGGACAGGATAGGCATCGCCTGGGTGTGAGGAGAGGACGGGTTTGAAGCCGCCGAGCGGATCCTCAACCAGAAGAAGTCGTGGCTGCCCAGGGTCAGGGTCAGGGTCCCGTCATCGCCGATGGCCGGGAACACCTGCCCGCCGAACACGTCCCGGAGGCCCCGCCCGGCGTACTTCGGCACCCGCAGGGTGGTGGCGACCGGATGCTGGGACAGGTTGAAGGCGCACAGGATCGTTTCGCTTTCCTCCCCCGCGGCGTTCCCCTCGGGAAGCTCGCGCAGGTAGGCGAGGACGACGTCGTGGTCGGCTTCGACGTGCTTGAACGCGCCCAGCCCGAAGGCAGGGTGGTTCTTGCGGATGCTCAGGATCTGGCGCGTCCAGCGCAGCAGCGAACCCGAGTGCGCGGCTTCGGCCTCAACGTTGGCCATGGAGTAGTTGTAAACCAGCGACTGGATGACCGGCAGGTACAGCTTCCCCGGATCGGCGCTGGAGAACCCCGCGTTGCGGTCCGGGTTCCACTGCATCGGGGTACGGACGGCGTCGCGGTCCTCGAGCCAGATGTTGTCCCCCATGCCGATCTCGTCCCCGTAGTACAGGAACGGACTGCCGGGCAGGGACAGCAGCAGGGCGTTGATGAGCTCGATCTCGGACCGGGAGTTATCCAGCAGGGGTGCCAGGCGACGCCGGATACCGATGTTGGCGCGCATGCGCGGGTCCGGGGCGTACCAGCCGAGCATCGCGGCCCGTTCGTCCGAGGTGACCATTTCCAGGGTCAGCTCGTCATGGTTGCGCAGGAAGGTGCCCCACTGGGCGCCTTCGGGAATGTCCGGGGTGTCCTTCATCGTCTCGATGATGGGCGCGGCCTTCTGGTCGCGCAGGGCGTAGTACAGCCGGGGCATGATCGGGAAGTGGAAGGCCATGTGGCATTCCGGTTCCTCTTCGGTGCCGAAGTACTCCACCACTTCGGCCGGCGGCTGGTTGGCTTCGGCGATGATGACCCGGCCCGGGTAGCTCTCATCGACCATCTTGCGCAGCTTGCGCAGGAATTCATGCGTCTGGGGCAGGTTTTCGCAGTTGGTGCCCTCTTCTTCGAACAGGTACGGGATCGCGTCGGCCCGGAAGCCGTCGATTCCCTGGTCCAGCCAGAACCGCACGACGTCGAACAGGGCGTCGATCACCTTGGGGTTCTCGAAGTTGAGGTCCGGCTGGTGGCTGAAGAAGCGGTGCCAGAAGAACTGCCGCCGGATGGGGTCGAAGGTCCAGTTGGATTCCTCCGTGTCCACGAAGATGATGCGGGCGTCCTCGTACTTTTCGTCCGTATCGCTCCACACATAGAAGTCGCCGAACGGCCCCTCCGGGTCCTTGCGCGATTCCTGGAACCAGGGGTGCTGGTCCGAGGTGTGGTTCAGCGGAAGGTCGATGATGACGCGCACCCCGCGGGCATGGGCCTCCGCCACGAGCCGCTTGAAGTCACTGATGGTGCCGAACTCGTCCAGCACGGAGTTGTAATCCGAGATGTCGTACCCGCCGTCGCGCAACGGGGACTGGAAGAACGGCGGGAGCCAGAGACAGTCGACGCCGAGCCATTGCAGATAGTCCAGCTTGTCGATCAGGCCGTGGAAATCCCCGGACCCGTCGCCGTTTCCGTCCGCGAACCCCCGGACCAGCACTTCGTAGAACACCGCTTTCCGGTACCACAGCGGGTCATGCTGGAGTCCGGGGGCATTCAGTTCGTAGCTGGAGCCGTAGTGCTGGCTGGGGTTTTGCGCGCTGAAACTCACTGGCGTGTCCTCCGGATGTTCAGGATGTGGGCGGGTTCGACGTGCGGGTCCAGACGAACGTAATTCGACTCGCCCCACTCCCAGCTCTCGCCGGACAGGAGGTCGTCCACCACGAATCCGCCGTTGTGCGTGAGGTCTTCCTGGTCCAGTTCCAGTGCGGCCAGGTCGAGGGTGACCGTGCCTTCCCGGGCGCTGTGCGGATCCACGTTCACGATGATGATCAGGGTGTCCTTCGTCCCGTCAGGCAGTGTCTTGTGCTTGGAGTAAGCCACGGTGGAGCCGTCCGTGGTCTGGTGCACGGTGAGGTTCTGCAGGTCCAGGAGGGCCGGGTGCGTGCGCCGGATCTCGTTGAGCCGGGTCAGGTAGGGGGCAAGCGTCCGGCCGGAGGCGGCGGCCGCGTCCCAGTTCCGGGCCTTGTACTCAAACTTTTCGTTGTCGATGTTCTCTTCGGCACCCGGGCGGGCCACGTGCTCGTAGAGTTCGAAGCCTGCGTAAACGCCCCAGATGGGGCTGGCCGTGGCGGCCAGCGTCGCCCGGATGCGGAAGGCCGCCGGACCGCCGAACTGCAGGTAGGGCGTCAGGATGTCCGGGGTGTTGACGAAGAAGTTCGGCCGGAAGTACGCCGGGGACTCATGGCTGACCTCCTGGAAGTACTCCTCCAGCTCCTGTTTCGTGTTCCGCCAGGTGAAGTAGGTGTAGGACTGCTGGAAGCCGGCACGGCCCAGTGCGTGCATCATGGCCGGGCGCGTGAACGCCTCGGCAAGGAAGACAACCTCGGGGTGCTGTTCGTTGACCTTGCCGATCAGCCATTCCCAGAACCACACGGGCTTGGTGTGCGGGTTGTCCACGCGGAAAATCTTGACCCCGTGACCGACCCAATAGAGCACGATCCGCAGGATTTCCTTGGACAGGCCCTCCGGGTCGTTGTCGAAGTTGATCGGGAAAATGTCCTGGTACTTCTTCGGCGGGTTTTCGGCGTAGGCGATGGTGCCGTCCACACGGGTGGTGAACCATTCCGGGTGGCTCTGCACCCAGGGGTGGTCCGGGGAGGCCTGCAGTGCCAGGTCGAGGGCCACCTCGAGGCCAAGCTCGCCGGCGCGCCACACAAAGGCGGCGAAGTCCTCGATGGTTCCGAGATCGGGATGGATGGCGTCGTGGCCGCCTTCCTTCGCCCCGATGGCCCACGGGGATCCGGGATCCTGCGGACCGGCGATGAGGGTGTTGTTGGGCCCCTTGCGGTGCTGGGTGCCGATCGGGTGGATCGGGGGCATGTAAACAACGTTGAAGCCCATGGCTGCGACGGCGTCGAGCCGTTTCGCGGCGGTGCGGAAAGTCCCGGAGGTCCACTCGCCGGTCGCAGCGTCACGGACGGCGCCTTCGGAACGGGGGAAGAATTCGTACCAGGAGCCCCGGCCCGCCAGCTCACGCTCGACCAGGAGCGGGTAGTGCTCGGAGACGGTGACGAGTTCACGGATCGGCTGGCGCTCGATGACGGCGGCAACCTCGCGGCTGAATCCGGCGCCCAGGCGCTGCTCGACGGACTGCGAGTCATCAGAGAGACCGGCGGCCGCCGCCCGCAGCGTCTCCTGGTCATCCCACGGGCGGGTGGAGTCGTGCGCCGCTTCGTTGAGCAGCGCCGCTCCCTCGGCGAGCATCAGGTCGACGTCGACGCCGGCCTCGATCTTGACCTCGGCGTTGTGGTGCCAGGTCCCGTACCGGTCATGCCAGGCTTCGATCACAAACGTCCAGTTGCCGGTCTCGGCGGGCGTCAGGAGGCCTTCCCAGCGGTCCGTGCCCTGGCCTCGGGGGCCACGCGGGGGCGCGAGGCGGACGCGCTGCCGCTCCTTCCCGTGGGGGTCGAACAGGACGGCGCTGACCCCGAGCTCGTCGTGGCCTTCCCGGAACGCGGTTGCCCCCACCACCAGAGTCTCGCCGGCGACTGCCTTGGCGGGGAACTTCCCGCACTCGATGACGGGCTGCACGGCGGTGATCGGAAAGCGGCCGAATCGGAGGCCTTCCGTGATCGGGGCCTTTGGCTCTTGCTTGGACACGTCGGTGGTTCGCGAGTTATTCGTCACAGGCTCGACGTTATCTAGAAATCAGCCGGAATGCTAAGGACGCGCGCCATTAACAGGATTTATCCGGTGCCCGTCGTCATTTACAGGAAAGAAACTTAAACCTGTTCCGG
This sequence comes from uncultured Actinomycetota bacterium, assembly GCA_963815415.1. Classification (GTDB taxonomy): domain Bacteria; phylum Actinomycetota; class Actinomycetes; order Actinomycetales; family Micrococcaceae; genus Arthrobacter. The sequence goes on along the minus strand of CAWFGT010000001.1, from coordinate 55,095 downwards.
GGTCCCGGGTTGTCGGTTAGTGTTTCGCAGGTGAAGGCAATCCGCAGATTTACCGTCCGAACCGTTCTCCCGGAGTCCATCCGGCCGCTGGCCAGGCTCGCCACCAATCTCCGGTGGTCCTGGCACCGGCCCACCCGGGAATTATTTGAGAGCCTCAACCCGGGCATCTGGGCCGAGAGCGCGCATGATCCTGTGACTTTCCTGGGTCTGGTCAGCCGTGAGGAATTCCAGCGGCTCGCAGCGGACCAGTCCGTGGTGAAGCGCGTCCACGCTGCGGCGGCGGACCTCGACCAGTATCTGGAGCAGCCCCGCTGGTACCAGTCGCTGGGCGACGGCGCCCCGTCCTGTATCGCGTACTTCTCGCCCGAGTTCGGTATCACTGAGGTGCTGCCGCAGTACTCCGGCGGCCTCGGCATCCTCGCCGGCGACCACCTGAAAGCCGCCTCGGACCTTGGCGTGCCGCTGATCGGCGTCGGCCTCCTTTACCAGGCCGGTTACTTCAAACAGTCACTCTCCCGCGACGCCTGGCAGCAGGAGACGTACCCGGTCCTGGACCCGGACGGGCTGCCGCTGACCCTGCTCCGCGAAACTGCCCCGGACGGCAACGGCAAGCCCATCCAGATTTCACTGCCGCTCCCCCACGGACGGCGCCTGCTGGCGCGCGTGTGGCGGGCCGACGTCGGGCGTGTCCCCCTGCTGCTGCTGGACTCGAACGTCCCGGGCAACGACGACGCCGCCCGCGGCATCACGGACCGGCTTTACGGCGGCGGCGGAGACCACCGTCTCCAGCAGGAACTCCTCCTGGGCATGGGCGGGGTCAAGGCACTGCGGGCGTTCCAGGAACTCACCGGCGGGCCGGCGCCCGAAGTGTTCCACACCAACGAGGGCCACGCCGGTTTCCTGGGCGTCGAGCGGATCCAGGAAATGATGTCCGCCGAGAGTCCCCTGACGTGGGAAGAAGCCCTGGCGGCAGGCCGGGCCTCCACCGTGTTCACCACCCACACGCCGGTGCCTGCCGGCATCGACCGTTTCGAGACGTCGCAGATCCAGCACTTCTTCGAGGCCGGGCTCGCCCCAGACGTCCCCGTAACGAAGATCCTGGACCTGGGCCGGGAGGATTTTGCCGACGGCAACCCGTTTGTGTTCAACATGGCCGTGATGGGCCTGCGGCTTGCGCAGCGGGCCAACGGCGTGGCCAAACTGCACGGCGTGGTCTCGCGCGGGATGTTCTCCGCCCTGTGGCCGGGGTTCGATCACTCGGAAGTTCCGATTACCTCCGTCACCAACGGCGTGCACGTCCCTACCTGGGTTGATCCGCGGATAGCCCAGCTGTCCCCGGACCAGTTCGGCGCCGGAGCCGAGCCAAAGGCCGACTGGGACTTCGCCTACAAGGTTTCCGACGCCGACCTCTGGGCGCTCCGCCGCGAAATGCGGGTCTCACTTGTGGAGGACGTCCGCCGTCGTCTCCGGGCGTCGTGGAAGAAGCGCGGCGCGGCCGACGCCGAGCTGGCCTGGACGGATCTGGTCATGGATCCGGACGTCCTGACCATCGGCTTTGCCCGCCGCGTTCCGACCTACAAGCGGCTGACCCTGATGCTCCGCGACCCTGCGCGGCTCAAGGCCCTGCTGCTGCATAAGACCCACCCGATCCAACTGGTCATCGCGGGCAAATCACACCCGGCCGACGATGCCGGCAAGAAGATGATCCAGGACCTGGTCCGGTTCACCGACGACCCGGAGGTGCGCCACCGGATCGCGTTCCTGCCCAACTACGACATCGCCATGGCGCGGACCCTCTTCCCCGGCACGGATGTGTGGCTGAACAACCCGCTGCGCCCGCTGGAGGCCTGCGGCACATCGGGCATGAAAGCTGCCCTGAACGGTTCGCTGAACCTTTCGGTGATGGACGGCTGGTGGGATGAGATGTACGACGGCGAGAACGGCTGGGCGATTCCCACCGCCAACAACGATGCTTCCCCGGATGAGCGTGACGACATCGAGGCCGCGGCGCTGTACGAGCTTCTGGAGAACCAGGTGGCGCCCCGGTTCTACGGACTGACCGTCTCCATGCAGGCTGGTGCTGCCGGCCCGTCGCAGCCCGGCCCGCAGAAGGTGCCCACACACTGGGTCTCGATGATCAAGCACACCATGTCCCACCTGGGCCCGGCCGTCTCGGCGGAGCGGATGCTCAAGGACTACGTCAATGTGCTCTACCGGCCGGCCGCGGTCGCAGGCCGCCGTGCGGTGGCGGACAATTACGCCGAGGCCAGGACGCTCGCCGCCTGGACGTCACGGGTCCGGGCCTCGTGGCCGCAGATCCAGGTGGAGCATGTGGATTCGGTGGGCGTCTCCGAGGACCCGCAGATCGGGGACCTGCTGCAGGTCAACGCCTACGTGGCACTGGAGGAGCTGACGCCCGAAGATGTCTACGTCGAAGTCGCCTACGGCCGGGCTGAGGACAGCGACGAGCTGGCCGATGTCACGGTCGCGGAGCTCAAGGCCGCCGAAGACCTCGGGAAGGGCCGCCACCTGTTCAGCGGCACCCTCGTGATCGACCGCTCGGGCTCCTTCGGCTACACCGTGCGGGTCCTGCCGAAGCACGACCTGCTGGCGTCCAAGGCCGAACTTGGCCTGATCGTCAACGCCTGACGACCGGTTCTCGGAAAACACAACAGCCCGGCACCTTGGTGCCGGGCTGTTGTTTTCTACAGCGTGGTGTTCCTCAGCGGTTTGTGCTTCAGCGTTTTGTGCTTCAGCGTTGCCTTCTTCAGCGTTGCCTTCTTCAGCGGCCGGGCTGCGAAGGAAGGCGGGTCGCTAGAGGAAAACGGCGACGACGTCCAGGCTGCCGGCAGCGTAGCCCTCCGCGTCCTGGAGGGTTTCGCAGAGGACGCCGAAGGACCGGTCCGCGCGGAATGCCGCCGGGACCTGCCAGATGAAAGTGACGGGGGCCTGGCCGTCCTCTGCCACGGCGTCGGCGACGTCCTGCAGCGAATCGTGCAGGACGTCCAGATCCAGGCTGGAATCCTCCGCAACATCGAGCATCTCGCTGAACGTCTCCAGCACGGCCCGCTGGGTGTCCGCCGCCGGGATCACGAGCGCACGGCGGCCGGCGTCGTCAATCTGGTCCTTCAGCTCTTCGATGGTCCAGGTATCTGCCGAGTAAATCTTCATGGGGCCCTTCGTTGTTTGGTCATTCTGGAAACTAGGTGCGGTAGACGTTGATCGAGTTGGCCTGGACCAGGTCGCGTTCGCCGGAGGAGACGCGGGCGCCCTGGCGCAGGTCGTGCAGCTCGGAGGTGGTCAGCCGCAATTCAAAGCGCCGGTGCCCGGTGCCGGACTCGCTGACCAGGGCAGGCAGCGTCACCTTGACGTCCTCGGCGCCGCCGTTGACCACCACGAGTCCGTCCACCTGGCCATCATCGGAGCCCAGCAGGAGCTGGACCACCCGGTGGCGGGGGTCCTGCCACGTGTCTCCGGACATCGGTTGACCGCTCGCATCAAACCAGTGGAAGTATGACTGGTTCTCCCGGGCCGGGTACGACTGCGGCTGCAGGGCAAGGAATTCCTTGCGGAGCCGGATGACGCGTTTGGTGTTCCGCAGCATGGCGTGGGATTCCGGGGTGGGTGTCCAGTCGGTCCAGGCGATCGGATTGTCCTGGCAGTAGGCGTTGTTGTTGCCCTGCTGGGTCCGGCCGATCTCATCCCCGGCCGTGATCATCGGAACGCCCAGGGAGATCATGAGTGAGGCCATCAGGTTGCGGCTGGTCTGCGCCCGGCGGGCAAGGATTGCTTCGTCCTCGGTCCGGCCTTCGAAGCCGTGGTTGTAGCTGCGGTTGTCGCCGTGGCCGTCGCGGTTCTGCTCGCCGTTTGCTTCGTTGTGCTTGCGGTCGTAGGAGACCAGGTCGGCGAGTGTGAACCCGTCGTGGGCGGTGATGAAGTTGACGGAGGCCAGCCGGGAGCGGCCCGACGCCTCAAACAGCCCGGCCGACCCCGAGAGGGCATCTGCCAGGCGACCCACCGATCCCCCGGTCCCGCCGGCATCGATCGCGGCGCGGTCGGCGAGCCAGAAGCTGCGGACGGCGTCGCGGAAATGGTCGTTCCAATCCACCCAGCCGGCGGGAAACCGGCCGGTCTGCCAGCCGCCGTAGCCGATATCCCACGGTTCGGCGATCAGCTTGGTGGCGGACAGGACCGGGTCGGCGGCGATCGCGACCAGGAACGGGTGCCGCGGATCGAATTCGTTGGCCGCGTTGCGGCACAGGGTTACCGCCAGGTCAAAGCGGAATCCGTCAATGTGGAACTCATTCACCCAGTAGCGCAGCGAATCCAGGACCAGTTGGACCACCCGGGGCTCCGCGAAGTTCAGGCTGTTTCCGCAGCCGGTGGTGTCCACGTACTTCCCGTGGTCGTCCATGCGGTAGTACTGCTTCTCTCCCAGCCCTCGGAAGCTCAGGGTCCGCCCGTCGGCGCCGCCCTCGGCGGTGTGGTTATAGACGACATCGAGGATGACCTCAAGGCCGGCGGCGTGCAGGGCCTTGACCATCGCTTTGAATTCGTGCGCGACGGCCTCGGCACCGGCGGCCTGCGCCGCCTCGGTGGCGTAGCCGGGGTGCAGGGCGAAGAACGCCGCCGTGTTGTAGCCCCAGTAGTTGTTCATCCCGAGGTTCTGCAGGTGCGGCTCATCCAAGTGGAAGTGCACCGGCAGCAACTGGACCGACGTGATTCCGAGCGCAATCAGGTGCTCGATCATGGCCGGGTGCGCCATGCCCGCGTACGTGCCCTGCAATGCTTCCGGAATGTCCGGGTGGAGCTTGGTCTGGCCGCGGACATGGGCTTCGTAGATGATGGTGTTGCGCCACGGCACTGCCGGGCTGCGGTCGATTCCCCAGTCGAAATCCCCGGCGGTGCGGACGCTGGTAATTAATTCACCGCGTTCGTCCACGGCCCGGCCGTACGGATCCAGCAGCAGCGGCTGGCCGCCGACGGCGTCGAAGTCCGTGGCGGGCATGGACAGCGGCAGCGCCTCGTGGTCCGGGGAAGCCCGGAAACCGTAACGGGTCCCGGGCGGCATTCCGCCGACGATGCCGTGGTGCACGCCGTTCGTGAGGTTCGGCAGGGTCTGCACCTGCCACGGGCTGCCCGGCGCCTGGTAGGCGATCTCCAGCGTAGACACTGCCGGGGCATAAACTGCCACGTTGACGACCGAGCCGCGGGAATCGCCGGTTACGGGCTCTTCGGCAGGCGGAACGCTGATTCCCAGCGGAAACGCTCGCGAGGCGTCTACGGTTGAAGCTGTATCTACGAAAGGCATGCCCATTGGCACAAGTTTAGCCGGGCCGAACAAATCGACCCGTGTTATGGCCTGCGCGATGGCCGAGTCTACGCCGATATTTCATTGCATACTGGAGTGAGTCGCCAAACTGGAGGTAGCTGTGCGCGTTGCGTTGGCCCAAATCATCACCGGCCGCGATCCGGCGGCGAATCTTGCCCTGGTCGAGGAGTTCGCCCGGAAGGCCAAGGCCGGCGGCGCGGACCTCGTGGTGTTCCCCGAGGCCACAATGCGCGCCTTCGGCAATTCCCTGCCGGACATCGCCGAGCCGCTGGACGGCCCCTGGGCCTCGCACGTGCGCGCCCTCGCTGCGGAACTCGAGATTGTCATCGTGGCCGGGATGTTCACCCCCGGAGCCGGTTCGGCTGACAGCTCCGGCAACGGGCCCGGCAAGGTCCGGAACACGCTGCTGGCCACGGGCCCGGGTGTGGCCGCCAGCTATGACAAGATCCATCTCTTCGACGCTTTTGGCTTCGCGGAGTCTGACACGGTCGACGCCGGCACGGGACCTGTCACCTTCGAGGCCGGCGGAATCACGTTCGGGCTGGCGACCTGCTACGACATCCGCTTCCCCGACCTGTTCACGGAAAACGCGGACCGCGGCGCCCAGGTGAACATCGTGTGCGCGTCCTGGGGTGCCGGTCCCGGCAAGGTGGAGCAGTGGAAACTCCTGGCCCGGGCCCGCGCCGCCGATTCCACCACGGTCGTCCTCGCCTGCGGCCAGGGCGACCCGGCCGGCGAAGGCGTCCCTACCAAGGGCTCGGCGCCGACAGGGGTCGGTCACTCGGCCGTCGTCTCGCCGTTCGGCGAAGTCCTCGACGAGCTCGACGGCGCCCCGGGACTGCTCTTCGCTGACCTCGACCCCGAGGTTGTCACGAAAGCCCGGGCAGCGCTGCCGGTTCTGGCCAACCGTCACCGCTTCTAAGCCGACGCTCCCTCACCTTTCGCTGCCCAACCACCGACGCTCCCTCACCTTTCGCTGCCCAACCACCGACGCTCCCTCACCTTTCGCCGCCCAACCACCGACGCTCCCTCACCTTTCGCTGTTAAACCGAAATCGCTCCCTCACTTGAGGTGCGGGAGGATCCGGCATTCAGCAGCAGGACCTGCGGGAGGATCCGGCTCAGCAGCAGGACCTGCCGGAGGATCCGGCGTTCAGCAGCAGGACCTGCGGGAGGATCCGGCGTTCAGCAGCAGGACCTGCGGGAGGATCCGGCGGGGATTACTTTGCGGCGCGCTGGCGGGAGATCTCGTACAGGGAGATGCCGACCGCCATCGAGGCGTTGAGGGACTCCATCGCGGAATCGATCGGGATCGAGACGATCTGGTCACAGTTTTCGCGCACCAGGCGGCTCAGGCCCTTGCCCTCGGAACCCACGACGATGCACACCGGCTCAGTGGCCAGGGCGAGATCCGGCAGCGAGACGTCGCCGTCGCCGTCGAGTCCCAGCACGTAGATGCCCATGTTCTTGAACGCCTTAAGCGTGTTGTTGAGGTTGGCTGCGCGGGCGACCGGCACGCGGACGGCTGCGCCGGCGCTGGTCTTCCAGGCCGAGGCGGTGACGCCGACGGAGCGGCGCTCCGGGACGATGACGCCGTGGCCGCTGAACGCGGACACAGAGCGGATGATGGCGCCGAGGTTGCGCGGATCAGTGATGCCGTCCAGTGCGACGAAGAGCGGCGCGTTGGCGACGTGGCCCTTCTTCCAGCTCTCGAGGGTCTCCTCGGCGAGCTCGAACGCGTCCTGGTACTCGTACGGCGGGATCTGCAGCACGAGGCCCTGGTGGATGGCGTCGTCCGTCATCCGGTCCAACTCGGGCTTGCCGGTCTCCAGCAGCGGGATTCCGCGCTCGGCCGCGAGCTTCAGGGACTCCTTGACACGGTCATCCATCTCAATCCGGATGGCGACGTGCAAAGCCTTGGCCGGGATGCCGGCGCGCAGCGCCTCGACCACCGAGTTGCGTCCGGTGACGACTTCCTCGGTAGCGCGGCCCTTGGGCCCGGAGCGGGCGCCGGGGTTGCGGGCCGCACCGCCGCCCGGCCGCTTGGCCGCTGAGCGTTCGGCGAGCTGCTTGTTCTTGTGCGCCTTGTGGTAGGGACGGTCCTCCGCCTTGGGAGTGGGGCCCTTGCCCTCAAGAGCCTTACGGCCGTGACCGCCGGTTCCGACAGTGGGGCCCTTCTTCATTTTGACCGAGCGGCGACCGTTATTGGCCATGAGTTTCACCCTTTAAATACGCGATTCGTTGACAAGTCTGAACTCCAGTCTACTGACTCGCGTAAAATCCTCGACCGCCTAGGACCTCGGCGGCAGGCGTCCGGCCCCGGCCTCCTGCTTCGTAAGCCGGAAGTCAGCCGCGTTTAAGGCTCCAGCTCGCGCCGTCGGGTCCGTCCTCGACGACGACGCCGGCTGCGGCCAGAGTGTCCCGGATTGCGTCCGATGCGGCCCAGTCCTTGCTGGCCCGGGCTTGAGCCCGGGCGGCGAGTTGCGCTTCGACGAGGACGCCGAGGGCCGTCTCGCCGTGAGTGTCCGCCGCGGGGGCGGCCGCGGCGCTGATGCCCAGGACGCGCAGCATGTCAGTAACACTGAGCAGGGCGTCCCGGACCGCCTTGGAATTTCCCTCCGTCAGCGCGCTATTGCCGGCGCGGACGGTTTCGTGGAGGACGGCCAGAGCCTGCGGAACGTTGAGGTCATCATCCATGGCTGCCGCGAAAGCGTCCGGGACCGTGCCGTAGCTGGAAAGCCCGACGGCGCCGTTCTCCGTCATGGTGCTTCGGATGGCGCGGCTGATGAAACCGTCAATGCGTTCGACGGCGGCCGCGGCCTCCTGCAGCGACGTGGGCTGGTAGTCCAGGACCGAGCGGTACTGCGCCTGGCCGAGGTAGTACCGGACCACCCGCGGCGGGGCAATCGCAAGCATCTGTTCGGGGCTGACCGTGTTGCCGATGGATTTGGACATCTTCTCGCCCGCATAGGTGACCATGCCGTTGTGCATCCAGAAGTTGGCGAAGCCGTGACCGGCGGCCTGGGACTGGGCCATTTCGTTCTCGTGGTGCGGGAAGCGCAGGTCCAGGCCGCCGCCGTGGATGTCGAACTCGGTGCCGAGATATTTGGTGACCATTGCGGAGCACTCAAGGTGCCAGCCCGGCCGGCCGGTGCCCCACGGCGAGGCCCAGCTCGCCGTCGTCGGTTCACCGTCCTTGTGGCCCTTCCACAGCGCGAAGTCCCGCGGGTCCTTCTTGCCGCGCGGGCCGGCGTCGGGGGCGCCCTGCATGTCATCAATGTTCTGCCGGGTCAAGGAGCCGTACCGGTCCCAGGAGCGGACGTCGAAGTAGACATCTCCGGAGTCATCGAGCGCGGGATAGGCGTGGCCGCGGTCAATCAGCTGCTGGATCAGGGAGTGCATTTCCGGGATGTGGCCGGTGGCGCGGGGTTCGTAGGTGGGCCGGGAGACGCCGAGGGTGTCGTAGGCCTTGAGGAACTCCTGCTCGTACCGGTAGGCCAGGGCCCACCATTCCTCTTCCCGGACGGCGCCCGGCTCGTCCTCGAAGTCCGGTCCGTAGGAGGCCGCAGATTTGGCCAGGATTTTGTCGTCGATGTCGGTGACGTTCCGGACGACCGTGACGCGGAAGCCGCGATACTGCAGCCAGCGGGTCAGCTGGTCGAAGGCGATGGCGGAGCGGATGTGCCCCACATGCGGCATCCCCTGCACGGTGGCGCCGCAGTAGTACAGGCTCACCTGGCCCGGTTTCAGGGGGACGAAGTCGCGGACTTCGGCGGATGCTGTGTCGTAAAAGCGCAGGGTCACCGCTCCAGATTAGCCGACGCGGCCCGCCCGCCGGGCGGCGGGGTCCCGGAGCCTACTTGCAGTATTCGCCGATCTTGTTGAGCTGCTCCGTGAGCTGGGCGGTCTGCTCGGCTGTTTTGCTGCCGTCCGGCGTCTGCGCCACGTCTTTCATGATGTCGGCCATTTTCTGGATCGGGTCGCCGACCTCGGGGGCGACTTTGTCCGCGACTTCCTGGTAGTGCTGGCCGATCTGGCCGGCCTGCTCCTGCGCGGTTCCGGTCGGGACAAATGTATCCGAGTTGAGGAATGTGCAGCTTTCGTCAACGCTAAGCTTCGGCGAGGTGCCGCTGGCGCAGCCGGTCAGCAGCAGTCCTGCCAGCACGACGACGGCGGGTACGAGCTTTTTCATGGAGGCCTCCTGGTCACTGGAACAACACTGGTGGAACGGGCGGGCAGCCTAGGCGGAGTGCGTCCGGGCGGGTGGAACAGCCGGGATGACCGGGTAGACGAGCGCAGTCGCCACGGCCGAGATTCCTTCGCCGCGGCCGGTGAATCCAAGCCGGTCGCTGGTGGTGGCCGAGACGCTCACGGGAGCCCCGGCTGCTTCGCTGAGGACGCGCTGGGATTCCTCGCGCCGCGGACCGAATTTAGGCCGGTTGGCCACGAACTGCACGGCGATGTTGCCGATTTCGAAGCCCTCGGCCCGAACGATCCTGGCCGCCTCGGCCAGCAGCGTCACACCGGAAGCACCGGCGTATTCAGGCCGGTCGGTGCCGAAGTGCGTGCCGAGGTCCCCGATTCCACAGGCGGAAAAGAGCGCGTCGGCCGCAGCATGCGCGACGGGATCGCCGTCCGAGTGCCCTGCCAGACCGGATTCGCCCTCCCAGAACAGGCCGCCGAGCCACAGCGGCTGCGGTGCGTCGGCCGGGGCGTAGGCGTGGACGTCAATCCCGATCCCCGTCCGGGGAATGGGGGCAGGAAGGGGTACGGGTGCGGCAGGGCGGTTGTGGTGTATTCCGTGCCTGTGATCCGTCATGGTCAGCCTTCCACCCAGCGTGCGCCGAGGGGGCCCTCGAGGAGCCCTTCGGCAATGATCAAATCCAGCGGAGTCGTGATCTTCAGCGACTGGCTGGCACCGCGGACGGCGTGGACGGGTACGCCCAGGAGTTCCACGAGCATGGCGTCGTCCGTGACCGCGGCGGCCTGCGCGTCGTCGAAGGCGTCGGCTGCCGCGTGGGCGCGCTGGAGTGTCGCTAAGGCAAATCCCTGCGGCGTCTGGACGGCTCGCAGCGATTCCCGCGGGGCCGTTCCGGTCACCAGCTCAGGGGCAATGGCCGTGCCCTCGGCGGTCGTCGGTTCAACGGTCTTGACGGTGTCAACCACCGGCAGCACCGGGATGACAGCTTGGGCGCCGGCGGCGAGTGCGTCCACGACCCGTTGGAAGACGACGTCGGGGGTGAGGGCGCGGGCCGCGTCATGGACCAGGACGGCCACGGTGCCGGGCAGCAGCGCCGCCATCGCGGAGCGGACAGAGTCGGCCCGGCTGGCTCCGCCGTCGACGACGGTCACCACGGGCACTTCCGCGCCTTCGCCGGTTTCGATGTGCCGTCCGGAGGTGAGTTCAGCGGTGAACGATGCGCACAGCGACCGCAGTTCCTCGTCGCCGGCGGGGACGGCCACGCAGATCTGCCGGGCGATCCCGGCCGCTGCCACGCCGCGCAGGGCGTGCGTGAGAATGCTCTCGCCGCCAAGCGGCACCTTCGCTTTCGGCATGCCGTACCCCAGGCGCTGGCCTGCGCCGGCAGCCACCACAATGACCGCCGTGGCAGGGCGCCTTGCTGCTGTGTTCATGCGCCTAACACTACGGCGCGGCCGCAGTTCCTCACAGCCGATCCCGGCCTGCGTCCGGGCAAAAAGAAACCCCGGGGGCCGTGGGGCCACCGGGGTTCAATTCTTGTCTAGGAAGCCAAGACTTCGTCGAGAACGCTTGCAGCCTTCTCTTCATCCGTCTTTTCAGCCAATGCCAGTTCTGAGATCAGAATCTGGCGGGCCTTGGCCAGCATGCGCTTCTCCCCTGCGGAGAGTCCCCGGTCGTGATCGCGGCGCCAGAGGTCGCGGACGACCTCAGCCACTTTAATCACGTCACCGGAAGCAAGCTTTTCCAGGTTTGCCTTGTAACGACGCGACCAGTTGGTGGGTTCTTCGGTGAACTCGGCGCGAAGCACGTCAAACACGTGCTCCAGGCCTTCCTTGCCCACTACGTCCCGGACCCCAACAAGGTCAACGTTCTCTGCTGGAACTTCAATGGTCAGATCACCCTGAGCCACCTTGAGCTTGAGATACATCTTCTCTTCGCCCTTAACAGTGCGCATCTTGATTTCTTCAATTTTCGCTGCACCGTGGTGAGGGTAAACTACTGTCTCGCCGACCTCAAAAACCATGTGGACATTCCCCTTTCCCGCAGATCAGTTTATCACGATTAAGGCATACGACTGCCATGGATCGGCCTCGGAAACCGCATGAATCCGGGGAAAATGGCCCAAATCGACCCCCTCCAGGCCCTTGACGAACGCGGATAATAGTGCATGCAGGGCGCCCTGCCAAGGAGTTTTTGCTAGCGCGGCGAGTCCCGCCCAGGCCACATCCGGCCCCCTCCCCCGCCCCGGCGGGGCCCTGGCCGAGCGTCACGGTCTACATCCGGAATCCTCGTTTGGCACCGTTTGCCGCTAGGCTATGGCTGAATAATGTTCCAAGACTCTCGAGGAGTGCGTCACGTGCGTTTCACTGCGATGAACAGGGGCCAGCGCGGCAAGCTGGCAATGGCAACGGCGGCACTTGGCATCGGCCTGCTGTCCGTCACCGGCTGCGCCTACATCAACCCCCAGCAGACCTCGGAGCGGTATGTCGCCTCGGACGGAACAAACACGGATCTCGGCCCGCTGCAGCTGCGCAACATCATGATCATCGCCGGCGCCGAGAATGAGCCCGGCCGGGTCATCGGCGCCGTCTACAACACCTCCGCGGACAACGTCACCCTCACCATCGCCGGAGCCGGCGGAGCCCAGGTCCGGGTCCCGGTAAAGGCGAACTCGTACGTCCTCCTGAACGACGCCGCCCAGGCGCCGGTCCTCCGCAGGGCCGGGGGCCAGCCCGGCGCCCTCGTCGAACTGAAGATCAGCGAAAACGGCACCGGCCTGTCCGCACCGTTCTCGGTGCCGGTCCTGGACGGCACGATTGTCGATTACGAGGAATTCCTGCCCGTTCCGAAGTCGACTCCGACGCCCGGGGCCACCCCGACGGAGACCTCAGCGCCCGCCGGCGGCGACGGCCACTAGTTTTCCCGGGCACACACCGGACATAACGAAGGAGGGGCATCCGGCGGGTGCCCCTCCTTCGTTATGTTGGAGACGTTGCGTTGGAAATCATGTCCGGGGTTCGAATCGCCGGCTCTAGGGCTCGAACTTGTAGCCCAGCCCGCGGACCGTGATGAGGTACCGCGGTGCCGACGAATCCGGTTCAATCTTGCTGCGAAGCCGCTTGACGTGGACGTCCAGGGTCTTGGTATCCCCGACGTAGTCAGAGCCCCAGACGCGGTCAATCAGCTGCCCGCGGGTCAGGACCCGGCCGGAGTTCCGCAGCAGCATTTCCAGCAACTCAAATTCCTTCAGCGGCAGGGACACCTGTTCGCCGCCGACGCTGACCACGTGGCGTTCGATGTCCATCCGGACCGGGCCTGCCTGCACCGTGCTGGAGATCAGCTCCTCGGGCTCCCCCTGCCGGCGCAATACCGCCCGGACCCGCGCCACCAGTTCCCGCGAGGAGTAGGGCTTGGTGACGTAATCGTCGGCACCGAGCTCCAGTCCCACCACCTTGTCGATCTCGGAGTCCTTCGCCGTCAGCATGATCACGGGGACGCTTGAGCGCTGCCGCAGCTGCCGGCAGACTTCGGTTCCGGACTGGCCCGGCAGTTGCAGGTCCAGAAGCACCAGGTCGGCGCCGTTGCGGTCGAATTCGGTAATGGCGTCCAGGCCGTTGTCGACGACCTCAACCTCGAACCCTTCCTTGCCCAGCAAGTATGACAACGGGTCGCTGAAGGACTCTTCGTCCTCCACTATCAGAATCCTGCTCACGCAGTAGCTCCTTGTTCCTGGACGCCTGGGGCGTCCCGTCGTGGTAGTCCGGGGGTCTGTGCCGCGGGCGTGCGCGCCTCGGGGTCGTCGCCGTCGTTCTGGCCTTCCATTTCCGGGAGGCGGATGGTGAACGTGGAGCCCTGGCCCGGCTGCGACCAGAGGGTCACTTCGCCGCCGTGGTTGGAAATGACATGTTTGACGATGCTCAGGCCCAGACCCGTGCCGCCGGTGTGGCGCGAGCGGGCGGCGTCCACGCGGTAGAAGCGTTCAAAAACGCGTTCCTGGTCTTCGGGGCTGAGCCCTTCGCCCTGGTCCGTCACTGAGACCGCCACCAGCCCGTCCTTGGACCGGACGCCGATACCGACCCTGGTGTTGTCCGGCGAGTAGCGGATCGCGTTGTCGATCAGGTTGCGCAGCGCCGTGACGAGAAGGTCCTGGTCACCATAGACCATCGCGGCGGCGTGGCCTCCGACGACGAGTTCGATGTTCTTGCTCTCGGCCGGCAGTTGTGAACGGTCCACCGATTCGGAGACCACCGTGTTGATATCCACGGGCCGGCCCTGCTTCGCGACGTTGGCGCCCTGCAGCCGTGAGAGTTCGATGATGTCCTGGACGAGGGCCGCGAGCCGGGCGGATTCCTTATGCATTCGCTTGGCGAAGCGCCGGACGGCCTGCTCGTCGTCCGCGGAGGACTCCAACGCCTCGGCCAGGAGGGAGATCGCCCCCACCGGGGTCTTGAGCTCGTGGGAGACATTCGCGACGAAGTCGTTGCGGACCTCCTCAGTGCGGGTGATCTCGGTGCGGTCGTCCGCGAGCAGGAGGATGTATTCCGCGCCGACCATGGCGGCCCGCACCTGGACCACGATCATGCCGTGGCCCAGCGGACCGCGGGGCAACTCCAGCTGCTTCTCCAGGATGACCCCGTCTCGGCGGACCTTCGCCGTCATTTCCAGCAGCTGCTGGTGAACCACGGTGTGGCCGCGGACGAGTCCGTAGGCATAGGCGGCGGGGCTGGCCCGGACCACGCCGTCGATGGCGTCAACCACAACGAACGCCCGGCCGACGACGGCCAGCACCTCCGCGGCACCGTCCGGTAGCGAGGGGTCCTCCACCGAGACATCGACGATTTGCCGCTGTTGCTCGCTGAGCCGGAAAGCGAGTGCGCCGAAGACGCCGAGCGAGAGGCCGATCAGGCCGGCGATCACGCCGATGAGCATTGGGTCCACGGCTCCAGCTTATGCTCTGGCTCAGGGCCCAACCCCTAATCTCCCCCAATTCCGGCGCCGGTTCAGCTAACGTTCATCTATTGGGGCGTAACAGTTAACCGGGCGCTGGAAGACTCGGTAGCTGAAGCGCCGGCAGGTGAACTGAAATAGGCCGTCCCCTACTGGACAGCAGTATTTCCAAGGAAAGGACGCACGCGTGCGTAAGGTTTTTCAGGAAGAGCTCGCCCGTGTGGGCGATGAGCTAATCGACATTTCCAGGCTGGTCACTGAAGCCATCGAGAAGGCCACGACAGCGTTCGAGGGCGCGGACATCGATCTGGCCGAGGAAGTTATTGCTGCAGACGCCCGGATCGATTTCCTCCAGAACAGCCTCGACGAGAACGCCATCGACATCCTCGCCCTGCAGGGTCCGGTGGCCAGCGACCTGCGGATGGTGGTGGGTTCGCTCCGGATGAGCGCGTCGCTTGAGCGCATGGGCGACCTCGCCCGGCACATCGCCCAGCTGGCCCGGCTCCGCTACCCGGCCACCGTGATCCCGGCCTCGCTGCGGGAGACGTTCAGGAGCTTCGCCGAGCAGGACATCCTGATCTCCCAGAAGCTCACGGTGCTTTTGGAGACCAGGGACCTCGAGGTTGCCCGCGAAATCATGAAGGCGAATACCGCCGTCAACGATCTTCACCTCAGTGTGTTCAAGGCAATCGCCCAGAGCGACTGGCAGGAGTCCCCCGCCACCACCGTCGATGTCGCCCTCGCGAGCCGCTACTTTGAGCGCTTTTCCGACCATGGCGTGTCGGTGGCCCAGAAGGTCACCTACCTGGTCACCGGAGCCTGGCAGCCGAGCAGCATCGAGCACGGCTAACTGACTGCAGCAACAACGACGCCGGCCGGTCACCCTGGGTGACCGGCCGGCGTCGTTGTTTCACGGTGTTACGTATCGAGCGTTACTTCTTGCCCTGCGCGGCGACGGCCTTGATCGATTCGGCGGCGGCTTCCGGGTCGAGGTACGTGCCGCCCGGGTTGAGCGGCTTGAAGTCCTCGTCCAGTTCGTAGACCAGCGGGATACCGGTGGGAATGTTCAGGCCCGCGATGTCCTCGTCGCTGATGCCGTCCAGGTGCTTGACCAGGGCGCGCAGCGAGTTGCCGTGGGCCGTGACCAGGACGGTCTTGCCGGCCTTCAGGTCTTCCTTGATCTCGGATTCCCAGTACGGCAGGAGCCGGACAAGGACGTCCTTGAGGCACTCGGTACGGGGCAGGTCGTCGCCGAGATCCGCGTACCGCGGGTCGCCGAACTGGGAGAACTCGGAGTCGTCGGCGAGGGGCGGCGGCGGGGTGTCGTAGGAGCGGCGCCATTCCATGAACTGCTCCTCGCCGTACTCGGCGAGGGTCTGGGCCTTGTCCTTGCCCTGCAGGGCGCCGTAGTGGCGTTCGTTCAGGCGCCAGTCACGCTTGACGTCGATCCAGCCGCGGTCGGCCTTCTCCAGGGTGAGGTTTGCCGTGTTGATGGCCCGCTTCAGCCGCGAGGTGTAGAGGATATCCGGGAGGATGTTGTTCTCCACGAGCAGCTCGCCGCCGCGAATCGCCTCTTCACGGCCCTGGTCGTTAAGGTCAACGTCCACCCAGCCGGTGAACAGGTTCTTGGCGTTCCATTCGCTGTGGCCGTGGCGCAGCAGAATCAGCTTGTAAGTCATGGGTTTTATCCTAGCGGAGCCGGTGCAGGCCGTGCCGTGCGTTACAAAGCAACGCGGGGTCACTTCCGGCCGGTCCGACGGCGCGGCATGGGCCGGGAGTGACCCCGCGTTGGAGGATAGGCTTGGAACCGTGGTGCAACGAGCGGAGCAGGTCAGGGACCCCGGACGGCGAAGCGGCCGGCCCGTCGGCAACGTGACGCGCGGGACCACGAATCCGAACCGGATGCGCCGCCTGGACCGCTGGCTGACCGGGCCGCAGGCGTGGCGGCTGCGATCCGCCGCCGACCCGCTGGTTATCGACCTGGGCTACGGCGCCTCCCCCGCCACCGCCGTCGAACTTTTCGAACGGCTCGCCGTGATCCGTCCCGATGTGCGGGTGACGGGCATCGAGATTGAACCCGACCGCGTGCGGCAGGCCAAGGCGCTGGAGAGGCCGGGGCTGACGTTCCAGCTGGGCGGGTTTGAGCTGCCCGTGCCGGGCCGGCCCGTGCTGGTGCGCGCCTTCAACGTGCTGCGCCAGTATGAGGAGGCCGACGTCGACGGCATCTGGACCCTGGTGCAGGGCCGGCTGGCTCCGAACGGGCTGTTCATCGACGGGACCTGCGACGAGATCGGGCGGCGCGTCACGTGGGTGGCGCTCGACGCCGACCGGCCGCTCAGCCTCAGCGTGTCACTGCGCTTCGGCGCCTTCGACCTGCCTTCGGACGTCGCCGAGCGGCTCCCGAAAGCGCTCATCCACCGCAATGTTCCCGGCGAGCGGATCCACACCTATCTGCAGGCGATGGACCAGGCGTGGCTGGCGGCGGCGCCGCTGGCTGCCTTCGGCAACCGGCAGCGATGGGAAGCCATGTGCCGGGCGCTGCTCGACGGCGGCTGGCCGGTCCGGGACGGGCCGTCACGGTGGCGGCTCGGCGAAATCACCGTCGACTGGGAGGCGGTGTCGCCGGGGCCTTAAGCCAGTGGAGTCCGGGGCCGGACGGTCACCAGGAGCCGTAGGGTCCGGTGTTGCGGTTCCCGCCGCGGCCCGCGTCCGAGACGGCGGGGCGGACGTCTGCGAGGTATACGGATGCCGCGGTCACCGCGGCGATGCCGAAGATACCTACGGCGCCGAGCGGGCTGCCGCCCCGGTAGCTGATCAGCGTCAACACACCGATCAGCAGGGCGCCGCCGGTCACTGCCATCCAGAACGTTTTGGTCCGCTTGGAGACAGCCTCAAAAACGTTGGCCTTGTGGCGCAGGCAATCGGCGAAGGCCCAAATTTCCAGGCCGAGCGCTACGAGCAAGATGACTACGCTGACCCCGAAGTCCACAAGGGAAACGAGTATTGTTCCGTCCATTCCCCCAGCCTAGCTGTCCAAGGCCTTCAACGCCTGTTCAAGGTCGGCCCACAGGTCTTCGACGTTTTCGATCCCGACGCTGAGCCGGACGAGATTCTCCGGGACGCTGTCCGGCTCGGCCGTGTGCCTCCGGCGGCGTTCAATGAGGGATTCGACGCCGCCCAGGGATGTTGCCGGGAGCCACAGGCTGAGGCCCTGCACCAGTTTGTCCGCTGCGGCGGCACCGCTGAGGTCCCCGACGGGGGCTATTTCGATGCACAGCACCGACCCGAAACCCTTCATCTGCGCTGCGGCCCGGGCGTGGCCCGGGTCTGTGGGCAGCCCGGGGAACCTGATGCCGGAGATGCGGGGATGGCCGTTCAGTCGCTCCGCCAGTACGGCCGCCGAGGCCTGCGAACGCTCGATCCGCAGCGCCAGGGTGCGCAGGCCGCGCAAGGCGAGCCAGGCCTCGAACGGCCCGGCAATGCCGCCGTGGATGGTGCGGTGGTGCAGCAGCGCGGCGCGCAGTCCGGCGTCGGAGGTCACGAGGGCGCCGAGGACGACGTCGGAATGGCCGGAAAGGTACTTCGTCACCGAATGCAGGACGACGTCAGAGCCGAGGTCCAGCGGCTGCTGCACGAGCGGAGTGGAGAAGGTGTTGTCGGTGACGACGATCGCGCCGGCCTCATGTGCCGCCGTGGTCAGCGTCCGGAAGTCGGCGATGCCGAGCATCGGGTTGGTGGGACTTTCCAGCCAGAGCATGTCGGCAGGGGTTCCGCCGGCCGGGGCCAGCTGCTCCAGGACCGCTTCGGTATCGGAGATATCCACCGTGCGCAGTTCAAGGAAGCCCTTTTCCGCGAGTTCGGTGGCCATGACCAGGGAACCGGCGTAACTGTGGGACGGCATAACGAGCACGCCCTTGGCCGGGACCAGTGACAGGGCCGAGCTCACGGCGGCGAGGCCTGAGGCGTACAGCAGGCCGGGCAGGTCCGCGCCTTCCAGCTGGCCCAGGGCCTCTTCAAAGGGGTCCCACGTCGGGTTCGAGTACCGGCCGTAGCCACGGTCGCCGTCGGCGAGCGGGCCGGTCCCGAAGTACGTCGAGGAGAGGACCAGCGGCGGGTTGACGGGTGCGTCGCGCTCCCGGGGCGGGCGGCCTGCGGCCACGACCACGGTTTCCGCGGAGAGCGCGGCTATCTGTGCATCGGTAAGACTCATGGTGACAGGGTACTTCCCGGCCCCGCCGGGCGGCCAAGCCGTGACGCGCGCTCAGCTGGGTGTCAGTGATCGCCGGTAGTCTAGGTACGTGACTATTCAGGACCCGGCGCCCCTTCCCGGACTGTTCATTGCCTTTGAAGGCGGCGACGGCGCCGGCAAATCGACGCAGGCGGCTGAGCTGGCGGCGGCCCTCGAATCCCGCGGCATGACGGTGCTCCGGACCAGGGAACCCGGAGGCACCCCGATCGGCGAGAAACTGCGGTCCCTGGTGCTGGACCACGGTCACGGACACATCGACGCCCGCACGGAGGCTCTGATCTTCGCCGCGTCGCGTGCCGCGCATGCCAGCCAGGTCATCCGCCCGGCCCTGGAACGCGGCGAGGTGGTCCTGACGGACCGCTACATCGATTCCTCGGTCGCCTACCAGGGGGCGGGCCGCGGCCTCGGCGCGGCGGCTGTCCGCGACCTTAACCACTGGGCCACCTCCGGCCTCCAGCCGGACCTCACCGTCTTGCTCGACGTCGACCCTGCGGTCGGTCGCCGCCGCCGCACCGCCGGCGACGCTACCGAGGACCGCCTGGAGTCGGAGGCCGACGACTTCCACGCCAGGATCCGGACCGCCTTCCTGGACCTCGCCGGAGCCCGGCCCGACTCGTATCTGGTCCTGCCCGCGCACCTGCCGGTCGCCGAGCTCGCCGGACGGATCCTGGACCGGGTCGCGTCGATGGCGATGCTGTCCCCTGGCAGGACCGCATGACCGTCTGGGACGACCTCCGGGGGCAGCCCGCCGTCGTGGCCCAGCTGCGCCAGGCGGCAGAGGGCGATGGACTCACGCATGCGTGGCTCTTCACCGGTCCGCCCGGGTCCGGCCGATCGAACGCGGCTAAGGCCTTCGCGGCGGCCCTGAACTGCGATCAGGACGACGTGTCCCGCCGGGGCTGCGGCACGTGCGCGGCCTGCCTGACCATCCTTGGCGAGACGCACTCCGACGTCACTTTCGTCCGGACCGAGAAGGTCACGATCACCATCGACGAGGCCCGGGAGCTCGTGTCGGCCGCGGGCAGCCGCCCGGCCTCGGGCCGTTGGCGCATCATTGTGGTCGAAGACGCGGACAGGATGGCCGAGCGCACCACGAACGTCCTGCTCAAGGCGATCGAGGAACCGACGCCGCGCACGGTCTGGATGCTCTGCGCCCCGTCCCCCGCCGACGTACTGGTAACCATCCGATCGCGCTGCCGGCCGGTGGCGTTACGGCTGCCGCCGGCCGCGGACGTTGCGGCCCTGCTGGTGGAGCGCGACGGCGTCGACCCGGCCGTGGCGGAACGCGCCGCCCGGGCGGCGCAGAGCCACGTGGGCATTGCCCGCCGCCTCGCCCGGGACCCGGAAGCCAGGGAGCGACGGCTTGAGACAGTCCGCTTCCCGCTGACGCTTCGCGGCGTCACGGCCGCCGTCCTGATGGCGGAAAAACTGGTCAAGATTGCCACCGAGGAAGCCAACAGCTCCAACGACGAACGCGACGCCGCGGAGAAGGCGGCACTGCTGGCCACCTTGGGCGCGCCGGAAACCGGAACCCTGCCGCCTGCCATGCGGGGGCAGGTGAAGCAGTTGGAGGACGACCAGAAGCGCCGTGCCAAGCGCTCCGTGACCGACTCGCTTGACCGTACGCTGACTGACCTGCTGTCCTGTTATAGGGACGTGCTCATCATCCAGATGGGTAACGCCGTTGAACTCGTGAACATTGAATTGAGAAGCGAGCTCGAGGAGTTCGCCGCCCGTTCTACCGCTGACGTCACGCTTGAACGGATGGACGCCATCAATAAGGCACGCAAGCGGATCACCACCACCAACGTCGCCCCGCTGCTGGCCATCGAGTCCATGGCGGCCAGCCTTATCCAGCCCGTCCGGTAAATCCGTCTGGCGCCCGTCCGCTCCGTTTCAATTCCCCATAGGAGAACCGCATGAAGCCTGCTCGACCCCAGTCCGGACGGTTCCGACCCCTGTCGGTCGGTGCGCGGGCCGCCGGCGCCGTAGCCGTGGCTGTGACCCTGGCTTCGTGCGGCCTGTTCGGCTCCGGCGGTGAGGACCCCAAGGCGGCGGATCAGCCCGGCGGGGCCGATCCTTCGATTGTGGCGGCGGCCCCCGCCGATCTGCGCAGCTACTACAGCCAGCAGGTTGACTGGACGTCCTGTGAAACCGGCTTCGAGTGCGCCACCGTCAAGGTTCCGCTGGACTACAGCAACCCGGACGGCGAGAGGATCGGGATCGAGGCCATCAGGCTTCCCACCAGCGGCACAAAGCAGGGCAGCCTGCTCATCAATCCCGGCGGTCCCGGCGGCTCCGGCTATGACTTCGTGCGCGACGCCGGCACCACCACCATCCCCGAAAAGGTCCAGGCCAACTTCGACCTCGTCGGTTTCGACCCCCGCGGCGTAAAGCGCTCCGCACCGGTCGATTGCCTGACCGATGCCGAACGCGACGAGTCGCGCGCAAAGGTCTACGACCTCTCCACCGATGCCGGTCTCGAAGCTGCGATCGAGGATAACAAGTCTGTCGCGGCCAAATGCGAAGCGAAGACCGGGCCCGTGCTGGCCCACATTGACACCGTCAGTGCGGCCAAGGACCTCGATATCCTCCGCGGGGTGCTCAACGACACCAAACTGAACTACCTGGGCTACTCCTACGGAACGCTCCTGGGATCGACCTACGCTTCGCTGTATCCGGACAACGTCGGCCGGATGGTCCTGGACGGAGCCCTCGATCCGTCGATCAGTTACGAGGAACTCACCCTCGGGCAGGCCAAGGCGTTCGAGAAGGCCATCAACGCATACGTCGCCGACTGCCAGCAAAATCAGGGCTGCCCCTTGACCGGCAGCACCGCGGACGGTGTCCAGCAGATCCGCGACGCGATCGCGGCAGCGGAGGCAAACCCCCTGCCGGCGAAGGACGGCAGGAAAGTCACCGGATCGCTTTTTGTCAGCGCGCTGATCCTCCCCCTCTACAACGACAGCAACTGGCCGATCCTCACCCGGTCCCTGACGCAGGCGCTGGCCGGAGACGGCACCGCAATGCTGGCACTGGCTGATTTTGGTGCGGACCGCGAGCCGAGCGGCAAATACACGTCGAACGGCGGCTTCGCTTTCAACGCCATCAACTGCCTGGACTACCCGATGGCAACGGACAACGCGACGCTCCGGGCCGAGGAACAGGAGCTGCGGCAGGCATCGCCCACGCTCGGCTACTACTTCGCCTACGGCGGCGCGAACTGTAAGGACTGGCCGTACGAGAACGTCCGCACGCCGGCGCCTGCGGAATACAACGGCTCGGAACCGATCGTGGTCATCGGGACCACCGGTGACCCGGCAACGCCTGTGGAGTGGGCCACGGAACTGCGCAAGCAGCTCGGCAACGCGGCACTCCTGACCTGGCAGGGCGAGGGCCACACGGCGTACGGCCGCTCCAACAGCTGCATCGCCGATGCCGTCAACGACTATCTGGTAGATGGGAAGGTTCCCGCGGACAACACCGTCTGCTGACCACTCATTTTGACCCGGGCGCAGGGACTCCATTACAGTTATCTCTTGCATGAACCGCCCGGTTTGCCGGGTTTCATGTGGTTGCTTCCTTAGCTCAGTTGGTAGAGCGTCTCACTCGTAATGAGAAGGTCGCCAGTTCGATTCTGGCAGGAAGCTCGGGAAGAACCCCCGGAAATCATTGATTTCCGGGGGTTCTGTCATTGGTCCGCGGCAGGTCCGCGACCGGCCCGCTCCCCTAGGCCAGGGTGTACAGCAGCCCGCCGGCGAGGTTGCCGATAATGCTTCCTAACGCCTGGGCCAGCCTGAAAACGCCGAAGTGGGAGGCGATGGACCCGGCTGAGGCGAAGTCGGCGGTCACGGAGTTCATGACCGGCTGGGACAGGATCTGGCCGATGGTGAAAAGCCCGGCGCCGACAAGCAGACCCGCGACGGTCCCCCAGAGCCCCATCACCGCGATACCGGAACCCAGTGCCACCGCGCTCACGCCCAGGATGCCGCGCGGGGACATATGCCGGGACGCGAACCCGGTGAGGGGAAGCATGATGGCCACCATGAGGACGGCACCGGCCGTATAAACAACGCCGACGCCAAGCGGGCCGGGAAGAACATCGCCCGCCCGGACCGGGACCACCAGGTACAGCTGCGAGACCAGCAGCCAGAGTCCGGCCGCGAGCGCGCAGTACCGGACGAAGCCCTTGTTGGAGAGCACTTTCCGGATGCTCGTGGGGGCATTCCGCTGCGCCGAGAGCCCCGAGGGCAGGCCCAGGACGGTGACGAAGAAGGCAATGAGGAACAGCGCCGCCGCACCGTAGCTGACCCATTTAAAGTCGAATCCTGCCAGCAGCCCGCCGGTCATGGGTCCAATGATGAATCCGACGTTGGAGACCATTTCCCTGGTCGAGTAGACCCGCAGCGGGTCCCTGCCCTCTGCGAGCGCGGAGTACGCGGCGTAGCTGGCAGGGTGGAAGAGTGCCCCTCCCAGTCCCGTCAGGACGGACGCGACGACGAGCCAGCCGGCGGACCCCACGGTCCCGAGCATGGCAAATCCGGCGGCGCGGATCAGGACGCCCACCGCTATGGCTGTTTTGTAGTTGATGCGATCGGCTACCCAGCCGGCGAGCGGCATGAGTCCGTTCTGCGAGGCGGAACGGACCGCGGTGACAAACCCGACGAAGGCGATGGTGAGTGAGAGGTTTTCCAGGAAGTGCAGGGCCAGCAGCGGGATGAGCATGTAGAAGCCCACAGCCATGGTGAAGGTGTCGGTATAGAGCACCAACAGGGCTTTGGACGATCCCCGGGGGCCTCCGGCAGGCGCGCTCACCGGGGACGTGAGTTGCCGGCCGGGGTACTCCACAGGACGACTGCCGCATAGATCGGGACGGACATGCCGGCAAACGGCACGAGGGTCGGCAGCGCGATGCAGGCGAGGAGCACGGTCAGCAACACCACCAGTGCAACCAAGGACGCCAGTGGTTTCGCCACCACGAGGCCGACGGCCGCGCGGATCCATTGGCGCGCCGTCGCATCCCGGTGGTGCGCCGCAGCCACGGGGATGGACAGCAGCACCAGGCTGACCACCGCACCGATGGGGATCACGGCGGCGGAGACGAGGATCACCGGTTGGGGTGCGCCGCCGACGGTCAGCTGGGTCACCAGGAATACGATGTCCGCCACGAGGATCACCAGGATCACCAGGGATATCAGCCCGATCAGGAGGCTGCGCCGCCATGTGGCACCGAACTCCCGGAAGGTGTTGGTGAAGACCGCGTCGTTTCCTGTCTCACGCCAGGTCGCGAACGCCCTCGCCAGGGCGATGGCCGCCGGTATCAAGGTAACCAGCGGCAGCGCCAGGACAAATGCCGCCACCCCGCCCAGCGCAATATTTGCCGGGTAGGACAGGAAGCCGAGCACTTTGTGCTCCCAGCGCTGCCGAGGAGGAGTGGTCACGAGGGCTGACCCGCCATCGAGCTGTCGAAGGAGCGTCCGGCGAACCCGGATCCCGCCAGGTCAGGGTCGGCGCAGTCGGGGCTTCCGCCGTCGAGGTCGATGGTCAGTTCTTCCACCGTGCCGCGCAGCATGACCCTGACCGTGATGACCCGGCCGGCGGTCTCCGCCTCGATGTCGGCCACGTCGTCGTCGTTCCATGCCTTCGGTTCCAGTACCGTCACGAATCGTGCGGACGGGGTGCTCTCCGCTGTGCGCTTGAGCGTGTACTGGACCTTTTCGATGGCCAGGTGCGGAGTCGAGGACGTCGGGTTGGCGTGGATGGCTGTCCGGATCACTTCAGACTTCGCGGCGTTGTCGAGGGCGGTGATCTTCAGGTTGCCCCGTCCAGCCTCCGCCACCCAGGTTGAGGGGGCGGTTTCGCGGGCCGGGTTCTGGGTCTGGAGCAACATGGTCCAGGACCTGGGCGCGTCTGCTTCCAGATCGTCGACGACCACCACAACTCCGCGCGGTGACATCACCAGGTGGCGTTGCACCTTCTTCAGGCCCAGTGACCGGTCATACATGGGCGTTGTGTCGCTGACCGCATGCACCCAGCCGCCGCCGAGTGTCGCCGTCGTGATCCTGGCACTGAACTCGTGGTCCAGGTTTTCGAACACGTGGTAGCGGTCCTCGTTCACGAAGCCGTGGCCGTCCACGAGGATCGAGTTGTGGTGTTCGGTCTTTTTCCTGGACGAATACCCTTCATCCAGTGCAAGGTACGCGTTGTGCCCGATCAGCACAAACGATCCGGCGTCCGGGTGGTGGTGGCCGGCGTTCAGGGTGATCCAGTTCTTTTCCTGCTTGATCCGGTGGTGCGTTTCCCAGGCCTTGTGGCCGCCGCCCGGTGAGGCTTTGAACGAGACCATCGTGGCGTCCTCGTCCCAGGATGTCCGCCCGACGACGAGGCCGAGGTCCTCGAAGTACCGGCTGGTGGGCAGCTCTTCCGGTCCTTCGGACGGGGCGGAGGGGTCGAACCACAGGAATTCCTGGTAGGCCTCGGCACGCACCCCCGGACGTACGTCGCTTTCATACGCTTCGCGCCAGAAGAACTCGGTCGCCACTTTGCGGGCCAGCCACTGGGCCTGCGGGATCCTGTATTCGGCGGCGAGCTTGTAATACATCGCCACCGGGTGGCCGCTGCGCCGGTCGTGGCAGTCGCCGTGGTCCACAATGCGTTCCATATCCGGCGCGGCCTGGTAGAGCCGGTACCAGAAGGTCTCCCGCAGGTAGTCGTTGGTGGCGAACCAGTCGATTCCCTCGGCTTCCTTGAGGACATCGAGGTAGCTCACGAGCCACGGGACTCCGTAGCGCCAGTACACAACGCCCTCGTTGTTGGAGCCGTCTTCGGGGAGCATGGACAGCACGGTTTCGAAGTTGTCCTTCGCCCGCTCCGTCCAGGCCGTGGCTTCGGGGAATTCTTCACGCAGGACGTAGCCGGCGGTGGCCAGGCCCGCGTAGCAGATCCAGTTGTGGTTCTGCCAGTACGAGGATGACCACCAGCCGCCTTCGCTTTCGACGGCAAATTCGTAGAGCCGCCGGCCCTGGAGCAGGAGCTTGTCCCGCAGGGCGATGCGCTCGTCCTCCGGCAGGGCCTCGCCCGCCCATGAGTAGGCGAGGGAAAGGCCGTGGAGCAACCAGCCGGCGTCGAGGTCGTGATCGGGCATGTTGGCCTTGCCCCAGTGCGGGAAGGACAGCGGCGGCGCCAGCCAGCGGCGCAGTTCGGTCAGGTAGTGTTCCTGCCCGGTCATCCGGTAGGCCAGCGCCAGGTTGGCGGCGCCGGGTCCGAAGTACGTGATAGACGCAAGCGGGTGCTCGTCGGGCAAGGACACCCCGGGGTAGCGTTCGCATTCCTCAAGGAGGCGGCGGAACTGGGGGCTGCGCACACCTGTGCTTTCATCGCGCAAGCGTTCTTCGTGTCTGGCAAGCAGGAGCGGGCGGGTCATTAGGGCACCTCTATGGTTGTGACTTCCTCCGAAGAGGAACGAATGTGGATAGACACGGCATCGTCACCGGTGAACCGGATGTCGACGCCGGCAGGGCGGTTGGCGGGGTTAAAGGCGTAGACCGACACGAACGTTACGTTTTGTGCCTTCGCTTCCCAGTCGGCGACAGGAAGGATGACCGACGGGTCATCGGAGGGGCCTCGTCCCGGTTTCAGCACCATCGCCGCCGGCACTGATGCACGGTGGAATCCGGTCAGCACTGCCCCGGTCCCGTCGGGGCCGGCGGGTCCGGTCCAGGTCGACGTCGTGACGCCGCCGGAGGTTTGCAGCGCAAACCCCGTCGACGGACGCAACGCCAGCGCAATCTCATGGTCCACGCCGTCGGTGGCCGCTACGCGCATGACGTCGATGAGCAGCCCGCCGCGGATCATGAGTTCACGCTTGAGCGCGATGCCGGGAATGACCTCATCCGCGCTGGCGATGAGGTGACTGCCTGCCTCGTCCCGATAGTCGACGCTCCCGGTGCCTTCCTGCTGGTCCTGGCCGTCGACCCGGACGGTGGGATGGGCCAGGGTCCGGGCGTAGTGGCCGTGGCGCAGCGGGCTGGCGTAGGGCGGAACGCCCGGTGCGGGCTGCCAGGGTTCCTGCCCGTAGAGGTAGACGGCGAGTTTGTCGAAGTGCCCGTGGGAGCCGCCGTGGGGTCCGGCGTCGATCACGGCCTGGAACCGGTCCTCGTCGTCGCGAAGGACTGCGAAGCCCACGTTCGGATAGTAGACCGAGCCGCGGGATGCCGTGGCGCCCGTAACCGGGTCACCGGTGAACCAGCCGTCCAGCAGGTCCTCCGGCTCGGACTCCCGGCCGCCCAGGGCGCTCCGGGCCCAGCCGCCGACGTTGGCGAGCCCGGTGTCCTTGAACAGCTGACCTGCCAGGACGTGAATCTCGAGGACTTCGCGGTGCATGGGCGCCCGGTTGTACGGCCCGTCGTGAATGATCGGCAGCCGTCCGTCCGGTGCCGCGATCTCGACCAGGACGCGCACCATGGCGGCCAGGATCTGCGCGACGTCGGCGGGAATCTCCGCCGGATCCATCCCTCGCAGTCCGAGCAGGTAGGCGCGCAGGACGAACACGTGGTAATAGGTTGAACCTTCCCATTCCCAGCCGTCGTCGAAGGTGGCGATCCGGACGTGCTGGAAGCTCCACTTGACCCACTGCCCGGTTTCGACATCCTCGCCGCAGCTCTGCAGCGCCGTCGCCAGCGACAGCCCCGCCGTGTTGAGCCAGGCGGTGTAATTGCTGCGTTCGTCGTTGCGGTCATCAACCAGGATTCCGCGGGCCGCAACGATGGTCTCCAGCAGCCCCTGGAGCATTTCGACGACGGGCCGGCCGACGCCGTCGCCGCGTCCGGCACTGTTCAAGGCAAATAACCGCGTCGGCGATCTGGACAGCCCACTGGGCTTCCGTCAGCGCCTGGGAAAAGAGTTTGCCCTTGAGCATCCACCCTTCGCTGCCCTCGTTCCAACCGCTCCGGGAAACTTCGGCGTAGAAGGATGCGTATTCATCCAGGATCTGACGGGCCCGGTCCTGGGGATCTTCCGCAACGTCCGTGTGCGGGCTGCGGGCCAGGAACCGGGCTTCGCGGGCCAGTGCCTGGTGCCGGTACACAAGCCAGGCCGCAGCATAGGGCTCCCCCGCAAGCTCGCACCCGTGCGGGCAGGGATGGATGCCGTCACGTTCCGGCTCCAGCTCGGTTCCGTGCGTCGGACAGACGTAGTCGTGCCACCATCCGCCGCGCTGCAAGGGGACTATGCTCATCGGAAATTCAGTCCTCCGTTGATGTCGATGACCTGTCCCGTGACATACGAGGACAGATCGGAGCCCAGGAAGACGGTGACGCCTGCGACGTCCTCGACGGTTCCGGCCCGGCCCATGGGGATGTTTGAGACGATGCCCGCCTGCGCACTGGCAGGCGTGAACGCATCGTGGAACGGGGTGTCGCCGATGAATCCGGGCGCCAGGGCGTTCACGGTGATTCCCTGCGGGGCGAGTTCCTTCGCGAGGCCGCGGCACAATCCGACGATGGCCGCCTTGGCTGCCGCGTACGCTGCCGAACCGGCGCCGCCGCCGTTCTCCGCCGCCAGGGACGCCATCATGACGATCCGTCCGGCGTCCGACTTGCTCAAGTACGGGACGGCTGCACGGTTGATGAAGAACGCCGTCGAGACGTTGACGGCGAAGACCTTGTCCCAGTGCTCATCGGACATGTCCGCAATCGTGGACCGTCCGACCAGGTGTCCGGCGTTGTTGACCACGATGTCGAGGCCGCCGAGCTGCTCGACGGCGTCGGCAACCACCCGGTCGACCTGGCCGGAGTCGGTCAGGTCGCCCTGGATGGCGATGGCGTCCCGTCCCATGGCTTTGATCTGGTCGACGACGTTGCGGGCGCCGTCGGCGCTGTTCGCGTAGTGGACGGCGACGTCGGCTCCGGCACGGGCCAGGCCCAGTGCAATGGCGGCACCGATGCCCTGTCCTGCTCCGGTAACGAGGGCGCGTCGGCCGGCGAGATCTGTCTGCATGGTGTTTTTTCCTGCTTCTGTAGTCTGTGACATGTCTTGGTTATTTGATTCCGGCATTGGTGAATCCTTGGACGAAGTACTTCTGGGCGAACACGAACATCAGGACCATGGGGACGGTGGCCATCATGGTGCCGGCCATCAGGTAGTTCCATGACGTGTTGTCCAGCTGCTGGAAGACCGCGAGGCCTACCTGGATGACGCGGAGTTCGTTGCTCGAGGTGACGAGCAGGGGCCACAGGAAGTTGTTCCAGGTTTCCTGGAAGGTCAGCAGCCCGACAGTAGCGATTCCGGGCTTGATCAGCGGCGTGTAGATCTGGGCGAAAATGCGGAACTCGCTGAGTCCGTCGATCCGGGCTGCCTCTTCGAGTTCCTTGGGCAGGGACAGGTAGAACTGGCGGAACAGGAAGATCGCCGCGGTGCTGAGGCCGCCGGGGATGATCAGCGCCCACCAGGTATCCAGCCACCCGGTCCCGCCCTGCCCGAAGATGTCGTTGCCACCGAAGAGCGGCATGAACTTCACCAGCAGGAACTGCGGGACGATCTTGGTGTAGGTCGGGATCATGAGCATTGCCACGAAGGCGAGGAAGACGATTTCCGCGCCGCGGAACTTGATCCGGGCCAGGGAGTAGCCGGCCATGGCGCCGAAGAGCAGGGTGATCGCGGTATGGCCGATGGAAATGATCACGCTGTTACGGAAGTACAGGTCGAACGGTGCCGCATCCAACGCCGCAACATAGTTCTCCCAGTGCCATTCCTGCGGGAAGAACGTTGCCGGGAACAATGCCAGTTCCGCGGATGACTTCACCGAGGTGAAGAGCATCCAGACGAACGGGATGACCATGGCGATCGAGGAGAGGGCCATGAGGATGCTCAGGATGATCTTGTTGCGTCGCTCGACGGCGGACTTCCCTGGTCCCTGGCGCCGCGTCTGCTGGCGCACTGTCACGGTTCCGGTCCCTGTCTTTGTCCCGGTCTCAGTCTGTACGGTGCTCATCAGTCGTCCCCTTGCGTTGCCCGGCGGCTGATCAGAGTCATGACCAGGAGGAATGCGAACAGGACGACGGATTGCGCCGAGGCCATGCCCATCTGGAACTCCTGGAAAGCCGAGCGATAGATTTCGTACGTCATCATGGTGGTTGAGTTCGCCGGACCGCCGTCGGTGAGGACGTAGATCTGGTCGAACACCTGGAATGCGCCGATGATCGAAATGACGAGCACAAAGAACGTTGCCGGCTTGAGCATCGGGAGGGTGATGGCGAAGAACTTCCGGACCACCGAGGCGCCGTCCACGGACGCGGCCTCGTAGAGGCTTTCGTCAATGTTCTGGAGGGCGGCGATGTAGATCAGCATCTTGATGCCGATTCCGTGCCAGGCGCCCACGACGACGACGGATCCCAGGGCAAGATCGGGATTGGCCAGCCAGGCCTGCCCCGGTATGCCGAACACAGAAAGCATCCCGTTGAGGAGGCCCTGCTGGGGGTTGAAGATCAGCAGCCACACCATGGCGATGGCGACGGTCGCCGTTACGTGGGGAAGGAAGAATGCGGTCCGGTACCACTTCTGCATCCGCAGTCCCTGGTTGAGCGCCACGGCGACCACCAGTGCGATCGCCATCGAGACGGGCACGGTCCAGAAGGTGTAGACGATGGTGTTCCACGTGGCCTGGAGGAAGACCGGATCCTGGGCGATCGCGATGTAGTTATCGATGCCGATCCAACGCGGCGCGTTGAAGATGTCGTAGTCGGTCATGCTGAGGGCAAACGTTGCCAGGACCGGGATGGCGCTCCACAGTCCGATGTGGATCAGGGCGGGGGTGATCATCAACCAGCCCGTGCGCCGGAGTTTTCGTTGCTGCTTGGAGCTGCCCTTTCGCTGGGGCTCCCGGACCGCTGTGTCACGCTGGCGCGGCTTGAGGTCTCGCGCCGCAGAGCTTTGATCAATGGTTTTCATGATGGCCTTTTTTGTCGAGTCGCTGCTGCCGCCGGGCCGGCTGTGGGACCGGCGGCAATGGCGCTGTGCTAGGGCTGTATGGCACTCTTGGCGGCCGCGGCAAGATCATCCAGGGCCTTCTGCGGTGATTCTTTCTGGAGTAGGGCGGATTCGATGGCCGGAGTGAAATCTCCGCGGATCTGAATCCACTTGGCCGGTCCGCCTTCACGCTTTGCGATGTCAAGGTTTTCCATCGCGAACTGCACAAACCGGTTCGACTGTACGTAGTCCGAGTCCAGCAGGGCGGTCTCTGCCGGAACGTTGCCGCGCTGCTTGTTGGCGGCGAGGGCCGGGTCTGAGCTGGTCAGGAATTCAAGGAGGGCCTGGGCTGCCTTCGGGTTCTTGGTCTTGGACGAGATGGTGGCCAGGGTGCCGCCGAAGAACATGCCCGGCTCGGTCCCCGTGATGGCGAAGGGCTGGAGCTGGTCAAGAATCTCGGGCGCGGAATCCTGCGCCTGCGTGAACAGGTTGTTGTGGGCGATGCCCATGGCCGCCCGGCCGTTGAGGAGCGGATTGACTGCGGCGCCCGGGGAGGAGAACCCGAGGTCCTCAACCTTGTGGGTGTTGATCAGGTCCGTCATCAGCTGCAGTGCGTCAACACCGGCCTTGGAGTTGAACTCCGGTTCCGTGGCGTCGGCGTTGAAAAGGCTTCCTCCTGCCGAGAACAGCATGGTCTCGAAGGCCTGCCGGGGATCGAGGGACAGCATGTCGAAGCCGGCCTGCTGGAGATTTCCGCTGCCGTCCCGGACGGTCAGCGCCTTGGACATCTCGACGAGTTCGTCCCAGTTCTTCGGCGGTTCGGTGTAGCCGGCCTCCTTCAGCAGGTCCATGCGGGCGACGCCGAACCGGGTGTCCAACATGATGGGCACACCGTAGACGCCGTCCTTGTACATGCCGGCATCAACGATGCTTTCCGTGTAGGACTCGAGCAGTTTGTCACGGGTCAGGCCGGTCTTGCCGAGATCCGCCAGAACATTCTGGGCGGCGAAGTTCTCGATCCAGCCGACGCCCATGAGCATCACGTCGGGCACACCGCCTGAGACGATGGACGTCGTGAGCTTTTCATTGAGCTTGCCGTACGTCGTGTAATCGACGCTGACCTTGACCTCCGGGTACTTCTTGTAGAACTCGGGGAGGAGCTCGTCCTCGAGCAGCTTCTGCCCCGGCGTTCCTTCGAAAATCGGGGTGAGGAGCTTGACCTCGCCGCTGACGCTCCCTTCGGAGGCCTGCGTGCTTCCGGAAGAGCAAGCCGTGGCGCCCATCGTGAGGGCCACGGCGGTCGCCATGGCCGCGATCCTGGTCTTCTTGAATTGCATCTTCATTTCCGGTCCCTTCGAGGGGCTTAGAGGGTTGGACGCGACGCTGCCTCCGAACCTGAGCACGTCGTCGTTGTTCAAATTCGCCTACCGAAGGACGAACCGACCCGATCTGGTGTAACGATGCACTGAGATTACCGATGACCCAAGTCACATGTCAAGGACGATCCAGCTGGCATTCGTCCCGATCCGCGCCCCCGCGCGGCGTAGCTGCGGATCACTTCGTGACATATGCCCGATAAATCGATACAGTAAACGAATCAAGTGCCCGGGATCGCAGGGCAAAGACCCGGGGAGGGGATTTGAATGAGTCGCGTGACAATCCAGCAGGTCGCACGGGAGGCCGAGGTTTCGCCGAGCACGGTGTCGAACTATCTGAACGGGCGCATGGACCGCATGGTGCCGGCAACGCGCGAGCGGATCGAACGGACCATCGCGAAGCTCGGCTACCGGCCCAACCGTGCCGCCCGGCAGTTGCGCGACCGGCCGGACGCAGACCATCGGCCTGATTGTGCCGTCCGTCGGAAACCCTTTCTGGGGCGCCTTCGCGCACGAGCTCGAGGTGGCCGCCTTCGCCGTCGGGTGCAGCGTGCTGCTGTGCAACAGCGAGCGCGACGCCGAACGGGAACGGGAGTACGTTCAGGAACTGTGGGACAACGGGGTCCGCGGAATCGTCCTGTGCTCGTCGCTGCCGTCGCTCGATCACCTGGCCGATCTCGTCAAGCAGGGGCTGCAGCTGGTCACCTTCGACCGTCCGGCCCAGCCCAACGACCCCGAGTCGGTCGTCAGCATCAGCATCAACAACGTCGTGGGCGGTTTTGTAGCCGCAACCCACCTGATCGAACTGGGCCATCGCCGCCTGTCCTTCGTTGCCGGATCGTTGGGATCGGTCAACAGGGCCGGCCGGTACCGCGGCTTTGTCAGCGCCCTGGAAGCCGCCGGCCTGGACGTCAATGACATGCCCGTATGGTCCGGCCGTGAGGACGTCCCGTTCGGTGACGTCTTCGCAGCCGACGTCGGACGCCGCGCGGCCCACGCGCTTTTTTCCGGAGACGTGGAACCGCCCACCGGCGTGGTCGCCATCAACGATATGACCGCGCTGGGCTTCTGCCGGGGCCTGCGGGATCTGGGGTTGACCGTGGGCAAAGACGTATCCGTCGTCGGATTCGATGACATCGTCCTGGCCGACCTCTACGACCCGCCGCTCACCACCGTGCGCCAGCCGTTGGCCCGGATGGCCAAACTGGCCATTGCCGAGGCGGTCTCGCATGACAGCGGCGAGCCCGGCGAGCCCGGACGGTCGGTGCTGCTGCAGCCCCAGCTGATCGTCCGGGCATCCACTGCACCGCCGCCGGCCCGCGACCAGGTCCCGGCACTGACCGTACCCGCTGCAAACCCGAAGTGACACGTCGTCGCGCCCTAACATGAAAAGGAATTCCATGGACCTCTCTCTTGCTACATCCCAGGACCGAGTCTCGCCGTCCCACGTGCTGACCAGCAGCAAGATCGTGGCGGTGCTTCGCGCCGCCGATGCCAGCGCCTACGCACGGGTCATTGACGTCCTCGTTGATTCCGGCATCAAGTCCATCGAGCTCACGCTGACGACGCCGGGCACGCTCGAGACTGCTCCCCGAGCTGCTGCGCCGCGCCGGCAGCGACACCGAAATCGGCGTCGGGACTGTCACGTGCGTCGAGGAAGCGGAGCAGGCCCTCAACGCAGGCGCCTCGTACCTCGTCACCCCGTTCACCAACCCCGACGTGATTACTACCGCCGTCAGGGCAGGCCGTCCCATTTTTCCGGGCGCCCTGACCCCCACCGAAGTCCACACCGCGTGGACCGCCGGCGCGACCGCCGTCAAAATCTTCCCTGCTGAAACCGTAGGCGCGGCCTACGGCGCCCACTTGCTGGGGCCGTTCCCCGCCCTGAAGTTTCTGCCCTCGGGCGGAATCCGGATGGAGGACATCGGTCCTTGGCTGCGCAGTGGTGCCATCGCGGTCAGCCTCGGCGGTCCGCTCCTCGGCGATGCCCTGCGGGGCGGCTCCCTGGACGGACTGGCAGCACGCGCGCAGGCTGCCATTGATGCGGTGAGCGCGGCATGACCGGCACGGGAGTAGTGACGATTGGCGAAACGATGGTGCTGGTGTCCAGCACCATCGAGGAACCCCTCCAGCACAGCAAACACATGACCCTGGGCATCGGCGGCGCCGAAAGCAACGTGGCGATCGGACTTCGGCGGCTCGGTACCGACGTGACCTGGATCGGGAAAATCGGTGAAGATTCCGCCGGGGACCTCGTCGAACGTGAGCTCCGTGCAGAAGGTATCAACGTCGTCGGCGTGAGGGACCCGGAAGCCCCCACCGCGCTCATGCTCAAGGAGCGGCGCTCCGCGGCCGAAACGCGCGTCTGGTACTACCGCGCCGGCAACGCCGGATCGCGCATGGGCGTCAGCGACCTTGACCCCTCGCTCATCAGCGGGGCCGCGCTGCTGCACCTGACCGGAATCACCCCCGCCCTGTCCGAGTCGGCCCGGCTGATGACCCTGGAGGCCATCCGGATCGCCCGGTCGGCCGGAGTGCCTGTGTCGTTTGACCTTAATTACCGTAAGGGTCTGTGGGGACGGGACGCCGCAGCGGAGTTCTACCGGCAGGTTGTTCCGCTCGTGGATGTCGTGTTCGCCGGCGACGACGAAGCCGCCATCGCGGTCGGGCCCGCCGCGTCACCGGAACACTTGGCACAGCGGCTGGTCGATCTCGGCGCCGGACAGGCAGTCATCAAACTCGGAGCGGACGGTGCCCTGGCGCTGGTCGAAGGCACGATCACCGCCCAGAAGGCCGTTCCCGTGACGGTTCGCGATACCGTCGGCGCCGGCGATGCGTTCGTCGCCGGCTACCTGGCGGAATACCTCGCGGGCGAACCGGTCGACGTATGCCTGGCAACGGCCGTTCAGGTCGGGGCCTACGCCTGCATGGCGGCCGGTGACTGGGAAGGTCTGCCCCGCCGTCGGGAACTGGCCGCGCTCACCGCGAGGGAGCCCGTCAGCAGGTAGCTCGCTTGCCCTGGCGGTGGACCTGCGGGTGCATTGCCTTTTGAGCCCGCGTCGGTAAGCCTTGGTGAGTGAGACGTCCCGGTCGGAGGACTCCTGCCAGCGCGCGGGCGCCCCTGACGGGTGCGCCCGGCAAGGCGCCGCGTTCCCCGCGCCGCCTGTTGTGGGGTCCGGTGGTCGGTTTCGGACTGGTCAGTCTCGCCGCCGACGTCGTGTCCGACGGCGCGCGTCCGCTGGCAGGTCCGCTGCTCGCCCAACTCGGCGCGTCCGCCCTCGTAGTGGGGCTCGTGACAGGCGGCGCGGAAGCCGCCGCGCAGGGCCTCCGGCTGGTGTTCGGCCCGTGGGCGGACCGGACGAAAAAGTACTGGACGTTCACCATAGCCGGCTACGCGCTGACCGCGGCCTGTGTCCCGTTGCTTGCGGTTGCCCCGGCGGCGGGGGCTGCCGGGCTGGCGCTGGCCGCAACCCTTATCATCGGCGACCGGGTCGGGAAAGCTGTGCGCAGCCCCGCAAAAACCGTGCTGCTGGCGGCCGTGGCCAAGCCCGTCGGGCGGGGCCGCGGCTTTGCTGTCCACAAGGGCCTCGATCTTGTCGGGGCGTTGCTGGGGCCGCTGGTCGTTGCCGCGGTGTTGTCGGCGACGGGTGTGCTGTCCTGGGCTTTCGCCGTTCTGGCGGTCCCGGCCGCGGCCTCGATGGTTCTCCTGGTGTGGCTGCGGCGCCGCGTTCCGGGGCCAGGTCCGGCGGGGGCCGAGAAAGCCGGTGTGAGGGCGCTCCCCCGCCCCGGGACGCCGCCGGTGCTGTCCGGCGTGTTCATCCTTTACGCCGCCGCCGCGTTCTTTTGGAGCGCCGGCCTGGTGGCCTTTGGTGTCATCTCGTTTCATCTCACAACCGAGGTGTCCGTTGCCGTCGCCGTCATACCTTTGCTGTATGCCGGGGCGATGGGCGCGGCAGCCCTCGGCGCCCTCGTGACGGGGGTCATCTACGATCGCGCCGGGGCGGCCGTCCTGTTGGTCCTGCCCGTGCTGATTTCCGCGGTGCCGGTGCTGGCTCTGGCCCCCGGTGCCGGACTGGTGCTCGCCGGCGTCCTGATCTGGGGCATCGCCACAGGTGTCCAGGATTCCACCGTGAAGGCGCTTATCGCCGATCTGGTGCCTGAGTGGCGCCAGGGCACGGCGTATGGCGTCTTCGCGGCCTTCGAGGGTGCCGGGGCGCTGGCGGGCGGCGCCCTGTACGGGGTGCTCTACGATGCCCGGCCCGCTCTCATCGCATCCGTCGCCGTGTCCCAGGCGGCTGCCCTGGCGCTGCTGGTCGCGGCCCTCCGAACGGGCCGGCGAAAAGCCGTTCCGGGGCCTCAGCCACCGGGACTGATGGCCCGGGCTCCTATGCTTCTCGTATGGGAGAACCGGATCTAGCCGACGTCGCCGGGCCGCTCTATGCCCTGCCGCTGACCGATTTTGTCGCTGCCAGGACGGCCGCCGCCAAGGATTTGCTGGCGGCGGGCCCTGCCACCGCCGAACGGCGTGCCTTGGCCTCGGCCGTGCGTTCGCTCCCCAAGCCTTCCCTTGCCGCATGGGCGGTCAATATGCTCGCGGCCCACCGCCCCGGGACGCTCCGGGAACTGGCGTCGCTGGGGTCTGACATGCGGGCTGCACAGTCCGGACTGGACACTGACACTCTCCGTAGCCTTAGCCAGCAACGGAGGCGCCTGCTCTCGGCCGCCGTCGGAACGGCCCGGGCCGTCGCGGAGGAACAGGGCCGCCGGATCAGCGGCGCGGTTGCCGCGGAGGTCGAGCAGACGCTGCGCGCCGCAACAGCCGACCAGGGCGCGGCGGAGGCTGTGCAGAGCGGGTTGCTCCTTCGGTCTCTGGCGGCGGACGGACTGTTCGACGTCGACCTCTCAGGCGCCGTGGCGGCGCAGGTCCGCCGGCCGGCGGGAGAACGACCAGGAAGGACGTGACGCCGCCAGGGACGACGCGGCCGGCACGGAAACAAGCCGCCCGGCCGGGCAACCGCGGCTTAGTGCCGTCCAGCCGAAGGCCCGCCCGCGAACACCGGCCGCACTGGACCGCGCCCTGGCCGAGCTGCAGGACGCCGAGCGGGCGGCCGGAGAAGCCGCCGGGGACGCCGTCCGCCGCAGCCAGGAACTCTCGGCCGCCGCGGCCAGCGTTGCCCGGCTCGCCGACGAGGTAGGCGCCCTTCAGGCGCAGCTGGCGCGCGCCGCCGACGGACTGAAACGGGCCCGGAAGGCTCACGAAGCCGCCGAAGCCGATGCGCTGCAGTCAGCCCGGTCCGCTGACAAAGCCCGGCGCAAGGAGGCGCTCGCCAGGGAGCGGGTGCTGCGTCTTGGCAACACGCCGGAGCAGTGACGCTTCACTGTCAGGGGTCCGCTGCAGACTGGATTCATGGAGAACAAACAGGATTTCCAGGGAACAAAAAGTACAGGAACTGAAAGTACAGGAACCTCCTACGCCGCAGGCTTCAGTGCGGGGGGCCGGTCCGTTGCCACGAGTTTCCAGGTGACCTACCTGGACCCCGACTGCGGACGAATCCGCACCGAGATCTTCGACGACGCCGCCGAGGCAGACCGGTTTGCCAGCCGGTGCATTGCCGATGAGGACGGGTGGGCCGTCGTCGACGCCGTGCGGCCCAGATCAAGCCGGAAGGCGGCCTGACCGCGGCGCGGATTCCGCGACGCGGTCAGGCCGCCCGTCCTGCGCGAAGTCTGACCGCGCGATGTCTGACCTAAGCGAAGTCCGCCACTGCAGGGTCCGGGCCGATCCGGCCGGCGCCTTCCGCGGAGCGGTCGAGCCCTTCGATGGCCTGCAGATCGGTCTCGTCAAGGGTGACGTCCAGGGCCGCATAGTTTTCGCGGATCCGGGATTCCGTCACCGACTTGGGGATAACGACGTTGCCGATGGCCAGGTGCCAGGCGATGACCACCTGCGCCGGCGTGGCATCGTGCTTGGCCGCAATCTGGCCGATGATCGGGCTGTGCAGGAGCTCGCCGCCCTGGCCCAGCGGGGACCATGCCTGGGTGAGGATTCCCTTGGAGGCATTGAACTCGCGCAGGTCAGCCTGGTTGAAGAACGGGTGCAGTTCAATCTGGTTGATGGCCGGAACCACGCCCGTCTCGTCGATCAGGCGCTGGAGGCCTTCCTTGGTGAAGTTGCAGACGCCGATGGTCTTAACCCGGCCCTGCTTCTGGAGCTCGATCAGGGCCTTCCAGGTGTCCACGTACTTGTCCTGCTTGGGCTGCTCCCAGTGGATCAGGAACATGTCCAGGGTCTCGAGGCCGAGCCGTTCCATCGACCCGTCGAACGCAGCCAGGGTCGAGTCGTAGCCCTGGTCCGAGTTCCACACCTTGGTGGTGATGAAGATGTCCTCAGGCTTGAGCCCGGAGGCCTTGATGGCCCGGCCGACGCCTGCCTCGTTGCCGTAGATCCTGGCGGTGTCAATGTGCCGGTAGCCGGCGTCGAACGCCTGGACAACGGCCTTCTCGGCCATATCGTCGTCAATCTGCCAGACGCCGTAGCCGAGCTGGGGAATGGTGTTGCCGTCATTGAAAGTCAGGTCCGGAGAAGAAGTCATACTTGTATCTTGCCGAGTTCCGGGCGACACGGCCAGCATTCGGGCAGAACTAAGCTGGGCGCGTAAAACGGAAAAGCCCCCGCATAACGGGAATAAGCGCAGGGCAACCCGGTCCCGGCCGCTGCTCAGCCGGAGACCCGGCCCTCCCCTGCCTCTGCGAGCCGCCGTTCTGCGTCGCTGACCTGTTCGAAGACCGATTCAGCCCGACGCCGCACCGAGGCCGCCCCGGCCGGTATGGGACCGACCGCGAGCCGAAGCATCGCTGCCGCCTCCGCAGTCGTGGCCAGCGAGTTGCCGGCCGAGGACAGGCAACGATGGACGCCGGCGAGAGCCCCGGGTACGTTCATCCCGTCGCTCGGTGCCTGCCGCTGGGCCTCGACGCAGATCCGCCGCACCCGCTCCGAGGCGGCGGACAAATCGTTCGCGATCCCCACGAGTTCGGCGTACAGCGCCTCGTCCTCCACCCCTTCGAGGACCTGGTGGTAGCGGTCCAGGCCCCGGTTGAAGCGGTCGTGAGCCCTGCGCCAGAGCCCTTTGCCGAGCTCGGCGTCGTCTTTGCGCCCCTGCCGGACGGTACTGAAAAAGCCCAAAACTGCCTACAAATACTGGCCGGGGCCGTGGTCAGGATCGGCGGTCTCGGCCCGCTCTGACGGCTCGGCTCCCGGCCTGGTCGCCGCGGCGCGCTGCGGTTCACCGTTCTCGCCGATGACGACGCCCGGCGCGATCATGGTTCCAGGCGGCAATTGCCGGAGCTGCATCTGGGCGGCGGCCTGCTCCCTGGCGGCGTGCTGCGCCGCGATGGCCGTCTGGATGCCGTGGAACAGCCCTTCCAGCCAGCCGACCAGCTGGGCCTGGGCAATCCGGAGTTC
The DNA here is from genome assembly GCA_963815415.1 of uncultured Actinomycetota bacterium. GTDB lineage: Bacteria > Actinomycetota > Actinomycetes > Actinomycetales > Micrococcaceae > Arthrobacter. Next base: position 15,565 of record CAWFGT010000001.1, on the reverse strand, counting down.
AGCATCCGACGGCGTGGCTTCTTCGGCGAACGGCAAGTGGATGCGCTCCAGCTCCTCGACCAGCTCCGGAGCAAGCCCGTCCTCGAGTTCCCGGATGGAACGCTGGTGGATCGCGGCAAGCCGTGTGCGGGCGGCGTTATCCAACGGCGCCGCTTTCACCTCATCAAGCAGCTGCTTCAGCATTGTGCCGATCCGCATGACCTTGGCGGGCTCATCGACGAGGTCCCTGAGCTGGCTTCCCTTGGCGTGGCCGGCCGGCGCGGCTGCGCCGGATCCCGCCGGCCGGGGATCGGCTGCTCCGGTTGGGGTGTCTTCCACCGTAGTCCCCTCCACGGGCAGATCTTCAGCTGACTGGGTGTCGTCCTGATCGCGCATGGGTTCATACTCTCATGTAGCGGCGGATGGAAAGCGGACGGCGCGGGGTGCCGGCAGGCAGCGGCGATCCGGCCGCAACGGGACGCACCGCCGTCGTGCCTTAACGTCCTGCCTTGACGTCGCGCCTTAACGGGGAACCGCCGGACACATTCGTGCCCGGCGGTCCCCCAATGAACGCGACGCGTGTCGGTCAGCAGCAACGGCCCTGCGGGTTGCTGTCCTGACGGTCTGTGCGGTCGCGCCAGAACTCACGTTCTGTCATCGGAGCCTCAGCGTGGCCGGTGGCCGTGTGGTGCTCCAAGTATTTTGCGTAGGCATCGGCGCCCATGATCCCCTGCAGGTACGTGGCGAACCCGCGGAATCCGTTGGCGAGCGCATTCATCAGTGATGCCCCGCCTTTGCCAGCCGCTGCTCGGCCGGCAGTTTCTCCCATTCCGCCATCAGCTCCCGCTCGGACGGCGTCGGGATCAGCCCGGACGGGGCGAAGACGCGGGACGGCCGCGGGCGGTCCTCGTTGTCCGCCATCGGCATACCGGCCGAGTGGTCGCGGAAGGCCTTGATCGTGGCCAGGATCGCAGCGATGATCACGATCAGGCTCAGCACCACGAAGACGATGGACAGGATGCCCTGGATCATGGTGTTCCGCACCACGGCTTCCATCGCGGCCTGGGTCTTGGCAGAGCCGAAGGCGGTCTTGCCCTCGGCCAGCGCCTTGCTGAAGGCGGCGTTGTTGGCGAAGTAGCCCACCGCGGGGGTGCTGGAGAAGATCTTGTGGAAGCTGGCGGTAATGGTCACGACGGCGGCGAACGCCAGCGGGGTGGCGATAATCCAGAGGTACTTGAATGAACCCCGCTTGGCCGCGATGGCCATGCACACCGAGAGCGCAATGGCGGCGAGCAGCTGGTTGGAGATGCCGAACAGCGGCAGGAGCGTGTTGATGCCGCCGAGGGGATCAGTCACGCCCATCATGAGCACCGCACCCCAGGCCGCCACCATCACGGCGGTGGTGAGCCAGGCGCCGACGCGCCAGGAGTGCTCCTTGAACTTCGGGATGAAGTTGCCGATCGAGTCCTGCAGCATGAACCGCGCAACCCGGGTGCCGGCGTCGACTGCGGTGAGGATGAAGAGGGCTTCGAACATGATGGCGAAGTGGTACCAGAAGGCCATCATGGCCGGTCCGCCGATGAACTGCTGCATGATGTGGGCCAGGCCGACAGCCAGGGTCGGGGCGCCGCCGGATCGGGACACGATGCTCTGCTCGCCCACGTCCTTGGCCGTCTGCGCCAGCATGTCCGGGGTGAGGTTCACGCCGGACAGGCCCAGCGAGTTGACCCACACGGCCGCCGTTTCAACGGTTCCGCCGGTCAGTGCGGCCGGGGCGTTCATCGCGAAGTAGATGCCGCGGTCGATCGAGAGCGCTGCGACCAGGGCCATGATGGCGACGAAGGACTCCATGAGCATGCCGCCGTAGCCGATGAACCGGGTCTGGCGTTCCTTCTCGATGAGCTTGGGCGTGGTGCCGGAGGCGATGAGGGCGTGGAACCCGGACAGTGCGCCGCAGGCGATCGTGACGAACAGGAACGGGAACAGCGCCCCGGAGAAGACGGGTCCGTTGTCGCGGCTGGCGAATTCGCTGAAGGCAGGGACGTTGATTTCCGGCCGGACCACGATGATGGCGACGGCGAGCATGCCGATGACGCCGATCTTCATGAAGGTGGAGAGGTAGTCGCGCGGGGCCAGCAGCAACCAGACGGGCAGGATCGCGGCGATGAAACCGTAGATGATCAGGCCCCAGGCGATGGTGACCTTGTCCAGGTGGAACATGGCGGCACCCCACTCGGTCCCGGCAACGGCGCCGCCGCCGATGATCGCGGCCATCAGCAGCACGAAGCCGATGATGGAGACCTCCATGACCTTGCCCGGGCGCAGGTAGCGAAGGTAGACACCCATGAACAGGGCGATCGGAATGGTCATGCCGACCGAGAAGACACCCCACGGGCTTTCACCGAGGGCGTTGACCACGACGAGGGCCAGGATGGCGACGATGATGACCATGATGAGCAGCGTGGCGATCAGGGCCGCGGTGCCGCCGATGACGCCGAGTTCCTCGCGGGCCATCTGGCCGAGGGAACGGCCGCCGCGGCGCATGGAGAAGAACATGACCAGGTAGTCCTGGACCGCGCCGGCGAAGACGACGCCGATGATGATCCACATGGTGCCGGGCAGGTAGCCCATCTGGGCGGCGATGACCGGCCCGACCAGCGGGCCTGCGCCGGCGATGGCGGCAAAGTGGTGCCCGAAGAGGACGTTGCGGTCGGTGCGGACGTAGTCCTTGCCGTCGGCCTTGTACTCGGCAGGGGTCGCCCGGCGGTCGTTGGGCCGGAGCAGGTGCTTCTCGATGAACTTGGAGTAGAAACGGTAAGCGATCAGGTAAGTGCAGACCGAGGCGAACACGAACCAGATCGCATTCACGGTCTCCCCGCGGATGATGGCAAGCATGAACCAGGCGACGCCGCCCAGCAGGGCAATGGCGGCCCAGAGGGCGATCTTGCCCGGGGTCCAGCGTCGTTCTTCGCTCTCCCGCACCGCGTCGTCGACGGCGGTGGCCGGAAGTGACGGATCCGGCGTGAGGCCGTCGTCGATTTGTGCGGTACGTGGCCCGCCGGCGGGTGTTACACCCATGTCTCCTCCTTGAGAAACCCTGCAAAAAGGGCCGGCTGTCCAGCCCGGCCCTAAGGGACCTTATCAATGTGAGGATGGGCACAAAAGCCACCTGCGACGAACGGGGCCGACGGTGCGGTAAACGGTCAGATAGGCGCCGAAGGGTAGGGTTCCGGGGCCCTTGCGCCCGGTCGGGTTCTTACCGTGTCAGCCCGGTTACCCTGCCGGCCCCGTTACCCTGTCAGCCCGGCGAGCTGGACCAGCCGGGCTTCACAGAGGTCCAGCCAACGGATTTCCGCTTCGGTCTGGAAGATGAGCGAGTCGAGCACGAGCAATTTTGCGGTGTCGGCCCGGCCCGGCGGGGCAGCGGACTCCCGCCGGGACTTCGTGTATTCCTGCAGCGCCCGGAGGGAGACTGCCCGCTGGGACTGGATGATGGCACCGGCGTCGGTCCCGGGAATGGTCAGTGCGAGCGCGAGTTTGATGGCCAGTTCATTCCGCGGCGGGTTTGTGCGGGCCACCGAAGAGCTGAACCATCCGGCGACTTCGATTCCTCCGGCGGGAGTGATGCTGTACATGACGTGGCCGTCGCCGTCCTCGCCGTCTTTGCAGACAAGGCCGTCGCGTTCCAGCCGTTCCAGCGTCGTGTACACCTGACCGACGTTCAGCGGCCAGGACGACCCGGTGCGGTCCTCGAACTCGGTCGCGGAGCTGGTAGCCGTAGCGCGGCCGGTCCTGCAGCAGCACGAGGAGGCTGTGGCGGATGGACATTGGGCTCCCGGGGGTCGAGGAACCACACAGCATACACGCGCCCCAAGACGCGTGTATACCGCGTATAGAGTCACCTTATCGTTTCCGGATGTTCGGCGGCAAACCGCGGCCGGTGCTACATGACCAGCAGCACCTTCCCTACATGGTCGCCCGAATCGAAGTACTCGTGGGCGGCGCCGGCCTGGGCCAGGGGGAAAGACCGGGCCACCAGCGGGCGGATCCGCCCGTCGGCGATCAAGGGCCAGACCGCGTCGCGGACCGCGTCCATGATCACCGTCTTTTCCTCGACCGGCCGTGGCCGCAACGCCGTGGCGATGATCGCGGCCCGCTTCCGGAGCAGCACGCCCAGATCCAGTTCGGCCCGGGCCCCGCCCTGCAGGCCGATCACCACGAGCCGTCCGTAGTCAGCCAGGGCCGCGACGTTCCGGTCGAGATATTTGGCGCCCACGACGTCGAGGATCACGTCGGCGCCTTTGCCTCCGTTCTGCGCCCGCAGGCTTTCCGGGAAGTCTTCCTCGGCGTAGTTGATGGCGATATCCGCCCCGAGGAACGCCGTCGCGGTGGCGACTTTCTCAGCGGTGCCCGCCGTCGTCGCCACATGGGCGCCGAACGCCTTCGCGAGCTGGATGGCCATGGTGCCGATGCCGCCGGTGGCGCCGTGGATCAGCACGGTTTCCCCGGGCTGCAGCTGCGCCGTCATGATGAGGTTGGAGTACACCGTGGCGGCGACCTCCGGCAGGGAAGCGGCGGTGACGAGGTCCACACCGTCGGGGACGCGCAGGACCTGCCCGGCCGGAACCGCCACCTGTTCGGCGTAGCCGCCGCCCGAGAGCAGCGCCACCACCTTGTCCCCCACCGAGAACGGTTTGCTGACACCGGGGCCGAATCCCGCGATCCGGCCGGATACCTCCAGGCCCGGGATCTCGGAGGCGCCGGGCGGCGGCGGGTAGTAGCCCTTGCGCTGCTGGACGTCCGCGCGGTTCAGTCCGGCGGCGACGACGTCGATCAGCACTTCGCCGGGACCGGGGACGGGGGCGGCGACCTCCCGGACCTCCAGGACCTCGGGTCCCCCGGGCTCTGGGATAAAGACAGCCTTCATGAATTCCTAACCGGCTCAGTGCGCTCGCTGGCCGCACACCCAGGCGCGGCACCTCACCCAAGAATAAGCGGCAGGACCACGCGCGTCCGGGATGAACCGGGGCGTTTTTTGTAGCAGCGCACCGCCTATGAAAGACTACTCGTTAGGGAAGGTTGTCCGAGCGGCCGATGGAGCTGGTCTTGAAAACCAGTGTGCGGTAACCCCGTACCAAGAGTTCGAATCTCTTACCTTCCGCGAATAGTGCCCCCGGTTGCTGCGATTAATGCAGAAACCGGGGGCATTTTTGCGGGCAAATCCAGGACTCCCGGATCGATTCTTCCGGGCCGTTGAAAGTGTCGGACCCTGCGCATAGTGTCGATTCAGTCTCCACCACCCGCAAAGACGCGGCCCGGGAATCTCCTCCGGCCCCAGAACAGAGCAGGAGCCTCAATGCCAACGCCAGACCCCGTCAACGGCGCGCCATGCTGGATCGACCTGATGACCTCAGACTCCGAAAAAGCCAAGAACTTCTACGGTGAACTCTTCGGCTGGACCTTCGAGACCGGCGACCAGGAAAAATACGGCGGCTACATCACCGCTTTCAAGAACGGCCAGCGCGTCGCCGGGCTGATGCAGAAGCAGGAAGACCAGGCCGGCATGCCGGACCTCTGGACGACCTACCTGCGCTCCGAAGACGCCGCAGCATCCGTCCAGGCCGCCGCCGCTCACGGCGGCCGGATCTACATGGAACCGATGGACATCCCGGAGCAGGGCCGGATGGCGATGTTCGGAGATGCCACCGGCGCCGCCGTCGGGATCTGGCAGCCGCGCGAGATGACGGGTTTCGAACTCACGGCCGAGCCGGGCTCCGCCGTGTGGCACGAGCTGCTCGCCAAGGACTACGACGAAGCGGTGGCGTTCTACCGGGACGTCTTCGCCTGGGACACCCATGTCCTGAGCGACTCCCCCGAGTTCCGCTACACCACCCTCGGCGCAGAAGAGAACGCCCCGGCCGGCATCATGGACGCCGCCGGCTTCCTCCCCGAAGGCGCCCCCTCCAGCTGGGTCGTATACTTCGGCGTCGACCATACCGACGATGCCGTGGAGCGGGCGGTCTCCATGGGAGCCTCCATCGTGCACCCGGCCGAGGACAGCCCGCACGGCCGGAACGCCACCCTCACGGACCCGACCGGCGCCCTGTTCAAGATCATCGGCTAGCCGGCGCCGCCCCGACGCAGGATTCCCGCAGGATTGCGGCCCCGTCATGCGTTTCGTCCATACCGACCGGTAACCTGTGACCTAGAGCACCTTTCCCGCGGCCTGAGCTGCACTTCTGCATGCCGGGCACCGGCTGCACGGCGTCCCGCTGGGGGTCGTCGCGTCGAATGCACATGCCATCCACCCCGTGTTCATTCACCCCTGCTTTGCTGTGCCGGTAACTGCTTGACCAGGAGCAAAGACCGGCCCGGGTGTACCACCCAGACACCTCCCACTTCGCCCTTACCCGGGCAACCTCATGAAAGTTAGAGCGGATGAAATACATAAGTTGGAAGACTGCGCTGGGAACAGCGCTGTCGGCAGTCATTGTCGCGGCGCCGCTGGCTGCCGCGCCGGCCTTCGCCGTGGAAACCGCACCGTCCGGCACCTCGCCGGTGGTCATTAACGAGGCCTACCTCAGCGGCGGCAGCTCCGGCGCCGCTTTCAAGAACAAGTTCGTGGAGCTGTACAACTCTTCTGATGCTGCCTTATCGCTGGAGGGCTGGTCCCTGCAGTACCGCTCGGGCACTGGGGCGGGAGCCCCCAGCAGCGTCGCCGCGCTCAAGGGAAGCATCCCGGCCAAGGGCCATTACCTGGTCAAGGGCGGAACGAACAGCTCCGCGTCCACGGCAGCGGAGCTTCCGCCCGCCGACGTCGAAGCCACCGGCTTCAACCCCTCCGGCACCACCGGCACGATCGTGCTCGCCCGGCAGGCCACGGCGGTCGATCCGCTCGCCAGCGGCTCCGTCGTCGGGCAGGCGGACATCGCCGACCTCCTTGGTTACGGCACCTCCAACACCTTCGAAACCCAGGCGGCCAAGGCGCCGTCGGGCAACACGGACGTCAAGAGCCTGAACCGCAGCAACGGCACAGACAGCAACAACAATGCGGCCGACTTCACGCTCAGCGCGACCATCACGCCTACGGCGGCCTCCTCGGCCCCGGCTCCCGCTCCTGACCCCGATCCGGCCCCCGCCCCGGCGGCCGCCAAGACCATTGCCGAGATCCAGGGCGACGGCACGGCCAGCCCGCTGGTTGGCTCCACCGTCACCACCCGCGGCAAAGTCACGGCCGCCTACCCCGCCGGCGGCTTCGCCGGCTACTACATCCAGACCCCCGGAACCGGCGGTGACCTGGCCGGACACACGGCATCGGACGGAATCTTCGTCTACTCCCCCGCGACGGTCGCCTCGGTACGGATCGGCGACTTCGTCGAAGTCACCGGCACCGTAGACGAGCGCTTCGGTCAGACGCAGCTCAGCGTCGCCGACGCCGCAGCCCTGACGACGCTCACCGAAGCCGCCCCCGAGGTCAAGGCCAGCGCCTTTGTCCTTCCGGCCGACGAGATCGTCCGCGAGAGCCTCGAAGGCATGCTTCTGGCACCGCAGGGCCCTGTCACCGTCGCGGACAACTACGCCCTGAACCAGTACGGGGAAATCGGCCTCGCCGGCGGAACCACCCCGCTGGAGCAGCCCACCGCCGTCGCAGAATTCGATTCGGCCCGCTACAAGGCCACGGTGGCAGAGAACGCGGCACGCGGCATCAAGATCGACGACGGCGCCACCACCAACTTCTTCAACGCGGCCAACAAATCCCTGGCCCTTCCCTACCTGACCACAACAGAACACGTCCGCGTGGGCTCGCCGGTGACGTTCACGACGAACGTGGTTCTGGGCTACGCCAACAGCGCCTGGAAGTTCCAGCCCCTCACCGCGCTGACCCCGGAGAACGCCGGCACGGTCCAGCCGGTCAGCTTCGGGGCTACCCGCGCCGAAGCCCCCGCTGCCGTCGGCGGGAACCTCAAACTCGCCTCCTTCAACGTGCTGAACTACTTCACCACCACCGGCGATCAGCTCACGGGATGCACATACAACACGGACCGCACCGGAAATCCCATCACGGTCAAGGGCGGCTGCAACGTCCGCGGCGCCGCCAACGCAGAGAACCTGCAGCGCCAGCAGGCGAAAATCGTTGCTGCCATCTCCGGCTCCGGCGCCGACGTCGTAACGCTTATGGAGGTCGAGAACTCGGCACAGTTCGGCAAGAACCGCGACGATGCGCTCGCCAAACTGGTCGATTCACTCAACGTCGCGACGCCCGGCATCTGGGACTACGTCCGCACGCCCGCCAACGCTCCCCCGCTGGCTGACGAGGACATGATCCGCACCGCGTTTATTTACAAGCCGGCCGCCGCCGAACCGCTCGGCGAGTCCATCATCCACAACGACACTGCCGCCTTTTCCAACGCACGCAAGCCGCTCGCCCAGGTCTTCAAGCCGGCCGGTGCCGGCGATGACAGGAAGTTCATCGCCATCGCCAATCACTTCAAATCCAAGGGCTCCGCGGCCACCCCGGATGACACCGACAAGGGGCAGGGCAACTCAAACCTGGCCCGCACCGCGCAGGCCAAGTCCCTCCTGCAGTTTGCCAACGAGCTGCAGGCCTCCAAAGGCACCGATAAAGTCTTCCTGATCGGGGACTTCAACGCCTACGCCAAGGAGGACCCGATCAATGTCTTCACCACCGCGGGCTACGTCAACCAGGACGAGAAGGCCAAGAACACCGACGGGTCCGCCAAGCATTCCTACCTTTTCGGCGGCCTCGTGGGCTCGCTGGATCACATCCTGGCCTCCCCGGCGGCCGACGGGGTGGTGACCGGGGCGGACATCTGGAACATTAACTCTGTGGAGTCCGTGGCCCTTGAATACAGCCGGTACAACAACAACGTCACCAACTACTACGCCGCGGACCCCTTCCGGGCGAGCGACCACGACCCGGTCGTCGTCGGCCTGGACCTGCCCGCAACCCCGGCCAGCGTTGAACTGAACCTTCTGGGGATCAACGACTTCCACGGCCGGATCGACTCCAACACCGTGTTCTTCGCAGGAACAATCGAGAAACTCCGCGCCACGGCTGCCCCGGGGGCCACAGCCTTCCTGTCCTCCGGCGACAACATCGGCGCCTCCCTGTTCGCCTCAGCCGTCGCCAAGGACCAACCCTCCATCGACGTCCTGAACGCCCTGGACCTGCGCGCCTCCGCGGTCGGCAACCACGAGTTCGACGGCGGCTTCGCTGACCTGCGGGACCGCGTGATCGACGGCGGGTCCAACGCGAAGTTCCCCCACCTGGGCGCCAACGTCTACCGGAAGGGAACCTCGGAGCCGGCCCTGCCCGAGTACACGGTCCTTGACCTGAACGGCATCAGGGTCGCCGTCATCGGCACCGTGACCCAGGAGGTGCCCTCCCTGGTCACCCCGGCCGGAATCACGGAGCTTGAGTTCGGTGATCCCGTCGACGCCATCAACCGCGTCGCCGCGAAAATCAAGGCGGGCAAGCTCGCCGACGTGATCGTCGCAACCAACCACGACGGCGCCGGTTCCGGCGTGCCCGAGGGCTCCAGCCTTGAGCAGGAAGTCGCCGCCGGCGGCCCGTTCGCGAAAATGGTCACCGAGGTCACCCCGGACGTTGCCGCCATTTTCAACGGCCACACCCACAAGCAGTACGCCTGGGACGCCCCCGTGCCGGGCATGCCGGGTAAGACCCGCCCGATTGTCCAGACCGGAAACTACGGCGAGTTCATCGGCCAGATCCAGCTGACCATCGATACCCGGACCATGACCGTGACCGGATACAAGGCCGGAAACGTCAAGCGCACCACCACGGCGGAGCAGCCGGTCGCCGACCTCGTCGCCCGGTACCCGCGGGTCGCTGCGGTCAAAGCCATCGTGGACAAGGCCCTCGCCGACGCCGCCGTGATCGGTAACCAGCCGGTCGGCAAGGTGACCGCTGATATCACCACCGCGTTCGGCGGCTCGCCCGCGGTCCGGGACGACCGGACAAGCGAATCCACCCTCGGCAACCTCGTCGCGGACGTCCTCGTCGACACGCTGAAGACTCCGGAACTCGGCGGTGCCGACATCGGCGTCGTCAACCCGGGCGGTCTCCGCAACGAGCTGTACTACGCACCGGACGGCATCATCACCTACGCCGAGGCCAACGCCGTGCTGCCGTTCGTGAACAACCTGTGGACCACGTCCCTGACCGGCGCCCAGGTCAAGACGCTGCTCGAGCAGCAATGGCAGACCAACCCGGACGGCACGGTCCCCAGCCGCGCCTACCAGCAGCTCGGGCTCTCCAAGAACGTCAACTACACCTACGATGCCGCCCGGGCCGCCGGGGACCGGATCACTTCGATCCGCGTCAATGGGGCGCTGATTGATCCGGCGAAGTCCTACCGGATCGGGACGTTCAACTTCCTGGCCACCGGCGGCGACAACTTCCGGGTCTTCAAGGAAGGCGTCAACGCCAAGGATTCCGGGCTCGTGGACCGGGATGCGTGGATCGGTTACCTGCGGGCCCACGATTCGGTCTCGCCGGACTTCGCCCGGCGCAGCGTGGCCGTCGTGAATACCACGGCCGCCGAGGTCAAGGCCGGGGACGCCCTCACCCTGGCCATCTCCAAGCTCGACCTGACCTCGCTCGGCAGCCCGGTCAACACCGCCCTGCGCGCCACGTTCACCGACGCCAAGGGGGCCGTGACTGACCTGGGTTCGGTTCCGGTTTCGGCCGGCGCCGCGACGGTTGATCTGAAGGTTCCCGCCGGGGCCGCTGCCGGCGCCGGCACCCTGGTGCTGACCGCCGTCGAGTCCGGCACGGTGGTCAAGGCCGCCGTTACCGTCGCGGCCAGCGAGCCGGTTCCGCCGACCTGCAAGGCCCCGGTCAAACCGCAACGCCCATCCGAGAACGCGGGCCAGGAGAACTACGGCACCGCGATGGCGGCCTACCGCAAGTGCCTCAAGGACTCCAAGGACTAGACTGCTAGCCCGCCACCACTGAGCATGCCCTCCCCCGGGCCGCAGCAATGGACATATTGGCTATATGTCCAACGCTAAGCCCGGGCGGAGGGCATGCTCATTCCTCGGCGCGCCGGGCGGAGGGCATGCTCATTGGCCGGCGGAGGGAGTCAGCGGCCGAGGATGTCGCGGGCGATCTCGTCGGCGTCGTGCAGGGTGCGCTGGCCGCTGGGGTAGACCGGACCGGACGCCGGCCGGGACTCGGCGGCGATGGAAGTGCCCCATTGCGTCGAGGAAAGCTGGAGTCCGAGCACGTAGAGGCCTGCCGTGACCGAGCCGTTGGCGGCAAGCGGCCGGTAGGGGTGCGGGGCCACGTCCAGCCCGGAGGTTTCCATGGGCGCACCCTCCATCGTCATCATCAGGCGCGGGCGCACCCAGCCCTCGGCGAGCAGCTGTGCCAGCAGCGGGGAGGCATTCACCGCTATCCTGTTCGCCGGCGCCAGCGCTTCAATCATGCACGTGGCCGCCACGGCGTCTCCTGCCACGGCAATGCCGCTGGTGCCATCGCCCCGCGAGCCGCCCACCCAGGGCGACGCGGCCGTGAACAGGCGGGCCTTCCGGTCCACACTGAACTTGGGATCCGGACCGACGAACCGAACCACGCGGGCGCGGACCAGCGCCGCCAGTTGCTCGGCCCGCAGGGCCGGCGGGCCGCTGGCCAGGCCTTCCACAAACGACTCGAACCAGCCGCGCAGCCCGGCCACCCAGGATTCGTCCGTGATGCCGCCGTCAGCCACGGCGCTCTTCAACACCGCGCGCCCGTGGTGGAGTGCGCCGATTGCCATTTTGACCGGGTCGTCTTCACCCAGCGCCGAGCGTTGGGCGTCGTCGTCGAGATAGGCAACGACGGCGGCGTCCAGCTCCTCACGGGAGGAGAATGACCGGCCGGCCAGGGGTGCAGCAAGACCCAGCAGATCCAGCCGATACCCCGGCCGGACATGGACGTCAAGGACCGAATCCGCGGCGTCCTCCCACTTGGCCGTGGAGTGGGCGTGCGGGTGGAGGGCCGAGTCCAACGCGTGAAGAAACTCGCCGGAGCCGGTCACAATCGCGTCCGGCTGCGAGCGCACGAGTGTTGAATAATAGGCCCACACGGCATCGCGGTGCAGGAGCGGCCAGAGATCGTGGTCGAAGGACGGCCGGATGCCGACGTCGGCGAACTTCGCGATCGCACGGTCGGTCAGGTACCGCAGCGAGACGGCGGCGGGGTAGTAACCGGAGAGGGTTGCCTTGGTCCGGTAGGGGGTGCCGCGGCGCGAGGCGGCCAGGATGAGCGGTTCCCGGCCCGAGGGCAGGTAACGGAGTCCGCCGTCGTCGCCGGCGGCGAACCTTCCGCCGCGGCCCTCGGTGAGCTGGCCCATGACGTCAAAGAAGTTCAGGCCCATTCCACGGACCAGGACCGGTTCACCGGCCGGAACCCGGGACCAGTCCACGTCCGCGGGCGCGGCCGGGGGAAAATACATCAGCCCCAGTTCCGCTGCGGCTGCCTGCAACTTGTTTTGTTCGGCGCTCAGGCGCGCTTCGACGTGGCCCAGGGCCAGCACCACCGAGTCGACGGTGAGTTCCGTTCCGTCGTCGAGCCCGACGTCGAATCCGCTTGGCGCGCCGGTTCCCCCGGCGCCGCCTTCCTCAGCGGCTGCGGGCCGGACGCTCGCCGCCGATGCCTGGTGGAAGTCCACGGTGATGCCGTCCGGCAGGCGGCTGAGCAACAGTTCCAGCGTGGACCGGAGGTAGCGGCCGTAGAGGGCCCGGCTGGGGAAGTCCGCCGCGCCGAGCCGGGACAGCTCGGCCCGCTCGTCCGCCGTCAGGGAAGGATCCGGGTGGCGGCGCTGGAGCCTGCGCCAATGGTCAAAGGTGTAACCGGCAATGGGCCTGGCAAGTTCCGGGTCCTGAGGGACGATTGTCGGGTAGAAGGACTGCGTGTTCATCAGGTACAGCCTCGACTGGCCGGGCTGCCACACATGCCCGGGTCCCGCCGGGTACGGGTCGACCACATCGATGTGCAGGGTCTGGCGGGGGCCGGCCGGCGTCCAATTGGCCAGCAGCCGCTCCAGCACGCTCGTGCCCCGGGGGCCGGCGCCTATTACTGCCGTCCGGATGCTTTGTCTCGTGCCCACGGCATCCAGAGTATCGGCATCCTGACGGACCGTTGACCGGCCGTGTGACTTGCTACCGCAGCTCCGATGTTGCTTACATGGGCCAATGACCACCACTGATGCTGTTCCCCTGCTTGCTTCCGGCCCTGCCGGGGCCGCCCCGGACGCAGCCACCGCTCCCGAACCCGTCGACGAGAACATCTGGCTTGAAGACATTTACGGCGCGGAACAACTCGCCTGGGTCCGGGAACAGAACGCCCGCACCGAGGAACTGCTGGAGGATGCGGACTATGCCGCCCTGGAAAGCAGCATCCTGGAGATTCTCGACTCCACGGACCGGATAGCCATGGTGGGCAAACACGGCGACTGGTATTACAACTTCTGGAAGGACAAGACGAACCCCAAGGGACTGTGGCGGCGCACGCGCTGGGAGAGCTACCGGGCCGGCTCGCCCGAATGGGACGTGCTGCTGGACGTGGACGCCCTGGCCGCCGACGAAGGCCAGGAATGGGTGTTCCACGGCGCCAGCTTCCTCCGGCCGCCCGCGGGAGAGCCGCACCGGCGGGCCTTGCTTGCCTTCTCCCCCGACGGCGGCGACGCGAACCGGCACCGCGAGTTCGACGTCAAGTCCCGCAGCTTCGTTGATCCTGCGGCGGGCGGCTTCGACCTTCCGACGGGGAAGGGCCACGCGTCATGGCTGGACGCGGACACCTTGCTGGTCGCCACCACGGCCGACGGCCTGCCGCGCACTGCCTCGTCCTATGCCCGGACCGGGGTGAAGCTCCGCCGGGGCAGATCCCTCGCGGAGGCCGAGCCCCTCTTCGAGATTCCCGAGAGCCACATGATGGCGATCCTTGCCCACGACGCCACACCGGGTTTCGAGCGGACCTTTGCCGTGGACTGGATCAGCTTCTTCGAGAAGAACACCTCGGTGCTGCGCGACGGCCGGTGGGTGCAGTTCGACGTTCCGGCCGACGTGAACCTCAGCTCCCACCGTGAATGGCTGCTGTTCCGGCCGCAGACCGACTGGACCGTCGACGGCGCCACGTACCCTGCCGGGTCCCTGCTGGCTGCCGGGTTCGAGGACTTCCTCGCCGGTAGCCGGGAGCTGTCCGTGCTCTTCACTCCGGACCCGCACACGTCGCTGCAGTCATGGTCCTGGACGCGCGACTTCCTGCTGCTGAACCTGCTCCGGGACGTCTCCTCGGAGATCCGGGTCCTGGACCCGCAACGCCCCGGAACGGACGTCGCCTGGGCCTCCAGCACGCTGGACGCCTGCCCGCCGCTGCACGATGTCAATGCCTTCGCCGTCGACGACGAAGACGAGGCCGGCGACGTTGGCGACGACGGGACGGCCGGAGCCGGCCAGGTGGCGGAGGAAGTCGCCCCCGGTGCGGGCAACGACTTCTGGCTCGTAGCCACCGGATTCACGACGCCGACCACGCTCACCCGGGGCACGTTGCGCCGCAAGCCGGCCGGAGACGCCGACGCCGTGTCCAGCACACACGAGGTGATCCGCTCCTCGCCGTCGTTCTTCCGCGAGGCGGACTACGAGGTCCAGCAGCACTTCGCCGTCTCCCAGGACGGCACGAGGGTTCCGTACTTCCAGGTGGCCTCCCGGGGCCTGGTGCTGGACGGTGAAAACCCCACCCAGCTTTCGGGCTACGGCGGATTCGAAATCTCACGAACCCCTGCCTACAGCGGCGCAATCGGCCGGGCCTGGCTGGAACGGCGCACCACGGAGTCCACCGGCCCCGGCGGAGATGCCCCGCACTCCCGCGGCGGAGTCTACGTGGTGGCCAACATCCGCGGCGGCGGCGAGTACGGGCCGGACTGGCACCGCGCGGCCCTGCAGGAAAACCGGCACCGCGCCTACGAAGACTTCGCCGCCGTGGCGCAGGATCTGATCTCCCGCGGCGTGACATCGCGCCAGCGCCTCGGCTGCGTGGGCGGGTCAAACGGCGGGCTGCTCGTCGGGAACATGCTCACGCAGTACCCGGAACTGTTCGGCGCCGTGTCCTGCGGGGTTCCGCTCCTGGATATGCGCCGCTACACCAAACTGTCCGCCGGGCACTCCTGGATCGGCGAATACGGCGATCCGGATGTGCCGGAACAGTGGGCGTTCATCCAGGGTTTCTCCCCGTACCACCTGCTCAAGGACGGGGTGGAGTACCCCGAGACGTTCATTTGGACCGCCACCTCGGATGACCGGGTCGGCCCCGTCCAGGCCCGGAAGATGGCGGCACGCATGCAGGCGATGGGCATTCCCAACGTCTGGTTCCACGAGGCGTTGGAAGGCGGCCACGCGGGGGCCTCGGACAACCGGCAGGCGGCCGCACTGCAGAGCCGCAGCCAGCACTTCCTGTGGCGGTCATTGGCGGGCCCCGCGGCCTGACCACCCCGATCGGCCCCGGCCCCTCACGCAACGCCTTCATGCAACGCGGGGTCACTTTTCGCCCATCCGGGGGCCTTCG